>NZ_PDHM01000016.1:0-160140 GCF_002573715.1 Paenibacillus sp. EZ-K15 | reverse complement strand
GAGACATGTACTTCCTCCGTTTTTAATTTACTTACCGATTCTTTCAGATAACGTTCTTGTATTCACGAAACACCCCAGCCTTAGATAGCTCCTATCTTAGGCTGGGTCATTTGTTGTCTGAGCTTCTTTCACGATTATACATCTGACATCCAAGGGGCGATAGCCCCGTAGCGTGAATGCTTTGTTATCGGATGTCAGCGACTTCTTCGAATTACTTACAGTAGTTCTTCAACTATACTATGGAACACAAAACTTTCTATATAACTGGAATATAAATATCGAATTCAAAATTCGAATTGCTTGATCTAAAATCATAATATTCAATCGTATCAAGTTCTGCTAA
Source organism: Paenibacillus sp. EZ-K15 (assembly GCF_002573715.1). Taxonomy (GTDB): domain Bacteria; phylum Bacillota; class Bacilli; order Paenibacillales; family Paenibacillaceae; genus Paenibacillus_AQ. Next base: position 159,797 of record NZ_PDHM01000016.1, on the reverse strand, counting down.
TTCATAGCCTGAGTCCGGCAACCAAACTCCATATATATAATTATACGTATTTTTTAAATTATTAATTGAACCTCTATGGGGAAAGACAGCATACTTAGAGCATGGTATTGTTCTACTTATCATTCCGAAAGGGATTTGTTTAGGGTCGCACACTTCAATGCTTGCAATATAAGTGAAATCACTTTCGTCCGTAATATCTGGATTATATTCACATATTCCCAAACATATTTCATTTTCGGACTGACATTCTATCTCTGCCTTTCTTTTTCCGAACTCTGCCCACAAATTTCTTATCGTTTCAGACCCAGGCTTAACGATTGCCTTGAGACCTATGACTTGATTTATTTTACATTGAACAATCTGAGGTCTAAAAGGAAAAGATGTTTCTAATATCTCATTAATTTGTTTGGTTTTCCACACATCCGCCTTTTCATATAGAACGATTTTCTTCCCTTGTCTTCTATACCTCCCAGGAGTAATACCGAATTGTTTGGTAAAAGCCCGTGTGTATGTTTCTTGCGATTCAAAGCCATATTCAATAGCAATCTCAATGATACGTTTCTCGCTTGTAAGAAGTTCATTTACGCTCTGACTTAACCTTCTATTACGAATATATTCTTTCACCGAATCTCCTACCATTGCTCGAAAGATTCGATAGAAATGGGTTACAGAAAAATAGGCCTGCTCTGCAATGGAACAGACGCTTAGGTCCTCCTTTAAATGAAGTTCAATGTAATCAACCGATTTTTGTATTTTTTCGTAATAATTCATACAACCATCCTATTAGTTTTTTCACTCTATCTCTATTAAAATTTCTTTTTTTCTCTGATAGGAAGCCAAAATTCATACGAAAAACCTTTATCTGTTTTTCTGGGTGGGTAAGCCTCAATTTCGGGAACATTTGCATGATTGTAGCGTGAATACGGAAGCCATTCTTCAAATGCATACATTTCCGCATCAATCAAGGCATCGGGGTTTTCACCGTAATTTTCAAATATCGCCCACTCTGATGCAGGAACTATATATTCCTCCAAATTGAAGCCTTCTGGAGAATGGTCACACTCAGTCGCAACGTAAAACCAGAAATTTCTATCGTTCGGATTTTTTTCTACACACGAAACACCTATAGCATTACTGTTCGTTACGGTTTCTGTACCATTTTCATGAATTCTTTCGAATAACTGTATCAAACCTTCTTTTCTGCACTTTTCCCAAAATTGCCCGAAGGCCTCGTTATCCTGCCCTACCCAGGTTTTACGTCCACAAATCTTGAAGGAAGGTTTCTTCTCAATTCTAACTGTTACCATATTATCAACTCCTGTAATGTTTATAACAATTAAAGAATACACTCAGGAGCCAATCTTTTTTTGATTTTTTTTACCAAAAGCTTTTTTATATTATCTTAGTCGAGGATACCCAACGTATTTGATGATATTATCATTTCAGTTTTTCGCTGATTTCAGATAACGTCTTTTTCACGAACTTCGCAAAAATTTCATCTCTTGAGGTGTTTACGAACTTCGTGAACACACCTTCAACAACCAAGTTTACGACTCCTCTTCCAATTGATCTAACGGACTTTTAATCCTTCTTATGTCCTTCACACTCACATGTGTGTACCTTTCGGTGGTGCGTACACTTTGATGACCGAGCAACTCTTGAATGAAGCGAATGTCAATTCCACCTTCCAATAGATGTGTAGCGAATGAATGGCGTAAGGCGTGGATACTAACCTTTTTCTGGATTCCAGAGGCAGTACGTGCTTGTTCGAACACTTTTTGAACAGTTCGTTCAGTCATATGGCGCTCTGGGTGTTGACCTGGGAACATCCACTTCTCAGGCTTTTCTTGTTGTAAATACGGTTGAACAATATCGATAGCTGTATCGGATAATAGCGTAAGACGATCCTTTCGACCTTTGCCTTGAGAAACTCGAAGTGTTTTTCGCTCGAAATCAATGTCTTGAGTTTTCAACCGAACCACTTCCCCTACCGTAATCCTGAGGAATAGGTAAGGTATAGGATCGCACGATGTTTTAAATTATGGAGTGCTTTTAAGATCAACATCACTTCGTTCATCGATAACACATTCGGCAACTTCTTTTCTTTCTTAGGGCGAACATAAGAGACTGTTTCCTCAAGCAATAATACTTTTTGAGCATAGAATTTGATCGCGCTGAGCGCTTGATTAACATAGGAATGGGAACATTTCCTATGAAGCAAGTGTAATGAATAACTCTGAATCATTTTCTCGTGATCCATCCAATTATTTTGCTGCTGTACAAAAGCATGAAATCGATGAACTTGACTACAATAAGCTTTTATCGTTTTTTTACTATAACCTCGAAGCTGCAGTACATCAACGAAAGACCTTTTTATCGACTCATTCCATGAATAGATTGGAATGTGATCCTGCATATGAACTTCATTGTTAAACAAACTGCACTCTTTCATCAACACGCTATCAGCATAAATCTTCGTTCCTTCAAAAAGTGTATGCAACTGTTGAATGGATTCGGGTGTAAATGGAATCATCCAGATCTTTTTATCACTGACCCATTTCCTTCCTGGAATTTCTCGAATCTTCATCACCATTTGTTCATCATACTTAAAACGAACATACAAGGAACCTCCATCATTCCGAGACACCCATATACTCACGTTCCCACCCTCTCATTATAGCAGCAACCTAATTATTGGAAAGCAAAAAGAGCTCACAATCGCCGTAATCGACGTTGTAAGCTCCCGATACTTTCGGTGCTGTCCATCCTTTATGATCCAACCGCATTCAATTCAATAATATTACGTTTATGGGTTTAAAATTGTTGTAGCCATTAAATAGATTAAACCATAATCAAGATAGCAATGGCTACTTCATTTCTCACCTTACTTCAAGCATGAAGATGCAGTGCAAGCGAAGTCTTGGTGCTGGACTTCGCGTGTAACATGATGACGAGTAGCGTAGCGAACCGGTCTTGATGTTTCACGCCGTCTTCGAACAACTCACATCTTAAGATATATGACCATCTGCGTTTGGCGTCGATTCTTACATGAAGAATAGAGTAGTCGTGGATCTTACTACATCTCCTACCCAGATTCAGTACATGATGGTATTTTGTATAATAGAGAGATACATATTGTGGAACTGCGAAGGAGTGGAGCTACTGTCATGAAACCGGAGTTAGATCCGAGAGAAATCAGAACTCTGCAAAAAATAAAAACCGCTCTCCTTCACATGATGGCTTCCCGAATCGATCCCATATCCATTACGGATCTATGTGCCGAGGCACAAGTGACACGGCCTACCTTTTACAAGCATTTTAGTGGTGTAGCCGAGTTAATGGAGGTCATGTCCAAGGAGATGATGGAAGATTTGGAACGCTGCATCGTGATCGAGAAAAAAATATCCCTTCAAGAGGTTGATTATGTGGAACTGCCCTCCAATATGGTAGCTTTATTCAACCATGTGCTGGAGAATCGCCAGTTTTACGAAGCCTTCATTTTAATCCATCCGGACACGCCATTCACGCGTTATTTCAAAGCCACGCTATACCATTTTGTAAAGGTTGGGCTTGAAGCATCTATCGAGACAGGCGCCGAGATCAGCGTTCCGTCCGACGTGGTGATCAACTTTATGACGGGCGCGTTTCACGAGACCATCTTGTGGTGGATGTTGAATGGATATCCCTACACTCCACGGGAAATGACGGCCATGGCATTACGCTTGTCCATTAACGGACCCTATCAATTCTAGAAATTAGAAGGAATATTTGTCCATTTCATCGAAATACAATGTACTAACACGAAATCGATAGAAAGAGATGTGTATGAGATGAATGGAATTCTGGGTGTATCCGGACTATCTTTCTTGCTGGTGACACTGTTCACGCCGCTGCTTATCTGGGGATTGCGTACGTTAAAGCTCACGCAGCCAATCCGGACCGAGCTGCCTCCCGATCATCAGGCCAAACGCGGGACGCCGTTAATGGCAGGTCTTATATTGCTGATTGGCGTTGCCATGTCACTGCAATTCCAACCTGCGCCGCTTACCGTTTTTTTATGCGCGACCTTCCTCTTGTTCAGCTCGATCGGGTTTATGGATGACTTCAAAAAAGCTGCGTGGCAGGACCCGTCCGGAATCTCCGGTCGCATGAAGCTTGTATTTCAGTTCCTGTTTACCGGCTCATTACTGTATGTGCTGTTCCATTCCTTTTCGCTGACAAGTGATATCGCGCTCTTCAACGGGTTCCAGCTCCATCTGCCGGTTAGCGTGTACGTCATCATCATGCTGCTGTTCATTGTAGGCTCGGCTAATGCAATCAACTTTACCGATGGTTTGGACGGACTGTTGATCAATGTGGCCATACCCACCTATTTTTTCTTCTTTCTGATCTCCGACAAACCGGAGGTCCAGATGTTCTCGCTGGTCATGATCGGCTGTCTGCTCGGCTTGCTGCTCTACAACATTTATCCGGCCCGGGCTTTTATGGGCGATACGGGATCCCTTGCCATTGGCGGTTCCCTTTCATTCCTTGCGGTTATCGAGAAGGTCGAAATTCTGATTCCACTGCTGTTCCTTATCTATTTGGCGGAGCAGCTTTCGGTTATCCTGCAGGTATGGTATTACAAACGGACCAAGCTGCGTCTCTTCCGAATGACCCCGATCCATTTCCACTTCAGTCTCAAGTACGGCTGGAGCGAGAACAAAATCGTTATGATCTTCGGTTTTGTCTCCTGGTTTATGGCTCTTCTCTGTTGGGTACTTGCAAAGTATGTGTTGTGAAACACCGAAATAGACAAGCAAGGAAAAAAGCCTCCTGGTAGGATTGAAGCGTGCTTCACTCTACTGGCTGGCTTTTTTCATGTATAAGGATCAGTCCCGATGGGAAGAAGCGATCTCTTCCAGCTCTTTTCTCAGACTCTGGAGCGTTAACGCACGCTCTTTGTCATGCTGGACATCATAGAGCAGTTGCTCCATGAACTCCCAGACATCCTCCAATTTGCGTCTGCCTTGATAAAACTGCAACGCCTCAGCGTTTATTTCATAATCACTGTGCGTTTCTTTATAAACCCTCATAAATAGTTCAAAATAGGGCTCATCCACAAAAGACATCATATCCGCCTCAACCGGTGCCAACTTCAGTCCTTCCCAATCGATCAGCTTCAGTTGCTGTCCCGTAGACGTAGACATCAGATTCCATCCATGTACGTCGGTATGGCATAATGCCATTCGGAGATCACGATTCTTCAGCGCTTCGGACAGTTCTTCAACTTTAAGCATTAATTCATTCAAGCTATCGATATGATGAAGCATCACTTCCCCGAGGTCATACGGCAACTCCCCGTCCAGCGTGCTCCTCAGCTGCCCAAGAAACGGCACCGTAAAGCTTTCTTTCATCGCACTTGTCACCAGCGGAACCTCTTCCCCATAGCGATGGAGCTCTGCGATCATCTCCGCTAGCTGCCGTACCTGATCCTCTGTCAGTTCTTGATCGGCGATTGTGTCCCCGACGATATATTCATACAACAGATAAATTCCTTCATCATCCTCGCATTGATAGCTACCGTCCGTCGTGAGAATGGGGGCTGGAATCTTGCCCTTCAAACGGCTATGCTCTTCAAGCCACAGCAATATCGGCACGTAATCATCAATGAGCGCCGTCCACTTGGGAGTGGATGCCCGGCTTTTCTCATAAGCCTTCAGGAAATAATGCTCGTTATGGCTCCTGACTCTAAATGCGAGTGCAGCCCAGCCACCCTGCTGTGGTACAACGTCAGTATTCTCCAAGCCATAGTGATCCTTCAAAATGCCTTTTAAACAGTCCATGGGCCCTCCTTTTATACTTCTATACATGTTTGGTAACTCTTTTACCTTATCATAAAGGAACACAAATAACCGGGTAAATCTTGTGAAAACAATTGATTAATGGTTAAAAAGAATCTTTCTATTTTCCCTCGCCCTCTTGGAACACCGATTGCAGAGAGGTTTTGAAAAGTTAAGAAATATCCAGCAATTGCACGGCTGTAATCACCTAAAATAATGGTTAGCCAGATAATATCTAATGACTAAAATTTTTCAAGTGTTATAATGTATAGAACGATCACTATAGAATAAAGGAGTATGTATGATGGGATCATCCAAAAGAGAAGCTATACTCAATACTGCAGAAACGTTGTTTTACCAATATGGATTTCATTCCATTGGATTGAAGAAAATCATAACTGAAGCTGATGTAGCTATCATGACCTTATATAATCATTTTTCTTCTAAAGAAGAATTAGTTTTGGAAGTATTAAAAAAGAGAGAACTTTACTATTGGAACCTTGTAAGGCCTCAGCATAGAGATCCGGATAATTGGGATATTGAAGATGTGATGGAGGGTCATTTTATGTGGCTGATCGAAAAAGGAGACATTGGTTGTATCTTTTTACGTGCATTGGAAGAATATCGAGGAAGAAGCGAAGCGATTGAAAAACTTATAATGGATCATAAACAAGCTTTTACGGCCTATTTAAGAGAGGTATTAGCCCAAAATAATCGTTCACCGGAATTATGTCTTCATATCCATACAATTGCTGAAGGGTCTACTTCTATGGCTGAAATAATTGGTCCCGAAAAAGCGATTAAAGTAGCTAGAGAGTTGTTGAAATCAATCAAAAAATAAAAGATATGCTCTTTTATTTTTTGATATAAAATATAATGATCGTTCTATCTATGAAATGAAAGGAGTATTGTTCTTGGCCTATTTATATTTGTTTGTCGCCATATTGTTGGAGGTTTTTTCCTCTACTCAGTTGAAATTATCGCAGGGATTTAGAAAGTTCTGGCCGTCTTTATTTACTATGGTTGGCTATAGTGTAACATTTTATTTTTTAGCATTATCTTTAAAAACTCTTTCTATGGGGGTTGTTTTTGCGACTTGGTCGGGCATAGGTACAGCTTTAACTGTTTTTATCGCTATTCTGTTTTTGAAAGAAAAAATAACTTTGAGATCTATAGCAGGATTATGTATCCTGCTTTTCGGAATAATCCTGCTAAATTTTAGTTAAAGGGGATGGGAATGATGTTAGAGAAGCACACTCTCTATTTAATAATGGCTATTGGATGTGGAATAACGGGGGGAACATTTTTAAAATTGTCTAATGGATTTTCTGTGGTATGGCCGACACTAGGTGCATTAGCTTTTTATTTTATTGCTTTTTTATTCTTATCTTTTGCCATGAAGGTCGTTCCTTTATCGATTGCCTATGCCGTATGGGGCGGGACTGGAACAGGGATGACAGCTATTATTGGTATCGCATTTTTTGAAGAAAGCATATCCGTCATCAAAATCGTATCCCTGCTTTTAGTTGTAATAGGCATTGTTATGATAAATGGGTCGAAATCAGTAGGTAATTGATAAATGAGTTTGTAAAACTAAGAGAATAGGTCATACTACCACGTGCAAAGAACATATTTGATAGATGGATGGGCTTGATTAAGCGAGTAACATTTAGAAGTTAAAGCTTATTCCGCAACGGGCGCTATTGCGGAACAAAAAACAGTCGCTTTTTTACTAGGCAGATCCGAATTGATGTGCAAAATCACACTTAAAACCAACGCAAATTATCTTCTAAAATGACAGCACGTACGTTTATGAAGCGGATGGAGTCGTCTTTTTAGAAGATGACTGAGAGCTATCGGGTCCATGAACAACCGAGCCGATTTCATCCTTATAAAAAAACAAGAATGCATCATCTGCATCCTTGTCTCGCCTGCAACGTCTTATTTTATTCTAATGGCCTGCCTTCTTTATAATAAAGATTCCGCTTAAGAATCACGAAGAAAATATGTACGTTTCGGTACCCGCGTTCCGACAAGATGTCGTGAATGCGGGCTGCGACAGCATCATGAATCTCCTGAGTTCTCTGGAACATGAGGATTTCCACGGATAACGGCGTATTGGTTATGATCTGATAAGGAAGCAGTTCAATCTTTACAATTTCCTGCGGTATTTGAACAATACCGGCGAATTCGGCAACGACCTGTGGTGTGATTTCTTCAAGAAAAACTTCGGTAAATCCTTTAAAGCGTAAATATGGCACTCGTATCCCTTCATTTCGTCAAATTATTGTCTTATAGATGTCCCCAAGTGACTTTTATCTCTCTTCTACTATACAATATTGTTATTGTGAAAGGAATCACTATGATTCAGATACACATATTCGCAGGTGAATTTCAATTATAGTTATCCTTTCAATTGCCCTTTACGGAGCACTTCCGTTAGACTTAGTAACATCCGATTCATCATACGAGAAATTCATTATGGAGGTGAAGGTCATCATCGGCCGAAATCTATGGGATGCCGAGTGGGAAGTAACTGAGCCGTTAGTCCGATTATTACTTAACCGTCAATTTCCCCAATTGTCCACCCTCAAGGTCCAGGAGATTGGCAACGGATGGGACAACACCGTTTATCGCGTTGGCGATGAGTATGTGTTTCGCTTCCCCCGAAGAGATATTGCCATAACTTTACTAAATACCGAAGCAAAAATCCTGCCCAAGCTGGAACACTACATAACGGTACCTTATGCGAAACCCCTTTTCTTCGGAAAAGAGAGTGAAGACTATCCTGCACCTTTTCTGGGGTATACCTATCTTCCAGGGAAATTTCCGATTGGAATATCAGATGAAGCGCGGATGCAGTCGGCGGCAACGCTCGCCCGCTTCCTGAAGAACCTGCATACATTTCCCGTAGAAATAGCACAGCAAGCGGGTGTATTGTCTGACCAGCGTAATCTGACCGATCTGGCCGGCCGGAAAGACAAAATGCTGAATTTCCTCTCCCGTCTTACCCTCTATATTACGCAAGCGGAGTTGAACGAGATCGCGGACTATTTGCAGGGCATCCAGTTGGATCGGGTCAGGCACCAACATGTTCTAATCCACGGGGATCTCCATTTTAAAAACATGTTGGTCGATGATGCCGGCAAGCTTTCGGGCATTATTGATTGGGGTGACATAAACATTGGCCATCCTGCCTGTGACCTGAGTATCGTTTACAGCTTCCTGCCACCGGCCTCCAGAGCGGCTTTCTATGATATCTATGGCGAAGTGGACGAAGAAACTAAGATTCTGGCACGAATGATCGCCGTATATATCCCCATGTTAATATTCATCCAAGCCATCGACGAAAAAGATGAAGCCATTGCATTGGAAGCCAAATCGATTATTCAGCGTGCCATCGCCAGGTAATGGTTCGATGGTTATGGCGGAATCATATCCTATATAAAAAATAAAGTGTCGAAAAGTCCTCTGGACTTTCTCGACACTCTGAGAAGCTTGACACCTTCAAGCTTCTTTCTCTTAGCCTCGTGATTTGCCTGATGCTGCCGTAACGTTAAATTTTTAACATTGCCATTAATGGCATAATGGTTTTTATCACATTCATGCCCAGTTTAATGTGAGGCACGATTTGTCCCAAAAAGCCCAACCCGCCTACAGCCGCAACTCCTTCTCTTTCCTCGGCTCCTTCGACTGCCGGAGCGCTTGGAGGACCTCCAAACAAGTCACTTAAAAAGCCGGAAATTTGCGCTTTATCCCCGCTCCGTGCAATCGAAGCCGGCATTTTTTGGTTAGCACGAAGTCCTGATAGCGTCACTTCCTGGCCTTGGATCTGATTGAGTTCTCCAATATAGTAGCTGCCGTCCTTCAGAACGACCACGACCGGTTGACCTACCCAATGCTGAGGAGGACTCGACTTCGAAGCAGCTCTGGACTTCCTTGCGCGTTTCGATGGCATATTAGGATCACCTCGCTTCCCTATTCATCATGATGACATCATATGCAGATCCGTCTTTCATTCTTGTGCCTTTATAGGATGATTGATATAAATACGTCAATAACCTAGATTTACAGGCACAGTCACCATATGAAAATGAGCATTAGACAAAACTAAATTCTACCTCGCGCAGCAATGGAGGGTTCGCAAGTGCAACGGGAAAGCCATGTTGCATATTCACGATACATAATCCGCTCCAGAAATTTTTCCCGTCGCATGTGGCTTTTTGACTCTCTCCGGTGTCTAATGAATTGTAAGGTCAAGAGGAGGTTCTTATCCGTGTCAAGAGCTCAAGACAATCTCCCTGTTTATCCGGATAACCAGGGAACCAAACGCACATTTGAAGATATGTATGATGAATACCGCCTGAGGATTCGCCATTATCTCGCACTGAAAGTGAATCCGATGGCTGCAGATGACTTAACACAACAAGTGTTCTTAAGGGCTATGGAGAACCTCGATAAGTTTAACGGGAACTCCAGTCTGTTCACCTGGATCTTCAAGATCGCCCAGAACACGGTTAAGAATGAATATCGAAGTATATCACGTAAACATGAGATGCCTTATGACTTTACAAGTTATGAATCACAGTCCATCTCCCTTGATTTTGCCAGATATGTTGATATTCGAATCGATATTAGCGCGGCACTTAAGCAGCTGAGTGAGCTTGATCAGCAGATTATATCCTTACGATTCTTCGTGGATTGTACGCTGTCGGAAATATCCAGGATCGTGGGCATGCGCGAGAGTGCGGTGAAAAATCGATTGTACCGATCCTTAGAGAAGCTAAAGAAAGAATTAAAAGAATGGGGTGACATCACCATTATGTCAATTCTAGATTTGATATCCTTTGAAAGCAAAAGTGATGCAAGTCATCATCAGAGCAACGTGCATCAGGACCTGTTTCAAGAACTAAAGAACAATGTAGAACAGATTGCAGCGAAATATAATCATCAGCCTTCACGCAAAATCGTCATTGAAATCTATCCCGATCTGCCAACATTCCATCAAGCCGCTGGAGAATCGGATGCACCTGATTGGTTCATGGGCACGTTCGATAACAACACGTTAAAAATCGTCTCACCCTTAAACCCGGGTCCTGAGCATACGTATCAATCGATCCTTCGGTCCACGCTGCACTTGTATACCATGTGGTTGATCAGCGACATCAACCCCCTTGCCCCCAAATGGATCCGTCAGGGCATCGGCGGGTACGAAACGCAGCAAATGTCCGAAGATTTCATTCGAAGCACGACTTCGGAAGCCATCAGCAATCGGGCCATTCCAAGTTTCGAGGATCTCAATGATGATTCCTGGGATTTCGGCAAAACAGGATTTCAGTTCTCCTATCGGATCGTTGAGTTCATCATTAAAAAATATGGGTTAGGTCCATTAAATCAATTGATTCGTAAGCCTAATGGTTATCAAGAAATTTTCCAGCTTTCCGAAGAAAAGCTTCATGAACAGTGGGCGAAAGCCCTCCAAGATCAGCTCGTTTAGGTCAAAAGAAACCCGGTCCTGGACCGGGTTTTTCCACTATCTCCATACGTTTGCCATTCTCGTTATCCATACCGGCCCAGCACGACATGGGAAATCACCTTTGTCTGCGGGTTATCCAGGTACATATTAGAACTTCCATGCCACATCTATCTAAGGGGGCTTTATTAGCAGCCTCACGGCGGCCAACCGTCAAAACATACTTATTCTTTTGTTCCACCACTCCTTGGCGGGCTTCGGAAACGTCACCGACCGCATGATACCATGGCTTCCAGCTCTCTAAACCACGATCTTTTCCTACTACTCCCAATCACGTGTCACTTCAGGGACCGTATCCGGACAGCGGATGTCTTAAAACCGGGCATTTTACAGAACGGGTCGAGTTCCGGCCGGGTCGCGTGATTGGGTAGATTCCCTGGATCAATGTATGTCGTTGCTGTTCTGCTAGGGGCTGCTGGAGCTTCGTTCGCCGCAGCTCTGCCGCTTATTCTTAGCCGGTTATACCAAGCGACAGGCGCATACACCTCAGGCTTCATCATTTTAAGTATAATTGCCGCTACTTCGCTGGCACTTACGGTCGTGATGCAGCTGAAATGGCGGGAAGCTGGCTTCGCAGTGTGCCATCAGGCCCGCAGGCCGGTTCGGCCAAGATTTAAATGAAAGCCGCTCAGGTGATAACCTCGTCAAACGAATAGAAATGTTAAGAACATGTTGATGCTGCGACCAATAGCCGGTATTATACCGGCTATTGGTCATGCTTTTACCTGTTTTTTCCGATACCCTTCTATCCAATCCACTTCAATTCCTTACTTGTTCGTTCCCAGTTAAAGGCTTATCCGTTCTTCCCCTACTCTCGTCAATAGGAAGATTTGTTCCCGTTAAGGTGAGTTTAAGCACGAGATATATGCCGTACCCCAGCACACCGCCAGCCGTATTCAGGATTAAATCATCCACATCAAAACTTCCCATTGAGAAAAAGAGCTGGGAACATTCCAGTCCCAGGCTCAACCCCAGGGATGTCGTGAAGGAGCCAATGAATCCAAGCAACTTGTTCCTAAGCATAAGACCAACGAATATGCCATTGGGCATGAATATGGCGATATTCCCGAAGAGATTGATCACGTCATGCGGACTCGAAAGGTGCTTCATATTCATTCGAATGGATTCAAAGGGTGTGAAATTGGCAAATTGCAATCGATTCTGTACATATTCCGGGATCTCGGTGGCTCGATGCAGCTGCTGCCACAGAACCGATATATCTACGGAACCGAACTTGAATAAAATCACCTTGAGTAAGACATAGAGATACAGCGCATATAGTAATACAAGCATCCATTTATACGATAATTTCATTCCGCATCATCCTTGTTTAGCAGTACCGTCACAATGATTCCGTCGATATTGTTTCCAGATATCTCATACTCGCTTCCTGCCGGTATCTCAATCTCCATGTCTTTGGATGTAACGGGTACATACTTAATTTCGTATTCCTTCCCCTCTACGGTTGTTCTATAGCTGGTTTTTTCCTTCAGATAATCCAGATATTCCTCCAACGTAAGATTCAGTTCCTTCATGATCATACTGTGCGGCTGCCCAACATAACGAAAATGCCACGGTTCATACTGAATGCCTGTAATCTCTGTCTTGTCCTCAGGATAGCGCAGAATGAATCCGTGCGCCCATGCATGCTCCTTCAGCCAGTTCCCTTCAGGCGATCGATCAATCGACTGCTGCGTCGATCCAATATCCATTGAGAGCCCGAGATTATGTTCGCTGTAGCCTGGAGGCAAGGCGTAATCGGAACCTTTTTCACGATAAAGCTGTTCTTGTTCGCCCTCATCCCGATACCCGCTGCTGATCATGAAGCGATTGACTCCGTCTTCTCCGGCGGCTTCAATCATATCACCGAATTTCTCTGCCACACTGCGCGATAACCGGATCGTGTTGTCCAGAACCACATAACCATGCATTAAGTCTTTATTCTCAAACAATGTTACGATATCCTTCGGCACCGCTCCCGGATCAAGTGGATGATCCTTGTTGACCAGGACCAAATCTCCACGTGTCACTTGTTCATCTGTTACACGGATTGTCTGCACAGCTGATGGAGGATTCGATTGCGTATCGGAACCCGCTTTTGCTTCCTGTCCATCTCTACTTTCTACCCTATCATTCACGTTAGGCGTCTCCGTCAGAATGGACTCGCATCCGACCAACAGAAATATAACGAGCATGATCAAACCCTTTTTCAACTTCAACAACTCCCTCTAGCTTGGTCTATCCAGATTAATAAATAGAGTTTAAGGAAAAGTAGGGAAAAGATAAAGTTTTTCTTAAGAGATGCAAGTTGCGCTTATCCCTTTTCCCTTTGACAAGGTTGAAGCCTATGGCTTAACTTGGTATTTAGACTAAAAAGAATAAAGAAGGTGCCATTATTCTTGCTCAAATTATTTCGTTATTTACGTCCCCACTGGGCTGCGGCCCTGCTTGCGCCGCTGCTCATGCTGCTGGAGGTCGCCATGGATTTGCTTCAGCCCATTCTCATGGCCAGCATAATTGATCAAGGTGTCATGAAGAACGATACTTCACACATTCTCCATACAGGTCTTATCATGCTGGGTGCGGCTGCCATCGGGCTGCTTGGAGGTCTCGGATGTACGATCTATTCTTCCATTGCCTCGCAGCGTTTCGGTGCCGACCTGCGTCGGGATTTGTTCCGCAAGGTTCAAACCCTCTCGTTCCGAAATCTGGACGACATCCCAACCGGTTCACTTATCACCCGGCTGACGGGCGACATCGTTCAGCTACAGACCATGGTCCAGATGCTGCTGCGCGTATTCGTACGGTCTCCGTTTCTCGCGATTGGAAGCATTATTATGGCGGTGATCATTAGCCCCAAGCTCGCCATCATTCTGGCCATTGCCGTTCCGTTGTTGTTCGTGGTGATGTTCTTCCTGATCCGGGCCACCCTGCCCTTATTTGCCACGGTTCAGAAGAAACTCGATAAAGTGAATACAGTCCTGAAGGAGAATTTCGCTGGCATCCGGGTATCCAAAGCATTCGTGCGAGCCGGGTATGAGAAGGAGCGATTCCATCAAGCGAATACCGACTTCACGCAAGTTTCGGTTAAAACACAACGGATTGTTGCGCTCAATATGCCCATCCTCACCATGATACTGAACGTCAGTATCGTGGTTGTCCTATGGCTTGGCGGGAAGAACGCGATCGATGGCTCTTTCGAGGTGGGAAGCCTGGTAGCCTTTATCAACTATGTGACGCAGGTGCTATTCTCCGTATCCTCCGTCGCGATGATGCTAGTCCGAATCTCTACAGCCAAGGTTTCTGCTGATCGTATCCAGGAAGTCATGCATACGGAATCCGAGATTGTAAACGTTACTCATCCGACGATGAATGCATACAAGCAAGGAGAAATCGTATTTGACCAGGTGACTTTTTCCTATAAACCGGAAATACAGAAGCCCGTTTTACATCATATCAGTTTCAAGGTTCGACCAGGGCAGACCGTCGCAATTATGGGAGCGACCGGTTCGGGTAAAACCTCCCTGGTATCCCTGCTCCCCCGCCTGTATGATGTAACATCCGGGCGGATACTCATCGATGGGACCGATGTTCGACAAATCGACTTATCGGCGTTACGCGAACGCATTGGCATCGTCCTCCAAGAATCCATCCTCTTCACAGGCACGATCCGGGACAATATCCGCTACGGGAAAGCGGATGCTTCCGATGAAGAAGTGATGGCAGCAGCTAAGGCTGCGCAGGCGCATGAATTCATTTCGTCCATGCCGGAAGGATATGATACCGTGCTTGGACAAAGAGGTGTGAACCTCTCCGGCGGCCAGAAGCAGCGGATCTCCATTGCACGGGCATTACTGCTTCACCCCGCCATTCTTATTCTTGATGACAGCACAAGCGCCATCGATATGGGAACAGAGTCCAGGCTTCAGAAAGAGTTAACCCGGCTGATGAACGGTCGCACCTGCCTCATGATTGCCCAGCGGATCTCTTCCGTGATCGATGCCGATCTTATACTGGTGCTGGATGATGGAAAATTGGTAGCGGAGGGTACGCATAGCGAGCTGCTTGCTTCCTGTGAGTTATACCAGGATATTTATCAATCGCAATTCGGCAAGGAGGTGTCTTCCCATGGCTAAAGCGGATCAGGAAACCAAGCAAGGCCATGCGGACGCTCCGGATCTGAGCATGCGCGGCGGCAGCCCCATGCGTGGAATGACGATGGCCAAGGCGAAGCCCAAAAATACGATGGCAACGATACGCCGGATCTGGGGTTACATCCGTCCATTTAAGGGCGGTATGATCGCTGTTTTCTTATTCACGCTCATCACGACGATTCTGTCCCTGGTGGCTCCTTACCTACTGGGAAATGCGGTGGATCATTACATCATTCCAGGAGATTTCGAGGGACTCATGGGGTTGTGTGCGGTGCTTCTTGCCGTTTACGCGGGTACCGCTCTCACGGCATGGCTGCAGCAGCATGTCATGGTTAAAGTCTCCCAGCTGTCTATTCAGGCCATGCGGAGGGATATTTTTGCAAGACTTCAAATCCTTCCGCTGCGATTCTTCGACAGCAAGACGCACGGCGAATTGATGAGCCGCACGACCAACGATATCGAGAACGTCTCCGGGACATTGAATCAGAGCGTAACCCAGCTAATCTCAAGCGTGCTGTCCCTGGTTGGATCACTCGCCATCATGCTGTACCTGAACGTATGGCTGACGCTGCTCAGCATGGTGACCATTCCGCTTGTTATGCTGTTCACGAAGACGGTAGCAAGCCGGACAAGGAAGCATTTCTCCAAGCAGCAGAGCACGCTGGGGGAGCTTAACGGCTTTATCGAGGAAACCGTCTCAGGTCAGAAGGTCGTACAGGTATATCGCCGGGAGCGGCATGCCGCTGCGCAGTTCGATGTCATGAACAAGAAGCTGACCGATGCCAGCATTCAAGCTCAGATCTACTCGGGTACCGTCGGTCCGGTTATGAACGTGCTGAATAACGTCAGCTTTGCTTTAATTGCGGCGGTTGGCGGGTACATGGCATTCAGGGATTTTACGACCGTTGGAATTGTCGTTGCATTTCTGAACTACTCGAAGCAGTTTCAACGCCCGCTGAACGATCTGGCGAATCAATTCAACCTGGTGCAATCTGCTGTGGCGGGTGCTGAACGGGTCTTTGAGGTGATCGATACGGAGTCCGAGTACCAAGACAATCAAGACGAGAATACAACGGATGACATGTATGGCGAGGTACAATTTGACCGTGTCTGCTTCAGTTATAAGGAGGGCGTCCCGATTCTGAAGGATGTTTCACTCACCGCTCGGCCGGGCGAGACCATTGCGCTCGTCGGTCCGACAGGTGCCGGCAAAACCACCATAATCAATCTGCTCACCCGTTTCTATGAGATCGATTCTGGCGTGATCACCATTGATGGGGTCGACATCCGACAATTGAATAAGGACAATTTGCGGAGCAAGCTGGGAATCGTGCTGCAGGATGCATATGTATTCTCGGCATCGATTCGGGAGAACATCCGCTACGGCCGGCTGGATGCCTCGGACGAAGAGATCGAAACTGCCGCCAAGCTTGCCAATGCGCATGACTTTATCATGAAGCTGCCCGAAGGCTATGATACGTTGCTTCTCTCAGGCGGAGGCAATCTGAGCCAGGGGCAGCGGCAGCTCTTGACGATCGCGCGCGCGGTGCTTGCCGATCCGGTCATTCTGATTCTGGACGAGGCAACCAGCAGCATCGATACGCGGACGGAGATGCATATTCAGACCGCCATGCGCACCCTGATGCAGGGCCGAACCAGCTTTGTCATCGCTCATCGTCTAAGCACGATCCGTGAGGCTGACCAGATTCTCGTCATGAATCAAGGTGGTATCGCGGAGCGTGGCACACACGAAGAGCTGCTGGCCAAACGCGGCTTTTATTACGAGTTATACAACAGCCAGTTTAAGTTAAGCAGTTAAAGTGGCTTTGGAAGCTTTCTTACAGGCTGCTGACAACAAACAAGAGAGCCGGTTCCATGGGACCGGCTCTCTTGTTTTTCTGCTATCCGAATAAATGATTTTGCGAACTAAGCGTAGCAAACTGAGCCCAGCGTACCGCACCAAGCCACCCCTTATAACTGCAGAACAGTATCTGTATCAGTCCAAGACTAATGAGGATTATTCTTCCCATTTGGCGCTACCGGATCTGATCGGCTTCATTTCGATCAAACCAGCTCAATTCGCGAATCAAGCGGACACCAGGTCCGTTATTTCGATCAAAATAGCTCAATTCGCGAATCGAACGGACACCAGGTCCGTTATTTTAGTTAGCATAAGGCGATAATCACACTTTTACGGCGAATAACGTATCTCATGTCCGCTACACTAGTCAAATCCATCTTTTTTAACTAAATAACGGATGCTCAGTCCGTTAGCAATACAAATGCAATACAAATGCAATACAAATGCAATACAATGCGATGCAAACATCCCGTACGATTTCATCATTCCAACTTAATTCGACTGGCATTACTCACGATCCGTTTTACAGCCCCTATAATCCATTCCATCTCCACATATTGATTGCGCGGCGCATTGTATTCGACGCCCCAGTAACCCTTGTATCCGCCTGCGAGCAGGCTCCGCACCTTCTCCTCCGCATCGGGATGAACCGCTGTTTTCGCATCAAAATGAGTATGTACCGTCCATGGGGCAACCATCTCATCACCTTCAGCCTCATCTGCCTTCCATCTGCCAAGATGAAGCAGAAAACCAAAAGCCGGATGATGGACCTCTTCTGCAAGACGTTTCAATTCACGCGGAAGCAGTGATGCGCCCATATGATTTTCCGGACCAATGGTATAACCGCCTTCCGCTGCACGATCCGCATATTCCCGATAACGTTTAACGGTATACTCGAACTGTTCGTAAGTCATCGGCTCCGATTCCTTATAACTGCCTCCGGTGTCGATTCGCACGGTTTCGGCGCCCAGGATTTCAGCGGCATCCAGATGAACCAGCGCATTCTCGTACAGCTTCTGCCGGATATCCGGGTCTGGATCCCATAGATGCGCTCCGTCCACAGCAAAGTTAACCACCCTCATCTCTTTCTCATCTAGTGCCTCTCTGATTTTCCGGATGTAACTCTTATCAGCAAGCTTATATACGCTATCGCTCCGATCGATGAAAAAACCGTTCCACAAATCAACCGCATCCATTCGGTACCGGTACTTCACCGTCTCCAAATAACCGAACACATCCATTTTTCCATCCAGAAACGTATTATAAAAAGAATAGCCGCCAATCGAAATATTCACCTGAATACCCCCTTAGAGAATAGATGAAAGCACGATCTTACGTTTATCACACTGCCAAACACTCTACGCAGCAGATTTTACTCGATGGTGTATTTAAGATGTTGATATTCCACGCCGGAGAGAAAACCTTTCTTCCTATACAGTTGCTCCGCTTGATTCCCCGTCGTTACAAAGAGGCGCAGCACAGGGTAATCAGGCTCCAAGACCATTAATGCCCTATCCAGCATCGCGCTCGCCAACCCCATTCCTCGATGTTGAGATAATACTGAGATGCTATAGACCAGTGGCAAGCCCTCCCATAAAGAGATCAAACATACGCCGACGATTTCTTCCGTTGTTCGGTCATATACTACTGAAGATGCTTCCAACAGCTTGGGGTCCACTATGTCAAAATATCGGGCCGCATCATCCGCATAAACCTGGACTTCCCGCTCATCCGGGCCATTTGCATATGCTTCCCTAAACACCTCTACAATCTTAGACATATCTTCTATCGTGGGTCTTCTATCCATATAATGGTGATCCATCGATGTTTCCAGCTGTTCGGTAGGCCGCATCATGCATTGTCTGGATTCAACCTGAACGAAACCATTTTCACGAAAAGCGATCTCCTGCTCAGCCAGAACATTATGAGCATGCAGAGACTCTGTCAAATTCCAGGATTTTAAGGTGTAGCTCTTCACGTAATCAATCATCTTTGTGGTAATAGAATATGGGGGGATACCAAACACAAGTCCGATGGAATGGTCAGACAAATAAACTCCCGCCACTTTATCGTCACCTGAGACAACCCAGTAACCGTCGTCCGAATCCGCTAGAACCTTGGTTAAATCACCCCAACTCGGTCTAAACCAATTATTCTTATAATAGGTAGCAAAATATTTCGAGAACATCTTGGGATCCGCCTTTATTAATCTGTATTCCATAACTCCCCCTCCTTATACCCTTTTGAATTAGGCTCATTATAAAGGTTGGAAGAAGAATGGGCCAAGGGAATTATCATCTATAATAAAAAATTCACACATACCGTTTCGGCTAGGATAGAATCAGGCTAACCCCCAGATACCCCGCTGTCCCCCACATAATCAACGCTGATATTCGGTTCAACGTGGACAACCATTTCCCTGATGGATCCATCCTTCCCGCTGCCCTGCCTGCTATTCCAAGACCCAGGAACCACAACCACGAAACTGCGATGCATACAACGGCAAAGACCACTTTGTCGATCCCTGTATATTGGAGCGAGCTTGTGCCAATGACCCCGATCGTGTCCAGAACAGCATGCGGATTTAACAAGGATACAGACATGGCAAATACAATTTGCTTTTTCGGCGTAAACGAACGAGCCTCTTCTTGCGCTTGACCCGAAGGTTTACTCTTCCAGGTTACCCTTCCCATATAGACCAGGAAACAGATCCCCAATGAAAACAGCACGGTTCGGATCCATTCATATTCCAGAACAACAACGGATACCCCCAGAACCGCTAATGAGATCAGCAGCGTATCACATAGCGATGCGGTAATCATGACGGGCAGTGCCTTGACGAAGCGGGATTGTACCGCTCCCTGATTAAATACAAACACATTTTGCACGCCCAAAGGAAGAATAAGACCTAAAGCTAGAATGAATCCATGAACGATGACGCCCATCATAAGAAACCAAACCTCCAGCGAATATTTCCACCATTGTAAAGGAGGGTATCGGCTGCGTCTCCAACCAATTGGTTGGCACTTGACCCAACCAATGAGTTATACTGAGGCATATTCCTACATGAAAGCGGGTTTACCAATACCTATGGCCGAAGAATGGAAATTGAATAAGCACTCCGAGTTGCCGCTTCATCAGCAAATTTATGATGATATCAAGAGCAGAATCATGAACGGGGAATGGCCGGTCGGTACCCGAATTCCCACGCAGCGAGATCTGGCTGCCAAATTTCAAGTGAACCGCAGCACCATTGTGTATGCGCTCGGGGAGCTCGCCGCAGACGGTTTAATCGAATCCCGCGTGGGACAAGGGACCGTAATTATCAACAATACTTGGAGTTTACTTGCTGCCACGCCTCCGCCTGATTGGAATCAATACGTGAAATCCGGCTCCTATCAGCCCAACATCCATATGATCCAGCAAATCAATCGTGCGGAAACCGATTCGGATATGATCCGTCTCGGAACAGGCGAGCTCTCGCCTGACCTCCTCCCTACCAACCAGATGCGGGGGACGCTTAGCGGCAGGATGTCCAGCCATTTCACCTTGGGCTACTCGGAACCGAAAGGGAACCTATACTTAAGAGAAATCATCAGTGATCATCTGAAAAAGAAAGGGATTATGGCCTCCCCTGCTTCCATACTCATTGTCTCCGGCGGGCTGCAAGGCTTACAGCTGATCTCGCTTGGACTGCTGCATCACGGTTCCTCCATTTTGGTAGAGAATCCCTCTTACCTGAACTCGATTCATGTGTTTCAATCCGCCGGCATGCATTTGCACGGTATCCCTATGGATGAGAACGGGGTCCGAACGGAAGCCATCGGAAGACTCAAACGCCAGCACAGCGCTGCCCTGCTTTATACCATCCCTGCCTTTCATAACCCTACCGGAACGCTGATGTCTTCCGACAGACGAGCAGAGCTGCTTCGGATTTGCGCTCAGGAAAGGCTGCCCTTAATCGAGGATGACGTGTATGGGGATCTATGGTTAGATACCCCCTCACCACCCCCACTGAAAGCTACGGATAAACAAGGCCTGGTGCTCTATATGGGCAGCATGTCCAAAACCCTGGGTCCCGGGCTGCGCATCGGATGGATCGTCGGGCCTGAGCCGGTCATCGATCGGCTGTCCGATATCAAAATGCAAACCGATTACGGCTCCAGCTCCCTTTCCCAGCATGCCGTCGCCGAATGGCTCTCCAGTGGGTTATATGAGAATCATCTCGCTCAGATCCGGGCAGAGCTGATGAGACGCCGAGACTTTACCCTGTCGTTACTGGAGCAATATTTTCACGATATTGCACACTGGAATACACCCCAAGGTGGATTCTATATTTGGCTTCGCATCAAGAACCCCCTCTCCATTCGCCCTTTATTCGAGCAGGCACTGAAGGAGAGCATTTTGCTTAATCCCGGAAATATATATGATCGTAACGACCAGCAGCATCTGCGCCTATCCTATGCTTACGCCTCGTACGCTCAGCTGGAGAGCGGGCTTATCCGGCTTGCGGAGCTTATCCGCCTCCATACGTTATAATGAACAAAAGGGCTCTCCCGAGGACTTTGATCCACAGGGAAGGCCCTTTCCTTTTGTCAGCGTGCTCGCTCGATATCGCTAACTATACCTGTCACCTACACATGACGCCGTTCCATCAGATTAATTCCTATGCCCATGCACAACACCCCGATGAGCAGCAATTTGGAAATCGGGAGCCAGAGATCCGCGATGCCGTCACCGTACACGGCTATTCCCGTCAATGCTTTCATCGCATGGGTCAGCGGAATGACCTCCGCGATGCCAAGCAGAATCGGATTCGTGATCGTGCCTGGCGGCATGTATACCCCGCTAATGAGCGGCATGATCGGAATGATGGACGGAAACAGCGTTCCAAATTGCTCGGGCGACTGCAAGATGCCGACAAAGAGCATGCATAGTGCGACGATAGTCAGTGTATAGATCACAATGACTAGCAGCTGCAAACCGTATTGATCGCCTAGGTCGTAACCGAAACCATACCGAAAGATGAGCAGCACCAGGATGATCTGCAAGACGCCGATCACAGAGCTGTATAGCAGGTGACCCAAATACATCTCTGTTTTTCGGACAGGGGACAGAATCAGCCGGTTCCAAACGCCGGTGGCTTTATCCTTCGTAATCGTATTCACCTTGAACCCAACGGTAAACATCACTAGGAATAACGAAAATCCAAACAGCAGCTGAAGTCCCATATCATGACGAACGAGTTCTCCCCCATCCTGCGACTCGGATTGGAGACGCAAGGGTGGTTTCTCCATATAAGAATGTATGTGTTCGCGGAATTTCGTTTCATCTTGAACGGTCGCCGCTGCGGCCCGAAGCTGCAGCTCTCTTTCATAAACAGTGCGGAGATGCTGATTAGCTAGCTGGACATATGGGTTATCCATTGCGGCTATGATGCGATAATCATCAGAGACCAGCTTCACGGCGAGATCTGCGCGTCCCTCGCGCACTTTCTTTCTTGCCGTCTGTTCATCCTGAATACGAAATGCGAATGTATCGTTTTGATTCAGCAATTCGATCCACTTGGCCTCAGACTTTTGCACCGCCCCGTCTTCAGTGAAGATGTCAATCTTGATCTTGCTGTCCACATTCCCTCCAAACATCAGCGTGGCCAAGATGCTCAAGCCGATGAACATGATGATCATCCATGGATTTCGCTTATCTTTCATCCATTGTGATAATAGGATGGGAGCCATCAGATCCGCCCCCTTCTTGGAAAGATCCATAAACTCGCAGCTAGAATAACGATGAAGAATGCCCCTTGGTACAGGATCGGCAGCCATAGTTCTTGAAACGGACTGCCCTGTATCCACTGAATCATGGACATTAAGGCCAAGCCGTTGGGGGTTACGCTGCCGATATTCATAAGCCAATCCGGCAAAATATAGATCGGCGCCAGATTCCCTCCGATGACGCCAAGCACAACCAGCAGTATGAACGAAATGCCGGTTGCGACATCTACGTCCTTCATTCGGAAGAGCATGGCCGTATAAAGCGCGGATAACGCCGCAACCGTTAGGCACAGCATGAAGATGATGAAGGTCAAACCGATCCAGAAGATCAGGGATTTCCCCGGAAACAGCTGAAACAGAAAGTGTGAGACGATGATCAGTACCGCAGATTGAAGCAGAGACATGCACAAGGTCGACCCAACCTTACCGGACAAGTAGCGAAATGGATGGGTTCCGGCAAGAAGGAGACGCATAAACACCATCTCTCGCTTTTCCGTGATCGATTTGGACGCCGTCGTTGTGGAGACGGACAGCGCAAAGAATATACTGATCGCCAGTGCGTAATATTGGAACGAGGTAATCATGTCCACACCTTCAATTTGTTCCAATCCTCCGACAGGGCGGTTCGCCAGCGTAAGCTTGCCCTCACCCTTGTTTTCCTGTCCTTCCATTCCGCTGTCCAGCGCAGCTTGATAATTAACGGTATCCAAAAATCCATCCAGCATATTTTGCAGAACATTCACTTTCATCGAATTCTCTAGCGCCGTCAAAGTCAACACCGCACCGTCCCCATCATGCAGGAGGAGCTTGTTAAGCGCAGCCAGCGTGTACCCCTCAGGAACTGTTATGACGGCTTCCACTTTCTCTTCCTTCAGCTGTACTTGGGCAGTCTTGTCATCCAATGCAGCAACTTGAAGAAATTCCTCAACCTCATCGTCGCCGAACATATTCATTAACAGGGCTTCCGGTTGAAAATTCGCGGCTGCTTTACTCCGTTCGTTCTTCTCTTCCGTGCTGATCGACAAACCCTTTAGGCTTTCCTGAAAGGCTTTGACTCCCTCTTCATGCCGGTCATTCACTACCAATGCGACTTTCATCTCAAGGGATTCATTCGAATTCTCTACCCAATTTGGCAAGGCAAATCCGAGAACCAGAATTAGCGCTAACGGCATAAACAGAGCAATCAGCATCTCTTTCCGGTCTCTCCAATAGACGAGAAAGTCTTTTTTGAAAAATACGCCCAAGCGTTCACCCCTCCCCTCAATCCCGAAGCTTGCGGCCGGTCAAATGAAGAAATACATCCTCGAGACTTGGCGACTGGATATGAATATTCTGAATCTGTACCCCATGGCGTTCCGCAGCCTGCACGATGCTGGACAGAATGTAACTGTTCTTCATTACAATGAGTTTCAAGCCATGATCCGTCTCCTCAACCTGCCTGACGCTTTCCAAGGAGCGAAGCTCCTCGGCCAGCTCTGGATTCGGGCGATTCAGCTGGATGATCAGCGTATCCTCACCGGACAAGATGTGCTGAAGCTCCTCCTTGGTACCCGAAGCGATAATCCGCCCGTGATCCATGATGTACATTCGGCTGCACAGCTGCTCCACCTCTTCCATGTAATGGCTTGTGTATAGTACCGTTGT
This sequence comes from Paenibacillus sp. EZ-K15, assembly GCF_002573715.1. Taxonomy (GTDB): domain Bacteria; phylum Bacillota; class Bacilli; order Paenibacillales; family Paenibacillaceae; genus Paenibacillus_AQ. The sequence continues at coordinate 135,009 of NZ_PDHM01000016.1, read as the reverse complement.
CCCTTTGTCCCGGTTTAAGCGCCGGACCGTTTCAAGGATATGATTGCGGGACTGCGGATCAATGCCCACGGTTGGCTCATCCATGATGACGATTTGCGGATCATGCAACAGAGCCGCTGCGATATTGATCCTTCTCTTCATGCCTCCGGAATAAGTTCGAATTAACTCCTTCTGGCGATCCCGCAGGCCGACCGTCTCAAGCAGCTCCTGAATTTTGACCTCCAATTCCTTCCCGTTCAACCCATATACGCGCCCGAAAAATTTAAGGTTTTCATACGAGGTCAATTCCTCATACAAGGCAATTTCCTGAGGCACCACGCCTAATACGGTGCGAATGTCTTGCGGATGTTTGAGCACGCTTTTGCCGTTCAGGCGTACGTCGCCGCCCGTCGGTTTCAGTAAGGATGAAATCATGGAGATTGTTGTCGATTTCCCGGCGCCGTTCGGACCGATTAATCCGACGGATTCTCCACGGTCCAGATACAGGCTGACTTCCTCCACAGCGGTCTTGCCCTTAAACACCTTTCGAAGTTCTACGGTTTCCAGCATCATGACTCCCCCCATTCTCGATATGAACGCCTAAACTGCCTTGGTTTCCCCTCGTTCATATCGTCCACAGTTACAAGTGTATATGCAAAAAGGCAGTGCCATCACTGCCCTCGGTCATTGCTTTGATTCCGAACCATGACTTCAGTCATGGTAGATTCGGAAATATCGGGTTATCATCTTTTCTCGCAAATCAAACCACATTGTGCCGTATCGCATAAATCGCCAGCTGCGTCCGGTCTCTTAGATCAAGTTTGTCCATAATCTGGCTGACGTGATTCTTGACCGTTCCGATCGACAACCCCAGCTCGTCTGCGATTTCGCGATTGCTGCGCCCTTCCCCTACCAGACGTATGATGGACAGCTCCCGTGGGGTAATCGAAGCATCAACGGTGGGTGCTTTCTTCTCTTCCAGCAGCTTGGGAATCACCTTGGCAGCCACATCCTCCTGGAGCGACAATCCGCCGCTCAAGCAGCTTCGAATCGAGCGGATCAGGGCCTCCGGCTCCGCCTCCTTCAGCATGTACCCGCTTGCCCCGCTCTTGAGCGCCTCGACCGCATACTGATCGTCGTTAAACGTCGTCAGCATCAACACTTTTGTCTTCGGCCATCGTGAACGTATGATGCGGGCAGCCTCCAATCCGTTCATCTCCGGCATTCGGATATCCAGCACAACGATATCAAAGATATGGTTTTCGCATAAAGTCACAGCCTCTTTGCCGTTACTGGCCTCACCGACAACCAGCATATCCGAATCGCTTTCGATCATCATCTTCAGACCTTGACGAACCATGGCCTGATCCTCTGCCAATAATAAACGTATCAGCGGACTCCCTCCTCTGTTAACTTGGACATGAATAACGTTCCGCGAACGATAAATTGGTTGTCGTACTGGGAGATTTGAAGTTCGCCCCCAGCCTCTTCCATTCGCTCTCGCATCGCTTTTAAACCATAGCCCTCCCGGTATGTATCGCGTTTCCGATGATACGGATTGCTTACCTCAAAACGAAATATGCCTCCTCCCGGCGCTTCAAAAATGATATGCACTTCTCGAGAGCTCCCATGCTTCATCGCATTGGTCATGGCTTCCTGAACCGCTCGGTATACCGCAATGGATTGGTTATTGTTTAAAGGTACGGTAAGCGCTCCATGCCGCGCCGTTAGCGTTACGCGCATAAAGCTTTCGGATTCCAAGCGCCGGAGAAGTCCGATGATTGCGGGCAATCCGCTGGCCTCCTGCTGCTTCATGGATTTCACCGCGTTCCTGGTCTCCTCCAGACTTTCCTTGGCGAGGGCCTTTAGTCCCTTCAGAACCTCGGCCGTATCCCCGTCTGCCTGCATCCGGTGCATCTCAAGCTGCATGAGCAGTGCCGTTAATTTATGCCCGACAGAGTCATGGATATCCCGACCGACCTGAGCCCGCTCCTCCTGCCTGGCGTGCTGCTCATCCGTAATCAGACGGCGTTTCATATTACGATACTCACTGAGCAGCGTTTCATATCGAACCATTGACTCTTCATTACGGGACCAGACCGTGCGAAATAAGGCAAGACCCATCGCGAGAATAACCGAGTATAGAACGAGGAAGAACCATGGAAACTCGGCGTATCCGAATAAACCGGGCATCATGGCGCCTGCGGCCAGAACAAGACCTATGCAGGCAGCATGGATGAACGGAAGTCGGTACACGGCTTTTCCTGCCAGAATGGAATAAACCAACAGAATATATGGGTTAAGTGCACTCGTACTGGTTGGCCATAAGGAGATCACGGAAAATAAAGACGCAACGAGCAGTGTGACAAATAGCATTGCAGGCCTGGCGCGGTATAACGGGGATAGAAAAAAGGCCGTGAAGAAAATGGCGCTGCTCCCCAATCTCCAAGGCAATTGGTCAGGACTTCCATGTTGGATCATAGGGAGAAAGGCGAAAACCCAGCTCAAACCAAGAAATATAAACCATATCCAGAACGACCGCACATCGTCCCCTCTCTTTCCACTCAAGCAAACTCAAGGTTTCCAGTATAAAATAACGTTCCAAATTTTAGTTATATCATATCACAAGCCTATTCAGTACTTTTGGTGAAATAAGTAAATTGGAAATAAAAAAATCGCTCCAGCCTAATTGTGAAAAAATATACATACACGTCTAAACCCTTATCAATACTGGGATTTATTCGGCAATATTAGAGGACAATTGTGGCGAAAAACAGGCCCGGAATTGTGACGAAACTGGTAACTCTCGTGAAAGTTTGAACAAAGTATGAACTGCCCCGAAACCGCGCCACTACAATGATTTCGCTCACACCCCGTTGCTTTTGTAACAAATTGAACACATAAAATTACATACATTGACACGAATATGGATTTATATGTTAATTATACAAGTTTATGTGTTTTGCAAAGCCGACCGGAACTTTCTACTATAGATGTGTCAGTAACATTGAATCGAACGAACGTTTCAAGGAAAGGGGTACATCATGAACAAAAGAGGGCCGTTATTTGCATTGTTATTAAGCTTCACCTTGCTCTTATCGGGATGCAGTTCACTCACGGTATTAGATCCGAAAGGACCGGCTGCCAAAACCCTATCCGATACAATCATATTCTCCATTCTGATGATGGTCGGAATTTTAGCCGTTGTTTACACGCTTTATATCTTCATTCTTACCAAATATCGAGCTAAGAAATCCAATGAAGGTTATGAACCACCACATGACGAGGGCAACAAATGGCTGGAAATACTCTGGACTGCCATTCCGATCCTGATCGTTGCCGTCCTCTCGGTCGTTACCGTCAAAACGACGGTGGCTGTTGAGAATGTGCCTGATGGTTATGAGAACCAAAAACCTTTGGTCATTTACGCTTCATCATCCAACTGGAAATGGCATTTCAGCTATCCTGAAGAAGGAATCGAAACCGTAAATTACGTTAACATTCCAATCCATCGTCCGATTGAATTCCGACTCTACTCTTTCGGCACGATCTCAAGCTTCTGGATTCCGCAGCTCCATGGTCAGAAGTATGCGATGAGTGACATGATCACGAAGCTGAACATGGTGGCCGATGAACCGGGCTCCATGTTGGGTCGTAACGCAAACTTCAACGGCGAAGGGTTCGCTCATATGGAGTTTGAAGCACTTGCCATGACTTCTACCGAGTACGATAAATGGGTTAAGGATGTGAAGGATACTGCGCCTGAGCTGAAGGAAGATGAATTCAAGAAGCTGCTGGATACCGCGCATGTCGGTCGAATGACCTTCTCCAACACCCATCTGGAATTCAGTCCTCCACCGTCCGAAAATCATCATCATGGCGGCGATGCCAACGGCAATGAGGAGCATCAGGATCATAACGACGTTGATCCGAATGAACAACTGCCGGACTCCCCGGCTGAAGAAAGTCCAAATCATCAACATGAAGGACATTAAATCGGTGACGAAAACGTTCTTCACCCGATCTACTTCATACATCCAGAAAGGAGCTAGGCCTTTATGAAATGGGACGAATTTTTCGTTACCGGTGATCCGTTAATTTACGGTGCCATGGTGAGTATTGTTCTCGTCTCGCTTGCAATCCTCTTCGGTTTAACCTTTTACAAGAAGTGGGGTTATCTCTGGCGGGAATGGCTCACAACCGTGGATCACAAAAGAATTGGGGTCATGTACATCATCTGTGCATTGATCATGCTGTTCCGCGGAGGCGTCGACGCAATCATGATGCGTGCGCAAACCGCTGCGCCGGACATGAAGTTTCTGAACGGTCAGCATTATAATGAAGTATTCACGACTCACGGGGTCATCATGATTCTCTTTATGGCGATGCCGTTTATCTTCGGTCTGATGAACGTCATCATTCCGCTTCAGATCGGTGCACGTGACGTAGCTTTCCCTAAACTGAACGCAATCAGCTTCTGGCTGTTCTTTGCCGGCGCGATGCTGTTCAACATTTCCTTCGTTATCGGAGGCTCGCCGGATGCCGGCTGGTCCGCCTATTTCCCGCTGGCCAGTATCGAGTTCAGTCCGACGGTCGGCAACAACTACTACTCGCTGGCGCTTCAGATTTCAGGGATTGGTACACTGCTGACAGGTCTGAACTTTATCGTGACGATTCTGAAGATGCGTGCTCCGGGCATGACCCTGATGCGCATGCCGATGTTTACGTGGTCAGTATTGATCACTTGCGTCATCATTATCTTTGCTTTCCCTGTACTTACGATTGCGCTCTTGCTTATGATGTTTGACCGCATCTTTGGTTCGCAATTCTTCACGATGGCCAACGGCGGCATGGATATGCTATGGGCCAACCTGTTCTGGGTATGGGGACACCCTGAGGTATACATTGTCATTCTGCCAGCTTTCGGTATTTTCAGTGAGATCATTTCGACTTTCTCCAGAAAAAACTTGTACGGTTACAGCTCCATGGTATTGAGTATGGTGATTATCTCCGGGTTGTCCTTCCTGGTATGGGCCCACCATTTCTATACGATGGGTCAAGGGGCCATGGTCAACGGCTTCTTCTCCATCACGACGATGGCGATTGCCGTACCGACCGGAATCAAAATATTCAACTGGCTCTTCACGCTTCGAAAGGGTCGAATCAGTTTTACGACGCCGATGCTCTACTCGCTTGCCTTTATTCCGATCTTCACGATCGGCGGCGTTACCGGCGTCATGCTGGCGATGGCCAGTGCCGACTATCAGTATCACAATACGATGTTCCTGGTTGCCCACTTCCACTATGTGCTCATTCCAGGCGCCGTATTCGCCGTCATTGCCGGTTTCCATTACTGGTTCCCTAAAGTGTTCGGCTTCCGTCTGAACGAAAAGCTTGGCAAAATCGCATTCTGGTTCATTGCCATCTCATTTAACGTTACGTTCTTCCCGATGTTCTTCCTGGGACTTATGGGGATGACCCGCCGTACGTACACTTATTCGGCCGAAACCGGCTTTGGTCCGCTGAATATGCTGTCGATGGTCGGCGCAGTCGGCCTGGCGATCGGATTTATCATTCTGGTATACAACATCTACTGGAGTACACGTTACGAGCCGCGCGACAAAACAGGAGATCCATGGGATGCACGCGCACTGGAATGGTCAACGCCAAGTCCGGTTCCTGTTTACAACTTTGCGGTAACTCCGAAAGTCAAAGGCCGCGACGCCTTCTGGTTCTCGAAGAAAAACAACGAGCCGCTTTCGGATGAGAAAATCACGAAGATTCACATGCCAAGCAACACCGGAAAACCATTTATACTGGGTATCGCCTTCTTCTTCCTTGGCTTCTTCCTGGTATTCAGCTGGTGGATTCCATCCATCGTTGCCGGTATTGCGGTATTGATTATTTTGGCAACCATGTCCTTTGACCGTGATCACGGATACTACATCCCGGTTGAAGAGATTGTTCAAACCGAACAGAAACTGCGGGGTGATACGGTATGAAAATAGATGCCACTCAGCCGCTGGAATATGGAACAGAGGAAAACCGTAATCGTATATTTGGCTTCTGGCTGTTCCTTGGAGCTGAAATTGCGCTCTTTGCAACCTTGTTTACCGTCTACTTCGTTCTCGTGAACCGCTTTGCCAGCGGTCCGAGCGGAGCGGAAATCTTTGAAATTACACCAGTATTACTTGAAACGTTCCTGCTCTTAACGAGTAGCTTCACCATCGGTTTGGCTGTTCATGCGATGCGTCTGGGACTGAAAAAGCAGATGATGATCTTTATGGTCATCACCCTGCTGCTCGGTGCAGGATTCCTTGGGATCGAGATCTTCGAATTCTTCACCTATGTGCATGAAGGAGTAACGCTCTCAACCAGCGCCTTCTCCTCCAGCTTGTTCACATTGCTTGGCACCCACGGAGCTCACGTTACCTTCGGTCTCCTGTGGGGAACTGGCATTCTGCTTCAAATTAAAAAGCATGGACTGGATCATTCCACAGCCAACAAGTCCTTCATCTTCTCGCTCTACTGGCACTTCCTGGACGTTGTGTGGATCTTCATCTTCAGCTTTGTATACTTGAAAGGACTGATGTGACATGTTAAAACAGCTATTTCCAATTAAGCATGTAGCGGGTTATATATCGTCTCTCGTCCTTTCAGCGGTTGCGCTCGTCGTTCTGCTGGATATGCCGGCAGCTTCGAAATTGGCCGTTCTGCTGGTTACCGCTATCCTGCAGGCAACCGTTCAGCTCATGCTGTTCATGCACGTCGGGGAAAGTGATGACAAAAAATCCGTTTACATCAACATTGCCTACGCTCTGTTCGTTGGCCTTGTCACAATCTTCGGAACGCTGTTCATCTTCGTATGGGGCTGGTATGCTTAATCCCTGCGAATATCTCTGAACTTAAAACATGGCGATGAACGTTCGTATCCTGAACAGTCATCCAATATCAAAGAGGGTATCCCAAAAGATCCTAGATCTGGCGGGATGCCCTCTTTTCTTTTATGCGACGCTTCGTGTACGAATCGTTTCGTCCTCTCCGCTACGTTGTGCGGAAACATACTTTAGACAAACGAAAAGAAACCGTTTCTTGGTAAAATGGAAGTTCTACCCACCATTTACGAAAGGAACGGTTTATTTACATTCAATACACCATGGACCAACTTCACCTGCCAATGGACTTGGAGGACGACATTAGTCATGCCCTGCATCCATGTCCAGAATTTCATCAATCTCACTCTGGAGCTTCGTAGTCAGGGTCTGTTCATCTCCAATGATCCAGGCATGATTATAAGGAGCTTCCACCCGGGACGTGCCGCTCTGACGCCGTATCGATTCTACATACTTCGTAATGGAGCGTGGCACCCCGTCGCGGTCCGTAAACAATAAAGGTGCATGCTTACCCATATGGGATAATGGAGCGGCTGCAATGGGCAATACAGGCGAATCTGGTGTCGAGAACGAGAGACTGTAACCCGGCGATTGAATGCCCCAACCAAAGCCTGTTACGGGATCATTGAACTGTGCAAAATGTATGGCATTCTCGAATGGGTCATCCCCGGATATTCGCGTCACCTTCCCATATTGCCGCAGCTCGTCCTCGACTGCCCGGGATACCACCTTTTCGGGACCAATGATATAGATATTCGCTTTCCCTTTCCGCTTATGGAGCGCCTGTGCCGTCACTTCAGGCACATTCTTCTCGCGAACATACAGCATCGTTTCCGGCATATGGGCAATCCAGCTCACCGCAGGAAGCGTATAATCCGGACGATCCATCGATCCGACAATAACCGAGGTGGGTACAGATCCGGATACCTTAGCAGCGTATTCATCAATAGCGGCTGCTGCTTCTGCTGGCTCCCCGGCAGTAATGTGATCGGTCTTATATTCAAGCCCGTGAAGTTCCTTCATCACCCTATCCGAAATCGGGCCGACAGTAATAATCTCAATGCCCTTGTTATGCTCCGCTCCCCTTGGCTTCAGCCGTCTCAGCTCTTCCAGCGTCTCCTTGGGAATCCCCTCTTCTTCCACAAACAGTAGAGGCCCTTCGCTAAGCTGGGTCAGATCGACGCTAACAGCCGCAATGGACCATTGAGCCGAATCCACCAGAATCACCGTCTGCGGACGACTATGCTCATTCGTGGACTGCCACAGCGTCTTGGAGGTCAGTACAGCCGCACTTACAGGATCGGATGTATTCAATCGAATGGTGTTCTTCGTAGCGGACCAAGGTACAGGAACATCCTTCAGCAGCTCCTTGCTGTGAACAGCCGAGGGAATGGAGGGCTCGGAATGACTTTGAGTCTGACTCCATGCGAGGATGCCTGCCGTTAACAGGGCAAGAGCCCAGCCGGCGATCATTTTTTTCACCGTATATTCCTCCTGTCTCACAATAAAGCGTCTTTAGGATAGATCTCCTCCACCCTTGATGCTGTTAATTCTACAGATCTTCCATTAACTTCTCCTCATCCATATCCGGCGGTAGTCCCGGCCGGCCATTGGAACGGTTTCGCCTCCATTGTTCCTTCAGCATCTTCACAAACACGTCATCCCTGGAGAGCCAGGCCCCATACTGCCGCTTCATGTGCCGCTCCGCCTCCTCGAACGATCTGAACCGGAATGGGAGGGGTTCCCCGTTCCACTCGACAATCCATTCCCCGGCGTGGGCATAAACAAACAGCAGATCCTCACTCCAACTTTCGTAAAGAACGCCGGACTCCGTCCCCTTCATGTTGAACTGATTCCGTGAAGCGTCGAACCGGATCGGCTCCAGCTCAAACGGGTCAGCAGCAAATAATTGATACACTTCCTCGTTAATCGTGCACCCCGCTGCTTTGGGATGACCGCCTCCCCCGTATCGCATCGCGACTTCGGACACATCCACGTGATCATGAATCGTACGAAGGCTCATTTTCCTTCCCCCCATGTTCAAGATGGAAATGTAATCCAGGTGAGGATATGTCGTTCCCAGCTCGCTGGCAAGCTCAGAGTGATAGGATTCGGCATACACGATGCCTACGCAATGCTCCCCCACGAAGGTCTGAATGAGTTCCCGCTGCTTGCGGCGGATGTAACGATCGATTTTATTCTCTTCCATGTCCAATATTTTCTCTTCAAACTCATCAAAGAAGAAGCCCCCCTGCTCCCGCAGACGCTGCGTCATCTTGCTCTCAAATTCGTCAAGGGACAACATATAGAACAAATCATTCAGACGTTTAGCCTCAATCTTCTGATTCTCTTCCCATTCCCACGTATCATAGAGGCGGACCAGCTCTACGAATTCGTCCAGTGCTTCGCTTCTGCCCAGATGTCCATGCTCAATTAAATATTCATAGAATAGTGAGGTTGCCGATGCTAGGCGGCCGTCCCGATGCGTGACATCCACTTGCCCCCAGCTATATTCATTCAAGTGAAGAGCCGTTTTGTGGTGATCGATAAGCTGCACCTGCCCTCCCTCTTCAACAAACACGTTCAGTTCCTTCTCCATATCCGGAGCGACGGACAAATCCGTAATAAACAACACATCATACGGATTCTCCTGTACGGAAGTCCGGTTCAAATACCTTGCGACTTGCTGATTCAAACCGTGAATGGAGTTGTAACGGACATCAATTCCTTCGCCGAAAGCGCATTTGGCGATAATGCCGCAACCGACACCATCCAGATCATTATGGCTGTATAGATGATACATAGGTGACTTCCTCCAAACAGTAGGTGGAATGATTAGCTGATCCTGTCTTTCATCCCTTTACGGTTCCCTAAAATCTATCGCTTTAACCCCTGATAGCCCCATCCGACGTTACAATGGGACAAAAAAAGAAGCGACTTTAGCAGCCGCTTCTTTTTTGGATAATAAAGATATTATGCCTGTTGAACAGGTCTCGGTCCTTTGGATGCCATAATCTCATACATGCCGTGGCTGGAGCTAATCACATGCTCAGGCTGCGGCTTGCCGCGTTTATCACGATGTCCTTGAATATGTGCGGGACTGGTTTCCCAGCGTTTCCAAGCTTCTTTGGATTCCCAGCGAATCATGACGATGACTTCTTCCGTTTCGTCGGTACGCTTTGCATTCTTAACAAGGACATTCAGATCGATGAAACCTTCAATTTCTTCAATGGGTCCCGGTTTGCTAAAACGCTCAACAACCAAATTGGATGTGCCTGCTTTAACAATAATCGTTTTCGTCTCGATCAACATATTGAACGAACACTCCCTTAGCGAAAATAACCGTAAAATGAACGATATTCTTTCATTCTAAATGATAACGATTATCATTGTCAAATTTTATCCTTTCACCCGAAAACAAAAAAAATCTGACCAGCATGAGTCTGCTGATCAGATCATTATTAATTCAGTGAAACATGTTGCATGGAATTGCAAGCCGTGCAATCCTCCTGCAAATAAAAAAGCGAAGTAAAGCCAGCCTTCTTCAGCTTGCGAGCAGCCAGGATTCCATCCGAACGCTTCGGCGTTACAATGACCACGGAGTCATCGGGTCTGAGCTCCTGCTCCCACACATACGGCAATCTTCCGAGAGAGATGTTAATCGTCTCTTTCTGCGGACAGGCCATATATTCGGATACATCGCGTACATCGAGCACTTTTAGATTCGGACATTCCTTCTGAGCCTGTCGAAGTTCACTGCACTTCATGAACCGCAGGCCAGTTATAGGTACATACCTCCGGTAATATATACTGAATATAAATATAATCAGAGCGGCAGATGCAATCAGCACGCAGCATTCCCCCATCATTGTCAAGTGCATCAGCTTGATGCTTGGTGGAAAGAGCACGGGACATTCAACCCCCAGTCCCTACCCCTACGGGTATATAGTATGTGCTTCATGTCTAAATGTCAATACATCATGACAGAGCGCATTCCTCAATTTCAAAGCCCAGGTCTTCAATCAATCCCCAGTCTGCGGTATGTGCCTGGCCTTCTGTCGTTAAATAATCGCCGATGAAAATCGAGTTGGCTGCATATAACCCCAGCGGCTGCAAGGAGCGCAGATTCACTTCGCGTCCCCCTGCAATTCGAATCTCTTTCGTGGGGTTAACAAACCGCATCATGGCAAGAATCTTCAAACACATCGTCGGGGTCAATTCCTTGCGCCCTTCAAGCGGAGTGCCTTCAATCGCATTCAAAAAATTGCAAGGAATCGAATCCGCTCCAAGCGATTTCAGAGCAAACGCAATCTCCACCCGTTCTTCCAGGCTCTCGCCCATTCCGAAGATAGCTCCGGAACAAGGGGACATTCCGGAAGAGCTTGCCTGCTTCACGGTATCTAACCGATCATCGTATGTATGCGTGGTCGTAATCTGTTCATAGTTATCTTTGGAAGTATTCAAATTATGGTTATATCGATGCACACCGGCATCGGCGAGCTTACGTGCATGGTCCTCATTCAAAAAACCCAGGCAACAGCACACCTTCAGCTGAGTAGTCTGTGTAATCTCCTTCACCGCTGCGACTACATGATCAATCTCTCGATTGGTAGGACGGCGACCGGAAGCCACGATGCAGTAGGTGCCCGCCTTTCGGCGAATCGACTCACGCGCGCCTTCGAGAATTTTGTCTTTGGTAAGCCAGGCATATTTATCGATAGGCGCTTCCGAAACAATGGATTGGGAGCAGTATCCGCAATCTTCAGGACACAGACCGGACTTGGCGTTTACAATCATGTTCAGCTTGACCTTATTTCCGTAATACTCGCGGCGGATGCGATATGCAGCCTGCATAACCGTCAGCAGTTCCTGATCCTCGCTGCATAGAATTGCCAAAGCCTCAATCGGCGTAATATCATGCCCTTGCACAACATGGTCAGCCAGCGTCGCCCAATCATAATGGATTTGAGTCGTCATATCTTCATTCTCCCTCTCCGTTTTTAATGTCAACCATTTTTATATATAATAAGGTTAACAATATGGGTAATAATAGCACAGATGACGAAACAGAGGCAATCCTCCATCGCAGCTTTTGCACAAGAAAAAAAGGACTGCATTATCCATGCCTGCGTCAGGCTGGATGAAACAATCCTCTTTCTCGTTAACCACTCATTGACTTTATGGCGCTCGCTTGGGCAGCATTTTCACATATTCATCGGACAGCTTCATTAACTGCAGAATATAATCATAATCGCTGCGATACTGCGTGATGTCCGTTACGGGCTCGAGCGTCTTCAAGGATACCGCCGTGCCGTCCTCAAACCCGTCCCCAGGCACAAACAGAATGTCATTATTAAAGAAAGACCCTGTCGGTAAATAATATCTCATCCCGATTACATTGCGGTCCACATTCAGCAGGTCATGGCCAAATGCGTTAAAACCTTCATCGTCCAGCGATATACCTAAAAGGTTAGCGACGGTTGGCAGAATATCGACCTGACCCCCCACCTGCTCGATAACCTTTCCTTCCTTCATCCCGGGTACATGAATGACAAGCGGGATGTTAAATCGGCTGACCCGCTCATGGTAAGGAATCCCTAACGTTGACGAGATCATATTGGCGTCCGCTTCTGCCGGATTGATCCCGAAGTGATCCCCGTACACAACCAGTACGGTATCCTCCCACAACCCGTTCTGCTTCAGACGATCAACCAGCGTTCCGAGTGCATAATCAGAATAATTCACCGACTTCAGGTAATTCCCCAGATGGGTCCCTTCCAGCTCAGCCGGCAGGGTGATCTTCGTGAATTCATCCTTCACATGGTATGGAGAATGGTTGGATACCGTGATGTAATGGGCATAGGTAGGCTTGTTCTGCTGTTGATTCTCCAGCAGCTTGTCCACGCCGACACGGAACAACTCTTCATCGGAAGGTCCAAATTCATTGAAGTTATCATTCGTGAAGTACGGCTTGTCGTAATAATGCTGAAAATCAAGTGCCGGGTACAGTTTGCTTCGATCCCAGAACTTCACATCATTCACGTGGAATGTCGTAGTAATATACCCGTGCTTGTTCAAGAGCCGCGGCAGACCCGGCAGCTCTTTATTTCCGAACCCGGTGGACATCGCCACCGTTCCGGTCGGATAAATCGATGTATTGACCGCAAACTCGGCATCGGAAGTGTTGCCTTGCCCGATCTGTTGGAAGATATGCGGGAAATATAGGCCGCCATCCGCAAGCTGGTTCATCACCGGTGTCAGCTCCTGACCATTCAGGGATTGACCCACCGGAAAGTTCTGCAGCGATTCCATCTGAACGATGATCAGATTTTTGCCTTTGGCAGCGCCGAAGTAGTCCGGCTTGTCCTTTGCTTCCTTAACGTAAGGATAGGTCGCCAGCAGCTGCTGGGACCGCAGAATGGTGTCCTGCAGACTCCCTTCGGCCAGGGCACGATTCTCCTGCGAATTCCGGATCACGGCCGATACCTGATAATTCATAAAGCCCATCTGCTCCGCTCGCACGATTTCATTCTCGATTCCCCATTCTTTATGGATGATAAGTCCGGACAGAACACCCGTAATGACCAGCACAACTGTCATGGAGATGCGCCACTTCATTCCAGGTCTGCGCGAATAGGATGCGGAATAACTGGAACGGACTCCACCAAAGTGCAATCCTCTTCGTGAGCGCGAACGAATTTTTCGAACCGCCCATATGACCAATAGGACTAGCAGGTCCAGGAAGAAGAGAAAGTGCTCCGGTTCTAACAAAGCCGTAATGCTGGCTCTTACCTGGTTTACTTGACCGATACCCGCAAGCGCGGTATACGTCGGTATGGAGCCAAAATGAACGTTATAAACCGCTGACGCAAACATGATAAAAGATAATACGACATCTAGGATCACATAGACCATCTTTTTCCCTCTTACCGGCAGGATCAGCTCCAGTAAGCTAATCAGGACCAATAGAGATAGCGCGTCGGTAAGCACCTTACCCCATACGACCCCATTAAACAGAAACACTCTTAGAAGGATCAACTTCAATAAGAGCGTCAAAAAAACGAGTATGCTTAATTTCAACCTTTGTTCAAGGTAGCGTTCCATTTTCCATTCCCTCTTTTGTGTAAATATAATGTTAAATTGCAGTTTCCATTATAACAGGAATGTAAACGTCAATCTAATCTGCCCATTCCTTCGCCCCCCCTGTCAATTGTCCAATGCACGAACCTCCCGTATCACGTAGGATAAAGCATTCCAATCAAAAGGCTGGAGGGTTTACGACATGAAGATGGTTGTAACCGGCGGAGCGGGCTTTATCGGCTCCCACCTGGTGAACAGACTCGTTAATCAAGGTTATGAAGTCCATGTGATTGATAACCTGACAACCGGAGATCCGGGTCGCCTTCACAGCGAGGCGATTTTACATGTAGCCGATGTCAACAGTCAGCAGACAACAGCGTATATTTCTGTACTGAAACCGGACGTTGTGTTTCACTTGGCGGCACAGGCCAACGTGCAGCAGTCGATCAAGGAGCCTGGGCTTGATGCGGATGCGAATGTCATGGGCACCATCAATATACTTGAAGCTTGCCGCATGGCTGGCGTTCGTAAAATTGTGTTTGCTTCGACATCAGGCGTATATGGAGACCTGGAGAAATCTCAGCTAACGGAGGATGATCCGGTTAATCCGATCTCCTTCTATGGACTTTCCAAGGTGGCAGGCGAGCAATATATCCGTTTATACCACCGCTTCTTCGGCCTGCAGTACACCATTCTTCGTTATGGGAATGTCTACGGTCCGGGTCAGACTACGAAGGGGGAAGGCGGCGTTGTGGCGGTATTTGGTGATCGCCTGCGTAAAGGGATACCGTTTCGTATATACGGTGATGGCGAACAAACCCGGGATTTCATTTATGTTAAGGATGTGGTTGAAGCAAACCTCGCCTCCATCCAACACGGGGATGAGAGCGTTCTTCATGTTAGCACCGGCACCGGTCATACCGTCAATTCACTCGTCGATCACATCAGCAGGCTGCATCCTGACCGCATTGATGTCAACTATCTGCCTGCGAAGAACGGCGATATTCGGCATAGCTGCCTGAATAATGAGAGAACCCGGGCATTGCTGCAGTGGAGCCCGTTTTTTAGCCTGGAAGAAGGAATGGAAGAAACCTACCGCCACTGGCTTCGCACATCCTAGTTTCCCAAATGAACGGTAGCAAATGAACATAGAAACAGCCATATTCCTCGTCATTCCAAGGAATATGGCTGTTTTTAATCGTTCCGGTTAGGGATACGAAAAACATTCCAAACATAGCGCTTCGTTTTGTCAGAAAAACAGGCGGAGTCCCACCAAAGTCAGGATCCCGACGATGACGGTGGCAAACAGGCTTTTCGTGAGAAAAGCGGTGAGGAAAGCGGGCACGGCCGCAATCAATTCGAGTGTATGCCCACCTGGATCTACACGTCCATCCGATAGGAGCAGCTCCTGGGCTAGCAGCGCTCCCATGACGGCAATCGGTACATGATTGAGCCACCGGATCATCATCTCTGGAATGCGGAGCTTGCTTAGGATCATAAGCGGCAAAACCCTTGGAATGAGGGTTACGACAGCACAACCGATAATCAGTATGGCGATATGCCATCTTATTTCCATCGTTCGATCACCATCCCTGCAGTAGCCGCAACCATAATTGCGACAATCACCGCCGCGCTTCCCGGCAGAATCGTACTGACTGCTACCACCGAAACGGCGGCAATCATAACCACCATGAAGTCCAGCTTATACTTCTTCCGGCTGATCCATTGCAGAGCCAGCAATCCAATAAACATCCCGGGCAATGCAAAATCCAGGCCAAACTTCTCCGGATCCGGAATCCACTCCCCGACTAGCCCCCCCGCTACGTTGGCTGCACACCAGAACAGATACGCCGTGATATTCAGGCCGACCATCCATTGATAGCCGAGTCTCTTCTGCTCGGTGGCCTTGGCTGCCGCAACACCAAATGTCTCGTCAGTTAACAGGGAGCCGATAAAGAAGCTTTTTCCCGAGGAAAGCCCTTTAAAGTACGGGGCAATCGCGGCGCTTAACAGCAGATGCCTGGCATTAACAAAAAATATCGTAACAATGATCGATAGGATCGGGCTAGCAGCCGCTATCATCCCTGCAGCAATAAATTGCCCGGAGCCCGCATAGAGCAGCAGCGAAATGAGCGCAATCTCGAGCAGGCTGAAACCTGCTGTGCGCTCGACAACACCTGCCGCAAAACCGATGCTCAGGTAGCCCAGGAGGGTTGGAATACAATCTTTGAAGCCTTGAAGATAGGTGTTTCCCTGGCTTCCTTGGTTTCCCTCTATACCTGCGGGAAGCCGTTCTGACTTGGTGCTCATCTGTGTTCGATTCCTCTCTTACTCTACAATTCTATTTTTAATTACTATGAATTCTTCCTGCTGCCTTGTCAACGCTGTTATACCGTTTTTCCATCAAAAAAGCGTCCCGGGAATGCTCCTCATTCGCCAAGAACGCTTCTTCTTTCGGTTTATTTGGCTGCTTAAGGTTTCAGGATGACTTTGATACAGCCATCCTTTCGTTCATTGAAGATATCGTAGCCATGGGCAGCCTTCTCCATCGGGAGCCGGTGTGTGATGATATCCGAAGGATCTACAGTCCCCTCTTTCAACATTTGATATAGGTGCGGCATGTAATGAATGACCGGTGCCAGCCCCATTTTTAACATAATATTGCGTTCGAACAGCTCTCCCAGCGGAAATGCATTATAAACAAGCCCATACACGCCGGTTAGCTGGATGGTCCCGTATTTACGAACCATACTCACAGCCATGCGGAAAGCACCCAATGAGCCTCCCTGCAGCCTCAGCATGCTGCCCAGCATTTCAGCAGGGGTCCGTTTGGCGTCCAGACCTACACAATCAATGACAACATCTGCGCCGCCCTTGGTGATCTCTTGGATATAATGCTCGATTTCGGGGATTTTCTCAAAATTGTAGGTTTCCACAAGATTGCTCCGTTTCGCATGCGCCAGCCTGTAATCCACATGATCAATCGCAATCACCCGCTTCGCGCCTTTTAGCCAGGCAAACTTCTGCGTCAGCAATCCAATCGGACCGCTGCCCAGAACAATCACGACATCGCCCGGTTTAACCCCTCCGTTCTCCACGCTCCAGATGGCTGTGGGCAGCGCATCGGAGAGCATGAGCAGCTTCTCATCTTCCATCTCGGCGTCCTCAGGAATAACAAAGGGCATGGAATTTCCGTAAGGGACACGCAACAGCTCTGCTTGGGCACCTTGAAAACCGCCGAACGCATCACTATATCCAAAAAAACCGCCGGTATTCTTGGCTTCATTCGCATAATCGCATTGGCTCTCCATGTGATTCTGGCAGAAGAGGCATTTTCCGCAAGATATGATAAAAGGAATAATTACACGGTCACCCACTTTGACCCTGCTTACTTCCGAACCTGCATCCACAACGATTCCCAAAGGCTCATGGCCGATAATGTAATCATCGGTCAGCTGTTTTAATCCACCGTTATATAAATGCAAATCCGATCCGCAGATGGCCGTGGTGGTGACTCGGATCAGGACATCCTCGCTGTGCTGAAGGACGGCGTCCTTCATCTCCTTCACTTGGATCCGATGTCTGCCTTGATAAGTGACTGCTTTCACGCACGAAACCCCTTTTCGAGTCAACATCCATTTTTGTAAGGATTTTACTTTTTAGGATCAGTGTACGCAAATTCAATCATAACTACTCCGCCAGGGCAAAAATAACGCGAAGTTCACCCCAGCGCTTCGGGTTGAATGTCTACAGGCTGCTTTTTTGATTTCCCGACTTTCAAGAATAATACCAGCCCTAACAGCACAAGCGCTCCCCCTGCCGCCTGCAGGGAACTCATCGACTCATTCAACAGGAGAAAAGCCAGTACACTCGCTCCAACCGGCTCTCCGAGAACGCTCATTGATACGGTTGAGGCTGTGGCATAATTCATCAACCAGTTAAATAGCAGATGACCGAATACCGTTGGCACGACAGCCAGTAAGGCAAATATCCCCCACTCTCGTCCGGAATACCCCGTCATTGGAATGTTCATGCCCACGTTATAAACCGCCAATACGGACGCCGCTACCGCAAAGACAAGCCAGCTGTATAGGAATGACGGCAGACGCCGTAGCAGCAATTGACCCAGCAGCATATGGACGGCAACCGCAGCCGTCCCCAGCAAAGACATGATATCACCTGTCAAATGCCCCTTGCTCCCACTAAGCCCACTGCTTCCAATGAGAAGGAAGACGCCGAGAAAGGCGATGGCCATGCCTCTGATCGCCGCCAGCGATGTTTTCTCCTTAAACCAGAAGTAAGCACCCATCATCACGAATACCGGCTGAAGAGCAAGGATAATCGTGGAGCTGGCTACGCTCGTCCACTTCAAGGAGCCCATCCATAACAAAAAATGCAGAGCCAGCATCGCTCCGGATAGAAGGAGCAGCAGCAGATCTGTTCGCTTCAGCGATTTGATATCCGGCACGTATTTTCCCGCGAAGGGCAGCATGATCAGGAACGTGATCACCAGTCTGTACATCGCTTGAATGGATACGGGGCTGCTGGACCATTTTACAAAAATCGAGGAAAAAGAAATAGCTATGATGCCGATAAATAGAGGAATAAATACGGGAATCGGTGCTCGGTTCGAATTCATGATGGTTAAATGATTCACCTTTCGTGTTATATTAGAGAATGATTTTAAAATTATAACATTCGGAAAAGGATAATTGGCATGAAAAAGAAAGACCTTCGCAACCAAATGACCCCTCCCAAATTTCTGGCGATCGGCTTTGCCTCGATTACACTGATCGGGACATTCCTGCTTAAACTTCCCATCGCTACGGCAGACGGGAGCTCTACCTCGATTGTAGATGCTCTATTCACAGCGGTTTCCGCCATCAGTGTAACGGGTTTAACCGTTGTGGATACAGGGACTCATTGGTCCATGTTTGGACAAATTGTTATGCTCATGCTCGTTCAGCTTGGCGGATTGGGCTTTATGACCTCAGCCACCTGGATTGCATTGATGTTCAATCGCAGAATCTCGCTTCGCGAGCGCATGATCCTTCAGGCAGCGATGGGACAATACCAAATTCAAGGGATTGTGGATCTCATCCGCAGAGTGCTCATATACGCTCTGATCATTGAGGGCGTAGGCGCGTTGCTGCTGACGCTCAGGTTCTCTGCCATTATGCCGCTTGCAGATGCGGCTTACTTCGGCATATTTCAGAGCATTTCCATATTCAACAATGCAGGCTTTGACCTCTTTGGCCAAATTCACGGACCCTTCTCAGGGTTTGCAACCTATGTAGCGGATCCTTTTGTCAATATAATCATTATGTTCTTGATCTTCCTTGGGGGAATCGGCTTCATCGTCATCTTTGATCTTATTGAATACCCGAAGTGCAAGAAACTGTCTCTTCACTCCAAGGTTGTATTAACCGTGACGTCACTGTTAATCGTAATCGGGGCTGTCATGATCTTTATTCTGGAGCACGGCAATCCCAAAACCTTAGGGCCGCTCTCGTACCCGGTAAAAATCATGGCTTCCCTATTCCAATCGATCACTCCTCGTTCCGGTGGCGTCAGCACTTTGGACATCGCGAGTCTGGAGCAATCCTCCCAGTTCTTCATGATTATCCTGATGTTCATCGGGGCAGCTCCCGGATCAACAGGAGGCGGAATTAAGGTGACTACTTTCGCCGTACTCATTGGTGCCGTCGTTACGATGATCCAGGGAAAACGTGATGTTGTTCTCTATCGCAATCGAATCTCCCAAGCCCTGGTTTACCGTTCCATTACGCTGACGATACTATCGTTGCTGCTGTTGGTAGGAGCTTCCATGTTTCTGTCCGTTACGGAATCTGGCGAATTCTTAAGAATTCTGTTCGAAGCCGTATCCGCGTTCGGTACAGCCGGGTTATCCATGGGACTTACAACCGAGCTGTCCGGTGTTGGCAAGGTCACCATTGCCCTGCTCATGTTCCTTGGTCGCTTAGGTCCGTTAACCCTTGCTTACGCGCTTAGCCGCAAGAATAATAAAGAACTGTACCGCCATCCGGAAGGCCGAATTACGATAGGGTAAGTTGTTCATACCCGCTGAAAACTTATAGATTCTATAACCTTAAACAAACCGTACCCTTCCCTTCCATGGGAGGTGTACGGTTTGTTTTCATTGGAATCCATTTTGATTCGTCTTTTATTCGCCGAACTCACTAGCATCGATGGCTGCATCCAGCAAATCATCAAACAACTCGTTGTCGGCTTCAATCCGCTCGTCAATCTGAAGAAACTGCTCCTCGATTCCCGGCTCGCCAGCGAAGTTCAGGCTGTAGTCCCAGTCCCGGCCATTCTTGCTCAGGAATGTGATCTCGTAGGCTGATGCATGTCCATCTATAGAAAATACGGTATATCCTACGAACTGATCGCTATCATCCCGCTTCATATCCGCACGCTCGATTCGGACTTCTGACACGTTTCCACGCTCCTTCATTACATTGTAAAGCACTCACAAGACTCAGTATATCACTTTTCTTGGCAGCTGATTATTGTTTTTCTTATGCGGCTTGATCTAGTATAATATGGGTTGGTAAATTAAATTGCATTGGAGGGTACCAAATGTCCGATTTCAATACATACTTGGACAAATATGCCGAGTTGGCTGTAAAGGTTGGAGTTAACATACAGGAAGGACAAACTTTAGTGGTTCATGCTCCTGTTGATTCCGCCGAGTTCACTCGCTTGATTGCCAAAAAGGCATACGAAGCGGGTGCCCGCCTGGTCAAGATCCTGTGGACCGACGAAATGATAACAAGACTTCAATTCGAAAAGGCTGCGGATGATGTCTTTACCGAAGCCCCAAAATGGTATGCCGGTGAAATGACGGAATTGGTGGAGAACGGCGCAGCCATTCTGCATGTGCTTGCCGAAAATCCCGATTTGCTCAGCGGCATTGATTCCGAGCGTATCGGAAACTTCTACAAAGCGCGCGGCGAGGCATTAAAGCAATACCGTGCCTATCAGCAGTCCGACAAGTTTAGCTGGTGCCTGATCGCAGTTCCTTCGGCATCTTGGGCTGCCAAGGTATTCGCGGATGCGCCGGAGTCCGAGCAGGTTGGAAAATTATGGGATGCCATTTTCCACACCGTACGCGTGGACCAGGATAACCCGGTGGAAGCCTGGAACAAGCACCTCAAAGTGCTTGAAGCGAAATCCTCCGTGCTGAACGCTAAGAAATACAAGAAACTCCACTATATCGCACCGGGAACCGATCTTACCATCGAGCTGCCGGAAGGACATATTTGGGCACAAGGCGACAGCATTAACGAGCGAGGACATTCCTTTGTGGCCAACATGCCAACAGAAGAAGTATTTACCGCTCCTCTCAAAACAGGCGTCAACGGAACCGTGCATAGTACGAAGCCATTGAGTTATGCCGGTAACATCGTGAACAATTTCTCCCTTACTTTTGAAAAAGGTAAAGTAGTCAGCTTCACGGCAGAGCAAGGTTATGAGACCCTTGAGCGTCTCCTGAGCATGGATGAAGGTGCCCGTTATCTTGGAGAAGTGGCGCTTGTGCCGCATCAATCTCCGATCTCGGAGTCAAACATCCTGTATTACAATACGTTGTTTGACGAGAATGCTTCCAACCACCTTGCCCTCGGAAGTGCATATGCTTTCTGCTTAGAAGGCGGAAAAGATATGAATCAGGAGCAATTGATTCAGAACGGTCTCAATACGAGCGTAACCCATGTTGATTTCATGATCGGCTCCGGCGAAATGGATATTTACGGAGTGACGGCAGATGGCAAGGAAGAACCAGTATTCCTGAAAGGAAACTGGGCATTTTAAGAAACGATACAGAATAAGCAGCTATTTCTTATGAAGTAGCTGCTTTCTTTGAAATTTTGCGGCCATTAATTGACCTGAGGTTGATTTACAAACAGAAAAATTGTGGGATAATTAAGAAATCGCATGAGATTACTTATAGTTAGCATTAAAGAAATGGAGGGGCTGTCATGTCCAACTTTGAACAAAAATTGGAACGCTATGCGGAGCTTGCAGTCAAGGTGGGTGCCAATGTGCAGCCGGGACAAACGCTGGTTGTTAACGCAATGATCGATGCCGCGCCGCTAGTACGTCTTATCGTGAAGAAAGCTTATGAAACGGGCGCCAAGCAAGTTAAGGTGAATTACAGTGATGAGGTTGTGAACCGGATACGGTATGATCTGGCACCAGACGAAGCTTTTCTGGAGCCGCCGACATATTATGCGGAGGAAGTAACCGAGCTTGCCGAGCAAGGAGCTGCTTTCTTGACAATTCTCTCCTCGAACCCGGACCTGCTCAAAGGCGTGGATCCAGAGCGTATTTCCAATTACCAGCGTACATATGGCGCAGCCATGGCGAAATACCGGCAGTATCAGCAAGCCGATAAAATGAGCTGGACCGGCATTGCCTACGCTTCCCCTGATTGGGCTGCCAAGGTCTTCCCTGACGTTCCGGCCGAGCAGCAGGTGGACAAAATGTGGGACGCGATTTTCCACGCCGTTCGTGCGGATCTCGAAGATCCCATTGGTGCATGGGAAGAGCATATCACGACCCTCCAGCACAAATCGGATGAGCTCAATGCCAAGAAGTATCATAAGCTCCGCTTCACTTCACCGGGAACGGATCTTACGATCGAGCTTCCGGAGGGGCATATTTGGGCCCAGGCGGGCAGCCACAACGAGAAAGGCGAGCGGTTCGTTGCCAACATTCCGACGGAGGAAGTATTCACCGCTCCGCTCAAAACAGGCGTGAACGGCACGGTACGCAGCACGAAGCCTTTGAGCTACGGCGGCAACATCATCGACAATTTCTCGATTACGTTCGAGAATGGTCGCATCGTTGATTTCTCCGCGGAACAGGGCGAGGATACCTTAACCCGCCTGATCTCCATGGATGAAGGCTCGCATTATCTTGGCGAGGTTGCGCTTGTGCCTTATCGCTCTCCGATCTCGGAAAGCGGCATCTTGTATTACAACACGCTGTTTGACGAAAATGCCTCCTGTCACCTGGCCATCGGCAGCGCGTATGCCTTTAACCTTGAAGGCGGCAAGACCATGACGTCCGAACAGCTTCAAGCAAGCGGTCTGAACACCAGCATTACCCACGTCGACTTCATGATGGGCTCCAAAGAGCTTAATATTACCGGAATCACTCATGATGGCACGGAGGAACCCGTATTCATCGACGGGAATTGGGCTTAAACCGCTGCAATTCCGCTATTCGTAAAACAGACACATCCGCAATGAGATCGTAGCGCTGTAACAGAGCGGCCTTTAAATTCAGAGGCCGCTCTGTTTTTTTATTCATAGTGGAATTTCTAGTCCCTTCCCTCCCTTCCCTTCCCTTCCCGATGCAACTTCAAGCCTATTTCGATTAATACCGATAGGTTGCCGAGCATATGATGAAGAGATGGACGCATGTCTATGACTTGCCATTTTAACTCATAAGCTAAAGCACTTCAAACACATGACTTCATAAGGATAGACCCATTTTGCGGAAACAGTCTTCAGAGCCCCCTGTTATTAGAATTAGTAGGGCTTTTTTACCCGATATGTTGTAAAATGATGAGAGAAATAGGATGGTTACACCAGAGAGGGGATTATCGCGTGTCCAACCGATTACAGCTCCTCCTTGCAGCAGATTTCGCTGATCTGAGCGAACCTATTCAGGAAGAAATCTATTATGAATTTTATGACCTCGTTTATGGACAGATACTGTATGTCGTACGGGATCATGCTGCTGTTGAGGATATCATTCAGGAGTCCTTTATAAAAGTGATCACTAGTAAGCCGAATTTTGAAACGGAAAGCAAGATGCGGGGATGGCTCCGAGTCGTCGCCAAAAACTCAACGATGAATTATTTAAGAAAAAATAAAAAATACCGTAACCAAGTGGATGTCGAGAGTGTTTTTATTAATGAAGAGGACGTGGCAGTTTCTTCCACAAACGTGGAACATCAGGTGGAGTCGAATATGCTGGAGGAATCCATCGAGCATTACCTCGACCAATTGAAGCCTGAATACAAGCTATTGATTGAGTACCGTTGGAAGCATAGTCTGACGTACAGGGAAATCGCAGAGCTGCTGAATACTCGCGAAGAGATCGTGAAGCAGCGCTTGTTTCGAGCCAGAGAATCCGTAAAAAAAATGCTGTATAGAGAGTGGGGTGAATTGGATGAGCAACGAAAAATACGATGATTGGTTTGACGAGGCCTTTGACGAAGCCTTTGATCGTGCAGCATCACGTTCCTCACTCCCTACTGACAACGAGTCCAAACGACAATCCTGGCAGCAGGTCAAGCAACAAATCAATCAGGCTAACAAAAAGAAACAGCGTCGACACAGATTTCAGTTAGCCGGAGTCATCGCCGCATCGATGGCCTTTGGTGCGTTGATATTCTCTCCATCCTCTGTAACTCAAGCGGTAACACCGGTTTATCAGGAGATCAAGGATTGGGGAAATGGTGTGGTTACTCAAATATTCGGTATGCGAGAGCCTGTTGATGAGGGCAAGGCATTAACCGCTCCCCCACCGGAACAAGGAATAGAGCCAGAAGAGTATGTACCGCCAGCTGAATTAGTGGACACCGAATATGTTCCTTTCACAGATACCGATGAATCTCTGACAGAATCGCAAAAACGTGCCGTTTTTAAAATACCAAAGATCAATTATCTTCCGGAAGATTACAAATTCCATGAGGCTACCGCATTAACAACGGAGGAAAATCCAGTTGTTGACGAGCTTCATCTTCATTATAAAAATTCGGATGATAAGTTTTTCTATATTGATCTCATCGGGATGCAACTTGGCAAAATGATCAATCTCAATGGGGATATCAAGAAGACTATTGTGCTTGAATCCGGAGCGAAAGCCTATTTAACCGAAAATAACCTTCGCTTCTTATACGATAATGATCAAGTAGTTGTATCCATTAGCGGCTTCTTTACTGAAGAAGAACTCACAAAAATTGCAAACAGCATACAATGATTTTTAGATAATCTAAAAAAGAACTGGCTGTCCCAAAGTATATTATTTCTTTGAAAAATAGCCTGGATCTATCATTTATGCACCGTAAAAAGGTCGAAGACAGGCTCAAATTGAGGGCTGGTCTTCGACCTTTTTGTTTTATGGTTGTCCACATGAGCAGATTATAAAGCCATCGATGGGTGAGACGATTCTTCACGGAGCGTCTTTCAACGAAAAAAAAGAAAATGCCCCGCAAGATCTATGATCTTTTGGGGCACTCCTTTATAAATCCGTATTCGAATTATAGCTCCACCAAAACCGAACTCGTGTGATAAGTCCCTTCTTCATATGTACCGCTCTCATTGACCCAGTGAATCGTCTTAGCTCGATAATAATAACCCGCCTGCACATTGAAAGTTTTGCTTCCGCTCAGCGAGGCCTTATTCGTTCCGTTATCGTATGAAGCTCCCGCATCAACCCAAGCAGAGCCCGTCCAGCGTTGAAGAACATAATTGATTCCCAGAGAATCAACAGCTTGAGAAGCACTGGTAGTACCGCTTATGCCTACTTGAGTACTGCTTACTTTCCCAATTGAAGAAAAATAATTCATCAAATATTTATTGGCTAAAATGTTGATAGAAGAGTTCAGATTCATTTCCACCGGAGGCGGAGTGGTTAAAGCACCGGGTGCAATGTCTGCAGCGGAATCCGCGTATGCCCCTCCCGCTAGAGATAAACTTAGTAGAACACTGACTGCAAGCGCTGAAGCTATACGTTTAGGACTGCGTACTTTTGACATCATATCACCTTTCTTTCAATATATTAGGAACATCCATATTTTAACACATGATTTCGACACAAAAGTATCTAATTTTTCACAGTTTGATATAATTATTGAAACTTCTTTGCAAATAAAAAGAAGTAGCGGCATAATATGTCGCTACTTCTTCTAATATCCAGTTTACGCGCCTGCTTCTTCCTGAATCAGCTGCTGCTGCTGTCTGATCAGACGAATCCGCGAAATCCGTTTATTCTCGGTCTCCTCAATCACAAAGCGATAATCCTCATACATGACAGATTGACCTTTATGTGGGAGCAGCACCTCAAGACGTGAGGACAGCCATCCACCGATAGTATCATAGTCTTCTGTATCCACGTTCAGACCAAATTGGTCATTAATTTCATCGATCAGCATCAATCCATCAATGGAGTATTCATCCTCCCCCACCTTTTCAATACCCGGGCGCTCTTCGTCAAACTCATCTTGAATTTCACCGACGATTTCTTCCATAATGTCCTCCAGGGTTACGAGTCCTGAAGTCCCGCCGTATTCATCAATAAGAATGGCAATTTGCGTCTTGCTCCGCTGCATTCTTCGCAGCAGATCACTGATCTTGATCGACTCAGGAACAGCAATGATCGGGCGAATCAAGGAAAGCTGGTCATGAACGAATCCGCGCATCAGATCTTTAATGTGAATAAAGCCAATGATATGATCCTTGTCTTCGTCACAGATTGGATAACGGGTTCGCATCCCCTCGCTTGCGATCTTCAGATTTTCTTCCAATGAAAGATTGTTGTATAAGCAGATCATTTCTGTTCTGGGGATCATGATCTCCCTTGCCGTCGTATCGGCAAATTCAAAAATGTTGTCTACCAATACCATATCCGTGCTATCCATCAGGCCGCTCTCACTGCTCTCTTTCATCATATCCCGCAGTTCTTCCTCGGTATGCACATTCCGTTCAACCACCGGTTGCATCCGGAATAGGCGGAGAACGTTATTGGAGAGCCCATTGGCAAACCAGATAAACGGGAACATGATGGTGTAAAAAACCCGCAGTGGACCTGCTGATAGCAACGTTATTTGTTCCGCTTTACGAACAGCCACCGTCTTAGGCGCCAATGCACCAAATACAATGTGCATGAGTGCAATCAGGATAAAGGCTAATACCAAGGACACGACATGAACAGCTGTATTGCTCCAGCCAATGCCATTAAACCAAGGCGTAATCATGGCGGATATCGTTCTTTCGCCGATCCATCCGAGTCCAATGGACACGATGGTAATACCTAACTGGCATGCGGATATATATCCGTCCAGGTTCTTCAGTATGTTCTGCGCAAATTTTGCACGTCTATGTCCTTCTTCGACCAGAGCGTCAATGCGGCTGCTTTTCACTTTAACGAAAGCTAATTCAGCCGATACAAAAAATCCATTTAACAGGACGAGAATCAATACCAAGGTTAAACTAATCAAACTCGGTAAGGGGTCACTCAATCGATCTCCTACCCGCCATACAGCATGCTATGACGAATAGGAACACCTCCTTCGGTTATTAAAAATGTGTGGTGCCATCAAGCATAACAACGTGTTCGGACTACGCATCAACTTCCCAATGGTCTCATCTCCTTATCTTATTCCGACTTCATCAAGCTATATAAGTAATTATATAGTACTACGATACACAGTCAAACGTTGTCTTATGACATTAATCAGCGTTGTTATAAGCTTTAATTTGATTCTCAGCCGTTAGCACTCGTTTTTCGATGAATTGATATATTCTATGAATAAACATTCAAAATGTTAATAGAATACGATATATTCACGCACCTAAACGGAAAAAAATCGCATAACACTGAATATTTGCCATCTGAAACATAATGAAATAACCCCCGTCTACACCTAAGTAAACGAAGGTTATTATGCATTTGCTGCTAGAAATTATCTTCCTGTTGGAGGCGGGTTGCCGATAACGCCCGGATATTGGTATTGAAGCGGCTCGTCGAACACGACATAATCCAGGTTCACCATCAGTAGAATGATACGGCGTCCTGTCGTCCGTTCGCTGATGATAATATGATCGCGTCCGGCGGCTTCGATAACACCCGTGAACACTTTGGCATTCCATTGCGAGTTGTTTTCATACGTCATGTAGAAGGTTCCCTGTTTGCCCAGGTTCAGTCGAAGAATATTCTCGACGTAAGATTGTTCGAATTGCGGCGGTGCCGGAACAACGGTGCCTCCCGGCGTCATTGGGCTTCCGCTGGGCACCTGCGGTGGAACGTTCGCCGTATAACCAGCCGTCCCGCGGTTCGGCACTCCCGGATAACGGACTCCATTCATGAAATTCACAGGCGGCACACCTTGATTGTACATAAGTAATTTCCTCCTTTAATTTATATCTCCCGCTTAAGCGGTTGTATAACATGAATCAAAAAACGGACGGGCAATCGGCATATGTCGGGGTGAAGAAACAGTGTGCTTTGAATCGGCCTGTGTTCTGCTGATTGTACCAGGTTGCCGGGCAATCCCCTGCCGGGCGGAAAAACCACAGCGCGTTGCTGGCCGGCCATATGCGCTCCCCATTGATCACCCTTTGGGCAAGCTGACGATCCCGATCCCTGGCCCGTTGATAAAAATAGCCTTTCTGTGTTGCTTCAAAACCACCCGGGCTCTGAAAAACCATATCGTTCATGTTGCGGATATTTCGAAAATCCAGGCAGTTGCCCATTATCCGATTCACGCCGACATTCCCGACCATGAGCATGCCCTGCTCGCCTTCACCTTCTGCCTCTGCGCGGATCAATCTTGCCAGAAGATCCACATCATTCGAATTTGTTTTGATGACTGCCACAGAGTTCCCCTCGCTTCCTTAAGATCACTTTGTATTTGTATGTGCATTCGCCCATAAATGTGACTATGTAAGAAGAAAAAAAGTTCCTTACCGTAATTCAACACGGTAAGGAACTTTAGCTCCCTGCATACTCATTACTTCACTGCGTGATAGGAATAAATATATCTGAACGCATACTCTCCTGAGCCCACTTGAATCACAACACCTGCTCCCCCATCACGCATAGAATGAATCCCGCTCGCTTGGTCTAGAGCTATCGCCTCTCCTTCTGTAACGCTTGAGGCATCAGAAGCGCCCGGCAGACGGATTTCCGCCGTTGTATTTGGCGGGATGGTTACCTCCAATTGAAACTCTCCACTTTCCATTCTCCAGCTTGACCGGACGGTTCCGTACAGCGTATCGATCTTGCCTTCAGCCCACGTCAATCCTTCGCCCGGCACAGGCGCAATCACAATATGTTTATAACCCGGCGCTTCCTCTACGGTTTGGATGCCGGCAACCGTACGATACAGCCACTCGCCAATGGCTCCGTATGCATAATGATTAAACGAATTCATGTCACGGCTCCAGAAGCTGCCATCTTCCTTAATACCGTCCCAATGCTCCCATATCGTGGTAGCGCCTTTCGTAACCGGATACAGCCAAGATGGATAGTCCCGTTGCAGCAGCAGCTTATATGCCGCGTCATGCATGCCATGCCGGCTTAATACATGGTTCATATAGGGTGTGCCCACGAAGCCTGTCGTTAGATGAAATCTACTTTCCTCCAGCAGCGAATAGAGACGTTTCGCTGCCCGTTTTTCTGCCTCTTCATCCAGCAAGCCAAACATGAGCGCAAGCACATGCGCGGTCTGTGTCGCTGCCGCGAGCCTTCCGGACGGGGTCACGAATTCGTTACGAAATGCAGCGACAACCCGTTCCTTAAGCATGGCATACGCGGCCGCATCCTTTTCTTGTCCCAATACGACGGCCGTTTTCCTAAGCAGCTCTACCGAATAACAATAGAACGCCGACGCTATGAAATCCCGCTCTGTAGCACCCACATAGTCGCCGGATTTAGCATCCAGCCCCAACCAATCGCCAAAATGAAAGCCGGTATTCCACAAATATTCATTTTCCCCTTGAGCCTGAATGTAGGAGACCCAGCTCTTCATGCTCTCATATTGACGCTCCAATATCCGTCGATCGCCATAATTGACATATACCGTCCACGGGCATATGACTGCTGCATCTCCCCATGCGGCCGAAGCATATGCTTCATCGCCAAGCACATGCGGGACAACGAATGGAACGGCTCCGTCATCGCGCTGTTCTGCAGCCAGATCCGATAACCATTTTGTGAAGAAAGGTGCTACATTGGCAAGATAGGCCGCCGTCCCAATAAACATCTGTGCATCACCGGTCCAGCCAAGCCGCTCATCACGCTGCGGGCAATCCGTGGGCACATCCAGGAAATTCCCCTTGAGTCCCCATCGAATGTTGCTCTGCAATTGATTCACCATGGGTTCCGAGCATTGGAATGTCCCGGTCTCTTCAAAATCCGAATGAAGCACAACCGCTTCGAAAGCCCCCCGGTCCAGCTGCTCCTCTGTGAAACCGTCTAAACGCACATATCGGAAGCCTTGGAACGTAAAATGAGGCTCATAGGTTTCTTTTCCGCCGCCTTTTAACGTGTACTGAATCGTTTGTTTAGCGGTTCTGAGGTTCTCCGTATAAAAGTTACCATCGGAATCTAGTATCTCCGCATGCTGCAGCGTCACCACGGTGCCCTTCGCACCGGACACGCTAAATCGGACCCAGCCCACCAAATTCTGTCCGAAGTCGATGACGGTTTCACCTTGTGGTGTGGTCAGACATCCAACGGGCCGCACCGTTTGAACGGCTCTGACGGGCTCGTTAATCTGAGGTTTCAGTTTCTCGTAACCGTGATCGATCAACTCGACACCGTGCCAATCACTTGCGTTATAATCTTCCGAACTGAACCCTTCCAGCTCCAGCCGCGCATCGTAGGTTTCACCATGGTAGAGTTCCGACATCTGTATCGGGCCTTTGGCCGACTGCCAGCTTGAATCGGTTGCAATTACTTCTTCGCTCCCGTCTGCATACGTAATATGTAGCTCCAGCAGAAGTCCTAAACGCTCTCCATAGATCGCACTCCGATCCTCCCATGCCAATTGTCCCTTGTACCAGCCATTTCCGAGCCAAGCGCCGATCGCGTTTTGGCCTGAATGCAGCATCTCCGTCACGTCATAGGTCTGTGTCTGAATCGTATGATCGTAACTTGTCCAACCGGGCGTGAAATAACAATCTCCCACCCGCTTTCCGTTCAGCTCCAGTTCATAAAGGCCTAAGGCCGAGGCGTATATTCTTGCCTTCGCAATGGGCGACTTTAAGCTGAAGCTCTTGCGAAGCAGCGGTAGATGCGCAGAGTCAGTAGGCAGCAAAGACCTAGGTGCCGAAATCCATTTCCCTACCCATTTCTCTCCTTGCAGTTTCCCCATCTCCCAATAGGCTGCATCCGACCATTCCGATACTTCCCCGGCTTGATTCCATGCGCGGACTCGATAAGTATAGCGCTTACAAGACGATAAACTCCATTCGCTTAATTCCACATGAACCGATTGCGATGAAGCCACTTTCCCTGAGGTCCAAAGGGGCTTGGCAAAGGTATCGTCATTCGAAACCTCAATCTCATAGGCCGTTTGACTGACTGCTCTTTCGTCCGAGACCAACTTCCAACAAAAACGCGGGTGCTTCTCGCCGATTCCTATCGGATTATGCTGATACTCACATCGTAGATCCGTTACGCTGAACATAGAACATTCCTCCGTTCACCTTCATTAAGGGTTAGCCCAACTATCATGTTTTATAGGTCGCAACCCGGGATATGCTCTTCCCTAACCGTATCTATTTCAACTATTATTATAAGTGAACCTGAACGTGGAATTATGGGGATAACGGACAATTCGATGTGGCATAACAGACATCTATCCTACGATTAATGATAAGGAGCATGTACGATGAAACGACCGATGGAAACCTATTACGGAGATACCTTTTTCCAGGACGACACCTTGATGTATGTGAATCGCAACGTGGAGAATTTTACAGGCTCTTACCATAACCATGATTTTCTGGAGATTGCATATATTGCGGAGGGTGAAGGCTTTCATCACCTGGAGAACTCGGTACAGCGCGTACGCAAAGGTCAAATGTTCTATATACCACTCGGAATGCCTCACGTATTTAGACCCACCGCTGCGAACGGGAAACCGCTCATTGTGAACAATTGCATATTCTCCGTACAGCTGCTGCCCAAACTGATTGCTTTTGCATCGGGTTCGGATACGGCACCCTTTTTGAAACGTATGGAAGATGGATCCCTTGGGTACCACGCGATTATGGACCGTCATGATCGCTTCGAGAGGCTCTTTGGCTCCCTCTATGAACAAAATGCCATGCCAGGCAGCGGTTCTGCCGTTTATCTGCACACGCTGCTGCTACAGCTAATCATAGAGTTCAACCGGGCCATTGAACATTCACAACCCATGACATCAGAGCCTCAACACCACTCCTTTCATGATATTCTTCAATACGTGGAGGGGCAGTACATGCAAGAGCTCACTTTGACGCAGCTTGCACAGATCAGCGGATTCAGCGAACGCCACCTGCAGCGGTTATTCCGCCGGTATACAGGCCAGAGCTGGCATCACTATCTGCAGACCGTACGCATTCGAATGAGCCGCGAGCTGCTGCGCACCACCCCCGACAAAATCAGTACAATTGCCGAGAAGGTCGGTTATAAGGACATGCATTCTTTCCATTCGGTGTTTAAGCGGAATACAGGGCTCACGCCTGGTCAATACCGGAGCGATGTTCAGCATCATTGATAAACGACCGCACGCTCCAGCAAATAGTGAATTCCTTTTCTTATCATTTGAAGTATCTTGCGTGCTCTTCCGCCCACTCGGCAAACGTTCTTGCAGGATGTCCTGTTATTTGTTCAACCGTTTGATTGACGGTGTATGCTTCGATCGGTGGATTCTTGTACCAGTTGATAACGTAATCGATGACGCCCTTATCAACCCCAAGTTCGGCCATTCGTTTGCGCTCCTGCTCTTCGGTTAACTGAATAAACTTTACATCTTTACCGATAAAGTGACTAAGAATCTGCACCTTGTCAGGAACCGTTAGCGCCTCGGGACCGGTTAGGGGATAAATTTTGCCCGCATGGACGTCCTCCGACAGGACAACTGCAGCCACCCGTCCGATATCCCGCTCATGGATCGAAGCATTTAACGAATCATCAAACATATCTCGTACAACACCCTCCGTTCGTATCGATTCTCTCCAGTTCATAACATTGGACATGTAATCTACCGGCTGCAGCTGTGTCCATTCCAGACTACTCGATTCTAGTGCTTCCTCCACCGTCCCTTTCTTTCCGTCCCACAGTACGCTGACGCGCCTTACTCCGGCAGCCTCCGCGATTCGAATAATCTCCTCCCCTGTCGTAAGCGGGACGTAGCCTGCTCCTGTCGTGATTAAATGGATGCCGGTCACACCCCGTAATGCTGGAACCAGCGTGTCGGGGTTACTCAGATCACCGGCAACCACTTCTACGCCAGCAGGTAATCTGGATGATGCCGGATATCGGCTGAGCGCCCTGACGCGATGTCCAGTCCTTAGCAGCTCATTCACAACATGACGACCAACTTTTCCTGTCGCACCTGTAACTAATATTGTCATTGTTTATTCCTCCTTTTTAGCAATTACAAGCCTACAGGGGTGTACTTCCTGCTTCCCTGTAGTTCCATTTAAACCCAATTCCAGACCGGTTACGTCCAGCTCTGGTCTAAATCAGCCCTACAAAAAAGGCCTTATCCGAAGATAAGACCTGTCACTACGACCATAGTCTGATGTTTATATGTCGAACCAATGGTTCCTTATCGCGTACAGCGCTGCCTGGGTGCGATCCTGTACCTCCATTTTTCCCAGAATATGCGTGATATGCGTCTTTACCGTTTTCTCGGCAATATGTAGTTCTGCGGCGATTTCTTTGTTACTCCTTCCGAGCGTAATCTGTTCAAGAACATGCTGCTCACGGATAGTCAGAATATCGATTCCTTTGACAACCTCGGTATCTGTCGCCACATGAGCAATTAATTGGTTTGTTACCTGAGGATGAAGCATGCGGTTTCCGTTTACAGCAGCAATGATGGTTTCGACCAACACTTTAGGCTCGATATCCTTCAGTTGATATCCAATCGCTCCCGCTTTAATCGCCGGCAGAACCGAATCCCGGTCGGCAAAACTGGTGAGAATGATGACTTTCATATGAGGAAACTTGCTTGTGATTCGCTTTGTGGCTTCAACTCCGTCCATCTCCGGCATCTTCAGATCCATCAGTACCACATCAGGCTGCAGCTTTTCTACCTTATCCAGAGCCTCTAGCCCGTTCAGGGCTTGATCTACGATTTCGATCATGGGCTGTGTCTGCAGGAAATAACGCAACCCCCTTAATACGACAAGATGATCATCAACGATGAGAACTTTAATCTTCATTGATCCACAACCTCTTCCTTTGTCCACAACGGTATCATGATCGTCAGCATCGTCCCCGTACCTTCCTCACTGCTAATGCTTAATGTTCCTTGTACCTCAGAAGCTCTTTCCTTCATGCTGGTAAGCCCAAATGAGCGGGGACACTGCTCAGGCGATCCGGGGTTGAATCCACGGCCTTGATCCGATATTTTCATATATAGATAGGAGCCGTCCTGTTCCATTCGAATCCAGGCTCGATTCGTTCCCGCGTGTTTGCTGATATTGTTTAATGCCTCCTGCGCAATTCGATACAGGGTCTCTTCCACCCGGTTCGTCAAAACAGGGATTTCCTTCATGAGAAACGTCAGCTGTATGCCAAGTTTCTCGGCATAGTCCTTCAGCGAAGCCAATATCCCTTTGGCATCTCCGGAAGGTCGGAGCTGCCATATTAACGTCCGCATTTCGGTGAGCGTTTCTTGAGCCAGCTGTCCAATATCATGTATAGCCCCAGCCGTATGCGTGTTCTCATGTATGGTCGTCTCACGAACGCCTTGGGCAAGCAATGAAAGAGAGAACAGCTTTTGATTGACGGAATCATGAAGATCCCGTGCCAAACGGTTCCTCTCTTCAACCAACAATAAATCCTGCCACTCGTAATATAAACAAATCTTTTCAATCGCCAGTGAAATATGCTCAGCCAGCACCTCTAAGATTTCAACCTCCAGTTCACTGAAGGGGCCTCTCTCCCGGCCAATGAGGAGCACCCCCATCGTCTCATAGGTTTGAAAAATACGTTCAAGATGCTTTAATGGTATTGCTGCCGTATACGTATGGGGCTGAACGCCCGGGAGCACCCGGAGAAGGCCTTCCTGAACCACCACGTTCTGTTCCTCATATGCACGTTGTACGATTCCTGACTTTCGCGCGGACTTTTTGGAAGCCTTACGCACCAGCTCCTTGCCGCTCTGCGTCTGCCCATTCTGATGGACCGTACGAAGATACAAGCTGTCATCGTCAGACGTAATCATGGCAACGCACGGCCAGTCAAATGAATGAGCAAGCTGCTCCACGATCGCCACAAGCATTCTCTTCATATCGTTAATTTTCCAAAGATATCTGGTTACTTTGCTTGCCTTGGCATAATAATCGACGATGAAGCGGGCGATGCTGTCCACCGCCTGTTTCTCCTTTTGCTCGGACAGTTTTGTCCGCTCGATCGCAGTTCCAATCTGATAAGCAACGGATTGTAACAACGCAAGTTCTCCCTCGCTAAAATGCGCTTTGCCCGGCGAACCCACATTCAGAAGTCCCAGCCGTTTACCTTGAACCGTAAGGGGAATCGTGGCGTGATGGGTCAGATTTCGAGTTTCTCCCCAGCACTGCTCTTTGGCATTATGCAGACGTTCACATTCAATAATCGTAACCGGTTCATTTAAAGTTCCTGCCCAATACATGCGAAGGCATAGACAGTCTCCGCATCGCATCGGTTTTTGATTATCCCATGACAAAGCAGGAGGAAGGTTGACATCAGCCATCTTGGTATAGTCAGGTTGATCCTCGACCAGAAAAAGCCATCCTGTCTCAAGCTGGGTTAAATCCAACAGTTTTTCAAGTGTCGTCTGCAGCATTTGCTTCATATCGTTGCTCTGATTCAAATTTTCCGCTATCGTCTTCAGAATGAGCAATTCTTCAACGTATTGGTCTTTATCACATAACATGAGGCTCACCTCCAATCCCATACCGAACAATGGAAATATTCCTGGTTAGCATTATACCTCAGGCAACATTTTACCCCAGCTCTTTCTCCAGAAGCACTTCTTCCTCCCGCTTATAACCTGATTTCTCATATACTCCGATGGCCCCATGATTATCATGACCCGTAAGCACCTTTACGGTCTTAACCCCACGCGCAATCAATTGTTCTTCCAGGAAAGCGATCAGCAAGCCCGCCAGCCCCTGCCTTCTCGCCCGCTCCTGAATGTACATTTCCGTAATCTCACCGATCAGCTCCCGATAACAGAAAGATTGAAAGGACTGAGCACAGGCAAATCCTACGGCTTCATCGCCCATATAAGCTATGGCTACAATTTCACCCGATTGCTTTAATCGGTCTTCAACATCCGCAAGCGGCATTTGCACTTCATTAAACTCCCAGTTCAACCGGACCAGGACGGATGCATCCGAATGCGATGCTAAGCGAATTTGTCTCTCATTGTTCATATAACTTCCCCCATTTGAAGTGTTAGTGTATGTAAAAGCTATAATCTATTTACTCCCCAGTATACCATCCTTATCCAGTTCCAACTTCCTCATTCAACAATAAAAAAGATCCCGCTGCATAAACAGCAAGGACCTTGTAAATTTAAACCATATTAAACGGCGGTAACCGAGAACATCAGACCGCAATAGATCAACACAACTCCGCCTAAGCCGCTTAACAGTCCGACGGCAGCTGCCCGGTTTCTGCGAAATACGTTCACGACATTCCACAGAAGAGCAAGACCGAGACACAGACTAAGAATTCCAATCCAGCTCCACGTAAATGCCAGTTCACCAATCGTAAACCCGGGATGGAACCAAACAAAGGTTGCAGCAGGACCATAGGAGGCCAATGTATCGATCACCTCATGCGGAGCCGGCTGCTGGTTCATATATCCGGTGACGATATAGATCAACCAGATCAGAATTCCTTCACTTCTTGCCCATGCCGCTGGACGATAACCAGAATCCCGGCGCAGCTTGCGCTTTACGAGATAACCATTAACAAAGGCAAACACCAACAGAGGCAGAATAAGAATATGCTTAACCAGCAGAGCTTGCCCATAGGACAGCGTCCAGCTGTTTATGGGCTCCGGCGTCACCGCCGTCATCAGGAACAGACCCGATCCGATCACAACGATGACGCAGGCGACCGCTAATGGATGAAACCATCTGAGAAATGCGCTCCAGCGCTCCTGATCCGCACTGAACCATCCTGTAAGCAGCAACGTCCCCGTCCATATTGACATCGCGGTAAAATGGCCGAAGAATGCAAGCTGTCCAACGCCATCGAACAGGGATGCCGCATGGTTAAACGAGGACATGGCCACCGCAATGCCCAGCAAGGCAATGGGCATAAGCCAGCGTAATACAGAACCGGGTTTCCGGCGAACGATTATGGTCAGAATCGCCAATAGGATCGATAGAACCAGAATCCAGGCGTAACGCTCGCCCTCGCTGAACTTGAACATGATGCTGTTAAAGGACTTCCAGAACCCGATATCATCCTTGAAGAACATGATGATTTGCAGCAGCGGCACAAATCCGAATACGATGATGGCTGCTGCTGCCACTGGGCCAAGCCAGGCCGGAACTGAAATTTCCGGCTTATATGATTTCGGTACCAAGGATAGTACCGTGATGCCTGCTAGCATGGCATAGGCTAAATATAGAAACGGCTCACCTAACCAATAGTAAGACATTTATTTTTTCTTCCGTGATGCTCTAATTCCAAAGTATCCTGCAACAACTGCTACAATCACGATGACGACGATCCACACGGTTGACCCACTGCCTGCCGATTGTTCGGTATCGGTAGCAGAAGTGTTGTCTGCCTGCTGATTCTGGTCAGCCGTCTGATCCGTGTTGTCCGCAGCGGTGTTATCTGCTGGTGCTGTTTCATCCTGTGTATTTCCTGTATCCGCAGGCGTTTCTTCAGTACCTGCTGGTGTCTCCGGGGTAACTTCCGCTTCCGGGGCATCTACCTCGAAGGCGTATGTTCCATCCACGGGATGTCCATCGCCGCCCACGATTTTCCATTCGACCGTATAGGAGCCGGATGGAAGCGGTGCAGCCAGCGCTCCCAGCATGGTATTCTGGTTGATCTTGACCTCCGCTACTTCAACCGATTCGCCTTGCGCATTCTTAATCTTGAGCGTGCTCAAGTTTTCATCGATATTTTCATTAAATGACAGACTTACTTCCTGCACGCTTTCCGTCAGCTTGGTATCTGCCGCGGGCGTACTGGTTTCCAGCTTGGAATGGGCCCACGTTGCAGTCGGGAACACCAGTATTAGCAGCAGACCCAAGGTCAGCAAGACTGAAGCTTTCACATGTTTCAACACACATATCTCCTCCAAACCATTTATCTCAAATTTGAATCTTCCTCATCATAACAAAGACATTCTGACAATGCTAATGAGTATATTGTGAACAATGATCCTCTGATATTTCACACAAAAAAGGGAGTGCCGCATAGCGCGCGGCATCCCCAATATGTTTCACAGATTCAATTATACTAACCTCTCTCATACCAATAGCCGGGTATCCCTTTGGTCAATCGCAGCAAGGCTTCGAGGTAATAGTAATCGCCCCAGATCATATAATCATCAGGCCCCGCACCGCCTCTGACGTAATAGGAACCATGCTTGATCAAGCCCTCCTCACCCTCCTCACCGATGGTAGAATATCGGTTTACCAGAGATATCATCGACTTCTCAACGGCTTCTGTCAATAGCCCTTTATTGTCATCTTCTCCGTCCAGATGCTCCAATATCTCCAGCATGCCGCACGCCGCAATGGCGGAAGCGGAGCTATCGCGAGGCGTACCCTCTTCAATCGGAATGTCAAAATCCCAATACGCAACATGATCCTCTGGCAGGTATTCGATAAAGAAACGGGCAGCACGTAAAGCCGTATCCAAATATTTCGGATCACGGGTATAGCGGTATGAGAGCGCAAATCCGTAGATGGCCCATGCCTGGCCGCGCGTCCATGTTGAGCCGTCATGATATCCTTGATGCGTTCCTCCTCGGATGGGCGTTCCATCTGTCGGATTGAAGTAAAAGGTATGATACGACGAATCATCCCCCCGCATTAAGTAGCGTCGACTCTTGTCCGCGTGCGCCACGGCCACGCGCTTGTATCGCTCATTCCCCGTCTGATCATAGGCCCAGTACAGCAGCGGTATGTTCATCATGCAATCGATGATAATACGACCGCCGTTCTTCTCGTCGCCCTCCCGGCCCCAGGCCTGAATATACTGTCCCTCTTCCCGCCAGCGCAGCATCAGATGATCCGCAGCTTTCAAAGCGAGCTGTTTACCCTCTTCATGTTCATCCACGATCCACGCTGCCAAGGCAGAGGGCAGATACAGAAATCCGATATCGTGATGATCCAGATGTCGCTTCTCCTCAAGACGCAGCTTATAATCCTCCAATTGGGCTATTGCCGTTTCCTTAAACAGCGGGTCCTTCGTATATTCATAGCACAGCCAGATCATTCCGGTATAGAATCCCTCAATCCAGTCATTGCTTTCTCCCCACTCGTAACGCTTCTCTTCCGTAATATGAGGAAACTTCATCGGGAATTGTTCAATATTCCTCTTTGTTTTTTCTACCGCATCCATAATGGCTTGCTCCCACATAAGTCAACTACCTCCTTATTCTTTTATGGCTCCGATCATGACGCCTTTCACGAAATATTTCTGCAAAAATGGATATAGAAACAAAATCGGCAGCGTAGCCACCATAATCGTTGCATACTTAATCGTTTCGCCAACCGGCATCCGGTCTCCCCCGCCTACCGAGGTCATCATGCTGCTGGTATCGTTCTGGATCAGAATTTCGCGCAGGATCAGCTGCAGCGGAAACAGGTCCCGATCCCTTAAATAGATGAGGGCATCAAACCATTTATTCCAGTGCCATACCCCGTAAAAGAGCACCATTACCGCAATGACCGGCAGCGATAGCGGGATGATGATCCGAAACAAAATGGTCCAGTCGCTGGCTCCGTCGATCCGAGCGGATTCCTCGAGCGCATCCGGTACCCCTTGAAATGCCGTTCGCATGATAATCAAGTTCCATGTCGTCATGGCGCTTGGAATAATCAAAGCCCAGTACGTATCAATCAGACCCATATTTTTCACGAGCAGGTATTTCGGGATGAGCCCCCCGTCGAAAAACATCGTCATGACGATCAGCATCATAATGGTGCTCTTCCACATCACGTTTTTCCTGGATAAGCCATAGGCTCCGAGAGCCGTCATCAGAATGTTCAGCGTCGTGCCGACCACCACATAAAATATGGTGTTCATGTAACTACGGATGATATTGGGGTTCTCAAATACCATTCGATAAGAATCAAGCGAGAAGCCCTTGGGCCACAGCAGGATACCCCGGTGCTGAACGAATTCGGCCGGTGTACTGATTGAAGCGAACAATACGTAGAGAAACGGGTATAACGTGACGATCGATAGCAAGCACAAGAGAATGACATTCGCAGAATCAAACAGGACTTCACTGACAGATTTTGAAGTTCGCATGAGATGCCCCCTTTCTACCACAGCTTCGTGTCGGTAAACCGCTTGCTGAGATAATTGGCTCCAATGAGCAGCATAAAGTTAATTAGGGAATTAAACATGCCGACAGCAGCACTATAGCTGTAACTCGCTTCCAGTATCCCCTTGCGGTAGACATAGGTACCGATAACATCCGCCGTCTCATAGATAACCGGATTGTACATGATCAGGATCTTCTCATCCTGCAGCGCCATAAAGGAACCAATCCGCAAGATGAGCAGTATGATGACCGTTGGCAAAATGCCGGGCAGCGTAATTTGAAGCATCTGCTTCCAGCGGCCGGCACCGTCCACTTTAGCCGCTTCATAAAGGGATGGATCGATATTGGAAATGGCCGCGAGGTAAATGATAGATCCCCATCCAATCCCTTGCCAGATGGCAGATGAGGTATATATGGTGCGGAACCATTCCGGCAGCCGCATGAACGAAATCGGCTTACCGCCGAAGTAGGTGATGATGTGATTGATCAGCCCGTCTACCGACAAAAAATCCACCAGCATCCCGACAACCACGACAACGGATATGAAATGGGGAATATACGTAATGGATTGTACCGTCCGCTTAAATATACGATGCCGCACCTCGTTCAGCATTAACGCCAGCACAATGGAGGCGGGAAAAACAAATATGAGATCGTACGCACCCAGGATGATGGTATTGGAAACCACCCGTTCAAAGAAAAATCCGTTAAAGAAATCGCTGAAGTGTTGAAATCCAACCCACGGGCTATTCCATATGCCGAGCCCTGCCGAGAAGTTTTTGAACGCAATTTGCAGGCCATATAAAGGTCCGTAGTGAAACACGGCATAAAACGCCACCACCGGCAGCAGCATCAGGTAGATTGTGGAATTTCGGCGAAAGTCCTTCGCAACTCTTGTGCTGAAGCTCTCTGGCTTGCTCTGTAACGTAACGTGGTTTGTCTCTTCCTTAAGCTGCACCCTATGCCCTCCTCTGACAAAAAAATCATTCACAGTTAGAGGGAGAATCCTGAAGTCTTCTCCCTCTTCATGCACCTACAATTTAACGGCTGTTGAACCGGTCCAGCGCGGCTTGCTGAATCTGAAGCGCTTCCTCAATGCCCATACCTTGAACCGTTTGGACAAATTGATCAAACCCGCTGATCGGCTCCACGCCCATAATGAATTTGTTGACCATCTCTTCGTAGTACGTATTAATATCGTTCATGATCGAGGCATAACGCGTGCTTTCCTCAGCCGTTGGTGAAATAATCGGCATCAAACGGTCATTCTCAGCCTTCATCCAAGTCTCAATGGCAGCTTTTTGCTGGGGAAGCGCGGAATACTGCTCGATGTAACGGCGATCCTGGACAAAAGGTCCCGAATAACTGGCCAGATTGTATTTCGACAACGCTTGGGTGATCGATAGGCCATCCGGATTTTTCATCACTTCATCTGTGTAAGTCGGGTATCCATCCTTCATATCGTAGCTGACTCCCTCGACCCCAAAATTAAACAGCATATGCCCTTCCTCACCGTATTTATAGTCAAGCCATTTCACCGTCTCCGCTGGAAACTTGTTCGCTTTTGTAATGGCCGCGCCAAATCCGTTGAATGGCGAATCCTTCTGTCCGAGGATTGGAGTGTCCCCCTTTTTCAATACAACATTCGGAGCACCTACCAGATTTACGTTCGGATTACTTTTTAGCATGAGCTCAGAATAGCGGCCGAGGCTGCTGCCCATGTAACCGGAGAAGGCGCCCACTTGATTGTTGGTCACTTTGGCGTCTTTTAGCGTAGCGTCCGTTGCCGCGTAATCCTGATCAATGAGACCTTCGGCGTACCATTTGCTCATCGTCTCCAAATATGATTTGAATTCCGGTTGGATGGGACCATACTTCACCTTCCCGTCCACCTGATAAAAACCTGTCGTAATTCCCCACGCGCCGACAAACGCATGATTGATTGCCGTCATATCCATATCAAGCAGGAGTGGGATTTCATCCGCCTGCCCGTTTCCATTGGGATCCTTGGTTTTGAATGCCTTTAATACTTCATACCATTCATCTATCGTCTCCGGCACGGATAACTTTAGCTGATCAAGCCAATCCTGGCGGATAATAAGGCCATTAAAGGTCAGCAAATACTCGTCCCCGCGGATAAACGGAAATACGTAAATGTTGCCTCCGTCTGTCGTAATCAGCTTTTTGTATTCCGGATGCTCGTTCAACAATTTCGATACATTTGGAGCATGCTCTTCAATCAGCTCATTCAGGCGAATAATCGAACCGTCCGAAATTGCTTTATCCGGTCCTCCTGATACGTTAGCCCATCCGTACTCCACAACATCCGGCAAATTGCCTGACGAGACCATGATATTGAAGGCGTCTGCCTCCTGACCCGCCGGTGGATGCTGGAACTTCACTTTGGTGCCCGTCGTTTTCTCCAATTCCTGATATGCGGCAATTCCGTTCATATCCTGCATTGTTGCTGAAGCGTTTCCATTTAGCGATACCCAATAGGTAAGCTGCCCAGGATATCCCGTTTCACCGCCAGCAGCCACGCCTGTTCCTTCCTTACCTTTTTCGCCGGTAGGCTCCACGGCCCCCGAGCCTTTTCCGCTGCATCCGGCAATCATAGCCACAATCAGCATAAAGATCGCAAGTCTCGCAACACGTTTCCGGTTTGTTTTCAAATCACGACGCCTCCCTTTTTTCCTAATGAATGATCATCCGATAAGACTAGGCTTAGGTGATTCCAACCAGCCCTGCCCCAAATATTAATGCTGAAACGCTTACATCGTATACCGTACAGTTTCAACATGCATAAACAGGGATTAAGAATTGAGATGATCATTTCTTAAGGTCGATGATAGGGAATGCAGGGTATCCTTGTATTTTCCCGGGGTGATCCCTTCGTATTTCTTAAATACCCGGATAAAACCGACGTCACTGGTATAACCGACGGACCGGGCAATGTGCGAAATCGTATTTTTAGCATCCCGCATCATTTCCTTGGAGCGTTCGATCCGAATCTTGGCCAGGTAATCCGTGAGATTGGTGCCGCTGTTTTTCTTGAAGAAAGCCGACAGATACGGCGGTGTAATATCGAATTGCTCGGCAATGGAAGCCAAACTGATCATGGCATCGTCGTGGTGAACCGTAATGTAACTCTTGATCTTCTCAAGCAGCAGCGAAGAGGAATCGCCCCTTTGATCTTTTACGTAGAGACAAACCTTGCCGATCATCCATTTCACTTCCCGGTAGAGCTCCTCTACCGTACTCCCCTCCGTAATTTCCTCAAGCGATTTGCCTGACTCGCCGAATATATCCTCGTACTTCAAATTCAAAGCATTCAGCAGCTTAAACATGGTGCTGAGCAGGTTAGCGAACATGAGTCTGCCGAGCTCAGGCGAGATGGATTGTCCGTTGAAGTTATTGTGGTACAGACACTGGATGATATCCTGCGCCTTATCCGTATCCCCGCTTTTCATCGCGTTAATGAGCTGGATTTCCGTCTCAATGGGAAAATCATAATACACCCCCGTTTTTTGTTTCATTTCTTCGTACAATAAAATCGGTTTATACGCAGTAAAAATGGAATATTCCAAAGCCTTCAAGCTTTCGGTGTAGCCGCTCGCCAAGCATCCAAGACCTGTACGGATATCGCTGATCCCGATCGTTATTTCGGAT
Source organism: Paenibacillus sp. EZ-K15 (assembly GCF_002573715.1). GTDB lineage: Bacteria > Bacillota > Bacilli > Paenibacillales > Paenibacillaceae > Paenibacillus_AQ. The sequence goes on along the minus strand of NZ_PDHM01000016.1, from coordinate 90,891 downwards.
TTAAAGCGCTGTTCAAGCACCTGCTTCACTTGCTCTGCCCAATCGTACAGCTGGCCTGCCTTGTCATGCAGCGGCTCTGGCATGTTTAGAATAATCGCAACCAGGTTCTTCTCCAGCTCCACGGAATATGCGGTAAAGGGATGAATTTCTTCCGCCACCTTCCCGGTGACAAAACGGATCAGGGCCCATTCTCTTTCCCGCTCATTATGTATGAACCCACTGGCATCCCTCAACTCGATCAAGGCAACGGCAAAACTGGAATGCGGGAACGAGATCCCCATGAAATCCAGAGCATGATCGGACATATCCGCCGTATCCACGTTTCCCTTCAATAAACGCTGCAAAAAGTTGGACCGAATCACTGGGGTTTGCCTGGATAATTGCTCTTTCATCTCCGTCTGCTTACCGAAGGAATCAGCCATCGTCGATTTGATAAAATCATATTCGTTTCGTACCTTCCCCTCCTTAGCCGGATGGGATTGCCGGATGAAGCGGATGATGTCGCGCAAAGGGAAATACGCGCGGTAGGTCATGAAGGCACAGGCCGCAATCCCAGCGACAAGACAGATGGCCATAACGCCAACGGCCATTCGTTTGACCATATTGACCTTTTCCATAAACGCTTTTTCCGGTACGGCCGATACGTACTCCCACCCGCTCCTCGCAGATCTTGTCGATACTGTCAACACACGCGGATGATCCGCGGTTTTACCCATATTGCGAACCTCGGATTCACCGGCACTAAGAATCACTTGGCCGCTGGCATCCTTGATGTAAATGGTTCCGTGGTTTGTTTTCACAATCTCATCAAGCAATCCTGCGATCTGCCTCTCCTCAATCAGCATAACAAGCGCGCCTTTGGGATTGGCCTTCTCTCCAAATGGAAGCGTTTGCATATATGTGAGCATACGTTTCTGATTTAATCCTTTGCCAACTTCGGTCACGGGCAAATACCGGTTAAAGTGGATGCCGTGCAGAATATCTGCTTGATACTGTTGATAGGTTAATTTTTCATATCCGTAAATATCGGAAAACAAGACACTGGACGTTGTCTTTAAGGTGGGACTGAGAACCGTATCGCTCTCCCGTAGATATACATAAAAATCGGTGATAAAACTGCTGCTGTTGCGGTATCGCTGCATCTCCTGCATGAAAGTATAGTAATTGTAGTTCTCGGTTCCATTTTGAGGGGATTTTGCCTTTAGCAGCCCATCCAGTCGCGGATGTGAAGTGATGTTCCGGGAAATCAGATGCATTTCATCCAATCGGCTGTCCACCACCTGCTTCGCCTGCTCAATCAGTGCCATGTTGGAGTTGTTGGCATTTTCGATCATAATCCGCTCGATTTGCGTATACAGTCCCCAGAACACGATGACCGGGATTAGCAGTATCACAAGATAGGACATGAGCAGCGTAACGAACACGGACACTCGATTGGAACGTTCATTTTTTGCACTGGTTGTCGTCAATTTCCCCATACCCTCATTCCTTCCCATTCTTTAGATGTGACTTTTTTCGTACTTACATTAATTACATCATACTGTTTTTATTTATCATGAACAGGTTTTCTTCAAAAATGTTAATGCATCACGAATTTGTATCATATGGTAGACTCCGGCCCCATGACCATCAAGAAAAAGAGCGCCTTCCATGGGAAGACGCTCTTCATATTCAGATGAACTAAGGCTCATATATCATTCTCCGGGTCATGCCGCCATCCACAACCAGATGGGCCCCCGTCACGAAATCATTGTCCGGATCGGTAAAATAGAAGCAGGCTTTGACGATATCAGCTGGGATCCCTACCCGCCCGGCTGGGTGCTGTTTATGGTCATCTGAACGGAGCTCATCGTAGTTTCCAGTTTCAATCCAGCCAGGACTTATACAATTCACCCGAATCCCATCTGGTCCGAGGCTGACAGCCATGGCATGGCTCAACGCGACAATGGCTCCTTTGGAAGCTGCATAAGCCTCCGAATTCGGCTCGGACATAATCGAACGCGTGGATGACATATTGACGACAGCCCCGCCACTTCCAGCCTTTTTCATATGTACCGCCGCTTCACGCGTAGCCAAAAAACAGCTTCGGGCATTCGTGTTGATCACATCGTCCCAGTCTTCAACCGTAAGCTCATATGGCGATTTCCAACGGGAGACCCCGGCATTATTAATCAAAATATCGATGGTGCCTGCATATTGGACGGCTTGGTTCATCAGGCGTTTAATATCTTCTTCCTTCCTCACATCGCAAGGGACGAAGATAGCGTTCAATCCTTGTTCTTTCAAGGCGTTTGCCGCCAGGTTGCCCTGTTCTTCATGAACATCGCTTAATATCACTCGAGCTCCGCTTAGAGCGTAAGCCTCTGCCACTCCGCGGCCAATCCCATTGGCAGAGCCCGTGATTACAACCGTTTTATCCTGAAATTTCATATGCTGTCCCTCCTTCTCCTTCATATATACCACAAGAGAAGGCGGATATAAAAATCAAATCCGTCTCTTATTTCGAATGATCATAACCTCGAACCACGTTAAGACGCGCTCTAGGGTGCCTAACGAACCCGTAATACCGGGTTCCCTGAAAACGCAGCAATCCCTCGTCTCCTTCTGCGCACATGCCGAATTCCTCCCCATTTACAACAAACTCCATGCGGTCTCCGCTCTCTACTTCAAATGTCAGATAATAGGTGGTACGAGTACGGCTCGACATCGTATCATCTGTCTGCTGCGTGTGTTTCACTTCCGTTCGCTTGCTCACAATCTTGGAATCGACCGATAGCAAAGGCTGTCGGTTATTCTGACTCCATTGCAAGATTCCCTTACCGGCCGACAGCAAAATGATCCCGATGACGACGATGAAAAACACGGGCATAACGCTGCCGAAAAAATCGAACATCCACACTGACCCCGATCCCATACGGCTTCCCCCTCCACCTTGTCTTGAAATATGTATATGCTTTAATTCGGACAATTTAACTCATACCTTATGGAAAGTTTGATTGAAATTTTAAGAACTTGTCCCTTTCTGGGAGCACCAAAAAAGCTGATGTCTGCATTTTGCCAGTCATCAGCTTCTTCCCGGGACTAGAACGTCCTGTTTCATTCATTCTCTTTATTGTCTTCATTGTCTTCATGTCCATTCAATCGTAAGCCAATCTCATCCATTTCATCGTTTCTTCTTGTCCTGTCATTTCATGCTCCTGCGGTGTCATTTCCTGCTCATTCCAGCAGGCCAGACACTGCTCCTCGGTGTCGCATAAACAAGCATCATCACAATGGTAGCAAAGGCGGAGGAAATTTATCGTCATTTGATCGGTATGCATGAGGATCGTCCCCTTCTAAACAATTTGGAGTATCTGATTACACCTTTATAGTAGCATACATGGAGGTTATTGTTTGTGATTTATTTCACAATATATACCGAAAAAAAGCTTTATCCGAACTGATGATCACATTCGATAAAGCTTTTTCAATCTGCTTTTTTATCGGCATATTCAGGTCATATATTCTCGTTGAAAACTATAGACCCTGCCAGGTTGCCCCGCCGTCACTGCTCTTCATCAGACGCGATCGATTCTTGTCCGATGTTTCAATCAGCATCCAACCGACATCAGAAGATGTAAACTGCAGTTTTACCACGTTCGGATATTTGGCAAGATTATCGTTCAGCAGCTTACTCCTCGGAAATGGCTTCCAGGTCTTTCCCATATCATTCGTATGATAAACAATACCGTTCACCATTCTCCACCCATCATGAAGCCGCCGGAAAACAGGCTGAATAGACCCCTGACCGGTATCACCCGAAATGGGGAATGATACCAGATTCCATGATTTCCCCGTGTCAGCAGTAAAGTAACCCAAATAGCTCGCCTGGTCATCCTTCACGCAGGTAATCGGTATATAAAGCTCACTTCCACTACTGCCTCTGCCCAGAAACTTGGGGGCACCTGCAAAGACCGAACCGCACCGATCCAGCAGTTTGCTCTTGAATATCTGTCCGGAGGACTTCCACTTCTGACCTCCATCACGGGTAATATACAATTTGGAGGATTGCATTTCACGGATGGTCGCAAATCCGACAAGCGAATCCGTGAAGGTTAAGCCAATAATGGACCCTGTTCGCGGGATCACGCTGCCGGGAACACGAGATGTAGGATACTCTGTATTCTGCATGACCTCTTCCCATAATCCGCCATTATTGCTGGTTCGAAATAGCGACTTCTCCTCAGAGCCCCGGGAAAGGTCGCCTTTCGCCATAATCCATCCCTGCTGAGATGAAACGAAGGACATGGCCGTGACGATACCTGTCTCCGGCAGCGAAGAAAGCTTCCAGGAGTCTCCTCCATCCGTCGTATTGAGCAGGATCGTTTCAGCTGATCTCTGCTTGTTGCGTATAATCCAACCATGTTTCTTATCCGTGAACACGATGTCTTTCCCATACTCCAGTTTATCAACGAACTGTACATTGGAGGATGGAGAGATATCAACCCACGTTTCGCCATAATCCTGCGTCTGGTAAAGGCGCAGCTCCGTGTTCGTTATCCCCCAAGCAATCCCCGTTGACTCATTTATGAGTTGGAAATCCGTCAACCGTGTATGTATCTGATATTTACTTTTTTCCTCGGGCGCTTTCATCGCCGTATCCGGCGTTACTAGTGTAATGGTCTGACCTTCTTCTTCTTCAACCGATTCAGGAGGGTCTTCTAATGTAGAAGTTTGCTGTTGTTTTATCGGTTCTGAGGTACAGGCTGCTAACATCAATGCCATCATCATTAGCATACTGAGCCAGAATATAAAACGACTTGATTTCAAGAATTCTTCCTCCTCTTATTTCGATGTCATGCTGCAAGTCTGCTTTTTCGACATTATAACATATTCCGTCCAACGGATATGTAAAGAAGTGACTTGCAATATTTACAATACTGTAGCTTTTTTGATAGTGTCAGCCTCGTATGCATAAGGATGTTTTTATTATGGAAAACTCTTGAGGTGTGAAATTTTAGCAAGGCAGTTGAATTTAAGGAGGTGACAATTCATGGCTAAACCCGATAATCGCGAAGACAATGTAGAACATTTGCAACAGGCCGTCCAAAACACGATTGAGAACTACCGTGAAGCCGAAGATTATCTCGAGGAGTTCGGGGATGAGATTCCGGCAAGCGAGAAAGAACAGATTCAAGATCGTAATGCTCGTCGCGAAAAGAGTATTTCCGGCTTCCGAGAAGAGATCAAAGACGAAGCTGCCCATCAGCAAGGAGAATAATCCATAGATCACATAGAAACAGGAGGAGCGCATGGCGCTCCTCCTGTTTTGCACATCTCCTACCCATCCGGGGAATCGTCAGGGTCACTGTGAACGAAGGTAAAATATTAATTTTTCGTTCAGTACCGAAATTCCGACCACAGCGCAAAAAGCCTGCTAGCTTTACATTTAGCAAGCTTCCGAACCAACTGAGATTAGTCCTTCTTCACGAAATTCTTTTTGACGATAACTCCCTTATAATCCTTTAAATACTCGGGCGCATCCGTAATAAAGTGTCTGATCGCCTTCACCCTGGATTCCAAATCCATGGTATCGTTCGGACCCACTTGTACAACCGATGCTGATGCAGTCGCTATAATATCGACACATCCCACATGAATCTTTTTATAATCTTGTATAATGTTTAGTTCTACGTCTGAGTGCGGCGGCCATGTGGGTATGGACCTGGAAAATATCGGGTAATCCTCATATTGTCCCTCGTCTTCAAAGAACACCGGCACCTGCCGCTGAACCGCCAATGCACGCGTATCGGCATCGATATGTCCCGATTCACCGCATACAAATACGGAGCTATTGGAAATATTGATGATATACATGTGATCAACGTGTGAATGACGCTTCATGGTGCGGAACCCGGAGATAACGGAACAAGGGGGGTGATTTGCAGTGATTCGGAAGGCGTATCATACATGGAGGAGCAATTCATGACATGGGTATCTCCAATCAACAGTACCGATGAACCTGAAATAGCTGTAATGCGGATCGAACCAACCTGAAGCTCTTTATTGACGACTGTCATTTTCATTTGAATTCCACTTCCCTCGTTGCAAATTAAGAAGGTGCTGCTCAACTGCCGTAACGATCTCACTCTTCACTTGTTTGACGATCGATTGCTCAACATCTTGTGGGTTCATAGTTTCCCTATTCGTTTGATATTGCTTCAGATAAACCGTTATACGGTCTCCGAGTTGTTTACGAATATCCTCGATAATAACCCCAGCATATTCATCACCAACTACAAGCTTGGATTCGGGAAGCATGCGCTCGATCTGCTTAGGTACGATATCTTCTAGATAACGTGATACATTCTGATATATGTTCGAGTGTAGTTCGCCGCCTGTATTTCCCGTCTGGGATTGTTCTAACGGCTGACCATTTACGATAATATCGTCCAGGGATTGCCCATCCTTAGGCATCAACCCAATATTTAAAGTGCCTTCCAATTTTTCGATTTTCAATAAATCAAAATTATATTGCACCCGATCTATCGTATTCTCGCTTCCCTGTTTTAATTGATCTATTTCACTGCGCATTTCCTTCAGCATTTGCTCCATTCTACTCAGCTGCTCTGACTGGGTTTGAAGAATATAGAACAATTGCTGTATATAATAATCGTACATGGAACCCGCCTCCCCTGCTCCTTATACAATCTATGCGCAGGCAATTCACCTCATTCTTGCCTATACAGTCCTTCAGTCGGCGCAGGTAATGGGACCAAGGGGTTATTGCTATTATTCTGAGGCTCGAAATCCGGAGCGGGGCCTGTAAAACCACCTGTGTTATATATATTGGATAATGCCCGGATCTCTCCAGCGGTTCCAATCTGCAGCACCGAAGAGTTAGTCACCGCTCCCACCCGAAGCTGCTGTATATTAATACATTGATGTACTGTTAGATTCACAGTGGATCACAACCTTAATTAACATTAGGCGAATCAATCAGGTCCGGATCAATTGCATTCGTGCTGCTGGCCTGGTTGTTTGCTATATTCGTACCAATACTATCACCGGTGGTGAACGAGTTGGCGCCGGAATAAGCTTTTGAAGAGCTGGTTAAATCAATGACGCCTGTATTTCCGACCAAGACCGTAGAACTGGGGCCCACGTTTACAATCTTCATATTGCCGATAATCGAAACCACAATTCCACCTCTTCATTCAAAATCATACGCTTGAATTTATTCTATGTGGTTGGAAGCCCAGATGTCACTATAACATTCTTTCGCCCATATAATGAATTTACAGAACGAGGGAGGGATATAGAGTGAACTCAAGATCCAAACGGCCTGACTGGTTGTCAAAGGACTCTTTTTTTAACAATAATTCGTTTCCATTCAAAGATCTTAATGATCTCAATGAGGATTTCCAGCTGGATCCAACCGTAATTGAGGATTATGTAAAGGATACGATCAGACAAGCAACGGCCGGAAATGAAATGCTGCCTAACCCCAATACACTTCGATATGAAACTTTTGATACCCATAACTTTCTGGTTGTGAAATGTTATGTACCCAAACGTGTCCATCCGGAAAACTTATGGATTAAGCTAAATCGGACACAAATTAAAATCAATGGTTTGCCAAAAGATCAAAGCCAGACCATCGTCTTACCGGTCCCCATTCTTCCTGCACAAAGCATTGCGACCTATAAACAGCCTACTCTTCAAATTAAAATGCCAAAAATGTCTACTGGCCGATTTCGTGATATCAATATTCGTTTCTTATGAACTCCTATATCTTGCGACGTTTGTCACAATCCAAAAACGGTTCCTACTGTCAATTTACTCCGGTTCAACCTGGGCTGTCCCAAAAGATCATAGATCTTGAGGGAGGCCCCCTTCTTGCTGTTAGAAGACGCTCCATGTACGAATCGTTCCTCCCATCGCTGGTGCCCCCACATTTCTTGGAATGGTTCACACTTTCTGTTTATGAGAGCCGTACGTCAAGTAACTAAATCTACTTTTGGGACGGCCCCAGGTCACTGGATGATGCAACCATACGCATAACTTATATATTTTAACGGAATGAAGAACATTTACCAGAATATGTCTGTTCCTCTCCCCACCATTTTCACTTTTGTGTAGGGACTATACAGGAGGTTGGGGTGCATTAGATCGAAGTTAGCTAGATAAATTGAAGTTTTTCCCTTATTATGAATTTTTCATATGATGCATTATTCACTTATCAAGGCCGATTTCCTACATTAAAATAAGCTGATTTCATGATGAAATCAGCTTATTCAAGGATCTATATGAAGGTCGTTGCCAGGCTTATTAAGCCTCGGATACTACCGTATAACGCTCATTGATATGCTTCGGCTGTTCAAGTTCATCCAATACCGCAATCGCGTAATCCGCGTAGCTGACATAGCTTTGACCGCTCGAATTGACAATGACATGGTCCTTGCCTTCCTGATAGCTGCCAGTGCGTTGACCTTTCGGATTAAAGAAGGCTGCCGGACTAAGAAACGTCCATTTGACATCAGAAGTTTGCTCCAGGTCTTTCAAATTCTCACCGGCGTGGAATGCCGTCGGATAATATTCCTTAGGAAAATCAGGAGTTTCCATGAGTCGCAAGGTTTTGGCTTCATCAACAAACAAGCTTCCGGCACCGCCCATCACAAACAGTCTGGTTTTCGTGCCTTTCAGAGCTTCTATCAATACTCGGCCTACTTCCACATATTGAGTTTCCTGCCCAGGCGCCGCCGCAAAAGCATTCACGACAACATCGAAGCCTTGAAGATCGGCATTAGTCAAATCCAGCACGTTCTTCTCCAAAATGTTAATACTGGAATCGGAGACCTTGGATGCATTACGTACAATTGCCGTTACTTCATGACCGCGTGCTTGTGCTTCCTTGAGAATCAGACTTCCCGCTTTCCCTGTTGCACCGATAATACCAATCTGCATGATGAATCTCTCCTTTATCAATTGTATATACAAATGAGGGGTGAAAAAGAGGCTTTATATTCCCTTTTTCAATATTTCACTGGATTCATGGAGAAGTTTAGTTAATTGTTCGCTATGTTCCTTCCCCAAGAGGGAAACATACTGTCCATACAGCTGTTCAAAATATTGGTTCAGCTCCTGATATAACAACTTCCCTTCATCCGTTAAAAAAATATGCGTTTCTTTCCATTCGGATTGGCGCAGTACCAACTGCTTCTCCTCCAGCTTATCAATGAACCGGGTGCTTGTGGATGGAGCAATCGATAACTTATCGCTTAGCTCTTTCTGCGTGATGCCGGGATATTGATGGATTACCACCAGAACATAGGAATATGTTGGCGATAAACCGGCTTTGGCAAAAGCTTCCTCTGCCATTTTGGTCATCGAACGAGCAAACCGATTCGATGTAAAAAACAAGCATGAGCTTAGTATGGAATCATCGATGTTCATAACCAGTCACCTCTCATTTGTATATACAAATTAACACGACGCTAATATTTTGTCAACAACTTTCTTTTGGTTAGTTCTATGATTGATTTTATCCTTTTCGTCGTAATTAAGCACAGTTGCAATCGTATATAGCTTGCTTGAGAGATAGGGAGCGCTTTTCTTCATTGTTATGAATTTTTCATATATTGAAATACTCATCTAATTTTTATGAATAAAAAAACGATTGACCTTGACATTAATGTCAAGGTCTACACTATATTCGAAACCAACACTCAAGGAGGAAGTAGGATGGAACAGTCCAAACAAAATCAAGGCCAAATGATCGAACCTAACGTTCGTGAAATTCAGCAAAACACCAATAAGGAGCATGTGACCGTGCTTGGGCTCGGCCCTATGGGCCAAGCGCTTGCCGGGGCTTTTATCAAGAATGGCCACGCTACAACAGTGTGGAACCGAACGACTGCAAAAGCCGATCCACTTATAACACAAGGTGCAGTGCTTGCCCCGACTGTTACGAATGCTGTGCTTGCCAGCCAGCTTATTATCATCTGTGTACTCAATTATGATGCAGTCCGCTCTATTCTCTCCCCTGCTACCAGCGCGTTGAAAGGGAAAACCCTCATTAACCTGACAGCCGACTCCCCTGAACGTGCACGCGAAATGGCGGCTTGGGCAACCGAGAACGGTATGGACTATATTGATGGAGCGATCATGACGCCGATAACGACCATTGGGCAGCCTTCAGCGGTTCTTCTGTACAGCGGGCAAGAAGACGTATATCGCAGCCATCGTGAAACACTTTCCAGTCTAGGAGGGGCCGCTTCGTTCCTGGGGGAGGATCCCGGTCGTGCCGCGGCATATGATGTCGCATTGCTCGATGTGTTCTGGACAGCGATGAGCGGCTATGTGCACGCTCTGGCTATAGCACGCGCTGAGAACTTTGCCGCGAAAGACATCGCCCCCTATGCGCACAATATCATTCACATTATGCCGGATATCATGACCTATATCGCACAAGATGTGGATCAAGGCGTCTACCCTGGTGAGGGCTCGAGTCTCATCTCCAATATGACAAGTATAGAGCATATCATCCACGTGGCCGAACATCACGGCATCGATAGCAGCGTCTTAAACGCAGCAAAAGCGATTGCCCAAAGAGCAATCCATGCCGGTCATGGAGAAGATGGCTTCTCACGCTTAATCGAATTTAATCACCCATCTGCTTAAAATGCTAATCCGACTATGATCCAGATTTAAAGACTAAATGGAATATAACAACGAATAGGCAAGTCAAACAGGTGACGAAAGCGTCCCCTCTTGACTTGCCTATTCGTTGAATTCGCTGTCTCCTTAACCCTTGACGGCTCCTTCGGTCAAACCTTTCTGAATATACTTTGAGATAAACAGGTACACAATCAGCACCGGAATAACGGTCAACGATACTGCCGTAGCCATCAGGCCAAAGTCTGTTCCGTATTGGGAACTAATCTCATTAAGCAATGCAACGATCGGACGGACATTCTCTTTGTTTACAAAGATCAACGCTGAGAACAAGTCATTGTACGACCACATAAATACAAAAATGCTTGTCGATGCAAATACAGGCTGCGAGATCGGAACGAATATCTTAACAAACATCTGCCATCGGTTGCATCCGTCCATAAAAGAAGCTTCTTCAAGCTCTTTCGGTATGGTTGCCATATAACCGGCAATAACCAAGGTCGCAAACGTCAGATTGCCTGCCGTTTGCGGGAAGATCAGGCCCCAGTACGTATTGACCAGGCTGGTTTTGATAAGAAGCTCATATACCGGAACTACGGTAGCAAACGCCGGGATCAAAAGTGTCGCATACAGAATGGAATAAATCGTGCGCTTGCCTTTAAAGTTGAATCTGGACAGCACATAAGCGGCTAGTCCTCCGAGCAATAACACCAACAATACGGTACTGAAGGACATCACCAAGCTATTGATATAACTTCTCCCGATATTGATGCGGTCAAATGCGTTCTGATAGTTAACAAACACCGGTTCCCATGCGATACCAAAGGAATTATTCATCACATCGCGAGAAACCTTGAACGAGTTATTCACGATCCAGAATAACGGATAGATGGTTGTTAAGGACCACGCTGTCAAAATCACGTACATCAACGTGGTGCCTAAACTAAACCGACTTTTCCTAACGCGCTGAGTTTTGTGTTCAACGACGATGGTTGGCTCCATAACAGTACACCCCTATAATGCTTAGTATGTAATCTCGTCTCTTTTCATCAAACGGTTGGCAATCAATGCAAGCAGTACACCAAAGATCACCATGTATATAGCAACCGCCGATCCGTAACCAAAGTTCTGATCCACCATGGCCTTTTTGTACATATACGTTCCCAGTACTTCCGTTCCATTCTGGCCGCTTGTAATGACCCAGATGAACTCGAACACCTTCAACGTTCCCGTAATGGCAAGGGTGATAACAACCTTAATGTCACTCATGATGAGCGGAATTGTAAGCATCGTTGTTTTCTTGAACCCGGTGATTCCTTCCAATTTTGCAGCCTCATAATAATCCGCGGGTATTTTGGACATGGCGGTCAAGAACAGGACGAAATAAAAGCCCACATAATGCCATACCGTTGGAATCGATACTGCCTTAAGCGCATTCTTCGCGTCCAGCCACAAAATCTTCTCAATATTGAAATTCGCCAGCAAATTGTTCAGCAAACCGAAGTTGTAATTGTAGAACAATACAAATAATAAGGAAATGGCAGTACCGGATATGACAACCGGGAAGAAAAAGACAGTTCGATAAAACCCTTTGAGCTTGGAAATGTTATCTACCAGGACGGCCAATACAAGCGCGATCCCAACCTGAAACACGATAACATAGAGCATGATTTCCAGCGTGTGCAACGTTGCAGCGCCAAGCAGTTTATCCGTAACGAGTCTCTCATAGTTAGCCCATCCCACAAACTTTTTGTCGAAAAAGCCGCTTGTTCGATAAAAGCTAAGATACAAACTCTTGAAGAACGGATAATATAGAAAGATTGTCATGATGGCTGCTGCGGGTAATAAAAACATCACAATGTACTTGCGATCACCCTTCATATTAATCACCCTTGATGTTTATTTTTCTTCATCGTCCTTGCCGAAATGACTACGCCGCCCAAATGAAAGCAGAGGGGCGGCGTAACGTCACTTTTAATTCTACCGTTTCTGATGAAAACTATTTTTTGTTGGCATCCTCGGTCTTCTTCGCTTCTTCGATAGCTTGAGTAGGAGTCTTCTTACCTTCCACTACAGGCTGCACGTTAGCACGAAGATTACCGAACGTTTCTTGCGAAACTTTACTGTCAACCGGTGCAACGATGGAAGCTGCTTTAGCTGCCATAGCGAAACCGTCAAGAGCTACTTGCGGCAATCCAGTCACTTCCACGTCAGCAGCTGGTGTACCACCGTTAGCTGAAGCGATTTTTTGAATAGATGCCGGGGAAGTCAGGTGTTTCAGCAAAGCGATTGCCGCTTCTTTTTTGGCTGCATCATCATAAGTGGCTTTGGAGAGGTAGAAACCGGAACCGAAACCGCCTACGATATCATTACCGCTGCCAGCGCCACCAGGAACCGTAGGGAATGGCAGAACTGTAGAGTTGTCACGAGTATCATCGCTCCAACCTCCAACTGCCCAAGATCCTTCGATGGTCATAGCAGCCAGGCCTTCACTATAGTAGTTGCCGGACATGCTCAGGTCGATCGTTGCTGCATCTTTAGGGAATGCGCCCAGCTTATACAATTCTTGCATAGCCGCATACGCTTTTTCCCAGTTTGGATCGATGCCATCAAGTAGACCTTTGCTTTGGCTTTCAGGACCTGCTGCTGACAAAATCGTATGCTCAATCAGGTAGTGAGATTGGTCAAATGGTACGGACAAAGGAATAATGCCTTTTTCAGACAACGTTTTCACAGCTGTGGTCAATTTCGCCCAGTCTGTTGGAAGCTCCAGACCATTTTCTTCGAAGATTTTTTTGTTAACGAACAAACCTTCATAGAAACCGGTCAATGGTGCTGCGTAAATGTTACCGTCTTTTTGCTTGGCAAGCTCAAGCGCGTCAGGAATGAAGCCGTTCTTCCATTCAGCGTCAGCGTCGAGAACTTCGTTCAGCGGCACAACTTTACCTGCATTGACGAATCCTTCTGCGTCAGCCCCGATGAAGTAGAACAACAAGTCAGGCTCGTTGCCGCTGTTCATGTCGGTGTTCACTTTCGTTCTGAAACCGTCATCATTTGCTGACATGGTGTCGTTGTCTATCTTCACGTTCGGATGCTCCTTCGTGAATTCATCCAACGCTGCCTGGAAGGCTTCGCGAGCTGCGTCAGTTCCTCCGAAAGTCGAGAACACGCGGAGTGAAACCGGAACGGCTTCTTCCTTCTTCTCATCTGCCGGCGGCGTTTCCGTCTTCGGAGCATCTCCTCCAGAAGCAGGAGTGTTGGTGCCACTGTTACCGCATGCTGCTAGGAACATGGAGAGCAACAACATGACACTCATGAGTAACATGGAAGTCCTTTTCATTTCTAATCCCCCTAAGTATTTTTTTCAGAACCTTATGTAAATACTTGCTGTCTACCAGAATTTTATTCCAAGCCCTACTGGTTTCAAAGGGGGACATTCATCTTTTGAGGGGGGAAATTTTTCCATGTCAACTTTTTTCGCTTCACGCCTCCCTTTTTAAACCAGGAAAATGTGCTAGGTGTAGAGGAAGCCAGATGAAAATAATGCAGTGGCTAGATCAGGAAATGGATGGGTATTTCTCTATTATGAATTTTTCATATGTTGAAATAACATCATCATTTACAGTCACGGTTTGCAATCTTTTAACAGCAAAAAAGAGCCTATCGAGATCTCTCGACAGGCTCTTTTTTATACACCTATACCTTGCCCACCCAATCCGCACCGGCAACCTCTCGCCAGCGATTGCGGATCGACTCGTAAATATCCTCCGGCAATTGCCCTTTTTCCAATAATGCGGCATTTTCCTCCCAGCGGTCCGGTTTTGCCGTACCGACGATGGCGGTTGCTACGCCCGGCGTGCTTAAGGTGAATCTTAATGCCGTTTCAACGCCTTGCTGAACATCCGCGAGAAAATCGTAATTCAATTCGTTTAACCGGACCCAATAAGGATAAGCATAATTTTGTTCGCTCAGCGTTTGATGCTTCCAGGCTACATTAGCTACCGGACGTTTGGCAATAATCCCTATTCCCTGCTTCATAGCTAGCGGAATCGTAAGATCAATTGCCTCCTGATCAGCAATGTTCAGCGAAGTTTCAAAGCTGTCGAACACGCCGGTTTGCAGGGCATAGAGCGCATCGGTCGAATCGCCGCTGTAGCCGATGTACCGCGTTTTCCCCTGCTCCTTAGCTCTTCGCAACACCTCAATCACTTCGCCCCGCCGCAAGATTTCTTCAGAGCAGCTGTGAAGATGGATAACATCGACGTGGTCCACCTGCAGTCGCTTCAAGCTGCGGTCAATGCTCTGCGCAAGCATTACGGGATCCCAATCCGGAAAGTCCAGACCGGAAGCGTGGCCGCATTTGGTAAACAGGTAATAATCATCTCTTCGACCTGACAAAGCCTTGCCAATCAATTCCTCGCTGTCCCCATAACATTCTGCGGTATCAATCATGTTAAGACCTGCATCAATGGCGCTGTGCAGGAGCCGGTCCACCGTCTTTTGATCCGACTTGCCGATCTCGGCGCCACCGAATCCCAGCACACTAACCTGCATGTCCGTTCGTCCAAATGCTCGACGTTCCATCTTCCTTCACTCTCCTCCCTGTTAATCCCATTGATCATTACCCGATATAGATAAACCTGAAAGCCCTTTTTTCGTTACCATTCGATTGCACTATATTCTTCAGTTTGAAAGAAAGAATACTCCCCTGCTAAAATCCATATATGCTAAGTCCGCCATCCACCAGCAGCGTTTGCCCGGTCATGTAATTGGCAGCCTCGGACGCCAGGAAAACGACAGGTCCAACCACTTCTTCCAGACTTCCCACGCGCTTAAGCGGTGTCCGGTCCAATATGGCCTGCATATAAGCTTCATCACTAAGCAGCTTCTCTGTCAGCGGAGTCCGGAAATACCAAGGTCCGACCGAGTTGACCTGAATTCCATACTGCGCCCACTCCATCGCAAGCACCTTGGTCATATGGATGAGAGCCGCCTTCGTGGCTCCATAGACAACGCCCGTGCGAAGGGCCATGTGTCCGCCTACCGAGGAGATGTTAATGATTCTGCCATTTCCCTGATCTTTCATAAATCGGGCAGCCGCTTGAGAAGCCACAAAAGCCGACTTCAGGTTGGTTTGCACAATTAAGTCCCATTCGGAATCCGTCACTTCCAGCGCAGGCGTACGAATATTCATGCCGGCATTATTGACCAGTATATCGATTCGTCCTGCCTGATCTACAAATTCTCGAATCGCTCCCTCCATCTCTTCCCTTATGGTCAGATCACCCGGCAGCACAAAGGCCTGACCCTGGTTCAAGCCATTGATCAGATTTGCGGTCTCCTCCAAATCGCTTCTGGTCCGGGACATCAAGCCGACATCACATCCGGCCTCTGCCAATCCTATGGCAATGGCGCGTCCAATTCCACGTCCCGCCCCTGTAACAAAAGCTTTTTTCCCTTCCAGATGAAAACTCGGTAAATACATTCAAATTCCTCCTAGGCATCGATCTGTAATCAAGTTCTATAATCAAAGAAATGAAACGTTCCTTCGATCCATGTAAAAATACTAGGAATTAAAATATTGCGAAGGATTGTGACGAACCGGATCAATATATTCCTCATATCGACCGCCCGTATAAAATTCAATGACTTTTCGCCAAAACGCCTGCGCCGGAATATTGCTGCTCACTTGCGTCACCTTCCAGCGTCCCTGAAACTGATCAAACAGCCAGGTCGCCGCCCAAGTCCCCAATCCCGTACGCCGATATTTTTGCATAACAAAAAATTCCGTCATGTAATAGTCCGCTTCTGCGGCGTCATCCATCCGCTCGATCAAAGCAAACCCGGCTGGCCGTTGATCAAACGTAATCAGATAAGGGTATTTCCGTTCCCTCTTTTTCCAGAACTCATCCAGATCCGGATAGGGTAAAAACAGCCCTTGATCATTTACCGAAATATCCAGATACTTGGTAAAATCATATAGGTACAATTGCATCAAGTTTACGATAACGGCTTGTTTCCGCTTGGGAACCAGCTCAATTCCCATGCGTTCCGCTCGTTCTGAAATCATGCTGCCGCCTCCCTGAGCATATCATCTATCATTTTAACGCGTCATATCTTCATCATAGTATCCGCTCATAGTGAAACACAAGCACAATAACGGATCAGTGAGCACGGTGATCTGACACCTGCAAGCACGATAGACTTTCCATATGTTACACTAGTAATTAATGACACAGGTCATTGCAATAAAGACAATTATTCGAGGTGGAACATGAATATACAAAAAGATATCGACCGTGCAAGACTCGATGAGAAATCGCCGGACATGCCTTGGTTCGTACAGCAATTTATCGACTACAAGCTCCCGGATCTCTCCCCCTCCACCCTGCTCGAATATGTAAGGGATTATGAAACGTTCTTTAATTGGCTCCGGTCGGAGGGGCTTTCCCAAGCAACCTCTAATCGAGAGGTGACGCTGCTCGAGCTGGAGACGCTGCGCATGGACAGCATCACCAGTTATCGATTATATCTGACTACGCGCCGGGAAGGGACCAACTCCAGAATCACGGTTTCCCGCAAGCTCTCATCGCTGCGCTCCCTGTTTCATTATTTAAGCCAGATTGCGGAGGACGAGGACTTTTACCCGCTTCTCAAGCGTAACATCATGGCTAAAGTGGAAATTAAGCGAATTCATAAACCCAAAGATACGGCTGCCAAGTTAAAAGGAAAAATACTGGAAGAAGAAGAGCTTCAGGATTTCATTACTTACATTCACGAAGGTTATGGGCTGGATGTGGAGCAGAACAAACAGGCGCTCTATGCGCATGAGCAAAATAAAGTCAGAGATGCCTGTATCGCCAGCCTCATATTAAATTCCGGCCTTCGTGTATCCGAAGTGGTCAATTTGAATCTGGCAGACATCGACCTGAACAATAAAATGCTCCATGTCTATCGTAAAGGTAATAACGACGAAACCTTTAAAACCCCGGTCTACTTCCGTGCGCAAGCCAAAGACGATCTTGAATATTACCTGCAGCTTCGGCAGGCCCACTACAAGGTGCCGAAAAAAGAAAAGGCTCTGTTCGTTGCACTGCGTAACGGCCAGAATGAAGGGCAGCGCATGACCAAACGGGCAATTCAGGCGATGATCATCAAATACGCCAAGCGTTTTGGCAAGCCAGCCCTAACCGTGCATAAGCTGCGGCATTCGTTTGCAACCGACTATTATCTGCAAAATGATATTTACAAAACCAAAGAACAACTGGGTCACGCATCCACCGAGACAACCGAAGTGTACGCCCACTTAACGGACAAAACGATGTCCGAGGCGATTGAACGCCGCTCCGATGATTAACCACAACTTCTTTATAATGACAGCAGCAGCGACGTAATCCGCTCTGTGTCATTCCAAGTAAATAGGGGAACCGCTAGCCGCTGCTGTATCTCATGCAGGGCTGACGGTTCCTTTAGCATTTCAGGACGCACCACAATCCCCCTGATCTCTTCAACTTGATCCACTAGCCCAATATCCTCCGTTCCTCGCAGCAGTACGAGCTTCGGATAAGGCTGCATCTTATAGCCCTCAACAAGCACCAGCTCAAAATCGCTGTACAGATGGACTAACGACGCAAGTTCCAGCTCCGTTTCCATCAGCATCGCCGTACGCCCTGGCGAAGCGATGGCGATCCCCTCGGCTCCCGCCTCACGGAATTTGTACGTGTCCGTCCCTTCGTGATCCATTTCGAATCCGTGCCCGTCATGCTTGATGACGGCTGTCCGAATGCCATGCCGTTTCAACTGTGGAATCAAGCTGGCAATCAACGTGGTTTTGCCGCTGTTCTTATAACCGCAGATCTGGAAAATCTTCATGTCCAGGTTCCTGGCAGAACGAGGACCTGTACGGCTTGGCCTTTAACTGCACCTCGAAGCTCTGGCGGGATCACGATTAAACAGTCACTGTCTTTGATTGTGATCATGACACTCGATTCATCAAGGGATGCAGGTGTCGCTACAAGCTTGCCGTTTGACACCTTAAGGCTCCCCCGGACGAAACGGGTAAAGTTGTTCACTTTCGAGTAATCCGAACCCAATTCTGCCGTCCATTCGGTTAAGAACAACTGCTCCATGCCAAGCATCTTGCGGATCACAGGTCTGACAAACAACAGAAATCCCACATAACATGCGCCTGGATTACCCGATAGCGCGAAGAGTAGTTTACCATCCTTCACTGCCGCGGTTGTAACACTTCCGGGACGCATCGTGACTTTATTAAACAGCATGTCCAGACCGCCGGATGTCACCAGCTCCCCCATAATATCGTAGTCGCCTACTGAAACGCCGCCTGTCGTAACCACGATGTCATACACCTGAAGCGCTTCCTCCACCTTCTGGCGAGCGAGCTCGATATCATCCGGGATCGCCTCCATAATCACCGGCACACCACCGGCTTCCCGAATTTGCGATGCGAGCATATAGGTATTGCTGTTTCGGATTTTACCGGGTTCAAGCGGCTCGGTGATGTCCAGTAGTTCGGTGCCCGTCGAGAAAATTCCTACCACCGGCTGACGATACACTTCAACCTGATGTATGCCGAAGGTGGCCAGAACTGAAATTTCTCCAGGCCCGATGAGAGTTCCTCGGCGGAGGATCAAATCACCTTCCTGAAGCTCGAATCCGAGGGGAGTGATATTCTTCCCCTTCTCGATGGACCGCTTGAAGCCTACATGGGTTAAGCCATCCTCCATTCGAAGCTCCGTCGCTTCAAGCATAACGACAGCGTCTGCCCCTTCCGGGACTTGAGCGCCTGTCATGATGCGGGAAGCCTTGCCTTGCTCAATCGGGATTGAAGACACATATCCGCACGGGATCTGGTCGACAACCTCTAGCCACACCTTTTCCCCTAGATCACATGCCGCCAAATCCGCTGAGCGAACAGCATAACCGTCCATGCCCGAACGTGCAAAAGCCGGAAACGGGTGAGGGGCGATGACATCGGAGGCAAGCACACGTCCATCACTGTCCTGCAACCGAATGAACTCCTCCTGACCAAGCCCTGCATATGAAGCGGCGAGCGCTTGCGCGTCCGCAACCTGTAAAGCGCGCCGATCAAATTTATGATTTTGTTTCTTAGGCGATATCGAATGATTATCCTTCACAACGCATTCCTCACTTTCTGACTCAAAGAAACCTGACATTCTTACTGTACTACATTCTGAGCAATCTTCAAACCGAGCCTTCGGCTCATATGAAACCCTTCTGCTCGTACAAAAAAGCGCATGGTCACCAGACCATGCGCTTGAAACTCCTTGCTTACCTTCGTCCCCTTCGGGAGATTTTTCCAGATCCGATTCGGGTCTTCGGCTTCTTGTACGATTTCTTAGGCGAATCGAACAGTCCCCCGCCGCTTTCGCCGCGCTTAATCGTGCCGCGGTCTCCGCTTGTATCCGGATTTCGTCGGAACAGGCCTCCACCGGTACCGGCAGAATCCTGACCGCGCCGGGTAATCTTCCCGCTCCGGTCTACCGTCAACGGCGGAGCGATCTTCTTATCCTTGCTTGTCGGCTTCTTATAGTTACCTTGTGCCGGTTTATACACATCTTTACTTGTATACCCCCGGTAACCCCCGCCGCCCATCGAATCAAATAAATTCCCGATCAGAACTGCCGTTAAGTAACCTTGCAGGAAACTTGAATCATAATTACGCTGAACATACTCCCTGGAATCGATCTCAATCAGCGTATCGGTCGGCTTCTGGGGGTCCTGCTGCAAATGGTAATACTCATCCCCATACACCAAGAACATCCGCTCGGTATCCTCAGGAGATGATTGATCCGGCGTGTTTGCCGCCATGAGCTCGTTTGCAACATCGGGAACGCTTTTATCAGCTGCCCGGTACACATAGGACGTTGCATTTCCGTCTCGATTGACGGATTCCAGCGGATAGGTATCCTTGATATTCGGCGCTCCGCATCCACTCAATAATGATACGAACAAACTCAGCACCAATATGATTTTTATAGATATAAAAGAGCGTTCCTTCATGCCACCACTCCTAAGTCGCCCGGATAACTCGAACGTCCCCCGGTATCACTTTCTCGCCTTCATACAACATAAACCGCCCGTTCTGCCATTCAATACGCAGCAGCTTGTAATCATCCGATTGGTATTGCCATACATGCTGCTCCCCACTTTGCGTAAACGCAGTACGACCCGTAATCGATACATGTCCCCCGTATTCCTCTTCCAAGTGAAAGACATGATCGTCCAAATCGATGATGGACGGTACCTCATCCGGAGAGTCCAGCCGTCCATCGATCGGAGCGTATAACACATACTGAACCGTCTCGCGTTCCTCAATATGCAGATAAGCAATGGTGCTGCCATCCTGCAGCGTCAAGACGACCGCATTACGACCGCGATTGTGCACGCGACCCGTGACTTCATAAGTGACCAGAGACACTTCACAAATATCGCCGGGAGCCAGCTGCAGCATGCTTTTCTCTACCTTGGGCGGCTCCGGCTTACTAAATAAATTGCTGATTCTTTTCCACATACTCATCTTTCCTGTCCCCTATCTCCATTATGCGTTCTATAGGCAAGCGGTAATAATTAACGCTCCAACCACATGCAGCGAACCTGCAAACAAACCGTATCCCGTCTTACCCTCACGGGTTCCTTTGTCAAGGTTCAGCTTGCCGAAGTTACGCAGCATGAGTTCTGTCAACGATTCGAGAACCAGCAATATGATAAACGAAATGATTGATACCACAATCGCCTCAAACAGATGATATGACGTTCCGATCGACACGGATAAAATATACCCTTGTGCGAACAGTTTCAGTATCAGTCTTGTGGTTACCGCCATGTTACCCGCTTTCACTTCTTCAAGATCGTTATATTTCGTGAACAGGGAATCCACAAACATCAAAACAAACAACAGCAGCCCACCGACAGCTGTCCATAGCAATACACGCAAGATCATATCAAAATCCATCTCTAAGCCTCCACATTCAACATACGAAAAACTCCCTTAAGCCCGGGCCGCCTCAATTGAAGACAGACGTCTAATAAAAGGATCTTCCCTTATATCTACGATCAAACAAAAGCGAAGGAGAAGCTCAGCTGCATTCAGCTCTGCTGTTTCTCCCTCGCCCCCTGAACAATATAACTGTTAGACCGCTAAAATCCGTTATTACTTGTTCTCGTATTGTTTCATCAAGGCTGCAAGCTCATCCTCAACGACTTTGTCCTTGCCAAGGTTCTCAAACTCTTCATCAAGGGATTTCTCACGTGACGACATTTCATTGCTTGCTTCCGCACGAGCTTCCATAGCCAGCATCTTCTCTTCCATTCGTTTCAATCCGGCTGATGCTGTATCAGTCCCAAACCCGTTCATCGCTTTGTTGATCTCGGTTTGCGCTTTAGCGGCATTATAACGAGCGACCAAAGTTTCACGTTTGTTCTTCATCGCTGTAAGCTGCTTGCGCATTTCTTCCAGCTTGCCGCGCAGATTGTCGGCTGCCAGTTTATTCTGATCGTAGCTGGCTTTGTACTCATCACGCTTGGCCTCGGCGGCCTTCTTCTCTTCCAGTGCGCGGCGGGCAAGATCAACGTTTTGAGCTTGTGCTGCGGTATGCGCTTGCTGCGTGCGTTTTTCCACAAGCGCAGCTTGCTCTTCATAAAGTGCTTTAAAGCGTTTCTCGATGGCAATTTGCGAAGCTACCGCTTTCTCGGCATCCTCAAGATCTTCCGTCATATCCCGGATGTACTGATCCGTCATTTTAATCGGGTCTTCCGCCTTGTCGATAATGGCGTTAATATTGGACATGGTCAAATCGCGCAATCTTTTAAATATGGACATCGTTCTCTTCCTCTCGCTTTCACTTTAAAATACTGGTATATGATTAATATTTACGTTGCATGCTCCAAAACGTTTCAAAAATTTTTTATAGATGTTGTTCAAAAAGTCATCTTTTGATCACGAAGCAAAGCATAAGCTTCGGTGCTGAAAACCTGACTTTTTGAACTCTCAATTTTTGAACACGCACTTTTAATATGCTCGTTCATATTGCTTAGGAACTTTCTGTCCTCCATCAAGCGCCTTGGCTGCATGAACAGCCCAGTAGGGATCGCGGAGCATGCCCCGGCCAATCGCCACCAGATCTGCTTTGCCTGACAAAATCACCTCTTGCGCGGCATGGTAATCATCCAGCATTCCTACCGCAATAACAGGCACCTTTAACAGCTGCTTGAACTCTGCTGCCAGATCCACCTGATAACCGGGCTTCGTTTCCGGACCGCCATTGGCGCCGACCTGGCCTTCTCCCCCCGAGGAGATATGAAAAATATCGACGCCGGCATCCCGGTAACGTTTGCAAATCTCCGCACAGTATTGCACATCATAGCCGCCGTCTACATATTCTTTTGCAGATACCCTCATTATGATCGGCATGCCTTCAGGCAGCACTTCCTTAACGGCTTGGACAACACGCTCGCCGAACAGAGGAAGGTCTTGACCATATTCATCACTGCGCTGGTTCGTTAGCGGCGAGTGAAACTGATGAATGAGGTAACCATGGGCGCCATGAATCTCAACGGTATCGAACCCGGCCTCAACAGCTCGACGCGCGCCTTCCTTGAAGGCTTGAATGAGCTCTTCCACTTCCGCCCCGGAAAGCATCTTGGGCATTTTGTAATGGGAACTGAACGGAATCGCAGAAGGGGCTACTGACGGTTCTGCATCCTGCGCTTTTCTTCCAGCATGCCCAAGCTGGATACCAATCTTGGTTCCATAAGAATGCACGCTCTCTACAATACGGCGATAGGCTGGAATCTGATTATCGTCCCATATCCCCGTGTCCTGATTCGTTATGCGTCCATCAGGATGGACACCTGTCATTTCTACAATAATGAAGCCAGTACCTCCAACGGCACGGCTGACATAATGAACAAAATGCCAATCATTCGGAATCCCGTCCTCAGCTTGAACGGAATATTGACACATCGGTGGCATAACAATGCGGTTCTTGAGGGTCAAATTCTTGAAATTGTAAGGTGTAAACAAGTCTGCCAAGCGATTATCTCCTTCCATATCCAAATGATCAGATGTAATAACCAATCTGTTACCGGTTATTATACACCTTTCTGAGGGAAAACTAAAAAACATCGCATTCCCATATTGAGGATAATCGCCCGATCAACTGGGCATACCATATTAAAAAGCGAAAGGGGCCGATCGTGATGTTCAATCGATACCGTGCAGGAAGCTGCCTGTTGTGTATCCTGTTATTCTTTTTCATGGTGCCGGACATCTCGGCACACGCGTCTGATGTACATAGTTTGTCACTTCAACCCCAGGACACTTCCGTCATGTCGGAATCCGGCCAAAACTTGGATCATGCCAAGCGCAATAAGACCCAAAATTCAGACGATGCGCCGTCTTTAAGTCAATTACTGAGAAAATATCCGGATACCTTTCGCTCCAGCGGACCCCGGGTCAAACAGATCGCTCTGACCTTTGATGATGTCCCGGATCCCCGATTTACCGGAAAAGTACTGGACATCCTCAAAAAGTTTCAGGTAAAAGCCACATTCTTTGCAGTGGGGGAACGGGCCAAAAAACATCCCGATCTCGCGAAACGAATCCATGAAGAAGGTCACGCCATTGGCAATCACTCCTATAATCACGCCCAGCTGAACAAACTGAGCCTGGACAAATTCAAAGGCCAAATCGAACGTACCAACACGATCTTGAAATCCCTAGCCGGAGTGGATCCTCGGCTAATTCGTCCGCCTTATGGCGATATTAATGAAGAACAGCTTCAGTGGGCACGCAAAAACGGATACAAAGTCGTGAATTGGAATGTCGACTCCCTCGATTGGAAAGGGCTGCGTAAGGAAGAGGTTAAAAGCAACATTTTATCAGCGGTCGGGCCAGGCTCGATCGTACTCCAACATGCCGGAGGTGGCGTGGGATCGGACCTAACCGGAACGATCGAAGCTCTCCCGGACATTATTACAGAGCTGCGGAGTAAAGGTTATAGCTTCGTCACACTCCCGGAGATGTTAGGCGTGTCAGAATCGAGATAGATCTGCATAACAAAAAAAGACGGCTGACTGGAGTTGGATCCAGTCTAGCCGTCTTCTTGTATTAGAAATATTATTGAATTATTCGATAATGAACAATTTGATATCCTGAATGCCGAATTGATTCACGGACGATTTTGAACCTGGGATGAAAATATCAATCTTATTCCCTTTAATAGCTCCGCCAATATCACGAGCTTCTGCCACAAATGCCTTTTTCGGCAGTCCTGGATGCTCATGTCCTGTTACAAGCACCTTGGTACCGAGCGGAATGATTTTGGGATCGACAGCGATGGTGCCGAGCTCAAGGGAATTTCCGAAGTAATCAACCGCGCCCCAACCACCGTTCTCGCTTGCTGCAGAAGAATAGGCAGTAGCCTTGACCGACAATGTTTTGCTGTAATTAAACGTCTTGCCCCATGCTTCCACCACGTTCTTCTCTGAGGAAACGCTTAAGCTGGGCGTAACTCCGGAGGTTCCTGGAGCGATCGGTGCAGCAGATGCCGTCGAGTTCATCGATACCGTCCCTGGAATGGTGATTTTTAGTCCCTGGTATATATTTGTTGCCTTAATCGTTGGATTAGCCTTTATCAGCTTGTCCATATTAACGCCGTACTGTTTAGATAAGAAGTAGAAGGTGTCGCCGTTCTTAGCAACATGCACGGAGCTTGCATGGGCTTGCAGGCCGCCTCCGGCAAAAGTCAAGCCAAGTGCAACGGCTGTAATGGTTAACCATTTTGCAGTTTTTCCAGCGATCTTATTATTTTTGTTAAGTCCATAATTTCTAGTCCATGATTTCATTTGTTGTAACATCTAAAGATGCCTCCCTATATGTAGCATGGTAATTCGGATGTAATATGTCAACGGACATCAATATATCACAATTTTGTAACCTATACTGCAAGCAATTGTTACCAATAAACAAACAAAAACAGCGCCAATTCCTGAAACAATCAGGTATGGCGCTGTTTTTGTTTGTTACAATGTAGATATAAAAGTTACAAAACCTTACTTAAAAACTCTTGCGTACGAGGATGAGTCGGATTGCCAAACAGCTGGTCCGGCGTGCCTTCCTCTACGATTTTACCACCATCCATGAACAGAATTCGATCCCCCACTTCCCGAGCGAAGCCCATCTCATGGGTGACGATAACCATCGTCATACCGCCTTCGGCAAGTTTCTTCATTACTTCCAATACCTCACCCACCATTTCAGGGTCCAGTGCGGAGGTTGGCTCGTCAAACAGCATGACATGCGGCTGCATCGCGAGTGCGCGGGCAATGGCAATTCTCTGCTTCTGTCCACCGGACAGCTGGGAAGGATATGCCTCTTTCTTGTCCTGCAGGCCAACCGACTTCAGCAGCTCGTCTGCAGTAGCATCGGCTTCCTTTGTCGAGACACCCTTCACCTGAATAGGAGCAAGCGTAATATTATCGATGACCTTCTTGTGAGGAAACAGATTAAACTGCTGAAATACCATGCCCATTTTCTCACGGGTTGCATTGATATTGTGATTCTTGGCGGTGATCAGCTCACCCTCGAACGAAATTTCGCCGCTGGTCGGCACTTCAAGCAAATTGAGACATCGTAAAAAGGTACTTTTACCGGAGCCGCTCGGCCCGATGACAACCACTACTTCTCCTTTTGCAATCTCAATGTCAATGCCCTTCAAGATTTCCAGCTTGCCAAACGATTTATGAAGATCCTTAACGGTTATCACTTGCACTCAACTTCCTTTCCCAGACACCCAGAAGTTTCGAAAGAACGAATGTCAGTATAAAGTAGATCAGGGCGGCCACAAGCAGCGGATTCAATGCCGCAAACGTCATGCCGCGCAAAATCTGGGCTTGATACATAATGTCCACCACACCGATGAAGGAGACGATGGAGGATTCCTTGATGATGACAACAAACTCATTACCGATCGCAGGCAAAACGCCTTTTAACGCTTGCGGCAAAATAATGTGGCGCATCGCTTTGCCCTTGGTCATTCCGAGAGAGCGTGCAGCTTCCAATTGACCGCGGTCCACGCCTTGAATGCCGGCACGGAATATTTCAGCTAGATAGGCAGCGCTGTTAATAGAAAGCGTCAAAATACCCGACTGGATCGGTGAGAATTTAATATCAAACGCCGCCAAGCTGTAATGGATAATAAACAACTGGACCAGCATCGGGGTACCACGGATGATCTCAATATAAGCGGTAGCCAAAAACTTAAGGATTTTGACACCCGACATCCGCATTAATGCGATAATCAATCCGAGAATGAAACCGAAAAACACACCAAGAGCCGAAATAAGCAACGTAAACTGGATTCCCTTGGCGTAATAATCACGGTACTTCCAAAAGAATTCGAATGTGTTCAGGTTCTCTGCCTTACGACCGGCAGCCAGGTCACTGGCCTCGTCGACAAACTTCTGGATCTGGTCATTTTCCTTCAAGCGCTCGAGTGTAGCATTAATGCTCTTGAGCAGCTCTTCGTTCCCTTTGCGAACCCCAATGGCATAGGCGTCATTCTCAGCCGTCGGTTTAGCGTCCGTGATCACCATGGTCGCTTCATTCATATTCGTCTTCGCGATTGGATACTCGGCGAGAACAACATCCACGCGCTCGGATTCCAGCTGCAGCAGCAAGTCCGGGATTTTATCCAGTGATACCACATTGGCTTTCGGAATTGTCTTTGCAATGGACTCCTGAATGGAGCTCTTCTGAACCCCGATGCGAGCTCCCTCCAGGCTTTCAAGCGTGTTGAACTTGAGTGCATCTTCCTTACGAACAACAACCGATTGTTCCGCAGCATAATAAGGCTCGGAGAAATCGATGCTCTTTCGGCGCTCTTCTGTCGGATTCATGCCCGATATGACAAAATCCACGCGTCCGCTCGTCAGCTCCGGCAAGAGCGCATCAAAGGAGGTGTCCTTAATAATGAGCTCGGCACCAAGATCCTTGGCGATTTCCTTCGCAATATCGATATCAAATCCGACGATGGTATCCACGCCATCTATCGTCTTATGGAACTCATAAGGTGCATAATCGGCACTCGTGCCGAGAATCACCGTTTTCTTCTCACCCTCCGCATGAACGATACTGCCAAAAGACAGCACGACCACCATGAACAGGGTCATCCACGCTGTAAATTTACGTTTCATATGTCTCGTTTCTCCCCTAACTGTTACGAATAAATTCAACCATAGAAAAAATGCAACTGAGTCATTATAAAACAGGATGCATGAATATGCAATGAAAATTCATGGGTTCTCATGAACAGCGCCCTTATATTAAACCCTAACATATGGCGTCTACTCCACTATTTTAATACAATGGTCAATTCATCATACCCTTAGGATTATGTTACTGATGATTCTTTTAATCATTTAAACAAATAAATAAGAGGGGTGAATCGATTGAGAGTCCATATTGTGGAAGTCACTTCGCTATATTAACGATTACGGGCCATTCAATTTTTCCTACATATAAATGTAAATACAGGACTTTAGCATCATCCAGAAAGTGATACGATGATCTATGGTGAGCAATCTTCCGACGATGCATAATCTATCCGTCCCCTTCCCATCTTATAATTGCGCATAACATGCGGTACTTGATATATAGGAAGGCTAGCCGGGCGGTCTCTTTCACTCCATGATTCATGCAAGCCAGCAGTTGGTTATTAATTAGCTATAGCTTTACTCATATAGGAGGTGTAACCATGCTGTTAGAAGCACTGTATCATGTTCCAAGAGATAAATGGGCTTATGCATATGATACGAAAACCATTCATCTTCGGATTCGAACCAAGAAAAACGACATTGATTCTGTTGTTGCCATGACCGGCGACAAATATGATTGGGACCGTACGTACTTCGAGATCACCATGGAAAAGGCCGCCTCGGATGACATGTTTGATTACTGGGAATGCGGAGTCAGGCCAAAATATAAACGACTATCCTACGGCTTTCGGATTCATGCCGGAGATGAGACGGTTTATATGGTGGATAGCGGAATTGGATGGGACTACCCTTATCCGCCTGCCGGTTACTTTGAATTCCCGTACATACATGAAGTCGATGTATTCAAAGTACCGGAATGGGCCAAAGAAGCCGTGTTTTATCAAATTATGACAGAGCGCTTTGCTAACGGAAACCCGGCCATCAATCCTGAAGAAACCAAGGCTTGGGGCGGCAAGCCAGAGGTGGATAATTTCTTCGGTGGTGACCTGCAGGGCGTGCTGGATCATCTGGATGATCTCGTTGACCTGGGCATTAACGCCATTTATTTTACTCCGCTCTTCCTCTCCCCCTCCAATCATAAATATGACACGGTTGATTATAAACAGGTGGATCCGCACTTTGGCGATAATGAATTATTGAAAAAAGTAGTAGATACTTGTCACGCTAAAGGCATTCGAGTGATTCTCGATGCGGTATTCAATCACTGCAGCGAGGAGTTCCCTCCCTTTCAGGATGTGCTGAAGCACGGCGAGAAATCCGAATATGCCGAATGGTTTCATGTGAACCAGTTTCCTTGCGAGGTCAAGGATGGCATTCCCAGCTACGACACCTTTGGCTTTTTCGGTAATATGCCGAAATTCAATACGGCCAATCCCGAAGTTAAGGCGTATTTGCTGGGTGTAGCCGAGTACTGGATCAAGGAGATTAATCTCGACGGTTGGCGTCTGGATGTTGCCAATGAAATTGACCATCATTTCTGGCGGGATTTCAGACAGGTAGTCAAGAAGGCCAACCCTGACGCTTATATCGTGGGCGAGGTCTGGTCGGACTCCTTAATCTGGCTGCAAGGTGACCAGTTTGATTCCGTAATGAATTATCCTTTTGCCGATAAGGTGCTGGAGTTCTTTAACGGCAATATGGACGGGCTCACTTTCGCCAATCGTATCGGCTCGATCTTGATGCGATATCCGCAGCAGACCAACGAAGTGGTCTTTAATCTGCTGTGCAGTCACGATACGCCAAGGCTGCTTACCCGTGCGGGAGAAGATATCCGGCGCATGAAACTCACGGTTGTATTTCTGTTTACATTCATGGGAACGCCGTGCATCTTTTATGGCGACGAAATCGGATTGACCGGTGACGGAGATCCCGATTGCCGCAAATGCATGGAATGGGATCCAAAGAAACGAAACCAAGAGGTGTATAAGTTTTATCAAGGGATGATCGTGCTTCGGAAAAAGCATAAGGCGCTGAGACAGGGACGCTTCCGCTTCCTGCAAGCGAATCTCCATGATCCTTGCATTGTGTACGAGCGTGCGGACGAAACCATGCATTTTATCGTCTGGATGAACAATAGCGACTCGAAACGTACCTTATCGCATCCTATCGTTACGACCGATTGGATTGATGCCGAGACGGAAGAGCCCGTTAAACCGGTAAACGGTACGATGCATATCGATTTAGAACCTTATGCATATCGAATTTTATGCCGGCAATTGAAACATTAGCAAAATCATCTTATGTGATACACACTCCTAGATAAGGAATATGAAGCTTCAGACCAACTGGCACAATAACATCTATTCCAATCTTTAACGAGCACAGGGGTGCAAGGATAGCGCGTTATTCGGCTATCCCTGCACCCCTGTGTCTTGTTATGGTTCAAGCATGAGATTTGGTGATTTGATGGTATATCTCCTGATATTCCTTGGCCGAAACGTTCCAGCTATAATCCCCGCCCAACGCGTTCTTGCTCACTTTACGCCAGTGCTCAGGCATGTGGTAAATTGAGGTCGCCCGCCGAATCGTGTTCATCATATCATGCGCATTGTAATCCTTGAAAGAGAATCCATTCCCTTCCCCCGTATACTCGTTGTATGCATGAACTGTATCATTCAGTCCACCTGTTTCGCGGACAATCGGCACACTGCCGTACCGCATGGCGATGAGTTGGCTGATACCGCACGGTTCAAATTTGGAAGGCATCAGGAACAGGTCGCTGCCAGCGTAAAAGCGCCGCGATAGCGGTTCATTGAACCGAATCTGGGCCGACATTTTATTGGGATACCGATTCGCCGCTTCCCGGAACCAATGCTCATAAGAAGGATCGCCCGTTCCCAAGACTACAAATTGAATCTCATCGTAGTAGAGCAGCTCATCCAGAATCCGAATGACCAGATCGAGTCCCTTCGAATCGACCAGCCGCGTCACCATCGACATCAACGGAATATGCGGTGCCACCGGAAGATTCAACTCTTCCTGCAAGGCAATTTTGTTCTGCGTTTTCTTATTCAGACCGCTCCGGTACTTCATCGCGATGTGCGGATCGGTCGCCGGGTTGTAGCTCTTGGTATCAATGCCATTCACAATACCGCTTAATCTCGAACCTTGGGCTGACAAAAGCCCGTCAAGTCCGTATCCGTAATAACCGGTCTGGATCTCCGAGGCATAAGTCGGGCTAACCGTCGTTACATGATCTGCATGGACGATTCCCGCTTTCATGAAATTCACGTTTCCGTAATATTCCACGCCTTCCGCTGTGAAATGGCGGCTGTGGATACCGAGCAGATCGACCAGCACCTCGTACGGATATACGCCTTGATACAACAAATTGTGGATGGTAAATACGGTTCGAATTCCTGCATAGTAGGGATCATGACGGTAGACATCTTCAAGGAGCAGCGGAATCATGGCCGTATGCCAATCGTGGCAGTGAAGCACGTCCGGCTGAAAACCGATAACCGGCAATATCTCGAGGACGGCGCGGTTGAAGAATGAATAGCGTTCGCCATCGTCCATGTAGCCGTAAATGCCGTCGCGGCCAAAATAATATTCATTATCTACAAAATAGATCGTGACCCCGTCCTCAACCAGGGACTCGATGCCGCAATACTGCTCGCGCCAGCCTACCCGGACGCGGGTTTCCCCTACATGCGCCATGCGCTCCAGGTAGTCGTCAGGAATGCCGCGATATTTGGGCAGAACCACCCGAATATCCTCGCCCATGCCACGAAGGGATTTAGGCAAAGCAGCGATCACATCCGCCAATCCGCCTGTCTTGATGTACGGTCCACATTCTGAAGCTGCAAATAACAATTTCAATCCTGCTTCCCCCTTTGGATTCGTTTGGTTTTCCGTGCCGGCTTCTCTTTTACTGCTGCCGCCTTCAGTGAAACGTCCTCTCGATCCTGCGACTTTCTGGAACGCGGCGGCTTTTTCTTTAAAACTACCATGCCTAGTGGAGGCAGCTTGATTTCCAGGCTGTGGGTTTGGCCTTGCCAGGCCTTCTTCTCCGTTTTCATGTCTTGGTCGTTGACCAGTCCGGTGCCGCCATAATCGGTGTGATCGGAATTCAATATTTCCACGTACTGTCCCGCTCTCGGTAAGCCGATCCGATATTGGTCATATGCCCGGGGCTGGAAATTAATGACGATGATTAGCGTATCGCTAGGTTTTGTACCCATTCTCATATACGATATGACACTCTGCTCATAATCATCGGCGCTGAGCCATTGGAATCCTTCCCATCGGTGATCCTGCTCCCATAGCGCCTTCTCCTCCACATACATGCGGTTTAATGCCGCCGTGTAGGCCAACTGCTTGCGGTGGCTTTCATAGTCCAGCAGCAGCCAATCCAGCTGCTCCTGATCCTTCCATTCAATGAACTGGCCGAACTCTCCCCCCATAAACAGCAGATTCTTGCCGGGTTGGGTGATCTGATATCCGAGCAAAATCCGGAGACCCGCAAACTTCTGTTCATAGCTCCCCGGCATTTTATTGAGCAGCGATTTCTTCCCGTGGACGACTTCATCGTGTGACAACGGCAATGTAAAATTCTCCGAATAGGCATAACAAATAGGAAATGTTAGTAAATTATGATGGGTAGGCCGCTGATCGAACTCTTGTTCAATATAAGACAGCGTGTCATTCATCCAGCCCATGTTCCATTTGTAATTGAACCCGAGACCCCCTTCGTGCACAGGTGCGGTAACCCCTGCCCATGCGCTGGACTCCTCGGCCATCATCAATGCATTCGGATAATATCGAAACACGGCTTTATTCAATTCCTGCAGAAAGGATATCGCTTCGAGATTTTCCAAGCCACCATGTTCATTAGGACTATACTGACCTTCGCGCTTCTCAAAATCCAGCCGGATCATGCTCGTCACAGCGTCAACACGAAGACCATCAATATGATACATATCCATCCAAAATAAGGCATTGGAGATGAGGAATGAAATTACCTCTGGCTTGGCATAATCGAAAGACAGTGTTCCCCAGCCCGGTTTCTCTGCTTTTTGCGGGTCAACGTACTCATAAAGAGGCGCCCCGTCAAACAGTCGAAGCCCGTGGGCATCCTTGGCAAAATGTGCGGGCACCCAGTCGAGCAGCACGCCGATACCAGCTTGATGCAGCTGATCGACAAGAAACATGAAATCATGGGGACTTCCGTATCGGCTTGTGAGCGCAAAGAATCCAGTTCCCTGATACCCCCACGAAAGGTCGTACGGATGCTCAGCCAAGGGCATGAATTCCACGTGGGTATAGCTCATCTCCAGCAAGTAAGGAATCAGCTGGTCCGCCAGTTCGCGGTATGTATAGAACGAGCCGTCCTCTTTTTGCCGCCAGGTTCCAAAATGCATTTCATATATGTTCATCGGCTTGGTGTAGGGGGATCTGTTCTTTCTTCTCCATGCAGCGTCATTCCAATGATATCCAGAGAGATCGGTCACGACCGATGCCGTTGCAGGTCGAACTTCGGCATGAAACGCGTATGGATCCGCCTTCAAGAACGTTTCTCCATACGGTCCGGTGATATGATATTTGTAAAAAGTTCCAGTCTCCATCCCAGGGATAAACCGACTCCAAATTCCCGAATCGGGTATCCTATATAACGTGTCTTGGGAACCATCCCAGCCGTTCCAGTCTCCGGCAAGACCCACCTGCCTTGCATTCGGTGCCCACACCGTAAAACGTACGCCCTCTTCTCCATCTTCTGTAGCAAGGTGTGCGCCCATGCATTGGTAACTGTGAAACCAGGTTCCTTCATGAAATAAATACAATTGTTCCGGAGTCATGTTTCTTTCTCTAACTGCTTGGTTCAATCATCTTCACCCGCTTTTTCTTAAAAATCCAAATATTATTAGTGCTATTACCCCATTCTAACCATGTTGAAAATAAAAAATGTCCCTGAAAAATAATTTTGTAATTTTCATTTTACTTTTTCAATATAATCGTTTCAAACCCCGGGAATGTCGTTTATGTAATGTACAACGTAAAAATACATTGGGAGGGAAACGTGATGAAGAGAAAAGACTGTATTGCTATGCTTCTGGCCGGTGGAGAGGGTAAACGATTAGCCCCCCTTACGTCCAAGCTGGCAAAACCCGCCGTTCCATTTGGCGGCCACTATCGTATAATCGATTTTCCTCTCAGCAATTGTGTGAACTCCGGAATCGATACGGTTGGAGTGCTTACACAATATGAGGCAGAATCATTACACGAACATATCGGTGAAGGTGAACCCTGGGGACTAACACATACAGGACGTGAAGGCATTGCTTTGCTTTCATCCAACAGCACACACCAAGATGGATACTTGGGTACAGCAGACGCTATTTATAAAAACATTCCATACATCGATGATCAAAATGCCGAGCATGTGCTTATTCTGTCAGGAGACCACATTTACCAGATGGATTATCGCGAAATGCTTGAAGCCCACATGAAGCAAGGGGCACCCGCCACGATCTCCGTGATGGAAGTGCCTTGGGAAGACGCCAGCCGGTTTGGCGTCATGAGTGTTGACGACAATCTCAATATCATTGAATTTGCCGAAAAACCTGCAGAACCGCAAAGCAACCTCGCCTCGATGGGCATTTATTTGTTCCGTTGGGACTATCTGAAGCAGCACCTCATTGAGGATGCGGCTGACCCAAACTCCAGCCATGACTTCGGGAAGGATGTCATCCCTAAGATGCTGACCGGAGAAGAGTCTTTGCTTGCGTTCCGCTTCCAGGGCTACTGGCGAGATGTGGGCACCGTAGAAAGCCTGTGGGAAGCCCATATGGATGTGTTGAGCCAAAACGAGCTTGTTCTTGAGAGATCCGATTGGCCCATGTATACCCGTGCATGGATGACCAAACCTTCGGCAGCGCGGACCCGTAATGTGGAGCATGCGGACTGCTTGATTCATGACCAATGCACCTTCGAAGGAAGAGCCAAGAGCTCCGTTATATTCTGCGGCGCGGAGATCGGCAAATACTCCATCGTCAAGGACAGTGTGGTCATGCCGAATGCCAAAATCGGCAAGGGCGCTCATATCGAGCATGCCATCATCGGTGAGGGAGCGATCATTAAGGATGGAGCGATTGTAAAAGGAGCTCCCGGCAATGTTGTGGTTGTTGGACCTTATGAGACCGTACTTCCGAAACCAACCATTCGTACCCAGCCGTCCCGACTGCTTCAGGATGTATACGAAAAAGGACGCTTACGGGCTAATGTTTCTTCATCCTAAACGAGTTTCTTCAACAAAATATTAGCTCTGAGATCATTTCTTCAGACTTTTATACAAAAAAGCGATCCGTGACGGATCGCTTTTTCTCATGTATCGTGCCCTGCTGACTGTGTCTCAAGCGCATGCGACTTAGGTTTTATAACACTGTAAAATTATGAAATAAAGCTCTTCTCATATAAATTCACGAAACGACCACCCATATCCTGCTCAGCCACGAACTTAAATCCTTGGCGCTGATAAAATTGATTCAGCGTTGGCAGATGGGATACGCAATCCAGTCTGAAACCCTGTTTACCCTTGGATAACAAAAACGATTCCGCAAAAGAAATCATCTTCTTTCCAAGCTCCAGTCCCCGATACGAGGCGCGTACGGTCAGCCGATGCAGATAACCATAGGCGGAATCGTCCCGCTCTCCCCAATAGGCTGGATCCTCATACTGTAGCGTGAACATGCCGACAGCCATGTCTTCATGCCAGAGGATAAACACTTCACGCTCCGCCAGGTACTGCTCCATGAAGTCCAAGGAGAAGAGAGAAGGACTCCACTGCTTGCGCCCTTGCTGTTCCATCACCTCTGCCGCTTCCTTGAGAAGCGACAGCATCTCTCCTGCCTGTTCTGCCTCAGCCACTTTTAATTCAAACAGACCTTGCTCAGTAGAAAACGTTGCTGCTGTGTGTCCCAATTCCGCACTCCCCCTTTCAAAACAGCCCCACAAAGTGGAGCCTATGCTTCGATGCTTAATCCGAATACTTTGCGGGGACCCCAACCAATACCCCAAAACATATAATTGCGAATAAGGTACGTTTCGCTGAAAACTTAAAAATTCTGTAATCTTTAGAAAAAGCTTTGCCGGCAACCCGGCAAAGCTTATACTGTCGGTCCGGCTACGTCATCCTCACCGTTCTCTAATCCGCCGGCCATCGGTATTTTTCCTTCAGGCAGCGGCAGCTTGACGATAACGGATGTTCCATGCCCGAGCTCGCTTTTCATCTCCATCGTGCCCCCATGGAGCTCAATGAGCTGCTGCGTAATCGCAAGACCCAATCCCGTTCCCCCGTTAAGCGGATTAACCTGGAAGAACCGATCCTTTACCCGCCGCAGATGTTCGTCCGATATGCCAATACCGTGATCTTCCACGGTTACGATCACAAACTTGTCTTCCATAGCGAAGGACAGGTTGATCACGCCGTTCTCATGCGAGAATTTAATCGCATTATCCACAATGTTCAGAAACACCTGCTTCATGCGGTTGGCATCCCCATAGATAATCGGCTTTTCATCGGTCTCCAGTTTAATCTGGATGCCCTTCTTCTCGGCCTTGGTCCACAGATTGAGCATAATCTCTTGCAGAAGCTCCCGTAAATTCACGATACCCTTCACAAGCTTCATCTCATTCTGCTGGAGCTTGGAGAAGTCGAGCAGCTCTTCAACAAGACCGATCAAACGATCGGTTTCCTTGGAAATAATCTGCATCCCGATCTTCGTTTCTTCCGGATCATAGCCGCCGGAGTCGAGCGTTTCACTCCAGCCCTTAATGCTTGTGAGCGGAGTCCGCAGCTCATGCGAAATGGATGAAACAAAATCATCTTTTACCTGATTGCTTCGTACAATCTCCTGCGCCATGTAGTTCAGGGTTGACGACAGTTCGCCAAGCTCGTATTTATAATCGCCTTTGATCCTCACGTTAAACTTGCCTTTGGCCATCTGCGCAGATACCGTGGTAATGTTATTGAGCGGCTTTACGATGGAGTTGGCCAGCCCGATGCTGAAGGCAAGCACGAGCGCTAGCACGGCCCCCCCGATGCTGACAGCAAACAGCGTGATTTTCATCAGCTTATCGTTAATGAACTCAAGCGAAGTCACATAGCGAAGAATGTACGTTTTCTCAAATCCGTTCGAAACGGTTTGGGATACGGCCATTACGATCTGCCCCGTACCTTGCTGCTTGCCAATCCAACGGCCCGTATTGCCTGCAAGCGCTTGGGTGACATCACTGGTCTTGATGGTCTGCTCTATTTCGAAGCCGGTGGATGTGGAGAGAACTTGACCAGCCGGATTCAAAATTTGAAGCTCCGTTGTATACAACTCAAAATGGCGAACCATCTCGGTCAACTGGTTAACGTTGTCTGTCGACGTCAATCGGAAGGGCTGATAAAAATCGTAGGCCGTATTAATATGATTCACAATATGATTGTATACCGTATCGTAATAATACGATCGTAAAGCGATTAGAAATATAACCTCAATCAGCAGCAAGGCGATGAACACTACCAGGAAGTAGTGAAGCACGATTTGCCGCCGAATGCCTTTTTTGATGATCATTGTCCTTGACCCTTCCATTTATAGCCGTGTCCCCATACCGTCTGGAGGTATTCCGGCTCGGAAGGATTGCCTTCGATTTTTTGGCGCAGTCTCCGAATGTTCACGTCCACGATTTTGGGGTCACCCATATATTCTTTGCCCCATACATGATCGAGCAGCACATCACGACTAAGCGGCGTGTTTTCTTTCTCCAGGAAAAACTGCACCAGCGAAAATTCTGTTGGCGTCAGCTCCACCGGTTGCCCGTTCTTCTTAAACTGCTTGGAGATCAGATCCAGCGTAAAGGGACCTGATTGAAACGATACCTTGGCGGCTCCCGCACGCTGGACATTCACCCTCCGCAGTAAAGATTGCAGCCTGGCGATTAACTCCGTCGGACTGAACGGTTTGCTTACGTGGTCATCGGCACCAACGGAGAGGGCATACACTTTATCCTGCTCCTGAACTTTTGCCGTCAGGAAAATAATACCGATCCGCTCGTTCGTTTCCCGAATTCTGCGGCATACTTCAAACCCGTCAATCCCCGGCACCATGACATCAAGCAAGGCGATATCGATATCTGGCGTCGTTTGCAGCAAACGAAGGGCTTCGTTGCCATCCCCAGTCTCCAGGACGTCAAAGCCGTTTCGTTTCAGATTAATTACGATAAAACTGCGGATAGATTCTTCATCTTCTAATATGAGCACTTTACTCAAGGTCTAGTTCCCCTTTCTTTCGATAGGAGCCACATTATTGCTGTTTGGCTTTTTATCTTTTTTACTCAATTTCAGATCGCCATGACTGCGATAAGCAATTACGCGGTTTTTCTCCTTCACCAGAATCTCCCAATCAGATTCGGCTTTCCCCCACTGGGCCTTTGAAAAGAATTTAATCTCGGCAACGGACTCTCCCGTGTCGGTGGTCACAAAATTCAAATAAGCATTTTTGTTGGATTCCGGCGTGATGGTAATCTTATTATACATGTCTGGCGGAAAGTCCAGATAGAATCGATTGTTCATATCGTAGTACCTTTGGAGCACGAATTGAAGCCCTTCTTTTTCGTTGGTCTCCCGTACCACTCCGTCCCACTGGAAGTACGTGGTGAAGAACGGGATCTCATCCAGAATAAGCCGATCTTCCCAGCCGCTCGGTCTCGTAAGAACACCAAACTCTAAAATACCGTCATCATTCACATCTTCACTCTCTACAGGCAGTTCCTTGTAGGTAAGCAATTCATCCTGAAGGACGTCAATAAACTGGTTATCCTCCATAATGATGAGCTTGGAATAAGAAGAGCTGGATACAACCGAAGCGTCCAAGATGATACCTTCTTTGTCCTTGGCCACTTTACCTGCGACAACATTGTAATAACTTTCGATATTCGGTCCCAGATCCAGCTTGTTCAGCTCGACAAAGGCGTCCTCGAATTTATCGTATTGATAGGTGCTGATATACGAGAGCTCTTTCTGCTGAAGATAGACAACCGTAATATCGTTGATCTTATCCCCGTTCATATCTCCGATATTAAAATGAGTATATGGCAAAGCCGGTATTTTTTCGAGCGAATCCCCGGAAAATGAATATACAGCCAGCAGGTTCTGAAGATTCTCTTCTCCGCGTGAGAAGCCGGCTACGATGTCAACCTTGCCGTCATTCGTAAAATCAACGAAATCAAACGACTCCAATACCGTCCCTTCTCCGTCGAAATCAAGCTTCTTCACCCATGTATCACCTTGCTGCTGCATGATCATGCCATGGATTTTCACTTCATCGTCCGGCGTTTGATAGAAGACGACAGCTTCCAAAATTCCGTCATTGTCCAGGTCCTGAATACGGATGGAACTGCTATCCACGTCACTTCGCGGCCGTATAATGGCACCATTATCCAGCTTATTCTTCAGAAGCGCAGATTGGATGGCGCCATTCAGCGTCGCTTTATCCGTCGGCAAATCCGGTTTCTTCATTAAGGAGACCGGGTCCTCCTGAATAAATGTACAGCCGCTTATGATAAATAGTAACAAACCCGCCAAGAGGGCTTGCATCACTCTATATTTCAATAAGTATCAACTCATTTCTATACATTCACCTGGCGTTTTTGGTGATCGATAATTACAGTCTTGACTTCTCGCCATGGGTTAAACGTCTTCCGGTCACATCCACGGCCAGCTCTCCCCCGGATAGACCCATGATCCGTGTGCAATGCTTCTCGGCTAATTCCAAGGGTATAACGGTAAATACAGTTAAACGTTCTTCCTCGCACAAGGTTTTAAGTGTCTTCAATACATGCTCGGCCGAGGCCGGATCGAGTCCCGTGACCGGCTCGTCCGCCAAAATCACCTTGGCACCATGCACAAGTGCGCGGGCAATAGCAATCCGCTGCTTCTCGCCGCCGCTTAACTCGCTGGCCTTTCGTTTAGCCTTGTCCAACAAACCAAGGTGCTCGATCGTATCCATAGCTCCCATATAATCATCAGACCGGACCATCCCGGTTACCATCCGCCACAGCGGTGTTTGGCTGGATTGTCCGATCAATACATTCTTCAGTGCCGTTCGATTAACATTCAAGGACGGATTCTGCTCAAGATAAGCCCATTCCCGGCGAATTCTCCGTTTTCCCGCAGGATTCATCATATCTTCGCCATCAATCGTTAATTTGCCGCCATCCCATTTTTGCTGCATGGATAGACAGCTCATCAACAAGCTTTTCCCGCTTCCGCTAGCACCGATCAGACCGATCATTTCCCCGTGCTCCATCTGAAAAGTGATATCCTTCAACACCGGTGTGCGTTCAGGACCCATCGTTTTCTTCAGCCGATCCACTTTAATCATGTTATCGTCTCTCCCGTCAAGTGCATATTCCTACTCTCTAGTTTAGAAGAAAGCGAAAGCAATTGCCATGAGAACACATGTTTCTATTCTTGTGTTGATGTGGTTTTGACTTTAAACCATAATCCGGTACAGGCAAACAGAATATACAATCCACCAAGCAGTACGAAGATCCCTCCGTTCCACCCTGTTTCCATGATGGCGCCCCCTGCATTCGGACCTGCTATGCTGCCCGCATTAAAATGGAAGGAAGCCACGACGTTGGCCGCCGGCAGCAGCACTCTGGGAAGGATATCCGCCGCATAAGCCAAACCGAGGGAGAAGAAAGAACCAACCAGGCCACCGGCCAGCGTTAGTAACACTAAGGTTGCCCAGAAATTCGTTCCTGCTGCAGGAATGAGCAAGAAACAGCATCCGCCTACAATACCGGCGATTGTCAGCACCCGTTTGCGTCCGAATTTATCACTCCACATGCCGAGGGGTAGCTGCAGCACCAGACCCCCGATGCCGACAAAAGGAAGCAACGCCGAAATTTCGCCTAATGTAAACCCGCTTCTTAACCCGTAGACCGGGAAGTTGCTGTTAATTCCCGCCTCCATATATCCGTAGAGGAACGCGGGAATCAACGCAAACCAGGCCAGACGGTAGCTTTTGAGATAGCGTCCAGTTGGCTGCTGATTCCCATTCTCGCTTTTTTCCGGCTTCAAGTTCGGAAGTTTGAAGAGCACGACCAACAGAATGAACAAGAACAGCACGGCCAGAATTATAAATGGTACCGCCTCGCCATACTTCAGCAGCGGAATGCCCAGCGGCCCTATACTGAATCCTAAACCGTAGGACATGCCATAAAAGGATATGCT
Source organism: Paenibacillus sp. EZ-K15 (assembly GCF_002573715.1). GTDB lineage: Bacteria > Bacillota > Bacilli > Paenibacillales > Paenibacillaceae > Paenibacillus_AQ. The sequence goes on along the minus strand of NZ_PDHM01000016.1, from coordinate 49,691 downwards.
TCGCCCCCGGTTCTTAACCGTTGACATCATCAGCACCCATAGCTGGGCAGCATAATGAAGTGCGCTGTCGCCTATACCGACGAGCACGCGCAGTACAAACCAGACGGCCACGCTTGGAACTAACGGAAAAGCAACCAGCGACAGCATCACGAGCACCAGTCCCGAAATGATCAGTTTTTTGAAACCGACCCAGCCGAGAAGTCTTTCCGCAACAAGCGTCATGGCAAACGAGCCTACATATAAGGCCGCCGCGTTCAATCCGTTCATGGAGGATGAAATGCCCATCCGTTCCAAAAATATAGCCAGCACTGGCAATAACAGTCCCTGGCTTAAACCAGCCGCCACGACGACGGCAATTAAAATGAAATAATGAGTTCTCCCCTGACGGGGGCTTACAGCTTCTGTCACTGAAATATAGTCCTCCTCTAATGTGAAAAAACGATGAATTTAAACAGTCAGATGAACATTATAGTGGACAAGCCCAATCCATACAAGCCATAATAATAACAATGCCATCAATTGGGAGGGTATCCGTTCATGAAATATAAAGTTAGTATCGATGTATCTATGGTCTACGAGCTGCTGGGCAGCTTCATGATATATGCAACAAGGAAATGGACCGATAACCTGGATATCGGAAAACAGCTGATAACAGAGATGGACGAGCGTTTACCTCAGCCTGTTCGCGTCCAGTTCAGTCGAGCCCGATCATGGCCGCTCGCGGATTATGATGTGTTATACGCCTTGATCATGCTTCGGGGAGAACACCTTGAAATCCCGGATTTTCTGAATTGGATTGAAACTTCCGCCGTGGAAGAGCTGCATGACCTGCTTCAGCCTCACTTGCCCTCCCTCTCGCGGGATGAAACATCTAGAATTCGAGAAAACTACACACCGCTGATGAAGTTGTGGCACGAGCACTACTTCTCGGAAGTGGAGCCTGACCTATATCAGCTCCTGGAAGACGATGCCGAAGAGAAACGAATGCTCCTTCCGAAAATGGATGACGAAAATTTGATCGAATATGCCTCAAGCGGGGTAATACTGGATGATGTGCCTCAAGAGCACGTCGTTTTGTTCCCAGGCACGCATTTCCGGCCGATCAATACCTATTGCTTCTATGAGAACGTACTCCTGCTGCAGTATCCGATCGATATCCCGGAAGAAGAGGAAGATGAGCCGCCCGTCGTTCTCCTCCGCATGACCGAGGCTCTCGCCGACCCGAAACGCCTGCGTCTCCTGCGTTATATTGCAGATGAGCCGAAGGCCGTGTCCGAAATGGCGTCCGAGTTGGGCCAGCCCTATGAGGAATTGATGCACCACTTGATGATATTGAGGGCAGCAGGCTTGCTGCGCTCCCATCTGAAGTCCGAGAATAACGAAAGATTCAGCCTGCGGCCGGATGGGGCTGCCGAGCTTCAGATGTTTCTGGAAACTTACATTCGACTTTCATAGCAAGAAGGAGTATACCATGAGTAAAACATCGCAACATATTATCTTCGACATGGATGACACGTTAATACATTGCAACAAATACTTCAATCTGATTCTCGGCGATTACTTCGAGTGGATGACCGAATGGTTTCAACATGTTGGCTTGACTACCGAAGAAATCCGGGCCAAACAGATGGAAATCGACGTAGCCGGCGTAGATAAGCTGGGATTTGCAAGTGCGAACTTCCCGCAATCCCTAATCGATACGTATCATTATTTCGGCCGCATTCATGGAAGGGAAAGCTCGCGCAAGGAAGAAGAGCTTATCTACGAGTTAGGGCTCAGTGTATATGAGCAGGAAATCGAAGCCTACCCCGGCATGGTCGAGACGCTCGGGAAGCTTCAGGATGATGGACACTGCCTCCACCTCTACACAGGAGGCGAGACCAAAATTCAGAAGCGTAAAATCAAACAGATGAAGCTGGCCGATTACTTCAATGACCGAATCTACATTCGCCAGCATAAAAATATTACGGCATTGGAAGAAATCCTCACGTTGGGGACATTCTCCCGCTCCAATACATGGATGATCGGCAACTCGCTTCGCACGGATGTCGTTCCGGCACTGACGGCCGGCATCAACAGCATCTATATCAAGCAGCAGCGCGAATGGCAATATAATCTGGTCGAGTTGAAGCAAGAGCCGCATAATGTGTTATATACCGTTTCGGCGCTGACCGAAGTGCCCGAGGTTATAGAAGATCACTTAGATTAATCAAAATAGACCGAGCCGATCAAGGAGGGTATCCCTGGTTGGCTCGGTTTTTTTATTTAACGGTGTCGCCTCACGATTTCACGGCTTCATTCGAGTCCTCTGCCTGAACGGCAAGCTTTCCGTTCCCTTCAGCAGCTAGGACAATCCTGGCTTTATACGTGCTGCCGTCCTCGTTTTTAAAGGTTAACAGCTGGGTCTTGCCTTGAAGCAGCAAGGATTTCAGCATCGCATGCGAAACTTGTTTACCGGCAAATTCCTTCCAGATGACATAGCTGCAGCCGGTTTTGAAATTCGCGCAGCCATAGCCTTTGCGTCCTTCAATAATATGCCCTTCACATCCGGGTCTAGGGCATCGGCCTAATGAGGAGCGTACGGACGATGCTTCACTTGATGTGGAGGTATCCGCCTTCGGAGTCCGCTTAGCCGCACGTTCTTCCTTGTCACGTGGGGCCGCGGCAACTTTTCCCGTGCTTCGGTTCCCTCTGCCTTTGGACTTGTCCTCATCCCCGCCGAATAATGACGACGGCGCCTGACGCTGCGAGGATACCTTATTGATGATCGAAATGGTAAACTTCTGCACGTTTTGCATAAACACGTCAGCGGAAGCCTCGCCCTTGGATATTTGGTGAAGACGCCGTTCCCATTGACCTGTCATCTCAGGCGAAGCGAGTAATTCTACGCCTGCATGGCGGATCAACTCCACCGCCGTCCTTCCCTTTTGGGTAACCGTGATTCTTTTGCCCTGCATCGTAATATATCCGACCTTCTTCAAGCGTTCAATGGTCGCTGCACGGGTTGCCGGCGTTCCCAGACCGCTGTCTTTCATCGCATCCCGAAGCGCTTCATCCTCAATGGATTTTCCGGCACTCTCCATCGCCTTCAGCAAGGTACCTTCCGTATAACTCTTTGGCGGCTGGGTTGCCTTTTCTTTCACTTCGGATTTTTTGCAGTGTACCGGCTCATCGGGAGATAGATCAAAGGAACGGTCGTTCCATTCCTGAGTTTCTTCTTCCTCGTCCTCTTTCCCCTTCTTGGAAGACTTGGCTTTCTTCTGCTCTTTATCCTGGGAAATCAGCACCTTCCAGCCAAGCGACAGCAGTTCCTTGATGCCTGTTTTAAACGTTTCACCCTCTACCTCAGTGAGCACCGTATGCTGCTTATACATCGCCGGCGGGTAGAAATGCGACAGAAACCGGAGGATGACCAGATCATAAATATGCTGCTCTTCCTTGCTGAGTGTGCCCGGACGCTTTAATGTCGGCAAGATGGCATGGTGATCCTCAACCCGCTGCGGATTACAAACCGCTTTATTGTTTATATGCACCCGGTTAGGATCCGCTCCTTCAGCCATCGATGCATAGGAGGTCGATTTCAACATATGGAGCGCCTTGTGCATGCCTTCGATGTTCTGTTCATTCACATAATTGGAGTTGGTACGCGGGTATGAAATCACCTTGTGACGCTCATACAACGCTTGCGCAAGATCCAGCGTTTTTTTTGCGGAATATCCGTATTTGGCATTGGCCTCACGCTGAAGCAGGGTCAAATCATACAATTTAAACGGATATTCTTTCGTTTCTTTGACTTCATATTTAGTGATGACCCCATTCTTTCCATTGACCTTCGATGCGATCGTCTCCGCTTTCTCTTGCGAGGTCAGCCGTTCTCCCTGCCATGTTCCGGTATACTCCAACTGCTCTTGTTTGAACACGGCCTTCACGTCGTAAAACGTTTGCGATTCGAAGGCTTCGATTTCCTTCTGCCGGTCATAGATCAGAGCCAGAACCGGCGTCTGGACCCGCCCAACCGACAGTAATGTCTGATGACGGGTCGTAAAGGCACGCGATGCATTCATGCCGATCAACCAATCAGCTTCACTGCGTGCGCGCGCAGCTTGCGTTAAATTCTCGAATTCAATCCCATCCTTCAGCTCCGCGAAGCCACGGGCAATGCTTTCCGCCGTTAAATCCGAAATCCATAGTCTTTTTACAGGCTGTTTCAATTTTAATTGCTGTTGGATAAGAGCGAAAATATATTGTCCTTCTCGTCCCGCATCACATGCATTTACGATATGGCTGCAGCGCTTGGCGACCTCTCCAATGACCTTCAGTTGATCCTTGGTTTTCGGATTCGGGATGATTTTGAATTGCTCCGGAATGATAGGCAGGTCCCGTAAATTCCAGCGTTTGTATTTCGGATCATATGCATCCGGCTCCGCTAGCCCAACCAGATGTCCGATAGCCCAAGTTATGATATATCGCTCACCTTCAAGATATGTACGGTTATTCTTGGCCCTCGGCTCGATGACCGCAGCGATGTTCCGTCCCATATCCGGCTTTTCGGCAATGACCAACGTTTTCAAATGACATTCTCCTCCCCGATGAGTCACCATGGCGCGGTGGCTAACTCCAAAAAGGACTTCGCGAGAGCGAAGTCCTTTTACTACTATTAGTATGATAGCATATTTAGGAGAAGGATTAAACCAGTACGGTCGCACCCATCAAATATTTGTCTACTTCGCGTGCCACCTCGCGACCTTCGTTGATGGCCCATACCACGAGGCTTTGACCGCGACGCATATCTCCGGCGGCAAATACTTTATCCACATTGGTCGTATATTTGCCATACGGTGCTTTCACATTGGAACGGCGATCCGTTTCAAGCCCCAGCTGCTCGACCAGCGTATGCTCCGGTCCGTCAAAACCGATGGCGATGAACGCCATTTGAGCAGGAAATGCCTTTTCCGTGCCCGGAATCGGTTGATACACTTTACGACCGGTTTCATCTACAATACGCTCGATTTGAACGGTATGAAGCTCTTTCAGATTGCCCTCTTCATCTCCGACAAATTTCGTAGTCATAATGGAGAATTCGCGTGGATCGTTGCCAAACAGCGCTTTGGCTTCCTCGTGTGCGTAATCAAGCGTGTACACATTCGGAAACTGCGGCCAAGGGTTCGCAAACGGATCACGCTGCAGCGGAGCCTGCTTATGCGTACCGAACTGAGTGACACTGCTGCAGCCGTGACGAAGCGCTGTCGCGACGCAGTCGGAGCCGGTGTCGCCGCCGCCGATGACAATCACGTCCTTGTCTTTTGCCGACAAGTAGTTGCCGTCCTCAAGACCCGAATCCAGCAGGCTCTTGATGGTTCCGTTCAGATAGTCCATCGCGTAATGAATGCCCTTGAGGTCACTGCCCTCAATATTGAATTCACGCGGCTTTGTTGCACCGCCGCACAGTACGACAGCATCGTATTCTTCCATCAGCTGCTTGGCGGGAATGTCCTTGCCGATCTCGGTGTTGACAACGAAGTCGACCCCTTCAGCCGCGAGCAGATCTACACGGCGCTGAACAATGCCCTTGTCCAGCTTCATGGATGGGATCCCGTAAGTCAACAGGCCGCCGATGCGGTCGGCACGTTCATAAACAGTTACGGAATGGCCTGCTTTGTTCAGTTGAGCAGCAGCAGCCAGCCCTGCCGGACCAGAACCGACAACGGCTACGCGACGCCCCGTGCGCTTTGTCGGCGGCTCGGGAATAACCCACCCTTCCTCAAAGCCCTTATCGATGATCGCTTGCTCGATGGATTTAATCGTGACCGGCTCCCCAATCAAACCGACGGTGCAGGAACCCTCACAAGGGGCAGGACATACGCGTCCGGTAAACTCAGGGAAATTGTTTGTTTTATGGAGACGCTCCAAAGCTTCTCTCCACAAGCCCCGATAAACAAGATTGTTCCATTCCGGAATCAGATTGTGAATCGGGCAGCCCGAAGTGCCGCCGAGCATATCGATCCCTGTATGGCAGTATGGCGTACCGCAGTCCATGCAGCGTGCTCCCTGGGTCTGGAGCTCTTCTTCTTCTAAATGTTTATGAAACTCTTCCCAGTCTTTAACTCGTTCTGCCGGGCTCCGATCTGCCGGAAGCTGGCGCTGATATTCCATAAATCCTGTTGGTGTAGACATACTGCTTTACCCCCATCCGTTCTATCCATGCTGGTTACCATGTACAATTTATCATATCATAAATCATCCGATATCGATCTTCAGACGACCCAAGAAACAGGTTTCAGCCTGATTTATTTTTTCTATTTATGCTAAAAAAAATTTTATCAGAGCATGAATCCCCACGATTAGCGGCTATTTAAGCTGCGATTTGAATAAACATTAAAAATATAGTAGCATTTCGCTTTTCTCCTGTTAAATGGACTATATGCATGATCATTTGTACTATCCTACTATCAAAGTATTGTCAACATGAATGGATTGGAGGATGTCTATCCCTTTTAAGCTCACCAACAAGCTCTTTATTTTCGTTCGAATGTAACAAACCGGTAGGCATACGGATTTTTCTCATCCGTTATGCCGGGAACCTCTTCAATCATCTTCCACTCATCCCAGTTCACTTCAGGGAAGAATGTATCCCCTTCAAAAGTCTCATCAATAAATGTGCAGTACAGACGATCCGCTTTCGGCAGCATCAATTCATAGATCTGCGATCCGCCGATCACCATCAGTTCTCCGTTCTCCGCGTAGGGAAGGGCTTCATCGATATCATGGATCACGATGCCTTGATCCTCTGTCAGCGTGAAGTTTTGGTCTCTCGTAAGAACGATGTTCTTCCGATGAGGCAGTGGTTTACTGCCAAAGGACTCCCACGTCTTGCGCCCCATGAGAATCGTCTTGTGCAGGGTCGTCTCCCTAAAAAAAGCCATATCCCGCGGCAGTCGCCATGGCATCGTACCGTTCAGTCCGATCACTTGATCCTTGCCCATTGCCCATATCATGGATATCATGACTCCAGTCTCTCCTTCCTATATATGTGATGTCACTGCAAATCCGCTTGAACTCTTTTTATACAGCTACGGTCGCTTTAATGGTTGGATGATACTGGTAACCCTCAAATTCAAAGTCTTCGAATGTATAATCAAAGATGCTCTCCGGCTTGCGCTTGATAACCAGCTTCGGCAGCTCATAAGGCTCACGTTCAAGCTGCGTTCTGACCTGTTCCATATGATTGGAGTAGATATGGACATCGCCTCCGGACCAGATGAATTCACCCGGCTCCAGGCCGCACTGCTGGGCAACCATATGGGTGAGCAGCGCATAACTCGCAATGTTGAACGGCAGCCCAAGGAAGCTGTCCACAGAACGCATGGTAAGCATACAGGAGAGTTTCCCGCCCGCCACGTAGAATTGGAATACAAAATGGCATGGAGGCAGCTTCATGTTATCGATCTCTGCCACGTTCCAGGCACTGACGATATGCCGCCGGGAGTCGGGATTGTTTTTAATCGAATCGATGACATTGGCAATCTGGTCGATATGGCGTCCATCCGGCGTTTCCCATGCTCGCCACTGCGAGCCATAAACCGGTCCCAAATTGCCGTCCTCATCCGCCCACTCGTCCCATATCCGCACGCCGTTTTCTTTCAGATACCTGATGTTCGTTTCTCCGCTTAAGAACCACAGAAGCTCATGGATCACCGATTTCAGGTGAATCCGCTTGGTTGTCATCAGAGGGAAGCCTTTGGAAAGGTCAAAACGCAGCTGTCTTCCAAATACGGATAACGTTCCCGTCCCCGTACGGTCCCCTTTCTCTACTCCATGATCAAGAATGTCTTGCAGCAGCTCCAAGTATTGTTTCATGTATAGTCACCTCACTAGAATCTCATATCAACAGTCTACCATGTTCGATATCCACACACAAAAACAGGAGGCAGAAACCGCCTGCGCGTTCTCTGCCTCCTGGCCGAATATATAATGACTCGAAAAACGTCGTTTGGATTAACGGGCAATGATGTGGATCGGATGACCCATAACCAATTCCGCAGCTTCCATTACGATTTCGCCAAGCGTCGGATGCGCATGGATCGTCAAGGCTACATCTTCAAGCGTAGCACCCATTTCAATCGCAAGACCGAGCTCTGCAATCAGGTTGGAAGCTTCCAGACCTACGATTTGCGCTCCAAGAATAAGTCCTGTTCCTTCTTCAGCCACGATTTTCACGAAGCCTTCAGGATGGTTCAAGGATACGGAACGTCCGTTACCAGCGTAAGGGAATTTGCCAGCTTTCACTTTATGGCCTTTTTCCTTCGCTTGAGCTTCGGTGTAACCTACGCTGGAGCATTCTGGATCTGTAAACACAACCGCTGGAATACATTTGTAATCCACGACGGAAGGCATTCCGGAAATGGCCTCAGCAGCCACTTTACCTTCATAGGAAGCTTTGTGTGCAAGCGCCAGACCGGACACGATATCCCCGATTGCGAAGATATGAGGAATGCTTGTGCGTCCTTGATGGTCAACTTTCACGAATCCGCGCTCATCCATATCGAGGCCGATCAGGTCCAGACCGAGCTCTCCGTCCGTGTTCGGACGACGGCCAACCGTAACCAGCAGGTAATCTGCTGTTACTTCTTTGGTTTCGCCATTCACGGAGTATTTCACGGTAACTTCTTTATCGTTTTGCTCAGCACTTTCAGCTTTAGCACCTGTGATAATTTCGATGCCGGTTTTCTTCATGTTTTTCGTAACGAGGCTTGTCATGTCTTTGTCAAAGCCAGCCAGAACGCTGTCCAGACCTTCGATGATCGTTACTTTCGAACCGAATTTGGAGTACATTTGACCAAGCTCGGCACCGATGTAGCCGCCACCGATTACGATCATGCTCTTCGGTACTTCAGGCAGGTTCAATGCTTCGGTAGAAGACAAGATGCGTCCGCCAAACGGGAATGGCTTCAGTTCGATTGGACGGGAACCTGTAGCAATGATGCAGTTCTTGAAGCGGTAACGCGGAGATTCATGATCATTGAATACACGCGCTTCGTTTTCGTTGATGAACATGCACTCGCCGTTGAAAACTTCCACTTTGTTGCCTTTCAGCAAACCGGCTACGCCGCCAGTCATTTTTTTGACAACGCCGTTTTTGAATTCCTGTGTTTTCGCGAAATCAACCGTTACGTTCTCCACGGAAATACCGAATGCATCGGCATGCTTAGCGGATTCGAACTGATGAGCTGCAGCGATCAAAGCCTTGGAAGGAATACAACCACGGTTCAAGCAAACACCGCCGAGTTCCGATTTATCAACGATCAGAACCTTTTGACCCAGTTGGGCGGCACGAATCGCCGCCACATAACCACCAGGACCAGCACCAATGACTAGAGTATCAATATCTAAAGAAGCATCTCCAACTACCATTAGTTACACCTCCATAACAAGCAGCTCAGGGTTAGCGAGCAGTTGTTTAATATAGTTCATAAAGTTTTGAGCCGTTGCGCCGTCAATGATACGGTGGTCAAAGCTCAAGGACAATGCCATAACAGGTGCTGCTACAATCTCGCCGTTCTTCACAACCGCTTTTTCGCTGATGCGGCCAGTACCGAGAATAGCAACCTCTGGGAAGTTAATGATTGGTGTAAAGAACATACCGCCTGCGGATCCGATGTTCGTGATGGAAATCGTGCTGCCCTTCATTTCGTTAGGAGACAGTTTACCTTCACGGCCGCGAGCAGCCAGGTCACGGATGCTGTCAGCGATCATCCAGATGCTCTTACGATCCGCATCTTTGATAACCGGTACGATCAGACCGTTGTCTGTATCTGTAGCGATACCGATGTTGTAGTATTTTTTGTACACGATTTCGTTCGCTTCTTCGTCGATCATCGCATTCAAAGCAGGGAATTGACGGCTAGCCGCAACGAGTGCTTTAACGATGAATGGCAGATACGTAACTTTCGTGCCTTTCTTCTCCGCGATCGGTTTCATGCGGGTACGGAACGCTACCAGCTCGGTTACGTCAACTTCGTCCATGATCGTAACGTGAGGAGCTGTGTAAGCCGATTTAACCATGGCGTTCGAGATCGCTTTACGGATACCTTTGAATGGTACGCGCTCTTCTTCTGCACGAGTATCCACCGCTGCGGATGCTGCTGCAGGAGCTGCTTTCGTTTCGGAAGCCGCTTCTTGCGCTGGAGCTGTTGCTTGGCCTCCACCGTTTTTGAAGGCTTCAACATCTTCGCGAGTCACTTTACCGTTGTTGCCGGAGCCTTGCACTTGTGCAATGTCTACGCCTTGCTCACGAGCGAATTTACGCACGCTAGGTGTAGCCAGAACTTCACGGTTAGGTGCTGCTGGTGCTGCTGCTTCACCGTTTCCGCCTTGTTTAGCGTCAGCCGGAGCATTTTGAGCCGGTGAAGAAGTTGTATCTGCACTGCCTTTCGCTGCGTCAGCTTCTTGCGCCGACTGCTCTTCAGCAGGAGCTTCTTGCTCAGGAATGTCGCCTTCAGCATCGATGATAGCTACCACTTCACCGACACGGCACACTTGACCATCCTTGGCAAACACTTCTTGAACCGTACCGTTCACGGGACAAGGAACTTCTACGACCGCCTTGTCGTTCTGTACTTCCATGATGATGTCGTCGTCTGTTACTTTGTCGCCTGGCTTGATATGCATTTTGATGATTTCACCTTCATGCAGACCTTCACCCAGCTCTGGAAAACGATATTCAAATTTTGCCAACTGAAAAACCTCCCTAGATATTGCTGCTATTAGAAATTCAATACTTTATTGACGGCATCCACGATACGTGCTGGAGTAGGCAACCAAGTGTCCTCGATTTGCGCGAATGGATACACCGTGTCCGGCGGAGTCACGCGAAGCACTGGAGCTTCCAAGTGCAGAATCGCTTTCTCGTTGATTTGAGCGATAACTTCTGCAGCTACACCTGCCGATTTTTGTGCTTCTTGAACCACGATGGCACGGTTGGTTTTCTTAACCGAAGCAAGCACAGTATCGATGTCGATTGGAGAAATGGTGCGCAAGTCGATGATTTCAGCTTTGATTCCGTTCTTCTCAAGTTCGTCCGCCGCTTTCGTTGCGGTATGAACCATCAGGCCGTAAGCGATAATCGTAACGTCGGTTCCTTCGCGAACCACGTTAGCTTTACCAAGCTCAATGGTGTATTCACCTTCAGGAACTTCAGCGCGGAACGCATGATACAGGTTCAAGTGCTCCATGAAGAACACAGGGTCATTATCGCGAATCGCTGCGATCATGAGCCCTTTTGCATCATAAGGATTGGAAGGTACTACAACTTTAATACCCGGGGTTTGTGTAATCAAACCTTCGAGTGCATCCGTATGCAGCTCAGCTGCTTTAACCCCGCCGCCGAATGGCGTACGGAATACGATTGGGGAGTTGTAACGTCCACCGGAACGGTAACGCATACGCGCTGCTTGAACGACGATTTGATCAAGCGCCTCAAAGATAAATCCAACGAATTGAATTTCAGCGATCGGACGGAAGCCTTGAATACCGAGACCTACTGCCAAACCGCCGATAGCGGACTCAGCCAGCGGCGTATCGAATACGCGCTCTTCCCCGAATTCTTTTTGAAGGCCTTCCGTTACCCGGAAAACACCGCCGACATTACCCACGTCTTCACCGAAGATGACAACGTTAGGGTCACGGCTCAATTCAACGCGCATGGCGTCGCGAATCGCTTCTTTCATGTTCATTTGTGCCATTGCTTCATTTCCTCCTTAAGAAATACAGTTCACTAAAATTCCAGTGTTATGCCTTGCGGCTATATATCGATGTCAAAACGTAATTTAAAACAGACCTGATGCATGCAGCCATGACAAACCGGATGATTATCCAGGATCAACCTTCGACAATCATCGGCCCGTCATTTTTATTGAAAATCGGCTTTCTGCTCTTCCAGATGCTTCGGTGTTTGTTCGAACATGCTGTCGATCAAACCAGGTACCGTCATTTTTTCCGTTTGTTCTGCTTTTTTAATTTGCTCGTTGACTTTCGCTTTCGCTTCTTCTCTCACGCGAGCTGTATCTTCCTCTGTCCAGAGGCCTTTTGCTTCCAGGTACTTCGCAAGACGTGCGATCGGATCCTTCTCGTTCCACTCGCCCTCTTCTTCCTTCGTACGATATTTCGTAGCGTCGTCAGACAGGGAATGCGGACGGAAACGGTATGTCACAGCTTCGATAAGCGTTGCGCCTTCGCCATTGCGGCCGCGTTCTGCAGCATCACGAACGGCCTTGATCACAGCGAGAACGTCCATGCCGTCAACTTTAACACCCTTGATACCAGCTGCTACAGCTTTATGTGCGATAGACAATGCTGCAGTCTGCTTGGAGAATGGAGTTGTGATCGCATAGCCGTTGTTTTGCACGAAGAAGATAACAGGCAGTTTGTACACGCCTGCATAGTTCAAACCTTCGTAGAAGTCGCCTTCGGAAGAACCACCGTCACCGGTATACGTAATAGCAACTTGTTTTTGCTTCTTCAATTTGTAACCCATAGCGATACCCATAGCATGCAAGATTTGCGCGCCAATGATGATCTGAGGCATCAATACGTTAACACCCTCTGGAATTTGTCCGCCATGCTGATGTCCGCGGGAGTAGAGGAACGCTTGATAAAGTGGAAGTCCATGCCATACGATTTGCGGCATATCACGGTAGCCTGGGCAGACAAAGTCGTCTTTCTCAAGAGCGAATTCGCTACCTACCATTGTTGCTTCTTGACCGGATACAGGAGCATAGAAACCGAGACGTCCTTGACGGCCGAGATTTACAGCGCGGTCGTCCCAAGTACGGGTAAATACCATACGGTACATAATTTCTTTCAGTTGATCGTCTGACAATTCAGGCAAAAGATCTTTGTTTACGATTTTGCCATCCGGGGAAAGTACAGATAGAGTATCGACTTCCTCGGTATATACTTCATAAGGAACCTTGGTCATTTTTTTCACCTCAATAAATATTTGAATATCAAGTTCCGCTGTTATAGAATTATTATACACCTGTTTCACTCCATTCGTCAAAGAAATACGAGATAAAATTTCATATTTCTTAACGTTTGTATGTATAACAGATAATAGATAATACTATAACAGTATGACAAACATCATAGAACAGCAGCCAACTTAGACATGTCAGGGTAATTTTAACTTATTGTTTACAGCATTTCAAAAACTAACCCGAAAAAGGTGACGAATGATGACGAATGAACGTTTATTGAAGCGAACCATTGTAAAAGAAGTGATTGAAAGCAAGTTTCTGCAGGAGAATCGAACGCTGCGCATTTACCTTCCTCCCGGATACAATGAAATTCTCAGCTATCCCGTCGTTTACTGTCAGGATGGAGAGGAATTTTTCAATTTTGGTCGCATCGCGACTTGGGCCAACCAGCTCATACTCGAAGAAGGCGTGGAGCCGTTCATCATTGTAGGCGTGGAAGTGAACACCAAAGTTCGCACCGAGGAGTATGCGCCATTCGGCAACCGTTTCGATGCTTACCTATCCTGCTTCGCCGAAGAGATTATTCCCTTCGTCGAACAAAAATATCCTGTGCGCAAAGAGCCTGCCGAAAGAGTACTCGCCGGCGACTCCCTTGGCGGAAGCGTCTCCGTGCATCTGGCCTTGCGTTACCCGCATCTATTTACCCGAATCATCAGCTTGTCCGGCGCCTTCTATGAGAAGTCCCAGAATATGATTAGGGAAGAACGGGATTTGTCCTGGCTCGACATCTATATGATTGTAGGCTTGCAAGAAGACAACTATGCAACCGATACAGGTGTCTATAACTTCGTTGAACTGAATCGTTCAACAAAGGCATTGCTGGAAGAACGGGGTGCCACCCTATCCTATCTTGAAAAAGACGGCCGTCACCTTTGGGGATTCTGGCAAAAAGAGCTCCCTGCTGCTCTTATGTACTTCCTTGATTAATCGATAGATTGGCAAAATCCATTGGCTATATAAATGACCTGTTACAGCAAATTCATTGCCTGTCCCACCCGGGACTTCACGCGTTACGCTTTAAAGCCGTTGGCAAAAAAAGAATACCTTTGAAGCAATAGTTAGCACAAGTTATGCCACTCCTGTTGCTTCACTTCAAAAAAAGATGAACAACCGCGCATTTTTTATGGAATGTGCATTGTTCATCTTTTATGTTCGGCAGCCCGTTCTTCTTGGTATCGCTTTCAATGATTTTCGTCAAAAAAGCGGTGGACTCACCGCTTGTTCGAATCGATTATAGCTTTTCTTTCATGATTTTGTCCAGTAAGATGTCACACCCCGCATCAATTAGCCGGTACACCTCATCAAAATTTCCAGTGAAATACGGATCCGGCACCTCGCGCAGCTTTTCATCGGGCAGCAAATCCATAAACTTCAGAATCGCAGCCTGTTCGCCGCCCGCTAACTTGCGCATATTTGCCACATTCGAATCATCCATGCCGATGACGTAATCGAACTTGACGAGATCCTCGCTTACCACTTTGCGAGCAACCATTCCTTCGTAGCTGATTTGCCAGCTGTCCAGCAGCTTTCGGGTTCCTTCATGGGGAACGTTTCCGATATGCCAATCTCCTGTGCCGGCAGAATCCACGCTGATCTTTCCCTGCAGCCCACGCTGTACAATTTTATGTCGCAGCACCGCTTCCGCCATTGGCGAGCGGCAGATATTGCCCAAACATACAAACAAAACGGATACCATGGTCCTCTCTCCTTCACGCTATAATAAATCGTCATTTTACGAGAAATCTAACTTAATGAGTATTGTTGCCTACCTTCCATTAACCCGAACTGACTTTCTTTCCATTGGCTGCCACAGGATGCCCCTCGTGCAGCGACCTTCTGGGCAATCTCCATTTATAAAGCACGGACAGCATCCGGAATACGATCACCACAACAAACAAAGCCAGCAGTTCCCATGTCTTGGTGGCGACACCAAGGCCGATGGCGACTCCTGCTATCATGGCCCAGACCGCATAGATCTCATCACGCAGCACCAGCGGTTTCCGCCCTGCCAATAAATCGCGAACCATTCCCCCGCCGCTTCCGGTAAGCACAGCAGCCACAATCACCGCGCTCATGGGGTGATTCATTTGCGTAGCATATAAAGCCCCTTGAATCGCAAAGGCAGATAATCCGATCGCATCGAACAGTGCCTCCGTTTTCTTCCAGTGCTGAATCAAAGCGAGCGGCAGCACAAACGCTACAAATACCGAAATCATCGCGAGCATGATTAAATCCCCCTGGCTCCACAGGGTGGTAACCGGCACGCCGATCAATACGTTTCTTATAATACCCCCGCCGAAGGCTGTGACTAAACCCAGAACCACAACCCCCAGAATATCGTATTCCTCTTCCATAGCTACAAAAGCTCCGGACATGGCAAACGCAATGGTGCCAATGATACTGAATACGTCAAACAGATGCATGTCCAAAATTCAGTTCCCCCGCTCCCCCGTCAATTTACATACTACATTGTAGCCGTGCCTATTAAAATTGTGCAAGCATGAAAACTGCTCTATACTAGAATACAATGACAATTCTCTCGAAAAAGGAGGAATTTATATAATGAACTATACTCGAGTCCTGATCTTTACAGGTGGGGAGTTGTCACCACGTTTCCTGGATGAGGTTCAAAACGGGGACTTCATTATAGGGGCTGATCGCGGAGCCCTCTACCTGATTGAACATGGGATCAAGCCGGACCTGTCCGTTGGAGATTTTGACTCCATTCCGCCCGGCCAGATGGATCGAGTACGATCTATGAGCGGTAAGGTAATCGACTGTGATCCGATCGATAAAAATTTGACCGACACCGAGCTTGCCTTCGAAATGGCACTCGAGCATTCCCCCGAATCCATACTGATTCTGGGAGCTACGGGAACGCGCCTGGATCATACGCTGGCTAATATCCATATGCTGATTCGTGGACTCCAACATCATATTCCGTGTTCTATATTAGATGAGAACAATTTTATTACCCTGACGGGCTCCAGCTGCATAGTTGAGAACAAAGGGTTTACATATGTCTCCCTACTGCCGCTGACTACGGAAGTTACCGGGATCAATCTCGAAGGATTTGAGTACCCGCTTCACGATGCCACATTGCGATTGGGGCAGTCTCTCGGAGTTAGCAATAAGCTGGCCGAGGACAAAGGGACGGTCCGGATCGAAGGCGGTCTGCTCCTTATTATTCAGAGTAAAGACCACTAATCATTACTATTTTGTCATCTTTGATGCAGCAATGTTAACAATCGAAATTATTGTCAAAAACCCTTGTATATCAAGGGTTTTTTCTCGTTTTCAAGTCATCGTTTGCATCTAATTCTTAATATTTTGTAACTTTTAATGATATTTTAATAATTCGCTTTCATTTCATGTGGCCCAAGGGTTTGCGCCGATTATCCAAAATATAGTCCGTTTCAAATCTGATATACTCGGTTCATCGCTAAAACAAAACTGCTTGGAGGTAATCACAACATGAATCGACAACATTGGATTAAGAAGGCCGTAGTAATCAGCTTGAGCGCAACTTTGGGAGTAGGAGCAGTACTTACTGTTGCACCACCGACTCCTGTAGAAGCAGCATCTGTAAGCAAAGGATCTCAAGTCGTTAACTTTGGTAAACAATATATGGGAAGACCTTATAAATTCGGAGCATCCACGTCCACGACAAGAGTATTTGATTGCTCTTCCTTTATGAAGCATATCTTTAAAAAATACGGCGTAAATCTGCCACGCACATCCGCTGCCCAATCCAAAGTCGGTAAGGCTGTATCAAAATCGAACCTGAGAGCCGGCGATTTGATATTCTTCTCGAGCGGAAGCCGCGCAAATGGTAGAAACGTAACACACGTAGCCGTTTATATGGGCAACAACAAAATTCTGCACACTTACGGCAAGCCTGGCGTAACGATCTCCAGCCTGTCAGGCAACTGGAGTAAGACTTACCTGAAAGCCCGCCGCGTACTGTAGAGTTCATTACTCCACTTGTTACTATTGAAATGAAATCAAAGACCGTCTTCCACTTACGGAAGGCGGTCTTTTTTGCTTGCAGCATTGATTTCTTCCTGCGATACCAGTTTATATCCGGTTCCCCGAATCGTACGCAGCAGCTTTTGTTTGCGCCCTCTATCGATTTTCTCTCTTAGATGAAGAATATAGACATCCACCACGTTGGTACCCGTATGAAAATCGTAATCCCACACCTGTTTTAAAATATCCTCACGCGTGCATACTTGTCCCTGCCTTCTAGCCAAAAACAGCAGCAGATCATATTCGCGATGAGTCAACTCGATGGCTTCTTCATCCCGAGATACATTCCGGCTCAGAGGATCGATCACCAGATCTCCGATTTGGATGACTTCCTCCTGTTCCATGCGACCTGTCTGAAAAAGTTTCAGCAAATTGGCAATCCGCGCCAACAGCTCCCTTGTATCTCTGTCATCAGGGATATAGTCATGGGCACCTGCCTCCAATGCCTGAATGGCTTCATCAGAACCGTCATTTCCGATGACGATGATCGGGATCTGTTCCTTTTTGCCCGTCAGCCGTTCCACGAGATTAAAATGGTTCATACCCGGCAGTCTGCTGTCGATGAGCAGCAAGTCTGCGCCTGAGCGCTGTAAAATGGCGACCACTTCCGAATAACTCATGGCATGCATAACCTCATAGCCCGCTTGTTTTAAAATCTCCATAACGGTCTGGGCCCGATCTTGATTGTCTGCCGCGATCAGAATTACTTTCTCCACGGGTTCCCCCCCGCTTTCAACACTTAATAATGTAAGTATGGCTGATTCATCCTGCTTTCACTCCAAAAGATGCTGGGATCACATACGATTTCCGTAGAAATACATCTTATCTCTGAAGCGGCGCTTTTTTTATAATGGGATATAGGATTAGGAAAGGGGGATATCTTCACCGATTAGCTCATGTTTAATGGGAAAGTATGTGAACACTTTGGAGGAGGAAAATAACATGCGCAACAAACTCGTGGTATGGCCACTTGTCATGGCTATGCTGATATCTATCGTATGCACGGCCGCAGGGCCGCCCGCACCGGTTTCAGCCGCAGGGGAAACAAACCTCTCGCTTGGCAAAACCGTAACAGCAAGTGGTCAATCCCAAACTTATGAGCCGGCTAACGTTAACGATGGCAATGAAGGTTCGTACTGGGAAAGTACCAATCAAGCCTTTCCGCAGTGGATTCAAGTCGATCTCGGTGATGACACCAGCATCAACCGGATCGTCCTTAAACTACCTGCCACTTGGGAATCACGGACACAAACGTTAACGGTGCAAGGCAGCTCGAACGGTTCAACATTCTCAAATATCGTGGATTCTGCCGATTATGAATTCAACCCGTCTACAGCAGGAAACTCGGTGACTATCCGTTTTGACGAAGCGAGCACGCGATATGTTCGCCTGACCGTAACGAGTAACACGACTTGGCCGGCAGCGCAGCTGTCTGAGTTTGAAATTTATGGACCATCGGTCTCCCCGCCAACACCTCCAACGGGTAACAATATTGCGAGCGGCAAACCGATTACCGCCTCCTCAAGCACCTTCACGTATATAGCAACCCATGCTAACGACAGCGACATCCAAACCTACTGGGAAGGCGGAAGCAACCCAAGCTCCTTGACGCTCGACATGGGAACCGATCACGATATCACCTCCATCGTGCTGAAGCTGAATCCGTCTCTAGCGTGGAGTACGCGCACCCAAACCATACAAGTGCTTGGGCATGACCAGAGCACAACCAATTTTAGTAATCTGGTATCGGCTCAGTCTCATACATTCAATCCCGCGTCCGGCAACTTCGTTATGATTCCGGTAACGGCGACCGTGAAACGTCTACAATTGAACATAACGTCCAATTCCGGCGCACCGGCAGGGCAAATTGCGGAATTCGAAGTTTACGGCACACCCGCACAGAATCCGGACCTGACCATTACGGATATGTCCTGGACTCCAGCTTCCCCGAATGAAAACGATGACATTACACTGAGTGCTACAGTTAAAAACATTGGGGACTTGGAAGCTGGGGCTACGACGGTCAATTTTTACTTAAATGACACGAAAGCAGGCTCCTCCCCGGTAGGTCCGCTTGCGGCAGGAGCATCCTCCACGGTAACGCTCCATGCCGGAACCAAGGTTGCTGGATCCTATTCCGTCAGTGCCAAGGTCGATGAGGATAATGAAATCATGGAACAGAATAACGAAAACAACAGCTATTCGCATCCATCCCCTCTGGTTATTGGTGCGCTCGCAAGTTCTGATTTGATAGGAACGGTACAATGGACACCCGCCACTCCTGTCGCAGGGAATGCAGTATCCTTTACCGTAAATCTTAAGAATCAGGGCAATAAAGCCACGGCAAGCGGATCCCACACAATTTCCGTCGCTCTGAAGAATCCGGCCGGTTCAACGATTCAAACCTTCACCGGAAGTTATGATGGCGTGCTTGCTGCCGGCTCCTCCGCCGCTGTCAAAATTCCGGGGACATGGACAGCGGCAAATGGCAGCTACACGTTAACAACATCCGTAGCACCGGATGCAAACGAACTACCCGTTAAACGGGAGAACAACGTCAGCCAGGCCAATCTCACGGTATATTCCTCCCGCGGCGCCAGCATGCCATATACCCTTTACGATACGGATGATGCATTACGCGGTGGCGGGGCTCTGTTAAAGTCGGCACCGACTTTCGATCAAGCGCTCACAGCATCGGAAGCATCCGGCCAACGTTATGTAGCGCTACCTTCCAACGGGTCCAATCTCGAATGGACGGTTCGGCCAGGTGAAGGCGGGGCTGGCGTAACTATGCGCTATACGATGCCGGACTCACCCGACGGCATGGGATTGACCGGCTCACTCGACGTTTATGTGAATGGCACGAAGAAAAAGACCATTCCATTGACTTCCTACTACAACTGGCAATACTTCTCTAGCGATCATCCTGCAGATGCGCCTGGTGGGGGACGCCCTCTCTTCCGGTTCGATGAAGTACACTGGAAGATGGATACGCCGCTTCAGCCGGGAGACCACATTCGTATTCAGAAGTCCAATGCCGATAACCTGGAGTATGGCGTTGATTTTATCGAAATCGAGCCGGTCCCTGCGGCAATCGCCCGTCCGGCAAATTCGGTATCCGTAACGGATTTCGGTGCAACCCCGAACGACGGCCAAGATGACCTATCGGCGTTTGAAGCTGCTGTGCAGGCTGCCGCTTCAACCGGCAAAACCTTATACATTCCTGAAGGAACATTCCATTTGGGCAACATGTGGAAGATCGGCTCAGTTGGGAATATGATTGATGACATCAAGATCATGGGCGCAGGCATCTGGCATACAAATATTCAATTTACCAATTCAAATGCCGCTTCTGGCGGGATCTCGCTTCGGATCACGGGCCAGCTGGATTTCAGCCATATCTACCTCAACTCAAATCTGCGGTCACGTTATAATCAAAATGCAATCTACAAGGGATTTATGGATAACTTCGGCACCAACTCCAAAATTCACAATGTGTGGGTCGAGCACTTTGAGTGTGGATTCTGGGTAGGCGATTATGCGCATACCCCAGCCATTATTGCGGAGGGTCTGATCATTGAAAACAGCCGAATCCGCAATAATCTCGCGGACGGGGTCAATTTTGCCCAAGGAACCAGCCATTCAACTGTCCGCAATAGCAGCATTCGAAATAACGGAGACGATGGTCTCGCCGTATGGACGAGTAACGTGAATGGCGCACCTGCGGGCGTTAACAACACCTTCTCCTATAACACCATCGAAAATAATTGGCGCGCAGCAGCCATCGCATTCTTTGGAGGAAGCGGTCATAAGGCTACTCACAACCTGATTGTTGACACCGTAGGCGGTTCCGGTATTCGAATGAATACCGTGTTCCCGGGGTACCATTTCCAGAACAATACCGGCATTCTGTTCTCCGATACAACGATCATTGGGAGTGGAACCAGTAAAGACCTGTACGATGGGGAGCGCGGCGCAATCGATCTGGAAGCATCGAATGATGCAATCCGCAATGTCACGTTTACCAACATCGATATCCTGAACACCCAGCGCAGTGCCGTTCAGCTTGGTTATGGCGGCGGTTTTCAGAACATCGTATTTAACAACATCCATATTGACGGTACGGGGCTAGACGGGATCACATCCTCAAGATTCTCGAATCCTCATCCAGGTGCGGCGATTTACACCTATACGGGCAATGGGTCGGCAACATTTAACAATCTGACAACACAAAATATCGCTCATCCTGATCTGTATTTCATTCAGAACGGCTTTAATTTAATTTTGAATTAAGCGATTGGGGATCAACATGAAAAGGAGTGGGTCTGTGAGGCCCACTCCTTTTGCGCGTTTACGATTATTGATGAAACGCTTTTGCTCTTGTCCTTGTAATTACCCACCAACGTATTGATTGTACAGCGACCTGGCCTTGGCGATATCCGATGTGCCATGTATCAGGGTTCTACCGTCCCGGAATATAACCAAACGATGTGGATTCACCTGATAGATGATCATATACGGCGTTACGGTTGCTTTTCCTTGATGAAGCCTGTTCAATCGATCGGCCATTTCATCCAGCTGAAGCTGCAGCGGTCTGGCTGGCCTAATCTGTACCGTATCCCTGCCGCACAACACTTCGCTTTTATCAGCATGTTCAGCCGTCAAGTAAGGATATTTCGGATGCTCGCCGCATGTGGGGCAGTCCGATTTTTTCGCTCGGTCCACGCCAAACTCCACCCGTTCATTACGCCATAAATCGAACGACAGCATCTTTTTTCTAAGAGCATGTCGGTGTCCTGACAAAAGCTTCATCGCTTCCATCGTTTGATGGGCAACGACCATCTGTACCGCTTGCGGAAGAATTCCGTTAATGTCGCAGGTGTCACCACCCAAGGGAATCGTTTCAAGCAGACAGTTCAAGCATGGCGTCTCTCCCGGCAAGAATGTGTAACTCATTCCTGAGCTTCCGACGCAGCCTCCGTAAATCCACGGGATTCCATGCTTAAAACCGATGTCGTTCAGGATCAGCCGGGTCCCGAAATTATCGGTAGCATCCATCATCAAATCAACGCCTTGACAGAGTACCGACAGTTCCTGGGCACGTACATCCATAACGATACCATCCACGATACCATCCGAATTAATTTCGGATAACCGTTTAGCCGCTGCTACGGCCTTCGGTAATCGATCGATCGCATCCTGTTCGGTAAACAGCTGCTGACGCTGCAGATTGCTCCATTCCACGTAATCCCGATCCACGATCGTTACATGCCCGACACCTGCGCGAACCAAAGTTTCCGCTATAGCGCTTCCCAGCGCCCCAGCACCAAGAACGAGCACGTGACTGTCCCGGAGGCGGAGCTGACCTTCTTTTCCAAATGGCGTAAAGCGCTCTTGCCTAGAATACCGATCCTCTCGTTCCCTATTCATTGTTACACCACGGTCCGGGGACCCCGAGGCTGCCATGAAGAGAGGCTCTGTACGATTTACTTCCTCCCTGTTATCGCTTAAATCAGACATGAATTTTCCTCCGATCAATATCTGCAAATCTTCTAACAAAAGATGACGTTCACGAAGTTTTTTTGACGACGACCCATGATTGAAAATACCCATCCCACGAAGAGGATGGGCTGTTTAACTATTGCAACCTAATACAACCTAGTATTTAGCGCCTTCTCCAGTATACTGCGATGACGCAGAATCCAGGCCGCACTCCGCGCCCTCCAGGCAATCCCCCATAGATGGCCTTCCGTTTCCGGCGTGACCTGTAGCTCGATCGCTTCCTCTGCCGTTTCCCGAACGACCACTTCAACGATCATCTCAAAGAGGGCGGCCCTACTAGTTGGATCGAGGCCATATGCGTCAACCATTAAACGGAGCTGCCTTGCACGAACCTCTGCATTTGGCAAACCAACCCTTTCAGCTACATCATCATCATGCAGCTGCGGAAATAGCCAACATACGCGGGCTAGTTCAACAAACGGATGTACAGGGCCAGCGTATTCCCAGTCAATTAATGCAATCGGCCTCCCATCACGGGTAACCATATTCCAAGGTGCAATATCACCGTGGCTGTATACAACCCTGGTGTCGCCCAGTTTACGCAGGAACCACGGCTTCCAGACAAGCCCGGGTTGGGGTTTAAATGTAGCAGAAGCGTCATGAAGCTGCCGTAATAATTGTCCTACTTCGATGATGCCTTCGTCGCTCCATGGCCCGGGATGAACAAATTCGCCTTCGATATAACTTAGCATCTCTTGGCCTTTCTCATTACATCCTGAACCTATAATAGCCGGAATCGATGTAAACCCTGATTGCCTCAAATGCTTCAACAAAGAGTGTACAGCCGGAGTCCAAGCTCCGGCTGGGCGGTACACAATCTGGCCCCGCCGTATAACCGACTTCTCAGGAGAGAGCATGGCGTCTTCTCCCTGATTTAAGTTATTTTCCGAATTCATTTTAATACGACTCCCTTTCAGAAGGGAATTACACGGGTTCATGGGGCTATGGATGCGAATCCCCTTCATATAATGATGCCCCGATGGATAAGTCCATGTCTTCCATCAACATCTCCTCCGTTCATTTCAGGTTGTTTCTAGCATATCATAAATGCACTTATACCATAAAACATAAAACATAAAACATAAGGCATATACCATACGATATACGAACGATATACGATATAGCATAAAACATAAAACCAATAAACGTAACCGTACGCACCATTTTGCGGATATACATAAGGAGGACAGGCAGCAATCTGCCCATCCTCCTTATGGAATACTAATAAATTTATGATAATCAGGGTTTCATATATCCTGGCAGTGAGCAGGATTGTGATCTAATATGAATCAGGAATTCTGGTTGGACCAGTCTTCGACGTTCCAGATCTTGGTCACCCAATCCTCATAAAACTCCGGTTCGTGGGAAACCAGCAGGATTGTGCCTTTATATTCTTTCAAAGCACGTCTTAGTTCTTCCTTAGCCACAACATCAAGGTGGTTCGTCGGTTCGTCAAACAGAATCCAGTTGCTTTCGCGCATCAGAAGTTTACACAGGCGGACCTTGGCTTGCTCTCCGCCGCTAAGTGCCTTCAATGGACGGGTAATATGCTCGTTTTTGAGCCCGCAGCGAGCAAGCGCTGCACGAACCTCGTGCTGGTTCAAATGTGAGAATTCGTTCCACACTTCATCAATCGGCGTAATATTCCCTGGACGTACTTCCTGCTCAAAATAAGCAGGCACCAGGAAATCCCCTTGATACGTCTTCCCGGAGAGCGCCGGGATTTTGCCTAATATGGTCTTCAGCAGCGTTGATTTACCTACGCCATTACAGCCAACAATGGCAATTTTCTCTCCTCGCTCGATCAGGATATTCATTTTGGGGAGCAATGGTCGATCGTATCCGATCTCAAAGTCGATCCCCTCGAATACCGTTTTACCACTAGCACGGGATTCCTTGAAGTTAAACACTGGTTTAGCCGCTTCCTCCGGGCGGTCAATCCGCTCCATACGATCCAACTGCTTCTCCCGGCTCTTCGCTCGGCCAGAGGTGGAATAACGGGCCTTGTTCCGCTGAATGAAGTCTTCCTGTTTCTTGATGAATTCCTGCTGCTTCTCGTAAGCATCAATATGCTGGTTCTTATTGATATCGGCCATTTCCAGGAACTTCTCGTAGTTCGCTGTATAGCGAGTCAATTTTGCAAATTCCAAATGATAGATCACATCCACCACCTGGTTCATAAATTCCGTATCATGGGATATCAAGATGAAAGCATATGGGTATTGCTTCAAATATTGAGTGAGCCAATCAATATGCTCAACATCCAGATAGTTGGTGGGCTCGTCCAACAACAGTACATTGGGCTTCTCCAGAAGAAGCTTTGCAAGCAATACTTTAGTACGCTGTCCCCCACTTAATGTTGCTACATCGCGATCGAGGCCAATGACGGATAACCCAAGACCATTCGCCATCTCTTCAACCTTTACGTCCAACATGTAGAAATCCCCGATATCCAGCTGTTCCTGAATTTCACCCATTTGTTCGAGCAGCAGCTCCAACTCTTCAGGAGAAGCATCACTCATCTTATTGGTGATCTCCATCATTTCTTTTTCCAGCTCCAGCAGGGGCAGGAAGGCATCCTTCAACACATCACGAACCGTTTTGCCAGGTGTCAGTTTGGTGTGCTGATCCAGATATCCGTACCGGATCTTCGGCGTCCACTCCACCTTGCCGCTGTCTTTTAACAGCTGCCCGGTCAAAATATTCATTAGTGTTGACTTGCCTACGCCGTTTGCTCCAACCAAACCAACATGTTCGCCTGCCAACAAACGAAAGGATACATTCTTAAATAGAGTACGTTCCCCGAAATTATGTGATACGTTCTCTACAGTCAATAAACTCATGGCTATAGTAACTCCTGTCTGTATAAAATGAACTTATTTCATGTTAATTTAGCGAAATATACACAGTCAAGAGTTTATTGTATCACATCCTGGAGTCCGGCAGAAACCATAACTTTCAGAGATTATAGAACACCGGGATTAGAACAGCTTTTCTCCTGATAACCGGCTGCCGCTGCCTCCTTGGCACTCGGAAACACTTCTTCCACGCGATGGTTGTATTGGCAGACATCACGATAATAATATTTGAGCCCCCTGCTATCCACTCCTCCGAAATAGACCGGAGCTTTAACGAGTCTGCCGCCTCCAAGGGCATAGTTATTATAATACTGATCGCCCAGGGGAATGCCTTGAATAAACGCCATCATACCGATATCATCAATCGTATTCACCCACTCTTCCTGGGATATCAACGGAAGCGCGAACGTATAAGATACTCCGTTTCGGAGCGCCACTTGGTTGTGCCGCTGTATGTAATAAGCAAGATGATCTTGAACGGTATTCACAATCGTGATCCGCCTGACTTGTTCAAACATATCCTTATCCTCCAGCAAAGCTACACCCGTCCTGCCAGTCAGATCCTCCCGAAAGCCAGAGTGCCAGATGGAGGAACCTCCACCTGATTCATATACCTGAACGAAGGAATCCAATGTAAACTGGATGCTGTTGCCCCTGCCATCATTCCAGGCATAAGGAATTTTGGGTGTCCATCTGTGCTCCATGAGCTCCTCTCCATACGCGTTGGTGAAGGTTTGCGAAACATACATATAATACCCGTCATAATCCAGCACAACGATAGCAGGAATATACCACCACAGGGCAGTCTGCGTAGCCGGATCATCCGCGATCCCCATATTGATGTACAGCGTATGGGAAAAGGACTCCAGCGCTCGCTCTTTGTCCGCACGCATAAATTTTAAAGAATCATATGCCGACTCTTTGTCCTGGGTCTCATTATCGTTCAGCATCATCCCGCCGTCTTGGACGGCTGTGCGCAGCGCAGCCGAATATTTCATCTCTACGTACCGGACATCCTCCAGACTCTCGGCACGCATGCCCAAGATAATAAACATGGGGAAAAACACGGCGGTGAATACGATGGCAAGATCAGTAATCTTCATTCAGAACCAAGCCTCCGTAAGGGAATGCGATTGCTGCTTTGCCACCTGAATTTGATCCGGTCAGCGCATCGAACATGATCAGTCCGGGGGTTCGATTCAGAGAACTGACACTTACCTGGAAGTGATCTCCGGCCGTTAAGCGGTATCGGCGTCTATCATCGTGTTTATCAACATTCGACTCCGGGAACAAATATCCCATAACATCTTCCTGATAGTAAGCATCATATACGACGGAATAACGGTTCAGGAATGTACCAGGATCTGAAGGATCCGCATATTCCGGGTGGTACTTCTTGTGATGGTGCTCCATCTCCACATTGTAAATGTTCCCGGTGGCTGCCAGCTCTTGTAGGAAGTCATTGTACATAATCGGAGTAATATACCCCTTCGTACGGACACTGTCCACGAATTTGGTGACGGATTGATAAACAACGAGTCGTGACAGATCATCCTGTCTTCTGGCCATCTCGCCTGCTGGAACCAAGTACAGCAGGAGAAGCGCCAGAAAGGCAGCAAACCATTTCGAAACCGAGTTTGACATTGTTGTTACCTCACTTTAACAAACTGGATACTCTCCACATCTCCATCGATTCTCCGAACGTACTCCGTAGCATAACGGGCGTTCATATCAATGATCGAAAAATCCAGCTCCTCCGGATTACTTCCTGATCGGAACAGTGCTCCATCCACATACATATTGAAGCCGCCTGCTTGAACCTCTCGCAGCGTGAATAATACTTCGCTTCCCTTATAAATGAGCTTTCTGTTCTCGTTCGTCATCTCTACGGTGATCACACCCGCATGCTGCTCCTGAGTCATTCTGCCTGCGGCTGATATACCGCCATCCACCATCGTCTGAATTTGGAATGCATACAGGGCTGCGCCAAGAAATAATGCCACTCCTGCTGCCATTTCAAGCGCGCTTATCGTTTGTTCACGCAAGGCAAGTCACCTTTCCATTCATAACTATTGATCAAACTTGATGCCTCTGATCACGTTGGAATCATCCTTAACGATGGTGGCCTTAAATTTCCCGCTTGGATTAACGTACTCTGGGCTTTTCTCATCCATAACGTGTTCGATATTCCCTTGTCTTGAATCCGGATTGGGAATCGAGCCGTCCTTCTCCAACACATTGCCGTACCATTGCCCTGCTTTATTTTTCCCTGTTGCTATGAAAACGCCAAATTGATCCTTGTCCTTGTATTTACGCAGTGCGTTTGTCACCTGAGAACCGCTGATGGTTGTTCCGTCATACACGGTAAATGCTGCCTGGGACAGCTCTGTCTGAATATCTGAAAAGTTGTTCTGAGCGGTTTTGGTTGCCTCCTGGGCCGAAATAAACAAAATAACAACAATGGTAATCAGCGCAATGGTCAGAAATATACCTGCTGCAACCTTTAAAGCGGATGATGCATTATTCATTGAAATCTCCCTCATTCTCTCATTTATTTTTTGAACCTATTGATCATAATTCTGGTTGACCCATCCTCGTATCGTTATAATCGTTGAATTTGCTCATAGTACGTTTCCATCTGGGAGAAACTCATGCCGATTAGCGGAATGACAAGATACATAAAAATCAGCGCATACATCGGAGTAAAACCGATCATTCGCCCCCATGCGGCCTTCGTGTCGATCATCGCTTCATACTCTTGCTTGCGCTGCTCGAAACTAAATATCATTTCTCCATCGAGATCATCAAAAACATCCTTGATCGGTACTTTATCTACCGCAAGCAACAGCTTGTCCACCAGCCGCTGAAATTCAGGAAACCAGACGTCTTCCTTCAACTCCAGCAATGCCAACTGCGCGCCATGTTCGTAATGAAGCAAGCTTTTTTGAATGGGAATCTTAAAAATAACGGCAAACCGATTAAGCCATTCTAATATGCCCTCAACCGAGATGCGCTCCATTCCACGCAGTATGGATATGACCGTCTGAAATTGATAAATTTCATGCCGCATTTCCATATTGCGTACTTTCCGGTGAAAATGCAGCAGCCATAATGGCGCCGCATATGCAGCCATACCTGCCAGAAAGGATAGGAGCAACTCCCACCATTTCAAATACTCGCTATCATAGCGCTGCAATTTAGTCATAATTCGATCAGTTGTGATCTCAACTTGTTCTTTGGTCAATTCAATAGGGTCTGTCTCACTGACCATCTGTTTGATCTGATCATCGGTTACATCCGGCGACATATGCAATTGTTCCATTAGCAGCCGATCACGCTCAACCGTTTCTTCTGCCTGACGACGTTCGATCTCATTCATTTGGCCGAACAGGGAATGGTTCAGGGAAACGGGGACATACAGCAGATGATGTTTTGCCTGCACATGCAGGCCTACTGCCAGTGATAACGACAGAAAGAAAGCCAGGAGGAAAAACGTCACCCTTCTGATATAGAGCCATTCGAACTTGATTCTCGCGTTGCTTTCCTTTAGTAACCGTACCTGCCTGTCATATTTCACCGTACCGGGTGTCGGAGCCATCACCTTCACAAGCCAGCGCATAGAAGCAATTCGGTACATCCTTTCTTCCAAGGTCATCTTCTGAACCTCTGCGCGGTAATCCGTTTCTCGATTTTGCTGGAGCTTCTGAAGCAAGATATAAGAAATGAGAATAATGACATAAATTGATATCTTGGTCACAAAACCGAGCTTGCTCATATAAAACTCATCCATCGACGGAAAACTGCTTCTGGCCCAGCGTTCAATCGGTTTGGTGAAAAAGACCGGCGCCAACGCAATCACATTCAAGCCCTTCATTAAATAATCCAGCTTGTCTCTGCGCAATATTTCCAATTGGATCTCCTTGGTCAATCCGCTTAGTCCATGCAGATAGATAGAGCCTTGTTTTCTCGCATGATCGCCAAACTCCATGACCAGATGTGAAATACCCGCAAACGCTTTAAGATATCGGTTCGGCGCTACCTCATAATACCTCTCCAGTTCGTCATCAGGATCGTTTGATACCAAGGCATTGTAGATCCGATGGGCATGCATAGAGATTTCATGTCCAGAAGTCTCCGCCCCCTCGTACAAAGCTTCCTCTACCATTCCATGCTGCTGATAGTGATGGCGGACGGAGGAGAACAATTCAACCGATTGGATAAGTATTTTTCGTTCCAGTCGGTTAATGAACATCTCAACGAGCATATTGTTAATAACCGCTGCTGCGAGAATAACAATGATAATAAACCCCAAGTCCGGATGACTCCATATAAGGAGCATGGCAGTTAACCCGATCGTGCCGGTAATCGCGAAGGCTAGCCTCACTGTTTCAAACCGGAGTGATATTTCGTCGTACGGATGCATGATCGCGATCCGCTGTCTGATCCGTTTAAGATAGGCTTTGATTAACGGGAGCTTCATCCCATACATATAGGCCAATTGAAACCATTGCCGGTACATCCCCCGCAATGATCTTACCTCGCCCGCATCCACCTTGACGGAAGTTACCTCACGATACCCTCGTCTCCTGTTCATCCACGACATGATACCGAGTGTGATGGAAAACAGTGCCATAGAAATGATTAAAATCAGTATTAACACATCTTTAGAGGTCACTTTGTTCCCCCCAACCCGAAGCCAGAAACACTCTGAATTCTTCGGCATCTTCCGGATGCATCTGCTCCGTCATTTCACGAACACTGCTTTCGGATAACTTGGCGGCAGCGATATAGGCACCGTCCCGGTATTCAATTACATTACGGGATACGAAATAACTTACTTCGTTCAATCTCCGCATATGTTCTGCACTTAGCTGAAAATACTCCTCCATGCTGCTCTTCCAGCGGTTTTCCGAAGTTCCCTCAAATGGTGGCAGGGATCCCTTCTCAACCGGGATGCACTCTGTAATACGCTCTATGTAACGGTTACCGTAAGCGTCTCTTCTAAGATGAATATCAAAGTTGATCACGCTGACCACCTGCTGCTCAGCAATATGCTCTTGCCTGAAAACGCCGTTCTTGAGCAAGGAGTTGCGCAAAGATTGTACAAGGTCTTTGAATGTCTTGGCATGATGGGTAAACACGGTAAACAAACTTGCCACTTGAGACATCTGTATCATCCATGACGCTACCTCGTCACTGGCAACCTCACCAAGAATATTAACGGTACCGTCCGTTTTCTTCTGCAGATCCAGACCTGCCTGCCCACTAATATGCTCGGTTTCCCTAAAGCTGAGAATATTCCGGCGGCTGTAGATTTTCCTTAAATGCAGCTCAAAGGCCATCTCCTGAACCCGAAGAGTATAAGACGCATAAATATGACCCACCATCGCCATGAGCAGCGTTGTTTTTCCGGAACCCTGAGCACCGGTGATTGCCGTAATCCGGCTGCCTTTCATTAAATACCTCAACAAACCGATCACCAATTCCGAGCCGTTTCCCGTAATTAACTGATCCAGCGAAGCCTTGGGCAGATCAAACTTGCGGACAAAGAACGCCCAGGACTCGGCAAATGGGGGCCGGACCACAACGACCCTGGAGCCATCCTTCATCTCATTCACTTTATAACCGCTGGCTTCCGAAAGCTGCCCAGGATGATTATATTTGTATATGTTTTGACATACCCTCTTAAGTTCCAGCATCGAACCAAATGATAAAAAAGCTAGATGCAGCGACACCCCTCGATAAAAAATCCACACACTCTCACAGCCTGTTGCAGGCGATTCGGTATGCGAAAAACTTAGCCCCAAGAACTCATCCTGGGAGTGAAAAATATCCTGCCCGCTGTCACGATTAACAGGAATGCCACTAACGCCGCCACTGATCCCGTCGATCCGTTGATCCCTGATTTCATCCACAACGGAAAAGCCTTTGTACTGCTGATAAATGCGCTGGACGACGATGTCAAGCTTCTCCGGAAACAAGAGCGGACGCTTCTCTGACTCATAGATATATGCGATGTCCTCCTCGGTAACCGCATAAACGCTGCCCTCTCCATAGCCTGGAATCACGCGCGGCTCTGCAAGATCATACGTCTCAAGAAGTACGGATAAAGCATCCTCTCCGTGCCTCTGCTTATACAGGTATAATATGATCTCGAATTGATCCTGGGCTGTTAACTCGGTCAGGTTTTCGAACGGAATGGCTGCATGAATGTTGGACTCGTTCAAACCTAGGTCTCTTACCAGGAGCTGCTTTAAAAAATCCTTTACATACGCCTTATCCAGCACATCTCCGGAAACGCAGCCCTTGAGGGCACTTCTCAATTCGCTTCGCTTGTTCAGCCTGCGGCGATACTCCTCTTCGTGCAGCCCTAAATCAGACAACTGGCTGTGCGTCAGCTGATGGAGGCTTTCTTTAACAAACGCAGTCATAGCTTCAAGAGAATAGGGATCCGATCCCCGCGAAATCGCAGCCGCCGGTTTTCGGGTATCCAAATAACGCAGATATACAAATAGCAATACAAACAAAATCATGACGATGATCCATATCGTATTCAAGGAATTACCCAAGAGCATGCAGGCCTCCCAGTTTCGAACCGCCAGCAGGAAGACCAAGGTGTTCAGCCACGGCATCCGCCAGATTATGAACCGCATTATATAGTGAGCTCATGCGTTTCAGGTCAGCGCTTCCCCGGCTTCGCTGCATGTAGGGCATAACTGAGCGCATATTCCATGCATCCGTCATCCTGGAACAATACGGAACACCAAGTACCGTCGTCTTGATGCCAAAGCGGCGCTTGATATTTTGACGTGTACAATGGCTATCCCGGTCATATTTGCCGACGATATACAAGCATGCCTTGTCCTTCACTTCAGGGGGCAACCACTCCTGTTTAAGCGCACTCTCCAGGACATGCAAATTCTGATTCAAACCAACTACGATGAAGTCTGCAGCTTGAAGTATCGCACGATCTGCCGCTCCAGGAACTCCATTGCCTGCATCGGCTACCGTGACGTCGTAACTTCGCTTGGAGGACTCCATCACGCTGGTCATAAGTTCCGCCTGTTTCCTGTCCTCCGCATTTCTTGCGGCATGTATAGCATCGGCAGACATGGGTTTCGGCCCACATAAAAGATCGAGCCGATCAGACAGGAGCGGCAAGGTATAATTGCGTACATTCTCTGGGCTCAGTCGCCCGCTTGCACGAAGCCGTTCCAATGCATCCATTCCGGTATCTTGAAATGCCGTCATATAATCTAATGATTCCTGCTTATAGGTAAAGGCTTGTTCCACTCGTTCCCCTGCATGTCCACCATGGGCGAGCAGCACTTTGACCTGATATTCAAGCGCCAACACGATAGGTAAGCTCGAGGCCAACATCGTACTGCCACTGCCGCTCTTCAAGGGACTCCATACAGCAATCAGACTCATGCATGCCTCCTTCCTGCTTGCCGAAGTGCCCGGCGAATATGCCGCTGCTCCATTTCCGTTAAAAGGCGGAGAAGTTCGGTAAGCGATCGTTTATACTGTCTGGACAATGGCTTGATGCCCAATCTTCCTGCATGTTCATTTTTTATTTTCAAGGCGAAAAACAATTCATCCCATGGCATTTTCACGGGAGGACCCAGCCACTGAATCCGGCTGTCTTCCAGATAGCCTTCAATGTAGGTTTCATCCATCAAATCTTCAATAACCTGAACATATACCCGATGGAAAGGCGGTAGCGGATCATCTGTTCTTGAAGCTCTCAGTTCATCAAGCAAAGCCGTACTCTTACGCAGTCCTGTTACCTCGAACCCGCTAACCCAAACATGGGCATCTGCTGTATCCCACTGCATCTTGTCCAGGAATTCCGTCTTCTCTACGTCCATGACGATATAGTCATATTTCTTCTCGTCTGTTTCCTCCAGATAGTCCATCAGCGACGTATAGTTCTCAAATCCGGTTGCCACGTCGAATCCGGCAAACTCCATAACCGGCAGCTGCGGATGCATCACGGCTATGCAATGTTTGTACTTCGCGTCAATCGCACCATCCACGAGCAGTACTCTGTTGTCTCCATTGGCTAATATTTTGCACATGTAGAGGAGCATGTCGCTCTTATCACAGATGCCTGTAAATATCCAAGTCTTCACTTTGATTACACTCCTTCACTCACCATCTGTTCTTCGGGGTTCGCCTTGTCTTACTAAGGACTTGAGAATATCAACTCCGCTTCTTGTGATTCCTTATCACTGCTATTCTGGGATTCTGGCGAGCCGGATGATCCCAAGATCTGCTCTGCTTCTGAATCCCGCTCTTCACGGAGCGGAGTCTCTGTATTTGCCTCATCGTCAGAACGGATGTCAGCGGTATTCCATGCCGTATCCGTTGAAGATTTCGCTTGGGAGCTTATATTGGACGCAGGACTCCAGGAGTCCGGACTCCTTGCACCGCTAGCAAAGATCGAGTTATGATGCATGTCGGATACCTGAGCCTGCTGATTCGGCTGAAGCTTCTTTAAATCCTCTTCCAGCGTGCTTCGCAGCGTAACCTCGAAAAACTTCTCAGCTTTCTTCACAATATTCGGGTTACTTGCAATCAGCTTCGTTACTTCAGCGTTCGGAGGATAGTTAGGAATCGCTCTATCTTGCAGCTCCGGCTCTACATAAGTGAGTGCATAAAGCGTTGCATCATGCAGATAAGCATCCACCAAAGCGCTGGAAAGCAATAAAATCTCCTGCTCGCTTAACGTCGTCCAGAACGCTGGATTTTGAAGCTTGTCGATCTTCTTCTTGGATAAAATGATGTAATCCTGTCCAGTCGGAAACTGAACCCTTACATCGATCACATCCCCTTGGCGTAAATTGCTTGGCAGATATACGGACTTCATCTCCCGATGACGGAGATCAGACGGTGTCGGCTCTTCTTCAAAGAGCATCGAGCGGGTAATCGGTGTTCCCTGCAGCAGCTCGATCTTAGCCCCCTTCCCTGCGATCTCTTCCTTGACCGAGAACAGATTGCCGGAAGAACCGTCATCAGGCAAACGCACTTCCTTAATATCCTTCGCATCTATGAAATGACCAGGCGGAATATCTTTTAACGGGACCCATGCAACCTTCATTGAATTGAGCTGCTGCAGCTGCGTCTCTTCAAGCTCCGTGATTCGCTGCTCGTATTTAGTACGCTCTTCATTCTGCTGCTCTTTATAACCGTGCACATAATACATCATTGCGCCGGCACATACGGCACCCGTTACGGCTGCGCCGGCAAGTCCAGCAAATATCAGTTTGCGGCTGCGCCTCCTGATAATCGGCATTGCTTCATCTCCTTCAGTTCAAATGCAGTTAATTCTTTAGAAACCTGAATCTTCGCTTCCTTTCTGCCGGCGGCAAGTAGTCCTGAAATAACTGTGCAAATGCCTCCCGGCTGCTGTCCGGTACTTCAAACGGATCCAATTGCAGGGGTAAAGAATAAACTTTATTCGTTCCTAGCGTTCTTCTCATCTCTTGAATTGTTTCTTCTCCTGCGAGAGGCAGTGCATAGATCCTGGCCGCCTGTGGGTGTCTTAACAGCATCCGGGCCAGCGTCACCACATCATGCTGTCGCCACTCCGCTCCTGATCCGATAACGATAGGCAGATCGGCCCGAAGGAACTCCTCAAGCCGTTCGCTGTCCCGGTATGCTCCCAAATCCAACACAACTGCATCGTAGCTGCCTCCGAGTAGCGAAATAACTTCCGTTCTGGCCGTTTGCCGCCAAAAATGAATCCCGTTGATTTCGAATTTTCGGATGTATCCCAGCTTCCCGCCCTCGGCAATTTCCTGAATCCGGGTAAAGGCGGTGGATTTTGCGCTCATTTCCACGATCGCTACCTTCCCGTACCTTGATGCCAAGTAATGACCAAATGCGATACAGCTATGCGTTGTTCCTACACCGGACGATGTCCCCAATACGGCCGTCACAAGCGTCCCGGCTAGCGTGTTGGACTGAACACCCGCTATATTCGCACTAATCGACTGCTGCCTGTTTAGGGCTGAACGAACCTCTACCGTGGATTGATATCGGTGCTCCGGAGCATACTGCAGCAGCTTTCGGATAACGGGCACAAGCTCTCTTGGTAAATCGCCACGAATATGTCGCTCCACGCCCGTTATCCATTCACTGAATTTGCCTCCGGTTGAGAGATAAAGCAGAAGCGCACCAAGTCCATACAGGTCCGATCTCGCATCGCTTTGCCTTCCTCCGTATTGCTCCGGCGCTGCAAATCCAACCGTGCCTAGCTTGACCGTATCCTCGCCACTCTCCTGTTTATAACTTCTCGCGATTCCAAAATCGATGAGTCTAACCTCCAGCTGATCGGTCAGCATAATGTTCGATGGCTTTAAATCTCGGAATATAACCTGAGGTTCGTGATTATGGAGATACTCCAGAACATCCAGCAGTTGCTCGATCAGTTCCATAATGAAGTCCGGATTCACATTTCCCCGATATCCTCGGAAGTACTTCTCCAATGTCATGCCCTGAATATAATCCATAACTAAATAGGTGTAGCCGGTATCCTGAACATGAAAAAAATCGACAATACGCGGCAGCCGCGGGTGACTGAGTTTAATCAGAAGCTGTGCCTCATCCTGAACGGCGCGCTGCATACCGGGTTCAGACAAGCTCTCTTTCACTGCCCATTTCTTCCCGGACAGCTTCAGATCCTCGGCTAGATATACACAGCTCATGCCCCCTTCACCAATCACGCGGTCAATCACGTAACGCTCGCCCAACACTTCCCCATGTACCAATCTGCAAGGCTGATTCATGTCAACGTCCTCTCCTCTGACTTACAAGCACAACAAAAAAAAGGAAAGCACTCCGCCACATCACTGAATTGTGATGAATAGCGGGATGCTTTCCCTAATGTTGTCATTGGTTAATTTTGGAATCATTATAGAACAAGTTACATTCACTTGTAAAGACTTTTTTAATACTTAATCATATATAGCGTAATCTCGTCCCGATTATGGAACAGCTGCTTCGCTCCCTGAATCTGCATTCTGGACTCTTCAAACACCGACATGATTTCTTTTACCAGCGCCATCGGTTTCTTAGTCAGCAGCTTCACCGTAATGACAGCGGTACCGCCCGTTTGAAGACTGTGCAGCAGTCCGGTCACCATTCTGGCCATTTGTTTAGGACTCCAGCTCATATCACACACTAACAGGTCAAACTCAGAATCCCTAAACGATACGTCCGCTGCATTCTTGTGAATCACGCGGAGGTTTTTGTGACCATCGAGTGATGGATGCATTTTCGCCGGATCAACTGCCGTAACTTGCAGGCCGCGCTCCAATAGAAAGGATGTCCATCCGCCAGGCGCTGCTCCGATATCGACAGCCTTGCGGAAGGAATCAAACGGAATCCCGAACTGTTTCTCCGCCTCAAGGAGCTTGAATTTGGCTCTTGAGATTTGTCCCTCTTCCCGTTGAAAGCGGACGGCGCCTCCGTTCCAATCCGACAGGTTGTCCTCCGGCCGCGACACGCCAACATACCAGACGCTGTCAGCAGCGAATAGTGAAATAATCCACTCCGGCGCCTGAACCGTGTATTCAATTTCTAGCGCAGCCAAGCGATGCTGTAATTCATCTCGAAGCGCCGCCGGGTTTTCCTTCCACGAGCTGTTCTCCGTCTTTCGGATCTGGATGGATACGCGGCTGCTGCCGATCTCCTCCTGCTTCATGACATGCTCAACGACCGCATGCAATGCTTCGGCAGCGGTATCGGCCGCTACCTCCAGATGTACCGGAAACAAATGCCGCAGAAAAATTGGCGGGGAAGACGTAATTAGCCGCTTCGCCTCCTCTTCGGAACTGCCGAGTGTCGCCAAGAACACCTCGCCCGGCATCATCATCGTGCTCTTTAAACTGCCAAACATCCGGCGCAGCTCTTCTTGGGCGTAGGGAGCAAAACCATGGTTTGCTGTGCATACCCACTTGCTGTGAAAATCCCGGTGATTTTGCTTCTGTTCCTCATGCTCTTGCATCACATTTAATTCATCCAAACGGATTAACCTCCAGAAATAACTTTGATCCAGGGACGTCCGCCGTCCCATTCCAGCTGAGCGTCGATATCATAAGTTTGTTTGATAAGTTCATGGTTTAATACCTCTTCTTTTGTTCCCGCACCCGTTAAGCGGCCGTCTTTCATGAGCGCCACATGAGTAAATAAAGGGACAATCTCCTCGATATGATGCGTGACGTACACAACCGTAATTTCGCGCTGCCTCAGGTTGTCAATCTCCTGCAGCATCTTCTCCCGTTCATACAAATCCAGGCCGGCACAAGGCTCATCCATAATCAGAATCTTCGGATCGGCCATGAGGGAGCGTGCCAACATCACCTTTTTCCGTTCACCTTGGGACAATGTCCCGAGAGGCTGCTCCGCCAGATGGCCGAAATTCATTTCGTTCAGCAGGGAATAGGCTAGATTCGTGGCCTCTTCCGGAATGTCCTGGTAGAAGCGCAGAAAGGCATAAGCCCCTGTTGCCACAACTTCCCAGACTGGGTCGCTCAGGGTCAATTTCTCTAATAATGACTGGCTAATATAGCCAATGGACTTCCGGACCTCCCGAACGTCGCATTGTCCGTAAATATGACCCAGGACCTCAACACGCCCACGGGAAGGAAACATATATCCTGTCATCATTTCCAGCAGCGTCGTTTTGCCTGATCCGTTCCTGCCCAAAATGGCCCAGTTCTGTCCCGGCTTCATCTCGATACTAACATCATCCAGAATATGACGGCTCCCTCTGACGAGCGACACATGCTGTAACGAAATCACGGCCTCACACTCCTAACAAAACTTACGATATCCTGCACGGAACCCATCCGGTACAGCACCTCCGGCGCGGCGAGGGGACTCGACTGAATAGCCAGCAATGCAGGAACGCTGCGAATTTGATACCGTTCTACAATGCCCGGTAGAAAGTTAACATCGGCTTCGAGCAGCTGTACATCCGGCACCACATGTTCCACAATGTCGATCATCTTACGCGCAGCGGCACATGTGCCGCATAATGGCGTATGTAAAAATACGATGACAGGCTCCGCATTCGCATCTCGTTTCGTCAGGCGCTCGTGCCATTCAAGCCTCTCTGTCAATTCACGCTGTGTAACCTCAATCATCTTGAACCCTGGGCAACTTCCCGCAGAACGGATTCCGGCATCGGCCCATTGTGAACCTGGACGCTTTCCGGCATGTGCTCATAGAGCAGCTCATACATTTTTCTTCTGCCCGACGGGCTTGAGGTATGCAAGTATATTTCCCTGGCCTGCAGGTTTTCGGCGATCATGG
This sequence comes from Paenibacillus sp. EZ-K15, assembly GCF_002573715.1. Lineage (GTDB taxonomy): Bacteria > Bacillota > Bacilli > Paenibacillales > Paenibacillaceae > Paenibacillus_AQ. Next base: position 10,885 of record NZ_PDHM01000016.1, on the reverse strand, counting down.
CTGCAACCACGTCGCCGCCGTTCATCTGGCCGTGCCCCAATTCAAAATCAAGCGACAAAACATCCACTTCGCATTCACGGAGCATCAACAAGCACTCTTCCCCGTTTCGAGCCAGCGCAAATCCTTTCGGATTGGGGCGCCAGTCGTCTAAATACAGATGAATCATTTTACTCTCTCCCTTAATCAGGACCAGGACAGCACCTTGGCGATGTCTTCCCGATGCGTGCCGTCAGCCCCTTTTTCACTTTCCAGGACAAATGCCTTGCCCGCAAGTTCCGGTGCCAGAACCAAACGCTTCAAGGCTTCTGTGCCTATCATACCTTGTCCGATGCGGGCGTGGCGATCTTTTCTTGAACCGGCCCCATATTTCGAATCGTTCAGATGAACGGCAACGGTGGATTCCCAATAGGCTAGCGACTTGCCCCTGGCAAGGAGCTCATCCGTATTCGAAATGTCCCAGCCTCCGGCAGCAAACAAGTGGCAGGTATCCAGGCAAAAGCCTATTTTTTCCGGATCATCAGCAAGCTGTCTAACCTTCACACTCTCTTCAAGCGTCATCCCCATGGACCCATGGTCCCCCGCCTGATTCTCGATCAGCAGCTTGGCCCTTCCCGTCCAGGAAGCCAACACATCATTCATGCAGCGAATAATATTCTGATACCCTTCAAGGATATCCTGGCTCTTGAGATGCCCAAAATGAACCACGATACCCAGCGATCCGCAAGCCTCGGCAATCATGAGATCATTCTTAAGGGAATCTACGGTCAACTGGTAAAACTCTTCTCCCCGGGTTAAGCCAACCGCCAGATTCGTCGGATATGGTGTGTGCGCGATCGAAACGAGTCCTTGTTCCTGACAAAACTTTGAGCATGCGGCGGCATTGCGGACATCCGGCGTCTTCAAATGAAGACTGCGCGGATTTTTCGGGAAATACTGATAGGCGAGTGAACCGATGCCGGCTGCATGCTGAGCTGCTGCGAGAAATCCGCCTCGTGTGCTGACATGACTTCCAATCCGGACTTTAGACTTCATGCTGACAATTCGGACAAAAGAACACTTTGCGCGAGGTGTGCTCCGCCTTCACGATCGGCGTGCCGCAGCGAACACAGGGCTCTCCTTCGCGATCGTAAACTTTGCACTCGTCGTTATAAGCCCCCGTCAGGGTGTCCCCTTCCTGAAACGGCATTTCCATATATCCGCCGCCATCCGTCGCCTCGTGCATCACTTTAACGGCACTCTCGTATAACTGCTCTAAAGACTGCTCCGATAGATCCTGAATTTTGGACAGCGGGTGAATGTGAGCATCAAAGGCAATCTCATCCGCATAACAGTTGCCAATTCCGGCGACAACCTGCTGATTAACCAGCGTTGTTTTTAAAGCGCCCCGTCGTTTTCCAATCCGTTCAACGAAGCGCGCTTTGGTCATTCGCCGATCCAGAAGTTCAGGACCAAGCTCTTTAAGCGCATTTTCCGCTTCTCTGGCTGTTAAGAAATGCAAGTAACCCAGACGCAGACCGATAAAATACAGCACCTGTTCACCAAATGTGATCTCGACCTGGGTCGACCTTGAAGGACGCTCCTCATCCCTATGCCCTAAATACAAAATGCCGCCCAGCATGAGGTGAAGCAGCAATCTGCCTCCGTTATGCAGATGGAATATGAGGTATTTGCCTCTACGTTCCACAAAAATGACCTTGCTTCCCTTTAACTCGGAAGTAAACTCGTCAACCGTCACATTCAGTGATTTTTCACGGTTCACGACAACATTCGTGATCGGCACATTCAAAATGCTCTGCGATAACAATCTTCGGTAATTTTCCATTTCCGGCAGTTCCGGCATCATTCATCTTCCCTTTCGTCAATCACAAAAGTTAATGTACACTTTCGCTCATTATGAGCACAGCAGGTTTATCACTTCGCTCAAATCCCGGCAGATAAAGTCCGGTGTGACACCCGTGGCTTCCATATGCGCCTCCATATTGAGATCGGTCGTGATTCCGGTCATAACGAGCACCGTCTTACAGCCGGCATGCGCGCCGGCAGCGATATCCGTACGTATATTATCTCCGATTACATAAGTGTCCTCCGGGGCCAAACCGAGGCGATCCGAAGCAAATTTCATTAAAATCGAGGACGGCTTTCCGATGACCGTCGGTTTCACTCCGGAAGCGGCTTCGATCGCAGCACCCAGCGAACCTGCACCGGGCATCAAGCCGGTGTCCGACGGAAGCTGTAAATCAGGATTGGTCAATATCGACACGGCACCCTCCTGAATCCAGCGAACGGCACTGGTTAACTTCTCGTAATGGAACGAGCGGTCGATTCCTTGAATCACATATTCAGGGGACTGCTCCACGATATTCAGGCCAGCAGACAAGAGCGCTTCACGAAGCCCCTCTTCTCCGAGCATTGCCACTTTGGCACCCGGCGACTTCTCCGCAATATATTTAGCTGCAGCCAGGGAAGAGGTGCAGACTTCCTCCGGCAAGGCAGGTATCCCCATCTCCATCAGATGCGCCGCAACCTGCCCGGGTGTTCGTGATGAATTATTCGTTACATACAGAAGAGGAATCTGCAATTCCTTCAGCCGCTCGATGAGAAGGTCTGCCCCCTCAATTCGATAACGGCCATGATAAAGCGTTCCATCCAGGTCAATCAGTAATCCTTTTGGTTTTGGTTTTTCCATGAATTGATAGCACCTTCTTTATTTCTTTCCTTCACGCCATAAATGATTCATCGGCTAAAGTATGGGATCTCTCGGCATCGCCGTGATCGTCAATCATCGTCATATGTCGGTATAAATATGTATAACCACGGTTCATACACTATCCTGAAGCATACTTACGTAGAAACCCCAGTTAGTATTATTGTAAAGAAGGCTACTTCCGGTTGCAAGGCTCATGGCGAGTACTTCAGCCCGGTAGCTAATCAGTCGAAAGATATCGAAGACTGTCCAAGCATTAGTGATTATAAACCGGTTTGTCATTTCCTGCGCTTTCCCGGAAAATAATTCACTCCATCACTCGATATTTCCCTGTAAATAGCAGCTCTATTGACTTATGATTTGCGCTGGATTGGGTACAATCCGAAATCCTCTGCCAAGCGTGTATTCTCAAAAATCTCCTGCGCTTCCTTGAGCAGCGGCTGCAAATGCTCCATATCCTTATACCGGGAGCTGAAATGGGTCAGGAACAGCGATATTACTCCAGCCCGTTTCGCTGCTTCCGCCGCCTGTTTAGCCGTACTGTGATAGTATTCGTGCGCGAGCTCCGACAGATCCTCCATGAAAGTGGCTTCATGGACCAAAAGATCGGCGTCTTTGGCCAGAGTCTCCACTCCAGGGCATGGCCTTGTATCCCCGAGAATCGTGACCACTCTCCCTTTTTTCGGTGTCATGAGCACATCAGAGGCATGAATCCATCGGCCGTCGCCGAGTTCCACGCTTTCCCCTCTTTTCAGCTTGCCATAAAGCGGCCCTGGCTTGAGACCATAGTCCGCCAACCGTTTCAGGTCCAGACTGCCGGGAAGATCCTTCTCCACGATACGGTAGCCATAACTCTCGGCCCTGTGATCCAGCTTTGCCGATTCCACGAGGAAGTTATCGTCCTCAAACAGCACGCCTCCGGTATGCTCAATGACCTCCATCGTATAAGGAACGCGCGATTGGCTGATGCTCAGCGTAGTTTCAATGAAGGCCTTAATACCAGGGGGACCATATATCGTCAGGGGTGAAGTTACCCCTTGGGCACCTCGGCTGGATAGCAAACCTGGCAAACCGAATACATGGTCACCATGCATATGGGTGATGAATACCTTTTCAAGCTTGGACAGCTTGAGCGGGGATTTCAATATTTGATGCTGCGTGCCTTCTCCACAATCAAACAGCCACAGACTTCTTCGTTCTTCCAGCATACGCAGTGCAATCGAGGTCACGTTACGCTGCAGCGTAGGAACCCCCGCATTTGTTCCTAGAAAATAGAGTTCCATCCCTCTTCTCCCCTTTCGGTTGTAAACCGGAGAAATCCCCCGAAACATTCGGAGGATTTCAAACCGGCTGTACCGGTATTCAAATGTTAAGCTTTATCTACGTTAAAATAATGAGCTTCCGGATGACTGAACACCATGGCGGATACCGATGCCTCAGGTTCCATCATGAAACCTTCGGTTAGATGAACGCCGATATCTTCTGGCTGCATCAATTTAAATAACGGTTCCTGATCCTCCAGATCCGGACAGGCCGGATACCCGAATGATACGCGAATGCCTTGGTATCTCGCTCCCAAGCGCTGTTTCATGGTCATGTCTGCCGGATCGGGGTATCCCCACGTATCCCGCATCATATGGTGAATCCGCTCCGCCAGCCCTTCTGCCGTTTCCAGGGCGACCGATTGAAGCGCGTGGGAGCGCAAATAGTCACCCTTGTCCTTCCATTCCCCGGACAATTTTCCGACGCCGTGGCCGGCTGTAACGACAAGGAATCCAACGTAATCCATAACCCCGCTATCTACGGATTTCAGGAAATCCGCCAAGCACAGGTACGGCTCAACCTGTTGTCTTGGAAACGTAAAGGTATGCAACACTTTTGTTGTATCTTTTGGATCGTATATTAGAATATCATTTCCTCTTGACTGTGCCGGGAAGAAACGGTACATTGCATGCGCCTGTATGATCCCCGATTGAACGGCCTCTTCCAGAATACCATCAACGGTCTCCTTAAGCGATACCGCCTTCGGGTCATTGGCTTTCAGCAGCTGTTCCACTGAGCCTTTCAGGCCTAAATGATGTCCTAACAGCATCTGCATGTTGATATAAGGCAGAATGTGCGAAATCGGATAATTCCGGAGCACATGCCGCTCCATATCCGGCGGTAAATATACAGGAGCATCGGTCGAAATTTTGGATCGCAGTCCTTCTGACAGCTTCGGCATCACTTTAACCACTTGCGGAGCGGCAGCATCAGCTTCCTGTTCTGCCTTAATCTCTTCCGCTATTCTCGTCCGCTGCACCGGATCGCTGAGCTGGTTGGCCAACGCAAGACCATCCATGGCGTCCTTGGCATAAAGCACCATGCCGTCATACTCGGGACGAATGCGGGTCTTCGTGAATTTCCGTGTCAGAGCCGCCCCCCCTACCATGATCGGAACGCTAATGCCTGCGTTTTTCAAATCCTGGGCGGTGGATACCATCTGTTGGGCTGACTTCACCAGCAAACCGGACAAACCGATAGCATCAGGCTGCTCACGGCGGTATGCCTCGATAATTTGCTCCGGTGGTACTTTTATACCCAAATTAATGATTTGATAACCATTGTTGGACAAGATGATCTCCACCAGATTTTTACCGATATCGTGCACGTCCCCCTTCACGGTGGCAAGCATGATTTTCCCTTTGATCGACGTCTCGTTTTTCTCCATAAAGGATTCCAGATACGCTACGGATGCCTTCATTACTTCAGCACTTTGCAGCACCTCCGCGACAATCAGTTCATTGTTGTTGAACAAACGCCCAACCTCGGTCATCCCGGCCATCAGTGGTCCATTAATGATCTCGAGCGCGCCGTATTTGGTCAATGCTATATCTAAGTCCGGAATGAGGCCTTCCTTAGAACCTTCCACTACATAGGATGCAAGTCGCTCCTCGAGTGTCAGATTGGATACCTTAACCTTCTTCTCTATCTTTTTATCCCGGAATGCTGCGACAAAAGCCGCCAACGTCTCATCATTGGTTCTGTATATCAGATCCTCGGCTAAGCGACGCTCTTCTTCTGGGATCGAGGCATAACGCTCCAGCTTCTCGGTATTCACGATTGCGTAGTCCAATCCGGCTTTTGTGCACTCATACAGATACACGGAGTTCAGGACTTCACGGCCCGCTTCCGGCAAACCGAAAGAAACGTTACTGATTCCGAGAATCGTATGCACTTTTGGCATGGCTTCTTTTATTATGCGGATGCCTTCAATCGTTTCCTTGGCTGATCCGATATACTGCTCGTCCCCTGTACCTACCGGGAATACAAGCGTGTCGAAAATAATGTCCTCCGGCGAAACGCCATATTTGTTCACCAACAGATCATAAGAACGCTGGGCCACCTTCAGCTTGTCGTCACGATGAATTGCCTGACCAGTCTCATCAATGGTTCCTACGACAACCGCGGCACCGTATTTATGCACCAACGGGATCACATGCTCAAACTTCTCTTCACCGTCTTCAAGGTTAATAGAGTTAATAATCGCTTTCCCTTGCGAATATTGCAGCGCCAGGTCAATAACGGCCGGATCCGTGGTATCGATCATGAGCGGCACTTTAACCTTTTTAACTACTAGCTCCAGGAATTTAATCATATCTTCCGATTCTTCACGATCCGGATCCTGTACGCAAACATCAATGACATGCGCGCCATTCTTGACCTGGGCACGAGCGATCTCGGAGGCTTCCTCATATTTACCTTCTACAATTAAACGCTTAAACTTTCTGGAACCCAGAACATTCGTTCTCTCCCCTACCATATACGGTCGGTTTTCCTGCTCGATATATACCGGCTCGATACCGGATAATGCCGGCAAATGTCCACCATCCAGCGGTCGGGGGGAGAAACCATCCATCGTTTGTTTTAAAGCGCGAATATGGTCGGGTGTTGTCCCACAGCATCCGCCGGCGATGTTGAGCCAGCCTTTTTCAGCAAAAGCCCCCATCTTTTGAGCCAACGATTCAGGAGATTCATGGTACTGCCCGTTCTCGTCTGGGAGACCCGCGTTAGGATAACAGCTGATGGCACTTCTCGACATTTCGGATAAGGAGCGAATATGGTCACGCATGAATTCCGGGCCCGTTGCACAGTTAAGGCCAATCGATACGGGATTCAGATGTTCCAACGAAATGTAGAATGCTTCTATGTTTTGTCCGGCCAGCGTCGTCCCCATCGGCTCAATCGTACCGGATATCATAATTGGAAGCGTGACACCCGTTTTATCAAACGCTTGGCGAATCCCAATGCTCCCGGCCTTCACATTTAATGTATCCTGCGATGTTTCGAGCAGAAGCGCATCAACCCCGCCCTCAATCAAGGCAACGGCTTGCTCCTCGTAGCTCTCGATCAATTCGGCAAAGGTCACACCACCGGTAACCGATAACGTCTTGGTTGTCGGACCCATCGCTCCTACCACATAGCGCGGGTTGTCCGGCGTGGAATATTTTTCAACCGCTGCGCGGGCCAAATGAGCCGCTTTCAGGTTGATTTCCCGGGCAAGCTCAGGAATATCGTATTCAGCAAGCACAACGGAGGTTGCGCCAAACGTATTGGTTTCAATCAGGTCGGCACCTGCTTCAAGATATTGTTCATGTATTTTTTGAATGACATCCGGTCGATGAATGACCAGCATTTCATTACAGCCATCAAGGTCCGGGCCGCCAAAATCTTCAGCTGAGAGGTCCTCCTGCTGGATCATTGTGCCCATGGCACCATCAAGAATTAATATTCGTTCTTTAAGTATTTCTTGTAAGCTAGGCTTGTTCAACTCATAAACCTCCCCCGAAAACGTTAAATCTTAGTGTATCAGAATATTTTTCAATAGAAAAGCCGAAATATTGCGTTGCAATAGGTACAAATCAACATTTGCAGATGACAAATGCTGTGAGGGGGGCTATAATACATATTAATCCAACGGGAGAAAGAGGGTTAAAGAAATGGCAGAGATTGTGATTCGCAACACGAACGAACGCATTACTGGAGAAGATAATGTTCGGGAATTCCTGAATAACCAAGAGGTTGTTTACGAGCACTGGAATATGGAAAAACTCCCGGCAGCGCTTCAAGAAAATTTCAAGCTTAGTGATGACGATAAGAAGCGCATTTTGGACATCTATGATGAAGAAATTCGTGACTTGGCTTCAAGACGCGGCTACAAAATTTGGGATGTCATCACACTTTCCGAATCCACGCCCAATATCGAGGACCTGTTGAAAAAATTCGAAGAGGTTCACACCCACGCGGAAGACGAAATCCGTGCGATTGTCGGCGGTAAGGGAATCTTCATTATTAAGGGCTCCGACGATGTCGGTTACTTTAATGTTGAGCTTGAGCCAGGCGATGTCATTTCCGTACCGGAAAACACACCTCACTTCTTCACATTGATGGAGAACAAGCAGATCATCGCTGTTCGTCTTTTCATTGAAGAGAACGGCTGGGTTGCTACACCGGTAGAAGATCCTCAATTCCAATAAGCCTGCGGGCAGATTGAATAGGAAAACGAAATAAGGCAGCGCATCGATCCGCCTTGCGGACCATGTGCTGCCTTATTTATTAGCGATGTGTTACTCCGTTACCTTCAGTTCCTTCAACGGCATGGAATGCTGTCCTCTCGCCGTGACATGTGAAACGATGCGATAGGTTCCAGCCTCATCGAAGGTTTTCTCCATTTTGTAAACCCCGTCCTGATCATGCTTAACCGGGACCTTTGCCTGAACGCCTCCGCCTTCCAGCGTGACTTCAAATTCCACATCGTTGGCATCTTCCACCGGACTGCCGGCTTGCGTCACTTTCGCTTCGATCAGCACCTTCTCGCCAGCCTTAATGCTCTCCGGCGTCAAAGACAGCTCGACAATGATGGGTTCCGCCATCACATCTTCTCCGGATTCCGTTTTGCTGTCATTACATGCGGCAAGCGCAACCGCCATCAGCACCATGGCTGCAAGTAAGGCTATCTTTTTTCGGGTCATTCTCTACACCTCTTTTACAGAATAGGGCTATGTATGGTTCATTCACGTAATGGTCATTACCAAACCTCGTTAAGTTACCTAAACCATTATATCGCATTATTCTTTTACTTCTATCTCATGCAGCTTACAATTGTGTGACGTTTATCATTGCCAAATGCACGGCTCAAGTCCGATTGTGTAACCAACAAAAAACAGCCCATAACCGCAGAATCTGCTGTTAGGGCTGTTCCTATGTACCTTTGCGCACCCATTATTCGGGTGTGAGTTCTTCATTGCGTAGTTTACAAGGATGCGACGATGGCATGCAGCTCCGATAAATGTTTGATCTCAAACTTCGGTTGAATGGACGGATCATGAGGTCGGTTTACCCGATTGATCCAAACCGTATGCAGTCCTGCCGCATTTCCGCCTTTAATGTCCGTGGTCAGCTTATCTCCCACCATCACGGCCTGATCCGCCTCAACACCCAACAAGTCAAGTGCATGCTGGAAGATGGAGACATCCGGCTTCCCTTTGCCAAAATCACCGGAGATGATGATATGATCAAAATAAGGAACCAGTTCTGGAACACCGTCCAGCTTCTCCTGCTGCAGATCCGGACTTCCGTTCGTGAGAAGCAGCAGCTTTACATTTCCCTGCAATTCCTTCAGAACTTCAAACGTTTCTTCATATACATATGGTCTTGTTCTGCGTTCAGCAGCGAATTGTGCAGCCAACGTTTCGGCCAATGTTTCATGATCAACGCCCAGGCGCTGAAGTCCGCGTCGCCATGATTCCTTGCGGTATACGGGTGCCAGCTCCTGCAGTTTTCTGAATTCAGGCTGCGATCCAGCCGTGAAATTAGCCCACAAGCCTTCGAAAGGATTAATTCCGATCATTTTGGTAAAAGCAAAGGTATCATATGATTCATATAATGCTCTCGCTTCTTCCCGTACTGCGGCCAACAGTGCTTTGGCATCAATGCCGGTCTCGTTCGCTCCGGCCTGGCATGTCACTTCAAACGCTTCTTCCACACTACGTTCATCCCACAATAACGTGTCGTCCAAATCAAACAAAACCGCAGCTATCGGCATGTCTCTCCCACTCCTCATATACACTTTGATCTATTCTATTTGTTAATTATGCTCTACTGGAATTTGATGAGTTTTTGCGAACTCTTCTAATCTTTCGCCCATCGCTTTCGTATCATAAAGATTCATCATACGCGAGAATACCCAGTTGCCTGCTTTCCCCTTGCCCTGGATCACGACGGAACCCGAAGCCAATTTGATCTTCTCGATATCCGATACAGCCAGTCGACGTTCCCGATTGAACTTCATGGTGGATACGGAAGCACGCTCAATCTTCAAATAAGGCTTGCGTAAGAAAATCATAAGCGCTAACAGAATGTACAAGCTGACACCTACCCAGTTCAGTACATCGTTGCTTCCACCTGCAGCCTCGGACGTCGCCGTTCCAAGAAGTGCATACACACCAGCCAATGCAACAAGCACTAACGGAAGTACATATTTACGTCCCTTAAATACATCATGCTTATCAGTAACGGCAGAGCCTTGGTACGAGGTCAGCCCCTGCTTCTTACGCTGCTTGTTGAGCTGTGACATATTTTTGTTGACTTTTCTTTCCCATGATCGTGACATATGGTTCCCCCTGGATTCAATTTCAATATATTACCAATCCATATAAACTTGGGGTAACCGTATTCGATTCCCGCGAATAATCGGCACCCCAAGTATTATAATTCTATCCTACTATCTGGTCATGAATCACTGGTTGTAGATCCATGCGCAAGTTTATCGACTAATGTTTTAATCGCGGGCCGCCTTTTTGTTCATTTTCATCAACCCATTCGATCGATTCCAGCTGTTGTCTAAAGTTACCCCGAATATTGTTAAGGTATATTTCCCGAAGCTCAGCCCGTTCCTTGAGCTCTTCCGCGGTCAATCCCTCACTTTTCTGTTTTCTTGCTAGTAGATTGATGCGTTCAACCAAAGTATCGATGTCCATGACTTCTCCTCCAATTCCGATATCATGTATAACTTAAACATGTGAAAAAGAGCTTGTCAAGGCAACTGCACCCTTGCAAACTCTGATTAAGAACAAATATGCACCTAGAATAAAAAGTGGACACCTCTTAAACTTGTAGTAATAATAAACCTACTAAGACAAA
>NZ_PDHM01000036.1 GCF_002573715.1 Paenibacillus sp. EZ-K15 | reverse complement strand
ATCACCTCCTTTCTATGGAGAATCGTCTTCTGCAACGAAGACATTCAAATAACGATGACGCAAGTTATCGTACAGACTTCATTGAAGTCAACCACGACGTGTATTCATTTGTTCAGTTTTGATGGAATTTGAGGGGCTATAGCTCAGCTGGGAGAGCGCCTGCCTTGCACGCAGGAGGTCAGGGGTTCGATCCCCCTTGGCTCCACCAAATCAATTTCATCTATAAGATAAACAATTGATCCTTGAAAACTAGATAACGAAACGAATTTGCGCAATTAGAAATATCCTTTTAGCTGAACTTGTGTCAAGCAATTGATCAAGTTTTTATAAAAGTAGCAGCGAAAGATTCGTGACAGTCGATCCTTTGGAAGTTCGTTTCCACCTATTAACTCGTTTAGTAGATCAGGAAACAAACGGACAACAGAGCGAATGGCGCGAAACTGAAGCGATTGGTTAAGCTACTAAGAGCACACGGAGGATGCCTAGGCGCTAGGAGCCGAAGAAGGACGTGG
>NZ_PDHM01000012.1:692790-778876 GCF_002573715.1 Paenibacillus sp. EZ-K15 | reverse complement strand
GGGGCGGGGCGCCGTGCGCCCGTGCCCCGGCTGCGCCGCCGGGGCGCCGCCCTGGGCAGCCGCTTGCGCGGGCTGCCCTTCCGGCTCCCTCACCTCCGGCAGGAGGCCGGGGGTGAGGGAGGTGCGCGGCGGGAGCAGCTGCGCCAGCTCGGCCGCGCGGGCGGCTTCCGCCTGCTGTAGGGCTGCGTAGCTGGCGGAAGCCGCTGATTGCGCCAGGAGCTCGGCGCCCTGGCGCTCCAGTTCCTGCAGACGGACAGTCGCAGCGTCCGTCAATACCGCTTTCAGCCGGTCGGCAAGCACCAACACGGCCCGGCGGTAGCTGCCCTTGATTTCCTCGGCCAGCTCCCGGTTATAGTTCAATACATATTCGCCGGACACCGTCGCTTCCGGATTCACGGTCCGCGTAATCATATCCTCCCGCACACCGGGAAGTTCAGCGTCCATCAAGCTCTCCCATTCGGTATTCCACTCCGTATGCTGCTCCACGCTTTTACGGAACAGCGAACGCAGATGCCAGTCGATCTGCGATGCGGTCTGTTCCTCCAATCGATGATGGAACGCCTCCAGACGACGCCGACGCTCCTCCTCCGTCTTGCCGCCTGTGAACAGAAATCCGACTTTAAAACCACTCTTGCGGCTTTCCAGAAAGGAGAGACTTAAATCCCGAACATCCGCCGGCGTCAAATTGGCATTTGCCAGAAGGGCATCCGCTTCTTTGCGGAGTTCCGTCCGAACGGATTCCGGCAGCAGCTGGGCGGATCTTTTTTGCTCCTCCAGCTCCTGCAGCCGTGCTTTCATCGCCGCAGCTGCCTCCTCGCCGCCCATTTCCTCCAGCAGCCGCTCCTTCTCTTCCTGATGGCTGCGGGTATAGGCTTCCACATGCTGATCAGCAGCATGTCGAATAGAGCAAGATACGCTGTAGCGGAGCAATGGCTCCTTATGGGATATCAACTCACCGATCAGAGCCTTCAGCGTTTCCCATTGGTTATAGGGATGGTCCTGAACTTTAAGCGAAGTGCATAGCAACCCTTTATATGTGATCTTCCACTGGGCGAACGCCTTCTTCACGTCGTTTAGATAAGAAGACAACGTTAATTCATCATCACGATGCTTGTCAATCTGATTGACGATCAGGTACAGCGGTTTCCCCCAATCCGACAAGCTCTTGGCAAACATCAGATTACTCTCCGACTGCACATGATTGTAATCCATGACGTAAAAAACGATGTCAGCCATATGCAGGGCGGAATGCGTGGCAAGCCGGTGCCCATCATCCGTTGAATCGACCCCGGGGGTATCCATCAAAACGCCATCTTCGCCAAGCAGCGGCACATCATCCCACACTTCAATCGCGGAATACTCCCGGCCCTCCTTGCAGTATTCGGCAAGCTCGTCAATCGTTACCGATAAGGGCTCGCCAGGCTCCCCAGCAGATCGGTGAATCAACGCCCCTGGCTCACCGCTTCGGATCGTAACCACATTCGCACTCGTCGGTATCGGACCCGAAGGCAGCACCTTTTTGCCGCAAAGCGCATTAATCATGCTCGACTTCCCAGCGGAAAAATGCCCGCAGAAAGCCAGCGTCAGCTCGCCGCCTGTACCCTTGCGTATTAAATCCTCAGTCAAAGCGGAGGAAGATTCGTCATTCCACTCCAAGAAACGATCTCGAACTCTGGTTAGTTCCGTCACACTGTATCCGATTTCATGCTCAGCCATCAACTTCAATGTATTTCTCGCTCCTGTCCATTGATCTCTCAATTTCTGACACCATCTATTCACATCATTTTATTTTATCACCGCTTGCGCCGTAAAGGAATCATTGCATTTCATTTTCGGGCGCCTCTCTTGATATGACAGTCCTTATCTATGCAAAATGGCAGGTCAAGGAAGTGATCTTCCTTGCCTGCCATTAATCCAAAGCTTCATAAACCGACACATACAGAAGGAATGAGGTGAGAGTTCACACTCGATTACCCTGTAAGCACCAGGTTTATCTCATTTTTTAAAACATCAAATTTGAAGAACTTAAGATACAACGGTGTTTTCTTCTGCCGGAATCAAAATTTCGAAGACATTTCCGTGCTGCAGAATCGTTAACCCGCGTGATTTATCGCGCATGACCACGACTTCGGGCTTCTGTGACATACGCTCCAAATAATGCTCGGGAGCATCCCCGGAATGACTGAACGTCACGCCTTCGACTTCTTGCTCTTCATTCTCACTCAGTTGGCTTTGGCTCTCCACCACATGTTCAAAAATATCTGAGAACAATTCAAAATTGTCGGTGTAAACAGAGATGCATTTCATGTGTAATCCCATCCTCTTTTAAATTTAGCTCATGCCGATCCAGGATACCGTCCTCTTTCACCTCGCGAAAAACCGACCTTTGATACTGTTGTTTCCAGATCTCCATTCTCCCATGCGGCTAAAGATAGAAATCCGGAGACAAAGGCAAGCTTTGCGCTTGCTTACAATTATGTCCATTTCGCTAGCTATTCATTAAAGTGCCGTATTCCCGATGAATCAGATGAACCTCTTTTTTGTCTATTTCTTGCTGGTTTTACATTTGTTCCTTATTCTTCCTGACTGCTAAGGTTTTCATACGTTTCTTTCCTTCACGGCAAACATCCAACAATGGACATACCGGGCATTGCGGATTTTGAGCCTTACAGTGATACCGTCCGAAAAAAATAATCCGATGATGGGTCAGCGTCCATTCTTCACGCGGTACCCGCTTCATCAGTTTTTTCTCCACTTCCAACACGGAATCTTTCCAGGCGGCCAGTCCAAGTCGCTTGGAAACTCGCTCCACATGCGTGTCAACCGCGATGGCAGGCACACCAAAAGCATTGGAAACGACGACATTGGCTGTCTTTCGTCCAACCCCAGGTAATTTAACCAGCTCATCATGTGCCTCCGGCACCTCACCGCCATACTGTTCGATCAGAATCCTGCACAAATTCTGAATATGTTTTGCCTTATTCCGGTATAATCCGATCCGTCTGATATCCTGCTCAAGTTCCTCGATCGGTACCGATACATAATCCAAAGGCGTTTTGTATTTCTGAAACAGATCCTTTGTCACCTTATTAACCGTTTCATCCGTGCACTGAGCGGACAGCAGCACGGCGATGGTCAGCTCAAACGCATTGCTGTGATTCAGCTCGCAATGTGCATCCGGAAACATGCTCTCCATCGTGTCCAAAATATGCCGTACCGTTGCCGCATTCATATGTTTCCCTCCCGCAAAAAAAAATCTTGATGCGGAAATCCCCGCATCAAGACGGTGTTTCTCGAGCAATCCCAGGTCGATAATTTACTGTTTTACGATCTCAACAACGACACCGTTGTTTAAGTACAGTACAATATTATCATTTTCCTTAAGGGATTGCACGGACAAAGTAGTGTCACCTTGATGAACAAATACTTTATCGGATAATGCATACCGGAAATTATCGTTAATCGATTTGCGCTTCACTTGAATTTCCGTATTGCTTGCCTGCCAGAATGCACGTTCAACCTTCTCCAGAACCTGCACAATCGTTACACCCTGAATATCTTTTCGAATCTCAACGCGATCTCCTGCGGTCAATGTGCTTAAATTTGAAGCCGTCGAACCATTCTTAACGACTTTGACCCCACCGCTCACGCCTAACGTCTGACTGTTGCCTGTATAATCCTTCACGGTCAGTGCATTTCCGGAAACATCTGCGCTTGTCACTTCGCCAAGCGTCAATTTAACTTCGGAAACCGCGACAGGCGTTAAGCCTTGGAACGTTATATTAACGAGTGCTCCCGGACGCAAGTCATTGAGCAGAATTGCTTGTCCGCTTTCACCGGTAAATATGGTTTTTTCGGTATATATATCGCTTGTAGAACCGTTCGCTTTCACTCGAATCCGATTCCTCGTTGGTTCCGTAGATACCACCTCGAATTGTGCGGAAGTTTTGAGTTTTAAGCTCTGCAAGTAATCCTGATTGTTCGACAGCTGGGCTGACACTTCGTCACCAATCCGTAAATCCGCCAGGGTTACGCCTGATCTGCCGAAGATTTCCACAACCGGACTATTGTAGTATGAGATTTCCTCCACTTTTCCGCTAGCGGTCACAATCGAAATTACTCTCTTGGATGTGTTAATGTTGCTGATTTTACCTTCAACTTTATATACCACTTCCAATGAAAGTACGCGGGTACCGATCAGAGAGACACTTACTTTGCGTCCTGAGACAAGCAAAGGTTCCACTCGATCCAGCGTCGTTCCGTAGCTTGATTCCAGCTTTGTCTTGTCATCCAAAACAATCACACGAGGCAGGTTGTTCGCATCCTTAACAGTCAACCACCTCGTCTTGGCATCGTAGTTTACGACGGTAGCGGCATCCAACTGCTCAATTTGACGACCCGTTACTTCGATTTTCGAAATCTTTTCTTCACCGTTAATGGTCAGTGTCACTTGATCCCCGGATACCGCGTCAGCGAGCAAATCGGACAGAACTGGTTTTGCCACGCCACCCATGATGATTTCCGGCTTCTCTGCCAAATACTTCGTTTCGAGCTGTGTACTTCCACTGCGCTTGTAAGTGATCGTCTTTCCGTTTTCTTCAACAGAGTACAGAGTCGCCTGCACGGTACGATCGACGCTTTGCGTGACTTCCAACGATTGAATAACGCTGTTTCTTACCGAAAAGTTCACGGTGTAGCCATTCTTGAGCTCCGCCGGAGCCAAAATTTGATTCTGATAGCGAATAACGGTTGCATCATCCCATGTGTACGTATCCTCATAACCGGTGCTATCCTTAAGGGTTACTCTTTTGTTGGCCGTATCCACGTTCTGAACGATGCCTGCTCCCGTCTTGTTAACCAAGCCGCTCTTTACGCGGATTGACACGATTTTCTTCTGCGGGCTGTATGTTTCACGTTCAATCGTAAGCAGACTGCCAGCTGCAAGCGTCTTTGGATCGATCTTAGTACCGTTCTGATCCAGGAACAGTGTACTTGGGTCGTAACTCAGCTCTTCAAAGGTGCTGCCTGTATCCAGCCAAATGAGGTTGTCCGGCGACAAGCGTGCATACGTGCGGTCAAACCGCTCCACTTGCTGGGTTGGATCCGTAATTTCCACGTAAGCAGCCGTTCCGTTATTCACGACAACTACCGCTTGAGTGTAAGGATTGATCTCCGAGAATTGCAATCTCTTCTCCGAATCGGAGGTGAAATACGCTGTGGAATTATCCAGCTTGAATGAATTCAGCTTGCCATCGGCGTACAGCTCCAACTTACCGTTCTCGATCGCAGCGATGGAGCCTTTGTATTGGTTCTCGTAATTTGTAGTAATGTAGGCTTGAGCCCGGCTAAGGAACGTTGCAAGCTGGGCACGGGTAACGGCCCCTTGCGGATCGAACTTGTTGCCGTTCACGCCTTTCGCAAGTCCAAGCTCAACCGCTACATTCACATAACCCAGACGATCCGGGGATATTTTGGCGTTATCCGCAAAGCCTGTCGCTTTATTATTGGCTGCATTGGCTTCCGCGGTACGTCCAATGGAACGGACAAGCACTTCGGTTATCCATTCCCGGGATGCTTTCTGCGCGCCCCAAATGACTTTCTCATCCGTATATCCGGATTCTTTTTGCTTGTCGAGCAGGTTTTGCTGAAAAGCCAGTTCAACATACTTCGTAAAATAATCGTTCACTTTAATATTTGTCGGTAATGTCGCAGCGCCGCTGCTTAATTGATCCTGCTTGCTTAAGAAACGGATCGCCATGGTTACAGCTTCCTGTTGTGTTACTGGATCGTTCGGACGAAACTTCCCGTTATTTCCGGTCACGATCCCCTGTGCTGCTAATTGATAAATATACTTCTCTCCCCAATATCCGGCATTAACGTCACTGAATCCGTTAATGGCCGTTTGGCCGGCATTTGCCGTTGTCGCATTTGCCGTTTCTTCATCTGCCGAGACGATCGAAGCCCCGCCTCCGAATGCTATAAGTCCGGCCATGACGGCGGAGACCACTTTTTTGGAATGAACATGTTTGCTGTGTCTAAGTACCATTTTCTTTCCCCTCTCAATAACTACTGCTTCATCATATACTAATATTCGACAGCAGATCGTGATCTCCTTCAACCATCATTACCGAGTCATTGGATTTTCCAAATCGACATGACCCATTAACGATTCGGTCTGCTGACCATCCACCAGAATTTGAAGTGATTGTACTTCGTCAAACTGGAAAAAAGTTTTTTTGATCGCATCGACAGCAAACGACTCCCCGCCTGCACCCAGGTTGGCTTCATCCGGGACCGTCACATCGAGTGTCAACGCCCCGTTTTCAAACTTCAGGGATTTCAGCCCGATTTTTTCCCACAGAGGAATCATTTCGGCATTACCACTCTTCTGCAATGCTTGATAAGCCGCTTCGTATTTTTCTTGATCTTCCTTATACGAAATTTCTGCCGTACCTTCTACCAGCTCCATCATATCAGGATCCGTGTAATAGGCTTTGATGCTCTCTGTTTTCGCTTCCGGCGTTGTCACTTCGCTGCCGCTGCCCGTAGACGATCCACCTGATCCATTCGACGTTCCATTATTACTCTGTCCTGTCTGATCATCAGGTGCAGGCGTTACTTGCCCAGGCGTATTGTCCGGAGCTGCTCCGGGTTTCTGTCCACAACCGGCACCAATCAGCATTACGGCTGCCAGTAGGCCAGCCGACCATATTTTTTTATTCAAAAGTAGCCACCTCCTGCAATCACGATCCCTGTCGTATCGTTAATCAACCTTCAAATAATTTTTGATGCCTCTGACAATGGCCTCTGCCACGCGATCCTGCGTTGCCGGATCAAATAGCTTGCTCTCATCGGTCTTGTTGCTCACGAATCCGACTTCGAGCAAGGCACCAGGCATTTTCGTCTCACGAATAACATGGAAATTACCATACCTCACTCCGCGATCCTTTAATCCCATGGCCTTGACGATCTCTTTATGGAGTGCATTCGCCAGCGCCTTGTCAGATTCATGGTAGTAATACGTTTCGGTTCCGCTTGCAGTGGAAGGGCCACTATTAGCATGTATCGATATGAAAACATCAGCCTTCAGATCATTCGCAATTTTTGCGCGTTCCTTCAGCTCGAGGAAAGTATCGTTACTGCGAGTTAAAACGACTTCGATATTTTGTTCTTTGGCCAACAGTTTCTCAACTTTCAGCGCCATTGCGAGATTGAAATCCTTCTCCCTCTTCTTCGTTACCCCGATTGCTCCCGGGTCGTGATCTCCATGACCCGCATCAATGACCACGAGTTTCTTACCACCTGTACCAGGTACCGGGTTAGAGCCCGTATTCAAATCCACAATGAACAGGCCCGATCCGTTCTCAAGGCCTGAAACGGTGTAATTCTTGGCGTAGTTGAGATCAATGACAATGCGCACGGTCATCGGATTGCTGTTGTACAAGGAGTAACGTACGGATTTGACATCCGGGTATCCCGTTACGTCCATCTGACCGGTCTTCATCACGTCATCAAAGCTGGCGTTACTGCTGAACGTATCCGAGAAATTCGTGTTCACCATATCGATGACGATACGGTCCGGATTGCTAAGCTTTGATACATTCGGCTTCGCAGAGCCCGTAACGGCGACCATCAGCCTGTTTTCGCTGAAACTGATACCGTCCACGGTCGACGTAGTTACGCCGGGTTCTTCACCAGGGTTACTCCCGTCAGAAGACGAGGTCAGATAGACTGCCTTCTGCGCGTTATCCCATCTTACTTGAAGACCCATCTGCTCACTTACAAAACGGAGGGGAACCAGTGTTGTTCCTTCGCGAAGAACGGGTGCTTTGGTCATTTGTATACGTTGACCGTTGATGTCAGCTTGCTGACTTCCAATCACCATCGTTACTGTCTGCGAGCCGTCTTGTACAGTTACCGTCTTGGTTGCCTTGCTCCAGTACACGTCAAATCCCAGATTCTCGGAAATGACACGGATCGGAACCATGACTGTACCGTTATTGTTCTCGACCTTCACGCCAGATGACAGATTGATTTGTTGGCCATCCAGGTAAATCTTTGCGCTGTACGAACTCGCATCCGCCATTTTAGGAAACGCAATCATGATGACAACCAGAAACATTAAAAAACCGAACTTCTTCATCCTTCACCCCTACCATCCTATTATTTTGCCATAGATTGGCGTTCCTGCACTCGGCCTGTCCGACATTACCTGACAACCTATAGACGCAAAGTCACAATGAAAGTTGCGAAAATGTTCCCTTTTTACCAAAAAAACACCTATTTCAGAAACCGAAATAGGTGTTTAGTCCTTCGTATGAATTTCATAAAGAGTTCTTTATGACTATTTCCGAGTCATTGGATGCTCTAGCTCAACATGTCCCATTAAGCTTTCGATCTGATTACCGTCTACTAGCAATTCCAGAGACTGCACCTCATCGAACTGGAAGAAGGTTTTCTGTAAGGCATCTATCGCAAACATTTCCCCTCCAGCTCCGAGGTTGGCTTCGGCTGGTTTGGTGATATCCAGCGTCAAAGCTCCTTTATCAAACTTGAGAGACTTCAGCGTAATCTTATCCGACCATAGTGGACTGAGTGCGGCATCACTGCTCGTTTGAAGTCCTTCAAAGGCTTTCTTATATTTATCCTCTTCGCCCGAGTATGTGATCTCTTTGCTAGCCTCTTTCAGATCCATGATTTCGGGGTCCGTATAATAGAGTTTAATATTGGCCTTCTTCGCTTGATCCTCCGTGGCATTCACATCCTTTGTATCCACAGGCGTTCCAGTACTTTGACCGGTTGTATTCTGCGGCGGTGTGCTGGCTCCCTCGCCTGCATTTACTGATGTTGCGTCATCTTCCTTATGATCATCAGCCGCCGTTTCTCCCGGATTATCCTGAGGTGTTTGTACCTCTCCTGTTGCGGTCTCCGGATTTGTCTCGGCAGGGGCTGCAGTCGGCTTCTGTCCACAGCCGGCACTAAATGCAAGCAGGAGCGCCAGCAATCCTGTCATCCAATATTTTTTGTTCATGACTTTCGTCCCCCTCTAAGTTCATCAAATCTTGTACACATTATTGTACTTGAAGATATTCTTTAATACCCGCTACAATACCTTGTGCAACACGATTTTGGAAATCGTCTTTAAACAACTGGGCTTCGTCACCCTGGTTGCTCAAAAAGCCAATCTCGAGCAGGACAGCCGGCATCGTTGTTTCTCTCGTAACATGAAGGCTGCTATATTTAACTCCCCGATCCTTAAGACCCGTTGCACTCGCAAGATGTTTGTGTATCACATTCGCCAAGGATTTGCTTGAATCTCTCGTATAATACGTTTCCGTACCGTTCGGACTGCTGGTCGTGCTGCTGTTTCCGTGAATAGACACGAATATATCCGCCTTCAGGTTATTTGCGATCTTGACGCGATCACTAAGTTCAAGGTGTGAATCATCACTGCGAGTCATCACAACATTGATATTCTTCTCGTTTTTAAGAAGCGCTTCAACCTTCAGAGAAACATCCAAATTAAATGATTTCTCCTTCTTTCCCGAAATACTGATCGATCCAGGCTTGATTCCACCGTGACCGGCGTCAATAACAACCGTCTTTTTGCCGTTGCCTGTTACCGGGGGAACGGGTGGTACGAGGATTTCTCCCTCGGCGTTCAGATCAACAATAATGAGCCCCGCTTCTTGGGTTACTCCATAATTTTTAGGACCTGTCAGGTCGATAACGATACGCACGGTTGATGGATTGTCACTGAACATGGCATATCGTACATTCATAACGTCAGGATAATCCGTGATTACCATCGCGCCGCCGCTTTGTGCATTGGCTGCATGTCCATCCAAGAACGAAGAAGAGAAGACGGTATTTGGAAGATCGATAACAATCCGGTCCGGTCCCGTTATGCTGGATACTTTCGGCGTAACCGTACCATCTGTAGCAATCATCAACCGGTTGTCGCTAAAGCTAAGCCCTGTCATTACAGCCGGGTTCCCTGATTCGACGGGCGGGGGCGTTTCACTGCCCGAATGGTTTCCGTCAGCAGGATCAACCTCTCCTTCAGAAACCGGTGGAATGGAGCTGGAGAGAAACACAGCCTTTGTTTGGTTGTCCCATTTCACATCAAGCCCCATCTGCTCACTCACAAACCGGAGCGGCACAAGCGTGTTCTGCCCATTTAAGACAGGGGCCAAGTTCAGTTCAACCTGGGCACCGTTCATCTCAGCCTGTTGGCTGCCGACCACCATACGAACAGCCTTCTCACTGTTCTCGACCGTTACCGTTTGACTGGCCTTCTCCCAACCTACCTTGAACCCGAGATTCTCGGATACCACGCGGATCGGAATCATCACGTTGCCTTTCATGTTGGCTACCTGAACGCCCGAAGACAAATTCAATGGTTCTCCGTCAAGAAAAATGCTTGCATTTGAAGAACTGGCTTCGCCACTTTTCGGAAACGCCAGCAAGAAGACTATCAACATCATTACAAACCCTAACTTCTTCATGAATCCACCTCGATCATCCCATGATTAAATTTGAAAAGCAAATCTAGCAAAAAACTAAAAATATGTAAATCAGCACATTCCCGACAACACGCCGCCGGACAAATACTGACATAAAACAATGGTTCCTCTTGGCTATCGCTGCATATTAATTCCATAATACCAAAAAAAACTTCCATTTCCTACACAGGAAATGGAAGTTTAATAATCTTGTAACCTTTTGCCGTGTAATTACGAGATTAAGCGAACAGACGCTCCCCATGTTTCTTCTCGTAAGCATCGATTGCACTTTCATGCTGCAGTGTCAATCCGATGTCATCCAGTCCTTGAAGCAGGAATTGACGGCGGTGCTCGTCGAGATCAAAGTCAATATGGAGTCCTTGATCATCTGTAATCGTTTTGCTCTCCAGATCGACGTTCAGCTTATAACCTTCTTTAGCTTCTGTGCGCTGGAACAGTTCCTCCACTTGCTCCTCCGACAGTTTGATCGGAAGAATCCCGTTCTTAAAGCAGTTATTGTAGAAAATATCAGCAAACGATGGAGCGATGACCACGCGGAATCCGTAGTCGAGAATCGCCCAAGGGGCATGCTCACGGGAAGAACCGCAGCCAAAGTTGGCACGGGAAATCAGGATGGTTGAGCCTTGGTAGCGAGGCTGATTCAGCGAGAAGGTGTCGATATTGCCTCCCTCTTCATCAAACCGCCATTCGTAAAACAGAAACTGTCCAAATCCTGTACGTTCAATCCGCTTCAAAAACTGTTTCGGAATAATGGCGTCCGTATCTACATTCACCCGGTCCACAGGTGCGACTATACCGTGTAATTTCGTAAATGCTTGCATAAACTTCTCCTCCGTCCTTCTTAGCTCACAACTTCTTCGGCTACAAAGTTCCAGTCACGTACATCCACGAAGCGCCCTTTAACCGCAGCTGCCGCTGCCATTGCCGGCGATACGAGATGCGTTCTGCCGCCCCGGCCTTGGCGTCCTTCGAAGTTACGATTGGACGTGGATGCGCAGCGCTGTCCCGGCTTCAGTACATCCGGATTCATCGCGAGACACATACTGCAGCCTGCTTCACGCCATTCGAAACCCGCTTCAACAAAAATTTTGTCGAGCCCTTCTTGTTCAGCCTGGATCTTCACGCGGCCCGACCCTGGAACAACGATGGCTGTTACATTGCTGGACACTTTATGTCCCTTCGCTACAGCTGCTGCTGCACGCAAATCTTCAATGCGTCCATTCGTGCAAGAACCGATAAAGACATAATCGATCGGAATCTCGGATATTGGAGTCCCTGGCACGAGCGCCATATACTCCAGAGCTTTCTCCGCTGCCTTGCGCTCATTCTCGGTCTTGAAATCCGCAGGGTTAGGAACCGTTGAGGAAATGCCAGTACCCATTCCCGGACTCGTTCCCCAGGTCACTTGTGGGATCAGAGATTCTACATCGAACTCGACCACTACGTCGAATTCGGCGCCTTCGTCTGTGACAAGGTTTTTCCAAGCTGCTACTGCAGCATCAAAAGCTTCACCTTGCGGAACATGTTGGCGTCCGCGCAAGTATTCAAACGTCGTTTCATCCGGAGCGATCATGCCCGCTCTAGCTCCGCCTTCGATGGACATGTTACATACAGTCATGCGCTCTTCCATCGACAGTTCGCGGATCGCTTCACCCGTATACTCAATAACATAACCTGTTGCAAAATCAGTACCGTATTTCGCGATCACGCCAAGGATCATGTCCTTAGCCGTTACGCCCGGATTGCGGCGACCGACAAAACGCACTTCCATGGTCTTAGCTTTGGCCTGCTGCAAACATTGGGTTGCCAGCACATGCTCAACCTCGCTCGTACCGATACCGAACGCAAGCGCGCCGAATGCACCGTGAGTGGATGTATGGCTGTCGCCGCACACAATCGTTTTGCCTGGATGCGTTAAACCAAGTTCCGGCCCCATTACGTGCACAACCCCTTGATCAATCGTATCGAGATCATACAGGGTAACGCCAAAATCCTGACAGTTCTTGGTCAGGGTATCAATTTGCTGCTTCGAAATCGGATCCGTAATGTTAAAACGGTCTTTCGTTGGCACGTTGTGATCCATCGTTGCGAAGGTCAGTTCAGGACGGCGTACTTTACGGCCGCTAAGACGCAAACCTTCAAATGCTTGCGGGGAAGTTACCTCGTGAACCAAATGCAAGTCGATGTACAAAATACCCGGTTTGCCTTCTTCTTGATGAATAACGTGGTTATCCCAAATTTTCTCGAACATTGTCTTCTTACTCATCATCATCACCCCATTGTTCTTTACGTCCATGAGAAGATAATTGCTTGTTATCTTCTTTTAAGGAAGATCTACAACGCATCATCTTTACGTTGATAGTAATATATCATTTCCTTCTTCATTGTTCCAAGATATAATATCTATAGATGTAATAGGATTCAGCTATAACGGAGTGATGCTAAATGGAACTGAGACAACTGCAATATACGCTGCAAATCGCGGCGGATAAAAATTTTTCGCGTGCCGCGGAGAAGCTTCATATCGCCCAGCCTTCCTTGAGCCAGCAGCTCTCCAAGCTGGAGAAAGAGCTCGGCGTGCTGCTGTTCCAGCGCAATACGAGCAATGTTGAGCTTACCCATGCCGGAGCCAGCTTTGTCGAGCATGCCCAGAAGATTATGGACGCCGTTGAGCAGTTGAAACAGGAGATGTCGGACATCTCCCAGCTTCGTAAGGGTAAAGTCGTAGTCGGCAGCATGCCGATTACAGGTTCTCACCTGCTGCCACGGGTTTTGCCTGCCTTTAAAAAGGGATATCCGGATATTGAGATCACCTTGCTGGAAGACTCCTCTATGAACCTGGAGAAGCTGACGGCCAGCGGCAAGGCCGATCTTAGCCTCCTTGCGCTGCCGCTATCCGAGCCTTCGCTGTCCTGGATTCCGATCGGTGAGGAAATGATCGATTTGGCCGTTCCTCCGCAGCATCCGCTTGCGCTGCGTGCAGCCTCTGATCCCGTTCGGCCCATTACGATCGACGAAATCCGGAACGAAGCATTTGTTGTCCTCAAAAAAGGACAGGGCTTCCGGAAGCTTACCTTTGATATATGTCGGGAGGCCGGCTTTGAACCGAACGTTGTATTCGAGAGCAACAACATCGAGACGCTCCAATCTCTGGTCGCAACCGGAATGGGCATAACGCTGGTGCCTCGTTTTATCGCCCGTGCGAAACGCAGCGAGTTTATTCCGGTCTACTTGCCGCTGGCTGATCCGGTTCCGAGCCGTACGCTGGTTGTGGCTTACCGCAACGGCCGATACTTGTCCAAAGCGGCGGATGCGTTCATCGATACGTTCAAGCAGGTTATGGACAAGCTGGTTGTGGAAAGCGTTCAAGATCAATAAACGCAAATGAATGCAGCCCATATACGAATAAAGAGGCATAACCATCGTCGAATGACAGTGGCTATGCCTCTTTTTCTCCTGAAAGTAAAACGGTTACCCATTTCATCATAGACGGAGGTTTATTTGCGCAAATTATGCTGATCAATCAATCGGTTCTGTTCATCGGCAGTTCGGGACTGATCCTGAATCGATTCATTCTTCCCATTGCCGCCTCCGGCAACATTCTCAACAAAGCTGCGGAACTGTTGTTTCTGTTCTTTTTCCTGCTCATGGTTTTGGCTGTCGAATTGGTTGTTATCTGCCATCATTCAAAGCCTCCTCTCAGACGGATTACCCATAGTATACCCGCCTCTGCCCAGATGAAACTTCATTTTTTAGAGGAGTTTAACCATAAACACTTTATTGGAAATACAAATTCGGACGACGGTCTTCAAAAACCGGAATACGTCCTCTGACTTCATCCGTAAGACGGCAATCCAGCGTACCTGTCAGGATCATTTCCTGCTCATCCCCTTCGGCAATGACCTCACCCCACGGATCGATGATCATGGAGTGACCGAAAAAGTCCGTTTCTCCGCTGGTTCCTACACGATTACACGCAACGACATACATTTGGTTCTCGATCGCTCTGGCCATGAGCAGCGTTCTCCAATGATGCAGCCGTGGATGCGGCCACTCCGCAGGCACAAACAGCACTTGAACGCCGCTGAGTGCAAGGGTGCGGGACAGTTCTGGGAACCGTATATCGTAACAGATCGACGCGCCCGCTTTCAATTGTTCCAGCTCAAAGGTTACGGTATGCTGTCCGGCTTGCAAATGCTTCTCTTCATCCATCAGGCGGAACAGGTGAATTTTGGAATATTTTGCGATCTGCTCCCCGCTCCGGTTAAATACATACATGCTGTTATAAATCCGATCTTCGATTCGTTCGGCTACAGATCCGCCCACGACTTGGATGCGGTGTTTTCGCGCAAATTCACTCAGCATCCGCGAGGTTTCCTGCCCCATGGGATCGGCAAGCTCTTGAATCCGGTCCAGCGCATACCCCGTATTCCACATTTCCGGCAGTACCATGACGTCCGGCTTCATATCAGCCGCTGCGGCCTGCTCCATCATGCCGAGCATTTTATTCATATTGGCATTCACGTTTCCTATTTCAATATCAGCTTGGATAAGTGCGATATTCAATTGAGCCTTTGCTTCTCCAGTCATCCTGCAGCCTCCTGTTATTGGGTTGAATCCAGCATCAGCGCCGCTGTGATCAATATATCAACGAACGGGCGTTTTTACAGGGTTCATCCATTCTCCTTATGTCATCATCATAGCCTCCTCAAGCCTGCTGCTGCAACACCCAAGCTCCATTTCCCTCTATACACCCCTGATAAATCGTGTTAAATTAATCCTAATTGTTTTCAATATCAGCTGCATTTGAGTGTAATTAGATAACGGAGTGATGAAACTGCAATGAACAATAAATTAAACGAATTCCAAATAGAGCCGGCCGAGATCATGTCCCAGCTGCCCACGCAATTTTTCGCGACCTTGGTCTCCAAGGTAAACCGCCAAGTGGCGCAGGGACATGATGTAATTAATCTGGGGCAGGGAAATCCCGATCAGCCCACACCGCCTCATATCATATCCAGCTTGCAGGAAGCGGCCGACAATCCGCAGTTTCACAAATATTCGCCTTTTACCGGCTTTTCCTTCCTTAAAGAAGCCATTGCGCATCGATATAAGGAAGACTACAACGTTGATCTCGATCCGGAGACAGAGGTAGCGATTCTGTTTGGAGGAAAAACAGGGCTCGTACAGCTGCCGCAAGTGCTTCTGAACCCGGGCGATGTATGTCTTGTCCCAGACCCCGGTTATCCGGATTACTGGTCAGGTGTTGCATTGGCCCGTGCCCAAATGAAATTCATGCCGTTAACCGCTGCTAACCGGTTTCTTCCCGACTATGGTGCGATCACACCTGCAGACAGAGAAAAAGCGAAGCTGATGTTCTTGAATTACCCGAACAATCCGACATCCGCCGTCGCTCCCCTGTCCTTCTACGAGGATACGGTGGCATTCGCCGCCGAACACGGGATCGTGGTAGCCAGTGATTTTGCTTATGGAGCGATTGGGTTTGATGATGATCGTCCAGTCAGCTTTTTGCAGGCAGAAGGCGCCAAAGAAGTTGGCGTAGAATTCTACACCCTATCCAAAACCTATAATATGGCCGGATGGCGTGTTGGCTTTGCCCTGGGGAACAAAAAAATCATCTCGCTGATCAATATGCTGCAGGACCACATCTACGTCAGCCTGTTCGGCGGCATTCAGGCTGCAGCGGCCACAGCTCTCTCATCTCCGCAAAGCTGCGTTGAGGAGCTGGTGGCACGCTACCAATCGAGAAGAGACGCATTCTATGGCGCCCTGTCTGAAATCGGCTGGGAAGCCCAAAAACCGGCAGGCTCCTTCTTTAGCTGGCTGCCCGTACCGAAGGGCTTTACATCGGTATCCTTTGCCGACCTACTGCTTGAGGAGGCCAAGGTGGCGGTTGCGCCTGGTGTCGGCTTTGGCGATCACGGCGAAGGATATGTCCGCGTCGGCCTGTTAAGCAGCGAAGATCGAATGCGGGAAGCCGCCTCCCGAATCGGCAAGCTGAACCTGTTCGGTTAACCTAATTCCTTTTGAAAAAACAAAAACGATGTGCTATTCTTGCAGTAACAATTGAATGCAGTTTTCAAAAACGCAAAGACGGGACCAGTACGAAAGCATAGGGCACGATGACCAGAGAGCGAATTCCATGGGCTGAAAGAATTTGCCGTGACCCCCTTTCCGAATCCTACCCCCGAGCGGCCTGGCTTGCCAGGACAGTGCCTTCTGTTACAGGGTTAAAGCCGGATGAGCTGCGCTCATCAACAAAGGTGGTACCGCGGAAGTTAAACTTTCGTCCTTTTTCATACAGGACGAAAGTTTTTTTGTTTTCAGGAAATGGATTCGTTACAGCTATACCAACTAATCATAAATACAAGGAAGTGATCACGATGCTATCACGCATCGTCGTAAAAATCGGCAGCAGCTCCCTGACGACAGATGAAGGCGGACTTAATCTTGATTCCGTCGCCTTCTTTGCCGGAGAGCTTGCCGCGCTCCGCAAGGCCGGTCATGAGGTTCTGCTCGTGACATCCGGCGCCGTCGCAGCAGGTTTTCGGGAGATCGGCTACGAGAGTAGACCCAAGCTACTGCATGAGAAGCAAGCATCAGCAGCCCTTGGCCAAGCGCTGCTGATGCGTGCATACCAGAATGCGCTGGCCTCCCATCAATTGAAGGCCGCGCAAATTCTGTTAACGAGAACGGACTTCGCGAACCGCAAACGCATGAATAATGCCAACATGACGATTACGGAGCTTCTGAAGCAAGGCGTTATTCCGATTATTAATGAGAATGATACCGTTTCGATTGACGAACTGAAATTTGGTGATAACGATACGTTATCCGCGCTGGTAGCGAACTTGGTCCGCGCCCAGCAATTAATCATCCTGACCGATACGGACGGTTTGTACACGGCTGATCCACGCAAGTCGCCGGATGCAACAAAATATGAGGAAATTGATGAAATTACCGATGAGATTTACAGCATGGCAGGAGGCGCTGGCTCCAGCGTAGGTACAGGCGGCATGCGATCAAAAATCGATGCTGCCAAAATCGCCACCCGCGGCGGTGTCCCCGTCTTCATCGGCAAAGCCAACGAGACCGGGGATTTGCTCAAGGCGTTTAAGCATGCAGGCAAAGGAACTTATTTTGCCACCCACCTATCCTCCCTGCCGATGAAAAAGCAATGGCTCGGCTTTATGTCCTCGCCGTTAGGCCGGATCGTTGTTGATCCGGGCGCCGAGAAGGCGCTGATTCATGGAGGTCACAGCCTCCTTCCA
The DNA here is from genome assembly GCF_002573715.1 of Paenibacillus sp. EZ-K15. Classification (GTDB taxonomy): domain Bacteria; phylum Bacillota; class Bacilli; order Paenibacillales; family Paenibacillaceae; genus Paenibacillus_AQ. The sequence goes on along the minus strand of NZ_PDHM01000012.1, from coordinate 761,058 downwards.
GTTGGCATTAAACGGATCGAAGGCAGCTTCCATGCAGGGGACGTGGTAGAAGTCGTTAATATGAACAACGAAACGCTCGGCAGAGGGATCGTCAATTACGATGAGGACCAGCTGCAGGCCGTGCTCGGAATGCCAAGCAGTGAAGTGATCGGCATCATCGGGGAAATCCATCGGCTTGAGGTCATTCACCGCGACGAATGGATCACGTTAAAATAACCGGATTGCCATAAACCAATTAGGTATTTACTGATAACTAAAATAAGGAGGAATTATCATGAGTGAGGTACGCAACAAAGCCCAACTTGCCAAACAGGCAGCATTTCGTCTTGGCAGACTGAGCACGGAGGAGAAAAACCAGGCTTTGCTGATCATGGCAGACGCCCTGATCCAGCGGACAGCAGATATCATGGAAGCGAACGCGGAGGATCTTCGCCGCGGGAAAGAGCTCGGCACCTCTGCCTCCCTGCTGGACCGGTTGGCACTGAATGAAGCTCGAATCGAGGACATTGCCGAAGGATTGCGCCAAATCGTTAAGCTGCCGGACCCGATCGGCGACACCCTGGAAACGATCGACCGCCCGAACGGTCTGAACATCGTCAAGAAACGCGTTCCCCTTGGTGTGATTGGCATCATTTATGAAGCACGTCCCAACGTGACCGTTGATGCAGCCGGGCTATGCTTGAAGACGGGCAATGCAGTCGTGCTGCGCGGTGGTTCATCCGCCCTCTCCTCCAACCGCAAAATCATCGAGGTGCTTCACGAAGCAATGGAACGCACCGCACTGCCTAAAGATGCGCTACAGCTTATCGAGGATCCGAACCGTTCCTCCGTGGATGAAATGCTGAAGCTCAACGGACTGCTGGATGTCATCATCCCGCGCGGTGGCAGCTCGCTGATCCAGAACGTTGTGATGAATGCCACGGTACCAGTCATCGAAACCGGAGCCGGAATATGCCATACCTATCTGGATGCATCGGCAGCCCCGGACATGGCGGCCGCCATCAGTATCAATGCCAAGGTGCAGCGCCCTTCGGTCTGCAATTCCATGGAAACCCTGCTCGTCCATGCTGATTATGCCAAATCGCATTTGACTGCGCTGGCCGAAGCATTCCGTGAGCGTAATGTCGAGTTGCGCGGATGCCAGCGTACCCTGGATTACGTTCCATGGGCTGCAAAAGCTACGTCTGATGATTACGCTACCGAGTATAACGACTATATTTTGAACCTTAAAATTGTGGATCACCTGGATGAGGCCATTGAGCATATTTCGATTTATGGCACCAAGCATTCGGAATGTATCGTTACGGAGAATAAGGATCATGCGCAGCGCTTCTTGCAGGAAGTAGACGCAGCCGCTGTCTATCATAACGCTTCGACCCGCTTCACCGATGGCTTTGAATTTGGCTTCGGCGCCGAAATCGGGATCAGTACCCAGAAGCTGCATGCCCGGGGACCTATGGGGTTACCCGCGCTTACTTCCTCCAAATATGTTATTATCGGTAGTGGTCAAATACGCGAATAAATCATTCATCTAAAGCCATGAAGGAGGAAATAACGATGTGCCAATCCCCGCAGAACCGACCTTTAATAGATAAAGCAATTACCTTCTACGGCGCCGGCTCGATGGCCGAAGCGATCGTACGAGGATTAGTGAGCCGTTCTGTCGTGCTTCCGGAGAATATTACGATGCTCAACCGAAGCAATGTTCAGCGCCTTCAGGAACTGAGTGAGCGGTACGGCGTCCAGATCAACAACGACGATGCCGCTAAAATCGAAATTTTGAAAACTTCGCCGGTGATCGTGCTTGCCATGAAACCGAAGGATGCTGCTAAAGTGCTGAAAGAACTGGGACCGAAGCTCTCAAGCGATCAATTGATCATCTCCGTGATTGCTGGACTATCGATTTATACGACACAGACGCTGCTTGGAACCCATCAACCCATTGCACGCACGATGCCGAATACATCTGCCTCTATCGGACTTGGTTCCACAGGAATCGCGTTCTCGAAGGAAATCAGCGAAGAACAGCGCCAACTGGTCATGACTTTGTTCGAAGCTGTTGGTAATGTAACCGTCATTGAAGAAGAGAAGATGGATATCCTGACCGGTATATCCGGCAGTGGCCCGGCTTACTTCTATTACATGATGGAAGCCATGACTGCCGCGGGGATCCGCGGCGGACTGACGCAGGAACAAAGTCGCGAGCTGACGCTCCAAACCATTCTGGGCGCGGCCCGAATGGTGCAGCAGACCGGAGAACAGCCTTCATCGCTTCGCGCGAAAATCACATCGCCGAACGGTTCAACGCAAGCGGCCCTCGAAACGCTCGACAAAGGCGATTTCTTCGAAACCGTCATTGCCGCCGTAAACCGCTGCGCTGAGCGCTCCAAAGAAATGGGCGCGATGCTGAAGGAGCAGATCTCATGAGCCGCTGTATCGCAACGTACCGAATCTATGACGACCAGGCGGATTTTCGTAAGAAAGCAACTTCCATCGCCGTTGGCATGACGGTTGGCAGCTGGACCGAGCTGCCGCAAGCCAAACGTGAAGCGATGCAGAAGCATCTTGGCGAAGTGGTTGACATTCAGGTTCACGAGGGCTGGGAGCCAGGCAGTCGTTATGCGGATGTCAGCATTGCTTATCCGGACATTAATTTCAGCCGGGATATTCCTGCCCTACTGGTGACGGTATTCGGCAAAATTTCCATGGACGGACGCATCAAACTGACATCCCTGGACTTGTCTCCCGACTTCCTGAGTGCGTTTCCCGGACCGAAGTATGGCATCGACGGTATTCGCGATCTCCTTGGCGTCCATGACCGTCCGCTGCTCATGAGCATCTTCAAATCGGTGATCGGACTGAATGCGGACGAGCTTAGAGCCCAATTTATCCGTCAGGCGCTTGGTGGCGTGGATCTCATCAAAGATGATGAAATCCTGTTCGAGAACGACCTCACCCCGATTGAAAAACGGGTAAGCATGTGCATCCAGGCTGCTGCTGACGTTGAACAACAAACAGGCAAAAAGCTGCTCTATGCAGCCAATCTAACCGGCCGGACGTCACAGCTGCGTGAGCAAGCGCTGCGCGCGATTGATGCTGGCGCTAACGCCCTGCTCTTTAATGTGCTGTCCTATGGGTATGACGTTTTGCACGAGCTAAGCAGCGATCCGGATATCACCGTGCCTATCGCGGCTCACCCTGCACTTGCCGGCGCCATTTATCCTTCTCCATACTATGGAATAACGGCTCCGGTGCTGCTCGGCCAGCTGATGCGGATCGCCGGCGCGGATCTGGTGCTCTTCCCTTCTCCTTACGGATCTGTAACGATGCCGAGAGAAGAGAATCTCGCCATACGCGACGAGCTGCATAGCGCTAAACTTGGCGTGAAACGAAGCATGCCGGTACCATCCGCAGGAATTCATCCGGGACTCGTTCCGCGCATCATCCGGGACTTCGGCACCGATGTGGTCGTTAACGCAGGCGGCGGAATCCACGGTCATCCGATGGGAACCGAAGCGGGCGGGAAAGCCTTTGTACAAGCGATTGAGGCAACGATGAAATCCGTGCCGCTCGCTCACTTTGCCGAAGAACACGAAGAGTTGAAAGCCGCACTGGACATCTGGGGAGGAGAAGTATGACATCTGGAGAGAAACAGCCGATCATTTTTTGCGATTTCGACGGAACCATCACGAACAACGATAATATTGTCGCCATCATGAAGCACTTCAAGCCGGAAGGCTTTGAGTCAATCATGCAGGATACACTTGACCGCACTATTTCTGTTCGGGAAGGCGTAGGCCGCATGTTCGCCCTCTTCCCTTCCTCCATGAGAGAAGAAATTACCGATTATGTTCTAAGCCATGCAGGGATTCGGGAAGGCTTCAGTGCATTCCTGGATTATTTAAAATCCGAACAGATTGAATTTTACGTTACAAGCGGCGGCATCGATTTTTTTGTCGATCCTCTGTTGAAGCCCTTTGGCATTCCTGCAGACCATATCTTCTGCAACGGCTCCAATTTCGAAGGTGATCACATCGAGATAACTTGGCCTCATCCTTGCAAGGAATCCTGCCAGAACGACTGCGGCATGTGCAAGGTTACAGTGATGGACCGTTTTCCGACCGATCAGTATTACCGGATTCTGATTGGGGACAGCCTTACCGACTTCGAAGGCGCCAAACAGGCGGATCTGGTCTATTCCCGTTCCTCGCTCACCGAGCAGTGCAAGAAGCTTGGCGTTCATCATGTACCCTTCGAGACATTTACCGATATTCAGAACGACATGAGAGACAAGTTTAAACAGGAGGTGCTGTAAGTGGCATTTTCAGATATCCAGCTCGAACAGAAACAGGCTGCCCTGCAGGATCTTAGAGGAATTAAGGAACTGTTTGCTTCTAGAAACTGGTTCCCGGGTACCAGCGGTAATCTATCTGTCCGTGTTGGCGAGTTCAACCCAGAGCAGTTTTATTTTGCGGTGACAGCCAGTGGTAAAGACAAGTCGGTACATACGCCCGAAGATTATCTTTTTGTGGATCAGAACGGCGTACCTTGTGAAGCAACCGGCTTAAAGCCTAGTGCGGAAACTTTGATTCACTGCGAAATTTATCGCAAAACCGGCTGCGGCGCCATTTTCCATGTGCATACCATCGATAACAATCTGATCAGCGACTGGTATGGTGAACATGGTTATGTCCCTGCCCAAGGAATCGAGCTGATCAAGGCCTTTAACATTTGGGATGAGGACGCGGCGATTCGCATTCCGATCCTGCCGAACTATGCAGACATTCCGCGGATAGCGGAACTCGTTCCGGATGCGCTTGATCCGGCGGTACCCGGCATATTGCTGCGTAACCACGGCATCTATGCCTGGGGCAAAAATGCTTTCGAAGCCAAGAAACATCTGGAGGCTTTTGAGTTTATATTCGAATACTCCTACCGTCGTCTGCTCTTGAATGCAGCCGGATCCAAGTAAAGTATATTTATATTTGCAGATATAGGGCTTGAACAGCCGGATGCACCATGATTCAACGTTTTCGGGGTGCATCCGGCGTTATCTTTCCGTTAGGAGTGTATAGGGATGCTCGAAAGTTTAGCCATTGGCATCGTATTTATTTTGTATGGTTTGGTCCTCTTTTTGCTTCCGCCTAAAAGCTCCAAGAGCATTTATGCTTATAAAACTACGTCATCTCTCAAAAATGAACGGAACTTTAAAGTTGCCAATGCCTACGTCAGTCTGCTGCTAATGATCTTTGGGGTCATCCTGCTGCTGATCGCCAGGCTTACCGGCCATTTCATGACCACCGGTATTGCGACCGTGATCGTTTTTATCCTGATTTACATACTCGTTGAACGAAAACTAAAAAACCTGTAAAACGATTCCAAATCGTTTACAGGTTTTTTCTTTATATGGATTATAGCCGTTTCTGCTCATGCTCCGTTAAAGAGATCGAAGGCGCAGGTACCTGATCCGGTGATGAGTATGCATTGAAGATAAATAAACAAGTCACAACAAACAGTGCAATATACAGCAGATAATACAGATTCTTGGCCACGATATCTCCCTCCATATCTCGTTCCATATCATTTCATTGATTAGACCGTGATCAATCTCTAATGATCACTTTAACTGCAGAAGGCACGGATAACGTCATATCAAGTTGTGAGAAGGATCCCCGAAAAGTATAGCGCGGGGGATCATTCAGCTGGACATATAGAATGTTTCCCGACTGTTTTATCTGAATCATAGACGGCAGCTCGGTCGTACTCCACATTTTGATATCTTCCGTCCGCAGGCTGCCAAAAATCAGCATCTCATTCGAACTCGAAGCATCCTGTTGGATATTGTGGTTGTAACTGCCCTGAACAATGACTTTTTTAACCCCGTCCGGGATTGTTATCTTCTGATCCGGTAACGGAATCGCTTGCTGCACGGACATCGTCTCACGGCGAATCTGATCCAGTAAACCCGTCGCACTCAGCGCTCCTATACCGATACAGCAGGAGGCCAGAAAACCGATGAGAAGAATGCTGAATATATCATACTTGACCCAACCGCGTCTCCGAAAAATCAGCGAGTAGCTGACGATCTCGGCACCTAACAGAACAAATACGATCGGCCACCATCTTGCGGCGGAAGTGTACACCTCTACGCCTTTCCAGGCGGAGGACAAGACAAGCAAGCCAAGCACGAGCAAGGAGAGTCCCATCGAGAGTGTACCCACTCTCCATTGACGTGCAGATTTCGATGGAGGGCTTCCCAGATCATGAATGGACATATCATTCGTTGTCGGTATCATAATATGAACGCCCTCCTCTCAATGCATCCTTTTTCGAGCCAGTCATCAGCTTGATTCCACCTCCGATGAGAAGTACGGCGATAATCGCGGTCTTCAAATAGGAACGAATGCGGTAATCCAGCTGCAAATGAGGGAAATGTGTATCGATATAAGGCATCACCACGCTGGTAAATACGAAATAGACACCGAGTACGAGCAGTCCAAGCCCGAGCCAGCGCTGCTGATTCCCAAGTCCTGAGATGATCGGTCGATCGCGCAGCGGCTCCCTGCCGTAACGGCTTACTTGCTGCAGACCGTCAAAGAATGCATAAAACCAGATCAGCGGAATCAAGAACAGGAACAGCGACAGCTTGAGTACATCCAGCACATAGATGCTGCCAAGAAATAGGACCATGAGCTGCAGTCCGCGTTTTTGCAATCCCAAATACATTTGACCCGCTCCGGGAAAGGCCGATAACAAGGTGGCAAACACTTTACTCCGGCGTCCGCTCTCCCGGCCGCTCTCGAGCTCATCAAACAGCGTGCGATCGATAAGTAATTCTCCAGCTTGCTTGCGGTGAACCAGCTGAACCACATCAAACATACAATAGAGCCAAATGATGGGCAGCATGCCCAGAAACAGCAGGAATACCGATTCGTGAGTCAAGCCTGTCAAGAATAGCAGAATCGTCCCAAGCCCGAAGAATGCGATCAGGAACGACAACCCGCGCTGCATCAATCCCAGTTGAAAATGCCCCAAACCGGGAATGAAGGACAGCAGTATGGTATAAAAGCGTTCAGACTCATCACTCTTTTCCTGGCGAATCTCCATCGGCCGTCCATATTCATCGTGGATAATCGTTACAGGCGTATATCGGATTAAGGCAATTAGCAGGTCGAGCATGCTAATCCCCCAGATCATTAATGCTCCGAGAATTCCGAGCGCAAAAACCGTATCGGAAGCCGTCATGATCCCGAGCACAAATCCGCCGAACAAGCCACCGAAGAACAAGAACGGATATAGCAGGGCGCGTCCCTTTCTCCCCCAATAATAATGGCCGAGGCCCGGAAGGATATTTAATATAAAGGCAAACCCTTTACTTTTTTGCGGTTGCACAAGGCATCTTCCTTTCATTTTTCTTATCGTGATAATAGCTGGTCAAGCCAGCCGGTTGTTTTTTCCACCCATTGTTTACTGTAGGAAGGTGTTTCGGACAATGGAACCTCACTGTTCATATCGCCGGGAAGAAGTCGGTCAAATGCCCCGGTGAAGAGGAACAGCATGGTAATGGAAGCGGCAATGGTGTAGTGAACGATCGCGCGTTCGTACCATCGCTTCGGACGTTCCTGAATCCGCAGCGGTGCTTTATGGGTGTAAGGCTTAATTTGTTCGTGTTCCACCACCTGCTGCGTAAATGCTTCCGCGTCTGAGAGGCTAGGGAGTTCGGAATCAAGCTCCGCCAGTACCTGCGTATAGATCTCCAGCACGCTGTCATCCGATAACATGAGCTCTTCATAAGAAGACCGTTCTTCTGCCGAGCCTTCTCCTCTAACATATCGTTCTGTCAGCATCTTAAGCTCGTTACCCTTTACGTTCATTTCCATTCCTCCTCCTTCCACGATTTCCGAATCCATTGTCTGGCCCGGTATAATTTCGATTCCACCGTCTTGACCGTGACATCCAGCTCGACTGCGATTTGTTCGTAGTTTTTCTCTTCCAAATAAAAAGCCGTTATAATGGCACGGTGATTGTCCGGCAATTGTTTAATTTTCTCTCGAAGTTCCTCTCTTCTCTCCTTATGTACGAGCAGAGAAACCACGTCTTCGTCCCGGGAAGGGAGTTTATCCAGCACTTCATCATGTTCGCCGTGCAGCTGCTCCGGCGGTTTACGGGAAAGCTTCCTCTTCATATCAATCGCTTTATTTAGCGTGATGCGTGTAATCCAGGTTTTAAACCCTTCAGATCGGTACTGGGGGAGAGCTTTGTATACTTGAATAAACACTTCCTGCGACGCATCTTCCGCTTCCTTGGCATCCCGCAGGACCGAGTATGCCGTATGGAACACGTGCTGGCTGTAATGGTTCACCAGTTCCCGAAAGGCTTCTTGATCCCCTTGCAGGATGCGCGTGATTAACGTTTCAGCATCAATAACTCTCCCCTCCTTCCCAAATACATAGACGTCAGCTTTGAAAGCTGCCCCTGCACTTTTTTCGAAAAAAATTTTGGATAATCTAAAAAAAGACCAACATAGCCTGTCCCATAGTCTACCCATACCGTAAAACAAAAAAAGAACGTCTATCGACGCCCTTTGGAAAGTTACAGGATCATGCCGCTAAGAACAAATAGAACATTCATCACAAAATGCATAACCATCACAGGAACTACACCTTTCGAACGAATAGCCACGCCGCCCATCATGATACCAAAGATTGAAAACAGCAGACAAACCGACCACGAAAAACCTAGGTGGTAATGGTATAAACCAAAGGTAACCCCGGCGATGACGAGTCCTTTCAGCTCACCAAATCCACTTACAAAATGACTAAGTATGTATCCGCGCCATAACAGCTCCTCAAGGACGGCATTGATCAGCGCGAATGATAGTGCATAACCGATAAGAACGAGAAATTGCGGCTGTCCCCAGTCAATAAAGAATGAAAATATGGAACAGATGACAACCAGGAAAATAAGCATGAATCGCCAGATTGGATCCTTAACCGGGCCTTTGAATATCCATGGAAAATAAATCGTTTTCCCCCATGAACCTATGGCGAGGTATAACGGTTTTTCTTTCGTCAACATGGCCGCGAGCGCAAACGGCAGTACAAATAGAAACAGGCTTAACCTCGATAGTATGATGGCCCAGGCATCGTGCCCTGCTAATCCATTTTTTATGATTTCACCGAAAGAATGATAAAGTATATAACCTATCACCATGATAAGCGCCACTATGGCCGTGTCTCTTATTTGAATCGATATCTTTCGTAAGCTTCTTAGCTTGGACAAAGTATATATCAACAGGATCAGTCCGATTCCCCACGCCATGGATAGAAGGAATGAAGTCCATTGAACCCATACGATGGTGGCAATCATGATGATGAAGCAGGTGATAAATCCACCTGGGCGATTCGTTACTTGCAAGCTTTTCTCACCCATTCTGTAACGCGTATTATGATATCATGATACCCTTCTATAATGACCGGATCAACTAGAGATTGGTTTATCATCTATTTCTAATGGCTCCACCACATTCAGCAGAAACGGGCGCCCGCTTAAATATTCACGGATATAGGCTAGCGCATAGATTTGCTCACTCTTCAGACTTTCTGTCTCTCTTGGATTAGAGGCATGGTGGCTATAATTCTCCATCATGATCATGATGAAAAAGCACTCCAGAGACTGAATATAATCCGAGCCCAACTTCCGCACGCTTTCATATCCTTGTAGCACTTTAAATCGTTGGTTCGGAACAAGTGACAACATGACCGCTGCCAGATCGTAATGAAAAAAACCGTAGCCACACCTACCGAAATCAATCGGGTGAGGAAGGCCACCTTCAAACACCACATTCCCCAGATGTAAATCGGCATGAATGAGGCCATAATTGCAATCATCAGCGTTCATCTGATCAAGCTGGGTTAAAACTTTTTCAGCTGCGAGTTGATACAGTGACCACGAGACTTCTGACAAAAAAGTTCCTGCATATCGCTCCAACTTGGCGAGTGCTTCTCTATAGCTGTTCATCCCCCATATGGGTCTCCGGGAATCAGAAGAACTTTCGAAGCCAAGTGCCACTTCATGTAGTCTGGCTATCAAGACACCTACCTGATATGCTTGATCTTCTGTAAGTCTTTCATGGGCATGCACACCATCCACCCACTTCATCACGGTGACATAAGGAGATCTGAATCCATGCTCCGTACCGATTTTCAACAATCTTAATCCATTTGGAGTGGTTATACCTGACGGCACTTTGATACGTGCGGTAATAAGGGCATCCAGGAATTGAAGCTCCAGGTCTATTTCATTACTGGACCGTCGATCCGAATGAATTCTCAACAAGTATGTTTCATCTAAGTTTGTCCTAACTTGATATGTAATCGTGTCCGAAATACCGATAAATTCAATCTCAACCCATCTCAGGTTATATTGCTGAAGTGCCGATATCGCAACCCTCTTGGCTCTTGCGAGCAGCGCACAGCGTTGTTCTTCTGTATCAAATTGAAAAAAATCATTCATGAACTCACCTGCTCTATGGGTTTGAACGTTCTTAAATGATTATAATTGCTCAGCATCTGCACTTCTATATAACGATTGGTTTAAAATGACTTTTATACATAAGAAAAAGCCACATCAGAATCAGTCCAATGTGACTTTGCATTACTTGTTTTTGGTATATACGATTTTCTTGATGGAATCGCAGGATAAACAAAATTGAGAAGAAAGCTGGTCAATCGTAGCGCCCGACGCAAACAACTGCCGGATTTCCAGGTTTCTTTTTTTCAAATACACCCGGCTGCCCGAGTTTTCTCCCCATTTCTTGCGTAATCCTTCAGGTTTAGGGATGTACACCATCCCGCCCTGTACATATTTCTGTACTTCCTTCAACAGTTCCTCTGGAAGTATAATATCCGCGTTTATATATTTCATGGTAGCTCTGCTCCTTAAAATTAAAATAAAGGTTTTAAGGATGCAAAGTCCATTAGATAAACGGCCTCTCTACACGAGGTAATCAGGCGGTAACTTTCTCATCGCTCCATGCAAACAACCGCCGTTGTTCATCAAATAGACTTTGCATAGAGCTGACTGTCAATCTTCCCTTCATGATCATGCCCCTCCCTTCACAAATTATGACATTCCGACTGGTTATGACCATTATAACCGATGTTACGCGAAAAATCGAAGTGATCTGTCTCATCTACAAGCCGATTTCAAACCGCTAAGCTGGCAAACGACCGAAACATCTCCTCCACGGTTTTGAAACAATAGGTTGGCTGGCATGCCGCCAGCTCTTCCTCGGAACCATAACCATAGCCTGCAGCGATGCTGTGTATCCCGCAGTTCCGCGCTCCAATCAGATCATGCTTTCGGTCTCCAATCATAACGGCTCCAGGCGTCTGAATACGGCACGTATCCAGAACATGTTGAATGATTTCGGTCTTGGCGGACCGGGTGCCGTCCAGCTCGCTTCCACACACCATGGAAAAATAAGCGGAAAGCTGAAAATGCTCTAGAACCGTTTCAGCAAAAACCGTAGGTTTGGAGGTAGCAACATACAAGCGGCGCCCTTGGGATAACAGCAAATCCAATAATTCGCGTATGCCGCCGTATACCTCATTTTCATAAAGACCGGTGTCCTTGTAATATTCACGGTAGCTAAGAACGGCTTCCCATGCCTCGGCCTCACTAAAATGATATTTCTCGGTGAAGGTCGCCTGGAGCGGGGGACCGATAAAACATTCCAGCTCGGAAAGATCACTTACGTTAATCCCATGTTTACCGAGTGCGTACTTCACGGCTTTCGTAATGCCTTCACGCGGATCCGTCAAAGTGCCATCCAAATCAAATAGAATATGATTGTATCTCATTCGATCATTCTCCTTCAAAGATGATTCCTAAGCCAGATCCTTAATTTCCAGGAGATCCCTGATCGTATAATCAGGTCGATGATGATCACTTAAAACGGCACCCCGACGATTATAATAACAAAAATCAATTCCTGATCTCGTTGCTCCTTCATAATCATCCGTAAGCGAATCCCCTATGTACAGCACCTCGTCCGGACCTACCTCCAATTCCTGCAAAGCGAGTTCAAAGATCTCCCGGGTCCGGCTTCCAGCACTTCACCTCATCCGAAATGATAAAGGAGTCAAAATAATGAAACAATCCTCCTGTTGTCAGGCGTTTACGCTGTGCTTCGCCAATGCCGTTAGATATCACCCCTAGCGCAACATCGCCATGAAGGTGTTCCAAAATAAGATCGGCATTCGGCTCCATATGGTTGGAACTGCAAAACAACCCCCAGTAGGTTTCCGAAATCTCCCGGAACTGACGAAATTCCCGTTTCAATCTCAGGAAGGTATCCGTAAAGGAATGCTCCAGCACCTGCCTAATATCGTGATTGTTCTGAATTCGATTCATCCAATAATTAAAATTAATCGGTCCAAACGTGCTCCAGAATTCCTCCCACGTCAGTTCCTCATGCAGCCGGTAGTGCTCCAGGGCCTGCTGCATACATGTCCTTTCACTCTGACTATAATCTAATAACGTGTTATCCAGATCAAAAATAATCGCTTTATATCTCATTTCCAACTCCCCTTCTAGCCGTGCTGCAACTATATCCATTCGCCAATTCGGAGACGGTCTCCTGCTAATCATGGGACTTAAACTGCGTTATATATAGAATAGATATTACACATAAAAAAGCACGCCCGTAGCGGACGTGCTTCTCATCTATCTTCCGATATTTCTGAATTTCTGCGTATAGGCCTTGGCATCCTGTGCGGTACGCACCCGATTGCGGCTCCATTCAAGCAGGATCCGGTCAATGTAGCGGAAATGCAGTTTGCCCGCAAACACCGCTTCTTTCAAAGCCAAGAGGATCAACTCGTCCGGATAGCGATCCGCATCAACCCAGCCGGAGATCGTTTCCAGCTCCATGGGCGATAGCGGACGTCCAAACTCTTTTTCGAAAATGGTGAACAAATTCCGCTCTTCCTTCTCAGGAACGGGATTCCCCGATGCAGTTGATTTGTCGGTAGCAGGACGGGCATTCAACAGCGGAGACGCAAACTTGGTTCCATCAGGGGTCTTTTCCTTGTGCTCTTCAGCCAGGCACGAAGCAAGCTTTTCATACAATCCGTGGAGATTGTAGCGCTCGTAATGAATCCCCTGTGTTTCGTCCACATACTCATCAATTCCGATCAGCCCTACCTTCATCAAGCGCTGCAAGCTGGTAGCGATGAATCCGGTGGGAGCCCCCGTCACTTCCGCAAGCTCCTCCAGCGAAGGAAACGTCTTGAACTCCACCTGCTGATAACCAATCAAATGGATCACCAGCATGGCTTCACGGTCGCTTAACCCAAGTGACCGGTAATGCCGGAGCAAGGCATAAGGAATGATCGCCATTCCTTGGCTCATGCCGGCAGCGGCGCCGGCCGTCCAGCCATTCACATCCGTGTCCACGTTACCGTCGTGGTCCATAGACTTACCTCTCACGGCTTACGGATACAACCGGTACAGGGTCCGTGGGAACGGAATCGTTTCACGCACATGGTCCAAGCCGCAAATCCAGGCAACGGTACGCTCAAGACCTAAACCGAAGCCGGAATGAGGCACGGTGCCGTATTTACGCAAATCCATATACCATTGATAGGTTTCCATCGACAGATCATGCTCCTTGAAGCGCTCTTCAAGCAGCTGTGGATCGTCTATCCGCTGCGATCCGCCAATAATCTCGCCATAACCTTCCGGAGCGATCATATCCGCACAAAGTACGACTTCCGGACGATTCGGATCCGGCTTCATATAGAAAGCCTTGATTCCCGCCGGGTAATGCGTAATAAAGACCGGTTTGTCATACTTCTCGGCAATAGCTGTTTCGTGTGGCGCGCCAAAGTCTTCACCCCAAGGAATATCAAAATCTTGCGTATGCAGGAATTCAATAGCCTCATCGTACGTAATCCGCGGGAATGGTGCCTGGATCGCCTCCAGCTTCGAAATGTCGCGACCGATCGTTTCGAGCTCCTGGCGGCAGTTTTTAACCACGGATTGCACCACATGACTAATGAACTGCTCCTGCACGCGAAGGCTCTCCTCATGGTCTGTGAAGGCCATCTCTGGCTCAATCATCCAGAACTCGATCAAGTGACGACGGGTTTTGGACTTCTCGGCACGGAACGTCGGCCCGAACGAGTATACCTTACCGAGCGCCATGGCGGCAGCTTCCATGTACAACTGTCCGCTCTGGGTCAAATAGGCATCCTCATCAAAATACTTCGTGTGGAACAGGTTGGTTGTACCCTCCGCGGAAGTTGGGGTCAAAATCGGCGGATCCACAAGCGTAAATCCGTTGGTATCAAAGTAATCTTGAACCGCACGGATAATTTCAGCACGGATCACCATGATCGCACGTTGTTTCTGTGTACGAAGCCACAGATGACGATGGTCCATCAAATAATCGACACCATGCTCTTTAGGCGTAATCGGATAGTTTTCCGTAAGATGTATAATTTCAATGCCGGTAACCGTCATCTCATAACCCGATTGGCTCCGCGGCTCTTCACGTATAACACCCGTCACATACAAAGAGCTTTCTTGTGTCAGGCTTTTCGCGTCATCCCATACTTGTTCGGATACTTCGCTCTTCACAACAACACCCTGGATATATCCGGAGCCATCACGAAGCTGCAGGAATTGAATCTTCCCGCTGGAACGCTTGTTGTTGATCCAGGCGCCGATCGTGACGGTCTCACCGACATGCTGGTTGACGTTACGAATCACACTTTTGGTGGCCATGCTTAAATCTCTCCCTTATATCACTACTATTTAACGGTTGGAAGCTTGTACGATACGATGCGTATCCCGAGCAATAACCAGTTCTTCGTTGGTAGGGATCACAAGTACCTCGACCTTCGAATTTGCCGCAGAAATACGGCGTGGCTCGCCGGAACGAATGCTGTTCAGCTCCTCATCCAATTCTACTCCGAGATAGGTAAGCTGCTCAAGCACTCTTTGACGAAGGACGATCGAATTCTCGCCGACGCCCGCTGTAAATACGATGACATCCACGCCATTCATGGCAGCAGCGTAAGACCCGATGTATTTACGAACACGATACTCATACATCTCAAAAGCTAACGTGGAGTTCGGATCGCCTTTTTCCATGCCTTCCGTAATCTCGCGCATATCACTGCTGATTCCGGAAATCGCCAACAGTCCGCTATGCTTGTTCAGCATAGAGTTCACTTCATTGACGGTCAGCTCTTCCTTGTTCATAACAAACGGTACGATTGCCGGATCCAAATCACCACTGCGCGTACCCATCATGAGCCCTTCAAGCGGGGTCATCCCCATGGAAGTATCGATGGATTCCCCGCCTTTTACTGCTGTCAGGGAAGCACCGTTACCGATATGACAGGTAATGATCTTCAGATCCTCCAGCGGCTTGTTCAGGAATTCTGCCGCTGCCTGGCTGACATAGGCGTGGGACGTACCGTGCGCACCGTAACGACGTACTTTATATTTATTATAAAGTACTCTCGGAATAGCGTACAGGTATGATTTCTCCGGCATCGTCTGATGGAACGCCGTATCAAATACAACGACCTGCGGAACGCCCGGCATATTGGTTTCTGCTGCCTTAATCCCCATCATCGATGCGGGATTGTGCAGCGGAGCCAAATCGAACAAGCGACGGATTTCCGCTTTGGCATCACTGTCAACGAGCGCGGATTCTTTAAAAGATTCCCCCCCGTGCACTACGCGGTGTCCAACCGCCTGAATGCTTTCGATAGAATCGATCACACCGTGCTCCTCGTTTGTAAGCATGCCCAGCACTTTGCGGATCGCCGTGGTATGCTCCAGAATTTCGCTGACTTCCGTAACATCCTGTTTTCCCGTCGGCTTATGCGTCAGAATCGAGGAATCCATACCGATCCGCTCAACCAAGCCTTTTGCCAATACGGATTCATCCGTCATATTGTACAGTTGATACTTCAGTGAAGAACTACCTGCATTAATTACGAGAATATTCATACCCGGTCACCATCCTTATCGTACTTGAAAAAGCCTTCTCCGGTTTTGACGCCCAGTTGCCCTGCGCGGACCAGTTTCTTCAAGACAATCGATGGACGGTATTTCAGTTCGCCGTACTCGCGGAACATGCGTTCGAGCGCAGCGAGAATGGAATCCAGGCCGAAACGGTCGGCCATCTCAAGCGGTCCATGCTGGAAGTTATATCCGATTCTCATCGCGTCATCGATATCTTCCGCCGAAGCCACGCCTTCTTGCAGCAGATGCATCGCTTCATTGATCATGAGGGTAATCATGCGGGTTGTAACGAAACCTGGAGACTCATACACCATGATGCCTTTTTTATCCGAAACTTCTTCAACAAAGCGTTTCGTTTCCGTAAACGTATGTTCCGAAGTTTTCAAGCCGCGGATGATTTCAACAAGGTCTACCTTGGAAACAGGATGAATGAAGTGCATGCCAATAACACGCTCAGGATATTTGGTAGAGCTGGCGAGCTCCGTCAAACTAAGCGTGGATGTATTACTTGCTAATATCACATGGCTCGGACATACTTGATCAAGCTGTGAAAATACTTCTTTCTTCGCTTCCAAGTCCTCTATTATGGTCTCAATCACCATATCGCAGGTGCTAAGCTCGGCAAAATGAGTTACTTTTTGAATCCGGTTCAGTATAAGTTTCTTCTCTGCCTGGGTAATTCCCCACTTCTCCAATTGTTTATCTAGACTGGTCTCGATCATTCGGTATGAATAGTCCAGTTTCTCTGGAGTTTTCTCTACGAGCAGTACGTCAAGACCTTTGGCTGCGAGCATCTCCGCAATGCCCTGCCCCATAGTCCCGCCGCCTACAACGCCGATTTTTTTGAAGTACATGGTTTCTACTCCACCCTTTCCTTATCTCTATACTTTATTGTACCCCATTTGTCGAAAAATACATTTTCAGAGCACAAAGTATAATAATATCTTAGCACGACAAAAAAGTAAAAAAAAATAACCAGCATAACAATTTATGCTGGTAAAAGCGCGTTTTCACGAAATTGACAACGAAATTGTTCCCCGGAGAGGATTTCTTCCTTTAATAGGATATCGAGAGAATTGTCGAATATTGGCCGTTTCTGTTCCAATAGATTCTTGGTGCGGTTCATTAACTCTTCCAGAATCACATTATTCTCTTTCATTAACTCTTCAGTTGT
The DNA here is from genome assembly GCF_002573715.1 of Paenibacillus sp. EZ-K15. Classification (GTDB taxonomy): domain Bacteria; phylum Bacillota; class Bacilli; order Paenibacillales; family Paenibacillaceae; genus Paenibacillus_AQ. The sequence goes on along the minus strand of NZ_PDHM01000012.1, from coordinate 743,837 downwards.
TACCATATTCATGTTAACAATGCCCAGCGACGTCAAACCAGACTTCATCATCGTCTCCACGATGTTCAGCGATTGCTCAAAGTCATTGCTTGAGCCTGTGCTTCGCCCCCCGTAAAAGATCTCTTCGGCGGCCGCACCGCCAAGCGCGATCATAATTTGCTCTTCCAGGAAGGATTTTGTGTACAGATATTGCTCCTCCTGCGGGTTATGACGAACATAACCAAGTGCCTTACCACGCGGGCTGAGGGCAACTTGTTTCACACTGCCGGGACGCACAAGCTCTGCCATGATTGCATGTCCCAATTCGTGGATGGCAACGCGCTTCTTCTCTTCCAAATTCGATTCGCGATCAGAACGCTCACCCATCATGACCTTGTCAATCGCCATGGACAAATGACGCTGATGGATAAACTGCCCATTCTCACGCATCGTATAAATGGCAGCTTCATTCATGACGCTCTCAAGCTGTGCACCCGAGAAGCCGTAAGCTTCCTCGGCGATTTTCTCCAGGTCAACATCTTCATGCAGCGGCTTATTACCCGCATGCAGATTCAAGATGTGGGTGCGCCCCTTCTTATCCGGCAGATCCACCTGAATATGACGGTCGAATCGACCTGGACGCAGCAGTGCGCTATCCAGCATTTCTTTCCGGTTTGTTGCGGCGATAACCAGGATGCGAGGAGTATCCTGTGAATAGATGCCATCCATCTCGGTTAGCAGCTGATTCAGCGTCTGGTCATACTCTCGCTGCTGGCCACCTTCGCGTTTACCGCCAATAACATCAACCTCATCGATGAAGATGATGGCGTTTTGCTTGTTTTCTTTTGCCGCACGGTTCCGGGCATCCTTGAACAAATCCCGGATCCGACCTGCACCAACACCGACATACATCTCAACAAATTCACTGCCGGATGCAGCGACAAAAATCGAATCCGTATAATGGGCAGCGGCTTTCGCCATCAACGTCTTCCCTGTTCCCGGAGGCCCGGTGAGGAGAATGCCCTTTAACGGACGAATGCCGAATTTCTTAATGTCTTCATGACGAATCAGAAAATCCAATGCTTCTCGCAGCTCTTGCTTGGCATTATCCTGCCCGCCGATTTCTTCGAACGTCAGCTTGGCAGGTCCGCTCTTTTTCCGCTTGCGCTCATTCCCTGCGCCTACAGCGATGCCGCCCTTCATCTTAGCAATAAACAACAAGCCGCCTACAAGTGCTGCAGCGATGAGCAAGGGCACGATGTTCACGCCGACAAACACTAGGAATACCAACAAAACGGGAATAAAGCCTAACATGACTTCTTTAGCTAATTTAGGCATGATTCCACACCTCCATTTTGCCAGGTTGACGCGGCAAGATTATAAATTTACCAGACTTGCCGTCTGACAAGCTGACATAGACATGGGTGTCATCAATCGTTGCCTTTGCTTTCAAATTCGGCGACTGATCAGCAAGCTGCTCAAGCGATGATTGAATATCGGTATACTGCTTATTGTCCATCGCTTCAGCGACAGACAGCATCGCCTTCTCCCACCATTGATCCAGTGCTTCCGAGGAATGGTCCTCCACCTGGATTTTCAATTCCCGCTTACCAATCACAGACTTGCCTTCCTTCTTAATATGCTGAACCAAGCCTTGTAAATTCGTATCCGGAGCCAAATCAAGATTCAAAGTAACGGTATTCTGTTTAATATCTATATGAGAATCCTTCACGCCGTCATATTGTGACACAACATTTGCCAGCGGGTTCTGCAAAGCCATCTGCCGATACAGAAACCATCCGCCAAAGAGAACCGATGCTGAGATCACGACAGTCAGCATGATAGGTACAATGCGTAGTTTCATGAAGTTCCTCCTTCATTTCCTATATGAAATTTTGTCTATCATTCTATGACACAATAATACATATAACAACGATATATTGCGATGCATGTATTTTGTATGCTCTTTTTGTACAAGTACGAGTATATCACATCTTATATACTTTTTCATGCATGTCTGTGAAAATATTTAGAACAGTTTTTCCATATTCTTTCTGAATGCGCTTACAATTACTAAAGGAAAAGAGAGGCGCCCAATGAATATTAAAGGGCGCCTCTCTTCTACATTTTTATTGATTTGGAAGAATAATGTCATTCCCGATAGTGTTACCATCTTGAAAACGATAAAACCGATAGCCGCGCTGACCGTTGTGTTCATACTGCAGCTGCCATGCATACTCGCCCTCATACATTCCAGGCAGCAACCGCTTAATTTCCACTCCAGGCAATTCGTTATAGATCTGATCCCGCATTTGGGCTTCTGACATCCCCGTATTCAATAAAACGGACTGGACAGCGTCAGCACCTTCAACAGGTACGTTGTCATCCGTAAATTTTACCCATACCATACGATCTTGATTGTCTTGATCCTTCCCGGTTACCACCCAATAGTTATTATCCTCGCCCCACACCGATTTATAGGTCTTCCCGGACGTAACCAATTGGCCATGTTGTTTGGCGGCAACAATCGCCATTCTTTCTTCATTCCAAGTATCTTTCATAACATATGAATAATAGAGCTGTAGACCAAGCAGTAACAGCAGCACGCTGGACACACTCAGCAATATCCACTTCGTTTTTTTCTTCAATTCCGTCTTCCTCGCTCCCCTTGATTATTCCCTAGAGGGTTGTAAGACGCTCAAAGGCACGCTGCGCTTCCCGGCGGATACGTTCCTCATCGAGAGTAAGACTCGCGCCATTCTTTACTACCTGCTTACCGTCAACCCATACATGCTCAACATCCTTCGTACTTGCGGAGTAGATAGCATGAGAAATGTAATCCGTCTTCGGAAGGAAGTGCGCCTGATCCGTGTTCAGTGCGATCATATCTGCTTTCATACCTACCGCAAGCGTACCGATATCCGTAAGGAAGGCTGACTTGGCTCCATACTCTGTACCCATCCGAAGCGCTTCGGATGCAGGAATTGCGGTAGGATCCCCGCTTACCCCTTTATGAATCAATGCCGCCAGACGCATCTCTTCAAACATATCCAGATTATTATTGCTCGCAGGTCCATCGGTACCCAATGACACGGTGACCCCGGCTTTCAGCAGTGCAGGCACGCGTGCAATGCCGCTGGCAAGCTTCAAATTGCTGCCTGGATTATGCGACACCATAACTTGATGCTTGGCCAGGATTTCGATTTCTTCATCGGTCAGATGGACGGCATGCGCAAGCAGCGTTGGCCGGGAGAACATGCCAAGCTTCTCCAAATGGGCAACAGGGCGAAGTCCGTAGTCATTTACATTCTGAGCTACTTCCGTTTCCGTTTCGGACATATGCGTATGCAAAGGCAGATTCAAATCATGGGATGCCTGAACGAATTTTTCGATGAAATCCGGTGGGCATGTATAAGGTGCATGCGGCGAGATCATAGTCGTAATTCTCCCGTCAGCCTTGCCATGCCAGTCTTTTGCGAATGCAACCGCCTCATCCAGCTTCTGCTGCTGCACCTCAGGCGGACATAATCCAATCACACCGCGTGTCAGAACGCCGCGCATTCCTGAGTCCTGTACAACCTTAGCAACCTGATCCATATGATCATACATATCCACAAACGTCGTGGTTCCGCCTTTGATCATCTCCAGCACGGAGAGTGCGGTTCCCCAGTATACATCGTCGGCCGTGAATTTGGCTTCCATAGGCCACATTTTTTCCTGAAGCCATACCTGCAGTGCCAGATCGTCGCCATAACCGCGGAGCAGCGACATCGCCGCATGTCCGTGCGTGTTCACCAACCCAGGTAGGAAAAACAGATGAGTTCCGTCGATAACTTCTGTTCCCTCTTGGACGGTTGGCTCTTCTTCACCTAGGTAGGTTATCCGGTCATTCTCCACAACCATATATCCGCGTAGCACGGATCTTCCTTCCTCTAGTACCGCAAACGTTCCGTTCTTAACCATCCACTTCGTTGTCGTCATGTGCTGCATCCTCCTTGCCGTTATCCAAATAATAGGCCAAACTCTGCAAATCCGTAGTAAAATCAGCCGTATGAATCCGGATATGGGATGGGGCTTTCAGGATGGTTGGCGCAAAATTCAGGATAGCCTCGATGCCTGCAGCGATAAGCTGATTTGCTACATTCTGCGCTTCAAAATCCGGAACGGTGATTATCCCGATACGAATGCCGTACTCATGAACCGTCTTCTCCAGTTCCTCCATCGGCTGTACAACCAAATTGTTAATTTTCATACCAACTTTGGGAGAATACGAATCGAAAACCGCCACAATCTTCATATTGTCCTTCAGAAATGCATTGTAATTCGATAATGCATGTCCAAGATTACCGGCCCCAATCAATGCGACATTGATCTTCTGGTCCAGCTTTAGAATCTGGCGAATTTTCTCGATCAGATAAGATACGTCATATCCGATCCCTTTCCGTCCAAAATCACCGAAATACGCTAGGTCCTTACGAATTTGAGCAGGATTGAGGTCCAGTTTTTGTCCCAGTTCCTGGGAGGAAACCGTGGAGACCTCCCTTTTCTGAAGCTCATTCAAATAGCGCAAGTATACAGGTAATCTGCGGACCACGGCTTCCGAAATTTTTTCCGATTTCATTCATGCTCCCCCTAATAATAGGTTAATAACTACATTTTTTTGTGACCGATCATTTCGTTCATTGTTTCGCTTTTATTCAGCTTGGTTCTCTACGCCTGCCTCTTCCTGCAGCCATTCCGAAATTCGGGGAACGATCCCCTCTGTCGGCATGTGCTCCATCTTCGGCCCCGGCAAAGAATATAAGAAATATTTCCCGTAATAGGATTCAATGACCCGGGTATCGTAGACGATGACAATCCCCTTATCTTGCGCGGTCCGCACCAGTCGGCCAAATCCCTGTTTGAAGCGAATGACCGCTTGCGGAACCGAAAGCTTCATGAACGGGTTCTTCTTCTGCTGCTGCAGCAATTCGCTCTTGGCTTCGACCAAGGGATGATTCGGCGGCTGGAACGGCAGCCGGATGATCGCAAGGCAAGTGAGCGCCTCACCGGGTATGTCTACCCCTTCCCAGAAGGAGCTGGTACCCAGCAAGACGGAAGCGCTGCTATCCTGGAATCTCCGGATTAACTTGGTACGGCTGGTTCCGTCCATCCCTTGTCCCAGTACCGTAATATCGCTGGATGCCAGCGCCTCCTTCAACGGCTCGTGCACCTGACGCAGCATGCGGTACGAGGTGAACAGCACAAGCATGCGGCCATGCGTAGCGATTGCCGTATCGGCCAATGATTGCACAAGTGTATTCACAAAGAGTGCATCCCCGACCGAGCCCTTCACGCTCGGAAAATCGCGCGGCACGACAAGGAGGGCCTGCTCCCTGTAATTAAACGGGGACGGCAGCAGAACCGTGTTCAGGTTGCCGCTATCTGCCGCTTCCTGAAGACCCAAGTTCTCGATCATGAACTGAAACGATTTGTCCACCGACAAGGTCGCCGATGTCAGGATCACGCTTTGTTTCTTGTCAAAAAACAATTCCTTCAAGTGGGTGCTTACATCGACAGGCACTGCATAAAGCTGCAGCGATTTGCCGCGGAAATTCCCGTTAGCCTCCATCCAGTATACCGTGCCTTCATCATTCAGAGCCATGAAGGACCTCAGGTCCTCGCGGTGTGCGGCCAGGTCCTTAAACAGACCCGATAGGTCTGTTAACAAACTGTCCGCGCTGTAGTCGTCCAGATCTTCCTTCATCTCGGCGATCAGCTTGTCACCCTTGCGAACGACATCGCCCAGCGTCACATGAATTTGATGCTCCAGCTCGGCCAGCGAATCCCAATCCTTCGGCTTCTTCAGAGGCGATAAGCGAAGCGAGAATTGACCGGCATCCCCCGGAGTCGCGTCTCCGCGTTCCGGAAGGAGTCCGAACAATTGATCGCTGAGCCGGTCCCAATTCTCTTTTGCGGTGATCAGATCCGGATAAATCCGGTCTATGATGGAGGACCACTCGACAGCCTTCTCATGCGATGATGCTTGCAGCAGCTGGCGAAGAGCCGGAAGCTGACCGCTGCGGCTGTCTTTGTACATACGGGTCAACGTATGGACAACCGAAAAATATTTCATCTGCAAGCCAAGGTGCTTGCCGGCGACGTCCTCCAGATGATGCGCTTCGTCAATAACGAGACGCTCATAACTCGGAAGCAGCTGATGATTCGCTTTTACGTCGGTGAACAGCTTCGAATGGTTCGTAATGACAACATCCGCGATGCCCGCTTCATGTTTGGCCCTGTGATAGTAGCATTTGCGGAACCATGGGCAGGCACGGCCAAGGCAGGAATCCGAATCGCTGGAGATCGTTTCCCAGAAATCCCCTCCGCGACCGCCAAAGTTCAGCTCTTCATCATCCCCGTTCTCCGTCTGGGTCAGCCAGACCAGCATCTGCGCCGCGGTGATCACATCTTCCTTCGGGGAATGAAAATCTCTTCTATTTATTTTATGTTCAAATTTTCTCAAACACAAATAATGGCCTCTTCCCTTGAAAATAGCCGCTTTAAAAGGAAAAGGAACAACCTGGGTGAGCAGGGGAATATCCCGGTCACGCAGCTGTTCTTGAAGGTTGATTGTATGCGTGCTCACCATAACCTTCTGTTCCTGCTTCACGCTTTGATAAATCGACGGCAGCAAATACCCGAGGGATTTGCCTGTTCCCGTGCCGGCTTCGATCAATAAATGTTTATTGTCATCCAGGGCCTGCATCACTTCCTGAAACATCATGTCCTGGGCATCCCTGCTCTCATAATGAGGCAGCGTTTCCTTTAGGCGTTCACGGACATCATTCATGTATTGCTCAAAGCTTACATCCGCCAGCGGATTAGGCTCCGACTCATCCCTGACAGGCGCAATATCGTTCCAATCGTCAACGGCCAGGGCAAATTGACGATAGTACGTATGGGTGTCTCCGGCTTGTACAGCCTGAAACTCCCTGTCAGCACGGATGCCGTCAAAGAACCAGGCCAGGTCGCTGTCCTCGTCGGCAAACAGGTCGCTTAACCGCTGCACGGTAAGCAGAGGTAGCTCATCGATCTCCTCCAGGCATTTCAGCAGCGCATAGGCTGTGGCAAGCGCATCGCTGTCCGCCTGATGCGGACGGTCATGCTCCAGACCGAAATGAGAAGAGACCATCCCGAGCTGATAAGAAGGCAGCGAGGGAAAACATATTTTTAAGAAGTGCATCGTATCTAGAATTCGGCCGCTGAACGGTAAATAGCCGCAGCGATCGAGTGCATTTTGCAAAAAGTTAAAATCAAAAGCGACATTATGCCCAACCAATACAACATCGTCGAGCATGGGCACGAGTTCCATCATCATTTCTTCCAATGACGGAGCATTCGCTACATCACTGTCGGAAATGCCGGTCAAACCGGTAATAAAAGGAGGGATCGGAATCCCGGGATTGACATAGGTGCCGTATACGCGGGAGATGCTTCGATCCTCTTCGATGATGGCCAGTCCAACCTGAATGATCTCATCTGCTGACTGGTTGCCCGTGGTTTCAAAATCCAATACGGCAAATTTCATTTCGATAAAATCCCTTTCCTCCAGACTAATTAACAGCATACCAGAAGTTGCGGGTTTTGAACATTCCGGGTAAAAAATCCCCTGTTACTCCTCCATCGCTCCATACGACAAGAAGCGATACCAAGGACTCAGGAATGAGCTCTGGCATCGCTTCTTGTAATGGCTTGATTTCTACAGCAAAGAGATTAATTGGCTGCCGTATTGGAGCTCACCGCGATTCTGCTTGCAGACCTCCAAATTGATAATGGGGTCGGGAAGCGTCGGGTCGCTGTGAATCGCCAGTGCAAAATGCTCCTCGGCTTTCCCTTGTTGTCCATTCAACACCTCGATGCATCCAAGCGCGTTGTAAATCATCGCTCGCATCTTCTTGTTGTCTGCCAGGGGCAGGATGGACACCAATACATCGGACGCTGGTATGGTTTGCCCCAAATAAAGATGGGACATCGCAATATACAGCTTGATCAGAAGGCTATCCGGAAATACTGTGGCGGCCACCTCAAATTGCTGTATAGCCGGCTGGAACATCAACAACTTGTAATAACCTTGGCCGCGAATGAATGCATCAAGCTGCAGTTCAGGCGCTTCGGTCGGTGGAAAAACAGGAGGTGAGGCGGCACTCTCGCGGAAGATAGCCATCTTCTCTTCAAAATGGAGCCATTCCTCGATAATGCCCTCGCTCATGCTTTTGAGCATGTTCCAGTTTTGTACCAGCGCCTGTTTTTGGGGACCTTGAGCAGAAGGGTAATGCTTCACAATTTCATCTAACATGTTGTTCATTTCAGCGAATACATGTTGAAACATAGCTGCATCCCACCCTTAGCGGAAAAATGAGATCAGTGCGTCGACCTGAACTCATTTTCTGTAGAAGTCGGTCTTTTCATCCCTTTAAGGTCCCGACACATTTTGGCTCTTAGGAGACCAATTAGAGAACCGCGGCGTGAACCTCACGGTATTCCGTGTTAACCGGCTTATTCATTTCGTCAACGATCACAACCGTTGGGGTGTGATTGTCGTATTCCTCTTTAGACATCATGGCATAAGAAATGATAATGACGTTGTCGCCAGGCTGTACAAGCCTTGCAGCTGCACCGTTCAGACAAATCACGCCACTGCCGCGTTCGCCTTTGATCACGTACGTTTCCAGTCGGGCGCCATTGTTATTGTTCACGATTTGAACTTTTTCATTCTCCAAAAGGTCTGCAGCCTCCATTAGATCCTCATCAATGGTAATGCTGCCCACATAGTTCAGATTGGCTTCCGTCACCGTTGCGCGGTGGATTTTGGATTTCATCATTGTTCTAAACATGGGATCCCCCTACTTTTGGTTGAAGTAACGCATTGTCAATGAGACGGGTGCGGCCAAATCGTACGGCCAGCGCCATAATGACGGTTCTGCCTTCATCCGCAATGCGATATGAATCTTCCACGGGAACAAGTTCCGGGAAAGTGAGCAATTCTGCATAATCAATATCAGCGAGCGGGGACTGGGATATAAAATCCCGAAGATGAGCACGGATCTCTCCTGCCGTCGTCGCTTGTCCCTGCTGGATCATCTCCTGAGCGGTCCGCAGAGAGCCCGACAGCACAAGTGCCTGTTCCCGCTCTTCCGGCTTCAAATACACGTTGCGTGAGCTTAGAGCAAGGCCGTCAGATTCGCGGATGATCGGACAAGGCACGATGGTTACGTCCATGTTCAAATCTTGAACCATTTGCTCAATGACGGCTACCTGCTGGGCATCCTTCATTCCGAAGAAAGCATAGTCAGGTTTTACGATATTAAACAATTTATTAACAACCGTGGTAACACCGTCAAAATGCCCGGGACGGGAGGCCCCGCACAACAAAGACGTAATTTCCGATACAGCGATTTTGGTTTTGGTCGGCTGGGGATACATTTCCTGAACCGTGGGAATAAAAACCACGTTCACCCCTTCGGATTCCGCCAACGCCAGATCGCGTGCCTCATCCCGGGGATAGGTCTCATAATCCTCACCCGGTCCGAATTGAATCGGATTGACAAAGATACTGACAACCACCGTACCTGCCATTTCTCGCGCCTTACGCATCAGGCTGGCGTGTCCTTCATGCAAATAACCCATCGTAGGCACAAGTCCTACCGTACCACTGCCGGATTCCCGGCGGTCCTTAAGTTCTGATCTTAATTCCGCAATGGTGCGAATCACTTTCATGATGTCGTGCCCACCTTTTCCTTTTTGCTTCCATATAATGTTGTTGTCGTTTCTGAACCTGCATGATTCTCCGCCTTGAAGACATGCTCCTCTGCCGGGAATGAGCGGTCCTTCACTTCCTTCACATACTGCGTAATGCCTTCACGGATGACGGAGCCCACATCAGCATATGTTTTCACGAAGCGTTTGTCCCGATAGGGAGACGCATATTTGATTAAATCGTGGAATACCAGAACCTGACCGTCGCAGTAACGACCCGCTCCGATGCCAATCGTCGGTATGCTCAGCGCTTTGGATATTTCCGCCGCTGCCTCTTCCGTAACCAGCTCCAATACAATTGCGAATGCTCCAGCCGCTTCAAGTGCCTTTGCATCATTCATGAGCCGCTGCGCGTCTTGGGCATCCTTGCCTTGGATCCGGTAGCCTCCAATTTGATTCACCGACTGAGGCGTCAGCCCGATATGACCCAGTACCGGTACGCCGGACTGTACGATCCGTTTCACGGTGCCGGCGATTTCTTCGCCGCCCTCCATTTTCACGGCATGCGCATGACCTTCCTGCATCAATCTCCGCACCCCGCGCAGACTTTCATCAATATCTCCGTGATAGGTCATAAACGGCATATCCGCTACGATAAAAGTTTCTTCCGCTCCACGAGCGACGGCACGGGTATGGTATACCATGTCGTCCAGCGTTACCGGAATTGTGGAGTTATAGCCGAGCACGACATTGCCGAGGGAATCGCCTACCAATATCATATCAATATCCGCTTCCTCCGCCAGCTTGGCGGAAGGATAATCGTACGCGGTCAGCATGGTGATCGGTACACCCTTCTTCTTCATGTTCTTCATCTTCACGATGTTCAGTGGTTGTTTGCCTGCCATTGTGACACAGCCTCCTTTGTGTAAATAAGTTAGACACAATAAAAAAAACCTTTTAGCACATACTTGCTAAAAAGTCCGAAAGGCAAAAAAGAGTCACTCGCGATCGTCCCTTCTGTCTCGGTCCTTTCGGCTCAGAGCAGAATCCAACGTAACCGGCATAACAGTTATGAAGGTGTTCTAAAAAAATAATGCTGTTCAATACCACTTGCTGTAGAGTGCAATTCGCTCATGGCGATACCGCCTCTTGGTCATAGTATAACAAAATCCAACTACGATTTCACCATGTTTCATTTACCTGGTATTAAAAAAGAATTTCACCGGAATACACGGGGATCAGCTCGTCATCTTGATTGCGAACCAGCAGGGCACCATCTCGGTTGAGTCCTGTGGCAATCCCGCTAAAACGGTCACGGGCCGTCTGCACTTGAACTTCCCTGCCCACCGTGCCGGATAAAGCTTCCCAGAGAGAGGCTATAGGTTCGAAGCCCTGCTCGTTGTACAGTTCATATAAAACCTCCATCTCCGCCATGATGGACTGGATCAGCTCTGTCCGGTTGACGGTTGCTCCGCCAGCCATGCGAATCGAAGTCGCAACGCTGCGCAGCTCCTCCGGAAAATCCGATTCTTTCAGATTGGCGCTGATGCCGATACCGGCAATGCAGTAGCGCACCCTTTCGTCTTCTGTTGCAGACTCCAGCAGAATGCCGCACACCTTTTTGCCTTGAAACAGAATGTCGTTTGGCCATTTGATATCGGTCTGGACACCGGCGCACTTCGTGATCGCACGGCATACCGCTACGCCTGTCAACAAGGTGAGCTGCTGGGTTAAATGCAGCGGTTGCTTCGGTCTGAGCACCAGGCTCATCCATATGCCTTTGCCTCTCGGAGAGTGGAATTTCCTTCCCATTCTCCCGCGGCCGCCCGTCTGCTCTTCCGAGATCACAAGCGTGCCTTCGGTTGCCCCTTCTTCCGCCAATTGCCGGGCATCTTCCTGCGTTGACGTCGTTTTGTCAAGCAACTTCAGCGGTTTCCCGAAGGTTTGACTAGTCATCCCCGCTGTCAGTTGTTCCACGCTCAGTTTGTCCGGCTCATCCATCATGCGGTAGCCAAGCCGCGGAACGGCCTCGAAATCATAACCCAAATGACGAAGCTTATTGATCTGCTTCCATACGGCCGTCCGGCTGATGGACAATTTACGGCTGATCTCTTCTCCGGACAAAAACTGGCCGGAATGCTCCTGGAACATTTTCAGAAGTGCATTGTCTTGATCATAATCCTTCATTATGAATTACCACCCGCTTTGCTTCTTCAATCAACGATTCCTTATCGTTGTTAATTAAACCTGCTGCCGCTTTCTCCAGCAATTGCCCGAGAAGTTCGCCTAGCCATGGGCCCCCACGCTTGTCCAGCGCTTCAAGCAGTTCGTTTCCGGTGATGGCCAAATCCTTCAAACTCCGAATTCGGAGTTCCCGGAGCCAACCTTCAAGCTGCTCGATTACGCTAAGTGAGGCAGACGCCGCTCCCGTTCGGTTCAACGCCGTCTGCAAATGCAGCCAGCTTTGAGCTGCCTCGGCTCCGTGGAAAAGAACCAGCTTAATCCACTGGAGCCTAGCGCTCTTGGTATCTTCTTCCTGACCTTGCAGATAGGATTCATGAAGCGCCAGCAGCTTAACGATGGCTTCCCGCTGCTTATTGGAGAACGTCCATGATCGTAGCAGTCCCTCTGCTGCTTGGGCTGAAATGCCACAAGCAAGCAGCAGCAGCGTCCAGCGGATCGTAGATTGCTCCGGCTCGATCCGATTCATTGCTTCTATCGCCTGCGTGTCATGCCCGGTATACGGAAACGGCGCTTTCATTCGGGTGTACAAGCCGCTGCGGACAAACATCTCCAATCCGCGTAAGGGGGCCGGTCCTGTCAATATCTTTTCAAATTCACTGCGAATGCGCTCCATCGCAATCCAGCTTAAGGTATCTCTCTCCGAGAGAATCCCTCTCCATGTATGCACCGCGATGGAGAAACCGAACACGGAGGCGAAACGGATGCAGCGAACCATGCGCAGGGCGTCTTCACGGAAACGAAGACGAGCATCGCCCACGCAGCGGATTACCTGCCTGTCAACATCCGCTCGTCCGCCAAACGGATCCACCCAGGATCCATCAATCCCCCTAGCCATTGCGTTCATCGTAAAATCGCGCCGTCGCAAATCTTCCTTCACATCCCTGACGAAAGCGACCTCCGTTGGATGACGGTGATCCTCATAACCGCTCTCCACCCGATAAGTCGTCACTTCGAAAGACTGACCTTCCATCAGCACCGTCACGGTCCCATGCTTGATTCCTGTAGGAATGACCTTGGGAAAGACGGAACAGGTGACTTCCGGCAAGGCGGAGGTGGTAATATCCATATCACTGACCCTGCGTCCCATGTATTCATCACGGACACAGCCTCCGACCCAATACGCTTCATGTCCATGCCGAAGCAGAGTCCGGATCACGTCCGCACTCCGCTCGGCCATATCGGGATCCGCGTTGCGCCATCGTATTGAATTAAACATATCTGCCATAGTTTCCCGTTCCTTTATCCGAAAAACAACGAGAGGGTCGAGCTTAACCGCATACCGGCTTCAGCTCGCTAACCTCCCGTCCCAATACTCGGTAATAGATTTCTTCGTACTTGCCCCGTATTAATTCATTGCAGAACATCGTCTTGGAACGATGCAAACAAGCCTTGCGCAGCCGCTCACTAAGCGCTTCATCCTTTAAAATTTCAAGCACATGTTGAGCCATCGAATAGGTGTCTCCGATAGGAGCCAAATATCCGGTTTCGCCATGTGTTATCAACTCGGGAATCCCGCCCGCCGTAGAGCCGACGGTAGGCACTCCGCAGGCCATCGCTTCCAGAGCAACCAGGCCAAAGCTTTCTTTCTCCGAAGGAAGCAGCAGCACATCCGCCATCGATATCACGTGCGCAATTTCATCTTGCTTGCCTAGAAAATGTACCTTGCTAGCGAGTCCCAGCTCATTGATCCGGCACTGGATTTTCGGAAGCTCGGGCCCTTCCCCGACAAGCAGCAGTTTCGCCGGCACCTGTTCCTGCACCTGGGCGAATATTTCCAACACGTCAGCTACCCGTTTTACCGGACGGAAGTTGGAAATATGCATCAAGATCTTCTCATTCGGATCTGCATAATCTTTACGCAGCGATTCCGAATCCCGTGGATAATACACCCGCGGATCCACGAAATTGTAGGTAAGGTCAATATCCCGGCTTATATCCAGCAGCTCCCGCGTTTCTCGGATGAGATCCTGAGAAACAGCCGTAACCGCATCACTTTCATTAATAGCGAGTCGAATCAAGTCCTTCAGCGATTCATCCTGCGCCAGAACCGTAATATCGGTTCCATGCAGCGTCGTAACGACCTTCAGCTGATCTCCGACCATCTGCTTCGCTAGGAAGGCACACACGGCATGTGGTACCGCATAGTGCACATGCAGCACATCAAGCTGCTGCATTTTGGCTACCTGAGCCATCTTTGTCGCTAGCGACAAATCATATGGCGGGTATCGAAACACATAGTAGTCGTTCACTTCAACTTCATGATAAAAAATATTTTTATGGAAAGTCCCTAACCGGAACGGAATGCTGTGAGCAATAAAATGAACCTGGTGTCCTTGCTCGGCCAGGAGTTTCCCCAGCTCTGTCGCCACCACGCCCGACCCGCCCAATGAAGGGTAACAGGTAATGCCGATTTTTAATGGTTGTTGATTCATGTCAGGCCTCCTTTACGTACGCCTCTATATATTATGCCTGCTTGGAGCCGAATAGATGAACAACATACGGACTTTTACAAGCGAAACCTTCTGCATATGGAATAAGCCTGCGCGCTCCAAGCAGTGAATCCCTGGCCCGCACACGCTCGATGTACCCCTCAGTCAACGGGGTAGAGACTGCATTTTCTTCAGCCTTCTGGAACTGGGAACGGTAACAAGACAGGGCCTGCTCCTTAACGGCATAATGATCCGTAACGTCAACGACCAGGTCCGTTCTTCCGATATCATTAATGAAATAAAAATAAAGCTCGTCCACCTTAACCGGTGGCTGCTCAGGCATGTAACGACGAAGCTTGGCATTAAATACCGCTTCCTCAACTAAACGGCTGCAAGCCACATGGTCCGGATGGCGATCCTCCCAGTAGGGAGCAAACACAATCGAGGGAGAAAACTTGCGAATCTCGGCCGTGACCCGTTCAATATGCTCCGGCGTCACAAATAAACCGCGGTCCGGCAGTCCCAAATTCGTCCGGACCGTAAGATCCAAAATCCGGGCTGCTTGCTCCGCCTCCTGCTTGCGCATGTCGACGGTGCCGTTAGACGACATCTCAGCCTGCGTCAGATCGCAGATCCCGACCGACAGTCCAGCCGCCGTATGCTTCGCAATCGTTCCTGCCATTCCGATCTCGGCATCGTCAGCGTGTGCTCCGAAAATTAAGATGTCCAGTTGGCTGTTCATTAGCTATCCACACCCGGTTTGTATTTATGAACGAGTTCCCGCCATGCAAAATCGCCACGGTCCAGCGCTTTAACAAGAATCTCGGCCGTTGCCACATTGGTAGCAAGCGGAATTCCCTGCACGTCGCACAGACGAAGGAGTGCATTAATGTCCGGTTCATGAGGCTGTGCCATCAAAGGATCCCGTAAAAAAATGATGAGATCCATCTCATTGTCCGCAACAAGCGCGCCAATTTGCTGGTCGCCACCAAGCGGTCCCGAAGCGAAACGGTGAATGCTGAGTTTGGTTTGCTCCATAATACGGGTCCCCGTCGTTCCCGTCGAGTAAAGATTATGATCTTCGAATACATTTTCATAAGCAATAACGAAGTTGACCATTTCCTCTTTTTTACGGTCATGAGCGATAAATGAAATATTCATAGTAATTTCTCCCCTATGTTAGTCGATAAAATGATCAAATCCATAGACCAAGCCGGTGTAACCCATTACCTTCTCTATAGCCATCTTCACGCCCGGCATATAAGCTGCACGCTCATAGGAATCATGTCGGATCTTCAAGCTTTGTCCGTAACCGCCAAATATAACTTCCTGCTGAGCAAATACACCCGGCAGACGAACACTGTGAATACGGAAGCCGTTATAATATCCGCCTCTGGCGCCTTCAATGACCTCTTCTTCCTTCGGATTGCCTTGCCGGATCTCCTCGCGGTTTGCGGCAATCATTTCCGCTGTCTTGATCGATGTTCCGGATGGCGCATCAAGCTTCTGGTCGCCATGGGTTTCAATGATTTCAACATGAGGCAAATATTTGGCAGCCGCAGCTGCAAACTTCATCATCAGGATCGCTCCGATGGAGAAATTCGGTGCGATCAAACCGCCGATATTCTGCTCCATACACTGCTTGTCCAACTCTTCGATTTGCTCTGGCGTGAAGCCAGTAGTGCCCATGATCGGACGCACGCCGTGCTTGATGGCCAGAGCCGTGTTGCTATAGGCAAATTGCGGTGCTGTAAAGTCAACCATAACATCTGGTTTCGATTCGACCAGCGCCATCTCCAGATCGGATGTCACCGTAATGCCGCAGGCAGGAAGACCCACAAGCGTCCCTGCATCAGCACCTTCATCCGATCGGCCCACAGCGGCAACCAGTTCTAGTTCCTCATCGCCCAAAACAAGCTTCACTACTTCTTTACCCATACGGCCGCCGGCACCGACGACCGCAACTGTCCATTTGTTTGCCATTGTACATGTCCTCACTTTCAATCCGATGCTGTATCCTGCATATATGATTTCAAGCGCTGTTTGAGTTCCTCCATTATATGCTGAAGCCCACTCTCCTGCGGGTACAATGAGATGACCTCTTTTAGTGTAGAAATGGCGCGCGCATGCTCATCGAGTTCGCTATATACCAGAGCAAGCCACACGTAGGCTTGAGCGTACAAAGGGTCCATCGCTACGGCTGATTTCAGATGAGACACGGCCTGATAGAGCTCAGACTTGGTCACATCCTTGCGGTTTTCCACCATTTTTCTGGCACGCTGCACCAGCTCCGCCGCCTTGATATGCTGTAAGTGAAGCGCATATTCCGGTTTGTCCGGCTGCAGCCTGACGGCTTCCTCCGCGTGAGTAATCGCCATCTCCAGTTTGTTGCTTCTACCGTAGGTAATGGAGCATCGGTAATGCACTTCGGCATCTCCCGGATTCGCAATGATCGCTTGCTCAAACCAACGTAACGCCTCTTCGAAATCATTTTGAAGGATGCATCGATATGCTTTTTGTATATAACTTTCAGGTTTCACGGGCTGTCCCTCCCCACAGCGGGTTTGGTACAGCATATGTAGCAGCAGCCTAATCGGTGTTTATTTTCGTCCAACGATCAGCATCACGCGTCGCAAATTTATGCATGACTTTAGCGTGCGCTTCCGCGAGATCGATGCCAAGGGAATTGGCAAAACAAATCGTAATAAACAATATATCTCCAAGTTCCATTTCGATTGAATTGTCTGCTTCATCGGCCTTTTTCGGTTTCTCACCGAACTGATGATTAACCTCTCTGGCGAGTTCGCCCACCTCTTCGGACATCCGGGCCATCATGGATAAAGGACTGAAATAACCTTCCTTGAATTGTGATATGTATTGATCGACTTCCTGCTGCATTTCAGCCATTGATTTTTCCAAGACTCTATAACTCCCTTCACTGCGCAGTCTGCCTCAACTTGCAATATCCAAGCTGTAAGCAGCATTCTCTTATGACGAGCGATTGGTTTTAAACCTATGTTATCGTAAAGCGGATTTGAAAACAAATAATTTTTTATGGCTGGAACATGATCGGCACATACTAAGCAGGTGTACAAGCAACCTGCCATACGGGTAATATCCACAATTGGAAATGTGAGGGGTCTTATGAAAACGTCCAAGATGTTAATTCAGCTTCATACGATCATTCCGATCATCGCCGGTTCCGCCATTTACGCATTCGGCCTTCTGTATTTCATCATTCCGAATGAACTCATGGAGGGGGGCGTCACCGGTATTACCGTACTGCTGAACTATGCCTTTAACATATCGCCGTCCATCTCAACTATGGCGCTCAATATCCCGTTATTCTTGGTCGGCATGAAAATCCTCGGTAAACGCCAGTCGATTTACACAGGTCTCGGTATCGCCTCATTAACCCTGTTTTTGTGGCTGTTTGAAGCTTTGATCGATCGCGGCTATGTTGTACCGTTTCAGACCGAGCAGGATTATATTCTTGCTGCGCTCTACGCTGGTGTCACATTGGGCGCTGGACTCGGCATTGTGTTCCGGTTTGGCGGGACGACAGGCGGTTCAGACATCATTGCCAGAATCATCAACCGAAAATTCGGCTTCAGTATGGGCCAGATCATTCTATCCCTTGATATCTTGATCATTGGGCTTTCTTTATTCTTTATCCCGCTCGAGCGGATATTGTATACCCTCGTTGCCGTATTCATCGCTTCCAAGGTCATCGATTTCATACAGGAGGGAGCTTACGCCGCCAAAGCCTTCACTATCATCAGTGATCACGCACCCGATATCGCCCATCGCATATCAACCGAGATGGAACGCGGAGTAACACTGATCCCGGCCATCGGCGCCTACTCCAAGCAAGCCAAGCATATGGTGTACTGCGTCGTATCGAGGCAGGAAATTCGCCGCCTAACGGGAATCGCCAAATCATTGGACCCTCAGGCATTTATTATCATTAATGATGTCAATGATGTGCATGGCGAAGGATTTAAAGAAGAATAGCCCGGTTTGCACCGGGCCTCAATCAGAACAACTATGGATTCCCGCCTACATTTTGCGAGGGAACATGGGTTTTGCGCTATACAACTGACCTCGGTATTTGCGGTATCCCGCAAACGTTAATGCCGCCAAAATGAAAGCGCCGATGACCAGCTGCCACGTCCATGGCTCCTTGACCTCTCCCAGCGGAGCTAGGGCGGGCTCATCCTTTTTCTTGCCAAACAGCGTGTTGATCATTCCCTCGCCCTGCGGAACCATTTTTTGCACCTGAGCCGTGTCCCCAGATGACACCAGACCCCCGGCATAAGAAATCCAGGACTCCATCATGTTAACCTCCTCAGGCTTTCGCTGTATGACAACAGAAGGACGGATGAGTTCATAATGTTCACTCAGGCTGTCATACGCTCGTCTCATGCCAGCCTGATCCTGCTGGACGGCATACTCCCCCATGACCCTCAGGTCTTCACGTATGACCTTGTAATATTGCAGCCATAACGCATCTCTGGTATGAATCAGGCTATCGGTTGCCATTCGGAGTTTACCTGCGGACACCATCCAGTGCTGCGGCTCCTGCGTGGCCCTTGCCGTGGCTTCTTTCATCTCCAAAATGCTCTCAGCCAACGCATGAATCCCTTCTACACCGGTCAATCCCTGAAATGACGAAGCCTCAAACATCCCGGATACCCGGCGAACATCCTCCAGCACAGCTTGTACATTGCCTTCCTCCACATGGCGGTATAGCTGCTCCACTTCCTTGTTCAGCGCCTTAGCCTGTATGGATGCAGCGGGCGAAGTCTCCGACTGTCCGTTTGCCGGGGTAGCCCACACCACAGGATCACCCATGCTGACAGTAACCAGCATAAGCAGTGCAAACAGACACAGCAGGAGCTTCGGAAAGGTTCGAAACATGGGACATCCCTCCTACCGTATATGTATGGCAGAAGGGATGCTCATAGAACCGTGTAACCTAAACGGCTAACGTTGTTTGGAATTCCCATATTTCATGAAGATCCAGCCGGCGAAACCGCTGAAAAGAGTCAAAAGATAAGTAAACAGCTCGACCGCTGATAGGTCGTCATATAACTGACCCGGCAGCCAAGGAAATACGCCGTACGTATAGTCTACGGTATCATTCAGCAGTGTCCAGGCAATGGCCCCGGTGAGCGCTGTCCAGCGATAATGAAACAATCGTACAAACAATAGCGCTTCCACCGCCATCGCCGTATGCGAAGCGACGAGCATCCAATCCTGCCATCCCAGCACATCCCCTTGGGCTTGTCCGGCAAATATGATGGCAACAGCCCATATCCCATACTTCACGGATGTCACGACCGCCAGCGCCTCAATGAATTGCTGAAACAAGGAGCCCCCAAGCCCCCGAGGCGGGTAGAGGAGCAGCAGAAGCGCCAAACTGAAGAATAAACTGGCCGTCGGGCTGTCCGGTACGAATATGACCTGCCATAGCAAGCCATGATCCACCGTATCGACCATTTGCCCCCCGTACCATATGTATCCATAGATCGTTCCAAGGATGTTGCAGATGAGCAGCAGCCAGAGAATCGATCGCTTGCTTAGAAATTCCCGGCTCCAAAAATACGAAATCGACAAACTCCGTCCTCCTGTCCTGTTCCTTGTATTCTTACTTTTACGACTAATGCCGATTATACCTAAACTGTGCATATTTTTCATCTATGTACAACATTTAAAAAAGAACCTGACCGAATGCGGTCAGGTTCTTCTATTTATCTTACTCTGCAGCTGCTTCTGCCTTTTGGCTTGCAAGCCAATCAGCCAGCTGATCAAGTTGTTCTTCGGTGACACCAGCACCCAGGGCCATGTCTTTCATAGGTGGCATGCCACCTTGGCCATTTTCAATAATAGCCACGATCTCTTCTTTCGTGTGGGTATCCCCGACACCGCGAAGCGATGGTCCAGATGCCCCTTTCAAATCTGCAGCATGACAAGAGATACAGGTAGCTGTCTTAAAGGTTTCCATCGCGGGATTATCCTTATCAACGATCGCTACAACACTGTCTTCAGCCTGCTTGCCACTAGTCGTTGGTAGACCAGCTGCATGTTTCTCTTCCGCCTCTTCTTCACGCTGGATATGCTCAGGCTTCTGTCCAGTCGCTTCCAGCTCATGCGCATAGTGGGTCCATGCTGCATTTGTCAGATAGATGACTGCAAATAACGACAGAATCATAAGGGCCGAAGTAATAGGGCGCTTGTAGAAGCGTCGCTCTTTCCCCGTATCAAGGAAAGGAACCAAGAGCAATGCGCCAAAGGCAACGCCCGAAACGCCAAGGGTACCCAGTACTACATAATCACCGGAAGCGTATGGAAGCTTCAGGTATTCATACAGGAACAGGAAGTACCAGTCCGGCATCGGGATTACAGAAGCTCCCGGATCCGCCGGATAACCGAGCGGAGCCGGCTCCGAGATGGTCAGCACAAGGAAACCGACCAATACAACTACACCAACCATCCATTCCTTCAACAAGAAGTTAGGAATGAACGCTTCTGATTTGCCGGGATAAGCGGTGTAATCCGGCGGCGTAACCCAACCGCTGCCTTTTTTCACACGCGAATCGCCGACATAAACTACTTTCTCATCAGATTTATGACCATGTGCCATAAATATGCGCCTCCCTTCTTCTTATAGTGGACCGGAAATACCTTGTCTGCGGATCATGATAAAGTGTCCTACCAATAGAGCAAGAAGGACAGCCGGAAGGAAGAATACGTGAATCGCGAAGAAACGCGTTAACGTTTCGGCACCTACGATCGTACCACCTTGCAGCAATTCTTTAATGATAGGTCCAAGCCAAGGTACGGAGTTCGCAATCTCCAATGTAACTTTTGTAGCGAAGTAAGCTTTGTTATCCCATGGCAGCAGGTAACCTGTCAAACCAAGACCGAGCATAACAAAGAAAATGAGCATACCAACGACCCAGTTCATTTCACGCGGCGCTTTGTAAGAGCCTGTGAAGAACACGCGCATCGTATGCAAGAACATCATGACGATTACCAAGCTGGCGCCCCAGTGATGCATGCCGCGGACAATTTGTCCGAAGGCTACCTGTGTTTGCAGGTACTCAACACTGTTGTAAGCGTTTATGATATCCGGTACATAATACATCGTCAGGAACATCCCCGACAGAATCTGGATGACTGTGATAAAAAACGTCAAGCCGCCGAAACAGTACACAAACGCGGAGAAATGATGCGCCGGGTTTACGTGTTCCGGTACCTCGTGATCTGCAACGTCTCTCCAAATCGGCGTGATATCGAGACGTTCATCAATCCAGTTGTAGACATTCTTCAACATCTGAATCTACGCCTCCTATTTAACTACGGTATTTGGCACGATGGCGCCGAGGTAAATCCAGCCGTTCTCGATTTTCGTCTCGTACTGGTCAAGCGGCTTCGGCGCGACTGCCAGGTTCTTACCGTCCGGTGTATAACGCGCACCGTGGCAAGGGCAGTGGTATTCATCAGGGAAATTTTTGTTGTTATTCCATCCAACAAGGCATCCCAAATGCTTACAAATTGGTGAAAGCGCTACAATTTCACCTTGATCGTTCTTACGAATCCACGCCGTCAAAGTAGCTGTACTGTTGTACCAGCCGTCCTGCTGTTTGAGCTCAAAATGGAATTCCTGTGGATCGTTAGTAATTTTGCTCTCTTCCGCGACCTTTACAAAAGACCCTTCTTCTTTATTTTGAAGAATCGGATCAACGGCAAAGCGAAGCATTGGCAAAACTACTCCAGCAGCCATATAAGCTGTGGCACCGCCCAACGTGTATGTAAGAAATTGTCTGCGGGACATCTCTTTCTGTCGGGGTGGATTGTGCGATTCTTCATGCTCGTCATTGTGGTTGCTGCTCATTCTGTGTTCAACCCCCTTTGTCAACCGTTCTTAAGTGTCATCAATGATTAAAATCACACGACTTACTAGGACATACTAATAATATCTTAGGCACCCAAGACCGTCAAGAATTTGAACCCCAAATTTGGGTTCGCTTCCAATAGCCCTTTCGCAAATTGTTGGTTTTTTGTCACATTTGAACTCAGCTTTCCTGCTGCCACATTTCACTGATTTGCCCGGAAACGGTGGCTGACAGGGGGATACCTTCATTGCCTTCCAACCTGCGCCGGGACAGTACAAGCGTGCTTTCAGGAACATCCTCTTTAGAGAGCTCAACATCCGCTGTCATGATAACAACAAATTTAAACCCGATGGATTTGACATTGTGACAAACTTCATTTAGAAGCTTTATATCTTCAGTATTTCCATATTGCATAGCAGGATATGTAACCAATCTTCCCTTAAACGGAATTTCTGCTAAATCCATAAAATCCCGCAGCCTTTCAAGCGCAGCTGTAGCCTCCCATGGCGTTTCCAAACCCGATAATCCGGTAAACGGAATCAGGCACGTATCCAAAAAAGGTTTAAGTTCCGGCCAAGTCTGCTCGTCTACTTCACTAAATTTCATGCAAGGTACATCCTTTCTGCTCACTCATCATCATTTTGTTATCATTATACGAGTGGAGGGACGGGTAAAGCAAAAAAAAAAGAAGAAATGCGATGAAGCATTTCTTCAATTCAAAGTCCTCAGTTCATCCGTCAGGTTTCGGAAAGCCACTTCGTCGCCGGAAGCCAGCGCTTCATCAATTTCTTTATACAGCTCTTCACTCCGATGCTTGCGCAATGCTTCGTCCCACACCATTTCGGCCGCCAGGCCTAACATAACCTCGTAAGTAACCTTCATCTTATCCATTAGGATGCACCTCCAAACTAAATTTGCGTATACCTTATATTCTTTCCCTTTAAATACTTTACTTTCAAAAATTTTTTACGGCTGCTGCAAATAAATGTAACCAAACAACCATGCTAGAGGATCAAATCATTCGAATCGCTGATATGTATGCCGGCTTCCGCTGCCTTGAGGCCAAGCGCGGTCATTTTGTACGAAGTTCCCATGCTCTGACTCTCCCCTATTCTGAGCATCCCCAAATGCATTAGCATACGGATAATCCTCTGCTCCAAAATATTTTGCGGACTGTCATAATAGAAAGGACGGATTAGCCAGCCCAGCGATTCGTAAAGAGAGGCTGCGGTGACCCAATCTCTTGCACATTGACTGATCCAGTATACAAGAGAAGAGATATTGGGAATTGCGCCTTTATAAAGTCTTAACCAAAAGCGGAATATCTGTATCACGCTAACTTGATTTCCTTCCTCCATAAACGCAGTTCCACTTTCGGTGAGAATCAACCGGGCATTGTTTTCCCTGATCCATTTTTTAGCGTAAGCATAATCGTACAGCAGCGCAAACCGATCGGGATATTCAATGCAGGAGCGCCCATACCCGAACCGCCATGCTCCCTTGGTAATGGGCGGTTCCGTTATATGCAGCGTACTCATGAGCTGCTGCTGATTTCGCCTATACATAAATCCTTCCTGATTCAACTCAATATCATGTCTGCCGACATATTTAAGAATCAGCATGAGATCTTCTGCGGCTAGTCCCTGCTCATCCCGGTACACTTCCGGGTCATCACTTAATCGCTGTAGATTTTGATGAAGCCGTTGACGCAGCACGTCACGAAACCGCTCCTTCAAATCCGATGGCACTTGAAACAAATACTTGGTGGAATGGGTAAAACCGTTAAACAACCAGCCGCTTCGGCGATAACGTGCGACCGCCTCACGCGGACTTTCGGTTTTGGCGGCGGCAGCTTTCTTGTTTGAAGAAGCTTGATCATCCTTCTCCTCCAATTCCGCCGTATGACGGATCGCAGCCGTCAATTCTTCCAGACTGTAGCCTGTTCGAGTGTCAAATGCCAGGTTGTTCAGAAAACGCAAATCGCTTGGTGACAAGCTGCTGACCTGCTCCTCGAAAAACTCTCTGCGTCCGAGCTTGGACAGAATACTCTGGATCAGTTCGTGCTTTGAATTCCGCTTAGCGTCACAATCATAGTGATTCGCTATATTGCTAAGCTGTCCAATATCGGCATATGTGAGCATATCCGCTAGATTCATCTTCCATCGCCTCGCCGTTTTACAACCATTATGGGAAGGTTTGAGACATTTGATACCTGATACGCTTCGGTTTAACGAAATATTTTTTTGTTTTTTTGTATATAGAAATGACTATGCTCTCTTATTAAATGATAG
The DNA here is from genome assembly GCF_002573715.1 of Paenibacillus sp. EZ-K15. GTDB lineage: Bacteria > Bacillota > Bacilli > Paenibacillales > Paenibacillaceae > Paenibacillus_AQ. The sequence continues at coordinate 719,255 of NZ_PDHM01000012.1, read as the reverse complement.
AATACTTACTAAGTGTTGCAGAGAATTTACATATAATGTATTACATCTAAATCAAATAAAAAACCGCTTTATATGAAGGAATTATTCAATCACTACAGGAGGAATAAAATCATGAGAACTCCAGAACATGAGATATAACTAGGTGCAAATCGAATTCGAGGGCCTCCCTTAAGAGCTTTTTATAAAAAATGAAAGTACCATTCATTATAAAAAGCTTGGAGGTTATGTGAAATGATAAAAGAAGCAGAATTTATGGCCTTTATTCAAGATATGGATCAACCATTTTCAGGATGGGACTTCTCACGAATTACGGCTTCAGGCCGCATGCAGTCCCATGCTCTCCCCTGGTCTTTGGGCAGCATGGTAATTCCGTTGATGCGAGATGCCGCTACGATGCTGGACATGGGTACGGGCGGAGGAGAGTTCTTATCCTCCCTCCAGCCACTGCCGGAAACGGTCTATGCAACCGAAGGGTATAAACCAAACGTACCGATTGCACAGCAAAAACTTGAACCGCTTGGCGTAAAGGTTGTCTATTTTGAAGAGGATTCCTCACTTCCGTTGAAGGATCATTTTTTTGATCTGATCATCAATCAGCATGAATCCTATTCTGTGGCGGAAATCAAAAGAATTCTAAACGATCATGGCGTGTTCGTTACCCAGCAATCCGGAGGAACCGACTGTTATGGCATCAACGAGTGGTTTGGCGTTCCCTTGAATGAAGAATTCGCTCATTGGAATCTGGGAACCGCTGTTCAAGAACTGCAGGATCACGGTTTCAACGTCACCTTCAGCCGGGAGGACTTTTCACCGCAGCGGTTTTACGACGTCGGTGCACTGATCTATTACCTACAGGCGATCCCTTGGCAGATTCCTGATTTTACGGTGGAACGCTACCTCGAACCTTTATATCAGATTCATCAGGTTATCCGAACGAAGGGCTACTTCGAGGTGCAGCAGCATCGGTTTATTTTAATAGCACAAGCATAAAACTTTGTCCTATATAGTTATCCATTTTATCGACTGTACCCGAATGACTTATAAAGCGTAATTTAGCAAGACACGAACAACGATAGGAAAGGCGATGTGATATGCTTAGGGAAACCATTCTAATCGTTTATTTTATATCGGAGGAGAAGTCGAGATGCTATCGGAAAAAGTGGTCCATTATTGCAAAAGCAAAAACTGGTGGTTTGATGACATTACAGAGGAGTATGAACACGCATTAGTAAAGTTAGGCATCGATTTGAGTTCAGATTTTGCTGCCTTTTATTTGCATGCAGAGGATGGTCCGACTTTCTATAGTAGACGACGTGAAATTTATCAGATTTGTTGGTTTATGATCAATTCTTCGGATTATATGTTAGGCGTAGATAGAACTCATGTCGTTTTAAACCTGCCTGAAGAATATATTCCGTTGGATAGCTTTGAAGGAGAGTTCGGCTTTTTTATAATAAGAACGCAGACGAAGTGTTAGGCTTAGGATTGGGCCAGCCGATGGGGATTTTTTTGCTGGTAAATTGAAATCGCAATGGAAAAGCTTTAACTCCTTCCTAGAGTGGTATTTTGAACTGACCGATTCGTGTGTGACTATATAGTAAAAGGCCGTCAGCTACCGCCAGTATAGATGTAAAAAGAGCCTTCCCGCGGGAAGGCTCTTTTTACTATTCATGAAGCTCCATGCTGCGACTGTTTTGTCAACAGATGTTTGGTACAGTTAAACAGCAAGGGCGACCAATCATCATCTTTTCTCTCCAGGACGGTGAGCGACAGATTGCCGATCCTCTCGCTCAGGACGCCGCGGCACACCAGCTTATATAGCTGCGCTAAAAAACCACCGTGGCTGACAACCAGAATATTGGCATCCGGGTGTTTATGCCACATATCATCCAGAAAGACAAGCCCCCTGGATTGAAGCTCCAGATCCGTCTCCTGTCCCAAATCGAGCAGGTGCCAATCGGCACCAAACCGCGATTCACGCTCTTCCGCTGTCAACCCTTCCACCTGACCGTACTTGCGCTCGCGCAAACGATTATCCGGTGGCATCAATGGAATGTTCAGCATGGACGAGATGATCTTTGCTGTTTCCTCAGCACGGGAAAGCCCGCTGCTAACTGCAAATTCCCATCGGTAAGGCTCCTGCAGAAGTCTTTCCCCAAGCAAACGCGCTTGACGACGGCCTTCCTCATTCAGTGGAATGTCCGTTTGACCTTGGATTTTGCCTAACGCATTCCAATCCGTTAATCCATGACGAACCAAGCCGATTTGCATGCCGCATCTCCTCCATCCTAACCACTTTTTATCTTCTGACCCGATTTAATTTCTTCAGGAAAAACATGGCGAATCCGATGCCCAATAGGGATAGTATCATCCAATATTCTGGCTGGGTCGGGCTCATATCAACCACAAAAGGATCAATAATGCCGCTGTTGGTTTTCGGAATGTTATAATCGTCCTTAGTGTTCAGGGTTTGGGCCGTGTCGGCCACCCCTGTAGGGATTATCCCTGTCGTTACCGCTTCCGGAACCGGCTTCGGCTGGTTGCCGGTCGCTGCAAAATAAACGAAGCTGCATACAAACAGAGCCAAAAAACCGGCAATCATAAGTGTCAGCCGTTTGCGGAACACTCGGCTTACCGCCCGACTCTTAGACGTTTCCTCCACCAGCCATGGGAAATCACGATAAATGCGGTCCATCACGTTGCGGTTGATCTGTTCAGCGTCCATGTCGGGGATCTCATGCTCCAGAACATGAACCATGTTCTGGCTTTCCACCCACATTTCGTACTCCGCTGCACATGAGCTGCAGGTTTGAACATGTGCGATCAGCCGTTGTCGCCGCAGATCATTGTCCGGCAAATCCCAGACAGTTTCCATCAGCTCTTGGGCTTCATCGCAAGTCATCTATTCTTCATCCCTCTCAGATCCTCAAAAACCGGCTCATAAAAATAGGGTTCGAGCTGAATTTTGACGCTGCCGCGAGCTCTGAACAACAACGACTTAACCGAACTGACACTTTGACCTAAAATATCTGCGATTTCCTGATAATCCAGTTGATCATACTCCCGAAGTATCAGCGCCGACCTCTGTTTCTCCGGTAAATTATTTATTGCTTCCCTTACCATATGTACTCGTTCACTGCGCAGTATGGCCTGCTCCGGAGCAACTTCCATCGGAGCCACTGGCACGACCCCGCTCTCCTCCAGCGGCAATGTGCCGCTTCGATGCTTCCGCAATTCGCTGAGCACGGTGTTGCGGGCAATGGTATAGAGCCAGGTCGAGAAGGATGCATCCACTTCCCGGAATGAGTGCAAGCTCCGGAAAGCCTTATAAAATGTTTCCGAACATAAGTCTTCAGCCATAAGCTCCATGTGCGAACTTTTTAACATATGATAGACAAATGCTAATATTTTTCTCTGATAACGCCGCATTAATTCGGAATAAAGTTCGGTGTTGCCTTGCTTAATTTCTTGGATTAGTTGGGAATCCGTCATATGATTTTTCGTTCCTCCTTCACCATCCGGTGCCTCTTCCCTGTCCTATACATCTCCACGGATGCAATGATCAAGGATTTGTGCAAAAGTACCGTCAAACCATATATAGTTACGCCTCAAGATGTCTGACTATTCTATGTATTTGGCAATTTCCCCAAATCTTCTACACTAGCACTCTAGCATTATAGCACATATTGGAGAAAAGTTCAGGTTTGTGGCAGTAGGTTTCCCACAGATAGGAAAAAGAACAAAAAAAATCCGCCTTCAACATTGAAGGCGGTTGCACACAGTGCAATATTTTGGATAGGAGTGGAGAGAAACCATACTGTACTTTTATTATATGTATACGTTTTCATTTTGTCAACACTGAAAACGCATTTATTTCCGGTTGTTTAAAAACAACCGGAAAATTACTGGTACACCGAGTGCCCTTGCGACAACAATAGCTCCTTAGCCCGCTCCTGCTCAATTTCATTGCGGAAGGAAAGCCGCATCACGCCCGGCACATCTTCCCGACTCTCGATAATCTGCATGTTGCTGAGGTTGATGCTATTTGTCCCCAAATCCGTCGCGATGCGGCCGATGATACCCGGATGGTCAGGCACGTCCAGATACAAATCGTATTGGGATACAATCATCCCCTTCCGTCGCTCTGGGAGCACGCTGCGGAATTCCCCCGCTCTGCGGAAGGCCTCTTCAATAGCTGCCCCGTCCTTCGACTCCAGCATATCCATGAAACGCTGAATTCCTTCGTTCCAGTCTCGTAAAAGCGGCAGCATGACATTGCGGTTATTTAATAGAATGTCCCGCCAAACGACCGGGTCACTGGAAGCGATACGGGTAATATCCCGAAAGCCGCCTGCAGCCAGCGTACGGTATAACGGATTATCGTCATTGTAGGAGCTGATCTGGTTCACCAAAGCCACTGCGATCACATGAGGCAGATGACTGATGGCTCCAACAATCTCATCGTGCAGTCTCGGCTCCACCTTTACAATGTGTGCACGCGTATACGATAGAAGCTCTACAAGTACGTCCACCTTCTCCTGAGGGACTTCATCCGGCGGAGTAAGCACATAATATGCATTCTCGAATAATACGGTGGAAGCAGCGCCTACACCGGATCTTTCCGAACCAGCCATCGGATGTCCTCCGATAAAGTAGGCATCCTTCAGCGCAAGTTGGGATGCGCATTCGGCAATACTCGCTTTGGTACTGCCTACATCCGTAATAATGCATCCGGGCTTAAGCCGCAATTCACTCAGACGTTTTATGTACATCTCGAGACTTCCTACCGGAACACACAAAAATATGATGTCCGCGCCCTGGGCAGCTTCTTCTACCGAAAGCGTAACTTTATCGACAACTCCCTTAGCGATAACCTGGTCGGCATACTCTTGCGTGTGGGCATAACCGGTCACGGTTATGCCTGGTTTTCCTTTGAAGTTTAATGCTAACGAACCGCCGATCAAGCCGACGCCGAATATAGAAATTTCCATGGTCATGTTCTCTCTCTCACTCGTTTCTAGCTGCGATTATTGTATGTCATTAGATTAGGCTGGAGCATTCACTTCCTGGAGCACTTGTTCCAATGCGCCGATGAAAGCCTTATTCTGTTCTTCAGAGCCAACGGTTACGCGAATGTAGTTCGGATAAACTTCAAATCCCGGACGTACGATAATGCCTTTACTTAGCAGGGACTTGAACACTTCGGTGCCCGGCTTCTTCACATCCACCATGATAAAGTTACCGTTCGCAGGGAAATAGGATAATCCAAGACGATCAAACTCCCGCTGGACATAAGTGATTCCCTCGGCATTCAATTGTCGGCATTTAGCAACGAATTCCTGATCTTTCAGGGCTGCCTTCGCCGCCACTTGGGCCAGGCGTCCTGTATTAAACGGCTCACGTACCCGGTTAATCAAGGAAATAACCTCAGATTGCCCGATGCCGTAGCCGATGCGAAGGGCAGCCAGGCCGTATATTTTGGAGAAGGTACGCAGGATTACCAAGTTCGGATAACGTTCCATTAACTTGATGCTGGCCGGATACGAAGCGTCCGTTACATATTCAAAATAAGCTTCATCGAGAACAACCATCACGTGAGCCGGGACTTCATCCAGGAAAGATACCAGCTCGCTTTCGGAAACGATAGTTCCGGTCGGATTATTCGGATTGCACACCCAGATGATTTTGGTTTGGTCCGTAACGGCTTTAGCCATGCCCGGCAGATCATGCTTCCCATTAACCAGAGGTACCTCAATGCTTGTTGCGCCTTCGATATCCGCATTCGTTTTATAAACCGAGAAGGTCTGATCGGCCATAATGGTTTCGTCTCCCGGCTCCAGGAACGCCCGAATAATGAGAGCGATGATTTCATCGGATCCGCATCCGAAAATAATCTGATTGCGTTCAATACCAAGCTGCTCAGCAAGCTCCGCCGTTAAATCAGCCGCACTTCCATCCGGATACAAGCTGAGCGTACCGAGTTCAGCGGTAATGGCTTCGGTTGCTCGCGGCGAGCAGCCGTATGGATTCTCGTTGGAGGCCAGTTTAATGACAACATCCAGGCCTAATTCTTTTTTGACTTCTTCGATGGGCTTCCCGGGTTGATATACAGGAAGATTAACAATTTGCGCTTTCGGTTTCATACGATATTCGCCTCACCTTTCATAACTGCTATGGACAACACTAACCCTTTAATTGTGCCACAAACTCCCTGATTTGCAAAAGTCCGTGCTGTCTTGTCTCTTCCTTCTCAAGAAGAGGAATCGTCGATTCGATCTGACGCACGATGGCACTGCCAACAACAACGCCGTCGCAGATTTTCGAGAACCTGGCGACCTGTTCCCCGGACGAAATGCCAAAGCCAATCGCGATGGGCACGTTACTATATTGCTTCACCGTTTCAAGAAAGGCTTCCACTCCCGAATAAAAATCGGTGCGCTCGCCTGTCACGCCAAGCGAGGATACGCAATACACAAAGCCGGTCGCTTCCGAAGCGATGCTAGCAATCCGTTCATGGGAGGTAGGTGCCACCAGCGGAATCAGGTGAACGTCCGCAGCATGAGCCCGTTTCCGAATCTCTGCGGATTCTTCCACCGGCAGATCCGGAATGATCAGGCCGCTGATATCATTCCTTACCACTTCTTCAAAGAAAACATCCAGTCCGGTCTGCAGAACCGGATTGTAATAGGTGAACAGGATGAACGGCAGCTTACTGCCCCGTTCTCTCGCCAGGCGCGCAGTCTCCATGCAAGTGCGAATGGTCACCTTGCTCTTCAGGGCGCGCTCGGAAGCACGCTGGATGACCGGGCCATCGGCGAGGGGATCAGAATAAGGAACACCGAGTTCGATAATATCGACTCCTGCAATTTCAAGCTCATGAATGATATCGAGCGTCGATTTCACGTCCGGATCCCCAACGGTCAGATAAGGAATCAAGGCCGTCTTGTTTTGTTGTTTCAACGACGCAAAGGTCTGGTCAATTCGGTTCATTCGGTTTTCCCTCCCGTGTAAGCCATGATGGACTCCACGTCCTTGTCACCGCGACCGGACAAATTAATGACGACGATATCGTCTTCGGTCCAGTCAGACGCCATTTTTACTGCTTGCGCTACGGCATGCGCAGATTCCAGCGCAGGAATAATACCTTCCGTGCGGCATAGCAGCTGCAAGGCATCCAATGCCTCTTGGTCGGTTATAGGCACATACTGCACACGCTCAATATCTTTTAAGTAGGAGTGCTCAGGTCCAACGCCGGGATAATCAAGGCCGGCAGAAATGGAATGCGCCTCCTGAACCTGTCCATACTCATCCTGTAGCAAATAACTCATCGATCCCTGGAATACGCCATGGGTCCCCTTGGACATGGTAGCCGCATGAAAATCGGTATCTACCCCTTTGCCAGCCGCTTCGACACCAACCAAACCGACTTCCTCATCTTCCAGGAACGGGTAGAACATGCCGATCGCATTGCTCCCTCCACCGATTGGTGCAAGAATCATGTTGGGCAGTCTTCCTTCCGTCTCCAGAATCTGCTTGCGGGTCTCGTCACCAATAATCCGCTGGAAGTTCCGCACCATCATCGGATACGGATGCGGACCTACTGCGGAGCCAAGTACATAGAAGGTATCCTCTACGTTGCTGACCCAGTAGCGAAGCGCCTCATTGCCGGCATCTTTCAGCGTTCGGCTTCCCGACGTCACCGGAATCACTTCGGCTCCAAGCATTTTCATACGGAATACGTTCAACTGCTGCCGCTTGGTATCCTCTTCGCCCATGAACACCTTGCATTCGAGACCGAGCAGAGCGGCCACGGTTGCAGTGGCAACGCCATGCTGTCCGGCTCCCGTTTCGGCAATGACCTTGCCTTTGCCCATACGCTTGGCTAACACGCCCTGAGCAATGGCGTTGTTGATTTTGTGTGCGCCTGTATGGTTCAAATCCTCACGCTTCAGATAAATTTTAGCCTTGCCGAGGTGTTTGCTGAGCCGCTCGGCAAAATATAACGGCGTTTCCCGTCCGGAATACTGTTTAAGCAAATAGGCAATCTCCTCTTTGAACGCAGGATCCTCCGAAAAGCGGTTATACTCTTGTTCAAGCTCTATTAAAGCGTTCATGAGTGTTTCCGGTACGAACCGGCCACCAAACACTCCGAAACGTCCATTACGATCAGGAAGCTGTGTCATTTCCCCTTCACCCTTTCTACGAATGCAATCACTTTGTTTATGTCCTTCACGCCAGGTTCACTCTCAACGCCGCTGGATACATCCACGCCGTACGGAGCGTATTGACCTATTAAATGCGATACATTATCCGAATCCAATCCGCCGGCTACAAACAAGGGGATCCCTTGCCGTTTCGCCCACTGCTGGTAAGGTGGGATGAGATCCCAGGCAAATGTCTTACCAGACCCTCCGCCATATACCGGATCGTACGTGTCGATCAACAATCCGTCGATGCTGCCCGCATACGTATCCAGTGCTGACAGACGTTCCGCTTCCGAGCGGTCACTCTCGATCGATACCGCCTTAAAAACGGAAACCGGGAAGCGCTCCTTCACTTCCCGGCAAAATTGCGGCGATTCCTGACCATGCAGCTGCACCACATCGAGCGCTGCTTCTCGTAGAAGCTCTTCCAGCTCATCCAAATCAGGGTTAACCAAGACGCCGACGGCTGCGGGAATCATGTCATGATCCCATTCCCGCAATACTTGAATAAGCTGCGCAGCCTGCTGCGGAGATACCTTCCGCCGGCTCTTGGCAAATACGAATCCGATATAATCCACAGGTAAGTTTATCATAGATTTTAGCACTTCAACGCTTTGAAGTCCACATATTTTTAGCGCCGTACTCATCACTTAATATCCCCTTTATTCTATGTCTGCAGCGATCGGCAAGGGTCCCATCAAATCGTTTACTGCACGGAACACATCCTGCTGGCGCATGAAATGCTCCCCTACCAGAACACCATGTGCCCCAACATAATGCAAGTAGGAAATATCGGCGGGGCCTGATATTCCGCTCTCGCTGATCAACGTAACTCCCTGCGGAACTTGTGCCGCGATATCCGCCGTTGTCTGCAGCGATGTTTCAAAGGTCCGCAGATTGCGGTTGTTAATTCCGATAAGCTGTGCTGTTCCCAGCTTAAGAACCGATTCCAGCTCCTGCCCATCATGGACCTCAATCAGGCAATCCAAGCCAATAGAGCCGGCGATGTCTATAAACACCGCGATCTGTTGCGGCTCCAGTATGCTCGCGATCAAGAGAACCGCGTCCGCACCCAACAGGCGCGCTTCGTAAATCTGAGTTTCGTCGATAATAAAATCCTTGCGCAGCAAAGGAATGTTGACAGCCGCCCTTACCGCTTTCAAATACTCTCCACTGCCCTGAAAATAGTCCTTGTCGGTCAGCACGGATAGGCAATCGGCATCGGCTGCCTCATAAGCTTTGGCGATCATAACCGGGTCAAAGTCCGGACGAATTAATCCTTTGGACGGCGAAGCCTTCTTCACCTCGGCGATTAATCCCATGCTGCGTTTACGCCCCGTGGACAACGCCTTCTCAAAACCGAGAGTCGGCGGTAAATCCGCGATTTGCCTCTTGGCCTCCGAGATGCTGAATGTTTCTCGCAGCTCCGCAACCTCTCTGCGCTTCGTTTCGACTATTCGATCAAGATACATAACTCATTTCCCCCGTTCTTGAGATCAGCTGCTCCAGCTTAGACTGAGCCAGCCCTGAATCGATGGCTCCCGCTGCGCGCTGCACACCTTCGGCCAAACTATCCGCAAGCCCAGACACATAGATGCAGGCACCGGCATTAGCAAGCACGATATCCCGATAAGCACTGCGCTCACCACGCAGCACCGATCCGATAATGGCTGCGTTCTCTTTGGCATCACCGCCCAGAATATCGCTCATCGGATGAACTGACAGTCCCAGATCATGCGGATGAATATCATAAGTACGGACTTCTCCGCCACGGAGCTCGGAGACTCGCGTAGGCGCGGAGATGCTGATTTCATCCAAACCATCATGGCTGGTCACCACCATGGCACGCTTTAAGCCAAGCTCCTTGAGCACCTGTGCGATGGTTTCCGTTTTGTTCATGTCGTATATCCCGAGCATCTGCCGATCTGCGCCCGCCGGATTTGTCAAAGGCCCCAGCATGTTAAATACGGTTCGAACCCCGAGCTCTTTGCGAGGACCTGCCGCATATTTCATCGATGGATGATAGATCTGGGCAAACAGGAAACAGATTCCGATATCATTCAGACAGGCTGTCGCTTGCTCTGCCGTCAAGTGGATATTCACGCCCAGCGCTTCCAGCACATCGGCGCTGCCCGCTCTTCCAGATGCCGAGCGGTTGCCGTGTTTGGCCACTCTGACCGAAACCGAGGAGGAGATAATGGCGGATACGGTAGAAATGTTAAACTTGTGAATCCCGGATCCTCCTGTGCCGCATGTATCCAGCAGCTGGTTCCGCTCGGTAACGACGCGCCCGCCCGCACCACGCATCGCCTCGGCGAAGCCGGTGATCTCTTCAACTGTCTCCCCCTTCATTCTCAGGGCAGTAAGCAGCGCCCCGATTTGAGAATGGGTTGCCTGGCCTTCCATAATGGACTGCATGACCCCGCGTGCTTCGTCCCGGCTCAAATCATGACCTTGAATCAGCTTCGTAAGGCTGGATTGCATCGTTTCCATGACGTTCATTACGTTCTCCTCCTTCGGTTTAAGGTGTGTATTGGTACAGATAATCCTGATTAATTAAATCGTTAGCATCCGTGCTGGACGGGAACATCGCTTCAGCGACGCGGATCGCCTTCAGCATCCCTTTGGCTTTGTTGACGGTTTCTTCATATTCCTTCTCCGGTACGGAGTCCCATACGATGCCTGCCCCCGCCTGAACATAAGCTTTGCCCTGACGGAAAATGATCGTACGGATCGTAATGCAGGAATCCATATTGCCGCCAAAGCCGAGATAACCGATGGCCCCGGCATACGCGCCTCTGGCCTCCCGCTCTAGCTCCGCAATAATTTCCATGGCCCTTAGTTTCGGAGCACCGGATACTGTTCCTGCCGGCAAGCAGGACAGAAAAGCATCGAAGAAATCCTTATCCTCACTCAGCTGACCTGAAACGCTGGATACCATATGCATCACATGGGAGTATTTTTCAATCTCCATGAACGTGTCGCACTTCACCGTGCCGAACTCTGACACACGGCCCAGGTCATTACGCCCCAGATCCACCAGCATCAAATGCTCGGCGCGTTCCTTCTCGTCCTGCAGCAGATCATCGGCCAGCGCCTGGTCTTCGGCCTCATCGCTGCCTCTAGGCCTGGTGCCTGCAATCGGTCTAGTTTCCAATCTTCGTCCATCCACCTTCACCAGGGCTTCCGGGGAGGTTCCTACGATAATGTCGTCGTCCATTTTGAGGTAATACATATATGGCGAAGGATTCAGCGTTCTCAGCACCCGGTATACGTGAAGCGGCGATACTTCGGTCTCAATATGGAAGCGCTGGGACAATACCACCTGAAAAATGTCCCCTGCGCGAATGTATTCCTTCGCTTGCTCCACATTGGAGAGGTACTTCTCTTTTGTCATATTGGATTTAATGTCTCCCATATCAACATCCGCCGGAATGCCTTTGGAGTTCACGTTCTCCCGCGGTCCCTGCTCTTGCAGCTGCTCGGCTGCTGCTTCCAAGGTGCGGCATACATCCCGATAGCTTTGCCGAATGTTTTCGTCCGAATCACCCGGTTTCACGTGTACGTTGCCAACCAGCATGATCTGCTGTTTCACATGGTCGAAGACAATGACTTGATCGCAAAACATGAACCGGATATCATCCATTCCGAGATCGTCCATCGCATGTGCCGGAAGCTTCTCATAATATTGGAGCAAGTCATATCCGAAAAATCCGATAGCCCCTCCGGTAAAAGGTGGCATCTCCTTCAGCTGCGGGCTGCGGTACGTTCGCAGCAGCGCCTTTAACTCCTCGACAGGCTTTCCTTTCAGCAGGGAACGCTCTCCGTTCCTTTCAATTTCGATCTTGCCTTTTTTACCCGTAATCATTAAGAAGGGGTCTGTTCCGATAAACGAATACCGTGCCCACTGTACTCCACCCTCAACGCTTTCAAGTAAAAATGCCCGCTTCCGTTCCGCATACCGCTGAAAAATGCGAATCGGGGTTTCCATGTCGGCTAACAGTCTGATCGCTACCGGAATCAGGTTATATTCACCTGCCATAGCCACCACTTGCTCCATTGATGGATTCGCCATGTCAATCCCTCCTTAATTGATGGTATACAACAAAAAAACCTCTACCGAAGTAGAGGTTAACGTTCAGAATAAGTCTATGAAAAAAGAGCGCGGTCAAGGAATTCCAACTATTCAACGACAAACTACAGCGGCTGTTGTTCCTTAGACGGATACAAGAAATAGGCTTGTAACCAGCCGTGTGAACGTGCTGTACTATTCATCATGAAATCAAGTTCATCCTTAATCCCGATTATGTTATTGCCTAAAATGCCTCAGCTCTTCTCAACTCAACTCATCTGTAAAACCTAACTCTACTCAGCTATTCTGATATCACTATACAGGATGATGCCGTGTTACTGCAACCCTAAATTTCAACATCAAGCGTTGGAGCCTGATAAATCCGGACGCAGCCGCTTGGCTTCGTTCAAATACACATGCTTGATCTCGCTCTGGCTTTTGTCCGTATTGACCTGCACCATAAACCGGATGCAGCGCGGCAGACTGCCTTGAACCGGTATTTCAACCGAACACATTAAAGGGACGAGATCCCAGCCCTCCAGCTGGCGTATCGCTTTGGCTGGAAACGTCGCATCCAGATCCTGTGTCATCGTAATCCATATGTTGCTGATATACTCCGGCTGGAGCTCGTTGCGTCTCACCATCTCTTCAAGCAGCCGCAGCGTTTCCTGTACAATTTCCTGCTCATCGTTACGGGTGACGGTTGTCGCCCCCCGGATTCCCCGATTCATCATGAACTATCCCTCTCCCTTCAACTGTTCAACCACAGTTCGAACAGCTTCTACCGGTACATCCTTAACGATGCTAACGGAGCCGATGGATTCCGGTACGATAAATACCATATTCCCCTCGGCGAACTTTTTATCGTGCTGCATCGCATCCATAATCCGCTCAACCGAGACGTCACCTGGCAAGATTACCGGCAGATTCACCGCCTTCAGCATGCTCACTGTCTCGTTGTGCAGATCCGCAGATCTGCCAAGCTTTTCTGCAAGGCGGGCCGAGCCCGCCATTCCGATTGCAATCGCCTCACCGTGCAAGAAGCGTCCGTAGCCGCCAACGGCTTCAATGGCATGGCCGATGGTATGCCCCAGATTAAGGATGGCACGCAAACCACCTTCCCGCTCATCCTGGGATACTACGTTCGCCTTGATCGCACATCCGCGCTCCAGGCCGTATATCAATGTATCGGGATCGAGGCTCAGCAGCTTCGATCCGTTCTCCCGGCACCAATAGGCAAAATCACGGTCCAGGATCAAGCCATGCTTCACCATTTCCGCAAGACCAGAAGATACCTCACGCGGAGGCAAAGACATCAGCGTATTCACATCGTAAACCACCATGACGGGTTGATGGAACGCGCCGATCATATTTTTAGCTAACGGATGGTTGACCGCCACTTTGCCGCCGACGCTGCTGTCATGGGCCAGGATAGTAGTCGGGATCTGGACAAATGTCACGCCGCGCATGTACGTTGCCGCGACGAATCCAGCCAAATCACCTACAACGCCTCCGCCCAGCGCAAATACTGCCGAGCTGCGGTCCAGTTTACCGTTGATCGCTGTCGTCATTACCTCTTCATAGACCTGAAGCGATTTGGAGGATTCACCGGAAGGGACAATGTGAGAAATAACCGTATATCCTTCCGACTTTAACTGCTCTTCCACTTGAGACAAATAATGAGGCGCCACTTTATCATCCGTTACGATCAAATGCGGGCTCTTGCGTGTAATTCCATGCTTCATGCTTAACTCACCAATCGTATCCAAAATCCCAGCTCCGATATAAATCGGATATGAACGCTCTCCCAGCTCCACCTGAAGTGTTCTCATATCAGTAGTTCTCCAGCTGCTTCAGGTAGTTCTGGTAATTCGCATGAATTTCTTCCATCGAATCACCGCCAAACTTCTCAAGAAACGCCTTCGCTACCTCCCAGGTCACCACATGCTCCATAACAACGCTGGCTGCGGGAACCGCACAGGCATCCGAGCGTTCAACCTGCGCCGCGAAAGCTTCCTTCGTATCGATATCCACGCTTTGAAGCGGCTTGTACAGCGTTGGAATCGGCTTCATGACGCCGCGAACAACGATCGGCATGCCGTTGGTCATCCCGCCTTCAAATCCGCCTAGGCGATTGGTTGCGCGGTAGTATCCGCGCTCTTCACTGTACATAATCTCGTCATGCACCTTGGAACCGGGCAGTTCGCCTGCTTCAAATCCGATGCCGACCTCAACACCTTTAAAGGCATTGATCGACATCACGCCTTGTGCGATGCGGCCATCCAGCTTGCGGTCATATTGGACATGACTGCCCAGTCCGACCGGCAAGCCTTCGATGATACATTCCACGATGCCGCCAATGGAGTCGCCTTCTTTTTTGATCTGATCTATGTAGGCTTCCATCTTCTTCTCCGTCTCTTCATCCACCACGCGAACCGAGGAGGCTTCCGTACGCTCGATCAGCTCATCAATCGAAAGATTATGCGGGGGAGCTTCGATCTCGCCAATCCGGATGACCTGGCCTGCCACTTTGACGCCGAATTGTGCCAGGAATTGTCTGGCGATAGCGCCAACCGCTACGCGGACTGTGGTTTCACGGGCACTGGAGCGTTCCAGCACATTACGCAGATCCTTCAGGTTGTACTTCAAACCGCCGTTCAAGTCAGCATGCCCCGGTCTTGGGCGGTGCACCCGTCTTTTCACCTCGTCGTTGCCTTCAATCGGCTCCACGTTCATAATGTTCTGCCAATGCTTCCAGTCGTTATTCTGCACGACCAACGCGATTGGCGCACCCGTTGTATATCCGTGACGCACACCCCCAAGGATTTGCGCGGTATCCTTCTCGATCTGCATGCGGCGTCCCCGGCCATACCCCTTCTGTCTCCGATGAAGCTGAAAGTTCAATGCTTCGAAATCAAGCTCCAAATTGCTTGGAAGTCCTTCGATTATGGTAGTCAACTGAGGACCGTGTGTTTCCCCAGCAGTTAAAAAGCGTAAGCTCATGATGCTTTTCCCCCTTTAAACTTTTAAGCGTTAAACCGCTAAACTCCGTAAATATCTTCTGCTCATTATAGTATAGGTCTAACGCTTTGACAAGAATGCCGCAGGACAAGCAAAAGCGCCTCTCATCCTCCGGATTGAAAAGCGCTTATGCGTTATGATAGCCATTTCTATTAAATTTTACGGTAGAAGAAAGTCTCGTTGCTCTCCAGATTATATTGTCCAGGATTAAAGATCTGCTCCGTGCTGCCCACAAACAAAAATCCGCCTGGCTTCAGGCTTGACGCAAACTTCTGGTACAGCTTATGCTTGGCCCCTTCCGTGAAATAAATCATCACGTTTCGGCAAACAATCAGATCATATCCAGTCTCAAACCGGTCCGTCAGCAAATTCTGCTTATGAAAGGTTACTTCCTTCTTCAAATGCTCACTGAAGCGATACACCGAACCTTCTTCCTTAAAATAGCGGGTGGCTACATCCGGAGGCACATCTTTCAATGACCTCTCGACATATAGGCCTTCCTTCGCTTTATGTAATGCCCCATCATCAATGTCTGTCGCCACGATGCGCGCACGGCTCAGCATGTTCTGTTCGGACAGTATCATGGCAAGCGTATATGGCTCCTCACCCGTGGAGCAGGCGGCGCTCCATATTTTCAATACCCCGGGATTCTGCCGGGATATCTCTGGTAATATTTTGTCACGGAGAACTTCCCACCGGTTGGGATTGCGCCAAAACTCCGAGACATTAATTGTCATCCGGTCCAAAAACTCATGAAATAATGGCTTGTCCTTCATCATCGCGTCGTAGAAGGCCGAAAAGGTTTCAAACCCCTTCTTCAAACGCAGTGTTGTCAGCCTTCGCTTCATCTGCGCTTCTTTATAATCTGCCAGATTGATCCCCGTGCTTCGTTCGATACTGCGAACAAAGCCTATATAATCCGGATCATCCAGCACAGGTTCATGTTCCGTCATCGTATCATCCTGTTTAATCAGATTATGCCGCTTCCTTAGCTTACAGCCAAGGGGACAGCGTCTTGTTATATTCAACCAATTCCTTCTCTTCAAAGAAATTGGCAATTTCGCGTTGCGCACTCTCCGGTGAATCCGATCCATGAATCAGATTGTGCGGTGTATGGGCTGAAAAATCCCCACGAATCGTCCCGGGCAGCGCATCCTTCACATTCGTTTTGCCGATCACTTGGCGGGACAAAGCTATAATGTCGTCCCCTTCCCACACCATCGCAAACACCGGTCCGGACGTTATAAACCCAACCAGGTTTTCAAAAAAATCTTTGCCTTCATGTTCCGCATAATGGCGCTTGGCCTGCTCGTCTGAAATCTGCAGGAACTTGCCTGCAACCAGCTTGAATCCTTTATCCTCCAAACGGCCGACGATTCGGCCGATCAGCCCACGCTGTACACCATCCGGTTTAATCATTAAAAAAGTACGTTCCATTGGCCTCATCACGCTTCCCCTCATTCTAGGATATTGAACAATCATTCCATGCTCAGGTGATGTTACATGTTTGTACCCGTATTTTAACAGAAAGCAACCTCATGGTTAAGGCTAATATGACCGCTTCGTAATAAAATTTGCGATATCTCTAAGCTGTTTTTTGGTCTTGATGTCAGGCAAAGTATCCAATGCGTCCAATGCTTTACGGATATACCGATCAGCTAGTGCCTCAGATCTCGATATACCATCGCTAGAGGTTACAAGCTTCACAGCGTCAGTCACATCACACTGACCATTCAGTGTATGAATTCGATCCAGCTCTTGCAGCAGCGGCTCCCTCCGTTTGCTATCTTCGAGCGCAAATATAACGGGCAGCGTAATATTTCCCTGCCTCATATCGCTCCCCGGCGGCTTGCCAATCTGCTTCTCCGTCCCGCATAGATCCAGAAGATCGTCTTGAATCTGAAAGGCCATGCCGACGTTATATCCGAATCGATACAGGCTGTTTGCGACTCTGCGGTCCGCATCCGCAGCCAGTGCTCCGAGCTGGCAGCTGACGGCGATCAAGAGCGACGTCTTGCGGCGAATGCGAAGAAGGTATCTTCTGACGTCTTGATCGGTATTAAAGAAATCGCGAATCTGCTCCATTTCGCCGATGGACATTTCAACCATGGCCTTGGCGAGAATCTGATGAATCTCTGGCTGCTTCAGGTGGGTCGTCAGCTCCAGCGCCTTGCCGTAAATATAGTCGCCGGTATACATGGCAATCCGGTTGTCCCATTTCGCTTTTACCGTTGGCTTGCCGCGCCGCGTGTCCGCATCATCGATCACGTCATCGTGAACGAGCGATGCGCTGTGAATCATCTCAAGCGGCACGGCCACATGTTTCAGCTTGTCAATGTCATAGTCGCCGAACTTACCGCCCATCAGTACAAAAACAGGGCGGAGCCGCTTGCCTCCTGCTCTAAGCAGATGCAAGGAAGTCTCTGTCAGCTCGGGGCTGTCGCCCTCGACGCTGAGATAGAGTTCCTTCTCGATAACGTCCATATCTTTTTTTAATGTTCCGAATATGTCAAATCGTTTCATCTTTTCACCCATATGCTTAGATTCTCATTCCATAACTCCGGCACTACCTTGCGATCTTAGCAAGCCAAGTTGATCTACGACTTGAAATATAAGCTTAACCCTTCCTGTTGTCGTTCGTCAAAATCGCAGCACAGGTTCGTAGAGTCGTCATTTCAACAGCCGCTAACGCCTTCGATGCACCCCGGGCCTGCTAGTCTCCCCATCTCGTATACAGTTGATGTTCGATGCGCAAGCTGTCCAATACCTTGCCGACCAGAAAATTCACGACATCATCAATGGTCTTCGGTCCGTAATAGAACGCGGGCATTGCGGGAATGATTTTGACGCCAAGCTTGGCCAGCGTCAGCATGTTCTCCAGGTGAATGGCATGCAGAGGCGTCTCTCTCGGGACAAGCACCAGAGGACGGCCTTCTTTCATCATCACATCCGCGGCGCGTCCCATCAGATTGTCGGAAGATCCGTGTGCCACTGAGGATAATGTCCCCATGGAGCATGGCATGATGATCATGCCTTCCACCAGGAAAGATCCACTGGCGATCGTGGCCCCAATGTCGGAGATCGGATGGTACATCACACTCCCCTCGTATCCGCCGAATTTCTCGGCCAGCACTTCTTCGCGGTTGCCTGCCTGAAAGCCCATTTCCTCCTTCAGGACACGCCACCCCGCATTGGAAATGATCAAATGCACATCATATCCCAGCGAGAGCAGGCTCTCGGTAAGGCGAACACCGTAGATGCTGCCGCTGGCTCCCGTAATACCGACAACCCAGCTTTTTCTGCGCATGGATTTCATCAGATATACCGCACCACCAAATCAATTAAAGTGAATACAAATAGGATGATGCTCAGTGTACTGTTCATCGTAAAAAAGGCAGTTTGCAGACGGCTCATATCGTTAGGCGACAAGATGTAATGCTGATAGAACAAAATTCCGCAGGCGATGATCATGCCGATCAAATACCACCAGCCAACCGGTGTGGCAAAGAAAAGAACGATAAAACCGATGGCTGTTACAACGTGAAATCCGCGTGCGAACCACAATGCTTTATGCAAGCCGAACCGGGATGGAATCGAATACAGCTTTTCTGTAGCATCAAACTTCTCATCCTGGCAAGCGTAAACAATATCAAATCCCGCCGTCCAGAACGCAAGCGCGATATAGAACACAATGGCCTTCCAGTCGATTTGACCGGTTACCGCAACCCATCCGCCAAGCGGAGCCAACGCTGTTGTAAGCCCGAGCACCAGATGGCAAAGCCAAGTAAACCGTTTGGTGTATGAATAAATAATAAGCATAAAAATAGCAATAGGCAGCAAACGGAAAGCAAATGGATCCAGCATGTAAGTGGCCCAGAAAAACACCGCGAAAGACAGAATAATGAATAAGATAACTTCCAGCGGCTTCAGCAGCCCTGCCGGAATGGCGCGATTTACGGTGCGGGGGTTCTTGGCATCGATATGCTGGTCCGTGAGCCGATTCAATCCGAAGGCTGCGCTGCGTGCGCCGAACATGGCAAGAAAGATCCAGCCGATATCTCCCCAGGATGGTAATTGGTCAAACACAACGGCCGATCCTAGAATCGCCCCCATAAAAGCGAAAGGCAGAGCAAACAGTGTATGCTCCACTTTAATCATTTCAAGATAAGTTCCTATTTTCTTAAACATCCAGATTCTCCTTGATCCCAATATGTAAGGCTGCTATGCCACCAGTCAAGGGATAGGCCTGAACCTGTTTAAGTCCGGTCTGACGGAAAGCTTCGGCAAGCTCCTCTCGTCCTGGGAACAAAGCCAGCGATTCCGGCAGCCACTTATACTGCTCGTAACGCTTGGCTACCAGTTTCCCCATCCGAGGCAGCACTTGTTGAAAGTAGAAATAATAAATGCCTTTGAACGGCTGCCAAGTCGGCTTGGACAATTCCAAACATACAACCATCCCGCCAGGCTTAACCACGCGTTTCATCTCATGCAGAACCTGCATGTAATCCGGCACATTGCGAAGACCGAAACCGATCGTCGCGTAATCGAACTGATTGTCTTCGAACGGCAGGCTCATGGCGTTTCCCTGAATCAGATCTATCTGTTGGTCCAGCCCCTGTTTGGCAACCTTCCCCCGGCCGACATTCAGCATCCCCTCACTGAAATCGAGTCCGACTATGTGTCCTGATTCACTTGCCTGGGCCATACTGATCGTCCAGTCACAAGTACCACAGCATAAATCGATAGCTGTATCGCCTTGGCGCATGTTCATCTTTTTCATCGTAAACTTGCGCCAGGCTTTATGTCTTCGAAAGCTCAGAATATCATTCATAATATCATATTTTCCCGAAATGCTTTCAAAGACGGAGTGGACGTATTGCTCTTTCGGATTTTTGCCATCATGCTTATTCATGTCTAACTTCGTTGTTTGATTATCCACAGCATCCCCCTACCCTTCACTAACGACGGACCTATACGTGCTGAGCCGTTTCAGGAACGGGTCCAGCATACCGGCGTACGGGCTCTCTCCTACACGGCTTGCCAGCAGCAGCTGTACGGCATTAACGGATTCGCGCAGCTTGTCCAGCAGCTTCTCCGAAACCTTGTGCTTCAGGATCAACTTCCTCCAGTCCTTCATATCCGTCTTCTTGCCAACCAGCATTTTCCGTTCCTCGTCGCTCCCCGATTCGATCAGATGCCAGTACACGTAACCGCATCTGCCAATTTCAGGCGTCACACAGCGTTCCATCTCCCTCACAAGTGTTTCACATTCCGTAAATTCCTTGAGCAGCTTCTCCCATGTTTCTTGTACGGACTTCTCAAGCAGCGGAGTAAAAGAAAGAAACAGCTGCATATTCAGCTGTACCGTTAGCCGTAGATATTCTTCAGAAGGCAGCAGCGTTTTTTTCATTTTGCCGTACAATCTCATCTTCAACACGTTCACATCGCTAACAGCCTTGCTAAGAAGCGAGATGACAGCAATTTCGCCCTTTAAGGCAAGGAGTTGATAAAAACGACTGCTGAAGTAATCCCCTGCAAGCACTTTTAACTGCCGGGATCGCATCATCGCCTCTCCTTGATTGCCCTCCGTAACGTCGATGCTCTCATGCGTATCGAGTCCCACTTGAACCAGTGAGGTAACCAGTGCGTACAATTCTTCATGACCGGCAAGATTTCGTCCCGAATCCTTTAAAAATATGTATAGCAAATGAACACGGGCATCCGGAAAATTCGGAAGTTCCGTGTGGTTTTGAATCATATCATAATTTAAATATTTCTCTGCCAGTTCTGGTACGCGATACGATTTCATTCTCAGCCTCCGTGCACTTGATGTTCTTTTGTCCAATTGAGCTCACAATCCAATCTATTATAACACATGTTCAAGACACGTACATGCCCTGTCACTTACTATTTTACCCCTATCATGGGCTGCTGAACTGCTTTAGCCAAAGATTCGTAAACGTTAGGTTAAGAGCGGCAGCAATAGATGGCGGAACATCGCCGTTCTCAAGTTGGGTTAGAGCTTCTGCATAGCGTGAGTCCCAGGTATCCTTGCTCATATTCGAAGCCAGCAGCATATACCGCTTCCCTCCCCAACGATCGATGGCTACTACTCTTAGATACAACTGCTGCACATTATCCGTTCCTTCGAACGCAAAGGACATAATGCTGGCGATATCTACATAAACCTCGGCAGCCGTCTCCGCGGGGTCGCTCAATTTGATATCCAGCGTCAACGCGCCTTCATCATAATCTGCCCGGCTTATTTTCAGATGAAGAGGAAGATTCTTTAGGGAGTCCACTAATCCGGCATCGCTTAATTCGCGGCTGTGATAGGGTATCGCCGCGGTCACAGCGCCGACCTTATAACGGGCTTGCGATTGAAGCCCCATTAACAGTGCGAGCATGATGAATGCAATCGCCGCGGGTAGGAGTACGGCTCGTACAGATTGCCAGTGCTTCATATCCTAAACCTCCTCTTTTCCTAGTTTCTTCCGGTCCTCATTAGTCCATACCTCATTGTATAAAGAAAAAAAGCAGGCTATGCCTGCTTCAGGTAAAACAAACCGTATTCGGTTTAGAAAAAGGGTCGAGAAGTCAATACCACTGCTACCCCCAGCGCGGCGATCCGCGCCAGATTCATGAGCACGAAATTTTGCACCGCTATCACAAATGTCTTCTCTTTGGAAGGATGGGCGGTGAAAACGGCGCTTTTTTTATAAATCGGGACAAGGGTGACAAACACCAGAAGCACTAACACGGGATGCACCTTCATCAGGAGAAGAGCCGCCAGGTCCAGATAAGCAAGGCAATACAGAATTCGGAACAGCTTTAGAGAAGGTCTGAATCCTATATATACCGGCAGTGTATACCGCTTGTTCTCCATATCCTCATCCATGTCGCAGATGTTGTTGGCCAACATGATGTTGGCAATCCCAAGGATGGCCGGCAGTGATACCACCAGCAGCAGCAGTACCTCAGGAAGGTTCACCTGAAGGGACAGAACGCTGCCGTGCAGGTCCAAAACCGCCAGATGGCTGCCTTCCGAATGGATCCAAGCCGAAATAAATATAATGACAAATCCCATGAACAATCCGGAGAACAGCTCGCCTAGCGGCATCCGCGAGATCGGAATCGGTCCGAACGAATATAATATCCCTACGGCAAAAGACATTCCCCCGAGCAGCAGGATCAACCAGCCCGTAGACAGGAATAGCGCGATCCCCGCACCAATGGCTGTCAAGAGCAGCAAGATGATGGCGGACACCACCGCAGGCTCCTTAAGATTATAACGTACAATGGCATTGTGCTCCTCGTAACCGAAGCCGTTCTTTTTAATCGCTTTTTTATAATCGTAATAGTTATTGATCGCCGTCGTTGCCATATCAAACGACAGCAATGATGCGAGCATCAGGGCAAAATGATACCCATCGAACTGCTGAAAACGAAACAGTGCATACAAAGTTCCGAACAGAAACGGAATCATGCTGGCTACCTTTGTCTGAATTTCCACCAGTTTAAAAAAAGCTCGGATTCCCATGACCATCATCCTTTATCCAATTGATCTGATTTCAGATTAAAGGATTTCATGGCCGCGGTCTGTTGGAATTGTACTTGACAAACGCGTTTGCAAAAGTGACGAATGTTACTTTTAGAGCAAAATCAAATTTATTCCGGAATGTCCTGATCCTTGCGCCTGCGGCTCCAAGGCGTACCCAGCAGCGGCAGCGCCCAGCGGTCCAGACCATACCAGCCCGCCACTTTCCAGGCCATTACCAGCCATGTGGCCAATATAAAGAATAACGGATTGGAGCTTACCGTGCCCGCGAATAAAAAGCTGGCATTCATTAATCCGCCGAAAAACGCGGCAATGCCCGTCAGCAGACCCAAAATCAGCCCGAGTCCGACCAACACCTCGCCGAAGGACACCATATACGAAAACAGCTTGGCGTTGGGAAGCACGAACCCTTCGAGAAAAGAAGCATACCATCCGGTGACGTCCTTCCCCTCTTCCGCCTTAGCCAGCGCTCCCCCGACAAACCCCTGAATGGCCGCGCCGGCTTCGCTTCCCGTCCAGGCTTCCGCCGTCAGCTTTTTCAGTCCCGACGTTAACCAGGAATAACCGAGATACAGCCTCACGAGCAGCCAAATCCAGCCGGAGCGAGTACTGCTGAACAGAAACAGGGATACCGGATTTTCAGGGACCACCACATATTGTCCCTCTCTAAATTGCTTTGCCATGATTTCTTTAAACATCCTTTCGTATTTTTATTCATTCCGCTAGTATATACAACGTTCGCGAATCCAACAAGGGTCCTTTAACAATTGGTTACCACACAATCTATCCACGGAAACATCAAACATAAAAAAGCCCCACCAATTTGGTGGGGCTTAGCCAAGATGATAAGTCTAATCAGATGCCGGATTCAATCTTCCCGTGTTTGGTCATGACCTCAGCTTTGCCGCGGATTTTGACCGCAGATGTATGATCCGTGAACTGGGCGATGATGACCTCGCCTTTGTCCAGCTTCTCGGTATGATGAAACCGGGTGTCCTGACCGCGGGTAAGGCCAATCACCTGCACGCCATGGTCCAGCGCTTTAACGATAAAATAATCCCCGTTTTGAACGTTCTCCATTGTTCAGACCTCCTCACCGTAAGCTAAAAGAAAAGGCCGTGAACGAATTCACGACCTGTGCTCTTAGGTAATATGTAGAAATCTTTATTTGATTCCGTCTTTGAGCGCTTTACCAGGTTTAAATGCAGGAATTTTGCTCGCAGGGATTTCGATTTCTTCACCTGTTTGCGGGTTGCGGCCTTTCCGTGCGGAACGCTCGCGAACCTCGAAGTTGCCAAAGCCGACCAGCTGTACCTTGTCTCCACTTTGCAACGCTTCGGAGATTGCATCGAAAACGGCATCAACCGCTTTAGTTGCATCCTTCTTAGAAAGCTCAGTAGATTCAGCTACTTGTGTAATCAGATCCGATTTATTCATTCTTTCACCTCCCCAACAAGGAATGTGCTCCACTTGCTATTCACTGTTTCCGTTTTACCGCAAATTATACGTGCAATCGGGTATTTTACCCCTATCTCGCGTTTAGAATGCATGACGCGGAACAAATTTATAGTAATACAGCCACCTCATAATTTCAAGCGTTTTGCTCTGCCCAACCAAAGAAAACACGAAAAACAGCCGCTAATCGGGACTTTAGACCCGTTAGCGACTGCGTATTCAACACCTTATCGATACTCACTTAAAGAATGATCGCGATCAAACCGCCGGAACCTTCGTTGATGATCCGACCTAAAGTTTCTTGCAATTTATATCTCGCATTGTCAGGCATCATCGCGATTTTGCCTTGAATGCCTTCACGGACGATCGAGTGCAGCGAGCGTCCGAATATATCGGATTCCCAAATCTTGATCGGATCGTTCTCGAAATCCTGCATCAGATAGCGCACAAGCTCTTCGCTCTGCTTCTCTGTGCCGATAATCGGCGAGAACTCGGATTCCACATCGACTCGAATCATATGGATGGAAGGCGCGGTCGCTTTCAATCTTACCCCGAAGCGAGTGCCTTGACGGATAAGCTCAGGCTCATCCAGCGCCATCTCAGCCAGGGAAGGAGCAGCAATACCGTAACCTGTCGTTTTAACCATTTCAAGCGCTTCAGCGAAGCGGTCGTATTCCCGTTTGGCATGGGAGAACTCCTGCATCAGCTGCAGCAAATGATCTTTACCGCGAATCTCGACACCCACAACCTCCATCAAGATCCGGTCATACAGTTCATCAGGTGCGAAGAGATCGATCTCGGCAACGCCCTGACCCATATTCATGCCGCTAAGTCCAGCATGGTTGATGAAGTCATAATCCATGAACTGGCTGACCACCCGATCCACGTCACGCAGACGGCGGATATCCTTCACGGTATCTCTGACCGAGTTCTCATAGTTGCTGCGCAGCCAGTGGTTCTCGTTAAGCACCATAACCCAGCTAGGCAGATTGACGTTCACTTCATGCACTGGGAACTCATACAATACTTCACGAAGAACACCGGTTACATCATCTTCGGTCATCGTAGCTGCACTTAGTGTCATTACCGGAATGTCGTATTTCTCAGCCAGCTCATTGCGCAGCTGAAGCGCTTCTTCACTGCGTGGACGTGTCGAGTTAATGACCACCACAAATGGCTTGCCGACTTCCTTTAGTTCCTCGATGACGCGCTCCTCAGCCTCAACATAAGAGCTTCGCGGAATTTCCGCAATGCTTCCGTCTGTCGTGACGACAACGCCAAGTGTGGAGTGCTCCTGGATGACTTTACGGGTTCCGATTTCTGCCGCTTCCTGGAACGGAATCGGCTCTTCGAACCATGGCGTCGAGATCATTCTCGGGCCATTCTCATCCTCGTAGCCCTTAGCGCCTTCAACGGCATAGCCTACACAATCCACTAATCTTACGTTGACCTCAAGACCTTCCGTAACTTTGATCTGTACCGCGTTGTTCGGCACAAATTTCGGCTCGGTTGTCATGATTGTTTTCCCTGCAGCACTTTGAGGCAGCTCATCGACAGCTCTTACTCGATCCGCCTCGTTCGTAATGTTCGGGAGAACAACCGTCTCCATAAACCGCTTGATGAAGGTTGATTTTCCCGTACGGACGGCACCGACAACACCTAAGTAAATGTCCCCTCCGGTCCGTTCGGCAATGTCCTTAAAAATGTCCACTTTTTCCAAAAGAGATCCCCTCCTCAAATTACTCCGAAGGAAAAATGCTTTAAGAGCATCCGCTTCGTGTTCCACTCATAGCCAAAGCCATTGCAACAGATGAGCAGCCTTTACAATGTCGCCAGCATCCCGCCGCCGGTATTCCATGAGTTTTGATGGAAACGGCAAAGCGGCGTAACTCGTACATGCATTTGGACTAGTAACATCATATGTACCGGGTTCAAAAATATGACGGTTGCCCCTTAAAGTCCGTCCAGTTTTTTTTAAGATATCGAACAGGCCTAAACCAACTAGACACCGCCATCGAATACCGTAAAGAAAACTACCGCTGGGGTGCGGTTTATCTTCATGCTGTGCGCCTTCAGACGTTTTCGTATGCCTCATGATGTGGGCAACCGGCTCTTGCCCGCACTACTCTTTCAGATTATGAATATGCGCGCACTT
>NZ_PDHM01000012.1:1367-692624 GCF_002573715.1 Paenibacillus sp. EZ-K15 | reverse complement strand
AAAAAAAACACCCCGCCGATAACGGCGGGTATAGGTTTAGGATAGCGGCTGAGCAACGGGCTGCCCATCCTTCCATGTATAAGGTACGGATTTTACGGGGACATAATAGGATTCCTGCTCCAGGAACACGCGTAGATCCTCTCCTTCTTGAGGGTCGGAACCGTTCTTCTGGATCGCCTGCATAATATCAAAGGCATAATCGGCGTACACCGTTCCCTCTTCATCCATCATAATGGCCATCTCCTGACCCGAGTATACACTCATCAATGTAATGGATTTGGCATCGGTCTTGGACAGGTCCACTGCCGTATACCCCGGGTAGAGGGCTTCTCCTGCAGGAAGGGCGTTGTCATGCGCCATTTTGTACAAATTCACAGCTCTCTGAACGTCATTCACCTTCTGGGCCGTGGTTAAGTCCATAACCTTCACGGTTGGCTCGGTTTCCTCATTAATAATGAGAAAATATCCGCTGCCGCCCTTCTCAAATGCCGTATCCGGAATCTGGTCGATGTATCCCCGGTTCTTCAGCTGATCCAGATCGACCCGGTATTTCTCATACCGCGGAATTTCCGGACCCGCTGTAATTATCGGCAAGATTCCCTGTTCTTTATAAAAATCATCTACAGCCGATTGTATCCGTTTGACACTTTCCCTATACGAAACCTTGTTCTCCTGCAATTTCTCGTCAGGATAAAGGCATCCTGTCAGCAACATCGGAAACAGCACCAGGATTAAGACTACAGACGTCCGCTTCGAACGGCCTGCCGCTTGGGTCATCCAAGTGATCATACTCAACTAACATCATCCTCGCTTTAAATAAAGTCATCG
The DNA here is from genome assembly GCF_002573715.1 of Paenibacillus sp. EZ-K15. Taxonomy (GTDB): domain Bacteria; phylum Bacillota; class Bacilli; order Paenibacillales; family Paenibacillaceae; genus Paenibacillus_AQ. The sequence continues at coordinate 691,796 of NZ_PDHM01000012.1, read as the reverse complement.
GACTCCCGGTTTCTCGCAGCTTCCAACTGTTTGCGTATCGCAGCTTTGAGCGGATCCTCGGGAATCATTACCTTTATGTGATTCGTAATTCTCGTCTGGCAGGATAGCCGGTAGCCTTGTTCAATCATCGATGTCCCCAGCTTCCTGATTTCCTTGGGCTCAGGCGCAGAGCAATGATTGCGTTCCTCGCTCGGAACGATGATCTTGCACATCAAACAACCGGCTTTGCCTCCGCAACGGGTAGGAATACGCACACCCGCCCGACGCGAGGCATCCAGAACATTCGTGTGCGGACGAACCTTGACCTTTTTCTGATCCGGCTGAAATAATACCTCGTAGTCCAACGGTAACGCGCTCCTTTTCTTATGTACCCATTCTGCTAAGCTCCCTGGCCATTTTTCACAGCACTTCGGTTACAATCCGGTTAATCGGTTCAAAACCATTCGATGCTCCCCATGCAGATGGTTCCGGCTTAACAACTGCTGCAGAAGCGGCATATGATGGTCCATGTCCCGCCGGATCGCTTCCGCAATGGCGACGTATCGATCCGGCCTGTCTCGAAGCACATTAAACACCAGTTCATGGGATAACGGCATCAGGCGCACCGTGACGCCCTGTATATGACACTCTAGTGCTGCAGGATACAGCAATTGATCGATCTCAACGCAGTAGGAGGACCCGTTTGAATTCACTTCAAATCCGCCTACCAGTTCAATCGGGACTTTCTCTATTTCATAGTGGCTCAGTATCGAGGAATATATCCCTTCTTGGTCTAAGTGGGGAGCATCCACGGCCATAGCAGCCAGCGACTCATGCAAAGGCTGTACGCCCCCTGCATCGGTATAGATATCGATATCTCTCGGCGGCTTGTCCAATGTTACATCCTGAAGAAGCAAGCTGCAGCTTCCACCTAGCAGCCAAGCAATAGGTGCCTGATTCATCTTATGAATGGCGGTAGCTAACACATTCTCCAATTCCGGCAGATCATTCAGCGTCATGCTGCACCCCTTTACTATCGTCCGGATTGGCTTCCTACGTTATATGATGGAGGCCAGTCCAATAATAAAACCGAAAATCATCATCATAAAGGCTACGAACGACAGTGCCCCGCGCAGAAAACCCTTGGTCTTGCTTCGCGCAAGCGTAACCACGATGACGGACAGTGCCATAATCAATAATGCGACTAGGGACAGCCACATCTTTTGCATTGGATCCATGTCACGAAACTCTCCAATCTCTCATCAATTTCAACCTATTATATCACGAAAATGATAGCGCCTCACCTCAGGTATGTCGAAAAAAAGAACAAAAGCCGCTATCCCATCAGGAGCGTCTTTTGTTCAACATTATCATCGTATCTTATTTGTTCATCATCATTTTCATCAAGGCTTCCATATTGCTCGGATTCATGCCACTCTTCTTCACCGCGCCGACAATCTCCTGGATCGTGTCCTCACTAACAGGTATGTTCGCCATCGAAGATACCTGCTTGATCAGCTGGCGGAGCTGGGCTTCATTTTGCATTGTAGACGGCTTAACCGTGCTAGCCAGCTTATTGACAGCCCCTGAAGAAATTTTCTTGCCGCTTTTCTTGTTAATCGCATTCAGTACATCCTTGTGAAAGCTTTTGCTCATTTCCACCCCTCCTCCGACATCCTCACATTAATATATGAGTCAATCATCGGAATGGTGAATAAGCTAAGTGTGCCATTGCTCCCAAGTTTCAAGCGGCATCAATTCCATCTCGGTCTTGGGATCCCGGCCCATCAAGGCTTCAACGGCAATGCGGGGATTGCGGTCTTTAAACAACACATGGTAAAGCTGATCGGCAATCGGCATCTGTACGCCGTATTTCTCGGAGATGGCATGTGCGGCTTGAGTCGTTCGAATTCCTTCCACAACCATACCCATGGAACCCAGAACCTCATCTAACTTCTTACCCTGACCCAGCATCGAGCCAGCCCGCCAGTTTCGGCTATGCTGGCTGGTGGCGGTAACCACGAGGTCACCGATCCCGGCCAGCCCGGCAAATGTCAGCGGATTCGCGCCCATTTCCATGCCGATTCGCAAAATTTCTGCCAAACCTCTCGTAATAAGCGCTGCCTTAGCATTATCACCGAAGCCTAGTCCGTCGGACATCCCGGCGCCCAAAGCAATGATATTCTTCAAGGCCCCGGCCAGCTCAACACCAATCATATCCCGATTCGTGTACACTCTGAAATATGTGTTCATAAACAAATCCTGAGCGGCTACAGCCGCCTCGGCATCCAAAGACGCCACAACAACCGTTGTCGGGCAGCGTCTGACCACTTCCTCCGCATGGCTGGGTCCTGATAATACCACCACGCGGCCTTCCTCACAGCCAAGCTCCTCGGATATGACGGTGGACATCCGCTTCAAGGATTCAATTTCAAATCCTTTGGTCGCATGAATCACCAGCATGTCCTCGGTCCAAAACTGCTTCAGCTGCCCCGACACTTCCCGCATCGCGGACGAAGGTGCAACGATAACCACAGCAGCAGCCGACGAGACAGCCTCTTTCATATCGGTTGTGGCGCGGATATTCGGTGATAACTCCACCCCGGGTAAATAACGGTTGTTGGTATGGGACTCGTTGATTTCACGAGTCTGTTCCTCTGTTCTTGTCCAGACGACAACATCCAGATTATTAGAAGCGAGAACACTTGCCAAAGCGGTTCCCCAACTGCCTGCCACCAGAACAGCGACTTTGTCAGACAACGCGCTTCCCTCCTTTGCCCTTTCCTTTTCCGGAACCCAGCTTGTTTTCACGCCCCTGCACAAGCTTCACGATGTTCGAGCGATGCCGCCAGAAGGCGAATACACATATGATGAAGCTCGTCCAAAAGATTGGCCACGAATAATCCGCGATCAATAGAAAAACAGGGGTAAGCACTACAAAAATAAGGGAACCCAAAGATACATAACGGGTAAAAACAATGGATAGAATTGCGATAATGCCTGCTATAACCGCTGGTATAAAGCAAAGCGTAGCAAGCACCCCAATGGCGGTTGCAATCCCTTTGCCGCCTCGAAAGCGGAAGTATAGAGGCCAATTATGACCGATAATGGCCGCAATACCGCACAATCCTGGCAGCCACGCATTGTCCCCCCCGAGCCATCGTCCGATCCAAACCGCAGCGATGCCCTTAATTACATCCAAGACCAATACAAGTATGGCAGGTCCCTTTCCCAGGACGCGAAGGGTATTGGTTGCCCCGGCGTTGCCGCTGCCATGCTGACGAATGTCAATCCCTTTCAGGATTTTGGCAAACAGTACGCTAAAGCTTACCGAACCGAGTAAATAACACACTACTATCGCTACGATCTCCAAAATCAAGCTATTCTCCCCTAACTCTCATCAGACTTTCTTCGAGTAAATATCCTGATGGGTGTACCTTCAAAGTCAAACGCGGCCCGAATCTTGTTCTCAAGGTAACGCTCATATGAGAAGTGCATCAATTCGGGATCGTTGACAAATACGACCATGGTCGGCGGCTTAACCGCAACCTGTGTTGAGTAGTTAATACGCAATCTTCTTCCCTTATCCGTTGGAGGCGGATTGATGGCAATCGCATCGGATATGACATCGTTAAGGAGGTGTGTCTGTATGCGAAGTGAATGCTGATCAGCCACATGCTTAACGACAGGGAGCAGCTTTTGCAAGCGCTGCTTCGTTTTGGCAGACAAGAACACAACCGGCGCATAGGTCATGAACAAGAAATGATCCCGAATCTTTTTCTCGAACTGCTGCATCGTTTTGTCATCTTTCTCGACCATATCCCATTTATTGACCACGAACAAAGATGCTTTACCGGCCTCATAGGCGTAACCGGCAATATGCTTGTCCTGTTCGATGATGCCTTCTTCCCCGTTTATGAGGACGAGAACAACATCCGCGCGCTCGATGGCGCGCATGGCACGCATGACGCTGTATTTCTCTGTGGTCTCATAGACTTTCCCGCGTTTGCGCATGCCTGCCGTATCGATGAGCACATACCGCTGCCCATCCTTCTCGAACGGCGTGTCGATCGCATCGCGTGTAGTGCCTGCAACGTCACTGACAATGACACGCTCTTCTCCCAAAATGGCATTAACCAGGGAGGACTTGCCCACATTCGGTCTGCCAATCAGGGCAACTCGAATAACATCCTCGTCATATCCATCGTCTTCCAGCTCAGGCAGATTCTCAACCACAACGTCCAGCAGGTCGCCGATCCCTGTGCCGTGACTGCCCGATATTCCGACAGGATCGCCAAATCCGAGGGAATAGAACTCATAGATATCATCAACGCGCTTCAAATTATCCACTTTGTTTACACTTAGAATGACAGGTTTACCTGAACGGAACAGAATCTGTGCAACTTCCTCGTCCGATTGGGTAACCCCTGTCTTTGCATCGCACATAAATACGATGACGTCCGCTTCTTCAATTGCAAGCTCGGCCTGCATGCGTATGGATTTCAATATCATGTCATCGCCATCGATTTCAATACCACCGGTATCAATGACGCTGAACGCTTTACCATTCCATTCGGCACTACCGTAAATCCGGTCACGGGTAATACCCGGTTTATCTTCAACGATGGCTAATCTGTCGCCAATCAATCGGTTAAATATGGTCGATTTACCGACGTTAGGCCGTCCAACGATAGCCACTACGGGTCTTGCCATAGTCACTCCTCCTGTCAATTCTTACGATTATCATCATAGCAAAAAACGTTACAATTGGCTAACCTTTCATCTTTATTTCTATTATGCTCTACCCCATGTTACAACATCCGCAAACGTTCGTCCCCTAAAAAAACAAATGGCGAACCCAGATTTCTGGGTTCGCCGACTTCGTTATGATAGGTCAATAGACCGAACAAAACTGTTCCCGGGCTTACTTGAATTTGCTCAGCTTATCGCCGAAACGCTCTCCAAGCGTAACGCTCATGCCTTGATTGTTCAAAGAAACGTTCGGATTGTCTTTCAGGTCGATTTTAGGACCTTTGGACGGTTTTTCAGCTCGAGGAGCTTGAGCTGGCGCTTCTTCCGTTTCTTTGATGCTCAGGCTGATACGTTGCTCAGAAGTGTTGATATCAAGCACTTTAACCTGAACTTCTTGGCCTTCTTTCAATACTTCTTGCGGTGTACCGATATGCTTGTGGGAGATTTGGGAGATATGAACCAAACCTTCAACACCTGGTGCCAGTTCAACGAAAGCTCCGAAATTAACCAAACGTTTAACAACGCCTGTTACGATGTCGCCAGTGTTGAATTGCTCGCCAGCTGTTTCCCAAGGACCTGGAGCGGCTGCTTTGATACTGAGGCTGATTTTCCCTTTTTCAGGATCCACTTTCAGTACCTTCACACGCACTTGATCGCCTTCGGACAATACATCCGCAGGCTTGTCGACGTGGCTCCAAGCGATCTCGGATACGTGAACCAATCCGTCTACGCCGCCAACATCAACAAATGCGCCGAATTGCGTAAGGCGTTGTACTGTACCTTCCAGCACTTGGCCATCTTGAAGCTCGGACATCACTTTTTGTTTGTTAGCTTCGAATTCTTCTTCCAGAACATCCTTCTGGGAAAGAATCACTTTGTTGTTCTCGCGGTCCAGTTCCTTCACTTTCACGCGAAGCGTGCGGCCTTTGTAGTCGCTGAAGTCTTCAACGAAATGACGCTCTACCATGGATGCAGGAATAAATCCGCGTGCACCAACATCAGCTACGAGTCCGCCTTTAACCACGTCAGCCACCGTTACTTCGAATACGTCCTGATCCGCAAAATGCTTCTCAAGCTCTTCCCATGAATTCTCGGTGTCGATCGCGCGCTTGGAAAGAACCAGGCTTTCCTTATCGTCGTTAATGCTAACGACTTTGCACTCTACCTCTTGGCCAACCTGAACCGCATCAGATGCATTATCAAGTTGTACAGAAGACAGTTCGCGAACAGGAATTACGCCGTCATATTTATATCCAATGCTTACATAAGCTTGGTTGTCCTCCAGTTTGACGATCGTCCCTTTCACGGTGTCCCCTTTTTTCAAGGATACGATTTGGTCCAGCTGCTCTTGGTTTTCAGCAGCCTCTTGATTTCTTGTTTCTTCCGACATGTCAAATAACCTCCTCAATTCAAACCCCATTTATTTAAACTCGCATTGGCGAAGTTCAAAACATAATTGCTGTAGTATCTTTCCAATCTTCCCATGCTTTTTATGCATGAAGCGAATAAAATCAGTTCACGGTTGGTTTGCCGCTTGCGCGCATTTCGTGAATCTTGGCCATGATCAACTCGGTTGCCGCATCCAGAGCTTCCGGTGACTTGTCACCTTCAAACCGGGATAGATCCACAGGTGCACCATAGATGATCTTCACTTTGCGAAAAAGCTTGTAATCTCCAATGATAGCAGCCGGTATGACCGTCGCCCCGCTGCGGAGAGCGAAGCTTGCCGCACCCCGTTTGGCCGCCGTTGAATCGGAATTACGCGTCCCCTCAGGGAAAATGCCCATGATCTCACCCGTGCGCAATATCGTGAGCGCGGTTTTGATCGAATCTTTACTTACTCCGCCGCGCTTGACCGGAAATGCTCCAAGCTGACGAACCAGCCATCCGAACACCGGGATGTTGAACAGTTCCGCTTTGGCCATGAACTTAACCTGGCGCTTGACGTGAATGCCGACAGATATCGGATCTCGAATGCTAATATGATTGCTGCAGATTAGCACGCCGCCTTCTGAAGGTATGTTATGTACGCCGACAGATTCGAATCTGTAGAGAATAGCGAACAAACCGCGGACCACCGCTCTGCAAAAAATATAAATCATGCCCATTTCTCCCCATCCCACTTAAGTTTCGCAATATGAAAGAATTGCTTCCACAACCTGGTTGATATCCATATGTGTCGTATCCAGTATGATGGCATCCTCTGCGCATCGGAGCGGCGACACTTCACGTTCCTGGTCAAGCCTGTCACGTTCTGCGATATCTCTTTCCAGTTGTTCCAGCGATATGCCTTCATCACTCAACTCATTGAAGCGGCGGAGAGCACGTTCCTTGACACTGGCCGTCATGAAAATCTTCACCTCGGCATCCGGCAAAACCGTTGTGCCGATGTCACGTCCATCCATGACAACGCCCTTGTCTTGTGCCATTTGCTGCTGTAAACGGACAAGCTTTATCCGCAAACCCTCGATTCGTGCATATTGGGATACCACTGCACTAACCTGATGTGAACGAATATATGGTGTGACGTCTTCCCCGTTCAGCCAGACCATTTGACCATGTTCATGCGGTTTTAATTCAATCACCATGTTTTGTGCATGTTGAAGCACTTTTTCGGGATTTTCTGGAGAAATCCCTTGGTTCAGCATGAACCAGGTGACTGCCCTGTACATGGCTCCGGTATCCACGTAGATGTAATGCAGCCTGCTGGCTACCATACGCGCTACAGTGCTTTTACCCGCGCCTGCCGGACCGTCGATGGCAATATTAATTCTGTCGCGATAACCTGTCCCCTGCGTAACCAACGGGGCATTCCTCCTCAAACATATACCTCGAAATCGAAAGGGCTTACCATCCGTTACGGACGGGATCACCGTTTCTCTAGTGAAAACTTATAAGAAAGCGCGGATGAAACAAAGGCGCAATCTTATAATTCAAGAAAAAAGCAGGCGCCCGCCTGCGACGTGAAAATTATACCACACTAGCTAGAGTGATGCAAAAGAGAAGGGGTGTTTTCCCCCATCCAATCGTTTACATTTGGCTCGTTAACGGGAACACCCTCCATCTGCTGAATGGGCGAAATATAGGGCCGGCTAGGCTCATAATGTAATAGCAGCTGGGTGATCACCAGGGCAAGCACAAGCCAGATCAGCAGCTTAAGCAGCATGATTCCATATCGGTCATGCAGAGCTTGTCCCTTCTCTTCATGCTTAACTTCCAGTCTTGTTTTTTCAAGCAGACGGTCTTGATCGTTTACTACTTCTGACATGGCAGACAGCCCTCCGGGACAAAATTTTCGGATAGTGTGCCACCGGCATGTCCTTTTTATGCATTAACGATTGCGAAAATCAAACTGTCTCTCAAAACAATAACGAATCAGCTTCTGGCGCTCCATATCTGCGATCTGACTAAACTTCAGCATCACGATGCGTCGATTGGTAGGCAGCTCCTTCACCCTCACAACCTCGCCTTCAAACGGAACATGCTCCACGGAGCCGTTCTTAAACGGGATGAGTATCCAGCATGTCAGTATACTCCCTTCCGCAATCGTATGATCCGGCTGCAGATAGAAGGATACGCCACCGCCGCCGACATCATCGGTTTTGGCTAAAAACTGGGTGCCGTCTTTGGTCATGACTGCTACCTCGAGCTCGGCTTGCACCCTTAGGAAGCTTCTTCTCTGTACCTTCGTAATTTGATCCTGCTCCGGCTTCTTGATGCGAACCAGACGGATAATATCCTCATGGTGACTCAGGACGTAGGAATTGAAGAAATTCTTAACTCCGCCTTCCGTTAAAAAATAAGCGGACAGCTCGTCCCCGATGTACAGCTTTTTCAGCTTGCCCGTCCCTTCCTGCAGCGGAACCTCCATATACATCGATTCGTCATCCATGTCGGAGATGCGGGATTTATATACAATATTGGCTTCCTTCTCATCCCCCGTATCCAACTGGATATAGAGGACATCGTTAATCTTTGGATACAATGCGCTCACCCACTAATTCATCATAATCATTATTTTCCATTATATCATGGGATGCCGCGGCCCATAGGACAAAATCTTCAAATTAAGGTCGAATCCTGTCTATCCTTGGGAAACATGGGACCCTCCCCGCTCTTTCAGCTCCTTCATCCAAGCAAAAAGCCGATTCAGGATATCTCCTGAACCGGCTTGAATCACGCAATACTTTGATTATTTAATTCCTGCCTGTGCATCCTTCACGACCTCAACCGTTTCCTCAAGGCCGGTATCCGAATTAATGTAAATTCGATATTGGGACCCGTTGATTCGCCCGCCAAACTCATAACACAGAACATCCTCGGAGCGGTCGTTTTTGATTAAGGCCTTACGGTGGTAGAGCACTTTGAACTCAGGATTCAAGACCTTCTCCGCTTCGGCAAGACTAAGTTTCGGCTGCGGGATTTCTCGCTTGATCTGATGCTCGTACACAAAGTCGCTGGCCTGGAATCCAATGACATCCCCATTGTCCAGCGCAGAACGAACGGTAATTTTTTCAGGGTAAATCAGCACGCCGTCCTCTTCGCGGACAAAGGAGAAGTTGGCCAGGTTGTCATATTGGTCCGCCGAAACAACCGTCATGTCGGAGTAGCCTTTTTTCGTCAGGAATTGCTGGGCTTTGTCGATAGCATTTTGAACGGACGCTTTCTTCGCGCCAACATTCCGCTCATCCGTATAGGAGATCAGCTGGCCGCCTTTTTCGGTAAAGTCCATGCTGAGCATATGACCCTTCGGATGTTGTACCTTCGCCGTATAAGATACCCACTCGGTGCCACTGCCGTTCTTTGTCACTTGTACTTTGGCATTATTACCCACATCCGAGAACTTCAGCGCTTTACGCTTCACATCCGCTTCCGATATCGGCATACCTGCCAATTGCTTCACAGAACGGCGGTCATAAATGCTGCTTACGGATGGTCCCCAGTCAAGCTCAGGGTAGGACTCCACCTTTTTATCCACCGTTTTGAAGCCGTCAATAATGGAGTTGTCCTCGACTTTATTCGTAGCCAGAGCCGTCTCTACATCCATCCAGCGCAAACTGTTTGCGATAACCTTATTCTGCACATGCTGCAAGTCCTTCGTAATTTCACCAGAGTTGGCGTACAAGGATTTCAACGTTTTGACTTCACCCTCACTGAGCGGCTCCTTCGTTAAATCACGTACACCTGTTTTGTAAGCAAAATTCGAAATTCGGGAAAGGAACTCTTCCGTCTTGTTGAAAGGAAGGAGCGTAAGCGGCAGCTGGCTGATCTCATTCTGAGCCTGGCTGGTTAGGCGCCATACATTCATCAAGCCCTTCCGGTGCATCCCTTGGGAGGTAGAGCTTACCGCAAGCGTATTGCCGAGCTCCGCATGAATCCTGTCCATATTGTACGACAAGTCATGGAATGCCCGTTGGTATTGGTTCTCCGCATTAATCAATATGGCGTTTTTCTCTTTATTCTCTTGATAACCCCATACCAGAGCCCCGATCAATAAAATTGTGGCCACAGGAAACAGAATAGCGCTTAATCGTTTGTACATGATGCGATAGTCTCCTTTCTTCTACTCACTGCCGTTAGTTTGACTAGAAGAAAGAAGTCTTATGCATATCTGTATAATTCCTTCATCCTTTAGAAATCTTCCTCAATATCGAAGTGATCGCGATTGTTGCACAGACACTGCTTAAATCCGGTTTCGATCCGGCCCTGCTCCTTTTTTCCCCGCAGCACAAAACGTTCACCGCAATCCTTACAAAGAATTTTCACTTTTACACGCAAAAAAAGACACCTCCCTTTCTATGATTCCCTGACTGTCAGCCGAGGTCTATAGAAAGAAGTGTGCCCTGATTTGTTAAGTGTTAACCTCTTCCTCCCGCTTGATGAAACGAAAAGGAGAACGGTTGTTAGCTCTAGAGATTTTGCCCATGCCGCCATACCATAGCAGCACCATAAGCGGTACGATAAACCATACCCATGTGTGGGTCAGCAGATTCAGAATCAGGTCGTACAGACCATGCCACATCCAAGGCAGGAACAAGGATAGAACGAGAAAGAACCTTCTTCGTTTCCCTTCCGTGAACCTCGCATGTCCCATGTAGTATCCCATGATGACCCCAAACATCGCATGCCCCGAAACGGGCAGCAGGGCTCGCAAGAACATCGGACCAAAGGCTGCCTGGCTGTACCAGGCGTAAAGCAAATTCTCTACCGTAGCAAATCCCAGCGATATCGCCACTGCATAAAGGATGCCGTCATAAGGCTCGTCAAATTCCGTATGGTTAAAAATAATATGGTACATCACGAACCATTTCAGAAATTCCTCAACGCCCGCCGAAACGAACAATGAGTTGACTACCGGATTGTCGCCAAGCCATAGTATTATTCCCCGCTGCAGAATCATAACCGGGAAAACGACCAGAACCCCTAGCATGAACACCTTGATCACCATGTGCAGGGGCTCTTGATCATACCTATCTTTCAGGTAAAAATACGTGAGCAATGCGAGTCCCGGCGCCAAAGCTGACGCAATTACCGAGAACACCAGCACTAAAATTCCCCTTCCGTTAGTTGCGGGCCTGAAGTCCGGCACGCACGCCCACCTTGATTAATGCTGACGCTGGAAGTGTGTACAGATAACCTCAATCGCTTGCTGAGGCATGACTTTCTTCCCGTATTCCTCCAGCATAGCCTCCGTTACTGAGGAGGATTCACCGAATTCAGCCAGCATCGCAATCACCGCCGGCAGCTTCTCGCTATCCAATTCCTCAGGATCGAAGTACAAAAACCATCTATCCATATAGTGATAGAGCTTACCCGCTCCGCCTACAAGGTCCTTCAACATATGCGATGCTTCAATGAGCACTTCAAAATCTTGAAAAACATAGACGATAGTATCACTTTGATCCAGCGTTACTTCCATTTCATAAATCTCGTCCGGCATATCTTCTTCGGACAAGCCGCCGAAATGATGATCGTATTTCCCTCTCGTCACAATAACCACCATGCCCTGGGCAGGCAGTGCAAACACCTCAACGGCAAGAGGTCCGGTGGCATCAAATCCGAGTTCACTGTATGCCTGATCCATCATCTCCGTAAACAGGTCATAAACTTTCGGTATTTCCTGCCACATCTCTTCCTTCTGGATCCCTCGCTCACTCAGATCGTCAAACGTGAGGAAAATCCGTATCTTATCTTGACTCAAACGCTCTATTTTCATGACAGGATCCTCCTTACGTAAACAAAAGTTTATAACAAATTATGATGTCTGGATTATGACGTGATAAAAATGGTTTTATATAATTGATTTTATCATTTAATAACCACAAATGCACGCAAATATGTAGCTGAAGAAAAAAGAATCATTCACGGGGATTCATGTGGCCGCTCCCCGTGAATGATTCAAAATGGTCCATGCCGTTTACAAACCCGGTATGACGGTGTGGGTCTCTTTCAAAATTTGTTCGACTTCGTTCTTGACATCAGGGTTGTTCCGGATGAAATCCTTGACTTGTTTCAGGTTGGCAGCCTTCGAATGAGTCGATGCCTGTACCCCTGCAGTTCCATTGGAATGAGTGGAATCATGTCGGCCTGAACTGGGAAACACGCTTTCTTGGCTCGAGCCAGAATACTTCTGGCTCTTAGTGCCCTGAATTTTACTCATCGCGGTATCCGCAAATCGGCCAAGATTCGCATCTTTCATCATCGAGGAGAAGAGCCTGCTGTTATTACGGGAAATGATTCGGCATGCAACGGCACCGATAATGACACCATATAGAAATGACGAAGTCTTCACACATGATACCTCCTTCTATGATAAACTCGAGATTATTGTTCTCGCACCGCCAGAAACTCATGCTACATAAATACAGGAAAGTGAGATGGAATCATGGTTAGAACACGAACAGTACTTCTGCTGGCTTGTTGCCTTATGCTCAGCGCATGCGGCAACAACGGAATGGATCAGAAGCAAAGCACGGCCACGGAAGTCGGTAATGACAAAGCAGCGCAGCAAAATGAAACCTCAGGAGCAGTGTCCACTCCGAAAGAAGGTACCGAGAAGGCAACCGAAACAGACAAGCCTGAAGCCGAGCCTGACGTGGATAAATCCGCGGACCCATCAGATGAAACCGACAAGAGTCCCGATGCCGAGGCACCGGTTGAACCGAAGTATCACATGAATAAGGTGTATCGCATCGTCCCCAATGATGAGTCCGTCCCCGAAAAAGTAGTGCTGCTCACGTTTGATGACGGCCCCAAGGATGAAACCATGATCAACCAAATGATCGACACGCTGGACAAACATGATGCCAAAGCGATTTTCTTCGTCAATGGATACCGTGCGAAGGCGCATCCAGAGCTGTTGAAACTGATCCATGACCGCGGTCAAATCATTGGGAATCATTCCTGGGATCATATCGACCTGAAAAAAGAAACCAAACAGACAGTGAAGAAACAGATCGGGGATGTGCAGCAAATCGTTAAGGAAGCGACCGGATCGGAACCGAAGTTTTTCCGTCCTCCGTTCGGCTCCGGCGGAGATACTGTAAAGGAAGTTGCCCTGGATCATGACCTGCTGTTCATGACCTGGTCCAACGGTTCGCTCGATTGGGAAAGCAAAAATAAAAACAAACCCGATGCCGTAGTCAGTAATGTGCTGGAACAGCTTCACCCCGGCAGCAACATTCTGATGCATGAGCTTCCGTGGACCGTAGAGGCCCTCGATACCTTGCTGACCAAGCTTGAAGCCAAAGGGTATGGCTTCGTGGATCCGCAATTCATCGAACCTAAAATAAGATAATCCGAAATAAGGTAATCCGAGAAAACACAAAAACCTTAATTCTGCCGTCACCATCTGACGATCGAATTAAGGTTTTTTGCGTAGTGTAATCACATGATATTCTGCGGGACATTGCAAGCGCAGCGGGATATGGGAAGTACCGAATCCCCGGCTGATCAGCATCCTGGAAGAATGCTTGGTTTCGCCCGCCTTTCTCGGCAGCGTATACCATCCGGATTTAAACTTCTTGTAGAAACGCGTCAATCGAACGGCTCCTGCAACTGGCAGTACAATCTGCCCCCCATGGGTATGTCCCGCCAGCACGAGATCCCCATGCACCGCATCCTTGTCTTTGACCCATATTGGATCATGAACCAGAATAATGTGATACTGGTCTTCGGCTGCATTCCCCCGAAATCTTGTATACGGGTGCTTCCGGCTTGCCGGCTGCCTTACCCCGCTGAGAACCATAAGCTCGTTACTGCGCTTTAACGTAACGGTCTTGTCATTCAGCAGAGTAACGCCGCTCTCCCGCAATACTTTACGGACGGCGTCCTTGCCTGCATTCAAATCATGATTCCCCAAGACGGCATACACGGGTGCGATACGGACCAGCACCGACATATTATGCCTCATACGCTGAAGGGGCACGCCTCTTTCCGTAATATCTCCACCAAGCAGTACGCAATCCACCGATGATAGATTGGATAATAGCTTTACTTCTGATAATTGTCTGCGATGTATATCGGTAATGAACAGTATCCGAAACCCGTCAAACGAGTGAGGGATACGTTCGGATACCACTTCTTCTTCACGCACCCGATAGCCCCTGGCTTCAGCCCTCATCCAGCCGATAGCGCCTGCACCAAGCGCCGCAGCACCTGCTATCCACATCAACACACTCATAATAACTCCTTTAACAATTCCTTTAATGGAGGCGCTCCGATAAGTCCCCACCACAGAAGACCCACCATTAACAATATGAAAATGACGATCAATGAGTTCACAAACCATTTGCTCATTCTTACGCGATACGAGGAATATGTATTCGTTCGTTTAGGAGCAGACGCTTCTTCCTCTGCTTGACGCTGGCGGGACCGGGTCGATCTGGAACGGCTCAATCCATCCCCTGTACTGCTTCTCTGGTGCTTTTGTTCCACGGAACTTGTGGAGGGTGGCGATTTAGATCGACTTGGTGTTTCATCTGCTTGTCGCGATTTCGCTGCCGCTCTTTTTTCTGATTGAGCCGTTGACTTGTTCTTGCGGCCTTTATTTCGGCTCTGATGTCGCTGCATTCTGCTAAGTTCGTTCATGTTACTCTTTCCTCCGAAACCGAATCAACATTCCTGATATGAAATCAATCAGAAAATGGCACAGGATAGGCGCCCAAATGGTACCCGTTTGAATATAGACGTAACCCAGACCGTAACTGCTCAAGAAAACCCAACCGGTTGGAAGCCAATGTTTTAAATATCTGACATGAATAAGTGCGAACAAGATACTTGTCCAATACGGTCCGAACGCATGCTGGATGGCTCCTCGAAACAATAACTCCTCGCAGATGGATACGATCAGAGCTATAACAAAAATATGCCAAATCGGCCTTTTCCGGAACAACATTTCATTGATTCCGCCATCGTCCATACTATCCTCTGACACAAACCGGGATAATACAAAATCC
Organism: Paenibacillus sp. EZ-K15; assembly: GCF_002573715.1. Classification (GTDB taxonomy): domain Bacteria; phylum Bacillota; class Bacilli; order Paenibacillales; family Paenibacillaceae; genus Paenibacillus_AQ. The sequence goes on along the minus strand of NZ_PDHM01000012.1, from coordinate 676,608 downwards.
ACGACCAGCATTGCTCCTGCAAGTCCGAGCCCCCAATAAACAAACTCGATATCCATCGGAATGACAAAGAGCCCAAACGGATTCCTCTGCTGAAACAGGATCCAGATCAAACCTGCAATTAGCGTCAATGCTTGGGTAAGATACAGATTAATAAGGAGCAGCCGATCATTTAATTGATGGGCCTCGATTCTTTTTACGCGTATTTTAAATTTTTTCATAGAAGATGGGCCTGTCTTTCATCTTGATTTTTAAAGATTATTTTCGTGGACAACCATAGTAATATCAGAATAATTCAATCATAGGCGGGCATATGCATCATAGCAAATTAACGGCATGACATTCAAGGCTAACCCTTGTTTCTTCCCCTACTATAAGGCCTATGGACAGAATAAACACCTATTGACACAATGTTAGAGCCATGATACATTATGAAAAAATTAATCTGTGAAAACCGATGATGGAAAAGAGAAGCTGTAACGTCCTCAGAGAGCCGATGGTTGGTGTAAATCGGTGGCGTAAAAGTATTCTTAAGCGTTCCTGAGATATTTCGCTGAAACTTGAAGTAGGCGCAAATCGGATGATATCCGTTACCAATCATGGTCTGAACAGACCGCTTGAGGCTGCCGCATCTTGGCAGCGAATAAGGGTGGCACCACGAATAACTCTCGTCCCTTACTACGGAGGTAGTATGCGGATTGGGAGTTTTTTTATGTTCCTGTCTCTTTGCCACGACACCGCGTCAAACCTGTATAGACCTCTTGCAGCTTTATTGGAATCTTTGGTGTATAACGGAATACGCCCAGCGTAATCCTTATTCAATATTGCAATACCGCAATTTATAGAGGATTTTAAGGAGGAAGAGAAACCATGTTTAAAGTATTGGTATCGGATCCGATCAGTGATTTGGGGATCCAGCAATTAATGGATGCCGCCGATGTGCAGGTAGACAAAAAAACGGGGCTTAATGAAGATGAGCTCACTGCCATTATCGGTGAATATGACGGGCTCCTCGTACGGAGTCAGACACGTGTGACAGAACGCATTATGAATGCAGGAACAAATCTCAAGGTTGTCGGCCGTGCTGGTGTTGGCGTTGACAATATCGATCTTGAAGCCGCTACGAAACGCGGGATCGTTGTTATTAATGCGCCTGACGGTAACACGATTACCACAGCAGAGCATACATTTGCCATGATGATCGCCCTCGCCCGCCACATCCCACAGGCCTATGCCAAGACGGTAGGCGGATCCTGGGACCGCAAATCCTTCCTCGGCGTTGAGCTGCGCAACAAAACGCTGGGCGTTATGGGAATGGGACGGATTGGCAGCGAGGTAGCTAAACGCGCCAAGGCTTTCGGCATGAACATCCTTGCCTTCGATCCGTTCCTGACGGAAGAGCGTGCGGACAAACTGGGCGTGACACTCTCCTCGGTAGATAACATTATCCGCAGCGCAGACTTCATTACGGTCCATACTCCGCTTACGCCGGAAACCCGCCATATGATCGCAAGACCGCAATTCGAAGTCATGAAGCGCGGCATGCGCATCGTGAACTGCGCCCGTGGCGGCATTATTGACGAACGTGCCCTCGTGGAAGCCATCGATGAAGGCATTGTTGCCGGAGCCGCATTTGACGTGTTCGAACATGAGCCGCCTGAAAGCGATCATCCGTTCCTGAACCATCCAAAGGTTATTGTAACCCCGCATTTGGGTGCATCTACCGTTGAGGCTCAGGAGAACGTTGCGATTGATGTATCGGAACAAGTGCTTCATATCCTGCGCAACGAGCCGTTTAAGAATGCGGTCAACTTCCCGCTTGTAGCGGCTAGCGTGATGAACAAGCTGCAGCCATACTTCTCGCTCGGCGAGAAACTGGGCAGTGTAGCTGCTCAGATCACCGCACACGCGGTGAAGGAGATTCACGTAGACTATGCAGGCGAGCTGGCTGAAGTCGATACGCAAGCCCTGACCCGATACATCGTGAAGGGTGTGCTGGAACGCCACCTCGGAAGCGAAGTGAATATTGTAAACTCCATGCATTTGGCGAAGAGCCGTGATCTGCACGTCGTTGTGTCCCAGACACCAAAAACCAAAGACTTTACCAACCTCGTTACCGTTACGCTTAAAACGCAAAACGGTTTGGAGCGAATTGTTGCAGGTACCCTCCTGCTGGGTTACGGCGAACGGATTGTCCGTCTGGATAAATTCCCGGTCGATATCTCTCCGGAAGGTCATCTGATTCTGATCTCCCATAACGACAAACCGGGCCTTATCGGTCGTGTCGGAACGCTGCTCGGCGAGAACGATGTCAACATCGCCTCCATGCAGGTTGGACGTAAAGTCATCGGCGGGGAAGCCATCATGCTTCTGACGGTGGATAAAGACGTTCCTAAGGACGTTCTGATCAAGCTTACCGGGCTGCCGGAACTGAACACCGCGCAGCAAATCGCGCTGGGCTAAATTCAGGCCAATATAAGATATAAGGGGTTAATCATTGTTCCACGTAGAACAAGATTAACCTCTTAATTTCAACAAAAAAACACGCTCCCTGTGAGCGTGTTTTGTCTTTTGTGGAGACATTCCCTAAGATTCTGCCGATTTTGTTGGAATGATCATCGTAAACACCGTTCCTTCGCCTACTTCACTTGTTGCGTTAATCGTACCATGATGCGCTGTCACGATATTTTTCACGATGGCGAGGCCTATACCGGTTCCCACCGTCTCCCCCCGCACACGCGCTTTATCGGCCTTGTAGAATCGCTCAAAAACAAAAGGCAGATCCTCAGGCGGAATACCGACGCCTTGGTCGCTAATCTTCACCTGGAGAGCCTCTGTGTTCGATTCGGTAATCCGATCCGCAATGATTCGAATCTGCTTGCCTGAAGGCGTATGACGAAAAGCGTTGTCCAGCAGATTGGTCAGCACCTGTTCTAGCTTATCTTCATCCGCCGCTTCGAGCAGAAGATTCGAGTGAAGTTTATTAAGCTGAAGATCAATACCGCGCTCCTTGGCTCGAACAGTGAACTTCCGGTATACCCTTTCACATAATTCACCTGCATCCATCTTCCGCAGGGACAGCTCTGCATGCCCCGCTTCCATACGGGTTAAATCAAGCAGATCCTTCACCAGTCGGCCCATACGAAGCGATTCCTCATGAATTACCTGTATCAGCTCTCTGCTCTCTTCCGGTGAAGCTGCCATTCCGTCAAGCAGCGCTTCACTGTAGCCCTGCATCATGGACAGCGGTGTACGGATTTCATGCGACACGTTGGCGATGAAATCCGTACGCATCTTCTCCAGCGTAACTTGCTCGGTAATATCTCTTAACACGACAACGGCGCCGCGGATCACCTCATCCGAATATAAGGGAGCCATATGGGCTGACCATATTCCCTGCTTCACATGCAGGTCAGCGCTTTGGTCCTTTCCTTCGTTCACGGTGGCATAATAAAGCTCACTGAGCGGTTTTGGCATGACATCGGCCGCCCAGCCTCCGCCCTGCAGCTCATCATCCCATTGCAGCCCTTTCCAGGTTTTCATGATTTCCTGCCCTGGCGGGTTCACCAGTATGACCTGACCATGGTTATCAAAAGTAATCACCGCGTCGCTCATGCTTCTCAGCACACTGGACAGATGCTCCTTCTCATGGTTCAAATTGCGGATATTCGTTTCCAGCTCTGCTGCCATATGGTTGAACGTATTGGCCAGCTCGCCAATCTCATCACTGGTTACCAAATTTAATCGAGTGCCATACTTCCCTTTACGGATGTCATTGGCTGCCTCAATGAGCTGCTGCATGGGCTGGGTAATCTTCGTTAACAGAAACAACCCGAAAAAGGTGGTCATCGAAAAACCAATAATGGCCACATAAGTAAATAAACGTTTGATGGCATCCGAATTCGCAAACGTGGTATCGATATAGGGGAGCAAAAATAATCCGAGCGTCAGCAGTACGCACGCGACTAAACAGGTTATCGTAATCCACAACTTGCCGACGAGTGATCTCCAGAAACTCACGTTACTTCGGTACCTCCAGCTTGTAGCCTACTCCCCATACGGTCGTAATCATCGCTGCGGATTCTGCGGATACCTTATTTAACTTCTCGCGCAGCCGCTTTACGTGGGTATCGACGGTGCGAAGATCGCCGAAAAATTCATAATTCCATACGTCCTTAAGCAGTTCTTCGCGCGAGAATACTTTGTCCGGGGACGAGGCCAGGTAGTGCAGAAGCTCATACTCCTTCGGCGTCAAGCTGATTTCATGCCCTCCGGCCGTCACGCGGTGAGCATCATGTTCAATGATCAAATGCGGGAAAACAATGCTGTTGCTTGGGTTCGGTTCCTTGCTCAAATAGGCCGTAGCGGACGAGCGGCGTAAAATCGCTTTAACACGATAGATCACCTCGCGCGGACTGAACGGCTTCACAACATAATCGTCGGCCCCCACTTCAAATCCCTGTACGCGATTGATCTCCTCACCCTTGGCAGTCAGCATGAGAATAGGCGTAGACTTCACCTGACGGAGACGCGTGCATACTTCGACACCATCCATCCCAGGCAGCATCACATCCAGAATAACGAGCCCGTAATCTTCGGAACTTGCTTTGCGAAGAGCAGTTTCTCCATCCTCCGCCTCTTCGATTTCATACCCTTCCTTCTCCAAATACATTTTTAACAATCGGCGAATCCGTTCTTCATCATCAACAACTAGTATGCGATTTCCGTGCTCTGACATTGGCAGCCAACTCCTTCATTTTTATAGGGAAAATCAGAAGTGGCCCTCTTGATTAAGAAAGGGCCCTTCTGATTGATCATTCACTGCTATTCGATTTACATTAATCGGTTCCCGCATAGGAATGCAGACCCGCGATAATCAAGTTGACGCCGACCAGCGTAAACATGACCACGATAAAGCCGATAACGGACAGCCAGGACGAATTTTTACCCTGCCAGCCGCGCGATAGCCGGAGATGAAGGTACACGCTGTAGAACAACCATGTAATAAGCGCCCATACTTCCTTCGGATCCCAGCCCCAGAACCGGCCCCAGGCAATTTCTGCCCAGATCATGGCGAATATGAGACCTCCCAGTGTAAATACCGGGAACCCAATCGCAATGGCGCGATAACTGATTTCATCCAGATCGTCCGGATCCAATCTATTAAGGGCAGGCTGAATGAACTTGGCCAGCGGCTTGCGCAGGATAAGGCGGAGCAAGCCGTACAGGATCAACCCCGTGATCAGCGACCATATCACCGTATTCAGCTTACGTCCAGCGTTCACGCCGTGCATCCAGGACGGAGCTTCCATGAGTGGAGATTTCATGCCCAAGAAGGACTGCATGCTCTCCGTTTCGCTTTTATAAGGTGCGACAAGCGGTGGCATGTTATATTCCACTTTTACTATTGTACTATTTTCTGTCTTCGGGTCAACCAAAGTCTGGTTAAATTCAGCCTGATATCCGCTCGCACGGAAGCTGTATACCGACAAAATAAATCCGATCAGGATCACGATGGCAAACATGCAGAGTTCAAGCCAGCGCTGTTCCTTGCGCGCGCCTTTGTCTGTTCCGCTAAAGTTAACGGTACGGAGCAAGTGCATCAGGCCGGCGATAAAACCGACCGCAAAAAATGCATCGCCCAGCGCAGCCAAGGTTACGTGAATCCCCAGCCAATAGGACTGAAGCGAAGGAATCAGCGGCTGCACCTCCTGCGGAAACACAGCAGCATACGCCATGATCAGAATAGACAGCGGCAGTGCAAACAATCCGAGCAGCGATTTTTTGTAGATAAAATAAAGTACGAGGAAGGCAATCATGATTGCCATCGACAAGAAGGTCATAAACTCATACATGTTGCTGACAGGCACATGTCCAGAGCCCGCCCATCTCGTAAAGAAGTACAGCAGATGTCCGATCAAACCGATCGATGCCGTCACAAATGCAATCTTCCCCCATTTAGCCAAATGGGCTTCCGGGTCCCGCTTGCGGAACCGTCGTCCCATAACGGCAAGTGCATACATGATAAATGCCGCACAATACAAGGTAAAAGCAACGATAAATGCGTTGCCGCTAAAATCAATTAGATTCATGCTTAGTCCCCCTGTTATTCTCCAATGACTTTTCATCGACTTCGATATTCATTTGCTTGAGGATCGCGGAGATCTCCTTGCGAAGCCCAAACCAGTTCTTGTTCGTATGTGCGCCAAGGGTCAGCGTTTGGTTATCAATACGCAGCCAGATCCGGCGATGGGTGAAATAAAAGCCCATGATCAGGCCGAGCATACCGATAAAACAACCAATCCAAATGAACGGCATGGCTTTATCCACACGAATATTCAGATAAGTCGTAGATTCCGAAAAGTCCACATCGTCCATGCTCCGTACATCCAGTTGTACGAGCGCTTCCCCACCCGCCAGCTGTGCATTGATCGCTTCCTGATTAAAGCGTTCCTTATCAATCTGTTTAGGGAAGTAGAAGTATTGAATGCCTTCCTTCGGCAGTTCAGGTCCCTTAATCAGAAATAAGAATGCAGGCGCATTCGGGTTTGGTGACAGGTTTACCGGTTTGCCGTTATCGCCAAGTCCAAAATCAGTAAAGGATTGTGTAAGCGTTAACGTATATTCTCCCGCCTGATACTCTCTTTGAGGATCGTCGATCGACAATGTGATTTTGCCGTATTCCTTCCCGCTCTTACTGTTAATCAGCACCGGCGAAACCGAACGGAGAATCGGGGTCAGATCATAATCGAATTGATAAGCTTTTAACCCTTTGTAATTAAGAGGATGGTTCACCTCAATGTTATGGCGTGTCAATTCCACGAGCTCAGGCTTTTTATCAAAATCGTCGCAATTGGCCTCGCACATATACAGGATCGCCTGGGTTTGGAACTCCTTCGGCAGTACTTTATTCTTGCCTTTAAATTCCTCAGGCATATCGTCCTCGGTGTAGAACTCCACCTTAAAGCCATCGTTCAATAAATAGTAACTGGTGTTCTTGATGTGCACCGGTTCATCTTGAGGGAAAGCCATGTGCTCGTCCATATGCAGTCCGGGAAGATTCCGTCCAAGAACTGCTAGCAGGAAAATAATCAGACCGATATGAAGAACATAGGGGCCCCAGCGGCTGAACCGCTGCTTCTCTGCCAGTAGGGTTCCGCCATCCGTTCGCACGCGGTAACCCTTCTTCTTAATGATTGGCTTCACCCGTTCAACCCAGTCGGCACCGTCTTCATCAACATGCCCTTGGTATACCACCTTCTGGCGGGTAAGGAAGGACATGTGCTTCGGAATCCGCTGTCTGCTGAGTGCTTTGTACAGGGGCAGGACCCGGTCAAGACTGCAAATGACAAGCGATGCGCCGATCATGACAAGCAGCAGCACGAACCACCAGGACGTGTATGTATGAGACAGCCCGAGCAAGTAATAAATATGCCCCAGCTGTCCGTACTCCTCTTTGTAATAAACTGAGGGGTCAATATTAAGGAATGTACTTTCCTGCGGAAAGATGGTTCCTAGCGAGGAGCCGATCAGAGTAAGCAATATCAGATATATTGCTACTTTTACCGAAGAAAAGAAATTCCATACCCGATCGATCATACCGGGGTTTTCTTTCTGTGATCGACGAGCAACGCCGTCATACCGCATTTCCAGAATCGGCTGGGCCTCCGCTTCCTCGGTCAGCGGCTTCCCGCAAGCCTCGCAGAGGACCGTCCCCGTTGGATTCTGGTGTCCACAATCACACTTCGTGTTCTGGATCAAAGGCTTGGAACCTTGACTCATTTCGCATTCACCAACTGTTCAATTTGTTTATCAAGGGTGTTCAAATCCAGTTCGCCTATACGAATATGGTCAATCTTGCCAGAGGCTGTAACAAAAAAGGTGGTTGGCATGGGCCCAACCCCATAGCTGGCAACGGCATTCCGTTTCGGATCCATCAGTATGGGGAACTTTACGCCGGTTTGAGCAACGAAATTCTCAACGGTCATTTTGTTCTCTCCCACATTAATTCCGATGATCTCAACGCCTTGACTGCTCCATTTCTCCCACTGAGCTTGTAGAGCCGGCATTTCCCGCACGCATGGCGGACAGTAGGTGCCCCAGAAATTAATCACCCTGGCCTTACCCTCGTATTCACTCATGGTATGTACGCCGCCATCCATGCCTAGAAGTTCAAAATCCGCTGCCTTTTGACCCACTTTGGGAACCTCATCAGAGCCGAATACAACGGTTGCAACGGCGTACACTCCGATCAGGATAATGGCAAGCAGAATCACAATCTGTACGCTTTTCTTTGATTTGCCCATAAAGCAGCAGCTTCCTTTCTATGACATTCATCATATCGTATACTACGGGTGTGAACATCCTATGAACAATTATAACGAAATTTGTCATAAACGCCGCTCGCCATTTTGAATATTATGTGTCGGGTTTAACGTTTTCTCTTCGGTTTCCCGCCCGGCTTAGCGGCTTTCGCCATCTGCAAAAGCTGGTTGATTTCATCCGCTGTCAAATGGCGATACAATCCCCGTTTTAAATTTTGCAGCAGCAGATCACCGTAAGATATCCGTTTCAATCGCGTTACCGGATGGGAAATCGCTTCGAACATCCTTCTCACTTGACGATTGCGGCCCTCATGAATGGTAATCGATATGACGGATTGTTTATTATCCGGATCCACATCCTTATATTCCACCTCGGCAGGAGACGTCATGCCGTCTTCCAGCATAATCCCTTGGCGAAGCTTGTCCAGTTCGGTGCCATGGGGCACCCCTTTCACGGTAGCCAAATAAGTCTTGGGTACATGATATTTAGGGTGGCTGAGCAGATTGGCGAATTCGCCGTCATTAGTCAGCAGCAGAAGTCCTTCTGTATCATAGTCCAAACGTCCAATCGGATATACCCGCTCTTTAATGCCCTTGAGATAATCCGATACAATTTTTCGGCCTTCGGGATCAGAAGCGCTTGTAATGACTCCCTTCGGCTTATTCAGCATAATGTATACCTTTTTCTCATTCTTTATCGGTTTGCCTGAAACCGTAATGATATCCTGGGCTGGATCGGCCTTCGTGCCGAGTTCGGTAACGGTCTCTCCGTTTACCTGCACCTTGCCTTCAAGAATCAATTCCTCGCACTTGCGGCGGGAAGCGACTCCGGCCTGTGCCATAATTTTCTGTAATCTCTCCATGTTCGTTAGGTCACCTCATTCCTAATGATAACCATCGACAGGATAAATCACAAGCGCGTTCCATGGAAAATGTGCCCCGGGACAGGTGTCGGAGTGAGGAAACAAGTATAACGGGGAAATATCATGGAGTCTGGATAGCTCCAAAATGATTTTGCTGGCGGTAAACAGCTGTGTTTTCTGGTCCAGCGACATGGACTGGTAGCCGATATTGAAGTCGCCCTCAAGACAGATGTGAATCTGTCCCGGCTGAACCAGCATGGATGAAGAAGAGACCGAGCCGTCCGGATGGATTTTAAAATCCCAGTTCCGCGGTTCCCGCTCGCACACGGTATGATGAATAACAAAACCCTCGAATTCCATTTCATCACCCCTACTACAATTTGCAACTGCAGCAGTATATGACGCGATGGTATCGAGGGTATAGGCATACGTCCTGTTACATAGAAAAAACGCTCCGTCTTACTCAGACCGCCCGCATGATCTTAATTATCCGAACACCAGCAGACAGACGGCAATCGCCGCAATAAAACCGATCAAATCGGAGAACAGCCCCACCTTCAGCGCATATCGGCCATTGCGGATTCCGACGGCGCCAAAGTAGACGGTCAGAACATACAAGGTTGTATCTGTGCTTCCCTGTATGGTCGACGCGATTCGGCCAATCATAGAATCCGGACCATATGCCCGAATCAATTCAGTCGTGTAAGCGAGAGAACCTGTGCCCGTCAACGGCCTGAGAATTCCCAAAGGCAAAATCTCGCTCGGTACCCCTAGCGATTGCAGAAAGGGGCCCGTCCAACCCACAAAAAACTCCAGCGCACCGGAAGACCGAAATACGCTAATGGCAACCATCATGCCGACCAAGTGCGGGATAATCCCAATCGCTGTGGAGAAGCCGTCCTTGGCTCCATCCACAAACGATTCATATACGGGCACTTTGCGCGTATAAGCATAAAGCGGAATGAATGCGATAATAATGGGAATAGACCAAGCGGATACGAGATTAATCCATGATAGCAACCCTCATCACCCCTTCACATCCGGGTTCAGGCTTGTACCGATTCCCGGCGGCTTCTGGCGGCGTATCGTCCGTCTTCGATACCATCGGTCAGCCATTATGGCGGCCGCCGTTGCAATCGCAGTGGCCAAAAGCGTGGTACCGACGATTTCCGAAGGATTAGCGGACTCATAATTTAACCTGATTGCGATTAGCGTTGTCGGTATCAACGTAATGCTGGCCGTGTTTAATGCAAGCAGCGTACACATCGCCGGAGAAGCTGTGTCCTTATCCGGGTTTAACTTCTGAAGCTCCTGCATCGCTTTGATTCCCATCGGAGTTGCCGCATTGCCCAGACCGAACAAATTGGCGCTCATGTTAGACAGTATATATCCCATAGCGGGATGATTCTTCGGTACATCCGGGAACAGGAAGCGGACAACCGGGCTCAGCAGCTTGGCAACCTTCTTCAGCAGGCCCGCGTCCTCTGCCAGGCGCATCATGCCAAGCCAGAACACCAGTATGCTGATGAGACCGAAGGAGACAGTCACTCCCGTCTGGGCTCCGTCAAATGCGGCTTTTGTAACACTTTCGATGTTCCCGTTCACTGCCGCAAAGCAAACGCCGATCAGTATCATCCCCATCCAAATCAAATTGATCATCTCTTCGCCCCCGTTTGCTGCCCCGCTGCGTGAGAATCCACGATCTCTTTAGCGAAGGCTTGTTATGATTTGGCCCTGAACAGATGCCTAAGCACTTCTCCTGCAGACTGCCACAGCGACAACGAACCGAGTGGTCCGGATGTGCTTCTGGACTTCTGCAAGACCTCAGGGACTTCAGGAAGCTTGCTTCCTTCCGCATAGACTGGAATTTTGCCGATGCTGACATTATCCAACACCAGTTCAATATGACCCCGTAGTCCGAAAGACAAGTCGGGTGTGCTCGCTTTATGCAGGACCAGTTTCTTCACCAAGCGTGCTTCCTCATCATGCGCGAACGCATACGTAAAGGAACTGCCCGTGACGAGTGGATAGCCCTGGATCTTCTGCCCTTTCTCCGTAACCTTTTTCAGTGGAAAATGGGCAAATCCGTAATCCAGCATCTTGGAATGATCATTCCAATCGTTGCCGTCGTTCAGCGTGACCGCCGCAATCTGCTGACCGTTTCGGGTGGCGGAGCTCACCAGGCAGCGGAATGCTTTTTTGGTGTAACCGGTTTTGACGCCATCCGCCCCCTCGTAAAAACGAAGCATCTTGTTTTTGTTATCCCATTTGTAGTCCCACGCTTCATTCGGATTGGGCGCTTTCTTGGTCGGGGTTTTGACAATCTCGCTAAAGACAGGGTTCTTGAGGGCATAGGCCGTCAGTTTGGCTACGTCATTAGCAGAAGAGTAATGTTCATCATGATCCAGTCCATGGGGATTCATAAAATGCGAGTTCGTCAAGCCGAGCCCGGCCGCCTTCTCGTTCATCAGCAACACAAAGCCTTCTTCCGTCCCCCCGACATGTTCGGCAATGGCCGTCGCGGCGTCGTTGCCTGATCGCAGCATTAAGCCGTACAGCAGATTCTCAAGCGTCATTTCCTCACCAAGCTTCAGGAAGATCGAGGAGCCCTCTTTGGCAAAAGCATTTTTGGAGATCTTGACGCGATCGTCCAGCTTGCCGTGTTCAATTGCCACGATAGCTGTCATGATCTTGGTCAGGCTTGCGATTCTCAAACGCTCGTCCCCGTTCTTACTGTACAGCACTCTACCGGAAGTGACATCAATCAGTGCAGCTGCCTGCGCATGATTGGTGGGGCCATTCTCATGATCTGCATGCACGGGGACAGCCGTAACCAGCAAGCAGCTTATGACCATCAACATGGATAACAAAGACTTGCAGTTCGTCCATTTCATTTTCATCATTTTATCCTCCGGTGTTCAGAAATCTTGTACAAGTATATGTCGTTTACGCTAAAGGTATGTCCATTTCGCAATAGAAACGTCTGTCGACGTACTTTTACCAAGACCGACCCCGTTAAAGTGAAGTTTTTCCAGCAATGATCGGTTTGAGTTTAGCCTCCGCTAAAAGCTTATAAATTCACTAATCTTCACAGCAAAAATCCCTTCCGTTATGAACGAAAGGGATTTGCTTGCTCCAATCAGTACGCAGGCGGAGGCGTGGTACTGTTCGCGTCATTACTGCCTGATTGAAACATCGACTGGATTTGATCGAGTAAATACGGGGTCGCATCAATAATCCGTTCAAACAGATGGGTTTGATTGTCCAGCGGCACGATGTGCACGCCTTCTTTACCCACGACCAGAAAAGCAATCGGCCGAATGGACACGCCACCGCCGCTGCCGCCGCCAAAAGGAAGGGCACTATGATCGTTGTGCGTCCCGTTAGTGGTGGTAGTTGAGTGTGTGCTTCCCGCCTCAACGTTGTAGTCGCTACCGCCGGCAGCGAAACCAAAAGCCACTTTACTGATTGGCAAGATAACGCTGCCGTCAGGCGTATTCACCGGGTCGCCTACAATCGTATTAACGTCCACCATTCCCTTGATGTTTTCCATAGCCGTTTGCATCAAGCCTTGAATAGGGTGTTCTGCCATGATCTAATTCCTCCTTTCACCTTTAACACGCGAACTATAAGTACCAGTCCAGCATACATAGCTTTTCCGCAGGAGATTTTCGCTATGCAGTTTAGCTCTGTGGAAATTTGCGGCGGACCGTTAAAGATTGGCACCACATCGATTTGGGGCATCTCTTCCATGATCAGGCGATACGACATCCACCCCAGAAGCGTATGCTTGATGCCATGCAGCAGCCCGGTCGCTACCGCCGTATCGGCCGCATGCTCAAGCGCAATCCGGGTTGACCAGCGCACATCCATGAGATGAACGGCCGCCATCGTCTGTCTCGTCCATTTTTTGAAACCTTTTGTAGACCACAATGCCCGCGCATAGTCCCTGTATCGAATGGTTTTGCTTGAAGGATCCTCCTGCTCTTTTGAATGGTGAGGAATCCCCTGCTCTACGGGAACGGTTTCCTTCTTAAACTCGATCCCCCCGTTCGCCAGGTGAAAGGGGACTGCATATTGGCGCGTAATCAATCCGAAGATCATTTTAATTTCCGCCAACAGTTTATATTCATCTTTTTTTAGAACCACATCCAGCTTAATCGTTACCTTGGAGCTCAGCACAACGACCAGCAATACGATGAGGAGAACGACCAAACCGACCGCCAGAAAGATCCATACCCTCACGAAGTAACCCCCAAAACGTACTTAGTAAAATGTAATCCGCTTGGCTTAGTATGGCAAAAGCGCCCCCAAATGATGCGAAACTATTCCAAGTCCCTGATTTCAAATTTTCGCAAGTGACATTAAAAAATCCCGGACGGTGGATTTCTCCACGCCCAGGATTCTATTACAACCTATTGTGTTGTATAATGGCTAACTTTCCTCTACGTCATCGAACGTAAGCTGACGACCGTCAAGCTTATCGAACAACAGCTGCGTTTCCTCTTCCAAATTATCATTATCCTCAAATTGCGACGGCTCCGGCAAATCCTTGATATTGGCAAGTCCGAAATATTCCAGGAAAGACTTGGTTGTTCCATACAAAATCGGTCTGCCAATCGCCTCCGCCCGTCCGACTTCCTCGATCAATCCTTTGCTTACCAGCGTATGGATCGCCCGTTCGGCCTTGACGCCGCGGATGTCTTCAATCTCTACGCGCGTAATCGGTTGACGATAGGCAACGATGGAGAGTGTTTCGAGTGCGGCTTGTGACAAGGAGGAACGGGAAGGCGAATACGCCAGGCGTTCGAAATACGGAGCATGTTCGGCCAGCGTAGCGATTTTGTAGCTCCCCGCAATCTGTACGATCTGAATCCCCCGCTCATAACGCTCCCATTCTTCCTTCATGTCCTCAAGCGCTTCGCCAACCAGGCCATCCGACTGCTCGGTGATCTCAGCAATTTGCCTAACCGACAAGCCCTCTTCTCCCGACAGGAACAGAAGCCCCTCAATAATCGATTTCAGCTTCGGATAATCCATCAATGCGTCCTTCCCCTCTCCACTCCATGACGATATCTTCAAACAACTTCTCTTGGTAGCACAAAATTTGCTTCATTTTCATCAGTTCCAAAATGGCCAGGAAGGTTACCACGATTTCATGCCGTACCATCTCTTCGTGAAGCAGCTTGGAGAACAGGATCCTGCCTCCCGGCCCAACCTCCTCCAGGGCATTCATGACCTGACGGATCCGGTCCTTAACCGATATTTCATCCCGCTGAATGCGGGCATACGATGTGCGTTTGACTGCTTTGCTTAATGCTTTTTGAAAAGCAGCGATCAAATCCGAAATATGTAATCCCTGCACCGGATTCTCTTCTACTTCCGGCATGTAAGGCGTGAGGTCTTCGGCTTCCTTGGAATAAATCAGACTGCGTTCCCATTCCTTATCATGCAAATGGCGGGCGATGCCTTTGTACTTGCGGTATTCGATCAGCTTCGCAATGAGCTCTGCTCTCGGATCCATGTCATCTTCTTCATAAAAATCAAACTCGTCCATCTCGATAACCGGAGGCTTCGGAAGCAATAACTTGCTTTTTATAGACAGCAGCGTTGCAGCCATCACCAGAAACTCACTCGTAATTTCCAGCTCCAGCTCCTGCATGTTGTGCAAATAGGCCATGTATTGTTCGGTAATCTCGCTGACGGGAATATCCTGGATGTCGATTTCCGCTTTATCAATCAAATGCAGCAGCAGATCGAGCGGTCCTTCAAACGTTTCCAGCTTGTATAATACGGTCACGGTGAATCCTCCCGCCAAAAAAATAAAATGCAGTGCTCTAAAAAAAGAGCACTACATTAAATAAGCACTATTTTAGGCTTTTCGTCAAGTTCGCCATTTCGATGGCTGCCATCGCGGAATCCCAGCCTTTATTGCCGGCCTTCGTTCCCGCTCGCTCCACGGCCTGTTCGATATTCTCCGTCGTAACGACACCGAAAATCGTTGGTACACCGGTCTTCAGGTTAATCGCGGATACTCCCTTGGCCACTTCGTTGCACACATAATCATAATGCGTAGTGGAACCGCGAATGACGGTTCCTAAGGTGATGATTGCATCGTATTTGCCGCTCTCTGCCATTTTTTGGGCAATAAGCGGGATTTCAAACGCACCCGGCACCCATGCGACATCCACTTCGTTCTCCTTTGCGCCGTGGCGCTTCAATGCGTCCAGTGCGCCGCTCAGCAGCTTGCTGGTGATGAATTCGTTGAAACGACCTACGACGATACCGTACTTTAGACCCTCGGATACTAATTTACCTTCAAATATAGTTGCCATGATGGAAAACTTCCTTTCGGTTTGGAGTTATATAAGGTCTTAAGATGATCATAGTCATTGCTGCGCATCAAGTCGCTGCCGGATCAAATCGTTCTTCCGATCGCTGTTAAATCCTGATTTCATGATCTATTTTTACAAGGTAGAAATCAGGATTTAAAGGCGACCGCTATCGCTTCTCCAGAACTGATTTGCTCCTCTGCTTATACATGCTTAAGCAAATCCATCTTCTCAAATAAGACCTTTTGTTATGTGGTGATTAATTGGTGCTTTCGTTCTGCTCAATATCGTTGAATTTCAGCATATGTCCGAGCTTGGCTTGCTTAGTATGCAGGTAGCCCGTGTTATCCTCGTTCTCCGGCATTTGGATCGGAACGCGCTCGACCACCTCCAAGCCGTATCCTTCGAGGCCTTTGATTTTGCGCGGATTGTTTGTCAGCAACCGGATCTTTCTTATCCCCAGATCCTTCAGGATCTGGGCTCCGATGCCGTAATCACGCAGATCTGCCGCAAAGCCGAGCTTCAGGTTAGCATCCACGGTGTCGAGCCCCTCTTCCTGGAGCTTGTAGGCTTTCAGTTTGTTGATTAAGCCGATGCCCCGCCCCTCCTGGCGCATGTAGAGGAGAACGCCTCTGCCCGCTTCATCGATTTGGCGGAGGGCCGCCTCGAATTGGGGACCGCAATCGCAGCGATGGGAGTGGAACACATCTCCTGTCAGGCACTCGGAATGCACACGCACGAGGACAGGTTCATTCCCATCGATCTCCCCTTTTACCAAAGCTACATGCTCTTTATTGTCCACGTCGTTGGTGTAGGCAACGGCCTGAAAAACGCCGAATTCAGTCGGCATCCGCACAGCTACCTCTCGCTGGACCAGCTTTTCTTTTTCATTGCGATAATGAATCAGATCCTTGATGCTGATCAGCTTCAGATCATGCTTCTTCGCAATCTCCACAAGGTCCGGCAGCCGTGCCATTGTGCCGTCTTCCTTGATCACCTCGCAGATGACGCCGGCCGGATAGGACCCGCTCAATCTGGCAAGATCGACAGCGGCCTCCGTATGTCCTGCCCGGCGCAGGACGCCTCCATCTTTTGCGATCAGCGGGAACATATGACCCGGTCTTCGGAAATCGGATGCAGATGCATTCGAATCCAAGATACCTTTGACGGTGATGGACCGCTCATAGGCCGAGATGCCTGTCGTGGTATGCTTATGATCAATGGAGACTGTAAAGGCCGTTCCATGATAATCCGTATTTTGGGTAACCATCGGTTTGAGGTCGAGCTCCTGAGCTCTGGCCTGCGTCATCGGCAAACATACCAGCCCACGGCCTTCGGTGATCATAAAATTAATGACCTCCGGAGTTGCCATATCAGCTAATGCGATAAAATCGCCCTCATTCTCACGGTCTTCATCGTCTACGACAATGACGACCTTGCCTTCCTTCAAATCTGTTAACGCCTCTTCGATTGTATGAAATGAAAAGCGCTCATCCATCGCTACTCCTCCTTCTTCTCATGGAGACTCTATGTGAAGCACACAGCTTAGGCAAATCCATGCTCTGCAAGATAATCCCTGCTGATTCCCGGTTTTGTCCCGCCTCTGCTCCCGGCCCCTTCAGAGCCGTAATGCAGCAGGTGATCTACATATTTTCCTAAAATGTCGCATTCGATATTAATCGTATCGCCTGCTTTTTTATATGCCAGCACCGTCTCCGCCAGCGTGTGGGGGATGATGGATACCGTAAAGGAGGAATCTGTTGTTTTGACAACGGTCAAGCTGATTCCATCCAATGTGACGGAGCCCTTCGGAATGATATATTTGAATACGTCCCCACTCGCGGGCGCAATCTCGTATACCACGGCATTCTGATCTGCCTGCACGTTCCGAATGACGCCGACGCCATCCACATGCCCCTGAACGATATGGCCTCCAAATCGACCTCCGGCCGCCATTGCCCGTTCCAGATTCACCTTTCCGCCTGGCTGCAGCTCCTTAAGATTGGTATTTCTATAGGTTTCCGGCATCACATCGACCGTAAATATTCCTTTGTCAATCGTTGTGGCTGTCAAGCAGACGCCATTAACGGATACGCTGTCCCCCAGCTTTAAATCATCCATGATCCGGCTAGCGGAAATGCTCAGCAGCATGGCTTCGCCTTTCCGTCCGATACGCCTCATCTCGCCGATCTCCTCAACCAATCCAGTAAACACAGGCTTCCCTCCTTTCTTTCTCCTTATTTCCAGACCGGAATCCCGCTGACATAAATATTGTCGCCCAGTCTTTCCGTCTCAAGTCCTGTCAGCATAATCGCTTGGTCCATCTGTTCATACCCGCTGAACATGTAATTTCCAGGTGCATCATACCCGCCGATAATCTTAGGGGCGATAAACTGGATGAGCCGATCCACCAGCTTCTTTTCCAGCATCGAGCCATTTAGAGTACCGCCACCTTCCAGCAAAATGGAGGCAATCCCCTTCTGTCCCAGCTTCGCCAGCGCAGCCTTCAGATCCACACGTGGTCCTGGCCCGCAGGGAATGACCTGAACGCCCAGCTCTTCCAGCCCGATCCGCTTCGTCTCATCCGCCTGCTCCGTCGTCAAGATCCACGTTGGCGCCAATCCGTCTGTCACGACATGGCTGTCGAGCGGGATTCGTAAGCTGGAATCCACGATAATCCTAATCGGATGCAGCCCTTCCACCCCAAGTCTCGTTGTCAGGCTCGGATTATCCGCGATAACTGTTGACACGCCAACCATGATGCCTTGATGGCGATGACGCAGCGTATGCACAAGCTCTCTTGATTCTTCATTGGATATCCACTTGCTATCGCCGGTTTTTGAAGCGATTTTGCCGTCCAGCGTGCTGGCTGTCTTTAACGTTACGAAGGGCTGACCCGTCGTAATGAACTTAATGAAGGTTTCGTTCAAGCGAAGCGCACGTTCCTTAAGGACACCGGTCTCAACCCGGATTCCCGCTGCGCGCAGCATTTGAATCCCTTTGCCCGCAACGAGAGGATTAGGGTCCTCGCAAGCAACAACCACTCGCTGAACACCTTCGGCAATCAGTCTCTCGCTGCAGGGCGGCGTCGTACCATAGTGACTGCAGGGCTCCAGTGTCACGTACACCGTACCGCCCGCCGCTTTGCTGCCAGCCATATTCAGGGCATGAACCTCAGCGTGCGGTGTTCCGCGCTCTAAATGCGTTCCCACCCCTGCAAGCGCGCCATCCTTAACAACGACACAGCCAACAACCGGATTTATCCCGGTTTGACCCTGAGCACGTTCGGCCAGGTCCAGCGCAAGTGACATATAGAATTCATCGTTGACGATATCCATGGTAAACATGCCCCTTTCCCAATGTTCACATAAAAAAGCCCTGCCAAAGATTCGGGGAATCCTTAACAGGGCTTGATGGAAGTTAATCATTGACACACTAAATAACCGTCATGAATGCAGGTTTTGCCTATAACAAACGACCCAAATCCGTTACCGGCGACATCCAATCATCGCAAGCACAGGTTTGAATTGCATGTGAAAACCTGCACATAACGCATATCACGTTGTGTGCATAGACACAAATAGCACATGTTGCTTATGTGTCTCTCACTCCTTCTCCCATCCAGACTATACTGTCGGTCCCGGATTTTCACCAGGTCCACCGCATACGGTGTGTAACACACGCATATCCGGGTCACGGACTAAGACGCAGCCATCTGCTTTCAAAAGCTCAATCACTGCGTTCATCACCGCCGGTAGGGAATTTCACCCTGCCCCGAAGGATAAAACATATGAAATTGTTTGATCTTATGAAGAATCTTATCACCACCTTTTAATAATTGCAAGAAAAAACAACTAACTTTTTTAAAGTTCATAACTTTATTTACCAATATGTGTATGGACTGCAGAAGGAGAATACTTCTTATAGAGAGAACAGTTTAGTAGGATAAACACGAGAACTAGATACAGTTAAAAAGGAGCGAGCTGCGATGAAAACTTCGCTGGACATTATCGTCCGTCCTACGGAAATCGACGTGAACGGACATGTAAACAACGCCAAATACCTGGAATATCTGGAGTGGGGCCGTGAGGAATGGTATGAAGCAGGAGGTCTTCAATATGATATGCTGAAACGGCTTGGCGTCCAGACCGTTACCGTCAATATCAACATCAATTACCGCAAGGAGTGCGGCCAAGGCGAACGGCTGACCATCGTGACCGAACCGCATTCTATGGGTCGTACGAGTTATGTGCTGATTCAGACGATTTACAACGAACAGAAAGAGCTTTGCGCGGATGCCGCCGTTACCAGTGTGGCGATGGATGTACATACTCGTAAAAGTCGGCCTGTTCCGGAAGAGCTTCGTCAATTATTTCCTGACCCTGCGTAACCCTCCCCGGAATAACAATAAAAACAGGCTCACCCCTAAGAGTGAGCCTGTCCTGAACAGAAGCTAAATTTTTATGCTTCGTATACTTCTACTTTTTCCATTTTGTCACGGCCTTTGAATGCATCCACGTACTCCATGCCTTCAACGACTTTACCGAACACCGTATGCTGTCCGTCCAAATGCGGCTGCGGCTCGTAGCATACATAGAACTGGCTTCCGCCCGTGTTGCGGCCAGCATGCGCCATGGCCAAGCTGCCACGCTCATGCTTGTTAGGGTTGATCTCGCAGTTGATGGTATAGCCAGGACCGCCTGTTCCCGTTCCCTGTGGGCAACCGCCTTGAGCCACGAACCCAGGGATTATGCGGTGGAATACAAGACCGTTATAAAACCCGGAGTTTGCCAATTTCTCAAAATTAGCTACCGTGTTCGGTGCATCATTCTCAAACAGATCCAGCACTACCTCTTTGCCGTTCTCCAATGTGATCTTCGCTTTTTTAGCCATATGTGTTATCTCCTTCCGTTATTAGAACGCTTCAATCGATTTTTTTACAATGCATTCTATTAGTTTACTATGAATTGAGCCTCGAAGCAAAATGATCTTGTCCCCCGTTTGCACATTCCATATCAAGTCCAAGGCATGCCAAAGAGCCCTGACCGCAGCCGGTGGCATTGGCGGGCCCTCTAGGATATTAGAGCCGTAAAACAAACATCCGTTTAGCTCGTTACGGTTTCTTTCGTTACACTTGCCGGCACTACATCGTGGCTGATGATGTCCGCAAGCGACTCGCGGCGTACCACCAGCTTGCTCTGTCCGTCCTTCACGAATACGACCGCAGGTTTGCGGATCCGGTTGTAGTTGCTAGCCATGGAATAGTTATATGCGCCTGTGCAGGATACGGCCAGCAAATCGCCTGTTGCTACCTTCGGAAGCTCCAGATCCCAGATGAGCATGTCTCCGCTCTCACAGCACTTGCCGGCAATGGATACCGTTTCTTCCGGCTTCTCATTCGCCCGGTTCGCAAGCAGCGCTTCATATTTCGATTCGTACAGCGCCGGACGCGGGTTGTCCGTCATTCCGCCGTCTACGGCAACGTATTTACGGACCCCGGGAATATCCTTGCTTGTGCCCACCGTATAGAGGGTGGTGCCTGCTTCACCGACAATACTGCGCCCTGGCTCTACCCAAATTTCAGGGAGCGTGCTGTCAATGCCGGCGAAGTGGGTCTTCACCGCATCCGTAATCGCTTTTACGTAGTCGGATACATGAAGCGGAGTGTCCCCATCCACATATCGGATTCCAAATCCGCCGCCAAGATTTACAACCTTGAACGTGATGCCGAGTCCCGCCTTGACCTTGGCCGCAAATTCTGCAACGCGCGAAACAGCCATCTGAAACCCTTCTACCTCAAAAATCTGGGAGCCGATATGGGAATGAATGCCCATCAGATGAATATTCGCTTGAGCCTCGGCAAGCTTCACCGCTTCATAAGCGGAGCCGTTGCCGATATCGAAGCCAAATTTCGAATCCGTTTGGCCTGTTGAGATATACTCATGCGTATGAGCCTCAACTCCCGGTGTCACGCGAAGCAAAATGTTGACCTTCCGGTTCTTCTCGGCAGCAATCGCTTGCAGCATATGCAGTTCAACTACGTTATCGACAACGAAACAGCCGATTTCCGCATCAAGCGCCATCTCAATCTCTTCTGGCGTTTTATTATTTCCGTGGAAATGAATCCGCTCCGCCGGAAACCCGGCCTCAAGTGCGGTGTACAGCTCTCCGTCGGAAACAACGTCAAGCGACATCCCTTCCTGATCAGCCAATTGACACATAGCCATCACGCAAAACGCCTTACTGGCATACGCGACTTGGAACTTCAAACCGGACGCCTTGAAGGCCTCAATGTATTCCCGGCAGCGATTACGGACCGACTGCTCGTCTACAATATATAGTGGTGTTCCATATTGAGCTTTTAAATCGGATGTGTCACACCCGCCGATTTCCAAATGCCCCTGATCGTTAATCTTGCTAGTACCGTGTAAAAACATGCTTACAATTCCTCCGATCCGTTGATTCAAAATTAGGGTAATCGAATAATTGTTCACAGTATAGCAGACAACGGAAGGTAATCAAAATGGATTTTTCAACACAACATTTGTGTTATTGTTAATGCTCGCCTCTCGGATTCATTTCAGGGCCCATCTTCGTGTTATCACGTGTTTTGTTGAGAGCCGGACGTCTTCTTGACATAAGCAGCGGTTTGCGGAACAAAATTTCGCCCATCGCTTTTGCACTAAATGGTATAAACGGCCACAAGTAAGACGAGTTGTAGGAACGGTGTGTCGTCAGGAGCAGAATCAGAAGCGTCGTCCCGATGACAAAGCCCTTCACTCCGAACAGCGCTGTTGCAAGCAGAAGGAGCAGCCTGACCATCCGGTTGGCAAGTCCCAGCTCATAACTTGGGGTCGCATACATCCCAATGGACGCCACCGCCATATACAGGACGACCTCGTTAACAAATAATCCGGTCTTAACAGCGATATCGCCGATCAAAATCGCAGCGATCAACCCCATCGCTGATGCTAGCGGTGTCGGCGTATGAACGGCAGCCAAACGGAGCAGATCCACGCCGAATTCAACAATCAGAAACTGCAGGATAATCGGAATTTTAGCGTTCTCCTGCGGACCGATGATATCGAGTCCCGGCGGCTTCAGTTCAGGATGGACAACCAGCAGCATCCACAGCGGGAGCAGGAACATGGATGCAAAAATGCCTATAAAACGTATCCAGCGGAGATAAGTCCCCATAAACGGGGTCTGGCGATTCTCCTCGGCATGCTGACAGAGATCCAAAAACGTAGTGGGCATAATCATCACGCTCGGCGAAGTATCTACCATGATCACAATTCGACCTTCGAGTAGATGGGAGGATACAACATCCGGCCGTTCCGAGTATCTGACCAGCGGAAAAGGGTGCCAGCCTTTATTCACAATGGCTTCCTCGAGCTGCTTATCACCGAGAGGAAGCCCCTCTAAATCCACTTCCTGGATTTTGCTGCGAATCGCCTCAACCTGGGTGCGGTCTGCGATGTCATCAATGAAAACCAGGCACACATCCGTTCTCGTCCGCCTTCCGACCTTCATGACCTCGACATGCAGTCCCGGATCACGAACTCGTCTTCGCACCAGATTCACGTTGGTAACGAGTGTCTCCGTAAACCCGTCCCTTGCGCCGCGAACGACGCGTTCCACCGCAGGCTCCTCGAGCCCGCGCACAGGATATTTCCGCGTATCCAACAAGATGGCGGAATGCGCATCCTCAATGAACAGCGCACATATACCGGAGAGCACTTCGTTAATCACTTTGCTAAGTCTTGTATCCCGCTCCACTTGGACATGGGGAATATAGCGGGTCATCATCTCGGTAAGTGCCTGGTTGCTCACATCCTCCGGTGTCAGGTACGTCAGCCTTGTCAATATATCCGTCACCACGACATCATTCGTGAAGCCGTTTAAGAAGAGAAGCCCCGCGTTTCTGCCGGCAAAGTTCATTTCACGGAATACGACATCAAAAGAAACCCCAAGACCGATAACTTCCTTAAGCACTTTTTTCAGTTCACTCAGCTTCGCGGGGACATGGTCGGTTTGCTGCCAGTAGATGACGGATTCCTCAGTGCTGTTGGAGGTTTCGGCCTCTCTCTTCTCCTTCAGCTCTTGTTCCCCCAACGCTTTGATGGGAATGACCGGAATATCTGTATCCAGTTCGCTGCTATTTGTTGTTTTCTCGTCCATAACCTACCTCCTAGCCATTACTATCACTTGCTGTAAACAAACCAATCGAACAGAGAGCCAGCCACCTTGCCTGCGACCATGGCCATAAGCAGACCAAACAAATACCCCGTCAACCGGAGCCGCTTGGCCAGAATCGGCAATACATTCAATACTTCCGTCAATGCGGCTGCCAGCATGCCGATGAATATCCCGCACATTAATCCGATCACGGTACTCACAATCGGCCCCAATGGAACGGACCATCTCCAGAAATCGGCCAACGTGCCGATGAAAGATCCCGCTATTAAAGCCCCTTCATACCAATGGACCCGGCTGTAAGTTGCCGTCAGTTGGGACAATCTCGGGATGATGTCCAGCACGATGATGAGCGCTATGACTCCGCCCCCGACGGCGATGCCCCCTGCAACGCCAAGAAAACAGGTGAATATCCCTTGCAGAATGGACAACATCATGGTTCCCTACCTGTCGTATCGGCGCCGGCATTCATTTTCCGATATTCTTCGGCGACCACGAACTGATCCAGATTTTCTTGATATAGGTACATTTCCACCTCAAGCGGGGTCGGCTCTTCATTCCATTTTTTCTTGAACAAATGATTGAAGAACACCGTCATGCCAAATCCGAGCCCCAGCGAGTATGCAATCTGGAACAAATAGGGATGCTCGTCTCTTTTCCCCGTCACCATTTCAACGATTCGGATATGAACCTCAAGCATGTTGACATCGGCATGGAAGTTCATAATGGTCAGTGCGGAACCGAAAAACAAGAGCAACCAAATGAGCGGGAACCACAATTTTGACCGCTTGCTCTCCGGACCGACAAGCTCCACCAAGGTATGATGGTTTCCCATCGGTTCGATATGAGCGCCAGGAATCAACGCTTGAATCTTCGGGATGATTTGAATCAGATCCATGACAAGGCGGTTGCCATCGAGATCCTTCGGCTGCGTAAGCGGCAGCGCTCTAAGCCGTCTCTCCCAGTCGGGTTCGCAGACAATGAAGGCGACATCACCTAGTTTGACGGTCTGGTCTCTTGGTAACCGTATGCGGCTCCTTAGCTGCAGAAACACCGTCGGAGTGGGATTAACCTTCATCCGAAACACTCCTTTACTGCTAAATTACCGTTAGTATGGGAAATCTCTCTCCTTTCTACTCGGATTTACCATACTTTCTTATCCGCCAAACGACCAAAAGGTTTACTAAAAAATGAAAAACGCCGTCCCCTAAGGGCGGCGTTAAGTTTGAGCAGACTTTCGAATAACGGCTGAGGCCCGCTACTGCGCGATCTCGTTCCGTATGCTCTGCAATATTTTTTTCTCAAGTCGCGATACCTGCACCTGGGATATGCCCAGCCGGCTGGCAACTTCCGACTGCGTCTGATCCCGGTAATACCGCAGATAAACAATGAGCCGCTCCCGTTCGGTCAAGCCACCTATTGCTTCATTCAAGGCCAGCTTGTCGAACCAGCGTTCTTGCGATTCATCAGCTATCTGATCCATTAGCGTTATGGGATCCCCGTCATTTTCAAATACGGTCTCATGAATCGAGGTTGGCGGTTTATTCGCCTCCTGGGCAAACACCACTTCCTCGGGGGTTACCCCAAGCTCTTCGGCAACCTCTTTCACCGTCGGAAGACGATCGAGCTGCTTGGACAGCTCGTCCCGCTTCTTCCTGACTTTGTTGGCCATTTCCTTAAGCGATCGGCTGACCTTGAGGGTCCCGTCATCTCTTAAGAAACGCTGAATTTCTCCGATGATCATCGGTACGGCATAGGTCGAGAACTTTACGTCATAACTGAGATCGAACTTGTCCACGGATTTGAGGAGACCGATACAGCCGATCTGAAACAGATCATCAGGCTCATACCCCCGGTTCATAAACCGCTGAACGACAGACCAGACAAGACGAATATTACAGTTGACGAGCGTGTCCCGGGCGACATTATCCCCGCTTTGGCTAAGTGCAATGAGTCGTTTGACCTCCGCGTCGTCCAAATAAGTCTGCGAAGTTTTCTTCACATCGGCATCCATTTGTCCAACCCCTAATTATATAAAGCTTTCTTAGATTCGATCCTCTTTTTCATTTTGATCGACGTACCGTTGCCTGGTTCGCTGACCACTTCAAATTCGTCCATGAAATTTTCCATGATGGTGAATCCCATACCGGATCGCTCCAGCTCTGGCTTTGATGTATAGAGCGGCTGCTTGGCCATTTCCAAGTCTTCGATCCCATGACCGGAATCTTCAATGCACAGCGTAATCATGTCCCCGTCTATGGAGGCTTCAATCTTGACAATCCCTTCCGAATCACTATCGTACCCGTGGATAATGCTGTTTGTGACCGCTTCGGAGACCACCGTTTTGAGATCACTCAGCTCATCCATGTTGGGATCCATCTGGGAGATGAACGCAGCCACTGCGACACGGGCAAAGGATTCGTTTTCCGACTTTGCGGCAAACTGCAGAGTCATAAAATTATGCTGTGCTTTTCCTTCATTCATGACACTACCTCCAAACCCGAGAGTGCCGTGCCCTCGTTCTCATATATCGGCATGATCTTGAACAGCCCCGACATTTCAAGCAAGCGGTAAACCTGCGGCTTGACATCGCATACCGCCATCTTTCCGCCCTTTTGCTTGATGAATTTATAGCGTCCCAGGATGACCCCAAGTCCTGAGCTGTCCATAAAGTCCAAGTCCTTTAAGCTCAGTACCAAGTGCTCTGTTTGACGTCTCTGAATAGCTTCATCCAGCTGCATCCGGACATGATCGGCCGTATGATGATCCAGTTCCCCGGACAGTCGGACGATCAGTACATGCCTGTGATGCTCCATATCAACATGCAGATTCATGTTTGCTCACTCTCCTCCCTGACATGAACAAAGATTTCTACATTTGAAAAAGACATTCCTGCATCCCGACAAAACTAGAAGAAAACTCCTATGAATCTACATGAAACAACTTGCCGGTTGTCCGCTTGAACAGCTTCCAGAGCCCGGCCTTCTTCACCTCGACAGGAGATGTCAGCTCGAACTCCTTCACCACGCGCTCACCTTGATAGACGGTTAGCTTGCCGACGACTTGTCCGGCGGCTACCGGCGCCTTCAAATTTGGGTCCATCTGAATTTCATGACGGATATCCGGACTTTTTACGCCCTTCTTAACCAGCACGCTGTAATCTTTATCCGCTTGAATCGAAATCTCGGGCACGGTTCCCTTCTGGACCTTCACGATACCCAACACTTCACCCGGTTTATAGATGGAATGCATCGAATACTGGGAAAAGGCATAGTCAAACATGCGAGAAACTTCATTGTTCCGCGTCTTCGTATCCGAAGCACCCATAACTACAGCAACAGCGCGCAGTCCGTCCCGTTTGGCCGTTGCCGACAAACAGAACTTGGCCTCTGATGTATACCCGGTTTTCAATCCGTCAGCGCCTGTGTAGAATCGAACCAGCTTGTTCGTATTGACCAGCCAGAACGGTTTGTCCGAATCTTTACGCAAATAATCCTGATAGGCGCCTGTATATTTGGTGATCTGGTCGTATTTCAGCAGCTCCCGGCTCATGACCGCAATGTCGTGAGCCGAAGTATAATGATTCTCAGCAGGAAGGCCGTTGCAGTTCACAAAATGTGTATCCTTCATTCCCAGCTCGGCGGCTTTCTCATTCATCAGCTTCACAAAGGCTTCCTCCGAGCCGGCAATTTTCTCCGCCACTGCGACGGAAGCATCATTGCCTGATGCCATGGCAATGCCTTTGAGCATGTCATCCACCGTCATTTCTTCACCAGGCTCAAGAAAGATCTGGGATCCGCCCATGGAGGCCGCATATTCGCTGGTACGCACCTTATCCGTCCACTGCAATTGTCCTTCGTCGATGGCCTCCATCGTAAGCAACATCGTCATGATCTTGGTGATGCTCGCCGGAGGCAGCTTATCATGGCTGTTTTTCTCGTAAATAATGGTTCCGGTATCCGCATCCAGCAATATAGCAGAACGAGCACCTGGTGCCAGTTCCTCTTGAGATGATCCTTCGCCGGGTTTGCTATTTTCTGCATAACTTGGTACAGCTACACTGGACAACCCTACAAATAGAACCAGAAATCCAGCGATTAACGCTTTTTTCACTTCCATCCCCTCCTGACATTCGTAATGGCATCCCGAAAAGAAACGGGTCTGTTATTCATTGTCGTCAGGATGAAAACAAATTATTCCAGTTTTCAAGGAAATATTATCGCCCTGAACTTAAGGGAGCACAGAATAGCCCCACAAAGTGGAGCCTATGCTTCGATGCTTATTCCAATTACTTTGCGGGGACCCCAATACAATACCCCACAAAGTGGAGCTTATGCTTCGATGCTTATTCCAATTACTTTGCGGGGACCCCAAACACATATAAATGCGAATGCAGAATGGCTTACGCTTCGCTGAAAACTTATACATTCTATAATCTTAAGAAAAAAGACTGGACTCCAGCAGATTTACATCTGCAGGAGTCCAGTCCCTGTACTAGAATGATGTTACATTTTTGGGATAATGGCCATGACAAGCGCAAGGAATTTCTCCCGGACCTTCTCCGCTGTCTCCATAACCTCGTCATGGGATAGCGGTTGATCCAATATGCCGGCTGCCATGTTGCTGATGCAAGAGATGCCCAGTACTTCAAGGCCGGCATGTCTGGCCACAATGACCTCAGAGACGGTGGACATACCAACCGCATCCGCACCGAGCGTACGCAGCATGACGATCTCGGCAGGTGTCTCATAGGTTGGTCCAAGCAGACCTGCATAGACCCCTTCTCTCAGCGCAACGCCTTGACCCACGGCAACTTCTTTTGCCAATTGGCGAAGCTGACGGCTGTAAGCCTGGGACATATCCGGGAATCGTACGCCAAGATCCGGATCATTCGGCCCGATTAACGGGTTGGTGCCTGTCATGTTCAGATGATCGGAGATCAGCATGAGATCACCCGGCTCGAAGGACGTGTTGATGCCGCCGGCCGCATTGGTAACGAGCAGACTCTTCACACCCAGCTCTTTCATGACGCGAACCGGGAAAGCAGTCACTTCCGGACCATAGCCTTCGTACATATGGAACCGGCCCTTCATCAGAACGACAGGTCGATTGTGAATGGTGCCCAGCAGCAATTCTCCTTCATGGCCTTCTACAGTCGATACGGGAAAATGAGGAATGTCCGTGTACGGGATCGAGACCGGATTCTCAATCAATTCCGCCAGAACGCCGAGTCCTGAACCCAAAATCAGGCCGACCTCGGGCTCGACACCCTTCTGTCCGCGTATGTATGCTGCTGCTTCCTTAATGCTTTGCTGATGAATTGAACTCATGTTCATACCTCTCCTAACTGAGAATAAGTTGTAGATCCTAGTAGAGTAGGTCCCGACTAAGATCTCGGGTGATAATGATCGTATACTTCCTTCATGCTTTTCTTGGTCGATTGATACATGCCGGTGGTGGATAATGCCGAGTGACCCAGCATCTCCTGAACCGAACGTAAGTCGGCACCGTTCTGCAGCAAATGAATGGCAAACGAATGGCGAAGGGTATGTGGCGTGATTTCCTCATCGATTTCGGCCAGCTTGCCATACTTTTTAATAATTTTCCAAAATCCCTGCCGTGTCAAGCGCGTACCGAGTGAATTCAGGAATAATGCATCCTCATCAGCATCTCGAATCAGCTCGTCCCGCATATCTTGCATATAAAAAGCCACGCTCTCGGCTGCGATCTGGGTAATCGGAAGAATTCGCTCCTTCCCTCCCGAAACGGCACAGCGCAGGAAGCGCATCTCCATATTGATGTCATGCGTGCTCAAGTTCACCAGTTCCGACACCTTGATGCCTGAAGCATACAGCAGCTCCAGCATCGCTTTGTCCCGGGCCCCCTGAGGGGTTCCGGAATCCGGGGCCGACAGCAGCTTGTCCACCTGCTCAACGGTTAGCGACTTGGGCGGCTTCCGTTCCGGCTTCGGATTCTCCAGCAGCTGGGTCGGATCTTGTCCTATAACGGCTTGACGAACCAAATATTGAAAAAAGGAACGCAAGGACGCCGTGCAGCGAAGCAGACTCGATGCCGCCTTGCCCTGCTGCCTCAGTCTTCCCATGTATAATCCAAGCATTGTTCGTGTTACTTCCTGCGGATGGATAACGTCTCTATCCGCGGCAAAAGCCATGAATCCTTGTAAGTCGGCCCGGTACGATTCAATCGTGCTTCGGGACAGTCCCTTCACGTCTTCCAGATAGGTTACATATTCGTCCAGATATTGTTTCATAATCTTTTTGCTCCTATTCCCGTGTGCCCTTTACATGCCCGATCACTCCCCATACCAGTAGTACAATCGCAGACGTTCCGCCGGTGAATATCGGGAGTCCATGGTGCTTTCGGGCTGAAAAGCCTTAACCGCTTGACCGGAAGGCGCACGATAAGGATCCATTGGGGTCAGCCAATCTCCCACCCATCCCAGCACGAAGTAAAAAAACATCGTCAGAACGGCAAACATCGTAATAAATCGGATCAGTGAGCCTATTTTTCGGATCGATATAATCACTGGCAGCGCCTCTCTTTCATCTTTGCAATGATCACCAAATGAAAGTGGATATTACAGGTATCACTTCACGTAAGCCTATGATACAAGCTGCAGGATTATGACGGCTTTTCACTGATCGTTCTTTAGTCATTGGACATGACCGTTATTGGGATAGAATAAAAAAAACGTCTTCTCGACGTACGTTGATGATGTAGAAAGCTAGATTGTTCTTGCGTGAACGGTACGGATTCGTGCATGTTCCATCTATATTAGGTTACCATCTAAAAAACCCTCCCGGCTTACCGCCGTAGAGGGCTTGCCGTGATGGTCATCACTGCGGTTTGTTGCATGATATAAATTTATGATTTGTCCTGGTCATTCTTGCCCTTCTCTTTGCAACGGTAGCATATACCATGGAAATCAAGCCGATGGTCATGAACGGTAAAGTTGAACTCTCGCTCTAACCGCTCTTCCAATGGACCGAGCCAATCCTCGCGTATTTCATCCATGCTTCCACATTGAGTACATATCAAATGATGATGGTGATGCTTCGAAGTATCCGTCCGTAAGTCATAACGGGCGACACCATCGCCAAAATTTATCTTCTCGACAACATGAAGCTCACTGAGCAGCTCTAGGGTACGGTACACGGTTGCCAGACCGATCTCCGGAGCCTTCTCTTTCACGAGCATAAATACATCCTCTGCGCTAAGGTGGTCGTCTTCATTTTCCAACAATACGCTTACCGTGGCTTCCCGTTGGGGCGTTAATTTGTATCCTTGGGATTGTAGCTGCTGCTTAATTTTGTCGATCCGCGCTTCCATCGTTTCCCTCCCCCTTGGAAATCACTGCACGTTATTGTTCACTTCCTTCATTATAGGGGGATTTGACAAACAAAGTCAAACGGTTTTGCTTTATGGAAAAATTCGCGGATTATAGCAACATTGGCGTGACCCAGCGCATCATGGCTGGGGTTACCCAGGTTTCAAATGAAGCGACTCCGAGCGTTAACAGGACCATGAAAAAGGTCAGCATCGCATACGAAGCAAAGGGCTTTACCATGCTCCCGCCCCGATTCATAATAAATCGGTCCCTGATGATGTATAGAGAGAAGGTTATCGCCGCTACGCTGCACATCATGAGCACGGGGATGATGAGCAAATTTTGCGGCGCAATCGACACCAGGGCGAACAGCAGGCCTTTCCAAGAATACTGTCCGACCAAGTAACCGACCGTAAACCCAATAAGCACTCCTTTTAAGAAGTCCAATATCAATATTCCCGGAAGCCCGATGACGGACAATCCCAGAATCCATATCAAACCAATCCATTTCAGATGAAGGGCTGCGATGCTCCAGTAAGAAGACTGACTCATGGTTTCTCCACCATCCTGCACGTTTACAAAAAAGTGGTTTAAATATCGGGCCATTTCTTGCTGCTGCTCCAATGAAAGTGCATTGACCATTAACGCTCCAAACAGCACCCCAACTAAAAACAAGACGCCTACGAATACATAGAGCATGGTCTGATCTTTAAAGGCTTGGCGGAATGATTGCATAGAATAGA
Organism: Paenibacillus sp. EZ-K15; assembly: GCF_002573715.1. Lineage (GTDB taxonomy): Bacteria > Bacillota > Bacilli > Paenibacillales > Paenibacillaceae > Paenibacillus_AQ. Next base: position 644,805 of record NZ_PDHM01000012.1, on the reverse strand, counting down.
GTCTCCTTTCTGTGTCTCTACTCTACTCTATGACCATCACCCTCCTTGTATGACCTGCAATTGAAAGAGTTGATTGATTTACCGGAGAACCTTTCCGTAAGAGCCTCCGCCGCCATCCGATAAGGACAATGTCCCGCTTCGGGCCATCACAATGCTTGCAGCAAGCCCCTCTCCGGCGACAGCGGCAAGCTCCGCTTCCGTAGCCTGGTGAAGGATTTTCATTTCGGTTCCGAAAGCCCCCAGCAGCTTCGCCATCGCCGATTTGCCCAGGCCCGGAATGAACTCTAGCGGAACCTGATAGTGATATGCCGGTCGGCTTTGCGGTACAACGGGCTCTTTGCGGTCCGCGATGTTCAGAATCCGATCAAACACACCCTGTACCAGCTTGGTACTCCCGCAGAATGGACATCGCACCAATTCATGAATATCGCTGCCTTCATCCAGAATGCTGTCGCAGCCGCTGCAGTAAGTACGATGATATTTTCCAAGTCTGGGATTCAGCCCGTAGTTCGCGCTGATTCTTCTACCGTTACTTGTTCCAAGCGCCTGGCGAAATTCTGCAAATGAAGGCTTTGCCATATCGATTCGGTTGTATTCCCTGCCGATTTTCCCAAGCGAATGCGCATCCGAATTGGTCAGAAAGGAGTAGGCGTCCAGTTCGCTTATCCGCCCTGCCATCGAGGAGTCGGCACTGAGCCCAAGCTCTATGCCCGCAATACCGTTCAGGTCCAGCACCTCGCTCATTCGATCCGCCATGTTGCCGTACAGTCCTTTATGAGGCGTAAAGACATGGGCGGGTATCAACAGCCCGCCGCGGTCTAGTATCTCCTGCTGCAGCTCACGGGGGCTGACATAGATACGCTGCGAACTAAGCTGCACGTTCTTCATATATTTTGCCATCCAGGAAGTGAACTCCTGAATGGTGTTCAGGTCAGGGAAATAGGCCAGCACATGGGCTGCGCCACGGCCGCTTTCGCGAATTTCAATCTCGCTTCCAAGCAAGATCACCGTATCCTGATACGCGATTCCGCCTCCATCGATCTCCTGCATGACGCCGCTGTCCAAACATTGGAGAATATCGTGCTGTACCGAAGGAGAATGGCAATCGATGATGCCAATCATTTGAATGCCTTTCCGCTCCGAGGCCTCCACGGCTATATTTTCAAAGGTCAAATTGTTACTTGCGCTAATTTTCACAGCTTGTCCGCTGCTTGTGCGCCCTATGTGAATATGCATGTCGCAGTAATAGGACTGAAGCTTCTGCCCGGTTGACATGTTCTTTTCAGGCTGCAGCATATCAGATCTTTCCTGTCAGGCTATACATATTCCAAGCATAAACGGCAAGAATGGTCTTCGCATCGCTGATTCTCTCTTCTTGTATGAGTGAATACGCCTCTTCCAGCGAGATTTCCATCATCTCTATAAATTCATCCTCGTCCGGGTTCATGTCGCCGCTGACCAGATCCTCTGCCAAATATAAGTGAATGATCTCATCCGCAAACCCCGGGGATGTATAAAAGGAGTGCAGCTTACGAATGGAACCGCACGTATAACCTGTTTCTTCCTGTAGTTCGCGCTTCGCGGCTTCCAGCGGATCTTCTCCCCGCTCCAGCTTGCCTGCAGGGATTTCAACCTCACAGCGCCCAAGCGGCTGTCGAAATTGATTTACGGCCAACATTTTGTCTCCTTTTAACGCGAGCACTGCTACTGCGCCAGGATGTCTGACAACTTCACGTTTCGCGGTCTGCCCATTTGGCAGCTTCACCGTATCGACCTGCAGTGAAATAATCTTCCCTTCAAAAATCGATTGGGTAGATAGTGTGGTTTCTTCCAGCAATTTATCCGAGGCTTCTCGGTCCTTACTGCCGATATCGCTCACAAAATGACCTCCTTTGTTTAAAAACGGCATGACTGACCATGCTATTGCATAAGGTGTATTATATCAAAATTTCCAAGAAAGAAGGAACTGCCCATGAAAAGCTACAAAGGGGATCATTCAATACATATGGTAGGACAGGCCTGGCAGATACGGATCATGCTGAAGCAGTGGCAACAGCAATGGGGCTCGGAAACGAAAATTATGGATATTATTTCTAAATCTTCTAAAAATATTTACGAAAACAGGACGTGAAATTAGGTCTTTAGACTTGTTTTTCGACTTTTTTCTATTTTTTTTCGAATATGGACCATGACCTTTACACCTATATAGGTGTTATATCATTGGGAGGCTTCGACATGCGACATATACCTATTATTGAAACCGAACCAATTACTAATCCACCTTCAACTGAATATGAGCGCGGAAAGTGGTACAAAAGACGCGGGTATCTTGAGAAGGCGCTAAGGAGCTTCAAGGAAGCTGCACAATCCACTCCAACCGATAAGACGAGCTCGGGATGGAAGGAAGTTGATCTAAGCTGGCTCGAATACGGGTTATTGAGCATGCGGATGCGCTCCTTCGGCAAATCGGAGGAAGCTTTCAGAACCGTCGTACAGCATTCCGGTACCTACGTCCAAGAGGCGCTGAATCAATGGGCCGCACTCCTGCACATGCAGGGGATTTCGGATCAAACGATTGGTGAACGCCTCCTAGAGGAAACGCGAAACTTTCCATCTTCCAACATCATGGTTGGCAAGTCACTATTCTACATCGGAGCTTATACATATGCTGCGCATTGTTTTGCAAAACAGGGGAGTTTATATCCAGATACCTGCATTCAATATGTGACTTGCCTGATCATGACGGGTCAAGTATCGGAAGCCTTGCCGTTCATCGACAGCTACCTTCGCGATTTGACACACCACCTGCGCGAACTGCCTCGACCAAGAACATTTGAAGGGGCTCAGTTGGCCAGAATCAGGCAGCTCTGCGAGTGGAACATAAAGAATTCAATTCCTGACCGATTTATCGTCATGTCGGAAACTTTAGAATTAGCACGCGCTGCTGTATCACTAAATATGATTTCCATAGCCGAACATCTGCTAACCAATAGCGGCGACCATGCTTATTATGCTCTGATCTGTTTTCTTTATGATGAAGGCTACAGAGGACTTGCGATTTCAAAATTAAACCAATTGGAAGCGCTGCCGCTTCAAGATCAAGACAGCCACAGTCTGAAAGTATGCTTTATAGCCGCGGAGAATTTATATGATCAAGGGAGATATGATGAGGCTGCATCTCTGCTTGAGCAGCTTAGACTGGCTTACCCCGGGCGTACAGAGATACGATTCGGCGAAGCCGCTTGTTATTTACAGTCAGCCTTGATCTCCCTCTCTGCCCGCCTTGAGGAGCAATATGCCTCAGCAACGGCGAGGAAAGAGATCGAACAATACCTGGACAACATCAATTCCGCATTGCATGTGGTCGAGAACACGAACTGGCATACCACTTGGTCGCCTGCCCAAAAAAGACGGGAGAACCACTCTCCCTTGTCAACCTTGAATTAATAAACAAATCTAAAAGCCCGCAGCGGATGTAAAACGTCCGCTGCGGGCTTTATGCATTTTCATATGATCTAATGATCGACTAAGCCTTAGCCGTTTCCTGGATGATCCCCACCACGATCTGCGCAGCCTTGATCAAATCAGAAGCTTGAATACGCTCTTGCGTGGTATGAATGTCTTGATATCCAATTGCCAAATTGACGGTTGGAATTCCAAGGCCGTTAAAAATGTTGGCGTCACTACCGCCTCCGGACCGGAACGTGCGGGTTGGCAAGCCCAAGCCGCCGATGGCCCGCTGCGCAAGCTGAACAACCTCATCATGTTCGTTAAAACTGAAGGCAGGGTATACGATTTCGCTAATGAACTCACAATTGGCGTTGTACTCACGAACGGTGGTTTCGAGCGCCTCACGCATATCGTTCACTTGCTTATCCACTTTCTCTTGAACGATACTGCGTGCTTCAGCATCAATCTGAACATGGTCACAAACGATGTTGGTTGCGCCCCCGCCTTGGAACTTGCCGATATTTGCCGTGGTTTCTTTGTCGATGCGTCCCAGCTTCATTTTGGCTATCGCTTTAGAAGCGACCTGGATGGCACTGATGCCATCCTCCGGATTCACTCCGGCATGAGCTGATTTGCCTTTGATGATCATTTTGATTTTCGCTTGGGTCGGTGCGGCGACTGCGATAGATCCTAATTCACCATTGGAATCCAGGGCAAAACCGAGATCCGCATCCAAAACATCAGGGTCAAGCGCCCGAGCTCCCACCAGACCCGACTCCTCACCTACCGTAATGACAAATTGGACTTGTCCATGAGGGATGTTATTTTCCTGGATGACCCGAATACCTTCCAGCAATGCTGCGATGCCCGCTTTGTCATCCGCACCGAGGATGGTCGTTCCGTCACTTCGAATCCAGCCGTCATCACCTAGCGTCGGCTTAATGCCTTTACCAGGCGTTACCGTATCCATATGACAGGTAAATAGCAGCTTAGGCGCTTGCTGGGCCGCCTCGTCCGCTTTCCAGGTAATAATCAGGTTCCCTGCTCCGTGTCCCGTCTTTTCCTTGGCATCATCTTCGATGACATCAAAACCAAGACTCGAAAATTTATGTTTGAGAACGTTAGAGATCTCCTCTTCATGCTTAGTTTCACTATCGACCTGAACCAATTCCATAAACTCTTGGATGATACGCTCTTCTGAGATCACTGGACTTCCCTCTCTTTCGCAGATACGATACAATGTCTTTATATCTATATCTCAATTAAATGATGCTGCTGCATGTATGTTCATCATTAAACCTATTTCAAAGGAGTTACACAATGCAACGTAAAAAGTGGTTTCGAATTGTTATCTATCTCATGCTGATTGCTATGGTCGGATCAACACTGCTGGTTATCCTTGAGCCATTGTTCTTTCGCTGATACTCTGCATTTACGAGCGCCTAAAGTTACAACCAACGAGCCTCATATGGAAATACCCGGGTGAAGAAAGGCACGATCTCCCGGGCTACTTCCTCTACTTCAAAAATCCGCCCCGTGCAGTCCTCCAATGAAGTTACACCGTATTCCTGTATACCGCAAGGAATGATGCCTGCGAAACCCGCGTCTGCGATTCCGGATTTAATATTAAACGCAAACCCATGGCTCGTCACAAATCCGCGATGCTGGCGGCCTTTATTGAATTTAACGCCGATGGCGCAAATTTTCAAATCCCCTACCCATACCCCGGTGTACTCGGGTTTGCGGCCGGCTTCGATGTTGTATGATGCCAGGTAATCGATGATGACCTGCTCCACATCGCGCAGAAATCCATGCAGATTCAAGTTTTTGCCGCCATCCAGCAGTAACAGCGGATACCCGACAAGCTGCCCTGGACCATGATATGTAATGTCTCCGCCACGATCGATTTCAAACAGGCCGATGCCCTGTTTTTCCAATTCCTCTTTGCTTAGGAGCAAGTGCTCCGGATGACGCTGTGACCCCATGGTATATGTCGGAGGATGTTGGAGGAGCATCAATCGCTCGTGCTGCTCTCCCTGATCGATGGCGGAAACATGTTTTTTCTGAAGCTCCCAAGCCATGCCATAATCGACAATCGGCGTGTACGATACATCTAACGGTTTGTTCATGTGCTAACGCCTTCTTTCATAGGGTTCCCACTAACCAATGAATGCTCCTGCGATTGACTTCGGTATGAATGACGTCTGCGAACCTTCTTCCGAAGAATCAGATCCGCAGATCATAGACGAAATTAATAAAGCTTCGTATCTAAGGTATAACCTTCCAGGTTATCTTTAACCCGCTGCAGGAATCTTCCGCAGATTACCCCATCCAAAATCCGATGGTCCAGAGATAAACACAGATTCGCCATCGAACGGACAGCGATCATGTCATTGATAACCACTGGTTTTTTGACAATCGATTCAAACGTCAGAATCGCAGCCTGCGGATAGTTGATGATTGGATAGGACAGAATCGAACCGAAGGATCCCGTATTGTTCACCGTAAAGGTACCGCCCTGCATGTCGTCTAGTTTCAGCTTGCCTTCACGGGTCTTGCGTGCGAGTTCTTCGATTTCTCTTGCCAAGCCGGCAATATTCTTCTGATCGGCACGATGGATGACCGGCGTCAGCACGGAATCCTCTGTTCCGACAGCCAGGGACAGATTGATATCGCGCTTCACGACGATTTTATCCACGGCCCAGAAGGAATTCATGATCGGATAATCTTTAATTGCGTTCACAACGGCTTTCAACAAAAAGGCCAAGTAGGTCAGATTAACCCCTTCCTTGCGCTTGAACTCATCCTTCAGCTGATTACGCAGCAGCACAATGTTGGTCACATCGACCTCAATCATCGTCCATGCATGCGGAATTTCCGTAACGCTTTGACGCATGTTTCTGGCAATGGCATTACGCATCGGCGTAACATCAATAAAGTATTCCGATCTTCCGCCTTCCATTCCTTCCACTTCGATGGTCGGAATTTTCGGCGATTCCGTCAAATGCAGCCCGGAATGACGCACATTCGGAATGGCTGTGCCAAGAGGAGGCGACGGTTCCGTAGGCGTCTGATGCTGCAACCCCTGAAACGGCGAATTCCCACTCGGCTGTACCGCTTCCTTCGGCGCTTGGGAGCTCTGGGCAGGTGCTGCTCCGGCAGGAGTGCTTTGGCCTTGGGCTGCTCCTCCCTTTTCAATATAAGCCAGTACGTCCTTACGGGTGATTCTGCCGCCCATGCCTGTTCCCTGTACTTGCAAAAGGTCAATCTGATGCTCGGCTGCCAGCGTCTGCACAGCAGGCGAATATCGGAAACGCATCGAACCCTCTTCGCTGCCGCTTCCCTGATGCTGACTCACGGGAGCACTTGCTGCTGGCTGTGGCGAAGGAGTTCCACCTTGACCAGAAGCCACAGAGATCCGGCAAATGATCTCGCCAACATTGACGGTCTGGCCCTCCTGGGCAAGAATCTCTCCCATGACGCCGTCCAAGGTGGATGGAATCTCGGCATTGACTTTGTCGGTAATGACTTCACAGATCGGTTCGTACTGCTCGATGGCATCCCCCGGCTTCTTCAGCCACTTGGCAATGGTCGCCGAAACAAGGGATTCCGCTAGCTGAGGCATCGTAACATCGGTCAATTTCTGATTTTCGGACATGCTCACACTCCCTGTTCTTAATAAAGCGCCAATTGACGCATGGATTCTTTGACTTTGTCCTTGTTAAGCATGAAGAATTTCTCCATCGGTGGACTGATTGGCATAGCCGGTACATCCGGACCGCACAAGCGCATGATCGGGGCATCCAGATCATAGAGGCAGTGCTCGGCAATAATCGCGGATACTTCCCCGCCGACGCCGCCGGTCTTATTATCTTCATGAACGATCAGCACTTTACCCGTTGCACGGGCCGCTTCAATAATCGCTTCCCGGTCAAGCGGCTGTATGGTACGCAGATCCAGTACATGCGCGCTAATGCCTTCTTCCTTATCTAGCTCTTCAGCAGCCTGCATCACAAAGTGCAGCGGCAGGCTGTAGCTGATCACCGTAATATCCGATCCTTCGCGCAGCAGATTCGCCTTGCCGATCGGTACAACGTAATCATCGTCCGGTACATCGCCAGTAATCAGCTTGTAGCATTTCTTGTTCTCAAAGAACAATACCGGATCCGGGTCGCGTATCGCGGCTTTCAGCAGCCCCTTCGCATCATAGGCCGAGTACGGCGCAACGATTTTGAGTCCCGGCGTTCCGAAGAACACCGACTCCGGGCACTGGGAATGGTACAACCCCCCGAATATTCCGCCGCCAATCGGTGCACGAATGACGACAGGACAGCTCCAATCGTTATTGGAACGATAGCGGATTTTCGCTGCTTCGCTAATAATCTGATTGGTTGCCGGGAACATAAAGTCCGAATATTGCATCTCGGCAATCGGCTTCATGCCATACATAGCTGCGCCGATAGCCACACCAGCAATCGCGGACTCCGCGAGCGGGGTATCGAGCACCCTCATTTCGCCGAACTGATCCATCAAACCCTTGGTGGTTGTAAATACGCCGCCTTTGACGCCTACGTCCTCGCCTAACACAAATACGGACTCGTCACGCTCCATCTCTTCCTTCATGGCCAGACGAATTGCATCGATATATTCCATTACTGCCATCCTTTACACGCCCCCTTCGTCATCGGCATATACGTGAAGAAGCGTGTCTTCTGGCTTCGGAAATGGAGCCAAGTCTGCAGATTCCGTCGCTTCTTTGATCTCCAGGTTTAATTGTGCGATCAAATCCTGATCGCGTGCTTCGTCCCAGAGCCCGCAGTCGACCAAATAATTCTTAAAGCGGGCGACGCCGTCTTTCTTCCAGTTCTCTTCGACCTCTTCTTTTGTCCGGTACGCCAAATCGTTATCCGATGTGGAGTGTGGAGACAAACGGTACATCATGGATTCGATCAGCGTTGGGCCTTCTCCGCGAATCGCACGTTCACGCGCTTCCTTCACGGCCGCATACACCTCAAGCGCATCGTTGCCGTCTACTCGAATGCCCGGGAATCCATACCCCAGAGCGCGGTCACTTACCTTCCCGCTAATCTGTTTATGAAGCGGCACCGAAATGGCATATTGGTTATTCTCGCACATGATAATGACAGGGAGCTTGTGAACGCCTGCAAAGTTGCAGCCCTCATGAAAATCCCCCTGATTGCTCGAGCCTTCGCCAAACGTAACAAACGATACAAAATCCTTCTTCTGCATCTTCGCCGCCAGCGCGATACCCACTGCATGCGGAAGCTGTGTTGTTACAGGGCTGGAGCCGGTCACAATTCGCAGTCGTTTACTACCAAAGTGCCCCGGCATCTGCCGTCCGCCGCTGTTCGGATCCTCGGCCTTGGCAAAAGCCGACAGCATCAGTTCGCGAGGCGTCATGCCCACTGTCAATACGAATCCATAGTCGCGGTAATAGGGTAAAAAGTAATCCTTCTCCCGGTCAAGGGCAAAAGCAGCAGCAACCTGACATGCTTCCTGCCCGATACCGGATACGTGAAAATTAATTTTGCCCGCACGCTGCAGCAGCAGGTTGCGCTCATCGAATTTTCGCGCCAGCACCATATATTTGTACATGTCTAGCACTTGTCCGTCGGTCAGTCCAAGCTGCTCATGCCTATTGTTGTTTGCCGTAACCGTTTCATGTTCTTTCATGGAGATCCCTCCTTTATGTGAGCCATGACTTCAGGCTTGATCATCGGCCTCATAACATGGGGTTAAAGGGCGTGTTTGATCAAGTATTAAAACCTGGTACTAAGACTTGGCTTAATGTTATTATAATCCCTTTCTCGGCAAAAAGAAATGAGGGATTCCACAAAAGGATGTTCTTATCCCTACAAACCGATGGCTCGTCCATCCACCGCAAGCATCGCTTCGCCGATGATTTCGGATAATGATGGATGGGCATGTACTGCCGCTCCCACTTCCCATGGAGTTGCATCCAGTACTTGTGCCAGTGCCGCTTCGCCGATCAGCTCGGTTACATGCGGTCCAATCATATGCACGCCCAGAATATCCTGCGTCTTCTGATCGGCAATGACCTTCACGAACCCCTCCTTCGTTCCGTGGATCAACGATTTTCCAATCGCCGAGAACAGGAATTTACCGATTCTGATCTCATGTCCGCGTTCTTTGGCCTGCTTCTCCGTCAGTCCGACGCTCGCCACCTCATGCCGGGTATAGATACAGCGAGGAATCCATTCGCTGCGGTAGGCTTCCGTCTTCTCGCCAGCCAGATGGTTCACGGCTGCAATCCCTTCGTGGCTTGCCGCATGAGCAAGCTGAAGACCCCCGATGCAATCGCCGATCGCGTAAATATGGGGCTCCGTTGTTTGCATATTGGCATTTACCACAATGACGCCATTTGCAACCCGAACGTCGGTATTCTCAAGCCCGATATTTTCAGTATTGCCGATTCTTCCGACAGAAAGTAACAGCTTGTCCGCTGACAATGTTCTTGTATCGTCCTTTTGCTCGATCGTGATGGACACACTTTGATTCCGAATCTCACAGCTGTCGGTTTGAAGTGATACGTTGGTGATCACCTCTACGCCTCTGGCGGTGAGCATCTTTGTCAGCTCACGTCCAATCTCCTCGTCTTCGGCTGGCAGCAGATGGGACGAAGCCTCCACAATCGTGACCTGAACGCCAAAATCATTCAGCATCGAAGCCCATTCCACGCCGATTACGCCGCCTCCTACGATGATGATGGATGCAGGAAGCTCATCCAACTGAAGCGCATGGTCGCTTGTTAGTATATGTATGCCGTCAGGCTCAAGCCCCGGTAAGTGACGCGGACGCGAGCCGGTCGCGATGATCAGATGAGTGGGAACCACCGTTTCCATCTCGCCATCCGGAAGCTCAACCGCTACGGCCCCGCTGCGTGGAGAGAAGATGGACGGTCCGATAACTCTCCCTTTGCCCTGCACGACGGTAATTTTATTTTTGCGCATCAAATATTGAACGCCTTGGTGCAGCTTATCGACGATACCGTCTTTGCGCTTCTGCACTTTGTCAAACGATAGCCGGACCCCGTCCGTCTCGATTCCATAGCTCTCGCTATCCTTCATTTCCGCATACAGCTCGGCACTCCGAAGCAATGATTTGCTCGGAATACAGCCGCGGTGCAAGCAGGTTCCCCCCAGTTTGTCCTGCTCGATGATGACCACATTTTTACCGAGCTGGGCTGCACGAATGGCTGCAACATATCCACCGGTTCCTCCGCCAAGAATTGCTACATCACATGTTATCGCCACAAACGGCACCTCCATAATAAGTCCAATTATACCCTTTCATTGTACTCTCTTTTTTTCGGATTACAAAATCATCACCCATAATCGAAATAGACATTACCCTATGAAAAAGGTATGATAAACGGTAGTTCATTACATCAGTCGCAGGAAGGAATCTTCTATGAAAATGTTAATTTCCCGCTTTATTGCCATCTTGATTTTGGTTATCCCGGGTTTTATGGCAATGATGGGTTTCTTAATGATGAAAGATGCGGTTTTTCTATATATTTCCGTTCATGGGGATGACAGTGTGGCAAACCCCGCTTTCGGTTGGTTATCTTTTCTAGGCGGGCTGGCGCTGTTTGTCATCGGTATCGGATTCTTGGGCGGCTGGATTCTGTTCCGGGACCGCAAGCGAAATTACGTTGGACCAAGATTCAAAAAGAAGCGCCAGGCGCCGAAGTCAGGAACACCATCTAAAAACTAATTCATCCAAAAAAACACCGGGGAGCCCTCCCCGGTGTTTATCATATGTTCTGGACTCCGCCGTTTATTCCATCAGTGCATCCTTCAGTTTACTCGACATTCTTGTTTCTCTGGACGTCGCTTTCAGTGCGGTTTTCCGCAAATTGAAATTTTGCTTCGTCAAAGCTTCCAGCTCTTCATACATCGCATGGATTAACGTTAGGGCTTCCGGAGATAAGTCTCCCTTGGATTCTACCTCTCGAATACGCTCTTTCCATGCTTCCATCTTGTCGCTCATGCTGATCTTCCTTTCAGGGCACTTCCCTCTTATCTTTCTTCAAATGATAACAATCCTGCCACTTTCGCTAGCGAACCTTTAAATCGGCGGACAATTCCGCAATCAATTTCGGCATCCAGTCGTGCAAATCCCAGAATTTAAACCCGGCAGCTGCCGCTTTGCCATGATCCATCGTCCAATCTCCCGGAATTCCGAACGGAGACATGTGATCAGGTGCTGCTGAAGACTGCAGGGGTGCCGAGCTACCAATTTCCTGCTGAATCAAATTCATCATTTCCCGGACCGAAATCGTTCCGCTGGAGCAAGCATTTACCGGACCTTCCAATTGGACTTGACCTGCCCATTCCAGAAACTCCGCTGCTTCCTCGGCATGCACAAACGAGATTTGTGCGTCTGGATCAGGCAAACCAATCGCTTCTCCTTGCGCTGCATGCTCAATATGAAAAAGCAGTCTTCGCGTGTAATCATCCGGTCCCAGCACAATCGGCAACCGTACAGCCGTAACGTTCAGATTATGGCGACCGAATAATACCGCCTCTGCCTGGCGTTTGCCTTCCTTATAGCTGTAGTCTCTGCTTTCGTTCGTCATGACAGGGTATCTGTAGGGATCAAATTCCTCTTCCCTCACCGGATGATCCGCAAAATCATATACCGATAACGTGGAGGTCAGCACGTATTGTCCAATTCTTCCGGCAAAGATGTCTGCAGCTTGTCCCGCTTCTTCCGGAGTATAACATATATTATCATACACGATATCAAAGTCCTCGCTTCCCACTGCCTGTTTTAAGCTTTCCGGGTCCTTCCGATCCACGGCAAGCCGCTGAACAGCACCTCCGAATGAATCCTGGTGATGTCCACGCGTCAAAATCGTAACGGCATCGCCTTTAGCCAGCAGCCGGTTAACCAGCCTTTTACCGAAAAAGCGGGTTCCGCCCAATACTAATATCTTTGCCATTTATAATTCCTCCTTACCAGGAAATAAGAATATCGTTAATAGAACTGTGCTTTATTTTTCCTTAACCAATAAATAAAACTATCTGTCCTTTTTTCTCCATCCATATCCAAGACTCCTTCTTTTCTCCTATTATATTTATGCTGCTTACCTCCTAGAATGTAAAAAAACCGATCAAGCTGTTAAGCTCAGTCGGTCTGATGTTTGCATTTCTATCCGGTCTCAACCCCAATTACAAAGTCGGCATCATGGCTTGGAGACCGGTTCATGATCCGCTCTTGGCACCCCAAAATTCGGTGTTCCGTCTTCGTTCCACCCGATGACCTGTACGCGCGTATGACGGTTCGGATCATATAGTGGATCTCCCACGATCTCTTTGTAACTTCTTGCATGGTACACCAGCATGTCCTGCGAGCCGTCCTCGGAAATCGTGAAGCTGTTGTGCCCCGGCCCATATTGGCCATTGGCTTCAGATGTCTTAAATACGGGTACAGGCGATTTAACCCAGGAGCTCGGATTCAGCAAATCACTGTCCTCATCGGCTGTCAGCAGCCCCATCGCATAGTTGTGGTCCGTGGCGCTCGCGGAATAAGTCATGAATATGCGCCCGTTGCGTTTAAGAACGGCGGCCCCTTCATTTACAAGATACCCGATCTTCTCCCAGTCGTACTCGGGAATCGATATGCATACCTGTTCCCCTGTCAAGGTCCAGGGATTCTCCATCAATGAGATGTACAGATTGGAATTGCCTGGAATGCCCGGATCTTTCTGTGCCCATACATAATACCGTTTGCCTTTATGCTCAAACGTTGTTGCGTCCAGGGCGAAAGATTCCCACTTCGTGATCACTTGCCCCTTCTCCACCCATTCCCCTTCAAGCGGGCTCGCCGAAACGTTCTCCAATACGAACATTCGATGATCGAACAATCCGTCTCTCGTTTCTGAAGTATGGGCAGCGGCGTAATATACATACCATTTTCCATCCATATAATGAATCTCGGGTGCCCATATGTTGGCACTCATCAGGCCTGACTCATGCTTGCGCCAGATCGTAATTCCTTCGGCATCCGCGAGTCCTTGTATCGTTTGCGAGCGTCTAAGCTCAATTCGGTCGTATTCCGGCACGGAACCGGTAAAGTAATAATAACCATCGGTATGTTTATAGATCCACGGATCTGCCCGCTGTTCGATCAGGGGATTTTTTAAATTTAATTCAGACATGGTGACGACTCCTATACCTTATAGTTTGACTTCCGCTAGTTTCTATTTTTACTTGTTTCTATGAATCCAATCTTCTTGCTATCCTTTGATGCCTGCGTTTAAGTTGATCGACTGCACAAAATATTTCTGGGCAAACAGGAACAACAGCAACGTCGGAATGATGGCCAGGATCGCAGAACCCATCAATTGTCCGATCATGCGGTAATTGCCGTAAATGTCCTGTAACAACAGCAGTCCTGCTGTGACCGGCATCTTCTCTACATCGGTATACACGATAACGGGCCAGAGGAAATCATTCCAGGAACCCGTAAATGAAAACAATCCGCATACAATCAATACAGGTTTCATGAGTGGCAAAATAATAGAGGAATAGATTCTAAAATCTCCGGCGCCATCAACACGCGCCGATTCATCCAGATCCTTGGGAACGCCCATCATGAATTGTCTGACCAAAAAAATATTCCCCATCCCGGCCAAACCTGGAATGATCATCGCCCAAGACGTATTCACCCATCCCAGTGCATCAATGATTTTATAAGACGGAATCAGATTCACTACCCCGGGAAAGAAGGAAATCCCAAGCAAGGTAAAGAACAAGGTATCCCTTCCTTTAAAGTTCATGCGCGAGTATCCGTAACCGGTAATGGAAATGACAACGATCACGAGCAGCGTATGCATCGTTGCAATAAATACGGAGTTCATCAACCAGCGCAGGATGGGCGCGGTCGACGTGTTTTGCAGGATCGTGACATAATTATCGAAAATCCAGTTGTCGGGCAGCAGTCGGAAACCGCTGGAAACCACCTCCGCCTGGGACCGAAAAGATGTGGTGATGCCAAATATGACCGGAATTGCCCATATCACACACAGGATGATCAGAAATGCGTAAGCTATATATTTGGACACGCTTATGTTGGATGAAGCCTTCTTCGGTCCCGAGCGACCAAGCTTGGAATCCGTGTTTACTTCATGTACTACCGGGTTCGACATTGCACAGTACACCTACCTTTTATCGTTTCCGTCGTTTGCAAGCTGAACATGCCGCTAGGACGCGTTTCGGTTCATCACATAATACTGAAGGGCTGAAATGACGAGAATGACCAGTCCGAGCAAAACTGCCATCGCGGAAGCCATGCCGGCAATCGATTCCCCGTGACCGAAGGCCAACTGCCGGATGTACATCATCAACACGGTTGTGCTCTGTCTAGGTCCTCCGTCCGTCATCATTAATGGCTGACCGAATACGTTAAAGGCTCCGGCTGTCGTCATAACAAAGGTATAGATCAGCGGAAAACGAATGGAAGGCAGCGTAATGCTTGAAAATCTGCGGACAGGCCCCGCTCCATCCATCTCGGCCGATTCATACAAATCCTTGGATACCCCGCTGATAGAAGCCCGGTAGATAATCATGTTCCCACCGACTCCGCCCCACACCGTAATGACAATAATGATCAGCCAGGCATAGGGCTGGTTGGCTGCCCAGACTGTTTCAGAGCCGAAGATATTATTCGTGATCCCAAGCTGCTTATTGAAGATTAAAGACCAGATCAGTGCCGCTGCGGAGATCGAAATGAGTCCGGGAATATAGAGAATGGACTGGATGACATTTTTCATCTTCACTTTTTTGTGTTCCAGCGATACGGCAATCATTAACGGAATGATGATTAATATAGGTACACTTAGAACAACAAAGATCAGCGTGTTTTTTAATCCGTTCATAAATTGGGCGTAGAAGGTGGACTCCGAGTCAAACAGAATCGTTTTATAGTTGGCCAACCCAACCCACACAGGGTCATTGATCAGATTCCACTGCGTAAAGGAAGCATAGATCCCGTATAGGGTCGGCAATAGAATAAATACGATAAAAAGTATCAGATGGGGACCTACAAAGAAATAAGGCGTCAACGACTTCTTATTCATACCCTTTCATTTCTCCTTTGGAAAAGAAAAGTGTCATGAAAGCAAGGACATTTTTCTTTTTTTCAATCTGCTCTGCTGTCATTTACTTTGCGGCACTGCTTCCTTCCGCGATTTTATCCTCTACAAATTTCTGCATCGTCGCCAGGGTTTCGTCGATGTCAACATTCCCCCGTACGATATCCGCTGCATATGTATCTACAGCCTCCGCTACGTATGGATAATACTCGTAAGTGTAAATGTACAAGGATTCAATTTCTTTTTCGTTGGAGGTAAAGAATGACTGAATATAGTTACTGTACTCGGGGCTCTCAATGACTTGTTTACTCGCTACGATCTGTCCCGCTTTTGCCCACTCAATCGAGTTTTGGCGGATGAATTCCAGGAACTGACCGATGGCTTGCTCTTTTTCGTCCGTTCTCTTATCGTTCTTCAGCATGGAGAATAAGTGAGAAGAGGCCCGGTTTGTATACTTATCTGCACTCGTCGAATAAATGTTCGTTACGCCAAAGTCCAATCCGTCCACTGTTGCGTGTGCCGTCGAGCTCCAGGTGCCGTCCGTGGAAAATAAAACGTTTCCAGCTTGGAACATCAGATAACCGTCCTCACCAAATGGGGTCATCAAGCCCGCATCCGATATTTTCTTAATCTCTGTAAACGCTCGCTTCATGGCTTCTGTGTTCACGGCAGGCTTGCCGTCTTGTTGAATGTCACCGCCCAGGTTTTGGATCTGCGCTAACACAACCCAGCCCAAGAGAGCATCATTGATCACGTAATCGCCTTCATCCAACTTGCCTTGCAGTGACAAAATTTCATCAATGGTCACGACATCATCATCCAGGAAGCTTTCGACATTGTATTTTTTGAGCAAGTTTTTGTTGTAATACATCGCATTGCTGTGAATATCAAGCGGTACTGTATATTGGGTGCCCTCTACGTTTCCGGTTGCCCAGGCCTGCGGCAAATAGTTATCCGCTTTCAATTCTGGTTGTGCTTGCATGACTGCCGTCATCGGCTCCAACACACCTTGCTTCACGAAGCTTGGAACGCGGTCAGCATGAATAATGGATAAATCAGGAACGCCTTTGCCTGAATTAAGAACAGTTGATATTTTTGTATACATATCCGAGGTAATCACATGTTTCACTTTGTACTCGGGATTGGTGGCGTTGTAATCCTTCACAAGTTGATCCATGTAAGCCCCGTCATCACCCGTCAAAGGCGTCCAAAAGGTAATGGTGTTCTTATCCCCGTTGCCACATCCTCCTAGTACCGCTACCGCTAACAATACAAGTATCAGTGAAACCCCCATTTTTTTCTTCAACAAACTCTCCTCCTATTACTAATCATTTGGTTAATCATTCACCGGCCTGGATGATGAAAACGATTAACTTTGGTTCAGTATACACTCGTTTTGAAAACGGTGTCAATAACATAAATATAAATCTTAATCGATAATGTTTTGTTTAATTAACATATATGTTAATCATAATATTGAAATTTTGTTGTATTAAATGGTGAGATTTATATGCAGGTTAATAAAGCATGTGTTATGATGCATATTAGTTAATGAATTTTGAATGAAAAAACTTGTTGAAAGAAGTGGTCATATGCAATTGGAAATAGACAAGTCATCGCTTGTGGTTTACGAGGCTTTGGCCAGCGAAGTTCGAATCAAGATTATTCAGCTGCTCTCCAAAAACAAAATGAATATCAAAGATTTGGCCCATGAACTTCAAATCAGCAGTCCGATTGTGACAAAACATATTAAAAAACTCGAAGATGCAGGCATTATCCGCACAGAAAAAGTGCCGGGAAAATCGGGCCAACAGAAAATTTCCATCCTGAAGGTGGATCATATCGAAATCAACTTCCCAAAAAAAATCTTTCATTCCTTTGCTTCATATGAGGCTTCCGTGCCGATCGGACATTACACGGACTATGACCTGAAGCCTACCTGCGGCCTTGCGACCGAGAAGGAATTTATCGGGCGGGTAGACGAACCCAAATACTTCATGGATCCCAAGCGTGTGGATGCAGAAATCCTGTGGTTTACCGAGGGCTTTATCCAATACAACATCGCTAACTTCCTTCAAAAGGATGAAAAGCTGCAGCAGTTCGAAATCAGTTTAGAGATTTCCTCAGAATTTCCTTTTTCCAATGATGTCTGGCCTTCCGACATTACCTTCTCCTTAAACGGGATCGAACTTGGCACGTGGACAAGCCCGGGGGATTTTGCAGATACGCGGGGGAAATATACGCCTGCATGGTGGCCGCACAACATCAACCAATACGGACTGCTAAAGACGATACGAATTACGAGCCACGGTACGTATATCGATGGAGACCCGCTCTCTGCTGTCTCCGTAGACGATTTGGATGCAACCTGTGATCGCTGGACCTTCCGAATTGAAGTGAAGGAAGATGCAAGACACGTTGGAGGCGCCACCTTATTCGGGAAGAAGTTCGGAAACCACGAGCAGGATATCCAGTTCAAAATGTATTATCTGTGAGGGCAATCGAAGGTACGTAACATCGAAGGATGTTTACCGGGTAAAGTTACCGAAATGAAAACAAACCAGCCGGATTAACGGCTGGTTTGTTTTTGTTGTTGAAAGTCCATGACCAATAAAATCACTCCTTCACAGATTACGACATCGCAACCAATAAAGGAGTGATTTCAATGTTCCGCGCAGGTAGACATTTAGGGCAACCACTTTCATTACCCTAAATCCCTTCCTCAGTCCTTACCCTTTCAAGACACCTTATGCTCAATTCTCAGCTTATCAGCGACCATCGCGATAAACTCGCTGTTGGTTGGCTTGGATTTGCTGATGTTGATGGTGTAGCCGAACAGATGGCTAATGGAATCGATGTTTCCGCGAGTCCAAGCTACTTCGATGGCATGACGGATTGCACGTTCCACACGAGAAGGCGTTGTTTTGAATTTCTCTGCGATCGCTGGATACAAAGTCTTGGTGATCGCCCCAAGAATTTCGATATTGTTGTATACCATGGTAATGGCTTCACGCAAATATTGGTAGCCCTTGATATGAGCAGGAACACCAATTTCATGGATAATCGAAGTGATATTCGCGTCCAGATTTTTGCCTTTGCCCATAGGAACCACATTGGATTTCATACTTGTAAATGATGCGCCTGACGAAATGCTGCTGGACGAGCCAACGAGTTGACGAATGCGGCTGGCGAGCACCTCCATATCAAACGGTTTCAAAATATAATAGGAAGCACCTAATTGTACAGCTCGCTGCGTAATATTTTCCTGACCAAATGCCGTAAGCATAATGACTTTCGGCTGCGGAGACAAATTCATATCGCGTAATCGTTCAAGTACGCCAAGGCCGTCCAAATGAGGCATAATAATGTCAAGGATCAGCACATCCGGTACTTTTCCCGTTTCCTCAATCATGCTCAGTACTTCTTCGCCATTATAAGCGATTCCGGATACCACCATATCTTGTTGATCCGAAATGTATTCACCAAGCAGGTTTGTAAACTCACGGTTGTCGTCTGCCAATAATACTTCGATCTTTTGCAAATTCGTGCTCCTCCTTTATCAGATCAGTTGTTATTTTAGAATATTTTTCTTGTGTATAAAGTTTTCGACATAGTGATTTAAATTCCTTCTGTCGAAAATTATTTTTCTTTATTTTTTTTTGAAGTTGATTTATAATTAAATATTTTGTTTCAAATTAATCTCTATTTCGTTATTTTACGACAAAAAATCTCAAGGCATTAACCTGCCTTAAGATTTTGAGGAGTTGAATCTGTAGATTGTAGTACGCCGGAGTCCTGAAGCATCCATTCAATAAAGCATCCATACCCCGATTTAGGATCATTTACAAAAACGTGGGTAACCGCTCCAATCAGCTTGCCGTCTTGAACGATTGGACTGCCGCTCATGCCTTGTACAATCCCGCCTGTCTTCTTAAGCAGTCTTGGATCGGTAATACGGAGTACAAGCCCTTTCGTTGCGGGAGCATCCTGTTTAGAAACATGAACGATATCCACTGTAAAACGTTCAACCTCTTGTCCTTCAACGACCGTTAAAATCTCTGCCGGACCTTCCTTGACCTCATGAGATAAGGCTATCGGAATTGGCTCCTGATACAAACCATGCTCAGGAAGTTTATTCATTTTACCGAAGATGCCAAAATGGGTATTGCGCTCAACATTGCCCAAAATCTTGCCGTCTTTTGTGAAGGTTGCCCGCTTTTCTCCCGGCTCGCCTTCCTCACTTCGGCTAATGGATGTAACGTTGGACTGAACAATCTGGCCGCTTCCAACATCAATGGGTGTTTGAGTATTCATATCGGTAATGACATGGCCCAAAGCCCCGTAGACTTTCTGGTGAGGAGCGTAGAAAGTTAAAGTGCCTACACCTGCTGCAGAATCACGGATATACAAACCAAGGCGCCAGCTTTGATCTTCTTGATCATATGCCGGGCTCAGCTTGGTTGTCATTTCTTTGCCGCCCCGCTTGAAGGAGATATCCAGTGGCTTATTGGCTTTACCGGCCTTCTCGACGATATCAGCAACCTTTGTTACATCATTAAGCGGCTTTCCATCCATCGTGGTCAGCAGATCGCCAACCTTCAGGCCGGCTGCTTCTCCAGGGGACACTTTAGCACCGTTTTGAACGCGTACCAGATGATGTCCAACGACCAGTATACCGGAGGATTTCACTTTGACGCCGATAGTCTGACCTCCAGGAATCACCTTGAGTTCGGGGATCACCTTCACATGAACTGTCTTCAGAGGAATTTTACCAAATAATTTCAGGGTAACTTCGGCATTTCCGCTTTGCTGGGGATTCAGCTGCAGTGGATGCCTTAGCGATACTTGAAGTTTTGACTCGCGGGAGCCGTTGAGCTGCAGGACATCCGGGCGATCAACTGAAGCGAGGGCTTGAACAGGCATGGCAACATCAAGACGGGACTGCTGACCGGAAATCAATCTCAGCTCATTAGGCAATGAAGCAAAAGACTGGACAGGATCAGCAGTTCCAATGAAACAAAGAAGGAAAGCAAGAACGAAACCGAGCAGTTTTCTCCTGAGGTTGGGCTTCAATGGCTGTCACGCTCCCTTTTTCTTCTTTCGCTTGACGAAAAGGTGGTCGCCAATTGCGTACCTTTAAGTTACCCTGCCCTTATGGATTTATAACTGTCAATCATTGACCCAGAGCCTTTCTGGAAGCCTTTTGCGCTGCCGCCAGATTGAGCATTTCTTGGGCATGATGAAGTGTTTTTTCGGTGATCTCGACTCCGCCAAGCATCCGTGCAAGCTCTTTTACACGCCCCTCTTCATTCAGGTTTTCTACTTGCGTCATCGTTCTGGAGGCTTCCAGCTTCTTCTCGATTAAATACTGATGATCTGCCATGCATGCAACCTGCGGCAAATGCGTAATGGAGAACACCTGACAGGTTTTGGCCAGCAAAAACAGCTTCTCCGCAATCGATTGGGCAGCCCTTCCACTGACACCTGTGTCGACTTCATCAAAGATTAAGACCGGTATTTGATCATGACGGGCAAATATACTCTTCATCGCCAGCATAATTCTGGACATTTCTCCACCCGAAGCAATTTTGGCAAGCGGACGCAGAGGTTCACCCGGATTGGCGGATATGAGGAATTCAGCCGTATCCATACCCTGTCTGGTCAACCTTACTTTATGTCCTTCATATTCGTAACCGTTAGGATCCAGTTGCAGTTCCATACGAACCTCAAGGGAGGTGCGCTCCATTTGCAGATCCTTCAGTTCTCCCTCCACTTGCCGTGCTAAATCTTGCGCACACTGCTTGCGGGCAATACTAAGCTCTTTAGCGCTAACCAACAGCACGCTTAACAACTCGTCGCGACGCTGTTCCAATGCTTGGATAAATTCGTCCTTATTCTCCAGCATATCGGTTTCCTGCTGAATTCTCACGTAGTATTCCAGAATTTGCTCAACATTATCCCCATATTTTCGGCGCAATCCGGAGATCATATCTAAACGAAGCTCAATTTCGTTCAGACGTTCCGGATTAAATTCAATGCTGTCGCGGTAATCCCTCAGCTGGAAAACGGCATCCTCCAGCTGATAATAAGCGGATTGCAGCTGCTCAACAAGCGGCTTTAAACCCTTCTCATCGTAGCCTGACACATCCTCCAATTTGGATAGGGCACGGCTGACGGATTCCAATCCCGAGGATCCGTACAATAGGTCGTATGCTCCGGCAACGGAATCCATCATCTTCTCGCTGTGGGACAGCTTGGTTCTTTCTTCAGACAATTCCTCGTCCTCACCGGATTTTAGCTCCGCTGCTGCAATCTCCTCCAGCTGAAACCGATACATATCGAGCATTTGATACGCCTTCTGGCTGGTCTCCTGCAGATCCTTGAGCTCACGCTCCACTTTGCTGAATTCTCCGTACAACGCTTGATATTTCCGCTTGACAGGCCCTATGACCTTATCCCCGTACGTGTCCAGAAGGCTCATATGCTGCTCTGAACGCAGCAAGCTTTGATGTTCATGCTGACCATGGATATTTATGAGCTTTTCTCCAACCTCACGCAGCATGCTTAAATTCAGCAGCTGTCCGTTAATACGCGACGTGCTTTTCCCTTGAGCTGTCAGTTCTCTCCGTATCAACAAATGCTCTTCTGGATCCGCTTCAACACCCAGCTTCTTCAGCGTATCCCATACGGGATGCCCTGCCGGCAGCTCGAATAAAGCCTCAATCTCTGCTTTGTCGCAGCCGTAGCGAATTAGTTCAGCCGAGCCGCGGCCGCCGGCAATTAACCCAAGCGCATCGATTATGATGGACTTACCTGCTCCGGTCTCCCCTGTCAGAACGTGAAATCCCGGATAAAAATGCACATCCACGCATTCTACAACCGCCAGATTCCGAATGGATAGCGTGTTTAACATGTTTCCCACCTCCGCTACTGCTTACAAACTGCCAATGAGTCACAACATTGATTACGAAATGAAATTTTTGATTTGGGCAACCACATGTTCTCCGTCATCTTCTGTTCGGCAAATCAGCAATATCGTGTCATCGCCGCATATGGTCCCCATGATCTGGGTCCATTCCATATTATCGAGCAGCACGGCTACGGAATTGGCTGTTCCAGGCAAGCACTTCATGACGACAAGATTACCGGTACGGTCAATGTAAACAAAATTATCGATAAGCGCTCTTTTGAGCTTCTGTACAGGGTTGTAACGCTGATCTGTCGGCATGGAGTATTTATATCGCCCATCATCTGTAGGCACCTTGATGAGCAGCAGTTCTTTGATATCACGTGAAATTGTAGCTTGAGTAACCTGAAAACCTTCCGCACGCAATGCGTCTACAAGCTCATCCTGTGTCTCAATATCCTGGTGGGTAATAATATCCCTGATTTTAATATGGCGTTGTCCCTTCATAAAGAGCCTCCTGAGTATTAACTGTTGTAATCATCTTGACCAATCCATTCTTCGTCCGACCAATCCATGCTTAAACGATGAATCGACTTCTCGTTTACATCAATATAGAGCAGACCCGCACATTCGGGATACAGCAGCAAAAAAGGCATCAACCGATCGCGAATGCCGGCGCCCGTCCAATCGACCGGCATCCGTTCCCGTGCCAGCTTGACCATGTACAGCTCGCCACTGTCATCGGATGCAACGTAATCTATAAACAACCGACTCAAAATGGGTCTCTGACCCGTTTCAAACGATAAGTTTATTTTTACTTTACCCCCAACCACGTCATATCCTTCTCGTTCGAGCATCCCAATGGCTGGGTGATCTGGAATGTGTTCATTGATCGGGATGCCCGGCAGTCGATCCGGTGATGGCGACATCAGCCAACGATTCAGCCTATAACCGATAAGCAAGGCAACGACGACACCAAGCAATATCATTAATAACCAATCATAACGCTCATTCATCCTCTCACCTCGAATTTTGTATTCGCGGATGAGAACATCAATTCCTCTTTTTCAGCAAAAGAAACCCATCATTTCGATGAGTTTCCTGTGAATGTATGAGCCGCTTGTGTTACGACGGTATCAATCCATTGACTCAAATGGACAGATTCTTGTCCATCTTCCTGAGTCGGTTCTTCCGAGCTTTCAGAAACCTCCGGCTCTAAACGCCAGTGGGCCAGGAATTCTATATTACCTTCCCCTCCCGTAATCGGAGAGAACGTAAGATTTTTTAATTTGAACCCAATTTCATCCGCAAAAGTCAGCACTTGCGTTAGGACTTCCCTGTGAACCTTCGGATCTCGAACCACGCCGGACTTACCAACCTTCTCCCGACCTGCCTCAAATTGAGGTTTGATCAGAGCAGCCACATCTCCCGGTTTACCCAGAAGCATCTTCAGAGGCGGCAAAATAATGCGAAGGGATATAAACGAAACGTCAATGCTGGCAAAATCCGGCTGAGGGCCATTCAGGTCGTCCGGCGTCATATAGCGAAAATTCGTTCGCTCCATGACACACACACGTTCATCGTTACGAAGCGACCAATCCAACTGGTTATAACCGACGTCGATTGCGTACACATAACTTGCTCCGTGCTGGAGCGCGCAATCCGTAAAGCCGCCAGTCGAAGAGCCGATATCCAGCATCGTACGCCCCTTCATATCGATATCGAATGAACGAATCGCTTTTTCAAGCTTTAATCCGCCACGGCTGACATAGGGATGAACCGAGCCTTTGACTTTCAGTTCAGACGTCCTTGGAATCTTCATGCCGGCTTTCTCGATCCGCTCGGTTCCGGCATAGACCAGACCCGCCATAATCGCGGCTTTGGCTTTTTCGCGACTCTCATAATATCCCTGCTCCACGAGCAGGACATCAATTCGTTCTTTCTGAGATGAATCCATATTATTCTCCCGATGGTTTACTAAGACATAAAACTTCTCTTGCCAAGTACGGCTGTCCGAGCATTCTTCAAGCTCCGGATCTCCTGACAAACCGATTCCAATGTCAGCCCTACCTCTTCACGCTGCTGCGGTATACTTCCATGCTCGATAAACCGGTCTTCGATCCCCATTAAAGATACAACCGCATCATGGATTCCCTGCTCCGCAAAAAACTCTAAAACCGCGCTGCCCATACTACCCGCTTGCGAAGCCTCCTCCAGAACCAGCATGGACGTCCCCGTCTCCGCCAGATTCCGCAGCATACCTCCATCAAGCGGTTTAAGGAAACGGGCGTTCACGACTTGTACCGTAATTCCTTCCCGTTTGAGCTGCTCCGCCGCTTCTTCAGCCAATTGAACCATAGGACCCGCTGCCAGAATGGCGTATCCTTCGCCAGGACGAACGACTTCCCAAGTTCCGATAGGAATCGGTACCAGCTCGGTGTCCATTGGAACGCCGCGCACATTGTTCCGAGGGTAACGGTATGCGATAGGTCCCTCATTATAATCGAGCGCTGTTTTCATCATATGACGAAGCTCATTCTCGTCTTTTGGCATCATAATGACGATATTCGGGATATGACGCATGAAGGCAACGTCGTAGACCCCTTGATGAGTCTCGCCATCTGCACCAACAAAGCCGGCACGGTCAATTGCAAACATCACGTTGGCGTTATGGCGGCAAATATCATGCACGATTTGGTCGTACGCACGCTGCATAAACGTGGAATACACCGCAAATACAGGCTTCATGCCTTCCATTGCCAATGCTGCGCACAAGGTCGCGGCGTGCTGCTCGGCAATCCCTACATCGATCATACGGTCAGGGAATTTCTTGCTGAACGGGATCAAGCCGGAGCCGCCCGGCATCGCCGGCGTGACGGCCACGATCCGGTTGTCCTGTTCCCCCAGCTCAACCAGCGTCTGTCCGAATACTTCCGTATACATCGGATTTCCTACCGCTTTAAGAACTTGGCCGGATTCAATCTTATAAGGCGTGATCCCATGCCATTTATGAGAATCGGATTCAGCCGGCCGGTATCCCTTGCCTTTGGTTGTGACGGCATGAATCAGAACGGGTCCGTCCACATTGTCGGCCTGCTTTAACGTATCGATCAGTTTGTTCAGATCATGTCCGTCTACAGGGCCCAGATAGGTAAGTCCGAGTTCCTCGAATAAAACGCCGGGAACCATCATATATTTAAGGCTGTCCTTCATCTTCTCTGCCGTCTTGGCGAGTTTGCCGCCGATGGCAGGAATTTTCTTCAGGAGCATTTCCACCTCGTCCTTGGCACGAAGATAATAACGATCGGAACGAATCTTGCTTAAGTAATTGTGCATGGCACCCACATTCGGTGCAATCGACATTTCATTGTCATTTAGGATGACCATCAGCTTTTTCTGCTCGTGGCCAATATGGTTGAGCGCTTCAAACGCCATGCCGCCGGTAAGGGCCCCGTCACCGATCATGGCGATAACCCGGTTGTTGTCACCTTTCAGATCACGCGCCATCGCCATACCCATTGCAGCAGACAGCGAGGTGCTGCTGTGTCCGGCTTCCCAGACATCATGCTCGCTTTCAGAACGCTTTACGAAGCCGCACAAGCCTTTGTATTTACGGAGCGTATCAAATTTATCCATCCGTCCGGTCAAGATCTTGTGAACATAGGCTTGATGGCCCACGTCAAAAATCATCTTGTCACGAGGGCTGTCAAAGCAATAGTGCAAGGCCAGCGTGAGTTCAACCACTCCCAGATTCGGTGCAAGATGGCCACCGGTAGCGGACAGCTTTTCGATTAGAAAATGACGGATTTGTCCTGCTAAATCCTCGAGTTCGTCCACCGATAGATGTTTAAGTTGTTCGGGATGCTTGATATTTGGAAGAAGCACGAAGAATCTCCCCGCTTTCCTTGATTAAGTTTACGTTTCTTTAGCTGATATGAATTCAGCCATTAACAGACATTATATCACAAAAAAACCGTTTGCATGTAAAGCGTGCTTAGTGGTCCCGTGCCATCAAGAAATCTGCAATCTCCAGCAATCTGGAGGGATCATTGAAATTCCCTTCTGAAATGACCCGCTTAGCTTCTGCTGTCAGGCGCTCAACTTCACGCCTGGATGCGTCCAAACCGATGAAGTACGGATACGTTACTTTTTCCTGTTTCACATCGCTTTGCACCGGCTTCCCAAGCTTGGACTCATCCCCGACCAGATCCAGGATATCATCTTGAATCTGAAAAGCAAGGCCGATATGATGCCCAAAGGTTCGCAAGGATTCAATTTGGGATTCCGAACACCCGGCAAGATGCCCGCCTGCCATCAGCGAGAACATGATCAGATCACTCGTCTTGTGCAGGTGGATATACTCAAGCTGCTCTAGCGTCGTTATCCCTTGTTCACCCTCCATATCGGCAACCTGCCCGCCTACCATTCCCCGCGGACCTGCATACTCTGCAAGATCCTCCACAATCGACAGCACACGCTCAGCCGGAATTCCATGCTTCCTGGAAGCCTGGATAACGCTGTAAAAGGCATGCGTTAGCAAGGCATCACCAGCCAAAATAGCGCTCGCTTCGCCAAAAACCTTATGATTTGTTGGCTTGCCGCGGCGATAATCATCATTATCCATCGCTGGCAGATCATCGTGTATAAGGGAATATGTATGAACCATCTCAACGGCGCAAGCGACCGGAAGGGCTGCGTCACGGTTGCCGCCTCCCGCCTCGCATGCAGCAATGACAAGCAGCGGACGCATTCGCTTCCCGCCTGCCATTAAAGAATACGACATGGACTGGCGAAGGGTTTCAGGAACTTTCCAACCTGGCGGAAAAAGATTGGTTAGCTCGCTATCCAGTCTGTCCCAAATATCATTCATATATTGATGTATCGGAAGTCTGTTATTCACCTAGTTCACCTGTCTCATCAAGCGATCCACCAAAAGGCTTACGCTTCAGTTCTCCGCCTTCTTCTACGATCATTTCGATTTTTTGCTCCACCTGCTCCAGCTTTTTGCTGCACATCTGCGACAGCTTCATGCCCTGTTGAAACAAATCGATGGCTTTTTCCAGCGGCACGTCTCCATCTTCCAATTGCTCTACAATCGTCTCGAGCTGAGCCATCGCTTCTTCAAAACTGATCTCCAATGTTTCATTCGCCATTCTCTTCATCCTCCTTCATTCCCCACACTTGACACTGCAGTTGTCCATCGCTGACCCTGACGTTAACCAAATCGCCTAACTGAACATCTTCGATGGATTTGACAAGCTTTTGCTCTTGCTCGTCATACACGAGACTATATCCTCTGGACATAATTTTCAGTGGACTGAGCGCATCGAGATGCCGCATTTCGGTTTGCAGCTGCGACATCTTGGATTTCATAATCGACTGCATCGCATTCATTAACTGCCGGTTGGCCTGATCTTTTCTTCTCGCGGCGAACTCCGCTTGAGTTCGCGGATTATACCGGATTAATCCCTGATGCAGTGATTTTTGCCGCTGGCGGACCAGGGACAGCTGGGATTTCAGGTTGCCCTGCAGCCGCTGGGACAGCATGTCCAACCGTTCGGCATGCTGCAGCATATACCGGCGAGGATGAACCAGAACCGGGGAACGCTGGAGCGAAACTAAACGGTCACGACTTCGCTTAAGACGCTGCTGAAGTCCCTGGTTTAGCTGGCGCTGTCTTTGTACAAGCTGCCCCCTCAGTTCCGCACTGCTCGGTACCGCGAGTTCCGCGGCGGCCGTTGGCGTAGCGGCTCGTAAATCCGCTACAAAATCGGCGATCGTAAAATCCGTTTCGTGTCCAACGGCGGAAATAACAGGAATATTGGATTGATAAATAGCTCTTGCAACGATCTCCTCATTAAATGCCCACAGCTCTTCCAGTGATCCGCCGCCGCGCCCAACGATGAGCACATCGGCCTCAGCCATGTCATTCATCGTTCGAATAGCCTTCACGATTGAAGGAGCAGCCCCTTTGCCTTGAACCAGCACCGGATACAATATCGCTCTTGCCTGAGGGTACCGTCTCCGGATAGTAATCATAATATCCCGAACAGCGGCACCCGTCGGCGAGGTAATAACACCAATCGTCTTGGGATAACGCGGCAAAGGCCGCTTGCGCTCGGCTGCAAATAAGCCCTCTTCCTCAAGCTTCGACTTCAGCTGTTCATAAGCAAGGTACAAACTGCCGATCCCGTCAGGCTGCATTTGAACCGCATAGAATTGGTACTGACCATCCCGTTCATATACCGACACATTACCCCTGGCAATAACGCGAGAGCCTTCCTTCGGTATAAAAGGGAGCCTCTGGTTATGAGTCGCAAACATGATCGCACGAATCCGGCTGCCTTCATCTTTTAAGGTAAAGTACATATGTCCGCTGGAATGATGGGTGAAATTGGAAATTTCACCGCGGATCCATACGTCGGAGAGCCTGGAGTCGCCTTCCATTTTCATACGGATATAACGGTTTAAATCCTTAACGGATAATACTCGTCCTGGATCTGCCGACTTCATATCAGCTCAACCCATTCAGCCTTTTGGCGGCTATCAAGGTATTCTGCATGAGCATCGTAATGGTCATGGGTCCCACCCCTCCGGGAACCGGAGTAATCGGACCTGACACTTCCTTCACGCTCTCAAAGTCAACGTCCCCGGCAAGCTTTCCGTTCTCCAAACGGTTCATGCCGACATCGATCACGACCGCGCCGGGCTTCACGTAACTGGCATCAATCATATTCGCTCTGCCGATCGCAACGACCAGGATATCCGCGTGACGAGCGATTTCAGCCATATTCCCCGTTCTGGAGTGACACATCGTAACAGTGGCGTTCTCTCGTTGGAGGAGAAGGGATACCGGTTTGCCAACGATATTGGATCTCCCGATTACAACAGCATGCTTGCCTGCAATCTCAATGCCTGTCCGCTTGATCATTTCAATCACGCCGGCAGGTGTGCACGGCAGCAGACTGTCGTCGCCTATTACGAGGTTACCCACGTTAACCGGATGGAAACCGTCCACGTCCTTTTCCACTGCAATCGCATCAATGACGGCCTTCTCATGGATGTGTTTAGGCAAAGGGAGCTGGACCAAAATTCCGTGAATGGATTCCTGAGCGTTGAGCTTGTCCACGAGCGCCAGCACTTCTTCCTGGCTGGATTCCGCGGAAAGACGATGCACCTCGGAATAAAAGCCCAGATCCTGACATGCTTTCTCCTTGTTGCGAACGTAAACATGCGAAGCCGGATCATCCCCTACAAGTACAACAGCCAAACCAGGACGTACATTCTGCTTGGACAATTGTTCTACTTCTAACGCAATCCCCTTGCGAATTTCTTCAGAAATCTGTTTTCCGCTAATTATCGTTGCTGCTGTCATCCTAATCTCTCCTCCATTATGATGGAATGATATCGTTTCAAGCTTAGCTTAAGCGTGCAGATTAAGACTGACGCAGCTTCGCCTTGACTTGATCCAGCTCCTGAATCATCCGGCCCAGTACGCCGTTGACGAATTTCCCTGACTCCTCGGTTCCGAAATGCTTGGACAACTCAATCGCTTCATTAACAGCTACCTTGCCAGGTACATCTTCACGGGATGTCAGTTCATATACAGCCAAACGCAGGATTTGACGATCCACACGGGAAAGACGACTTACCTGCCAGCCTTTTAAATAATGAGCGAGCAGTTCATCAATCGAATCCTTGGATTCCCAGGTTCCATTGACCAATTGCAGCACATACTCCTTCACTTGAACTTCGTCGCCGATGACCCGCTCGGTCTCATTTTCTTCGGCCGCTTCCGAGAGCAGCATCGACACGGCTTCCACACTGTCGACCTCGTTCATCTCCATCTGGTAAAGGCTTTGAACGACAATCTCTCTTACTACACGTCTTTTCATTTTGTTCCTCCTGTGGACCCTGCTGAATCCATTTTTCTAATTAGTATGATCCATTTGTCGTCAAGACTTGACAACATTTAAAAGGTCAAAAAAAAACCTGTGAATATCTCTCTCCGCAAAAAAGGCGCACTACACCTGTCCTCAGCATTTTTTCCGGAGAAAGCATATCACAGGGTTCATTTAAACGGCCGCCAGCGCTCGGAAAGCCATCGTCCCCATTCCTGAAAGTGGAACACGGAGCCCTGCTTCAGATCCTTGCGCTTGCCAAATATATAGCCGATAAATACCACTAATGCAAAGAACAGCATATCCCAAAAACCGGATAATAAGTAAATCAGTCCGCACACAAGCCCGCCGGTCACCCCGGCAATTCTTCCTCTGTGACTCTCCCATATTTCTTTCCAAGGCATTGGGGAAGCTCACCTCTATTCCACGCGGCTCTTGAAGCTTGGTGCCTGAACCACGTTAGCAATGTATACGGATACGGATGACACGGGTATTCCTGTTGTATCTTCAACAAAGTCGTGCACCTGCTTCTGCACTTCCGTTGTTAGTGTAGGAATGGATTCCTCACCATCAACCACGGCGCGTATCGCAATATCAAGACCCGATTGGGATACCTTGATCCGGGATTTCAAATCCTTGACTCCACGGACGCGCGAAGCCGCCTTGAGACAGAGATTCTCGATCGTCTCCACAGAGATTTGAATGTCACCAAACTCCGTGCGCTGATCGATGGAATTCAGGTTCGAGCGATCGCGCCTTACGGAGATGTAGAAGAAACGGATGCTCAGCAAAAACAAAACCGCAGCTACGATAATTCCAGCCCAGAAAAGGCGTTGTTCCTGAACGCTTGTTAATTCATACGGAACAGCGCCACTCAACAGGAGGATGGCAACTACGGATATGACACCGATACTTAAGCTGTAGATAAACAGCAAAAGTCTGTCCATTAATTTGGCCACGATTCAGCACAGCCTCCTTAAAATTAGATTAAACCCTCGACATCGCTGCCCAGGGCTAGCCTGAAAGTATTCTTATTTCACGCGTTGAGCCAGATCCAATTCTTCCGTCTTCTCTACGGATTTCATGAAATGGACATCATGAATATGTACATTGACTTCAATCACCGTAAGCCCTGTCATATTCTCAATCGAACGTTTCACGTTGCGCTGGATTTCTCCGGCTACTTCAGGAAGACGATGACCATACTCCACGATAACGGATACGTCAACAGCAGCTTCCCGTTGTCCAACTTCCACTTTAACACCCTTGGATAAATTCTTGCGTCCGAGCAGTTCAGCAATGCCGCCTGCAAAGCCTCCGCTCATCCCTGCAACCCCACGTACTTCTACCGTAGCAAGTCCAGCGATGACTTCAATAACTTCCGGAGCGATCTGAATTTCACCAATATCTGTACGTTCAAATTCTGTAGGCAAAGTTTCCGCCATTGTCTCAACACACCTTTCGGAATAAGTTAGCGGATGCACCCCAACTGCTTAAGGCATGCGCTCTTATTACTCATACTATACCATTTGGCCAAGTTTATGACAAACTTGGCCAAAGGTTTCAAATCTCATTTTCTTCCAAAAATTTAATATCGAAGTCACCCTTCAAGAAGGTAGGATGCTTCAACAGTTTCTGATGAAACGGGATAGTTGAATAGATCCCTTCAATCTCGAATTCAGCCAATGCGCGCTTCATCTTCGCGATGGCTTCATCGCGGGTCGGCGCCCATACAATCAGCTTGGCAATCATCGAGTCATAATAAGGCGAAATGGTATAACCGGGATATGCCGCACTGTCTACCCGCACGCCAGGACCGCCTGGAGGCAAATAGAACTGAATGGTTCCAGGAGCAGGCATAAAGTTCTTGTCCGGATTCTCGGCATTAATCCGACACTCGATGGACCAGCCATTAATAACGACTTCCTCTTGCGTGAAAGAAAGCGTGTTGCCCTCGGCAACGGAGATCATTTCCTGAATCAGATCAACCCCGGTCACCATCTCGGTCACCGGATGTTCCACCTGAATCCGCGTGTTCATCTCCATGAAGTAGAACTGATCGTCCTGGCCGAGCAAAAATTCAAGCGTACCTGCACCGGAATAGTTAACGGCCTTTGCGGCCCGAACGGCGGCTTCGCCCATCCGGCTGCGTACCTCTTCACTTAGCACCGGACAAGGAGCTTCCTCAACAAGCTTTTGTCTCCGGCGCTGCACAGAACAGTCACGCTCCCCGAGATGCACGGCGTTGCCATGTTTGTCGGCGATAATTTGAATCTCTACATGCTTCATGCCGGTTAAATATTTCTCCAGATATACGCCTGCATTGCCGAAGGCCTTCTGGGCTTCCTGCTGTGCATTTGTAATCTGTTTAACCAGCGATTCTTCATCCTCGGCGATCCGAATCCCCTTACCTCCGCCACCTGCAGTAGCCTTGATAATGATTGGATATCCGATATCGCGGGCAAGCATAACGGCCTCATTCAAATCCTCGACCAATCCGTCGGATCCCGGAATAACCGGAACACCTGCATCCTTCATCGTCTGCTTCGCAACAGCCTTATCTCCCATACGGTTGATCGCGTCAGCGGAAGGACCGATAAAGGTAATGTTGCAGGATTCACAAATCTCCGCGAAATCCGCGTTCTCGGCCAAAAAGCCATAGCCGGGATGAATGGCGTCACACTCGGTCAGTGTAGCAACGCTCATGATATTGGTAAAATTCAAATAGCTGTCTTTCGATAACGTAGGGCCGATGCAATAGGCCTCATCCGCCAAGCGAACATGCAGGGATTCCCGGTCCGGCTCCGAATATACGGCAACGGTTGCGATGCCAAGTTCCCGGCAAGCCCGGATGATACGAACGGCAATCTCTCCCCGGTTCGCGATAAGCACTTTTTGAAATGTCATGCAGTAACCTCCTTCGGACTCTTGCGACTCTCGTTCTTGGCGAGTCCCTCCATATTACTCCGGTTTCACCAGAAACAGAGGCTGCCCGAATTCTACAAGTTGACCGTTCTGTGCGAGAACCTCTACGATTTCGCCTTTGATCTCTGCTTCCAGTTCATTCATCAGCTTCATGGCCTCAATGATGCAGACCGTCGATTTATCAGTCACCTTGTCCCCGGGGCTGACAAATGGCCCAGCCTCAGGCGATGGGGACCGATAGAAAGTTCCTACCATCGGTGATACGATTTTATGTAATGAGCTGTTGCCATCCTCCACGGAATCCTGCTGTGGTGCAGCTGCAGGTGCTTGATTCGCCGTATTCGGCTGTACGATTTGTGGTGCCATCACTTGCTGTGCCGGTATGAACGCTTGCGGCGCTGCCTGATAGTTGTTAACCACCTCGGCTGCATTGGGTTTCTTAATGGATAAGCGTGTACCTTCGCTCTCAATTTCCAGCTCATGCACGGATGTTTGATCCACCAGCTTAATAAGTTCCTTGATTTCGTTTAATTTAAACATTATCGACGTTCACTCCTTCACTTTCTTGGAAGCCCTTGCTTAGGACAGTCAGTCAATAGCTTAGAGTATTATATCACAATCGAGCGAAATAGAAAGAGCCCAAGGCAATCCTTAGACTCTTTCGGTTTTATCATATATCCGTGATTTATGTTGAAATCTGCGGACAAGCTTATGGCGCAACATATTGAACGGTTACTTTATCCGGCGAAACCTTCAATTCCTTCATCACAAGACTCACGATGCCGGCTGCACCTTTAGCATCGAGTTTCTCACTCAGTACGACCACATTATACTTCTCGCTCTCTTCCTTCACAACGGCGTTGCCGTATTGCTGCTGCAGCGCTTCTTCGATGCTGAGAATCACTTCCTCTCTCGCTTCGGCCGCTTTCAGCTGCTCGGTAGCTTGAGCTGTTTGCTCCGGCTTATTTTCATGATTGTCGATCTTTGTCATTAACTCATCGTATAATTTCATATTTTTTTGTGAGCGGTCCAATTTATAGGACTCCAACTGGGCTGCTGCTGATGTTGCATTGGCAGCCACTTGCTCCAGCACTTCTTCATCCGATTTCTTACCGTTGTTGGTGCTGCTTGTGTCTTTGGAGTCCTTGGCGCCCTCTTTGCCTGTGCTGCTAGCGTCTTTGGAATTCTCGGCACCCTCTTGGGATTCCTTCACTTCCGGCTCTTCCGTTTTACCGGCTTCGCCACTTGCTTTTCCTTGATCCCCTTGCTCACCCTGTGTTGCCTCTGCAGGGTCTTCTGTGCCGGCCGCACCTGTATCGCCCGTTGCAGTCCCTTGCTCATTGGCACCGGAATCACCGTCAGTACCTTCTTCAAGCACTTCGTTCACAACCAGTTCGTCGCCAGTGCCTGCGGTTCCGTTTGCTTCTTGTCCGGCACCTGGCTTCTGACCGTCCACTTGCGTGCTCTCGGCAACCGGCGGCGCTTTCGTTCCCGAATCGTCGGTGAATAAGTAGTAGGCTGACAGGATGACCATCAAACTGAGCATGGATACTAACCATATGGTTTGTCTTTTGTTATTCATTTGAACGTTTCCTCCTTTGAATGAAAACCTTGGCACGAATGATCGGATCATTCGAGAGACTGCGGTTATTCCTGTTTACGCGGGACAACGGATATACGATAAGACGGGACATTGAGGCCTCGCTGGATCGCATCCACGATCAAGCTCTTTACAACATCATTCTCGGCTCCCTTGGCTACGACGAGCACCCCCCGGACTTGAGGTTTGATCTTCTTGGTGACAATCGGCGTTTCTTCTCCGGAAGATTCATAGGTGACAATCTGGCCATCACGCTGATAACTTGTGACATGGCGCTTACCTCCGTTAGCATCGGTTTCCTCCGTCAGTTCCTGTGTATCTTTCATGTCACGCTGGACGACCAATTCCTCTGTAGATTCCACAGTCACCATGACATCGACGGACCCAACCCCAACAATCTGTTCCAGCATGGTTTTAGTTCGCATTTCAAAATCCTGCTCGATACTTTCAAACTCACCGCCGCCGCTGGTTGAAGTCCCGCCTTGGGTCGTTGAGACCGCGGCCGTCTCCGGTGGCGGCTCGCGACCGATATTCTCATGATCCAGCTTCTTCACATTGACGAAGGAGTTGAACAGCATAACCGCAACGCCGATCAGACCAAGAATGATCAACCACCTGAAGGTTTGCATTTTTCTTGCTCCGCCAGCGCCTCCGCCCAGCCATTGTTCCAACCGCTTCAACCAATTTCCCATCATCCTCACCTCCGCTACAGCTTTTTATCCTGCTCCTGCCCTGGCATATAGATCGTAATCAGATCCGGCTCCAAATCCCACCGACGGCTAATGTATTTCCGAACCGGCTCTGCTCTTGCTTCCTCGGCCTTGCTCACTGCTTCTGCATTCGCTTTTGCCGCAGCCTTCCCATCCCGTTCCGATTGCATGGATTCAACATTCACCTGAACGGAATCCACAGGTTCTATGCCGATGGGTTGCTTATCATCGCTGTTCTCTACCTCTGCATTCTCCGATTCACCTCCAACCAGTCTTACGTCAACAGATCGTATCGTAGCGCCTGCATATCCCTTGTCCTGCCTAGCAACTGCAGCCAGTACCACCTTGACCTCCTGAACCGCTTCCCCCGTTTCTGCCGCAATCTCTTCTTTCATCACCTGGGCCAATTCGTTGCCTGCCCACTGAAGGCTTTGACTCTGCTGCGTTTCCTTCAGCTTCTCGGCCTGTGCCAGAATATGCTCCAGCTGAACCTCCTCCGGCAGACCTTTCTCCTGCCGCTCCAGCTCCATCGCCAGTTGATTCTCAGGGGGATCCGTTATCAATGTGATAATCGGGCTAAGCAGCGTAAGCAGAATCAACAGGCTCAGGACTAATCTGGCGTATCGTTCAAGCGCTTTGCCGGGAAGTATCAAATCAACGAAGGCTGCAAAGAGAACTACCATGATGACGCTTTTCAACCAACCTCCAAGCCAGTCCATTCGTCATTCCTCCTAAAGATTAGCCGCCGCTATATTCTGCCTCACCTCATCATGACGGTAATGTTGCCTGCCGTGAGCAGAATCGTTATGGCCAGGAAGAACATCATACTGACTGCGGCCAAAGCTGTAAAAACATACAGCATCGTCTTTCCGATCGTCTGCAGGCAGGTGCCGATCGGGGTGTCTCCGAGCGGCTGCATGACGGCCGCTGCAACGTTATATATCAAGGCAAGCGTCAAGATCTTGATCGCAGGGAATGCGCAAAGGAACAAAATAATGATGACCCCTGCCAGCCCGATGGAATTCTTGACGAGTAATGAGGCCGAGATCACGGTATCCGTTGCATCTGCGAACATCTTGCCGACTACCGGAACGAAATTGCCGGTCACATATTTGGCTGCTCGGATCGTCACACCGTCCGTAACCGAGCTGGTAAGTCCTTGGACGGAGATAACCCCCAGGAACACGGTAAGCAGCACGCCCAGAACGCCCATCGAAACTCCTCGCAGCAGGTTGCCCAACTGGGTCAGCTTGTACTTTTCGGATAGCGAACTAACCAGATGCAGCAGAGCCGAGAAGAACAGAAGCGGGAACACAATCGTGCTGATTAGCGTACCTACCGTATGTACCATGAAGATGACTAGCGGATGAGCCACCGAGACAGTCACGACATTGCCCATCGAAGCCATCAGTGCAAAGAGCAAGGGAAGCATCGCCATCATGAAATCGATCATTTGGGTAATGGCGTCCCGGGCATATCCAATCGCGATGCTGAAGCTGTTAACGGCAATGACCAGGACAACCATGTAACAGATGGTATAGGCAACCCGACTCACGGTGCTCTTTTCGAAGGCCGTCTGCAGATTCTCAAGGATCAGACTCATGATGCTCAGCATCACAATGGTCGCCAGCAGCTTGCCGTTATAAAGCACCTCGTGCCACAAATACTTTCCGATTCCGGACATAACCCCTTTGAAGCTAAGACCATCGCCACCCGGCAGCAGCATATCCATCAGGGACGGCGTCTTTCCATCCGGGAAGAAACCGCCGTAATCCTTCATGAGCCGGTCCCAGTATTTCTCGACCTGGTCCGTCGGCAGCTGCTGCGTCTGCTGCTCTACCCACTCATCTGCCGGATTTGCCGCGGCAGCCGCACTTATCGTTCCGCAGAACAATCCGGACATAAACAACATCAGGATCAGTAGACGAAACACAGCCAAGCCATTTCGAAGTATAACTCCTGTAACCATGTCCCCCCACCTTTTTCAAGCCGGGAGGAGCTTCAGGACCGTCTCGATGATGATCCCGATAATCGGTACAGCGAGCACCAATATGAGCACTTTTCCCGCCAGTTCTATTTTGGATGCGATCGATTCCTGTCCGGCATCTCGTACGATCTGGGCCCCCATCTCCGCAATATAGGCAATACCGATGATTTTCAGAACGGTCTTCAGATAAATGATCTGGACACCGGAGTTCTCCGCCAAATCTTCCAGCATGGATAAGACATTTCCGATCTTCCCGATCAGGAACAGGAAGATGAGAAGTGAGGTCGCCACTGCCAGAAGAAAGGCAAAGAGCGGCTTCTGTTCCTTGACAACCAAGATCAGCACGGTAGCGATGATGCCCAGTCCTACCACCTGGATAATTTCCATATAAGTCCACCTACTGGAATAGAAAAATACTTTTGATTTCCTTAAGCAAATCGTCGAGCAATCTGACCACCATAAACAGCACAACCACAAACCCGATCAGGGTTACCCAATGTGCCATATCCTCTTTCCCCATCTGTTTCAGGACGGTATGAATCATGGCAATGATGATCCCGATACCGGCAATCTGGAAGATGGCGTTCACTTCAATGTTCATTTCCCTTGGCACCTCGCTAAAAGATCAAAATGACGATCAATGCTCCAATGAGCAGTCCCAGACTTTTGCTCATCTTTTCATATTTGACCTGGTCATCCCTTGCCGCTGCTTCTTCATGCTTGAGCTGTCCCACGGCCAGAGCGATATGTTTGATCTGGTCCTGCCTGTCACTGGTGCCAAGAACGCCGCTTAGCTGCTCCAACACCTCACGCTCGGCACTTTTCATTGATGTTCGCTTCCAGTATTCGCCCAGTGCCTTGCGGATGCTGTCCTGTGCGGATAACCCATAATCGGGTCTCATGTAAAGCGCGGCTGAGGCAAATAAGGATCTGAGCGGTTCACGAAGGGAATCGCCAATTCGCTCCAGCGCATCGGGTAGCGGCGTCAAACCGTAGCTGATCTCCGTTTCCAGCCGTTGAAGCGCGAGAATAAGTTCTCGCAGCTGCCTGGGTCTTGCTGCGAATTGCTGGGCCTGAAAAAATCCGGCTAAAGTTCCTGCTCCCAGCACAAGCACAGCCCCGACCAATTTAAGCATAGGCATCACCGCCCGGCGGACCGACTGCAGACGTCTGAAGCGTTCGCTGACCTCCGTCATACAGCTTGTATGATCTTTGGTCGCTTGTTCTACTGAGAACGGCATACATCTCAAACATTCGGTTCTCCAAAAGACCGGCGAGTGCCGGTCGCCCCCGCATATCTTGTATGGATGAGCCATGTGCCGTTGCAATCACGCTAATTCCTGCATGCAAGGCTTCAATGACGGCTTCCGCATCCTCAGGCCGACCGATCTCGTCCACAATCAGCACATCCGGGGACATCGAACGGATCATCATCATCATCCCTTCAGCTTTCGGACAACCATCCAGTACATCCGTACGCGGACCTACGTCGAATCCAGGGACTCCGCGCAAACAACCGGCGATTTCAGAACGTTCGTCGATGATGCCTACCTTCATTCCCGGCCAATGCACGGCCGAATTCCCCCACTTGCCGTAACTGATCTGCCTCGCCAGATCCCTGAGCAGCGTTGTTTTGCCCTGCTGAGGCGGGGATAAGATCAGCGAGTGCATCACCCTTTTCCGTTTCCGGTCAAGTAAATGCGGGATGATGTCATCCGCCACTCCCTGAACCTCCTTGGCAATCCGGACATTAAATCCACTAATATCCCGAATGTGTTCAACCTTACCCCCGCTGAGCACCGTCCGGCCGGTGAGCCCGACCCGATGCCCCCCAGGTATCGTGATAAACCCTTTTCGCAATTCCTCTTCCATGGTGTAGAGGGAATGGTTACTGATTAGATCCAGCAACCGATGGGTATCTTCACGCGTCGGCTTATACGCTTCATCAGGCCGCAGTGTAAGCCCGCCCCGCCGGTCCAGAAAATGATGCTTGCCCGCCGAATTAATTTCCAGCGGACGTTCCTCCCGGATACGTACCTCCTCTACATGATCGAGAAGCTCATTCGACAGGCTCAGCAACATTCGTTTTACGGTTTCGGGAAACAGGTCTAACCAATTCAATGTCATATCAATTTCCCCCAGGTTGTCCTTTTTGATCATCTTCTAATAAGAGAACTTCATATCCCATGTGTATGCTTGTACCTGAAAAATATGCAGCGAATCTATCATTTTTTTAGAACGCCGTATAAGAGACAGGAGACGCCGCACAAAATCCAGCCGATCTTCCCCCACGACAATTTATCTGCCATTCCCACAAGGCCAATCGTTGTTGTCAGAATCAGTACCAAAGGGCCCATAAAAGCTAGGGCCGAATTCACAGCCAGCGCTTTATCGACTTGGTTCAGACGCAGCATGATGATGGCCGCCACAATCTCGAGACTGCCGGAGAAAAAACGAAGCGTGGCCATACTAGCGACAAACTTGTCCAGCATGCTATATATCCTCCTTCTTCCTTGTTCACATGTGTGATGTTTAAAAATATGCGAGGTACTCTCGTTTTATCTCTATTTTTTCAATTTCATAGAAGCGAACTTTGAATCTTTCGGACAACGCAAAAAATCCCGGCCGCTATGGACCGGGATTACTCTATTTAATATCGATATGATTGCAGAAAATGATTACATAAAAAAAGATTATCGCCGAACCTGCGGTCCGCCAACGGAAGCCTGCTGATCCGTATCCAATCCGTACGCGGTATGAAGCGCTTGTACGACACCTTCCAGATTGGTTCCTTCAATGACGCAGGATACTTTGATTTCGGACGTGCTGACCATTTTGATGCTGACCCCCTGCCGGGAGATAACATCAAACATTTGTGCGGCCACACCCGGGTGGCTGACCATGCCAGCGCCAACAATCGATACTTTCACCAGATGGTCTTCCGAGGTAACGTCACGATACGGAGTTTTGCCGCGGATTTGTTCAATAACTGACAACGCACGCTCCCGATCGGCCAAGGAAACGGTAAAGGAAAAGTCTGCTTCGCCGTTCTGCACACCGCTCTGTACGATAATATCAACATCAATCGCTTCTTTTGCAAGCTCTCCGAACACTTGAGCCAAAACGCCTGGCGTATCGGAAACGCCCAGAATACTGATTCTTACCACATTCTTGTCAAATGCAATTCCGCTGACTACCACACCTTGTTCCATGCTTGTTTCCTCCTTAACAACCGTACCCTCGTTATGATTAAAGCTGGATCTGACGACAAGCTTGACTTGATTATGCTTTGCATACTCAACCGCACGCGGGTGAAGAACAGCTGCACCAAGATTGGCTAGCTCCAGCATCTCGTCATAGGAAATCTCCTTCAACTTCCGCGCACATTTAACAACCCGCGGATCCGTGGAGTAAATTCCGTCCACATCTGTATATATTTCGCATACATCCGCTTGGATAGCAGCCGCTAGAGCAACCGCCGTGGTATCTGATCCCCCGCGTCCAAACGTTGTAATCTCTCCATCCTCAGACATTCCCTGGAATCCCGCTGCAATGACGACATTCCCTTCGTCAAGCGCTTTAAACACGCGCTCTGGCATAATATCCGTAATGCGGGCTTTGCCATGGACCGCTTCTGTTCGGAACCCCGCCTGCCAGCCGGTAAAAGACTTTGCCTTGCGTCCGAGACCGTGAATGGCCATGGATAGCAGCGATATGGATATCTGTTCTCCCGTGGTCATCAGCATATCCATTTCCCGCGCCGGCGGATTCTCGTTCAACAGCTTTGCCTGGTCAATCAAATCGTCTGTCGTATCCCCCATAGCAGACACCACGACTACACATTGATGACCTTCATCTTGTTTCTCTACAATTCTTCTGGCAACACGCTTCATACGTTCTGTATCCCCTACAGAGCTGCCTCCGAATTTCATGACGTACAGTGACAATGCTTCTTTCACTCCCCACTAATATCAGTATGTAACAGCATTCAGGTGGTTTCTCACTTTAAAACAGTATAATACGAAAGTGAGTCATCCCGTCAAGGCTTTTCAAGGCAAAAAGAACTCAGGCTTACCGCATCGGCTTTCGCCCATCACAAAAAAGACTCCCGTACATACGTACAGGAGTCTCGTTGTTTAGAAGATATTGGCACCCCGTCAATCGTTGAAGGGTCCCGTTTAAAGCCTGCTATGCACGGGAGATGTATTTACCTTCGCGTGTATCGATCAGAAGCACATCGTCTTCATTAATGAACAGCGGAACTTGTACATTCAGGCCGGTTTCCACTTTCGCACTCTTCGTTGCGCCCGTAGCCGTGTTGCCTTTGATTCCCGGCTCGGTTTCAATAACTTTCAGCTCCACGCTGTTAGGCAGGTTGATCCCGAGGATTTCCCCTTGGTAGCTGATGATGTTTACATTCATGTTCTCTCTCAGGAAGTTCAGTTCCCATTCCAACTGCTCGCTAGTCAAGCTGAACTGATCGTAAGTTTCGTTATCCATGAATACATGCTCTTGACCGCTGGCGTAAAGATACTGTACACCACGATTGTCGATGATCGCGCGGCCAATCGTTTCACCTGCACGGAACGTCTTCTCTACGGTGTTGCCGTTGCGAAGGTTTTTCAATTTGGAACGTACGAAAGCTGCGCCTTTACCGGGCTTTACGTGCTGAAAATCCAAAACGGTGAATATATCGCCATCTACTTCTACGGTCAAACCTGTTTTAAAATCGTTAACTGAAATCACTAAGATTCCCTCCTAAGGATGCGGTCTAATTAATATAGTACATCATTTTCCTAAAGTACAAATTCAAAAAGCTATCTTTTTGAACAGCCTTTTATAGCACAGTGTAGTCTTTGGTCGAGCTTGTTAGTATATGAATACCCGATTCCGTGATGACGATATCATCTTCAATACGGACACCGCCAAGCCCAGGCAAGTAAATGCCCGGCTCCACCGTTACCACCATACCTGGCTGCAGTACATCATCACTCAGCTTGGACAGTCTCGGAGATTCATGAACCTCCATACCCAATCCATGCCCCGTGCTGTGTCCAAAATATTCCCCGTATCCATAACGGGTTATAATATCACGAGTTAAGGCGTCTGCCTCGCGTCCTGTCATACCAGGTTTAATATGATCCAGTGCATGAAGCTGTGCTTCCAGCACGATATCATAAATCTCCTTCAGTTTAGGATCAGGACTTCCGAGCGCAACGGTTCTTGTGAGATCGGAGCAGTATCCGTCAAGCAGCGCACCGAAATCAAGCGTAACGAATTCGTTCCCTTGAATGACACGCTCGCTGGCAACGCCGTGCGGAAGAGCCGAACGCTCACCGGAAGCGACAATGGTATCAAAGGAAGACGCTGTGGCGCCATGCTTGCGCATGAACATTTCCATCTCCAGATCGATTTCCCGCTCCGTTTTGCCGGCAGCCAGAATGGTCAGCACATGGCTGAACGTTTGATCAGCCAAATCGGCAGCCCGCTGCATAATGCTCAATTCTTCCTCATCCTTGAATATCCGCAGATCCTCTACAAGACCCGAAACCGGCACCAGGCTAATTGGCGCGAGCTGTTCCGAATAGGTGGAAAATACGCCGTATGTAACATGGTCCTGTTCAAATCCAAGCGATGTAATCCCCTCGGAAGATAGCAAATCCTTGACCGTCTCCATAACCTTCGGTCCATGCTCAACCACTTGAAACCCGACGGCTTGCTGTGGAGCTTGAGTCATATAGCGGAAATCCGTCAAGAGATAGGCATTATCCCGTGTGATCAGCACATAGCCGGCAGACCCGGTAAAGCCTGTCAAATATCTGCGGTTGATCGGGCTTGCAACCAGCATAGCCGTTACGCCTTTGCCTTGAAGTTTCTCGCGCAGTTTAACCACTCGTTTGTTACTCATTCTAACCTCTCCTCTCACCCATTTCCCAAGCTATCCTTCTTGGTCGTTCAGGACTTGCAAAAGGGCCGACAAGCCCAGTGTGTAACTCGCTGCGCCAAAACCCGCGATTTGTCCGACAGCAACAGGTGCGATGACGGAGGTATGACGAAATTCCTCCCTGGCATGAATGTTCGATAGATGAACTTCCACTGTCGGAATACGGGCAGAACTGATGGCATCACGTACAGCGTAGCTGTAGTGGGTCAGTGCTCCCGGGTTAAGAAGTATGCCGTCCGCCTGTCCAATAGCTTCATGAATACGGTCGATAATAGCACCCTCATGATTAGACTGATAGAAGGTAATACCGATACCGGCGAGATCCGCCTGTTTACGCAAATTATCTTCGATCGCCTGCAGGCTGAGTGAACCATAAATGCCCGGTTCACGGAAGCCGAGCAGGTTTAAGTTCGGTCCGTTTATCACCCATATGGATTTCATAGGGCTTCCCACCTTTTCGTCAAATAACCAAAAGCTATTTTACCATAGGCGGCATAGGGTTGAGAAGTTTTTATTGCTTAGCCTGTCACCTTCTTCGGTTCGCGCAGTTTCTCATCGGTGAATTCCTGCGCAATCGTATAACCGATAAATAGTCCCCATAATATAAAAATA
Source organism: Paenibacillus sp. EZ-K15 (assembly GCF_002573715.1). GTDB lineage: Bacteria > Bacillota > Bacilli > Paenibacillales > Paenibacillaceae > Paenibacillus_AQ. The sequence goes on along the minus strand of NZ_PDHM01000012.1, from coordinate 600,627 downwards.
CAAACCTCTGAGATGTTTGTATCCCACGGCAGCTTCTTCACCGGGTCCGTCAGCCGAAGCCATGGATTGAGCGCGACGAACAGCACCGCCCACCATATGATTCCGTAAGCAATACCGGGCCACGGGCCCTTCAGCTTCCTGAACAAGGTGACATAGATGAGGGAAGCGATGACGGAAAACGCGATAAAGGACAGCCAACCGGCGATTTGTCCGGCAGTCGTCTTTAGGAACTCATGCTTGAAGAATGGCTCCAGCAAAAAGCCCGGCAGCACTTTCGTGAATTTTAACCAGTAAAATATCCAGACCACGCCCCCCCAAATCAGACCTGCGTAATAGCCCAGCTCCAGGGCAAACACAAATGGATTGGTGACTTGGTTCTGCTGTCGAAATCGATGTTCATGCATCTAATGATTCTCCTCTCTAAGTCATCGAACTATTGCTCTTACCCCGTTCTTCTCTGAAAGTAGTATGCTCCGCTTCCCTTACGGCTAATCCAACTAGAAATTACTTTCAAAATTCGATACAATAGTTCATAGAACGAAAAACATGTCAGGGAGGGTGAACTGGTTGTCCGATAAGTCAACCCCGATCAGCTATGGAGGCCAAGCTGTAATCGAAGGCGTTATGTTCGGCGGAAAGCATGTGAATGTGACGGCCGTGCGGCGTAAAAATAACGAAATCAAGTTTCTCGAGGTGCCTCGCGAAGACAAGACATGGGTTCGGAAGCTGCGGAAGATTCCGCTTCTTCGCGGCATCGTCAGTCTCATAGATTCTACAATTAAGGGTTCCAAACATTTGAATTACTCTGCGGATGCATATGCCGACGATACCCTGGAGCCGGAAGAACGTGAGAAACAGAAGGAGAAAGAAGACTCAGGCTGGAGTTTAAGCATGATTATCGGTGTGGCCGCCGTCAGTGTGCTTTCCTTTGTATTCGGCAAGCTGCTGTTTACACTCGTTCCTGTTTTTGTAGAGGATTTCTTTTTTGGCAATACATTTGATCACTATATTGTGCATAACCTGATTGAAGGCGTCATTAAATTAATACTGCTCCTTGTATATTTATGGGCGATCTCCCAGACACCTGTCATTAAAAGACTGTTCCAGTACCACGGTGCCGAACACAAAGTCATCAGCGCATTTGAAGCTGGCGAAGAGTTGACGGTGAAGAATGTTCAGAAATATACACGACTGCATTATCGCTGCGGCAGCAGCTTCATGATGCTGACCATTGTTCTCGGCGTTGTCGTCTACTCGGTGGTGCCATGGGATACCATGACGCAACGGGTCATTCAAAGAATCGCGCTTCTTCCGGTCGTGCTTGGCGTTTCCTTTGAGTTCCTGAAACTTACCAATGCCATGCGAGACATGCCGGTACTCCGTTTCCTCGGTTATCCCGGTCTGTGGCTGCAGCTTCTAACGACGAAGGAACCTAATGATGATCAAGTTGAAGTATCCATCGCATCCTTTAACAGAATGCGTGAGTTAGATGCTCAATACGAGAATGTTACAGTTCACCAATCTGTGACAGGAAGTGTGCTGGATCCCGCGAAAGGGTGATAATCCATGAGAAGGCATGCGATCATTTTTTGGACGGCGATCACGTTAGCCGCCATAGGGCTACTGGTACTCCTGTTAGACCCTGGTTCAAGACTGAATATTTTGATTCCACTCATTATTGTTGCTGTCGTGTATGTGCTCTACAAGTTTCCGCCTCGCCGTTTGAACAAGCGACCCAAGGTGAAGCCTTCTAAGCGAACGGCAGCAAAACTGGCGGCAAAAAACAGCACCGTACGGAAGAGCAGTCCAACTGCAAAACGTAAACAGTACCCGTTTCAAGTGATCGATGGGCAAAAAGGAAAACCCGACCCATCCGATGATGTTCCTAAATATCACTAACAAGAAAACCGTCCAACCGGCAAACTCATGCCGGCTGGACGGTTTTTTTAATGATCGGATTTCCAGCGGGTGAAAAACATCGTACCTGCCGTTAATCCCGAATTGTACAAATTCTCGCTTTCTTCCTTGGTTAGACTAAAATGAGTGGTGCCAATGCCAAGCGTCGGAATTTTGATCGTTCGATTGCGATTTTGCTGTTCAATATAGCGTTCATCGTGAGCGGAAAGCATCGTCTCGAACATGGCGGTTAACATGCCGATCGGGCCTTCGATCAGATGGGGCAAGTTACTATTCTTTCCGACCATCTGAAAGCCAAGCACTGGTAGCGGCGTAGGTCCTCCCTTCGACTCACTATCAAATAGCCATAACGGAAAGTTGCTCAGCAGCCCACCATCCACGATATAAACAAACTGTTCCCCGAACGATTTGCCCTTGGCGGCCCTGCCCAATAAACGAAGAATGACGGGATCGAAAAAATACGGAATACTGCAGCTCATGCGTACAGCCTTGGCCACGGGAAATGTTGCAGGGTTTATGCCATATTGGCGAAGATCGTCCGGAAGTACCAGCAGCCTTCCATTCGTAATGTCGGAAGCCACAATATATAGCTTGCCTGCCGGGATGTCCGAAAAAGTAAATATCCCTTTGGCAAGCAGGATTTCCCGAATCCAGTTCTCCAGGGCTTCTCCGGAATACAGCCCCTTCTTAATCAACACCCGCAAGGCAGGTCCGATCAACTTCGTGTTAAAGATCGGTGCTCGCTGGAGAAACGAATGAAAAGGCGTCTCCTCAATAATGCGCTTGATCTCATCTGCTTGGTAACCTGCTGCCAGCACGGATGCCACGATGGATCCGGAGGACGTTCCGGCAACGCGGCTGAATTCCATGCCGGCATTCTCCGCCGCCTTGACAGCCCCGGCAAGCGAGATTCCCTTGACCCCCCCACCTTCAAATACCGCATTGATTTGCATATAAAATCCCCCGCCTCACATGGTCTAATGACTATGTATGAGCGCGGGGGATGTTTCATACCTATAGGACGTGCCGATTTATCTATAATATGATTGCAATTGATCTTTAATGCCTAACGGATTGTTTAAAATATTCTCTGCTCTAAAGAAAATGCTGCCTTTAACCTCGGCATAATTCTGATTATACTTCAATTGATTGATGATCTCCGATGCGCTCTGCCAACCGATCTCGCTGGTTCCCAGTTTGTAGGGCGCATGACCGATCAGAAGGTCAACGCCGGTTCCTTGCACTTCACTAACCCACCAGTCAACCAGCTTATCATAATCGGCAGCAGGGTTATTCATGCTCCAGTAGATCTGCGGAGCCACGTAATCGATCCACCCATTCTGGATCCAGACCCTCACATCGGCATACATGCTGTCATAAGCCGTCACACCGGCTTTTGTATCCGATCCCGTCTTATCCACGGATTGGTTACGCCATACGCCGAAAGGACTGATTCCGTATTCCACATTAGGTTTCACACGGTGTATGCTCTCTCCGAGCGTTTGCACAAATGCATTGATATTTCCCCGGCGCCAATCCGCAAGGCTGGAATAAGCACCTTGGTTATATTGGCGGTATGCCGCATCATCGTTGAAGACCGTATTGGATGGGTAGAAGTAATCATCCAGGTGAATACCGTCAATATCGTATCCGTTCACGACCTCCATAATGGTATCGATGATATGCTGCCGAGCTTCCGGGATCCCTGGATTAATGTACAGCTGCTTACCTATGTTCACGATCCAATCCGGGTGGCTGAGCGCAACATGGGATGGATCGAGTGATGCTGTCAAAATATCGGTGTTTGCCCGGAAAGGATTGAACCATGCGTGGAACTCCATATTCCGTTTATGCGTTTCCTCGACCATGAAAGCTACCGGATCATACCCCGGATCAAGGCCTTGAATGCCTGTCAGCACCTTGGACCATGGCACTATAGTTGAAGGATACAATGCATCGCCAGCCGGACGTACCTGCACGTACACGGTATTAATGCCCACTTCCTGGAGCGAATCCAGTAAGGCGATGTAAGATGCCTTTTGCTGTTCTGCGCTGGTCTTTGTTTTCGGCCAATCCAGATTAAACACCGTGGATATCCAGGCCCCTCTGACTTCATCCCCCGTAGATACCGGCGGTGGAAGAACGACGTCCGTGCCTGTCGTCAGCGAGATGCGCTGTGCCGCTTGGTTCCATTCAACTCGCACACCCAGGTTCTCGCTGATAAACCGTAGCGGCACCATAACACGGCCGGTCCTAACCTCAACCGATGCATCCAGCGGTATGGATGAGCCGTTCACAAGCGCGGTTTTGCTGCCGGATGTCAATTGCAGGCTCGAACCGTCCATCCCGATCGTTACTGTCTTTAACTTCTGATTCCAGGCTACCGAAGCGCCCAGGCCTTCACTGATAATCCGCGTAGGAACCATGGTTACGTTAACCTTCGGCAATATGTAAGGAGATACGTCACTGTTTAAGGTTACACCGTCCAACTGAATACTGATTGGAGCTGCCTTCGCTTGCGCAGTTGGGACCACCGACGGGAGACACAATAGTAACATAATCAGCACCAACAACCATCTACGAAGCTTCATTTCTATTAATCCTCCGAAAATATGAAATTTGCAGGTAATCTAACTTATTAATATAACACTAGAAATATGACGATTCAGTTTAAAAAAGCATCTGTCACAAGCGGACAGATGCCACATTACGATTCGTTGACTAATTCATTATGAACGTCACGCAAATCCTGAAGTCGATTCTCATCGCGCTTGAAATACTCCACAAGCGTCTCAATTCTCATAATGGAATCCCAGCTTAAATGATGCTCGATTCCCTCAACATCCCTATAAATATTTTCATCCTGTACACCTATCATCTCAAGGAATTCCTCAAGCAAATGATGACGTTCCATGAGCCGTTTGCCCATTTTTTTGCCTTTGCTGGTCAAAACCAAACCACGATATTTTTCATAGATCAAATATTCGTCTTTGTCCAGCTTTTGAATCATTTTCGTGACGGATGAGGGGTGAACCTCCAAGCCTTCGGCAATATCCGAAACGCGCGCATATCCTTTTTCGTCGATCAACTTGTAGATGCGCTCCAAATAATCCTCCATGCTAGGTGTCGGCATCTTATTCCCTCTTTTCTATAATTACATAACCCGTGCAAAAAAACTGTTTTACCTGCAATAGTAATGATACATGTTTTTGAGACCGGTTGGCAAGTCCTGGTCCAATCCTATGCCAATAATGACTTATAAATTGGACCAGCCTTCCCTCCAGCTTTAGAATTTAAGCCACTCCGGCGTAATGCCTTGCAGCCAAATCGTAATTTTGTACATTTGATCCGTGAAGAGCAGAACCCCCATCAGAATCATCAAGATACCGCCGACCTTCATCAAGATGTTTGAATACTTCAGAATCCAACGGGTGGAGCCAATGAAAAAGGCCAGGATGAAAAACGGTACTGCAAACCCCAGAGAATAAGAGGTAATCAGCGGGAACCAGGTTCCCGGATCGGAAGCTGCCAGTGCGATGATGGCCGTTAAGATCGGTCCGACACATGGCGACCAGCCTGCAGCAAACCCGATGCCAAACAGAAATGTTCCTATGTATCCAGTCGGTTTGGATTTAAAATTGAATTTCCGGTCCTTCATTAGAAACCTGGGCTGGAAAACACCAATCAGCATAAGTCCCATTACGATGATAAGCAGCGCGGACAGCTGACGGATCAGGTCCTGATATTCCGTGAAGAACTCCCCGAATAAGCCAGCACCCCAACCGAGGGTATAATAAACGGCAGAAAATCCAAGGATGAACGCGAGTGTATGCGTCATGGTCCGGAATCGGACCTCCTTGCGGTTCTGTTCGCTCTTCAGGTCATTGACCGACATGCCTGTAATAATAGATAAGTAGGACGGGTACAGCGGTAAACAGCATGGAGATATAAAAGAAGCAAAACCGGCAGCAAACGCGATGCCGATATTAATATCAGCCATTTTATTTCAGAACCCCCTTATGTCGTAAAGCCCTTTTTGCCGACAAGCGTAATGATAAGCAGGCTGATTAGCAGCAGCACGATAGTCGCGCCAGGTGCCAAATTAAATATGCCCGCAAGCATCAGTCCCCCGATAACGGCAATTTCGGAGATGATTACCGATAATACGATGGAGCTTCGGAAGCTTCTCGCCAGCAATAAACTGATCGCTACCGGAATCACCAACAATGCGGATACCAGAAGCGCACCCACAATTTTGATGGCGGTGCTTACGACAAGCGCAGTTAGTACCGTAATGATCATGTTCATCATTTTGACAGGCAGGCCGCTGACACTGGCTGCATCCTCCTCGAAGCTGAGCAGGAAGAACTCCTTGAAGAACATAACCACAACCGCAATGACAACGACGGTTACACCGCCCACCATATAAATATCGGTAGAATCCAGCGTATAAATGCTACCAAACAAATAACTCATAACATCCGTATTATAGCCCATTCCCAAGGTGAAAAACAGCGAAGCAAGCGCAACGCCGCCAGACATAATAATGGCGATTGACAGCTCGGCATAACTTTTATATGCCTTTCGCAGCTTCTCAATCGCAAACGAGGCCAGCACCGCAAATACAAGTCCTGCGGCAAGCGGATATACTTCGATCAGAAATCCGAGTGCCACACCCGCAATCGTGACGTGTGACAACGTATCGCCGATCATGGACAGCCTGCGCAGCACGAGGAATATCCCGATTAGCGGGGCTGTGATACCGATCAGAACTCCTCCGATCAGCGCCCGCTGAAAAAAATCGCTAAACAAAATATCAAGCAATGATAACGTCCCCTTCTCCTGCTTCAAAAAGTTTGTTTCTATACATTATACGAGCGAATGCTGCAGATCCACTTCTGCGCAGTTTTCGATATCATGAGAATGTCTGACAAAAAACTGAATTTTTCCGTTCTGCGATACCGGCGATTCTCCCAAGTAGTCTTTAACCATGTCCAAATCATGGGTGACCATCAAAAACGTCATCCGATGATGGGCATGCATATGGGTAATCAATTCAAAGAATCCGGCCTGGGTATCGGCATCAATGCCGATCGTAGGCTCGTCAAGTATGAGCAGATCCGGACGATTAATGAGCGCCCGGGCGAGAAAAACGCGCTGCTGCTGCCCACCGGACAGAGCCCCGATCCGCTTATCAGCAATATCCTGAATGCGCATCACTTCCAGAGCATCCTCACATTTCTGGTGGTCCAGACGGTTCAAACGGCGAAACATTTTCTTCCGATTATATAGCCCGGACATGACGACTTCGCGCACAGTGGCGGGGAACAGTGGATTAAACGAATTTTTCTGCGGAACGTACCCGATTCTCTCCCAGTCCTGAAACTTACGGATCGGCTGACCGAAGAGTTCGATAGACCCTTCCGCGGCAGGCAGCAATCCAACGATCATGCGGAGCAAAGTGGTTTTGCCTGCCCCATTAGACCCGACAATACCTACAAAGTCCCGCTCTTTTATGGTGAAATTGAGATCCTTGATCACCTGTTGCTCGCGGTAATGAAAGGATACATCCTTGATTTGTACAATAGGTTGGTGGCAATCCTGTGCTGCCGGCTCCATAATCAGGCCGCCTTTCTCTCTGTAGTCTTTCTAACTAAATATATGAACACCATAAACGTTCATAACACGAAAGAAGAGGGGGATATGCTCCCCCATCTTCCTTATTGTAAAGCCTTCGTTAGATTTTGCAAATTTTTCTCCATCAGCGTGAAATAATTGTCACCGCCGCTTGCCTGCTCCTTCGTCAGTCCCTCCACGGGATTCAATACCAAGGTTTCCACGCCCGCTTCATTCGCCAGCGTTTTGGCAAGTTTATCCGATACGAGCTCTTCGAAGAAAATATATTTGACTTCCTTCTCTTTCACCGTCTTGGTCAGGTTTACTATATCCTGCGCCCTGGGCTCCGCATCCGGCGACAATCCCATAATCGCATGCTGCGTTAAGCCATAATCCCGGCACAGATAGCCGAATGCCTGATGGGATACAACAATATCTTTTTTCGGCGTTTGGGACAATTCGTTCGTAAAGTCGTTATCCAGTTTGACCAGCTTCTCTTTCAAGGCTTCAAAGCGCTGCTCATAACCGTCCTTATGTTCAGAATCCGCCTCGACAAGACTATTCTTGATATTCTCTGCCATAACCAGAGCGGATTTCGGACTTACCCAAGTATGTGGATCCGTATGAAGAGTACTGGTGTTATTCTCAGCTGCTGCCTCTTCTTCGTGTTCATGGCCTGCATGGTCTTCTTCCACGCCTTCCTCGTGGCTGTGATCATGTTCCTCTTCATGAGCTGCTTCCCCGTGTCCATGACCATCGTCTCCCACGGCATCGATCAGCTTGATCCCTTGACTGACTTCTACCGGCTTAACTTGCGTATCTTTATCAAGTCCCTTCAGAAACCCAGGTACCCAGCCTTCCAGTCCGGCACCGTTATAGAGAAACAGCTGGGCCTTGGAAGTATTCACGATATCCTGGCTGCGCGGTGTCCAATCATGCGGTTCCACGCCCGTTGGCAGAAGATTTACAACATTGACGTCGTCCCCGCCGATTTCCTTCGTAAACTCATAGATTGGATAAAAGGTCGTAATGACGTTTACCTTGCCTTCGACAATGCTGCCGCCAGATTTACTTCCGCACCCCGACAGGATGAGTACCGCCAACAATATGGAGGTTACACTCCAGGTCCAACTATTAAGTTTGCTTTCTCTCTTTCTCTTGTTCATGTTCATCTCCCATATCCGCTCCGTTCAATTAATCGTAATCTTTACTAACAAGATTATAAGAGCAGGCAAACATCATTGTCAACCAAATCGTAAAAATTACTATTAATTTTCAATAGAGATGTTATATCCCCCGTATTAAAGTGCGTGTTCAAAAAGGTCGATTTTCAGCACCGAAGCTTATGCTTCCGATGTGCGTTTTTTCAAAACGCTTCAGTTGGATGAAGCTAGGGACGTCAGGAGCGGAGCTACACGTTTTCGCAGAAAACGCCTTCGAAAGCATCTGCTGTTTTGGGTACGTGAGCACCGGAAGGCCCGGCTGAATTCAAGATTCGATGCCGAGCTGCTTCCTGATTCGCTTCGTGTTAGATATAGAATTTATAAGTTATCAGTGGAACTGATGAAATTCTATATCGCAAGAAAACCTACCTATGCATCGCGGTCGCTCATCCTTGAAGTGGCCTCGATAGAGGTTTTCTTATCAAAAGCGGACTTTTTGAACAACCTCTTAAAGGAAAAAATAACGGCGTACCCTTTAACAGGGTACACCGTCTATCGCGACTTAATTCAATGAGAGAGCATTTTATTTGACAACGGCGCCGTTAGGCATGCCATCCGGTACCGTTGCAAGCGTCAGCTGGTCGCCGTGGGAGGCGGCCAGAATCATACCTTGCGACATTTCACCTCTAAGTTTCACCGGCTTCAGGTTCGTTACGCAAATCACTTTGCGTCCGACCAATTCCTCCGGCTTGTAGAACTTCGCAATGCCGGATACCACTTGCCGCTGCTCAAATCCGAGATCAAGCTGCAGTTTGAGCAGCTTATCTGCTTTCTTAACCGGCTCGGCAGCGATTACCTGCGCTACGCGCAGCTCGACCTTGGCAAAATCCTCAATGCCGATTTCCTCTTTAAGCTCTACAGGCTCCTCCGTGCTTTCGGCGGTCGAAGCTGCTGCCGAGGTCGTAGGTTCCACCTGGGCGGCCTTCGTACCGCCTGTCATCGCCTCTGCGATGTAGGCCACTTCCTGCTCTGTATCCAGGCGCGGGAAGATCGGCTCGCCCTTTTGAAGCTTCATGCCGGCCGGTACGGTTCCGAACTGGCGTCCGCTTTCCCAAGTCGTCCATTCGCCTTCCGCCAGGCCCAGCTGATCCCACATTTTCTTCGGCGTACGGGTCAGGAACGGCTGCAGCAGGATCGATGCCACGCGGAGCGTCTCCACCAAATGACTCATGACAGATGCCAATTCATTTCGTTTGCTCTCGTCTTTGGCCAGTGTCCATGGCTGTGTCTCATCAATGTATTTGTTGCTGCGGCTGACAAACTGGCTGATCGCCGTCAGCGCAACCGAGAATTCCATATTCTCCATAGCGGTTTCGACTTTCTCATAAACCGACTTAGCCGCTTCCTCGATCGCTGCATCAAACGGTGTTACGCCAGCGGAGAAAGCCGGAACGACTCCGTCAAAATATTTATCTACCATTGCCACGGTACGATTCAACAAATTACCCAAATCATTAGCCAGGTCGGAGTTCACCCGTTCCACGAAGCTTTCCGGCGTAAAGGTACCATCCGCCCCAAATGGAACTTCGCGCAGCAGGTAATAACGAAGCGCATCGAGACCATACCGGTCAATCATCGTAACCGGATCGACCACATTCCCCTTGGACTTGGACATTTTCCCGTCCTTCATCAGCAGCCAGCCGTGAGCAAACACCTTTTTCGGAAGCGGAACATCGAGCGCCATCAGAATGATCGGCCAATAGATCGTATGGAAACGCACGATCTCCTTACTCATTAGATGTACGTCGGCCGGCCAGTATTTGTCATACAGGCTGGTGTCCTCCGTACCGTATCCGAGTGCCGTTATATAGTTCAGGAGTGCGTCAATCCACACATAGATCACGTGTTTTGGATCGCTCTTCACCTTCACGCCCCACTCATAGGTCGTACGGGACACAGCCAGATCCTCAAGACCCGGTTTAATGAAATTGTTGATCATCTCATTCTTGCGGGATACCGGCTGAATGAAATCCGGATTCTCCTCATAATACTGGAGCAGGCGGTCCACATATTTGCTCATGCGGAAGAAGTAGCTCTCTTCCTTCACAAGCTCTACGGGTCGGCCGCAGTCCGGACAGTTGCCGTTGACAAGCTGACGTTCCAGGAAGAACGACTCACAAGGCGTGCAGTACCAGCCTTCGTATTCACCCTTGTAGATGTCATCCTGCTTCAGCAGACGTTCAAATACCTCCTGCACAACCGTCGTGTGGCGCTGCTCGGTTGTGCGAATGAAATCTTCATTGGATATGTCCAGCTTCTTCCACAGGTCCTTGATGCCTGCCACGATGTCGTCAACGAACTGCTGCGGGGTTTTCCCAGCCTCCGCCGCTTTGCGTTCAATCTTCTGTCCGTGCTCATCGGTCCCCGTCAAATAACGGACATCGTATCCACGAAGCCGTTTGTAACGAGCCATGGCGTCGCCGGCCACCGTAGTATAAGCATGGCCGATATGCAGCTTGTCGCTTGGGTAATAGATTGGCGTTGTAATATAAAACGTCTTTTTGTCTGCCGTCTTTTTGTCTGCCATAGTAACCTTCCTTTACCGTGAAATTGATTGTTTGTACCAAGTAATCTCTTATTGAAGAACAGCAGTAAACAGCAAAAAACCCCCGTCCCCATGGGACGAGAGTTGTTCTCACGTGTTACCACCCAAATTCCCTGTCCCCTTACGGGTAACAGGCTCATCTGGCCGTCATCCGGCCGTCCATTAACGCTGGCTCACGCCGCTTCTTTACGGCAGCCTTATTACCCGGACTGCAGCGCTCAAAAGCGGATCCTCCAAGACCATTTTCCGAAATTCGCCAAGACCGGTTTCCAGCTGTTCCGGCTCTCTGTTCAAGGCAAGCTTTTCGTACTTATCTCTTCCTCGGATATACCTATAATTTCTTACATTTTAATCAAACGGGCTGCGGTGTGTCAAGGTGAGTCGCGTTCCGTGGGATTGCTATGTCCAAAGGCAGCATGGAATTCCGCTTCGTATCGATTTTATTTCTCTGTCAATGAAGACGACACCTTATCCTTGCGCGGTGGAACCATGTCAATGCCGCCTGGATGAAACGGATGGCATCTTGCTATTCGCTTGGCCGCCAGCCAGGAGCCCTTCAGCGCGCCGTGTACCTCAATCGCTTCCAGTGCATAGGCCGAGCAGGTCGGGTAGAATCGGCAAGTCGCCGGTTTCAACGGAGAAATGAATTTCCGATAGAAGTGTATCGGCACCTTCACTACCCTACGTGCCGTGCTCATACCCGGCTGTCCCGCTTTCCTCCACTGGCTGGTGAAGTTTCCTTATCGGTATTGTCCTTGCCGCAGTCCCGGCAGTAGCCGAACACTTCGAATTTATGCTGAACCACCTGGAAATCATCCGGTGCATCGGTCAGCTGCATCGGGCAAAACGTAATCGGGTACGTCTTCTGGCACTGCAGGCAGATCATGTGATGATGGTGATGCTCTTCGCTGCATCGTCCTCGAAACTTGATGCCCTCCTCGAACACTACCTGCTCCAATACACCAAGCTCGTACAATACCCGAAGATTCCGGTACACTGTATCAAAGCTCAAACCGCTGTACTTCCGGCCCATATATTCGTACACATCCTTGGCCGTCAAATATCCAGGATGTTCCCCAAACAATTTGGCAAGCGTCTTGCGCTGATCAGTAATGCGCAGCCCATGTTCCGACATGGCGTCGATGATCTGTTCCGTCGTAAGCATACGGAGGTAACCTCCTCTACTTGAAGATACTCTCTCCTTATAATGCCTGAAAAATAAGACAGCGTCAATGAAAGCGGTTGTGGATAGACTAAACCCCTGCAAGGTACTGCGCCGCTGGGACGCGAAACGCTTGGCATTTGACGAACTCCCTTTTAACAGCTAACAAAAAGGACAACCCTTACCATGTACTGGCTGTAAGGCTGTCCCTTTGTTATGAATAAATAATGGATTAGTTCTTCACTTGCGGAAGCGGCTGGAACAGGAAGTTGATTGGCAAGCTGCTTCCCGGCGCCGCCGTAAACAGGATTTCCACGGTCTGCTCGTAATTCCCCGTACGATAGAGAACGGCAGCTTCATTCGGTGCAGATATAGCGCCTCCGCTTGTATTCGGCGTCTGAATGATAGTTCCGTTCACCATCAGCGCACCCATGTACTTGCCTCCACGCGGATTCAGCGTGATCAGCGTATTGGGCGCTACGCGGTGCAGCTTGATTTTGTACAGCACACCGAAGTTCCCGGCATTGGATTGATATGAACCGTTAATGCCGTCATACCCTTCCAGATTCGGATCGTTTGTCTTGTCACCGAGCGCTAGACGGGTAGGCGTGTTGCCAACCAGATCATAGGATTCAATGATCCGTGTCGAGTCCGGGTACGTTCCCCGGTTATGAACGCCATCGCTCGGATGGAGCTTCAGGTAAGGAAGCTTTTGAATCGGATCCTTGGCTTCATCAATCATGATGACATCATACCGGATCGGTGAATCCGAATAGAGATCAGCAAACATGGACAGCACCTGCTGATTCTTCAAGGTTTGCGCGCTCAAATCTTGCAGAATGACCCGGCTTTCCCCAGGCGCAAGCGAGATCGTCTTGAATGAATCAGCTGATTGCATAGACTCGAGATAGCGCTGAACAGCCGCTTTTCCCGTAGCAGTCGGTATATTAATCGGACCGCCTATTCCCGTATACTCGGTTGTCAGACGCGCCGTCATGGTGTTGATGTTAGTGGCGACGACGTACATCTTCATGTTCTTCCCGGTTGCGTTCAAGTGGTGGATCATGAATCGCGTGCTGGCATTGCCGACCTCGCGGTAGACGATACCCTCTTGATAGACGGTTTCCGGAGAGTTGCTGCGAATCAACAGATAAGGTTCGGAGCTTCTTGTAATCGGCATCAGATTCCATGTCGGCACAGCGGATCCGTCAAAGGTGTATTTGTCGCCGATGCCCGTAAACAATTGATTGAATTGATCACGCGTATACAATACTTCGCTCGTTACGTTGATAATCTTCTCGTATGAGCTGGTCGCTCCATGTTTATCAGTAACAATCAACAGCACTTTATGCGGTCCTGCCGTAAAAAAGGCCTGATCGTTGTTTTCCCACTTATACGTAAGCTCATCGCCAGGATCGTTGTCGTAACTCATATTCATGTACGTTATTTTCTCACCGATCTTATATTCCTGTTTATCCGTTTCGAACATGGCAACAGGCGGCGTATTCGGTGCGGATACACGAATGCTCAATATATACGGGTCGCTCCACTCCCCGCTGGAATCCTGTACCGAGTAGGAAACCGTATGCACGCCGGGTTCGTCAAAAATCTCTTCCCGGCCTTCCCAATGCTCGTCAACAATAGCCAGGCCCGTCGGCGAATAGGCATTCGTCTTATACGTAACCGTTGTTTGTCCGGCGAGGATCTCACCAGGCTGCACCGTGAAGGAAGCTACGGGCTTTGCGCTCAAGCTAAGGATAACCCGCTTATTCGGCTGGTCCACCCGATAGGTGATGTCCAGCGCCTGCGTAATGCTTGTCAGCGGCACCATGAACGTATTGTTGGACTGGTAAGCCGGTCCCTTCATCGATTTTCTGACCCCGTTCACGGTGTAAACGCTGCTGTTCGTCTTAAAACGAAGCTCATCGTTACCGCGGATAATAATCGTTTCTTTTGTCTTTCCGTCATAGGTCAACTTCAAGCCGACACGATCAACGAGGGAGCGAATGGCAACATAGGATACGCCGTTCTTGACTGCCATCGGCTGACCTGCCGTATACGCTTTCCCGTTCTGATACATCTTGTTGCTGTTCATCATCAGGATGAGGTCATTGGGCCCGAGATTCGGTATATTCGGAACCTCGCTGCCAGATCCCCCGCCGTTATTTCCGCCTGGCTGTTCGCCGTTACCGTTGCCGCTGCCCATACCGGATAGATCGAGAATAACCTTCTTCTCGGGCTGGTTCACCTGGTATGGAATTTCAAGCGCTTGCGTGATCGAGGTTAACGGAACCATAAACACATTGTTGCTCTGGTAAGCAGGGCCTTTCATCGGACGTACCTGTCCGTTGACTTTATAATGGCTGCTTCCTGTCGTAAACCGAAGTTCATTGCCATCCTTAAAGATGATGGTTTCCTTCGTTTTATTATCGTAAGACAGCTTCAGTCCTGCACGTTCAACCATGGCGCGAATAGCGACATAGGATACCCCTTGCTTCACAGCCATCGGCTGACCCGCTTTGTATTTCTTGCCGTTATGGTACATCACATTGCTGTTCATCATCAGTACAAGTTCATTCGCCGAAACATTGGAAGTACTGACTTCGGGCTCTCCGGATGGACTGCCCTCTTCGTTCTCTGAAACCTCATTATCGGAAGGATCGTTTTCCGTATCCTCCTGCAGTTCATTGGGCGCAGAAGGTTCGGCATTCGGATCGCTAATCGTGCCTTCGACTGAATCAGAAGATGTTTCCTTTGGCGTTGCTGATGTTTCCTCCGCTTGCTGCAAGTCCGTCTGTTGTTCTCCACTCTGCTGGCTTTGTCCTTCCACCGGGGACTGCAGCGCTGATTGGCTATTTAGCGCCGGAGCTGTAATATCCGGTGATTCAGCTGCCGCGGGAAATGCCATGGATACTTGGGCCGCGGCAAGGACTGTAATCATCGAGATTCTCTTGAAATTCATTCTCTACTCCTTTAAAACTCTCAGTATAGTCTGTCTGCCTCTATTGGACATACTATTAGACGCGGACTTTCCCGAAAAGTTGCTCAGAAAAGGCTGGAAAATAGGAAAACCGGAGCATTCCTGGGTAGGAAGACTCCGGTTTGAGCAACCCTTATTTAATTATTGACATAGTCCTGATTACCGCTCCATCCAAGCGGATAAGTCTCGCTGATTCCTACCGGGAGCTTACCCTCAGGGGTAACCCGTCCTATTAAGACACCCGCGGCTGCATTCATATAATAAGGTGTGTTCTCGTAGCTGCAGAAATATGTCGGAACCGGCGGAAGATCATTGATATCATAGGGATTACGGGTAGCGACGATAACAAGTGCCACATCCTCAAGTTCAACCAGCTTATTCACCAGCTTCTGCTGCCCCGCGGGAATACGGCTCTCGGAGGTGTACGTAGCTACTACAATCTGTTTATATCCTTCAGCTGCCTTAACGGCTTGCTCTACCTCCTCATCGGACATATCCGTTCCGACACGCAGATCGTCTGCCTGAACCCCGTAACTTCTCAAGGCATCCCCTAAGGTGTAGCTCTGGCTCCATGCTTCATCCACCTGGGTTGCCTGAAGCAGCTCAGGCCAGATCACCGCAACGGCCTGCTCCGGCTTAAGAGGCAGCTGCCCTTCGTCTTTCACCAGCGTGATTCCTCTGCCTGCGATTTGAGCCAGCAATTGTTTGTACTCTTCCGCAACCTCGCCAATCGGGTAGACCGGAAGCTCCTCAGCGAGCTTTGCATTACGCTGCTTAAGCGCCAATATCCGATCTACGGCCTTGTCGATCAGCTCTACCGGGAGTCTCCCGCTGCGGACAGCCTCAATGACGGCCGTAATCGCCGCCGTCTGCTCCGATAGATTATGGCTGACCAGTACGCAGTCCGCACCCGCTTCGATCGCGCGTATCGCGCCCTCCGGAATCCCGTACTCTTTGGAGATCGCGTGCATCTCAAGGCAGTCCGTGATGATCAGACCTTCAAACCCCATCTCCTCCCTCAGCAAACCCGTTAACACGGCATGAGAGAGGGTTGCCGGAAGATCGCTCGGCTCAATCGCCGGGAAACTGACGTGAGCCGTCATGATGGCGTCCACGCCGTTCTGGATCGCTTGCGCGAACGGATACAATTCCACGCTGCGGAGCCGTTCCAAATCATGCGGTACAGAAGCCCGCCCGAGATGAGAATCAACGCTGGTGTCGCCATGGCCCGGGAAGTGTTTGGCCGTAGCGGATACGCCTTCTTCCTGGTATCCCTTTATCGCCGCAGTCCCAAGAGCGGCAACAGCCTGAGGATCTTCGCCGAAGGAACGCACACCGATGACCGGATTACGAGGATTGTTGTTCACGTCGAGGCAAGGAGCGAAATTCATGTTTACACCGAGTGAACGCAATTCGCGCGCCCCGATTTGCGCTACCCTGTACGAATCCTCCGCGCTGCCCGCTGCTCCAAGCGCCATATTCCCCGGAATGCGGCTGATACCTTCATGATCAATTCGTGCAACCATACCGCCCTCTTGATCAATCGAGATCAGAAGCGGGAACTTCTGGCTGTCCGATGCGAGCTGCTGCAAGGACTCCGACAGTTCGGCAAGCTGAGGCAGCGTTTTCACATTCCGGCGAAAATAGCACATGCCCCCGACCTGATATTGTTCAATTAGTATTTTGGCATGCTCATTCGGCGTCAGCGCATTGAAGCCGCATATAAACATTTGTCCTACCTTTTGTTCTAACGATAAGTCTGCTGCCGTCCATTTCATTGATTTCATACCTACCTTCTATCAATTTAAAGGACTTTGCAAGCCAGGCGGGATGGATCTAGGGATGACTTTAGCAGCCTGCATGGGTCCTATCAAAACCTATACCGTTGCCTCTCCGGACATTTCCCGGAATTCGGATGGCGTCATGCCGGTAGCCTTCTGAAATACCTTGGTAAAATACCGCCGCTCATGATAACCGACAAAGGAGCCGATCTGTGCGATATTCTTATCGCTGTTCACCAGCAGGAACTTGGCTGCCTCCATCCGCTGTCTCGTCAAGTACTCCACAAAGGTGAGTCCGACATGGTTCTTAAACAATAAACAGAAGTAGCTGGAGCTGATGCCCAGATGCTCCGAAAGCTCCTCAATCCCCAAATCCTGCCCCATATGGGTATTGATATACTCCAGAGCAGACGTTACCAATTGTTCCGGCGTTTTCTTTACGGCTTCGGGATTCGGAGCCTCATCAATAAGCGAAACGGTGCTGTAATACTTCTCTTTCGCCCTCTTCTTGCGGATTTCCTCCCCGATATCGCGAATCTTCATCTCAAGTTCCCCGTAATGAATCGGCTTGCTGATGTAGTCCTTGACGCCTAGCTTAATTGCTTCCCGGGCATATTCAAACTCCTGATACCCCGTCAGCAAAAAGATTTCCGCCCGGCTTCCTTTCTCCCGAATCTTCGTAATAAAGGTCAGTCCGTCCATGACGGGCATCCGGATATCACACAGAATCAGATCCGGGTTGTACTGATCCGCTACTTCAAGTGCTTCCATCCCGCTTCGGGCAAGTCCGACAACCTTCATGCCCATCTCTTCCCAAGGCAGAACCTTGCTGAGATTGTTCAGGATGGGAGCCTCATCATCAACTAATAATGCCTTCAACATGCTGCCCTTCCCCCCTGTCATAATTGGGTATGACGCATTGTATAACGGTGCCGCCGGGGCGGCTTGAGCATATGAACAGACCGTAATAATCCCCGTATTGAATTCTAAGTCGGTCAGCCACGCTCCGCAGCCCAAGCCCCCGTCGTTCCTGGTTCACTTTGAGATTCTGCAACGTCGTCTGTTCGGATCCGTTATCCTCGGACACCATATATTCAAACATGGACAACTGCTCAGCGGTCATGCCGAGTCCGTTATCCTCGACCCGAATAATGACATTACCGAGTTCCTTCCATGCAGAGATGCGTATCCATCCCGTATAAGAAATGCCTTCAAAGCCATGCTGTATGCTGTTCTCAACCAGCGGCTGCAGCGTCAGCTTCAAGATACGGCTGTGCATAAGCTCTTTCGGCACGTCAATCTCGTATTCGAACAGGTCCTCAAACCGAAACTTCTGGATTTCAAGATAACTCTGCAAGTGCTTGATTTCTTCATCCAACGTAATTTCTTCCTTCTCCTGAATACTGATCCGCAAGATGCTGGCAAGCCGGTAAACCATCTCACTGACCTTGCGTCCTTCATTCTGGACAGCGAGAACATTGATTGATTCCAAGGTGTTAAAGAGGAAGTGCGGCTTGATCTGCGCTTGCAGCACACGCATCTCCGCGTCGGTCTTCTGCCTCTGCTCCTTCTTGATCTGCGCAAACAGATTGTTGATCCGGTTCATCAAGTTGTTGAACCCTTTCGACAGCAGCAGCAGTTCATCCTCTCCCTTCTCTTCAACTCTCGCGTTCAAATCCCCATCTTCAACACGGCGCATGAACCTAACGATAACAGCGATCGTCCCGGTAATCCGATTCATGAACAGACGATTGAACACAATCGCGGTAACCAGACAGAGGCCCATAATGACGAAGAACCACTTGGCAAAGGAAGTAACCTCTTGCGATAGCGAGTTCCAGTCAGTCACCGAGACGAGATTCCAGCCGTAATCATTCAGATGATAGATGGAAACAATATTCTCTTTGCCATTAAACTTGGCTTTAAAACTTTGGTAGCCTTGCTTAAACTCAACGTCATGCTTCATATATTGACTGATATTTTGACCATCCATATCGTTATTGGGGTCAAATAGAATAAAGCCTTCATTGTTGACCAACATAAAAGATGTGTTCTGCAGATTGTTAGGGAGTGTCAAATTGCGGAAAATCTCTTCAAACTCCCACCTCTTGATCTGAACGACAAGAATGCCAAGCTTGCGGAGTGTCGTGACATCCTTAATCAGCCGGATCTGGGTGAATACCGGATCCGCTCCCGTCAACTCCGGAAATTCGTGCGGGGCCAGCCATTTGGGAATTCCGTTAAGCTGAACCACCTCTTCATATAAAGGACTATTCTTAAACTTTTCATAAGGCAGCGTTCTGAAATCCTCTTTACTGAATATAGGAATCGGTGATGACTCTTTATTAAAATGATATAAAAATGCATAGCTGATCGCTGGATGATTATATAGAAGATTCCGAAAGCTCCGCTGTCTGTCGTTCAATTTCAGCTGGTCCGCATTGGATTCCTTAATCAGGTTCTGCGCATCGGGATCCTTGGCGTTCAGCGCCATGGCGAAGACGGAGGTCGCAATCCCGTTATCCGTGACGTACTCCATCTCCTTAAACACGTTCAGAATGCTGTAGCTGATTGCTTTAAGTGAATATTCGGCTTGCTGGCTGTACTTTTTCTCAATCGAATTGTAGGTAATAAAGAATGTAAATAGGCCCAGCACAAATAACGGAATAATAATGAGCCCCAAAAAGGCCGTGAATAGTTTGTTCCGCAAATTCATACGCATGCTCCTGCTCCTAGTATTACCCCTTGACGCTTCCTGCGGTGACGCCTTCAATGATCTTCTCTTGCAGAACGGCATAAATGATAAGGACCGGCAGCACGCTGAATATGATACCCGCAGACATTTGAGCGTAGTTCATATTGTAGGCGTCCCTGAAACCGACCATGCCGACAGGCAGCGTTCTCAGTTCATCATTCGATAGGAAGTAGTTAGCAAGCAAGAATTCGTTCCAGTTACCCAGGAAATTGATAATAAATACGGTAACGATAGCCGGAACGGTCAGAGGTAAGATAATTCTAGCAAACAACCCTCCGGACCTCAATCCATCAATAACCGCAGCCTCCTCGATTTCACCGGGCAGCGACCGCATGAAGGCAGCCAGTATAATAACCGAGAACGGGATGGCATTGGCAACATACGGTAGAATCAGGGCCATATGCGTGTTCAAAATATCCAACTGCCTCATCATGCCATATATCGGCAGCATGAGAGAGTTATTCGGAATCAGCATGCCTATCAAAATACATTGAAAGACGATGGCGCTAATCCGGTTATACCTCATCCGCGTCACGGCAAAGGCCAGCATCGCTGCAAACAGAATCGACAAGCAGGCTGACAGCACGCCGATGTATAAACTGTTCCAGAAATACGTGCTAATCTTGGCGCTCACCCATGCATTCACATAGTTATCAAATACCAGCGTGCTCGGCAAACCAAAAGGGTTCGTTGCAATGGACTGGTTATCCACCTTCACCGAAGAGAACAGGACGAACAGGAAAGGATATAGTATGACGAGCAAGTAAGCCATCAGAAAAATGTGCGGGATCAGTTTCTTCATTGCTCTCATCAGTATTCAATCCTTTCGTTGCGTCTTGCGACCAGCACCTGGTAAACCACCGTTACGATAATCGTGAAGAGGAAGATCAGCACGGCGATCGAGTTGCCAAAACCATGCTTAAAGCTCGTGATCGCATATCGAATCATATATGTCGCCATAACGTCGGTTGAGCCGGCCGGCCCGCCCTTGGTCATAACCAGAATAATGTCCGCTGCTTTCATGGCTCCCGCGATCGAAAGCATGATCACAACAGAGATAATTGGCATAATTAATGGAAGCGTGATTTTGGTTGCTCTTTGGACGCCTGTCGCTCCATCAATTGCCGCAGCCTCATCCAGCTCTTTAGGTATGGATAGAATCGCGGCAAGCACCATCACGATGTAAAAGCCGGTCCATTGCCACGCATTCGTGATCAGGATGGCAATCATGGCCCATTTGCTATCCGATAACCAGTAGATAGGTTCAATTCCTACCAACCCTAAAATCTCATTCATCAGACCAAAGTCCGGGTTGTAAATGAATCCCCATAAAATGCCGATTACAGCCGTCGACATGATGGATGGTGCAAAAACAGCCGTTTTATAAAGCCCCTTCAAACGCTTCACGTTTGCGATTAACAGGGAGAAGAATACAATCGTCGGAACCTGGATCAAACAGGAAAAGAGAATGAAATAAACGTTGTTCCTGACAGCCTTCCAAAAAGCATCATCATTCAAGGCTGTCACATAGTTATCGAGCCCGATGTACTTCACGTCTTTGGAGATGCCGTTCCAGCTCGTAAAGCTGTTGTCAAACGCAGTAAAGATCGGGTATATGAAAAAAGCCAGAAACAATAAGAATGCCGGCAGCACAAAAACGATGTAAATCAGAGGATTTCTCAGCGCTTTGTTCATGGTAACCTCCGTAATTATGTCTGATGTTGTTTAGGCGAAAGGGCACCCCCATGTACCGTTAGCGGGTGGCGCCCTTTCGTCTAGAATTTTAGTTATTCCTCTGAAGCATTAGCCGCTTCTTGCGCTGCTTGCACATTCTCCAGCATCTTCTCGGCATCGAGCTCGCCGCCGATGACCTGCTGAATGCCCATGCTCAGTGCAGTGTTAACGTCGGCTTGAACAAGTGCATCAAAGGCAGGGAAGGATTTTTTGATCTCACTGACGCCTTTGAAAATGTCCTGCATAAGCGGATCATCCGAAGTGGAGTTCATTGTTGCCAGATCCATCTTCATTGCCGGCAGTACACCGTCTTCTTTCAGACCACGCAGCTGCATTTCATCTGTCCACATATTTTTAATGAATTCTTTAACCGCTTGAAGTTTACGAGGATCTTCTGCTACCGCTGCCGAGAATCCATATCCGTTATTTGCGTCCTGCATGACGATGACAGGGTCGCCTTCACTAACCGGAGGCAGGTTGAAGTATCCGACCTTACCTACCAAATCACCCGCTTGAGCCGGATCTCTAAATACGGAGTTTGCCCACGATCCGTCCATCATCATGACGGCTTCGCCGGTGATCATTTGGTTTCTCATGTCCGCATATTCGAAGCCAAGCTCGCCTTTTTTGAAGTATCCCTTCTCAACCCATTCCTGGTGCTTCTTCACACCTTCCACGACTTTTGGATCGGTCCATTTGGTTTCCCCGGTTTTGAAGCCGTAAGTAACCTCTGGCCCTGCATAATAGCTCCACAGGTTGTTCGTGGTCATGAGCGGAATCCAAGCATCCTTGGAGGATTGGGCAAAAGGAATCTTCCCGTCGGCCTTGATCGTTTCAGCAATTTGCTCCAATTCAGCCAATGTTTTAGGAACGTTCAAACCTTTTTGGGTGAAGTAATCCTTATTATAGAAAATACCCTCAATGGAACCCCCAATCGGCAATCCGTAGATCTTGCCGTCATGTGTAAATGGATCCAGTGTCGTAAATTTGTCTTTAATGCCCAGTTCATCCAAAATCGGAGTCAAATCAAGCATTAAACCTTCTTTGGAATATACGCCTGCATCCGGGCTGCCGAACACATCGAATACTTCCGGCGGCTTACCGGCTGCCATCTCGCCTCTCAGTTTCTCTTTCCGGTTCACTTCAGAGTCCACAGCGTCCAGTTTGATTTTAAGCCCGGGCACCGCCTCTTCGGTTTTACTGACAACATCGTTCAGCAATGCGAGACGGAATTTCTTGGATTCACCTACTTGCGTATGGCGAATGGTGATTTCAAACGGCTCATTGCTGGCCGTTCCTTCCGAACCACCTGACGGTTTTTCTGCTGCCTTATTACCGCCGCATCCAGATAGAAGTGCAGATGAGACGAACAGAAGTGACATTAATAATGCCAGACCCTTTTTCTTCATTGTCTTTGACCCTCCCGAAGTGTTTGTTTATTTGATAGGCGTTTTCCTTACATCTTCATTATAGAAAGCGATTCCATTTTTCGATAGGCCGATATTTTTCTTGCCAAGGGATAAAATCTTCTACAAAAAAACAACAACCTTTCCATATGGGGAAAGGTTGTTGTCAATTATTGTAACGCAAATGTGAATTTAGATAAAAATCTTTAGTTCTGGACAGTCTGTATTTTCTCCGGTATCTCACCAATCAACCGGTAAGCGCGCGCCACTTCCTCCTCAGACGGTGAAGGTACGCCTTCTAATGGATAAGCCATGCCGAGCTCCTTCCATTTGTATACGCCCATCTGATGGTAAGGCAAGATTTCGAATTTCTCGACGCCGTGCAGCGTCCGAATAAATTGACCGAGCGCAATCAAGTCTTCTTCGCTGTCATGGATGCCCGGCACATAGACGTGGCGGACCCACATGTTTCGATCATGGTCAGACAGCCAGCGGGCCGTCTTCAACGTTCTTTCGTTCGACTTCCCGGTAAGCTTGATATGCTTCTCGTCGTTGATATGCTTCAGATCAAGCAGCACCAAGTCGGTAAACTCCAGCAATTCCGAGATTTTCTCCGGTTCATTATAGCCGTTGCTGTCCAGCGTCGTATGCAAATTCCAGCGGCGCTTCACTTCCTTGAACAGCTCCGTGACAAAGGGATACTGCAATGTCGGCTCACCACCGGAGACGGTTAACCCGCCGCCCGATGAACGGTAGTAGCTCAGATAAGGTTCAATCTCAGCCAGCACGTCCTCCACCGTCATCTCGCGTCCTTCATGCAGTCCCCAGGTATCCGGATTATGGCAGTATTGACACTTTAAGAGACAGCCCTGCATGAAGAGCACAAAGCGGATACCCGGACCGTCCACCGTTCCGAACGTTTCTATGGAGTGTACATGACCTTTTAGCATGGTGCGTCATCCTTTCTGTATCCGCTATGGTTGTCTTCCATCCTTACATCGATCCGTGGAACGTACGGTTGATGACATCAAGCTGCTGTTCGCGCGTCAGCTTGACGAAGTTGACCGCATAACCCGATACGCGAATCGTTAACTGTGGATAATTTTCCGGATGCTCCATTGCATCGATCAGCTGCTCCCGGTCAAATACGTTGACGTTCAGATGGTGCGCTTTGCTGCCAAAGTAACCGTCCAGCATCGCAACCAGATTGTTCACACGGATATCACTTTCTTTACCAAGGGCTTTCGGCACGATCGAGAACGTATTCGAGATGCCGTCAAGACTATCCTCATAAGGCAGCTTGGCCACGGAAGTCAGCGAAGCGAGAGCTCCCTTCTTATCGCGTCCGTGCATCGGATTGGCACCCGGCGCAAACGGCTCGCCTGCCTTACGTCCATCCGGCGTGGTTCCTGTTTTCTTGCCGTATACGACGTTCGACGTAATCGTGAGCACCGATTGGGTCGGCATGGCGTCACGGTAAGCCTTGTTCTTGCGAATCATGCTCATGAAGGTCTCGACCAATTCAACGGCGATGCTGTCCACGCGATCATCGTTGTTGCCGTAGCAAGGGAACTCGCCTTCGATTTCAAAATCCACTGCAATTCCTTGCTCATTGCGTACCGGCTTCACCTTCGCATATTTAATTGCACTCAGTGAATCCGCTGCTACGGACAGGCCTGCGATGCCGCATGCCATCGTGCGCAGGATATCCCGGTCGTGAAGCGCCATCTCAATCCGTTCATAGCTGTATTTGTCATGCATGTAATGGATAACGTTAAGTGTATTCATATAGAGCTTCGCGAGCCATTCCATCATCGGCTTGAATCGCTTCATGACTTCATCATAACTCAGGACCTCGGCGGAGATAGCCGGGTATTCCGGTCCAACCTGGGCGCCTGATTTCTCATCCTTACCACCGTTGATCGCATAGAGCAGCGCTTTGGCAAGGTTTGCTCTGGCTCCGAAGAACTGCATCTGTTTCCCGATGCGCATGGCGGATACGCAGCAGGCGATGCCGTAATCGTCTCCGTAGATCGGACGCATGAGATCATCATTCTCGTATTGAATCGAGCTGGTTTCGATGGAAACTTTCGAACAATATTTTTTGAAGGCTTCCGGCAGCTTCTCCGACCATAATACCGTCAAGTTCGGTTCTGGAGCAGGTCCCAAATTATACAAGGTATGCAGGAAACGGAAGCTGTTCTTGGTCACTCTCGTCTCACCGTTTACCGACATGCCGCCGATGGATTCCGTTACCCACGTTGGATCCCCGCTGAACAGCTCGTTATAATCCGGCGTACGCAGGAATTTCACGATCCGCAGTTTCATAACGAAATGGTCGACTAGTTCCTGAGCTGTTTCTTCCGTCAGCTTGCCTTCAGCGAGATCCCGTTGAATATAAATATCAAGGAAAGAAGATACTCGGCCAAGCGACATCGCAGCGCCATTCTGTTCCTTGATCGCGGCCAAATAACCGAAATACAACCATTGGAATGCTTCCTTCGCCGTATTCGCAGGTTTGGAAATGTCAAATCCGTGCATACCCGCCATTTCCTTAAGTTCCTTGAGTGCCCGCATTTGTTCAGACAATTCTTCCCGCAAACGGATGACCGGCTCATCCATGGCATCCACTTCAAGCTCGCCGAGTTCTCTCAATTTGTCCTGAATAAGAGCATCTACACCGTATAGCGATATTCTGCGATAGTCGCCAATGATACGTCCGCGACCGTACGCATCGGGAAGTCCCGTAATAATCCCGGCCTTGCGCGCTGCTCTCATCTCTGGAGTATAGGCATCAAACACGCCTTGGTTATGCGTTTTGCGTATGCCGTTAAAGATATCCACAACGGCCTGCGGCATTTCAAAGCCGTATGCGTTGCACGCATCAATCATCATCCGGATCCCGCCAAAAGGCTGGATCGAGCGTTTGAACGGCTCATCGGTCTGAACGCCGACAATCTGTTCTTTATCCTTGTCCAAATAGCCAGGTTGATGAGAAGTGATGGTTGAAGGTGTATGGACATCCACGTCCAGTACCCCACCGTTGTCCCGTTCTCTCTTGGTTAAATCCGATACGATATCCCACAGTGCTTTGGTGTTATCCGTGGGTCCTGCCAAAAATTCATCAGAGCCATAATAAGGAGTAATGTTCTCTGCAATAAAATCATTAACGTCAATTTGCTTGGTCCATTTACCTGATTTAAAACCTTTCCAGCCTGTTTCTTTTTCAATCACCGACATATTGAATCCCTCCTAGATTTGCTGGGGCTTGCTAGGCCAGGCGAGGCCACACCTTGATCTATCTCAGATCTTTAAATGTGATTATTTTCACGATCAATGATGCCATTACCCCGCCTTGTACCTTCAAGCTTCTTTATCAAAGACCTGAGATTCAGCTTCTTGCTACACCTTTATTGTAGTCCTGTTAATCCCTTGCATCTGTGATATTAATCACAAAGTTATCTTTTCCCGTGATTTTTATCACTCTGAGTCTGGTCTTGCGTCACTTACCTCAACATCCTCACGGATCTTCATGATCGGCATTCAGAGCCTATCCTATCTAGAACCGACCGTAGAATGCGTTGCGGTAAACTTCTGCGAGCTCTGTCACCAGCGGCAGCTTCGGATTGCTCGTTGTGCACTGGTCTTCAAAAGCCCGGTCCGCCAAATGCTCAACATTCTTCTCGAAATCTTTAGGATCGATGCCAAGCTGCTGGAACGACTCCTCGATACCGAGCTTGCTGTTCAGCTCCCGGATCGCGCCAATCAGACTGTTTACGCCCTCTTCCGTTGTTCTTGCCGGCAGCCCGAGAATCCGTGCGATTTCAGCATATCTCTCATCAGCCACAAAGTGGGTGTATTTAGGCCATGCCGCGAATTTTGTTGGCTTCTTGGCGTTGTAACGAATGACGTGAGGCATCAGGATCGCATTGGTGCGTCCGTGTGCCGTATGATACTGGCCGCCCCACTTATGCGCAAGACTGTGATTGATGCCAAGGAACGCATTCGCAAAAGCCATGCCGGCAAGCGTCGAAGCATTATGCATTTTCTCGCGGGCGAGTTTGTCACCGGTCAGCGCCGACTGCTCAAGATATTGGAACACCAGCTGTATGGCTTTGATGGCAAGCCCATCCGTATAATCGCTGGCCATCACCGATACGTAGGCTTCAATAGCATGTGTGAGAACGTCCATGCCGGTATCAGCTACCGCTGTTTTAGGCAGCGTGTATACAAATTCCGGATCGATAATCGCCACATCCGGTGTCAGCTCATAGTCAGCCAGCGGGTACTTGGTATTCCCCAGCCCTTTGTCCGTGATGACGGCAAACGATGTCACTTCCGAGCCGGTTCCCGACGTTGTTGGAATGGCAACGAATTTCGCCTTCCGTCCAAGCTTCGGATATTTATAGACCCGCTTGCGGATATCCATAAATTTTTGCTTCAGATTGTTAAAGTCCGTATCCGGGTATTCATAGAACAGCCACATCGCTTTCGCTGCATCCATTGGCGATCCGCCGCCGAGGGCGATAATGCAGTCCGGCTGGAACCTGGCAAGCATCTCCGTTCCGCGTTCTACTGTCGTTGTTGAAGGATCCGGCTCGACCTCCGAGAAGACCTCGATGGCCACTGGCACTCTGCGCTGACGCAGATAATGCTCTACCCGCTCCACATAACCCAGCTTCACCATCATGGGGTCGGTAACGATCGCAACACGGGTGATTTCCGGCATTTTCGCGAGATACTGCGTGGAGCCTTTTTCAAAGTAAATTTTGTCCGGTACTTTAAACCACTGCATATTCACGGTTCTGCGGTTCACCCTTTTCACGTTGATTAGATTGACAGCCGTCACGTTCGACGAAGTGGAATTACGTCCATACGAGCCGCAACCCAGCGTCAGCGATGGCAGGTTCGTGTTGTAGATATCCCCGATACCGCCTTGCGAAGAAGGCTGGTTCACCAGGATGCGGCAGGTTTTCATCCGATCCGAGAATTTCATAATAATGTCTTCATTGTGCGAGTGGATCACCGACGAGTGGCCCATGCCGCCAAAAGCAACCATCTCTTCAGCGCGTGTTATCCCTTCCTCGGCATCCTTCACCTTATAGCAGGCCAGAACCGGACTCAGTTTCTCGGCGGACAGCGGGTAAGCCGGACCGACCCCTTCCAGCTCGGCGATCAGGATCTTGGTGCTTTCCGGTACCTCGAAACCGCAAGCCTCAGCAATCTTAGCTGCCGGCTTTCCGACAATGGAAGGATTAACCGCACATTTCTCCGATACCATCGCATGCGCAGTCAGTTTCGCCAGCTCTTCCTTGTTGACAAAATAACAGCCGCTGGCAATCATTTTTTTCTTCACTGTATGATAGATAGGCTCTTCGATAATGACAGCCTGCTCGGAAGCGCAGATCATGCCGTTATCAAAGGTCTTCGATAAAATCAAATCGTTCACTGCTTGATCCAGATCCGCGCTCTTCTCTATAAAGCAAGGCACGTTACCTGGTCCTACGCCTAGGGCCGGCTTGCCGCAGCTGTATGCCGCTTTGACCATCGCCGAACCGCCCGTGGCCAGAATGCAGGCGACGTCAGGATGATTCATGAGTGCATTGGTTTTATCCATGGAAGGAGCTTCGATCCACTGGATGCAATCGGCAGGAGCACCTTGTTTCACGGCGGCATCCCGCAGTATCAGCGCGGCTTCCCGGCTGCATGCCTGCGCGGATGGATGGAATCCGAAGATGATCGGGTTTCTTGTTTTAATGGAGATCAGCGCCTTGAATATGGTTGTGGAGGTCGGATTGGTTACCGGTGTTATCCCCATGATTATCCCGATCGGCTCTGCTATTTTTTGAAAGCTGTCATAGGCGTTGTCTTCAATAATACCCACCGTTTTGTCGTACTTGATGCTGTTGTGGATATATTCTGTGGCGAACAGGTTCTTGATAATCTTGTCTTCGTACACGCCGCGTCCCGTTTCCTCAACCGCCATCTTCGCCAGTTGCATGTGCTTCTCAAGGCCTGCCATGGCCATCGCCTGTACAATCCCGTCGACTTGCTCCTGATTCAATTCCATAAAACTTTCTTTGGCCCGATTCGCCTTGTCAATCAGACCTTGAATGTACTCCGATGCTGTTTGTCCCTTAACTTCAACCGTTCCTTTGCTCACAGCCATATCTCTCATCCTCCCATGGTTCATGTTTCTTTCTTCTCTACGCTTTGATCGTAACACAGCCTTCTCTAAATTCATGTGAAATATTTCACAATATAATAATTTATATTTTCTGTGTGATTTATACCTGTCTTTCCCTCCTTCTAAGTGAAAGAGATCACAAAGTTTGAAAATTCGCCACGATTTCCCTCTTATTCTCCCCCAAAAGTGAATGTTTTCACGTTATAATGTATTTAAAGATTAAACAGATCAAATTTTAGGATGTTAGGGGATACCAACATGAATACTACTGTAGACCATGTAATGGAAATCGAAAACTTAGGGAACACGCAGTGCTTCTCGGAACAAAACCGCAACCGTCTGCTGGTCAGCATGAAGGAAAGGGTACTCCCTGAAGGATCCCATTTGTTCTGGGAAGGTGACTTTGCCGACAAGCTGTACTACGTTAAACAAGGACGAATTAAATTAACTAAATCGACTGATGAAGGCAAAGAGCTTATTCTATATATGTACCATCCAGGAGACATGGTCGGGCAAGCCGATCCATTCTTCAGCAACAATCACAGTTTCTCGGCAGAGGTGCTGGAGGATAGCGTTGTCGGTGTCATCGAGCACAAGGATCTGGAGCTGCTGATCTGTCAGCATTGCGACTTTGCCATTGATTTTATGAAGTGGATGGGCATTCATCACCGCATCACCCAGACCAAATTCCGTGATCTCATGATGTACGGAAAGCCCGGTGCTTTAACATCGACATTGATCCGTCTGAGCAATACCTACGGACAGCATCAAGCGGATGATACCATTCTCATCAACAAGAAGATTACCCACACCGATCTATCGAACATGATTGGGGCGACCCGCGAAAGCGTCAACCGGATGCTGAGTGACTTACGCAAAAAAGATGCCATCGAATATGCCGGCGGAATGATTGTCATTAAAGATCTTCCGATGCTGCAGGAAATCTGCCATTGCGAGCTGTGTCCGAACGAAATCTGCCGGATTTAATCGGCCAGTTCCCTGCTGTGCATAATATACAGTCATCTGCTTACAATAAACCTTGTCTTTCAAACCAAATTAAAGGGAGTGCTCAGCATGCGTGAAGGTTTGATTCCTGCTGTTCTTGGAACCGTGGTTTCTGCTTCGGGTGCCGCTCTGCTTGGCAGCAAGTATAAACTTGCCGCAACCGGTATTCTCGGCTTCGGACTTGCTCACATTGTGCTTGGTGCGATTGACCTGGTGGAACATCGGTAAAGGATTTGGAAGACAAGGTACACGAAAAGAAACCGTTTCTTGGTAAATGGAAGCACAACTCACCATTTACCAATGGAACGGTTTCTTTGTATACTCATTAGGTTCCACTTCATCTGCCATTGGCTTGGAGGTCGAAGCCTCCAAATCATCTCGTTCGTATATAGTTAAAGAAGCGGTCAACCGTTTGGTTGACCGCTTCTTTTCGGCTGTCTATCAAGTGAGCAAACCTGCTTACGGAACTGCTCCTACTCTTCGATGTCGCCTACAAAACCTACTTTTGCTTGCTCTCTTTTCCCGACGAGATAAACCAATAAGCCATCCCCACAAACAATCCACCGCCAAGGATGTTCCCTAGCGTGACCGGCACCATGTTGCTGATCCATCCGCCGATGGAAATGGTCTCGGGATGCCCCGGTAAAATCGTCGCGAGTGTCAGAAGTGTCATATTAGCTACGCTATGCTCGTACCCTGTTGCAATGAAGGCAAACAGACACCACCATATTAAGATCAGCTTTGTCGTTTCTCCCTTGGCCCGAATTCCCATCCACAAGGCCAGACAGACAAGCCAGTTACACAAGATGCCTCTGAAGAACAGCTCCATAAACGGATCATTCATTTTCTTGGCAGCAGCCGTGAAGATGAGATGGTCTGGCGGCAGGCCTTTGAACAGGCCGGAAGCATACACCAGATAGCTGAGCAGAATCGCTCCAGCCAAATTGCCGATAAACACGAGTACCCAGTTTTTCAGCGTATCCCCCATCGTCGTTCGTCCGGATAATGTGCTTATCGTGAAAAACATGTGATTTCCGGTAAACAGCTCTGACCCGGCGAACACCACCAACGTGAGCGCGATCCCGAATGCAGCTCCCATGACGAGGGATTGGAAGGGTGAACCGGCCGCTGCGAGCGGCGCCCCCAGCTTAAAGATTAATACAATCCCTATGCCGACATACGCGCCGGCCAGCATAGCCGATACCATATAGCGCAGCAGATTATGATTCATCTGCTCTTTTTTACCGACGGCGGCATTGACAACGGCTTCCACATCTGTTTTAAACATGGGATACCACCCCTTGATTTCGTCTGTTTATTAAGTGATTGCTGGCCTTAAACACCTACCTCAACCTTTCCGTCCACGGCGCGAATCGGGTATACACGAACCTGACCCTTATCCGGAGCCTGTACAAGCCCGGTTGAAAGCTCGATTTTCCAATCGTATAACGGATCGTAGATGTAGTGCCCGGATACGATGGCTTCCGAGAGTGGCCCACCTTTGGGATGAGGGCTTTGATTGTCCAGCGCAAACCATTGATGATCCGAAGTCCGGAAGACGGCAATCTCCCGATCTTCGAGTTGGACCACCCTTCCGATCTGTGATAGAAAATCATGTTCATTCCCTACCATAATAAATTTTTTGATTTCCATAACATTCGACCTCCACTTCTCTTTTCTATCCCCATCCATACTGCGAAAAGTTCTCTATGTTCAGGCGGCAAGAGGGAAGTAGATTCCTCCCTCTTTTATTTGCTGCTGACCGGTTTTGCATCCTCAAATAACGTATTGCGCAGCTTCTCGTCGTTCAGCACTTTCTTCCACGGATCCTCGACTTGCTGCAATGCAAGCTCGATTCTCTCCACCAGTTCCTTACGCTGCTTGGTATCGTCCAGGATAACCGCTCGAATTTGTTCCAGTCCCAAGCGCTCTACCCACTCCGATGTTCTCTCCAGGTACTTGCCGGTTTCACGGTAATACTGCATCAAGGCTCCGCAGATTTCGACCAGCTCTTCATCCGTTTTCACTTTGCAGAACGAATCCGCCAGACGTGCCTTCGTTCCGCCGTTGCCTCCAACGAATATTTCCCATCCACCGTCATTGCCTACGATCCCGATGTCTTTCGTACACGACTCGGCACAGTTTCGCGGACACCCGTTGACTGCCAATTTAAATTTCGCCGGGAAATCCAGTCTTTCGAATTTCTCCTCGAGGAATGCCCCCATGCCCATCGAATCCTGCGTACCAAAACGGCAAAATTGGGAACCTACACAGGTCTTCACGGTCCGCAGCGATTTGGCATAAGCATAACCCGACGGCATATCGAGCTCTTCCCAAACGCTCGGTAGATCTTCCTTCTTAACACCGATGAGGTCCAGACGCTGTCCGCCGGTAACCTTTACAACCTTCACATTGTATTTAAGCGATACATCCGCGATTTTCTTCAAATCCTCCGGTGTGGTAACACCGCCGTACATTCTTGGGACGACCGTGTACGTGCCGTCTTTCTGAATGTTGGCGTTCATCCGTTCGTTGACAAAACGGGATTCCCTCTCCTCTTGATGGGTTACCGGGTTCAGCATCGCCAGATAATAATGAATGGCCGGGCGGCATTTCGAGCAGCCTTCCGGATTGCTGAAGTTTAGAACATGCATGACTTCTTTCGTTGTCTTGAGTCCTTTGACACGGATTTCGGCGACAATCTCGTCCCGATCAAGGGTTGTGCACGGGCATATTCCTTGTTTGCCTGCCGCCTTAAAGCCATCGCCCAATACGCTCTGGAGTATTTGCTCCACGACAGGTTTACAGCCGCCACACGAGCGGGTAGCTCCTGTGCAAGCTTTGATCTCATCCACTGTCGTAAAACCCTGTAGAGTAATGGCATCCACAATGGCTTTTTTGGTTACGCCGTTGCAGCCGCACACGATTTCATCATCGGGCATCTTCTCCAGTGAAAATGCCTTGCCGTTTCCTGTTCCTGCGCTGTCAGTGCCCATGATCGAATCGTAAATCTCATCCGTCATGGCTGTCTTCTTCCGAATCATGGATTGAAGGCTTGCCGAATCGCTCACATCTCCGAACAATATCGCCCCAACGATGATATTGTCGCGAATTAATATTTTCTTATAGGTCTTGCGCCAATCATCTTTCGCGGTGATCACCGAGTGCTCGGCTTGCTCCATGAACTCGCCGGCAGAGAATACATCCACACCGCTGATTTTCAACTTCGTCGATACAATGCTTCCCTCGTAAGGCTTGCCTTCCACACCGCATAGATGCTTCGCCAATACCTGTCCCTGTTCGAACAACGGTGCAACCAGGCCGTAGCATGCGCCCCGATGCTCACAGCATTCGCCAACCGCATACACATCCGGCCAGGAAGTCTGAAGATAATCATTAACGACGATTCCCCGGTTCACTTCGATCCCGCTCGCTTTAGCGATCTCGGTGTTCGCTCTGATGCCCACTGCCATGACCACCAGGTCGGCATCAAGCTCATCCCCATCCTTGAAGCGGAGTCCCGTAACTCTGGTATCTCCCAATATTTCGGTTGTTTGTTTGCCTAATAAGAAGTTGATACCCTGCTGTTCAAGCTCCCTTTTCAGCATGCCGGATGCCATCGAATCCAACTGGCTCTCCATCAAATCCTGCATGAGATGAACCACCGTCACCTCCATGCCCAGGCTGACCAATCCTTTGGCAGCTTCCAGACCCAGAAGTCCTCCGCCAATGACAGCCGCTTTCTTGTACGCCTTAGCAGCTTGAAGCATCTGCGTGCAATCGGCAATGTTTCGGAAACCGATAACGCCTTCTTTGTCACTGCCCGGTACGGGTAAAATAAAGGGCTTCGAGCCCGTTGCTATCATGACTTTGTCATAAGGCACCGTCAATCCGTTGTCGGCGGTCACGACCTTGCGTTCCCCATCGATGGCAGTTACAGTGGCATCCGTGTGCAGAGTGATGTGGTTATCTTCGTACCATTTCCAATCATTCAATACAATGTCATCCAATGTTTTGCTGCCTTCCAACACATACGACAGCATAATGCGGTTATAATTCGGATGCGGCTCCTGTCCAATGACGGTGATGTCAAAATTCCCACCCAATTTAATGATTTGCTCGACCGTACTAATCCCGGCAATACCGTTGCCAATGACAACTAACTTTTCTCTCTTTATATTGGACATCATCTGATTCCTCCCCAACACGTTTATCTAGATCGTGGTATTCCGTTGCTTTCACATAAATTATATCGTCTGATCGCATTAATTTTTGTGATATATTTCACATAAATCGTTAAAATTTAAAATAAAAATGCCAAATAACCCTGTCCGCATCGAACAAGGTTATGAGGAGGCATGCTCTCTATATAATATCGGCTTCCATATAGGCTCGTTCGCCGCTAGGAACTTTCAAATAAGGGCGAATCCCGGCAAATCCCTTCGCGTCCAGGTTCACCCCGGTCATCCAGTTCCCCTCCAATAAGCCTCGATCCGATTGCATAATGACGGCAGGTGCCTGGATATGCTCCTGATACAGAACGATGTCCGCCTGAATAGTCTTAAAGGCTTTTCCTTGTTCCACCAACGGTACGGCGCTGATATACGTTGGCACAAAATAATTTGCGATCACATCCAGCTCTTCCCCGTCAAAAAACGGCTCGCTGCCAAGGAAGGGATGCAGCATTACGATTTTCTCATAGAGTGACCAGATGATCATCTGCAGAAATCTTCCCGTGCGTCCTATATTCTGCCCGGTGGACGCATTGAATCGATCGGTTTCATAACCAATGAACTTCCATCCGCCGGGGGCTTTGACCCATTTCTGAAACATATCAACAGCATCGGCACCGCTATGGCTAACGGATTCTGCAGATTCCGGGCTTGTTCCAGACGCAGCTAACCACAAGGAATCCGGCACATACTGGCTCAACATCCGCTTGGTCTTCTCAAAAATATGAAGCACTTTTAATGAAGCGTTTTCAAGTTCTGAGATGTCCTCTTGTCCATAATGGAAACGGGAGATATACGTTCGCTTGGTCATGGGCTCGCCTCCTTGATATGCCGCTCTCGGTATTTACATCATATAGCAGCTGCGTCCGCTTGGTGCATGTCCACCTATTCTTGCCGTAAAGAAACAGGAATCATACTTCCATTTAGAAAAAAAACCCTGAAATGAGGATGTCTCATGCCAGGGTTTAATCATCAAGGGGAGTCTTAAGATGACTCATCTTTCGACCCATTGTTCTGCCCAGGATGCAATTTGCTCCATCACCGGACGAAGTGCCTTACCTTTTTCAGTCAGTTCATATTCAATACGTACCGGTGTTTCCGGATAGACATGACGAATCAAAATGCCTTCGCATTCCAAATCCTTCATCCGCTCGGAGAGCATCTTATCGCTCATGGACGGAATCAAATTCGAAATATCCTTAAATCGCTTAGGCCCGCTCATCAACGTTTGAATAATCAAACCGTTCCACCGTTTGCCCAGAAAAGAAAATGCAGATTCAAAACGGGGACACATCGTAACATTTGTAACTTCCATATCCCTTCACCTCTTTACGAAGTCACCTTGTTTATAGAAATTCATAAGCTTAATTAAAAATCTAGAAAACTTACGAATTGTAAGTATGTTTCATTTTAGCACATTTCCGAGAAACTGAAAACCACCTAGCCCCTTTTTCCCATAAAATCAGCGCTTATCCCATAATATACGAGCCAAAATATCCAAATCTTTCTCGATCCAAGTGGATAATTTCCTATTATACAGTACCGCCGCTGGATGGAATAGAGGGAATATCTTATAGGTTTCCGCCGAGAACATGTAACCCCTATCTGGATTCTCCGGATCGGTTGCTTGCTGGACCGGCCCCTCCATCAGTTTGCCGTGCAGCGATGTCACCGTTTCATGGCTTCCGATTAACCGGTGCAGCGCCGTATTTCCCATGGGTGCGATAATGTGCGGGCGAACCCATCGAATCTCTTCATCAAGCAAAGGTGCATGGGCCAATATTTCTACCTTCGTCGGTGTGCGATTGGAACGGCTGATGACACTCTCGCCCGTGGACCTCACGATTACCTTTTCCTTATAAGGCCTGCTTCTCATGGCACTGGTAATATACACTTGCTCCCGGGTCAGGTTCAGGCGTTCCAGGTAGGCATTCATCTCTTGTCCGGCCTGCCCTACAAAAGGTAAGCCTTCCAGAACCTCATGGGCGCCGGGTGCTTCTCCAATAAACATAATTTTGGCGAAGCGGACTCCTCTCCCGAGCAGGAAGCCCTCAACGGGTTGATGGGCCAGCATGGCCTGGCATATGGCGATGGTTGTTGGATCTACAGGTGCGCTTTGTACTTCACTCATGTGTACAGCCCCCCTTCTTGTATATCATACAATACCCCATACTTAGGTATATTCTATCCCTAGCCGGCAAAAACATTTCCGTGAACATTCATCGTTAACGATAAAACGAGCCGCTCAAGGACTACACCCTGAACGACTCGTGAACTCATTGCTTCTTAAAAAATGCTGCTCATAACTTAGACTAAAACGGGTAGCGCACGAACCGGCTGGCTGTTGCCGAAGGTTTGCTTGCCTGCCGTGGAATAAGCCCAGTTAATCGCATTGGTGATCACTTTCAGCACTTCGGGGTTGTAGTAGGTTGGATAGGTCTCATGCCCCGGACGGAAGTAGAAAATGTTCCCATGACCGCGCTTGAACGTGCAACCGCTGCGGAATACTTCGCCGCCTTCGAAATTGCTGACAAATACCAGCTCATCTGGGGCTGGAATATCGAAGAATTCCCCGTACATTTCCTCATGCTCGATGATGATCGGACCTGTAATTCCCGCCGCGATCGGATGCGTTGGATTCACGCTCCAAATAATTTCCTGTTCCCCTGCTTCGCGCCATTTCAAATCGCAGCTCGTACCCATTAACGCTTTGAACGGCTTGGAAAAATGTCCGGAGTGAAGAACGATCAGCCCCATCCCATCCTGCACGCGCTTTACGACCTTGCTTACGATTTCGTCACTAACCTGGTCATGAGCCATATGCCCCCACCACAACAGCACATCGGTTGAATCCAGTACATCGTCCGTCAATCCATGCTCCGGCTGGTCGAGCGTTGCCGTTCTGATGACAAAATCCGGATTTTGCAGACCCTCCGCCAATGCTGTATGAATCCCTGTCGGGTAAACGCTGCGAACCTCGTCATGGATTTTCTCGTGCACGAATTCATTCCAAATGGTTACGTTAAGCATGTTGCTGTTCCCCCTAATTGCTTATTCGGCTTACTCTACGCTGTTAAACCCACCACATGTCCCCAAGCGGCTCTTCGATCAGCACTTGCTGAAGGTTTTGCACCGCTTTGGAGAAGCCTTCTTCGATGGACATCAATCCATCTTCATGTTCAATACTTACGACATAATCATATCCAACCAGACGAAGGGCACTCATCATATCAGCCCATTCCTTCACATCATGTCCATAGCCTACGCTGCGGAACTGCCATGCGCGATCCAGCATGTTGGCATAAGACTGCATATCGGTCAGACCGTGCTTGTTCACGTTGATCGGGTCAATGCTTGTATCCTTCGCGTGGAAGTGGTGGATTGCCCCTTCGCGGCCCAAAATTTGAATCGCTTGAACAGGATCAATCCCTTGCCACCACATATGACTCGGATCCAGGTTGGCCCCAATCACTTCGCCTGCGGCTTCACGCAAGCGGAGCAGCGTGCCTGGCGTATGAACGGAGAAGCCGCCGTGCAATTCCAAGCCAATCTTCACATTGCGGTCTGCGGCAAATTTACCCCATTCGGTCCAGTAAGGAATGACCTTGTTATCCCATTGCCAAGTCAGAATCTCTTGGTAGTCGTTAGGCCAAGGCGCAACGGGCCAGTTCGGGTATTTGGCATCCTCATGGTCGCCTGGGCAGCCGGAGAATGTGTTAACAACAGGTACTTCAAGCTTCTCGGCAAGTTCTACCGTTTTTACGTATGTGTCATGAAACTCTTTCGCGATTGCTTTTTGCGGATGAAGCGGATTGCCGTGGCAGCTCAGTGCGCTAATAATCAACCCACGGGATTCCACCGCATTTTTGAAGTTCTTCAGCGCGGTTTCATTTTCCAGCAGCTCGACCGGGTTGCAATGCGCATTGCCCGGATAACCGCCTGTTCCGATCTCAACCGCTTTAAGCCCCTTGGATGCCACATAGTCCAAAGCATCCTCCAATTTACGTCCGCTCAGCAATACCATAAATACGCCTAATTTCATTGTATACCTCCTGGTTTACCTTAGTATTAGTAATGATGTAAGATTTAGTTATCGAAATAAACCGCTTTTCCTGTCTTCGCCGATTCATAGATCGCTTCCAGAATTTGCGTTACAACAAGCGCTTGCTCCGGTTTAACCACAGGATCCTTATCCTCAATAATGGCTTCCAGCCACATTCTGGCTTCACGGTCCGCATCATTTTCCTTGGAACCGGAATAGAACGCGACGCCGCCAGCATTCAAATCCACTTTGGTTTCATACAATCTGCTCATTTTCTCGCCATTAATACGCAAACCGTCCTTCATGTCAGCTCCGCCTTCCGTACCCGCAAGGACGGCTTTGGCTTCGCCCGTCTCAACGACGTTAAGAGCCCAGCTAGATTCCAGAATAATCGTTGCGCCGTTCTCCATCGTAATGAACCCGAATGCCGAATCCTCTACCTTGAACTCCTTCGGATCCCAAGGACCGAACGCATTCGCCGCATTCTCGCGTTGACCCAGTTTATGGAACGTGGATCCAAGCACGCTCTTCGGCTTGTAGTTGTCCATCAACCACAAGGTTAAATCCAGTGCATGGGTGCCGATATCGATCAACGGACCTCCGCCTTGCTTCTCTTCGTCAAGGAATACGCCCCAGGTCGGAACGGCACGGCGGCGAACAGCCAGCGCTTTACCGTAGTAGATCTCGCCCAGCTCGCCTTCCTCGCAGACCTCTTTCAGATACATGCTATCATCTCGGAAACGGTTATTGTAACCGATGGTAAGTTTTTTTCCTGTACGCTTAGCGGCGTCCAGCATGGCTTTGGCTTCGGAAACGGTTTTCGCCATTGGTTTCTCGCACATGACATGCTTGCCTGCTTCCAAAGATGCAACCGTAATCTCGGAGTGCGAATCGTTCGGCGTACACACATGAATGACATCGATGCTGCCGTCTTGCAGCAGTTCTCTGAAATCCGTGTATACTTTTGCGCCTTCAACTCCATATTCGGCAGCCGCCTTCTGCGCGCGTTCTAGGGCGATGTCGCAAAAAGCTACCAATTCGGCCTGCGCCTGCTTCTTCAAGCTCGGCATATGCTTGCCATTGGCAATTCCCCCGCAACCGATAATTCCGATCTTCAATGTTTTCGACATGTCCATTTCCTCCCCATAGGCATTTGATCATTTTGGAAACTCTCCAAATATTAGTGCAACGCTTTCATGCGGATCCTTGCCAAGAACTCATCATCCTGTCAGATCCGTCAGAAGCTGGTTTGCATGTCGTTCATAACCAGTGTACAAGAATATGAACCGGGCTGCCAGTTCGCTACTCCACCACGTTTGCCTGCTGTGGCGCCGGAAGTTTGCCGTAGCGGTATGTGCTTTGCAGAACGATATGTCTGCCCTCCAGCGAAGACTGCTGGAACGACTGCATAATCTCCAGCACGTGGTATGCCAGACGGGCACTGACGCGATGGTCCTTCTGCTCATGAATCGATTGGATCATATCGTTGATACCGAGCCCCCGCTCGTTCTTCCCGCATTCAAATGCAGGGTCAAGCAGCTCCCACTCCTCTGCGCCGTGCTTCCGGAGCTTCACTTCGCCGTTAAAGAAGTTCGGATCCCCGAGACTCAGGCTTCCCTGCGTGCCATAGATTTCGATCCAAGGCAGATTCGATCCGCCAAAGATATCAAAACTGGTAATCATGGTTGCAATGGCACCGTTCTCAAAATCCAGCGTCCCTGCCAAATGCGTTGGGGTCTGAACCGTGATCGGTTGTCCTTGGCGCGGGCCAGAGCCGATGGCGCGGTCTGGAATCTGGATGCCTGTGGATGCGCTGATCCGGCTTGCAGGACCAAGCAGCTCTACCAGGGCCGATACATAATAAGGACCCATATCCATCATTGGACCTCCACCCGACGCGTAAAAAAATTCAGGATTAGGATGCCAAGCTTCCGGTCCTGAACCCATCATAAACGCCGTTGCGGCAACAGGTCTGCCGATCAGCCCGGATTCGATAGCGGCTTTAGCCGTCTGTACGCCGGAGCCCAAAAACGTATCGGGTGCGCAGCCGACGCGAAGTCCTTTTTGATCTGCCATATTTAGCACACGGCGAGCTTCATCAAGCGTAAGCGCGAGCGGCTTTTCACTGTACACATGCTTTCCTGCTTCCAGGGAAGCGATATCCACATTGGCGTGGCTGGCCGGAATGGTCAGATTAATAATAAACTCAATGTCAGTCTGTGCAAGCATCTCCTGGACGGTATACACGTTCGGGATGTTGAACTCTTCGGCCTTTTTCTTTGCGTTGTCCGGAATAAGGTCAGCACATGCCACGACTTCAACCCAAGGGCTGTTCTTTAAGTTCGTGAAGTATACGCCGCTGATGGTTCCGCAGCCAATTATACCTGCTTTCATTTTTTTCATCGCTGTCACTCCTTGAGTGTTTAGATGTGCTCGGACTAGTACCATGGTATTCTTTTATGCTTTCGTTTAAAATGAAGAATATGATTAAAACATGAACAATCTGGTCATTATTTTCTTATTCTTCAAAGGGGACTTTAGCAATGGATTCAAATCTTTCCAACCAAGTCGTAGCAGCGGATTTCTCATTTCATCGTAAACCTTTCAAGATGTCCCTGGCTGACGGTTTCGATACCTACTTGATGCGATGGCAGACCGACGGCAAATGCCGTGCCAAAATTGATGACAAGCTGTCACTCGTTGAGGCAGGGGATCTGTTAATCTTCACGCCAGGACAACCCTATGAACTACGAATAGATGACGAATATAACGCTTTGGGTGAATTAACCATCGAAAGCGGAGATTACCATATTTTCTTTAAGGGGCCATGGGCTGACGCGTGGTGGAATTCCAAGAAACGCCCAACCAAAATTCGGGTTCCACTGGAAGAGCGTTACCTGAGTCTGTTTCGGCAAATTCTGCTGGAGCAGCGTCGTGTATCGGATCCTTATCCGGAGATTTCGGATTACACGGTACGGATTCTGTGCCTCGAAGTGGACCGCCTGTTATCGGAGCAGCCATCGACCACGCCCAAGACGTATTTAGCCTACCGCATGAAAAATTACATTGAAGAGAATGCCTCCTCGATGTTCAAGCTGGAGGATGTCGCCGCCCATGTCGGCATCAGTGTTTCCCGGGCAGTTCATCTGTTCAAAGAAGCGTTTGGCACCACCATCATGCAATACACCATGGACGTTCGCCTGAGCATGGCCAAGGAACGAATTGTGTTCAGCCCCCTCTCGCTGGAGGATGTCGCCGAAACTTCCGGCTTTGCCAACTATACTTATTTTCACCGCGTTTTTCGCTCCCGATTCGGCGTTTCGCCTAAACAATTCCGCATGGCCAGTCGAACGTCAAATTGAGCCGTGCCATCTATGCAATAAAAAGCGGGTCGACCAAGGTTTTTCCTTGTTCGACCCGCTTCTCTCTTGAATCACATGTATGATATGCCATGATTCCACATTTACTTCTTATCAGGGCCTAGCGTGGCCGCTGCCTCGGCTACAACGATAGCCAAGTCTTCATTACCAAATAACGACAGGACACCAAGTAGGGTCTGATCCGGTATTTCACCAGCTTCTTCCTTGGGCACCGTTAATTCCAGCACCCGCGCCAGCCGCTCATTATCCGGCTGATTCGGATATGCCTTACGGTACAGTTCCGCTGGGTCCAGTCCGTGATTCACACACCACTGGGCAAACACGAGGATCATCATATCCTCGTCCTGGCGGTACGACTCCGCAATCCGTTCTTCTACGGATTTTTCCGTAAATTCCATGTATTACCCCTCCTCATGCGAAAAGGGCTTCGGCGCTCTCTTCGTTCATGAAGACATTATACCGTTTACTTTGAGCTCATACAAAGTCTAGATTAGTCGACCATCTTGACCTGTACCGGGTTGCTCTTCGCTTTTTGGTCATTCTTCTTCTTCATCCAAGTTCCAAGACTGATGATTATGGCGATAACGAGAATTTCAAAACCGTACTTCAGAACGCCATTGGCAAACCAGCTGTGAATCATCGGCTCTTCCACAATCATCTTCGATGCGGTCCAGGCTAACACCGCAGCACCGATCGTGATGATAATTGGAAAGCGATCCGTCAACTTCAGGATAATGGTACTGCCCCACACCATAATTGGAACCGAAATCGCAAGTCCGATAATAACCAGCATGAAGCTTTCCCCAGCAGCGCCAGCTACAGCAAGAACGTTATCCAGCCCCATCATCGCGTCCGCAATAATAATCGTGCGGATTGCCGCCCACATCTGGTTGCCAGCGGAAATTTCATGCTGCTTCTCATCCACTATCAGCTTGTAGGCAATCCACAACAGAGCAAACCCACCGATCAAGCGTAAGCCAGGGATCATTAAGAGCTGTACAACGAGGAGGGTGGCCACGATACGAATGATAATCGCTCCGACGGTACCCCACAGGATGACCTTCTTCTGGTCCGCTTTCTGGACATTACGAGCGGCAAGCCCGATAACAATCGCGTTATCGCCTGCCAACACAAGGTCAATGAGGACAATCGATAGCAGCGCCGTCCAAAATTCCATCGACATCAAATCCATGCTTCTCCCATCCTTTCTTCATTTTCTTTAGATTTACCTACCGATGTCCTCCATCCAAAAAAAACGCTGTTGCCTTAGTTAATAAGGTCTACAGCGTTTTTTGGGCGCAAAAATAGACCTCCACCTCATTCATAAATAAATCAGGCAAAGGTCTCGCTAAACAACATAATCGTTGCCAATAAAGCCGGGGATGGTTAATCCCGTAATGACGACTTTACTTATGAAGCTACTCCCCTTTGGGAACTATTCGGTTGGACATATTATAACATATGAAAAATCGCTTGTATATTCAATTTTTTCCACCCTAGATACGATGCTTAGCTGTCCGAAATGTGGGCAGTATTCCTGTTTTTTTGCTATCATGGTGCTATTCTGGTTGAATTTCGCAAAGTGAGGATTCTTCATGAAGAGATGGATCATACCCGCAATTTATACAACAGCACTGACGCTGGCTTTTGCATACAGACAAGAAATCATGGACTGGCTAGGAGGAAATCCCCCACTCTACCTGATGATCCTACTGGCAACCCTGCTTGCCTTATTTCCCATTGCACCCTACAAAGTCATCATCGCTATTCTTGGCTATGCATATGGAACCGTCTGGGCTGCTGCCATTTCGTGGTTCGGAACCACGATAGCGGCCGTCATACTGTACGCGGCTGTACGGTCCTTGTACCAGGAGCCCGGCAGGCGACTGCTCAGCAAATATGCGGCTGTCCATAGGTTCACAGCCGTGGTGGAACGGCGCCCCTTTCAGTCGATCCTGCTCGCGCGCCTACTGCCCATCATACCGCAAATGGCCGTCAATATTTATGCTGGTGTCGCCTCCATACCATTCTGGACGTACACAACCGCCTCAGCCATCGGTAAAATCCCTGCGATTCTCCTGTATGCTTGGCTAGGCAGCGGGTTTGCCGATCATCCGCTCCTCTTTGCGAGTATCGCGGGCGGACTCATGCTGATTACCGTTCTGTGCCTGGCCGCTATCCGGTGGTATAAAGGGAGACCGACATAAATGGAGCATTGTTTTGGTTTCCCTGACCAAAATGATTATAATATAGAGTAAGACTTACATTTAGATTGTTATAACGATGGAGGGATAATAGATGAATAATCGTTCAACCCCAAGTGAATTGGCTACCTTTGCGGGAGGCTGCTTCTGGTGTATGGTCTCTCCTTTTGATGAGCTGCCGGGCATTCTGAAGGTCGTTTCCGGCTATACCGGCGGCCATAAGGAAAATCCGACCTATGAAGAGGTATGCTCTGATACAACGGGTCATTACGAGGCCGTTCAAATCACATATAACCCGGAAGTGTTCCCTTATGAAAAGCTGCTTGAGCTCTTCTGGCAGCAAATCGATCCTACGGATGAGGGCGGACAATTCCATGATCGGGGGACATCTTACCGGACCGCTATTTTTTACCATACGGAGGAGCAGCGCAAGCTTGCGGAACAATCCAAAGAAGAGGTAGCTGTTAGCGGACGATTCGACGGGCCGATCGTGACGCCCATCATACCAGCCAGCACTTTCTATGAAGCTGAAGAATACCATCAGGATTATCACAAGAAAAATCCGAGCCATTACAAACGCTATCGCAAAGGCTCAGGACGCGAGGATTTCATTGAGCAGCACTGGTCGGATTCGGTAGACCCCGCCGAGCTTAAACAGCGCCTGACACCGATCCAATATGAAGTAACCCAGAATAACGCAACCGAACCTCCGTTCCACA
The DNA here is from genome assembly GCF_002573715.1 of Paenibacillus sp. EZ-K15. Lineage (GTDB taxonomy): Bacteria > Bacillota > Bacilli > Paenibacillales > Paenibacillaceae > Paenibacillus_AQ. Next base: position 555,739 of record NZ_PDHM01000012.1, on the reverse strand, counting down.
ATGAGTTCTGGGACCATCACGGAGAAGGCATTTACGTGGACATCGTATCCGGTGAGCCGCTCTTCAGCTCTACGGACAAATATGATGCCGGCTGCGGATGGCCGAGCTTCACCCGTCCGATTCGCGAATACAACATCAAGGAAAAAATGGATCTCACCCATATGATGGTCCGTACCGAGGTAAGAAGCAAAAAAGGAGACTCGCACCTCGGCCATGTATTTGACGACGGTCCTGGACCGAACGGACTTCGTTACTGCATCAATTCCGCGGCACTGCGGTTTGTACCGAAGGAAGAGATGCAAAAGGAAGGTTATGGCGAGTATTTGCAGCTGTTTGAATAAATCGAAGTATCCCAAGTGCATTGTCCTTCAGGGGGCAATGTACTTTTTTTGTGCCATTGAACACGCTTATTCAATTTGGTTACACGGGGTAATATACACTACATACGAATAACAGTTGAACTGGAGGGATCGCAATATGCCTTGGAACAAACATGATTATCCGCCATCCATGAAAAATCTAGAGCCGCGGGTGAGGAATAAAGCCGTGGAAATTGCCAATGCCCTGCTGGAGGAAGACTACGACGAAGGACGTGCCATCGCTATCGCCACCGCCAAGGCACAGGAATGGGATGAGAATCATCCCAAAGACGAGGAGTAACCTAACATCATAGATATACGAAAGAAGCTCACCCTGCATGCGGGTGAGCTTCTCTTAGTTGGACCGTATTATGAACGGCCGCTAACAGTTGGCTGCGCTGTCTTCGGAGTAACCGGAGTGCTTGGGGCACGGACCGCCTTCCGAATCGGTTTCTTTTCCGTTTTCTCGGTACCGTACGTCACTGTGATGGTGATCACTTGTCCGGCAATCGATACGGCTAATATAGTATATAAGGTTTCAACCAATGGCATGTAGAATAGCGATAATAGCAGAACTACGGCATCCATCAGGAAAAACACCGTCCCTACCTTAAGCCCGCTCCACTCGCTGAACAGCACGGAGATCACGTCGTCACCGCCTGTCGCCCCGCCATAGCGGAGCACGATACCAGCGCCAAAGCCCGTCAATAAACCGGACAGCAGCGCGGCTGCCAGCAAGTTATGATTCAGATCGATCACAAGCGTGGAATACCGCTCGATCAATGCGTAGAACAACGTGAACATGCTCGCCGCAACAACGGTATTGATAATGAACTTCCGACCTTTGATAAACAAGGCAATCAGCAGAACCGGTATGTCCATGAGGACCATACTTAATGCAGGCGGAATATCAAGCGCATATTTGCCAAGCAGCGCAAGGCCGACAAAGCCGCCTTCAGTTAAATGATTGTGAAAATTAATGTGATAATACGTAAAAGCCATTAAAAACGTTCCGAACAACATCGCCGACATCGTGATAATTGTGTTTTGTCTTTTCCTCATACAGGATCCCTCTTGTCGTAGTAGATTGGTCAGACATAGGCCAATCTCTACATAGAGGCAACCTGGAGGAGTTCATCCTTCGAACCATAGTTCCCATCCTTTCGTGAGAGACCGTCCTTGTCTTCAGACGTCCGACTTCGCTCTACGAAGGAAGCTATGTGTATGAGAGATCATAACGTTTCCAAATCGTCCTTTGGGGATTCGTCCTTCGGGGACACATGGTATCCTGATCCTTTCTCGTTTTAATTAGACTGCTAATATTATTATAACACAGTTGGCATACAAGCTAAACAGCTGGCTAGAATGAACTGGAATATATATATGAAATATGTAAAAAAACTCGCTTTCAGAACTCTCCCCCATAAAAATATCGCTGTTCTGTTCACATATTCGCTAAATCCGATGTGACCAAAATCACAAGTACCCTTTCTTCCCTTGTCTATACTTAAATTGAACACGAATTCGACTTATGAATCAGGGGGAGTCCACATGTTAAGCCAGCATACGATTGAAGTCGTTAAATCGACCGTTCCTGTTCTTGAAACTCATGGAACGGCAATCACGACTGCATTTTACCAAAAATTATTTCATCATCATCCGGAGCTTCTTAACATATTCAACCATGCGAATCAACGAGAAGGAAAACAGCCCTTTGCCCTTGCCAATGCCGTGTACGCCGCCGCAGCCCATATCGACCGTCTTGAAGCGATCGTGCCGGTTGTTAAGCAGATCGGACACAAGCACCGGGCATTAAACATTTTGCCCGAGCATTATCCAATCGTCGGCGAAACACTGCTCGCCGCCATGAAGGAAGTGCTGGGAGATGCCGCAACACCCGAAATTATCGAGGCCTGGGGCGAAGCTTACGGCGCCATTGCCGATGTCTTCATCGGCATTGAAGCAGATATGTACCAACAAGCCGCGAACGAGACCGGCGGTTGGAGCGGATACCGTAATTTCGTGATTGACCGGAAGGTGGAAGAAAGCTCTGTCATCACTTCCTTTTATCTGCTCCCACAGGATGGCGGTGAGATTTCCGCTTATGAACCCGGTCAATACATTACGCTCCGGGTAAAACCTGAAGGTGAAACCTATTATCATAATCGTCATTACAGTCTCTCGTCCGCACCGGGTCAGCCTTACTACAGAATAACGGTCAAGCGTGAGGATGAGTTAGAAGGAAAACCTGCCGGCATCGTCTCCACTTGGCTGCACCGTCAGGCTGAGGTTGGGACCGTTCTCGAGGTCACGGCTCCGGCCGGTACATTTACCCTGGATACGGACAGTGACCTTCCGCTTGCCTTGATCAGCGGCGGTGTCGGTTTGACCCCGATGGTGGCTATGCTGGAAACCGTGCTGCTGAATCAACCCGGCCGGAAAGTAACCTTTATCCATGCGGCCAAGTGCGGTAGTCAGCATGCAATGAAGTCTCATATCGATGCACTCGCCTCCAAGCATCCGCAGCTAACCTCTTACGTCATTTATGAACAGCCGGAATCGGAGGATCAGTGCCACCAAGCAGGCTATATTGATCTTGATTTCCTTCGCAAAACCGTCGATGCGAAAGCCGACTTCTACTTCTGCGGTCCGGTTCCGTTCATGCGTGCCGTTAACAGTCAACTGAAATCCATGGAGGTACCTTCCGACCGGATTCATTATGAATTCTTTGGCCCGGCAGGTACATTGGAAGATTAATTAACCATATTACGGAGTCAAACCTAATCAAAGGGTGCCTGTCTTGCATAAAGACAGGCACCCTTTTTGGGTTGAACATACTTGCTGTCAACGATTATTCTGCGAAGAAGTTCCTATGTATCCTGCCCCGTTTATATCGTCCGCAAATTTCGGGCTAGATGTGCTTGCCCTGTTCCCGCAGCAGCCGGTTTACCGTTTCTCTTCTCACGCCGATCAGCTGTCCGATCTCTTCCTGAGTCAGATACTCGGTCAAGTGTATTCCCTGTGAATACTCATCCAGCCACTGGATCAGCAGTTCAAGCCGCTCCGCAGGACCTCCCACCGTCAAATGATCGAGCCTCATCTGCATGAACCGCACCTTTTCCTGCAGCAATCTGGCGACCTCGAGCGGTTTCTGTGGATCCTCCTCGAGCTGGCGGTACCAAGCTTCAGCCGATATGAGCTCCACTTCGCTCTGGATCAGAGCGATCGCCGTTCCATGTGTCTCCTTCGGGCTGATCAACGAATGATGCGGCACCGTTTCACCAGGATATAAAATATTGAAAAGCACTATATTGCCGTTCGGATGGAGACGGGTCACCTTGAACAATCCGCTCCGGATGTGATATAGATGGTCCCCGCTATCCCCTTGCCTGAACAATATTTCGCCTTTATGAAGAATCATTAATGAATCGCCTCCTGATAATGCAGTTATCAGGAGTGTAAACCATATGCCGCCATGAATCCACTGGGATCAATAAACAATTGCCAATATTTAATGGTTGCACGCCGTATATTGTTGGCATACTATGTGTATGATAGAACATATGTTCTTATTCATTTCATGTCTTAGGATGTGTCTCTCATGATGAAGCCTTCCACGCCTCCTCCGCCTTCACTAGAAGACGAAGTCCTGATCCGAGATTATCTGCTGCATCACTTCATTCAGTCTGTTCTCGAGCGGGATATTCAAATTCTCAAGACCCTTACACTCAAAATGGCTGACCTCTATATCTTAAATCTGCAGCTAATTAAAAAAGAAGATTCGGATCATGCCTGGATCATGCAGCAGCAGATGAGGCGGCGCGGCATCCGGATTCGTAGCCAGAGCCGTACAGCCGCGGAAGGGTTGCAGGTTCAGTATTTGTGCCGCGGATATGAATGCAGTCTGCTCTGCGAATGGCACTCCCTGAAGGAAGAGATAAAGGATCGGCTCGTTTCGTATCTTGGCACGGATTTTGCGGCATACTAGCACCAACTACGTACAAGACAGGAGCGCGCATGAAGAATATCCTCCACATATATTCTGCCGATATCCATAGAATCATCCGTAATTGGGCTGCAGGAGTCATCATAACCGGGCTTGCTATTCTTCCTTCTCTGTATGCCTGGTTTAACATTGAGGCCTCTTGGGATCCCTATGGCCAGACCTCCGGCGTATCCATTGCCGTTGCCAACCTGGATAAAGGCACCACTCTTCGCGACCAGCCCATTAACCTGGGTAAAGAAATCGTGGAGTCCCTCCATCACAATGAGAAGCTGGGGTGGCGGTTTACGGAGGATAGTGAGAACGCCATTCAGGGTGTACGGCACGGTGATGATTATGCCGCCATCATTATTCCGGAGAACTTCTCTGCCCGGATCGGCACCGTGCTGAGCAATGAGCCTGTCAAAGCTCAGATCCTCTATTATACAAACGAGAAAATCAACGCCATTTCTCCCAAAGTGACGGCCAAGGGCGCATCCGGTGTTGTAGAGGAAATCAGCAAAAATTTCATCAAAACCGCCAACGGCACCATCTTCGAGATTTTCAACACACTCGGGATTGAGATCGAGAACCAGCTCCCGGCCATCAATAAAGTACGAAATCTTCTGTTCCGGCTTGAAAAAAGCTTTCCGGAGCTCAATGAAGCGGTGGGCACAGCTGCAAAGGATATTAAGCTGGCCAACCGATTGGTTCAGCAAGCCGGCACCGCTCTGCCTCGCCTTGAAGAGATTGCAACGGACGGCAAGGCCATTGCCGGTGCGCTGGCGGAGTTCGCGAATGAGGCCGCTGGCGCCTCGAAATCGCTGGAGCCTGCTCTGCGTCAGGACTTGGAGGTACTGGCTGCAACCACCGGAGCGCTCTCGCAAGTGCTGGACGCTCTAGGACAAGCCGACATCGATCCGAAGGAGCTTGCCAGCCGCCTGAACGCTGCGCAGGAACGCGCAAAGACAGCAGCGCAAGCCGCGGCCCGGCTGGGTCAATTGTTCAAGCGACTGGGCTCGATCTCCCCGGCGGCAGCTTCCGGGGCGGCGAAGCTTGAGGATATTGCCGCACGATGGACCTCAGCCCAAACCGTGCTCCAAACCATAGCCCAAGCCGTGGAACGGGGAGAAGAAACACCTGCAGATGCCATCGATAAGCTGAAGAAGCTAAACGATGACATTACGGGACTAACCAACACGGTGTTAAGCCGATACGATACGGAGATCGGTCCAGCGATAAGCAAAGCCTTCACCAAGGGCGCAGGCACGGCCAAGCGTGTTCAGCAGGAGCTGACCCAGGCGCTTGCCAGCGTCCCCGACATTCAGCATTTGCTCAAAGATGCCTGGAAAGGGCTTAAGGTAGGCGGCGAAGAAGTGCAGCTGGCCCAAAGCCGTCTGCCGGAGGCCGAGCTTCGAATTACACAGCTGGCGAATCGGCTGCGTGAGATGGAAGCTGCAGGGGATATCCAAGAGGTAATCGATTTGCTTCAAAATAATTTCGAGCTCGAAAGCCAGTTTTTTGCCGAGCCTGTTACGCTGGAAGAGAATCGACTCTACCCTATCCCGAACTACGGGTCCGCCATGTCTCCCTTCTTCACGACGCTATCCTTGTGGGTAGGTGCCCTGCTGCTTGTTTCCCTGCTCTCCGTTGAGGTTCATGATGAAGAGAGAAGCTTCCGCAGCATCGAGGTTTACTTCGGACGCTATTTAACCTTTCTGACCATTGCCCTGTTCCAAGCGCTATTCGTCACCCTGGGTGATATCTATTTGCTGGGAACCTATGTGGTGAATCCGGGCTGGTTCATCTTGTTTGCGCTGCTAATCAGCACCATCTTCATGCTGATTGTATATACGCTGGTGTCCGTATTCGGTAATGTCGGAAAAGCGATGGCCATCGTACTGCTCGTGCTGCAGCTTGCAGGCGCAGGCGGAACGTTTCCGATCCAGATGACACCGCCGTTCTTCCAAGCATTGCATCCGTATCTGCCATTCACCTACGCCATTAGCATGATGCGGGAAGCCGTTGGCGGCATTCTATGGGATATTGTCGTCCGGGATGTCCTGTTCATGCTGATCTTCGCGGCAATTGCGTTGATGATCGGGATTGCACTCAAGAAGCCGATCAACCGGGCCAGCGGCGGTCTCGTCCGCAAAGCGAAAGCCTCGAAGCTCATCCATTAATTTGTACATCGTGCGCACTGCTCCTTGTGCGCACGATGCGTTTGTTCGGGGCATGCTTGGATGGCCGGTCGGCCATCCAGCCTCCTTTCGGTCCGTATACTCGCACAGAAAGACTGTTGGACTACAACATGAGTCATTTTATGCAAAAGGACACCCCGAGCGGCTTCTTAGAGCCATGGGATGTCCTTTTTCCGTATAGGATTCACTTATGTTGGGAGTGCTGGTGATATTCCTGCAGTTGTTGCAACGTATCCTCTTCCATATCCCCAAGCCGCCAGATCGCAATCTTCGATATACCCGCGTCTCTCGCCGTATCCATCCAGCCGGCAATGGTCATTCCATCCGCATACCATACGGTATGGCCGATGCCTTGGTCGTCCGTATATTCAAAATACAGGGCACCGCTTGACGGATCCCGCTTCGGATTGTCCGAGATGGAATGCGCCAGCTCCACCGCACGCTTTTCCGTTAAAGAGACAACCTTGCCGTTATTAGCCCAGTCAAACCCGCCAACCGACAATGCGATGGCATGTTCTCCCGGAATCCCCTGCAGTTTATCTGCCAGCTTCCTTATCATGGCGTGATCCGCCTTTGGCCCCGGTCCGCTATGCCCTCCGTACAAGTTATATGCCATCAGGACATAATCCGGACCTGCCGGCAACAACTCAAAGGATGACTGGGAGATCCCCGGCTCCAGCACGATTCGAAGAGAGAAACCCTCCGCTTGTAAACGTTCATACAGCTCCTTGTACAGATTGGAAAGATTCGCCCAATCTTCCTTGCGTACCTTCTCGTAATCCAGTTCCACACCGCTAAAGCCATGCTGGAATACCACAGCCAGAATATGCCCGATATGCAGGCTGCGGCTTTCCGGAGTAGCCACGATCCGGGAGATGAGCTCAGGATCCTTCTGGTCCGCCGTCCCATTGGTATCAAAGCGATCGTTTACGATGGTCAGGACCCGGCGAAGCTGCTTCCCTTTCCGGGAAATCTCCAGAAACTCAGGCAGCCCCTCCCGAAAATCCGAAGTAAAATGGAGTTCATCTTTATGATTGAAGTAAGCTGCAAAAAAATGAATTTCTTCAAGCTCACTACCAAGCTGCTTCAGATCCGTAATGCCCGTCCTCCACTGCCAATCCGTAATCCAGGCAGACAGCTTCACTCCCGTTTGCGGTAACTGAACCTGCAGTGCTTTCTCCTGCTCTTCGGTGCGCAGCCACCAGAAAGAGACAGCAGCACACAAAGCCATCAGTACCAGAGCTCCTGCCCATTTCCTCCTGGGATTCTTCATTCTTGTTCACGTCCTACGCCATCCGAATTTTAAAAAGTCTCCACAGCCCAGTCAACCGCCCGGCTCAAACTTCTCTGCACGCCTGTCAGGACACCGGTCAGTCCGGACGGCTTGTTCGTAAACAGCAGCTTCATATCACCGCCCGCAGGCTCGGATGCAATGGTGACATCTTCAAAAATAGCGTCGTAAATATCATCTTTCTCATTCTGCTCATGATATTGCGATTCAAACGCCACGCCTCCTGCACCAATCGATGCATCCACAGGCTGCTGATCCAGAATTAACTGTTGATCGACACTCACGGACAGGGAATGGCCTTTCACCGAAATCTCCAGCCAACGGTTGCCAAGTATGTTGACCGGATACTCATTCTCATCATCCCGGTCTCCGGACTGCGTCTGCTCCTTAGTATATACCGATGCCTTATCGAATTGCAGGTCCTCTTCCCCCCATTCGACCTTCGGCAAGGTATAGGTGAACAGCTCCTCGGGTGCTTGACCCGCTCTCTTCTGTTCTACCACCACGTTATTGTTCTCCAGAAGAAGCCTTAAGTAAGAGCCCTTCGTCCGGTCGTAACGGACATAGATGGACTGCTGTCCTACCACATTACCGAGTGCCTTCGCCGAGACGGTTATGTCAGACTCTTCGCTGCCCTTCAAATAAACGATCCCTGCCTGGGCCGGAGGCGATGTGACCACGAAACGGTTATCCGCAAATTCAGCCGCTCCGCCAAGCAGCTCCCACTTATCAGCCTGCTGCTTATCCCCTCGTACAAACTGCATAGATTGTCCTTGGTCCTTGTGCAGCTTCATCAACAGGTGATTGGTAGACCAGTAAGGAGCAGGCTGGACCCGAGTCAGATTATAAAGATCGCTATCCTTCGAGTTGAAGGCCATTCCTTCCCGGTTGAAATTCATCCCAAACAACTGCCGAATCTGCTCCGTATTGGCATTGGCTACAAGCTGATTCATGCCTCCGCCCAGCGCATTGGCGTGCATGATCATATACGTGCCTGGAACGTAACCAAGCGCTTTCGTGTAAACCTGATTCATCGCTTCATAGTCCGCTTGGATCCGTTCTTCCATCTCCGTGCGGTTCTCGAGCGGAATCATATTCTCGTCACGTATGAAATCCATCAAATAGTGGTTGTAATACTCCACGTTGGATTTGCTGGTCAGTTCACTTTCGTCCTTAACGCCGATATAACGGCCTTCATGATCAAAAATATTAATATAAGTCAGCCGGTTGCCGTTGGTCCCAAGCTCCCAATAACCGGTGCGGGTCATCTTCAGCATATCCTTCGGCTGTAGAAATTTCCGTTCACTGTTACCCATTTTGTTGGCATAAGACAGGAAGGTGGCCTTATAGTTGTATTTCTCCAGCAACGGCTGCGCGAACAGCGCGGAGTCATTCCGTCCGTCTTCAAAGGACAGGTACAGCGCTTTATCCGGCAGCTTCTTGCCATTACGATAATAATCCATAATATCTTGCTGCGAAATCGTAGTGTAGCCCTGTTCATATAAAGCTCTCAGCTGGGCGTCCAGCTGGCTCTTGGATACGAGCTTGGATGTCCCGGTTCGACCGACTCCAAAATAGGATAGCGCAATAAAGCCCTGATCCTGACGCCAGGCTGATTTGTCCGGCTCCTTATAGGTGCGAAAATCGAAAATTGCATTCGCCAGCAGCACGACAACTACGGCCAATACAACAACCTGTGCCGTAACTTTGATGATTTTGCGGCGGTTTTTTCGCTGAACATTAAGGGCTGCATTTCGTTTTTTACCCATTTGTCATCCTCACTTCAACCGCTTTGACACGATCAGAACGGTAATCCGAATTTTTTGCCTTTGCGCTTGCGTGCTTCCTTCTTCTCTCTCGCTTCAATATCCTGCGGCGTTTCCCGGGTCCCCCATGTCGACTTCCAGAAGGTGAACCAGGCCACCGGCATCTGCCATAACAGGACAAATTCATAGAACAGACAGAACACGAAGCCGAACACCCAGAGCCTGCTCTTGCGAAACAGCAGGTGGGCAAGACTCATCAGCAGCGCCATCAGCAGCAAGCCCATCAGGAAGGTCCCTGGGAAAATGCCATGAACGATCGGCACGTACATCAAGTTATAGGCAACCACGACAGGCGCGGCAATCGGCACGATCAGGCCTATGTAGAAAAACAATGCCATAAACGGCTCCTTACGCCAAATAAAGCTTCCGGCCCGGAGCGACTCGCGCAGCCAGGAGCGCTTCCAGCGCATCTGCTGCTTCAGGAACACCTTCATCTGTGAAGGGACAATCGTCGAGCATATGGCGGAATCCTGGTAACCGGTACGATGTGTTTTCAAAATAAAGTTTGTCATGCTTCGGTCATCCCCGAAGGTGGCGGGTCTGCCCAAAAACTTCTGGTTCAGCCAGGCGTCCGCATGCTGCATGATGAGCTCTTTCCGATAGCAGGATAACGGGCCGGACAGGCAGGTCACGCTGTCAAACCAAGACTCTGCCGCTTTCATGATCCGGAATGCAATATAATAACGGACGGTCTGCAGCTTCGTCATGTTATTGGTATATTTATTCTCGACGTCCGTTCGGCCGGCAACGCCGCCCATCTTAGGGTCCTGAAAAGGCTGAACGAGGTGGCGAATCGCCATCGGGTCCAGAAAGCTGTCGGAATCCACGAAGACCACCAAATCATGCTTCGCCATCTCCACACCTTTGACAAGCGCGACCCGCTTGCCCGCATTCTCCGGCAGCACCGTATAGGACAAGCGTTCGCGGGTAGCGTAACGCTCCGCCTCGGAGTGAATCACTTCAATCATATCCTTGATCTGCTGTACCGATTGGTCTGTCGATCGGTCATCCACGACAATGACCTCCAGCTTATCTACCGGATAGTCCTGATTAATACAGCTGAGAATCGTACGTTTGATCCAATCCGCTTCATTGAAGCAGGGGATGATAATCGAAACCCCTGGTGTATAATCCGGATTGATCGGCACATCGCGATACAACGCCCCGAACAGGTAGCGTGTCAGCAGAAACAGAGCTGCGATTAAGCTGTACAAATACAGCACCATGTTGTATTTGAAATAGATAATGCTCTCGGCCCGCATCAGCATGATGAAGAGCACCGCCATGAACATCAACGCGCTGGCAGAATACACGGAATAGCCCCATCGTTTGCGCTGAAAGTATTCCGTCAGCGGCTTCTCAAATTCTAAGGCCAGCATATGCACTTCACCGGATTCTGCCGAATTCGTGGCCCGACGAACGACGCTTGCATCCATCCTTACGGCCGACTCGAAACCTTCGGGCATGGCGCCCGGCGGGATACGGAATCGGGCCTTTACTGTGTCACCCACTTCAAGACCTGAAGCGGCGTCCGGCAGCCTGAGCAGCAGGCCGGTGGCCGAAATGTCGGCAGCCTGTCCCTTAAATCCTGCTTTTTTCTTTTTCCCCTTGGGAACGATCCATACTTCAAATTCCGCTTCATAACGCAAGCTGAGCATGCGCAGCTTATTTAAATACTCAGAGCTGGACACATCATCCCCAGGCTGCTGTGCTCGGTTGCCTCTTCGGTCCGCGTTCAAACGGATCTGCTCCGGATCGGGTACATAGGAAAGAGTACGTCTATCTGTCCGCGGAACCGCAAGAACTTCCTTGGTGATTTTCGGTTGCTTTCTTTTTATAATCCTCATTGCTTTCTCCCATCGTTATCTACAAACTCCAATAATGAAAGCCATTCGCTTCATATTCGGTTTTTGGATAAGCTCCCTTCACGTCGATCAGAAGCTTCGCCTCTGCAGAGCTAAACATGTCCTTGACTTCGGCAACCCCAAGCTGCTTGAACTCCCGGTGAGCAACAGCGACCACCGCAATCTGGATGTCTCTCAGTTCACTCATGTCCGACAGCTCGATACCATATTCCTCATATGCCTGATGTCGGTCCACGTGCGGGTCCGCCACCATCGGCTGGATCCCGTAGTCCTGCAGCTCCCGGATAATATCGATGACCTTGGAGTTGCGGATATCCCGGCAGTCCTCCTTAAAGGCCAGACCCATTACCGCCACCTTCGCCCTCATTAGATCAATACCATGGCGAACCGCAAGTTTAATGACATGCTGGGCGATGTATTTCCCCATTCCATCATTGATATGCCGCCCGGCCAAAATAATCTTGGAATGATATCCCGTGTCCTCGGCCTTATACGTCAGATAATAAGGATCAATTCCGATGCAATGACCACCAACGAGCCCCGGCCGGAACGGGAGGAAATTCCACTTCGTTTCCGCTGCCCGCAGCACGGCATTCGTATCGATATCCATCTGGTTGAACAGCATGGAAAGCTCATTCATGAAGGCGATATTGATATCGCGCTGGGCATTCTCGATAACCTTGGCCGCTTCCGCCACCCGGATGCTTTCCGCCCGGTGGACCCCCGCATCAATGATCAGCTCATATAGACTGGCAACCGTTTCCAGCGCCTCCGGATCATTGCCGGACACAATTTTCACGATGGTCTCGAGCCGGTGCACCTGGTCTCCGGGATTGATCCGTTCCGGGGAATACCCCACCTTGAAATCTTCGCCCAGGCGCAGGCCGGACTCCTCTTCGAGAATCGGAATGCACACTTCCTCCGTAACGCCCGGATACACCGTTGACTCATACACAACAACCGCTCCCCGGGTCAATGCGCGGCCGACCAACCGGCTGGCATTGCGCACAAATTTCAGGTCCGGGACATTTCCGCTTTTTACGGGTGTCGGAACGGCCACAATAAAGCAGCGAGCCTCCTTAAGCTTGTCCGGATCCGAAGTGAAGGCAGCCGTGCAGTTCGTAAGCAAAGCATCTCCGATCTCACCAGTAGCATCGAATCCGCTCCGATATTGCTGCACCTTGGCCTCGCTCAGATCGAAGCCGATGACATCAAGCTTTCTTGAGAATGCGACCGCCAGCGGCAGGCCCACATATCCAAGACCGACGACCGCCAGTCTGTCCACGCGGTCCAGCATGTTTTCATATAATTCCATCTTATTCCATCTCCATTGCGGCTTTGTCCTGCAGCTGCATCATGTCCGCCATTTTTACAAACGTATATCCTTTATCCTTCAGCCCTTCCAGTACTCTGGGCAGAGCTTCAATGGTATGAATGTCATCCAGCATATGTAGCAAAATGACGCTTCCCCGTTGTGTCTTGGTCATTACCCCGTTCACAATATCGTCGGCACTATTGGAAACATCCCAATCCAGCGTCGTCACATCATACATCGCAATGACCGGGTAACCGGTAGCCGCCAGCGCTTTGGCCCGTTCATCATCAACCACGCCGGTCGGCGGACGAAACAGCATGACAGGCTGCTGCTGTATGGCCTCCGTAATGACCTGGTGGGCCTTGACGACATCCTTCTGCAGTTCTTCGGGCGTTAGCGATGTCACGACGGGATGACTGTAGGAATGATTAGCCACATCATGTCCGCCTTCCACCATCGCCCGCGCCAAATTCGGGTTACTTTCCACTCCTTTGGCCCGCAGGAAGAAGGTGGCTTTCACATCATGCTCCGCCAAAATATCAAGGATGCGGGTAACCGTTTTGTCACTTCCGAAATCATCAAACGTCAGGGCAATTTCTTTTTTGTTGGTATTGACTTTATAAACCAGTTCATATTTCGCCTGTTGATAATCCGGGTTCATTCTCGCAGCGTCGTATCCCGGAATTAACTCGAGCGGTTTTCGCTCGCCGCCATTTCGCACCAGCTCATCCAGCGTTACCAATCGATATCCGATATCGTCCACGGCCTGGGCAATGTATTTAATAGAAGATATCACTTCCGGATTGACGTCGGTATTCATGGAAATAATGCCGCCTCTGGAGATGAACCTGGTCACATACTCTCCAATCTCTTCAGCACTCTGCATATTGCGATCCTTGGGATTAATGTTATAACTTACAACAGCCTTCATCCCGAGATGCGCGGCTGCCAGTGGCACTTCTTCCGGATAATCGCCGGAGCGTGTCCGAACATAGCGGGGCTGGGCGCCCGTTTCCCGTTCAATGACATCGTTCGCAAGCTTGATCTCCTTATAGATCTGATCGTAATCAAGCTGACTCATATCGAGCTGATTGAGCGTATTGTTCTCAATTTCATGGCCTCTGGACAAAATGGCATCGGCAATGTCCGGTTCCTCCGCCACTCTGATGCCCGGAAGAAAGAAGGTCGCCTTGATTCCGTACGTATCCAGCTCATCGATCAGGGCCATCATGGTCGCTTTATCGCCCATGCCGTTAAAGGTAAGCGCCAGTTCTTTCCTGGCCGTGTAAACAAACGGGATTTCCCTGCTCTTCTCCCCCGTATACCGTTCCACTTGTTGAACAGTCGCTGTCGAACCGCCCGTCTCATCACTGGGAGCTTGCTTACCTCCAAAAAGACCGCAGCCACCCAATAACGTCAGGGATAACAACAGTCCGGTCATTCTCGTAAGCATGTATAACTTTCGGGTTTTACTAGAATCTCTTTTCATCTGGATACTCCTTTTAAATTTCAAACAGGGTTTTTCTTAAAGCCCTTCCTGAATAAACCAATAGAATATAACACCAACATATCATAATTGCTATTACTTTTTTGAAAAATTCATGAATTTTCATCATTTTCATATCTTTGAATTACAATAACGAACCCCGGTCGTCCAGCTTATGTAATCCGTTGTCCCATGTTTTTTCAAAACCGACTCTTACCCCTTGCCGCTTGATGATTCACATTATAGAATTCAGTTCTATACAATTTCTAAACAATTCCGTTACCACCGCCCTTAACAGACAAAAAAAATACCTCCGAAAGTCTATAAAGACCCTTCGAAGGTATGTTGAATAGTGAATGATTCATGTTGTTCATGCTGTTACCATTTAACCTGGAAATCGTAATGGAATCTCATGCAAATCAAGGCTCTTCCCCAGCCATCGCGGTTCGTTTATGAACCCAAGCCTGGTAGTGATGGACGGCCATTCCCGCAAAGGAGGAATGGTCGCTGCCAAGTTTGGCGGCACGCAGGGCTTCGTCCTCCATCTCCTGTTCGCTCTTGGCAAAGAAGGTCAGATGCTCGCCTTCCTCCGTATCCCCGAGCTCCATGCCGATCCAGACGGACTTGCCGAGTTCATCCGCCTGCTCCAGCTCTTCCTTGGACAACTCATACATCTGCTCCCCGCTGTCCCGGTACGCCATTACGGCAATCGCGTCCGTGTTCTGGATCATCCAGCGGCTGAAGGAGTCGACATCCGAGCTGCGCGGTCCAGGCACCTTGTCCAGCCAGAATGGAACGGCGGCACTGAACGAGAGCCCCTGACGCTTCGCCTCCTGCACCCAAACCTCCATGTTTGCGCTCCATTCTTCCACCACTTGTGCCTGTTCGCGGCCCCATCTCCGGAGCACATAGGGCTCGACATCGAACTGCACGCCCTCGAATTTTTCCTCGGGGGCAGCTGTACGATTGTACGCTTCCAGCCAGGTCAGCAGCTCCATCCCTTTTCGCCGGCCTTCTTCATAAGCCCAATCCGGCTGACCGTTCAAGGCGTGAACACTGATGCCCTGCTGATGTGCTGCGGCCACAAAATGGCGGTACTCCTCGTCCGTCACCTCTTGTTGAATCTGCAAAAAGATCGTTGTAATGCCTTCCCTGCCGCTAAAGGCTACAATCTCCTCCGTTTCACTCCGGATCAGACTTGCATCCCACAGCCATGTAGCCTTGTTCTGATTCACCTTGCCTGAGGGGAGAAGAAAAAGGATCAGCAGCAAAAGACAGATGCCGGCAACCAGGATGATCCACTTCGCTTTTGCATGTATAGGCCTCATTCTTCTCGTCCATTTCATTAGATCAAGACAGCCTCACCCGGCTCAGCTACATGCTGAACAGAATGGCCGATCTTGTAAATATGAGGCTCGGCGAACGCTTTAAATGCATTTCGCGTATCTAAGATCGGCACGCCGGTCGAAGCGATTGAATGATAATCCAGATTGCTGTGGTTTGTGATGAGGACAATGCAATCGTAACGGCTGAATTTCGCAAGATCATACTCCACGCTGTGAATCGTCCCGCCTTGCTTATCTACAAAACTGTGGGCATACGGATCGTAATAATCCACATAGGCACCATTTTCCTTGAACTGTTCATATACTTCAAGACCCGGAGATTCACGCAAATCGCTGATATCCGGTTTGTAAGCCATGCCTAACAGCAGGATATTGGAGCGCTTGATCGATTTGGCATATTCATTCAGAATCGTAGCCGTCTTGTTGATCACGTAGTAAGGCATATTATCATTGGTGGACTGTGCCAGCTCAATGAATTTGCTGTAGAAGCGGAAGCCCTTGGCCTTCCAGGACAAATACATGGGATCCAGCGGGATGCAATGGCCGCCGATGCCAGGTCCCGGATAGAACGGCATGAATCCGAACGGCTTGGTTGCCGCTGCATTGATCACTTCCCATACATCAATGCCCATGCGGTCACACATCATGGCCATCTCGTTGACAAAGGCAATATTCACGCTGCGGAACGTATTCTCCAGCAGCTTGGACATTTCCGCCACTTTCGGGTTGCTGACGGGTACCACCGTCTCCACGTATTGCTTATACAACGCTTCGCCCAGCTTTAGGCAGGCTTCCGTCGTTCCTCCGATGACCTTCGGCGTATTTCGTGTATTGAACCGGCTGTTGGATGGATCGACCCGTTCCGGCGAGAAGCACAGATAGAAGTTTTGGCCAACCTTATAACCGAGCTTCTCAATCGGCTGTTGAATCAGTTCCTCCGTGGTTCCCGGATAAGTCGTGCTTTCCAGCGTAATTAACAGATTAGGCTTCATAAAGCGCTTGAGCTGATCGACTACCATTGTAATGTAGGAAGTATCCGGGTCCTGATTCTCACTGAGCGGCGTTGGCACGCAGATGCTGACCGCGTCAATCACAGCAATCATGCTGTAATCCGTTGTCGGCTTAAAGCGTCCGGTTTCCATGCATGCCGCAAGCTCTTCGGACGAGATGTCCGTAATATAGGACTCGCCGCGGTAAATTCGGTCAATTTTGTCAGAATCCAGATCGATACCGATGACCGTGAATCCCTGTCTTACCATTTCTACAGCCAGCGGCAATCCTACATAGCCCAGTCCCACAACACCCAGAACGGCTTTCTTATTCTCAATGGCACTCAATAAAGTTTCATATTCCTCATTCACAAGTATTCAACCTCCATCGGATGTATAGTCTATTTGTCTATTTCTTTTGCCCATTCGCCAAAAGACAGACCTCGTTTTGTTGAACTCTCTCCTTGCGATTAAAGAACCTCTCAGCTCAAGTAATCACGTATCATTCATCAATTCTGATCAAACTAAAAGCGTTAATAACGATGTGTTTAATGAAGGCAGCGGCGGATCCGGGCATCCAGCTCCACCGGCGAGAACGGTTTGGTTACGTAATCATCCACCCCGTTTTGGAAGCATTGGCTGATCGTTTGCTCCACACGTTTTTCGGTTAATACCACAATTTTCGGCGGTTCTTTCACATCCAGCTGCTGGATATGATGAATGAAAGGCAGTCCATCGATGCCATGCAGATTGAGCTCGGTCAGCACAAGATCCGGCTCCCATTTCGGGATAAGATCCAGTGCCTCCAGACCATCTACCGCTTCAAGTGTTTCATAACCTTGCATGGTCAAGCGGATCTGTAGAAACTCCCTCACCGTGGCATCTTGATCCACGATGAGTATGCGGTTTTGACCGCTGTCTGCTTCCTCCTGCGTAAATATATGAATATCCGAAGAGGTGCTGAGCTTGGCCGCTTCCGCCATCTGCTTCAGCGTCAGCGCTGACGGCGCTTCAGTAAGCGCTGCAAGCGTAATACGCGGATCTGCTTGCTCCAAACGGCCTTGCAGATGCTGCTTCAGGAGCAGCGCCTGATAATGGGCGGCATCCAGCGAATATCCAGGCAAGGTAACAGCCAATACACCGGTATTGGTGTCTTGCAGTACCTCACCATTCACGCCGGACAGCTGGTCCACAAAGTTTTGAACCTCCGCCAGCCCAGCCTCCGTCTCGGACGGATTGCCTGCACAGTACAGAAACAGCAATGCTGTCCCATGGCTATGGTTTCTCACTTCCTCCTCCAGGCGGCCGTAAAAATCAACGGCCTGCACGCGTTGCAATGTTGCGGATTGAGACATAACTGTCGGTCCCACCTCTCTTTATATTTTGATGCTGTTACATATGAACCGGGCCTTGAAGTCAGGCAGCCTTGTTCTTATCTTTCCAGCTCTGCCGGGTCATGGTACCCCATGAATTGTTGTTTTGCAGATATTGAATATGCCCCTGCACTCTCCACAGCACACCTAACTGGTGGTAACCCACGAATTTGAGTGCCGAGAAGAGGAGCATCTTCACCAGATCGGACAATTTGGTATACCGGCGGAAGGCCATCTCCTCCAGGATGAGAGCGCCCACGCTGAGCAGGTACCCACTTAAAAAATTGACGAGTCCAAACACGACCAGCACATGCCAATTTGTCATATCCAGCAATACATATCCAAGCAGAGCCAGAAGGCCCGTAATTCTGAAGTAAGGGTTTAACGCTTCAAAAATAACGTTGTAGGGCATCGTCAACAAGCCCATGACTTTATATTTCGGATTGAACACCATATCGCGGTTCTCGATCATGTTCTTCAAGTTTCCCCGTCCCCAGCGCTTGCGCTGATTGGACAAAATGTTGTAGCTGTCCGGCGCTTGCGTCCAGCACACCGCTTCCGGGCAAAAGGAAACGCGATATTTGATTTTATTTTCCAGCATATAGCGGTGCAGCTTGATAATGATGTTCATATCTTCCCCGGGGTAGCCTCCTCGATAGCCGCCCACCGCAATGACATAATCTTTGCGGAACAAGCCGAAGGCTCCCGACACGATGATGAGTCCGTTGAAATGACTCCACCCGATTCGTCCTCCCAGGAAAGCTTTCATATATTCGATTGATTGGAACATCGGCCATATCCGGCGCGGCAAGGATACGTCCTTAACCTCTCCGTTCTCAATCACGCAGCCATTGGCGATCCGAACATCCCCGCCGATGGCCACCGTTTCCTCGGGATTCTCCATGTACATGCGGGCCATCCGAATCAGCGCATCCTTCTCCAGCAATGAATCGGCATCGATGGAAGAAATCAGCGGATAACGGGACAGGTTAATGCCCGCGTTCAATGAATCCGCCTTACCGCCGTTCTCTTTGTCAATAAGGTATAGCTGCGGGTACTGCGGATTATAATAAATGCCGCGAACCGTGTTCGTATTGATGTTGCCGCGGACCTCCGGATTGGGCAGCAGTGTCAAACCGTACTCCTCAATCAGCACCTTCAGCGTCTCGTCGGAGGACCCGTCATTGATGACGATGACCTCGTAGGTTGGATAGTTCAGCGTCATCAGACAGCGGACATTCTCCGCGATGGTTAGCTCTTCGTTATAGGCCGGAACCAGCAAAGATACCGATGGAACCAGTTCCGAACCTGATAGCGTATTGTATTTGGAATACGTTGCGCGTCTGAAAATATCTTTAATATTTCTGAAAGAAAACATCAGAATTACAAAATAAAGCGCGCTAACGATCATGACGTAATATATCGCCACCATACCGTAAGTGAGCAGGATATCTCTAAGCAGTGTAATCTCCTCCTACTCCTGCAACTGTGCCGATCCGTTTGTTCGTTTGAACACCGAAATAACGATCGTACACCAGTTTCTTTTTATTAAAGGCCACCATTTGCTCAACTTGCTTGTATTCGCCTTCGTTGGACATGATCCGTTCGATCCGGTACAAGGCCGTTTCCCTGGCCGGGCCTTCACCTGTCAGCGCGGCTTGGCACAATGTCTCGAAGCCTTGTTCTCCCAACATGGCAAGGCTCTCCGCGCTGTTGTTGCGCACATGCCAATTCTCGTCCTTCAAGGCGGAAGCCAAAATCGGAATGCTGCCTGCGGCATGAAGCCGTCCCAGCGCTTTTGCCGCTGCTGCGCGTACTTCCCACTCATGATCATTCATGAGCTCCGCAATGGTATCATCCTTCAGGGCCGGGTAGGAGCCAAGATATAGCTTGACCGCCTCCGCACGCACGTCCTTCTCCTCAGATCCAACCAATCGATCGAGTGCCGGCACGACAGCCGGAATGGCCTGCCCCCACATGGCTACAAGCGAAACCTTGACCAGGCCAGGATCGGGATCATCCAAGAGCTTGCGCATGAGGCTGGCCGAATCCAGCCGGGTTTCAAGCAAAATATCGGCAGCCATATGATGTATGGCTTTATCGTAGGACAGCAGCTTGGACAACATCTCTCGAATCTGCTGTGACTGGACTGCGCTTTTGGCAATCGCCCGTGCAATGATGATGGTCATCGGACCATATTTCGTACGGTTCATCAGATGCTGAAGCTGCGGCACGGCCTCTTCCGCACGCATCCCCCCAAGGCGGTAGACCGCTTCAATACGGCGGTCTTTCCGCAGGCTGGATAATGCCCGAATCTCCTCTTCCACAAATCCGGCTTCCCGGCATAAGCGCAGGAGCTTCTCTCTGGCGTCCCCTTTGAATTGCTCGATCCACTCAATGAACTTGGCTTGAATGACTCGGCGGTCTGCCGAGGTCAATTTGCCCGGCGGAAGCTCCAGCGTCGTATCATCATGCAGATGACTCTGCACATACACAAAATAATCATGATGTTTTTCTGTTAAGCGTTCCGTTTCTCTTTGTATGGCATTGTGCTTGATCTTCATTTGGAACAACAGGATAATGCCGGCTGCAATAAGGCCGAGACATACATAGGCGAAGACGTATGCCATTTCTAAATTTGAAAACATATCCGATGGCTCCTCCTTTTATTTAGCATCTGGTTCCCGCTCCGTTTCAGGCAGACGGGTGAATATGTCCTGCATATCATAATAGCTTTGTTTTAATCGTTCACTGTACTTGGTTGCTTCCCACAGCTCCCAAGTATAGGGTTCGATCTCATCCAGGTTGATGGATTCCGCCGATCCTGACGCTGAACCCCCGTTGTTCTTAGATCGCTGTGCGATCCACGGAGCCAGCCGGATCCCTTCCGCTGTGATCGTGTTGAATGTACGCTTGTCTTGAAGCGGACTATAATCCAGCACCTGCAGCGAACTCGGATCCCCGAATCCGAGCAGCATCCAAGGGATCCTCATCTCAACGAATCTGCCTTGATACTGCCAGGCTGTAAGAGAATTAAAATCCGGAGATTGCGGATCACTGGTCCCCCGTTTCAGCATCCCTACTCTCTCATCCACAAACGGATGGGAGAAGCGGGTATCCGGCGGATTCATCAGCAGGCTGATGGCCAGCTTCCAGGCATGAAACGAACCACCAGGTACCACAGGATCATCCTTGGTCCCCTTCGCTTCCTCTCCTGGCAGCATCCAATATCCCTCTTTACCGTACAACCGGCTGTGGAAATCGTATGATGGTGCTATGGTGACCTGGGACTCATCCTCTTGACCTAACTGAATTAAAGTTTCCAAAGCCCCGCCTTTGAGCGTTCGTCCAGCCAGCTCTTTCTTGGGGATGTCGCCGCCAGGGATCGTGTCTGCACCGATAAAGAGCTTGGAACGTTCGGGATCAAATGCTTCTTCCAGTTCCATCCCGATATACAGGTAGGCCTCATCATGCGTCAACTTCATGCTCTTGACGCCCGGAGCCGTTCCGGACCAGGTCTTGACTTCCCCTTCGGGGACCTTATCCCAATCGCTGAGATCCCCGTCGATCTTGATCTGCTCTGCCTTGCCCGGCTGCATAGCGAGAACGCCGAACATCTTCTCATTCGTCAGCACATTCAACCAGAATGCCCGGCGGTCTGCCGGTATTTCAAAAGGCATCGTATTCCATGTCTTCTTGAACCATTCGTCCTGCCACATGAACAAGATGGCTCCCGAATAACCTTCGTCGTAGATATCCTGGGTCAGCGAGACGTTGACCGATCCTTGCTCAGCTTCGTCATGTCCCCCTTGATCCTTGCCTCCAGGACCATGGTGGGAAATACCGATGGATGACGGCACGCCGTATTCGGTGACCATAATCGGCATATCCTCGAACGCTGCCTTCAATTTTCGCAAGTAGGCTTTGTACGTGTTGTATCCCCCATCCCCATCGGGAATGGTCTGTAACGTTTTGTCCGTACGGAAAAAATCCGGATAGTACGGATACACATGGTATGCGGCAAAATATCCTGCATCCCAGTTCACCGGTTCTACATGCCTCGCATCAACAGACACCAGGTCTTCCTCGAACAGCGGTTCCCCCGGATGCTCAAGCACATCCGTTGTGACCCAATTGGTAAATGTCATCGGATGCTGCCACCCATACTTCTGCTCCTCGGCAGCCGTAAAGTCCAATAAAGATGCCAGCCAATTCTCGAAGGGACTTGCGTCCTTCGTCCCCGAGAAATAGGACCCCTCATACTGAGGAACATCCTTATGTACCGTGTTGGTGTTATCGACCATGGTAGGGTCCCATTCGGTTCCCACATGCCAGGCCATGAGGTACTTGCCTGCATTGACCTTATATTTGCCACTCGACTGTCCATGCTTCGGCTCAACGTTGATATCACCGTAGACAGCAGCAACGGCCTTCGATATCTCCGCTTTGAACGTCTGGATGATTTCTTCGTCATACGCATCCTTACGCTCGATTAGCTGCTCCTCCGGTGACCAAATGCCCTGCATGAAGTACAAGGGGTCATCGCCTTTATCCCGGTTATATTTCACCAGTGCAGAATAAAAGACCGGATTATGCACGGTGTAGACCCTGATTACATTCGCTCCCATGTCATCAATCTGTTTAAACCAGCGAAGGTAATCCTCCTCCGTTGCCGGAAGCTCACCGGGATAATGTCCAGGTACGGTTGCCCCAAGATTCACGCCTTTGGCAAAAACCTCTTTCCAAACTTCGTCATCCTCATATTCCAGAAAGGAGGTTCCCTCTGTTTTGAATTTCATTTTCACGCCGTCCGCATCCGCATACGTTTTTAATGACGGCCGTAGATATCCTAGAATTACAGCAGCACCGCAGAGAAGCACTATAGTGCAAAGTGCTGCGATCACCCACCATTTTCGCCTGCTCATCGTCTTCGTTGCTCACCTGCCCTTTCTATGACATGCTTGTTGCTGCACCGACATATGACGACTGAGCCATACTCGTCGACGACTGAGCCATACTCGTCATTGTATAGCCGATGCGTTCCCGATACCATATTCCTTCTTTACCAACTTTTCCAATAACGATAGTAGTCAAAAAGAAGTAAAACAAACCTCTTTCACATTTTTCCCCCGATAAAGTGTTCGGCTGCCTCCTCGTCCCTGTCATTTGACAACTTCACAGCCTGATGTTAGTTATGTGCAGTGGAAAGTATCGCAACCCGATAAGGCTGGACCCGCACGACATCAGTCCATCAGAGGAACGCAGCGAGATGACGAAGATTTTCAGAAAATTTTCGTGAATCATAAGTTTAAACGCAGAAAAATTGCTAAAGTTCCGGTCATTTTTACATCATTATCCATAGTTATTACAAATTTGATACCAAAGTCGTATAAAAAAACGGCCGAGAACCGCATTCTGTAAAGGTTTGGCAATATTAACCTTTTATACAAAATAAGAATAGAGTCCTGTACCGGGATTGTGTAATATTCTATAGATTTGACACCCGGGATCAAGTGGTAAGTATCTCCTATTTTTTATGATTTCGGTTTGGATTTCCTCGCATTGTGGTATATAAATTAGTTTAAGAAATTTCAGATCCGCGGCCAAACAACATAAATTAGACCCGGTCCTTTGTAGATCCGAGTCTGTTTATGACGATATAAGATTGAAGAAGTTACCATGATTACCGTTTATTCATCAAAGAAAAAACTGCCTTCACCACCAAAAAGTCGGATATCTTCGCTCCTTTACCGCATTATTGACGAGCAGAGCCACAACCACGATCATGACCGAGCCGGCAAGAACCGGCGTAAATAAGAATGACCAGCCGCTGCCAGCCATGATGACAACTAAGGGATCTGCACCAGCCGGAGGGTGGGTCGTCTTGGTTATGCCCATCAAACTGATCGCCGCTCCCACACCGATGGCCATAGCCCAGATTCCGTCCCCCAGAACCTCAAGCGTTACAAGTCCCGTGAATGTGGAAATCAAATGCCCTCCAATGACGTTCCTAGGCTGTGATAGCGGCGCGTCCCAAACCGCAAACGCAAGCACACAGCTCGCACCAAAAGGTGCCATGATCCAAACACTCCCTGCTAGGGTCGTCAGAAAAGCCAGCAATCCGATGGAAATAGCACCGCCGATAAAGCCAATGGCAATATTCATGGGACGAACGGTCAACGGACTTCTAGCCCCCCCTTTCATTTTCTGTACATATGCTGCTGCCCGATCCTTCATCGTAATCCTCCAATATTCATATTTAACTAGTAATTTAGTTATATATAAAATAATGACTCACAGCCATATATGTCAATACTTTTCTTGATAATTGACGAATAATTATGTAAAGTTAAATTACTAGTTGACTAGGAAAGAAGGGATCGTTATGCCGCATAAACTCATGCTTCGAGTCGACCCGCACGCTACCCTTAATGTCAGCACACAGGTCAAAGAGCAATTAAAGTGGTTGATTGGGATTGGACAGATCGAACCCTTTGATATGCTGCCTCCGGCCGGTGCGCTGGCGGATCTGCTGGGACTGAACCGCAACACCGTAAATCTGGTCTATAACCAGTTGAAGGATGAAGGGATCGTCTCCATGCATAAGGGCAAAGGAACGCAGGTATTAAACAACGCACAGGTAGAAGAGCTCAGAACCCGCAGAAAGCTCATGCATGAGCTGGTAAGGCGAACGACGGAGGAGCTTATTTCCGTTAACATCCCGGCGAGCGAGTTCTTTGCCGCATCCCTCGCCTATACGCTGCTGCAGGAGCCTGTCCTGAACACGAAACAGCGGATTTTGTTCATCGAATGTAAAGAGCATGATTATCCCTTTTATCAGAAAGCGATTGAGCAAATGACGCGTGCCGAAGTGAAAACGGTATTTTTGGAGGATCTGTTGACGGGGAAACAGGCCTTATTCGAGGCGCTGGAGTACTCAAACCTCCTGGTCACGACATTGAATCACGAGGCCGAGGTAAAGGCTTTGTGCAGCAAATATGACAAAAAGGTTACTGTCATTGGCGCCAGCGTGGAAACATCGGTCCTGCTTGATATTGCCCAGCTTGCACCGGGAAGCGATATCAGCTTTGTCTGCTTGGGTAAGGCAGGTGCACAATGGATGGCCAGCCGTATGGAAGAAGCCGGCATTGAGGGGGTTCGCACCAGCTTGGCTGGGCTGGATAATCGAGAGGACCTACTGCAGCGGATCAAGGAATCCGACCAGGTCTATGCATCTGCTGCCGCATATGAAGAGGTTCGAGCTTTATTCCCTGAAAAAGTGAAACTGTTTCCCATGAAGCTGGAGAAGAGCAGTGAAAGCATGCTAAGAGAGATGATCTGAATCCTATAGGAAAAAAACGCCCACTGTGTTATAAACAGGGGCGTTTTTTTCTTGCATGATGCGTTATGACTGGAGATCAAATGGGTGATTAGTTATGCAGCATATAGGGATGGCAGACGCTTATTGCCGAAATTCCATCAGATCGAGCATTCGGTTTACGCCGACGATCTGAATCAAGATGGGAATGCGTGGACCTTCCTCTCGATTAAGGATGAACTGATAGATGAGGCTGAACAACCTCTTCTGATTTCTCCTCATCACCTTTTTGTCCGCATGATGGCAGATCGCATAGATCTTCTCCATTCGGCTGGCATCATCGAGCTGGTCGTCCTTCAACAAATCGCAGAAGCGCTGGATCCATTGCTTCTCCAATGAATCCAGCGTCCCATACAGCGCGTGATCCTGGCGTTCGCGCACAGAAATCAGCTTTTGTGGATGATAGTGTTGA
This sequence comes from Paenibacillus sp. EZ-K15, assembly GCF_002573715.1. Classification (GTDB taxonomy): domain Bacteria; phylum Bacillota; class Bacilli; order Paenibacillales; family Paenibacillaceae; genus Paenibacillus_AQ. The sequence continues at coordinate 529,916 of NZ_PDHM01000012.1, read as the reverse complement.
ATCCAATGCTCGACTCGATGCGCGATAGGTTCAAGCAACTCCCGAGTGTAATTTTCACCCGCTCGGCGCAAAAGCTCATGCAGAAGCTGCCGGTCAAAATCCACAAGCGGCAATATGCCGGAAATCTGACCGAATTTCGGCATTGATCCCGGGTTGCCGTCTGTCCCGGAGAGCTCTAGCGCAGCTTGGATATCGCCGCTCAGGTCCTTAGAACCATCTTGATCCCGGTAGCGCTCGTATTCGGTGTAGTTGCGGATCACGTCTTCATCAAGTCCAATATGGAAGGAAGCGTCCGGCTGGTATTTGGCAAACATAAACAGGATGGTTTCAGGCGCGTAAATCTTCAACAAATCGCCGGGAGTGTAATTGTTTCCTGTCGAGCTGGACATTTTGGACTGACTCCCCTTGATCCGAATAAACTCATATGCTGCATATGAGGGTGGCGGATTCCCGAAGATGCTCTCCGAAATCACCTTGGCTACGTTATAGCTGCCCGTTTCGGATGAGTGGTCCCTGCCCCCGGGTTCGAATGACACGCCCTCCATCATCCAGCGCATAGGCCAATCGATTTTCCACTGCAATTTCATGTTGTTTGCCTGAAGGATCGGCAAGGCGGCTCGGTGTCCGCATTGGCAGGCATAGGTCAGGCTCTCTCCAGGCTCATCGAAGTGTTGTATGGTGGTTGTATCCTTTCTGCATATTTCACAATATACGTGAACGGGATAGTAAGCATTTCGCTCATCCTCATGAATTCCGCCCGTTTTAAAGGCTTGCAGTATATCATAAATCTCGGTCCTGTGCTTAATTGCATGCAGAATGTAAGGATTATATCGTCCAGACTGATATTCCCGGCTCTGATAGATAAATTCGGGCTTGATCCCGAATGCCGCCAGGGAAAGCTCAAACTCCTGCTCATAATGCTCCGCATAGGAAGAATGACACCCGAAAGGACAAGGCACTTCTGCGTACGGCATGCCGATATACCGTTCATAACCAGGATCCAGCCCGGCCGGAACCTTCCTGAATCGATCAAAGTCGTCCCATGAAAAAATAAAACGAACGTCCTTGCCCCGCTTTCTCAGCGCTTTCGTCACGAAATAGACTGTCACTATCTCCCGAAAATTGCCGATATGCACAGCCCCGGAAGGGCTGATGCCGGCTGCGCATACGAACGTATGCTTGCCCTGAAACCTCTCCAGTAATTGTTCCGCGATTTGTTCTGACCAATGCAACCTGATCTCCTGCCTTTCACAATTTTAGTAACAACCAAAAAAGCCCCCATCCGCAAGATTGTCATCTTGAGGACGAGAGCTTAATAATCGCTTCGTGGTACCACCCCGGTTTGTGAACATGTCGCCATCTTCACCTCTTCAGGTACGGCATCACGATGCTTATACCCTATCTCTGTAACGGGAGAGGCCCGGCGTACCATCCTTGAGCTTACCGCCCAATTCCTTACACAGCTCCGAGTCTTTGTTCATCAAGAATATTGCTGCTCCATTCCCACCAGCCAGGAGCTCTCTGCAAACAACGTATCTTAACTACTCTTCTCTTCATTGCTTTTCCATGTGTTCGTAATATTTAAGCCATATTAACCCAAGGGAAATCGGAATGTCAATTCTTAATTGGAAGCCAGACGAAAAAAATGCTGCCTCACCACTCAAGTGAAACAGCATTGCCGTTTAATTTAACTGATCTGCCCGTCAGGCAAGCTTGCCGGTAATCCGCTTATAGGTCGCTTCGTCCGAGACCACATACAATCTGGCACCCCGCGGAATCGGCACATCCAGCTTGCGGTTAATGCTGAGGTCGTTGCGATCGGATATAAGCGTCGCTCCTTGCCGCAGCAGATCCTGAAAGGCATCGCCGTAGGTATTCCATGCAGGATTTAAAGCCACTTCGTAAATATCATCGCCATGCTGGCGGCTCAGCAGTTGCATCAGCACATCCGAGTTTCCTTCCTGCAGCGCCGCGCGTACGGCCAATCGGGACACGGCATCGTGCGAGAGCACAAACTCGTTCACATGATTGTAGCGGAAATTCTGAACATGCTTCTCCTGCACGATCTCCACCGTGGTATGTACATTTGGCGCAATCCGTTCAATGCTGGAAACGATCAGCAGCGACTTGCCGTCCACGAGAGCCGATTCATCAATCCGAGCATCCGCAAAGACTATGGCCGATTTGGCCTCCAGGATGTTGGCTCTCATCAGCACGTCATCCGCTGCAGGATCGCCGCTTACAAAATGAACCTGTTCGAGATGTTCGACAGGATGCTGACTGGTATCATCAATGACCACAATCTCGGACTCCGGCGAATACGACAAAATCTCATCGATCGCGGACATTGCTTTTTTGCTCCAATTGATTATGATGACATGACCACTACCCTTAAAATTCAACCTGCCCGCTCCTCTCTGCCGCTGCATGCTTCCAAACGATTCAATCACCTTACCGATCACCAAACTCAACAGCCCAATGCCAAAGATATAGATGAATATCGTTAATATCTTACCTGGCACGGTAGCTGCATAGTAATCGCCATAACCTACGGTTGCCATCGTGGTAAGCACCCAATAAAGGGCGTTAAACCAATGGTGAAAGGTTTTGGGCTCCAGCAGAAATGCCAGGGTCGAGCACAGCACCACAAACAGTACCACAAGGACGCTGATCGTTGTTTTGCGCAGACGCATCATTTTCAAAGATAATCTCAGAAAAAAGTGCACGTACCTGCTCCTCTCCTCCATGGTGCCATTCGTTCTAAATAATCAGGCTGCTGATCGCAAAAGCCGTACCGATGAACACCATGGCAAGCAGGATGCCGATCGCTACGTTCCCCTTTTGCAGGTGCTCGGAAATTCGCAGACCCGGCGTAGCCAGCTCGAATACCCAATAGGCAACGATCAAGCATACATACCCGACGACAAACCACAGTATCATGTGCCAGATCGATGAATTCGTATACGCCGATATGCCCAGAATAATGGCTGTTGCCATAAACTTGCCGCCAAAGGCAAGACCAACCGCGACATTGCCTTTCTTCAGTTCTTCCATGTCGTTAAACCGGGTCATCCAGCTGAAAATCAACATACCCAGTAATTGAAGCACGATAATGCAGATTACACTTACTACAATATTAATGACGACCGTCAATCCGCCCACCCCCGAAATTTTGCATAGGCCAAGTCGTAATCGGCGAAATCATGCACTTCCTCCAATACAACATCAACCTTGTCCTTCTTTTCCATTGCGGCATAACGCTTCTCATCGATCGGCTGCTTGATCCGATTGCCCGTCGGCAGTTCGATGACAGCAAAGTGCCTGGTGTCCTTTTTATACGTTGTTTTATAAACCCCAACCAGCTTAACATCAGTTTTGACCGTGACTTTCAGGTTGGTTAAATCCGATTCTGCCGTCTTTTTGTCCTTGAACGACTTAAGGGTCTGCCAAGACGATAACCGGATATCATTGCGTTGATTCGCATCCGTGGTAAGCTCCGCATCCATGAATTGAAGCGTCCAAATTTTGTCCCCGGTAGCATAGTTGTTATCGTTCGGCAGGAGCTCGTTATCCGGCAGCACGGTCATATCGCCGCCAATCAAATCACCAACGGTTCCTTCAATGATCCGGTAGTCCCAAGGCACGCGAGCAGAGGTTGAAGATACTTCCTCCGATCCGGTATGAAATACCGTGGACCCATTGGAGCATGCACTCAGCGCCAAGATCATGAGGGATAATAGAAGTACCGCCAGAACGACCGGAGGTTTCCTCTTTCCCTTAGGAGCACCGCTATGCTGCCTTCTATCTTGTTTCAACTGCATTTATTTCACTCCCATTGCGATAAAATGGCTGGAATTACCCGTAATCAAACCGCCCGCCCGTCCCAGCAAACCGCAAGGGATGCCATTCAGGACGAACAATCCTGTCAGTAAATGAAAATGGCCTTCCGCCGTCTCGATGCGAGCCAGATCTGCCCTCCGCTGATAGACCGTCGGAAACATGACACTTGTATCATATCCGTCCTGATCCTCTACCTCGAGTTGTCCGGCCTGGTCGTACAGCTTGACAGAACCACCCTCGCGGCCGAACATCGACTTTGACACAAAATTACCGGAGAATACCGGTTTGTTGTAAGTGGGCAGCATATAATTGACGATGGCTTCCCGTTCTTTCTCATCGAACAAAAGACCCAGCTCATACATCCCCCACATGGCGGCAAGCAGTCCTTTGGATTGCAGTAAAATGCTGTGCGGCGAGTTGAACAGCTGCAGGCGTCCCGTCTCGATGGCATAAGCAAGCGCATCTCCGCCATCATCGACGGACATCCATTCCTTCGGGTATAGGGCAAACATCCTGTGAATCTCCCGGCCATCGCCGTCCTTCAGCATACCTTCGTCCACCCACAGATCAAGACAATCCACCAATCGGATATCCAGCCCGCTGTGCCGAACCAACGCTTCGATCGTCCCGGAGTCCTCTTTATGCTCGCCGTATGCGATGCAGGCGGCCGTATCCGGACGCTCTGCTCCCCACGCTTGTGCAATCAGCTCTTGCATCCGTTCGTTGGGAGAGACATTACCGGCCTGACGGCACATCCACGGCGTTGCAATGGAAGCCTCAACATAACCTGTAGGCGTGTCCGCATTCAGCTCCAGCAGCTTGATGCTGCCGTCATGGGCAATAGCAAAATCAAACCTGGCATACCGGCTGATCAATCCCTCTTCCGGCAGCGGACATTCATCCAGCATCTGCCACAGGATAGGCGGAATGCCAATCAAGCTGTATATATGATGATTGCGATGAATATAACGAACGGTTTTGTCCAGCATGGCCCATAATATCGCAGCTGCTTCTTCCAGCTCACGATAGGTCTCTTGACGTATGGTGACGATCTGGTCAATCCAGTAGGCTTCCCCTTCCAGATCCGCCCAGGTAAAGCCGAGCTCCGCGAGCTCCGATACCCGCCCATCCCGATTAGGGTCAGGCTGTCCCGATACGGTGAATACGCTGTCGTGACTCATCCTCCAAAACCGCCGGATCTGGAGCTGGATTTCGAACCCGAGGAACTGAACCCGCTGGATTTACCGCCGATGCCACCAGACTTAGACGACGTGGAGCGGCGCGTAATCGTACCCGACGATGAAGTGGAGGTTTTCGGGCGAACATTGGAGTTCACCACCGGTTTATTCTGGAACGTACCACTCGAATACGTGCGGGGTTTATAAGGCTTGCCGTTATTCGCATAATAACCGCGATGATTGTTGTACCATCCGCTGGATGAATAATAGGAACCATTGTTAAACAACATGTGATAGAGCAGTAAGTCATCCCAGCCGAAACCGGAATTGTACCCGCCATAGTTGTTGACAATCGTTGTTCCGCCGCCCGAACCTGATCCTGCAGCGGCTCCTTCTACCGGCTCTTCCTGGAATTTTTCCTCACTAGGAAACGGAATGTTCCAATCCACATTTTTGTCAAAATACTTCTTCACTTCTTCTGTCGACCAGGACACCAGCTGCGGCTCTTCGGATGAGGTAACCGCTTCCGAAGCAAGGTCTTTCGCTGCCGCGCCCGATACCAGAAATGCGTTCGCCAACAAGGCAATGCCCAGCGAGCTCGACAGGACCCGAATCGGTTTGCCTTCCGGCGTCAGCCATTTGGATGCAGGCTGATCTTTTTTGTCTTTTTCATTACTCAAGATGGTTTCTCCTTTCGGACAGGATTAATCGTTCCGCATCGGAACGAGCAGAAGCTCAAGTGTACCCGTGTCTACATTTAATCTGCCTTCAATCGTTTCATATTCCCGGCCACCAACAACGATATAATTCACATGCTCTAGTGCAGCAACCATGTTCATCGTCCATGACCGTTCTTCGATCTGCACCAGCTCACCGTCCGGCCTCTTTTCAAACAAAATAACGTTCATCCCATTATCCACTGTGTGTCTACCCCTTCCATCTAAGCAGTGAGTATTGATACGTGTTATATTCCGAATCGTTTCAAGAAATTTACAATGGGCTATCAACGCTTGCCACAGTGATCTTTTCCAAAAGACGCAACCCATATAATAACACCGCTACTGATTATTTACACCTGCGAATTACCATTAAAAAACTGATGAAAACGAACATTCTGGCCGTACAATACCTGATTATTTACGTTTTATATGGTGTAGCATCAAATTTCATGAACATCGTCTCCGAGTTGCAATTATGGCCATTGGTGCGGTGTGAAAATAGACGCACGTTAAAAGAAGCATAGATCCTCCCGCGGGAACGATCCATGCTTCTTCTTCATTTCCATGAACATTTATTTATTTAATCAGTTCCCGGATTTCCTGAAAGTTATCGGCAAATCCAATAAATACGTTGTCACCAATAACGATCGTAGGCACAATCTGTTTCCCCGTCAGCCGTCGCACTTCTTCCGGATATTCCGGGTTCTGCGTACAATCATACTCCGTATACGGAACCTCCTGCTCCTTGAAGTAACGCTTGGCATGATGGCAATCGCTGCAAGTCGGGATGGTGTAGATTTTTAATGGTTCTGTCATATCGATCACTCCTTCAACTGAAATTATTGTATCTCAACGACAAAAGGCACGGTTATCACTTCACCCTGATGCTGAAATTGTCCCCAGATTTTGTAGATACCGCTGTGGGGGAAGGTAGTAGCAAATTCCGCTTGGGGTCCTGTACTCTGCTCGTCCAGGGGATGCACATGGATGTACTGCTCGGCGTCTGCGGACAGAATGACAACGTGCCCGACTGCACCCAGGTAAGGCTCCAGGTTGCTGATGCCTTGCTTCGTCTGCGCATCCTGAATATGATAGGTGAGCACAACCTCTTCATTCGATAAAGTATTGCTTAAACTCAGCTCAATTTCCTTGCCGTTTACTTGTTTGATCAGGCTGGAATCCGGTTGAATCGCCGAAGGTTTCCCTGCTTCTCCCTCAATCTGAACCCATTCGCTAAGCGTGGTCCCTCCAGCACCCTTAGGCACAAAATCTGCGAACAATTTATACTCGCCGCCAGCCGGGAATGTGGTGTTCACGGTAAATACGCCTTTCTCCTTGTAATCCGGATGAATATGGTTGAAGAAGGACAAATCGCGATTCACTATGATCAGATGCAGGAGTTTCTCATGATTGACATCAAAATCCTGGACAGGTCCACCGTCTTTATCCGTAATTTGGATCGTCAGCTCAGATTCGGCGCCTGCTCTTGCCGGTTCATTCCATGTAAATGCAGCGTTGTAATGATCTGAGGCCGTTTCATGACCGCCAGCGTGTTCACTGTGCCCGTTCGTTTCCTGGCTTTCGCTTTCCTTTTCATGGTTTCCGCCATGACCGCCCGTATCAGGGGCCTGCTTCGCGTTATCGCATGCTGTCAACAATCCAAAAGCAAGTATGCCCGTTAAGGTTAGTATGGTGCCCTTCCTATTCAACATGGGCTATCACTCCAATCATGGGATATACTGCAAGATGAATTTTCATCCGCCTCTATATTTAGTATACCCCCCTATCCTATAATTAATCAACTTTTTTCTTTTCGCTCCACGCAAATAACACCATGCCATGTGCATGGTGTTATCTTCCTATTCATCATTATTACCCGAATGGTCGGATGCATTCCTTGTATCTCAATGCATATACCCGATGATTTCATATATTTTTTTCATATCCACATGATTACGAACGACGTCCGCTATACGGTCAAATTCCGCGAATTTGCGTTCTTCTGCTTTGAACGTTTCCGGAATTGGAATCAGCCCCTTCTTCATCCGAATGCCGTTCAGCCAGGACCTGCGGAAGACATCATTGTCAAACAAGCCATGCAAATAGCTTCCCCATATGCGGCCATCAGAAGTAGCAATCCCTTCAAGGTGCGGCTGAATATCTTCTATTGCCTTTAAAGAATCTGTGCCATCTGCTTCAATCGAAAAAAGCGGGCGGTGTCCTGAGCCGTCAGACACGGCGCTCCATTCGGTCACGCCCATATGGATTTCATAGGCCGTAATCGTCGAATCGACCTCTGTATCCGATATAACGAACCTCAGCGGATGTTGCTGTAATAATTCCCCCTTCACCCGAACCGTCCTTTTATGCTTTAAAAAAGAAGTCCGAATCGGCAGCAGGCCGAGCCCCTTCGCCTCCCGAACGCTGCCTTCGACCGCATGCGGATCCGACAGCTGCTCGCCCAACATTTGATATCCTCCGCAGATGCCAACCAACTGCACATCCCGCTGCTGCGTCAGCCTTAAAATCTCATCGGCCAGGCCCCGATCCTGAAGGAACCCGAGGTCACTGATCGTATCCTTGGTGCCAGGCAAAATAATGACGTCCGGCGTGCCAAGTTCATCCACCGATTGAACGAAACGAACGACAACATCCGGCTCCCAGCGCAGCGTTTCAACATCCGTAAAATTCGAAATACGCGGATACCGGATCACGACAATATCGAGGTCGCGTTGTTCCTGTCTCTGATATTGAAGCTCATCCAGCACAACCGAATCCTCGGCCTCGATTCGCATGTCCTGAATATAAGGGAGTACGCCCAGCACGGGAATCCCTGTCCGCTCTTCAAGCCAGTCCAGTCCCGGCTGAAGCAGCGCCAGATCCCCACGGAACTTGTTAATGATGAACCCTTTGACCCTGGCCGTCTCATGGGGCTCAAGCAGTTCAAGCGTACCTACAATGGAAGCGAACACGCCGCCGCGATCGATATCCGCAACCAGAATAACCGGCGAATCCGCCCATCCCGCCAAATTCATGTTAACAATGTCCCGATCCTTAAGATTGACCTCCGCCGGACTTCCCGCGCCCTCCATGACAACGATATCGTAGCTCTCCCGTAGTCGATCCAGTGCATCCAGCACAATCTCTTTGGCCTTCGGCAGGAACTGCGTCCGGTAATCCATCGCACTCATCTGCATGTGGGGAACGCCGTGGACCACGATTTGCGAATGCATGTCCTTTATCGGCTTGATCAGGATCGGATTCATGTCCGTTGTTGCGGCAATGCCGCAGGCTTCAGCCTGTACGCCCTGTGCTCTGCCGATCTCTTTGCCATCCAGCGTCACGTAGGAATTAAGAGCCATATTTTGCGATTTGTATGGAGCTGTGCGATAACCGTCCTGTAGAAATATGCGACATAGCGCCGTCGTTACAATGCTCTTGCCCACGTCCGAGGCCGTGCCCTGCAGCATAAGTACCGCTCCCTGCCCCTTCCTGATCTTCGTGGGTGTATCCCTTATGTATTGCGTTTCATTCATCTTCTTCACCCTTTTCCCTGACTTAAACCGCTTGCTCACATCATTATAGCAAAACCATCGCATCGCTAAAGGAGTTCTTCTCGCATGAAATCCAGATTAATATGCTTGAACTTGGTCTGGCCGAAATGTTAACTATATAGAATAAGGAATCCTAAGGACATGGGACATAAAAAAACAAGCCGATCCGGATGGATCGGCTTGTTTGGTGACACTATGACTGTAAAGTCAAATACTGCCTAGCAATGCTCTTAAGGGATAATATTTTCAAAATGGGGGATATATTCATCCAACAATATACTTTTTTATCTAATATTGTATTATCTTGGATAGGTGACTAGAGTTGGTTAAGGGAGGAACTGATTGAATGGTAATGCATTTCTCCAATATTAGCAACATCTATATTCATGTCAAATGGTTTACGGACAACTTTGAATGGGTCCCCCTGCCCTTTCCGCGTATCGTTACGCTGACGTTCCTGTTTTGGTTAGCGTTTACATTGTTGATCCTATTACTCACCTGCGCCTTTCACGATCCCTTGGGTAAGATGAGGCCCGTCATGAAAATTCACCAATGGCTGCACAGACTAAGGCCCCATACCGAAGTCATTCTGCGCATAGGGCTGGCCATCGGCCTGGTGCTGCAGCTTCTGAGCGGCTCTTACCTGGCACCCGAGTTCAAAACCAATTCCATGTGGATTATCCTCGGTCTCTCCGCCGCCGCAGCCTGCCTGCTCTATAAACGCACATTGCCGGTGAGCGGTGCCATCCTATTCTTGCTCTATCTACAAGCTTCATTAACCTACGGCATTTTTCATTCCATCGATTATTTAATCTATCTCGGTATTGTATATTATCTGTTTGTGTGCGGCACTCCAATAAAAAGAACGGCTGCTCCCGTCATGTATATATGCACGGGCATGTCCCTTGCTTGGCTTGCCATGGAAAAACTGACCATCCCCGAGCTCGCTTGCACCGTAATGGGCAGCTACGGACTTCCTACCTTCGGATTTACCATTGAGCATTTCGTCATGATCAGCGCTTTTGTCGAAATTGGACTGGCGTGGGCATTTATCGTGGGCATCATGAGCCGATTCACCGCTCTGCTGGTATCTGGCATTTTTATTATGACAAGCCTTGTATTCGGTTACAAAGAAGTCATTGGCCATACGATCATTCACACGGTACTGATCTTATTCCTAATCGAAGGTACGGGTGAGCTTAAAACTCCATTTCAATTCCACCGCTCCGCGTTCCTTCGCGGATTATTTGTAAGCGTTAACTTTTGCCTGTTTCTGTTCACTTTGATGGCGCTGTATATCTGGATGGGCAAGACGTTATGACAAACTCTGGATTCGTTGGCCCGTATTTCGAAGCTCTACCACCGCCTTGGTCTCGCTTGCTCTAACGACCGCATCCAGCACCTCTTGATTCCGGTATCCGTCCATAAACCCGGGGACTCCATCGGCAGGCGTCCCCCGCAATATCGCGGCAAAATCGGCATACTGCTTGACCTTGCAATGCTGCGGCACTTCCATGGTCGTTCTAGCCAGCTGCCCGGGCTCTTCTTCGCGAATCCATACCACCCGTTCCGGGTCCAATGTGCTGGCATGGACCGTGCCATGATCGCCGTAAATGGACACCTCATGCTGGTTGCTTGAACCGAACGCATTGCGTGATGTCTGGAACACGCCCATCATGCCATCGGCCATCCGTGCCTGAAAGCTGGCAAAATCATCAACTTCGATCTTGGCCATCGCTCCCGTTACCGGGTCCCTACGTTCTGGAATGATGGTATGTAGCTGGGCCGTAATTTCTTCAAATTCTCCAAACAGAAATCGGGCCATATCGATCATATGCGAACCCAAATCTCCCAGGGTCCCCGTCCCTGTGATGGCTTTGTTGTATCTCCACATGTAGGGAACCTGCTGGTTCGGCACGCCAAACCCTTGCAAATACTGAATAGAGAAGTGACGGATCGTCCCGAGTTTGCCTGTACGGATGAGTTCCCTGGCATAACGAAAAGCCGGCGTATAACGGTATGTAAAGCCAATCATAGCCGGAACGGGCAACTTCTCATATAACTCCAGCAAGGGGATGGCCTCTTCGAGCACTCGCGTAAATGGTTTTTCCGTCAAAAAAGGTTTGCCCGCTTGCAAGCATGCGCTGATAATATCCGCGTGCACGTTGTTAGGCGTAACCGAAATGACGGCATCGACGTCAGGATCCTCAATTAAATCCTTAAAGTCCGCATAGCGCTTGCCACCCTCAATCCCCAGCTGATGGCCTACTCTGTCCACGGCTTCGCCATTGACGTCGCTCACGGCCACAAATTGATACGTATTCTCTTCATTCATCCAGCGGATGTGCTCCTGCGCCATTCCACCCAGACCAATTAAGCCGATTCGAAATTTGTTCATCATCGAAACACTCCTTGTTTATAAATCTATCTATCACTAGGATGTTGCTCGTGTAGATTTTAGGGATGAACCGAAACTCATCACTGCGCATGCGGATTGTTTTTCCGATCCCTGTTACCCCCGGATTTTTTCGGAATGAAATGAATAATTGTTGAAATCCGGGGATAGCATATGCTTTCGTTGCGAGCTTTCCGATGGAAAGCTTTCAGGGGAACGCTTCGCTTCTCCAAAACAATTCCGCCTTCTCCGTTGAAGCTGATCGTATAAAATAAATCACAGTTTCGTCATCGTTCGAAATGTTACTGCCCCGCAGCGTGTCGATCTGCAGGGCAGTCAGATGTAACATAGCAGTCACTATTTCACGCTGATATACCGCTGATAGGCTTCCTTGCGGATTTGTACCAGCCGCTCAAGGCCCATATCGTTCAGCTGCTTGACGTAAGCGTCCCATTCCGCATCGATATTGCCTTCGGATATCCACTTCGCGCGGGTGGTGCCGACATAACCGTCGATATCCGTTGTCAGCGTAGGCAGCTCCTGGAATTCTTCGGCGCTGTACATCACGTTCGGGAACGGCGTCGTTACATAATCGCTGCCCAACTTGTCGATGACCAGCTTCAAACCGTCGCCCGTGGTCTCATCCAGTATGATGTTTTTCTCGAAGCTCGGGCTTACGTACTTGGGACCGAAATCCCTTACGGATTGCTCCCAGTACCACGCATCCGCACTCGTGCCTTCCGGCGGACTCATGAGCGTAAACGTTCCGTCGTCGTTCTTCTGAATCACCGTGCCGATGGCGCCCCAGAAATTTTGGATGCTCGCTTCATTGGTGTAGAACTGGTCCGCGAAGCGAGCCGAAATTTCCGGATACTTGTTCGACGTGGTGATAAGGAACTCGTTTCTCCGCAGGCTCATGCCTTGCGGCTCGCCGCCCTGATACCTGTTTCCGTCAGGTCCGGCGATGGACGGAATCGCAATATATTGATCCTTCCATTTCCCGAACACCGCATCCGGCACCCATTGGTTTGAGAAACCGATCAGCGCCGCATCCGGATTCTGATGCTTCGCCGTGGACATGGTGCTGTCCTGCGTGAAGATCTCCTGGTCGATCAGGCCTTCCGAATACAGCTTATGTGCCCACTTGATCGCTTCCTTGTAGTTCTCCGTCACCGGGTAGAACACGGGCTCGTTATCGATGACCATCATGCTGTTTCCGTTGATGTCCGTGATCCCGAACGGGTTCAACAGGTCGATGCTGATGTTCCCCGATCCGCTGACCGGAATTTCGTCGGCCTTGCCATTGCCGTTCGGATCCTGTTCTTTAAACGCCTTGAACACCTCGTACAGCTCGTCTGTGTTGTCCGGAATGTCCAACCCAAGTTGATCGAGCCATGTTTTGTTAATGATCGGCTGGATCGATGCTTTCGGCCTTGACGGCAGCCGCGCCGGCAAGGAGTAGATTTTCCCGTCGGGGAATGTGCTCATCTTCTTCATCTCGGGCGTTTCTTCCAGCGCCGCTTTCAGGTTCGGCATGTATTGATCGATGTAGTCATCCAGCGGGCGGAAATACGACAGGTTGTTCACGATGTCGGAATCGCTGAATACGATATCGCCGAAAATAATATCCGGCAGCGTACCGCTGGCCAGCATGATCGATTTTTGCTCGCCCCAGTCATTGGAGGACATGATTTGCCAATTGATTTTGACATTGGTCTCCTTCTCTAAATCCTTGAGCCACTGGTTCTGGAGGAATGTATCCCCCATGTTGCCCCAGCGAACCGTCAGTACGTCCAGCGTTATCGGCTCATTGACAATCGGCAGACCTTCTTTGTTAAAAGCCGCTTCGGCATCCGTCGTGGTGTCATTGCTCTTGCCGCCGCTGCAGCCCGCCAAGTTTAGCAGCAGGATTACGGCCAATATGATGGCGGCAGCCAGCTTCAGACGATGTCTCCTCATTGCCTTATTTGTTCCCATTCAACCATTCCCCCAATTATTATTTTTAATAGATCCATCCGGCTTTACGACTTCACGGCTCCGATCATCACCCCCTGATTGAAATACTTCTGCACGAACGGGTAGACGCACATGATCGGTACCGTTGCGACGATAATGACCGCATAACGCATAATATTGGCGAGTCGCAGCGCTATGGCCGCGGCCTCTCCGGTACCCATGGCGGACTGCATCTGGTTGGTGACCAGAATATTTCGCAGAATGAGCTGCAGCGGGTACAGGTTCGTATCTTTTAAATAGATCAGGGCATTGAAATAGGAGTTCCAATGACCCACGGCCGTCCACAAGGCAATGACCGAGATGACTGCTTTCGATAGCGGAATTACGATGGTCATGAAATATCTCAGATTTCCGCAGCCATCAAGCTGAGCCGCCTCCCATAAATCCTCCGGAATGCTGCTCTGGAAAAAAGTCCGTGCCACAATGATGTTAAAGGCGGCAACCGAGAACGGCAGCACCATGACAAGAAACGTATCGTACAGATGGAAATCGCGGATCGTCATAAAGGTCGGAATCAAACCGCCATTAAAAAACATCGTAAAAATAAAGAGCAGCGATATATATTTGCGACCTACGAGATCTTTTCGCGAGAGCGCGTAAGCTGCAGAAATATTAACCACCAAGCCGATGGCGGTACCTACAATCGTATACACAATCGTGTTTCGGTACCCAATCCATATATTAGAGTGCTTCAGCAATTCTTGATAGCCTGCCAGCGTAAAATCCTCAGGCCACAGCCATACCTGTCCATTCGCAACCGCGGCCGGCTCGCTGAACGAAGCGATGATGATGAAGTACAGCGGATAAATTAACACGATCAGCATCAAGACGGCGAATACATACAGGCCGATTTCCAGCACCCTGTCGGAAGATCGGGTATTCCTCTGCCTTGGCGCCGTCTTCTCTCTTATTTCCACTACGCCCATAGAACCCTTCCTCTCTTGCGTTACCACAAACTGTTCTCGCTATATTTTTTCGAAATCTGGTTGACCAGAATCAACAGAACAAAATTAATGACCGTATTAAACAGATTGATCGCCGACGAGAAGCTGAATTGGCTGCTCAGCATGCCGATTTTGTACACATACGTGGAGATGACCTCGCTGGAGGTAATATTGAGACTGTTTTGCATGAGATAAACCTTCTCGAAGCCGACACCAAGCAAGCTGCCGATCCGCAAAATGAGCAGGGTCACGACCGTTGGCATCAGCATCGGGATATCGATAAACCGGATTTTTTGCCACCGGCTTGCCCCGTCCATCGTGGCCGCTTCGTACAAGCTGGGGCTCACCGCAGATAACGCCGCGATATAGATAATGCTGTCCCAGCCCGTATGCTGCCACACATCCGACCATACATACACACTGCTGAACAAGCCGGCCGATCCCATCAGGTTCGGCGCTTCCGCACCGAATAGACGGAATATATTCCCGATCAATCCCGAGCCCGGCGAGAACAGAATCAGCATGAGTCCGACCATCACGACCGTGGATATAAAATGCGGCATATAGGTTACCGTCTGGAAGAAGCGCTTGAACCAATTCTGGCGCATTTGATTGACCATCAGTGCAAGCATGATTGGAATCGGGAACGTCGCAACGCTGTATAAGCTGATTACAATCGTGTTGGTGATCGTTGTCGAGAATTGATAGGAGTTAAAAAACTTCTCAAAATACTTCAGACCCGCCCATGGACTGTCCATAATCCCGAGGGCGGGACTGTAGTCCTTAAATGCGATCAAGATCCCGTACATCGGTACGTAAGAAAATAACAAAACCAGCACAACCGCAGGCAGCAGCAGCAAATACAGGCCCCAGTTCTTTTTGATCCGCCCGAGGGTTGGGTGCGTGGTTCTATTCAGTTGGCCTGCTTTCAAATCGATTCCCCTTTCTGTTCGCGTCGTCGTAATCCGGCATGTCGCGTAAGCAACTCAAGTATACTTCCGCCCGGAATCGTTATTTGGACCTCATCATGCGTTATTCGGACCTTCGCCTTGTCCCCCTTCAAGGAATCCTCGATTTCCATATACAAGCATGCTATTATCCGGACTTTACGATGTGGTATCCGGACTTTATGGAAGATGCCCGAGCGTTAGCTCCTGTTTTTTTCGTCCTTTCCCTTTATAATGATCAGTACCACTATTAAAACGCTTTCATGATTAGGCGAATTGAAAGGAATCACGGTATCCCTATGGTTAAAGCACTGAATAACAAGCCCTATCCCATCCGCCACTATGTGAAAATCATGCTCTTTATCTCGATTTTTGCCCTCGTGGTGGATCTCGTGATCAGCTTCGCTTCCATCTTCATCGTGAAGCAGCAATCGACCCGATATCTGCAGGATACGGCGAATCTGTACATCAGGCAGATCAATCATGACTTCTCCTACATCAACCACTATATGGGCTGGACACTGGCGAATGATGAGAGCGTTAAGATCATGGATACCCCCGGCACCGATTACGTGGATTACATCAAGTCAAGCGAAAGAGTGCATAAACGGTTTAACGAGCTTCAAAAAAACTACGGCCAGGAATACAACTTCTTCTTCTATTTAAAGGAACAGGATTTTTTTCAGAACTATGCACCCATGTCCCTGTCATATACAGAGTTCCTGGAACTCAAGCAACAGATCGTCTCCCTCACGGATTCCAAAAACGTATACGAAACGTTCTACTCCAACTGGAATCCGATCCTTGTTCAGAACACGCATTACATCATCAACATCGTTCCTTACCACAACCGGTATCTGATCTGTCTCATCTCCGCTGACGATCTGATCCGGCCGCTCCAGCAGCTGGATTTGGGCCAGGATGGTTACGTCTCTCTGGTGGATCATCAAGGGGCAGCCCTTTCGAGCGCCGTTATCGGCGAGCCGGGAGCCAAGATCGAAGCTGCCAAGGCCTCCCCCTTTAGTCTGTCACAGCCCCGGACAACGGTCACTGAGGGATTCTCGAACGCCTCCTTCAACGTGCAGCTGGTCATCCAGTTCGGCATATTTGAGACCATTATGATCGCCCAGCTCCTCATTATGCTGCTGTTTGTTATACTGACGTGCACGCTCAGCGTGGTTATGCTGTATTTCAAGAAGAAGGTGTTAAAGCCGATTCAGAATTTCTCGGAAAACGTAAGGCGCATCCATGAGGATAGCGAGAATCTGGATTTCATGAGCAGCGAGATCATCGAGCTCGAGCAGGTCAACTCCCAATTCAAACATCTGATCGAACAGATCAAGAAGTTTAAAATCGATATTTACGAGCAGCAGCTGGATAAACAGAGAATCCAGCTGGATTATATGAAGCTGCAGATCAACCCCCATTTTTTCCTGAACTGCTTGACGAACATCTACAGCATGGCGCAAATGCAGATGTTTAAGGAAATCGAATATATGTCGCTGTCCACGTCCAAATACTTTCGTTACATCTTTCAAAGCGGAGATAATGTCGTACGGCTGGAAGACGAAATCGAGCATGTCCGGATTTACTTGGAGATTCAGAAGCACCGTTATCGCGATGCCTTTTCTTATCGTATTGATTTTGAAGAGGAGTTGACCGGTCTCACCATTCCACCACTCGTGCTCCAGACCTTTATCGAAAACGCGGTGAAATACGCCGTATCCCGAGATCATGAGCTGCAAATTCGATTGGACGTTAGCCTACGGATGGAGGGGGATAAAACTTACATGGTCATCCGGATATCCGATACCGGACCCGGGTTTCCCGCAGAAGTATTGGACAAATTGGCAGCTCGCAAACCACTCGATCAAAGCGAAGGAAAACACATCGGGATCATGAACACCCTTCAGCGGCTGGAGCTGCTCTATCATCGCCGGGCGCATGTGGAATTTTCGAACCCGGAAGAGGGCGGCGCTTGCGTCAGATTAACGCTTCCACAACCCGTGCAGGAACGGAGAGGAGAAATTCAATGAACGTATTGCTAGTTGATGATGATTATTTTGTCGTGGCCGCACTGGAGAAGAAAATCGATTGGAAGGCACTTTCGATCGAACAGGTCCATACCGCTTACAGCGTTGCGCAGGCAAGGGATATACTGCAGCAGCATTCGGTCCAGATCCTCATCTGCGATATCGAAATGCCGCAAGGCAGCGGACTCGAGCTTCTCGCCTGGATACGCGAGGAACAATACGGCATTCAGACGATATTTCTGACGAATTACGCTGATTTCAACTATGCGCAGAAAGCCATTGAGCTGCAAAGCTTTGACTATTTTCTAAAGCCGATTGAATTCGATAAGCTTAGCCTCATCATCTCCAAGGCCGCCTATAAAGCAAAGGAACAGCAAAGCGATCAGGAAGCGATACAGGACGGACAGCTGTGGAAAAAAAATCAAAAAAAGCTCCAGGAGCATTTTTGGAGCAAGCTGATAAAAGAAAGGAAAGCTTCTTCGGACCGGGCCGCCATCGCAGGATATATCACGGAACAGAAACTCTCCTATGAGATGTCGGATCTATTTCTTCCTGTGCTCATCACTATTTTTCCGCATGATCAAAGTTTGGGTAAAGAAGACAAAGACCTGTTTGATTATGCGTTTCTCAACGTGCTGTCCGAATTGTTCCAGGACCCGCTTTTCACGGTTGAAGCCGCTATGGAATATAAGGATTACAATTGGATGGTCATGCTGAAATGGAATCATCCTCCTGACTCCCGCGTCATGGAATACATCTGCACGTCGTTCATTGAAAAAGCCAATCAATTTCTCCGAAGCGATGCTTCCTGCAGCATATCGATTTCGGTGGCGTTGGAGGAGATCAATAAGTCCATTCGGATGCTGCTGCAAATGAATGAGGATATGATCAAAAAGCGGAATCAGATTGTTTTTCTGGAGCGCCATTCCCTGCAAGAAGCCACGTACACCCCTCCCCCGCTGCAAGACTGGGAAGTCCTTCTCAGCGGGAACAATCCGGCTGGGTTTCTGGCAGAAACCCGCAAATACTTGCAAAACCTAGCCAAGAATGGCGTCTACAATGCTTCGGTGCTGCGATTATTCCGCTTGGATATCGTGCAGCTGGTGTATTCTTATCTGAAGGGCAAAGAGATCCAGGCTCATAAGCTGTATACCGGCAAAACCAATGACCAGCTGTTCCTGCAATCCTTGAACTCGATTGAAGATATGGAGAAATATACGGAATATCTCGTCAGCACGGCAGCAGAATATCATGCCTACGCCGACCATTCGCATACCGTGGTGGAGGAGATCAAGCATTATATTGGGGGCCATTACGGGGATGAGCTGACGCGAACGAGCCTGGCGGAAATCGTCTATCTCAACCCGGATTATTTGGCCCGCGTGTTCAAGAAAGAGACAGGCGTCTCTTTGGGGACTTACATCATTCAGTCCCGCATCAAGGCGGCCAAGCATCTGCTGGAATCGACTCCATTGTCGGTGTACCAGATTGCGGCAAAGGTGGGGTACGCCAACTATTCCTATTTCTCAAAGCTGTTCAAGCAGGATACGGGCTGGTCGCCCAGTGACTACAGGCGGGTGCTGCAAAGCGGGAGCAGCGGCAAGGTTGATCATGCGAAATAACATCACACTTTCGACGAGTTTCGAGACTTGCTGTCAGCAACCACAATATGAAAAATAAAAAGTACCGCAGCCTCAAGCCTAATTTGCTTGGCAGCCGCGGTACTTTTTCTATGATCATAATGAGTGCTAATCTGTATAGATTACGCAGGGTAAATATCGAAATCCTTCAGCGTTTCCCCTGTTCGGGCCGATTCAAACACCGCTTCGATCAGGTTCAGGACGCGCAGCACTTCCTCGTTCTTCACAATCGGTTCTGCCTCGCCTTGGATCACGGCCGCAAAGTTATCGAAGAAGCTGCTGGATTGACGGTATGGCTCTGGCAGTGCTCCAGTAATGGTAGCTTCTTCGGAAGGAGGGGCCATCGTTTTGGTCAAGCCTACCCCGGCTTGAATCGGCTTCGGCTCCACCTTCACGGCATCCTGGTTCCGGGTAACGACTCTTCCGTTTAACGACCAGTCCTCAATAATACCGGTTCCCTCGGTTCCTTTGACGTACCAGCGAGGCAGCGTTATGAAATTGGTCGTTCCCACTTCAATCAGAACGGATACGCCGTTCTCAAATTCAATGGTCGATTCAAAACCGTCATCGACCTCATCACCGAGAATAAAGCTCAAGCGACTGCTCAGGCTGGTCATTCGGCTGTCTACCATGAACAGGACCTGGTCAAGAAGATGCACGCCCCAGTCCAGCAGCATGCCGCCACCGTGGGCTTCCAGATGACGCCAGTCGCCCGGTATGCCATTCGCCCCGTGCACCCTGGATTCAATTCGGAACAGGTCGCCTATCGTTTTCTCATTGTACATTTGTTTAATGGTCAGGAAATCCTCGTCCCAGCGGCGGTTCTGGTGAACCATCAGTACCCGGCCAGCAGCATCGGCCGCAGCCACCATCTCTTTGAAGTCACTGACGGACAATGTTACCGGCTTCTCGCAGATGACATGCTTACCGGCTTTAAATGCCTGAAGCGCCAGTTCCTTGTGCACGTCATTAGGCGTTGCAATGAGCACCACGTCAACCGCAGCATCGTTTAGTACCTGTTCATAGCTTTCGTAGGCAGGATACCCGTCTTGCTGGGATACCTCCCGGCGATCTTCCAAAATATCGTAGGTTCCCGTAACCTCAAGAAATGCATTGTCCTTAATCAGCTTGGCATGGTAGCTGCCCATTCCGCCATAACCTACGATCACGATTGCATGTTTTCTTTTCTCCATCATCATAGTCACATAGCTCCTTTATCACATCTAAGAAGTAACCGCATACACATCCATTATAATATAATATGCGAAATAACTGTCCTCTTTTAACGATATTGTATTCCCGCCGTTATCGCAAGGCTGTGAGTTACTTCGCATCCTGTAAGAAATGATCAATATATTTCCCGGAAAAAAAGCGTTACCCTGCTACTATCGCAAAAGGTAACGCTTCTAAATCATGCTAGATTACTCCTTCACCACCAATTTCAATGGTGCGGCGATATTCTCTTCCACCTCTTTGCCCTGGAGCACGTCTTTGGCTGCCCCGACGGCAAGCTGACCGATCAGCTCCGGCTGCTGGGCTACGGTAGCCGTCAGGTTGCCGGCAGTAACTAACATGCCCAGCAATAAATTACGGTATTCTTACAAAAACCTTTACTGGAGTTTACATCCGGCTCCTATACTCAATACCTGTAAGGCCAAGCAGGAAAGTGAGGTAAACATGATTATGGAAAAAGAATTTATGCTTCCTTCTCCGGGTCATTCTCTGACACCGCCGGTCAGCGAAGCTGAGCCTTCAACAGCGGCGAAACCGATCTCTATCAAGAAAACAAGACGCAGGGAAATCATGCTCGCTTATGCATGTCTAGCACCTTCGCTGCTCATTTTCGGTCTGTTTCTGTTTTATCCGCTGCTCAAATCCGTCTATCTGAGCTTGTTCCTGACCGATCCTCAAGGCCGGGTAGCCGAATTCGTAGGGTTCGATAATTTCAAGGAGATACTAGCCTCCGAGATGTTTTATACCAGTTTCGGCAACACACTGCTGTTTATCGTACTGACGGTCCCGACCGGCATGGCAGCCGCCATACTGCTCGCAGCCCTGACGCACAATAAACTGAAAGGCATGAAAATATTCCGTTTTATATTCTCGCTGCCCATGGCCGTGTCCGTCGGTACCGGCTCGATGATCTGGATGATCCTCTACCATCCGACTATGGGCATGCTGAATTATTTCCTGTCGCAACTCGGCACGCAGCCCATCCAATGGCTGACCGATCCGAAATGGGCCATGATCTCCGTTGCCATTATGACAGTCTGGATGAATCTTGGGTTTAATTACATCCTGATGCTGAGCGGCATGCAGGGCGTATCCGAGGATATCTACGACAGCACCAAGATTGACGGCTCCGGTCCGTTAAGAACCTTCTTCCGGATTACGATGCCGCTGATCTCCCCTACGTTATTCTTCACATCCGTCGTGTCAGTTATTGGCGCCTTCCAAGCGTTTGGACAGATCAACATCCTGACCAAGGGAGGTCCGATGAACAGCACCAACGTTATCGTGTTCAATATCTATCAGGATGCATTCGTCAACTTCCGCTTCGGTATCGGCAGTGCGCAAGCACTCATCCTGTTTGCGATCATTCTGCTGCTGACCGTCTTTCAATTTAAATTCGTGGAGAAGAAGGTGCATTACCAATGAACATGCGTCTCATGCCCAAAAGCTTCATCTACTTCGCGCTGCTGCTCTGTTCGCTGGTCGTTGCCTTTCCGCTTCTATACACCTTGTCGACATCGCTTATGAGCGAGGCTGAATCGGCCGTTTATCCTCCGCCTCTGCTTCCGGAAACCATCAATCTGTCCAATTTCGCCAAGGTGATCGATACGATCCCTGTCCTTACCTTTATCGGAAACAGCCTGGTCGTCTCCATTGCCATCATGGTCGGGCAGATCGTGACCGCAAGCCTGGCGGCATACGCCTTTGCCTTCCTCCGGTTCCCGGGAAAAACACTGCTGTTCAGCCTCTTTCTCGCCACCATGATGATCCCGTGGGAAGTGATCATGATCCCGAACTATCTGACGGTCAAAAGCTTGAATTGGCTCGATACCTACCAAGGGCTTATCGTTCCATTTCTGGCAACCGCCTTCGGAACCTTCCTGCTCAGACAAGCCTTTCTGCAGCTGCCGAAGGAGCTGTTTGAAGCGGCCCGCGTGGACGGCTGCGGCCATGTCCGGATTTTTCTGAGCATGGTGGTGCCGTTATCCGTACCTGGAATTGCCACGCTGGGCGTGTACTCGTTCCTGAACAATTGGAACATGTACCTGTGGCCGCTCTTGACCACCAACCGCGTAGAGATGCGTACCGTTCAGATCGGGATTGGCATGCTGCAGTTCGAAGAAATGAATTCGTGGAATTTGATTCTGTCCGGCGTACTCCTTCTGCTGCTTCCTTCCCTGCTGCTGCTTGCACTCGGTTTGAAGCCGCTTGTCCGCGGCATCACGGCAGGCGCGTTGAAGGGCTAATCGCCATATTAGTCGGACTATAATGAATCAGCCTTGCGTGCCGGTTATCGATAAGAAACGGGCCGCGCAATTTCTGATAGATCAAACCATACTTTATTTTCAAAAAGGGAGAGATTAACCGATCATGAAACGTTTTGGTAAAAGGTCCTTCGCGCTGCTCCTGCTTTCCTGCTTCATGCTGATCAGCGCCGCTTGCAGCAATACGCCAGCCGCTGGAGAAACGACCGTTGCCGCCGGCAGCGAACCGGCCAAAGAACCTGTTAAGGTCGTATGGTGGCATTCCATGAGCGGTGAGCTCGGGACCGTCGCGGACAAGCTGATCTCCGATTTTAATGCGGCCCACAAGGATATTCAGGTAGAGGGCGTGTTTCAAGGAACGTACGATGAAAGCTTGAACAAGCTGAAGGCTTCCTTGGGATCGAACAGCGGCCCGACCATGATTCAGGTGTACGAAATCGGCAGTCGTTTCATGATGGACACCAAGGCGATCCGTCCGGTTCAGGACTTCATGGATGCTGAAGCATACGACATTTCCTCCTTGGAACCGAATATTAAAAATTACTATACATTCGACAACCAATTGTATTCGATGCCATTTAACTCCTCCAACCCGATCCTTTACTACAACAAGGATGCCTTTAAAGCGGCCGGACTGGATCCGGAAAATCCTCCAAAAACCTACGAAGAGGTAGCCGAAGCGGCCAAGGCGCTAACGAAAGGCGGCCAAGCCGGCGCATCCTTTGCGATCTACGGCTGGTTCATGGAGCAATTCCTTGCGAACCAAGGCGTTGAGCTGCTGAACAACGGCAACGGCCGCACTTCCCCGGCAACCGCTTCGCAAGTCAACAACGGCGCTGCCGTGAAGACGCTGGAATGGTGGAAGCAAATGCTGGACGATAAAGTTCTGCTGAACCTGGGACGTAAAACGGATGACACCAAAAAAGCTTTTGCAGCCGGCCAAATCGCCATGACGCTGGACTCCACGGCTTCGCTCCGCGGTATCGTCAGCGCAGCGGAAGGCAAATTCGAAGTCGGCACAGCTTTCCTTCCAAAGCCTGCTGACGGCGGCGAAGGCGGCGTTATTATCGGCGGTGCAAGCCTGTGGCTGATGAACAACAAATCGGAAGAAGAACAGCAGGCAGCCTGGGAATTCATGAAATATTTGGCCGAGCCGCAAACGCAAGCCTACTGGCATATCAACACGGGTTACTTCCCAGTAACGACAAAAGCTTACGAAGAGGCCCTCGTGAAAGAAAATCTGGAGAAATATCCGCAATTCCAGACGGCCGTGGACCAATTGCATCAAACGAAAGCCAATCTGGCAACACAGGGCGCTGTCATGGGCGTATTCCCTGAAGCCCGCCAGCTGACGGAAACAGCAATCGAAGAAGTGCTGAACGGCAAAAAAACGGCGCAGGAAGCACTGGACAAAGCCGCCCAGGAGATTAGCTCCAAGATCGAAACCTATAATAAAACGGTGAAATAAACGTCGATCGACGTACTTTCTCGGAAGACAGACCGCATATACTGTCATATATGAACGATTTGCAACCCTTGATCCAGGATCATAAGGCCCCCTGCGGTGCCCTGTGAATCATGCATCAAGGGTATTTTTCTGATGGCAGCTTCACCTCAACTTTCCATATTGGATCAGCTTGTATAGGGGTTTGCCCAAGTCACTTAGCCGGGCTCCTGAATACACTGTTACAAAGTGGAGGTGAACCTATGATGAGAAATCTTCCGTCCACCGTAACCATCGTCCCGGTGCCGTTTGACCGGGGTGCTACCCGCCGCGGCGCAAGCCAGGGACCGAATGCGATTTTCGGAGCCGGCTTGAAACGTAAGCTTGACATGCTCGGTGTATCCTACCAGGTCGATGACCTTGCTGGACTCCCCGAACACAAGGATGAAACGCACCATCCTCAATTAAAACATCTGAAAGAAGTCATAACGATTAACGAGCAGCTCGCAGCTCATGTGTCTGCCCTGGCACAATCGGGCGTCTTCCCGCTTGTCCTTGGCGGTGACCATAGCATTGCAATCGGCACGCTAGCCGGGCTTACCCGGCACTATCAAAGCCTGGGCGTCATCTGGATTGATGCCCACTCCGATCTCAATACGCCGGATACAACTCCAAGCGGCAATATCCACGGCATGTCGCTGGCTGTCAGCTTGGGAAGAGGCGATGCGCGGCTAACATCGATCGGCGGCGTAAAATCAACGATCAAGCCGGAGCATGTGGTGCTCATTGGCGCGCGTTCCCTCGATCAGGGCGAACGGGATTTCATCCGCCGGGAAGGCATTACCTGCTTCACGATGCAGGACATCGACCGCATGGGCATGTTCCGAGTCATGAAGGAGGCTATCCGAATAGCGTCAACGGGCACGGATGGCGTTCACCTCTCCTTCGATATCGATAGTGTCGATCCGAAAATCGCACCTGGAACGGGAACGCCGGTTCAGGGCGGACTCAGTTACCGGGAAGCGCATCTGGCCATGGAGATGCTGTCGGAATCCGCTATTCTGACCTCGGCCGAATTCGTGGAGAACAACCCTCTGCTGGACCGCGGACAGACAACGTCCCGGCTGCTTGTCGGCTTAATCGGCTCCATGCTGGGCGAAAGCATCTTGTGACACGTCCTCATGCTTGATTATGAGAGGCCTTTTTTGGCGCGGTATCCGATGCCAGCCGCCGGTTAGGTTTCTTAAGACTCCCAAGGAGGTAACGCTATGGACCCTTCAAACCCGCATATCGAGAAAGCCGAGAGGTACGGCGCGAGAAACTACCACCCGCTACCCATCGTCATTGCCGAAGCGGCAGGCATCCATGTGACGGATTCAGATGGCAAACGGTACATCGATATGTTAAGCGCCTACTCAGCGCTGAATGCAGGTCATTGTCATCCCCGAATAATCGGCGCTTTAAAGGAACAAGCAGATAAGGTGACGCTGACTTCGCGCGCATTCCATCATGATCAACTGGGCGAGTTTTACGAGAAGCTGTCTGCTTTCACCCATAAAGACATGATCCTTCCCATGAATACGGGGGCCGAGGCTGTTGAGACGGCGCTCAAGGCAGCACGCCGCTATGCTTACCGGAAGAAAGGCATACCGGCCAATCAGGCTGAAATCATCGTCTGCGAAGGTAATTTCCACGGCCGCACGATCACCGTTACCTCCTTCTCCTCATCCAGCGAATATCGGGAAGACTTCGGCCCGTTCACGCCGGGCTTCAAAGTAATCCCCTATGGCGACCTGGAAGCGCTGAAGCAGGCCATCTCACCGAATACGGCCGCCTTTCTTGTAGAGCCGATCCAGGGAGAATCCGGTATCGTCATCCCTCCTGACGGATACCTTAGCGGCGCAATGGAGCTGTGCAAGCAGCATCGCGTTCTTCTGCTCGCGGACGAAATCCAAACCGGTTTCGGCAGGACTGGAAAACGTTTTGCCTGCGACTGGGAGGATGTCGTGCCGGATATGTACATCCTCGGAAAAGCGCTGGGCGGCGGCGTTTTCCCCGTCTCTGCCGTGGCGGCGGACGCCGATATTCTCGGTGTATTCGAGCCGGGGTCCCACGGCTCCACCTTCGGCGGGAATCCGCTCGGCTGCGCGGTGGCCATCGCTTCCATGGATGTGTTCATAGAGGAAGGGCTCGAAGACAACTCCCTGGAGCTCGGCGACTATTTTCTTCAGCAGCTTCGATCCATTCGGCATCCCGATATTCAGGAAGTGCGCGGCAGGGGCCTATTCATCGGCATGGAACTGAAGGTACCAGCCAGAACCTACTGCGAGACACTAAAGGATCTCGGTTTGCTCTGCAAAGAAACCCATGAATCCATTATCCGTTTCGCCCCTCCGCTCATCATCACCAGAACGGAACTGGACCAGGCCGTTGGGATCGTAAGGCAGGCGTTTGCGTGACGATTCACTGCCGTGCTTGCACAAAAAAACAGTTTGTTCACCCCCTGGCTCAAATAACAACGGGTGCGACAAACTGTTTTTCTGGTTCCTCTCTCACTCAGGCTTTGCAGCTTATCCTGATACTGCGATTCACCGTGCCACTTTCATGATAGGGCCTGAGCACAGTTATTTAATCGACTTCGCCTTCATTCTTCTTGATAGAAGCAGCAGCTGAGAGACAACAGCAAGCACGGGCAGTTCGATCAGCGGTCCGATAACCAGGGCAAGGGCAATGACCGGCTGTTCCGGAAAGGTCGTCACGGCGATCGCGAGAGCCACCGGGGAGTTCCGGGCAATGATTGTTAAATGGAGGCTAACCGAATCCTCGTAAGAGAAACGCAGCATTCTGCCCACTACGCTGCCCAGCATGTAATTCATCATAAAATAAATCAAGATCGGAACAATGAGAATATAAATCATGTCCATATGATTCAATAAGTATGACCCTTGAGACGCAAACATCGCGACAATGGCAAGACATAGAAAGACAATCTGTGCCCGGCCAAAAAATGGCATCACCTTGTGCTCCAGTGCCTCTTTCTTCGCTCTCAGCAAGAAACGGGTGAGATGTGCAAGAGTGAACGGAACTACAAGCACAAGCAGCACGCTTTCGACCAGCGTTCCCAGCGATATCGTTTCGATCGTACCGGAGAACAAGAGCAAATATAGCGGAAGCAGCAGCACCTGGAGGATCAGATTAAAGGGCAGCACCGATGTTGACAAGGGCACGTTCCCCTTGGCAATCGAGGTAAATACCAAATACCAGTCGGTACATGGGGTCACCATCAACATAATGAATCCGATCCATAGCGCCGGGTGATCCGACAGAAAGACAGCACCGAGTCCCCAAGCAAGCAGCGGCGTCCAGATAAAATTAATGGCGGTGCTCGCCCCCAGAAACTTGATATTCTTGAACGCCTCTCTTAACTGCTGCAGCGGTATCGTCAAGAACAATCCATACAACATCAGCAGCAAAAAAGGAACGATCCCGTAGTCTGCATATTCCGAAACAATCGGAAGCTGCCCCAATAACAGCCCGATCGCCACCGCGCCCATGATGACCAAAGTTTGAAGTTTCTCTATAAGTCCCATCCCGCACCCCTTACCATTTAAATCATGGACAAAATGAAGTAATGACCGAAAAATCATATAACGGAATCATACCGCATTTTTTGTATAATGGATTGTATAATGTTGCATTCACCACTCATTTAAACGTTTTACGGGTAATGATCCTCAGCACTATTGGCTTGAAGTATAAGACAACCTCGAAGCTATGGAAAAACGATTCAGCGGAGTTGCGAACGCAACTAGGTAGCGAAATTAGCTGCAGCAGTGACCTTGTTAGATCCAATGATAAGTATAAGGAGGTTTATATGAGAATAGCCATTTGCGGAGGCACCGGTTTCATTGGGCAGGCAATGTGTTCGCGTTGGCAGCGCGACGGACATGACGTTATCATCGTCACCAGATCGAAGCCGGACGTTCCTCCCCATCACAAACAAGACAGGCCTATATCTTATCTGACCTGGGATGAGATGAAGTCCCATCCCGAGCGGTTTGAGGATTTGGATGCCCTCGTTAACCTAGCAGGCTCTTCCCTTAGTCAACGCTGGACGCAAGCAGGCAAGCAGAGAATCCTTCAATCAAGACAACGAACCGTCTCCTCCGTAGCCGAACTGATGGACCGCCTGGAGCATAAACCTTCGGTCGTTATTCAAGCATCAGCGATGGCCATTTACGGCACATCCGAGTTTGAAACGTTTGATGAGGAAAGCCCTGCCACGATTATGGATTTCCCGTCCGAAGTTGTGCAGCGATGGGAGCAAGCGGCCGACCGCATCCCGGTCGACCGGTTAATCAAGCTGCGCATCAGCGTTGTTCTGGGCGGTAAAGGCGGAGCCCTTCCCAAAATGCTGCTGCCCTATAAACTAGGCGTAGGCGGTAAGATCGGCAGCGGCAAACAATGGCTCTCCTGGATACATATCGACGATATCGTGGATTTGATCGATTATTGCATCCGACACGAGGACATATCCGGAGCCGTGAATGCGGCTTCCCCGCATGCGGTCACGAACGATGAATTCGGCAGGAGCATCGCCAAGGTCTACCACCGTCTGCACTGGCTCCCCTTGCCTGCTTTCATGCTCCAAACCATCCTGGGTGAAATGTCGCTCATTCTGCTAAAGGGCCAGCGAATCCTTCCGGCCAAAGCGCTGCGTCATGGCTTCCAGTTTCGATATCCGGAAGTGACGGACGCACTGCAGCAGATCAAAGAAAGCTGAGCCTTACGGCCATATTGCACAAAAAACAATCGCTCTCTTGATATAGAGAACGATTGTTTTCTTTTTTTCATAAAACTTCTATTGTAAGGGGGCCAGCTCGCTTTCTGTCACCCACTTATGGTTCTTGACTTCTTCGCCGGTTGTTGTCGTGAAATCCACCATATAGACCGTCGTTTGTTCGGCGGAATCGATAACGGCAGTGGCCCCCTTCATTCCCTCCATATGATCCGCATTCACGACCGCTTCCGTTCCAGGCTTAAGGGGCTCCTTCCCGGCATCCTCCAGCTCCTCATGAATCACCCATTTATGATCCTTTACTTCGGGTCCGCCGCTCGTCGGCGTATACGATATCGTGTACACCGTCGTATCGTACGCCCCGACAATCGTTGCCTTGGCCCCCTTCATTCCGGGCATGTGATCGGATTCAATGATCGCTTGGGTGCCCACCGCATAGGTTGGATTCTCTGCCGCCTTCAACCCTTCCGGAACCTCGCCCGAGCCGGAATGGTTCATGCTGCCATGATCCATGCCATCCATGTTCCCGGTGGCCTCCGTGTTTTCCTTGTTATCGGGGTCTGCGCTCTTCGTATTACCGCAGGCTCCCAGTATGAGAATTAGGGATGCTAAAGCAACCAGAATAAGCGGCTTCCATCGTTTCTTAGCTAACATATAATGAACTCCTCTCTTATATTGAATGTTCATAGCATAACAACTACTTATGAAGAACTTGTGTAGCTGTCTATGCATTACATCACTATACCCATTTTTTCAATAAAACTTATCTATGATATACAATAGAGAGTAATCATAAGTCCCATTTAGCCCTATATTCTTGCTAGAGAAAATCCACCAATTCCGAGAAGGAGCACCATCTCCCATGCAAATCGATGACGAAACTTTCATCCCGTTATTTAAACGGGCCAATTCCATATTAAACCGAACCCTGAACCGTATCGATCAGCAGGAACTGAGCATCCGGATCCACTACTGGGGATTTATGCCGCGCCACTACGACAATACAGAGCATAAGCATTCTTTTTTTGAAGCTTGTTACGTGTTGACAGGCTGCGGCTCCTATATCGAAAACGAGACAGAGTTCCATCTTCATCCAGGCACCCTGTTTCTCTCAAGGCCGGGGGTCCAGCACCAAATTAAGAGCAGGGAAGGCTTGTCCTTATGTTATGTTGCCTTTGAGCTGGATGAATCGGCAAACAATGATCTCCATACGGCTGCTTTCCGAAGGTTAGCAAGCCAAGGCATTCCCGTGCTTCAGGAAGGTGCCGGGCAAGCGCCCGGACTCTTGTGGCTTTCGCTGTTATCCGTGTTTCAATCGGGCTCTGGCGGTAAGCAGCACCCGCCGCATATGCTGCACAGCATGGCTATTTCACTCATATTATCGATTCTGGCTGCCCACGGCCCCGGTTTCTACCAAGAACCTTCCGATGGTGGAGCAAACGAAGAAGGAGCTTCGATGTTTCATCAGGCCGAATTGTTTATCAAGGATAATCTGGGCGAGCCGCTCTCGCTGGAGCGGGTGGCTGGCCATCTTCACGTTACGACCCGTCATTTGACAAGACTGTTCCGGAAATACGGACATCAATCCTTTGTTCATTATGTGCAGGAGCAGCGCGTGCAGCAGGCTAAACACCTGCTTCTGAATACAGACCGGCAGATCAAAGAGATTGCCATCTCTTGCGGATTCGAGTCCGTGCACTACTTCACCCGGGTGTTTACGTCCAAGCTTGGTGTAACCCCGGCCCGCTTCCGGCGGTCGCAGTTTTCGGAAGGTCGTTACGACTCCGAGCTTTAGCGGCTAGAGACGTCGATGTCCTGATCGTACAAAAACACTTCCTCTTTTTATAAAGACGGATCCTCCCTTGCCTTCTACAATGAAGTCGTAACAGACATTCCGGAAGGGAGGATCCATCTATCCATGAAACCTGCAACAGCCTTTCAATCACACCCGATCAACCACTTGGACTTTCGAAACGGACCCCAATTCATGAAGAGCGGGATCGACTCATGGTGTTCGTTGATCCTATCGACCTACAAACAAAAATCCCAGCATGAAGCGCAAGAAAAGAGCAGTATCTTCATTACGCTTGACGGAACACACGGCGCGGATTTCGATAAACTTCTGGCAAAGCTTCAGCAAACCTGTAAGCAAGAAGGGATCACCTTCTCATGCGATTCCACGTCCGATTATGTCAAACCCGAAGCCGAGCTCCGGGCCGAGATGGCTCCTTATCTGACTGATAACCGGGCATTCGGCTATAAAGCAACCGATGTCCGCCCCATTCAATACTTTCAACTGGACGCACGGTCTGCCTTGAAAAAAAGTGCGCTTGAATTTGACGCAATGCGCGGCATATACGTACTGCAGGGGCCCGGCGCTTCGCTGCTTGAAGGCCGGACCCCCGACCTTCGTTTCTACGCCGATTATTCCCGCGAAAACCAGCAGCGGCGCCATGCCCAGCATATGGGCAGCTTCGGCTTGGGCGTCTCCCACGACAAGGTTGAGACTTACAAGAATTGTTTATTTCTCGAATGGCCCGTCTGGGAGACTTATCGTCGTGACTGGTTAGCCCATTATACCCATGCCGAACGCTCGGACAATAAAGCGTTCTACATGGACTTCAATCGTCCGGAAGAGCCGGTGTGGCTGCCGGCAGCAGCCTTAGCAAACGTACTGCATAAAGCTAGTCAGCAGCCGTTTCGGGTCAAGCCGTTTTTTGCCCCGGGAATATGGGGTGGTCAATACCTTAAGGAATTATGCGGCCTTCCCGACGAATGGCCGAACTGCGCCTGGAGCTTTGAGCCCATCGCTCCCGAGAATACGCTTCTGCTGCGCGTGCAGGACATCACCTTCGAGGTTCCGTTCACATTGCTGATGGAGACAGCGCCTCAGGAGATCATGGGAACGCGTAATGTCCGGCTGTTCGGCGATTATTTCCCGATCCGGTTTGATTATCTCGATACAATGCAGGGCGGCGAGCTATCGCTGCAGGTGCATCCGCTGCAAGAATATGCCGAGTCACGGTTCAATGAACATATGACGCAGCAAGAGTCGTACTACATCATGCGGAATGCCCCGGGAGCCAAGGTGTATCTCGGGCTGAAGGAAGGAATTAGCGGCGGACGTCTGCTTGAAGCAGTGGAAGACGCCCAGCTTCAGGAAGAGCCGCTTGAGCTCTCCGCCTACGTTAACGAGTACGATTCGCAAACAGGGGATCTTTACCTCATTCCACCAGGCACGGTCCACTGCTCTGGCAGGGATAATCTGGTGCTGGAAATCTCCTCAACCACCTGGTGGTTCACGTTCAAGATCTACGATTACTTACGGATGGACGCGGATGGCAAGCCGCGCCCGATGAACCCTGAGCATGCACGCCACAATATCAATGACGCCATGAATACGTCAGCGGTAGAAAGCGGACTTATCGCCCGGCCAACCGTCATAAGCCGTCAAGGCAGCAGTTCGGAGGAACTGCTCGGTCAACGGGATGATCTGCTATTCCAGGTCAGCAGGCTGACCCTGCATGAAACATGGAATGCAGACACACAAGGAGAATTCGTCATGTACAACCTTGTGGAAGGTGAACGTGTCCGCCTTGTACCGGCAGCGGACGAGGGTGCGGCCGTTGAATGGGGTTATGCGGAATCCTACATTGTCCCGGCATGTGTGGGAGAATACCGTCTGGAGAACCTGTCCGGCTCCCCGTGCACCTTGATCGCCGCCAGAGTCAATCCGGAGTGGAATCTTCCGCTTCTTCCGCCTCACTGGGCAACCGAAAGCGGGGAGTTTCAATGAGCCGCAATGATAGCGCCGATCCAGAAAGCGTGCCTTCCCCTGCCCCTATCACGATCGCGCTCGATGCTGGCGGCACCGCTTTGAAGGGAGCGCTCATCGTGAACGGGCAGCTGATCCCCGGCTCGTTCCTAACCCGGCCTTCAGAATCCCAAGGAGCCGCAGCGGATACAATCGCCAGCTTTGCTCAAGCCTGTCATGATCTGATCACCTATTACGCTTCGGCCTTCCGGCCATTGGATTATTACGATTCGATCCGGATCGGCTTTGCTTTTCCGGGGCCCTTCGATTATGCAAAGGGCATCGCGCTTCTTCAAGGCATCGGCAAATATGAAGCCCTGTTCAAGCTGTCGGTTCGGGATCTGCTCCGTTTCGAATTTCAGAGACTCAAGCCATCCTTCCCGGGTGTCACGATGAATCGTCTGACTGCGGCCGATATCCGGTTCGGGAATGACGCCTTCATGTTCGGGCTTGGGGTCGGCGTCCGGTTCCCATCGGAGCGTCTCCTATGTCTTACGCTCGGTACAGGCCTTGGCTCTGCCTTTGTGGAGAATGGTCAAATCGTAGCCGGCAGACACGGTATCCCAAGCAGCGGAATGCTATTTGCGGAGCCTTACCGGGATCACATCGTGGACAGCTATTTCGGGAGAAGGGGCATTCTGAACATGGCTTCGGAGCGGGGTCTCCTGACCGACGGGATCGATGTAGCCGACCTCGCTGAAGCAGCCAAGGGCGGTAACTCGCAAGCTCAGGATGTATTCCGGGAATACGGCACCAAGCTAGGGGAGATGCTTCTCCCTTATCTATCCGAGTTCAAACCGAGCCGCCTGGTGCTGGGCGGACAAATCTCGTACAGCTTGCCCTTATGGGAAAGGGATATCCAGCTAGCTTTAGGCAGGCATGCCGTTCCGGTTCACAGTCTCGCAGATGGAACGGCGGCTGTGTTTAACGGCATTGAGAAGTTATTCGGGGATCCGGATCATCATGTTTCCGCTCCCAATTAATTTATAGGAGGTCACCAATATTATGAACCTATCCACTCAAGGCGGTCATCGACCCGCCCGCCCCTGGACGATCTATGTCATCCATCATTCCCACACAGATATCGGCTACACCGAGCGCCAAGAAAGAATTGAGCAGTACCATGTGGATTTTATCCGCCAGGCACTAGACATCACGGAAGCCGCACACCGCGGGGAGCGCCCGGAATGGAAAACATTCCGCTGGACCTGCGAGACCTTCTGGGCCGTTGAGAAATTTCTCGAAGCAGCAACTCCGGCAGAGAAAGAAGCTTTTCAACAAGCGGTGAAACGTGGCGATATCGAACTGTCCGGAACCTATCTCAATATGACCGAGCTTCCGGATTTCGACCTCCTTCTGCGGAATCACGGCAAGGCGCAAAGGTTCGCGGAGACCTTCGGACATCGGATCGACAGCGCCATGACCGCCGACATTAACGGGTACAGCTGGGGGTATGCCGAAAGCCTGCTGCAACATAACATCGAGCATTTGTTTTCCTGCATTCATACGCATCACGGCATGTATCCACTGGGCCGCAAACAAACGCCGTTCTGGTGGGAAAGTCCCAATGGCGGCAAGCTGCTTGTCTGGAACGGCGAACATTATATGTTCGGCAACGAGCTCGGGTTCTGTCCGGATGCACTAGGCAAATACATCATCAAGGACGAGCTTCAGCATAACCTGATGGAGCCTGAACAACGTCATAACGACATCGCTGCTTTACGGATTAACCGGTATTTATGGAATCTCGAGCAGGAATCCTACCCCTACTCCTTCGTTCCGGTCATGGTCTCAGGCCTAGGCACGGACAATGCATCCCCGAATGCGGATATCGCGGAGTGGATTACGAATTGGAATGAACAATACGGCGATCAAATCACCATTAAGATGGCTACGCTGTCCGAATTTTTTGCAGCATTGAAACAGGAGGACCTGTCCGCACTTCCGGTACACCGGGGGGATTGGCCGGACTGGTGGACCGATGGGGTGGCTTCAACAGCAATGCATACCCAGATTTACCGGGATGCCCAGCGCACCCTTCGCAAGGTCAAGCGGCTCGATCCGGTCCAAGGTGCGGCAAGCCTGACCGAGATCGAGGATGCCTCACAGGCACTGACCATGTACGCGGAGCATACATGGGGCTATCATTCCTCCGTGTATGAGCCATGGCACCCGCAGGTGCAAATGCTGGAGGTGCGGAAGCAAGCCTATGCGGCCGAAGCCAGCAAGCTGGCTTACCGGGCGCTGGATAAAACGCTTGTTGCCCGTCAGGGCGCACTGCTTGCCCCTCATCGTCCCTTGCGCTACGAGGTGATCAACACGGAGCCGGCCGCGGCGACACTGCAGGTCGCCATCCCGCTGGATGGTTGGGAACATGTGCTCCTGAAGAAAAGGTTCGAGCTCATCGACGAAACGACCGGGCAGGCGCTACCGTACCAATTGGCACACACGGGGGCGCTTGTCACGCAGCTCTCACTTAAACCGGATGAGTCCAGGATCTTGTACATCCATCCGCACGAAACACCGGATGCACTCTCCGCTTCCGGGAACATGGTGACTGCGCGCAACACCGAACCGATTGCGTGCGAAGGAATCGACGATATCCAGACTCAGCCCATAACTCCTTATCCAATCGTGGTGGGCAAGCGTTCGATCGAATCCGAATCCTTCCGGATCGAATGGGAGATGAACGAAGGCATTACGGCCTGGATCGATAAGACGCGCTCAGCAGACCTGCTGGACGGCACATGCGAGCACGCCCCTTTCGCCCCCATCTACGAGGTAACGCCGGCACAGGATGAGCATAATCCGTCCGAAATATGCTCAACCCGCCGCCGCATGGGACGCAACCGGAAGGGCACGAACGTCCAGCGGGATACCGGACGCTTGACCCGAGTCACCGTGCTGGACAACGGGCCGCTATTTGCCCTGGTGGAGCTGGTCTTTGACGTGAAAGGGCTCAGCTACTATGCCCTCCACATCAAGATGTATGCGAACCAGCCTCGTGTCGAGGTGTCCGTCCGCTTCCACAAGGACAGCGTCTGGCTGCCGGAAAATGTATACGTGGCTTTGCCATTCACTATGGGCACTGAAGCCGAGCTATATGTAGAAAAAGCCGGCTGTCATGTCCGGCCATGGAAGGATCAGATTCCCGGAACCTGCCTGGATTATACCAGTGTCCAAGAGGGAATATTCTGGCACTCGGCCAAAGAACGGGAAGCGCTCATCTTGTCTATGACAGACACACCGCTCGTACAGCTGGGAACGCTGGAGCACGCGCCCCGGCTGCTCCACACCATGCAGCCTGCGGACAGCCGTCCTTCCACGTATGCCTGGATATTGACCAACTACTGGGAAACCAACTTCAAGGCGACGCTCGGCGGCTTCTACGAGTTCCGTTATGCGGTAGAGCGGCATCGCCAGCTGGACCCGGAGCAGGCTGTGAAAGCCCTGCACGCTTCAACCGGTCAATTCACGATTCACCGAATCAAATAAGTCAGGATAAAAAACAGCTGCCCTGGTTTCAGGGCAGCTGTTCTCATTATGATAGGCAGGGTGGCCCAAACCGGCCCCTCTTCGCCCTTATTATTTTTTTCACAGCAAGACTACGTCCATGCCCACATGAATCCGTCACGATCCCAAGCGATCCGACCGCCATGCAGTTTGCGGAATGCCTTCTTCACTTCCTTGGACAGCGAGGCATTACCGTTTTCGTTAACGAAAACAAACTCTTCCCCGAAGTTCTCGCGTACATAGCGGATGGCCTCCGTCTGATACAAATTACCCGTAAACCGGATTTCCTCCACCATCCATTCGGCCACCTGCTGCGCTGTATATGTCATATGAACATCGTTCCCTTCTGTATACCTTCACTTATTATAACAGAATGGACGATGGAATCGATTTTTATGAAAACGGCAAACTACATCAAGATCATTGACAGCAATAAAAACTGGACGGAACCCACAATCTCGATCATTCCGACCTTCATCGGTTTCATTGCTTTTCCGGAATACAGTAAGGTCTTGATGAACGGAAATAGGAATGGCAGACACATCCATGGATTCCCGAAGACTACCGGCAGTACCAACATGACGGCATGATATATTCTTGCGTATATCGTCCAGCGCCTGTTTTTCCGCTCACGGAAGACCGATTTGACAAAGAACACGGTGCCCGTGAAATATAGGAAATTATACACAACGACGGCGGCAAGCATCGGATCGAAACCACCGCCCCCCAGCATATAAGCAGCAGCGCCGCCGGTACAGAACAGCAGAATCGCGCAAATATCATTTAACAGCGCACGCTCCGCTTTCTGAAGGACATGCCAAACATTCACCATGATCAGGATGAGCAGCACAGGTGCAAACCAGAGCATCGACGGTTTGAAGACAAGCACCGGAATCAGAAACGGGGCGGCGACAAGGGCATAAACGATCCCCCAGGATATCCAAGTTTTACGTTGGGACGTCTTCTTTAAGGATTGCAGAAACGGATAGGACGCCATGTATAAACATAACCAGGCCAAAAATAGCAGAAGGTGCAGCAGAACCGGCTTGGCTGCCGCCATTCCTATGAAATAGGGTACACTGACCATGGCCCAGCCACCATGCTCCCGTGGGATGACAATCCTCGTCTTTTTCATGCGTCTCTCCCTCTCCAATCCATCGACTCATACCCATCATGATTCATATCTTCAGTCATTCGAACAACGGCCAGGCGGATGATAAGTAATATCGCTGAAGGTACCCACATATTGCACGATGTCACCCGACTCGTCCTTTACCGAATTAATCGTCAGCAGCTCCAAGTACTCTTCCCCGTCTTTCCGGCGGTTCCAAATCTCCCCCTGCCAGCTCCCGTGTTCCCTGATTTCAGACCACATCGCCTGATAAAACGCCGGTGATTGTCTTCCGGACTTCAATACGCTCGGATTTTTGCCGAGCACTTCCTCCTCCGAATATCCGGTTAACTTCGTGAATGCCGGATTGACGGCATTGATCCTACCGTTCGGATCCGTAACCAGAATCCCCTGGCCGGTGGAGTTAAACACCTCGGATTGCACGGAAAGTTTGTCCTGGTAGTACATCCATACCACAATAACGAAACTGGCAAGCGCAACCTGCGATAAGGCCATGAATCCAATGGAATACTGCCCCGTAGCCGAATGGATAAAGGAAAGCATCAGCGGCGGGAAGAATCCGCCAAGGCCGCCCATCATGGACACGATACCGTTCACAATGCCGGCCTGCTTGTTGAAATAAAGGGGCACGAGTTTGAAAATAACCCCGTTTCCGAGACCGGCACCAACGGCAATGGTTAAGCATCCGGCCGTATACAAGCCAATGGACGGAGAGAATGCCAACAGGATGGCCGCAGCCGTGAGCCCTATGAATACGCCCATTAATAAGAACAGCGGTTTAAATTTATCTGCAAGCCAGCCGCCTACAGGACGTAATAAAGTGGCTACCAAAATGAACCCTGCCGTCCGCATCCCGGCGTCCACCTTCGCAA
The DNA here is from genome assembly GCF_002573715.1 of Paenibacillus sp. EZ-K15. Lineage (GTDB taxonomy): Bacteria > Bacillota > Bacilli > Paenibacillales > Paenibacillaceae > Paenibacillus_AQ. Next base: position 491,580 of record NZ_PDHM01000012.1, on the reverse strand, counting down.
GCTCAAAATGGGTAACCAGGAAGTTCGGCAAGTACACCGTAAAGGCTACGAACGAACCGAATGTAATGAAATAAAACAGAGAGAAAAACCACAGTTTTTCATTTTTATATACACCCTTGATCTGTTCCATAATCGGTGTCTTCACCTTGATTTCTTTGCGGTCACCTAAGAGTGCATTCAGCACGGCAAATATCAGCAGCAGAACTAAATACAGCTGGACGGTTTTGGACCATCCGATCTGAGTCGCGATGACCGGTGCAGCAAACGTGGTAATGGCGGTGCCAATGTTGCCCATCCCGTAAATCCCATTTACGAGTCCTAGCTTTTCTTTCGCATAGTATTTAGGCAATGAGGTAACACCGACCGAGAACACAGCCCCTCCGATCCCCAGAAACAAGCCACCGATGACCAAATGCGTAAAGGATGAAGCCGAGCTGATAAAATAAACCGGAAACAGCAGCAGGATAAAGCTGACGATAAAAACAATTCGTGCTCCCACCACATTGGCGTAATAGCCAAGCGGAATCCGGAGGACCGAACCCAGCACCACCGGAATAGCCGTCAGAATAGCGAGCCGATCTGCCGGAATGGAGATATCCTCTCGAATAAACGGCAGGAGCGCGGAGATGATGACCCATACCATAAAGCCAAGCACCAGATTCATTGTTTGCAGCGGAAGCTGCAGCTTTTTGATCATTTCCATCACCTTTTCTAAAGCGTAATGAATGGCAATTGATCCCCAGCTCCTATTGTACGTGCACCTATTCACAATGCTAATAGGGAAGTTCCCTGAATCTCTCCGGGGAACTTCCCTATTCCTTAAAGCAACAACCCTTTATTGCGCCCTTTTATATACGTAAGGACTAAAAATCCAGCAATTTTTTCTTCAATGCATATTCCACTAACTCCGGGCGGCTTTTCAAATTCAGCTTGTCCATAATTTTGGCCTTGTGCGCTTCCACCGTCTTGACCGATACAAAAAGTTTTTCCGCAATCTCCTTATTGCCATAACCCTTGGCGATCAGGGGCAGGATCTCAATCTCCCGTTTGGACAGACTGTTAAACGGATCTTGGTCCGCGCTCTCGCTATCTTTCTTAATAAACTCCCGAACCAGGGAAGTAGCCATCTGGGGATGGATATAGGTCCCTCCCTTATGCACCATGCGGATGGCGGAGATTAATTCATCATCCGGCGCATTTTTCAGTACGTAACCTGAGGCACCGTTTTTTAAAACATGAAACAGGTAATCGTCATCATCATACATGGTTAGAATCAGAATTTTCGTTTCCGGAAATTCACTGCTGATCTTGCCGGTTGCAATCAGTCCGCTTTCGCCGGGAGGCATGCTTAAATCCATCAACAGCACATTCGGCCGGTGCTTCGCCACCATGGTGTAAGCCTCCATACCGTCTGCCGCCGTCGCGACGACCTCCATATCTTCCTGGTAATTCAGAATCATGGAAAATCCGCTGCGGACCACGGCATGATCATCCGCAATCACAATTTTCATGTAATCATCACCTCCGGCTTGTCGTCACCATTCGTAAGCGGAATGTTAAGCTGAATCGTTGTACCCTCACCGGGAGCGGATAGCAAAATAAACTGACCACCAACGAGCTCTGCGCGTTCCCGCATCCCATACAGTCCCAGTCCGGTTCCCTTAGCTTCATCTATGACTTTGTTAAACCCGACTCCAAGGTCCCGGACGGTTAACTGAAGATAGCCATTCACTTCGCATAATCGTACATGCACCTCATCCGTTCCTGAATATTTCATGGCATTCAGCACCGCTTCCTGGCAAACCCGGTACACAACCGTTTCAATCTCGCTGCCATAGCGGGCTGCCGCTAACTCGGCAGAGAATTCAACCAGCATACCATAATTCTTCCCGATCCATTTAAAATGGGAGCGGAAGGCAGCCTCAAGCCCCAAATCATCTAATGAAGCCGGCCTGAGTTCAACGGATAAATGACGGATATCATCCAGAAGCCTGGTTAAAGACACCTCGGTCTGGTGCAGCTTTTGTAGCACATCCTCGCCTACATTCATATATTTAACGACACGCAGGTCGACCAGTGAACTCAATAGCTCTTGAGCCACGCTATCATGCAGTTCGCGGGATATCCGCTTGCGCTCGTCCTCCTGTGCCTTGATGACATATTTCAGCATATTCGTCCGCTGCAGCATTTCCTGCGTCTTCTGCTGCTTCGTCAGATCGAGGAGCATCATCACCCGGATGCCGCGAGCTTCATCGATGATATGGTAACTGGCCGCATAGGGAACGATTCCTTCGCCGCGTGTCTTAAGATAGACTTGGAACGACGAAAACTCGCCATCCGGATAATCCAGATAGCATGTGGAGCAGGTTATGAGATCCTGATCATCGGTGTACCCTTTGCAGGTTTGGCAGAAGGAGCCATCCGTACCAGACTGCATCCTCTCGATCACTTCAATGTCAAGAATGTCCTCTGCGGCCGGATTCATAGCCACCACGCTGCCCTTTTCATCAATAAAAAAAATAGCTTCCATGCTATTATGATACATGTTTCTAAGCAATTCGCTTAAATGCTCATCCGTCATCTGAATCAAGGCTGTGATACCTCCTTGGCATAAAAAGCACCAAATTCCGTTCCTATTCCTTCCTGAAACGACTCAAAGGACTTTGGATCCAGCACGTTTTCCTTGCGATATCCAACAAGCAAAACCCCCTTGACGCGAGAGCCTTCCCACAGGGGTACTGCGCCAAGGCTCTTCAACTGCTCGGCAACGATAATCGGATAATTATACAAGTCCCTTGATTCAATATCAGCATTCACGTTTTGAATCAGCATCGGCTTTCCTGTCTTAAACACCATGCCGGCGATGCCTTTGCCGGAATGTAAAACGATGCGCTTATACCTCTCGTTTATATTTCCCGAGGCATACTGCCAGGTTAATACAAATCGGTCTTCAGCCGGCTGCACCAATGCCATGGACACGAAATCGAATTGAAACCGGGCACGAAGCTTATCCATTTCACTTTGGTAGTTAAAGATCGGCTGATTCTTCATTTCCATTACTCCTCTGACGTAGAAAAGAAGGCCAAAAAGCCTTCTTCCGCTCTACGATTCAAATTTACGGTGCTTTCTATACAGGATATATCTTCTACCCACATAATTCAACGGAACACTCCACACATGCACCAATCGGGTAAACGGCCATAAGCCAAAAATGCCAAATCCGGCCAAAATGTGAATTTTAAACGATAGCGGCACATTCAACATCAACGAAGCATCCGGACGGAGCATAAACAATCCACGGAACCACACGGAGACCGACTCCCGATAATTGAATTCCGGCTGTACCGCATTCGTAACCAGCGTGCTGTACATCCCCATAAATACGATAAACAGCAGGAGGACATTAACCATCATATCGGAAGCGCTGCTCAGTTTTCGCACATTTCGAATGGTGAACCGCCTGGCTGTTAACAATACCATACCTGCCAGGGTTAGAAAGCCAAATGCGCTTCCGATATACACCGCCCCGATGTGGTACATATGATCACTGATGCCCAGCGACTCCATCCAGGATTGAGGGATGGCCAAGCCTGCGACGTGACCCCCGATAACCGGTATGATGCCTAAATGAAACATGAGACTGCCCAGCTTGAGATGTTTCTTCTCGATAAACTCGCTGGATTTTGCCGTCCAGTTGAATTGGTCTGTACGGTAACGGTAAATATGACCGACAATAAACACAGCAAGGCAGATATAAGGAAAGATGACCCACAGAAACTGATTAACCATGCTCATGATCTGCCGCCTCCTGATTGAAACATGCTTTGAACGTCTCACGCAGACCTTGAATGAGATAAAGATACGGACTCTTATACTTCTCCAAAGCTTTTAGCAGATGATAGGTGCCGTCTTCCATTACAGCCATCATCAAATCCAGGCTCGCTGCCACTTCCTTCTCGCGACCCTGCCAATTCGCCGCATATATGAACTCGCACATCAGCGGAAGATAATCCGATAATTCCGAGCCCTCGATGCCCAGGCCAAACATCTCATACGTCTCTTTAAGTTTGGCGAGCATCTGGCCACGTTCCCGGCCATCCTCAAATTTATAAAAGGTCATGTACAATGTAGATTTCGCCTGAAAGTCGAAGGTCTGGACATACAGCTCTTCAATCTCTTCCATGCTGTATTCATGCATGGCCGTCCAGTACATTCTGACTGATTCATAGGCCGGGTCTGAGGAGCCAAGCGACTCCTCCATGACCGACGGATGGAAATCCAGCTTTTCCGGATACGTGAGCTGCTGAGCGAAAAAACCGAAAACATGTTTATAATCATGCAGCATTCCGAGATTAATCACGCCAGATCCCCCCGTAGAAGTTTTCTTCGTACAGCTCTTTGCCTGTTTTGCCCTGCAGTCCTTCCGGACCGCAGCCGCCGCAGCTTGCGCTAAAGCCTTCGGAGCCCTGTGAACGGTAAACATCCATATGGCTTTCTTTATGCGAAGTCGGGACCACAAACCGGTCATCGTATTTAGCGATAGCGAGCAGCCGATACATCTGCGTCATTTGATGGGCGGTCAACCCAACCCGTTCTAGCCGTGTCTCATCAAACTCAGTCCCCGACGATTGCGCGCGCATATAAGAACGCATCATCGCCATTTTTTGCAGGGCATCTTTCACCGTAACCGTGTCCCCTGCCGTGAGCAGATTCGCGAGATACTGAATCGGTGTACGCATCTCCTCGATCGCCGGGAAAATCATGTCCGGATTCTCGATCGAATTCCTGCCTTCAAAATAGTTCATGATCGGACTGAGCGGTGGTACGTACCAAACCATTGGCAGCGTCCGATACTCCGGATGGAGCGGAAAGGCCAGCTTGTACTCAATGGCCAGTTTATATACGGGCGAGTTTTGGGCAGCTTCGATCCATTCTTCGGTTAATCCGTCCTTGCGCGCCTGCTCGATCACTGCCGGATCATGCGGATCCAGGAACAGATCGCACTGGGCCTGATAGAGATCCTTCTCATCCGGCGTGGAGGCTGCCTCCTGTACCTTGTCGGCATCGTACAGCAGCACGCCCAAGTATCGGATACGTCCTGTACAGGTTTCGGAGCATACCGTAGGCAGCCCGGCTTCAATTCTCGGAAAACAGAAGGTGCATTTCTCGGCTTTATTTGTTTTCCAGTTGAAATACACCTTTTTGTACGGACAGCCCGTCATGCAGTACCGCCAGCCGCGGCAGGCTTCCTGGTCTACCAGTACGATGCCGTCTTCATCCCGCTTGTACATGGCACCTGAAGGACAGGACGCTACGCAGCTCGGATTCAGGCAATGCTCGCACAGTCGGGGCAGATACATCATGAATGCCTGCTCAAAGTTGAACTTGATTTCTTCCTCGATCTTTTCGATATTTGGATCCTTCGGGCCGGTCACATGGGCTCCTGCCAGATCATCTTCCCAGTTCGGACCCCATTCCAGATTCATCGTCTCGCCGGTTACCGCCGATTTCGGACGGGCCACCGGCTGATGCTTCTTCTCTCCGGCATTCGTTAGATGCTCATAGTTATAAGTCCACGGCTCATAGTAATCTTTCATTTCCGGCATATCCGGATTGTAAAAGATTTTGCCGAGCGCGATTTTGGACAGCTTGCTGCCGGATTTCAGCTGCAGCTTCCCCTTTTTCAGCGTCCAGCCTCCCTTGTATTTCTCCTGGTCTTCCCAGCGGATCGGATAGCCTACGCCCGGCTTCGTTTCCACGTTGTTGAACCACATATATTCCGCACCCGGACGGTTCGTCCAGGTGCTCTTGCAGGTGACGCTGCACGTATGGCAGCCAATGCATTTATCCAGATTCATGACCATGGCGACTTGTGCCTTAATCTTCAAGCCAATCCACCTCTTTCATTTTGCGGACAGCCACGTACACATCCCGCTGGTTGCCGATCGGTCCGTAGTAGTTAAATCCATAGCTGAGCTGTGCATAGCCCCCAACCATCTGGGTCGGCTTCACATGGATTCTCGTCGGCGCGTTGTGGCTGCCGCCGCGATCCTTCGTAATTTCCGAGCCCGGCACGTTGATGTGTTTATCCTGCGCGTGATACATGTACATCGTGCCTTTCGGCATCCGGTGACTGACGACGGCGCGGGCGGTGACGACGCCGTTGCGGTTGTATACTTCCAGCCAATCGTTGTCCTGAATGTCGTGAGCCGCTGCGTCATCGTTGTTAATCCATACTGTCGGTCCTCCGCGGAACAGCGTCAGCATGTGCAGATTATCCTGATAGGTGCTGTGAATGTTCCATTTGCCATGCGGCGTCAGATATCGGAGCACGAGTGTATCCTTTCCCCCGGTAATCTGCTTGTCGCGCGGTCCGAACACCATTGGCGGAAGCGTCGGTTTATACACCGGCAGCGCCTCTCCAAACTGCAGGAAAATTTCGTGATCGATATAAAAATGCTGTCTGCCGGTCAGCGTACGGAACGGCACAAGCCGTTCAATATTCGTTGTGAACGGGGAGTATCTTCTGCCCATTTTGTTCGATCCGCTGAATACCGGCGTCGGAATGACTTCCCGCGGCTGGGCCGTGATGCTCTGGAACGTGATGCGCTCTGCGGCGCGGTCCGCGGAAATGTCTTTCAGCTGCACGCCGGTGTCTTGCTCCGCCGATTCCCAGGCTCGCTGCGATACCCTGCCATTCGTGGCCGAAGACAGATTCAAAATGGCGTCCGCCGCATTTCGTGCCGTATGAAGTTTGGGCAGGCCATTCTTGATGGTGTCGTCATAATAAGTTCCGTTCAAACGCTTCAGCTCTTCATACTCCTCGGCGACCGAGAAGCTGACGCCATGCGCTCCGACTTTACCTGTAGCCAGGTTCGGACCGAGCGTAATATATTTGTCGTGAATTTTCGTATAGTCCCGCTCGACCACCGTCAAATTCGGCATCGTTTTGCCAGGTACGGCCTCAATCTCCCCCTTGCGCCAATCCTTCACTTCACCATATGGCTGGGCGATCTCGCTTATGGAGTCATGAGAGAGCGGTGTTGTGACCAGGTCCTTATATATTCCCGGAAGATGGGTCTTCGCCATGTCTGAGAAAACTTCGGCAATCGTTCGGTATATATCCCAGTCCGACCGGGATTCCCAGAGGGGATCCACTGCCGGATTAAACGGATGCACAAAAGGATGCATATCGGTTGAAGATAAGTCCGTTTTCTCATACCAGGTTGCTGCAGGAAGGACTACATCCGCGTACATCGGAGTTGATGTCATCCGGAAGTCCAAGGCAACAAGCAGATCCAGCTTGCCTTCGACTTCTTCGCGCCAGACCATTTCTTCCGGCTTATCCTCTTCATTCGGCGTCGAGAGCAGGCTGTCCGAAGCGCCCAGTAAATGCTTCATGAAATATTCCTGACCCTTGGCGGAGCTCGAAATCAGATTCGAGCGCCATACGAACAGCGAACGCGGATAATTTTCCGGCGCACCCGGATCCTCTGCCGCAAACCGGGTCTCTCCAGAGATAATTTGCGCAAGCGTATGCTTCACAATTTCCTCATGGGTGGTTTTCCCCTGCTGCGCTGCTTCCTCCGCAAACTTCAGGCTGTTTTTGTTAAACTGCGGGTAAGATGGAAGCCATCCAAGTCTCGCGGCAAGCACATTGTAATCCGCCGGATGCTGGTAACGGATCTCCCCGCCCGTTGGCGATTTCAGAGAATCGGCTCCCATTTCTTCGTACTTCCATTGGTCGGTCGCAAAATAAAAGAACGATGTCGCGTTTTGCTGACGCGGCGGTCCCTGCCAGTCTTTAGCGAAGGCAACCGTAGACCAGCCTTCGATCGGGCGGCATTTTTCCTGGCCAACGTAATGCGCCCAGCCACCGCCGTTTACGCCTTGGGACGCCGTTAGAATGACCAGATTCAAAATGGAACGGTAGATCGTGTCACTGTTAAACCAGTGGTTAATCCCGGCGCCCATGATGATCATCGAGCGACCGCCGGTTTCCAGCGAATTCTGCGCAAACTCCCGGGCAATCTGAACCACGATGGATGGCTTCACACCCGTGATTTTTTCCTGCCAGGCCGGGGTATAGAAGGAGTCGGCATTCTTATATCCGTCTGCATCCAGCCCGCTGTCTGCCTGTCCAATGCCATATTGGCTCAGCATCAGATCGTATACCGTTACCACCAGACGCTGCGTCCCGTCCGCCAGCTGAATGGTCTTCGCCGGAATATGGCGTTCGAAGGTGCCGTTGGCGTTGTTATCGAAGAACGGGAAGGAAATCGTCTGTAGCTCCCCACCCTGAGGCTCCACGGACAGCGCCGGCGCAATGACCGAGCCGTCCTCGCGCTCCAGGATCAGGTTCCATTTCTTGTCCTGCTCCCAGCGCTGTCCCATCGTGCCGTTCGGAACCGTGATTTCATTGGTGTTCTCGTCGATAATCACCGGCTTCCACTCGGCATGCTGCGTGGTATCGCCTAGATCGCTTGCCCGCAGGAAGCGTCCCGCCTTGTATCCTCCCTCAAACTCATCCAATAGAATGAGGAAAGGCATATCCGTATATTGTTTCGCATAATTCAGGAACATCGGTTCCTGACGCTCATGATAGAATTCTTTTAAGATAACATGCGTCATGGCCTGTGCAATTGCGGCATCGGTTCCGGGGTTCGGAGCCAGCCAGTTGTCGGCGAATTTGACGTTCTCGGCATAATCCGGCGCGACCGACACGACCTTGGTGCCTTTATATCGAACTTCTGTCATGAAGTGAGCATCCGGCGTGCGAGTTAACGGCACGTTCGAGCCCCACATAATAAGGTAACCGGCATTGTACCAATCGCTGGATTCCGGCACATCCGTCTGCTCTCCCCAGATTTGTGGAGATGCCGGCGGCAAGTCCGCATACCAGTCATAGAAGCTGAGCATTTCTCCACCAAGCAGGGAAATAAATCTGGCTCCTGATGCATAGCTGATCATCGACATGGCCGGAATGGGCGTAAACCCGGCAATCCGGTCGGGCCCGTATTTGCGGATCGTATAAATGAGCTGCGCGGAGATCAGCTTCGTGGCCTCCTGCCAGGACACACGGACATGACCGCCTTTACCCCGTGCTTGTTTATAGGACCCGGATTTCTCCGGATCTTCGACGATGCTGGCCCAAGCGGCGATCGGATCGCTGTGTTGGCTTAAGGCCTCTTTCCACATATGCCATAGCCTGCCGCGCATATAAGGGTATTTCACTCGCAGCGGACTGTATTCATACCAGGAAAATGAAGCTCCACGCGGGCATCCGCGCGGTTCGAATTCCGGCATATCCGGCCCGCAGGAAGGATAATCAATCTGCTGATTTTCCCAAGTGATGATTCCGTTCTTGACGAAAACCTTCCAACTGCAGGAGCCTGTGCAGTTCACGCCATGCGTCGTCCGTACCACTTTGTCATGCGACCAGCGCTTGCGGTACATATCTTCCCATTCCCTGCTTTTCTCCTCCAGAACGGACCAATTGTCAGAATAGCTTTCCATCCTCTTGAAGAACTTCAGCCCCGACTTTCGTTTCATAGGACAGTTCAACTCCTTCTGCTTGAATGACAATGATTGGGGAATCAATGTGCCGTCCTTCGTATAACTTAATTATGAGTGGCCTCTTCTTTCGTTCCTATTAGGGAAACACCTATATTCCTTCGAGAATTCCCTTGGTTGGTGGATTGTCCCCAGAGCGCCCCATCGGAGGAACGAGTCGTACACGGAGCGTTTTTTGGAACGAAAAAAAGGAACGCCCCTAAGACCTGAAGATCTTATGGGACATTCCTATGGCTTTCATTATGAATCTGGTTGACGAACATATGAAAAACGTCGATCGACGTACTTTTTCAGACAGACCGCATATAATGGAAGTTTTTCTTGCGAGATAAGGATGATAGCCTCATCATTCCCCGACCTTCACCGGTATCCCCGTTTCGGCTGACCGCAAAGCCGCATAGGTAACTTCCATGGTTTTGACGGCATCCTCATAGGTCGATAAGATTCCGGAAGCATCGCCTGTGCGCAGTGCATGGATGAAAGCTTCATTCTCTCGAAGATAAGGATTAGCTGCATTGCGAATATCCGTCAATCTTCCTTTTTCTTTGACAATGAGTTTATCGGGTTGAATGTCAATGACTCCCTGCTCCGTATAGATAGCCAAGCCTACCTTATCCGATTCCGGCAGCATGCAGGTATTGGAGATCGTTGCCACGGCCCCGCTCCTTAATTTCAGCGTCGCGGTACCCACGTCGTGTACCGTTACCCCCTCATGAATGTCCTTCATGGCTCTATAGGCGAACGCCGCATACACTTCATCCACTTCACCCAGCAGGCAGCGAAGCAGGTCAACCATATGAGTGGTTTGCTCGATAAATTGCCCCCCGGAGCCTTCCTGCTGTCTCCACCAGTATACCTGCGGCATGTCTCCCATCCAGTAGCCAAGCGCCATCCCGATCTTCCTGCCTTCCAGCAGCTCGGCAGCCTTGATGGCTGCATCCGTATAACGGAAATGGTACCCTGCGGACGTAATCAAACCGGCCTTCTTCACCCCATGAAGAATCTGCCTTGGCGTATCGAGGTTAGTGCCCAGCGGCTTCTCAACCAGAAAAGGAATGCCCCTCTGCACGAGCTGGGATTCGATCTCTCCATGCGCAAACGGCGGAACGCAGATATAAACCGCATCGGGCTTGGTTTCATCCAGCATCTGCTCAGTGTTGCTATACGCCTTGGCCGAGGCATAGCCCTGCACCGCTCGTGCCGCCTTCTCCTGACTTGTCCCGACAAAAGCAGCAACTTGTACTCCGTCCATGTTGGATAATATATCTGCATGTACTTTGCTAAACCAGCCTGTGCCTATGATTCCAATTCGCAATGCCATGTAATCCTAAGACCTCCCCTTCGATTAGAGATGCTATGGTTTTCTTCTCAGACATTGATATACAAATCCTGCAGCGAACACAACCAGCATCAGGACGTAAGCGATGATGACGATCTCCGTGGAGCTGATGTCTCCAGAATACATCAAATGGACCTGGGTTCCAATGATAATCATGAATAACACATAGTATTGGGACAGACCGGCGAGCATCATGTTTCTGGAGGCTTCGTCCACAAGCACGAACTGCCAAACGTAGAGCAGGAAGGATGGCAGCCAGACCAGGTTGCCCAGCAGGAAGCTGTACATGTTATGCCGCGGAAGCAGGGCGAACTGCCGCCCGGCCCAGAACCAGAACAGCATGAACCCTATATTAACCGTCCAGAGCAAAAAACCAGAAAAGGGCAGCATCACCATCAATGAATTAAACAACCAGCCTCCGATTAACGGCGCCAATACAATCAAGCTGTATTTGTTTTTTCTCAAAAAAAGCTCCAAAACCTCACTCCTTACTGAATGATTCTATTCCTATTATAGAAGATGTTAGCGGACGATGCTGAAGATCATGCCTTTATGCGATTGGAAAACAAAGAGGCAGCCGCATCCGGCCGCCCTTCTGTCTGTATTACTTGTTCCACGCTATTTCAGAGTCAATTTTTTCTCCCAAGTTAACTCGTGCCCCTGTTCATCGATGAACCGAAACATCACCTGGCCTTCCTCGCCCTTCATCTCGTCGGGATAGATAAACCCGGAAAATTGGCCGTTGCCGCTGAAATAAAATCCGTCCTCTCCGGTCTGCCCGTGTTCAATCGCTTCCTGCCACGTGCTCTTGATCTCGGTTGTGTCCGATTTCCACTGCATTTCACTCAGGGAATACCCCTCCGGAACTTGCTTTACCGCAAAATCGAAGCTGTTGCCCGTAATCGGCTTCGGTGTCTGATCGATCACGATGAGGATCACCTGATCCTCATCGGCGGACGGATCCTTGGTATCGTTGCTTTGCTGATCCTTATCCGACTCTTTGGCCGCTTCCGTGCCCTCTTGATCCGATTCGGACTCCGCTGAAGCATCGGTCCCGTCTTGAGCAGACGGCGTTTCAGGACCAACCTCGCCGCCTTGATCCGTTCCAATCGGCGAACCCGTCTGGGTCGCCGGAGACTCCGTGTCCGGTTTTACGCCGCACGCGCTGGTCAGAAGCAGCACAAGCAGTGCCGACATAAGATAGATGGTTTTTTTGTTATTCATGAACATGAATGTCCCCTCTGCTTTCGTTCAAAGTAAAATAAAAAGCTACGCCTCGGTCTGTATTCATAACGCCATATTCGCTTTCATGAAGCTCCAGAATATGTTTGACAATCGCGAGTCCAAGGCCCGTACCTCCCGATTTGCGATCCCGGGAACGCTCCGCCCGGTAGAATTGGTCCCATATCCGCCCCATATCCGCTTTTGCAATGGGAGAGCCTGCATTTTCAATCATCGTGGTAACCTTTCCGGGAGACATCCGCAGTATCCTAATGGTAACAGCGCTGTCTTCCTCGGCATGCCGGATGGCATTGCTCAATAAATTGAGCACAACCTGCTCAACCCGTCTGGAATCCGCCTGAACGATCGCCTCTTCTTGACCGTAATGGATGTTAACCAGCAGACGTTTGTCCTCCAACTGCCGGGTAAACGAATCCGCTGCCTGTTGGATAAGATCAGTGAGCGAAAAACTTCGGGGCTGCAGCCTTATAGCCTTCACTTCGAATTTGGAAAGCTCCAGCATATCCATAATCAGCGCATTCATTCGATCCGTTTCATTGACGATGAAGGCAAGGTACCGTTCTCTTTTATCGTCCGCCACGCTATCCTGCAGCCCTTCCGCAAATCCTTTGACAATCCCCAGCGGGGTCTTTAATTCGTGGGAAATGTTCGCGATCAGCTCTTTGCGGAGCTGTTCGGACCTCAGCTTCTCCTCTACGTCTTCCTGCAGTTTGGTATTCGCGCGGGTAAGCTCCTTCAGTGCTTCATCCAGATTCTGCGACAATGCAATCATGCTGCGTGACAGCTCCCCGAATTCATCCTTGGAACGGATTTCCGCCTGCGCGGAAAAATCCAGCTTCGCCAGACGTGCCGCCGAACGGTTTAACTGCACCAACGGGCGTGAGACCATTCGGGAATAGATCAAGGACAGGATGATGACAAGCACCACTATAATCGGCGCTATATAGATAAAATACCGCTTGAGTGTTCCAACGGCTTCCCCGACCGGCTGCATCGAGGTCATGACAAACAAATAACGATCCCTCTGCCCCTCTTCTGAAAGCAAGCGAACCAGCACCACATAATCGACCCCGCTCCACTTGTCGGTCCATGACATCTGAACCGGCGAACCCTTTTGCAAGCGAGTAAGATCCTGTTCGGCTTCCTGCATCCAATCCAAAAGGGCATCGTCAATGAGCGCATCCTGATATAACGGGTTATACGACCGCTTCTCCGGAAGCATCAGGTCCGTGACCTTCCCTCTGACCCGCACCAATCCCTCTTCCGTTTCCGAATCTGTTTGCTGTAAGACCACGGGCTGCATAATCGTGTCTTCCTCGTCCATAAAGATTCCATCGACCACCAGCATATCCCCCACCTTGATTCCCTGCGGGATATCCTCCAGGGCCATGCCTTCCATTGGAAGAGGAATCGTTAACGTCTTGCCGTCTGCCTGCATCTCCAGAAAATATGGATTGATATGCAGGCGCGCAAACCGTTCGTTCAGCATCGAGATGCTGGCATCATTCTCATTCATGAAATGACCGAGCAGCCGTGCGGTCTGTCTTTCTCCCGCCTCTGTCTCTTTAAGCTGCAATGCGAATTGATTCATATTCCGCTCTAATGCATGGATCTTGGAAGTCCGGTAGAACCGCTCGAAAAACAGTCCTTCCGCTACCATCACCAGTGAAAAAACGATCAATATCATAACAGACGTCACCATAAACAATTTAAAAACAACGCTGCTTCTTCTCATGATTCCATCTCGAATTTGTATCCTGAACGGATAACCGTGCCTATATAGCGGCCTTCATCCCCGAGCTTGGCTCTTAGCTTTTTGATATGCGTGTCAACGGTACGCAGATCGCCCAAATAATCGTAACCCCAGACCGCATCCAGAATATAATCACGGGACAGAACTTTCCCGTAATGCTTGATCAGAAAGAGAAGCAGGTCATACTCCTTCGGGGACAGATTAACTTTATTGCCCGCAACCGAGACGGTATGCGCCGTTCTGTTCACGTATAAATCGCCGTAGACCAGACGATCTCCCTCACGTCCAACCGTGCCTTCCTTTCTCTTAATTAAAGCAGCGGCACGGGCTACCAGTACTCTTGGGCTTAACGGCTTTGTCACGTATTCATCGGCCCCTAGCTCGAACCCCATAATGTGATCATCGTCCTCGGCCCTTGCCGTAATCATGATGATCGGCACGTCCGACTTCTCTCGAATGCGTCGGCATACCGACCACCCATCCATTTCCGGCATCATGATATCCAGTACCATCAGATCGATGGAGGTCTGCTCGAAAATTTCAAGCGCAATCCTTCCATTCTCCGCTTCATGCACTTCCCATTGTTCCTTTTTGAAATAGTCCGTTATGAATTCCCGCATCAGCAGGTCATCCTCGACCAACAATAGACTCCGTTTCATTGCATAACACTCCGCATCTGTCATAAGCTGAAGTTTCCATATACCCTCATGTTAACACAATGAACTGCGAATCACGTTCATCCTGTATGACCGACAAGCGATCCATATTTCGCCATACCGAGCATCTGTCCTCCACACCTTTCGTCTCTAAGTTCAAGACCTAGTATAGAGAAGTGCTGTGTACATCGTGTGTACTCGGTTTGAACTTTAGAAGCACCTATCACGAGATGGTCATTTGGACACCCCCGAGTACTTTATCTGAATAAAAAAGGCCGCTCCCCGGTCATTGTTCCAGGAAACGGCCTTTATAGTTATCTAAAAATCATCCATATCACAATAAACACAATTAACGATGCAAGATAAATGATGAGCAGCTTCGTAAGATTGGTTTTTGTTTTTCGCTCATAGTTCGGGTTTGCCTTCTTATTCTCCTGAGATAATCCTACTAGAAGCGTTGAAACTCCTCCAATTAATGCCAGCGCGATGACGATAATATACATAACCAACCACAAACAACCCCATTCGATTATTCATTATATACACTCTATTATAGAACCTGAGGCATCAGGATCAACAGTAATCATCATTCATTTGTCATTTCTGCCTCATTATAATGAACAATCGGCTAATGCACACCATCCAATTGCGCGACAGTTGTGACCATCCAATTGGCTCGTCCGTCATCCTCCATCATGGCTATCCTCCACCGCACGCCACCCATTGATGCAGCCGCTCCAGCGCCTCTACGGCTTCAGGCATCGGAAACAGAGGCCACACATGCATCATGTTCTCGTATTCCCAGTACTCGGAATCAACGCCTTCTCGGACCAGTTTATCGCGCAGCAGACGAGCGTCCGGCAGCAGGGAATCATCGGTTCCGACGAGAATGACCGTGCGGGGAAGGCTTCCCATCTCGCCGAACAACGGACTGACCGCCGGGTCGTCCATAGGAAGACTTCCTGCATACATCCTTCCAACCTCACCGAGCCCGGCCGGCTGCAGAAAGACGTCACGCTCCGGTATACCGAGCGCAGCAATCTGGGGATTGTCCGTAGCTGCATCCACCCATGGCGAGAGGAGGATTAACCCTTTTGGTGCAAGCGGCGTTTCTTTTACCGATTGGGCCATATCGAGAGCCAGCGCACTACCGGCCGAATCGCCCATTAGAAATACAGCACTCCCCGCCTCGGCGCAGATGTACTTGTAAAATTCGCGCATTAGCCCTGTCAGCTTCTTCGCATCAATAGCCGGGACGGTAGGGTAATTGGGTATAATTACGGTGAATCCGGTTCGCTTCGTCCACTGTTTGGCAAAAGCAAAATGGGGCGGTAGAATCTCTTCGATATAAGCTCCACCGTGTAAATAAACAACAATCCCCTGTTCCATCGCACCATGCGATATATAATAATTCATACTCAAGCCGGATCCACTTTCAAAACAGCGGGTTTCAAATCCCTCCTGTTCCACTGAAAGTGCAGGATATGGAGGCAGCGTTTCGATATATTGCCGAATCGTTCCGGCATTTTCCCATTTATGATTGAATCCCTCTGCGGTCAGCAGTTCCTTTATAGCAAAACTTTCTTTGCTCGGCATATGGTTTTATCCCCTTTGCTGGACGTGATCAATATATGGCAGATTAGTGTGTATCCAGCCTCAATATACCACCACACGCCGCATGGCCGCTGTGGCAATTGATACAGAAACGGTCTGCATATAAAAAGAGACCTCACCGATCACGAAATGATGGGTGAAGTCTCTTTACCTCTATGACTGTTGGTTAATCTCAGGAGTCTAGGCCCTACCTTTACTCTTCCACCGGCGGGTCAACATGAATGTCGCTGTCCGGCAGCGTGCTCACCCAACGCGTAAAGGTCACGATCAGACCGGAGCGGGTAGGCGAACAGACAAAAGGCCCTGCCTGACTTGCTGTTCGGGCGGGAAAAGGTGCCACGCGAACGGTGCGCCAAGGATGCTTCCCGGTTCTCGCCCTAATGATGACCGCATCATTCAGCCTGGAGGCACGGATCGTGACACGCTCGCCAACCCACTCCGGCACGGGTGCGAGTGACCAATCCGAATATTCATGGGTGACAACCGTGGCCAGCTGGGGGATTCCGTCATTGATTTCGATCCCAGCTTTGATCCACTGTCCCGGAGCATTCATTAGCATAAGCCCGGCCTGATCATATAGCTCCGTAAAGGCATCCAATTCAAAGGTGACCTCTATGGCCGCATCCTTATCCCACGCCGCAAGCAGTGAATGACCGCTGTCACGTTGAAACCCATACAGGGTTTTCTCCCAATAATCACTGCCTTCTCTGGACTCAACCTTCAGATGCAACCCTTCCTCTGCCATCGATACCGGTTCGGTTGTCCATTGACCTGAATTCCAAGCAATTCTCCGTTTCGTCATTCGATCACAACTCCTTATTTCCCCTAATAGGGTTGTTCGAAGCTAAGCTGCTCAAGGGACTCTAGGCCGGCAAAGCAATGTTATTTTATGTAAAATCCCCATTTTCTACTGGACTAAATCTTTCAGTAACTGATCCGCACTGTGCTGAAGAAGTAGACAAAAGGAACGGTTATGTCCGATAAAGAACGATGAGACGTCATAGCGGTGACGGGCAGGCTCATAGGTAATCAGCGCTCGATGCCTCATGTTTTCCTTCAAAATGTTAGCGAACTGCTCCGCAGGACCACTCGAGAAAAAAGTTAGGTAGGCGTACAGGGAATGATCAACGGGTTCATCAAGCGGGCTTACACCCGCGCAGGAAAACTCGGTCTCCAATCCGGCCTGCTGCAGCCGAATCAATATCGGGTATAACTGCTCATCGACAGGGGTATTGACGAATATCCTCGTCCGTTTGGGCTGTTTGCGCACCTTAGGTCTGTTGATCCACTCATTTAGCTCCTGTCTTCTCCGTTTCCACTGTTCCGGGGTATGTGTGCTCAGGAGCAGCTCACCGCTGGAATCATGTCGTTCCTGGTTCATCCCATCCATCCCCCTCATTCACATGGCTGCACTACTGCTACTTTTAGTGTAATCCCATTTCGCCTGAAGTCAAATAAGCCGGATGATAGGTCCGGCTTACGGTCCGTATTCACTATCGGGTTTCCCGATGAAGCGTTACCCGCTTCAACCGTGGACAATATTTGCGCAATTCCATTCGCTCCGGGTGATTCCTTTTATTTTTAGTCGTTGTATAGTTACGGTCGCCGGTTTCCGTGCATGCCAATGTTACCGTCACTCGCATAGTCAGCACCTCCTATTCTTGCGTTTGTTTAATCGTAACAATTACGATTAGTGTCAAACCATACTTTATTCCTCTTTTTAAATTTTGTCAAGAAACCGAAAGCGCAAGCGAATTACAGCCACATCCCAGTAAGGGGAATTACGTTGACCCATCCAATTTACAATCAGATACACCATCCATGTTCAACGGATTGCAGGATATTTGTCATCGTAATGATAAAATTATGAAAACCCTTCATTTATGCATAATGATATGATTAACATTACAGACAGAAACAGCCTGAATATGTTCATGAAAGGATGAGGAAGGTGTGGAAGCCGGATCGCAACAGCACACAACCTCTATATCAGCAAATTGCTGATGATCTGGAGCAAAGAATATCGTATGGAGAATTTCCACCAGGCAGCTTACTCCCCTCCGAACGAAAACTGGCGGAGCAAATCGGAGTTAATCGAAGCACCGTGGTTCTGGCTTACTCGGAGCTTCGGGCGCTTGGAATCATAGAGAGCCGTTCCGGGAGCGGTACGCGGGTCAGCAGTTTCAAGTGGGGCGCCACGCCAAAACATACGCCGAACTGGCGCCGTTACGCTGAGGGAGGAAATTTTCTGCCTAATCCCCCTTTTCTCCGCCGGATTCGGGAGGCGTTGGCGCATGATCCTTCTTTGATTGATTTTGCCAGCGGGGAGCTCGCCGGGGATTTGGCGCCGATCCAAGAGATGAATACGTTGATGAGTCAGAAACCCAATATGTCCTATTTCGGTTATGACAATCCACAAGGATATGAACCACTTAGACAAGCATTGGTTACGTATCTCAAAAAATATCGCGGGATTCATACTACCGAATCGTCCATCCTGATCACGTCGGGATCCCAGCAATCGCTGTATCTCATTACTCAGTGCTTGCTGTCACCTGGTGACGCGGTTGCCATCGAAGATCCATCCTATTGTTATTCACTGCCGATGTTTCAATCCGCAGGTCTGCGATTGTTCAGACTCCCGGTCGATGAACGAGGGGTACAACCGGAAGACATCCGCTCCCTGTACAAGAAACACCGGATCAAGATGATTTTCATTAATCCGAATTTTCAGAACCCGACAGGCACCGTCATGGATCATGAGAGAAGGGCCCAGCTGCTGGATACGGCAAGTGAGCTCGGGCTTCCGATCGTGGAGGATGACCCCTTCAGTTTAACGGCCTATCAATGTTCTCCGCCTGCCCCTTTGAAATCCGTGGATTCTGTCGGGTCGGTGGTGTACATCGGGTCTTTCTCGAAAATAGCCGCATCCGGTCTCCGCGTAGGCTGGATGGTCGCCCCTAATTCGGTGGTGGAGCGGCTTGCGGACGCCAGGCAGCAGATGGATTTCGGATTGAGCGTAGTGCCCCAAAGCTTGGCCGGACAGTTCCTCAATTCTTCCCATTTTGCTCCGCACCTGGACAGGCTGAGAGCAAGCCTGCTATACAAGCGGGATTTACTGATCGAGGCCCTTCAGAAGGAACTGCAAGGCCTGGTCCATTTCCATGTGCCCGAGGGCGGCCTGCATCTCTGGTGCAAAGTCGTTCCGGACGTGAATGACAGCAAGCTGCTGGAAAGCTCCATTCAAAAAGGCGTGATTTTTGCACCGGGCAGCGTATACGGTTCAGCTTCAGGTTATGTGAGATTCACTTATGCTCGTGCCAGGGCCGAGGATATTCCATCCGGAATATCCAGGTTCGCTGAAGCTCTGCACGCCACGATCCAATAGGGCAAACCAGCTGGAACAGGAACAGCCCCCTTCCCCGGAATCAAGAAAAAGGTTAGCTTACCAGAAGCTAACCTTTTTTCGTATCCCGACAGGCTCCATCCTATCGAATCCTGTCCATCATTTCTCTGATAAATTCAAGGCTCGGCAGCTCACCGGTTACGCGATCCACGATGTTGCCTTGGTCATCGATCAACACGGTTACCGGCAGGCCGCTTATGCCGTATTTCCCTTTGATTTTATTCTGTTGGTCCAACACGATCGGTATATCCAGTTGATGCTTCCGAACGAATGCCTCTGCTTTCTCGCGGTTTTCGCCTATATTAACGGCAATTATCTCAACACCTGGCTCCTGTGCATACGCTTCGTTCAGAATCGGCATTTCGTTCACGCAGGGACCGCACCAGGACGCCCAGAAGTTCAGCAGCACGGCCTGCCCTTTATAATCGGAGAGCCGGACCGGCTCACCCTGAAGATTCACCGCTTCAAAGCCAGGCGCGGCATGCCCAATCTCTGTACTCTGACCATCCTTCATCATGGATTGAAAGAGTGCATATGCAGCGGCTGCCAGAAGAATTGCCAGAATCAGCCCTCGGACCCATGTTGAACGAGCGATAAAGTTCATCTCACTCCACCTCACGATATTCGCCGCTACTTCAGCAGCGATTTGACGTCCTTCAGGATCTTGTCATATGGAGGATCCGTGTTACCATCATACTTTGCAACGACTGTACCTGATGGATCGACCAAGTAGAAGGACGTCCCATGGATGACCTGATCCGCTGCAGTATCCATGGCGATAGGCGCTTTGAAGGATTGCAGCACAAACGTTTTAATTTCATCAAACGTATAGCCTGTTAACGCATGCCAGTTCGTGAAATTCGCATCGAATTTACTCAGATAGCCCTTCAGTGCTGCAGGGTCATCCCGCTCGGGATCCACCGAAAAAGATACCAGCGTGGCTTCAAGCCCCGCGTCATCCAGCCGCTGCTGCAGCTCGGCCATATTAGCGGTCATGGTCGGACATACCGTAATGCACCGCGTGAACACAAAGTCTGCGATCCATACCTTGCCTTCCAGATCGGCTAAAGAAATCGGCTCTTCATCTTGGTTGATATATTCAAAAGGCTGGATCGGAATGCTCAGCTGACTTGGTTTAGAGTTGCCGCATGCGGCTGCCACCAACATGAACACCATGATTACGCCTATAAACACAATCTTTTTCATGTATCCCCCTCCTGTTGCTCCTTCATGTTCGAAAGCCACATCGCAATGGACTTGATCTCGCTCTCCTCCAGAATCTTTTTATATGATGGCATGCCTTGATAACCCTCCATTACGATATCCGCGATTTGATCCTCAGATAGCCTCGTCCCGACATCCTTCAGACTTGGGCCAACCCTTCCGCTTAAGTCGACGGCATGGCATGACAGGCACTGGCTCTTGTACAGCGCAACCGCCTCTTCATCCTCCGTTGTGGCGATGCTGGCACGAAGCACCGAATCATCCTCGGTCCGTTCACTGCATGCAGACAACGTCAGCATAGCCAGCATGACAACAATCCATATATATTTTCGGATCAACTTCATCTGCCACCCTTCTTACCGGATCATGGCAACCTTAAGTTCACTTTTTCCCCGGATTTCCTACAACGATCTCTTTCTTCGGCATCACATGCATGCCTCTTGCCGTAACATGCGCAGTCACTTCATAGGTCCCTTCCGCTTCAAATGTCTTATCGATCCGGTAACTGCCGTTTTCAACATGATTAGCGTCGATCAAATCATGTTCGTCCTGACCGACCAGCCGGAATTCAAAACTCACCTCTTGCGCGTCTGCTACCGGTTCTTCACCTTGCGTCACTCGCGCCTCAAAGGGAACCGATTGCAAGGTCTCCACCGGGCCGGTCGGTAAAATCAGATCAACCTGAATCAATGCTTCAACCTCTGGATCGGACGCAGGAGCCGGAGAACACGACACTAACAGAAGTACACACGCCAAAAGGACAAATAACCCTAGTCTCCTCATAAGCCTCACCTCGTTTTTGCAATGCTTTTCATTAAATCGCAGGCGTATCCAGAATCATAACAATGAACACAATCATCAAATAATTCACGGAAATCAGAAAATTGGTCCTGGCCCAGCGTTCATCCAGTGAAACGATCATTCCGCGCAGCGTATGCCATAGCCATATAACGCCACCGATCACAGACACTGTCAGGAATACGGGACCGGAAAAACCGGTAACGTACAGTAAAATGACGGTTGGGAGCAGCAGCGTTACATAAGGAATCATCTGCAGCTTGGTGCGCCTGACCCCTTTTCGTACAGGAAGTAAAGGAAAACCAGCCGCTCTGTACTCCTCCACCCGCCGGATGGCCAGCGACCAAAAATGCGCGGGCTGCCACAAAAACAGCAAGCAGAATAACAAAACAGCTCCGATATCTACCGTTCCCGTACTGGCACAGTATCCGATAACCGGCGGAACCGCTCCCGATACGCCACCGACAGCGGTACTCCAGGTTGACTTCCGTTTAAGCCACACCGTGTATATGACAATATAAAAGAACATCCCCAGCAAACCGAGCCAACCTGCAATCCGGTTCACGTTTAAGAACAGGATCCATTCTCCTAAGATACCAAGGACCAGAGCACACCATAAGGCATGGGTTAACTGAATCCGCCCCGTGGCAAGAGGCCTGCCGTTCGTTCGAACCATTTTGCGGTCCAATTTATGATCCCAAATATTATTGAAGATACAGGAAGATGCCATCGTTAGCGTTGTACCAAGCAGCATCCAGCATAACAATCCCCAGTCTATGACCCATTTAGAAGCCAGCCAGTAGCCTCCGAATGCTGCAACCAGATTTAGCTGGATAATGCGCGGTTTGACGAGCTGTATCCAATCTCCCAGTACGGTGCGCTTCCTCATACAGCCACCATGTTGTACAGCATGATCCACATGGACCCTGCTACGATGACCAGCAAAATGACCAGGCCCAGAACCAGCGAGATCAGGTTGTACCTCGGCTTATTCTCTTCACGTAAGTGCATGAAGAATAAGAGCTGAACCATGAGCTGCAGCACGGCCGCAATCATCAACACAACGGTGTTCCAGGTTCCATCCAACCAGTCATTCATGACAATTATGATAGGAATAAGTGTCAGAATGATCGAGCAGATGAATCCGATGGTATACGATTTGAAAGAACCGTGCCCTTCCGGGGCTTGATGCGTATTGGACGGCACCATATTAACTCACCCCCATTAAGTACACGACTGTAAATACAAAGATCCATACCACATCGAGAAAATGCCAGAACAAGCTGATCACATTGACCTTCCGTTTGGTCACGGGGGTAATTCCCCGCTTGGCGATCTGAAGGATCAGGGCGATCATCCAGACCAGTCCGAACAATACGTGCAATCCATGCGTTCCCACCAACGTGAAGAAGGCGGATAAAAATGCACTGGTTCCTATCGTCGCGCCTTCATGTACCAGATGATTGAATTCAGCAATCTCCATCCCGATAAATATGGCGCCCAGCCCAGCTGTAATCGCCAGCCAGGATATGAGGCCTTTAACGTTATGCTTGTGCATCGATAGCAGCGCAAGGCCGCAAGTATAACTGCTCGCAAGCAATATGAACGTACTGGCTATAATTCCGCCCATCTGAAACAGGTCTGCGGGTCCCGGACCTCCGTCCGTGTTGCGTTGCAGAACAATGTAGGTGGCAAACAATGTGCCAAATATAATAACGTCGGTCATGAGATAAATCCAGAAGCCGAACGTTCGTACTTCCTCCATATCCGGATGGTCATGATGTGCTTCCTGCAAGTGTGCTTCAGTTATGGGTTCTGATATTTGGGACTCAGCCATTAGATATTCACCTTCCTTATGGCAGCTTCAGTTCGCTCGATTTCGTCAACCGGAATATAATAATCCGTGTCATAATTAAAGGAATGATATAGTAAACAGCCTACCACGCCTGCCAATCCGGTATAGATAAATCCGGTCCAATCGAATATGAAGCCAAACCCTGCTATAAACCAGAAAGCCGACATAACAATCGGAACACCGGAATTTCTAGGCATATGAATCGGTTCCAGGTGCTGTTTCTTGGTCCGATGTTCCCCTGACGCTTGTTTCTGCTCCCACCATTCGTCTTGATGGGAGACGTTCGGCAATACGGCAAAGTTGTAGACCGGTGCCGGCGAAGGAATGGACCACTCGAGCGTACGGCCATTCCACGGATCCCCCGTGGTATCCCGGTTCTTTGCCTGGTGCTTAAACCCATCCACGATCTGCCAAACCTGAAACAGAAAGGCAATCGCCATGAGCACGGCACCGATCGTGGACACCAGATTCAGCTCCCACCAGCCTTTGTCCCAGCTATACGAAACGACCCGGCGGGTCATTCCCATCAGACCGAGCACATACTGCGGCATGAAGCAGCAATAGAAACCGATGTTCCAGAACCAGAATGCCCACTTCCCGATGCGTTCGTTCAGCTTGAAGCCAAACATTTTCGGCCACCAATAGTACAGCCCGGCAAAGTAACCGAATACGACACCCCCAATAATCACCTGATGGAAATGCGCGACCAGAAAGTAACTGTTATGGAACTGAAAATCCGCCGGAGCTACAGATAACAGAACCCCGGTCAACCCCCCTACGATAAAACATGGAATGAATCCAATCGTCCATAACATCGGCGTTTCGAACGTGATTTTTCCACGGAACATGGTGAACAGCCAGTTGAACACTTTCACGCCAGTTGGGATTGCGATCAGCATGGTTGTTAAAGCAAAGAAAGCATTGACGTCCGCGCCTGACCCCATCGTAAAGAAATGGTGGGCCCATACCAGAAAAGACAGGACGCTGATGATCATCATCGCCCACACCATGGACTTGTAGCCGAACAGCTTTTTCTTCGAGAACGTGGAGACGATCTCTGAAAATATGCCGAAGGCCGGCAGGACAATGATATACACCTCAGGATGTCCCCACATCCAGATCAGGTTGATATACATCATCGGGTTCCCCCCGCCGTCAAGCGTGAAGAAATGCGCCCCGGCATAACGATCCAGGAATAGCAGTGCCAGCGTTGCCGTCAAAATCGGAAACGAAAATATAATGGCGATGCAGCTGGATAGGACCGACCAGGAAAACATCGGCATTTTCATAAGTTTCATGCCCGGCGCCCGCATTTTCAGAATCGTCACCAGGAAGTTAACCCCGGTCATCAAGCTGCCGAGCCCCGAGATTTGGATTCCCCATATATAAAAGTCCTGCCCTACACCCGGATTGTACATGGAACCCGAATAAGGCGGATACGCCAGCCACCCGGCGTCGGGCGAGCCACCAATGACAAACGACAGGTTAAACAGCATCGCCCCTGAGAAGAACAGCCAGAAGCTGAGCGAATTCAGAAACGGATAGGCTACGTCTCTAGCTCCGAGCTGCAGCGGCACCATGATGTTAAACAAACCGAACATGAACGGCATGGCCATGAACAGAATCATGATCACCCCATGCGTGGTGAAGATCTGGTTATAATGATCCGGCGGCAACAAATCAAGCTCCGGCATTGCCAGCTGCGCCCTCATGAGAAGCGCGTCTACTCCGCCCCGAAACAGCATCAGGAATGCGGACAAAATGTACATAATGCCGATTTTTTTATGATCGACAGTGGTCAGCCAATCCCGCCATAACCACTTCCACTTCTTGAAGTACGTCAAGCCGCTTACAATGGCGATCAACGTTAGAACGATGGTGACATCCGCGCCATAGATTAACGGATCGCCCGTCACGAAAAATCCGGAAGCAAATTCTTTTATCTTTTCCCACATTAGAAGCTCTCTCCTTACCTAGTCACCTGGTCCTCGAAATTGAAGTTTTGCGTGTTTTTCCATGACAAACCATGGTTGTGGGAAGCGGCATATTTTGTCACCGTCATCTCGAACAACCCTTCCGGAAAAGCGGAATACGTATGAACCTCGGATGCGGACGGCTCCCTCAGCTGTTTGTAGCCCTCCAATGTCAGCTTGGGCGACTCTGCCTTCACTTCCTCCACCCATGCGTCAAACTCCTCCTTGGAGGTGGCCTCCACATCAAAATACATCTTGGCAAAATCCGTGCCCGTAAAGTTCGCGCCGGACCCCCAATAATCCCCAGCCTCATCGGCTTGCAAATACAGCGTCATCGCCATCCCCGACATCGCGTACATCTGGCCGCCAAGCTGCGGAATCCAGAACGAGTTCATTGGCGAATCGGCCGTAATCTCGAAGCGGACAGGCACGTCTTCCGGAATCTTCAACTCATTGACCGATGCTATGCCCTGCTCGGGGTACTGAAACAGCCATTTCCAGTTCAAGGAGGTTACCTGTACGGTCAGCGGTTTCTCACTGGAAGCAATGGGCTTCGACGGTTCCAGTGCATACGTTGCTTTTACCGTGATAATTGCCAGCGTCAATATGATCAAGATGGGAATTCCCCACCAAATCAGTTCCAGCTTTGTGCTATGCTCCCACTCCGGGGTATACGCTGCTTTCCTTCCCTTTTTGTCCCGGTACCGCCACACAATGACGGCTGTCAGTATCAACACCGGAACGATGACAATGCTGCACAGCAAGGTCGAGATGATCATCAAATCGCGCTGCTGCTCGGCAATGGGTCCTTTCGGATTCAAAATAATGATGTTCTCGCTGCATCCGGTCATGGCCAGCAGCATGATGGTCAGCAGAACCGCTAACCCCATGATTCGAAGTGTTTTGGGTCGTTTCATTACATTCAGCTCCAATCTGCTCACTTGTCCTGACTTACTTTAGTTGACAAGGCAGTTGGTGTCACCAGCCGTTCGTTCACTAAATATGCAGGCCAAGTTCAAGATTCTGTAACAAATTTCACATACAAATTCAGATTTTTCGTCTTTACGTCTCATCTTCTCTTCCATGTACGAATCCCAAAAACCGTGAGCATGCTAAAGAGCAAGGTCGCTAACACATTGTGAACAAGACTTGCAAAAATAAAAATATGATGATTGTTCATGGCTAGCGTCAGCCACGCCCCGCTTAAAATTTGTGCTAGCACTACGAGATTAAGACCGGTTACCAGCGTTGTCAGACCTGTTGAACGCACCCTTGTCTCATAACTTCTTACAGCTACAAGCAGAAGAATCAGCCATATTAGTAAAACCGCTGCGGCGACCCGATGAAGAAAGACAATGCCGGAAGCTCCGCCCAGATACGGTATGACCTGGCCATTACATAGCGGCCAGCCCATACAGCCGGCCTCTGACTCCGTATGCCGGATATAGGCACCAAGGTATACCACGCCGCAGCTATACAGCCAGATCCCCCAGCCCAAGAAGCGGATAGATCGCGGAACCGTAACGTTAGTACGATAATCCTGTGCTCTATGGAGTCCACGCATCCATACCACGAGCAGCATACTGCTGGCCACTGCAAACAAGGAAATCCCAAAATGAAGTGCCATGACCGCCGGCTGCTGCGGCCACATGACAGCCGCGGCCCCCATTAGAGCTTGAATCACGGTGAACAATAAAGTACCGCCAGCATAATAACTCGCCTCCCTATGGCCCCGGTAATATTTCCGGATCACGATATAAGTGGCAAGCACCAGAATTCCGACCACGCCGGTTATCATCCGGTGCGAATATTCAATCATGGATTCCAGTGTATAAGCCGGGATGAATTTCCCGTTGCAAAGCGGCCAATCATCGCCACAACCAAGGCCGGATCCAGTCTTGGTTACAAGCGCCCCAGCCAGCAATACTAAGAACATACCGAGAAATGAGGACCATACCAGCAAACGGTGCTTTAAGGCTACTACGAACAATATCATCCACCTCTTGTGTCTGAATTTAATGTTGGAACAGGTACAAGGTTCAAGACCTATCCCATTGCACAGGATAAAGAATTACACATGATCCGTGACCCTCCATTATGGGGCTGTTTCCGGCCATCCGCTTCACGTTGTTGACAAAAAAAAGAACGCCCCGGTTAAGGGCGTTCTTGGTATACATGGATGCAGGATCAAATCTGGCCTTGAAACTGTCTTTTATCCTATTCAAGTTATTGCACGAAGCCCGGCATGGATTCCCGGCTTCTCAAGTTCGCTTAGCCTCAACGCTCTGTCATGTTAAACGGCTCCTTGCTTGTTTTTTCTTTTACAATCGTTTTTTTGTTCAGTGCCAATAACAAAATCATTCCGATAATACAGGCCGTCCCAACCCACTGAAAAACTCCGAAAGGCTCTTTCAACCAAAAAACGGTTGTTAATACAGCCGCCAGCGGCTCGAGACTTCCGAGCAAGCTTGTTTCTTTCGGTGAAAGACTTTGCAAACTTTCGATGTAGAACCAAAATGCAATCATCGTACCGAATACGATCACGAAGAATAAATATAAATAAGCGTCAAATTGTAAACCTTCCAGATCTATCCTCCAAGGCGGATGGAACCAAGCAAGAGCACTTCCTCCAATCAACATGGCCCAGCCAACAATTACAAGCGAATCGTATTCTTCCAGTAAAGGAACTGCATAAATCGTGTAAAAGGCCAATGCAAGACCGGATAGGACTCCCCATACGATCGCAAGTGTCGGCACAGATAGCTGTGAGATGGAGCCATTGGACAACAACAAGAAACAACCTATTAAAACAAGCGAAGCTGTAATCATATCTTGTCCGGTTAACGGCGTCCGTTTCTTTAAAGAGAGGTACATGATGATCATTACAGGTGCTAAATACTGTAATAGTGTCGCAACAGCAGAATTTCCATGTTTAATCGATGCCATATATGTATATTGAACCGCTAGCATGCCAAGCAATCCGAAAACAATCAATTGCATCGCGGCCTTACCATTCTTCCAAATACTCCATATCTGGGAACGGTCTTTTATTAAAAACTGTATGACTAACAACAAAATGCCGGCTAACCATAGACGGGTCGTCACGAGCCAATTCACATCTATAGCGTAATGCTGCATGAGCTTTTGCGCTACGGTCCCTCCTACTCCCCAACATAATGCTCCGATTATGACAAGAAATAATCCCGTCCTCCGTTCAGTTGTTTCCATGTTGATGACCCCATTCAAAATATAATAATATTGATATTGTAAATGTTGGTCTGCTGCTATGATATTAAAATACGATATAAAAATATAAGAATATTGAGGTGGTAACTTGCAGCATAAAGAGATTATGATCGATACGAACAACTTAAGAGAGCTTACGGACCACCGTACCGTTGTGCTGCCCGTTGCCTGCTATGAAACCATCATTAAGCAAAACATACACGGTCATATACCGCTTCATTGGCATAACGAGTTGCAGTTTGTTTATGTTGTTGAAGGAGCAGCTGTCTTTCACGTCAACGAAGACCGGCAGGTGGTCAAACAAGGCGAAGGCATATTTATAAACAGCGGAAGCTTGCATATGGCCGAAGATCAGCATCATTCAGGCTGTGTTTACCTTTGTTTAAATGTTGCGCCTTTGTTTGTCCTTCCCCAAGAATTATTTACAACCTATGTATATCCTTACGTCAATGCAACAAACCTGCCTTTTCTGTTTCTTGCCCCCTCCGAACCATGGGCGCATAATATTCTAAGTTCCATTGTGACCATTAACACATGCATCCAGCAACAACCACCCTGCTATGAAATCCATATCGTTGAACATCTGGCATCCATATGGAGAAACTTCACGCTTAATGGAATTCAGCTGGAATACAATCAGACCGAAATAATAAAGAACCAGCGTATGAAGGAAATGCTGAACTGGATCCATATGCATTATGCGGAGAAAATCAAATTGGAGGATATTGCAAAAGCGGGGAACTTGAGTCGCTCCGAAACCTGCCGTTATTTCAAGCAAATACTAAATACATCGCCGATGCAATATGTCATCGAATATCGGATCAAACAAAGTCTGGTGCTGCTTCACGATCCTGAATCGAATGTGACAGATGTCGGTTATCGAGTCGGTTTTAACAGCACAAGCTATTTTATAGACAAGTTTCGAGATTCCATGAACATGACGCCCTTAACTTACAAGAACCAAGTGGCTCATAAGAAGCCTGTTAGCCCATAATTCACCTAAAACATTATTCATGTACCTTCACTCCTTGGATTCCCTTGGATCGGTTTAACCTTTTCCTCATTCTAATGAAAAAAGCCGGGAAAGGTCCCGACTTGACTATTTGATATTATTCGCCGGTTTCAGCGAATTGTTGAATGCGCTCGCCGATTTGATCACGAACGCGCTGGAAAACAGCCCATTTTTCTTCGTCGGTCCCCTGTGCCTTGGCTGGATCGTCAAAGCCCCAATGCTCTCGGCGAACATGCGGAGGCGTCATCGGGCAACGATCGGCTGCATCGCCGCACAAGGTGACCACCAGGTCGGATTGATTTAACAACTCCGGATCAATGATATCGGAAGTTTGTTTCGATATATCAATACCAACCTCATTCATCGCTTTGACGGCATTCGGGTTTAGGCCATGAGCTTCAATGCCGGCACTGTAGACGTTCCAATCATCACCTAAATGTTTTTTGGCCCATCCCTCGGCCATTTGGCTGCGGCAGGAGTTGCCTGTGCACAAGAAGTACATCGTCTTTTTC
Organism: Paenibacillus sp. EZ-K15; assembly: GCF_002573715.1. Classification (GTDB taxonomy): domain Bacteria; phylum Bacillota; class Bacilli; order Paenibacillales; family Paenibacillaceae; genus Paenibacillus_AQ. The sequence continues at coordinate 461,377 of NZ_PDHM01000012.1, read as the reverse complement.
GTCATATTGGTCCTCTCCTTTCTCCCTTATCGCTTGAATTACAGTACAGTTAACCAAATATATAAACCTAAGAGGGTTATAAACAATGTCGGGATAGTCAATATAATCCCTGTCTTCAAGTAAGTCCCCCAGCTGATCTTCACCCCTTTGGTCGAAAGGACATGCAGCCATAGCAGGGTTGCCAGCGAACCGATCGGCGTGATTTTGGGACCTAAGTCTGAACCAATGACATTCGCATAGATTAATCCCTCTCTAATGGCAGCTGTAGTGTTTGTCGCATCGATCGCTAACGCATCAATCATCACCGTCGGCATATTGTTCATGATGGAAGAAATCATCGCAGCAATAAATCCCATCCCCATGGTTGCGGCAAACAGACCTTGATCCGCTATGCTCTGTATGACGCTAGCCAGAAGATCAGTAAGACCTGCGTTACGCAAGCCATAGACCACGACATACATGCCAATCGAGAAAAATACGATCGCCCATGGTGCACCCTTGAGCACTTCTTTGGTTTGCACTGCTGGACTTTTTCTCGCCATCAACAGAAACAGAATCGCGATAACTCCCGCCACGATCGATACTGGAATCCCCACAAATTCACACACAAAGTAACCGATCAGCAGCATACTCAATACGATCCAGGATAAACGGAACATGGCAGGGTCTTGTATTGCCGTTGACGGTTGCTTAAGCTCGGTCCCGTCAAACTTCCGCGGAATGCTTTTGCGAAAAAACAAGTAAAGCACAAGGACACTCGCTACTAACGAGAATAGATTGGGAACCAGCATTCGGCTCGCGTATTCGGTAAAAGTAATGCCAAAAAAATCGGCCGAGACGATATTCACCAGATTGCTGACCACAAGCGGGAGTGAAGTCGTGTCCGCAATAAAGCCGCTTGCGATGATAAACGGGAATACCTTCTTCTCGTCGAAATGGAGCGCCCGCACCATGGCAAGCACAATCGGCGTTAAGATTAGAGCGGCACCGTCATTTGCAAAAAATGCGGAGACAACAGCTCCAAGTACGGATACATACACAAACATCCGGATACCGTTGCCTCGAGCGGCATTCGCCATATGTAATGCAGCCCATTCGAATAAACCGATTTTATCCAGAATCAACGAAATAATAATAATCGCGACAAAGGCAAGCGTAGCATTCCATACGATCTGGGTGACATCCCACACATCCTGAAAGTCAACGACGCCAACGAGCAGTGCCAGTACCGCACCTCCGCAAGCGGACCATCCAACGGACAGATTTTTAGGCTGCCAAATGACAAAGACCAATGTAATTAAAAAAATGATGCTGGCCAAAACAACAGAAACCAATGTATAAACCCTCCAATTACGTGTTGAACTTGAATACAGTCATGGCTGCTTTCTTTCAATCAATATATAACTATATCCTTATATGATGAACAGCGATTACCTATGGCCTCGAACCTTATGATATTTCTGGCAGGTTACCGGTTATTCGCAGGAACAGTTTATTTTCTTATTTAACGATGACAGTACTTCTTGAGAGCTTGGCATCTCATTCAACACTGCTTGAAGATACGGTTTATCCTTAACATGCAATGAATAATAAACCCATTGACCTCGCCTGGCCTCATTTACGATGCCTTGAGATTTAAGCTTTCTTAAGTGCTGGCTGATTGCGGGCTGTGACATGTCGAAAATTTCCACGAACTCGCAAACGCACCATTCTCTTTCCTTAAGGAGCGTTAACATGGTAAGCCTTGTTTTATCCCCAAGCAATTTGAGTTTCTCGGCCATTTCGTTCATTTGCTCCATTCAAATTCATCCCTTTACTAAAAAATACATCTTGCGATATCATCCCCATATAACCTAATGCTTATATGTTAATGGAAAATGGTCCTGATTACAAGTGGATAGAGCTCAACTCATTGATATATCAGGGAGAACCAGTTTTTCATTCCCCCTTCATATATATTAGTTGCATCTCGAAGTAGATGAGTCAGTGGGCATGCAGCAATCGTTGGCATTCGGGGCACTGCTAATACCACATACACCGGTTTCCGGCAGCTCTAATTCAACTTTTATAGCAGCTTCCATATCGCCATCCAAATATGCGGCAATGGATCTCACCTGCTCATACCCTGTTGCCATGAGGAAAGTAGGAGCCCGGCCATAACTCTTCATCCCAACAAGATAAAAGTTCTTCTCTACATGACGAAGTTCTTTCTCGCCATGAGGTCTCACGGTACCGCAGCTGTGAACATTGGGATCAATTAGTGGAGCTAGCGCCTCGACACTCTCGGTTGCAGGGTCAATGCTAAGTCTGATCTCACTTAGAAATGAAAAATCAGGCCGGCTTCCCGTATTAACGATTATTTCATCGATTCCTTGGATTTCCTTGTCCTCACCATGAATTGTCCCTTTGATGTTTATTTTCCCATCCTTATGGGAGAGCCCCTCGATCATATATGGAGTAACCACTTGGATTTGCCCAGCATCAATCCATTGATGAATCTGGCTTCCCAAGGCTCCGCGAGCCTCGAGTTGATCATTCTCTTCCCCGCCGTACGCTTCCTCCACGTTTCGCTTTCTCATCAACCAGAGAATCTCTGTGTTTGCATCGCTTTTTTTGAGGTTCACTAAATCCAGTAATGTATTTATTGCCGAGTGACCGCCTCCTGCTACTGCGATACGCTTCCCTGCGTACTTCTGCCTTTGTTCTGCTGCAGATAAGTCTGGAATCCCGTAATAGATGCGATCTTTCAGATCACGCTCTTCACGAGTCCATATCCCGTCAGCATGCAGCGGATTCGAATGTGCCCACGTTCCGGAGGCATCAATCACTGCCCGGGCTTCAAAACGTTCGGTTTTGCCGTTTCTTTCAACATAAAGTACAAACGGAGCAGCTGCGCGATTAGGGGATTTCATTTTATCTGTGTTCTTCCTCGATATGGAAACCACTCTAGCATTCAACATAATATAAGGATTCAGTTCAGGCAATTTCGCTAAAGGCTCTAAATATTGATGAACAATCTCTTGACCAAAAGGTAATTCCTTTAGGACGGGTGGCTGCCATCCATGCTTAAGCAAAAGACGCTCAGCTGCTTTGTCAATGTTATATTGCCATGGTGAAAAAAGTCGTACATGTCCCCATTGCAGGATGTTTTGACCTATACTAGGTCCGGCTTCAAATAGAATGAATTGTTGCCCTCTTTCGGCCAAATGAGCTGCTGCAGCCAAGCCAATGGGTCCGCCACCGATAATCGCGACTGGAAGGGTCCCGTTATACCGAACATACTCTTCCTTCACTTTTTCCTCAGCAATTGTCGGCGCTTGGGGTGTACAGCAGGAAGTTGAAGCCACCTTAAATTCAATGTTTTTCATACATATGCCCTCCTAATAGAATAATTTATAATCCATCAACTTTTCTTGATGCATTAGTTAAAAAATTATGCTTTTGAATTCGGATAAAAAACGCAGCACAGCTTCTCGGATAACAGTCCTTTAACCTCTTCATCGTTAAGCTCATAATAGTTCCATTTTCCGATGCGTTCCATCACTATAATATTTGCATCCAGCAACATTTTTAGATGGTAAGACAGTTTTGATTGAGGAAGATCCAGCAAGTCGGTGAGGTCACATACACACACTTTCCCTCGCTGGTTCAATTCATAGATGATTCTTAAGCGATTCTTATCGGATAACGCTTTAAATTTCTGTTCATACAGGCTTAATACGTCATCTTGTATAATAGAGACCCTCATGTTGACACCACAACTTTCCATCAAATTATTTTGATGTGTTGATTGTAGCAAGCCATCATTGACACGTCAAGCATCAATGATGCGGCCCATTGGTCGGCTGAGCTTCCCTCAACCCTTATTCACAGCGTTGCGCCTATGATGGTATTGCCGACCTATCTATATAAATCGATCGAGCATTCCGAAGCAAAGGAATTGGAAGCATGCTGCTTCAACGCCTTGAGACAATTGCTAAGGAAAATGACTTTTATAAAATAGTACAGCTTCATCCAACAGGGACCTTTGCCATACCAATGCCTTATACCATTACGCCGATATCTCTACCGCGATCGTCCGGTTACGGCCTTCGGCCTTCGCCTGGTATAACGCCATATCCGCTGCCTGGAATACATCTTCGCGGTTTCTGCCATGTTCAGGATATAAGGATACGCCGATCGATACGGTAAGTGTTAGAGAGTACGGGGTTTTGGATATCAGAATCGCGTTGCGTATCCGCTCAGCCATTCGGTAGGCTTCATCCATACGATGCTTGCGAAGAAGAATGACAAACTCCTCCCCGCCAAAACGGGAGCAGACTGCACCCTCAGGAACACAATCGCTCATGACCACCGCTACCAGTTTCAGGACTTGGTCGCCGGTTTGGTGGCCATATGTATCGTTAACGTTCTTAAAATGGTCAATGTCCAGCATTAAAACGGCATACGGATCCCCAAGCAAATCCCACGAATCAAGGCAGCGTTCCAGTTCTCTGCGATTGGTCAGCCCTGTCAATGGATCCGTGCTGGCTTCCTGCTGTAACGAATAGGCCTGTTTGGCAAGCGTTTCGGCAGCTGCCCCCATAATCTGGTTCAATTGATCAGCTTCCCGATTCCAATGCGGCTGGAATTCCTCGGGAGACACCGTTTGGCCGGCTGCTACCGCTTTTGTTAATTTATACAGCTGGGTAAATGGAGCAGCAATTCTTGCAGCCATATATGCGGCAATGACCAGCATGATCACGATCGGAAAAAGCATACTTCTCAGCTGGTCACGCAAGTTGCGATCGACATCGGCCAGAATGGAACTTACCGATGTCTGCATGACAATCCCCCAGCCATTCATCGAAACACTGGCGTACCCTGTTAAGTAATCTTCACCTTGCGTATTCATGACACGTTGCATACCGCTCTCGCCGCTCATGAGCTGCTGTACCACGACATTAGAGCTTACATCTTCCCCTACCCGGCTTTTATCCAGATGATAGAGCAGCTTCCCGCCGGAATCAACGATATACGAGTATGAGTCTTCGATATTCCCCGCGCCGCTTCCGAAAATCCGATGCAATATATTATTTTCTTCCAAGTAGATTGTGCCGGCAATCATCCCGTGATACTTACCGGAGCTGTCAAAAATCGGCTCACTCGCAAGAACAATCCAGCGGCCGGTAGGGCTTCTATACGGTGCCGATATATAGGACTTCCTCTCCTTTAGCGCCTCCGTGGTCCCCACCGTTTTTAATCGGGCCTGATTCAAATTGTTTCCCACAGGAGAAACCACGCGAATGGTACCCGTTTGATCGGCCCAAAATACGGAGTTGAAGTAAGGGCTGCTCTGAAGCATAAGATCAAAAATGACCTGCAACTCCCTCTCATCGGATGTCGCACTAGCCTCAATTGCCGGGTTGTTGGCAGAGGCGCGAAGACTTTGGCGCATCCCTGAGAAAAGCGCTTCAATGGTAACCGCCATTTTTTGTGCGGAGGATAAATTAAGTGACATGGTATTGTTGTATAGGGATCGTTTCTCATTTTTATACTGAATGTAGATCATAATGGACATCGTCATGAGAATGGATAAGGAAACCAGCGCAGGCATGAGCATGGCTAGACTGATTTTGATGCGTTGTTTAGGTATGTTTATGACCGCTGCACCCCTACTCTTGATGAAAAATACTGCCGGATTAGTATATGATCTTTACATATTACTTCACAAACGATTTTGCGTCCATATATGGAATAAGCGTATTATGTGGAAGTCCCCGATTTATCATCGGTTATCACACACGGTATTTATCACTTTATAACAAACATATGTTCGTTATATAATGTAGAGGAGTAGTATCTATTCATACTCTTTTTGATAAAGGACGTGATTTCATTTTGAACGACCATATCCATGCTGAAGCAGACAAACAGCCCATCGGACAAAAGACCTCAAGCCCAGGTCAGCTTCTGCAATCGCTGCTATGGAACAGGCACGATCTTCCTTCCCTGGAGCATGGCCGGCTCTATCAGCATCATGAAGGATTTACGCTCACCGGAACGGTCGTAGCCAGCCTGGAAGGCCGGCAGCTCCACTGCTCCTATGAGGTTGAAACCACCAGCAGCTGGCAGACCCGGATGGTAAAGATTAAGCTCACAAGCGGCACGGAAGAACGGTCCCTTCACCTGGAGCGGGATGATGATGGTCACTGGTGGAACGGCAATACCGAGCTTACAGCATTTGCTGGTATGACCGACATTGATCTAGGGATCACCCCATCCACCAACACGCTCCCGATTCGACGCTTGAAGCTGAAGCCTGGTCAGAGCGCGTCCATGACGGCAGTCTGGATTCAGTTCCCGAGTCTAACCATCGCCCCCCTTGCCCAACAATATACGCGTACGAGCGAGTATGCCTACCTTTATGAGAGTAACAATGGAGCTTATCAAGCGGATCTGGAGGTTGACGAGCACGGCCTCGTCACGAGGTACGCGGACGTATGGAGCCGAACTCGCTAAGCTCGGTGCATCTACACGGCCATAAGAAGGCATGTCCCTTTAACCGGGCGAAAATTAACAACTTGTAGCCGTTGCAGCATTTCTCGATCCGTGCACAAACAATGTTTAAGCTTATACGCGGGTTTATCGACATGACAATCCCCTGCCGGGTCTCCTTAGACCTTGCAGGGGATTGTCATGCTTCTAATGCTCCTGAATCAATGCGGGACAAAGACAAGCTGCAGTACGAACAGCACAGCAAAAATATACATCAGCGGGTGAACCGCCTTCCACTTGCCCTTCACGATTTTCATCAGCGGATATGAGATAAAACCGAGCGCGATCCCAGTCGCGATGCTGGACGTAAGCGGCATGGTCAAGATCACGAGAAACGCGGGGAACGCTTCATCAAAATCATTCCACCGGATATGCTGAACATTGCTTAGCATCAGGCAACCCACTACGATGAGCGAAGGTGCGGTGATGGCGGATAACCCGGAAACCGCGCCGATCAGCGGGCTGAAGAAGGCAGCAACCACAAACAATGCGGCAACGACGACCGCCGTTAATCCTGTCCGACCGCCTGCACCGACGCCGGCTGCAGATTCAACATAAGCGGTGGTCGGGCTTGTACCGACCATGGATCCGGCCACGGTTGCCACCGAATCGGAGAACATGGCACGATCCGCACGAGGCAGCTTGTTATCCTTCATTAGCCCCGCCTGTTCTGCCACACCAACTACCGTACCTGTGGTATCAAACAGGGTCACCAGGAGGAACGAGAACACAACAGCATAGAGTCCATGACTGATCACATCCGAGGCAGCGGTAATCGGGTTCCATACCAGAATGCCTTCCGGTAACGTGGGAAGCGACATAATCCCGTTCGTAAAAGACAGCATATCGGCAAAATAAGCGATAATCCCGGTAATAATCATCCCGATAAACAAGGCACCCTTCACATCGCGCGACAGCAGCACAAGCGTAACCGCAAGTCCTACCAAGGCAAGCACAACCGATGGCTGGTGCAGATCACCGAGCGCTACCAGATTGTCCGGATGCGCTGTAATGATGCCGCTCATGCGCAGACCGATAAAAGCAATAAACAAGCCGATTCCGACCGTGATCGCATGCTTCAAATTCGCCGGGATCATCTCGATCAGCCTGCGCCGCAGGGAAGTCATCGATAACACCAGAAACAGAATACCGGCTATAAAAACGGCCGAGAAAGCTTCAATATACCCAAGTCCGGCATGTCCTTGAACAACGGAATAGGTGAAGTAGGCATTCAAGCCCATCCCCGGTGCGACAGCGATCGGATAGCGGGCTACGAGCCCCATCAGCAGTGTACCAATCACAGCGGCAATAATAGTAGCCGTGAAGCTCTGCTCAAAAGGCACACCCGCTTGTGACAGAATCAGCGGATTCACAACTGTCACATACGCCATCGTGAAAAACGTCGTCGCCCCGGCAACAACTTCTGTCTTAACCGAGGTCCCGTTAGCTTTTAAATCAAACACAAAAAATCCTCCATTCATGATGCTTGGCCTGGCTATGCGCTAGGCCCTTTTGGTTAGTTACGCAATATTTGATATACTCAAACACAAATGTACTGTAAATCTCTACGTAGCAATTTATTTCTGAACTCGATAAAACGATATATTTAAATCTTAAGCGACAGCAAATGACAGGAGGCTTGAAACGATGTGCGGACGCTTTACACTCACGGTCACTTGGGAAGAACTGATGACCAGGTATCTCATCGATCCCGAATCGGTCTCTCCCTTTCACATTCCTAGGTACAACATCGCGCCTACGCAGATGGTCACGGCTATTATCAACGACGGCAGCACCAATCGGATCGGTCAGCTGCAATGGGGGCTTGTCCCATCCTGGGCCAAGGATTCCTCAGCCGGAGCCAAAATGATCAATGCGCGTAGTGAAACGCTGGAAGACAAGCCTGCTTATAGGATGCCCTTTTATCGGAAAAGATGCCTAATTCCTGCAGACGGTTTTTACGAATGGCAAAAAAACGGCAATGGCAAGCAGCCCTTTCGCATCAGCTTGAAGAACGGCGAAGTATTCAGCATGGCAGGTCTGTATGATACCTGGATTACCCCAAGCGAAGATAAGCTTAGCACCTGCACCGTCATTACAACCGAACCCAATCAACTCATGGTGCCGATCCATAACCGGATGCCGGTCATTCTGAGACCCGCAGACGAAGCGTTATGGCTTGAACGGCAGACGTCTTCCCATACCCATGAAGGTAGCCCCTCCCTCCTGCAATCCCTCAAAGAGCTTCTGAGGCCTTACCCCGCGGAGGACATGCAAGCCATTCCGGTTAGCACAACCGTAAATTCCGTTAAAAATGACACGGAAGATTGCATCCGTTCTATTACAGGCAGCTAAATCCGTTGACCACAAACTAAGGGATTCCTTTTACGGGAGTCCGCCAGGAATGTTGCATCCCTGCATACGCGAAATCAAAAGCCCCTGCTCATAAGGAGAAAACACTCCCGAGAGGGGCTTCTTCTATGCAAAGTAATTCCTTGATGTCATCCAATTGTTATCGAAACATCCCCCACAGCTTGATCAAATGGAAGGTGTTGTTCGGATCGATGCGCTGTGCAAGCACAAACTGAACCATTTGCTGCTCCTGCGTGGAGCTCAGCTTTTCATTCAAGATGCCGCTGGCCGTCCGGATCATTTGATGCACTTTTGCGCTATTTTGAAGATCTGCCTTGGTTAAACCCTGAGTCAGCCCTTTGATTCTTTCCTTGACTGCCGGGTTTTTCATTTTTAGCTTGATTCGTTCTACCAGCTGCGGACTAATCCCGTACTGCTGATAACTCAATGTTGAAGCACCTCCAGTCATAAATGCTGCTACCTTTTTTGAGTATATGACGAAGGTCTGTCCATTGTGCCAACAGATTCATGTTATTAGTCCATGATATCGCCCTGGAAGATCTTCTCCTGCTGAAGAAAGTCGCGCAATGGCTCATATTCAGGAGACGTCCAGAAGGAACTGTCGCTGACAAGGGCCGCTGCATCGCCCCTAGCCTCTTCCACTACTTTGAAGTCGGCGACCATATCGGCCAGCCGGAACTCCGGCAGTCCGCTCTGCTTCGTACCGAAAAAGTCGCCAGGGCCCCGAAGCTCCAAATCCCTCCGGGATACCTCGAAGCCGTCTTCGGTTTCGGTCATCACCTGCATCCGTTCCTGGCCCACTTCCGATTTCGGATCGGCCACAAGAACACAGTAGGATGCATGCTGCCCACGGCCTACGCGGCCCCGAAGCTGGTGCAGCTGGGACAGACCGAAGCGATCGGCGTCCATAATGATCATCAACGTGGCATTCGGCACATCGACGCCAACCTCAACAACCGTCGTGGAAATCAGCAGCTGGACCTCATTGCTGTAGAATTGGCGCATAACCTCATCCTTCTCGGCAGGCGTCATACGGCCGTGCAGCAGACCCACAGCATACGTAGGAAAGGCCTGCTGCATCTGAACATGCAGATCAATCGCATTCTGAACGTCCAGCTTGTCCGATTCTTCAATCAGAGGAGCAATCAGATATGCCTGACGTCCTTGATTTACTTCCCGGGAAATAAATCCGAGCACACGGTCCATGAGTTCATGTTTGACCCAATAGGTCGTAATGGGAATACGGCCTTTCGGACGCTCCGACAGCGTGGATACATCCATATCCCCGAAGGCGGTAATGGCCAGCGTCCGTGGAATCGGCGTCGCCGTCATCGTTAGCACATCCGGGTTGTAGCCTTTACGGCGGAGTACGCTTCGCTGATTCACGCCAAAACGGTGCTGTTCATCCGTCACGACGAGTCCCAGCTCCCGGAAGTATACATCATCCTGAATGAGAGCATGGGTGCCCACGACAACGTCCGTCAACCCCATCTGTAAGGAAGCCAGCAGGTCTTTGCGCTTCTTACCCGTGACACTGCCTGTCAACAGGCCAACGGTAATGCCAAAGGGCTCAAACAGCTTCTGCAGCGAACGCATATGCTGTTCGGCGAGAATCTCTGTCGGCACCATTAAGGCCCCTTGAAAGCCTGAGCGCACCGTTGTAAACAGTGCGATGGCGGCAACAATCGTTTTTCCCGAGCCGACATCCCCTTGAAGCAAACGGTTCATGCAGTAAGGGGAACGCATATCATGCAAAATCTCCAGCTCCACCTTCTTCTGCGCATCAGTGAGCTCAAAAGGGAAGCTGCGCACGAACTCCCGGATCGTTGCATTGTCAGTCGTATGTACAACACCGTCCATCCGACTCCGGTTCAGCGCGCGGAACGCCTGCATTTTCAACTGGAACAAGAAGAGCTCCTCATACACCATCCGGCGCCGCCCTTCCTGACCTTCCCGGGAATCGACAGGCTGATGGATCGTCATGATTGCCGCTTTACGGGGCATCAGATCATATTTCCTAAGCAGGGATTGCGGCAAAATCTCGGGGATCATCTCCCCGTACTGCTCCAATGCCTGTCCCATCGTTTTTCGGATCCACGATTGCGTGATCTTACCGCCGATGGAATACACCGGCTGCAGCGTCCCGCTGCGGAAGGCACCCTTATCCGGGAATTCGGATTCGGACACCGTAAGCTGCATTCTGCGTTGATCCCACTTGCCTGTCAGCACAATCTCCCGGCCAGCCGCAAGCTGGTCCTTCAGAAAATGCCGGTTAAACCAGGTCGCGGTGAACATCCAGTTTTCAGCCAGCATTTTGCAGGTGAGACGGGATTTACGCCCGTAGCGCTGCAGTACCGGTACGCTGGCTATCTTGGCTTGAATGGTGATTTTGTCACCGTCCTTGACTTCACTTAGGGAACGGAGCCGGTAATCCTCATATCGGAAAGGGTAATACTCCAAAAGATCCTTGACCGTAGAGACGCCAAAGGCGTGAAGCTCCCCCTCTTTCAGGGCGCTCACGCCGTTGATCTGTCTGACGGATATTTGATCGAGTTTGAGACTCATATCATCTACCTCACTTAAGCAGGCCATATATATGCTGCAATGGTTCCCGGTCCAACGTGCGTACCGACAACCGGACCGATCTCGGAAAATACGGTTTCCTCAATCGTAAACACAGCGGACAGCTGCTGCAGAAAATCCTCAACCTGAGCAGGGTCAGCCGTATGACCCACAGCCACTTTAATATTTTTCACACCGGTTAAATCCTGTTGAAACAGTTCAATAATTTTCGCTGTCGCTTTCTTGCGACCGCGGACCTTGTCTACCGGAAATATGATTCCTTCGCCATCAATGGACAAGATCGGCTTAATGTTAAGCAGCGTGCCCAGCACAGCCGAAGCCTTACCGATCCGTCCGCCCTTCTGCAAATATTCCAGCGTATCTACCAAGAAGTAGAGGCGGCGCTTGGAACGAAGGTCTTCGAGTGACGAAATAATATCAGAAACAGAGGCTCCTTCTTGTGCGAGCTTCGCTGCATGGACCACCAATAATCCGAAACCATAGGAGGCCGATTTGGAATCCCACACGGTTATATCCGCTTCTCCTTCGATTAGAGAGGTGGCAAGCAACGCGGACTGATACGTCCCGCTCATGCCGGATGAGATGTGAATCGACACAATAGAGCAGCCTGGGTGCTGTTCCAAGATGGACTCATACGCAGCCGCAAAATCTGCGGGTGAAGGCTGAGAGGTCGTCGGAAGCTGCGGCGACTCAACCAGCTTTTTGTAGAACTCTCCCGGCGTGATTTCGACTCCGTCCAAATACGAATCTTCCCCGAACATGAGTTTCAGCGGCACAATATGAATGTTGTGTTGCTTCGCCAGGTCTGCCGGAATATCCGCTGTGCTGTCTGTCACAATAACGGTCTTATTCACCGGAACCCCTCCTATAAATGTACCTTGCATAATGTCAAAGCGTTGTATATCAAGACTCCACGGAGAACAGATAGGAATAGATCGGTTGTCCGCCGTAGTGTACCTCAACCTCTGCGTTAGGGTACTGCTCACCAAGCCACTCCGTGAGTGCGTTGGTCGATTCCTCGGTTGCGTCCGCGCCGGTAAGCAGAGTCACGATTTCATCCCCGGATTCCAGCATTTTACTCAGCAAATCCTGGGAGGTCGTAATCAGATCCGCGTTTGCTGCAACGATGTTGGAATTGCGAATACCGATGAACTGGCCAGCCTTGATCTCGAGATCATCGATCGTTGTGTCCCGAACGGCATAGGTTACCTGCCCCGATTGCACACGAGTGATCGCATCCAGCATATTGTCGGTATTCATATCCGCATTCTCGTCTTCCTGGAAAGCAAATGCTGCCGCGATCCCCTGCGGAATCGTCTTGCTCGGAATAACCGTTACGCTGCGCTCGCCTTCGAGAAGCTCTCTTGCCTGCTGGGCAGCCAGCACGATGTTGGAGTTATTCGGCAGGATGTAAATCTGCTGCGCCGAGATCGAAGAAATCGCATTAACAAAATCCTCGGTGCTCGGGTTCATTGTCTGTCCTCCGGAGAGAACGACGTCAACGCCAAGGCTTTTGAATATGTCGGATATGCCTTCCCCTGACGATACCGCAATGAAACCGTACGGTGCGATCTCGTCTGCCGGAGGAACAGCCGGAGCTTCCGGAGTCACGGTCTCTGCCGGAATATCCGCAAATAACTCAGGCATCGGTGCGATATCCATTCCCGTTGTCAGCAAATCACGGTGCTGCTCGCGCATATTCAATATATGGATCTGAGTGATCTCTCCATACATTAGCGCCAAATTCAACACTTCGCCCGGAGCCTTGGAATGCACATGAACTTTGATGGTCTCGTCATCGGCGATGACAATGATGGAATCACCATTCACTGCAAGCGCTTTCCGGAACTTATCTTCATCAAAGTCTGCGTTCGTTCCTTCTCCGAGCTGCCGATTAATAAAGAATTCCATGTCATATAAAAATTCAATATCCTCTGTGGACAGTCTGGACTGGGCAGAAGCCGGAGCTTGAACCGCCGAGAAGTCAGGGACTGCTTGAAAGGCCGGTGCCGTGTTGCTCTGTTCAGCTTGTCCTTCGGCAACAGCAAGCGATCCGAACGGAGCGTCTTTTCTCAGCGCCTGCAAGAAACCTTCATAAATGTAAACCAGGCCCTGGCCACCCGAGTCCACGACGCCAACCTGCTTCAGAACAGGAAGCATATCCGGGGTCTGGGACAGTGTTTCTTTGGCTTTGGCCAACACCTGCTCCATCAATTCCACGATATCGTTGTTGCGGCGGGAGAAATAGACCGCATGCTTGGCCGCTTCTTTAGCTACGGTAAGAATGGTACCTTCAACAGGCTTCACGACAGCTTTATACGCAGCTTCTACGCCTGTCTGCAGTGCTGCGGCGAATTGATGAGAATTTAGTTCTGTATAAGGTGCAGCATATCGGCTGAAACCACGGAACAGCTGGGACAGAATAACCCCCGAGTTCCCTCTGGCTCCCATCAGAAGCCCCTTGGACAGCACACCGGCACTATGCCCGACGGACTCCGAGTACTTACTCTTCAGTTCTGCCACACCTGCAGTCATCGTCAAATTCATGTTGGTCCCCGTGTCGCCGTCCGGCACCGGGAATACATTCAGGGAATTGACGTGTTCTGCATGCTGCTGCAGCTGCTCCGCTCCGGCTAGGACCATCGCGGTAAATTCTGTTCCATTCAAAGAACGCTTACTCAATGAGAATTCCCCTTCCTGGCTTGATACCCATAACACTTCTTGTTGTAAATTTCATATCTATTTCATAGCTTATAGCTGACGAAATGCCCAGGCAGTAAATAAAAGACTTACCATGATTAATGGATCATAAATCTATGATGGGCTATCCTCTCGTCCTCTACGCTTTCCGGCGGTTCCCAAGCCTTTTGAGAGCCATGCCGACAAGCCCACGAACTATTTCTTCGGAAATATTATGGACTAATCAACATTGTACTATAATGGCAAAGAGAAATAAATGTTTTTAAGACAGTTGACGGAGCAATTTTTACTGTGATATTATATTTAAGTATTGTTTCATGCAGGGTTAGGAACAAGGAGGTGTAATAAATGGCTCGCAAATGTTATGTAACTGGCAAGAAACCAAGCAGTGGTAACCATGTTTCTCACGCTAACAATCACAACAAGCGTTCTTGGGGTGTCAACGTTCAAAAGGTTCGCATTTTGGTGGATGGCAAGCCAAAACGTGTATACGTCAGCACTCGCGCTTTGAAATCCGGTAAAGTGACTCGCGTATAATCATCTTGTGTTATATGAAGAAAAACTTCTTAATCTCCAGGCACCATTTGTGGGCGATCCGGGACAAGGAAGTTTTTCTTGCGTTTAGATACATATTCTCCTTCTAAACAAAAAGCACCCTTAGCAGATAGCAGGTGCTTTTTTTATTTAGATATAAGAAAAATGAAAGAGCAAAACTTCCGCTTTCTTATATCGCAAGAAAAACTTCCGGTCGAACGCAGTCTGTCCTCGATAAGTACGTCGCTAGACACTCTTCTTTTGATATAAGAAAGCGAAGGAGAACTCCCGCACTTTATGGCTTTCTTATACCGCAAGAAAAACCTCCGCACACAGATGCGGTATGTCCTCCATGCGCGCTCTATCGGAGTGTTCTTGCCTCTTTCCCCAGAACCGGCTAGGCGGCGTCAGTCCCAGGCGGAGGTTTTGTTACGCCGGGACAAGCTGTCAGCTCTTGTGAAACGTATTTAAGATGGCCTTCACAAAACCTCCCAAAAACTTCGGCAGCTTGAACGTATAGAATTTCATGTCTCACCCTCCCCATCATTCTCATGCCTTCCTAGATTATGTTATGCACCAAGCCCATAGATGTGAACACAGACAAAAAAGGCTACATGAGAACCCAGCTCATGTAACCATATTTATGCGGGAACCCCGCGCCCTATGCATCCCGTTGCTCACGTTCTGGTCAAGATGTTACGCTGTCACGGATTACTGCAATGGCTGCCGCGCGATCCGGCTTGCTGAATACGGCGCTGCCCGCAACCAGGACATCCGCTCCCGCTTCCACTACAAGCGGCGCTGTCTCCGCTGTAATGCCGCCATCCACTTCAATATGGATATTCGGGTAGTCGGAGTTTGAAATCCATTCACGCAGCTGTGAGATCTTGTTTACAGTCCGCTCGATAAATGCTTGTCCGCCAAACCCCGGGTTCACGGTCATCACCAGCACCAAATCCAAGTCAGGCAGCACTTCCTGAAGGACATTGGCCGGCGTAGCCGGATTGATCGCGACGCCGGCCTTCACGCCAAACTCTTTGATCAGATGGATGACTCGATGAAGATGCGGGCAGGTCTCGGCATGAACGGTGATCAGATCGGCTCCAGCCTTGACAAAGTCCGCAATATACAGCTCAGGCTGTTCAATCATCAAGTGTACGTCAAGCAGCAGGCTTGTATGGGGTCTGATGGCTTGGACGATCGGCGGTCCCAGCGTAATATTAGGTACAAAGTGTCCGTCCATGACGTCCACATGAATCCAGTCGGCTCCGCCAGCCTCGGCTTCCTTAATTTCTTGTCCCAGCTTCGCAAAATCCGCTGACAATATGGATGGCGCAATTTTAATCATCATTCAGTACCTCCGCTTCTTGTCTTTCATCTCTGTATAAAACTCCACATAATGCTCATAACGGCTAGCCAGGATGATTCCATCCTCTTTGGCTTGGATCACCCGGCAGCCCGGCTCCTGCAGATGACTGCAGCCTCTGAATTTACATTCCGCAGCATAAGGAGCAAATTCTCTGAAACAGGTCGATAACTCCTCGACACCCAGCTCCAGAAAATCCAACTGGCTAAAGCCGGGTGTATCGGCTACATACCCTCCGTTATCAAGCTCAATCAGCTCCACATGGCGTGTCGTATGTCGACCGCGGCCAAGACGCAGACTAATTTCACTCGTCTCCAGCGAGAGGCCTGGCATCAACGCATTCAGCAGGGACGATTTCCCGACACCGGATTGACCGGAGAAGACACTGATTCGACCGGCCAGGCGTTTCTTCACCTCTTCGGTCCCGATCCCTTGCAGAGAGCTGGTAATCAGCACTTCATAACCAATCTCTTCATACTGGCGCTTCACCTGCTCCAGTACACCGTCGGAGGCGTCCACAAGATCCTGCTTCGTCAGACAGATCAATGCCTCAAGGCTCTCATGCTCAATATGTACCAGAAACTTGTCCAGCAGATGCAGGCTCAGATTCGGTTCTTTGACCGAAAACAACAGCACCGCCAGGTCGACGTTCGCGACAGGCGGGCGAATTAATTGGGAAGACCGTGGAAGAATTTCGTCCACGGTCCCTTCCCCATTTTCAGTCAATGAGTACATCACGTGATCTCCAACGAGCGGAGAGATACCTTTCTTTTTGAAAATGCCGCGGGCTCTGCATTGAACCGCTGGGTCCTCCCCGGATATAATGTTGCCATCCTGCATTGGTTTGACATAATAATATCCGCTTAGTGCCTTCACGATCAGTCCCTCTAGCATATAATAGGCCTCACCTTTCTTGTTGAAATTTAGTGTGCTCACAACTTGTTTCTAATCGTTATCTTTACCTTTGCCCTTGCCATTTCCATTGTTCCCGTTATCCCAATGGTAAGCTGCATCATCTTCCTCATTCGAACCTTCCTCGCCAGTTCCTTCATCCGGATTGGTGTCCACCGGTACATCAGGCTCAACAGGCGGTTGTTCAAAGGTCGGCTGCGGCACGGTGCCATTCTTGACATCGCTGTAACTTACGCTGTACGTATCCACTTGGCGACCGTCACGGAAGATCATGACCGTTGCATGTTTGTCAGGAGCCAGCAGCAGCTTCACAGGTACCATTTCCGAGGTTGTAATGACCTTGTTCACAGCTTCCTGGTTTTCTCCCAGCGCATCGGTGAAAACGACCCGAATTTTGCTTTCCTGGCCTTCCATGCTTGGCGAGACCGGTACACTGTAATTATACTCAAGCGCATCGGAAGGATAGCCGGAGCTTACGAATAATGTGATTTTGGAGCCTGGAGGAACCTGTTCATTGGCCTCATGCGGCCACTGCTCTACTACGATGCCCTTCTTCACTTCATAACTGGATCTCTCTTTGATTGCCTCAACCTTAAAGCCATTGGACTCCAATATATTGACGGCATTCTCCTGCTCTAAGCCAACCACGCCCGGCATAGGGACAAAATTCTTGCCCTCGCTTACCGTTACGTTGATTACTTCCGTTTCCGGATCGATTTTTGTAGTGGCTTCTGGACTTTGTTTAAAGATCTTGCCTTGAGGAACTTCATCATTTTTTTCGGACGATCGTTTAATGGAGGTTTCCTTAACGCCAATTTCTTTTAACGCAGCAACAGCCTCATCAAACGTCTTTCCATTAAGGTCCGGCATTTCCGGAAGCGGCTTCGCATCCCCAACCGACAATTGAACCGGAGACCCCTTCTTCAGCATGGTCTCAGCTTCCTTGTCCTGTGCAAACACGATGCCTTCATCGACATCCGGTTTATATTTCCGGATCACTTCCTCATTCACCGTCAAACCTTGGGCCTCAAGCTCGCGGATCGCTTCCTCTTCCGTCATGCCTACAACTGGGGGCACCTTAACCTCAGGTACCTCCAGCATGTTGCTCACATACATGACGACACCAGCCATGATGCCGAGGAACAGGAGCACCGAACCGATGATGATGGTCGGCTTGACCCATTTTTTCTTCGGTTTACCGGTCGGCTTTTCCTCAAATTCCTCGTCATCCGAGTCATCGTCCGGGTTATGCTGATGCTGACTGCTGCGCTGCATCGTTTTGAGCGCCGGCATGACCAGGGTAGAATCGGCATCGTCCTCGAACTCCATCTTCGGTTCGTTGAGTCGCATCGGCATCAAGCACGTCTCGAGATCGTCCATCATCTCTTCCGCAGACTGGTAACGCTCCTCCGGGTTTTTGCGCATGGACTTCAGGATGATGTTCTCCACGCTTTGAGGAATAAGCGGATTCACTTCTCTAGGCTCATCAAATTCCTCCTGGAGATGTTTCAGCGCAACGCTAATCGGGCTCTCGCCCAGAAATGGAAGACGGGCCGTGAGCATTTGATATAACACAATACCAAGTGAGTATAAATCCGATTTCTCGCCAGTAACGACGCCCTTGGCGTGCTCCGGCGAAAAATAATGCACAGAGCCCACAACAGAGCCTGTCTGCGTAATGGTTGTCGACGTGACCGCCCTGGCAATGCCAAAGTCGGTTACTTTGACCCTCCCATTCCGGCCAATCAGAATATTATGCGGTTTAATATCCCGGTGAATGATCTGGTTATGATGGGCGTGCCCCAGTGCATCGCAGATCTGGATAGCAATCCGCACAGCTTCTTCCACCTGCAGCGGTGCCCGTTCTTTTATAATTTCATTCAAATTCTGACCTTCGATATATTCCATGACGATGTAATGCACTTCTTCCTCTTGGCCCACATCATAGATGCTGACCACGTTGGAATGCGACAACGAAGCCGCTGACTGTGCCTCACGCCGGAAACGGCGAATAAATTCCTCGTCATGCACAAACTGCTGGCGCAGCACTTTGATCGCTACATTCCGGTTCAGCAAAATATCCTGAGCCTTGTAGACTAGCGCCATGCCACCGCCACCGATGCGCTCTATAATTTTATAACGACCAGCCAATTCATGTCCGATCATGAATCCCACCCCTTTATACGTTGCCCGACAACTTCTTCTTGATGTTCAAACATAGCGACCGTGATGTTGTCCTCACCGCCAGCAAGAAGTGCCAGTTGAAGCAGGCGATCCGCTCTTTCTTCCAGAGGAAGGTCAAGTGAACCGGAAATCTGACCGATCAGCTCTCGGCTGACCCGGTTGCTGAGCCCGTCACTGCAGAGCAGCAGCACTTCGCCTTCTCCGATCGTAACCGGTGTTAGCTCAACCGTCACATCCACATCCGTTCCAAGTGCCCGGCTTAATACATTTTTCCGGGGATGGGTTTCCAGTTGATCTTCCGTAATCTGACCACTCTTAAAAAGCTCATTGACCAATGTGTGGTCATCTGTGAGTCGAATCACTTGTCCGGGAACGACTTTGTAAGCCCTGCTATCCCCGATATGTCCGATATAACCTTCGGAACCTCGCAGCAGCACCGCTACAATCGTCGTGCCCATATTGTGAAGCCGCTCATCAGCCGAGGCTTCACGATAGATAACGGCATTGGCATGCAATATGGCATCACCAAGCGCAGCCCGAATACTTTCCATGGACATGTCCTGTTCCAAAGAGGACAAATCCTCGGCTACGGTATCTACCGCAAGCCTGCTGGCGGTGTCACCCGCAAGGTGACCTCCCATACCGTCAGCAACCACACCCAAGGTATAGCCATGCTCCAGTGTGCTAACAAATACCGAATCTTCATTAACAGGACGAACGCGTCCCACATGGCTTACATGAACCGTCTTGATCAAATCTTCTCACCCCAACTCCATATGCTTGGCCCGCAGCTGACCGCAAGCGGCAGCGATATCATGGCCTTGTTCACGACGGATGGTCACATTGACCCCCTTGTCTGCTAACGCACGTTGAAATTTGAAAATATCGTTACGCGATGTGCGAACATATTTCCGTTCCGGCACATGGTTAACCGGAATCAGATTGACGAAGCAGTTCATATCCTTAATGACATCCGCAAGCTCTTCGGCATGCTCAACCTGATCGTTTACGCCGCCGATCAAGGCGTATTCAAACGTAATGCGCCGTCCGGTTTTTGCTTGGTAATAACGAAGCGACTCAATCACGTCATCAAACGGGAACCGGCGGTTAACAGGCATTAGCTTGGAGCGCAGCTTATCGTTCGGTGCATGGATGGAGATGGCCAGATTAATCTGGGTATCCTCTTCCGTGAATTTATAGATGTTAGGCACAATGCCACTCGTCGAAACGGTAATGTGGCGCTGGCCGATATTCAATCCTTTTTCATGGATCATCGTGCGCAGAAACTTCATGGTCGCTTCATAGTTCTCAAACGGTTCGCCTGAGCCCATGATCACGATGCTGCCGACACGTTCTCCCGTTTTATCGAGAATCTTCTGCGCCTGAACCACCTGGGCAACAATCTCGCCGGAGGTCAGATTCCGCTTCAAGCCACCCAATGTGGATGCGCAGAACGTACATCCGATACGGCAGCCTACCTGCGTTGTAACGCAGATGCTGTTGCCGTAATTATGCCTCATGATGACGGTCTCGATCGCATGGTCATCATGCAGACCGAACAGAAACTTGACCGTTCCGTCCTTTGACTCCAGCTTGGTGATTTCCGTCAGGGTAACGAAACTAAACTCCTGCTCCAGCTTCGTCCGAAGCTCCTTGGACAGATTCGTCATTTCCGCAAAGTCGTTCACCCGCTTTACGTACAGCCAGTCATAAATCTGGGTTCCGCGAAACGCCGGTTCCCCATTCTCTTGAGCCCATGCTTGAAGCTCTTCCAGTGAATAATCATATATAAAAGGTTTCATTCTCACCACACCTGTCTAATTTAGAGGAAGTCCAGTCAGCATTCTTCCGAACTCTCCCTATTACATTCATATGCATCTCTTTTTTCATTCTTCCTATTCTAACATAAATAAAAGAGACGGTAAAAGAGGAAAACCCGCCGGCATTGGCGGGATACGACTATAGTCATGGCGGCGGACACCCTAAGAGGGGCGTCTGCCGAGTCTTGCAATGTAAAAGCCGTCACTATGATAGTGCTGGGGCAGAATTTGAATCCCGCCTCCACGCTGAAGCGATTTCTCTTCCAGCCGGCTTAAGGCTCCGAGGCCATCTTTCGCGATGTCAAACTCGGAATGGCTTTCCAGAAAAGCAGATACAACGCCTTCATTCTCCAGCGGCTCAATCGTACACGTGCTGTACACCAAGAGTCCTCCGGGACGAAGCAAGGTGGAGACCGACTCCAGCAGCCTTAGCTGCAGCTCCGCAATTTCATGTATGTCCTCCTGTGACTTGCCCCACTTCAGATCAGGCTTGCGACGGATTACGCCAAGGCCGGAGCATGGAGCATCCAGCAAAATTCGGTCAAAAGACGCAGGCTCGAAGCGGTCAACCAAATCCAGCGCGTCACCGGTCACGATCGAAATGCTGTCCAGTCCCAAACGGCTGGCCTGATCCGATATCAGCTTGCCTTTATGGGCATGGATGTCGTTGGCAACAATGCTGCCTTCATCCTTCATCAGCTCGCCCATGTGGGCACTTTTCCCGCCCGGGGCTGCGCAGCAATCCAGCACCCGCATTCCCGCCTCTGGCTGTACAGCCTCGGCGACCAGCATGGAGCTTTCATCCTGAATCGAGATCATCCCGTCCCGATACCAATCGGTCAAGGCCATATTGCCCGCTCCTTTTACGACAATCCCATAGGGGCTAAGCGACGAAGGGGTGGCATTGAGGCCGTGGCTGCTCATTAATGCCAACATGTCCTCCCGGCTGATCATCGTGGTGTTCACCCTGACGCTGACAGCCGGCGGTTCATTATTCGCGCCACAGATTGCCTCTGCGGTCTCGATCCCATACTGGGATATCCAGCGCTCCACCAGCCACTGCGGATGGGAATGCAGCAGAGAAATGCGCTGGGCCGCCGGCATATTCCCAGGGATCGCCAAGCTTTCCTTCTGACGCAAAATATTCCGAAGCACCCCGTTCACCATACCGGAAATCCCTTGATGCCCGCGGCGCTTCGCCAGATTAACGGCCTCGCTGACAACCGCGTGATCCGGAATCCGATCCAGATATACGACCTGATACAGACTGATGCGAAGCAGTGCCCTTACCCACGGCTGAAGCTTCTGTACCCCTTTATTGACAAACTTGTCCAAAAAATAATCGAGCGTGTTCAGCCGAGAGATCGTGCCATAGATCAGCTCTGTGGCAAGTCCCGCGTCGCTCTTCGCAAGCGAGGACTTCTGCAGGGCGGTGTTGAGCAGAAGATTACTGTACGCCCCCTCCTGCTCAACCTGTGTTAATACATTCATCGCCAGCTCTCTCGGGGAGTCTTGGCGCCCCTTCGGGCTGCGGTTGCCGCTCACGTCAACACCGTCCCGACCGTCAGGCTCCTCCCGCGCACGAATTGCGCCGCATCCATCGCCTTCTTGCCGCTGGGTTGAACTGTTAACAGCGTCAGCGTGCCGTCGCCAGTTTTCACGACGATCCCCTTTTCATGGAGCTCAAGCACAGTTCCGGGCTGTGCATCGCTAGATGGGGTCTGTGCGCTGTCCGGCTTAGCCGCTGCCCATACTTTAAACACATCCCCGTTCCACAGCGTAAATCCACCGGAGTAAGGAACCAGACCGCGAATTTGATTGTAAATTTCGCGGGAAGTGCGCGTCCAGTCGATTCTCTCATCATCCCGGGTCAGATTCGGAGCATACGTTGCCTTCGTTTCATCCTGGGACTCCGCATCTACCTTGCCCTTCACGAGCCGCGGCAGCTCCCGCATCAGCAGCTCCGCACCGGCTTGGCTCAGCTTCTCGAACATCGTTCCGGCCGTATCGTCATCTTCAATGGGAACCTCGGCCTTGGCAATCATGTCACCCGTGTCGAGCCCCTCCGCCATATACATCAGGGTGATGCCTGTTACGGATTCTCCGTTGATGATGCTGCGCTGAATCGGAGCTCCTCCCCGATAAGCGGGGAGCAGCGAGCCGTGGACATTAAGACAGCCGAGTGACGGCATATCCAGCACTGATTTTGGCAGGATTTGGCCATAGGCGGCCGTGACGATCAAATCAGGCTTATATTGGGCCAGCTCGGCCACGGCTTCCGGATTCCGCAGCCGCTGAGGCTGCAGAACCGGGATGCCGTGACGAAGAGCGGCTTCCTTAACCGGTGTTGGGGTCAGCACTTTTTTACGCCCTTGCGGACGGTCAGGCTGCGTAACGACGGCAGCTATAGAATAACCTTCGGCAATCAACATTTCCAGACTGGGTACTGCAAAGGCCGGGGTGCCCATAAATACAATATTCATCGATTCTCCAGCTCTTTTCTCGGCTGTTCCGGAACATACTCATACACCCGATCAGCGATTTCCGTAAACAGCACCCCGTTCAGATGATCGATTTCATGCTGAAACGCTCTCGCAAGCAGCCCGGTACCCGTAATGATAAGCTCTTTGCCTTCACGATCAAGCCCCTTAACCGTCACTTTCTCCGCACGGCGCACATCCCCGTTCCATCCCGGAATGCTCAGGCAGCCCTCCGGTCCGAATTGCTCGCCTTCGCTCTCCACGATCTCCGGATTGATCATCTTGATCAAACCGTGCTCGTCACCGGCATCAATCACGATCAGACGCTTCAGAATGCCGACCTGCGGCGCAGCTAATCCAACGCCTTCCGCATCGTACATGGTATCGGCCATATCGTCCAGGAGTTTTTGAACGTTCGGGGTAATTTTGGTAACTTCCTTTGCCTTTTTATGAAGAACCTCATCCGGTTCTTTAACGATAATACGAATCGCCATGTCTATGACACCATCCTTGTGCTTTTCATCATTATATGCTGTATTACATTAACATTTGCGGATCTACGTCAATACTGACCTGGAGCTTGCTGTCCCGCGCCGAATCCTGAAGCTTCTCGGCAACCGAACGCACCAGCGAGACAGCATCCATCGTTCCCCGCCATTTTATCATACATTGAAATCTGTATCTATTTTTCAACCGCGGAATAGGGGAGGCTACCGGACCCAGTATATCGAGCGCGCTAGCGTCGAAGCGGTCCAGACTTCCAAACCATCCCCGGCGGTCGGATTCGCTTTTGATGGTCGCAGCAAAATTCTCCGCCATTCTTACCAGCAGCGGCAGCTGTTCATGCGACAGCGTCACCAGGATCAGCCTGCAATATGGCGGATAATGGAGCGCTTTGCGGTGCTTCAGCTCGTCCTTGACAAAGGATAAATAATCATGGCTGCTTGCATGAATAATCGAATAATGCTCGGGCGTATAGGATTGGATAACCACTTCACCCGGCAGATGATGGCGTCCTGCTCTTCCGGCAACCTGCGTAAGCAGCTGAAACGTCTTCTCAGCCGCCCGGAAATCGGGGAGGTTCAGCGCCGAATCGGCTGTAATGACACCGACCAAGGTGACATCGGGGAAATCCAGGCCTTTGGCGACCATCTGGGTGCCTAGCAGCACGTCCCCTTTTTTATCTCGAAACTGCTTCAGCAGCTTCTCATGGGAGCCCTTCTCGGTCGTGGTATCAACGTCCATCCGAATGACGCGAATGCCGGGAAACAGCTTGGCCAATTCTTCCTCGACACGCTGCGTTCCCGTACCGAAATAGCGTATATGTTCACTTCCGCAATCCGGGCAAACCTCCGGCGCCTGTGCGGCATAACCGCAATAGTGGCAGCGCAAATTATTCGATTTCTGATGATAGGTTAGCGATATGTCGCATTCCGGACAGCCTGCCACATATCCGCAGCTCCGGCACATGACAAACGTGGAGTAGCCCCGCCGATTCAGCAGCAGCACCGTCTGTTCCCCGCGTTCCAGCCTTGCCGAAATCGCGGCATGCAGGGAGCGGCTAAACATCGAGCGATTTCCTTCTCGCAGCTCCTCTCGCATATCCACGACCTGGACCTCAGGCAGCTTGTTGCCCAGCGCACGGCTCGGCATCTCCAGCAGATGAGGCGCAAAATCATCCTGAGCTTGCGATCTCGCCGCATGATAACTCTCCAGCGAAGGCGTTGCCGAACCCAAAATGACGGCTGCACCGGTCAGCTGGGCACGGTGAATCGCAACATCCCTGGCATGGTACTTCGGCGTCTCTTCCTGCTTATAAGAGCCTTCATGCTCCTCATCCATAATGATCAAGCCCAGACGGTCAAACGGCGCAAATACTGCCGATCGTGCGCCCACCACAACGGATGCCCGACCTTCCCTTATTTTCCGCCATTCATCGTAACGCTCCCCATCTGAAAGCCGGCTGTGCATGACAGCTACACGGTCGCCAAAACGGGCTTTAAACCGTTCCACCATTTGGGGTGTCAGCGATATTTCAGGCACCAGGACAATCGCCTGGCGCTCCTGTTCAAGGCATCGCTGAATCGTCTGCAGGTAGATTTCGGTCTTGCCGCTACCTGTTACCCCGTGGAGAAGAAACACGCCATGCTTGCGTTCATCCAGCTTGTGCACGATGCTGCGGTACACCGCTTGCTGCTCCGGTGTGAGCGCCAATGGGGTGCTAGGCGTAAAATGCCGCCCCCGATAGGGGTCGCGGAACACTTCGATATCCTCAAGGGTAATCAGCCCTTTGTCCGCCAGCGCCTTCACGGTGCCTGCGGTGACGCCCAGCGTCTGCAGCAGATCCTTCTGCGATATCGGCAGAAATGCTTCCATTTCCAATATATACTGGAGCACTTCCTTCTGGCGCTGGGCCTTGGCCGGAAATGAAGCAAGCGCCAGATGCGCTTCCTCGCTCGATACGGCAAGCTCTACCGCCTTCACCGTTTTTTTCTGCAGTTTATCCTTGATTTGCTGATATTCACTCAGCCGTCCACGGCCGATCAGTGCTTTGATGCTGGCAGCCCCATCCGGAAATGCCCGCGTTAACTGCTGGAGCGAAACCTCGCCTCTCTGACTGACAAAGCGGATGATCTCCTGTTCCAACTCACTTTCGGGCAGGAGCGCAAATAATCCGTCGGTTTCATCCGTCAGGGACGTGTCTGAATCGCCAATGGAAATGTACCGCTCAGCCTTCCCTTTCAGCGCCGTTGGCAGCATCGACTGCAGAACCGATATATAACGGCATGCGTAACGCTCCTTCATCCATTCTCCAAGCTCAATCAGTTCAGGCGAAAGCGGCGGCATCACATCGAGCACTTCCTGAATCGGCTTCATTTTGGCCGTATCCATCTCGGGCCGGGGATGCAGAGAGACCACGAACCCCTGAAGCGTACGGTGCCCGAACGGCACGCCGACCCGGCTGCCTACCTCGACCCATGGGCGGAGTTCCTCAGGGATTAAATAATCAAAAGGCCGGTCCGTATCCTTGGACGGCACGTCCACAATCACTCGTGCCATTTCCATCAGGATGACCTCCCGGACAACCGATCAGCCGCCAGCGTTAACAGCCTCTGGGCCACTTCCTCCTTGGACATCACGGGAAGCTGCAGGACCAGCCCTTCTGTATCAAAGATATGAACGCTGTTCGTATCCGTGCGGAAGCCTGCTCCTTCCTGTGTAACATCGTTAGCAACGATCAGATCGCAATTTTTGCGTTTCAGCTTTTCTCTGGCAAACTGCTCCACCGTATCGGTCTCAGCAGCAAATCCGATTAAGAACTGGGTGGTTTTTTGGCGTCCAAGGTTCTCCAGAATGTCCGTTGTCTTGACAAGATCCAGCGTCATCGTCTCCCCGCGCTTTTTGATCTTTGATGTCGCTACCTCAGCAGGGCGATAATCGGCAACCGCTGCTGCCTTGACCACGATATCGCTATGATCGAACACGCGTTGCACCGCATCGTACATATCTTGAGCCGATTCCACCTTTTCCGTCTTGATTCCCTCTGGCGGAGCTTCATCGGTATGAGCGGCAATGAGGTGAACATCCGCTCCCAACTGCTTGGCCACTTTCGCGATCGCAAACCCCATTTTTCCGGAAGAATCATTCGTTATATACCGGACCGGATCAATGCGTTCGATCGTGCCGCCGGCCGTGACAACTACCTTTTTACCATGCAATATACCTGTCGAGCTGCTCGCCATTTCCTCATTCAACGCCACAGGTTGTGCGGCACGATCTCGGAAAAACCGGTCAACCACGTCAACAATCGTATCGGGCTCTTCCATCCGTCCCTTACCGACATATCCGCAAGCCAGAAGCCCTTCTCCGGGTTCAATCATGGATACCCCGCGGGAGACCAGCGTCTCCATATTCGCCATGACGGCCGGGTGCGTGTACATATGCACGTTCATTGCCGGCGAGATCATGACAGGAGCCGTGGTCGCGAGCAGCGTCGTGGTCAGCATGTCATCCGCCAGGCCATGTGCCATCTTGCCGATGACATTGGCTGTGGCCGGAGCGATCAATACCAAGTCGGCCAAATCAGCCAAATGGATATGCGAGACGACCGATGGATCCCGTTCATCAAAGGTATCGCTATAAACCGGGTTTTTAGTCAGCGTTTGAAGCGTTAATTCCGGAATGAACTGCTTCGCGGATTCCGTCATAATGACATGCACATCCGCTCCCCTCTGGACAAGCCTGCTGCATAAAGTCGCTGCTTTATACGCGGCAATGCCACCTGTAACGCCAAGCACAATGACTTTTCCGTTCAACATGACAATCCCCCGCTTTCCATAGTGTAAAGGCTACATTCTCATATCTTCTCAAAAAAATAACAACCTTTCGGTTGTCACATTTTCGCGCGCTACGCATGATATTCAAATATTGAAAAAGGTCTTAGTCCTCTCCCCGCTCGATTTTCACGTAATCGCCATAGATTTCTTCCAGAGCGACACCGACAAACTTATGGGATTTCGGATTCTTCAACTCGCTGACTCCGCCTTCTCGCAATTGGCGTGCACGGCGGGAAGCCGCAACCACAAGAGAATATTTACTGTCTACTTTATTCATCATTTCATCAATGGATGGATATAACACGGTCGAAGCACCTCTTCTTCTTTTACTTGAAAGTTAACGCCGTCTATGAAAAGACATGTTACTTTCTCACCTTACAATGTTCGGCAATAATGATAGATTGTATTCTCTCACAAGCGAGATTGATTTCATCGTTCACTACCGCATAATCATAATGCTGCAGTAAATTGATTTCGTCAACCGCTACGGACATGCGGTGGTCGATGGTAGCTTGACTCTCTGTCCCACGGCCCCGGATCCGATCTTTCAGTTCATCCAGCGACGGCGGCATCAGAAACACAAAGATACCTTCCGGAAACTTCTCCTTGACCTTCAGTGCACCCTGCACTTCGATCTCCAGTATAATATCCTTGCCGGAGGCTAAAGTTTCTTCCACAAAATCACGCGGCGTTCCATAATAGTTCCCGACGTATTCCGCATATTCGAGAAGCTGGTCGTTCTCAATCATATCCATGAATTGTTCCCGACTTTTGAAAAAATAGTTCATACCATGTACCTCGCCGAGCCGCGGCGAACGTGTCGTAGCCGACACCGAATACACAAGCTCTGGAACCAGGCTGCGAAGTGCCGTACAGACGGTTCCTTTTCCCACCCCGGAAGGACCGGACAATACAATCAATAATCCTCTAGACATAGTACTCCTCATCTTATTCGTCGTTGTCGTCATCTTTGCTGGACAGACGGTGAGCCACCGTTTCTGGCTGCACAGCCGATAAAATCACGTGGTCGCTATCCGTAATGATAACAGCCCGTGTCCTTCGGCCATATGTAGCATCAATCAGCATATGACGGTCCCGTGCTTCTTGAATGATCCTCTTGATCGGAGCCGATTCAGGACTCACGATTGAGATGATCCGATTGGCCGATACGATGTTTCCGAAGCCAATATTAATAAGTTTGATTGCCATAGTGCGGTTGCTCCCCCTATACATTTGACTCTTACTTGCCGATGAAGCTGCGGTCATTCCACATTAGCGGCTTGTTCACGAATCTTCTCCAGTTCCGCTTTCATTTCGACAACACGGTTTACCAGAGTCAGATGATTGGCTTTCGATCCAATCGTATTGACTTCTCTGTTCATTTCTTGAATCAGAAAATCCAGTTTACGGCCTACAGGGTTTTTCTGATGAAGCAGCTCTCTGCATTGTTCCAAATGACTGTGAAGTCGAATCAACTCCTCGTCCACATTGGAACGTTCAGCAAACAGGGCGACTTCCATTCCGAATATATGTTCATCAACAGCAAGCGACCCGTCATCAAGAGATTCTATGCGCTGCCGCAGACGCTTCCGGTACTCTTCCGGAACTTCAGGAGCAAGCTCGGTCATCTCTCGGTGAAGCAGCTGCAATCGGTCAAGCCTCTGCCCGATATCCTTCACGAGAAAAGAACCTTCCCTGCTGCGCATCTGAATCAGACCCTCCAGCGCTTGTTCAAGACCTTGAAGAAGCGCATCATTCCATAACTTCTGCTGCGCTTCATCCATGGGAAGTCCGCTCGGACTAACAAGAACATCTGGCAGCGACAAAATATCCCGCACCGCCAGATCTCCCTTGATTCCATATGACTTCAAATCCTCGGCTGCCTGTAAATACGCCTGAACCATGGCGTGGTTCAGCACAGCACCCTGGGACTCGCCGTTGTTTTCCTTGTTAATATAAACATCAATCCGCCCGCGTCCAATTCGGCTCTGTACCGCCCGTCGAAGTGAATCCTCGAAGCAAGCCCACTCACGGGGCATACGAAAGACGATTTCACAATACCGATGATTGACTGACTTCACTTCGAAAGAGATACTGTAACCTTGAAAATCGACAACGGATTGCCCATATCCGGTCATGCTCAATGACATCGGAATCACATCCATTACACTATTGTAATTGATAATTATTAATGAAACAAGGGGGTCAATCGGCGGCCTGATTTCTCCCAGACATACTCCATTAATTGTAGGCTCATTTCATAGAACATAAACGGCGTCATCAAGTATATGCCGTTAAAATGCTCTGTTGCAACATCCAGCAGCTCCTTGCCGATCTTGACACCCATCGCCCGGCCCGCTTCACCTTCAAGCCCGGCCATGCGGCTGCGGACTTCGTCCGACAGTTGAATGCCCGGCACCTCATTATGCAGGTATTCCGCGTTCCGTCCGCTTGCCAGCGGCATGATGCCGATAAAGATCGGAATATCCAGATGTGCCGTAGCTTCCCTCAGCCTAACCATTAACTCGGGATCGTACACAGGCTGTGTCATCACATAATCCGCACCCGACGCAATCTTCTTCTCCAAGCGGGCAACCGCTTTGTCCAGATGCCTTACATTGGGATTGAACGCTGCGCCGACAACGAATTTGGCCTTTTGCTTGAGCGGCTTTCCGGAAAAAGCAATGCCGTCGTTCAACTGTTTGATCATGCGGATGATTTCAAATGAGGTCATGTCGTACACCGAGCTGGAATCCGGCAAATCCCCGAAGCGTGCCGGATCACCCGTCACCGCAAGCACATGGTCGATGCCGAGCGCATCAAAGCCCATCATGTGCGACTGCGTGCCGATCAGGTTTCGGTCACGGCAAGCGATGTGGATCAGCGGCCGCAGTCCCGTGCGTGCTTGTACTAGATGGCCGAGCGCCATGTTGCTCATACGGGTTACGGCCAGCGAGTTATCTGCAAGGGTCAGCGCATCGGCTCCCGCTTTTTTCAAAGCTTCCGCACCCTTCATGAACTTGGTGATATCCAGATCCCTTGGAGGGTCCAGCTCGACGATAACGGTATGACGTTCCTTCACGATATCGACAATCGTCGGCTCCCCGATGCGCTCGTAAAATTGCTCTTGGGCTGTCTCGTGAATCACGATCCGGTTGACTTCAGCCTCATCGACGGCAGGAAGCGGCGCGGGTACGTAATCGGACAACGCCGATGATATTTCTGCGATATGCTCCGGTGTCGTTCCGCAGCAGCCGCCGACAATCCGGGCACCACGTTTCGCAAACTCCAAGGCCGTCTTGCCGAAATACTCGGGACTCGCACCATACCGGTATTCCCCGTCCACATAATCGGCGATCCCCGCATTAGGATAGACCGAAGCCGGAAGATTCATGATGCCGTTCAGGGTTTCCAGCGCGCGCATGATGCCGTTTGGACCCGTCCGGCAGTTAAAGCCGATCACGTCCGCGCCTTCTTGACTCAGGATGCGGTAGGCATCCGGCATCGTGAAGCCGTCCAGAGTGCGGGCAATATCCTCTACCGCAAACTGGCAGATCACCGGCAGGTCGCTAAGCATCCGAGCCTGCGCCAAAGCCAATTGAATTTCGTCCACGTCATAAAACGTTTCGAGCAGAATGCCGTCAACGCCTTCCGATATGAGTACCGACAGCTGTTCTTCGAAGTAACGCTTGAGCTCGCTCGTGGAAATGTTACTTCTTTTGCCTGCACGAATGGAGCCTACCGCACCCACTACATATCCGTGATCGCCGGCAGCTTCACGCGCAATTCTCACGCCTGCGCGGTTAATCTCTCCTACCTTCGCCTCCAAACCGTATTTGGACAGCTTGTCATAATTGGCAGAGAACGTGTTCGTCTCAATGACCTGGGCACCAGCCTCAGCATACTGGCGATGAACGTTCCCGATGACCTCCGGGGAGGTTAAATTCAGTTCTTCATATGATATGCCTACAGGAAATCCTTTTTGATATAAATAAGTACCCATCGCGCCGTCACCGACCAGTACCTGATTCTCCCATGCCTGCCGAAGATTCGGTTTCATCGCGTTTCTCCTCCACCCGACGTTTATTTTCAACTAATGTATCATAAAACCTCTCAAAAGATAAAGAGACAAAAGGGAGGCCTTCAGAAGGCCTCCCTAACGTGTCCACCCCTAATGGACAAACTTTAGATCATACTGTTTTTTTTACTTTTGCGGGCAGGATTGTCACGGCTGGCGAATGCTCTACAAGGCAAGATTCCCTGCGTACACTACCTCGGCCGGCCCTGTCATGTACACATGATTGTCGGACTCATCCCACTCGATAAACAAGTCCCCGCCTTTAAGAGAGATCGTCGCGCTGCGGTCTGTCAAACCGTTCAGCACCGAGGATACCAATGTTGCGCAGGCGCCGGTGCCGCAGGCCAAAGTCGGTCCTGCACCGCGCTCCCATACCCGCATGTCCACTTGCCCCCGTGAACTCACCGTCGCAAACTCCACGTTAATCTTTCTCGGGAACAGCGGATGTACCTCAAGCTTGGGCCCCCATACGCCGAGATCGAAGTTAATGGCATCGTCCACATAAATGACGCAGTGCGGATTGCCCATGGACACCGCGGTGAAGCGGAACTCCTCGCCGTCCACTTCAATGGGATGATTCACCACCGGATGAAGATCGATCGTCGTAGGCACGCTCAGTCCATTCAGGACCGGTTCACCCATATCGACCCGCACGCTGCTCACTTGACCATCCTGCACCGTAAGGCGTACTTGCTGCACGCCGGCTCCGATAGTTTCAATGGTAATCTCCTCGCGGTCAATATAACCGTGATCATACACATACTTCGCGACACAACGAATGGCGTTGCCGCATTGTTCCGCTTCGGAACCGTCTGAGTTCATGATGCGCATCTTAAAGTCAGCCTTCGTGGAAGGCAAAATATATACAAGTCCGTCTGCACCGATGCCGAAAAAGCGATTGCACAGCTTCACGGCCCATTCGGATGCATGGGATGGAAGTTCTTGCTCGCCGTATACGACAACGAAGTCGTTGCCAAGTCCATGCATTTTCGTAAATTCCATCATAAAACCCATCTCCTCTGCAATTGCTATGCTCGTGCTTAGCATATCGCAGAGGTGATGGGCTATCCATTCAATTTATGCCGAAATATTTGCACTCTTCGGCATCATGCTGCGGCGGTTCCGGTTGCGGTTTCGTCTGCCACCCCACACGCTTCCCGCTCCCATCAGGAAGGTAGGAATGCCGGCGGCCACGAGTGTCAGTGCCCATTCCTTCAAATTCAATGGAACCGTCTTAAAGATCGGCTGGAACGCCTCGATGTACATGACGCCAAGCATCAGCAATACCGAGGACAGCACAGCAAGCACCAGCGCTTTATTCTGAAGCGGATTGCGATGGAAAATCGAACGCGAGCTGCGGCAGTCAAACACATGGATCAGCTGCGCCATGACGAGTGTCGCAAAGGCAACGGACTGTGCCTTGGCCAACTGACCCGGATCATTCGGCGCGATGCGCAGCGTAATCCAAAATGCGCCAAGGGTACACAGGCCGATCAATATGCCGCGGCTGATGATTTTCCAACCAAGACGTCTGGCAAAAATATTTTCCTTGGCTCCGCGCGGCTTGTGCTCCATCAGATCCTTCTCCGGCTGATCCACCCCGAGCGCCATAGCCGGCAGTCCGTCGGTCACGAGGTTGACCCACAGAATCTGGATCGGAACGAGCGGAAGCGGCAGACCCATCATCATCGCGAAAAACATCGTCAGAATTTCGCCGACATTAGAAGCCAGCAAATAGCGGATAAATTTGCGAATATTTTCATAGATGCTGCGCCCCTCCTCAATCGCTGAAACAATTGTGGAGAAATTATCATCACTGAGCACCAGCGAAGACGCTTCCTTCGTTACGTCTGTTCCGGTAATCCCCATGGCAATTCCGATATCCGCCGCTTTGATGGCCGGAGCATCGTTCACGCCGTCCCCCGTCATGGCAACCACATGCCCCTTACGTTGAAGCGACTTTACGATGCGGAGCTTATGCTCAGGGGATACGCGGGCGTAAACAAAGGTCTGATCCACTCTCGCATCCAGCTCTTTGTCATCCATCCGGGATAACTCCTGGCCTGATAACGACAGGCCGTTCCTTGGCAGGATGCCAAGCTGGGCGGCGATCGCTTCCGCCGTCGTCCGGTGGTCGCCCGTAATCATGACGGTCTTGATGCCCGCGCGGCGGCATGTCGCAATCGCATCGCGCACTTCACGGCGCGGCGGATCGATCATCCCGGCCAGCCCGACAAAGATAAGCTGGCTCTCGGCCTCTTTCTCCGTTTCCGGCTTGTCATAGGAACGCAAATCCCGATAAGCCAAACCAAGCACGCGCAGCGCATCGGAGGCCATACCTTCATTGGCGGCAAACACCTTCTGACGGAGCGTAGCGGTAAGCGGAACAACGTTGCCGTCCCACATAATATAAGCACATGCATCTAGCAGCACATCCGGCGCGCCTTTCGTGCAGAGCAAGCGTCCGCCCTGATGGCTGACAATGACGGACATCAGCTTTCGCTCCGAATCAAACGGAAACTCTTTGTCTCTCTGGTAGATGGAGTTCAGGCTTCCCTTTGTCAATCCCATTTTGGACGATAGCGTCAACAGCGCTCCTTCGGTCGGGTCCCCTTTTAATTCCCAGGCAGCAGCTGTCGGCTCTTCCTTGCTCTTCCGCTTGTTCCGCGTTTCTTCCTGAACGTTCTCATAGATTTCGGCATTGTTGCACAGACCGCTGATTTGCAATAATCTGCGCAGTCCTTGGTCGGACCGCAGCTCGACCGGTTTGCCTCTATGAAGGATCTGACCCGTCGGGTCATAACCGTGCCCGGTCACTTCCAATGAGCGCCCTCCCAGCCAAACTTGGGTTACGGTCATTTTATTCTGCGTGAGCGTCCCGGTTTTGTCCGAACAGATTACGGATGCACAGCCCAGCGTTTCCACGGATGGCAGCTTGCGTACAATCGCTTTGCGCTTAATCATCCGCTGCACGCCTAGAGCGAGCGCAATCGTGACGATGGCCGGAAGCCCTTCCGGGATGGCCGCAACCGCAAGGCTGACTCCTGCAAGGAACATGCCTGCGGCAGGCTGTCCATGCAGAATGCCTGCTACGACGACCAGAATCGTAAGCCCCAGTGAAACGGCGATCAGGATTTTGCCCAGCTGCTCCAGTCGATGCTGCAGCGGCGTCTCCTGAGATTCCGTGTTCTGGATCAAATCGGCGATTTTGCCCATCTCCGTATCCATTCCGGTTCGGATGACAACACCCTTCGCCGTACCGCGGACCACCATCGTGCCCATGAACCCGATGTTCTTCCGGTCACCCAGCGGAACATCCGCATCGCGGATCGGCTCGGCATGTTTGTTCACCGGCAGGGACTCGCCGGTCAAGGCCGATTCCTCGACGCTGCAGCTGTTGATCTCAAGCCAGCGAACATCGGCCGGAATGCGGTCTCCGCTCTCGACGAGCACGACATCGCCAGGGACGAGTTCTCTGGCCGCAACCTGTACCACTTTACCGTCCCGAATGACCCTGGACATTGGCGCGGACAGCTGCTTCAAGGCCCGAAGCGAGCGTTCCGCCTTGAATTCCTGAACGAAACCAAGGATCCCGTTGATCAGGATGATGGCTACAATCGTTACGGCATCCAGATACTCGCCCAGCAGACCCGATACCAGGGTGGCTCCAAGGAGCACCAACGTCATGAAATCCTTAAATTGATTCAGAAACAGAACAAATGGAGAAATTTTAACGCCCTCGGAGAGCTCATTATAGCCGCTTTTTTTTCGTCTCTCCCCGGTTTCCTCTTCCGTGAGGCCCTGCTCCGGATGCATATGCAGCGCTTGCTGCAATTCATCCGTATCCATCTGATGCCATTGCTTTTGTTCCATGCTTCCTTTCCCTCCCGGTTGTTTTCCTCCGGCGGATGACAGCTTTTCCACCCTTTCTACGTAAATGTATTCGGACAGGTCCTGAATTATCACAGAAGGGGCCTTAAGTTTTTAAGGGAAATATGGCATCATAGAGAAGTACGATAGGAAGGGTAACAGACAGATAGGAGAATGAAGGATGGCATTAGACGGCATTGTCACACGTGCGATCGTGCATGAGCTTCAATCATGCCGGGGCGCACGGATCAATAAAATATATCAACCGAACGATCGGGACATCGTGTTTCATATACGCACCCAGCAGGGAAACGCCAAGCTGCTGCTATCCGCAAACCCCACGTATCCCAGGGTTCATCTGACGCAGGAGACCTTTCTGAATCCGGCCGAAGCCCCTATGTTTTGCATGATTCTGCGCAAGCATTGCGAGAGCGGCATCATCGAGGACATCCAGCAGGTCGGTATGGAACGAATTATCCATTTTACGATCCGGCAGCGCGACGAACTTGGGGATATCTCCTCCAAGAAAATCATCGTCGAACTGATGGGCAGACACAGTAACATCATTCTGCTCGACCCAGCAAGCGACACCATTCTGGACGGCATCAACCATGTGACACCCGCCATCAGCAGCTATCGCGTGGTCATGCCGGGATTCTCCTATACGAATCCGCCGGAGCAGCACAAGCTGAATCCGCTCGAAACCTTGCAGGAAGCCTTCCGGGAATCTTGTCTGATGAACGAGGAGCAGGCCGTTCCATGGTTGGTCGGCGCGTTCAGCGGCCTCAGTCCGCTCGCGGCCCAGGAAATTGCCCACCGCGCAGGGGAAAGCAGTGCTGGCGGGGTTGAAGGGGAAAAAGATTGCGGCAGCCTGTGGAGCGTTTTTGATGAGCTCATGGAACAAGTTCGTAACCATCAATATACGCCCGTTACAGGCGTCAATGTCAAGGGGAAATCGGTGTTCTCCGTCATTCCGCTGACCTTGCTGGTGGACGCACCCACAACCTACGAGTCGGTCAGTCGATGCATGGAGGATTATTACGGGGATAAGGCGCAGCGGGATACGGTTAAACAGAAGGTAAGCGATCTCCTCCGATTCCTGCAGAATGAACGGACGAAGAACATCAAGAAACTGGATAATCTGAATAAGGACTTGGAAGAAGCCGGGGATGCCGACCGGTATCGTATCTTTGGCGAGCTTCTCTTCGCCTCGCTCCATCAGATTCAGAAGGGCGACCGTGAAGCCCAACTGGTTAACTTCTATGATGAAGAGCAGGCGACCGTCACCATCCCGCTGGATCCGCTCCTGACTCCGTCGGACAATGCACAGCGCTATTTCAAAAAATATAACAAGTACAAGAACAGCCTCGCGGTCATCGACGAACAATTAATCAAAACCCGCGAAGAGATCAACTATATCGAGAATCTTCTGCAGCAGCTGTCGCATGCTTCCTTGAGCGACATCGATGAAATCCGGGAAGAGCTGATCCAGCAGGGATACTTAAGAGACCGCAATCGTAAAGCGAAGAAAAAGAAGAAAAACGACAAGCCGACGCTGCATGTCTATACTTCATCCGAAGGCATCGAGCTTTACGTAGGCAAAAACAACCTTCAAAACGAGTACGTTACCAACCGCCTCGCTTCCTCTAACGATACATGGCTGCACACCAAGGATATCCCGGGCTCCCACGTGGTTATCCGCAGTAGCGAGTACGGGGATGCAACGCTGCAGGAAGCGGCACAGCTGGCTGCTTATTACAGTCAGGCGAAAGAATCGAGCAGTGTTCCCGTCGACTACACTCTCATTCGCCATGTACGCAAGCCGAATGGAGCCAAGCCCGGATTTGTCATTTATGACAATCAGAAAACGCTGTTTGTCACGCCGGACGAGCAGCGGATCAAAGCGATGCCCAGTTCGGTAAAAAACAATCGCAATTAAGATAATCTAAGACATCGATATATCGTTAATTCAACTAAAAAACGGGTACCCCGAAAGGTCGTATGACCAGCCGGGATGCCCGTTTTTTCTTATTCTCATGCCAGGATTCT
The DNA here is from genome assembly GCF_002573715.1 of Paenibacillus sp. EZ-K15. GTDB lineage: Bacteria > Bacillota > Bacilli > Paenibacillales > Paenibacillaceae > Paenibacillus_AQ. Next base: position 423,554 of record NZ_PDHM01000012.1, on the reverse strand, counting down.
CCTATACGAATCCGCCGGAGCCGCACAAACTTAATCCGCTCGAAACCGGGCAGTATTGTCGGGTTCTCAGCTCCTTGCCTGCGCCTGTTGAAGTTGATCCAACACCTGGATAGATACCTGGCGGCTTCCGATATCCCCATGGAATACCTGGCCCTGCCTCTCACCATGGTAATCCGATCCGGCGGTCACGATCAAGCCGTAATCTTCGGCCATGGCCAAGTAGCGTTTCTCCTCCGCTGCCCCATGGTCCGAATGATAGACTTCAATCCCTTTGAATGCAGCCTCTTCAATGACCGCTCTCACCAACTCGTCATCGCCGTAGAGCCCAGGGTGTGCAAGCACCGGCACACCCCCGGCTTCCCGTATCCATTCGCAGGCTTCCTTGGGATGAATCCGCGGCTGCGGCACATAAGCAGCTGCGCCCTGTGCGAGATAACGGTCGAAGGCATCCCTGAGATCGAGAGCATGGCCCTTCAGGACCAGCGCATCCGCAATATGCGGGCGGCCGATGCTCTCATCGGGTTCCAGCGGCCGTCCCAAGCCGGCGATGACTTCCTCCATCGTAAGCTCGATGCCAAGTTCTCCTAGCTTGCTCATGATCTTCTCATTACGCTTCTCCCTCGTGCGACGGAGCTCTGCCAGCCGCTCCAGAAATACGGGGTCCCGGTAATCTATGTAATAGCCTAGGACGTGAATATCCGTCCCGCCTGCCATGGTGCTGATTTCTACGCCAGGGACCACGACCATGTTCAGGCGTTCTCCGGCTTGCAGCGCCTCCTCGACACCGGCTACGGTGTCATGATCCGTTATAGCTAGCGCCCCAAGTCCCCGCTCGAAGGCAAGCTGCACGTTCTCCGAAGGTGTGTTCATCCCGTCCGAAGCCTGAGTGTGGGAATGAAGGTCGCAGCCTGTCCGATCCATCGATGTATCCATGATATTCAATCCCCTTTCGTTGTATGTGCGGGTGTGCTTTATCGCTGGTTTCGCTGGCGTTCCCTTAAATAGGCCAAAAACGTCATCGCCGACATCGGCAGCAGCGCTGACCGCAACTGAATGGAATAAAAGTTCCGTTTAAATGAGGCATCCGCAATATCGATCATTTTGACTAACCCGAGCGCGGTTTCATGCTTGACCGTTGAGGTCGACAGCATCGTAATGCCGAGCCCTTCCTCTACCGCCGATTTCACCGCTCCCGTACTCCCAAGCTCCATCACCGTCCGGATGCTCTCGGGATCGTACCCCCGCATAAGCAGCACATCCTCCATCACCTTCCGGGTGCCAGACCCCTTCTCACGAAGGACAAACGGATACTTCAGCACCTCCTCCAAATATATCGCATCTTCCCTTGTCGCTAAAGGATGGCTGGAAGGAACGATCAGTTTCAGTTCATCCTCCATAACCGAATCCAGGACCATATCCGGATGCTCGACAGGTGCCTCAATCAGCCCAAAATTCAATTGATGGCCAGCGATTTCCTCGAGAATCTGCGTGGTGTTCATGACTTTAAGCATGATGGATATATCGGGATACTCCCGGCCGAAGGGCCCCAGCAATCGAGGCAGCACGTACTCCCCGATGGTCAGGCTAGCCCCCAGTTGCAGTCTTCCCTGAAGCTTATTTGAGAATGCCGCCATCGCTGCGTCCGTCTCCTGCGACAGCTCCAGGCTCTTGCGGGCAAAAGGAAGCAGCGTCCTCCCGGCCTCGGACAATTCCATGCGCTTGGTGGAACGAATGAGGAGCTTTGTCCCAAAATATTCCTCCAGCGATTGTACCTGCATCGTCACAGCGGGCTGGCTCATATGAAGCGCCTGGGCAGCAGCGGAAAAACTCCCACGCTCTGCTACCGTGTAAAAAATATGTAGCTGATGAAAGTTCATAGCATCGATTCCCCTCTCGCTGCCTCTCTTTGTTATTATCATTGTAACGGATCAGAGCGGAGCATACAAAAAAGACATCCGCGCTTACGCTCGCATGCCATATGATGACTCTATTTCTTTATTTACGTTTCCGGCTATTCTTAATCAGTGTCATACGACGTGAATGGCGAAGCCATGAGTAATACGACTTCAGGTCTCGAAGCTCAATGGTTTCTGACATACGTCCCAAAAAAGTTACAATAATCATCCGATGCAGCGGGTTGCCAATCAAATCACGTTCATGCTCCAGTTCCGAAAACTCCGCCACAACCACCAGGTCGTCGTCAATCAGATAGACATCCTGTTCGTTGCGGTAATACGGCACGATCCGGTCCTGCTTCAGGCACTCCCACATCCAAGTCCCGATTTCCTCATGGGAGGTGTCGTTACCCTGAACCCGGTCCGTATAACGGCTCTTCGCATGATTGGTAATGACGATGTCGGCTACCTTTTTATCATTTAACGTAATATAAAACGGCTCATAGGTGCTCCACCGCTCAGTCCCTTTGTCGCGCATGGAATATCACTCTCCACCAAATGGGTCTTTGTATCTATGTATATATACCCAACATATTACATCATTCCACTGGCATTCACAAGATTGAAACCTCGCTTCTTGTGAACAATCACCGAAAATTTAGAAATATCTCTAGTTGTATCCTGTGCGTTAGGCGCTGACGTCGCCTGGAATGATGGCTTGATTAAAATGTAAATTGTACCTTACTTCTACTATTTTATCAAACAAGATTCCGATTTATGCCAATCTATCGCCATCAATCCATAATAAACTTTATAAAAAAGCGGATTTCCCTTGCGATACCAGGAAGTCCCATGCTCCAATTTTACACCTTCCAATATCTTAAAAAAAGCGGCCCCCGTGGGGGCCGCTTTACGCTCTTTATGCTAACTTATGCGTTAACGTTAGAGTCTTGATCAGGCACATCATGCTAAGGACCGTAAAACTTCGCTTTATCCGGCCCTTTGCTGCTGTACTCCGTCTTGATCTCATTCCGGAAGGAGCGCTCGATCTTACGAACGTAGGACAATCTCCGGATGTTCTTCATTGTTTCCTCGGCGCGGTCAGCATTGACGTACATGACAACATAATGCATGCGGCGTGATATATAGTGCACGCTGCCGTATTTCTCCAAATTTCTTGCTGCCTTCACATCGCTGACCCATATAATAAAACCGGTCCGTTCAGCCAACATCCTAAGCTCCTCGCCTCACTTTCGTCTCTATCTCTAGTCTATGCCTATTATCCGCACGAACAAGCTCCGCCGCTGCCGCACCCCTTCTTGGGAAGAGGATCGTTGCCAGGTACCTTGATGCTCTCCGAAACCGAAAAAGCAATCTTCTCCGACATCGAATGCAGCAGATCGTCCAGATTCTTCTCCGCCTGCTTAAACCGGGCTACAGGCTCGTAAGCCTCAAGCTCCGCCTCCACTGCGGCCACTTCATCCTTGGCCGAATGGTAATTCGGGTGAAAGTGACCGAACCGCTGAGTCTCTTCAAACAGCTCTTTCTTGGAATCAAGCTTTCTGATCAAAGCCTGAATCGTAGGATCACCTTCAACTGCCTGCTTCCAATATAGATAATCCGCCACTTCGACGGAAGCATTAATCATGTCGCCTATTTCATAGGCATAGGTGAGCACCTCGGCCATATCGACCGTGTTTATTTCCGATACGCTCATGAACTCATCCCGCTTTTCTAATAGTTTGGCCCACGCTTTATTTTTGTGGACTCTTTCATCATAGCATAACGCTCGTATCTTAAGAAGGGGGAATTCATACGCTTTTACGGAATCACAAGCCGCATTTCCTTCCATTCCCCTTCGCCTAACTGCACCACAATTCCCGTCATTTCGGAATCGGAATCCAGATCGTATAATGCTCCCGAAATTTTCCATGGCTGCCGCTCGAGCTGAAATGGAATAAACTCCATCCGGCTTCCATCGACCGCAATCTCTAATTTGGCTGACAATTCAAGCGCCTGCTCCATCATTTGCTTGGCCGTCGAACCGTGATAAGAGCGCCAATCCCGTGTCCACATGATGGGAATCCGGTTTAAATCCGGAACGATTGACGCTTTATCCGGAAGGCTGTCGTCCCATTCAAGAACAAGCTCACTGCGAGCTGGGCGAATCAATCCGCTGGAAGGGCAGCCTGGATAACGCGGCAAAGCGTAACGGTTATCTCCTTCATCACCGGCCCCGAATTCCGTTTCATCTTTCGGAGCTGCGCCGGCATACCGTAAAGACTCATTCCTCCCCGCGCGCTCAAGCTCCTTGCCCCACTGACAAAGGGCCGCGTACACATTCTCTGGAATTCCTGCCGCTGCATGCTCCGTGAAAAAAGCCGTGATCGCTTCCGGCCCCATTCCTGCAGTCGCCGCCTGAGCTACCGAATCCCTGGTCAGACGATAAACCGTCATTACGTCATCCGAGATGCGCTCCGTGCATAGGGCAGCCGTAAACTTGACCATATAAGGCACGTCAGGCGGAATCAATATATCAAAATCCGGCTGAATAAACAGCCGCGAAGATCCGGTGTCATCCTTACTGCTTCCACTCAACAAGGAGCAGGGATCCAAACGCCACCGGAACAGGAATTGACCATCGTGATCCATCCCAAGATCGGTGTAACCGCAACCGGTCAATAAACGGAGCCATGAAGCCGCATCCCCCGCGGACAACTCCCTTCCCCTAAGAGGATCCCCGTTCAGTGGTTCCTCGCCCTTTGCTAACATGTGCTGAGCATAATACCACATCCCTCCGATCCGTGATGAGTGGCAAATCTGCCATGTGAAATGCTGATACTCGGCCGAACCCGGAACATAGCGTTCCATCATGTGCAAAAGAACCAATCGGTCCATCGCTTCGCGTGAGAGTGCGAGCCAATGACGCAACGCGGTCATGTTCAGCCTAAGCTCCCTTTGCTCCAGGGCGACCAGCTCAAATGAAAATAGCAGATCCAATACGATCACAACATGCGGCGGGTAAACATCAGCGTGATCATATTGGAGAGTAAGCCCCTCGACATCGGATGGCGTTAATCCCACGATGCTCCCCAGCTTCTGAATAAACTTCTTATGTAGAACCCCTTTAGCGGTTATAGCCACCTGGTTCTTGGCCATATAGACAAGCACATTGAACATGTCAACTGCTATGCAGCTTCTTCCCTCATGCTGGAGCTTCACGGCAGCAGCGGGAACGGAATCCGCCTCGAGATTGCCAAAGGCCTCCTGGAGAATCTGAAGTTTATCAAAAGGAATGAAATACAGCCTCTCGCCCCAGCCCTGTTTGACCGCTTGAACCCATCGCTGCTGCCTCAAGGATAAGAAGGCGAGCTGTACTTCCACACCGCTCAGGCGTTGAACGCGAAGCGAGCGAAGCTTGTCGTCATCAAAGCTCTGCCCGGCAAAGCGGTTCCAAATATGATGAAGGACCGATCGCTCCTTCGGAAGAAGATGCTCTAAGCTTGTGGCTTCCGCCACGTCCTGCCGTTCCATCATCTCCACGAGGCCTCCTTCCCGTCAGGAATCTGCAAGCGATGCGTATGCCGCATCACTATGAGGTCAAGGGTGGCCGGATGCTTCGCTTGAATCGCGTGATATTCATATCCCTGCTCAATCAGAAACAGCTGGCGCCGGATCGCAAACATCTCCTCTCGGCTGTCCTCCGTCACCAACGCATAGAAATAAGCCCGATTCTCCCCCTGCTTCGGCCGCAGCAAGCGTCCAAGGCGTTGCGCCTCCTCCTGCCGTGAGCCGTAACTGCCCGAAACCTCGATCGCGACGGAAGCATCGGGCAGATCAACCGCGAAGTTAGCCACTTTCGAAACGACAAGTACACGGACGGCTCCTTCCCGGAAAGCCTTATACCATTCATTGCGCTGATCCTGCGTCATCTGCCCCGTAATGAGAGGGGCCTGCAGCTCTTCGGCAATGGCATGAAGCTGATCCAGGTATTGCCCAATGATCAGCGTCTGTGCATCCCTGTGGAGTTCTACGAGCTGCCTTATCACACGGAGCTTGGAGGGATTCTCGGCAGCCAGCCGATACTGTTCCCTTTTGCCTACCGTCTTGCAGGCTTCTCTTATCTCATCCGGCAGCGGCACCTTAATCTCCGTGCAGTCCACCGAAGCAATCCAGCCCTGCTCCTCCAGCCTTTTCCACGGCATTTCATATCGTTTGGGGCCGATCAGCGAGAACACGTCATGCTCCCTTCCATCCTCGCGAACCAAGGTGGCGGTCAGTCCAAGCCTGCGGGTTGCCTGAATATCGGCCGTCGCACGGAATACCGGGGCGGGGAGGAGATGGACTTCATCATAGATGATTAAGCCCCAGCGACGTTCATTAAACAGCTTCATATGCTGTTGTTCATCGCCCTTGCCCTGTCGGTGGGTCAAGATGTGATAGGTAGCGACCGTTACCGGCCTCACCTCTTTGCGCTGACCGGAGTATTCACCGATCTCCTCCGCGGAGAGCGTGGTTTTCTGCAGCAGCTCGTCGATCCACTGCCTTACAGACGTTGTGTTGGAGGTGAGAATCAGGGTCTCGCACTGCAGATCGAGCATGGCAGCGATGCCAATCACCGTTTTCCCGGCACCGCAGGGCAGGACAAGCACCCCGTTCCCTCCTTCTCCGCCGATATCCCGAAAGGACTCGGTAGCCTTCTGCTGATAGTCGCGAAGCTTGAATCGCTGATCGTTTGAGCCGCCGCTTAAACCTTCGCCTCTCTCCGTGCCCGGTGTTTCTCCTCGCCAAAGGATGTTCAGATATTGCCCGTCCAAATATCCCGCCTGATCCAGCACAGGATAGCCAAGCCGGGTCAACTCCTGCTTTAATAGGCCACGCCGGTCTGAGGGCACCTCTGCCTCGTTTGCCGAAATCAACCGAACGCCGATTTCCATCAGGGAACGCTTGGACATGAGCTCCTGCATCAGGGCTTCACTATTGCTGTGTAGCAGCAATGAACGATCCTGTGTGAGATGCGGGAGCAGCGACAGCTGTCCGTAACGCCCAACGAGCTGGATAACCTCTTCCAGCAGGGCTGCCGGTACATCCCAACGTGATAGCGACTGAAGGCTCGAACAAATCGCCTCAGCCGTCAATCCTCCGGCAGCGGCGTTCCATAAGGATAACGGGGACAGGCGATATGTATGAAAAGACGTAGGACTTTTGATCAATTCCGCATACTGGGCCAGTTGTTCGCGTGCGGCCTCAGCATCCGCATGAGCGGTCTCAAGCAAGATGGTCCGATCCCGCTGGACGATGCATGGCTTGTTATTCACTCTAATCCCTCCTCGTAACATTTGGTTCTCTATTTTTCATGGCCTGGGTTAAGAAAAACGTCTATCGACGTACTTTCTCAGAAGACAGACCGCATATAGCGGAGGTTAAAAAAAAGAAGCCCACATCCATATCCATGGATTTGAACTTCCCCTATGATCAATAGGATTTCCAAATGACGAGCGTTCATGCGCGATGATGGCGATTTTCTTAAAGTCTAGTCCCCGTTCTGATAACTCGACACCATCTCGACCAGCAGCTTCGCCCCATAACGCATAGCATCTTCATCAAAGTCGAACATCGGGTGATGATGCGGATAGATTGCCCCCTTGTCCGGGTTACCGGCTCCAACAAAAATGAAGCAGCCTGGAATTTCCATCAAGTAATAAGCAAAATCCTCCGCTGGCATCAGTTTGGGCGAGACCTTGACCTGATCCGCTTCGAATACTTTCGGTGCCGTACGGAAGAACCGCGCGGTTTCGGTCTCATCATTCACCAAGGGTGGATAACCGACGAGATATCGGACCGCTGCCTTCGTGCCGTAGGTTTCCGAAACCGTCCGGGTCATATGTTCGATCCGCTCCCGGATCAATGTCCGGGTAGGTTCGTCAAAGGTGCGCACCGTTCCCGTGATCCGGCAAGAGGAAGCAATTACGTTTTGCGCCGTTCCGGCCTGCATCGTTCCTACCGTAACCACGGCAGGCTGCAGTGGATCTACCGTGCGGCTTACAATGGTTTGGAGCTGCATAACAAGCGCTGCCCCCGCTACCAGAGCATCGGCTGTCACATGCGGCATACCGCCATGTCCCCCGCGCCCTGTAATATCAATGAAAAACTCATCCGCCGCAGCCATCAGCGGACCCGGCGCGCTCGCTGCGGTCCCTACCGGAAACGGCGTCCATAAGTGGAGACCATAAACGACGTCGGCTCCGTCAAGCGCTCCATCCTTGATCATCTCTATCGCACCGCCGGGACAGACTTCCTCCGCCGGCTGGAACATAAAACGGATTTCGCCCCGAACTTCTTCCGGATACGTGCTGTAATAAGCAGCGGCCCCCAGCAGCATGGAGGTATGCCCATCATGCCCGCAAGCGTGCATCACGCCTTGCACCCGAGATTTGTACTCGCAGCTCTTGCCGTCTTCAATCGGCAGCGCATCCATGTCGGAACGTAGCACAGCAGTCCTGCCAGGTTTATCCCCTTTTAGAATTCCTATAACGCCATGCCCGCCCACACCTGTCTTGACCTCCAAGCCAAGCTCCTGCAGCCGGGTTGCTATAAATGTCGAAGTTTCCTTCTCCTGGAATGAAAGTTCCGGGTGCATATGTAAATGACGACGCCACTCCACCATCCGTGGATACCATTGTTCCCAAAATGCTTCCTTCGTCAAGTTCCATCATCCTCCCCCGCCATATGCGGCTCAATCGATCGCAAGAAATCCGTAAAGCTTGCTCAGCAGCAGTCCGTGCCCAACCATGGCATCCATTCGGCCGCCTTCCTTGATCTTGCGATATACATCCCTGAGCGGGACCCACACAGCTCTAACATCTTCGTCCTCATCTTGATTCGACTCTTGGCTGCCGGACACCTTCAAATCGTCGGTGAAATAAAAATGAACGTTCCGGTTGGCCAGAGAAGCCATCGGATAAGCACTGCCCATGTAGGACAGGTCCTTGCACAGCACGCCTGCCTCTTCCTCAAGCTCCCGCTTCACGGCAAGCTTCCGTTCCTCACCCGGTTTCACCGTTCCGCCGGGGAGCTCCCAGGTGATCTCATGAACCGCTTCCCGGTGCTGGCATACCAAGAGCAGATACCCTTGATGAACGGCCACAACCGCTGCCGATTCCGGAATCCGGTCAATCACGACAATTTCCTTCTGCCCGTTCTCTTCCACTACATAATAATCCGTGCGGTAAACGACGCGATTCATCGGCCATATCCACCCTTCGCTTAAAGTGAAGTCCTATGAATATATAACCACCAGGATGGAAAGCGTACATTTCACAGCGTTTTCACTTCCATTTATTTTAGCAGAAAAGAAGAATGCCTGTCGTTATCAAAATCTCACCCTGGATAAAAGGTCTCAATTGAAGCGTGACGGGCCGTACAGGCTTGCACAAGTTCCTGAAACATACTATCATATTAAAGAACTTTGCAAGGACTATTAAGGGGGTTACAACCACATGATTTTTGAAAATACAGGCTTGGACGGATTGCACAGCGATTTAGCTTACCTTGATGAATGTGCCGAGAAAGTAGGCTTCATTCGTTGGCAGTGGGAATACTACCGCGCTACATATGACTTGAAAATCGAAGATAAAAAAAATCAGGCTGAATACTTCCTGCGCATTAACACCCGCGCTGTTGAAGGCAAGCTCGAAAAACCGGACGCCATCCTCAAAATCGAAGCGGTATACCTGGGTAGAGCCACGTTCCCGCACGGACTTGAGTATGAATCCATGGCTCCACAGCCCGTTATGAATGTGGCTACCAAGAAGCTTCAAGAGCTCAAAGCTCTTCTGGAAGCGTAAGGTCGAACATTATGAATACGACCAAACCTCAGCCGAAGAGAGGGACGCCTGATTTTCAACTGCTGATCCTTACCTTGCTGTTAGTGGGATTCGGACTGATCATGGTGTTCAGTTCCAGCTCCAGCTTGGCCGTTTTCAATGAAAAATTCAATAACGATCCGCTGCATTTTACGAAGCGGCAAGTCGCGTTTGCCGTCCTTGGCACGTTGGTTATGTTTGTTGCCATGAATATCAACTATAAGAAATACAAGCAGCTATTCATACCGGTGTTTTTTCTAACCTTGATGCTGCTGATTCTTGTGGTGATCATCGGTTCCGCAACCAACGGAGCCACAAGCTGGTTTAACCTGGGGAAATTCGGCATCCAGCCGACCGAACTGGCCAAAATTGCGACCATTGTCTATCTGGCAGCGCTGATTACCAAAAAAGGGGAACGAATCCGTCAATGGAAGGGCGGTTTCTTCCCCGTACTCATTATTGTAGGGGTCGTAGCGGGACTTATCATGCTTCAGCCGGATTTAGGCTCCTGCTTCATCCTCGTGGCTACGAGCGGGCTGCTGATCTATGCTGGCGGCGCCAGCCTCAAGCATATCCTGGGATGTATCTCGCTTGTCGCGCTTGGCCTGGTACTCACTCTGGGCGTCGGTGCACTCTTTAACTCCAGCGGAGATCAGGAGCAGGCTTCCAAGAACTACAAGATGGGCCGGATCGAGGCTTTCATGGACCCGTTCCACGATGAGTCGGACACGGGCTACAATTTGGTGCAATCGCTGATCGCCATCGGACAGGGCGGTGTCACTGGAGCTGGTTACGGGGAGAGCGTGCAGAAGCTTCATTACCTGCCGAATCCTTACAATGACTTTATCTTTTCGGTCATCGGCGAAGAATTCGGTTTTATCGGAACTGCGATATTCCTCCTGCTCTACTTATACTTTATCCTGCGAGGGATCATTGTGTCGCTTCGCTGCTCGGATCCGTTCGGAACCTTGACCGGCGTCGGCATCATGGGACTAATCGCCATACAGGCCTTCATCAATATCGGTGGGGTTACCAATACCATCCCGATAACGGGCGTTACCCTCCCATTCATCAGTTATGGCGGATCCTCGCTGCTGGTTATGATGCTGAGCATGGGAATCGTGCTTAGCATATCCAGGGACAGCAACCGTCCGATGAAAGAGGAGCAAGTTAAATCCGTAATTAAAAAAGACTACCGGGCAATCGGGTAGTCTTTTTTCTCGGTTTTTTTCATCATCAGCGGGGAACGAATCCCCTATGGTACGTCTTATTTGGCTCGAAGCTGAATATCGTCGATTTCATCGTCTTTAAAAGCTACGCCTTCGACCTTCACATTGACCTCAACCACACGAAGTCCTGTCATGCTCTCGACAGCTTCGCGGACATTCTGTTGAAGCATGCGGCACACTTCATGTATAGGTGTCTCATAAAGCACGATAATCCGCAGGTCAATCGCCGCTTCCAGCTGACCTACTTCTACGGTAACACCCTTTTGCACATTTTTGCCGCTCAGTCGCTTAGCCCAGCCCTCGGACAATCCACCGGACATTGCTGCAATACCTGGGGTTTCCAAGGCAGCCAATCCGGCAATTTTCGAGACGACATCATCCGATATTCGAATCAAACCGTTATCCAGTTGAAGTTGTTCCGTCATGCCATTTCCTCCTTCACCTCATTATCCGTTATTGTAAATGGTAACGGGCCTAAAAAGCAAATGCTCCTTTCTGAAAAGAAGGATAATTTTCCGAAAAATTTGGGTATATTGTAAAAAGCGATACGAGAATCGTCGTTTCCGCTCGCAAGAACTCATCAATACATAAACCATAAGGTAGGTGTCGATTATGAAAAAATGGCTAAACCCCGCGCTGCTCATCTTCACTTTTTTGCTTAGTGCGCTGGGGCATTTTGCGAATTGGAACTTCACGCTCCAATTCATTCTGTCTGCCATCTCAGTTATTTTTGTCGCCGGTTTCCTTGGCAAAGCAACCGAAAGCGTCGCGCATTACGCCGGTCAACGGCTCGGTGGATTCCTGAACGCCACCTTCGGTAACGCGGCGGAGCTGATCATTGCCATCCTGCTGATCAAGGAAGGCTTGTACGATATGGTGAAAGCAAGCATCACCGGCTCCATTATTGGCAACCTGCTGCTCGTCCTCGGACTCAGCCTGTTTGCCGGGGGCCTCAAATTTAAAATCCAAAAATACAACGTGACGCTGGCAGGTCTGAACGGATCCCTGATGACACTGGCGATTATTGCGCTGTTTATCCCTGCTGTCTTTCTGAATACCCACTCCATTACGGAGAGTGAGACCAAGACGCTCAGCCTCATTGTGGCGGGAATTCTTATCGTGGCCTACATCGCATGGCTGGGGTTCTCGATGATCACCCACAAGAACTATTTGGCGGATGTCAGCGACGATAATGATCAGGATGCGCTGCCGCATGAGCACGGTCCCATCTGGTCCAAGAAACGCTCAATACTGTACCTCGTTGTCGCTACGGTGATGGTTGCATTTGTCAGTGAATGGCTTGTCGGGGTGCTTGAGCCTATCAGCCACGAGTATGGCCTCAGCGAGCTGTTTATCGGGGCATTCCTTGTAGCGATTATCGGTAACGCAGCCGAGCACAGTGCAGCCATTATGCTCGCCATGAAGAACAAAATCGGCGCCGCCGTTGAAATTGCCGTCGGCAGCAGCCTGCAGATTGCCCTGTTTGTTGCTCCCGTGCTCGTGTTCATCAGCTTCTTCCTTGGGGATACGATGGATCTCGTGTTTACCACGCTGGAGCTGGTTGCTATCGGTGTCGCCGTATTCATTGCCAGATCCATTACGCAAGACGGTGCATCTAACTGGTATGAGGGCCTTCTGCTGCTCGCCGTATACGTCATACTGGGCGTCTCGTTCTTCCTCGTCTAAATGTAATGTAAGGAAAGGTAAGCCCACACAGCTGCCTACAACGTGTGCGATAATTCACAAGAAAAAAACGCATGCCGCCTGAGTGCGACATGCGTTTCTCTATGTATGCGCCTGTACGAATACAGGCTATTTGGATTGATTCATGGCTTCGTACAGGACCGCCAGATTGCGTTCAAGCTTGCTGATCAGCTGCTTTCCCGTACTTTCCGGAAGAAGCCCGGCCCGCACCGCGAAATCAACCTCTTTTGAAAAACCGTACATTTGGGTATCCAGCACTTCCTCATAGAGAGGGCAATAACGGGTCGCCAGATTCTCCATCTGTACTTCAATAAGCTTTAGGATTTTATCTGCATCTTCATGAAGAAGACTGATCGCTTTTAAATTCAGCTGTTCCTGTAAATCAGATGAAGTCATGATCTTCCCCCCTATGTCAAAAATCACAGCACAGTTACTACCTTTAATATTAGTCGAAATCGTTTCTCAATACAAGGACCTGAACAAAATAGACCCTTTCTCTACGAAAAAACACCCTTCCATTCTATGGAAGGGTGTTTTTGGCGACTGTTATTCAGCCACGACGGATACATTCAAACCATGCTTGGTGAATACGTCGATCATTGCTTTTTTAGCTGCATCAGCATCAGGTCCATGAACATGCAGTTCATAGCTTTGGCTGTTGACAAGCGTTGTGAACAGACCCAAGATGCTCTTAACATCAATGTACTTGTTCTCGGCCTGCAAAACGATGGAGGATGAGAACTGGCTAGCGGTTTGCGAAATTTCTACGATAGATTGATTGTTATTGGACATACGAATCCCTCCGTAACTTTAGGATCTGAATAAAGCTCATCACTGCACCTTCATGATACATTGAATCCGTTTTCTTATGCAACATTTTTTCCAATCTATTTAAGATTTTCCGGATTTAACGCTGCCAGTTCTGGAATAACAAATATACCATCCTTCCGAATCAAGCGATCATCAAAGTAGATTTCCCCGCCGCCGTACTCCGGACGCTGGATCAAAACGAGATCCCAGTGAATCGAGGAACGATTGCCGTTGTCTGTTACATCATATGCTTGACCTGGCGTAAAATGCAGGCTTCCGGCGATTTTCTCATCAAACAGAATATCTTTCATCGGTGTCAAAATGTATGGGTTGAAGCCGATGGCAAATTCGCCGATATGTCTTGCACCTTCATCCGCATCCAAAATCTCGTTCAAACGTTTGGTGTCGCTGCCGGTTGCTTCAACAATTTTCCCGTTTTCAAAGCGGAATTTAATATTCTCGAAGGTTACGCCATTGTAGAGAGTCGGTGTATTGTAAGCGATTGTTCCGTTAACTGAATCACGAACAGGCGCTGTATATACCTCGCCATCCGGAATGTTTTTCTGACCGGAGCATTTCTCCGCACCGATGTTTTTGATCGAGAAGCTGAGATCCGTTCCCGGTCCCACGATGCGAACCTTGTCGGTCTTTCTCATCAGCTCGGCCAAAGGATCCTGGGCGCGGTCCATTTTGGAGTAATCCAGATTGCACACATCGAAGTAGAAATCCTCAAACGCCTCGGTGCTGGTGTTGGCAAGCTGCGCCATGCTGGCGTTCGGATAGCGGAGAACCACCCACTTCGTACGCTTGACGCGCTCTTCGCTATGTACGGGGTGCGAATAAAGTGCATTATACAGCTTCATGTTTTCCTCAGGCACGTCAGCCATATCGTTGACGTTCTCGCCTGCGCGGATACCGATGTAACAATCCATTTTCTTCATTCGCTCAAGATCCAGCTCAGCCCACAGCTCAAGCTGCTCCTTATTTGCGTTCTTCAGCATGGCACGTTGAACCGTGCGATCTGTCAATTGCACGAACGGGCGGCCACCTTGATTCGAAACCTCCTCAATGATGGCATTCAGCAGATCGCGCTCCGATCCAATCATTTCGATGAGCACATTTTCGCCCGGCTGCATATCTACCGAATAGTTCACGAGATTTTGAGCCAATTTTTGAATTCTGGGATCACGCATATGTCATATCCTCCTTATGATGACTGTTCCCTACGTTATGAATTGAACAGCGGTAAATTTATTCATTATTGTAGCATGCGAACAGCCTTAAGTCAGCGTTCATCGTTAAAAAAATTTTCATGGCGATCCCTTCAATAACCAGTAAATGTAACATCGGACAGCAGCGTTTCCGTGCGGGTTTTGCCTTGTTCATCAACAAAAAACAACGTTCGTTCCATAGTCAGTTTGGTAGGAAGCTGTTTTTTTTTGTTAATCGTTACATGAGAAACCGAAACAGTGTCCGCCTTGCTCAACATGCTCTTCATTTCATTATAGTCCCGCTCCCACACGGCCTTCAGTCGTTTGCGTACCTTCGGATCTTCACTGTACAGCGGATCCCCTTTGCGTTCGATCCGTTCCGCCAGCGTCTTCATCTGCTTATCCAGCGATCCATAGACCATATGGGCTGCCGCCTCGGGAGACAGCTCGATGCGCAGCACCTTGGTTCCTCTTGCCGCCCCCAACTCCTGGGTCACCGTCTTCTCCGAATTTCCGATATACTCCAGCAGTTCTAGCGGATTCAAGCGGGTTATCCACATTTCCTCGACATGTCCTGATGAGAGCGTGCTCCACTTGCCTTCCTTGCGCTTCAGGGACACGGTAAGTCCATCCGCTTGATATACCGAATCGGCAGATACCTTATCCTTATCATTAGGTATGGTTGTGCCCTTGTTCCTTGAGGATAGTGTCAGATCCGTATGATGCTGCAGATTGCCTTCAAATGCTAAACTTTGCTGAAACGGTCCGTTTTCTCCGCTCCGAATCGCCGCTTCTCCCCGAAATGAGAAATTATCAACGCCAGACAGCCCCGACAGGGCGCGGTTAAACGACTCTTCGGCAGACAATTGATCTTGCCAGGCACATCCGGTTAAGCAAAAGACAAACAAAACCATTCCGATGACGCTCCGTGATCTTCTTATTCTCATAATCATCAGCCCCTCGTTGATCTTTCTCTTAGGCTATCCGCGGTCCATGACATTATGCAGATGACAGAAAAAACCCTGCAGCCACTAAATAGCTGCAGGGTATTTAATCTAATCCGATTTCAGCCTCGGCCCTCTCCACGACAATCCGGTTGCGGCCGCCATTCTTCGCTTCGTAAAGAGCCATATCCGCTCGATAAAAGAGGGACTCCACGCTAATCTTGTCATTGGTCCAGTTCCATTCGGAAATTCCGCAGGACACCGTTACGCGCGGGTCGGTTTCTTCCGATACCCTTATGCGAATCCGTTCGGCGACCTGCATCGCCTGCTGAATGCCGAGTCCCGGCAAATACACGGCAAGTTCCTCGCCGCCCCAGCGGGCTGGAATATCGCTGTGGCGAATCGTTGTCTTCACGATACTGCTGACCTGTTTCAGAATTTTGTCCCCCCGCTGGTGACCGAACGTATCATTAACCTGCTTGAATGCATCAATATCCACAACAATGAGAGAACCGCAAAAATCGCGAGTCTGACATTCATGGATCATTTCATCAAGATAATGTCTCGCATACAGTTCAGTCAGCATATCCCGGTTCGCCATTCTTCTCACTTCCGCATGCAGAAAGGCATTGCCGATAGCCAGACCAATATGGCTTGTCAGGGCTTGAAGCAACCGATAGCTGTCATACGAAAAATAATGCCGCTTCGCATGGGTGAGAAGGACAACCCCCCGCACCTCACCGTTTACGGTAAGCGGAGTAGCAATCATCGAGTTGGAATGAGTGCTCTCCATTAGCCGGGATTCCGCCGGACGTTCTTCGTTATAGTCTGACAGGATGAGCGGTTCCTTCGAATGGTAGACTAGGCCGCCCAAACCATAATCCTTCTCAAAGACCTCCTTGGCAAGCCATTCGGCGTTGCAGGATACCACTTCAAGACCGCCAAGCTCCTCGTTATAAATCAAAATGCAGCAGTAATCGGCCTCAAGAATCTTTAGCAGCTCATGGTTGGCAAATTGAAATATCTCCGCCAAATGCAAGCTTTTGTTCAACCGCTGTGTCAGTTCATTAATCATACGGAGCTCATGAATCATCAGATTGGACTGCTCGTACAGTTTCGCATTCTCAAAGGCGGTGCCTGCAGCATCGGCCATCATCCCGAGCAATTCCAGATCCATATCGGGCAGCTCAGACTTGTCCACTTCGACATGGAGCACGCCATAAACGCCCTGCTTGCCTCCCATGGGAATCCCGATTTCCACGATTGAATCGGGTTCCTCATGTTCATCAATCGTGAGGGTACCCTCCATAAATGTGCGGACATAAACCTCTCTCTGCCAATGATGAAGCAGCAGAGGACGCACCAGCGGATGTCCGCTCTCATGGTCCTGAGACATAAACAATTCGACTTTGGCCTTGGGATACAGTGCCAGAACACTGTCGATAGCCTCCACCAACACACTGTCCACATTAATCTGCACATGCATCCGCTTTACATACTGAAACATGATGGAACGTCTGTGCACCTCACGCTCAGCTTGGTTGTGGACTTTCTCAAGATCATCGGCAAATACGTATTCCAGCTTCCGATAGAAGCAGGAACGAAACAATAACGCGTGAGTTTCTGTCAGCATAAGTGACTGTTCCGGCTCCATCGCATGCGAGGAAACACTGACCATCACCGCAAATACATCGCCATGAATTCGAGTGAAGAGCGGGACAGCGCACAGCACGCTTCCCTCCAAAGAACCCTTTCCCATCCCTTGGGCGGCTTCTTTGGAGTTCAAAGTAAGCGATAACGTCTCATCTTCACTTGCGTTAAGGTATTGCGTTATTTCGGACGCCCCTGTCAGCCAAGCTCCCTCATGAGAAAGAAGGGCCCAGCTGAATTTCTTCATCGCCTGTGTGCCTGCGCTTTCTCTTAGCCACTCCAGATAGCTGTCTGATATGAGAGGCTGAATATAAGGGAAATCATGAGGTGTAATATCCAAGCTCTGAAGCCAAAAACACGGCTCGTTTCCAGGAATTGGCCCAGCATCATTAAACATAACTGCAGAACCGGGAGAGCTTTCATACACTTTCCGTTGATCTTCTGACATATTGGGCGCTCCTTTGCACCATTATAAAAGGCCTATCCAAGACTGGCGTTCCGATTCATAATGTAAGGATCCATTTGGCTGCCGCATGAATAGCGGTAACCCAGCTGTTCAACATATTGGGAGGGTCATGATAAACACCAAAAAGATGTTACGATATGTAACTAGATAAATGAGACTACTTAATCCAATATCATCTTACTCTTTTCTACCCATTTTTGCATTAAAATTTATGCGTTTTTCACAATATTTTTAGGTCCATGGTCCTATCGACAAAATTAGACAAAAACCAAGTTATAGTAAGTTACAGGTTGAACTTGACTTTATATCATTACTTCATATAATATTTATTGTTGAGTAAGAATGCAATGCATTCCATGAATTTGGGCGGGTTGTGTCACCCTCACGTTATTTGTTACTGACAGGACAGCGGCTGAACTTTCCTGGCAGATCTTCCGGAGATTACGGTTAGAGCAAACAAATACGGCGCAAATAGAGCCCTAATGAAACTTTAATTAAAAAGGAGTCTATATAACATGGCACGTTACACCGGTCCTAAATTTAAATTAAGCCGTCGTCTGGGAATCTCCCTGAGCGGTACAGGTAAAGAATTGGCTAAACGCCCTTTCCCTCCAGGTCAGCATGGTCCTAACCAACGGAGAAAAATTAGCAACTACGGTATGCAGCTTCAAGAAAAGCAAAAGCTGCGTCACATGTACGGCTTGGGCGAGAAGCAATTTAAAACCCTGTTTAACAAAGCAACTGGCATGAAAGGTATCGCTGGTGAGAACTTTATGTTCCTGCTTGAGAGCCGTCTGGACAACCTGGTTTACCGTCTTGGCTTCAGCAACTCCCGTGCGGGTGCTCGTCAATTGGTAGCTCACGGTCACGTGACTGTGAACGGCAAGAAAGTCGATATCGCTTCTTACGCTGTAAGCACTGGCGATGTAATCGGTCTTCGTGAAAGAAGCCGCAGCCTCTCTTCCATCAAGGAAGCTTTGGCTAACCGCGTACATCTTCCAGCTTACCTTGAGTTTGATGAAGCAGCAATGGAAGGGAAATACATCCGTCTTCCAGAACGTTCCGAACTTTCCCAAGATATCGATGAGAAACAAATCGTCGAATTCTACAACCGTTAAGATTAACTCGGAACCCAAAAAACCTGAAGGCCTCGGCCTTCAGGTTTTTTTTGATATCTAACTGAATCCTCCGCAAGTTCAATCTTCTTAAGAAAGCTTCAGTCTGGCAAATTTACGCTTGCCCACTTGAACCACATCCCCGTCTTGAGGAACGATCTCATCGTGGGTGTCGCTGCACTTTTCTCCATTCCATTTTACGGCCCCCTGCTGGATACTGCGTCTGGCCTCACCATTTGAAGCGGCAAAACCGAGCAGTGTCAGCAATTTGATAAGTGTCATCTTTCCTTCATCCAGTTCTCCTTCAGGTACAATATAATCCTCAATGTCTTCGGGAAGTGCCTTCTGCTGGAACACGGTCACAAAATGCTGCTGTGCGGCATCCGCAGTCTCCCTCCCATGATACATCCGAACGAGAGTGTGCGAGAGACTCATCTTGGCATCCCGGGGATGAACGCTTCCGTCCCGAAGCCCCTTCTCCAGTCTGGTTACCTCCTCACCTGCCATATCGGTGGCCAAGCCGAAGTACTTAAGCATGAGTTCGTCCGGAACGGACATGGATTTACCGTAAATCTCATTTGGTTCTTCATCGATACCGATGTAATTCCCCAAGCTCTTACTCATCTTCTGTATACCGTCAAGTCCTTCGATAAGCGGCATCGTGATCGCAACCTGAGGCTCTGTACCATACTCCTTCTGCAGAGTTCGCCCCATCAGCAAGTTAAACTTCTGGTCCGTTCCCCCAAGCTCGACATCGGTCTTTAGCGCCACGGAATCCATACCCTGCATCAACGGGTAAAAGAACTCGTGGATGCTGATCGGACGCCCGCCCTGGTAACGTTTAGTAAAATCATCTCGCTCCAGCATCCGTGCCACCGTAACCTTTGCCGATAAGCTGACCACATCAGCAAAAGTCATCGGCGCAAGCCACTCGGAGTTGTAATATACCTTCGTTTTTTCAGGATCCAATACTTTGTATATTTGTTTCTTGTACGTTTCCGCATGACGCCTCACATCCTCTTCCGACAACTGCTTGCGCGTCTCGGATTTGCCTGTCGGATCTCCGATCCTGCCAGTAAAGTCCCCGATGATGAGCTGTACTTCATGTCCGAGTTCCTGGAACTGACGCAGCTTCTGCAGCACGACGGTATGCCCGACGTGAAGATCGGGCGCTGACGGGTCCATTCCCAGCTTCACGCGCAGCGGCTCGCCGGTTACAACCGATGTCATCACCTTCTGCCTCATCTCTTCTTCCGGAATGATCTCCACCGCTCCACGGGAGATCACCTCCATCTGGCGTTCCACCTCCTGCTGCTGGACGTTCGATAACACATCCCATTTCATGTTTCCATACACCTCCCTCTAATTTTGAACGCAAAAAAGCTCCCACTCATCCCAAGGGACGAGTAGGAGCGCTCGCGTTACCACCCTAATTAAAATCCGTTACCTCAGGAACGGATTTTCACTTCATTGCCATAACGGGTTGTCATCCCGGAACCGGACTACTGTAACAACCGTACAGGTGCACGGCTCTGTTTCCCCCGGTCAGCTCCGGACGGTAATTCAAAGGGGCTCGTTATCGGTTTACACCACCCACCGACTCTCTGGAAACGAAAGGTTCCGCCTTCTACTGGGGTCCTTCAAAGCTTTTCACGATATGAACTTTGCATTATTTGTATCATATGCTTCCCGAAAAAGTCAATCTTCCTCAAAAAAGGACACGCTATGTAGGGACACATGATTCAAAACCTTCGATTTATGCTATAATAGGTGCGTTAAAAGGAGGAGTATACATTCATGGTTGAGGAGAAAAAACAAGAGCCTGAAAAACAGAAGAAACCGCGTAAACGGTCCTTTCTGCGGGTGCTCGGATCCGTCATCGGATGGCTCTTTGTGGTAGGTCTGATGGGCGTTTTGTTCGCCGGAGGAGCCATAGGTGGCTACGTAACCTCTATTGTTGAGAATGAGCCAGTAAGATCCAGGGCTCTCATCGAGAATACGGTGAACGACAATGCTATAACGGGCTTCGCCTACTTCGCGGATGGCTCACCGATCGGGCAGCTTAGAACCGAAGAAGACAGACGACCTGTGGAATTCAAGGATATTCCCCAGCTTGTGAAGGATGCCGTCGTATCCATAGAAGATAACCGTTTTTATACACATAAGGGTGTTGACATAAAAGGTACCGCTCGCGCCGTGAAGGAACGCGTGCTGAACGAGTCGGTTCAAACCGGCGGCAGCACGTTGACGCAACAGCTGGCCAGGCTCACTTTTTTAAGTCGCGACAAAACCGATAACCGCAAGGTCAAAGAAATGCTGCTGGCCATGCGTATGGAACGCTTTTTGAGTAAAGACCAAATTTTAACAGCCTACTTGAACAAGGTTCCTTACGGCAACGGTTCCAGCGGATACCAACTGTTCGGGATCAAGGCTGCAGCAAAAGGTATATTTAACATTAACAATCTGAATGATCTGAATGTGGCTCAAGCTGCATATTTGGCAGGTCTTCCGCAGCTACCGTCCTCCTACTCTGCCTTCAACGGCAAGGGGGAATTTGACGAGAAATCATTCAACCGTGCAATAAACCGCCAGCACCGCGTGCTGGCAAGCATGCTGGAAGAAGGTAAAATAACGCAAGCCGAGTATGAAGAGGCCAAGGCATTCGATGTCAAAAAATCGCTTGCTCCTCGGACGCAGAAGGCCTATGTGACTTATCCTTATCTCATGATGGAAGTAGAACGCCAAGCATCGAATATCCTGATGCAACTGAGCGAGGAAGCCGAAGAGAACGCAAAAGGCACGCAAGCGAACTCCGATCTGATGGATGCATCCCGAGCTCAGCTCAGCACAGGCGGTTACCGTGTTTACACCACCATCGACCGGACATTATACAAAACCATGCGCTCCATCGCAGAGAATGACAGCAACTACGTGCCTGACAGCGCGGAAAAAGGAATGGAGCAAACCGCCGCGATGATGATCGACAACAAAACCGGCGCCATTCTCGGTATGATTGAGGGCAGGGATTTTAACACAGAACAAATGAACTACGCTACGCAAATGAAACGACAACCTGGATCTGCCATGAAACCTATAGCCGCCTATTTACCGGCACTTGATTCGGGGGCGATTCAGCCTGCCAGCGTGGTGGACGATTCACCGATCATCTTAAAGGACTACAGCAAAGTGTTCCATATTCCTAAAAACTCGTACAGCGGGTATAGGGGATTGATGACGGCAAGACAGGCACTGAACAATTCAACCAATACGGTGGCGCTCAAGTTGTTTAACAATACGGTCGGCATCGAGAAGGCTTGGGAGTTTTCCAAGAAGCTGGGTATCACTACCTTGGAGAAAGACGATTATAATGCTTCCACCGGTGTACTGGGGGGGCTGCATTACGGGGTAACAGTGGAAGAACTCACCAATGCATACAGTGCCATCGGCAACCAAGGCAAATTCACGGACGCTTTCATGATTGAGAAAATCGTGGATTCCAAAGGTAATATTGTCTATAAACACGAAGTAAAACCGGAACAGGTATTCTCTGAACAAACCGCGTATCTCATGACGGATATGCTCCGTACCGTCATTACGAACGGAACAGGCAGCAAGGTCAGAGACACGTACAAGAAATTCAATGAAGTTCCGGTTGTTGGTAAAACCGGATCCACCCAGAACTATGGGGATGTCTGGTTCATGGGATACTCGCCTGACGTTACGCTAGGCGTATGGGTCGGATATAAGGAACAAAAAAATACGCTTGTTGGAGACCAGCGCAAGCACGCCCAGGCCATTTGGGCCAAAATCATGAACGAAGTGACGGACGTGAAACCGGAGCTGTTCCCGACCAAAACGTTCGAGAAGCCTGAAGGCATAACGTCCAAGACGGTTTCCGCTTACAGCGGCAAGCTGCCGACGGCCTTAACGGACAGATTCGTAACGGATCTGTTTAATGTGAAGTTTGTGCCTACCGAAAGCGATGACGGTATCGCAAAAGCGAAATATATCACCTATCGGGGCGTAAATTACATTCCACAGGAAGCGACGCCTTTGGATATGTTGAGAGAACAAATCGTAATCAAGCGTGAGAAGCCCCTTGATGAGCTGATTATAGAACTGCAGAACGCCTTGAAGGTCATGAAAGGTGAAAAGAGATCGCTGGAATCTTATCTTCCGCAGGACGCGAAGAAAGGGATGCCAAGCAAGGTTGACCCAAGAACAGATGATGGCAAAGCCCCTACCCCACCGAAAAACGTACATTATTCGATGGGCAGCGGGTCCATCAGCTTTAATGCCAGCGGATCTCCTGATGTTGTCGGATACCGGCTCTTTAAGTCCGTTAACGGCAGTCCGTTTACACATCAAGGGCAGGTGGTGCTCGGCGACGAGAGCCTTGTCTTCTCGGGACTTGGAGCTGACGGAATGTTTACTTCCTATTACGTTGTTGCCGTTGACGTAGCCGGCAAAACATCTGAACCAAGCGCTATTGTGGGCGGTACAGCACCTGGATTCGAAGTTCCAGGCGATAACGACACGAATCCGGATGACGACATCGATAATCCTGGTGACGGCATCACGGAGGGAGATCCCAATGACGACCTGGAACTTGGGAATGAAGGTGCTACTACCGTACCGTCTGCACCAGGTCAGCCGACCCTTGCGGCTACCCCTGAGGGCTTCCAGGCCACCTGGAGCGGCAATGCTCCAGAGGAAGAAGTAATGGTCTACAACATCTACATCAGTCCGAACAGTGATGGCAATTACCAGCTTCTTGGCTCAAGCAAGAGCACGGAGTTCTACTACTCCTCGGGTAACCCAATCGGCGGTACCTTTAGAGTAACTGCCGTTAATCCAATCGGTGAATCTGCTGCTTCACCGGCCGTATATTTCGAGAAAAAATAGATTGGTATACTAATAAAAAGCCAGCCCCTCTACAGAGATCATCTGTTAGAAGGGCTGGCTTTATTTTTTAGGTAAAGCAGATACTTATACATATATTCCACTTGCGAGATAAGGAGGTTAACCTCGGAAGTTTAAGCTTTCTCTAAAAAAAGACTGACAATGGAAATGGTGGTCACCATCTCCATTGTCAGCCCGGTTCTTGATCACGGTTTAATCTTCAATCGTGGACAAATCGCCTGTCGGAAGATCCAGTTCCCACGCTTTTAGTACGCGGCGCATGATCTTACCGGAGCGCGTCTTCGGAAGTTTTTCCTTAAACTCAATTTCTCGAGGTGCGGCATGAGCGGAAAGTCCTTCCTTTACGAAACGGTAGATTTCATCCTTGAGCTCCTGAGTAGGTGTATACCCCTCACGTAAGGAGATAAAGGCTTTAATGATCTCGCCACGGGTTACATCAGGCTTACCAATCACGCCGGCTTCAGCGACAGCGGGATGCTCAACCAACTTGCTCTCCACTTCGAACGGTCCGATTCGCTCACCGGACGAATTAATCACATCATCTATTCTGCCCTGGAACCAGAAGTATCCTTCTTCATCCATATATGCCGAATCACCTGAAATGTACCAGCCCGGAATTCGGAAGTATTCTTCATACTTCGCCTCGTTGTTCCAAATTTTTCTCATCATGGACGGCCAAGGTGTCTTGATGGCCAAATTACCCATCGTGTACGGAGGCACTTCTCTCCCCTGATCATCTAAAATCTTAGCTGTAATGCCCGGCACCGGACGCCCCATGGATCCTGGCTTGATCGCCATGCCCGGGTAATTACAGATCAGCTGTCCGCCGGTCTCTGTCATCCACCATGTGTCATGGATACGATGCTTATAAGCCTTGTGTCCCCAACGTACCACCTCGGGATTAAGCGGCTCACCAACAGATAGAATATGCCGTACATGGCTCAAATCATATTGGTCGATAAGATCGGAACCGGCACCCATCAACATGCGGAAAGCGGTCGGAGCGCTGTACCATACCGTTACCTTGTTGTTCACTAACGTGCTGTACCAATCCTGTGGACTGAAACGGCCTCCGCGAATGACATTGGTAACCCCGTTCAACCACGGTGCAAAAATACCGTAGGACGTACCGGTTACCCAGCCCGGGTCCGCCGTGCACCAATATATATCATCTTCCCTTAAATCCAAAACAACCTTGCCCGTATAATAATGCTGAATCATGGCATTCTGCACGTGATACACGCCCTTCGGTTTCCCGGTAGAGCCTGATGTATAGTGCATGATCAATCCATCTTCACGCTCAAGCCATTCAATCTCCAGCTCACTTGATGCAGCCTCTACTTCCTCGTGGTAGCTTACTAGCCGCGGGTCCTCCTCCTCAATCTCGCCAACAACAAAAATATGTTTCAATTCAGGCAACTCGTCTCGCTTCACACGTGATAACAGTGCAGGCGTCGTAATCAGTGCAACAGCACCACTGTCCTCTAGACGGTCCTTTACCGCCGTTTCCATAAACGCCTCGAACAATGGGCCGACCACGGCGCCAACCTTCAGAATGCCCAGCAAACCGGCATAGAGCTCAGGGCCGCGCGGCATAAAGATAAATACCCGATCACCCTTGCCAACGCCATATTTGCGGAGTACATTACCGAACTTGTCGGATTTCTCTTTCAACTGCGCATAAGTAATAGATTCCTCGCGATTGGCGTCACTGTACAGGAGAGCTACCTTGTCTCCTCGCCCCTCTGCTACATGACGATCAATAGCTTCATACGCCATATTTACTTTGCCCGTCTCATACCAAGTAAAATGTCTCTCGATTTCGTCCCATGAAAACTCGGAGCGCGCCTGCTCGTAACTCTTCATATTGGAATGTGAAACTTCACTTGGCAATATTTCGCTATGCGTTTGATTCATGATAACATCCTCCTCATTCTCAAATCGGTCTCCTCATAGTGGACAGCGCTTACAAAATGATTGAATGAAACATACATTTTACACATTGCGGTGGGTCGTCACGTTGTCGCAGTCATCGAGTCATTAACCCTTAGAATTCGCAAGGAAACATATCGTTAAGTACAACACAAATGTGAAGATTTTATGTCGAAAAGATTATATCATAGCTCTTGTTTGCCTGTCATTGCTTTTCATTTTTTTATTTTTTTGCTATAAGTAGGGTATGGAATTGAAAGGAGCGTAACGGATGGAACACTGCAAGGTATACCAGTCTCATGTTTTGTTCCCTGAAGACCGCCGCCTGATCATCGAAGGACCTGTACCTCCCGAGCAACTATCCGAGCTAACCATGCACCCTGATCTCAAGGCTTTTCGTCGTCCTGCGGAGCAGCATGAGGCATTGGTGGAAATTGCAGGCCTGCCTGAAGGCAGAATCATCATCACGAGAGACCAAGATATGATCGTTGGGTATGTAACATTTCATCACCCGGATGAGCAGGAACGCTGGTCTGAGGGCAATATGGAAGATTTGATTGAACTTGGTGCCATCGAGGTAGCGAAAGACTACCGTTCTCTGGGACTTGGGCAGCAGATGATCAAGACTGCATTTGAAGAAGAACAGATGGAGCGTTACATCGTGTTTACGACCGAGTACTACTGGCATTGGGATCTTAAAGGAAGCGGCCTTAACGTATGGGATTACCGCAAAATGATGGAACGGTTAATGAAAATCGTGAATATGGAGTGGTACGCAACCGATGATCCGGAAATCTGCTCCCATCCTGCCAACTGTCTCATGGTCAGAATCGGACGGAACGTGCCGCTTTCATCACAAGAACAATTCGATCGCATCCGTTTCAGACAGCGGTTTATGTATTAAGTCGATACCCAATAAAATAAACAAAAAAACAAACTCCCCGAGAATTTACCACAGGGGAGTTTGTTATCTGCGGGCGCATAACTGAATATGCATACAGACCGCTTGCTCAAATTTGTTACTAGAGTTTGCCTAGCATGTAGTTCACGATTTCGTGTGAACGCTTGGAAGCTTTCACTGTAAACTCAGGGAAGTTGACATGGGCAGAACCGTCAGCCTTATCTGACATAGATCTGATCACCACATATGGCACGATGTTCATATAACACACCTGGGCAACAGCAGAACCTTCCATTTCCGCGCAAGCCCCGTTCAGTTCCTCGTAGAGCGTCCGTACCGTTTCACGGCTGGCAATGAACTGGTCGCCGGACAGAACCTTCCCGATGACGTAATGATTCACCGCCTGCTCTTTGCACGCTTCCTCTGCCAGCTCGATCAACGACGGATCCGCAGGAAAATCAGACACTTCCTGATACGGAATCACCCCGCGCGCAAAGCCCAGCGGCGTCACATCCATATCGTGCTGCATACAGGAGGAAGAGATGACGATATCGCCAATATTCAGCTCCGGATGCAGCGCACCCGCTACGCCGGTAAACAATATTTTGGAAACGCCATAGGTGTCAATCAGGATTTGCGTGGTAACCGCAGCATTCACTTTACCCACCCCGCTCTTACATACAACGACTCTCTTGCCATGAATCGTTCCTGAAGCATATGTAACCCCTGCACGGACTGCTGTTTCTTTATTCTCCAGTTGACTGAGCAGCAATTCCACTTCTTCGTCCATGGCCCCGATTAGGCCGATAACCTGTGTTGTCATACCGATATCCCTCCTGAATTCAAGACCACACATAAATCCCACCAGAAAAAAGCCCCTTAAAATCAGGAGCTTTCTTCATATCAATAGATGTCTAAACAGCTTTTATTCACACTTCTTACTCGTTCACATGACTAACCGAAAGCCGAAGAATCGTTTCATGCGGCAGAATCACGCGAGGATTCTCCACATTCTCCTTCTTCATTAGCTTGGTAAGCAAACGCATAGCTACAGCTCCCAGATCATACATCGGTTGAGCTACCGTTGTCAGCTGTGGACGAACCATTGAAGCCATCCGGATATTATCAACGCTGATAATAGAGAAATCATCCGGCACTTTATAGCCTTCATCCTGAATGCTATGAATAGCGCCAATCGCCATCTCATCGGTAGCAGCAAAAATAGCCGTCGGTTTCTTCTTAAGTCCCAAGAAGTATTTCATAGCTTCCACGCCGGACTCATAGCGATAGTTACCAATCCGCACCAGGTCCTCTTGATACTCAATGCCAGCTGTCTCCAGTGCCTTCTTGTAGCCTTGGAAGCGTGCATAACCGTTCGCCGGATCCTGCAGCGTTCCGCTGATCATGGCAATCTCACGATGCCCGTGCCGGATCAGTGTGCTTACCGCATCAAACGCAGCTTGTTCATGATCAATGTCGACCGAAGGATAAGAACCTCTCTCATCACTTGTCGCACAAAGAACAATCGGCACAGCCGATGTCTGGAACGCCTGGATATGCTCGTCCGTCACCGTTCCACCCATAAACAACAGCCCGTCCACTTGCTTCTCAAGCAAGGTGTTGATAACGCGGATTTCTTTTTCCTTACGTTTGTCGGCATTACACAAAATTATATTATAGTGGTACATGTTAGCAATATCCTCAATACCACGGGCAATCTCCGCAAAGATCGAGTTCGAAATATCAGGGATCACAACGCCGACGGTTGTGGTCTTCTTGCTGGCCAGACCTCTGGCTACCGCATTCGGACGATACCCTAAACGTTCAATCGCTTCGTATACTTTTTTCCGGGTCTGAGGCTTAACGTTCGGGTTATTGTTTACAACCCGTGATACCGTCGCCATGGAAACGCCTGCTTCGCGCGCAACATCGTAAATGGTTACCGTCAAATTCCTTCTCTCCATTGCCAATAGATTTTCATTCGTTCAATACCAATTGAATTTATGATACGACAAATTACTGCTTTGTGCAACGACACGGCATTAGATGCCGTCCAATTGAGCTTTCAGCGCTTCAGCCGTAATATGGGAATGGGATGTATGCCAGACTGGCGCTCCTTCTTTTACAAGAATAACTTGTGGCGATTCGTGCTGTATGCTTAGAGTTTCCGCAGCCTGACTCGACACCGGACGGTCGGCAATGACATCGATCCATACATAGTCAATCCGCTCGTTCGGCTGGTCCTCCAGGTAAGTTTGCACTTCCTTATAAGCTCCGGCACTAATTGGGCATCTGGTACTATGTTTGAGCAACAGCAAGGGCCTCTGCTCCGAAGATTCAAGCGTGTTGCGTAACTCTTCTATAGTAGTCATTTTCGTCAACGTCGCCATAGGATATACATTCCCTTCATTGTATTGAAGTTCCTATCCTCTATCCTAACAAAAAGTGCGTGAAAAATCCAACAACCGCGAAAATTTTCTGAAAATTATCTTGCATAATTGCCCGAATTTTCAGGAATGAGAGATTTGATGGTGCTTAATTGCTCAAGACGCCCCTCAATTTGTCTCATCCAGTCACCGTCGCCCATGCTCTGGGCATAACGAAATAGATCCAACAGCAAATTAATTCGCTCGTCAAAGACTTCCATGCAGCGTGCCTGCCATTCTACCGACGAATCATCATCGTATGTACGGAACACTTCTCGAAGTACGTATGCAGACTCATTAACATCTGCGAACGAAACGCGTATTCGTCCGGTTTCATTGCTAATCGATGCGAGATAGCGAAGTAAATCCGGTTTAATAAGAGGTAGAAGCTCATATTTCATACAAGCCTGACAGGCATAAACAGGAACATGACATATTCGAGTCTTTCTTTCATGAATCAGCTTCCTTAATTCCAACTTCATCCATTGTCCGCAGTTGCAGGTTTTGAACAAAATGCCCACCCCAAATCCTATCACGTAATCTAATACTAACAGCCCTATGTCACAAATCCGTCACCTGAACTAGTTCTATTCGACTATCATACCAGAGAATCCTGCTAATTTGTGATAATGCTTTATTTACCAGATATGTTTCCAAATGTTTGTTCTTTGGTCGCTCCTATGAAACCCCTGTCCATATTTGTTACAATGAGTACAGTCTTAAGAGACCTATTCGATCATGTTAC
This sequence comes from Paenibacillus sp. EZ-K15, assembly GCF_002573715.1. Taxonomy (GTDB): domain Bacteria; phylum Bacillota; class Bacilli; order Paenibacillales; family Paenibacillaceae; genus Paenibacillus_AQ. The sequence goes on along the minus strand of NZ_PDHM01000012.1, from coordinate 393,738 downwards.
GGATATATCAAGAAATCTGCAGAGAAAGGGGCTAAATCGATCATGAGATTGGCTGGAAAAAAAGTGATAGCGCTTGTAGACGAAGAATTTGAGGATCTGGAACTATGGTATCCCGTTTACCGAGTCCGGGAAGAAGGGGCCGAAGTCCATCTCGCCGGATTGGAAAAAGGAAAAACTTACACAGGTAAATATGGTGTTCCCGCTCAAGCTGAGTATTCGTTTGAAGAGCTGAACAGCGAGGATTATGATGGAATTCTCGTTCCGGGCGGCTGGGCGCCGGACAAGCTGCGCCGTTATGATAAAGTGCTGCAACTCGTTAAAGAGATGAATGCGGACAAAAAGCCGATCGGACAGATCTGCCACGCCGGATGGGTGCTCATCTCTGCCAAAATCCTGGACGGCATTACGGTGACTTCCACACCGGGAATCCGGGACGACATGGAAAATGCCGGTGCAATCTGGAAGGATGAAGCGGTCGTAACCGATGGCCATATTATTTCCGCCCGCCGTCCTCCGGATCTGCCGCCGTACGGCAAAGCCTTTTGCGATGCTCTGGCACAGCAAGGCTAAAGCTCCCCTGCACCACACAAAAACAGCCGCTCATTTCACCAAGAAGTGCTCCTGGTGAGATAGGCAGCTGTTTTTTTATATGAATATAGCTTGTCCACTCAAAAAAAGAAACATGAAAAATTGGAACGTTATCTCATTACTAGAAGCCTTTTAAGAGGCCGTGCTGTCCGTTCCATTCTTTCCGTTCAGATAACTGCTGCGTTCGGCAAAGGCGCTAAGACGCTCTTCGACAGCGTCGCTGGTACGCAATTTGAAGCAATCCGCTGCCTCCCCCTTCGCTTCTGCCGCATTGGTATTCAAGATGCGATGCTTCACGCGAAGCAAGGATTGCGGAGACATGCTTAGGTCCTTAACGCCAAGCTCCAGCCATATTGGAATCGCCCGCTCGTCCCCTGCCATTTCTCCACACACGCTGACCGGTATGCCTGCCTCATGCGCAGCCTCCACCGTCGTCCGAAGCATGCGCAAAACCGCTGGATGAAACGGATGGTACATGTGCGCGATCTGCTCATTCATGCGATCCACCGCCAGCACATACTGAACCAGATCATTGGTCCCGATGCTGAAGAAATCAGTTTCCTCTGCCAACAAATCCGAAATGGTGACTGCTGCCGGTACCTCAATCATGATGCCAACCTTAATGTTCGGATCGTATGCTATGCCGCGTTGGTCCAAATCGGCCATCGCACGCCGCAGCACGGCATTAGCCTGCCTGACTTCTTCTACCGAGGATATCATCGGATACATGATTTTGACGTTACCGAAAGCGCTGGCCCTCAGAATAGCGGACAGCTGGGTCTGGAACGGCTCTGTGCGATCCAGACTGATTCGAATGGCGCGATACCCCAAGAAGGGGTTCTCTTCTTCCGGCAGCCCGAAATAATCCAGCTGCTTATCGCCGCCAATGTCCAGCGTACGGATCACGACCGAAGCCTGACCTGCGTTCTCGGCAACCAGCTTATACACTTCAAACTGCTCTTCTTCCGAAGGAAAGTTGTGGCGATCCATATATAAGAATTCCGTCCGGAACAATCCAACTCCCTGCGCGCCGTTCTTGAGCGCAATCTCCATTTCTTTTATGGAGTTCATATTCGCGGCCAGATTAAAGTATGTTCCATCCTTCGTAACCGCATCAACCGTCGCCAGGAGTTGCAGCTGTTCTTTCTTTTTCCGTTGTTGCTCTCGGATCCCTTCATAACGCTCCACGATCAGCGTGTCAGGCTCCAAATACAGCAAGCCTTCATCTCCATCTACAACTAAATGCTGTCCGGTCTGGATCGGATGATCCAGCTTGTTCTCAATCCCGGATACGAGCGGTATGCCGAGAGCGCGGGCCATAATCGCCGAATGAGAGGTCTTGCCACCCGTCATCGTCACAATGCCAAGAACGTGGGAAGGGTTAAGGTGCACGAGCTGAGACGGAGAGAGCTCCTTCGCAACCAAAATATAAGGCTGCGTATCAGCCGGAAGTTTGACTTCCGGAGCACCGAGAAGATGCTTGAGCAGCCGATTGCCAACATCCTTAATATCCAGCGCCCGCTCCTTCATATACTCGTCGTCCAGCAAATCGAACATGGATACGAAATGATCGATCGCCTCTTTAACCGCTACCTCGGCAGCTTTGTACTGGCGCTCGATGATCCCTTGAATTTCGTTCATGAACACGGGATCCTCCAGTATGGCCAGATGCGCATCAAAGATCTGCGACTCCTCGTGTCCCACCATTTCCTTGAATTCGTTCTTGATATATTCAATTTCATTCTTGGAGGTTCGTATGCCTTCATATAAGCGCTCGAACTCTTTGGCTAAATCGACAGCATCCATTTCGGAATCTGGAAGGTCCAACTCCCAGTGCGGCAGTACGAAAGCCTTACCAATCGCTACGCCTGTTGCTGCGCCAATGCCTTGTATCATGATTCTCTACCCCCAGCATTACTCTCATTTAATACGACGGACATGACAGATGACTGTCCTCTCTTAACGGACTTGAATGGAGCAAAGCTCCAAGATCTTACTTTATCGGGATTCGTGATCACCATGGGTGTGGCCAGTGATGCGGCATGTGTCTTTAAATAAGCCAGATCGAACTTGACCAGCAATTGCCCCGGCTCAACGGTATCCCCTTCGCTTACCACAGCTGAAAACGGTCCTTTCAGTTGAGAGGTATCGATCCCGATATGAATCAATACCTCGAGTCCATCCGGCGTTGAAATGCCAATGGCATGCATCGTCGGATAGACATGCATCACGGTACCGTATACCGGAGATACAAGTTCTCCTTTTTCCGGAATGAACGCCACGCCGTTACCGACAAGCTTGGCGGCAAAAATATCATCCGGCACTTCGTCAATCGGAAGCATGCGTCCCTGCACGGGCGCGCTGAACAGAACGCGCGGTAAATCCTGCTGCATCAGCTTATTTATCTCTTCGCGGATGAGCTCGGAATACGTCCCGAACACCACCTGAACGTTACCGCCGCCCAGCTTGATGATACCGGCTGAACCGAGCAATTTCAGTGCGTCCGAATCAATCTGGCGGTCATTATATACGGTTAATCGAAGACGCGTCATACAGGATTGAACCTGAACGATGTTGTCTTTTCCCCCAAGCGCCTCCAGAATAAGCGGTGCCTGATAGGGAATGTCTCCTGCCCGGCCTTCTAGCGCCGAACCTTCTTCACGCCCCGGTGTCGGGATTTCGAAGGTGCGAATGGCCCATCGGAACAGAAAATAGTAAACGATGCCGTATACAGCCCCGATCGGTATGATGATCCAGGCATTCTTGGACAAGTGAAAATTGAGTACGTAATCGATAAATCCCGCCGAGTACGAGAACCCGTGATGGATATCAAATGCATAGGTAAGCACCATCGCGAACCCGGCCATCAAGGCGTGGAGCACATACAGATAAGGAGACGCAAATAAGAACGCGAATTCAATCTGCTCTGATACCCCGGTCAAAAAACAGACAAGCGCGGACCGCATAAACGTTTTTTTTACCTTCGGCTTCAAATCTTCACGTGCTTCTTGAATAATGGCAAATGCAATCGCCGGCAGAGCAAACATCATAATCGGGAATAACCCGGCCATGAAGTCGCCTGCTGTTGGATCACCCGCAAAGAATCGGGGCAGATCCCCTTGAACGACGGTTCCGTCTTCCGTCTCGTACGAGCCCAACTGAAACCAATACACGTTATTCAACAAGTGATGCAGACCGAATGCCGTCAGCACCCTGTACAAAATTCCGTAAAGGAATAATCCGAACGCGCCCATATGTACGGTCAGATCATAAAAAACATCTAATCCGCGCTGTACAATGGGGGCCATCCCCAGCATGACCCATGCAAATATCGTGGAGAACAATCCCATGAATAAAAGTACAAATCGGGAGCCTCCAAAAAACTGTATCGCTTCGGGAAGCTTAATATGTTTGAACCGGTTGTAAACGTAACCGGACATTACCCCAAAAATAATACCAATCAAGGTCGAGGGCTGTACACTCCCGTCTCCCAGACGGGATATAACCTGATCATAGATGAACATGCCAGCCAGAGCGGCAAGCCCTGCGGGTCCTCCCTGATTCGAAAGTCCCCACGCGACACCAATGGCAAATAAATACGGCATGTAATAAAACACGCCGTGCCCCGCAGCCTGAGCAATCTCGCCCAAGGTTCCGAAGCCCCACGCCGACCATGGCAGACTTCCCACGCTAAGCAGGAGAGCTGCCGCTGGAAGCGCCATTGTAGGGAGCATAACTGCTCTGCCCAGCTGTTGTAATGATCCCAACCAATTCAAGGCGAGCCCTCCTTTCTATCCTTGATGGTAAGCGCTGCGCCTGTTTTTGTCAAAAAGAAATCAGGGCAAATGCCACAAAGAAAAGCAAGCCTCACAAGCAATACCTCGGCAAGCCGGATCGTGTCCAGTCTGCCATGGCTGCTTCAACATAAGGCTTGCCCATACTTCCAATTCACCAATTAAATCTTAACGCCCGCCCAAAGCGATGGAATCCTCCACCTTAATGCAGCGGTCCATGATGGCGATCATGTCGCTCTTCTCCGCGATGGCCGCCGCCTCTTCACTGATAATTCCCTGCTGTAGCCAAAGCACCTTGGCGCCAATCTCGGCAGCTTCCCGCGCCACATCGGCACAGTATTCACTGCGTCTAAATACGTTGACGATATGGATCGGCTCCGGAATGTCCTTCAGGGATGGATAACTTTTCTCCCCGAGTATTTCTGTTGCACTAGGGTTAACCGGGATAATCCGGTACCCGCGCTTTTGCATAGCAGCAGAAACCATATGGGATGTACGATCCGGCCGATCAGACAGACCGACAACAGCAATATTGCCTGCGTTTCGCAAAATATCCGCGATTTCTTCGCGCGGAGGATTTTCAAATGCCACGCTTCATGACCACCTCTCCATTCGTAATAGACGAGCTGCTTGGCTATTTCTTTATTTTACCCATTCCACGTTGGCTCCAAGCGCCTTCATGTGATCAAAATATTGTGGGTACGACTTGGCCACATGATGCGCGTCCTTAATCCGGATCGGCTGATGTGCGCGAAGCCCGACCACCGTCAGGGCCATGATCACCCGATGATCATAATGGGCATTGATCTCAACGCCACCCTCGACGCCTTCCGGACGACCGTGAACGATGATCTCAGCCTGGCGTTCCTCAACGTTGGCTCCGGCTTTCCGCAATTCGTTCAAATAATCCGTAATCCGGTCGCATTCCTTATAGCGGAGATTCTCCACATTGTAGAATCGGGAGGTCCCTTCCGCAAACACAGCTGCCGCCACCATCGCAAGCACCGCATCCGTCGCTGCATCTCCGTCAAATTCCAATGCCTTCAGGGTACGATTGCCCTGTACATGGACATTTCCGTTCTCATGTGTGAGCGGAACCTCCATCATCCGGAGGACGTCAATAATGGCCCTCTCTCCCTGCTTGCTGTCCTCTGACAGATTGCGGATGGTTACATCCGACTGCGTAACCGCAGCCGCCGCCAGGACGGCAGCAGAGCCCGGATAATCACCTTGAACCGTATAAGTCTTCGCTTCATAGGATTGAGCACCAGGAACCCGGAAGAATGTATAATCATCCGCTGCGTGAATGGTAATGCCCGCCTGCTCCAGCACTTCCAGGGTCTGACCGATAACGACCTTGGATTTCAAATCTCCGGTAACGGTAATCTCGCTGTCTTCAGCAAGCAGTGGCGTTAAGAACAGCAATGCGCTTAAGTACTGCGAACTCACTTCGCCAGAAACAGTGAGCTTTCCGCCCATAGGCTGACCGCCACGAATCGTGATCGGCAGTTTGCCTTCGTTATGCTCCACTTCCACACCCAATTGACCAAGCGTCTCAATGAGATCATCGTGAGGACGTTTGCCCAGTGAATCCGGGTAGGTATTGACGAAAGTAACCTCTTTAGATAATGCTGTAACGCCCATCAGGAAACGCAATACGGCACCGGCATTACCGACATTCAGTTCCTTCACATCCCGGGGCGATTTGCCAAAGCCCGTAATAACCGCCTTCTCCTCGTCCTCCTCGATCACGGCTCCGAGATCCCGGATACAGCGTCTCATGGCGTCGCTATCCTCGCTATGAGCTGGGTAATAGATCGTGCTCGTTCCTTCCGCAAGTGCAGCCACCAGCAGGTAACGGGTTGTATAGTTCTTGGAGGATAACGCTCCAATCTCTCCGTTTAGTATAGGCGTAGGCTTGACGATTACATCCATCGTATGTATCTCTCCTTGTATATATTATGTTACGATAAACCAACCTTGAAATCTCCCTTGGATAAATTGACAGGGAAAGAATCGCTTGGTTATCATAGTTCATGTGAACTGGAAATTCAGATCGTTACGATCTTAATCATTAATTATCAGAAAAGAGGTCTATATGATGAAACCGATCCCTCAAATGGAAACAACGGAGCTTAGAAGCCGGCTTCAAAACGGCGAAAATGTATACATGATTGATGTCCGCGAGGATGAGGAAGTTGCCGCCGGCATGATCAGCGGTGCCAAGCATATTCCGATGGGCGAGATCCCGAATCGCCTGGACGAAATTCCACGCGATCAAGAGGTTGTCTTCATCTGCCGCAGCGGCGGACGCAGTCAACACGTATGCGAATTTTTGAATCACCAGGGCTTGACTAATATAATCAACATGAAGGGCGGCATGCTTCAGTGGCATGACGATGAAGAATAAACCAGCTATGGAAGGTGAGGGATGATCGTTATCCCCGCCTTTTTTTGCTTATTCCAATCCGAATGCGATCCCCAGATTCACCCATAGAGACTGATTCAAAATCATCACGCCAAACCCGTTTGCTGACCATCTTAGCCGCGGTAATGCGTTAAAATGTCAGTCGCCACTTCCCCTGCAGATCGGCCAACCGTATCCACTATGACATCCGCAAACAGGTATTTGTCCTTTCGTTCATCCAGGATACGCCGAACTCTATCTTCGACATCACCCGCAAGCAGCGGCCGATTGGCATCACCCCGTACCCGTTCGACGATGCTAGCAGCATCCGCTGTTAGAGCAACGACCCAGCCATCACGTTTCATCTGGTCACAATTCTCGGAACGAAGCACAGCTCCTCCGCCGGACGCTACAACAATGCCTTTTCGTTGCAACACGCTGCGAAGTGCGACAGATTCAGCCTCACGAAAATACGGCTCTCCATCCGCTTCAAACATCTCGGAAATCGTTCTGCCTTCCATCCTCTCAATTTCCGCATCCAGATCGATCAGGGTGTAGCCGAGCGTTTCTGCCAGAAGACGACCTACGGTTGACTTGCCCGTGCCCATCATCCCGATCAGAATAATGTTCTTACCTATCTTATCCAATTTGACACCCCATTTGCTGCTTCACTGTAAAGGTTGCTCATATCATACCACAGCCCCAAATCTTTCGACAATGGACCTAACTCTCTAAATTACTGTTATGTTGCTCTTATGCGAGTAACCCCAAGTAATGCTCCAATTTTATCGAGTCTATCTGGTTCCCTATTGTCATATACTAATTACAAGAATACAAGATTAGAAGAAAGGAGTGAAATCCATTATGTCTTTTCGTCCAACCGGCCTCTCTTCGGCTGCTAAGCGCATCCGCCTGATCCTCGACCCATCCTACCCGCTATGCCGCGAAGATGTAATTTGGGTGCTTCATTTTGTCCAAAAAAAAGTGGCTCTGAAGGATCCTGCACTGCTGGATCTTTCAAAGCCACGTTTGCTGCAAAATTACAACAGTTATTGCGAAGCCGCGCTGCTCTTGCTCGGAAGCGGAAACCACATCCATACGAAGAACCACGACATCCGCACCTGTCTCTTAGAAGCCATGCACGGACTCCCTGAGCTGGCGGAGGCGCACTCCCCTTCTCAAGCCCGCACGGTTGAATCTCCGGCTACTCCTCCGGCGAACGGAATTCATCCTACATCCGAGAGTGAAATTGATCCATCCAGGGGGATTGGCATTCACACTCCCGTAAAAGAGCAGGATTAATCCATCCAGGGAGGATGGGATTCATACTGCCATAAAAGGCAGGATTAATCCATCCAGTTATAGTGGAAGGTTCCTTCTTTGTCCACACGTTTAAACGTGTGAGCTCCAAAGTAGTCACGCTGAGCCTGCAGCAGGTTCGCTGGCAGGTTTGCTGTGCGATAGCTATCGTAGTATGCAAGCGCGCTGGAGAACCCAGGAACCGGGATGCCCAAGGATACTGCGGAAGCAACAACCTTACGCCATGCATCTTGATAGGATTCAATAATATTGGTAAAGAACGGATCCAGCAGCAGGTTCTTCAGCTCAGGATTGTTCTCATATGCATCCGTGATGTTCTGCAAGAAACGGGAACGGATAATGCAGCCGCCGCGCCAAATTTTAGCGAGGTTGCCGTATTGCAGGTTCCAGCCGTACTCATCGGATGCCACGCGAAGCTGTGCAAAGCCTTGAGCGTAGGATACGATTTTGCTTGCAAACAGCGCTTTGCGCACATTTTCAATGAACTCGGCTTTGTCGCCGTCAAATGCAGCTGCTTTAGGACCGTTCAGGATTTTGCTTGCTGCCACACGCTCTTCTTTCATCGCGGACAGGAAACGGGAGAATACGGATTCGGTGATCATGGACAGCGGCACACCCAGATCCAGGGAGCTTTGGCTTGTCCATTTACCTGTTCCTTTTTGACCCGCCGTATCCAGAATCACGTCAACCATCGGCTTGCCGGTTTCTTCGTCATATTTGGAGAAAATGTCAGCCGTAATCTCGATCAGGTAACTATCGAGTTCACCTTGGTTCCACTCTGTGAAGATTCCGTGCAGATCCTTCGCATCAAGGCCAAGTACGTCCTTCAGCAATTGGTAAGCTTCGCAAATAAGCTGCATATCGCCATACTCGATACCGTTGTGAACCATTTTTACATAATGGCCGGCACCGTCTGGTCCGATATATGTACAGCAAGGCTCTTCGTTAACTTTAGCGGAAATGGCTGTCAAAATAGGCTCAACCAGCTTGTAGGCACTTTCTTGTCCGCCAGGCATGATCGACGGGCCTTTCAACGCGCCTTCTTCGCCGCCGGAAACCCCAGCACCGATAAAGTTAAAGCCTTTTTCAGCCAGTTCTTTGCTGCGGCGCTGTGTATCAGGGAAATAAGCGTTACCGCCGTCGATGATGATATCGCCTTTGTCCAAATGTGGAATCAGCTGTTCAATCGTAGCATCGGTAGCTTGTCCCGCTTGTACCATGATCAGGATTTTACGAGGAGTCTCAAGGGAATCCACGAATTCTTCGATCGAGAATGTCCCCTTCACTTGCTTGCCTTCGGTTTCCTTCAGCATATCTTCCGTTTTTTGCGGAGAGCGGTTATATACAGAAACGGTGAAGCCTTTGCTTTCGATGTTCAGGGCCAGGTTTTTTCCCATTACAGCAAGGCCAATCACACCGATTTGTTGTTTTGACATCTGGTTCTCCATCCTTTGCTCCAATATATTTTTAAACAACCCATCCCTATCCGAGATGATTTGCAATAATCTTATATTAACGTTTTTCATTTGACAAGTGAACCCCTGTCACAAAATCAGAACACGCGCGAAAACACCCCTTCTGTTTCGGAGTGTTGTTCGTGCTTTAAACTTGTATCCGGATTGAAGTAGTTACCACTCCAGCCTCATCAGCTCCAAGGAAAGCTCACGGAGTCTTTGTTTGCAAGCCAAAATTTTGTCTTCGTTCCCCTCTTGCAGTGCCGCATGGAGCTTCTCAAGCTCATCGTCGGTTTCCAGTCTGGACAGCAGCAATCGCTGTTCCCCTACATCCGATTCAAACAACCGCAGCATTTCCTGCTCCGTCATCGGCGTCCCCTTCTGAAACAGCACCCGCTGCCGGTAACCAGATATTTCCACGAGCCTTATGACCTCACCGAACAAAATATTCTCGATCAATATTTGCCGGTCCTTGAAACGTTTGACGACAGCATGGCCACGGGTATTCTCGATCAATTTCTCCATCCATTCCGCGAGTTTGGGATCACGGATCATATAATCGCCTACTAGTTTAAAACCGCTTCCTGTTCGTTGAAACCGCAGCTTTACCAGCTTGCGACCTGTTCGGATTGAGATGACAAACTGCGTATCATTCTCGCTCCAATAAAGAGAATATCCTTCCTGGATCAATTCCTTGATTAGGTCCTGGATATGCCGGCGATCAAACCGGAGCTCCAGGTTGCAATACTCCACTTCCTCGCTCTTATTCACGGCACTCCCTCCTCCGGTTTACTACCGATCATTAAACGGCGGTGAAGATTTCCCCCATGGCTGCTTTTGATGTTGTCTTATCTATATCTTATACTCCATCTTATGTAACGGTAACTTGGTTTATTGACTATTTTTAGCCCACATGAACATACGGTGAAGCTTTTCTGGGTAATGCGTGATGTCCATTCGCCTTATGGTATAATAAGTTATCCAAAAACCGAGTTTAGTAACGATATTATCTACAACAGGGAGGCCATCACATCCAATGACGGTTACCGGATTTACAGATCAAGATTTCGACGTATTCTCCGTTCCCGGGCTTGAGGCCCGTATGGAGGTTCTCATTGAACGGGTAAGACCCAAGCTGGAGGCGCTAGGGGCTGAGTTGGCACCCTATGTATCCGTCTTGGCTGGGGAAGAGATGTTTGTGCATGTCGCCAAGCATGCAAGACGCACTGTCAATCCTCCCATTGACACTTGGGTCGCTTGGGCTGCAAGCAAACGCGGGTACAAAGCACTGCCTCATTTTGAGGTAGGCATGTTCGGAACCCATCTGTTTGTCATCTTCGCGATTATTTACGAAAGTCCCAATAAGACCGTGTTTGCCAGCAACCTGGAAGCCAAGCTGAAGAAAACAGCAAAGGCGCTGCCCAAGAATTTCTACTGGTCCATGGATCACATGAACCCGTCCGGCACCCCTCATCAGGATATGAGCGAGGAGGATTTCACGCGTCTGATTGAGAAGCTGAAGCAGGTGAAAAAAGCTGAAGTCATGTGCGGACTGCGCATCCCGCGCGAGGAAGCCGTCAAGCTTGAAGGGGACGAGCTGGTGCAGAAGGTGCAGGAGACGTTTGAGTCGCTGCTGCCGCTTTATAAAATGGCGTTTTAATGAGCATGATATATTGATGAAAAGGGCTGCTGGTGCAGCTCTTTTTTTAAGATTATAGAATTTATAAATTTTCAGCGAAGCTGAACAATTCTATAATCGCAAGAAAAACTTCCTTTAACCGCGGTCTGTCTTCTGAGAAAGTACGTCGATAGACGTTTTTTTTATGGATGATATTTTAATGAAGGAACGATGAAGATCTTGTTGCTCCTCCTTAATATGTCTAAAGTATGAAGCGTTGCGGGACAAAGCAAAAAAAGCCGTTCATTCTCCTTGCATTCCCCCCCTATTTTGCTATACTCAATTTTGTTTATATAAAAACAGAAATCAACAAATCATAAGAAAATAAACATAGGGAAAGGTTGTGACAACGTCCATGGACCACAGTCGTACACCGCTCTTCACCGCACTTAAAGAACATGCGGCCAAAAACCCCGTGCAATTTCACATTCCGGGACATAAGAAGGGCCTCGGCACCGATGCCGAATTTAGGGAATTTATAGGGGATAACGCCTTTTCTATAGATTTGATCAATATTGCACCGCTGGATGATTTACATCAACCTACAGGCGTCATCGAGGAAGCCCAAAAGCTGGCCGCCGATGCATTCGGTGCCGATCACACCTACTTCAGTGTCCAAGGAACAAGTGGAGCGATCATGACTATGATCATGTCGGTATGTTCGCCTGGCGATAAAATCATCATACCGCGCAATGTCCATAAATCCGTGCTTTCCGCCATCATTTTTACCGGGGCCAAGCCTGTATTCGTATCGCCTGCCCAGGATGCCAATGTGGGGATCGATCACGGCATCACCATCAGCTCGGTCCGGAAAGCATTAAAACGTCACCCTGACGCCAAAGCCGTATTGGTCATTAACCCGACATACTTCGGCGTAAGCGCCAATCTGAAGGAAATCGTGGATTTGGCTCACAGCTACAACGTACCCGTTCTCGTGGATGAGGCGCACGGCGTATTGATCCATTTTCATGAAGATCTTCCGATGTCGGCAATGGAAGCCGGGGCCGATATGGCTGCGACCAGCGTGCACAAACTCGGCGGCTCGATGACGCAGAGCTCCGTACTGAACGTGAATACCAAGAACGGATACATCAATCCTTATCGCGTACAGACGATCATCAGCATGCTGACCACAACCTCCACCTCCTACATCCTGCTGGCATCGCTTGATACTTCACGCCGCAGTTTGGCGCTGCATGGACGGGAAATGGCAGCAAGGACGATTGAATTGGCGCAATATGCACGTCAGGAAGTCAATAAAATCGAAGGTTTGTACAGCTTCGGTGAAGAAATATTAGGCGGAGAAGCAACATACTCCTATGATCCGACCAAATTGACGATCCATGTACGCCATCTCGGCATTACAGGATATGAAACCGAGAACTGGCTGCGGGATCACTACAATATTGAGGTTGAGCTCAGTGATATGTACAATATTCTGTGCCTCATTACACCGGGAGACAATCAGGAGGCCATCGATATTTTGCTGACAGCGCTCCGCGAGCTTTCGGATCAGTACATGCATGTGAATGAGATTAACGAGCTGGTTGTGAAAACACCAGAAATTCCGCAGTTGTCGCTTATCCCTCGCGATGCATTTTACGGGGATACAGAGGTTGTACCTTTCAAGGAATCGGCAGGACGCATTATTGCCGAATTCATCTATGTCTACCCGCCAGGCATTCCGATTCTGCTTCCGGGCGAAGTGATTTCCCAGGAAAACATCGATTACATTATCGATCATGTCGAGGTAGGCCTTCCGGTGAAAGGTCCTGAGGACCGTAGTATCCAAAATGTTAAAGTCATCGTGGAAACGGATCCTATATTCTAAAATGGCAGCTGTAAATACAATAAACCCGGTGCGAGAGGTTCGCACCGGGTTTATTGCTTAGGAGTCTTATTCCTGGTTTGCAGCAGCGACCAGTTCGTTGTAAACCGCCTCTACTTCATTCCATTCTTCTTCGTCCTCAATATTGTAAAGAACCATTTCCTCGTTCTCTTCTTCCATACGTAGAATGACGCCGTCCGCTTCCGGATTTTCGCGTTCAAGCAAAAGCGCGTAGAGTTTCTCGCCGACATCAAATGTCTCCACAAGAACCATCTCTACTTCTTTTCCTTCTTCATCCGTCAATGTCAGCACAAACTCTTCATGTTCGTGGTCGTGGTCATGATCGTGACCGCAGCCGCAAGCATCTCCGTGTTCATGTTTGTGTTCACTCATTGAAAAAACCTCACTTCGGTTAAATTATCATACTTTCGTATCGTATCACGGATAGCTTCTCCAGGTCAATTTCTGCCAGACAGCCAAAGAACCCATTAATTGAGCGTTGTAATGACTTTTTCAGCAATTTTCACAAAATCCGAATCGGCTTTTACTTTTACATAAAAACCAACCGAATACTTACCTGTTGTTTTAAAATCGTACGTGAAGTCATAGGTTCGGAACCAAAAGTTATCCTTGCGGTCCTTTACAACCTCGGATTGAATATCTTTGATATTGCCCGAAGGATCTTCAATCGCTACTTTCACTGAGTGTATATCGTTGTTTAAGCTGTCCACCTGGCTAAAAACATTGAATTTCAGCTTACCCTTGTTCACGTTGCCGAATACAGTATCTCCTTTAAACAGAAAAATATGCACGTTCGGCTTGATGACTTGAACTTGTCCATTCGCGGGATTCCAATCCACAGCCCCGTCGAATTCCCGAACCGGCACATAGGTTTTGCCATCAATTAAATATCCACCATCCTTCAATTCATGACCGTTCAGCCAGACACGGACTCGCTCATTGACGGAATCTGCAAACAAAAGGGTGCTGCCACCCATTAAAGAGAGCATTAACATACATGCCATCACTTTTTTCCACTTCATATAATCATTTCCCTCCATTGGCTCATCTTGTTGTTATATGTGTATACTACATGTCAAAAAACAAGTTGCGGACAATTTTGCACTTTGTGGTAAAATTTTTTCTCATGCTGTAAGGTTTGTGCCTATCACGAATTATACTGCATTCCAGGGCTGATTCGATCATATAATCCGTGTAAATCAATGTGGAATTCGTTAAAATATACATTAGCATACTGGACTACACATCATATCATCAGGAGGTTTCATCCATTGACACTGAAATTGCAAATGCTTGGCACTGGCAGTGCGTTTGCCAAGAACTACTATAACAATAACGCACTGGTACATGACGGGAATTTCACACTTCTCATCGACTGCGGCATCACCGCTCCAATGGCACTTCATCAGCTGAATAAGACATTTAACGATATCGATGCCGTGCTTATCACGCACATTCATGCCGACCATGTGGGCGGACTCGAAGAGCTTGCCTTTATGATGAAAATGAAATACAACCGCAAACTCCCGCTTTACATTGCTGAATCGCTGGTGGAACCGATATGGGAACATTCACTCAAAGGTGGATTATATCAACAGGGACATATCTCCTCCCTGCATGATGTATTTGACGTACACCCTCTGAAACCGGGAGTGAAGGCCCATATTTCATCAGGCATCTCGGTAGAGCTGATCCATACGCAGCATATTCCCGGCAAGGACAGCTATTCGCTTTATCTGAATGATCGGATATTTTACAGTGCTGATATGGTATTCGATCCGATCCTGCTCAACCAACTGGTAAATGAGCGGGATTGTGAAGTGATTCTGCATGAATGTCAGCTGCAAGGCCCGGGTGAGGTTCATACGACGCTGGATGAGCTGCTCAGCCTGCCTGAAGAAATTCAGGAACGCACCTATCTCATGCATTACAGTGATGAGGTCGAAGCTTTCATTGGCAAGACCGGAATCATGGAATTTGTGGAGCAGCAGCGGGTATACGAATTGTAGTTCAATATAGATGAATAGTTTATGAGGGTTCCCGGGAACACTAATTCCGGGAGGCGATTTATATGGATAATACACAACAAGAAGTCGTAGGCGTCCGTAAAAATGGCGACGGCGACATCATCGAACTTAAGCTGGATAACGGTAGTGTCGTGGACTACAAGACAGCACAACAGATGGCCAAGAATAAAGAAATCAAAAACGTGAACGTATTCCGTGGACGTGACGGAGATGAACATCTTCGTTCCAATGCGGATGGCGATCCCAGCAACAACCTGGATAATATGCCAAGCTTTTAATTCATGCCTAAAAAGACCTCGAGTCGATACTCGAGGTCTTTCCTTTTTAGAACGATGGGATCATCGTCCACCTTTATAGTTAAGAAGCCTACAGTTCCTTTTTCATACGAACGTGGGGAATGCCAGCATCATCAAACGGCTCGTCCGAAATCGTCTCATACCCCAGCTTGCGATAGAATGCCTCCGCT
The DNA here is from genome assembly GCF_002573715.1 of Paenibacillus sp. EZ-K15. GTDB lineage: Bacteria > Bacillota > Bacilli > Paenibacillales > Paenibacillaceae > Paenibacillus_AQ. The sequence continues at coordinate 378,155 of NZ_PDHM01000012.1, read as the reverse complement.
TGCACCTGCGCATCCAGCACGGAATACTGCAGTTTCAATTCACGAGCCTGCGTTTCCAATGCCATCATCAGCACACGCCCTATCCCTTTGGATCGGAATGGCTTACGTACCGCAATGCGCTGCATTTTGGCGGAATCCTTATTGTAATAGGTGATACGTCCGGTTGCCGCGTACTGTCCCTCCGACTTGATTAGGACATGATGCGCATCGGAGTCCAGACGATCGTAATCATCAATCTCCAGGTCAATCGGAACCTTCTGTTCAAGCACGAAAACATCCTTCCGGATATCCAGCGCCTGCTGCAACTGTTCTTCGGTTGATACATTTATGATTTCTGCTGCCATTTCAACACCTCTTTATGTAGAATCAATTCCTTGTAATATCGCAGATCGAGCTATTATACAAAATATTCATTTTCCTGTATAGTATAAGCTAACGTTTTCTTGAAAGGAGCATGGCCTTTATGGGCATGGGAACCACGATATTTTGGGCTGTTATCATCTCAGCCATCATCATCTACCCAATCTTTTGGGCGATTAAAAAAGGTTATTCCCGCAAGTGGGATGAGGAATAGCATCAGCCGTTTTACAGCAAACCGCCAGCTTGCCTGCCGGCGGTTTGCTCTGCTCGCTGTTCGAGCAAAAAGTAAGGACATTGGTATGACCGATCTGTTATAGATCGTTACTGCATCCCTTTATGGTTGGAGATCGCGTAAGGTATCCACCGAATCCATCGGGGATATCGGCTCCAGTGCCCCGCTTCCCTTCTTAGAATATACGTCCTGATCTATTGAACGTCCGTAAACATCAAGCATTACAGGCGCTGCAGGCCCATGGAGCGGCTCCAGCTGCACCGACGTTCTCTCCGGGATACTGCAACCGTTCCCCAGTACAGATACCCCCAGCAACGAGAGTACTAGTCCGGCTCGTTTAAAATGATGGGATTTCCCACCTGCCATGCCATTCACGCTCCTCCATTGGCATAATCATGCTATATTTAGTCTGAACCGGAATGTGATTTTTTATAACGAGAAAACCATTGACAGCCACCTTGTCTGCTGGTAATATATGAATTACCTTTTTAAATATTTCATGATCTGTTAGCTCAGCTGGGAGAGCACTATCTTGACAGGGTAGGGGTCAGTGGTTCGAGCCCACTACAGATCATAGCGGAAAACCCTTGATGCCATTGGCGTCAGGGGTTTTTCATTTTCTAATACTATTGTCTATTTGGGTTCATGGGGTCCCGTTGGGGACGGATTGGGGGACAAAGTCATATGGATGCGAAGCACCAGATGGTTGACCAAGTTTCTCAGCAATTTTCGTTCGAGATCAAGAAACAGGCGTCCCCTTCCTTTCTCGGGCCTCCAGGACAGATTATACTAACGAAAAATCAAACGAAACATTACAGGCTTATCTTCCATTTATCCATATAAAAAACCGGTACCTGGACAGGCACCGGAAACCATAACCCACATTCATCCACCGTTTATCTATTCCATAACCTTAAATTACCCCAGTCCCCTTACAATTAAATGAAGACTATTTTAAAAGTTCTTCCGGTGTCTCTCCGCTGTATACAAATACGGGACTTGCTGTATTCACTACGAATACGGCTACCATCGTCAGTGCAGATGCGATAAACGAAAACAACCGATGTCTAATCCTATGGATCCATAACATGGGCTTGTCCTCCTTTCCAGCGTAATAAACTGATAGCCTGGACGAAAAATATGACAGCCAATGTTGGGGACTGAAGTCCAAAGTTAAACATAACGATGACACTGCTAATTATGCGGAGTTTTACGTAATGCTTCCTCGGTATTCGGGACTGCCTCTCGATTCGGCTAGGAGCAAACAGCATCACCAGCAACAGACTGAGGACATTGATAATGAGAACACCTGCAATTTCCATCTCCACAAAAGACACCAAAGTGAATAATGCGGTCGTGAATGCAATGCAGCCAGCCCCTGTCTTGAGGTGATATCCTCCGGAAAATTGCCTGAGTACCGCAAAACCCGTCAAGGCAATGACCGCCTGCTTCACGTTACCCGTGAATATCGAAACAAGCAGCGTGAAGACCACTATAAACAATACATTTAAAATGATGGCGATCGCATGTTTCAAAACAGGAACAGAGGACTTATGGTCAGGTACCTGGCGTTTGATCCCCTCCGCTATCCGTTTTGATAATCCTTCTATGATCATAAGAATCCCGCTCCTCTGTATTGATGGCATAATACAAGAAGATTCCAAATGTTATTCCAAAGAAGAGAAGATGCAGCCATAAACGATTGAGATAAAACAGAATGGCAATTAATATCAACACCACGATAATTAAAACGATCAATAGAATATGTTCAAATTTAATGCGCAGCTTTTCCAGATCGTACTTGAACCCAATACCAAATTTGTACATAATCCAGGAGATCAATAGTCCTGTCGCTCCTGACAGGATTTGAAGAATATAACCATTAGCATGATCAGTCTGAATGGAGTCAATCGATCCGAATATCGTTGTCAAATAGGCCGTTTGTATCAACGCATAAAGCATGTATCCAATGATGGTACATATCGCCGACCAGATAACCGGGATCTTAATAATGGCAGAAAACAAGAAAACGAAGATCAGCACGGTAATGAGAGGGGCGAGAAAATCCAATTGAAGCTCGTTGCGCATAACGAAACTTTGCAAATTGGCAAGGATCATGACAATCAACGCCTGCCATATGTACTCTGTTGTCTTAAATCTAAGCAATGTCATGATTAGTGAATAAATCGCCAGTGTTTCAAATGTTGAAAACACCATAAACCAAATAACTTCCATTCAAAGATTTCCTCCCTGCACCATAAGAAATGGTTAAATGTGTGCTACGCCACTTCCCGATGTAACCTGATTACACTGATGGTTATAACGTCCATAAATAAACGCTATACCGACAGACCCTCAGTTTCTATCGAGTCGTCCTAATGATGCATGTTCTTGAGGTCAATTCCGATGGCGCCTGCCACTTCTTATATGTCTGGAAACTGTGATGGAAAATGCAAAAACATTAAACGTCGTTTATAGCTCCGGTTTGGCTCAAAAATTCTAAAACAGAGCAGCTTAGAACTTCTTATACACCAAAACGAATTAAACCACTGAAACGTTCAATCCGTATACCAAACGAAAACCAAGCATTAGTTATCAAGAATCCACGACCTTGTGAATATGACTAAGCCAGAATAAACTCAGATCCTACTATTTAACATCCTGACATCATCTAAGTTGATTATATAAGGCCCGGAAGGCATAACAACAGGTAATTAAATACATTAGTGGGGGAATCCATCATGGATTTATGAAGTGAAGAGTGAAATAGGAAGTTAATTTGCTATATCTCCATTATATACGAACCTACGTTCTTGTTCAACCGCTTTTAAACGCAAGTATACAATCCAACAAAATAAAAGAAGAGGCATCCAATCGGATGCCTTCCCCAATTTACTTATACAGCTTGGTCCATGCCAAGCCATTCGCAACGAGCAGCGTGAGGATATATGCCAACATACCATAAGGAATCGTGCTGCTTACATAATGTAAACCACAGAGTCCGCCAATAACAAAAAAGAATAACAACACCCACCAGCCGTCTTTCTGCTGCGCCATATTAAACGCTTGAGAGAACGGTGGATTGCGCAGAATTGTCTTGGCTGTTAAGGGAATCAACACCAATCCGGTAAGGAGTATGATGAGAATATCCGGTATTATACGGAAACCGAATACGATCAGAAACACGATCGCGTTCACAATGAACAGCGGCACGAACATTTTGACGGCAAAAGCCTTTAAAGCCCCTTTGTACAAAGGATTCATGCTTTGCATCGGGGCTGCGCCAAATAACCAGAAGGCCTTGGGCTTGCCGGAGAATTTCAGCATCATAACGACGGTGATAATCATGATAAGCATACTATGCAGTACATAGTACGACGATCCCTGGCTGATTTCCGCCAATGAGGAGTTACGCATCGTGGAGACAAAGAATAAATAAGGCAGTAACACGGACAATCCGAGTGTAGGATACACCTTAAGCTTAAATTCTCTCTCATTCTTCAGCATGCTGGCAGATAATCGGAAACAAGCTTGCTCCGTGCGCGACCCGCATACCATTTTGGCTAAGAATCTGTCTAATCGCCCGCGCTCCCGCCCTTTTCCCGCTTCGCTGTGAGCCAGCTTCTCCAGATGCTGCTCGAACGAAGGAATATAACGGACATAGACGATCATAAGCACTATCGGGACAAATACAGCCAGCATCGAGAGAACAGCCAGCCACCCGCTCCCCTCGCCAAACAACCACTCATACGGAGCCGCAAACCACACCGGCGGAAGCAGAATCTGCCACCAGGCCGGCTTAAATACCAAATTGAAATCAATCAGATCGAAGGAACGTATCACAAACTGATAGCCGATGGCCAGCGTGGCGGAAAGTCCAATCTGTACATAATTGATCAGATCCTTCAGTTTCTCTCCATCCCAATACTTGAGCAGCAACAGATAAACCAAGGAGGTGCTCACCAGAATGAGCATATTCATCAGTATTAACTCCAGGATATAGATCAGAAAGAACAGCACGCCATGCTTGATCAATCCCACGACCAGTGAGCCTGCTGAGAGAGCCCCGGTTAGCAGCAGCAAATAAATTCCTGCATGAATCGATCGCGCCAATCCGACCGTTCGACCGTCGATCGGCTTCGTCATCAAAATGCTGCGGTCGCGCACATCCAGCAGCACGGAAGAGAAATCTGAAATCATGGAGCTCATAATCAGGAACATTAGGATCGCAGACAGGATACTCATCGGCATTAAATATTCCGGATCGCTCCAGAACACAAACGGCGTCAGGACAAGCCCGATTAAGCCATACAGCCAGAGGGAGCTGACAAACAGGTTCTTGTCCTGCTCTTCTTTCTTCCGGTTGCTTGAAGATAATATGACAGGTGCGCGCCTCGAATCCATCAGCAATTTGACATGGAGTATCCGGCGCAGCGTTTCATAGTCGACACCCATTCTCGAGATGATTCCTTGAAATCGATCCAGTATCTTCAGCATCCGAAACGATGATTCCGATCCCGCCATATCAGCTTCCCTCCCGAACGATCGATACGAACCGTTCCGCAATACGGGCATGGTCATGGAACCCCGTCAGCTGATTAAACACTTCTTCCAGGGACCCCTCATGGGAATGCTGCTGCAATTCTTTGAACGTTCCGTCCGCCACTACCCGGCTGTCAGCGAGCAGAATGATCCGGCTGCTGATTTTCTCAACGACGTCCATGATATGTGAGGAATAAAAAATCGTCTTGCCCTGGGCCGACAGTTGGGCCAATACTTCCTTGACCACCATCACGCTATTCGCATCCAGCCCGCTTAAGGGCTCATCCAGAAACAATAGATCAGGGTCATGCAGCAGGCTCGAGATCAGCAGCACCTTTTGCCGCATTCCTTTTGAAAACGTAGCAATCCGTGAGTGATAGGCCTTTTCCATATCAAAGCAATCCATCAATTGCTTCGCCTTATAATCCGCTGCATCATATGTAAGTCCGTACAACTCGCCTATAAAAGTCAAATACTCGGCAGCCGTTAACTGATCGTACAATTCCGCCACCTCGGGCACATATCCGATTCTCCGTTTATAATCGATATTCCCATCGGAAATATCCTGACCGAATATGCGGACTATCCCCGTGTACCCCTCAACCAACCCAAGCATAATCTTGACCGTCGTGCTCTTCCCCGCCCCGTTCGGTCCGATATATCCAATCATCTCGCCGCGGCGTACTTCCAAGTCGATACCGTTCAGCACATAACGATTATCATATTTCATGCGCAGGTCTTGAATCAATAACACTTCATTTTCAGACATGATATTATTCTCCCATTCCCTCATTGTCTTCACATACCTACCTTATTATGGAAGGGAAGGAAAATCAACCTTTTGACGCATACTCGCTCTGCAATATACCCATATGCACGATGTCATGCCAGACGCCATTCCGGTACAAACTCTGTCTGGAGCTGCCTTCCTGGACAAATCCGATTTTTTCATACAGTTTGATCGCGTTATGGTTGAAAGAAAATACCCGCAAGCTTACCCGGTGCAGATTCAGCTCCAAAAAAGCATAATCAAGCAAAAGCGTCATCGCTTCAAAGCCGTACCCCTTGCCCCAATAGTTCTTTTCGCCAATGTCGATGATACATTCCGCGTTCCGGTTCTTGTAATCGATATGAATCAATGACATGATGCCAATCGGTCTGCCGGTTTCCTTCAACTGGATCAGATAGCTCTTCGAGGAGGAAGAACCCAGGATCACATGCTGAACGAAGTCCTTTGTCTCCTCCAGTTGGTAAGTATCCAGGCAGGGACTGGTGGATTGCATCACTTCTAGGTCATTGCGCCAGGAATGGTACAGCTCCGCGTCGTTCATCGTCATTTTTCGACAAGCAAGTCTAGCAGAATCAAATAGCATTCAAAAAGCACCCTTTCCATCATCATGGTTCTAGTGTTATCGGATTTAACATTGCATTAAGAGAATGTATAAAGGTTTCCAGCTGCTCCGGCACGCAAGTCACCGTCGGTCCGAGCTGGAAGGTATCCAGCATCAGTCCGTTCAGAAACGAAATCATATAACGTGCTATGGCTTCCGGTTCCAATCGTGGCTGAAACTCCCCTTGCTCCTTGCCCTTCCGAATGACCCGGCCCATGGCCGCAACGGTCAGCTGATAACGTTCGGTTATATAGGGATACTCCTTCTTGGCATGAACATAAGAGGAAGACAGGAAAAATTCCGCCCTGGCCAATACAAGCGAATGCTGGATTTGCGAAATATCACCCTGCTGTTTCTGAACCCAGTCCATCAACTGATTCCATATCGGATATTGCGGATCCGGTTCAAAAAAACCGAGCGTCTCTTGGTCGTCAAAACGCAGAACCTCTATAAACACATGCTCCACATTATCAAAATACGCATACACGGCTCCGCGGGACATGCCCGCTTCATCCATAATGTCCTGCATCACGGTGCGGGTGTATCCCTTTCTGATAAAGACACGCCTGGCTGCCGTCAATATTTCAAACTTCTTCTCCCGTTTATATTCCTCACTAACCCGTGGACACATAAGTCATCCCTCTTTCCGCCCTTTAACATCAATATCGATTCCACGAACTTCACCTCAATATAAACGACATAAGTGTCGTTTTTTAACTCATTTCATCATAAACAACATTAGTGTCGTTTTCAAGCGGTTGCCATAATGAACACGAAAACCCTCTTGAAGAAATCCCTTCAGGAGGTCATTTGCGTACAGCCAAGCCACGACCCGGTATTCGATAGAATGTCCCCTCCGCGCCCTTATATCTCTCTTTGAAAACAACTTGTTCTATTTTTCATCTTATGCACATTTCCGTCAACATTCGCGAATAGCTGCATATATATGGGGGAGAACGAAAAGAGGTGATCGGACATCATTAAGGGCATCAGCCGCATACTAATCTTCACCTTACTGCTGGTTTTCTTTTTCCCCGCCGTATCCCAAGGCGCTTCCGGACAGAAGCTGGACAGTAAGTACACCAAGTACGCACAGTTTATCGTCATTGATAAATCCACCAACAAACTGACGTATTACGAAAAAGGTAAGGTCATAAAAACATTTCCCGTCGCTACAGGCAAAAAGCCCTCCTATACGCCGGAAGGCCTGTTCAAAATCCACGAAAAAGTGAAGAACAGACCTTACTACAAGGAAGGCATCAAGGGAGGAGACCCGCGCAATCCGCTTGGGGACCGCTGGCTCGGCATTAATGTGAAAGTGAACGGCAGAGTTAGCTACGCGTACGCCATTCATGGAAACAACAACGCGAACTCGATCGGCAAGTACGTGTCGGCAGGTTGTATACGGATGCATAATAAAGACGTACGCTGGCTTTACGACAAGGTGAAAATGAGCACGCCCGTCCTCATCCAAAAATAAGAGCGCAAAAAGCCAAACACATTTCATGTGTCTGGCTTTTTTAAATTTGGAGTTTAGGAACCATACTCCGCTCCATTCCTCAATTTCATTCCAATTCCTTGAATACCAGGTATGTAACCATCTTGTATAGGATAACTTATCATTATATTTGTTATCAACCATCTAAGGGGGGGAGTTCACATGGACATCCATTCGGAGGAATATAAAATTGCCTCACTCAATGGGAATGAAGGTACCTTGAAAGCGATTGAAGACGCCGAGACCAAGATTGCCGAGCTTACAGGCAAAGATATCACCCTGATTGCTTACGAGAAAGACCAAACCCAAGGGAGAAATCAATAATTAAAGCCGAGTAAAATAAAAAGCTGCCCTCCAGCCGTCCGCAAAGACCTGGGGAGAGCAGCCTTTTCATTATATATTTCAGAACGTTCAGGAATCTGCCTATCATTAGGCAAGACAGTAAAGCCCGATCCCTGTAATTTCGGAATCGGGCTTTGCTGGACCGGGATGTACAACAACATTCCCAGCACTATATCATAATAAATGCTTACTTGACCGAAACTTTAACGCCCAGTGTTACGATTTCGTGAGGCTTAACCGGCTGCGTGAAGTTTCCATCGCCATCAAAGCTTTGAACCGCTCCCTCTACTTCCAGAATAGAGCTCTTATACGCGCCCTGGGAAGGTAGAGAAGATTTCAGCTTCAGCTCTGTGTCCGTGCCTGCCATATTGAACCAGCGCAGCATCAGATCCCCGGTCTTCGGATTCACTTTCAGGGAAGAGAACGCAAGTTCTTCATGGCTCCATTCAAACGGTGCGGAAGTCGATGCGACAGCGCCGGCATGGACCCCGGTCTGTGCAACCGTCCATGGGATTTGGAACTGGTAAGCCTCGGCGTATGCGCCTGACTTCATGCCGTCTCCCTGATGCGGAATGACCTCCATACGTACGGTATGAACGCCGATACACTGAGCTTCAGGCGTAGGGAAGTACCCCCAGTCGCCGAGCTCGCCTACGGAACGAAGCAATGTAACAGCGATGGTATTCCGGCCGTCACGCAGGACTTCATATTCATTCAAGCCCTGGTTAGCTACCGTCAATCCTGCAGTAGCCGTCGAGACATCAACGAATGCCTGTTGATGAGCCGTATTGCTTGGATTCTCCCATTCGGCAGCAGGTTCATTATCCCGCGTTGCCACTTCAAACATGGAATCCACGTTATGGGACGATGCCTGCAGATCCGTCGGGAACAATGCACGCACCCGATGATCCTTCGCTTGATTATCCATTGTCGCTTCGATCTCCACGCCTTTACCGCTACGGTTCAGACTGACAACGGTACGAATACGCAATGGCACCATATCGCTCGATCTTTGCGCCTTGCGGTTCGGATAATAGATGAGCTCATGCTGCTCTTCATCCAGCTTGCTGTCCGCCATAGCCGGAATGGACCAGTTATGAACGATTTCAATCGATGCGCGGTAAGGCGTATCTTCCAGAACCGAAATTTGGGCGGTTTGACCTTTCGTGGTCAATGCTGCTTCGCCATCCGGCTGTTTGTACATATATTCGTTACCGATATCTCCGGTATTTTCATAGACGCCCAGATCCCGGTATACTTGTCCGTTCTTTTTATCCGTCAAGGAGAAGGAACCGTCCTCAGCGATCTCGATCTTGATCAGCTCATTCTCCATCACATTGGCCTTGCTAATTAAGGATGCTACCTCGGCAGGCTTCACTTCGCTCTTCACCCAAGCATAAGTAGTCAAGCCCATTGCTGGGATCGCGTTTGCCTCGAAGGTGAGTCTCACACGGCGGCACATATACGGCTGGCGGAAACGGTCGTCCGGCAGATCGTATCCGAACTGAAGACCCAAATCCTCAACGGTACAAGGTACAGCTTGGCCTTGAGCGTTAACCAGCACACGGCCGGACAAGTCGATTTCCTTCATCCGGCGGCTGGTTTCCTCCAAAGAGTAACCTTCCCGGAAATAAAGGCGTTTCGCATCCAGCTCGATGCTGACCGTACCGCTGCGGTTCCATCCCGTCGTATTGAATACAACAAGCGGCAGCGGATCGGATCCCCATTGTTCGAAGGCCGTTGTGTCAACCGCATCGGCAATGACGCGAACGCTATCGTCCACGATATTTTCAGCCACGTGTGCGCTTTTCTCAAAGCGGGTCACCATCTCGCGGTGAACTTCGTCCACGCTGCAGCCGCAGATGCTGTCATGCGGATGATTCTGCATCAGCGTCTTCCACGCATAGGTGAACAGATGATGCGGATACTCCTTGCCGAGCAGGCTGGCGTAGGATGCAAGCGGTTCGGCCACTTTTTCCAGCAAGGTCTGGCCGCGCTGGTTCATCTGCTTCAGGTATACGCGTGCCGAAGCGGTATTCACAAGCGTACCCCATCCATCGGTACGCTGGCTGCGCAGCTCTCCTTTTACGGAGGAAAGATCTTGCGGCAGCTTCTCCCGAACGGCTGTCAGGTAATCGTCAAAATTGGAGTGAATGAACTCCGTATCCGGATACAGCTTCTTCGCTGTACGGATGCCTTCCGGAAGATCGGTCTGTATCGGCTGATGGTCACACCCGTTCATATAGAGCAGTTCTGGTGTGGAAGCATACTTCTCGGCATCCGCCAGCTTGCGGTCCCAGAATGCCTTCGCTTCCGCTTCATCAACGGGAACCTCGTTACCGTTACTGTACCAGTTGGCAAACAGGATGCCCAGCACCTTGGAGCCGTCCGGACCTTCCCACATCAGCTCTGAGAATGAAGACTCATAGCCGCTGTCGGAGACGGTATTGTTAAAGCCCGTTGGCTTTACGCCCCGGCCGAAGAAGGCATTATCAATGCCGGACTGCAGCATCAACTGCGGAATTTGGCCTGTAAGTCCAAATGTATCCGGGAAATAACCGATTTTGGCAACCGTGCCATATCGCTCGGCATCCTGGTGTCCTATCTGCATATTTCTCACGTTAGCTTCACTGCTCGTCAGGTAGGCATCCTGCAGAATGTACCATGGACCGATAATGATGCGTCCGTCCGTGATCAGCTTCTCAAGCTGCTCCTTTTTCTCAGGTCTTACCTGCAAATAATCTTCGATAATAATCGTCTGGCCATCAAGGAAAAAGCTGCGGTATTCCGAGTCCTTCTCCATCGTCTCAAGCAAGCTGTCCATGAGCTCGATCAGCCGCACATGGTGCTTTTCATACGGTAAATACCACTCGCGGTCCCAGTGAGTATGCGAAATAATATGTGCTTTTCTGGATTGATCCATCTCTGCTTAGTCCCCCTTATGTTAGCCCTTCGATACTGTGATTTCGACCTCATCCGGACGGTACACCGATAACAGGTCACCGCTTGCATCTACTGCAAACAAGATCGAACGATCCGCTTCCAGCACGAATGAATAGATGAGTCCTGTGGAAGGATCCTTCACCTCAACGTTCGTATCCCACGATTGCTCCGAGCCGAATACAAAGAGAGCTCCTTCTTCAAACGTTACCTTGCGTCCATATACGCCGGAATGTTCTCCGCCTTGATTCCAGATCAGCCCTGTGTCGGCAGCAGATAGCTCCAATGCATACCGATATAGAGCCGAAATGGTGTCGATTCGATCATTCAATTCAACAGGAAGCGGGCTCCAGAGAAGACGTCCTGCCCCAAGCTTCACGTCCACGATGGAATCGCCAGCCATATCGGCCGCTTTCGCCCCGCTGCCTGTCTGAATTTCTTTGCTCAGCTCGGCAATCTTCCGATGCCCATACGATGCAGACCATGTACGGTCCCCAATGCGCAAGCTTTCTTCCCGGCGCACATTCGCCAGCTTCCGCTCGCCCAGCTCCTCTGTCATTCGATCGACCTGATGCCAATATGCGTCCAGACCGATCGGACCCGTCAGAAGCAATGTAGCTCCCGTTTCCTTCACGATATCCATCAACTCAGCAAACGCCTGGTCATCGACATTGTGCGCGCTCGGCAGAATGATGAATTTCACCGGATGGTTACGCAGCGAGCTTAAATCATACTCCCCGACAGCACGGAACGGCACGTTCAGCTCGTAAGCAAGCGCGCGCGTCGCCTTGGTCGTTGCTTCAAAAGCAAGCTTCCGGTTCGAGAAATCGTTCGAATAAGGGAAAATTACCGCGGTTTCTTCCAGCTTCCGGCCTTTAAACATGTCCCGGATGTCTTCCATGAAGGCACCGAAATCATACGACACATCCGCTTCCGGTTTCTCCGTGCCGTCAGCGCGGACAGCTCCGATATGCGATTCATTGGCATTATCCATGTAGAAATTCGTGTTCCAGATCCAATGAATGGCTCCTGCCCCTCCTGTGGAGAAGGCGTAAGCATACTTGCGCTCCAGCAGATTCCGAAGCTCGGCTTCGCTTCGCTTCGCTCGGCCATCCGGTGTCTCCACGTACATGATGCCTGTTTCCTGAATCAGGTTCGGTTTATCCGGCGTTTTGGCAAATATGCCGTCCCAGATCAAATAGTCGTTGAACCACCAGGAGTGAACCGTCGTATAGTCTACGGCTTCGGCATAGAAGAACGGAGATGGACGCTGTGCCCCAAGTGCCTCGTCCTGTCCAACGGTAACCATATGATCCGGGCATACCTCTTTGATATCGTCATATAATTCCTTGGCCCAGCGGTTATGCATGTCCATCGAGAACAGGACATAATCGAGCCATTGCGTGCCTTTTTTCCCTTGATGCATGTCTTGAACATCAAAATTAATGACTTGAGGTTCCGGTGGAACCACGGAGTCAAAACCCGGCAGCTGATCCGCTGTCATATTCCATCGTTCCTGCAGACGCTCAATCGACCCATGACGCTTTTTCAGCCAGTCGATATAAGCTTGTTTCTCAAACGGATCCTTGGCGGAACGCGGGCCGTCCGAGAAAATCTGCGGCGGATCGAACATGGATGGCTCATTAATCAGATCCCAGTCCACATTCTTCGTATCTTTATGTCTACTAATGATGGAACGTATGAAACGCTTCTGCGCTTCCACGCTTCGCGGATCGAGGTAAGGATTTTGGCCTTCCCAAGTCTCCGGCGTGAAGGAGAAGAACGTGAATGTTACCTGCAAATCATGCTTCTTCGCCGTTAACAGGAAGGCGTCAATCGAACGCAAAACCTCTTCGGATGCATGCCCGTCCACCTGCATAATATTGCGGTACGCGGTCCAGATCCCGGTACGAATCCAATTGATGCCCGCATTGCGCATTTGCGCCATATCGCGATCCCACACATCCGTATTCGGAAGGAACAGGAACTTACGCGCGACATCGGACGTCATGTAAGTCATCCCGACAACAGGCAGTGGGCGACCATCCTTGATGAAGTAATCCCGATTGCAGGTTACAGGCGTACCCGCCTGCAAAAGCTCGGAATCTGCTCCCCAGAACCCTTGTTTCAGCCTGCGGATTTCTCCATCCGGCCCTTCGGCTTCACACACTACCCGATAGGACCCCGGCTTGATATCCAGCATAACCGGAATGCGCTGTACATGAAATTGTCCGGTCACATCCACCTTCACGGAATGATTCCATGATAAGGATTCATCTTGGTCGTTTTGGACGGAGATGCGGAACGTCCAGCTCTGCGGCTCTTGTTCGGAAAGTTTCCGGCCAAGCCATTGTGCCTGCAGGGTCAGGATCGCACGCTCGCCGGACTCGTAGGTCGCATAATTCGGCTTGATCCACAGCTCGGTAATCCCCTTCGCACAGAATGCCGCCCAGCTGCGCACCTCTTCGCCTCCATCCTGTTCCCAGAAAGAAGCAGAGAGAGGCTGATTCACAAACAGCCAGCGTCCGCCCAAGAATGGCCCGCCGACATTTTCCCACAGAACGACAGGAGCCGCGACTTCTCTTCCCTTCGCCGTGCTCCCCTTAAGGAGCGGATAAATCCGCGTATCCATCGGCCCGGCCGATCCCATCTGATGCGGCAAATCACTGCTTTTGGTGACATGCGGAACCAGATTCCACGTATCGCTTATGGATAACCGCTCCCGGCTGCTCTCCATAAGCGGAATAACGTCACTGGAAGTCAAATGGTCGACGCGTCCGCTGTCCACTGGCAGCACTTCATGTATGTGGAGTTGCTGATGGTATGCCGTCTGTTCGTGCTCCACCACCCAAGCGCCGTCCTCCATGCGGACAGGACGCTTGAAAGGTGCGCCGCCAATGCTGACCAAGCCGCCGCCATTTCTCAGAAAGTCCAGGATCGCTCTCCAGGCGCTTTTCGGGAAGTAAGGCGCATGCAAATTGACAAAGCTTGCGCCCTGTCCTCCTGCAGATTCCAGTGCTTCAGCCAAATTCTCAGCGCGGCACACGACATCGAATGCATTCAGAGCCGCCGCGCTAGCCGGCAAACCGGCAGCTTCTGCTGCCGGAAAGGACGGATCATAAAATACAATCAGACGCCCGCTCATAGAATCCCTGCTTTCATCGCCTGATACACCAATTGCGAGAAGAGGCTGTTGGACCAGGCAAACCAAGATCTGGTGAAAACTTTCGGATCGTCGGCATGGAAGCCTTCATGCATAAATCCGGTATCGGCATCGGTTGCTTCCAGCAATGCAATCATCTGCAGCTTCTCTTCTGCCGTCTGTGCCGTAATTCCCTGCATGGACAAGGCCATATGCCAGATATAATCCGGCGGCGTATGCGGACTGCCGATTCCTTTGGCAACAGCGCCTTCGTAATAGAAAGGATTTTCTTTGCTGAGTGCAAACCGTCTGGTGTTTTGGTAGATCGGATCATCTGCAGAGCAATACCCCAGATAAGGAATGGACATCAATCCAGGTGTTCCCGCATCATCCATCAAGCAGTAATTTCCGTAACCGTCTGTTTCATAGGCGTAAATCGGTCCAAACTCCGGATGACGGTAAATGCCGTACAACTGAATTCCGTGATCCACGTCGGCTTCGAGTCGTTTCAGTTCATCCAGCAGCTTCATATCCCGGAATACCCATTCCGCGAATTCCTGCATTTGACGCAGGGCGACAACGGCGAACATGTTGCCTGGAATATTGTAGTGGAAATCGCAAGCGTCATCACTTGAACGGAAGCCGGACCAGATCATGCCCGTATAATTCACAGGCATGCCGAGCCCGTTATTGCGCAAGGAATCCGTTGGAATTCCGTTATCCCGCGTGAATCGGTAAGGTGATTTCTCGAAATGGTACTGTTCGGTTTTAAACAGCTCAATAATCTTGATCATAGCCGACTTGAAGTTGGCGTCAAACACATCCGTAAGGCCGGTTTCCTTCCAGTACAGGTAGGCCAAGCGAACAGAGAAGCATAGCGAATCAATCTCAAATTTGCGCTCCCAAACCCATGGGGACATTTCAGTTTCGTCGGTTGTGTTCCAATGCCAATCATTCGCCGATTCATTAAAGGCATTGGCATAAGGATCGATATGAATATATTGAAAATGGCGTTTGATCAATCCGCTTAAAATCCGCTGCAGCTGCAGATCATTCTTCGCAAACGGAATGTAATGGATCACCTGTTCTACCGAGTCGCGCAGCCACATGGCCGGGATATCACCGGTAATCACAAATGTTGTGCCATCCTCCATCAGTTTGGTTGTTGTCTCCAGCGTGTTCGGGAAACAGTTCTTGAACAGCTGAAGCAGCTTGGGACGGTGCGCAAGCTTTTCTTCAGCCTCTTGCAGAACCGCCTGAATCGATTGCGGCAGCTCAAGCTCCGGCATTGGTATTTTGGGGAGTCTGAATTGTTCCATGGTTGTTCTGGCTCCTTTAATTAAGTATGATGTGTAGTCAATTTGATGGTTTTGATCTCATACGGCATGAATGGAAGGGTTAACCTTCCTTCCGCGGTATCCAGTTGTTCGAGTTCTTCTTCCAAGGCGTTGGATAAATGGACGCTTTCATAAGGATAAGGCCAGCTCAGTGCAACTTCATCTCTGCCTCCCGCGGATTCGTACATCCGAAGGATATATCCTGAGCCGTCTTCTGCGCGTTTGACGGTATCCAGGATTACATGATGGCTCTCGAACGGAATAAATGAATGAACAGCAGGCCGAGAACCCTGATTCGATCTAGCTCTTACGTAAGGAAGCTCATGATTGAGCTCGGCTGCTTTACGGACGATTCCGGCACTTCTCCAGTCTCCGTTATGCGGGTATAAGGAATACGTGAACTCATGCTCACCCAAGTCTGCCGTGACATCGGGCCACTTCGGTGCGCGCAGCAGGGATAACCGGATCGTGCTATCCTGAATGTCATACCCGTACTTGCAGTCGTTGATGAGGCTGACGCCGTATCCATGCTCCGACACATCCGCGAAACGGTGGCCACAGACTTCATATTGCGCCTGTTCCCAGCTTGTATTGCGATGGGTCGGTCTCTCGATGGTTCCGAACGGAATCTCATACGTAGCCTTATCGGCAACGACCCCGATTGGGAAGCCGACTTTCAGCAGTTTGTGTGATTCGTTCCAGCTGACTTGCGTCTTGAAGTCGATCCGCCGGTCATGATGATAAAAAATCATATCCTGGATAATCTCCGAGTTATGGATACGCCAGCGGAAACGCAGCACATCCTGCACCTCACCCGCTTGCACGAGCTTCTTCTCGATCAGCTCCGCCTCTCCGGCTAATTGCTCCTCGTAACGGGTATCGATATCCCATGCGTCCCACAGCGTAGGACGGTCATGGAAGAAGTGGAAGCGGTTCGCGGCTTCGCCCGGCTTGACCACTTCCCGATTGGCCTCTTTATCCCACAGGCTCGTGATTTCCCCGCGCCCATTAAAGCTGACCTTATAATAATCCGTTTCCCAGGAATCTGCGAACACTGTAGTAGAATTCTCCGCCACCGCCTTGTTTCCTGCCAAAGGCTTCAACCAAATGGTCTTGTATCCCAAAGCCGGGATGCCTTGAACATGAACATTCAAGCGGTGAGTGGTTTTACTGTTTCCTTCTGTTTGCGCATCGTACTGCAGCAGCGCTCCATCCGAATCATACGGCGCAAGGCCATGCTCTCCTTCAATCGAAATGACGGCATCTCTGCTCCATCCAAGTCCGTTAAAGACGACATACGGAATGCCTTCCCCTTCTGTATCGGCCTGATCCGCCAATACCTGAAGCCCAAGACGGAGGCTATGATTTCCTTTTTGGAACACCTCTGCGTATTCCTTCTCAGAGGTGACGTAAGACTCCGTAATGGCAGAGCCCGGGATAATATCATGAAATTGATTCAGCAAAATCAACTTCCAGCCGTCATGCAGCTCCCTCATAATCGCCTGCTGCTGCTCATTGCTCATCGACGAAAATGCCACCGAATTCCATAACTCCGCCTCGCGGTACAGGATTTCCGCTTTCCGGTTATGACGCTTGTTCCGCGCATGCGTTGTATAGGTGCCGCGATGAAGCTCGAGGTACAAATCCCCGCGCCATTTCGGCAGCTTCGGCTGTGCATCCTCAATCCCGCCGAAAAACTCGGCAGCTGTGCTATACTTGCTGGCCGGTTGACCGACCATAAGCTCGGCA
This sequence comes from Paenibacillus sp. EZ-K15, assembly GCF_002573715.1. Classification (GTDB taxonomy): domain Bacteria; phylum Bacillota; class Bacilli; order Paenibacillales; family Paenibacillaceae; genus Paenibacillus_AQ. The sequence continues at coordinate 360,622 of NZ_PDHM01000012.1, read as the reverse complement.
CGGTCGATATATTCCAACATTTCGCGGGTTACGCCGCCTCCACCGTCACCGTGTCCATACAGCAGCATCTGCTCCGGATGAACGGCTCTTTGGCGGTATGACTGCCAATGCTCGTGAACATCTTTGGGCAGCGTGTTCTCGTTCACGCCGTGATTGAGATAAGATAACATCGGTGTTCCATCGATCCCAACCCAATGGAACAGGTCATAAGGAAACACATTCGTATCGTTCCAGCCGAGTTTTGTTGTCATGAAATAACGAATGCCGCCATGCTTCAAGATCTGAGGCAGCGATGCACAATATCCGAATGTATCCGGCAGCCATTCAATATGAGATGTCCGCCCAAACTCTTCTTGATAGAAGCGTTGCCCGTATAGCAATTGACGCATGAGGGACTCCCCGCTCGGAATGTTCAGGTCCGGTTCGACCCACATCCCGCCGACAAGCTCCCAGCGTCCTTCCTTGATTCTAGCCTTCACTCTCTCGTACAGCTCAGGATCATGATCCTTCAGGAATTGGTATAGCAAAGGCTGGCTCTGCGCGTACTTAAATTCGGGATACTCATTCATCAGCGCATCCATGGTGGAGAAGGTCCGGCTTGTTTTACGTACGGTTTCCCGGACGGGCCACAGCCAAGCAATGTCAATATGCGATTGACCCACCATAAACTCCGTGCCTTCAGCATGGCCGCCAATGGCAGTAACGGTCCGTTTCAGATCATGCTCAATCCCGGTTACCTGAGCGCCGTCCCGGATGGCGGCGTCATCCAGGCTGACAAAGCGGTCCATCGCCTGATACAGCGCCTCCATTAAGCGGATGCGCCGCATATCGCTATCCGGCAACAGGATAAGTGAATCCCGAATCACGGTCGCGGTGTACATCAGGCTCTGAACGGACACGTTCACCTTGACAAGCAAGCTTTGCACCTTAGTAATCGGAGGCTGAATGACAGCCTGCTGATTCAGCGGGTCCACCGGCTCCGGAATCGGATCGTACAACTCGATCTCAAGCTCCATATTCAAGCCGGTGCGTTTCGGATCAAGCTTGACGAAGGTATGATTACGATCCAAACCCTGATAAGATACTCCGTTTATGCGCAGTAAGCCCTCGCCCCCGGAGTGGAACACAAGTCCGATCGCTCCGTCCACCCAGTGCGTGGGCCATTCAAGGTTCCTCCGAAAGAAATAGGTTGTCCCCTGTGTGCTCGGGAATCGGTTGAAGTCTTGTCCTTCCGTATAAGGGGCTTTATCTTCATACACGCCCGGAACCATGTACGTGGCTCGGGTAATGTTCCACTCTCCAAGCTCTACTGACTCAAGCCACTGCCGCTCCGAAAGTTCGCGTATAAAACGTCGAATGCGTTCCATTCCTTAACCCTCCTGTACAGTCAGATCTGCACTCAGCGTATCGTTCACATGTCTGCCAACCATGATACGGAACAAGCCAGGTTCAACCACTTGCTTGTAATTTTGACCGATATATTGAAGCTGTTCCGCACCGACGGTAAATTCCACCTTGCACCGCTCTCCAGGCTGCAACGAAATTTTGCGGAAGCCCTTCAGCTCACGAGCCGGTCTCGTATATTTGCTGGCCACGTCGCTCACATACAATTGTACAACCTCGGATCCTTCCCTGTCGCCGCTGTTTGTAACATTCACGGAGACAACAGCTGTTTCGCCAGTTCCGATCACTTCTGGTGTAATTTGAATATCCGAATAACTGAACTCGGTATAGCTGAGCCCGTATCCGAACGGATAACGCGGCTGGGAATCCTCTTCGAGGTAACGCTTACCGCGCGACCGCTTGCCGTTATAGTAAACCGGAAGCTGTCCGACATGCTTTGGTAACGACATCGTCAGCTTACCGGACGGATTCACATCGCCGAACAAAATGTCCGCTACTGCATGTCCGCCCTCCTGGCCCGGATACCATGCTTCCAGGATGGCATCCGCATGCTCGTCGATCCACGGCTCCGCAATTGGCCGGCCATTGATATACACAACGATCATCCGCTTGCCAAGCTTATGAATCTCCTGGGCCAACTCCAATTGAACGCCGGATAACTGCAGTGTCATCCGGTCGATGCCCTCACCGCAATCCATGTCACTTAAAGCGTCGTCCGTAACCTTCGATGCCCCTGTGCGCAAATCGATCGTGCCCTCGCCAAAGTCGCGTGCGCTGGAACCGCCCAGTACCATGACCACGGTATCTGCCTGATTCGCGCAAGCTAATGCGAAATCAAAGCCTTCCCTGGAGTCATCCTTAATGCGGCAGCCCGGTGCATATAATACACGTTCAGCTTCATCTTCCAGTTTCGCGCGGATTCCACCCAGTACGGTGGTCACGCTTGCCGGCGGCTGCGGAGACGTATAATCTCCGAGCTGATTGTATCCTTGATCGGCGTTAGGTCCAATGACGGCAATCACACCGCTTTCGTTGGATAACGGCAGCGCCTGGCCTTCATTCTTGAGCAGGACGATGCCTTCCGCCGCAAGCTGTCTGGCAAGTTCGATATGCTGCTGGCTGCCGATAACTTCTTCCGCTACCTGCGGATCCACGTAAGGCTTCTCGAATAGTCCGAGCTTGAACTTCAAGGTCAATACGCGGCGAACAGCCTCATCCAGTACGGCAACCTCAAGTTTGTTTAACTCGATCGCGTTCAGGAGATGCTTACTGAACATCTCGCCTGACATCTCCATATCGATACCGGCACGAAGTGCCTGAGCAGCGGCATCCATTCCGTCTTCAGCAGTATCATGGCCGCTGGCCAGCATATCGATGGCACCGCAGTCGGTAATTACCATGCCGTCAAAGCCCCACTCCTTGCGGAGAATGCCGTCAAGGAGCTCGGTATTGACGGTGCAAGGCACGCCGTCAATCTCGTTATAGGCCGGCATAATGGATGCAGCTCCTGCCTCCACGGCTTTCTTGAAAGGCAGCATATCCACTTCCATCAATTCACGTGTTCCCATATGCACGGGACCCGCATTTCTCCCGCCTTCGGAACTCCCATAACCCACAAAATGCTTCAATGTCGCCGCAACACTGTTCGGGCTGTCCAATGAATCGCCTTGAAGGCCTTCAACCGATGCGACCGCATATTCGCTGATCAGGTATGGATCTTCGCCGAAGCATTCCTCGGTACGGCCCCATCTTGGATCGCGCACGACGTCGAGGACCGGGGAATAGGTGACGGCACCGCCTTGGCTGCGCGTTTCGAGCGCCACGGCACGGCACATATCCCGGTACAAATCCACGTTCCATGTGCTTCCAATGGACAGCGGGACCGGGAAAACCGTGCCGCCGATGGCCATGTGCCCATGCGAGCATTCCTCCCCGATCAGAATCGGAATACCCAGACGTGATTCCTCAATGGCGTACCGCTGGATGTGATTGACGGCTTCTGCTCCTTCACGCGGAGAAAGACCGGTCTCAAGTGTTACACCGGTCCATGGATCGGCGCGCAGGGTCCCGTAAAGGGATCCGACGCCGCCATTTTTCACTTGCTCTTTAAATGAATCCGTTAATGTAATCCGACCTTTATTCACTTCATTGGTCTTCCAGCCGAACGGCTGAATCAGCTGCCCAACCTTTTCCTTCAGGTTCATCAGGCCAAGAAGATGTTCCACTCTTTCCGTAATGGGTTTACTGGAATCTTTATAAGTCATCTCATACCCTCCGGTACATGAAGAATTTATTCTTTAACCGCGCCGATGGTCAGACCTTGAATGAAATAGCGCTGGAAGAACGGATAGGCCAGAATAATCGGTCCGGTTGCCAGAACGACCATCGCCATCCTCGAAGTATCCTGCGGCATGCTCTGCAGAGCGGCCATGCTAAGGGATGAATTCTGAGAGTTCTGCAAGATGAACTGCATGCTGGTCTCAATCCGCATGAGCATGGATTGCAGTGGAACCAGGTTCGGATCATCAATGTAGAGCAATGCGTTGAACCAGTCATTCCAATAACCCAAGGTGCTGAACAACCCGATGGTTGCCAGACCCGGCAAGGATAGCGGCAATACCAGCTTGTAGAAAATTTTAAACTCGCTCGCACCGTCGATTTTACCGGATTCAATGATGGCATCCGGAACGCTGGTGCTGTAGAACGTACGAAGTATCATAATATAGAAGGCGTTGAGTGCCAATGGCAGGATCAAAGCCCAGATGGAATCTTTCAGACCGAGCAATTGTGTTGCAACGATATAAGTCGGTACCAGACCCCCGTTAAACAGCATCGTGAAAAATGCAAAGAACGCGAAGAAGTTCCGATATCTGAACCCTTTACGAGAGATGGCATAAGCATACAACGAGATAATAAACAAGCTGATCAACGTCCCCACTACCGTTACAAAGATCGTAACGCCATAGGAACGAAGGAGTGTATCGCCCGTTTGGAATACATATTTATAGGCTTCCAGACTCCATTTTTCCGGCCAGATTTGATATCCGTTGCGGGCAAGGGCGCCTTCATCCGTAAATGAAATGATCATGACGAACAAAAACGGAAATACACACAGGAACGAGAAAATACCGGCAATCAGGTTGAACACGACATTCCACCCGGATGAAAGCTGATGGAAATCTTTCATCTTGCTTTTAGATTTGAACACGTCACATACCCCCTTCTTGGTAGATTGATCGATTAGAACAATGCATTATCCTTGTCATATTTACGAACGATATAGTTCGATACCATAACGAGAATAAATCCGACTACCGACTGGTACAGACCCGCAGCAGTACTCATTCCGATCTCGCCTGTAGTCTTCAGACCACGATATACATAGGTATCGATAACGTTCGTTACGGAATACAAGGTTCCCGAATCCCTTGGCACTTGATAGAAGAGACCAAAGTCAGCGTAGAAGATTTTACCGATCGCAAGAAGAGTCAAAATGGTCATCAGCGGTTTCAGCATCGGAAGCGTGATGGCTTTAATCTGCTGCCATTTGTTCGCGCCGTCAATCATCGCCGCTTCGTACAAGGATTTGTCGATCCCCATAATTGCCGCCAGATAAACGACACTGTTATAACCAACGGATTTCCACAAACTGATTAACGTCAGGAATATCGGCCAATACTTGGCTTCGGAATACCATTGAACCGGCTCCATGCCAAACCATCCCAGGATCTGATTGAGCATCCCTTTATCCATGCTCAGGAAACTGAATGCAAAATAACCTACAATAACCCAGGACAAGAAATACGGCAGAAACATACCCGTTTGATAGACTTTCGCCAATTTCTTATTCACAATTTCGGACAACACGATAGCCAGTACTACGGATAGAATGAGACCCAAAATGATGAACACGAAATTATAAAGTACGGTGTTGCGCGTAATGATGTAAGCATCGTTGGTACTGAACAGGAATTTAAAGTTTTGGAATCCTACCCATTCACTATTAACGATACTTGCCCAGAAGCCGTCCCGGCTAAAGCGGTATTCCTTAAATGCAATAATGGTCCCGAACATGGGCAAATATGAGAATAAGAGAAACCATAGGGTCCCCGGCAAAACCATGAACAGCATGGCCTTATTCGTCATAATATTTTTGAAAAACTGTCCGATCGCTCTCACGCTTACCCCTCCTCGTGATGTGCATGAATGAACAAAAGAAGGGCGGTGAACATCCGCCGCCCCGTCCTTGTTCATGCTGCAGCGGTATCTACTGTCCTTGGGACAAGAGAGACCGCTTCATGCATTGTTATTACTTGCTTGCTTTCCAAGCATCAATTTGGCTTTGTGCTTCAGCGATGATCTTGTCCAGACCAGCGGCTTTCAGCTTTTGATTCGCTTTTGGCAGGAACTCTTCAGGATTGACGGTACCTGTCATCAGCGGCGCCCAGAACTCTTCTTTTACGTTGTTGACTGCTGCGAGCTCTGTGGATACTTTGGTTGGATCGAAGTTGAAACCGAGAAGCGGAGCAGGCTGGCCGGACTCGTTAAACTTCTTGAACTCTTCCCATTTGTTCTCAGGATCCTCAGGATTCAAATAAGTCAGCATGACATTACCAAGCGCGAAGGTAGGCATGTCGTAGTTTTTCGATTCTGGCAAGTTTTCCATTACGTTCTCGCTAAGCTTTTTGTAGTGTACGCCTTCGATACCGGAGTCAACCAGGTTACGAAGATATACGTCTGTGTTCAGCAGGTTCAGGAACTCCATGGCTTTCTCAGGGTATTTCGAGTTAGCGGAAATCGCTTGCATCGAACCCATTACCGACCAGTTGAAGATCGTTGCATCGCCAGCCGGAGTGGACACTACCGGATAGCCGTAGCTTTGGCTCCACAGATTGTCTGCGAACGGCTGCGTTGCCGCACGGTCTGCGAACCAGTTGCCGGAAGTCATCAGATCTTGCGTCGAAGTTGTTGTAGCTGCTTCTGGGGAAATGTATCCCGCTTTGTAGTACTTGTTCATCAATTTAAGCATGTCCATTGTTTCTGGCATTTCGAGGAAGTTCACAACTTTCAGATCTTCCTTGTCATCCAGGTAAACGGCCATTGGCATTTTTTCGATGATGTAGTCAAACGGAAGCAATGGACCGAAGTCTTTGCTAAGTGCCAAAGGAACGACGTTCGGTTCTTTTTCCTTAATCGTTTTCAGCAGTGGCTCCAAGCTTTCCATCGATTTCACGTTCGAAATATCGAGGTTGTACTTATCAAGCAATGTTTTATTAAAGCGCCATGCTTCTTGAGCAGGAAGCTCTTTGTTTGCAGGAATCGCATAGTTGTGACCATCAACCTTGGAACCTTCCAGGAACGCAGGGTCAATCGCGTCTTTAATGCCTTGTCCATGACTTTCAATCAGCTCGTCCATTTCCATGAATGCGCCTTTACGTGCATTTTGCACATAGTCAAACGCCCATGAGCTTGTGAACAAGATATCCATCGGTTCGCCGGAAGCTGCCATTACTTGCATCTTCTGGTTGTAATCACCGAAGTCGATCATTTTCATGTCAACGGTTACACCAATCTTCTCAGCAGTGTATTTATTGATTTCTTCCTCAACCTTGTCAACATCCTTTTGAGGTGTTCCGATGGTGTACCAGATCAGCTCAACCGGTTTCTCGGCAGTTCCCCCGCCGTTCCCTGCACTCTCTTTGTTGCCCCCGCATGCCGACAACAGCATGGATGCGGACAATAAAAGCGTTAGGGGCAGGAGCCATTTCTTTTTCGATTTACTCATGTTTATCCTCCCTTTTGAATCCTTGTGTCTCTACACTTATAAGGTTATCCCATGAAAGCAGTTTCACATAGGCGAAAAATTAAAGGTATTATGGTGAAAATAAAGAAAAAAACTCTGATTAAATCAATCAGAGCATTCCTCGAAAATCCCTCGGCGATACGCCGACAAATTTTTTGAACTGTTTATAGAAATAACCGGTTTCCCAATAACCTACATTTTTTGCGATATCTTGTACTTTCGTTGAAGAGTTTCGGAGCAGCTCCTTCGCTCTTTCAATCCGGTACCGGTTAATATACTCCGTAAAGTTCTCTCCCGTCTCTTTATGGAACAGATGCCCCAGATAGACGGGGTGGATATGATACTGAGCGCCTAACACCTTCAGCGACAAATCCTCATTATAATGGTGCTGGATATGATGCAGAATCTGCTGGATGACAGGGCTCTTCACATCATTGTTGAGCGAATCAACCAGCCCGCCGACCCCGTCCTTCACGGCCGTAATCAGATCGTCGATCGATACGGAATCCATAATATCAGTAATCGTATTTTTCACAAAATCAGGGGCAGCCGTGTATTGGATATCGTTCAGCTCCAGTTTCAGGCGAATGACCATCTCGACGGCGATACTCTTGAGTGTCGTCGGGATCATCCCCTGCGTATGGCGAAGCCCATCAAAATCACTATCGATCAAATCAAACAGTACCTGCTTGTCCCTACCGGCGATGCCTTTGGCATACTCGGGCCACTGCACGGAATAGGATTCCGCCGCTTCCCCCTTCTTGGCTTGAACATCAACATAATCCACGTAGGAGGGCTGCTCCAGAACAAGATAGTATTCCTGCGCCTCCTTGGCATGAAGATAACTGTCCTTATAATTTCCGCCGAGACTTTCCACGCTGCCAAGTGAGATGGACAGCTCCTCTTCATAGCATTGCTCGCGCACCTGCTGCAGCAGCCGAATGGCTCTCGCTTTTTCCGTGTCCGGATCTTTCATCATAAAAATCACCACGTGATCGCCGTCGTTGTCCCGGAAATACAGGACACCCGGCTCCTGATCCATTAATTGATACAGGCTGTTCGCAAGCGGCGTGAAATCCGCTCTCAGGATAGACGCCATGACATACGGCAAATTCAGGTTCAGCCCCAGAAGGGTCGTGCGCTCCTCCAGTTCCTCCGGCTCAATCCGGTCCGTGATCCAGCGGTACAGAATATTGCTCCGCAATACGTTAATGTCGTACTCGTCCAGTCTCATTTCTCTTCTGGATTTGTTCATTTTATCCGTTGTGCTGGCAATCGTTTCTTCCAATTCCTTCAGATTGATCGGCTTGAGCAAATAATTCTCGATCCCCAGACGCATGCCTTCCTTCAAATAGGCAAAATCGTCGAAGCCGCTCAGGATGATTACCTTCAAATTGCGGTTCAATTTTCGTGCGCCTTCAATCAATTCAAGTCCCGTCATGACAGGCATCGAGATATCCGTGATGAGAATGTCAACCGGAATGACCGCCATCTTCTCCAGCGCCTGACGGCCATTCCCCGCATGCCCCACCACCTCAATGCCATACTTCGACCAATCCACGACGTCAACCAATCCTTCTATAATAAATGGTTCATCGTCCACGATAAACACTTTATACATCCTTATTCAGCTTCCCTTCTGTCACCGGAAATTTGACTGTCACCGTTGTACCGCTGCCCGGCTCACTCTGGATGTCCATTCCGTACGAACTTCCAAACGTCAGCTTTAATCGCTCATTCACACTCCGCAGTCCAAATGATTCTTCACTCGACTCGGCCATTTCCAGCCGGGATTTGATCTCCTCAAGCTGCTCTGGCTCGATCCCTTTCCCGTTATCCTTGATCTCGATTACGACATCATCATCCTGCTGCGTCGCGTTAACCATTAGCCAGTTATCATCCTGGTCGCTGCGCAGCCCATGAACGATGTAGTTTTCAATCAGTGGCTGCAGCGACATTTTCATCATCGGCACATGTTTGATTTGTTCCTCACAGTGCATTTTATAAATATACTTGTCCTTATAGCGAATTCGAAACAGCTCCAGGTAGAGCCTGCACGCCTCCAGCTCATCCTTCAATGTGTAGTGGGACTTATGCTGAACGATATTCTTGAACAGCATCGACAAGCTGTAGATCATATCACCGACATCCTGAGCCCCCTGCGAGAGAGCTCTCATCCGAATCACTTCAAGCGTATTGTATAAAAAATGCGGGTTAATTCTCGCTTGCAGTGCAGACAGCTCCGCGTTCTTCTGGTTAATCTCTGCCTTATACACCTTGTCGATATACCGGGAAAGTTCATCCAGCATTTCATTGAAGCTGCCCGCAATTTGCCCAAGCTGATCCTCCTTGGTATCCTGCATCCGTGCAACGAATTCCCCCTTCTCTACCTTGCGCATAAAACGGATAATGTTATCGGTGCGCTTGGAGTAGTTGACGATCATCAGCGAAGGAATGGATACCGCAATCACGATGCACAGCAGGGCAGCAATCATGATGGTGCTCTGCACGCCATGGAAAGATTCAGCGATCTCACGTTTAGGTGTAATGCCAACTACCGTATAACCTGCCTGGCTGTGGGCTGCCGTTGTAATATACGATTCCTCGTCTAGGTTCACAGTTTCTTTGGAATTCAGCAGGCGGTCGGCATAAGGATACTTCTGGCCGTAATATTTACCAGAGGAATCAAACATCACCCGGCCCTCACCCGACAGAACCAGTACGGACCCCTTCAATGGATCATCCCCGCTGTTCAGGACGGCATTCAGCGCTTCCGTTCGATATAAAATAACCAGCTGCCCCAGGTTCTTGTATGTGGTCATATCATTAATCGGGCTTCGGATCGAAAATAACGGCAAATTTACATCTCCGGCTAGCTTACGTACCCATAGATTCGGCAACGTGACACTTTGGCTCTCCATCGCCATCACGTCCGGGATATAAGAATGCGTGGCGTTCGCCTGATAGAGCCTCGTCATGCTGCCCTGCTTGTAAACATACACATACTGCTTCTCGGCACTGTACAGCATAATATTCTCAATATCCGGGTCATCGTCCAGTCTCTGCTTGAAGTATGCGACCACACTGTCTGAATTGGACTGTCCGCCGCCCGCGATCCGATCCATTCGCTTGGCCATGTACTCATTAAACGAGTTCATGAGGAAATAGGAAGTGTCAATGCCTAGAGAACTGTTGCGGTATAAGTCATTTACATAGGACTGCGCGTTCTCATATTTTTGATTCAATTGCCGTTCCACCCGCTCAACAGCGCTTCGCTGAATGTCCAGTTCGCTGCGAACGGCCGATTGAAACAAGAAGTAATACATGAGAAAAGATAAGGTGACAATGGTAACCACCGCAATCAGGGAGATTAACAGCAGCATTTTGGTAAACATATTATTTTTAATATATTTTTGATAAAACCTAGCAGGAGACATCGGTTTCCCCTTCCTGATGTAAACGTTGTTACTGCTTAACATATTAAATATAACATCGGCAGGCCGTTATCAATGGATGAAATTTCTACCAAGTCATGAAGGTGTAATTTGCCTATTTTAGGTTGATTTAGGGGCCGGCCTTCCCCCTGATTCATAGCATGAATCATGAAGGAGATGGATTAAGATGCCCCAATACCGCATTATTGTCGATTTATCCGACTTTCAGCTGCACCTGCTCGACGGCGACATCGTGGTACGTACATTCCCGGTCGCCATCGGTAAAATGGCTACGCAGACGCCGCCCGGCAATTACACCATCGTCAACAAACAGCCGAATCCCGGGGGGCCTTTTGGAGCCTATTGGTTAGGGTTGTCCAAACCCCATTATGGCATCCATGGCACGAATGACCCTTCATCCATCGGCCGCTACGTTTCCCATGGCTGCATTCGGATGTACAACGAGGATGTCATTGAGCTTGCCTCCCTCGTGCCGATTCATACCCGGGTCACCATACGAAACTGATAACATAAACTGGTGATTTCAAATCCCTCAAAATTGGTTAAATACAAATGTTACATCGTACCTATGTATTTACCTATTCGTTGTATGGAGGGATTGCCCATGATGCAGAGCAAATATTTCAGGACATGCTTTGGCATAATCGCACTGCTCTTGATCATTTATCTCGGATCCGAAATCAGCTTCTTGTTCCGGCCAATCGTCTCCATGTTCAATATGCTGATTGTTCCCGTCGCGATGGCCGGCTTCTTCTATTATCTGCTCAGACCGATTGTGGATTACCTGGAGCGGCGGAAAATCAAACGATCCATTGGCGTCCTGATGCTGTATTTCGTGTTTGCCGGTCTCTGTGCCATCTTCGGCATTGTGGTGTGGCCGACACTGCGCGAGCAGATCGAAAATTTTATCAGTAATGCCCCCTTTCTGGTAGAGGGTGTGCAGCAACAGATTGACCAGCTGCAGCAGAATCCATACTGGTCACGCTTTATACCAACGGAATCCGAGCTGTCTACCACACTAACGGAGTACATGAATCGGATCATTACCTGGATCAGCAACTCCATCAACAATCTGATTACCGTTGTATCCAGCGTTCTTGTTATTATTGCTACAATTCCGATCATTCTGTACTACATGCTGAAGGAAGGCAGCAAGCTTCCGCCTAGGCTGCTCAGCGTCCTGCCAAGACGATACCGCCGCGACGGCAAGGAAGTACTGAGTGAGATCGATACAGCACTCAGCCATTTTATTATCGGCAAAGTGATCCTGAATCTTATACTTAGCATAATGATCTATATCGGATTTCTGATCATCGGGCTGCCCTATTCTTTGCTCTTGACGGTGATCTCCTTCTTCTTGAATTTCATCCCGTATATCGGAGCGCTGCTGGCGACCATTCCTGCCGTGATCATCGGATTTATCGAATCTCCTTCGATTGCGATATGGTCTGTTGTCGTCATTGTCATCGCTCAGCAGATCCAAGATAATATTCTGACACCAGTCATCTACGGGAAACAGCTGGATATTCACCCGCTAACTACGATTGTCCTCATTCTTGTAGGCGGCGATTTCTTCGGGCTGCTTGGCATCCTGCTCGCCATTCCCGCCTACATGATCGTCAAAATTATCGTGGTACGGATTTACGAGCTGTTCCTTGCCGAAAAAGTAGAAGACGTATAATGAACTCGAGTTACTGGAGACATACAACTGCCATTTGTACAAAAAAGGATGTCCCCGCCAACTTCACGATGGCTGCTGGGGACATCCTTTATATAACGAATCACGCATTGCCGCGCAGAGATCGAACCACAAAATAATGCTCGTCCTTGCGCAATATCATGCCATTTGACAGGGTAACGGTATCCTCATCGTGAGTAGTCAGGATGGCCTGTGATGACACCAGTCGATTGCCCCTCCATATCATCACGGAAGATCCAAAATAGACGGCATTATCGAATTGAATGGTATGATTCACGACATAACCGATGGAGTTCAAGGCCGGGTATGCGTTTCTCGGCATAATTCTATGAATGGCACGAAACGGTATAACAAGCTCACCCGGACCTAGAATCACTTTTTCCTGAACGGGATCCCACCCTTTCAGCACACCTTCAACCGTGCTTTTCGCCCCGTCTAAACGCTGAATGACAACATGACGACCAATCCAATGCTTCATGAAGGTCACCTCTCGCGGATTATTCATCTCCATCGCCCGGTGTGCTCGGGATGTCCCAATTCACCGGATCCATACCCTTTTGCATTAAAAAAGCATTCGATGCTGAAAATGGACGACTACCGAAGAATCCTTTATGCGCTGCAAACGGACTCGGATGACTGGACTCAAGCACCTTGTGCCGGCTTCGGTCTATGAAGGAACCTTTCTTCTGTGCGTAACTGCCCCATAATATAAAAACCATTGGCTGATCACGTTCATTCAGTTTCGCAATAACCGTATCAGTGAATTTCTCCCACCCGATCCCTTTATGCGAGTTCGGCTCGCCTTCGCGAACCGTAAGCACTGCATTGAGCAGCAGTACTCCTTGATCCGCCCACGATTGCAAGGAACCGTGACGGGGAATCGAGATTCCCAGATCCGAAGCAAGCTCCTTATGTATATTTCGTAGAGACGGAGGAATCGTAACCCCGGGCGAAACGGAAAAGCTCAGTCCCTGCGCCTGCCCACGACCGTGATAAGGGTCTTGTCCCAAAATAACGACTTTTGTCGATTGGTACGATGTTTGCTGAAGAGCCCGAAATATATCTTCCTTGGGGGGATACACCGTGCTGTGCCGGTATTCCTCGTCCACCCGCTCCATCAACGCTTGAAAATAAGGCTTATCCATTTCTCCCTGCAGAATAAGGTCCCAATCATTGTTAAACATCCGCATGTCTCCTCTCTCCTCCTCACACAGGCCAGCATGGAATCATAAAAGAATGCGATTTCTATAATCGGAACACCATAACATCTTCCGTTCAATTTGAATCAAATAACAACGCTTATCATGAATTGACCTTGTGTCGATTTAAAAAATAAGCCGGCACCCATACGGGGGCCGACTTATTTTGCATCTTACCAGACGCTGTTATAATGCCGAGGACGGGGGTCGAACCCGTACGGTAGTCACCTACCGCAGGATTTTAAGTCCTGTGCGTCTGCCAATTCCGCCACCCCGGCATATTTATCCGCGCATGTTCCTAGCGTCGTTCACGTTCACTTACATAGCCGAAGGTACGCGTGGGAATCGCAATATATTGCGATCTCATTCCGATATCTAGGTGTGCACATTTCGTCTTAGCGACAAAATTGATAATACCATGTCCAACCATATGATGTCAATATATGAAACTCATATTTTTTGGCATCACCTTACTTAATAGCTTGAGCCACCGCTTTAATTCATCGATTCAAATGCTTCCGTGTGCCATAAAGAATAATTTTACCGTTATCACCAAATGATAAATAGGCTTGCATTGTTATATGCGAAGACTAGAACAGCCGAGAAAAGGATACCCCTCACCATGAAAAAACTCTCAACCGTCGTATTAATCGCTCTCTCCATTTCCCTTTGCTATCCGAATGTTGTTAACGCCGAGCATGCACCATCCGCTTCCAAAGGCAGGGATTATTATGAGGAACGCGGCGAGATTGTATGGGAAGTCCCCACACACAACAAAGTAATTGCCCTTACCTTTGATGATGGTCCAGACGAGCAGAATACCGTTCAAATTCTGGATCTGCTAAAGCAATATGACGCAAAGGCTACCTTCTTCGTTGTTGGCAGCCGGGTGGAGAAACACCCCGAGATCGTAGCGCGAGAGCTGCAGGAAGGACATGAGATTGGCAATCACTCATACTCCCATCCTCCCTTTCACAATATTAACGTCAGTAAGTTAACGAGCGAGCTGAATCAGACGCAGGATGCGATTTTTCATGCAACCGGCATTCGAACCGTTCTGTTTCGTCCACCCGGAGGCAGTTATAATGAAGCGATTGTCCGCACGAGCAAGGATTTCGGTATGCTGACCGTATTATGGTCATGGCACCAGGATACGCTGGACTGGCGAAAGCCCGGCGTTAATCGGATTGCCAAAAAAGTGCTGGATAATGCCCATAATGGAGACATTGTACTGATGCACGACTTTGTGCCGAGTAGTACACAGACAGTTGAAGCCCTCAAAGTGATTCTGCCGGAGCTGCAAAAGAGAGGCTACGAATTTGTAACCGTTTCAGAGCTGCTGTCCTATCATGAGAAATCGCGTAAGTTCATTGAAGTAAACCATTAAAGGGAATGAATCACGTTCTACAATAACCGCTACCTATTGATGGTAACGGTTATTTTTGGGAAACCGATTGGATCCGATAACACAGAGTCCAATTTCGGATCCTCCTCGAGTCTGGAAATGGTCTTGCTGAGCGCCGGCTGAGCAATATGGAACTCCTCTGCAAACGCACCCTATGGAGGTCTCCAGCAAGAGGTCTTGAATAAATTAATTGTATTTGGTAAGATACAGAACGAACGTTCAGTATATAAATTTTGAATGACCCAGGATCATAAGGGGGTGCATGCGTGAATAAAAAACAACAACAAACGGAAGATACCAAGCGACGCATAGCCGAAGCCGCCAAGGCGCTTTTTATGCAGAAGGGTTACAAATCCACGTCCATTGAGGAAATCGTTGAAGCCACGGGCAGCAGCAAAGGGAATATCTATTATCATTTCAAGAGCAAGGAAGGGCTGTTTCTGTATCTGATCGAGGAATGGGACCTCGAGTGGGAACAGAAATGGAACAGTAAAGAGCAGCATTACACCACGACCGTTGACAAGCTGTACGGAATAGCCGATCAATTGGTGTTTGATGATCTGAACCACCCCTTCTCCAAGGCGCTTGATGAATTTATGAACAGCAATGGAGATGTTACCGAGGAAGTAGAGCAACGAATCGTCCAGATTATTCGGAGCCATTTGGAATTCGATCAGAAATTGCTGCAGCAAGGGATTGATCGCGGGGAGTTTGAGAATCATAATGTGGAGCAGCTGTCCGTCATCTTTGAGAGCCTCATTGTTGGCCTAAGCCAGATGTCCCGTATAACCAAGGTGGAAAATGCGCTTTCCCTTTATCATGCCGCCATCAAAGTATTTCTGCATGGCATTGAAAAGAAATCATGAAAAACCAGACCCTTTTTTCATACTCCATTACAAACCGAACGTTCAGTATATAGTTAATCGAATTACAATCATTTTCATCATATCTTTATTAAATCGTCTTTTATTTTTGGAGGAATCATCATGTCATTACTGACGCGAAACAATGGAGCCATTCTGCTCCTCATGTTCAATATATTTCTAGTCTTCACCGGGATCGGGCTCGTCATACCTATTATGCCAACCTATATGACGGAACTGCATATCAGCGGAAGCACGGTAGGCATGCTCGTTGCCGCTTTTTCATTAACACAGCTGTTATTCTCGCCCCTTGCGGGAAGATTGTCCGACACCATCGGACGTAAAAAAATCATCATCTGCGGTATGATTGTGTTCGCCGTATCGGAATGGTTGTTCGGAGCTGCCAGCACACCGCCACTCCTGTTCGCATCGAGAATGCTGGGTGGTATCGGCGCTGCACTCATTATGCCCGCTGTTATGGCCTACACGGCTGACGTGACTTCGAATGAGGAACGTGCCAGGGGCATGGGATTCATTAATGCTGCGATTACGACAGGCTTCATCATCGGACCGGGCATCGGTGGATTTATCGCCGAGTTTGGCATTCGCGTTCCTTTCTACGCCGCAGCCGTTGCAGGAGGAATTGCCGCGCTGGTAACGTTGCTGCTGCTTCCGGAATCCTCTGCCAAGCAGGAAGCACCTACCGTGCTGGGACGGAAGAAGGAGAGCCTGGCTGTCCAACTGGTGCGTTCTTTCAAGGAACCTTACTTCCTAAGTTTGATCATTGTATTTGTACTCTCGTTCGGTCTTGCCAATTATGAAACGGTGTTCGGCCTGTTTGTGGATCACAAATTCGGGTTCACCCCTAAAGACATTGCCATGATCATCACGTTTGGATCGATTGCGGGTGCCGTCGTCCAAGCGACGATATTCGGTTGGATCTTGAACCGGTTCGGTGAGAAAAGAGTTATTACGCTCAGTTTGCTTACCGCAGGGATCTGTATCCTGTTAACCCTGTTTGTGCATAAATACTGGCTGATATTCCTTGTTACCTTCCTGGTCTTCCTGTCGATTGACATCTTGCGTCCCGCGATCGGTACGCAAATGTCCAAGCTGGCGAAGGATCAACAAGGCTACGTGGCCGGCCTGAACTCGGCTTACACCAGTCTGGGGAATATTGCTGGACCGCTGGTGGCAGGGTATCTGTTTGATGTCAACATCAACTTTCCCTACATCTCCGCGTCCATCGTCCTCATCCTCTGCTTCTTCCTGGCCATGCGTGCCGGCAGAGCCTGGGCCGCAACAGAGGCCGTCATGAATGAACGGTAACGAAGGATAACGGATTTACTCAACGTTTATAGCCAATCATTAAACAAGACACCGCCGGAAGCTTCTGGCGGTGTCTTGTTTTTGGTTATGTATTAATATGCCACCAGGACGATCATCGCCAATAAAGCCACAAGCGCAAACAAAAGAGCCCATCCCAATTCAAAACGTCTTTTTTCTTTATATGCCTTAAAGGCTTTCCGTGACTCAAATACGAATACGACCATCAAGAAGGCAAGCAACACAGGCAATCCCCACGACTGATTTAACACCCACTCTGACACCTTAATCCCCCATCCTATATCTAAAATGAGCTGCAACCAACCAGCAGCAGTTGTATAAATAAGCGTATCCCCCAATGATTCTATTAAAATGTACCGTATGTCGCCCCCGATTACAAATCTCGCTTAAATATATACCGAAAAAGACTCCACCGGCATTGTTGGTGGAGTCTTACAGTTAAAGTGAACCGCGGGGAGGTTTTTTTCGTTCGGTCATGTATGGTTTCACTAAGGTCCTGATCATGTCGCTCAGCATTACTCTACGTCAATTGGATGTTGTATCTTATCCTTATAAAAATCGACATACAATTGACCGTCCGTTCCCTTAACTGCATAAAAAACATCTTCAATATTTTTGTTCCGGTCTTTTAATTTATCATGAACCCAATCGGGGGAAAGATCATTTACCTTTAGATTTTTTTCTAGAAGTTGTCCATCCATGATAAGCTCAATCGGGAACTGTTGACTCCCTTTCATTCCCTTTTTCATATCTTTTAAAGTTACATTCTGGTATTCCTTTTTCTTCATCACAGATATCATTCCATTGATCTCTAATACACCGTACTCAACTTCCGAGATGTCAAAAATGTCCTTTTGTCGTAACATCTGATTTATTGTATCTAATGTTAATTTATTTTTCTTTAGATTCTCTTCAAGAATCTTCCCACCCTCTATAAGTATACTCGGTGTCCCTTCAGCCCACATACGGAATTTACGGTTCTTCACAACGAGCTTTGATAAAAAATAGGATGTAAATGTAAACACGGCAAGCGAGATGAGTAGTTGTATAACCTGCAATTTTTCATTGAAAGCAAAATTTGCAGCAATTGCACCCAAAATAACGGCGGTAACAAACTCATGAAAATTCATGTTAGATAACGTTTGTTTTCCCAAGAACCGCGTAATAATCAACAAAATCACAAATGCAGATATACTACGAAGTAGAATTATCATATGTTCAACCATGAGAGCCCATACACCCCATTTTCATCGTATAACATATATATGGGCAATTTTCGCAAAAATAAACCGATAAGGATAGCAATGTTTGAAGAATATTCTACCCTTACCGTAAAATATACGCTTCGATTAAATCACTCACGCTAACATTATCATGTTCTAGTTAGACGTAACGCTAATCAGTAACATCTTTTAATTTTCTTTTGAGCTCTAAGTTCATAATGAAATTATACTTACTTGCATGTTTAAGTTCATCCGTTATAATCTCAAATATCATGTCCCTGTAATACCTGTTTGGCATTCCGGCTCTGATATTACGGTATTTTTCCACAGCCCTTAACTCACCCATTAAAGCCTTCTCAATTCCCTCAATAAATGAGTTGGGTTTTTGGAATTGTACTTCCGTCGGAGATTGGATCGTTTTCCCGGTAAATGCCTCATAAATCATACGAAACATCCGATTATGTTTGCGTTCATCATCCCGGATACTAATAATAATATCTTTTATCTCCTGCGTCGGCGCCACAGAAACTAAGTAATCATAAAACAACTCGTCTTCTCGCTCACCCGAAACGGCTTGTTCAATTAATACTAGTGCCTCTTCTAAAGATTTATAAGAGGTTTCTTGCGAAACACTGCGATGATATGGATAACAAGGTTGTATTGATCTAAACGGATAATAACTCGGTATGTTATACATAGGTTATTTTACCCCCTAAATAATTTCATATCATTGTATTCATGTTTTGACATTAGGAATCATGTCCACGATTAACACGCATGGAACAAGAACATAAGTCGTACATGGCACCTCCCTGTCTTGACGCAAACATTGAACAAAACAAAGAAACACCTGTCGCTTCAAGCCGACAAGGGGTTTCTTTTCATAATATGCTCGCGTTATTGTTCTGTTAGCTTTATACATCATTGGGCATATACTATTTGATTTTGGCGAAACACGGTTGATGAGAAACGAGGACGAAAAATAGTCGTTTTTTAAAATGCAAAAAAGAACCCTACATTTAAATTTCCACCATAGTATTTTTACTCAACGAAACAGCCCTATGAACAGCAAAAGACCCTTGCATCGCAAGGGTTTTCGATAAAGTGGGCCCTGAGGGACTCGAACCCTCGACCAGTCGGTTATGAGCTGACCGCTCTAACCAACTGACTAAGGAAAACGTTTTTGCGGGGTACAGCCAGTTGAGTTACTTCATTATATATAGGTTTAGATCTGCAAATGTTTTCGTGTGTTTTTATGTTTTTGTCAGCAATTGCGTTAGACCACTAGCCGTCAAAGTTTATTGTTTTATAATTTTTATACGAGAGGTGATTGAATCAATGTCGCAAAATTGAATTGGTGTACGTGACCATCGTTTAATGTAGTCTGACCAGTTACAAAATGTACGTGTTTGCCATTTCCTACTGGAATAGCCGGTCCAGTTCTAATCTTTTTCAGATTATGAAAATGGTTCACGAAATCAGTTTTTTCTAATTCAATTTCGTGGACATGACTATTCCCTACTCGAATCGCTTGCCCTGTAACACCAGCAAACCGATGATTGTGTCGATCTGCTCCTTCTTCAGCCAGCTTGGTACTACCTTCAAATTCATGTACGTGTCTCTGTACCTTTACGCGTCTCTTCACCTGTTTTGTAGATGTTATTCTAACCTTCTTTACTGTTGGCCGTTTCTTCTGCATCCGTTGTATGCCTCCTTAAATTTAAACGACTTACAACATCCTATTTAGACATACATGGTTATGTGCAAGGCCATTATTAGGACTACTCTAATAGTTTTTATAGTTCATCCTTCTGCAATTCGATACCTATTTCAATCAGCTTCTTAAGATCATCCACTGTCTTAATCTCGATCCAGCCGTCCTGAAAATCCTTTACCCATTTAGCTATTCCGGCTTTGAAGAGCTCGTGCAGCATAGCAAATTCTTACTCTGAAGTGTTCCCATTGTCGTTCCTCTCGGCCTTCCGTTATGATGGAATGCGAGATAGCGGATGTCAGCTAAATTGCCGCGCTCGGCGGGCCGCTATCTCAGCCGGGGGATACCCTGGACTAAGGGGAGGACGTGTCAGCGTCCTCCTTATAATATGTCTTGGCATAAAAAAAACCGCCCAATCATTAGGCGGTTTGTTCTAGAACATGGCGATGATTACGACATCGGCAACGATATAGCGTTCGCAACCGATTGAACTTAGAGCTACTACCGGACTAATCTTCTAGTTCAATTTCGATACGTGCAAGGACACCTGCTGGATTATCTCCGCTTCTGTTTGCATTTGACGGGAAGTTAAAAGCGGCGATCACAATATCATTTGTACCTCTCCGAAGGAAACGCCTAATATTAAACGATCTTCCCGGATTAAAGAATGAAACATTGCCCTGCGGATTGTCGATAACTACCGGCCGTCCATTTATTAAAACGATGGCAAAGTTATCAACGGACAGGAATAAGCTAGCTCTCTCAATATCGTCTCTAATCGTAAATCTTCTGGCGACCACAGCAGCAGGACCGTTAGGGTCATTTCTTCCCCAAACGTACGATTCACCAGATTGCGGCGCTACCCATGCCGGATTTCGCTCGATTTCAAGTGCGTTTACCCAATTTCGATTCGTACTTATTCTCCTAGTTCTTTGACTAATAACCACCGGATTTTGTGCATTCAATGATCTTTGTGCGGCAATCATCGTCCTCATTACCTTTGCAACGCTACTCGCCCGGATTCCGTTATGTCTTCTAGGCGCTTGTAGTTGTTTGACCGTATTATTTGCCTTTCCTCGTACTGTTCTTTTGTGCATTTTGCTTCCTCCTTTTTTATCAACGAATCTTTAACATATATATGAATCCATGGATTTAATGGATCTGGACAAATGATTAGTCAAATCGCTCAATTTCCTCAAATGAAAATAGCCCCCCGTAAAAACGGAGATCGGTCTCACATTTTGCTTGGTGACCATAGAATCAAACCTGCTACATAGAGTTCTTGCCGATCGTCCAGGTCAGCAACTGACACCTCCAGCTCTGATAGCCCAGCTCATGAACCATGATCTTATACCGTTGATGCCCTGTTGGTTTCTATATATGGATGCACGACAAATAAGGGGCACACGCCAACGCTGTACCCCTTCTCTGCTATTTTCTGCCCTTGTCACGATATCTTGTTCGCAGACAAATAGACACGCCTTAGACGTCTTAAATTTTGTCATTTGAAATAAATACCTGATCGGGCGCCTTCTTCAGAAAAATCTTTTTCAGTTCCTTTGACGACAGCACTGATCTCCTCGTTGTTTGATGTTCGGTTTATGTACAATGAACTTAATCAAAAACGGGGACGGAAAGTAGCCGTCCCCGTTTACCGAATTGGGGATACCGCATGGGTGCAGTATCGTAATTGGTGAATTGAATTAAATTAAATTAAATCAATGAATGCTTCATTCAGGTGCTTCGTTAAATCCAAAAAGTTCCCAAGATAATAACCAAGAGAATAAATAAAACCAGAACAGTACCTACTGGATTCCCGTATCCGCCGTAACAAGATTTTTCGTAACTCACCGATATTTACCTCCTTGCTTTGTGGAATGGTACAGTTTATGTACATAGACGGACTTAGTCTGGACATTTCGGCAATCATGATCAGAATGTGCTAATGTACCATAAATAGGATTGGGAGGGGTTCTTTACATCGCGGTCTACTTGAAGAACAAGGACCATTCTAACGATCACCAAAAACGATGTCAAAGTACCAAAAGTAAGTTATGAATATTCATCACTCCGCGATGCTCTGTTAAACGATTAATTGAGCGCTATTTTCAACATTTATCTTGGAAGCTCAATTTATTTAGGTCAAGTGTCACTAATCATTCATAGGCATAGTATGAAATTATCTCAAGACGAAAAGGAGAAAATCGATAAGTCAACAAAACATCCATATAGTTACCCATCAGGCCATCCTATGATCCATCATCATCACCACTTTGAAAGTCGCAGTTGAACGCCTTGGAATGACCACAGCAATGTTCAATGAACGATACTGTGGATCAATAGCTGCCGTTAGCAAATGCGTTTTTCACCATAGTATTTTCAATCAACTAAACAGCCCTATAAACAGCAAAAAACCCTTGCATTCGCAAGGGTTTTCGATAAAGTGGGCCCTGAGGGACTCGAACCCCCGACCAGTCGGTTATGAGCCGACCGCTCTAACCAACTGAGCTAAGGGCCCTGAACATACATGTACACATAAACATAAGGACGTCATACATACATCGTTTAAAAATTGGTTGCGGGGGCAGGATTTGAACCTGCGGCCTTCGGGTTATGAGCCCGACGAGCTACCGAACTGCTCCACCCCGCGTCAATGCTGTATCAAACAGCGACAAGAATAAATATACACCATTTCCCTACAACAAGTCAAGTGCTGTTTTAATGGAATTTTCTCAAGGCATAAACCGCACGCCATAGCGACCCTTTTTGGAACGGTAAACCTCTACCATCCGCGGATCATGGTACCCGAACAGCCAGCCATCCTGCTCCAAACGTTTAGCGAAGCAGCCCGCCTGAAATTTGCTTGTATACAGCTTTCCGTAATATACCCAGTTCATCCTATGCGACTCCTTAACCGAATGATAATGTAATGCTGTCATATTATATCCAAACTTCCACAAAAAAACCGAAATCCAACAAACTTCTTTACGATCTCCCGATAAAAAAACAATCAGCCATACCCCGTACCACATCGTAATACGGATACGATTGATTGTCACATTAGGTATAAGCCGCTCCTATTGGCCGTCAGCCTCCGCAAACCGGGCGGCAATGCTCATCAGCTCCTGCTCCATCGAATTCATCATCTGGATAAAATTCATCAGCTCCACCTTCGTCTCCTCCGCCTCCGTACGAAACCGCTGCTGGGAAACACCTTCCCATTCGGCATTTAACGTTTCAATGACCTGGGACAATCGGGCGACCAATTCTCCGCCGTAATCACTCCCGCTTCGAATATCTGCCGCAGCGCGGCGCAGCTCCTCAGGGGATACCTCTATACGTCCTGACATGGGTCTACCTCACGCTCCTCCCTTAATGGATATGCTCTCGCATGTTATGTAGGCTTCGTCTCAGCTAATACGGCCTGAAACTGTTCTTCCTCTTCATCCTGGTATCCGGTAAATATAATCTCCTGGATATCCTCATGATTAAAGACGTAGGCAAACTCCGGGCTAACATACCCTTCCGGATACGGACAAGCCAAATAGTCGAACAATTGCGGCTGCTCAAGCGCCAGAATTTGCTTGCGACCGTAGATCACCAGCTTCTTCTCGCCTTCTTTCAAAATGACAATCGATCCGTTTGGCAGCAGCTGCTGTTGTTGCGTCATAATTATCCTCTCCTTTTCTTGCTCCTCCGGTGCGGTGCCGCGGGCGTATGGCCCTGGTTCATTTTGTTCAGAAACGCGGCGTTCCGCTGCTCCTTCGGCAATCCCAGTACGGGATAATGAGCTTTCAGCTTATCCATATTGTTCTGGATGAACATATACCGATGAATGAAAACAACGGCCATGTACAGACCGAGAACTAACAGAACGGAAAAAGCCGCCATACCCATCACAAATCCGCCAAGATCGCCGGTTACCGCCACCACGACGTAATAACCTGTATAACCAATAGCCGCAAACAGCAAGGCCGCTTTGCCCGCTTTTCCGACGCCTCCTTTGCGCTCCATGGACTGGTAGGTCCCTTGCTGCAGTGCTCTAAAATGCAACACATAAAAAACGAGGAGGATCAGAAGCATCACCGCGACCGAGCTAAGGCCATACCCGATGGATTCAACTCCGGCCATGTCATACATCATTTTGAGTATAGCGATCTCACAAGTAACCGCCAGCCCCAATCCGTATATCCCCAAATACAGCACAAAACGGACCTCAGACCGGTACGGATTTACACTCAGGCCAAGCCCCCACAGCAGCATAACCACCCACACCGCCGCAGCCACATACATATATACCGACATCATCGGCTCCGCCAGCGTGACCAGTGCAGGGATCAGCATAATGAATAAAAAACATACAATGCCGCCCCGAATCTGCTCGGCAGGGATTAGCCGGAAATGAAACTGTTCTTCCTCTGAAATCTTTGTGCTCATCTTGACACTCCCCTTATTTGAACCATCCGGCTATCGTAGAACCTACCTTCTCAACCCCCATTTTCAATCCTTCGGTGACGGTATCTTTCTTCCCGTCCCCGTCAAAATCCGCAAACTTGATGCCATCCATGACGTAGGAAGCACCCACCGATACACCGAAACCGATGGCCGCACCCGCAAGCGTGCCGATGGGACCACCTACGGCTGTCCCAATGAGGGCTCCTGCCTTGGCGCCGGCCGCTGCGGATGCAACGACGGTACCCACCCCGACACCCACATCCACCACAGCATCTCCGGCTATTTTTGCCCCGCTCTTGTTCTCGTTGATATTCGTGACCAGATTCCCCACCGTTTGCATGGCAATGCCTGCATAGCCAAGCTTACCGCCCTTCCAGCTGAGCGAGTCTTTAACGGCCGCGCCGGGTAGGACGTATTTCGGTATTCGGGGGTGATTCCGCCAGTTGTATTCGGCATAGGATTTTTTGCGGATATTGGCCAGCATCCCGTTCGTCACATTGGCTCGCATATTGCCGCGCCTGTCTTTCTCAAGCCAGACGCCGAAGCCGTTCCGGTACATATCCCAGTATTTATACATCGTGCCCGATGCCGTTACCGTTCCGAACAATACCCCTGTGGCCGCCAGTGGATTGCTCTTCCATTGATCCGCCGTTCCGCCAAAAGGCGCAAGCGCATTAAATTCGAATCCCGCCGCCGTCACGGGCAGGTCGGTTTTCTTGTTCCCCTTCTGCGCCAGACTCGCCTGAAGCAGCAGATGCGGACTAATCTGGGCTATCGATTGTTTGCCGAAGGTTAGATTGTTCCCGAGCGATTGATCGGTCTGCGAAAAATCGCCCGCCTTTTTCACCAGCTGCCCTCGATTCTGCTCCAGACGACCTACCACCGACTGGCAAGCGGCCCTGCATTGGGCCAGGCGCTGCTCAACCTGGGCACGATGGCGCGACTCCCAGGACATGCTCTGGATGCGCTGCTGCATGCGTTCCTGAAGCTGCTGGACTTCCCGTGCAATATCAGATACCGCTGCTCCTTGCTGGTTCAGCATTTCAGGTACTACACGTATTTTGGTCATATCTAACCATCCTCCATGTCGTTAATCGGAAGGCATAACATGAGAACTCAGGGGCATGATGCCGCCCTTTCTCACTTAATGCGCTCAATGACCGCGCCAAGCTCCCGAATGATTTCCGTTACCGTAGCGTCCCAAATTTGATCCTGTTCGCCTTCATTGCGAATCAGCCAATTGGAATGCTGTCCTCTCAACAATTCGATTCCCTGTATTCGGCAGTTCAGATCCGGACAATAGTACGCCGTAAAGGTAGCATATCTCTCCGGATGGCTGACACAATCGGCCAAGGCGGAGACAACCGATTCCGGGTAGCCTTGGGCAAGCAAGTACTTCCGAGGCTCCTGCTCCCCTTGCTCGGCACTCATCCATTGCTGGAACCAGTCTTTAGGCATAGCCAATGGAGCTGTATCACGGTTCTTCCTATCCTCCAGCTGCAGATGATTGATGATTTTCAGCCAGGCTTCCGAAGGGGTTCCCAGCGCTTCCAGCACATAAAATCTCGCACCATCAGGCCCGCTTTCAATGTCGGCCTTAACCACCAGACTTGAACTGTAATAAATGAAACACTCCTTCTGCCCTTCGTCGGAACCGGACACCCTCATATGTATCGTTAACAGAGTCCGACTGCATACTTCTATGTATTCCAGCAGTTCCTGCACAAGAACCGGCTCGCTATCGCCCGTATCAATCAAGCCTTTCTCCAACAGCTCCTGCTCAATCTTGGCCACTTCTAAGGGCATCTCCTCGGTCAGCGTTCCACGAAAAGGGTCCTCTAACCCAATAACAGCCCGCGCTCCGACAATGCCAGTTAGTACAAAGAATTGTTTGCCAGTCAGTTTGATCCTGGACGGAATTTCCAAAGATCTCTCCTCCTTACGGTCAGCCCCGCCTATTTTGTTTTAAAATCTGAGGTTATCATTACTATTATAGGTGAGACATCTCCTTGCCCTCTACCAAGTCGTGGCCCTAAATTTATAGGAACATATACCCAAATCAGCCGATTTTCAAACCGCTCAACAGTAAAATTTCATAAAAAAACATTCCCGGGTCGAAATCACCTCTGGAATGTTCTTGTACTCATGTTAGATTAGAGGGATCTTCCTGCTGGATAATACCGTGATAAAGAATCGTCATCAGCTGCTCACTGACCGCGTTCAGGCTCCCCAGACCATGGTACCATTCGTTCCGGGCTGTAAATTCCTTGATAAAAGTAAGGAACGCGACCAATACCTGCGGAGAGATGTCTTTCCGTATCTGTCCAAGCTGCTGGCCTTTAAAGATCAGCATTTCAAATTCCGGAACAACGAATTTCTGGTTGAATTGAAGCAGCTTGTCCATCTGCTCCGGGAATTTGGCCAGATCCGCCACAAATTTCTGCGATACAAACGCCGAAAATTTGTGCTGATCCCTGTAGAAGACGGTTAACGCCTCAAGCGGATCTTTTGCCTGGTCCATCATATCGCGGTAAATCGCCATGAGCTCGTCGACCATCCGGTCCACGACATGATCCAGTAAGCCCTCTTTGCTCTGATAGTAGTTATAAATCGTCATCTTGGAAACGGGGACCGCTTCGGCAATCTGCTCCATACTCGTCTGTAAAATCCCTTGCTCCAAGAACAACCGCTTCCCGGCTTCAAGCACTGCTTCTTTCTTAGCATTCATCTGTTAGACTATATCCCTTCTATATCAGCATAAGGACAGCGATGGCTGGCTACCAGCCGCGTACAGTCCTAATGTAACGATCCAGCCTGCCGCTGTCAACCCGGCACCCACCATGGATTGTCTTCGCCTCATTATAATAAAAAAAGCTGTCGCTCTGCGATAACTCACAAAGACGACAGCCTGATAATCTTAGCTGGTATAAGTTGTTTACATGCCAAAGGAAGTTGGATTCGATCTCCAGGATTGAAGAAGCTCCACATCCTGTTCCTGAATCCGATTCTCGGATAGCGCTACATCAATCAGCGCACCGTAGTTGGACAAGCTTTGCAGCGGAATCCCAGCTTCGGCGAAGGCTTGTACCGCTTTATCCAGCTGATAGCTGAATATGGCCAGTACCGCCAGCGGCTCTGCCCCTGCATCCTTGACCGCTTGCGCCGCTTTGAGCGAGCTGCCGCCCGTGGAGATCAAATCCTCGATCACAACCACCTTCTGACCGGGCTTGATCAAGCCTTCGATTAGGTTTTCCTTGCCATGACCCTTTGCTTTGTCCCGAATATAGGACATGGGCAGGTTCATCTTCTGGGATACAAAGGCCGCGTGTGGAATCCCGGCTGTGGCCGTACCGGCAATGGCTTCGGCTTCCGGATATTGCTCCCGGATGACGGCCGCGAACGATTCAGCAATGTAGTCGCGAATCTCGGGATAGGACATCGTCAAGCGATTATCACAGTAGATCGGGGACTTAATTCCCGACGTCCATGTAAACGGCTGATGAGGTCTAAGGGAAACGGCCTCAATCTTCAGCAAATAAGATGCGATCTGATGTGGAATATTCGCGAGTGTACTCATGCTTGAATCATCTCCTCAATAATCTGTTCTGCAGCTTGTCTCGGGCTCGGGGATTCCGTAATGGGACGGCCGACAACCAGATAATGACTGCCCTTGCGGATGGCTTCCCCTGGTGTAAGGACCCGAGCCTGGTCTCCGATATCCGCACCGGCTGGACGGATACCCGGTATAACGGTCTTAAACGCTTGGCCGCATGCGGATGCAATGGCCTCCACTTCAAGCGATGAAGCGACGACGCCATGCAGTCCCGCTTGCTGAGCCAGCTTCGCATAACGTACGACCGCATCCTCTACCAAACCCGGGATACCAATTTCGTTATTCATGACATTCTGACTCGTACTAGTCAACTGGGTTACCGCAATGATCGTAGGCATGGCAAGACCCGGGGTGTCCGCCACTGCGGCCTCCGCCCCGGCTTTTGCCGCCTGCATCATGAGAGCGCCGCCGCTGGCATGAACATTAAACATGTCCACACCCAGCCGCGTTACGCTGTCCGACCCGCCTTTTACCGTGTTTGGAATATCATGCATCTTCACATCCAGGAACACGGAATAGCCTTTTGCTTTCAATTCTTTAACAAAATCGGGACCGGCAGCGTAGAACAGCTGCATACCGACCTTCATATAACACGGGATTCCCTCCAACTGCTGCACTAATGCTTTCGCGCGCTCGGCATCGGGGTAATCCAGGGCCACCATCAGGCGGCCCGCCATTTCATTGTAGCTGGCGTTCATCTATATCCCTCCTTCTCGATTAAACCGGCATCGCTTCAGAGGAGAAGTTGATGGTCTCCAGCATCGTCAGAAGCTCACGAACCGTATCGAGCGAGGTCATACATACCACACCGTTTTCTACCGCTTCACGGCGAATTCGGAATCCGTCACGCTGCGGCGTTTTACCCTTGGTCAATGTGTTGAAGACGAAATTCGCTTCGCCTGTGCGGATCATATCCAGGATGTTCGGCGTTCCCTCGGACAGCTTATTAATGGTGGTCACGTTAAGACCCGCCTCTTTCAATGCTGCAGCCGTGCCGCCTGTGGCGATGATTTTATAACCAAGCTTATGGAAGCCTTTCAGCAGTGCTGTAGCTTCAGCTTTATCTTTATCTGCGATGGTAGCGATGATCGCACCCGTTGAAGGAATTTTCATGCCTGCACCGATCAGACCTTTGTACAGCGCTTTGGCATACTTCACGTCACGGCCCATAACCTCACCGGTGGATTTCATTTCCGGTCCAAGTGTAGGCTCAACGCGGCGAAGTTTAGCAAAGGAGAAGACCGGTACTTTAACCGATACATGTTCGCTTTCCGGCCACATGCCTTCCTCGTATCCAAGATCCTTCAGCTTACTGCCCATGATCGCCTGTGTTGCCAGGTTCGCCATCGGGATGCCTGTTACCTTGCTCAGGAACGGAACCGTCCGGGAAGAACGCGGATTCACTTCGATCACGTACACTTCATTTTTATAGATAACGAACTGGATGTTAACAAGTCCGCGTGTATTCAGCTCTTTGGCAATTTTGATCGTAATTTCGGCAATCTTGTCTTTCAGGTCCTGGGACAAGTACTGTGGAGGATATACCGCAATCGAGTCACCGGAGTGAACGCCCGCGCGCTCTACATGTTCCATGATGCCTGGAATCAGCACCGTATCGCCATCGCAGATCGCGTCTACTTCCACTTCTTTACCCATCATGTAACGGTCGATCAGAACCGGATGGTCCGGGTTGATCTTAACCGCCTCTTTCATGTAGCTCAGCAGCTCGCTGTCGGAGTATACAATCTCCATCGCGCGTCCACCGAGTACATAAGATGGTCTTACCAGAACAGGATAACCCAGTGATTGCGCAGTTTCTACAGCATCATCAACCGAAATTACAGTTTTTCCTTTCGGTTGGGCAATCTCAAGTCTGGACAGAAGCGCTTCGAATTTTTTACGGTCCTCGGCTTCGTCAATGCTTTCCAAGCTCGTACCCAGAATCTTCACGCCCGCTTTGCTGAGCGGCTCAGCGAGGTTAATTGCTGTCTGCCCGCCAAACTGTACGATGACACCGATCGGTTTCTCCTGCTCGATGACGTTCATGACATCTTCGAGGAAGAGCGGTTCGAAGTAGAGTCGGTCCGACGTATTAAAGTCAGTGGAGACGGTCTCCGGGTTGTTGTTAATGATAACCGCTTCGTATCCCGCCTTCTGGATCGCCCATACAGCGTGCACCGTGGAGTAGTCGAACTCGATCCCTTGACCGATCCGGATCGGTCCGGAGCCCAGTACGATGACCTTCTCCTTGGCGGATTCGATGACTTCATTCTCCGTTTCGTACGTCGAGTAGTAATACGGCGTCGTTGCTTCAAACTCCGCTGCGCAAGTATCCACCATTTTGTAAACCGGGCGCAATCCATGCTCGCGACGCAGGAATCCGATCGACTCCTCGGTTGTATGCGTGCTGGCATTGCCTTCTGCGCGAAGTTCGGCTATCGCACGATCCGTAAAGCCGAGTCGCTTCGCTTCGTAGAGCGTTTCGTAAGTCAGAGACGCTTCATTGCGAATATGATCTTCGTATTGGATCAGGCGCTCGATCTTGTCCAGGAACCACCAGTCGATCTTCGTCAGGTCCTGAATCTGCTGGAGTCCATACCCCCGGCGGAACGCTTCTGCAATCAGGAACATCCGCTCATCGTCGGCTTTGATCAGACGCTCCTGGAGCACTTCATCGCTCAGCTCATTAGCGCCCTTCAAGTAAAGGCGGTGCACGCCGATCTCCAGAGAACGAACCGCTTTATGGATCGACTCTTCGAAGGTGCGGCCAATCGCCATCACTTCGCCGGTTGCTTTCATCTGAGTTCCCAGCTTCCGGTTTGCGTGGATGAACTTGTCGAATGGCCAGCGTGGAATTTTGCTGACGATATAGTCCAGTGTAGGCTCAAAGCAAGCATAAGTCTGTCCCGTTACCGGGTTGACGATCTCGTCCAGGGTGTAACCCATCGCGATTTTTGCTGCCATCTTCGCGATCGGGTAGCCCGTTGCCTTGGAAGCAAGGGCAGAAGAGCGGCTGACCCGAGGGTTTACCTCGATGACATAATATTGATAGCTGTTTGGATCCAGCGCGAATTGCACGTTACAACCGCCCTCAATGTTCAGGGCGCGGATGATTTTCAGCGATGCGGATCTGAGCATTTGATACTCGCGATCGGACAGAGTCTGGCTTGGTGCCACGACGATGCTGTCGCCGGTATGAACGCCGACCGGATCAAAGTTCTCCATGTTACATACCACGATGCAGTTGTCGTTCGCGTCGCGCATAACCTCATACTCGACTTCTTTCATCCCTGCGATGCTCTTCTCGACCAAACATTGCGTGATCGGGCTGTAACGAAGTCCGGAGCTGACCGTTTCACGCAGTTCCTCTTCGGTTGCGCAGATACCGCCGCCGGTGCCGCCCAAAGTGTATGCCGGGCGCACGATCAGCGGATAACCAATCTCATTTGCGAAGTCAAGCGCCTCTTCCAGAGTCGTTACAATCGTGCTTTCCGGTACGGGCTGATCGAGTTCACGCATCAGCTCACGGAACAAGTCACGGTCTTCCGCTTTCTCGATGGACTCCAGCTGCGTTCCGAGCAGCTTCACATTCTCCTGCTCCAAAATACCTGCGCGCGCAAGCTCAACGGCCATATTCAGACCCGTTTGCCCTCCAAGCGTCGGGAGCAATCCGTCCGGACGCTCTTGACGGATGATCTGTGTAACAAATTCGAGCGTAATTGGCTCGATATATACTTTATCCGCCATGTTCGTGTCCGTCATGATGGTCGCCGGGTTGCTGTTAATCAGCACTACCTCGATACCCTCTTCTTTCAATGCTTGGCAGGCTTGGGTTCCAGCGTAGTCAAATTCCGCTGCTTGCCCGATGACAATCGGACCGGAGCCGATGACGAGAATTTTTTTCAATGTATCATTTTTAGGCATATTAATGAGCTCCTTTCACGGCTGCGGCCAGAACCGCTTGGCGCGGTTTCCGGATTTCATTCTGTTTATGGTCTCTTATCATCTCAAGAAATTGATCGAACAGATAGCTGCTGTCTTGCGGACCAGGTGCAGCTTCAGGATGATATTGCACGGAGAAGGCCGGGAAATTCGAGTGCTTCAAGCCTTCAATCGTTTTATCGTTATTGTTGATATGTGTAACTTCCAGATCCGTCCCTTTGACGGAATCTTCATTTACCGTATAGCCATGATTCTGGGAAGTGATGTAACAGCGTCCGCTGGCAAGCTCTTTTACCGGGTGATTCCCGCCGCGATGGCCGAATTTCAGCTTCTCGGTATCAGCGCCCGCAGCCAGTGCAAACAATTGGTGGCCAAGGCAGATGCCGAAGATCGGATATTCGCCAAGGAGTTCTTTGACCATATCGACCGCATACGGAACGTCTTTCGGGTCCCCAGGGCCGTTGGACAACTGAATGCCGTCCGGGTGAAGTCTGCGGATTTCATCGGCCGTCGTGTCATGCGGAACGACCATCACGTCGCAGCCGCGGGAAGTCAGTTCGCGCAGAATCCCGCTTTTTGCACCGAAGTCAACCAGAACGATCCGCTCCTTGGAGCCTGGGCTTGTAAACATTTGCGGCGTTGAGGTTTTTGCCACCTGGTTGCGGAGTTCGGCGATCGTCGTATCACCGAGCATCTCCTTAAGCTCTTCCACTGGCTTGTTGGAAGTGGTCAGAATCCCCTTCATCGTACCGTAGTGACGAATGATCCGGGTCAACATCCGGGTATCAATCTCGCTGATCCCTGGAATACCGTATTCCTTCAATAAGCTGTCAACGCTATATTCTGCACGCCAATTGCTAGGAACAGGCTCATGACGACGAACAACGAATCCGTGGACGAACGGCCGAATGGATTCAAAGTCATCCCGCGTGATGCCGTAGTTTCCGATCAAAGGATACGTCATGGTCACGATCTGTCCACAGTAAGACGGGTCGCTCAGCACCTCTTGATATCCTGTAATCCCTGTATTGAATACAACCTCTCCGGTCATTTCAGCATCCGCGCCAAAGGATTTTCCGCTGAACAGCGTTCCGTCCTCCAGTAACAATCTTGCCTGCATCCCGATCACTCCTGTCATCTATGTGTAATTTATTTTATAAGTCTTTTGCCTAAGTGTTACTTAAAATCCGTGCTGCTCCGACCATTTCACTTCGCCGTCCACCCAAGTCATCACAGGCCAGCCTTTCAGCTTCCAGCCTGTAAATGGCGTGTTCCGGCCTTTCGTTGCGAACTCTTCCGGATTCACTTCTTTCTCTGCTTCGAGGTCAATCATGGTCAGATCTGCTGCTTTACCAGCTTCCAGCACACCCGTTGCAAGACCAAATACTCTTGCCGGGTCGCTGGTCATCCGCTTCACCAGCAAGCCAAGATCCCATTTGCCTGTGGCGACAAATTGGGTATAGAGCAGTGGAAACGCTGTTTCGAATCCTACAATACCGAATGGTGCAAGCTCCATGCCTTTTGCCTTCTCTTCCGCGCTGTGCGGCGCATGATCCGATACGATCATATCGAGCGTTCCATCCAGCAAGCCTTCTATACAAGCCTCCACATCACGCGGCGTGCGCAGCGGCGGGTTCATCTTCCAGTTGGCATCCAGGCCGGGAATATCTTCGTCAGAGAGAACCAGATGGTGCGGGCATACCTCGGCCGTTACCGAGATGCCAATCGCTTTTGCCTGGCGAATCAAGCGTACGGACTGCTCTGTGCTCACATGGCATACATGGTAATGTACGCCGGTAGCTTCTGTAAGCAGTATGTCCCGTCCGACATGGATCGCTTCCGACTCATTGGGTATACCTTTCAGGCCGTGCTTCTGAGCGAACTTTCCTTCCGTCACGCAAGCCCCTTTTACCAGCGAGTCATCTTCACAGTGAGCAATGACCGGCATGCCCAGCGCCTTCGCTTTGTTCATGGCATCTTTCATCATCTGTGCGTTCTGCACACCAACGCCGTCATCCGTAAACCCGATCGCACCCGCTGCCTTCAAGGCCTCAAAATCCGTCAGTTCGCGGCCCAGCTCGTTTTTGGTAATGGCTGCGTAAGGCAGCACCTTGGCCAGACCCGCTTCGCTAGCCTTATCCAGTACAAGCTTCACCGTTTCCGGCGAATCGGTCACTGGTCTTGTGTTGGGCATGCAGGCAATGGTTGTAAAGCCGCCTTTCACTGCCGAGCGGCTGCCGCTCTCGATCGTTTCCTTGTGCTCATAACCCGGCTCTCTCAAGTGCACATGCATATCGATGAATCCCGGTGTGACCAGTTTGCCCTCGGCATCGATTAGTTGAACGTTATCGTCCATTTCCGGCAAAGCAGCGATATCACTTGCAACCGACTGAATCAATCCGTCTGCAATGACGATATGTTTATCTTCGAGCTGTCCTCGTTCATTGATCACTTTGGCATTCTTTATCACTTGCATTTGCATCTTGATTCCCTCCGCAGCAGAAGCACCATTCGCTTCTTTGTATATTGTATAATAAAAATTCACTTTTGTGTATAAATATTAGCGCATATTCATTCTATACACCGTATATCACGTTTTCGAATCAGCCCATCGCCCGTTCCATAACCGCCATGCGAATGGGCACTCCGTTCGCCATCTGCTTGAATATCATCGATTTAGGACTTTCCACGACCGCATCGTCGATTTCAACATTGCGGTTCACCGGTGCCGGGTGCATAATGATCGTGTGCTCTGACAGCTTGGCCGCCCGTTCTTCCGTCAAACCATACTGCTGCCGGTATTCCACGCTGGATTTGAATGCACCTTCGTTATGGCGTTCCAGCTGAACCCTCAGCATCATCACCACATCTGCCTTCAGTGCCTTCTCCATCGATACATAGGGTGCATACTGAGCTAGCTCCGGAGCCTGCATCGTTTCCGGTGCGCAGAATTGCACATGGGCTCCGAACTTCTGCAGTGCCCACAGGTCCGAACGCGCAACCCGGCTATGCTTGATGTCTCCGATAATGGATACCGTCAATCCTTTAAGCTCTCCGAAGCTTTTCTTCATCGTATACAGATCGAGCAGCGCCTGGGTCGGATGCTCGTTGTTGCCGTCACCCGCATTGACTAGCGGGATCGAGATCCGCTCCCCAAGCTCCTGAAGTACTCCGGAGGGTTTCAGCCGGATGACGCCGGCATCGATCCCCATGGATTCCAGTGTTCTTACGGTATCGTAGATGGACTCGCCCTTCTCGACGCTGGAGGCTGCCGCTGCAAAGTTCATGACCTCGGCGCCGAGTCTTTTCTCAGCCATTTCAAACGAAAATCTCGTTCTGGTGCTGTTCTCGAAGAACATATTAACCGCAAATTTCGATTTAAGTACCGGCACCACTTTCTCGGACTGTGCTTCCCAATATGACGCCCGACTCAGGATCGATCCAATCTCGTCTCTGCTAATATCCTTCAAACCTAAGAGGCTACGTTCTTTCAATGAAATGGCTGTTGTCATGATTATCGTTCCTCTCTTTGGCTAATGGTCACTTCGTCCTTGCCGTCGAATTCGGTTAATGCAACCGTAATCTCCTCATGTTTGGAGGTAGGAACGTTCTTACCGATATAATCCGGCCGGATGGGCAGTTCGCGATGTCCGCGATCTGCCAGAACCGCAAGCTGTATCATTCTAGGCCGCCCGCAGTCCATCAGGGCATCCATCGCAGCCCGAATCGTTCGTCCGGTGTACAGCACGTCATCGAATAAAATGACTTTCTTGTCATGAATATTCAGGTGTTCCAGGCTGCGCTTGGCTCCTTCTACCCGTTCTGCAGTGGCTTCCTTACTGTCTCGGTCATCGCGGTAGGAAGTCACGTCGATCTCTCCCCATGGAATCGGCGTACCTTCAATCTCACTCATTCGCTCAGCGATTCGCTGAGCCAGGAACACGCCGCGTGTGCGAATGCCGACCAGGACACAGTCCTCAATCCCTTTATTCTTTTCCAATATTTCATGGGCAATTCTCGTTAGTGCGCGGCGGATGGCCGTCTCGTCCATAATCACATGCTGTTCGTTGCTCATCCTTAAATCCTCCTTTAAACGTTTGATTAGCCCTTTGTAGTTCAGACGATCCGTGAGTTCATTACACACAAAAAAACTCCTTGCCCGGCTGGACAAGGAGTTGATCTCATAGAGATAGTGTCGAAAGCGCAGCATCTATCCGCAGACAGAGCCATGCCTCCTGTTAATGAACCTCGGTTCACGTTACCTTGCCAGCCTCACGGGACTGATTTAAAGGTGCTATTCGATTGATCCCATTATGACAGACCCTACAGGAGATGTCAACAGCAATCATGTCGAATAATGTCATGTGCCAAGCGGAGTTTATATGGTGTTCATTAGAATTCAAATTCTACATCGCTAAGTCTTCTGCGAATTTCGGAAATGACGCGTTTCTCTTCTTCCTCGCCGTCAGCAATAAAGGTTACGGAGAAGCGTACGAAGTGTCCCGCATCATCCCAAGGTACGGTGGAGATCAATTTCTCGCGAATCAGATATTGAGAGAAATCTTCGCCGGATTCAAAGCGGCGTCCGCCTTTAACGCCTTTCGGAGCCTCAACGTAGAGGAAGAAGGAACCCTTCGGCTTCTCGGCCGTAAAACCAAGTCCGTTCAACACGTCTACCAGCATGTTGTGGCGACGGGAATACTTCTCAGCAATCTTCTCCGTAATTTGCGGATTGTCCAGACCGTATGCGGCAGCTTTTTGAATGGCTATGAATTGTCCGGAATCGTTGTTGTCCTTCACATCACCAAAGGCTTTAACCACTAGCGGGTTACCGGCGATGAAACCAATGCGCCATCCTGTCATGTTATAAGATTTGGACAGGGAGTGAAGCTCTACGCCAACATCTTTCGCGCCGGGGACGGAGAGAAAGCTGAGCGGCTTCAAACCATCGTAAGTGAGCGCTGCATAAGGAGCGTCATGGACAACAACAACGCCATACTTGCGGGCCCACTCGACAACCTCGGTGAAAAACTCGGCCGTTGCGCTGGCACCCGTCGGGTTGTTCGGATAGTTCAGGTAGAGCAGTTTGGCACGGCGCGCAATGTCCTCAGGGATCGAGCTGAGATCCGGCAGAAATCCATTCTCTTTTTTCAGCTCTACATTGTAAACTTCGCCGCCCAAGTACTTGGTATGCGTACCGAGTACAGGATATCCGGGAACCGTCATGATGGTGATGTCCCCAGGGTTAATGAAGCAGGACGGCAGCATGGCCAGTGCCGGCTTGGAACCGATGGAGTGCAGAACTTCTGTAGCGGCATCAATGCCTTCGACACCAAATACATTCTTCAAGTAGCGAACAGCCGCTTCCTTGAACTCCGGAATTCCGTTATCCGCATAGCCGCGGTTTTCCCGCTTTGCCGCTTCTTCTGCCAGCTTCGCCACGATGCCTGCATCCGCCATCTCATCCGGCTCGCCAACTCCCATATCGATCAGCTCCGTGCCAGGGTGTTCCTGCTTCGCAGCTGCCTTCGCTCTTTTGATCTTCTCGAATTTATAAATGGCTGTATCTTTGCCATAATTAGCACCGCCGATCCGGTTGGCGAAGCTCTGTTGAATGTACGTTTCCTGATATTTATCCATGCTCATGATTTGTATTCATCTCCTACTCTAGCTTTCATACTCATCCTAAATATGCAGGAAAATCACAACTGGAGCCATGCATTATATATCAAATGATTTGTACTTTTTCGGCTGGGCGGAGCTTAAGTCAGCTCCAGCCATTCCGCAAGGAGCTCGTCACGACTCGCGGATAGCGACTCCCGCTCGTTCCAGCGCTGCTCGAGCATCGACAGATCCGTATCCTCGTGTAAATCATCGCCTTCCGTCTCAAGCCAGCCGTCAAGCTGCCGGATACGGGACTCTATACGAGCAATTTCCTCCTCCAACCATTTGGACCTTACGGCGGAAGAGCGATCCGCGTTTACGCGTTTGGAAAGCGGAGCAGGGCTATCCTTCGCTTGGGGCTGCTGGGCCATCTTCTGTTTCGGAATAACATCAACGCCCGCCGATAGCTCCCCTGCCTGCAATGCCGCTTCAAGCCGGTCTTTCTTATCCCGGAATTCGTCATAATTGCCATGATAGACGGTCAGCTTCCCTTGATTCAAATCCCACAATTTGCGAGACACTTGATTCACGAAATAACGGTCATGGGAAATGGCAAGAACGGTCCCCGCATAATCCTGCAGTGCATCCTCCAATGCTTCACGGGAGGCAATATCCAGATGGTTCGTGGGTTCATCCAGAAGCAGCAGGTTCGGCTTCTGATGGATTAGCAGCGCTAGTCTCAATCGTGTCCATTCCCCTCCGGACAACTGCCCCACCGATCTGAACACGGCCGCACCATAGAACAGATACCTTGCCAATATTCCTCGAGCTTCTCCCTCTTCTATTCCAGCCTTTTCCCGGAAATATTGAAGCACCGTTTCCTTCGGATTGTCCGGTCCCTCCTGCTGAGCGAGGTAGCCTACATCGACACGCGAACCCCATTCAAGCGAACCGGAATCAGGCGTAAGCTCGCGCAAAAGCACTTTGAATAGCGTTGTTTTCCCGCTGCCGTTCGAGCCCATCAGTGCAATTTTCTCGCCAAATTCGATTAGACCGGATGCTCCCCTCAGCACTGCCTGATTCCCATAGGAAACCTCAACTTGCTCAAAGTATGCCACGCGGCGACCGGAACGATCCTGAGGATTCAGTTCAAAATCAGCCTGTCTTCGTTCCAGCACGGGTCTCTTTACTCGCTCCATTCGCTCCAGCGCCCGCCTCATGGAAGCCGCGCGCTTGAAAAACTTCTCATTGCCGCCAATCCGGCCGAACTCTTCAAGCTGCTTGATGGATTCCTTCATCTTCTTGATTACTTTCTGCTGCTCCTGATAGTCTGCAAACTGCTGCAGCAAACGCTCTTCCTTATCTTTCATGAACGCGGTGTAGCCACCATGGGCAGTAAAAGCTTCGCCATCTTCAAGCTCAATCGTTTTGGACACGACCTGATCCAGAAAATATCGGTCGTGAGAGATTATGACGCAGGTTCCCGGATATTCGCGTAAGAATTCCTCCAGCCATTCCGTACGTGCCAAATCCAGATGGTTGGTCGGTTCGTCAAGCAAGAGCAAATCCGGCTGTACGATCAGCTGCGATGCCAGCGCGACACGGGTTTGTTCTCCACCGGACAACGAGCCAAAGGCCAGTCCGTACTCGCTCTTGGGTATCTGCAGCCCGGAAGCGATTTTGTCGATGCTCGCTTCCAGCTCATAACCACCCTCTGTTTCAAACCGCTCCTGAAGCGCTGAGTATTTCCGCAGTACTCGATCGAGCAGTTCCGGATTTCCAGCGATGTCCGGGTCACTCATTTTTTCCTCAAGCTCCGTCATTTCCGCTCGGTAATCCTTCAAGTGACTCAACCCCTGTGACAATACATCCAGTACCGTCCAGGTATCCATATGGCTCGGAATCTGCTCTAAATATCCGATTTTCGCCCCCTTCTTTATAGCCAGCTGCCCTTCATTTGGCTGATCCAAACCGGCAAGCAGGCGCATCAGCGTCGACTTCCCGCTGCCGTTCCTTCCGATAAGCGCAACCTTCTCGCCTTCCTGTATTTCAAACGATATCTGGTCCAGTACCAGTTGAGCACCGTGGTATTGCGTCAGTTTCTGTACATTGATTATATTCATTCTAGGTTTCCTCCTGTATGCTGCGAACATTCAACCTGTTCGAAGAGCGTATAGATTAGGGAGAAGACCCGGACTGCAAACGCAAAAAGGGCCCACAGAGCAAGCTCCGCGGACCCTTCAAGAATGGTAAGCCAAAATAGGCTTAATCCGTGCAGGCAGGCAGGTGACTTCTCGCGATGGTACAAACCGTATTGTTAAAATTGGACAGACCTCTCCCGTTGTAGAGAAATGCATGAACAATGCCAGCCATAGCTAAAGGCAGCTGGCTAATACGGTTGTTAACCATCTCGATATTCATCCTGCTCACCTCCTTCATCAAAGTTATCGTCACTATAACATATCCCGGGATGGAATGGCAAGAAAAATAGCCCCACAAAGTGGAGCCTATGCTTCGATGCTTACTCCAAATACTTTGCGGTGACCCCAAAACATATAAATGCAGAAAGGAACCGCTAGCGGCCCCTTAGAATCGTCAATAATTCTTCCATATCATTCGGCATCGGCGCCGAATACTCCATATACTCACCACTCGAAGGATGGACAAAACCCAAAACGGCTGCGTGAAGGGCTTGGCCGTCCAATTTTATCCCCTTGCTCTTGCCGTATACGGGATCCCCCACGAGAGGATGGCCGATATACTTCATATGCACGCGGATTTGATGCGTACGCCCAGTCTCCAGCTTCAGCTCAAGAAGAGTGTAATCGCCGAAACGTTCTATAACGGTAAAATGGGTTACCGCATGCTTGCTGTTCCGATCCGTGACCGTATACAATTTACGATCATGCGCATCCCGCCCGATTGGCGCGTCAACGGTTCCTTGATCATGACTCATATTGCCATGAACCAAAGCCAGATAACGACGGTTCACGCTGTGATCCTTCAGCTGGGCGGCAAGTGAAGCATGAGCTTTATCATTCTTCGCTGCCATGATCAGACCGGTTGTATCCTTGTCAATCCGATGGACGATGCCGGGACGGAGTTCACCGTTGATGCCTGACAAATCCTTGCAGTGAAACATTAATGCGTTCACAAGAGTGCCCGAAGAATGACCAGGAGCCGGATGAACAACCATCCCTCTTGGCTTATTCACAACAATGACGTCTGCATCTTCAAACGCGATCTCTAACGGGATGTCCTCCGGAATAATCTCTACTGCCGATGGCTCAGGAACCTTCAGCAGGATGCGGTCACCCTGACTTACTTTGTAATTTGACTTAACCGGACCTTCATTAACGATGACATGTCCATCGGTAATCCATAACTGCACCTGGGAGCGGGAAACATCCTCACCGAGGTTCTCTGTTATGTATTTATCTATACGGGTTTTGGCGGATTCTGCATCCACCGTCCACTCATAGGTTTCGGAATCGTGCCCCGTTTCGCCTGTCCATTCCGTATCTGTATCCATGCCTTCTTGCAACATTATTCATTCCCTTCTGTGCCA
Source organism: Paenibacillus sp. EZ-K15 (assembly GCF_002573715.1). Lineage (GTDB taxonomy): Bacteria > Bacillota > Bacilli > Paenibacillales > Paenibacillaceae > Paenibacillus_AQ. Next base: position 319,328 of record NZ_PDHM01000012.1, on the reverse strand, counting down.
GAAACTTCACTTGTTGTCTGTATCTTCTCGCGTCTTCCTTCCAGAAGCGTGTCCAATATGATCAATCCCACACCGATGACGATACAAGAATCGGCAATATTAAAAATCGGGAATGTGTAGCTGCCAAAATTAAATTGCAGGAAATCGACAACCTCTCCCATCAACAAGCGATCGATGAAGTTTCCAACTGCCCCGCCAAGTACAAGCGCAAGAGCCGTAGGCAGCAGCTTACGTCCTTCTTTCGATACCTTCCGCAGGTACCAGACAATCCCGCCCACAACGATTAGCGTCACCACTATGAAGAACCATAATTGATCCTGCAGTATGCCAAACGCGGCTCCCCGGTTTCGGCTCGAGGTAATCAGGAAGAAGTCTCCGATCACAGGGATCTGTTCATAAAGCTCCAGCTTCGAGGCAATCAAGTACTTCGTTCCCTGATCGATAAGAAATAAAACAAATGCAATCAAATAATACACCACTTGTTTATGTCACTCCGTTCTTGTCTTCTCCAATCTTGCGATCACTTCGCTGATCGGTCAGTAACTCGTCTTATTGTAGCACAGCGGCTCAGAAACCGTCCATTCCTGTCCAGTGGCGAGAACATTTTCCGTCAGTAAAACCATCTCAATGGGTGCACTCTATACATATGAACCAGAAGGTCAATTTCGGACCATGAAAGGAGCCTGACATGTCGCATCTAACTCAGGAGCAACTCAATAATTTGCAACAAAAGCTGATGGATCGAAAGGTTGAGCTTGAACGGCGCATGGTATATAACGACCAACATGGGCTGGGGGAATCGGAGCGAGATATGACCGGCGAGCTGTCCCATATTGATAATCACCCTGGGGACTTGGCAAGCGAGATGTTTGAAAGAGGAAAAGACCTCGCCCTTCAGGATAGGGTGGATCAGGAGCTGCAGCGAGTTATTTTTTCGCTTGAAGCGATTCATCACGGCCGTTACGGCGTGTGCCTTACCTGCGGCCAGCCGATTCCGTACGAGCGGTTGGAGGTTCTCCCGGATACGCAATATTGTATAAAAGACACGCCTCGTGAACGAGTCTCCCGTGATCGTCCGGTTGAGGAGGAAGTCCTTGCTCCCGCTTTTGGAAAATCCAGTATGGATGAGCACGAGTATGCTGCGTTTGACGGCGAGGACGCCTGGCAGATCGTTGAAAGCTGGGGTAGCTCCAATTCCCCTGCTCTGGCGGAAGGTAACGAAATTGACAGCTATAACGAGATGGATATCGAGAATGGCGATGATCAAGGCGGATTTGTTGAAGTGTATGAAAATTTCGTTGCAACCAATATCGATGGCTCCGAAGTGTTTATCGTTCGAAGTCCGCAATATGTCGATTACCTAAACCGGGGCGAAGGAAGTTACCTGCTTGATCCCCATGCCGACCCTGATGATGAATCTTTAAGTTAAGTAAGTCTTTACGACCGGCAGCATAAAATTGGATGTAGTGCTGCCGGGCATTACATACAAACTCACGTTAGTTCAAGCTGACGCTGAACGATCCGAACAATATCCGCAATGTAGTCGCCGATAATTGGCAAGTTCAACGCGCCAAGCGCCTGCAGGACGTATATAATGGTCGCCGCAAAAAAGGTAAAGCCAATCGCGATTCCCACACCCCGGGCCGACCCGGCCAGCAGATTGGTCCATATCAATTTCCATGGGCGGTTCAGCAACTGGGTGTATTCAGCGATTCGGGCCTTCTCCAGCTGCTCTGCAATGTCCGTGGTCATGCGGTGTATGGCGCTCAATTGGTCCCGCTCATCCTCCAACGGCTTTTTTTGTTCAGTTGACACCCCAGCATCCGGCTTCTCCGCCATGTCCACCGCCCCTTTGCCTAAACTAATCGACATCAAATAAATGAGATCAAGAGCAGCTCCATCACCATGTGTGCTCGCAGCCTGTTTATCATTACTTTTGATTTCGCTGATTATTATGCATCAATTGGAAGAATCCCATTCGTTCGTGAGAATCCCCTGACGAAAGCCGATACTTTTTTGGAATACGAAAAAAAACACTGCCCCTTGTAGATAAGGGCAGTGTTGTATAACCAATTTATTACTTATGCGATTTGGATGCCAATGGTTTTGCCACCAAGCTCAACCCGCTCCATGCCTTCGCTTTGTCCGAATTGCAAATCGTTAACCAGGACATTCTCGCGCAGCACATCTTCAAATGCAGTGATCGCAACTTTAAGCTCATCATCTGTATCCAGGGTCAGATCGACCCGCTTCTCAATCGGAAGGTCCAGCTTCTTCCGCGTATCCTGTACGGCACGCACGACTTCGCGAACCCAGCCTTCTTGCTCCAGCTCTGGCGTGATATCCGTATTGAGCGCCACGGTTAAACCATAACCTGAAGCAGATGCGAAGCCTTCCTTCGCCTTCTTCTCCACCAGCAGCTCTTCGGACGTGATCTGTAATTCTTCACCTTCCGGCGAAGTAACGTTCACCCCGCCCGTTTGCACCACCTTGCGGGTCTCGTCACTGCTCATTCCCTTCAGGAAACCTTGCAGGAAGCCGATATTTTTACCGTATTTCTTGCCTGCGACCTTCAGGTTCATTTTCAGTGTAAAATCGACGAAACCACTATCGCTGGTCTCTACCTCGATCACTTTAACGTTGATCTCATCCTTGATGATGTCTTGATAACCGGAGAGATCAAACTCGCGATCCATGGACACAATCAGCTCAGACAGCGGCTGACGCGTTTTGATCCCTGTCTCGTTGCGGACGTTGCGCGCGAGCTCTACGATCTGTCTTGCCGTCTCCATGTCCTGCTCAAGCGCCTTGTCGATCAATGCTTCGTCGGCTTGCGGGAAGTCGGCCAGATGCACGCTTTCTCCTCCGCCCAAATTCACGAAAATGTCTTCAGACAGCATCGGCGTGAATGGAGCCATCAGCTTGGAGAGGGTCAGCAGCACATGTGTAAGCGTTCCGTAAGCCGCCAGCTTATCTTCCCCGAGCCCGCTGCCCCAGAAACGGTCACGCGAACGGCGGATATACCAGTTGCTCAGCTCATCCACATAAGCTTCGATTGCTTTTGCCGCATTCAGGAAATCATTCACGGCCAATCCCTTGTCAACCACTTGAATCAAGCTGTTCAGGCGGGATAGAATCCAGCGGTCCAGCTTATGGTCCGATCCCTTGAACTCATGCTTCTTCGGATCATAGCCGTCAATACCGGCATACAGCGTCAGGAATGCATGAGTATTGACCAGCGTATCCACAACCTTGGATTTGGCTTCGCCTACAATTCCCTTCGAGAAGCGTTTGCTGTTCCATGGCGCACTGTCAGCCAGCAGCGCCCAACGGAACGCATCCGTGCCGTACTCTTCGATGATTTCCCAAGGATCGATGACATTACCTTTGGATTTGGACATCTTCTGTCCATTCTCATCAAGAATATGACCTGTGGCCATAACCGCTTTATAAGGTGCTTTGCCCGTGAAGAGCGTTGATACGGCCAGCAAGCTGTAGAACCAGCCGCGCGTCTGGTCGATCCCTTCGCAGATCATATCGGCAGGATACTGCTGTTCGAATTTCTCCTTGTCCTCGAATGGATAATGGTATTGCGCATACGGCATCGATCCGCTGTCAAACCATACGTCGATGACTTCCGAGGTCCGTTCCATCACGCCGCCTTCACAGTGAGGGCATTTCACTTTCACTTCATCCACATAAGGTTTATGCAGCTCCAGATCCTCCGCTACCTCACCTACCGCGTTGGCGCGAAGCTCCGCAATGCTGTGCGGCGAGAATTGTCCTTCACAAGAATCGCAGACCCATACATTGAGCGGCGTTCCCCAATAACGGTTCCGGCTGATGTTCCAATCGACCAGATCTTCAAGGAATTTGCCGAAGCGGCCGTCGCGCACATGGCCCGGATACCAGGTTACCTCATTGTTGTTCGCAATTAGTTGATCCTTAACCGCTGTCGTTTCGATAAACCAGCTCTCCATTGCATAATAGAGCAGCGGGGATTTACAGCGCCAGCAGAATGGATAGCTGTGCTCGTATTTCTCCTTGCTGTACAGCAGTCCTTTTTCAGACAATGCCTTCACAATGTCCAGATCGCAATCCTTGACAAAGCGTCCGGCAAAATCCGTCACTTCATCAGTATAACGGCCTTGGCCGTTCACGACACTCACAAAGCTGATGCCATTCTCGCGGCACACGCGATAGTCGTCTTCACCGTGCGCAGGCGCCATGTGTACAATCCCCGTACCGCTTGCATCGGTAACAAAGGATGCGCCGACGATGAGATTCGCTTTCTCCGCTTGTACATAAGGGAACGGAGGAACGTAAGTCTTGCCGACCAGTTCAGAACCTTTCAGCGTCGATAGAACGGTAAAGTCGCCCTTCATGACATCCTCTACCAGATTCTTAGCCACGATATAGATGCCATCCTCCTGCTCGACGCGGGCATAATCCATATCCGGATTAACGGCCAGCGCCACGTGGGATGGAAGCGTCCAAGGCGTCGTCGTCCATGCCAGTACATACTCTCCGCTGTCATGCAGCTTAAACTTCGCCGTTGCGCTCAGGTCTTTAACATCCTCATAACCCTGAGCCACTTCGTGGGAGCTGAGCGTGGTCTGACAGCAAGGGCAGTATGGGCTGACACGATGACCACGATACAGAAGGCCTTTATCATGAATCGTCGCCAAAATGTTCCATACGCTCTCGATATAGTTGTTCTCGAGCGTGATGTACGGATGATCAAGATCGGTCCAATAAGCGATCGCCTCAGTCAGTTCGCGCCATTTATGCTCATATTCAAATACGCTGGATTTACACTTTTTGATAAAAGCTTCAACCCCATAATTCTCGATCTCCTGCTTGCCGGAGATGCCGAGCTGCTTCTCTACGCCAAGCTCTACCGGAAGTCCGTGTGTATCCCAGCCTGCTTTCCGAACGACATGGAAGCCTTTCATCGTCTGATAACGGCCCACAAAATCCTTGATAACCCGGCCGAGCACGTGACCGATATGGGGCGCGCCGTTTGCGGTTGGGGGACCTTCGTAGAATACATAGTTCGGCTTGCCAGCTCGCAGCTCGATTGATTTCTTGAACGTGTCCTCCTGGTTCCATTTGTTCAAGATGCGCAGCTCTCTTGCCCGCGCCTTCTCCTTAACGTCTACTCTGTTCATGCAGATCTTCCTTTCACTCTTTTCGTAAAGTTCTGTGAAAATAAAAAAAGGCCTCATCCCCCAAGGGACGAGAACCTGTTCTCGCGTTACCACCCTAATTTCGCTTAACCGACCTTTCGCTAAAAAGCCTGCATAAGCGACACCTCAATGTCCATGCCTGTATGTAAATAGGCAAGGTCCGATGTAACGTTCGGCTGACGGTTCAGCTTACGCACGCGGTTACACGCTTCAGCTTCACTTCTCCGGGATGATCTTCTGCTTGGTCTGAACACCGGGCTTTCAGCAACTGCCGGCTCTCTGAGGGACAGATCCTTCGCGTACTATTCCCATCAACGAATTCTTGTATGAATCAACAATATGTTATTAGTTATAGACTCTTTCGCGAGAAAAGTCAACCGGATACCCGCCTAGTATACCTCTTTTGGTTCAAGACTCGGTTCACGGTTCTCCAGCGTCTCCCAGCCTTCTTGTTTCAACAGCTCCAGCTGAGCCTCCACCAAGGAACGGAAGCGGGTGCGGTAGATGGAAGCCTGCTTCTTCAGCTCTTCAACCTCAAGCGCGATTTTGCGGGATTTACCTAGCGCATCGTTAATGATCCGGTCCGCATTCTTCTCGGATTCCTTAATGATCAGCTGAGCTTCCTTCTTCGCGTTGTTCTTCAGCTCATCCGCCGCCTCCTGAGCGACAATGATGGTCTTAGACAAGGTTTCCTCAATATTCGAAAAATGATCCAGTCTTTCTTGCATCGTCATAAGCTGGTTACCCAACTCTTTATTCTCCCGGATCACACTTTCATAATCCTTAATAATCTGATCCAAAAACTCGTTGACCTCGTCCTCATCATAACCCCGAATTCGACGGGCAAATTCCTTGTTATGTATATCAAGCGGCGTCAATGGCATGGTGTGCACCTCCTAAATATATGGGCCTTACAGGACGGTTCATCCGCTGTGTTAGCCAAACCACCCGTCCGTGAAGACAATAGCGGTCATTTACGATTTATCGGTAAATCCATTGTAATTTTGAATGTTACTTTGTACTCATTCGACAAAAAAACGGCAATTCCTTCAAAGGTCAGGCATATTTCCCAACCTTGATACGGTACCGCCCTTTTTTCGTCAGGCTTCCTGTCTCCAAAACTTTAAACCGCCCAAATCCTTGGATGGAAACGACATCGCCTTCTTTTAAATTCGTGGAAGGATCCTCTTCTACTTTCCAGTTCACGCGGCATCGTCCAGCCTTGATTGGCACCACGATTTTCGTACGGCTGATTCGGTATGCATCACTGGCGATTCCGTCGAGTCTCATGGAAGATACCGTTATATCCATCGTTTCAAAATTCGTGTGAGCAACTTGAAGCTTGTCCAGCGGTAGCAGTTCCGTCATCACATGCACCCGGTGGACCTGGCTGAGATTCAGATGGAGGAACGCGCTAATATCGTCAGCAACGACAGCATGGCAGCCGTCCGCGAGCACATGGATGTCACCGATCTTCGATCTCTTAATGCCAAGACCCAATATCGAACCCATATAATCGCCATGCTCCAGCTCCAGAAACTTCTGATCTCCGGAAGCGATGCTGAGCACCTTCATCTTGAAATCCTCGCCTTCAAGCGCTCGGTAATCCGGAGCGATCAACGCCCGCACGCGTTCTGCATCAGCATGTCCACCATCAAACATGGCATGCACATCCGGATGACGATTCACGAGCGATTCCAGAATGAATCGCTGCCGAGGATCCAGGAAATCCGTCAGTTTTGCTTCATGATATTGTCCGGCATTGACAACCCACTCCCAAGCCCGGTCCACAAATTCCCGTTCATCCTTGTGAAAATGATCGTAGATGTCCAGTTTCATCGCTGATTCACCTGCTTACAGGAAATATCCGAGAATAGCGTACACGCCGCGCTGTGCGAGTTGAAGCACAAAAAGTGCGACGATCGGGGAAATATCGATCATACCCATGATCGGCGGAATGAAGCGGCGAAAAGGTGATAGATACGGCTCCACTAACTTGCCAAGCAGTTCACCGATAAAGCTTTCTCTCACGTTCGGAAGCCATGACATTAAAACGTAGACCAAGATCATATAAAAATAAATTTGGAACAGCGTTCCGACGATACTGTAAATTTCGTAGGTCAAAGCCTAAATCACCTCATTCTGTTATATTCATGCTCGTCTGCTAGAATCTCCGAGATCGAACCTTGGATCTCCACGGTGTCCGGCGTGCATAGGAAGATGTTCCCGCCCACCTTTGAGATTCCGCCGCTAAGCGCATACACGGTTCCGCTTAGAAAATCAATAATGCGCAGCGCTTGATCATTCCTAACACGCTGCAGGTTGACCACAACGGTTCGGAAGGAGCGCAGATGATCTGCAATCTCCTGTGCTTCATCATATGAACGAGGCTCCACTAATACCACCTTAACGTTCTTCTGTGAATGAATGCTAACGATATTGCCACTCTTTTGGTTCTTCCGATGATCAAACGGCGTTGCCTCCACCGGCTCTTCCTGCGAGGCCAAAACCTCGCGTTCCACAACTTCTTCTTCCTCTTGCAGTCCCAAGAAATTCATAAACCGGTTCATCACGCCCATCGTCAATCCTCCTCTTTCCCTACTAAAATCGAGCCGAGACGCACCCAGGTCGCCCCTTCCTCTATGGCTACTTCAAAGTCATTAGACATGCCCATGGACAATTCGGTCAATGGCTCCGCCGTAAGCGCCTGTGCATTCAGCTCATCTCTTAGTTGTCTTAAATCACGAAATACAGGACGCGTCTGCTCCGCCGACGATTCGTATGGAGCCATGGTCATGAGTCCGGTCACCTTTACGTGTGAAAGACTGTTGATTTCCTTCAAGAACTCGGCTGCTTGCTCAGGAGGCAAGCCATACTTGGATTCCTCGCCCGAGATATTGACCTGCATAAAGGCGGATACCTGCAGATTCAGCGCAGCAGCCCTCTTCTCCAGCTCATGGGCCAAGGACAAGCGGTCGAGCGAATGAATATATTGAAATTTATCAATGACATCCCGGACCTTATTAGTCTGAAGATGGCCGATGAAATGCCATGTGCCGCGATCTCCAAGAGCTTCCCACTTCGCCTGGGCATCCTGCCAGCGATTCTCGCCGATATGCTGCAGTCCCTGATCTAATACCGAAGCTGTCATATCCAAGGAGACATATTTAGTAACCGCAATGATATTTACATCATTCCGGTCCCTGCCACTTCTTGCGCAAGCCTCCGTTATTCGCTGTTCCACTTGATCGATACGTTCCTTCAAACTCAAGGGACGACTCACCTCTTTCTCATCCCGATCCAACTTGCCATACGACCCGTAGTCCCTCCATCTTTACGATAGGAGAAGAACAGATCGTGATTGCAGCTTGTACACCATGATGTACATTCGATATGTTCCGCCAATATTCCTGCTTTAATCATAATGTGTCTGTTTATTTCTTTCAAGTTCAGCATGTATTTCCCGTGTCCCTTGTCGATATAAACAGCTGAATTTGTAACTTCCTCGGATATAAACTCCCCGATTCCAATATCGCGGACACGGTCCATGACCCGATCATCTACCTCGTAACAGCACTCGCCTATGGATGGACCAATCGCTGCGTGAATGTGCTGAGGCAAGCTTCCGTATTCCACAGCCATCCTGTCGACCATTTTTTCAGCGATGCTTCCCACGGTCCCCTTCCAGCCAGCGTGTGCCAAACCGACAGCACCCGTAACCGGATCCCAAAAATAAAGCGGCACGCAGTCCGCGTAGAAGGACGTCAATAAAACGCCGGGAACATTGGTTACAAGTCCGTCCGTATCTTGAAAAGCAGAGGCCCGGTCCAAGCTCCCTCTGCCCCTGTCCTTATCATGAACCACGCCAATCTGAACATCATGGACCTGTTCACCGCAAGTCCAGTCTTCCAGAGAAAAGCCAAGCGCCGCAGCGGTCCGTTTCCGGTTCTCTACAATGTCACCCGGCTCGTCTCCGACATGAAAGGCTAAATTCAAACTGTCATAGGGGGCCTGGCTGACGCCGCCATCTCGGCCTGTGAAACCGGCCGTGAGTGCGACGCTTCCCGATTCCCCTCTCCATTTTTCGAGCACAAACAGACTCGGTGTCTGCTGATTCTGCCTAACAAACGGTTCCATGCGCATCCCACCTCTATGACCAGTGTAACAGAAAACCTACGCCGGAGACACATTAACCCTTCCGTCTGCTTAGAAGGATCGTCGGTCCGGTCTGTCCAGGTATTCCACCGATTCCTGATCATCGGGCGTTCTTCGCAATTCCTCCATTTTGACAAGGACGACATCCGAGCCAATCTTGACGATATTCCGCCACGGAATAATCAGGTCGCTCCCGCCGCCGAACAGCCCCATAAATTTGCCGTAGCTCGGCACCACAATCGCTTCAATCCGGCCCTGCCGCAAGTCCAGCTCCAGATCGCTGATCTGTCCGAGCCGCTTGCCATCAATGATATTAATAACATCTTTCGTTTGAAAATCGGAAATTTTCATCTTTTTCCCCACCATTTGATTATCAGGTATCATGCACATCACACCTTAGATGTATTTGAAGGTTGACCGTCCATCCGTTTTCAATCCATATCCCTCTGTTCAATATATGAGCCGATTGGGTAAAATAGCTTATTTAAAATAAAAAAACGATCCCATAAACGGGATCGTTATCTGTTCGATTGATGGCTGGTCTTCTTACGTTTTGACGTGCTTCTGCATCTGCTTGATCGCTGACTTCTCCAGGCGGGACACTTGAGCTTGGGAGATGCCGATTTCATCCGCAACTTCCATCTGGGTCTTGCCTTCATAAAACCGCATGGATAAAATCATTTTCTCGCGTTGTCCGAGCTTGTGCATCGCTTCCCGGAGCGCAATCTCCTCAATCCAGGACACATCTTTGTTCTTATCATCACTGATTTGATCCATCACATAAATCGGATCGCCACCGTCATGATAAATCGGCTCAAACAGCGAAACGGGATCTTGAATAGCATCAAGTGCAAAAACAACGTCTTCCTTGGGCACGTTCAGCGCTTCGGAAATTTCAAAAATCGTCGGTTCACGCGAGTTCGCATTTGTCAGCTGATCCCTGACCTGAAGTGCCTTGTAAGCAATATCACGCAGTGATCGGGAGACGCGAATCGGGTTATTGTCCCTTAAGTATCGACGTATTTCTCCGATAATCATCGGTACGGCATAAGTGGAAAATTTAACATTTTGCGATAAATCAAAATTGTCGATGGCTTTCATCAATCCGATGCAGCCTACCTGAAACAGATCATCAACAAACTCTCCCCGATTGTTAAACCTTTGGATGACGCTGAGCACCAGTCTCAGGTTGCCGTTCACCAGTTTTTCTCGAGCCGATCGTTCATTGTTCTGCTGCAGATTATGAAACAGTTCCCTCATTTCCACATTCGTCAGAACAGGCAGTTTTGACGTATCCACACCACAAATTTCAACTTTGTTTCGCGTCATGATGACTAACCTCCCAAGGAGAAACATTACTGTACATTATCTCCGAGGGGGGCTATTTTATTCCTTACGATTTCCAGTTACACCATCTTGTTGAATTCTTTGCGGAGCCTCTTTATAATTCTCTTCTCCAATCGGGAAATGTAGGATTGTGAGATTCCAAGCAGATCTGCCACGTCTTTTTGCGTCTTCTCCTCGCCGTCCTGAAGGCCAAAACGAAGCTCCATAATCATGCGTTCCCGGTCGCTTAATTTATCGAGTGCTTTTTGCAGCAGCTTCCGGTCGACCTGCTCCTCGATGTTACGGTAGATGGTGTCATTCTCAGTACCCAATACGTCGGACAAGAGCAATTCATTGCCGTCCCAATCGATATTCAGCGGCTCGTCAAAAGAAACCTCGCTGCGGGTTTTGTTATTCCGGCGCAAATACATCAATATTTCGTTTTCAATACAGCGCGAGGCGTATGTAGCCAGCTTGATTTTTTTCTCCGGGTCAAAGGTATTCACCGCCTTAATCAAACCGATGGCACCAATCGATACCAAATCCTCGATGTTAATGCCGGTGTTCTCGAACTTGCGGGCAATGTAAACAACCAGACGCAGGTTACGTTCGATAAGCATGGCACGGGTGGCCGCATCGCCTGTAGGCAGCTTCTTGAGCAAGAACTCCTCTTCCTCTTTCGTAAGCGGCGGCGGGAGCGCCTCGCTTCCTCCGATATAGTAGATTTCCTGACTCTTCAGGCCTAGCAAAAAAAGTACGCGATAATACTGCAGCTGCAATGCTAATCTCCATTTAACGGGCATCTCTTATCCTCCTAAACGTTTTCCCGTAGGGATAACTGACTTCATAGCATAGTTTTCATTTTTCTAGTTCGGCATGCATTGGAAATGTCATAAGGGTTTTCAAAGACTTATCCATGCGGTTCGCCGCAAGGACGACAGCACGCGAGCACTATGAAAATGGCTTCACCGTTATCATCCTGCATTCTCGGCTTCACCTGATTCCGGACCGGTTCCTCCATTGAGCAATGAAGCGCCCATTTCGGTAGAATGTCCATTCATCTTCGGGGTACCTTCTCCTTCCGTCAACGCCGGATGAATGATGGCCCTGTATGCCCTGTCACCCGAGAGCGTCCCGCCATCAAGACCAATCAACACTTTGGATGCCGAATATTCAAATCCTCCTAGTTCGATCCGTACCATGTCGGGCTTTAGCGCGAGCATGAAGGCAGCCCCCCGGTTAACACCGCGATACGGAACAAGCCGCAGACGGTCTTGCCATTCAAATTCCTCTGCTGCCAGCCCCATGATTAATTTGTCCGGCTCCCCCTCCATCAACTGTTTACTCCATCCCTGGGGCAGGTGGGTTTCCCACAGTGCTGCTTCCATCACCATAACCGGTGTGCGCGTTAAGGGATCACTCAATTGGTTACCTGTATCCAGGAGCCCCACACAGGATATTTTGGCGCTGCCGATCCATACGGACACCTCGCCCAATAAGGCTTCCCGGTTCTCGGTTTTACGTTTCGTGGTCTGAACGGCTTTAAACGCGAATACAACTACAAAAAAGGTAATGCACGCAAACCAGAATCCCACCTTCAATTCAAACGATAGCCCTCCCGACGTCGTATACCATATCCCGCTGAACAATTCTCCCGAATTTTGGACCAAGTAATGAACACCGATAATGCCTCCGGCCGCGGCAAAATTCACCATATAAAATGCTCCCAAATTCCGCAGATAACTCTGTAAACTTGCAAAGCCGAAAGCTATCCATAACATGATCAACGAAAGTCCAAATTTGATGAGAAAGGTAAACAAAAATGACAGCTGCGGGACAAACATCATGACGACATACAGTGCGCCTACCACAGAGGATAATGCAAGTCTCCACCACCTTGGCCTAACTCTGCGCATCCAGGCGGTCAAAGCCAGCAAAATGCCGTCAATGACGAGGTTTGCCAAAAATATGAGATCAATATAAACAACCAGGTTGTTCACCTGCCTAGTCGAAGAATCACTTCGGTTATCCTTCTGTTGTTTGCTGGGCAATGGGAGATGTTACTAGTATAAGAAGAATAGAATTCAAAGTCTGTCTAAACCTGTGGGCGGTTTATAGACTTTTTTTGTCGATGAAGGGCAGTTTTTAAAAGACCCGAACCAAGAGCAGCCACTTGGCGTTATCAGTAATCTCTATCTTGGAAGGAAAGCTTGGGGAATATCCTTGAATTCCACGGTATTTACACATTGGCGGACTCTTATTCGTGAAAGTGTGACAGCATTAGCTGTATGATCCTACAAATGAAGCAAAAGGAAGATAACGAGGTTTGAATACAAAAATAAGCCTGTCTTCATCATGATGACGAAGCCCAGGCTTATTTATATTAATCATTATTGCGGGAACGATTGCGAAGGAAAGTAGGAATATCAAGCTGATCATTGCTGTTCTGATTGCCAAATGGCTTCAGATTCACATTACTCTTGTCCGTTGCCGACTGCTGTTGTTGTTGCTGCTGCTGTTCCCCTTGAGGCACAGGACGACGTCCAGGAGGGATTGGAGCAGGCTTGCTCTCAAAGCCGGTAGCGATAACCGTTACTTTGATTTCATCCTTCATGTTTTCCTCAATAATCGCACCGAAAATCATGTTCACTTCCGGATCGGAAGCTGAAGTTACGATCTCGGCCGCTTCATTCACTTCATACAAGGAGAGATTGGTTCCTCCCGTAATGTTCATGATAACCCCGCGCGCACCCTCGATGGAAGTTTCGAGCAGCGGGCTCATAATCGCCTTGCGAGCAGCCTCGGATGCACGATTCTCCCCGGTGGCGAGTCCAATGCCCATCAATGCCGAACCGCGCTCGGTCATAATCGTCTTCACGTCCGCAAAGTCAAGGTTGATCAGACCCGGCACTTGGATCAGATCAGAAATGCCCTGAACGGCCTGACGCAATACGTTATCAGCTTCTCGGAACGCTTCCAGCATCGGTGTCTTCTTATCCACGATCTCCAGCAAGCGATCATTCGGAATGACGATGAGTGTGTCCACTTTCTCTTTCAATGCTTCAATGCCAAGCTCCGCTTGGGAAGCACGCTTGCGTCCTTCGAACGTAAACGGACGAGTGACAACCCCAACCGTTAATGCCCCGCACTCCTTAGCAATTTCAGCGATGACAGGCGCAGCTCCAGTACCTGTACCGCCACCCATACCGGCCGTAACGAATACCATATCGGCACCCTTCAGGGTGTTCATGATCAAATCGCGGGATTCTTCCGCAGCCTTCTTGCCTACGTCAGGATTGGCGCCGGCACCAAGACCGCGAGTCAGCTTGTCCCCGATTTGCAGTTTATGTTCGGATTTGGCAAGGTGGAGTGCCTGAGCATCCGTATTGACTGTAATAAATTCAACACCCTGCACACCATTCTCAATCATTCGGTTAACGGCGTTGCTTCCGCCGCCACCTACTCCGATTACTTTTATTTGAGCTAAGCTCTCCATTTCAAAATCAAATTCCAACATCTAATCCATCTCCCCCTCAATGTGCGTGGATGGCACGTCCACAGTCGAATGAATCCGCTATATAAACTCGCTGAACATCTTTTTCAAGCGTTCAATAAATCCCGGCTTCTGGCTGGTCTCCTGAGTTGCTGCGACAGGATTTTGCTGCTTAGCGCGGTTCACCGGTTTCTTGCTATTTCCGCTGCTGTTATTGCTTCCTCCTGTATTGCGTACACGTACATTCCGGATTGCATTATGGAGGATGCCGACTCCGCTGCAGTATCCCGGATCACGAACACCGATGAAATCGGGAACCGCAATCCGTACGGAAGTCGCCAGCTCATTTTGTGCCACCTGCAGCACACCAGGCATGGACATAGTGCCCCCAGTAAGTATATAACCACCAGGAAGCTCACTGTAACCCAAGCGCTTAATTTCTTGGCGCACCAATTGGAAAATTTCCTGAACGCGAGGTTCAATGATAGCTGCCAGATCTTCTTGGGTGAACTCCTTGTCCACATTGCTTCCAATTCTCGTTACTTTAAACGTTACTTCGTGTGCGGCACTCTCGATCAGCGCGCATCCGTACTTCAGCTTAACCTTCTCTGCTTGATCCGTTAGCGTTCGCAGGCCATAAGCGATATCATTCGTAACGAAATCTCCACCAACCGGGAGCGTCGAAGTTGCGGCAATACTGCCTCCCTCGAACACAGCCAACGTGGTTGAGCCCGCCCCGACGTCAACCAGCACCGAACCCATCGTTTTCTCGTCCTTGGACAAGGATAGCTGTCCGGCACCAAGCGGAATCAGCACCAGATCCTTTACTTTCAGGCCTGATTTCTCCACACAACGTAACAGGTTATGTATTGCCGTTTTGGCGCCAGTAATAATCGTCGCTTCAACTTCTAGCCTCACGCCGATCATTCCTCGCGGATCCGAGATTCCTTCCAAACCGTCAACTACAAACTGTTTAGCAACCACATCGATAATTTCACGATCCGGAGGAAGCGCCACGACTTCCGCTGCTTTCAGCACGCGGTCGATGTCCTCTTCACCAATTTCGCGATCCTCGTTCGATACTGCCACAACTCCATGGCTGGATTGAAGTCCGATATGATTTCCAGAAATGCCGACATATACTTCGGATATTTGAATACCGACCATACGCTCCGCATGATCAACAGCGCTGCGAATGGATTGTACGGTCTGGTCGATATCTACAATTGCACCTTTGCGAATTCCCTCCGAGTCGGCAGATCCAACTCCAATAATATTAAAGGTTCCATTATTAACTTCCCCAATAATAGCACGAACTTTGGATGTACCGATGTCCAAACTAACAATGATGTCATTGTTGCTCAAGCCCTGGCACCTCCTGTTTTTAGCAAATTAATTTTGATAATAAAGAATACATTTCTACTTATTCAACACTCGCAGGTCTTTCCCTCTTTTTTCAACATTTTTTTTACTGCCAACATTTGCTATAACAGGCCGTAAAAGTCATTCAAAAAAGAAGAGCCGAAACAAGTTGTCAATACATTCAATTGTACCATTTATTCCAATCCCTGAGTAGGGGGTTATTGCCCTTCTTCCGCGTCTTCTCCAACTTCTTCTACAAACGGCACATAAGAGTCCGCTTCCAGCATCGTAATCACACCCGGCCGCTCCATTTCGGTCACCTGGTTCAGGTACTCTACTTTGTCACGGAGCAAGGAAACCGAAGTGATGACTTCGAACTTGGAACGTGTATACATCTTGATCCGATCCGGAAAAGATAGCGTCGGTGACGGCATGATTTCCGAGATATCGGAGGTCAGGCTGCCCGAAATCTCCGCAAGCACCTCGCTAAGCTCGGTCTTGTTGGGATCGTCCGGAGCCCAATTGGTCAAAATCGGCTTCTCAACGGCAATACCGCTCGCTGTAACAGGAACTGAGGTGCCGCTGGCCAATATGGCTTGTAGTTCCCCGCTTTCGGACAACTCGTAGGCCACCGTAGGATGCTCCGTCACCACGATGCTGACTTCGCCCGGAAAGCTCTTGACCACTTCAGCCGACTTAATCGTTCCCAGCCTCATTAGGCGTTCCTGCACATCTTTCGGCTCAACGCCAAAGTACTGGTCTCCGATGTGGAGTCCGCTTTGCTTGATAAGCTGCTCATTTGTATTAAACGTATTGCCTGTAAAATGAATCTCGGTAACTTGGCTGACTGACGACCGGAAAAATAGAATCGTCAGCAGGGCTACGAATAGCAGCAAAAGTATCCCTATGATTTTTTTGGCTGTTTTCGGTTTGGGCTTGTCCTGCTTAAGGACAGGCATATGTGTCTTGGACATATCCACTCTCTCCATAAAGACCTGTTATCCCCTCCTTTTGCGGAGGGGAAGCACAGGACCTCAATTGGCTAAATCAAGCGGTTTTGGCACCGGAGATTGACGATAGATCCGTGCGCCTAAACCTTGGAACATGTTTTCAATACGATCATAACCGCGATCAATATGGTGAACTTGCTCCACCACGGTTGTTCCCTGCGCGGCCAAACCGGCAATGACGAGCGCCGCTCCAGCCCGAAGATCGGTTGCCTCCACCGTAGCTCCATAAATTCTCTGAACACCGCGTATAAACGCATAGTTCAGATCCGTGGAAATGTCCGCCCCCATACGGGAGAGTTCCTCCACATGCTTGAACCGTCCTTCGAATACCGTCTCTTTCATTACGCTAAATCCGTCCGCCAAGGACAACAAGACCATGACCTGGGATTGCAAATCAGTCGGGAACGAAGGATACGGTGAAGTCACAATACGTTCCACCGCTTTAGGTCGGCTCATACAGCTTATGTTTATTATATCATTGCAGATACTGGTTTGAACACCGGCGCGCTTTAGCACATGTATAAGGGAAGTTAAATGAGATGGATTGGTCTTTGTAAGCGTTACACTACCGCGGGTGACGGCCGCTGCGATCATGACGGTGCCGGCTACGATCCGGTCCGGTATGATCTCATACTCGCAAGGCTCCAGACGCTCCACGCCATGGATCGTGATGGTATCCGTTCCTGCGCCGATAATGTTCGCTCCCATCTTGTTCAGGAAATGCTGAAGGTCCTGAATTTCAGGCTCTCTGGCGGCATTGGTGAGCACCGTTGTGCCAAGCGCCGTTGCTGCTGCCATCATGATATTCTCCGTTGCCCCTACGCTGGCAAAATCCAGATGAATATCCGTTCCGACCAGCCGGCTTGCCCTGCAATGGATCTTATCGTTACTCTCCTCGATTTCCGCACCAAGCGCCTGCAATCCCTGAAGATGGAGGTCGATCTTACGTTCTCCGATCGCGCAGCCTCCGGGCTGATAGATCGTCACTTCACCAAAACGGGCCAGCAGAGGTCCCATCAAAAAGATGGAGGATCGCATCTGCTTCATTAAATCTTCCGGGACATGAAACGAATTGGCAGACGAGGTATCCACGGTAACCGTCTCCAGCTCATGCTTGCATTTGGAGCCAAGACGGCTGAGAATGCTGAGCATCACTTCAATATCCAGCAGATGCGGGACATTGCTTAATCTTACCGTCCCTTCTGCCAGAAGACTTGCTGCTAGAATAGGTAAAGCTGCATTTTTTGCGCCATGGATACGAATGGTTCCTGATAGGGGCCTTCCACCCTCAATCACCAATTTGTCCAATGTATCACCTCCGAGTTTACCGCTCGCCCAGAACGTACACCTCAGGCACCATATGAATTCCGTTCTTTTCCGAGATGGTTTCCTTGATGCGTTCCATCAAAGCGAGCACGTCCTCTGCTGTCGCTTGACCGGTGTTCTCAATGAAATTGGCATGCTGTAAAGAAACTTCTGCTCCCCCGATCCGTAGGCCCTTAAGACCGGCAGCCTCGATCAACCTCGCGGCATGGTCGCCGGGCGGGTTGCGAAATACACTGCCTGCCGTTGCGGATTGGAGCGGCTGTGTACGCCGGCGACGGTCCTTGTAGGAGGCCATAACAGCTGAAATTTCTTTGCGGTCTCCTTGTCGGAGCCCAAATACCGCTTCAGTCACAATCCCTTTTCGTTCATGCAGAATGGAGTGTCGGTAATCAAACGCCATATCTTTCGCAGCATACGTAACCAATTCCCCTGTTTCCAGTACAATGTCAGCGGACTTGAATATGCGTGACACATCTGACCCATGGGCACCTGCATTCATGTAGACGGCCCCTCCGACCGATCCAGGAATGCCTCCGGCAAATTCAAGACCGGATAATCCTTCTTTTCCGGCCAGAACACTGAGCTTGACAAAAGACAGACTGCCGCCTGCAGTTACCGTCTCTCCCTCAAAATGAAGCTCCTCAAATCCCTGGCCCAGCTTGATGACCGCTCCCCGAATGCCTTTATCGGCAACCAACATGTTTGAACCGCGGCCCAGTTGTGTCCAAGGTATGTGATGGGCATGGAGAAGAGTGACCAGTTCCCTGAGCTGTTCCTTGTTCTCAGGAATAATCAGGCAATCGGCTGGTCCGCCTATTTTCCACGTCGTGTATTTTGCCAGCGGTTCATTCCATAATACGGTTCCGACATTGGCCTCTGATAGTAGCGATTTCCACTGCTGCATTTTAAATAAACCTCCCCTTGACTTTCAAAACCAAAAGGCCATTCCTTCAACTAGATGAAGAGATGGCCGCTGTCAGTAATGCCGGCCTCATGGGTGTGTCACGATTATAGAGTATCTTATGTCAGGCTCCATAGGTGTGTGACAATCGCCCAGCCGTTTTAGCGTTTACCGGTTAACCGGCGGATTTCTTGAACCATGACGGTAGCCGAATCCGGTTTGCCGAGCTTTTTCGAAGCCGCGGACATCGCCTCTCTGGTAGAGCGACTGGTCATGATCTCCTCAAGCTTTCGAAACAGCGTTTCAGCCGTCAAATCCTTTTCAAGAATCATGCTGGATGCACCCGCTTCCTCCAATTGCCTCGCATTCGCCTCCTGATGGTTATTGGTGACGTTAGGTGAAGGTATAAGTACGGATGGAATGCCCAGCGATGTAATCTCCGCCAGGAATGAAGCTCCAGCACGATTTACAATCAACGAAGTAGCCGCAAGCACTTCCGGCATATTATGAACGTAAGGCACGATATGAAGATGATTCGGCATAGTACCGAGCTGCGACAGGATGGATTCCCGTGTGTTCTCAAAATACGTATCGCCCGTAACAAACACAAAATGTACGCCTGACAGCTTCTGTATGAACGGTGCCATCCCGATCATCGCGTTATTGATCGCCTTGGCTCCCCGGCTTCCGCCGACGATCAGCACGACCTGGCTGTCCATCGGAATGCCGAGCGTAGCAAATCCACGTTCACGATTGGCGGATAATACCGTTGTCGCACGTGGATTTCCTGTATATACCGTTCTTTTGGCTTTAGGAAAAGAGGATTCCGATCCCTCAAAGCTGACGGCAACCGTATCCGCATATCGGCTAAGGAACTGGTTGGTGAGGCCCGGGATCGCATTCTGTTCATGAATCATGGTCGGTATTCCGAGCTTGGCCGCTGCATAAACCACCGGACCACACACATAACCTCCGGTACCGATCACGACATCGGGTTTAAACTCCTTCAGGAGGGCCTTCGATCGCTTCACGCCTTTAAAAAAACGCATGATCGTCTTCACGTTATCCAGCGACAGCTTGCGCCGGAACCCCGTGATATCGATGCTCTCAAACGGCAGCTTCTCTTGGGGTACTAGCTTGCTTTCGAGACCTCGCTGGCCTCCGATATATAAAAACTCCGTTTTCGGATCTTCTTTTTCACATTGTCTTGCAATGGCAACGGCGGGGTAAATATGCCCCCCCGTTCCGCCGCCGGTTAATACGACACGCATACCCTTCACCTCGCATAACGGGAAATATTTAATAGAATGCCCAGCGCCGTCAGCATCAGCGTCAGTGAGCTGCCTCCGTAACTGATGAGCGGCAGCGTAATCCCTGTCACCGGCATTAAACCGATAACGACACCGATATTGATAACGACCTGTATGGCGACCATGCCTACGATACCAACAGCCAGCAGACTTCCAAAGCCATCGGATACGGTCATGGCCACCCTCATGCCCCGCCACACCAAGGCAGCGAACAAGAGCAGGACAATCAAACCGCCAATAAACCCAAGTTCTTCGGCCAAGATCGAAAAAATAAAATCTGTCTGCGGTTCAGGTACATAAGCGTACTTCTGACGGCTCATGCCAAGTCCGAGTCCGCCAAGTCCCCCCGGCCCTATGGCATAGAGGGATTGGATGATCTGATAGCCTGCGCCAAGCGGGTCGGACCACGGATCGAGAAATCCAGTTATCCGCTTCAGCCGGTAGGGGGCTGTTAGAATCAAACCAATGAAACCGGCTACCCCGCCTAATGCGAGAAAGCCCAGATGCTTCATCTGTGCCCCTGCGGTAAAAACGATCATCATCGCAGCACCCAGCATAACGGCACCCGTACCCAAATCAGGCTGCAGCATAATTAATCCGAATGCCAGTCCGATCAAACCAAGCGGCGGCAAAAGCCCCCTAGTAAAAGACGTAATATCATAATCTTGCTTACTAAGCCAGCGTGATAGAAACAGAATCATCCCCAGCTTCATAAACTCGGAGGGCTGAATACCGAACGAGCTGATGCCGAGCCAGCTTCTGGCCCCGCCGCGAACAACGCCAACCCCTGGAATAAGTACGATAATCAGCATAAAAAAGCAGACCAGCAGTGCAAGCTTGCTGTATTTCTTCCAAACCCGATAGTCGGTCTTCGATGTGAAATACATTGCGGCAAGCCCCAGACAGGCAAAAAACAGCTGACGCTTCACAAAATAAAACTTATCGCCATAGTCATGAAATGCTAGGACGGATCCTGCACTGTATACCATGACGATTCCGATGGCCAGCAGGGCCAAAATACAGATAAGCAGCCACAGATCGGGCGCCTGGCGGTTCTTGTTCATGGAAAGGCCACCTCGTACATCCTAAGTAGGGGCTTATCCACCCCCCTACTTAAAGGTTATGCACCGCCTCTTTAAAAATGCGTCCTCGTACCTCAAAGGAAGGAAACATGTCCCAGCTCGCACATGCGGGAGATAGTAGAACAATATCCCCGCTCTCTGCCAGCCCGGCAGCCTTCTGGACAGCCGAGGTCAAAGTCGCGGCGGCGTCCTTTCCATTATCGACGAGGAAGATGTCCTTTAATCCGGCTTTGGCAGCAGCATTCGCGATTTTCTCCTTGGTTTCGCCAAGAAGCACGATGGCTTTCACCCTTCCTTGCATAGAAGGAATCAAATCCTCGTAATCCGAGCCACGATCAAGCCCGCCAGCGATTAATACGATAGGCTCCTTAAACGAAGTCAACGCCATATGCGTCGCCTTGGAGTTCGTTGCCTTCGAGTTATTGTAATAGGATACGCCCTTAAGCTCGGCAACGTATTCCAGGCGGTGCTCAACGCTGCGGAAGCTGGACAAAGCTTCTTCCAGCTTATCGGGGCCAACGCCGGCCGCTATGGCAATTGCACAGGCTGCCAATGCATTCGCTACATTAAATCTTCCGGGCAGTCCGATGTTCTCCACACGGATGATCTCATGCGTAAACCCTTCGCCATCTGTATAAATCACGGTACGCCCTTGATCGTCTTCGTCCGAGTCCTGGGCACCGGCAGCATACGGCGGCATGACGTGAACCCCTTCACGAAGGCTCTCACTCATCGAAAAAGGCACGATGCGCGCCTTGATATACGGAACAAGGTTTCTGCACACGGGATCATCCCAATTGAGCACAGCGGTATCATCCGCAGTCTGGTTGGCGAACAGCTTGGCTTTGGATGCAATATAATCATCCATTCCGCCATGGTAATCAAGATGCGTTTCCGCAACGTTGAGAAGGCAGGCAATACGCGGTCTGAACGCCTGTGTTCCTTTTAACTGAAAGCTGCTCAGCTCAACGACCATCCAGTCGTTTTCAGTTGCTTCTGCTGCAGCCTCAGATAGAGGCGTGCCGATATTACCGGCTACAATCGGGGAAAGACCTGCGTTTTCCAGCAGCTTGCCCACCCAGGTTGTCGTCGTTGTTTTGCCATTCGAGCCCGTAATGCCGATTATCGGAGCTTCACACAGGTGATAGGCGATTTCAACTTCGGTCACGACAGGAATCTCAAGCTCAAGCGCTTTTTGAACAGGCGGGACGGAATACGGAATTCCGGGATTTTTGACAAGAAGCGTCACACCGGGATGAATAAGATCATCGGGATGTCCACCGCAAATAACAGAAATACCCAAAGCCTCGAGCTCCGAAGCTTCAGGACACTGTTCTCTTTCCTTTCTATCATTTACAATGACGAAGGCCCCAGCTTGATGCAGCACTTTAGCTACCTGTACTCCGCTTTTGGCAAGGCCCAATACTACGATATGCTTATCCCGATAATCATCTAGCTGCTTCATATGTTACAACCCCTTGTTGATATAAAGTCCGAGTCCCGCAAGTATCAGTCCCACGGCCCAAAATGTAAAGACGACGCGCCACTCCGACCACCCGGATAATTCGTAATGGTGATGGATCGGGCTCATTTTGAATATTCGTTTGCCTCGGGTTTTGAAGGAGATCACCTGAAGCACAACAGATAACATCTCGATGACGAAGACTCCGCCAATGATCAGGAACAGCAGCTCGCTCTTGGTTACGATGGCAATGGCGCCAATGGCACCGCCGATTCCTAAAGAGCCCGTGTCTCCCATGAACACCTTGGCAGGGTGAGCGTTAAATACCAGAAAACCGAGAACCGCGCCGATCATCGCTGCTGCACAGAATGCCGCCGCGAACGAGGTAGACTGGATCGCCACAATGGCATAAGCACCAAAGGCAATTGCACTCACACCGGACAGAAGACCATCCAATCCATCGGTGAAATTGACCGCGTTGCTGATCGCAAGCATCATGACCACGATGAACGGATAATAGAACCACGGCCCCCAATCAAAGGACCAATCCATTCCTGGAACGCTTATTGCCGTGCTATGGCCGTTGGAGATCAACAACCAGCACATAATACCGGAAAACAGAAGCTGTCCAAACAACTTCTGTCTAGCCGTGAGTCCTAATGATCTGCGAAATACGATCTTAATATAGTCGTCAAGAAAGCCGATCAAACCGAAACCGAGCGTGGCTACGATCATTACATAGAAATCAGTATCGACAGGTGAAAATTTAATATAAGTCAGTGTAAAAGCAAGCAAAATCACAACGCCGCCCATCGTGGGCGTCCCGGCTTTTTTCAAGTGGCTCTGCGGACCGTCGCTTCTAACCTGCTGGCCGAACTTCATCCGCCGCAGCAGCGGAATGAGCAGCGGAGCCGATATCACCGCAAGCACAAACGCTACACCGATTGTCAATAACAGCAATTGAAAGTCCATCAGCTCACCCCCTCACTCCATTGTTGCCGCCAGGCAGGGCCTTCAAGGCGTCAACCACGTGTTCCAGCCTCATGCCGCGTGAAGCTTTCACCAATACGATATCCTTCTCCGTTACCCGCTCCAGCAAGGCCTCGATCAGCTGCTCTTTATCCGTAAACGGAAGCACAGCCCCTTCAGGGAAGCGATCTTTCGCTTTCTTCGCCGTGTGAAGCGACAATGGGCCGAAGGTGAACACAAGATCCGCATTGTCCGGAGATAAATAATCTCCAATCTCGGCATGGAATTCCTCTTCCCGCTGACCAAGTTCCAGCATGTCCCCGAGAACGGCAATCCGTCTGTGGTAGCCTTTCATATCTCCAAGCACGTCCACTGCCGCCTTAACCGCGGTAGGACTGGAATTGTAAGCATCATTCAGCACGGTGACCCCGAACGCAGTCTCCACGGCTTCGATCCGCATACTCGACAGCTTCAGATTGGCAAAGCCGCTGCGAATGGCTTCATCGCCGATTCCCAAATGGGCCGCTACAGCCATCGCCGCCAGCGCGTTGACTACATTATGACGACCGAGAAGCGGCAAGCTGAAGCCTTCGCCCGCATGCCGGTTCGAAGTGAATATGATGCCTCTTGCATGGAACATGAGTCCCGTCGGATAATCATCATTGGTTTCTTGATTGCCGAACGTAAACGTTCGCAGTCCCTCAGGCTTCACCGTAGCTTCTTCAGCAAGCACCTGACGGATCAACGGTTCGTCCCCGTGATAAATCAGCAAGCCGCCTGGCTTCATGCCGCTGATGATTTCAAGCTTGGCGCGGGCGATTTCTTCGCGCGAACCTAGCTGAAGCATATGCGCTTCCCCTACGTTAGTAATCACCGTCATATCCGGACGCGCAATCGTCGAAAGCAGTTCAATCTCGCGACGTCCGCTCATGCCCATCTCAAGCACGATCACATCGGTATCTTCCTTCATCGCGAGTACGGTTAACGGAAGACCGATATGATTGTTGTAATTGCCTTGCGTCTTGTGAACCTTAAACGTGGTTTCAAGCAGTGCGGACACCATGTCCTTCACTGTCGTTTTCCCGTTGCTGCCGGTAATGCCGATCACCTTTGCACGGCTCTCGGACAAATAGGCCGCAGCAAGTGACTGGAGTGCCGTTAACGTATCCTCAACGAGAATGAGCGGCAGGTCGTCGGGAATCGGTTGATGATCTCTCTGCCAGAGCACTGCGCCCGCTCCGCTGGCAAGCACGCTCTCGGCGAACGCATGCCCGTCAAATTTCTCGCCGACAATCGGAACAAACAGATTCCCCGGCTGTATGGTTCGGGAGTCGGTACCGACCCCTTGAATGATAATGCTGTCATCTTGGTTACGTGAGAGCGTCCCGCCGCACATTTCGGCGATGCTCTTTAATGATTTATGGATCACTATTGTCTGCCCCTTATCGCGTCTTTGGCTACGATGCGGTCGTCAAAATCTAGCACTTCGCCCGCAATCAGCTGGTAGGTCTCATGACCTTTCCCCGCAATCAATACTACATCGCCCGGGCTTGCCATTTCAATAGCCTTTTCGATCGCTTTCCGGCGATCGACGATGAGCTTGTAGCTTTCTGTTGCCACTCCGTCCTCAATCAAGCCGGCTTCGATATCCTTCAGGATCAAATCCGGGTCTTCGGTACGGGGATTATCGGAAGTCACCAATACAACATCGCTATATTTCGCGGCAATTTTACCCATGATCGGCCGTTTGGTCCGATCCCGGTCGCCGCCGCAGCCGAATACCGTGAGCACCCGGCCTTCAGCGAATTCATTAACGGTACGCAGCACATTTTCGAGTCCGTCCGGCGTATGTGCATAATCCACAATCACGGCGTACGGCTGACCCTCATCCACGACCTCAACGCGGCCGTCGACTCCGGGTACGGACTCCAGGCTGTTCTTGATATCCTCGAGCGGGATTCCCTCAAGAAGCGCGGCAGCAATCGCGGCCATGGCGTTATACACGTTGAATTTCCCTACCATTCGAATTGAAATATCCGCACTGCCGCGGAATGTATCCACATGGAACGAGGTCCCTTGAGCGGTGATCGAGATGTTGCTTGCTCGTATATCCGCATCGTCTCCCAAACCATAGGTAATCACTTCCGCTGCCGTCTGCTTGGCAAAATAAGCTGAAGCCTCATCATCCGCATTCAGGACAGCATATTTGCGCGATGATTCATCCTTGGCAAAAGCGTTGCCCAGCCGGGAGAAAAACAACCCTTTTGCCCCGCGGTATTCTTCCATCGTATGATGATAGTCCAGATGATCCTGCGTCAGGTTTGTGAATATGGCCGTCCGGAAATCCGTTCCCTTCACCCGCCCCTGTTCGAGCGCATGCGAGGATACCTCCATCACGCAGCACTCAGTACCTGCGTTCGCCATATCGTTCAAGCAACGCTGAAGCTCCAACGCCTCGGGCGTTGTTCTCGGCATCGGGAACGACCGGCCATCGTATTTCATCTGAATCGTGCCGATGAGTCCGGTCTTCAGACCGTAATCGTTCATGATCGACTCGATCAAATACGTTGTCGTGGTCTTGCCGTTCGTTCCGGTTACACCGATCATCTTCATGCGGGAGCTTGGCTGATTAAAAAAGGCATTTGCCAAACCCGCCATCGCAAAGCGGCTGTCCTTCACGATGACTTGCGGAAGGTCTACCTCAAGCTTACGCTCTACGACCAATGCCGCAGCGCCTTGGTCGGCGGCCTGGGCTGCAAACTGGTGTCCATCTACCGTATGACCCGGCAGACAAATGAACAAATCCCCCGCTTTCACTTGTCTCGAGTCTGTTTCAATCCCCGTTATTTCAACATCTCCGGATCCTTCGATAACAGCAGCAGCCAATACGGATGATAATTGCTTCAATTTCATTGTTATCCCTCTCTCTATATATCTGCATCATCCGTCCCGCTCGTGAACCGGATGATGCCTTAATGTTCGTGCTTGGATTCCTCCGGGTCTTCACCCATATAAATCCGAATGGTAGCCCCCCGTTCCACCCGGCTTCCCGGCTTCGGGGCCTGGGAAATCACCGTGTTGCCGGTCCCGGACTTGGCCAGCATGAAATTCATATTCAGATCCTCATACAGATCCTGAATGGTCGCTCCGACCAGATTCGGCACAGTCACGGTTGGCGTCTCGCCATATTTATACTCGCGGGCAAGCTGATCTTTACGCGGTGGAACCTTCATATAATGCAGCGCATCCTCCAGGATGTTCTGTACGATTGGAGCAGCTACGACACCACCGAACTGAATGCCCTTCGGATTATCTACCGCAGTGTACACCACAATCTCAGGATCATCGGCAGGTGCGAATCCGATAAACGATACAATATGCTCGGTCGACGAGTACCGGCCGTTAATAACCTTCTGGGCGGTTCCCGTCTTCCCTCCGACGCGATAACCGTCAATGAAGGCCGGACGTCCGGTCCCTTTGGCGACAACGCTCTCGAGCGCCTCGCGCACTTGCTTGGATGTTTCTTCCGAGATCACTTGTCTGACGAGCTCCGGCTTGATTTCCTCGACCGTCTCTCCCGTCTCCGGATTGACCCACGCCTTGGCCACATGCGGCTTAAACAATTTGCCGCCGTTAATGGCAGCGGACACTGCCGCAACCTGCTGGATCGGCGTAACTGATACTCCCTGCCCAAATGCCGTTGTGGCTAACTCAACCGGACCGACGTTAGCGAGTTTGAACAGGATGCCATTCTCTTCCCCATTCAAATCGATGCCCGTCTTGGCCCCAAAGCCAAAATCGCGGATATACTGGAACAGGCTTTCCTTGCCCAGCTTCTGACCTAACGCCACAAAGCCCGGGTTGCAGGAGTTCTGGACAACCTCCATGAAAGTCTGGCTGCCATGTCCGCCTTTTTTCCAGCAGCGCAGTCTTGCTCCACCGACCTCTACCGCCCCACTGTCAAAGAAGTGATCGTTCTTCAGATTGACCTTGTCCTCTTCAAGGGCAGCGGCAAGCGTAATAATCTTGAACGTCGAGCCCGGTTCATAGGTCATCCAGATCGGCAGGTTGCGATTATACGTCTCGGCTGAAAACTGCTGGTAATTGGCAGGAGAATAACCCGGCCTGCTGGCCATCGCCAAAATCTCGCCCGTCTTGGGATTCATGGCAATCGACCAAGCCCCATTCGCCTGATACTTCACCATGGCTTGGTCAAGCTCCCGCTCCATAATGGACTGGATCGATTTATCGATCGTTAGCTCCAGATTCAGACCATCACGAGGCTCGACATACTTCTCCGAGGAGCCCGGCATGATTCTTCCGCCTGCATCGGACAGATAGGATATTCCGCCTTCAAAGCCCTTCAGCTTGTCGTCATGCATGGCTTCCAAGCCGGTAAGTCCCTGACTGTAGGCCCCCGTGAACCCCAAAATATGGGCTGCGAGATCGCCATAGGGATAATACCGTTTGTTATCCTCAGCAACAACGATACCCGGCAGCTTCAAATCACGAATTTCCTGAGCCAGCTCCATCGTAATTTTTCGTCCACCGGGATTTATCCGTTCCAACCTCGAACGTTTCGTAATGATTTTCTTGATATCGGCTTTGTCCATGCTGATAAGCGCAGCCAAGGTCTCGGCCGTATGGTCCGGATCTTTGATTTGTACAGGAATCGCCCAAATGGTCGGTGTCGTTATATTCGTAACCAATGCGGTTCCGTTACGATCCAAAATTTCACCACGCTGTGCCGCAAACGGAATGTCGCGGCGCCAGAGATCCTCCGCTTTCGCCGACAGCTCCGCGCCTTTCCCAATCTGCACATAAGCCAGTCTGATAATCAGTGCAGAGAACAGCAAGAGCAGCAGCAGCAGGCTCCAGAGCAGTCTTCTCCGCTGCGATACCTTGGATACTTTCACCTAAGCTTCCCTCCCTGTTTGAACCCGAAAGCTCATGATTATGCGTTCTTCACATGAGTATTCGGGACAAACCCGGGTTAGAACAAGCTATTCCCCTCCTACGCTGCCTGTTGTTTCAGTTTCTTCATCGGTGGATTCTTCCCCGTTAGGATCTTCATTGCCAGCGGATGATGTTTCATCAGAGCTGCTGCTTCCCGTTATTAACTCTTGAGCCGATTTCAGGGTTAACTGCACGATTCGCTGGCCATTCTCCTTAGCTTCCAATTGCGAAACAACGTAGCCCTCACCCTGAACATTAACCTTTACTTTCATCAACGTGAGTACTTCCATGGCGTCCCTGAGCGATTCACCCTCTAAATTCGGGATTTTCATTGTTGGGCTATCCTCTGTAAGAAGATAGATTCGTTGACCTGCACTAATGATCGCATTTGCAGGCGGATATTGCTCCTTCACCGTGCTTCCGTTGCCTAAGGTCTCAAACGCTACTCCATCCTTCAGCAGCTTGGCTTTTACGTCGCTCAGCTTCATCCCCGTAAAGTCTGGTGCTTTTAGGGAATCCTTCAGCGTCGTGCCTGCATTCGATTTTTCTTTATCCTGAGTTGCATTCGATTTGGGAACGCCCCAATAATTCAATGTCTTGGAGACGATTTCTTTGAATATCGGTGCTGCCAGCTTACCGCCGCCCTGTTCCACGTTCGGTTCGTCGATAATGACCAGCACGGCAATCTTCGGATTCTCGACGGGAGCGTACCCGATGAACGAAACCACTTGTTTCGAACGGTCTTTATATCCGCCGCCGGATTTTATTGCGGTACCCGTTTTGCCCGCAACCCGGTAGCCTTCAATATACGCAAGCCTACCTGTACCAATGGATTGGTCGGCTACGACCTGCTCAAGGTAAGTCCCTGTTTCTCTTGCGGCCTTAGGAGATATAACCTGACGCACGACTTCCGGCTCGATTTTCTCAACCTTACCCGTGTTAGGGTCCTCGATCTGCTTCACCATATGAGGCTTCATGAGCTTGCCTCCGTTGGCCACTGCCGAAATAGCAGCAATCTGTTGAATAGGCGTTACGGATACAGCGTAACCGTAGGTCATGGTTGAAATATCGGAATCATAAGTCATATTCAAGGTACCCAATACTTCGACTGGGAGGTCGATCCCCGTTCTCTGAGTAAACCCAAATTCCCGAATATAGTTGGTAAATCGTTCCTTGCCAAGCATTTCGAATCCCAATTTTACAAAAGCAACGTTACTCGACTTCTTCACGCCTTCCAAGTAGGTGATAGGGCCCCAGCCTACGCTGTTAATGTCCCGGTGAGTTCTTCCACCCGCTCTTATGGATCCGGATTGATAAATAGCACCCGGGTTAAACAGCTTCTCCTGAACTGCACTGGCCAGCGTTACAATTTTGAAAGTCGATCCCGGCTCATAGGTGGACCGCACGGCATGATTGTTAAAATTCTTTTGATTCCATTCCGAATATGTATTGGGATCAAAAGTCGGCATATTGGCCATCCCCAGTATTTCCATCGTGTTCGGATCCGCTGCGATTACCGTCATACTGATTGGTTTATATTGGGCATACGTGTCGCGCATCGCTTCCTCGATATAATACTGGATTGTATCGTCGGTCGTCAGTACTAAATTTTTCCCATTTATTGCAGGCTGATATAAATCGTTCTCACTCGGCAGCTTGACCCCCTTCTTGTCACTCTTATAAGAAGCGAATCCGTCGGTTCCCTTCAGCCTGTCGTCATAATACTGCTCAATGCCTCCGATACCGTTACCCTGACGATCGGTATAGCCCAAGATATGGGCAGCCAATGTCTCTTTAGGATAGAATCGTTTTGACTCTCGCTGAAAGCCGATGCCCGAATCGGGAACCTTACCGGCAGCCTTTAATTTTTGATTCAAGCTTTCACTAAACTCTTTAACCTCTTCCATCTTCTCCTGGTCAATCTTCCATCCTTCACTGCGGACTTCACGGCCTTTGAGGTATTCCCCTTTATCGTCTTTAGCTTTAACCAGCTCACGAAGTTCGCCCTCATCCTTGTCGAGAATCTCATGCAGCCCTTTAACGACCTCATTCTCCATGCCGTTAGCCTGAATGACCGCAGGGTTCACAATGACCGTAAAGGCAGGCGCATCCATGGCAAGAATATCGCCGTCCCGATCCATAATCGTCCCTCGCGTGGCCGGAAGAACCTGTTTACGCGACCATTTCGATAAAGCTTGTTCCTTCCAGAAGTCGTTATCGATCACCTGCAGCCAAAAGACCCGACCAATCAATAAAGCAAAAAAGAGGGTTATACATCCCCCTATTAGCACGGTACGCAGTTTGATTTTTTTTATCATCGGTCAAAACCTCACACTTCAATCATTTTGTCCCGAGTCCGAATTCTGTGTCCCGGATGAACCCGAGACGGGTGATAGATGGATCGTATTTTTATCCTCAATAGGCACATAACCCAACTCTTTTGCCTTGTCCAATATTTGCGTCTCCAGTGTTTGCTTTTCAACCTGAAGCTGATCAATATCTCGTTTCGCTTTGAGTATATTATTGTCGGTATCATGAATTTGCCGGTTTAAGTCATAGGAATGAACATGACTCATACCAATGACGCCCATGACGGCAACCACAAACACCACGGACAACATATATAGCAGCTTTTCTTTTTGCGGAAGCTGGGAACGACGTTTGACGACTTTTGTCTTCTCGAGATAAGCGGACTGCTGCGTTTCCTTCTGTCTCTCCTGTACGGCTAAATTGCCGCGCGTGTAGGCCATGGCTGATTCTCCTTCTTCAGGGATTTAATGTTTCTACAGTTTCTCCGCAATCCGCAGCTTCGCCGATCGTGCCCTTGGATTACTCTCAATCTCTTCCGCAGAGGGCATAAGCGGTTTGCGGTTCACCAGTTTCAGATCACCTTGGCCACCTCCGCACACACACATCGGAAAGTCTGGAGGGCACGTACACTTGGGAATGTAGCTGTTAAAAATCTGTTTGCATATCCGGTCTTCGAGCGAGTGAAAAGTGATTACTGAGACTCTTCCTCCTGGTGCAAGACATCTCACGGCTTGGTGAAGCGCATCTTTGAATGCGCCAAGCTCATCATTTACCGCAATCCGAAACGCTTGAAAGCTTCGTTTCGCCGGATGGCCGCCCGTTCTCCGAGCTGCGGCCGGAATCCCTTCCTTAATCATTTCGACAAGCTCACCCGTTGTCTGAATAGGACTCTGCGCCCTTCTTTCAACAATGACCTTGGCAATTCGCCTTGAAAATTTCTCTTCGCCGTATTCATACAATATTCGTGCGATTTCCTGTTCTGGCCATTCGTTTACAATCCTGGCTGCGGTAAGCTCAGCGGATTGATCCATCCGCATATCCAGCGGGGCATCATGGTTGTAACTAAAGCCTCTCTCCCCTTCATCGAACTGCGGAGAGGATACGCCCAAATCGAACAGTATACCGTCAACTTGCGGCTGCCCGTTCTCGTCAACCTCCACTTCGTTTCGGAGCACCTCCTCCAAATCACGAAAATTGGTTTTGACTAGAGTGATCCGGTCCACATAAGGCTTCATGACTTCCCGGGCATTATTCAATGCCCAATCGTCCTGATCCAATGCGATTAACCGGCCCTTCGAACTTAGTTGGGAAGCAATAAGCGAGCTGTGCCCTGCTCCCCCGAGCGTACAGTCAACATATATGCCGTCTGGTTTGATGCGCAGCCCCTCTGTTGCTTCTTGCTTAAGCACTGTGATGTGATGGAACAAAGCTGCAGCCCTCCATTGTGTCTCATTCATGATTTTTAAGTGTAACTTGTCCATTTCAATACGATGTTCCTAGCTGGTTATAAATCAAAATCAAAGTCTACCAGCTTCTCAGCAATGTCGTTGAATGCTTCCTCCGATTGCTGATAGTAATTCTGCCACTGCTCCTTGCTCCAGATCTCCACTCGGCTCGATACGCCGATGACAACGCATTCCTTCTCGAGCTTGGCGAACTCGCGCAAATTGCCCGGCAAATTTACCCTTCCCTGTTTATCCCATTCACATTCCGTCGCCCCGGAGAAAAAAAACCGGGTGAATGCACGTGCATCCGACTTCATGAGTGGCAGGGATTTGAGCTTCTGCTCCATGATGGCCCATTCATCTTTGGGGTATACAAAGAGGCAATTGTCCAATCCGCGGGTTACGATAAATGAGGTGCCCAGGAGGTCACGAAATTTAGCAGGGATGATGATCCTCCCCTTATCGTCGATGCTATGTTGAAACTCCCCCATGAACATCAGGCACTCCACCCCTTAACCCCGATTCCCCACTTTGCACCACTTTCCACCACTTTAGGATAATAGATTCGGCGTCAAGAATCAAATACCTTCTAACGAGCATTTGTTTTTTTGGAACTTTCTCTCAGGACATTCGCACAAAAAACCTCCTTTCATCCCACTCGGGGATGGAAAGGAGGTTTGCAAATGATCTAAAGCTGCTGCTGTTTAGTGCTGAGCCCAGCTGTCCAAGTAAGACTTTTGCTCAGCGCTCAGGCTGTCGATTGTAATACCTAGACTTTCCAGTTTATATAAGGCAACCTGTTCATCCAATTCGTAAGGAACATTTACTACGTGGTTACCGATGTTCTTGTACTGATCATTCACGTGTTTGAGAGACAAAGCTTGAAGCGCAAACGTCATATCCATAATTTCTGCCGGATGTCCGTCACCTGCCGCCAGATTCACCAAACGGCCTTCGGCAAGCAAATAAATCTTACGACCATCTTTCAGATGATATTCTTCAATATTGCGCCGAACCGTCCGAACCGATTGAGATCGTTCTGACAAATCCGGTTTATTGACTTCCACATCGAAGTGACCGGCATTGGATAAAATGGCACCGTCCTTCATGACATCAAAGTCTTCCCCACTAATGACATCGCGGTTACCCGTGACGGTGACAAAGAAGTCTCCTAATTTGGCTGCTTCGCGCATTGGCATGACGCGGAAGCCGTCCATATAAGCTTCAACGGCCTTAATCGCATCAATCTCGGTCACAATGACGTTGGCACCCAGACCTTTGGCGCGCATGGCGACGCCCTTCCCGCACCAGCCATACCCTACCACAACGACGGTCTTGCCTGCAACCACCAGGTTGGTCGTGCGGTTAATTCCGTCCCAGACCGATTGTCCAGTACCATAACGGTTATCGAATAAGTATTTGCAGTATGCATCATTCACGGCAACCATCGGGAACTTCAGAGAGCCTTCCTTCTCCAAAGATTTCAGGCGCAGGATGCCTGTCGTTGTCTCTTCCGCTCCGCCTCGAATTCCTTCAAGCAGATCCGTACGCTCGGAGTGAAGGATCGTTACGAGATCCCCGCCATCGTCGATGATCAGATCCGGTCTGGTCTCCAGTGTTGAAATGAGGTGCTGCTTGTATTCTGCAGGATCCGGGTTATACTTGGCAAACACCGTGATCCCGTCTTCTACCAATGCGGCACACACATCATCTTGAGTAGACAACGGATTACTGCCCGTAATTGTCACTTCAGCTCCGCCAGCCTGAACGACTTTCGCCAGATAAGCGGTCTTGGCTTCCAGATGCAAGGAGATGGCGACTTTCAACCCTTTGAACGGCTGTTCTTTCTCGAATTGTTCACGCACCCGGTTCAATACCGGCATATGCGCCTTCACCCAATCAATTTTCAAATGACCTTCCGGTGCCAGTTTCAAGTCGGTAATATTGCTGGTTTGTATTGATGATGAGCTCATTTAACGGCCTCCTATGATCTGATGATTGAATTCCTGATCATTATACGTAAACGACCCTGTGAATGCCCGAAGCAACGTATGGGATTTCCATCAGGCGATCCACCAGATTCAATCCATAACGATTCATGTATTCCAGGATGTTATACACCCTCTCCTGAGGTTTCCCTTCCGGCATCAGTGTCTGTTCAATGCGTTTCCACTGTGCCAATGCGGCCTCATGCTGCTGTTCCAAGGCATTCCGGGATTTACTTAACAGGTAATCCATCTGCTCCAATATTTTTTCTTTATTGGTTAGACCTAATTTTAACAGTCCGCTTTGCATTTTGCCAAGATCTTCTATTAAAGGCTGATATAATGCTTCAAATTGTTCCCGGGTTTGACTGAATCGTTCTTCCAGATTCAACTCATCCTTGCTGGCAAGCCAAGCCTCACGCTTCTCAGACAAACGGAGGTGAACATCCTCGAAGGACAATCCATATTTCTCCATAAGCTTATGGACGGTTCCATCCACGATGGAGAATGACATTCTCGGGATGATCAGCGGCATCTGCAAACCTAAGTCGGAAAATGCATAGCGCGTAATCGCCCAATAAGAAATCTCGCCTGGACCGAGTATCGTTCCGAGCACGGGCAGCAGCGAATCCTGCATAATTGGACGGGTCAGCACATTGTTGCTGAAGCGTTCAGGATGCTGATGCAAATCCCGAAGCAGTTCTTCCTCCGTGAGCGTAATGATGCCTTTCCGGTCCGAGAATACACGTCCTTCTCGGTAAAGCAGCAAGCGTCTGCCTTCATGCAAATAGAACAAGTTGGCCCCATTCTCGGATACATCAGCCTGCACTTCATAACCCAAACCCGCGATATCCCTTGCAGCTTGCTGGTACGAAAGTCCCATTGTTTCGTTGCGGGTAATCAAAGATTCGAATATGGGCACTTCCAACGCCCGCAGTCCCGGATCTGCAGAATCCAGGAGTATTAGCCCATATTTGCCGAACATACAGCTGATGAGTTTAGCGAATCCCTCGCTGAGTCCAGCCGAACCGTCAAACGATTCCCTCGCCATCTTCAGCAGATCTGCCTTATTTTCGCTGTCTGCCAATTGAATCTGGAGCTCTGCCAGCATCGCATTCCAATCTTCCTCAGCAACGTCAGTATAACTAACCGACGTCCTGAGTCCGTCCTTGGCATCAAGCTTGATCTTGGAAAGCTGCTGATCCTGACTCAGGAAGTACGTATGATTCACTTCATCCCAATCATGATCCTCCCCGGCGATCCAAAATACAGGCACGACAGGACGATTCAAGCGCTCTTCCGCTTCGCGGGCCGCTTGAATGACGGTAATTGCTTTATATATGACAAGCAGAGGTCCAGTGAACAAACCGCTTTGTTGTCCACCAACCATGGTAACTGTTCCTGGCTGCTCCAGAAGTTGGAGTGATTTATGTACAGCGGGATGATCATTGTGTTTCTGATTGTACGTCCGAAGACAATCTGCCAGCGCTTTACGCTGAATTCGTTTGTCTTCCGAAAGATCCAGCCATTGTACCCGCTCTGCATAGCTGTGCTCGCCGCGGTAATCTTCACCGTAGAACCCGCTTACCCGGTCGAAGTGATGAATATAATCCTGAGCGAGACGCGAAGCGAGGGATAATGGTTCCGGAACGATATTCATGAGGTATTCCTCCTATTCTACGTCGCAACCAAATCTAGATTGTGCATGAAATTTAATTTATTCTATAACATTTTGCCTTTCTTGATTGTACCGAATGTTGGCATTCTGCGTCAAAGGAAAAGAATAGCCGCCGGCACGATGCCAGCGGCTATTCTTGAAGCAGCTTTCTCATATTCAGGTCCGCTTGTTCAAGCGTAGGCTTTTGCAACCCAGTGTCCTTTGGACACTTCGACCAATTCCGAATCCTTGACGTCCAGTTGAACCGTTCCGTCTTCGCCTTTGGCAGCTGAAATCGGCCCCTGCATATCGTCTTCCAGCTTGAGACGCTTTTTGTTTGCCTCAATTTCTGGATCCGGAATCGGAATTGCGGACAACAAGGTCTTAGTATAAGGATGGATCGGATTTGCATACAGCTCTTCACTGTCTGCTAGCTCCACCATTTTACCCAAATACATAACCGCTACCCGATCACTGATATGCTTGACCATGGACAGGTCATGCGCAATGAAGAGATAGGTCAAGCCCAAACGGTCCTGCAAATCCTTGAGCAGGTTGACAACCTGCGCCTGAATCGAAACGTCAAGCGCCGAGATCGGTTCGTCGCATATGATGAATTTAGGGTTTACCGCAAGAGCACGAGCAATCCCGATCCGTTGACGCTGACCGCCGGAGAATTCATGAGGGTAACGCGTCGAGTGGTCACTATTCAAGCCGACCATATCCAGCAGCTCCTCAATCCGCTTCTTGCGTTCGGCGCGGCTGCCGGCCATACCGTGAATATCCAATGCTTCTCCGATAATATCCGACACCGTGAATCTTGGATTTAGCGAGGCATACGGATCCTGGAAGATCATCTGCATATCGCGGCGCATCGCCTTCATCTTGCCCGGAGACAGCTTGTAAATATCCGTTCCGTTAAAATTAACGCTGCCGGCCGTAGGTTCATAGAGACGAAGAATCGTCCGTCCTGCTGTTGATTTACCACAACCCGACTCTCCCACCATGCCAAGCGTTTCGCCTTCACGGATATAGAAGTTCAGGTCGTCAACCGCTTTAAGAATCTGGCCTTTGCCCACGTTAAAATACTTCTTCAGGCCCTTTACCTCAATCAAGTGGTTATCCTTCATGAACCCTGCGCCTCCTTCGCCATCGGATGCAGATTCCAGCAGCGCGCCATATGCGTGTCGCTAAATTCCGTTGCGCCCGGATCCACCCGTTCACAAATTCGCATAGCTTCATCACAGCGAGCGGCGAACGGACAGCCTACAGGCGGTTTGATCAGATCCGGTGGTGTTCCGATAATCGGAATAAGCGGTTCGTCTTTCTTCTGATCCAGACGCGGCATGGAGCGAAGCAAACCTTTGGTGTAAGGATGCTGCGGATTTTTGAAAATCTCCCATTTCGTTCCCGTTTCCACCACTTCACCTGCATACATTACGATGACACGGTCACACATGCCGGCAACAACGCCGAGGTCATGCGTGATCAGAATGATCGATGTGCCCAAGCGTTCCTGCATTTCCTTCATAACGTCCATAATCTGTGCCTGAATGGTCACGTCGAGTGCCGTCGTCGGTTCGTCCGCAATCAGCAGGGTCGGCTTACATGCAAGCGCAATCGCGATCATCGCACGCTGCCGCATACCGCCGGAGAACTCATGCGGATACTGATTGAAGCGCTCCTCCGCATTTTTGATACCCACCAGCTTCAGCATTTCTATGGCGTGTTTTTTGGCTTCGGAGAAAGACATCCCCTGGTGCTTGATCAGCACCTCCGTAATTTGCTTACCTATTCGAATGGTCGGGTTTAGCGACGTCATCGGATCCTGGAAGATCATTCCGATATCCTTGCCGCGAATCGCTTCCATCTGTTTATTCGTTTTTTTGAGAAGGTCTTGTCCTTGGAAAATGACCTCACCCTTTTTTATTTCTGAGGGCGGGGACGGAATCAATCGCATAATGGTCTGGGCGGTAACACTTTTACCGCTTCCGGACTCACCGACGATGGCAACCGTCTCCCCCTTGCCGACTTCAAAATTCATGCCGCGGACTGCCTTTACTTCACCGCCGCGAACACGAAACGATACGTTGAGGTCCTTTACCTGCAAGATCGGTTCCATACCTTCCCACCTCCTATTTTTTCAATTTCGGATCCAGCGCATCACGCAATCCATCACCGAAAATGTTAAATGCTAACATCGTCAAGCTGATAAATAGAGCAGGGAACAACATCCGCCATGGATAGTACATCCATCCGGACAGGGCATCATTAATCATGGAGCCCCATGAAGCAACCGGTGCTTGAACTCCAAGACCAAGGAAGCTCAGGAAAGCCTCGGCAAAGATCGCACTTGGAACCGACAGGGTCAAGGTAACGATAATCGGACCCATCGCATTCGGAATCAAATGCCGGAACAACAGGCGCGCGGTTCCCGCACCCATCGAACGTGAAGCGAGGACATATTCTCTGTTCTTAAGCTGCATAATCTCGCCCCGCACAATCCAGGACATGTTAATCCAACCGGTGATGGTTAAGGCGAGTATGATCGTTCCTAAACTTGGTTCAAATACAACCAACAGCAAAATCGTAACGAGCAGGTACGGAATGGAATACAAAATTTCGGCAAACTTATTCATGAACTCATCGATACGGCCACCGAAATAACCCATGATGCCGCCATATATTACACCAATCATCAAGTCAATCGCAGCTGCTGCAAGACCAACGGTCAAGGAAATCCGAGCACCCATCCAAGTACGAACAAAAACGTCGCGGCCCAGATCGTCGGTTCCAAACCAATGTTCTGATGAAGGCGGCATATTCGTATTCATCAAATCATTCGTTTCATAATCATAGTTAGAGATCATCGGGCCGATAATGGCCATGATGACAATCAGGATCATAATAATCAAGCCGGACATAGCAAGCTTGTTCTTGCGCAATCTTTCCCAGGAATCTCTCCAGGAGGACAAACTTTCACGCTGTATTACCTCGGATTGTTTCTCATCAGGACCAATCTTCTGAAAATCTTCAGGCTTCAAGTCTAGTGCCGCAGGATGAGGCATACTTTGTTCTTTCTCCATGTCTACCTCTCCTTCCCGCCGGTCAATTTAATGCGTGGATCCACAAATACATATACGATATCTGTAACGAAACGCGCCAGCATCAGCAAGATGCCGTAGAATATGGTAATCCCCATAATGACTGTATAATCGCGGTTTGTGATACTTTCCACAAACTGCTTGCCAATGCCGCCAATACCGAAGATCTGTTCAATAACAACCGAACCGGTAATGATGTTCGCTGTCATTGGGCCGACGTAAGTTACGACCGGCAATATCCCGTTTCGGATTACGTGACGGAACATAATGGCGAACCAGTTAAGACCCTTGGCCTTCGCCGTCTTGATATAATCCGAATGCAGTACTTCCAGCATGCTGGATCGCGTTAATCGCGCGATAAATGCAATCGGTTGAGCAGATAGGGCCATAACAGGAAGCACGTAGTCGAGCGGTCCTTCAAAGCCCATAACGTTGAAAATGCCCGCTTTCTCTGCGAGAACGTATTGCAACAATGACGCGAGTACGAAACTCGGTACCGCGATCCCGAGAACCGAGATAATCATGGCGATGTTGTCAATCAGCTTGCGGTGATACAGAGCTGCAAGCATCCCCAGCAGGACACCCACAATAACGGATACTACGATCGCGATAAGACCCAATCGAAGTGAAGGGCCAAATGTATCAACAATAATATCAGTGACGGATTGCCCCTGTTTTTTCATAGACAAACCAAAGTCACCTTGAACGATATTGCCCAAGTATTTCGTATATTGCTGAAATACCGGTTTATCTAAATCATACTGCTCCATCAGCCTCGCCAAAATTTCAGGCGATGGCTTTTTCTCTCCCATAAACGGATCGCCCGGTATGGCTTTCATAAGAAAAAAAGTGGCTGAGATCAGTATGAGCAACGATACAAGCATATAAAAAAACTTACTCGCCACATACCTCAGCATTTCGCTAGCCTCCTGATCAGTTGTTCTAAACCAAGCCGTCTATATAATTGTATTATTCTAGAACGGACCTGGCACCCCTTAACTTTCACCAACGGACACAAGATTTGGAAACCTTGTGCTCATACAAAAAAATCGGGATATATATGAGGTTTAAAAGCCCCACATATATATCCCGAACCGTAGTCTTTTATAAATGGATTACAAAAGACTACTCGATATATGCACGTGTGAAATCGATATCACCCTTATAATCCAGATGAAGATTCTTCACCCATGGTTTAACCAGGGACACGCTGGAGTAGTAGTAGATCGGCATAACAACT
Source organism: Paenibacillus sp. EZ-K15 (assembly GCF_002573715.1). GTDB lineage: Bacteria > Bacillota > Bacilli > Paenibacillales > Paenibacillaceae > Paenibacillus_AQ. The sequence continues at coordinate 279,046 of NZ_PDHM01000012.1, read as the reverse complement.
TGGTTGTCTTCAACGAGAATTTTCTCAGCTTTGGACATCAGCTCCATGCGTTTAGCGTTATCGCTAGTTGCATAAGCATCCTTCACAAGTTGGTCATATTCTTCGCTCTTGAAGCCAGTATCGTTGTTACCGCCTTTGGATGTCCACATATCGATATAAGTCATCGGGTCGTTATAGTCTGCTCCCCAACCGGAACGGGCAATTTGATAGTTCAAATCCGTACGGTTCTTCAGGAATACGCCCCACTCTTGGTTTTGTACCTTCACAGTAACGCCGAGATTGTTCTTCCACATATCTGCAATAGCAAGCGCAATTTTCTTGTGGTTGTCATCGGAGTTATGGATTAAAGTAACTTCCGGTAATGTGGTATAGCCTTTTTCCTTCATACCTTGCTCGAGCAGTTTCTTAGCTTCTTCAAGATTTTCATCGAAGTAAGTATCAGGTACCTCTTTACGGTACTCGTCGGACTCACCCTTGATACCAGGAGGAACAAAACCATGTGCAGGAAGTTGTCCACCTTGCGTGATTTTCTCTACGATCGCCTGACGATCAATCGCCATTGCGAAAGCTTTACGGATGTTCACATTGTCAAAAGGTTCTTCTGTTGTGTTAAAGATATAGAAATACGTCGATGAAATACCTTTGATCATCAGTTCATCGCCCAATTCCTTCTTGATCGCATTCAGCTGATCCGTCGGAATATTTCCTGTTGGATGTCCTGCATAATCCAATTCATCGTTACGATAGCTTGAAAGTTCAGTTGCAGAGCTGTTCACGATACTCATTTGAACTTTTTCTAGTTTGATTGCATCCTTGTCCCAATATTGGTCGTTCTTCACAAGCTCGATCTTTTGACCTTTGGTCATTTGTGAAACTTTGAACGGACCATTACCAATCAATGTTTCCGGTTTGGTTGCCCAAGAAGCATTACCTTCAACGGAGTTGTGAATCGGGAAGTAGGTTTGGAATGACATCAAGCTGAGGAAGTATGGCGTTGGGTTTGCCAGCGTAACTTCGAGCGTATAATCATCGGTTGCTTTTACGCCGACTTCATTGGCGTCTTTGATCTCTCCAAGATTGTAAGCTTCAGCGTTCTTAATGTAATAGAGCTGATACGCATATGGTGATGCTGGAGTAAAGTTCGGATCAAGTACGCGTTTCCATGCATACTCAAAATCTTTTGCCGTTACTGAATCGCCGTTACTCCATTTGGCATCTTTGCGAAGGGTGAAGACATATTTCAATCCATCTTCAGAAACATCCCATTTTTCGGCTACGCCAGGCTCTTCTGAGCCATCTGCACCCTTCCGAACCAAACCTTCAAACACAGCACTGATTACTGTATTCGACGTGTTATCCTGAGCCAAGCCCGGATCCAATGTAGGAGGGTCGGAAGCAAGGTTCATACGGAAGACTTGCTCTTTAGGCTTGTCCGCCGTTCCGCCTTTATTGGCGCCATCGTTCTTGTCAGCTCCACATGCTGCTAAAACTGAGCTGAAAGCAAGAATTAACGTCATAAGAAGCATTAATTTCTTTTGTTTCTTCATCTTGCGGTATCCCCCTCATAGATTTTAGGTATATGCTTATCGATTATACAACCAGTGGTCAAAAAAATCCAGAAATCAATAAATTGAAAAATCTGCCTGACCCAAAGATCAAACAGATTTATCATAAAATTCTAGTTATTAGATTGTTCTTACATCATCTTAATTATGTAGGAGAGGACGCCAAAAAATGTGAATATGATGTACCCGAAACTCATGCTGACAAACCCGAGACGCCACACGGCGCGCAGCAGCCTTTTACCGTTAACCTTGCCTTTCCAGCGGTTCTGCGCACTACCGATCAACCCCGCTGCAACGAGCAGCATGAGGAGAATGAGATAGAAACCGAATTTGGACTGGAATGTATTATTAAACAAGGCGGAGACCGAAAACAGCATAAAAAATGTGGTGACATCCATGGCCAGCTCCAGCGCTTGCTTTCGATTTTTATTTCTTTGCAAGACAACGAAATAAACCAGTAAAAACGGAATGAACGGAAAAGAACTTAATGTTTGAAACAGCCCCTGCAAGAAACCCATGCTAAGACCCCCTATGTATTCATCCCCTCGATGAGCTGCGAGACCAGCTCGTGTGTTGGCACAGAAATGCCATATTTTTGGCCCAAACGGACAATACTTCCGTTAATCCAGGCAACTTCCGTCGTTCTGCCGTCCATTACATCCTTAAGCATGGAGGACGTGTTACCTGAAGTCGATTGGCAGACGGATACAATCCATTCCCACAGCCCGCTTCCGTAAGGAATTCCACCCGCTTCATATACGGCGATCCCTTCATGATATAACCGCTTCATAAGCCTGACTCGTTCAGGGGAAGATAACAGCTCTCCGTTAGGAATCCGCCACAATGCAGTCAATGGATTAATGACTGCGTTCACCAGCAGCTTGCGATAAATCATCTCATCCATTTGATTCGACAAAAAAGCTTCAAATCCTGCTCTATTCAGCTGTTTAACCAGTTCAATTTCATGATTTTCTTGAGCGAAAGGATCTAATGGGCTCCCAGCGGGCATCATTTTGCCGATTGTCGTCGTTCCATGACCGGCATGCAAAACAGAGACGATGCTTGAACGCTTGGCTCCTTCCGTAGTAATGGCAGCGTAGATCGTCCATACCGGCAGCAGGTCCTGAAGCCGCTCCAAATGGCCTGTACCGTTCTGAAAACATATTAGTCTGCGATGTTCTTGACCATATTGAGCCAGTATCTCCGTTGCCATCTCTTCGATCCCTTGCTGCTTCAACATGAGGAACAGATAATCCGCATCGGCAGCGCCACCCGACTGCGCAAAGGATGACCATGAACAGACCGAGAACGCATGGGCGTCAACGACCTGGTGCTCACCCTTCTCCTCGATGGTTATGCCGGAAGCCCGAAGCTTGTCCGCCTGCTCCTCGCTTCGGCACCATAACGTGACACGGCACCCTGAATTCGCAAGTTTACCCGCATATAATAGCCCCAATGAGCCAGCTCCGATAATATGGATATTCATAATAATCCCCCATTATTGTAATCAACCACGAAGTACTAGTCCTAGTATATATCAGAATAATCCTCGATACGCACAAATAACCCGCCAAAGCGCATGGAATGCACTAATGCGGGTTACGGCTAGAGCAAGATAACCTTTACCTATTCGATTCGTTCCAGATTACCGTTTGCGTCCATTTTGAAGCGTGTTTTAAGCTCCTCGTCTTCTTCATTTAAGAAAGCAAGTCTGCGTGCCCGATCCATGATCTGAATCAGTGCCTTATAATCGTCATTGACCACATGATAGTCTGTTTTCACTTCGCTGACTTCCTTCAATAACCTTTGATTCTCACTGCGGAGTCTTGAAAGCTCATCTTCTTTTTCACGCAAGTTCTTCTCAAGCAATTTATACTGACGTGAACTTTCCTGAAGCCCGCCCTTCCACTGACGAAGGAAACGGATAACGGCATCGATGGACAGTGTTTCTTCACTTGCACCATCATTCTTATAGACATCGTGCTCCAGTTCCGGAGCAGCCAAGCCGGCAACCTGCGGTCCACTTACCGAAGGCTGTTTTTTATAATAACTTCTCTTTTGACGCTGAGATTTCGCCAAGCTAATAGCATCCTCATATTTCTTGCGAACGCAGCTATTCCAACGAAATCCACAAGCTGCCGATGTCCGGCCGATTCTTTCTCCCACTTCCTCAAAGGCAGCCAATTGAGTGCTGCCCTCACGAATATGACGAAGAGTCACCTCCGCCAAAATTAGGTCGTCCTCTGCACTCCATGCATCCTGTCTCACTGCTGACATACCATAAAACCCTCCTAACGACATCCTAAAATAACCGTCTTCAATACCGTAAATCGGCTGCTGAATAGGGTATAAAAACTGCTTAATTCATTTCTATGCCTCTCATAGAGTTCATAGAATCTATTTGATACTAAAATGTATTTCCATTTTGAAGACAGATCATACTCTTACGAAGGGAAAAGGGGAGATTCGTCCAAATTATTCACGAATTCAATGTCTTACTTCTGGTTAATAATAAAAAATAAAGGGTTTTCTTGAGTTAGGCGTTTACACGTTTTTGCCATAACGCTATAATGTTGATAGCAGCATTATGTGCGTACATACGAGAGGAGGATATAATCGTGGCACGGATGTTTCGAGTCCTTGGCTTTTTCACCCTCACTATCGGGTTGATGGCCTTTGCCGGAGATCATATTGAAATGGCACTGCTTTTCTTCCTGCAGACTGCATTTTTCGTGATCCTGGGATATTTGAAATTCACGGAGAGAACCTATATTCTTCTCTTCTGGGCTTATATGATCGTGACCTTCACAGGCTTTAGCTATTGGACGGTCTTCATTATGGGCAAACCACTCTAATAGGTAAATGATGCAAGCGATGCTTGAAATCCACCGGCGCTCAACCTGGACAAACAGAGGCCCGCTGGTGGATTTTCCTTGCAATTAGAGAACGAGAGTACTTAAAAGAGCGATCAGGTGCTTTAGCGACCGGATCGCTTTTTTAGTGCCTGAAGGTTGATAATTAAGTCGTATACGTCATATATTGGTTAAAATGAAGGGACAGACAGTGGTTGGATTCCTTTCGACTAACAACCATTCAAGGAGGACTCCCGTTTGAATGTACGAGTAAAAAAAACTCTCCTCCCGGTCATGCTGTGTATAACCCTGTTATTCTGCTTCATAGGGACTCCCGCTCTGGTATATTCCGAGCAGGATGTAAGCCCGGTTATGCCTGATTCGGACGAGGCGCGCAAACTTCTGGAGGACAGCCTCTCCATCGTGGAGATCGACCATGAAATCGAACGGATAACCAAACGCATCGCCGAATTGCAGCTACTTCAGAGCGAACTGCAAATCAAAATTCAGGATATGGGCTTGCGTATCGAAGACCGGCGCGATCGGGCAGGTGCTGTTCTTCGGTCTTATTACATGGGTGAACGGGATCATTTATTCTTTATGCTGTTGTCTGCAAAAGACTTAGCCGGTTTATTCCGGATCATGGACTTTTACGATATGATCATTCAAAATGACCGGGATACACTTGCGGTATATAAGAATCAGTACCGCTCCCTTGCCTCCGCCCAGGCTGAAGCGGCACGCAATACAACTCAGCTCGCCGAAGTAAAGGACAGCCTTGTCAAACAGCGTGAACGAGTGCTGGCGCTTGAACAGCGGGTTGACGGAGCACTGACAGCCAGCGGCAACCCGGATGCCATGAAGAAGTTGATTGAGGAGTTCACCCTTTATTGGGAGAACGTGGGGCTGTACGAAGTAAAGCGGCACTTCCAGGCTCTGGCTAACGCCATGGAAAACTTGCCGCAATTCGTCCAAGGAAGTAAGAATATGCTGAAAACAAACGGCAAGGAGTACACCATCGATATCCATGAAGACGATCTCAACGCATTTTTAAGATCCGAAGATGAAATCTTTAACAGTTTTGCTTTCCACTTTGACGACGGAAAAGTAATAGCTTCCGGTGAGAGTGGAAATCTGTCGCTGCTGATTGAAGGAAAATACACCGTGATCAACGAACCGGAGAATGCCATCATGTTTCAAGTCGACAAACTCGTGTTCAATCGGCTGGAATTGCCTGACACCACGCGCAAAGCCCTGCAGGACGAATTCGACATGAATTTTTATCCTAAACAGTTGGTGTCTTTCTTAAAAGCAACGCAGGTATCCAGCCAAGATCAAAGATTAGTGGTCAAGATGGAGCTGGATTTATAGAAAAAAAGCTGCCCTTCACTTGGGCAGCTTTTTTAAGGTTGAGGAGACGAGTACAATTCCATATATTGTTGGATCGTGATTTCGCCAAGCAGCAATCGATTTGCTGCTTGGCCATATGTTTGAAAACCTTCCGAATCACCAAAATTCAAAGCGGCCGGCTCATTTCGAGAGAGCAGCACCTGGGCTGGAACGGCCGCTTTTTGCCAAATGCCCCGATCACTTAGGTTTGTACCCATGACATACAACTCGGAAATAACGGGCAGCGTTCCTGCCGCTCTGCTCCATTCACGCTGCATCGCTTTGCCAGTCATATACGTAATCCATTTCATGGCAAGCGCCGATGATTCCGTGTGTGCGGCAACCGCAAAACTTCGAGTTCGGACAACCGGCGTATCAAGATGCGCCTTCCCCATCGCCAATGCAAGCGACACTCCATCGGCCTCTTGATCTGAAAAGCTTGAATACGGCTGGATGAACACGGCTGCTTCCACCTTACCGGAGATGGTCGACTCTTGGCCATTAACGTCTGCCTCTGTCGATCCTTGCGCTGATTCTGTCACTCTTCCATGATTGCGAATCAGCATATCGAGGACCTCTTGATCCGGCTTGGAGGGATCACCTTCGAGCAAATGAACCGCCGCACCGAAAGCATAAGGATCATTCCAGTCAAATGAGAGGACAGGGCTTACCTTATGCCGCTCCAAATATTCCTGCCACGCCTGACGGCTCTCTGGCACTTTAAATGGTTCGCCGCCCTTTCCCTTGGTCTGCCAAGTCATAATATAGGGGTCTATATCAAACGGCATTCCCCATTGATACCCGTTCCACTGCAGCGACGGCAGAAGACCATTCAAGATATCTTCGCCTGGCATTGTGCCTTGAGAAGCATCAACAGGCAGTAAGCAGCCACTCATTGCAAGCGCTTTAATAAAGTATGAATCCGTTAATACAATATCAGGTCCTTCACCAAGGGACATCTCGAGCAGAAACGACTCTTTCTGTGTTTCACTCGTTTCCAGAGGCGTGATTTCAATCTCAGCACCGGTCTCTTCCATAAAACGCTCATTAAGAGCTTTAAGTTGTCTCAGTTCATCCGTGTTTAACTGAACACCGACCTTGATCGGGCCCAGATCAGTCTCCGGTACCTCCGGTCTTTGCTGCGGAGGATTCGGTTCATCCCCCGGGGGCTCTCGTCTAGTATGGTGAGTGAAGTCAAAGCTGGGAGATAAACTGGATAAAGACAACAGTAAAATGGCAAATAAGAACCAATATTTCTTCCGCTTCATATCCCATCTTCACTCCTTCAATAGTCGCATGCCCTTATTTTACCAAACTTCTAGTGCTCTTGTCCTATCTTTTTTGTTAATTATCTAGTCCAGATTTTACTAATTAACGATGGGAAGGAAAAAAGACTGTCCTATGAGTCTTGAACAGTCTTTATCATACAAGTTACTTTGCGGTATCATTTCTCGGGAAATATATGATTACAACAAGTCGGCAGCCAGCTGAGCCAGCTTGGATCGTTCCCCTTTTGTCAGCGTAATATGCCCGCTCAGATTTTCTTGCTTGAAGCGTTCAACCACATAGGTCAGCCCATTACTTACAGCATCCAGGTAAGGATGATCAATCTGCTCCGGATCTCCCATCAGGATCACCTTACTCCCTTCTCCCGCCCGGGAAACAATCGTCTTGACCTCATGACGGGATAAGTTTTGAGCCTCATCCACAATGATGAACTGACCGGGTATCGAGCGGCCCCGGATATAAGTCAGGGCTTCCACCTGGATGCTGCCGAGTCCCATCAATATTTTATCAATATCACCCGATTTTTTGGTGTCGAACAAATATTCCAGATTGTCATATATCGGCTGCATCCATGGTCTTAATTTCTCTTCCTTTTCCCCAGGCAAATAACCGATATCCTTCCCCATCGGAACGACCGGACGCGCAATCAGCAGTTTTTTGTATTTATGCTCATCCTCCACCTTGGAAAGGCCTGCTGCCAAAGCCAACAAGGTTTTTCCCGTTCCGGCTTTCCCGGTAATGGTGACTAGCGGAATATCGTCATTCAGAAGAAGCTCAATCGCCATACGCTGTTGGGCATTTCGGGCGCTGATGCCCCAAACAGGTTCATTGCTTAAATGGAGGGGCTCCAATCTAGTTGCATCCTCATTCACATGAAGGAGGGCAGACTTTCCTGACCCCATCTCATCCTTCAGAATAACAAATTCATGCGGATAAAGCGGATAAGACAATTGAAGAGGTTTAATCGGCAAATAACGATAGCTGTAGAATTCATCAATCACCGAAGGGTGAACCTTTAGGGTAGAGAATCCAGGATACAATTCACTGGGATCGGCTGTACGGTCCGATAGATAATCCTCTGCCGTTAATCCGAGCACATCGGCCTTAATTCGAACAAGCACATCCTTGCTGACCAGAACGACGAGTCTTCCGTCCTCCTTCGGCTCCTCCTCCAATTTATAATTTAACGCGACAGCCAATATCCGGTTGTCGTTGGATGCTTCGCTAAATAACTCCTGTACCTTGACGAAGCTGCGATGATTAAGCTCAACCTTCAATGTCCCGCCATTCTCCAGAAGAACCCCGTCATGAAGATGACCTTGTTCTCTTATCCCATCAAGCAATCGGGAGACCGTACGGGCGTTGCGGCCGATTTCATCCGCATTTCGCTTCTTCGAGTCAATCTCTTCAAGAACCACCGCAGGAATGATGACTTCATGCTCATCGAATGCATAAATCGACTGAGGATCATGAAGTAATACGTTCGTATCCAGCACAAATATTTTTTTCATCTTATCCCTCCACTGCTTCTTCATCAGGTACACACATAAACCTTTCCGTCCCGGACATAATAAGCGTAGCGACTGGAGTCATTTAGTGAACTATACTACGAAAGGACAGATCAATCTATGAGAGCTGCTCTATCCATAATGCTAACGGTGTTGTTGCTCGCAGGCTGCGGGACCGCCAATCACAATGCATCACCCTCTCCTCGTGGTAAAACCAATGGAACTACTGCTAACAGTGTCCGCAACATGAATGGAAACAGAGGTTATACCCCTAACAATGTAGAGGGCACAACTCCGGATAACACGAATACGGGACGAGTCGGCAACATAAATGATAACAACGGACAAGTCGACGCTACAACCGCGAATCACCTGAAATCACTTGCCGAGAGGGTGCCCGGCGTTAAAAACGCGAACTGTGTTGTCATGGGCAAAACGGCTGTCGTCGGGCTGAATGTAGATGGAAATTTAGATCGTGCGGAAGTCGGAACCATTAAATACACAGTCGCGGAAGCCCTTCAATCTGATCCGGCAGGTGCCAATGCACTTGTTACCGCTGATTTGGACGTTGCAAACCGGATTGCCGATCTTGGCCGGCATATTCAGGAGGGTCATCCTGTTTCAGGACTTGCCAGTGAACTCGCTGACATCGTAGGCCGCATCATTCCTCAGTTGCCTAAAGATGTAACGCCGCGAGACGGGAATGTACAGCAAAACGGTACTCAAACGGTAAAACCGAATAACCGAGGCCATGTACCAGCCAATCCACACCATAATAAATAGGCAACTTGAGGGTGAACTCGCTAATCAGCAGAAGACAAATCCTGTCATTACCCGAGTTTGTCCGTCACCTAGTTCCAAATTTCATACAAAAAAGCCCAGTGAAGCTCACTGGGCTTTTTTTAAGGTCATAACAACGCCACTAACGAGCATTTCTGCTTCGCCAGTGACATGACCCGTATCATATTCAGAGTTCTGTAGCCTGTTCGGTGTGAAATTGACACCCATGTCGAATGAACACGCCTGAGAAGACATGGAATCAGAAGGATGACATCTGAAAGGCTCCCATCCCCAAATGGAATCTGCTCGCACAAATGCATGGGCAGAGTAATCAGTCTGCCGATTACAGATCAATGGTTGTGTCGTATGCATCATAAGGTAGGACATGCCTTCGGCCTCCTGTACAATGATCTCCATCTGATACATTGTATTATAGCATACAATAAAACTTGCCTTCAATTGTCACGGAGTTGTTGCAGAATCCGCTTCTGTCCCCTGCTGCTCGCCAGCGTTATGCTTGCCGGCAAGCTCGTCTTGCAGCGCTTGTCTGGCTGCATCCAGCTCGCTGCTGCTTATATATACATAAGGGCTCTTCCAATTGCCTGTAACCGGCATGAATTTCACATCATCTTTTCCGATATCATAATAAGTCGCAATCAAATTTCGAATCTGCTCCTGCTCGAAATCAGTGGTCATGTTATCGCTGACCGCATCCAGAGCATTGCCCACCTTTGCAACGCCTCCAAGCGTCTTCATCTTATCGAGCAGGGAATGCAATACTTCGCTTTGGCGAGCATTACGTTCAAAATCGCTTGACTCCTTCGTTTTCGGCGAACAGCTTTTACTCGATTTACGGTAACGAACATAATCCAGCGCCTTCTTGCCATCCAGCTTCTGAGGACCCACAGTGAGGTTAATGTCGGTCCCGTCGGCCGTATCGCGGTAACACATATTGTATTGAACGTTAACATCTACGCCGCCAAAGGTGTCCACCACATCACGGAATCCCTGGAAATCAATAACCGTTACATAGTCGATATTAACGCCAAGATACTTGCTCATCATGACTTTCATTTCTTCTTCAGCTGGAATGCCGCTGCCCGGTGCCTTTTTCTCCGCAGCGTTGTAGGCCGCTTTAAACCTTGGATAATAAGCGTTCAGTTTACTCGCTTTGTATCCTTCGAGTTCAATCAGCGTGTCCCGCGGCAGAGAAACCAGCGTCGACGTATTAGTTTCCGGATGCATGGTGGCAACCATGACCACATCCGTCAAGTAAGTCCCCGTCTCCGGGCGATGATCCGTTCCCAAGAGAAGCACCGTAATCGGTTTTTCTTTTGCAGATTGTCCTGGAGCTACAGGTTTATCAATCCCGCTTTTCTCAATGATCTCATTGCCCTTGAAGAGCAAGTACCCGGCATAACCTGCTGCAGAGATTACTGCGATTAACAAGACGATAAGAATGAATTTAAAAAATGATTTCCATGCGCTTTTTTTCTTTTTTGGAACTGGCTGTTTCTTGCCCTTCCCCCCACTTTTGGCTCTCGGAGGGAGATTGGTATGAGTAGGATTCATATCATAACACCTTATTTCATTCAAATTAGATGAATGTCCGATAAACGCTTCAAATTTCGAAGCATTTACCGGACCTTGGTTGACTTCTCTCTCTTATAAACGATGGGGACTGACAAAAAGTTGCCGTATGGTTGTTACCTGAGTTGCTAAATTTCTACAAAGCTTATGACTTCGGCTCGGTTTGAGCCTTCTTCTTCTGACGATCTTCAACAAAATATCGAATACGCACCATCAGCATCAATGCCACAGCTACTAACAAGCACTGGATAATCGGCAGCTTATCAATCTGAAACACAAGCAGTATCGCCGAGCCCAAGGCCATCAAGATATACAGGAGAATCTCCTTCAACAGAGGGAGCTTCTGCTTCACCCGGAATACCTTGTTATAAACGTAGGTGATCAGCACAAAAATCACGATATAAGAGATGAGTGGGTGCGAGGCAAACCATTCTTGCATGATAGGTTCACTCCTTTTGGACAAGTAGATCTCTATCTATTATAGATTTGCTTGCGCCATTTTACGATGTTTTTCTGCACGTTCGCGCTCACTCTTGTTCAAGATCTTCTTGCGAAGACGAACGGACTTCGGCGTAATCTCGCAATACTCGTCATCGTTCAAGTATTCAAGCGCTTGTTCCAGTGAGAAAATAATCGGTGTTTTCAATTTAACCGTGTCGTCCTTCGTTGCCGAACGAACGTTGGTCAATTGCTTCTCTTTACAAATATTAACGACGATATCGTTATCGCGGGTATGCTCCCCGACAATCATACCTTCATAAATCTCAGTTCCCGGTTCCAGGAACAGGGTACCGCGGTCTTCCACCGACATCATGCCATAGAACGTTGAAGATCCGTTCTCCGTGGAAACCAGCACGCCTTGGTGACGTCCACCCACTTGACCGCCAATAAGCGGACCGTAGCTGTCGAATGCGTGGTTCATAATGCCATAACCGCGTGTCAAGGTCAGGAAATGGGTACGGTAACCGATAAGTCCGCGAGCGGGAATCAGGAATTCCAAACGCACTTGACCATTTCCGTTATTCACCATGTTCACCATTTCAGCCTTGCGTGTTCCGAGACTTTCCATAACAGAACCCATGCTTTCTTCTGGTACATCGATCATAAGACGTTCGATCGGCTCCATTTTGACGCCATCAATTTCTCTAACGATAACTTCTGGTTTGGATACCTGAAGCTCATAACCTTCACGACGCATATTCTCAATCAAAATACTGAGGTGAAGTTCACCGCGTCCCGATACGATATAGGCATCAGGGCTCTCCGTCTCATCCACTCTCAAACTTACGTCCGTTTCCAGTTCTTTGAAGAGGCGGTCACGCAGCTTACGGGATGTTACCCATTTGCCTTCGCGTCCGGCAAAAGGACTGTTGTTAACAAGGAACGTCATTTGCAGGGTTGGTTCATCAATTTTAAGGACAGGCAATGCCTCCGGATTCTGTGGATCCGCAATGGTCTCTCCAATGTTAATGTCTTTGATACCTGCGATCGCCACGATGTCGCCGCCACCTGCTTCAGCAACCTCGATCCGCTTCAATCCTTGGAAGCCGAACAGCTTCTCGATACGGGCACTCTTGGTGGAACCATCACGAAGCATAACGGTAACCGGTTGGCCTTGCTTAATGATACCGCGGTTCACACGGCCGACGGCAATACGGCCCAGATATTCATTGTAATCCATCAAGGTAACGAGGAACTGAAGAGGCTCGTCCACTTTCTCAGTAGGGGATGGGATATGGTCAATAATGGTCTCGTAAAGAGCAAGCATGTTATCATCTTGCTTCTCTGGATCCATACTTGAAGTACCGTTTAGGGCTGATGCATATACAACGGGGAAGTCCAGTTGGTCGTCATTCGCACCAAGCTCAATGAACAGATCAAGCACTTCATCGATCACTTCTGCTGGGCGGGCGGCCGGACGGTCAATCTTGTTCACAACGACGATTGGAGTCAAGTTATGTGCAAGAGCTTTACCTAGCACAAACTTGGTCTGAGGCATACATCCTTCATAAGCGTCAACAACGAGCAGAACGCCGTCGACCATTTTCATAATACGCTCAACTTCACCACCGAAATCGGCGTGTCCAGGTGTATCCACAATGTTAATCAAGAAATCTTTATACGTAATAGCCGTATTCTTGGCTAGGATGGTAATTCCGCGTTCGCGCTCCAAATCATTGGAGTCCATCGCGCGTTCCTGCAGCGTCTCATGCTCCCGGAAAATACCGGACTGCTGCAGCAGTTGGTCTACAAGTGTTGTTTTGCCATGGTCAACGTGAGCAATAATGGCAATGTTGCGAATCTGATCTCTTGATTGCATAAATATATCTCAAATCCCTTCTGTTCGAATGAGCCACAAAGAAAGCGCCGGACGACATGCCGACGCTTCAACATACATCCTATAATATAGGTAAACGAGCGGGAAAATCAAGTCTTTTCAGAAAACTTCCAGCAACTTTTACCTCTTACCAATTACCAGCCTCTGCTCCATTTATTATTGCGCCCGGAACGATTGCGGCCAAAGATGATCCAAATGCCCGCTGCGATTAAGATCAGGGCAATAATGTAGAACGCCCCTGTCTCAAGCCAGGTGAAGATGAATATCAAAACGGAAAGCACCGTCAGTCCAAGCGCAACCGGCAGCGCTGCACCAGGTCGCGGGCTCTCGTACAGATAATATTCATACAAGCCGACAGCCACACCGAGAATTAGCACAGGCCATAATGAAGCCATCAGTCCCCATCCCCCGATATTACATATGAAGAACAGAAGGCCATATACCGTCAGAATACCGCCTGGAATTAGAATTGCGGCAGAGGCACGGCGACCAAAAAACATGATATGCAAAAAAATACCCGGTAGCAGCAGGACGAGCGGCCATAACGTTCTTCCCAGAAATCCAAACACACCAAGCTTACCGAGCAAAATAACGACTCCAGCAACAACGATGAATATACCCAACGCCAAATCTTTTCTGGAGGACATTTGATCACCCTCTCTTCAATATATGTATCACCAAAAATAGCGATTTCTAAAAGAAGCAGTTACGTTAATTTTAGCCCAAACCGACAAAAAAAACCATATCCCGAGCTTGTTCCACTTGAAATAACCTAGACCAGTCCCATATACCTGCATGAAGCTAACAAAAAATGGACGACTGCACAAGACAGTCGTCCATTTTTTTGATTTAACACTCCCGCTTACGCGAATAGGCTGTTGAAGTAAAATCCCGTTTACATACCGGGCCGTCTTACCGTCTGTAATCCGCCAATGAGAACGACAGCACCTGCAATAACAATTGGCAGCAGACTGTGGGCATAAGGCATCCAGTAAGCCAGAATCAGCCCTACACGGGAATCCTGTATGAGCATTTCGCCTGCTGTAAAAGCTAGAATACCGGCACCTATGTAAAGCAGCACGGGAAACTTGTGAAGCAGGCTTGAGATCATCCCGCTTCCCCATACAACGATGGGAATGCTTAATAATATTCCGATGACAATCAAGGCAAGATCGCCTTTTGCAAGCCCCGCAATGGCCAAGACATTATCCAGGCTCATCACGAAATCGGCAACCAAAATTGTATTGACAGCGGCCCATATCGTTGAAGCTTTGGCCAAGCTTGCATGATCATGTTCCTTTTGCATCATGAGTTTGACTGCGATCCAGATCAACAGTAATGCGCCGCCAGCCTGCAAAAATGGGATTTTCAGCAGCAACACCGCCAAAAAAGTTAGAATACACCGTAAGAGAACAGCCCCTGCAGTCCCGATCCAGACCGCCCGTCTGCGATGTATTTCGGGAAGGTCTTTGCTGGCCATCGCGATAACCAGGGCATTGTCGCCACTGAGTACAAGGTTGATCATCAATATCTGTCCCAACAAAAAAATCGTCTCCACTAGAACAACACCCCCACTCTACACATATGTGGTAATGGTCCAGGCTATGCTTGCACAACCGGAAAAATAGGCCTATAATTAATCCACTTTGTTTAATGGTGGAACCGTATTCTAAGAGGAGTGACATTCATGGAAACCACAGCCGCTGAATTTTTTCTTGCATTAATCAACATTGTCTTTTTGGATCTGATCTTGGCCGGGGACAATGCCATTGTGATCGGTCTTGCAGCACGTAATCTTCCGAAGGAAACCCAGAAAAAAGCAATTATCTACGGCACTGCCGGAGCTGTTATTCTTCGTATCATTGCCACCATCCTCGTTGTCTGGCTGCTTAACATCCCTTGGTTGCTGCTTGTGGGAGGTGTACTCCTGATTGGCATTGCCTACAAGCTGATGACCGACGACAATAATGACCACGACAATATAAAAGCCGGCAAAAGCCTTGGCGCTGCCATTCGTACCATCATTGTAGCTGACGCTGCTATGGGTCTGGACAATGTCATTGCTGTTGCAGGCGCAGCTAAACACAATGTGATCCTTGTAACGCTAGGCCTGCTCATCAGCGTACCTATTGTGGTATGGGGCAGCACCCTGTTTATCAAACTGATCAACCGTTTCCCATGGATTATCTATGTAGGCTCTGCGGTGCTTGCGTACACGGCGTCTTCCATGATTACCGAGGAGAAGCATTTTCTGGGATATTTCGAAGCGCATCAACTTATAAAATATCTCTTCATAGCTGCCATCATTATCGGTGTGCTGACTGCAGGACATCTGAGAAAGAGATCTGCCGGGCGCCGCAAGTCTTCTACCCAGTCATAATTGAAACTCAATACGCGCGATATAAACAACACCCCAAGGCTTCCAAGAAGCTTTGGGGTGTTGTTTATGTTGACGTTCGCTTGATACTCGATTAGAACCAGTCTTCGTTTACCACGGGCTCCGCATGCTTCTCGCCTAGCTCGCCGATTTTACTGTCCGGGGTTATGATCACAGTCTCCGTACCTTCAATCGCTGCTTGGATCCGTGCGGGTAGCTCGGTAATGGAAGCCTCCACCTTCTCGATGATCTTCAAATTCGGATTGGTGGTGGGCGATTTGGGCACAAACAACGTACAGCAATCCTCATACGGCAAAATCGATGTCTCGAATGTGCCGATGTCCATCGCGATATTAATGATATCGTTCTTATCCATCATAACGAGCGGCCGCAGCAGCGGCAGCTCGGTGGCTCTGCCGATCACATTCATACTCGGCAGCGTCTGACTGGCGACTTGTCCGAGACTGTCCCCGGTCACGATTGCCAATGCCCCTTCCCGCTCCGCAAGCGAGGAAGCAATCCGTAACATCGCTCTTCGCATAAACGTAATGATCAGATTATCCTGGCCGATACCTACAAATGAAGTCTGCACATCGGTAAACGGAACCAGGTGCAGCTTGATTTTGCCAGTGAAACCCGATAACAGCCTGGTTAGCTCCATCACCTTTTCCTTCGCCAGTTGGCTCGTGTAAGGGAAGCTGTAGAAGTGTACACATTCAATTTCAAGGCCTCTGCGCATGGCCGACCAGCCCGCTACAGGGCTGTCTATCCCGCCCGAGAGGAGCAGCATGGCCTTCCCATTCGTGCCAATCGGGTACCCGCCGGCGCCGGGGATTACTTCATAATACAAATATGTCTCGTTCTCCCGAATTTCCACGCGAAGCTCCATATCGGGCTGCTTTACCTTTACTTTAAGCTGGGGATAGGTCCGCAGCAAAGGCGATCCGACTAAATGGTTCATCTCTTGCGAGGAGTGGGGGAATTGTTTCCACACCCTTCTCGCATTGACTTTGAAGGTCGACGGGTCAGCTAGTTCCTTCTGTCCCACAAAATCAACCGCTGTTTCGATAATGCGGTCAAGCTCGGAAGGACATACGCGAACCGGACTGATGGAAACAAGACCAAATACTTTTTTAAGAACTTGGATCAGAGCCTCGGGTGACTCCCCGTTAAGCTCAACGTACAAGCGGCCGTATTCCTTAACGATTTTTGCTCCCGGAAACGGTTTGAGCACGCTTCGAATATGATTCAATACCGATCTCTCGAATCGGTTGCGGTTTTTGCCTTTTAGGGTAAATTCGCCAAAGCGAAGCAGCAGTTTATCGTAAGTCATCTTCGGTTACCCTCTCTTTCTATAATGGGACGCAGGTTCCCGCAAACTCTTGCCAAGACTTCGATTAGTCGCGCTGCATCGCCCAGCTGGTGCTCTTTGCCAAGACTGATACGAATTCCGGAGGAAGCAACGTTCATGTCCTTCCCCATAGCTAACAGGACCCGGCTGGGCTCGCTTAATTTAGAGGAGCAAGCGGATTTGGTTGATACGAGCATGCCCATCTCTTCCAGAGCATGGACCATCACCTCGGGTTTTAATCCCGGATACGAAAAATGAAGGATATGTGGCGCACTCTGCTGACTGCTGTTTAACACCAATCCCGGAATTTTGTCGATGCCCTGGAGCAGAAGCTCCCTTAATTCCGTCATCCTTGCATAAAACTCGGGCTGGCGTTCTCTGGATAACCGCATGGCCTTCGACATCGCTACGGCTCCAGCAACATTCTCCGTTCCTGCCCGGTGCCCATTCTCTTGTGATCCGCCCGATACCAACGGGAACAACTGCACGCCTTGCTTAATGTACAGCACGCCCATTCCTCTCGGGCCGTTGAATTTATGTGCAGACAGACTGTATAAGTCAGCCTGCCACTGGGAAAGAGTCACCGGCAGCTTGCCAAATCCCTGTACGCCATCGATATGCAGCAGCGTTCGTGAATTTCGCTCCTTGACGATACGCCCCACTTCAGCCAGCGGCTGGACGGCCCCCGTCTCATTGTTGACATGCATGATGCTGACGAGCACCGTATCTTTGCGCACAGCTTCCGTCAAAGCAGCCAGATCCACCACGCCGGCGGCATCCACCGGGAGATAGGTCACTTCCCATCCCAGCGTTTCCAGCTGTTTGCAGCATTCATATACGGAAGGATGCTCTGTTCCCGTCGTGATGATATGCCGGCCCCGGCTGCTGTACTGCATCGCAGCCCCTTTAATCGCCATGTTATTGCCTTCGGTTGCCCCGGATGTGAATACGATCTCCGTCGGCTGAACGTTCAGCGCGGCTGCACACACCTCTCTTGCCTTCTTCAGCAGTTTAGCGGCAGCCTCGCCTGAACGATGAAGTGCTGACGGATTAGCATAATGCATTTTCATGATTTCAGCCATCGTGTCCACTACTTCATCATAGGGAGGGGTCGTTGCAGCGTGATCCCAATATATCAAGGTAAATTCCCCTTTCCATCTTACGCATCGCACGTTGTAGAACTTATTATTCCAGACCTTTATATTTACACAAAAAGACCAAACGGTAAAGCCGCACTCCATCTTAGATCGGACAAAGTGGCGCTTATCGTTTGATCCTCTATCAGGTTACTATTTATCCCCAAGCGGGTTTATAAAGTGTATTTTGATTGAGCGTTCATGACTTTACTAATGTATGCCTGCGTTTCCTCAGGTAATTCATGAGCAACAGACATCAGCTCTTCATCACTGGATACACCCAAATTCGCGATACGGGTTGGACCTGCATTATACGCTGCGAGTACCATAGCCTTTTCTCCGCCAAACCGCTGAATCAGATTGGACAGATATTTAGTACCACCTTCGATGTTCTGAGCCGGATCAAATGGGTTGTTTACCCCAAGTCCCCTTGCTGTGCCGTCCATCAGCTGCATCAGGCCCTTGGCTCCCGCAGAGGACACCGCATTCGGATTAAAGGAGGATTCCGCATCGATGACCGCTTTAATCAGCGATACCGGCACTCCATACCGTTCCCCTGCTGCTGTAATTAAATCCTCAAAGGTTGTTGGCTTTGTAGCCCCCGTGTCATGCACGACCCCCTCCATTGGTATAGACGAGACGGATTCATCTACAGCTCCTAGCTGCTGCCACAACAGTCCATCCTTAAAGGTTACGCCAGGCGCAAGCTGTGTCATGGAACGTTCAACCGGCTTGGAGGTGGAATCTTCGGTAAGCAAGCTGCTTAGCACATTGACAAATCCGGTTGCCGACTCGGTGGAATTCGTATTCATCTGTGGTATATCCGTCATTTGCTTCCATGATATCGGATCTATTTGCATCGTTTAACTCACTTTCTGCAGCAAAATTTCAAACTTGTCCTTTATTTTATCATGGAACTGGAACAATCTGCTAGACCTATTCGGCAAAAAAATAAGCGAATCAACCACTCTCTGGTTGACTCGCCCATATTCACATCATTACAAAAAGAATTATCTACTGAAAGGAATCAAGATAAAATAACTGAGCGTTGCCAATATGCCGAGTCCGATTGACCACGCGCCTGTCGTTCTGCTGCCTTTGCTGTACGCGTAATATCCAACAACCGCTGCGATGGGCCCCAGGATAACCGACCACATGAACAAGGAGGCGATGCCCAATACCAAGCCCACATATCCGACAGTACGTCCGGTAGAGACGTCTGCCTTATCGTCGTCTGCTCTTCGTGCCGAGGCATCCATAGGGGGAGCAACCTCAGCTGCATATTCTTCACGGTGATCTTTGCGCGGGAAGTCTACCCTGTTCCGCTTTCCTTCAACAACCTTCATTTTATGCTTACGATGTTTTTTATCCATAAACTTGCTTCCTCCATTTCCATCATCCTAAAGTGCCCAGCACCAGGACCTTATCCGGCTTTTTCCCGTCAGCCCTTTGGCTTAAAGGTCAAACAGCAGGTCTCGGAAGACTTGTCAGCAACATCCTGATGGTCGTCTACATAAGGCTCTGCTCCATACTCTTCATTGAGTTTCACATTCGCATGACGGTCAATTTCAATCATAATCATCTCGGCATGACATAAGTTTTGTTCTCCCCAGTAATGGCAATTGCTGACACTGCACTTCACTAATGGTTTGGCTTCGTTGGCCATTTTAGCATCACCTCGTCAACATTTTTTCCTTAGTTTACTGCCGGTATGCACAAGAACGATTGTCAGTTGGTGCCTAAGCAGCGAAACGCAAAAAGAGATGCCAATGGTTGGCATCTCTTGAGTATTCCTTAATATGCTAAGCGTGACTTTTCTCTGATTGCATACGGCGCTCCGTCAAATAATCGCTTTCGTAGTAAGCAAGATCATCACGTAGCTCTTCATAAATCTTGGTAATGTTCATAATGACATCACGGGCAGGACGAACCGGCTTCTTCCGGAAACGAATCGCATCCTGTCCGGTATAGGCGTAACGACCATCTTCAGAATAGCTTTCATTTTTGGGATAGAAGAAACTGTTGACACAGCGGTGATACAAATTATACAAAGCCTTCTCGGCAAAATCGATATCAAAATTAGGGCGACGCTGTACAACACCTAGCTTCTCATAGGAAACTTCAGAAAACACAAGCAAATGGCGAACATCCGACAGAAATCCTTTGTAAAAATGAACGGTTTCCTCGTCCTGTTCCGTTACCAATTGGGATAAAGCATGTTCATTCAAAAACGTTTCCATAATCGAAATAGCAGATTTCAACTTTTCTCTGGACTCTGAGCATAATTTCTGAAGATTGTCTGCTGGCATTACGATAGATCCCCCTTAAATGGTCGTGACCCTACAGGTCATATAACCTGGCGGTCGTTATAATATGTACTATCCTAACACAAATTTCGGGATAACGAAATCCCTATCATGAATACACTTACACGGTTATTTTTAGTACATTTCATTTTGCGAACTCACATCCGTTTTATCACGAAATGGAACGCATAAAAAGGATTCACTCTTCCCACGCTAAGACTACTTAAATCATGAAATGCGGCGAGGAGGAAAACTTGTGAAATCTCGTACCCTGTGGGGCATCCTAGGTGCAGCGTCAGTTCTTGGCGCGCTTCTGATCTTACTGTTCATCCCCGGTTCGAAACAGCCGGCTCCAACAGCTGAACCGGCACAGCCTTTAAGGCCCCAAGAGGAGAACAAGGCCAAACACTTTACCATGCAAAGCGATATCCAGGCAACGGATCAACTAAACCGTATTGATGCAAAAGGTCATCTGCGCAGGATGCTGAACAATAACGCTTTGCGCAGCCCAGGTCAAATAAAAGCCTATACGCAAAAAGAACAAAAGTTTCACAAACATTTTCAGCAAGTACGGTGGTATAACCTTAAGCAAAACAAAATGACAGATATACAGGGTCTGCTTCCCAAAATGAGCAAAAAAGATAAAAATTTGATTACTCATCATTTCCAAATGGCGCAGCAGAAGCTTAAACGGGGAGAAACTTATGATTCACCCAAGTTCAATGTCGCGGGGCAGCCTTATTTTGTTGTTGCCGAGCCGTCCAAGGATGGCAAATATGGCGCTGCCGCCTTGGTTAATCAAGGCATACTGCATGAAGTAAGCAATCACCAGAAGCGGAATCTGCGTTTAATTCCGTACCCGAAGGAAGGAAAATTCAAGGTCGAATCCATTCATGCGGATACCCTCTCCGACATTACCGTCAAAACCGGACATGATAATGAAAAGGCCAGTCACTTTTACGAAAATGAAATTGTAGTGTCCTTTCAAAATGAGCCGTCACAGCAGCAGCTCCTCGATATCTCTAAGGAAATATCGTGTGAAATTCCGAGGAAACTTGGGTATGCTTATGTTTTTCGTTCCAAGGATATGGACTACCTTAAACTCCGCTCCTATTTCGAGCAGAAGTGGAAACCCAAATATACCGAGCCTCACTACATCTATTTAACCAATGATCGCCCCCATCAATCCAGGGTAAACGCGGATTCCTTACCGGATGGAGCGAACGCGCAGGTCAATATCCCGAATGATTTGCTGTTTTCTCAGTATCAGTGGAATTTGCCCGTCATTGAGACGAACCGGGGCTGGGATTTATCCAGAGGCAGTGAAGATGTGATCATTGCAGTCGTTGATACAGGAGTGGATCTTCAGCATTCCGATTTGAATGGGCAGTTGGTGGAAGGGTACAACATCGTAGATAAGGACAAGCAACCCTTGGATGATGTTGGTCATGGTACGCATGTGGCCGGGATCATCGGCGCCCTGGTCAATAACGGTGAAGGTGTTGCCGGGGTAAGCTGGTACAACAAAATCATGCCGGTCAAAGCGCTTGACGGATCCGGATCAGGAACAACCTATGCCGTCGCAGAAGGGATTATTTGGGCCACGGATCACGGAGCCAAGGTGATCAATATGAGTCTAGGCAACTATGCGGATTCCCAGTTCCTGCATGATGCCGTGAAATATGCTTATGACCGTGACGTTGTCCTTGTTGCCGCCTCAGGCAATGACAACACGGAGCGCCCTGGTTATCCTGCCGCCTATCCGGAAGTGCTGGCCGTCGCCGCAACGGATTCCAATCAGAAACGGGCGGAATATTCCAACTACGGCGATTATATCGACGTGGCTGCTCCAGGGACCAATATTGCAAGCACCTTTCCAGGGAATCAATACGCGGCTCTATCCGGAACTTCCATGGCCAGTCCCCACGCAGCTGCCATGGCGGGTCTCATTCGTTCCCTGAACCCTGAACTGACCAATCAGGAAGTCATGGACGTCATGATAAACCAAGCGGTCGATCTTGGCGATAAAGGAAAAGATAAATATTACGGTCATGGTCAGATTGATATTTTCCAATCCTTGAAAGCGGTTGGCGCGCCCGAAGTCCCTCTCCAAATGTGGCCAGGTCAAACGCTTCGGAATCTGGAGCAGGAGCTTCGCAAATTAAACAGCTCAAACGAATAAAATACACGAAATAAAGCAGCTTCCGCCTCGATAGCGTTAGCTGCTTTATTCATAATCAGAGGCAAAGCGACATCACATTTATTTCTTGCGACGCGAACGGCTAGTACGTACTGCAGCTTTCTTCGAACGCTTGCCGGATACGGTAACTCCGCCATAGCCTACATTGTCGCTAACAACCTCTTCTTCGCTATACGTGTATAGATGTTTTTCTACAGGTACACAGTGAATCTTATCCACCACTTTAATCGGATGAATAACCGGTACGATTTGCGGTACATAGTGGTCTCTAACGACAACGATCGGTTCGCACACTATCGGTGACACAGGAGGACATGGATTTTCGTTATAACAAGACATGTTTTTGCATCTCCTTTCCGCTGATGATTATAGCTTATTATCCAAGGGGCTATTTGGTATGGACGATTATCCTTAAAGGGCGGATGAACTCCCAATATTTTCATAGGCCCATGAAAAAACGCGCATTTCCTTTACACACCTGATGAGGAATGTAAAGAAAATGCGCGTTATTACCGTTACGATATCCGTAAAGCAATATGTTGTTCAGTTGGGAAAGCTTTCCGTAAGCCGGGTTCTGTGCTCTTCGTGGTCATAGCGGGAACTACCCTGCCACCATGAGCGACAATCATCTATCTAGGCCGATCATTACTAATCGGCTCCAGCGACCAACCCGGACGCGCCTCGGGCTAAGGCTGTCTCCTCGAAGGAGACTGCGTCCCATTAGGTCTTGCTCCAGGTGGGGTTTACCAGGAACGAAGTCACCAGCGTTCCTCGGGGTCTCTTACACCTCGGTTCCATCCTTGCCTGTGCCACCCTAAGGCGGCCATCGGCGGTCCATTTCTGTGGCACTATCCTTCAACTCGCGCTGACTGGACGTTATCCAGCACCCTGCCCTATGGAGCCCGGACTTTCCTCTCGCGGCTTTGACGCCGCCAGCGATTGTCTGTCAAACTTTCCGGACAACATTATATATTATACAGTGATTTGAAGCGGTACACAACCCATTAAACATTAACAACAGCTGATTAATTTCCCAGCTTGGACGAAGTAATGTTCATGGTCACGTGTCAAAAAGATAACACTTTTCCATGTCTTACAATTCTGTTCTTTAAACGAACTGGAACGGCTCTGTATTGATGCGGGAAGCGACAACCCGGGTTTCGTACTTATGTTCCTGCAGTTTCTGTTCCATCCACTCGGCCACTTTGACCTTCATGATCTTCTCGGCATTATGACCCGGATCAATGATCGTAAGTCCCGCTGCGAGCGCATCCTGTGCCGTATGATAATCCACATCTCCCGTTACCAGCACATCAGCTCCTCGGAACAGTGCTTTCATCATGTAGCGTCCTCCGGAGCCCCCTATGACGGCCGCCTTGCGGATGGTGCGGTCGAGTTCTCCTACGACACGAACATGAGGGACTTCCAGCTTCTCTTTTACCACGTCTACCAGCTCAGCCAACGTCTTAGGCTCCTTTAGCTTACCGACCCGGCCAAGACCAAGGGATCTACCCTTAAGGTCCATCGCATACAGATCATAGGCAACCTCTTCATAAGGATGCGCCTTCAGCATCGCCTGGATCACTTTATTTCTGATGGCATGAGGAACAATCGTCTCGATCCGAACCTCATTTGCACGTTCCATCTTGCCTTCCTGACCTAGAAAAGGATTACTGCCTTCTCGTGGGACATAGGTGCCAAAGCCTTCGATGTTGAAGCTACAGTGGCTGTAATTTCCGATCCAGCCTGCACCAGCGCCGAGCACAGCATCCAGCACCTCTTGATGATGGCTCTTCGGCACAAATACCACCAGCTTGGACAACTGTTCATTATGCATGTCATGAATAGGCGACGTATTCTCGATTCCCAAGGCTTCCGCCATCCAATCGTTCATCCCGCCTTCGGTTACGTCCAAATTAGTATGACTTATATATACCGCAATGTCGTGTTTGATCAGCTTCTCGTATACCTTGCCCATTGGCGTATCCGTCTGCAGTTGTTTCAGCGGACGGTATATAATTGCATGATGCGCGATAATCAGGTCAGCTCCAAGCTCAATGGCTTCATCCACCACTTCATCATTGACATCCAGTGCAATCAGCACCGTGCGAATGTCCTTTTGCAATGTTCCAAGCTGGAGTCCGATTCGGTCATCGGGTTCGGCCACGTGCTTTGGGGCTAATTGCTCCATGTATTGAATTACCGTTTGTCCTTTGGCAAGCATGCCAGCACCTCCTGAATAAACTCGATATCCGATCGCATCTCACTCGCCTTATCGGCTGCCGTGGTGAGATCTGAACGGGAAAGCGATTGAAGAATATGCCCCAGCTTCTCCATCTCCGACTTCCATTTATCGTAGAACACCGGATTCGGGGACTTCGTCAGCCAAGGTCCCATACGGAAAAGCCAGTCCGTGGATAACCGGACACCGTCTCCAATCGTCCTTTCCGTGTAAACCTGCTCATTCGTCAGGTCTGTTGTATGCGAAGGCTCGGCGATCAGCACTTCATAAATTTTGCCGTCTTCCTCCAGGATCAACTCCTCGATCAGCACCCAGTCATGGGAGTACAGCCATTTGCGCAAGATATCTTCTCCTACATTTGGCTGCAGAACCAGCCTGCGGACGCCTTCCAGCTTATCGATGCCGCGGTCCAAAATCGCTGCAATTAAGCTGCCGCCCATACCGGCAATCGTAATGACGTCAGCCTCACCGGCTGAGAGTACGTTCAAACCGTCTCCTCTTCGCACGCTGATGACATCCGTCATCCCTGATTCGATGACCTGTTTGACAGCAGCATCATAAGGGCCGGGATTAACTTCACCGGCGATCGCTTGAATTGCAGCTCCGCTCTCTACGGCAGCCACAGGCAGCAGGGCATGATCGGAACCGATATCTGCAAGTCGGCTGCCGCGTGGAATCTTCTCCAGTATTTGCGTTAATCTTCTTGATAATTTCACGGTTGACACACCTTACCATTCCATATTTTCGTCCAAATCACGATCTATTCCTTACCCTAACAGAGACGATACCAAACTGCAAACCGGCAAAGCCGGTTAAAATAAGTTGTGCCAGGTCATTTGCAATGGGTCTGAAAAAGAGCTAAAATAAAGACCAATAAAACAAATGCAGGAAGAAATTCCATAACCAAGAAACTTATACATGCGATGCATAAATTCGAAAAAAAGGACCTGCTGCCGTTACTGCAGAAGGTCCGTGGATTAAGCTATTCGAGAAAATCCTTTAACCGCTTGCTGCGGCTTGGGTGACGAAGCTTACGGAGCGCTTTCGCTTCGATCTGCCGAATCCGTTCGCGTGTAACACCGAACACTTTGCCGACCTCTTCCAGTGTTCTCGTGCGCCCATCATCGAGTCCGAAACGAAGACGAAGCACATTCTCCTCGCGCTCTGTCAGCGTATCCAGCACATCTTCGAGCTGTTCCTTTAGAAGCTCGTAAGCAGCCGCGTCCGCAGGAGCAAGGGCTTCCTGATCCTCGATGAAATCGCCAAGATGGGAATCGTCTTCTTCACCGATCGGCGTTTCCAGCGAAACCGGCTCCTGGGCAATCTTCATAATCTCCCGAACTTTCTCAACACTGAGTTCCATCTCTGCAGCAATTTCCTCCGGCGAAGGCTCACGTCCGAGCTCCTGCAGAAGCTGTCTGGATACACGAATCAGTTTGTTGATGGTCTCCACCATATGCACAGGAATTCGGATGGTACGGGCCTGGTCAGCAATAGCACGGGTGATCGCTTGGCGAATCCACCAGGTTGCATACGTACTGAATTTGAAACCCTTTTTGTAATCGAACTTCTCCACGGCTTTGATCAAACCCATGTTGCCCTCCTGAATCAAATCCAGGAACAGCATTCCTCGTCCGACATAACGCTTCGCGATACTTACAACGAGACGCAGGTTGGCTTCGGCCAGACGGCGCTTGGCTTCCTCATCCCCCTGTTCAATCCGGTTGGCAAGTTCAATCTCATCATCAGCTGACAAGAGCGGAACCCGTCCAATTTCCTTCAGGTACATCCGTACCGGGTCGTTAATCTTGATCCCCGGAGGCAGTGAAAGATCGTCGTCAAACCCAAAATCCTCATTAT
Source organism: Paenibacillus sp. EZ-K15 (assembly GCF_002573715.1). Classification (GTDB taxonomy): domain Bacteria; phylum Bacillota; class Bacilli; order Paenibacillales; family Paenibacillaceae; genus Paenibacillus_AQ. The sequence goes on along the minus strand of NZ_PDHM01000012.1, from coordinate 252,265 downwards.
CATGGGATTCGGAATCTCCCGATTGCCGGTGAGTACCCTCTTCATCATTCTCATTTACTACATCGATACCCAGGTCGGCCAGCTGCTCATAGAACTCTTCCATCTGCTCCGTGTCCTGATCAAATGGCGATAATTTCTCCATAATATCTTTATAGCTCAATACGGATCTCTTTTTACCCTGTTCAATCAACTGATCCTTGACTTGATCCAGCGTAAATTCCGTTTCTAGTTCAGTATGCTGATCATTCGCCATCATTCGACTCCCTCCTCCCTAGAAACAGCAATGTGCGGGGCTTCATTGTCTTTCTAGGGCGATAATCTCACTTGCAATTTGTGCGGCTCGCAAAAAATCACCTGAGCGCTCCGCTTTTATCATCTCTTCTTTTTTCTGGTCGATCTCTCTCTGCTGCGGAAATTTCAGCACCTCACGTATGCAATCATCGAGCACTTGAACATTCCACTCGGCTGGTGCTTCCATCATCATGATCGAGCTGACCGTCATTTCCAAACGATCGTCGTGCAGCGATGACATGAAACGGCTGATATCCGGAGATTTACCCTGTGCGTAAAAAGCATATAGATAAGCAGCAATTGCCGCATGATCTTCAATATTAAACGCTTCTCCCAGGCGATCGCCAACGTATCGCGCGGCCTCCGCATCCTGCAGCATCAGCGACAGCAGCCGCCGCTCTGCAGCATGGTAAGCAGGCAGAAGTACCGGGGCGGGCTGGCGCCCTTTTTTATGCCTACCATTATTCCACCTTTTTTCCTTATTATCCCCATCGCCCATCTTTTTTTGCATCGATTGCCGAAGCAGATTGCAATCCTGCTTAAGACTCTCGTAGGAAAGATGAAGCTCGGAGGACAATTCCCTCAAGTAAACTTCTCGTTCAGTTGAGGAATTCAGTACTGCGATAATGGGCAATGCCTCTTTGGCGTACGCAATCTTACCATCTTCTTCTAGCAGTATATGGTTTTTCTTCAGATATATAAGTTTAAATTTTGTTGTTGAAACAGCTGTTTCTACTACATGCCTGAAACGCTCGGCACCGAATTTGCGGATGTAATCATCAGGATCCATTCCTTCGTTCACCAAAGCGATTCGTACTCTGAGACCAACGCCTTCCAGCATTGGAATGACTTTTAACGCAGCAGCCATACCGGCTTTATCACCGTCATAGACAACAACAACTTCTTCAGCCACCGATTTCATGATTGCTACTTGGTTTTCCGTTAGAGAGGTCCCCATCGTTGCCACACCATTGTGAAGTCCTGCTTCCCATGACGAAATGACATCACCGTAACCTTCGAATAACAGAATTTGACGCAATTTGCGTATGGATGTCTTTGCCTGGTGCAGGTTGTACAATGTGCGGCTCTTATTAAATAGAAGTGTCTCCGGGGAATTCAGATACTTCGGTTGACCGTCCCCCAGTATTCTGCCAGCAAACGCAATGACCTTGCCGCTGCGGTCATGTATCGGAAACATGATTCGTCCGCGAAAACGGTCGAGATAGCCTTCTTGTTCATTTCTTGCGGATAATAAACCGCCCTTTTCCATCTCTTTCAAGTCAAAGGCTCGCTTCGTCAGGAACTGAACCAGCGTGTCCCAACGATCTGGCGCATAACCGATTTGGAACTGGTCAATCATTTTGTCGCTCATTCCACGGGATCGTAAATACTTCATGGCTTCCGTACCATGCTCCGTATTCTTCAACAGGAAATGGTACAGCTTGGCGCTAAGCTCATAGGCTTCAATCAAACGTTCTTTTTCCGGATTACGAGGAATTACGGGAACTCCTTGACCTTCCGGCAACGAGATATCATTCTCTTCTGCCATTGTCTTTACGGCTTCGGGGAAAGAAAATCCTTCGATTTCCATTCTAAATTTAATGGCGTTTCCGCCCTTACCGCAGCCATAGCAGTAAAAGATTTGGCGTTCCGGTGTAACCGTAAAGGAAGGAGTCTTCTCTGAGTGAAACGGGCACAAGCCCTTCAGGTATTTCCCTTGTTTGGTAAGATGCACGTATTTGCTGACCGTGTCCACAATATCGCTTTTGGCCAGTACTTCCTCAATGACATCATCCGGAATATTACCTTGTCCGGTACTCATCCAAACCACCTTCATCTCTTTTGGCACGTAAATAGTATTCGCTACGGGTGGACATTCTCCTGCAATTCATGCAAAAGTTTTGTCAGTTTATGTTGAAAAAAACTCCGGTCTTCGTCAAGCAGTTTTTTGGGCCCTTTGCCATACTTTCCTTGCTTCCTCGCCTTCGCCTGATGGTGACGGGAATCCAGCATGAAATCGATATCCGCATTATGGAAAATACGACCACGAAAGGATATCACATGGCATGATTTGGCAAGCGCAAGTGCAGCCAGTCCATAATCCTGCGTCACCACGATATCCCCCCTGGATATGTGGTTAGCGATGTATAGATCCGCACTTTGATCACTCCGATCCACCTGGATCGTCGTAACCCCTTCTTCTGCCTGCTGCAGATGATCATAGGAAGAAACAAGCAGTACCGGCACACGAAATGTACGAGCAGTCTCTGCGATTTCCTTCTTGACTGGACATGCATCACCGTCAACCACGATCGATATGGAGTTGCTTTCGTTCATTCGCATCACCGGCTCTTATCGTTAATCTTGGGATTCATCTTTATGCTGTATATTATTATATACGTCTTTGGCCGATTAAAATCCTGCTTATAAGAAAAACGTCTATCGACGTACTTTCACAGAAGACAGACCGCGTATAGCGGAAGTTTTTCTTGCGAGATAAGGATGGTAAGCCTCTGAAGCTTATACTTTCTTATCTCTTCAAATAAACAATGACCCTCACTTGCTTGATTCCGTCCGTTCATAGCGAAAGCGCCATCCCGTACATAACCACGGGCTGTCGCTTTCACTGAACAATGCATTATAACATTAGTAAAATCATGCTGTCACTACTACCACACTAATTTTGTGAAATCGGCATAACGCTTCAAATCTCCATCAATACCGGAGAGCAGTGCAAGACGATTGGCCCGAACCGCTTCGTCCTCAGCCATGACCATAACGGAGTCGAAGAACCCGGTTATCGGTTCTTTGAGTCCACCCAGCAAGGACAATGAACGTTCACCGTCAGCAGCTTGCAGCACGGCATGGTAATCTTCGCGAATCGCGTTCCAAGCTTCATAAAGCTTGCCTTCTTCCGTTTCCGTAAACAGTTCAGGATTGACAGCAGCCTTGCCGGCCTTGGCAGCCAAATTGCTGACCCGGTTGAAGGATTCCACCGTTGTCTTGAAGTCCTGGACATGATCCACAGCATTCATCAGCGCGTGACCGCGGGATACAACCGACACCACATGATCAAATCCGGCGGTAATCACGGCATCCACCACATCATAACGCTGATCTTCGGACAGCAGCTTCTTCACGCGAAGCCCGAAGAACTCTTTAAGGTCCTTTCGGATTTCATCCGTCGAGCGCTTCAAAACACGAATGTTCTCATGAACCTCCAGAGCCACACCGAAGACGTCCGATAATGTCACCGGGAATTTGTGCTCCAAGATGATCTGAACGATGCCCGCCGCCTGACGGCGAAGTGCGTAAGGATCCTGGGACCCTGTCGGAATGATGCCGATGGAGAAGCATCCCACAATCGTGTCGATTTTATCCGCGATACTTACGATGGATCCCACCGAGGTGGAAGGCACCGCGTCACCGGCGAAGCGAGGCTGGTAATGCTCAAACACCGCTTTGGCGACCTGCTCCTTCTCACCGGCTTTTCTTGCATAATCCTCTCCCATAACCCCCTGCAGTTCAGGGAATTCATAAACCATCTGGGTCACCAGATCGAATTTGCAAATATCGGCTGCACGGCTCACTGAATCGGCTTCGTCAGCCGAAATGCTAAGCTTCGCGGACAACTGATCGGAAATCCGGCGGATTCTGCGGACTTTATCGCCGATGGTCCCCAGTTCCTCATGGAAAACGATGCTCTCCAGCTTCGATAAGGCATCTTTGATCTGAAGCTTCTGATCTTCCTCATAGAAGAATTTCGCGTCCGATAAACGAGCCCGCAACACCTTCTCATTCCCTCTTGCGATAACGTCCAGGGAACGGCTGTCCCCGCTGCGCACCGTTACGAAGAACGGAAGCAATTGCCCCTGCTTATCCAGCACAGGGAAATACCGCTGATGCTCACGCATTGAAGTAATTAATACTTCCTGCGGAATATGGAGAAATGAGGAGTCGAATGATCCATACAGCACAGTTGGAGTCTCAACCAGGAACAATACCTCTTCGAGCAAATCATCCTTGATGGCGATATTCCAATCTTTCTCTTGGGCCAATGCCTGGATCTGCGACACAATCATCTCTTGGCGTTCATTCACGTCTACGATGACATGCTGTTCGCGCAATACGTCGCGGTAAGCGGATGCCTCAGGAATAACGGCTTCTCCGCCAAGGAAACGGTGACCACGGGTCACGTTGCCCGCCTTCACGCCCGTAATTTCCAGATCAATCGTCTCACTGCCGAGCAAAGCGACCATCCACTTAATCGGACGGACGAATTTAAATTCGTGCGCCCCCCAGCGCATATTTTTCGGGAATGTCATCGAAGTCAAAATGCCAAGAAGTCCTTCTGACAGGATCGACCTCGTATCCACGCCGACGCTGTTCTTTGTCACATAGATATACTCTACCCCGCTGAGCTCCTTAAACGTAAAACTCTCGGGATCAACGCCCTGGCTTTTTGCAAAGCCAAGCGCTGCCTTGCTCCACTGTCCGCTATCATCCAATGCGATCTTGCGGGAAGGCCCTTTCACTTCTTCGCTGACGTCCTCTTGTTTGTCCGCAACGTTCTGTACCCATACCGCCAAGCGGCGCGGCGTAGCATATGCCGTTACTTCGCCATGTCCGATTCTGGAAGCATCCAGCCATTTGACCAATTTGTCCTGAAGCTGTTCCATCGCGGCGCGCAGAAATCTCGCCGGGACTTCTTCCAGACCGATTTCAAACAATAAATCCTTAGACATGGTCTGCGCCCCCTTTCTTAATCAGCGGGAAGCCCAGCTTCTCGCGCTCCTCCAAATACGTGGCTGCAACCTGACGAGCCAGGTTTCGCACTCGCATAATATATCCCGTTCTCTCCGTTACACTGATTGCTCCTCTAGCATCCAGCAGGTTAAACGTGTGGGAGCATTTTAGAACATAATCATAAGCCGGGAATACTAAATTTTGGTTCATTGCTTTGTTCGCTTCTTCTTCATACATGTTAAACAGCGTAAACAGCATCTTCACGTCGGACACTTCAAAGGTGTACTTCGAATGCTCGAATTCCGGCTGATGGAATACGTCTCCATAGGTGATGCCGTCTACCCATTCCAGATCAAAAACGTTCTCTTTATCCTGGATGTAGGATGCAAGACGCTCCATACCATAGGTAATCTCTACAGCTACTGGGCTAGCATCAATGCCACCAACCTGCTGGAAGTACGTAAACTGCGTAATTTCCATACCATCCAGCCATACTTCCCAGCCAAGGCCCCATGCACCAAGCGTCGGCGCTTCCCAATTATCCTCAACAAAACGGATGTCATGATCAAGCGGGTTGATGCCAAGACGCTTCAAGCTCTCCAAATACAGCTCTTGAATATTGTCCGGCGAAGGTTTCAAAATGACCTGAAATTGGTGATGCTGATACAGACGGTTCGGGTTCTCTCCATAGCGGCCGTCAGCAGGGCGACGGGAAGGCTCTACATAAGCCACATTCCAAGGCTCGGGTCCGATCGAACGCAAATATGTCATCGGGTTCATCGTACCGGCACCCTTTTCCGTGTCGTACGGCTGCACGATGATGCAATTCTGTTCTGCCCAAAATTGCTGCAGCGTCAAAATCATCTGCTGAAAATTCATGATTTTAGCTCCTTTACATTCTTTTTCTAATTCATTCCGTCATACGTATCCATTCTCTGTACAACAAAAAGCTCTCGCCCTACGCCTGTTGTACAGACATAGGGACGAGAGCTGTAGCTTCCCGCGGTTCCACCCTACTTGGCCCTGCTGCGTCGCCTACACAATCTTAGTCTTCAGCGATCAACAAAACCCACTTTATCGTTTCATCATGCTCCCGGGTGCCCTGTTCATGAATATCTCCCACCAGGCTTCCACCGCCCCCGGCTCGCTATTTCGCGGATCGATCATTCACTACTTTCCCGTTCAATGCATGTCAGTATTCAAAAAACTAATAAACTGATAAATATAATACCTCATTCTATATCTTACGTCAAATATTGTACTTGTCCATTTGATCCAAAAAGTTTTGCGATTTCAGACGCAGCCCAAGCTGCATATCCATCAAGTCCCGCATGATTTTTTTGAGCTCGGCCTTCGTTTCGTCCTTTACGTCCACATTGCCGAGCCGTCTTAAATCCAGCCGTCCAAACAGGCGGAGCAGCTTCAACGTTCTAGGCGAGATCGCCATCGCCGGCGGATCCAGATGTTTGCAGTAACGGCACAGGACGCCGCCAAGACGGGGGCTCACCAGCATATCCTCGTCTTTTCTCGGCTGATTGCACGATATGCACACATCTAGCTCCGGCCCGTACCCTGCGGCCTGCAGAATTTTCATCTCGTACAGATTGATGATAATTTGAGGATCCTTATCCTCCTGAAGAGCCTCCAGACAAGCTTTGAGCTGATGAAACCAAAAAGCGCCCGTCTCCTCATCCTGCAGCACCCGATCCAAGAGCTCGCAAGCATAAGAAGCATAGGCGGCTTTCACAAGATCCTCCCTGAGCCCGTGATGAGACTCCATGATCTCACCGGCATTCAAGTTGCCGAGCCCCGTACCATTTCGGAAGAAAACATACTCTCCATAGGTAAATAGCTGTGTCAGAGCAGCATGTCGGCTTTTCACCTTTTTTGCTCCTCTGACCAGCACGCCTACCTTGCCCGATTCTTTGGTGCAAAGTGTAATGATTTTGTTCCCTTCACCGTAGTCCATGCTGCGGATGACAATCCCTTCCGCCCGATATAGCATGCGCTTTCCCCCAACCATTCCTGGAACAACCAATAATTACTCGTCTTCTTCATGCGGGGCCGCCTCATCTTCAACGGATGCAGCTGTAAGAACCGACTCACCCTCGGTTTGCTTATACAGCAAATACGCATCGACATCTCCAGTCATCGCAAAATACTTCCACGAAAAATCTCGCATTCGTATTCATCCTCTCTTCGGAAATGACGTTTCGCATCTACGAAAATTAGGATGTGCGCCTAGAGCAGATTTATGAAATGCAATTGTTGGCAGGCGGCGCCGTGTATGATTTGGCTCCGATTTGCACTACGGCTTTATTCCCCGCGGTGAAATCCGAGATCGCGAAGAACGCGTTCTTGGTTGCGCCAATCTTTTTTAACCTTCACCCAGAGTTCCAAGAAAATCTTGGACCCGAGCAGCCTTTGAATATCCTGACGAGCTTGTCTGCCAACTTCTTTTAGCAGAGCACCCTGCTTGCCGATAATGATGCCCTTTTGGGAGTCGCGTTCTACAAAAATCACGGCTGAAATATATACGGTTCCGTTCTCCTCCACCCGCATATCCTCGATGGTAACCGCAATGGAATGAGGAATTTCCTCTCTTGTCATATGCAAAATTTTCTCGCGAATCAGCTCTGCGCACACGAACTGCTCCGGATGATCCGTCACCTGGTCTTCAGGATAATACTGCGGGCCAGGAGGCAAATACTTCTGTATCTGTTCAAGCAGCGTGTCGACATTATTGCCGAGCTTCGCGGAAATCGGGACGATCTCTGCAAAATCATGCAGCTTCCGATATTGCTCAATCAGAGGCAGCAGAGCGGGCGGCTCAATCTTGTCGATTTTGTTCATTACCAGGATGATCGGAGTCTTGATCTTCTGCAGCTGCTCGGCGATATAACGGTCTCCCCCGCCGATTCCCTCGGAAGCGTCTACCAGAAACAAGGCGGCTTCAACTTCGCCCAGCGTGCTCAAAGCGGTCTGATTCATGTAATCCCCGAGCTTGGATTGACGTTTATGAATTCCCGGCGTATCCAGAAACACCACTTGGGAATCGTTGGTCGTATAAACCCCATGAATTTTATTCCGTGTTGTTTGCGGTTTGTCCGACATGATAGCAATCTTCTGACCGATCACCTGGTTCATCAGCGTTGATTTCCCTACGTTTGGTCTTCCGATTATAGCCACAAACCCGGACTTAAATTGTTTTTTTTGCATACCATTCCTCCGCTACTGTTCCTGTATCTACATGTTGTGTAAACCTTGATATGATCCTGTTCATTTGCAAACTTACTGCTTGTTTAAATCCCAAGGACCAAACGCTCCCGGCAGCAGTTCACTGACGGTCGTCTCCTTGATGTCACCCTTCATATTCCCCATGATCACCTTCATATCCGGCTTGCACAGCTCCACCAGCACTTGCCGGCATACACCGCATGGCGTGCACGGGCCATCCGTATCGGCAACAATGGCAATCGCCTGGAAGCTCCCTGCTTCATGACCATCAGCAATCGCACGGAACAATGCTGTGCGTTCCGCGCAATTGGTAGGACCGTATGCGGCATTCTCTACATTACAGCCAAGATGTACCTCTCCGCGCGAATCGAGCAGGGCTGCCCCCACCCCAAATGTCGAATAGGGTATGTAAGCCCGTGTACGTGCTTTAATCGCTTCCTGCATTAACAATCCTGCATCCATATCCAGTTCCTCCTATTGTTCAACTTGTCATTGATTGTATCCATTCCCATACCGGTCCATAGAAGACCAGAATGCCAATTACGACGGCAAACACCGCTGCAACTAACGCTGCACCGGCTGCTGTATCCTTAGCCACCCGAGCTAAAACATGTTCTTCCGGCGAGATCAGATCGATAATGGCCTCTACTGCAGTATTCACCAGCTCCGCGATAAATACGAGGGCAATCGCCAATAACAAAAATAACCAGCTCATTCGATCCAATTGCAGCAAAGCTGCTGCGATGAATACAATCAAGGCAGCAGCAATGTGGATTTTCATATTGCGTTCCGTTTGTACAGCCGTCAAGATGCCGCGCATCGCGCACCCAAATGCCCTGTATAACGATTGTCTGTGCGGCTTCACTATCTTGTCAATCCTACTTCTGCAAGTACAGCCTCCTGCTTGCCCATCATTTCCGCTTCGCTCGCCTCATCTTGATGATCATATCCGAGCAAATGCAGAAATCCATGAACAAACAGAAAACCAAGCTCCCGTTCCAAGGAATGACCATATTCTTCACTTTGCAGCTTCGCCCGAGGGACCGAGATAATGATATCACCCAGAACATCCGGCACGCTCTCCAGTTCTTCTCCCTCTTCGATCTCATAAATGATCTCGAGCTCATCGTTCGTAATCTCATTCATTGCAAAGGAGAGAACGTCGGTCGGACGATCGATTCCCCGATACTCCCGGTTCAATTCATGGATCTGCTCATCATCGACAAAGGTCAGATCCACCTCTCCATCGGTTACGCCTTCAGCCTCTCCGGCCTTCTGAAGAATCACTTCAAGCAGGGCGATCAATTCCTCGCTAATCTGAAAATCCTCTTGTTCATTATTCCATGCCAGCTGCAGGCTCATTCTTATACGCTCCTTCTCTGTTCCTCACTCGTTGCGGATGTCTCGGAAGCAGTCGAGATATCGCCATTTGGTGCGGACGGCTTGGGACGCTTCACATCTTCCGGATATTCGATCCGGGAATGGAAAATCCCCATCACCGTTTCCTTTAATGTCTTGGCGATAATATCCAGTTCCTTCATCGTTAAATCACAATCATTAAACTGATGGTCATCCAGGCGACCTTTGATAATCTTCTCGATCATCGATTCAACCTGTTCCACCGTCGGTTTACGCAATGAACGGACAGCCGCTTCCACGCTGTCGGCTATGCCGACAATCGCAGACTCCTTGGATTGAGCCTTCGGTCCTGGATAACGGAAATCATCTTCGGTGAAATCCGGTTCGATGCCCTGCTCTTCAGCCTGACGAACCGCTTTATGATAAAAATAGTGTAAAAACGTTGTGCCATGGTGCTGCTCTGCGATATCCCGTATCGGTTTAGGCAGCTTGTACTCCTTGAGCATTTCTACGCCATCCCTTGCGTGAGCAACGATAATGGATTTGCTCAGCTTCGGTTCAATGGAATCATGCGGGTTCTCCATATTGTTCTGGTTCTCAATGAAATAGATCGGACGCTTAGTTTTTCCGATATCATGATAATAGGAACCGACGCGGCACAGCAGTCCGTTGGCGCCAATCGCTTCCGCCGCAGCTTCGGACAAATTTCCGACCATGACACTGTGATGATAAGTGCCCGGCGTCTCCGTCAACAATTTGCGGAGCAGCGGATGGTTCGGGTTCGATAATTCCACCAGCTTCAGCGCCGACAGAATACCGAAGGTTACTTCGAAGAACGGCATTAACCCGATAACCAGGATGGCCGTTAATAAGCCGCCCGCGATGGCAAACCCGATCGAATACAGCGTTTCGCTCGTAGTCCATGTATCGTTATTGAGCAGCAGCATGATAAACACGATCAATGAGCCGAAGAGAGAAGCCATAATACCGCCCTTCAGCATCGTCGACCGCTGGCTCGCGCGGTGAATCGAGAAGATCGCCACGCAAGAAGTCACGGCTGCGAATAACCCGAACTTGAAGTCAAACAATTCGCCTTGGACGTTCAATATAACACTTGCCATGATGCTGAAAATGATAACGCTGAAATAGGCCAGCGAGGTTTCCAGCAGCAGGGTAATCAGGATCGCGCCAATCGCGACAGGTGCAAGATATCCCACATACATCTGGGAATCGCTTTGCAGAAATGCGGTCAAATGCATGGGGATCAGCGTGATCACATACACCAGGACCAGCATTAGCAGCTGCGAGTTGTTATATTTGAATTTACCGGGTTCCGACTGCCGGATGAAATTGAGTATGCCAAGAGACAGCAAGACGGACAGAAGCAGAACGCCCAGCTCCGGCCAGTAATTAATATCGTCCTTCAGCAGGCCATTTTTACCAAGCAGCTCGTAAAGCTCCGGTGTAATTAGCTGGCCCTTCGCTACGAGGATATCCCCTTGTTTGATAAATACGGGCGGGGTATTCTCTCTGGCCTCAACCTTCGCATTCTTCGTGGCAACCTCATCATAGAACTTGTTGGCCGTAATCGTTAAACTCGCCAATTCCTGAACGACTTCCCTGGCGGTCCGATCATTCAACGAGCTTGTGTTCACTCTCTCCGCCACGCGGGTACGGGCCGTATCGGCATCCACGATTTCGTTCAGCATCAGCCTGGATACAATCTCGCGAGCTACAGGCTTCATCTGTATAATATCTTCCGAATTCAACCTCGGTATCTTAATGAACGTTTCCTCAGGGATCCGATAGGTTTGTTCTTCGATGACCCGCTGCATTTCCTGAAGCAGCTCTTTGGAATAAGCTTCATTCGTGCTGTTGGCCGACACGAAGTTTTGCACGAATTCTCGGGCCATCCTCGGAATTTCTCTGCGATAAACTTCCACCTTTTCCGCAGAGCTTATATCCACGTCCTGATTTACACGTTCAATGCGATCAAGGATTTGCGTAACGAGAACGTCATTCCGCAGAGGAACGAGAGGGTAAATCGGCTGGACGTTCTCCGCCGCCGCCTCCTGTGCCTTCAGCGTTGCCTTGCTATCCTCAATTTGCACGGGCGCCACGATATTTTTTTCGCTTTTCGTATTGACCTGTATGTCATACCGTTCCGGTAAAAGCTTGGATGCTAGACTGATATAAAAGAGTAAAGCAAGCAGCAAAAACAGAATATAGCGTGTTGCCACGCTATATTTCCATCCGCTGTTTTTACCCCATATGGACTTGTCCGTCGATGGTTCTTTGGAGGCCATTGCGACAATCCCCTTTAATCTTGGTTTTCTGCTGCTTTATCATAAGCGACGATGATTTTTTGTACTAAAGAGTGACGTACGACATCCTGTTCGGCAAAATAGACGAATCCGACTTCCTCAATTTCGCTTAATATCCTTTTAGCTTCGATAAGTCCTGATTTCTTGCCTCGCGGCAGGTCAATCTGGGTTACATCCCCTGTTATGACCATCTTCGAGCCGAATCCAAGCCGTGTCAGAAACATCTTCATCTGTTCCGGTGTGGTATTCTGTGCTTCATCCAAAATAATAAATGAATCATCCAGCGTCCGCCCGCGCATGTAAGCAAGCGGCGCGATTTCAATCAACCCACGCTCTAGTGCCTTGGCCGTTTGATCCGGGCCCATGACGTCGTATAAGGCATCGTACAACGGTCTGAGATAAGGGTCAACCTTCTCCTGCAGATCTCCCGGCAAGAAGCCCAGGCTCTCTCCAGCCTCGACTGCCGGCCTTGTCAGAATGATCCGTTTGACGGATCCTTCCTTCAGTGCGGCAACAGCCAGAACAACGGCCAAGTAGGTTTTCCCTGTTCCGGCAGGACCGATACCGAATACAATATCCCGTTTCTTGATGGTGGTCACATAGTGCTTTTGACCGATGGTTTTCACACGAATAGGCTTACCCTTGAAGGTTGTCGTGATTTCGCCCTTGTACAGATCCAGCAGCTGATCCGCTCTCAGATCCTTGGCAAGTTCTACTGCATAAAGAATATCACGCTCGGTCAAAATGTAGCCGTTGCGCACAAGCTGGAGCAGCACTTCAAACAGCTGCTGAAGACTCTCCACATTTCGATGTTGTCCCCGAATGGTGATGACTGCTTCCCGTGAATCAATCGTCGCAGGAATTTCTTTTTCGATTAATTTAAGAAATGTATCTTGTGGTCCGAATAAGGACAGACCTTCTGACGCGCTTTGAAGTAAAATTTGAATGCTGGTCGTTTGCTGTGACAAATAGACTCATTCTCCTTGATCATATACTATGGGAAGTTCTTTCGCGATGGTCTCTTCCACCTCAAAAAGCACTTTCATATAAACTTTACCATTCTCTTTCTTATCATGCAAAATTTTTTGGCTCACGAATTTGGAATCCGCCCCATATTTCGCCAAAATATCCCGGCGTGCCCCCTCGATTCCCTCTTTCTTGGCTTCATCCTCGCTTATGGTCCGCTGGACCTCGGTAACCTCCATGATCTTTTCCGTCATCCAGCCGAGCGGCAGCACGCGCGTCCTCCAAGTAAGCGGATCATAGAAAGTCAAGGTCTCCTGCTGCGAAAACGGAATATCCCCGTAGCCCCACAACTGGACGGCCCGATCGCCAAATACGATATAGGAGCGCTTCTTCCCTTCCCCCGTATAAACTTTATGAGTCTTCACCAATGGAATCTCGATATCGTATTCATGCCATACAAGACCTTTCACTTCCCCTTTGGCTACAATTCGTTCCGAGTTTTCTTCATCGCCAAGGACACCGGAGATCAGAACGTCGCCCTTCTTTACCCGGCTGTTAATCCCTACTTTAGGGATCCCCTTCTCGGCGTAAATATGGGTGATGACAGCGTCCTGCGTACTGATCAGATGCCTTGGGCTCTGAAGCGGCGGTTTCTCCGGTACAGCCGCCTCAACAATCTGTATGCGTATGCGCGTCCCGTTGCGTTCCACCCCTACCCATGAAGTTCCCTGGAGGCGGGCCGTCATATTCACGGACAGCTTGTCCAGCGATTGCAGCTTGAATATCCATTGAAACGGGTAGATCCCTTCCAACTTGGCCGCATCTAGCACATCTTCTGAAGCGATGGTTTCATTCCCCTCTACTTCCACGTTCCACACCATCGAGGAAAGCGTGAGCAGGATCATAAAAAACGCAACAACGCCGATAACAAACGCTTTGCGTTTCAGCAAGCGGCGAGCTTTGAAGGGGGATCCGTAGCGCCCCTTAATGCGCGTACGGCAGCCTGTCCGTTTTAACAGCGGACGGAGCCCTCTGAAATCCTTCAGCAGCAGCTTAAGCTCTGCTGAGTGAGCCCCTGTCGGTGTTACATCCCAAACCGGAATCCCCGCCTCCGCCAATGAATTGATGAATGCTTCCACATGCTCACCGCGGACAGCGAGCTTCAAATATCCTCGAAGATGGATCATCGTCGGAATCTTCACGGTTTCTCCCCCATTCCTATGTATTGAATATGATGAATGGTGCCAATGATGGTCACTTCATGGCTTTGAATAGCCTGAATCGCAAGTCCGGTTCCCGAAATCTCCAAAGAACCTTGCGTTAAAGACAACACAAGTCGCTCCTCGGAAAAATGCCGGACTCCGCGATGATTTTCGATATGCAGCTCTTTATTGCCAATCAGGGTCAACCGCGGCAAATCAAATAACAGGTCCTGTGGCAAATCAAGCATTTCTTGGGTCCATTTCTGCAGCTTGCGGCTGATGCGGGACATATGGAGACTTTCCCCCTTCCTGTACTGTACACCTTATGCCCCATGAAGCTGTTTTATGAGATGAAAAGTAAAAAGACCGCCCCGTCAAAAAATCTGACGAGGCGGTCTCCCGCTTCTATGAATCTATTAACTGATCCAATTTAACGCCGAGGATTCATGGGGCGCTTGGCACGCGGAGTTCCCAGAATTTCGGCCCAAACAATACCATTTCGAGCTTGTTCTGCAAGAAACGATCGATCATTCTTGTTCTGCTCTCGCTCTTCGTCGTGGATTTCGACAACGGTTTCCGGTATATCCAGGGTCATCCGATTCAAATGAGAGTGGATCCGGTCCAGATCCCTCTGCATCATCTCGATTCGGTAATCCATACTGTCGTGGCTAGAATTCATTTCAAGCTCACGTTTCATTCGGTCTATCTCTTGATGCTCAAGAGAATATCCGTTTCCGGTACCCGCTTCTTCTTCATCCATCCGCTCGATCCGGGTGCTTTCCTGAACAGGTGCCGGACGGGAGACTTGCGGAGTCGTCTGTACCCGTCTTGCTTCAGGCCGCTGTGGCCGCTGCTGCCCCGGTCTTGCAGGACGGTCCCCTTCGCCGCCAAAGGACGGCATACGGGGGTTTTTCCCCTCCTCAGGGTTCTTGCCGCGTCTTCCGAGGGCGGAGATAATGAAGAAGCCTATAACAGCTACAATGTAAATATTATCGAATAACCAGCTCACTATAGGCTCACCTCATCGTTACTTGGTTTTGTTGTCACCGGGATTGTCATTATTCTCACCCATCTTACCGAAGGAACCCCTCATTTGCGTGTCGGCTTCGATATTCTTTAGGTTCATATAATCCATCACGCCCAGTTGGCCGCTGCGAAGCGCTTCAGCCATAGCCAGCGGAACTTGGGATTCCGATTCCACAACGCGTGCTCTCATCTCTACGACGCGAGCCTTCATCTCTTGCTCTTGGGCTACCGCCATCGCGCGGCGTTCTTCCGCCTTCGCTTGGGCAATACGCTTGTCGGCTTCCGCCTGTTCGGTCTGCAAGTACGCGCCGATGTTTTTGCCTACATCCACGTCCGCGATATCGATGGACAGGATTTCAAATGCAGTACCGGCATCCAATCCCTTGGAGAGAACCGTTCTGGAGATCGAATCCGGATTTTCCAATACGTCTTTATGAGAATTACTCGAACCGACCGTGGTAACGATACCTTCACCGACGCGGGCGATGATCGTTTCTTCCCCTGCACCCCCGACCAAACGGTCAATGTTGGCACGTACGGTTACACGTGCTTTAACTTTCACTTCAATACCGTCTTTTGCTACAGCGGCAACGGTTGGTGTCTCAATGACACGCGGGTTAACGCTCATCTGAACAGCTTGCAGAACATCGCGTCCCGCAAGGTCAATCGCGGCTGCTCTTTCGAATTCAAGCGGAATATTCGCACGTTGGGCTGCAATCAAGGCGTTGACCACCCGGTCTACGTTACCGCCTGCGAGATAGTGACTTTCCAACTGATTGATGTTTAAACCAAGGCCTGCCTTTGTCGCTTTAATCAGCGGATTCACGATTCGGCTTGGTGTTACGCGCCGCAGGCGCATAGCCACCAATGTAATTATTCCGACGCGAACGCCGGAGGCGATCGCCGAGATCCAGAGCATTAACGGGAAGAAACTGAAAAACACGCTAAGTACGATGATCGCGACAACCCCGATCAGAAGAATCGGTACCAATGAACCATCCATATTCGTTTACCCTCCATTATTGAGTATTTGCTTTCATCACTTGGAACATTTAAACACTAGCTCTTTAATATTACACAATTCCGTGGTAGGGTTCACCCTTTTTCTTCCTCTACAACAATTCTTGTACCGTCCGTCTTAATGACGCGTACCGGTCGACCGGAATCGATGAATCCTCCAAGCGTAACCACATCGAGTCGGCGTCCCTCAAGTTCCATCGTTCCAGCCGGGCGAAGCGGCGTAATCGAAGTTCCGACCAGACCGATAAGCACATCCCGGTCTTCGTTCGGAATATAGCCCTCCTCCCTCGATAAGCTGTCACTGAGAATGAATTTGCGCCATACTCCTCGTTCCTTGAATACGAGGGCAACCACGATAATGGCCACCAAAGCCGATGCTGCCGCAATGCCCAGGGACAGGGCAACATGAGAAGTGCTGTAGGCCGCCATCACAACGCCGGCAATCAAACTTACCGAGCCGATGATGCCCAGTATGCCAAAGCTTGGCACAAACAGCTCCATAGCCAGCATCACGATACCGATCACAAACAGCAGCCAGGTCTCCCAACCGGCAAATCCGGCCACCTGGTTACCAAAGAAATACAGTACGAATGCCGCTACACCCAAGATTCCCGGCACACCAAATCCTGGAACAATAACCTCGATAATAACGCCTGCAATACCAATGAACAACAGAAGTGTCATCACACCCGGATGCGTAAGAAAGGTTGCCAGCTTCTCCGAGAACGTGGGCTCCATCCGAAATACGTCCTGGGTGGAATACTCCATCCAAGCTATCACCTCGTCGGTGCTGCTTGCAATCGTATCCGCGTACCCCGTCTTGAGTGCCTCATCAGCCGTTAAAGATATCACCTCGCCGGGCTGCTTGGTCAAACCGATTTCAGGCATATCGACCTTTAGGTTGACATCAGCCATACCCATCGCGATTTGTTTGTTTCGACCGCTCGCTTCAGCAGCGCCAGCCATCTTGCTCTTCCACCAGGACACCAGCTTAGCATCTTCAATCCGGTTGCCTCTGGCATCGACCATATAAGCTGCGCCGATCATGCTGCCAGGCGACATAGCAATCTTATCTGCATTAAGCGCGATATAGCTGCCGGCTGATGCGGCATCGCCCGTAATGTAAGCCACGATCGGAATCTTGCTGTCCTTCATCAAGGTGGCAATTTTGCCGGCTTGATCCACAAGACCGCCGGGTGTATCGATCTCCAGAACAATAAGACCCGCCGACATCTCCTCGGCTTCCTTAAATCCGCGCTCCATAAAACTTGTTAAGCCGCGCTCGATCTGCTGCTTGACCGGAATGACGTAAACCGAGCCGATGTTAGCCGCCATTGCGGATTTCACTGGCCCAACATACATTCCGATGGATATCAGCATCATAACAACAGCTGCCGTGAATGTCAGTAATTTGCGGATCCAAAACGATTTGCTCAATCTGTTCCCCTCCTTTTCGACGTATTAAGCCATCTGAACCATTACTTCGACAAAAAGGGTTCAGCGACCTGCCTTTTGCATAAGCATATGTATCTAATTGCACTCATATGGTAGTTATTACGAATCAGAAACGATTTCGTTTCAAAAAGTATTCCCATTCTTAAAAAAACCATCGCGAAAAGGCGGTTCTCGAAAGCATACCCACAAAAAAAGAAAAAACACCCCTTGAGAAAACAAGGGGTGTTTCACTTATGTTGTTACAGAAATTGTTGAACAACTTGATTGACAAGCTTTCCATCTGCACGCCCTTTAACTTTCGGCATGAGAGCGCTCATTACTTTACCCATCTCGGCTTTTGAAGAAGCACCGGTTTCCTGGATGGTCTGCTGTACAATGACTTTAATTTCTTCTTCAGTAAGCTGTTCCGGGAGGTAGGCGCTAAGGAGCTCAATTTCTGCTTTTGCATCGGCGGCAAGATCGTCGCGTCCCGCTTTTTCAAATTCTTGGAGGGCATCTTTGCGCTGTTTGATTTCACGACTAAAAATATCAAGCACTTCGTTGTCATCCAAACTTCGTTTCAAATCTATTTCAAGATTTTTTATCGTCGAACGAACCATTCGAATCGTTGAGAGTTTGAACTTGTCCTTACTCCTCATCGCTTGCTTCATATCTTCGTTCAATCGTTCGCTAAGATTCATGCTAGTTCAGATCCTCCTAAAACTTTCTCTTACGAGCAGCCTCGGACTTTTTCTTGCGCTTTACGCTTGGCTTTTCATAATGCTTGCGTTTCTTCACTTCAGCCAATACGCCATCTTTAGCAATGGAACGCTTGAAGCGACGAAGTGCAGCATCAATTGTCTCGTTTTTGCGAACTTTAGTTTCAGACACCAGTTTTCCCTCCCTCCGACCAGACCGTCCAAGAGCATTAACACGGTTCATCAAACTTCATTATAGGGCAAACGGAAATAGGGTGTCAACCTTAGACGTCTATTTTACGATAGTGGCAAGAATTAGAACAACCCCGCTGCGACACTCCCGCTGCGAGGCTGATCTATTTCTTCATTGGCCTGATGTTATGTATGAGCGGGTGAAATGCCTGTTAAAGCGCCCAAACGGCGACCGCCCATCAGGTGATAGTGCACATGAAACACCGATTGTTCGCCATCGGGTCCGCAGTTGTTAATTAATCGATAACCGCTCTCCGCAATGCCCAGCTTCGCCGCGGCTTCTTTAGCCGCTTTGTGCATCTCGCCAATCAGCAGCAAATCTTCATCCTGAATATCGTTCATGGATGCGATATGCTTCTTGGGAATGATCAGGACATGAACCGGCGCCTCCGGGTTAATGTTTTGAAAAACAAGCACCTTATCATTCTCGAGTACCTTCGTGGAAGGAAGCTCACCCTCTACGATTTTACAAAAAAGACAATCCATTACGGTTACCCCTTTCATACGTTTACATGCTTTTATCATATAAGAAATTAGGCAGTGCGTCCAATAGATGACAATTAAGGCATACTCACAAAAAAAAGAGAAGCACCCCTGGAACGCAGCTGTCCAGTAAGGAGGCGCTTGATCATGAGAGCAAGGAAAAAGATAGGAATCTCTCATGATCAAGCGCCTGCCCGGTGCTTCTTACATATGTCGGCTTATCTGTACTATAACAGTGCCATGTTGCTGTTTCCGTGATCTAGATCACATCATCCATGTTTCGCCTATTACATCGATTCGATCGCAAGCTGCGATCCCGCTCCCGCTTGCTCCGCCGGGCGTACGACCAGCTTGCGCGGCAGACGCGCCCGAAGCTCGGGCACATGACTGATAATGCCAACGGTCAGCTTATCCGTATGGAGGCGCTCAAGCGCGGTAATGACCGTCTCCAGCAGCTCTGGATCCAGCGTGCCGAACCCTTCGTCGAGGAAAAAGAACTGCAGTGGATATTGCCCGCGCAGCTGAATTTGTGCCGAGAGTGCCAAAGCCAAGGCCAATGAGGTCAGGAATGTCTCGCCGCCGGATAGTGTGGATACCGGACGCCGGACGCCGCCGTTGGCATCGTCCCGAATGACGAATCCCCCCCCGGAGTCCACCTCAAGTGAGTAGCGCTGCTTGGTCAAATAGCGAAGGCGCTGGGAAGCCGACTGACTCACCTGCATCAGCTGCTCCTCTGCAATGTATTCAACAAATGCGTTTCCGCGCAAGCAGGACTGCAATTTGGACAAGCGCTCGCTCTCTCGTTGAAGGCGAAGACGCTGCTCTTCCAATTCCATAAAACGGATGTGACGTTTGTTCAGGTCTTCCAAGTCCCGCTCAGCTCGAGCTCTCGCTTGAAGGGCCTCCTCATCGGCTGTACGGGCCGCCTGAAGCTCGCCTGAGCACCGTTCCCACTCCTCTTCATGAAAAGGGCTTACGCCTAGCTTCTGTTCGACGTCGCGAAGTCTCAACGTCCATTCCCGCTGTCCTTCCCGATGGGCTTTCACTAATTGTGCACATCGTTCAATTTCTTCCGGGGTTAAACAGGCTTCCATGACGGCATGCTCCGTAGCGAACGGTGAACCTGCCAGCTGGTTCTCCCAGGCAAGCTTCGCAGCTTGATGCTGCTCCTGCGCGGCTCCCTCTGCCTGTTCTGCAAGAGCCGCTTCCTTGGCTGCATGCTGAGCCTTCTCCTCTGCCTTCCTGCACTCGCTTCTGGCTTGTTCCGCTGATTCCTTCAGCATCGTCATTCTGGTCCGGCATTCGCCCAGCAGCTCCTCAGCCGACCGGTCGCCGATCCATAGCTGAAGACGCTCTTCTTTATCCTTCAGCCCCTCCGCCTTACCTTCACGCTGCGCATCCCATTGAATCAGCTGCTTCTCCAGCTCACGAAGCTGCTGCTCCAAGTGAAGGACAGCCTGCTTCTTCTCCTCGATAAATGGAACGCTGCGCTCAAGCCCTTCCTTGATCGACTCGGATTCCGCATCCTTCTCTTGCATGAGCTTAAAACGGTCGGCCGCCTCTTCCAGAGAAAAATCCGGCTTGACTTCCTGCCAGGAATTCAGAATGCCCTCAGCTTCTGCTTCCAGTCCTGCAAGCTGATCCCGCAGCTGGTTACATGTCATTTGACCATTCTCAAGCGCGGCGCTCTGTTTCATAAGCTCCTGCTGGCATGTGAAGAGGCTCTGCTGTACCTTGGAGGCTTCCGTACGGCATTGTCCGATGGCAGCAGCCTGAGTTTCGGCTGCTTTTAGGAGCCATGCTGCATCCGAAGCAAGCCTTTCCACATCGTACGGTCTATCATCAGCAGGTATGGCTGACACTGCCGCCTCCATCCATCCGCGTTCCTGCTCCTGCCCGCCGCTTTTGACGGCAAGCAACTCGTCATCTGCATACGCCTCAATCTGCGAGCGCGTTTGGCTAGCTAGCGCTTCCGCTTCGTTAAGCTGCCCCCGCAGGGTTAATCTGGCCTCCTGGATCTGATGCGTGATCTGCGTCAGCCGATCCATGCTCTCATCAAGATTATCTTCAGACTGCCCTGATGAGGCAGCAGGGCGAGGATGATGTTCGCTCCCGCAAACCGGACAAGGCGCTCCTTCCTGAAGCTCGGCGGCCAGCGAAAGGGACAAGGCATGAAGCTGTTTGTCTCGAAGCGATTGGCTCATCGCCTGGTTTACCTGAGCTGCCGCGGCTGCCATCCGATCGGCAAACGACGAGGCTTCGGCTGCATCACGCTGCAAGCTGTCAGCTTGCACGGAGAGCTGTATGTAGTGCCGCTGCAATTCTTGCTCCTGCTTCTGCAGGGCAATAAACCTTGCCTCTTGCTCCTTCAGCTTGCTCTCCTGTGTCTTTAAATCGAGCTCAGCCTTCTGCTTCTGTCTGCCGGCAGACTCGAGGGCTTGAACCTTCTGCATCGCCATATGAAGCGCCTGGCGCTCACCAGAGCGGGTCTCAAGCCCTTTCAGCTTGGCTTGCAGCTCCTCCTGCCGCTTTCGCCCTCGTTCAAGCAGCTCCTGCTCCTTCTGCAGTTGGGCAGTTACCCCTTCATGCTCTTTGCGTGCATCCACTCGCTGTGCATCCAGCCTAATCAGTTCTTCCCGTAATCCATCACGATCCCGCTGCAATACAACAGCTTGCTCCAGCTGCTGCTCCCGAAGCACCAGCTTCGGCTCCTCGGCCCGAAGGGCTGCTTGGGCAGCTTCATCCGCCTTCACGGCCTGTTCCGCCGCCTTCTGAGCGGATACAGCTTGGGCGGTGAGTCCTTCAGCAATTTGCCGCCGCTGATCCCAGGCCTTGCCAGATTCGCGCCATGCCTCAAGTGCAGGGAGAACAGCGGCTGCCGCCCCTGTCAGCTCAAGCTTTCGTTCCAGCTCCTTCATCTCTTCCTCATGAAGGGCAAGCTCGTCCAGTTTCCCCTGCAGCCGCCGTTTTTCCGTATCCAACTCACGGATTTTACCCATGGCTTCATGGGCTTCAATGGCGGCCTGGAGAAGATTCCGGCATGACGCCGCGTGTTTCTTGGCATCTTCCAGCGCCGTAGTCGCTTCCGCCAAAGCTTCTTTGCCTGCACTGCCCAACCCTTGCTGTTCAGCTTCGACGGATTTCAGCGAGCCCTCTGTATCCTTAACGCGGCGGCTGAGCTTGATCGCAAGCTGGTCTCCGTACCGTTCCAAATGAAACAGCCGCTGAAGCATCTGCCGACGCTCACTCCCCTTCAGGGAGAGGAATTCGGCAAACTTTCCTTGAGGAAGGACGACCGCGCGGGTAAAATCATCCATTTTAAGTCCGATTTTCTCTTCTACGCAGCGGGTGACTTCGGCCAATTTATCCGCCATCACCTGATCCCCATCGGGGGTAACGTGGATAAATCGACTCACCGTATTGCTGATGGAGAGCTCGTTTACCCGTTTGAATCGGCGCTCTACCCGGTATCGCTCCAGCCCGGCAGCGGAAGACAACTCAAACGTAAAGGAGACGGACAAGCTGTCCTCCGAATGATTCATGATGCCTTGGGTTCCGTTAACTGCGCGCTCCACCTTTCCATACATGGCTAGAGTAATAGCATCCAGCAGCGTGGATTTCCCGCTTCCCGTCGGTCCGAAAATACCGAAGAGTCCGGTTTCGCACAACGTCTCAAAATCAATCTCCTGCGTTTCTCGATAACTCTGCAGTCCGGATAACTTCAACAAGATCGGTTTCATCTTATGGCTTCACCTCCATACCGTCAGACTCCTCTTCCTCTACAAGCTCCAGAAACAAATCGACCAGATGATCCTCGGGCTCCGCCCCGCCGGTTTGCCGCTGGTAGAACTTTCGGAACAGGTCCGGCAGCGGCAGCCTTGAGCGTTCGCTCTCCAACTCCAGCGCCTCCATCTCCGGGTAAACCGGACGGATGTGAACAATGCCGTCCCTGCTCTTTCGAAGTCGCTGAATGTCAGCAAGCCCCATGGCCTCCGTTAGGGATACCTCCAGATCTATGAAAGCTTCGGGATCACGCCCCTCATCAAGCCATCGATACACCTCTTCCAAGCCGCCTTTGGCCTTCCAGCGAACAAGCGGGCGACCGCTGCTGAGAAACAACTCTTCGATCACGGGTGCTCCTCCTGGCGATACGTCAACCAGGGTCACCGATTTGGCCTGTCCCGCTTCCGAGAAGCTGTAGGCCAGCGGTGAACCGCTGTAGCGGATGATTCCCTCCCCTTTTACTGCCTGAGAACGATGCAGGTGACCAAGCGCCGTGTAAGATGCGCCTACAGAGAGTGCCAACGGATCAACCGTATACGCTCCACCGACCTGAATCGGCCGCTCGGAATCGCTCTCGACGCCGCCAAGTACATAAATATGGCTCATGGCCAGATTGACCGTCTGCGGAGAAAATTCCCTTGCCATCTTCCTCATCAGTTGTCCGACTCTCTCGCTATAGGCACGCCGGAGCTGGTCCTCATCTCCATCGATCGATAGCAGCTCATTGAGCCTGGCCTCAGACGGATAAGGCAGTGCTGCAATCTTGGCCGTTTCTCCGGTACGTGCCGCTGCAACAGTGATCGCATCGGCGACGGGAGTCCCAATCAGCGTTATGCCCCTGGTTGCAACAAGCGGCGTGACCGATGCAACCCGTTCCGGCTGATCATGGTTGCCTGCAATGACCACCATAGGGCGGCCCCCCTCCGTAAGTCTGGCGGCCGCATCATAAAACAACTGCTCTGCAGCCGCAGGCGGATTTACGGAATCATAAACATCCCCCGCCATGAGGATCAGATCGGCCTGCTCTTCATCTGCCAGCTTAACCAGCTCATCCAGAAAGCGCTCCTGCTCTGCAAGCCTGCTCCGGCCTTCAAGTGCGCGCCCCAGATGCCAGTCTCCGGTATGCAAAATACGCATCGCTAATCTCCTCTCCCGCTTCAAACTTCCCAATCAAACAAATCGAAATGACTATAGTTGAACGGCATGTCCCCCATCAAAAAAGTACAGCCATTTTTCATGTACGGGCTCGCCTAAAATATCCTCCAAGGCCTTTGCATATAGATCCAGCTGAAAACGATACTGCTTTGCTAAGGCCGAAACGCCGCCG
This sequence comes from Paenibacillus sp. EZ-K15, assembly GCF_002573715.1. Lineage (GTDB taxonomy): Bacteria > Bacillota > Bacilli > Paenibacillales > Paenibacillaceae > Paenibacillus_AQ. The sequence continues at coordinate 228,117 of NZ_PDHM01000012.1, read as the reverse complement.
CGATGCTCCAGCACCCGGTCCGTTTTATAATCCAGCAGCACAAGTCTACCGCCCTGCCTGAACAGGCAGTCCACAACCCCTTGGATCAGCACGGTTTCGTCCTGAAGGAGCTGCACATCCGGCGCTGCTTCGGCCGCTTGGTCCGAGATTTGGTCCATGAAAGCGAGCCCTTGATAAGCTTCAGCTGCGGGGAGTGCATATGAAAACGGCATCTCGCGCCAGACATCCTCTGCAGTCAGCAACTGCTTCCCTACCTCGCAAGCAAACAGGCCGCCGATCTCCGTGGCTTCCACCGCGGCGGCCTGCTCACCGGTTAAGATTTCTTTTTCCACAAGGTAGCGGATCGTGTCTTCGATCTCCGGCGTCGGTTCCCCGGCTCCCTCCAGTCGTTGAAGAGGCACATGCTGCATGATCGTATGATACACGGTTCCCCGTTCCGCAGGTGTCAGCTTCGTTGACTCCATAAATTTCGGCCGTCGCAAGCTTAGTGTGAAGGATGTGCCTGCCCCGATATTTTCCTTGCTCTGACGTTTTACGGCCTGCTCCTCCAGCAGATCCAGGGAGGGGCTGTCCTGCAAGGCAAGCAGCTTCTTCATCTCCGTTACGGACGTTTTGGCGGAAATTTGGCTGACCGTTTCATAACGATATTTCCAAGACAAGCGCTCATAGATGCTTGCACGTTGATCATCCGTACCCTTATCTTCCGCTTCGGCTATACTAGCCACCGGAACGACCGGCTCGAGCTTGCGCAGGGCATTCAGCTTATTCATCCGGTCATCGCTATCCGCCTGCACGTCATCCTTAATACCGATCATGCCCTGCGCCAAGGATTCCGGCGTCTCGATCGAAAATATCCATTGCGATCGATCTTCTCTCAACACGCGTGAGTTCGTCTCCCCGGATAAGCCCGCCTTCTCGCGGAGCAGACCTGCGGATGGATGGCGTATCACAGCCGGGCCGATCCAATCCAAGTAACTCCGGCCCCGGGCAAGGACGTAATCCGGCAGAAGAAGCTCCGGGTTAACATCGGCTTGTGCCCACGCAGCCACCTTCTTCGGCAAATCCTTCACCGTGCCGACCAGAATCATCTTCTCTTTAGGCCGCGTAAGGGCAACGTAGAGCACGCGCATCTCCTCAGCTAACAACTCCAGCTGCGACCTGCGCCGGATCGCCAGGTTAGGCAGCGTGGGATAGCTAACACGCATGCCTTCATCCACAAACTTCGGTCCAAAGCCAAGCTCCTTATGCATAAGGAAAGGGGAATTCAAATCCTGTTGGTTGAAATTTTTGGACAATCCCGCTACAAAAACAACCGGGAATTCCAGCCCCTTGCTCTTGTGAATGGTCATCAGGCGCACCGCATTGCCCTGGCTTTCCGTACCGCCGGCAGTGCCGAGATCCCCGCCTCGCTCCCGGAGTCGGGAGATAAAGGTCAGGAAACGGAAGAGACCTCTGGAGGCTGTATCCTGTTCATACTGCACGGCCCGGTCATACAAGGCGGTCAGATTGCCCTGACGCTGCTTGCCGCCGGGCAGACCGCCAACCCAATCCAAATAACCAGTTTCGCTATAAATTTGCCAGATCAGATCACTCAAACTTCCTTGACGCGCTTCCTGTCGCCAGCGCTGAAGCCGATCCATAAACAATCCAAGTTTTGAGCTAAGCTCTGGAGATATTTCGATATTCTGACCTTCCGCTGATAGCGGAGCATCCGAAAGTAGGCTGCCTGCCATGAGCTCATGACCTGCTGCGGCTTCAGCCAATCCTTCCAGCTCTACGCCCGGCGTCCATTTGCCATCCACGAAGCCCACAGGGCGCGCCAAATCCATGACCGACGGGGCGACACTTATCGCGACTGCTGCCTTAAGCGCGTCGTAATAAGTCCCTTTGGCACACAGGCGTACCTGTGCCATCTCTTCCTCGGATAATCCGAGTATCGGCGAGCGCAATACGGAAGCCAGGGGAATATCCTGACGGGGATTATCAATCACCTGCAGCAGCGATAAAGTGATCTCCACTTCCGTCGCCTGAAAGTACCCTTTGTTCTGCTCGCCGAACGCCGGAATCCCTTCCTGCCGCAGTTCCTCTATAATTAACGGTGCCCATACCATGGCTGAGCGAAGCAAAATAACCATGTCCCCATACCCCGCGGGCCGCATCGATTTCAGTCCTTTATCGTACACCATGAGCGGCTTCCCGTTTTCGCCCGTCATCTCACGAATTCTGCGGGCAATGGCACGGGCCTCCAGCTGGGCGGTTTCCATCTCAAGCGCCTCAACCTCAAGACGAACCCCGTCCTCTTCGGAAGCCAATTCCTCGGACTGCTCCTCCGTCCCTTTTCCAAGACGGTCGATCAGGAGCAATTCAGGCGTGTAAGGGTTCGTACCGCCCTGAACCTCCTGCTCCGGAAAGGAAGCACCGCATACAAGCTCCGCTCGAGCATCATAGGCAATTTCGGCTACGGATTCATTCATGATCTGCCGGAATAACAAATTGACGGCATCCACCACTTCCATCCTGCTGCGGAAATTACGGGCCAGATCAATCCGGATGCCGGCTTGGGCCGTGCTTGCGTCGGAAGAAAACGTCTTATATTTATCGAGAAACAGTCCCGGCTCCGCCAAGCGGAACCGATAAATACTCTGCTTCACGTCACCGACCATAAACCGGTTGCCCGGCATTTCCCTGGAGATCAATCGTACAATGTCTTCCTGTACGCTGTTCGTATCCTGATATTCGTCGAGCAGCACTTCATCAAACTGCTCGCGGTATTCCATCGCCGCATCGGAAGGCATCATATGCCCCGGCACGGAATCAGGGTGACGAAGAATATGAAGGCAGTAATGCTCAAGGTCGTTAAAGTCGACCATGCCTTTGGCCGCTTTGGCCTCCCGATATCGCTCGCCAAAAGCGATAACCGTCTCGGCCAGCTCCATCATCAGCGGCGCTGCCGTGTGAAGTTCCTGCAAAAATTCCGATGCCGGACGGCCAAACAATGCACTTTTCAGCTCATTGACGATTTTCTTCACGTTGTCGCGCAGTTCCTTAACCTGTTCCTGAAGCTCCGGCAGCACCTCATCCTTCCGAACGGATTTGAGCTTGCCGAAAGACGCCTCGCGAAAAATGCCGTACAACGATTCCCACGGCGAACTATCGATGGCCTCAAGCAGGGAGGCGACCAATCGTAAGTCCTCATCGAGATTGTCCACATACGGTGCAGGCCCTCCCGGCTGCATGGCGATCGCCCTTGCTTGCTGCAGCAAGCCAGCCGCTCCGTTCAAAGCCAGACGGGCATCAGCCAAAATGCTTTGAACCCATGGCGTTTGTCCGAGAGCCTCCGTATCTTGTACCTGGAAGCCGGCAGCCGTTTCCCTTAGCCAGTGTGCCGGCCAGGAATGGCTGCGGGAGAAATCATAGAGGCGCTGAACGAGACGGTACAGCGCGTCGTCCGTTCGCTCGCCGCTGAACCAGTCCGCCAAATGAAGAAACCGACTTTCCTGGTCGCCCTCGGCCTCGCCGTATTTCTCTTCAAACAGCTCCTCCAGCATATCCTGCCGCATTAAATCCGCCTCATGTTCATTCAGAATGCGGAATCCCGGATCCAGCGGTATTAACTGATAATATCGCCGAATGACTTCCATGCAAAAGGAGTGCAGCGTTGTAATTGACGCCCTACCAAGCAAAGCAAGCTGTCGCCGGATATGCTCATTGTCCGGATCCCGGTCCAGCTCACGGTCAAGCGCTTCCCGAATCCGTCCTCGCATTTCGGCAGCCGCAGCCTTGGTAAACGTAGCTACAAGAAGCCGGTCTACGCTGAACCCCGCGGAATCGTCGAGGATTTTGCGAATGATCCGTTCAACCAGCACGGCGGTCTTCCCTGAACCTGCTGCGGCTGCAACCAGCATATCATCGCCCGACAGCGCGATGGCTTTCCACTGGTCGTCACTCCACATGCTGCCCTCGGGTTTTGCTATCATCTCTCTCACCGGCTCTCTCCTCCCTTCGGATGTCCAAGCATATCCCAAACCTGATCTTTACCCGGTTTACCCAGCAGCTGATATTCGCTGCCCTCAATTGCGTCGTCGAACTGGCATACAGGCCGGAAGGAACAATACGTGCAGGCGGTCTCCTGCTGAATCCGGTATGGCACAATCGCGACATCGCCCCCCGTAATTCTGGAGCCGATATTCAGCATGTTCTCCCGCACGGCGGACAACAAGGTCTCCCACTGGTCAGGTGTTGCCACGGCTGCGCTGCTGTAGAAGCTGCCGTCCGTTTTGACGGCGACAGGCAGAATGGCCGAGTGCCCTTTTTCAAGGAACGAATCCATGAGGGAAACCGCTTCGCGGTCTGCCAGCAGCAAGCCTTTCATTTTGTAACGTTTGAGCAGCTCCTCTGCCGCCTGCTCCGGCGTCATGCCGTTTGCAGATTGCAAGATTGGATCATGAACGTGGAAATACAAGGTTCCCGCAGGCAAAGCCTGTTCACCGAGCCAGTCCTCCGCAAACGTCAGCAACACGTCCAGATAGGTCAGCATCTGCAGGGATAACCCGTAATAGACCTCATGCAATCGCAGATCCTTCTGGCTGGATTTATAATCGATGACCCGAAGCATGATCCCATGCTCTCCGCGTGCCATGTCGACCCGGTCAATGCGCCCGACAATCTCCATCTTGACCCCGTTCGGCAATTCAAACGTCAGGGGCGGCAGCGGCTTCCCTGGACCGAAATCAAGCTCAAGGCCGATCGGCTCGAATTTGCCGCGCCTTGCTTGTTCACCCAAAATCACGGATGCTCTGCCCACGATATTTTTCAGCTTGCGCGAAATATATCCGTATCGCTTGGAGCTAAGCAGGATTTCACCCTGCAGCATGGGAGCAAGCCGATCGACGGTCGCTTCCGCCTCGCGCAAGCATTCCTCCGCGGTCAGGTCTCCCCAGCTTCGATGCTGGGATTGAAACTTCACGGCCATGCTGCTCAAGGCAGCATGAAATAGCTGCCCGATGTCAGGAGCCTGAAGACGGTACAGCTGCCGTTCTCTCAGCTTCAACCCATGGGAGGCAAAATGGGAAAACGGGCACGCAACAAAGCGCTCCATCCGAGATACGCTTGTTCGCAGCTTCGTTCCATACAACTGCCTGCTCGTTTCCTGCTTAAGTGGCCGGGCTTCATTCCGGTAAGACAAGGACGAGAGCATCGAAGAAAGACGCGACCTTAAATCCGGCCGTTCCGCGTACCAATTGTACACATGCCACCAAATGTTCGGGATCTCCTCTCCATTCCTCCAGTCCCGTAGCCGACCCGTCAAGTAAGCCAACGTCTTATCAGGACGTGACGCATAATGCTCCTGCTCGCAGGCCGATTGCCCGGCATGCGGTCTTGGAAACAAAGGCACCTCTTCCATCTGAAACATCAGCTTCAAATGGCGGATGACCTCGGATGGCAGTAACGTCTTGCCTTCATCGTCTGCCGCAGGATAGCTGACCCACAGCTGCTTGCTGGCGGAAGTCAGAGCATTATAAATCAGGAACCGTTCATCCAGCAGTCTTCGGGATATGCTTGGAGCAAGCTCCAGTCCGCGGTCTTCGAGCTGAACACGCTCCGGTTCTGTCAGGATCCCATCGTCCTGAAACTGGGCTGGGAGAACACCATCGTTAATGCCGAGCAGAAAAGCATATTTCACCCCGCCCGTCCGTGTCCGATCCATGCTGCCGATCAGCACTTGATCCAGAGACGGAGGCACCAGAGCCATTTTCATCTCCGTAAGTCCCGTACCCAGCACGCCCGTGAACAATTCGGTACTCAACTTCTCCGCACCCATCATCTCCACAATCTGGTCGAGCAGGTCAAGCACAGCCCCCCATACCTGGCGATGCTCCCTCGCTTCCTCAGGACGCCCGGCATCCAGAGCAGCGCGGCTTAACAGCTCCAGCTTTTCGGGAACAGCGGTTTCCTCCAGAAGCCGATAGACTGCGGTGCTCTGATCCATTGCACTCGTTGCCTTTTTCATCCGCTTCTCAAACGCATGCAGCGGCTCCGTAATCACCTTTCTGGCATACTCAATCGCCTGCAAACCATCCGGATTGCGCACCTCACTCTCTCCATCCTCTAATGAGAGGCTTGGAATTCCCTTCCACGGGCGGCCATCCGTCCAGCGCGAGCCCTGGATTCCGGAAGCCAGCACGTGGTTCTCCAGACGATCCATGTCCTCACGGGTAAGCGAACCGTCCAGCGGCAGCAGCAGATCCGTCTTCACGCAGCGGAATACGTCCTCATAACGCCAGCGGCGTCCAATGACATCAAGAGCAGATCGGATAAATTCGACCAGCGGATGGTGCAGCTCGCTCCGCTTCTGATCCAGAAAATAAGGAACACCGTGTTCCTTGAATAAAGGACCTATCAGGTGCTCATATTCTCCCATATTCCGGACAAACACGGCCATTTCCCGGTATCGTGCTCCTTCTTCCCGGGCGAGACGCACCATTTCACGTAAAGCTCCTTCGATTTCAGCCCGGCGGTGACTGGCAGCATGCAGAAGAAGACCTGTCCTGCTGCCGTCCGGATTGCTCACTGTATTTCCATCTCGGGCAGCTTCCGTCCAACGTTTCTTCCGATCATAACCGCGCTCGAGGTGGGCAAGCAAAGGGGATTCTTGAAACCGTGGAAGAACATCGGGTTGCAGAATACGATGCTCCATATCCAACCCCATCTCATCGGCAATGCCTTTAAGCTTTATGTACGTCACTGCGGTAGGATGAAAGAGATCCAGCTCATGCGGAACATTGCCGTTCATATAAGGCTTGTCCAGTGTCAACGCAATCGTTACATGGTTGGCATGGGCCATAATTTCCCGGAGCGCCCGGTACTCCTGCGGCGTAAAACCATGGAAACCATCGATCCAAATGTCGGCGCGCTTGATATAGTCCGATTGGGTCACGCCCGCTGCTAATGAGGCAAGCGTATCTTCCTCATCCATGTAGAACCGTGAAATCTCATGCTCAAAATCACGAAAGACCGTTACGATGTCCTCCAGCTTGCGCCGAAGCATCGGTGGATTCCCGGAGCCAGATATCATCTGTCCCAGCTGCTCCTCTACGCAGGATGCGTCAATGCAATAGCGCTTCATTTCCGTATACAGCTCGCTCAGCTTACCGACAAAACCATGCTGCTCTCCCGAAGCACCGAACAATTGGAGCTCTTCTTTGCGCCTCCGCAAAATTTTGTACAGCAGCATGCGCCTGCCTTCTTCACTGATCACCACCTTTGCGGCCCCGCCGCTTTCCTGCATGACGCGGTAAGCCAGACGACGGAAACTAAGCACTTGCGCGCGCATTATCCCGCGAATGCCTCCCGCATTAACGAGTGCATGCTCTGCTTCATAGGACCCTTGTTCGGGAACGATCAGTATCATCGGATTCCCCTTGGGATCTTGCTCCAATCGCTCGATCATCTCTTGGCGGATCGACGTGCTCTTGCCGCTGCCCGACCTGCCGATAACAAATTGAATGCTCATGCTATGCCCCCTTTACATCGTCTTTCGAAAGGGACTCCTTCACCTTCAAAACAAGCTGCTCTTCCGGTGAAATCATGCCCTTGAATCTATTAGAGGTTGTTCAAAAAGTCCGCTTTTGATCACGAAGCGAATCAGGAAGCAGCTCGGCATCGAATCTTGAATTCAGCCGGGCCTTCCGGTGCTCACGTACCCAAATCGTACGCTCCGCTCCTGACGTCCCTAGCTTCATCCAACCCTCTCGGTGCTGAAAATCGACCTTTTTGAACACGCACTATTCGCCATATGTATCAAAATTCATGTGAAATCCACGTTTTGGGTCGTTGTCTATCAAAAAAGATGTTGATTACTAGTATAGCATAAGTATCGTTTGATGGAACATACGTTTGGATTTCATTCCCATTCCAAAATATTGCGGACATGCAAAAAAGGACCCTGCCATCGTGGTTTACCCACCATGGCAAGATCCTTCGCATCAACCGCTATAGCTGCGGCAGTTTAAAGCTTTGATTTGCTGCGCACTTCAAACACGGCAAATTTCAAATAATGCCCCTCGTCGACCCCGAGAATTTGCGGGTGATCCTTGCCAGCCGCACGCCATTCCACGAGTCTTAGAATTTTGCCGGCATCTTTTGCAGCATCCTGAATCGTCTCCAGGAACAAATCCGGCCGCATATGGTACGAGCAGCTTGCCGTAACCAAATAACCGCCCTCATTCACCAGTTTCATTCCATGAAGGTTGATGTCCTTATATCCCCGGCAAGCTCCCTTGACAGCAGACCTGGTTTTGGCAAACGCCGGCGGGTCCAGAATGACCACATCCCAGGAACGTCCACCTCCCGCGGTGAGCGGTTTGGAGGTATCCACTTTCTGATCCCCTTGCGCACGCTGCTCACGTTCTTCCAAGCCTTTTACCTGGTTGCGCAAATATTGGAAGGCATCGTCCACTACAAACTCCACGCGATCCTGGAATCCGTTCAATACCACATTCTCTTTGGCGCTTTCAATGGCATGCTCCGATATGTCAAGACAGGTTACTTTCTTGGCGCCATAAAGGCACGCGTGCAGCGTGAAACTGCCCGTATGCGAAAAGCATTCCAGCACCGTAGCACCGTCCCAATAGGGAAACGTGACTTCTTTTCCGCTTTTGTTCACCGGCAAGGACTTCATCTCACCGTCCCGTTCCACAGTCTGGAGCGTGATCCCGCTGCGGTCTCCCCAACCCTTCATTAACGGTTTAATGGATGCCCGGTTCTCGCGCTGATCAAAGAAATATCCCGTCTTCTGGCCTTCTTCAATATCCACCTTGATCTTCAAACCGTTCTCCGTCACCGTTACGTGGCGAGGACACTCCCCGTAGAGAATACCCGTGCGCTGTTCCAGCCCTTCCAGTTCCCGGATGGATACATCGCTTCGTTCATAGATTCCTTTCGGCTGGACCACTTCGACAAGCGCGTTCACGATGTCCTCACGGCAGCGATCCATGCCCAGCGTCAGCAGCTGGATAACCAGTACGTCATCAAAACGGTCCACAATCAGCCCTGGCAGAAAATCCGCCTCGCCATAAACCAGCCGGTAGGCGTTCTCATCTCCGATAAACCGTTCCCGATGTTTCAGGCATTCCTGAAACCTGGCGGCGAAAAAGGCCTTGTCCATCGTCTCAACCGGCTCATACGAAACGGTGCGTACGGTGATTTGAGATTGCGGGTTGTAATAACCGGAGGCGAGAAAACGGCCTTGATGGGTTAATACCGATACGATATCACCCGGCTTGGGTTCCCCTTCGACAGAGGCAATCTCGCTTTTATAAACCCAGGGATGCCCCTGCTCCAGTCTCTTTTTTCGACTGCGCTCCAAAATTACCGATGGCACTGTATTTCACTCCTTAAGTTATCCCCTGGCCATTTCAATAGGCATGCATGTCCACCAAGGGTCATATACGTAATTAAGAAAAAAAGTCTTTCGACGGACTCTCTCAGTAGCGGATGCTTCATATCCTTCACTTTATTTCACTAAAAATGCGTGTTCAAAAAGGTCGGTTTTCAGCACCGAGAAGGCCCGGCTGAATTCAAGATTCGATGCTGAGTGACTTCCTGATTTACTTCGTGTTAGATATAGAATTTATTCGTTATCAGCAGAGCTGATGAAATTCTATATCGCAAGAAAACCTACCTTTGAATCGCGGTCGCTCATCCTTGATTGCCTCGATTGGTTTTCTTATCAAAAGAGAGCTTTTTGAACAACCTCTAAAAGGAGAACATCATGCTATCCTCACTCTGGTTTCCCATCTGTTACGGTCTTGTCCTGTTCCTGTTCGGCATGAAGGTCATGGAGGTTGCGCTCCAACGCTGGGCCGGTCCGCTGTTGCATAAGTGGCTCCATAAAGCGACATCCACGCCCCTTAAAGGTATGATCGCCAGCACAGCGGTCACGGCCCTGCTGCAAAGCAGTACCGCCGTTACCGTGCTGGCAATAGGTTTCGCTAATGCCGGATTGTTAAGCCTCGCCGGTACCTTGGGCGTTATTCTCGGCACGAACATCGGCACAACGGTAACCACCGAGCTCATCAGCCTGCAGATCGGACAAGCCGCCATGCCTCTGCTTGTCCTCTCGCTCATGCTATGGATCGGGGCCGTAATCGTCAGCGAGCGCGTGCCTCCGAGTTACGACAAGGTAAAAAACAATTTGATCCGCAGTCAGTTTTTATGCCTCGCTGTCGCCGGATTCTCGCTGGTGCTGCTTGCTATACAATTCATGCAGTCTATCGGCCCGACCCTTCAAAGCCTCGGTTTGTTCCAATGGTTCCTGGACCACGCTTCGCGGAGCGTCCTCTGGGGTATAGCAGCCGGAACGATATTGACTGCTCTGATGCACAGCAGCGCAGCTGTCATCGCTATGGCTATGGGGCTTGCAGCCAGCGGTGCGCTGCCTCCGGAGATCGGCGTTGCCATCGTTCTGGGCTCCAATGTCGGCACCTGCGCAACAGCACTTATAGCAGCGATTGGCAGCACCCGAGCAGGGCGATTCGTGGCCTGGTCCCATATGGGGCTGAATATCGGCGGAGTTCTGCTCTTTACTCCGTTCATCTCGGGCTTAACCACCGTATCCGGATGGTTAGCGGCGGATCCGGCCGGACAAATCGCCCATGCGCAAACCTTATTTAATATCGTATGCTCGCTTATTGCGCTTCCACTATGCTATCTGCCCTTCTGGAACAAGCGGGCACAGACCTAAAGTTTCATATCTTCATCCGCAGGAATGCTAACCTCAAGCAGCATTAGAGCTTTACGCAGGATGATATCATTGTTGTTATATCCGTTGCTGCGCTGCTTCCTCCATGCGGCCAAAGGCTCAAACCAGTCTACGCCGTTAATTTCCTCGATTTGGGGTTTTAAGCTACCTTTTTCTGCTTTAACCAGATAGTAATGGACTTCCTTGTCCACCTGGCCGAATTCGGGATGATGGTATTTATATGCAATAATGTCCACTGGAGAGGTGATGGATCCGACTATACCTGTCTCCTCGCAAATTTCTCGAAGTGCAGTCTGCTCGACGGTTTCACCGGCTTCCATCTTGCCCTTGGGAAGCGAGGTTTTTCCATAACGGTCCAAAATAAGCTGGATCTGAAGCGCCCCTTCATGATGACGGTATACCACGCCGCCTGCGGAAATCTGTGTATATGCCATGTCCTATTCCTCCTTCATGTACAACAAGGATTCCACTTCCGGTAGCCAGGAAATGAAATCCTTGTCTGGTATGGCCGCTATTGGAATTACTGGGCAGCTGCCTTTAGTCCATGATCTATGACGCTGAGGAGTTCGCCCTCGCATTCATTTACACCGGCTTTGGTTACTTTCACGCGGCACAGTTTGCCTTCGAGATCAGGCGATCCGTTGAATACAAGCTGCAGATAATTATCGCTATAACCCTGCATCTTTCCGCCATTAGGAGCACCCTTGTACTCACGCTCCGGTATCACTTCCAGAATCTGACCTACAAAACGTTCAGCATAAGCAAGCTGCAGCTGCTCCGACAAGTCAATCAAATCATGCACACGTGCATTCTTCACTTCCTCGTCCACCTGATCCTCCATCCGTGCTGCCGGCGTGCCGGTACGCTTCGAATACGGGAATACATGCATCTCGGAGAACTGAATTGCCTTCATCAGGTCATAGCCGTTACGGAACATCTCATCGGTTTCGCCAGGGAAGCCAACGATAACGTCCGTCGTAATGCCCACATCGGGCATGGCTTGACGAATCAAGCCCATCTTGTTATAGAACTCTTCGGTTGTATATTTACGGCGCATCCGTTTCAGTACCGTATCATCCCCCGCTTGCAGCGGTATATGAAGATGGCGGCACATTTTACTGGAGCGATTCAACACATCCAGCATCTTCTCATCGATCTGGCTTGCTTCGATGGAGCTGATGCGGATCCGTTCCAAACCGTCTACCCGGTCAAGATCCCACAGCAAATCGGACAATCTGTAATCTTCAAGATCATCTCCGTATCCGCCTGTGTGAATACCGGTCAGCACGATTTCCTTATAACCCGCTCCAACCAGCTGATGCGCCTGCTTGATGATGCTCTTCGGATCACGGCTGCGTGACAAACCGCGGGACCATGGGATAATGCAGAACGTACAGAAGTTGTTGCATCCGTCCTGAATTTTTAGAAATGCGCGAGTGCGTTCCGCAAAATCCGGAACATCCATTTCCTCAAATACCCGGGTCTTCATGATATTGCGAACTGCATTAATCGGCTGACGCGTCTTTTCAATATCATGGATGAAATCCATGATTTTATCGCGATCCTGGTTCCCGATCACAAGATCCACGCCCGGAATATCCAGAATTTCTGCAGGCGAGGTTTGCGCGTAACAGCCCGTTACAGCCACAATGGCCTCGGGATTGCGACGAACCGCGCGTCTGATCATCTGACGGCTCTTCTTGTCCCCTGTATTGGTAACGTGACAGGTGTTAATCAAATAAACATCTGCGGTTTGTTCGAAGTCCACCTGGTCGTAGCCTTCATTTTTGAAGTATTGCCAGATGGCCTCGGTATCGTAAAAATTGACTTTGCAACCCAACGTATAAAACGCTACGGATGGCATGTTCAAACGCCCCCCATTTCTCCAGATTCATATAGTGCGCAGGCAAGCGCCGTCATGCCGGCAGTCTCGCAGCGAAGGATCCGCTTTCCAAGCCCAACGGATACGGCTCCTGCATCTTCGGCCGCTCGGCATTCCTCTTCCGTAAAACCGCCCTCGGGTCCAACGACCAGCAGCAAGCTGGCCTTCTCGGCCGAATTCGGCAGCGCCTGCTCTACAAAAGGCTTCAGTACGTCCCTTAGCTGGGAGCCATGCTCTTTTTCATAACAAAAATATACGGCATCGTAGCCTGAAAATGCTGCAAGCAGATTTTTCCACGACAGAGGCTGTTCAACAGACGGTATCCGGTTACGATGCGCCTGTTCAGCCGCCTCCTTCGCAATCTTGCGCCAGCGTTCCAGCCGTTTTCCTTCCTTCTTGGCATCGTACTGAACAATCGTTCTGTCCGATAGGAAGGGCACAAAGGACACCGCGCCAATCTCGGTGCACTTTTGGATGACGGTCTCCATCTTATCGCCTTTCGGCAAGCTCTGAGCGATGCTCACTTGCAGACGCGGTTCCTGCGTCATCTCCATGGGTTCAATCACAACGGCAATGACACTGGCCGCTTCGATGCTCTCAATCTCCACCATGGCTTCGCGGGATTCCCCATCGCTTACAATCAATTTATCACCAAGTCTGCCTCGCATGACCTTGGTAATATGACGGGCGTCATCGCCCGTAATCTCAACACGGTCTCCCTCGAATTGTGCGGGAGTGACAAAATATCGCTGCATCTTTATCCTCACCTAACTCCAAAATCGCCAATCCCCATCATACAACTTTTCGTGCAAACTGACCAGAGAAATCCGCGCCATTATCCCCCGAACATCTTAATGAACAGATTCAAAAAGTCGATGGATAATGCATGCGCTGCATCATATAATGGCTTAATCGTATATCTCTGAAAGGTTGGCAGCAATATGATCAACAGGAAAATAAGTATCGACCACTGCTCGAACTTCTGAATCCTCGCACTGACGCGCGGAGGAAGCACATTCTCAAGAATCCGGTAGCCGTCAAGCGGTGGCAACGGAATTAGATTAAAGAGGAACAGAAAGAAATTGAGCAGTATAAAGGTATTGAAAAACAAATGTATCGCTTGATCTGTTTTGGTAACGCCGATCGGCTCGATCACACCGAACTGATAGAGTCCCGCATAAATCAGCGTTCCAAGTATACCTAACATAAGATTACTCAGCGGACCAACCGCCGCCACAATGATGCTCATTCGGCGGGGGTTGCTAAAGTTCTCGCGATTGATCGGTACCGGCCGTGCCCAGCCGAAACCCGCTATCAGCAAGAGAATAATCCCCAGAAAATCAAAATGCACCGCCGGATTCAGCGTGACCCTTCCCAGAAGCTTGGCCGTTGGGTCTCCGAATTTATTCGCAAAATAAGCATGCGAGAACTCATGCACGGTAAAGGCAATGATTAAAGCAATCAAATAAAATGGAAGTTGTTCCAGCGGATAGAATAACAGTCGATCCAAAAAATCCATAATCAGTTCTTCCTCGCCACGAAGGCAACCCAATCATCCTCGCGGCAGATGTCGGCAATTTCGAAACCGGAGGCAATCAGCGCCTTCTCCACGATCTCTTCTTTGTTCTTGTAAATGCCCGAGGCGATATAAGCGCCTCCCGGCTTGAGAGCCTGGTATACATCGTCGACAAACAACAGGATGACCTCAGCCAAAATGTTAGCCACTACAACTTGTACCGGCAGCATCACGCCCAGATCCGATTGATCGGACGAATGGGTGAGTACCGAGAGCAGATCGCTTTCCTTCACCGTAATCCGATCTTCCAAGCCGTTAAGACGGGTATTCTCTATTGCACTGGATACGGCAACCGGATCCAGATCAAGAGCCAGTATCCGTGAAGCTCCCAGATGCGCTGCGCCGATGGAAAGAATACCTGAGCCTGTCCCGACATCTATGACTTCCTCTCCGCCTTTGATCACCATCTCCAGCGTGCGCAAGCATAACGAAGTTGTCGGATGCGTTCCTGTGCCGAATGCCATGCCCGGGTCCAGCTCAATAATCGATTCTTGATCGGATTCCGGCGTGTACTCTTCCCAAGTCGGCTTGATCGTTAACCGCTCGGACACGCGGATCGGTTTGAAATACTGCTTCCAGGCCGTTGCCCATTCATTCTCATCAACCGTCTTCATCTCATACCTGACTTCGCCTGTATCAATCCCAAATTCCTTCAGTTCATTCACGCGTGGCGCAATCTCATCACGGATCGCTTCTAAGGTAACCGTCTCATCAAAATAACCTTTGATAACGGCTTGACCTTCAGGAATATCGTTAAACGGAACGATCTCATCAAACCACTGTCCAAGGGATGTGTCCCGCTTCTTGTTCGTCGTACCGGATTCTTCAATCGAAACGCCTCCGGCTCCCGCTTCATGCAGGAAATTCGTAATCATCTCCACGGCTTCCTCCGTGGTATGTATCGTTAATTCATGCCATAACATGTGCTACTGTTCCTCCTCATTCATACATAAATATTATTGTACTATATAGAGGACCCCGGATACAAAGTTTGTACTAAAATACCATGATGACTTTTCTTGCAAGTCGTTCGAATACGAAAAACGTTATCAACGTACTCTCTCCAGAAGACTGACCACATACGGCAGAAATTTTTCTTGCGAAATAAGAACGATAAGCCTCCGAAGTTTATACTTTCTTATGTCTTCAAAAAAAGTCCTGCTTACCACCTCCGTAACAAGAAAGGTAAGAGGACTCTTTCATCACTTGATAAACATAATGATTAATCTACATTTTTACTGGTTTCATCGAGAATTTTCTTCAATTGGCGTTCATCCGCTGCCTCGCTTCTGCGCAGCGCCTCCACATCATCGTGGTCGGCTTCCATAGCCGAAAACTCGACATCCTCCGCCTTAGCGGATTGAAGCGCAATCATCTTTTCGGTTTTGCTCGAGATTTTCCCTTTTTTTACGCGTCTCATCATGGGTGCTATTCTCCTTTCCGTATAAACGATCAGAGCTGTGCCTATAACCTCAAATCATGCCGCCGGATTCTTCGATTAACCGCATGGCTTGCGGGAATACGCCTTCGTCCAATACCACCGTCAGCAAAATATCCCGGCCCTCGGTTCCGTCCTGCCCGCCGCTACTCATCCCGCTGGCTGATGGGTCCGCCGCCCCCAGGATTCCGGCCCCCGGCCCCGAAATATCCGCATTTAAGGTCAGCGTTGTTAAGCTTGTAATATTGCCTGTCAACGGATTCATCGGATTGTTAAGCTCCCCGCCGGGATCCGCGCTAAACCGATCGATGGACATATCGGCAACGCGCAGCGACTGCAATTTACGAGCTGCATGCTGGGCTTCTTCCGGACTTTTGAAATACGCCAAAATATTTTTCTCTGCCACTTCATTTCACCTGCATTTCCTATTCAAGATTGCATCTTCCAAAGATGGAGCTTCCCTAGGTTGCTTCATCATTAAGTGTTTTATTCTTGAGAAACGGGCCTGTTTAAGCTGGCAGACACTCCAGCAGCTCCCAGAAACAAAAAAACAGCAGGCCAAAGGTTGATCACCTTTAGCCTACTGCTGTTCTTTATGCTATGAGGGGAGTTTAGCCCCATAAGTTTGTATTAGTCACCGCGGAATGCTTTTTTTACACGGTCAAAGAAAGACTGTTCCTGTTCATGGGTTTGTTCGCCATCAAGTGAAGCAAACTGTCTGAGCAGCTCTTTCTGTTCATCACTCAGCTTGCTTGGCGTAACGACCACAACCTTGACGTGCTGGTCACCCTGTCCCATGCCGCGGAGTCGAGGCACTCCTTTGCCTTTCAGGCGGAAGAAGGTACCCGTCTGCGTGCCGGCCGGGATCTTCAGCTTCACTCTCTCCGTCAACGTCGGGATTTCAATCTCGTCGCCAAGCGCAGCCTGAGCAAAGGTAAGCGGCACTTCGCAATAAATGTCGTCCCCTTCCCGTTCGAAGAAGTCATGCGGCTTCACGCGGATTACGATATACAAGTCACCGGCCGGGCCGCCGCGGAAGCCGCCTTCGCCTTCACCTGTCATACGAAGTTGAGCTCCGTCGTCCACACCCGCAGGCACGCGAACATGAATCTTGCGCTGCTTCTTCACTTTACCGTTGCCGTTACAGGTTGAGCAGCGGTCTTTGATAATCTTCCCTGTTCCGTTACAGTTCGAACAAGCGCGACGGTTTACCATCCGTCCAAACGGCGTATTCTGCACGACTTCTTGCTGCCCACTGCCGTTACATACCGAACATGTATGCGGCTGCGTGCCCGGTTTCGCCCCGGAACCGTGACAGGTATCACATGTCTCCGTTCTCGGAATGGTAATATCCGTTTCTTTACCGAATACCGCTTCCTTAAATTCAACTGTCATCGTGTATTGCAGATCGTTCCCCCGCTGAGGCGCATTCGGATCACGGCGTCCATTACCGCCAAAGAACATATCAAATATATCTCCAAAACCGCCGAAATCACCGGAGAAACCGCCTCCGCCCATGCCTTGGTTCGGATCGATATGTCCGTACTGGTCATAAGTCGAACGTTTCTGACCATCGCTCAATACGTCGTAAGCCTCTTTCACTTCCTTGAATTTGGCTTCCGCGTCAGCCGCTTTGTTCACGTCCGGATGATATTGGCGAGCCATTTTACGGTACGCCTTCTTGATCTCATCGTCCGATGCATCCTTGCCGACACCGAGCACCTCATAATAATCACGCTTATCAGCCACGGTTTCACCCCAATCTCTTTATTACTCTTTTACATAAGGAAAGCCAAAGTGCGAAGATGCGCAGCTTTGACCTTCCCATACAATCTATTCAGATTAACCTTTGTTTTTATCTTCGTCAACAACCTCGTAATCTGCATCTACGACATTGTCTTTATTAGCCGCACCGGAGTCGGCACCTTCAGCACCCTGCTGCTCTTGTGCTGCTTGCTCATACAGCTTCACGGACAGCTGCTGTACGATTTGAGTCAGCTCCTCTACCGAAGCGTTAATCTCTTCGAGGTTATCGGATTCAAGGGCCTTCTTCACTTTGTCTTTTGCTTCGTTCGCTTTTTCCACTTCGGAAGCATCAACTTTGTCGCCCAGATCCTTGAGTGTTTTCTCGGTTGTGTATACGAGTTGGTCCGCATTGTTGCGAGCCTCTACCAGCTCTTTGCGTTTACGGTCTTCTTCGGCATGAAGCTCGGCGTCCTTCATCATTTGTTCAACTTCAGCGTCGCTCAAGCCGCTGGAGGACGTGATTGTGATCTTCTGACTCTTGCCTGTACCTTTATCTGTCGCCGAAACGTTTACGATCCCGTTCGCATCGATATCGAAGGTAACTTCGATTTGCGGTACGCCACGTGGTGCTGGAGGAATATCTCCAAGCATGAAGCGTCCCAGCGTTTTGTTGCCGGCAGCCATTTCGCGCTCACCTTGCAGCACGTGAATTTCAACGCTCGGCTGGTTATCGGCATACGTGGAGAATACTTGGGATTTGCTTGTTGGAATCGTGGTGTTACGGTCGATCATTTTGGTGAATACACCGCCTGCTGTCTCGATACCGAGGGACAACGGAGTTACGTCGAGCAATACGACGTCTTTAACGTCACCTGTCAATACGCCGGCTTGAACAGCTGCACCAAGCGCAACCACTTCGTCAGGATTTACGCCTTTATGAGGCTCTTTGCCTGTCAATTTCTTAATCGCTTCCTGTACGGCAGGAATACGAGTGGAACCACCGACAAGAACGATTTTATGAATATCGTTAGCTGTCAAACCTGCATCGCTAAGCGCTTGACGAGTCGGTCCAAGCGTACGCTCTACAAGAGAAGCAGACAATTCTTCGAATTTAGCACGAGTCAAGTTGAGCTCAAGATGCTGAGGCACGCCGTCAGCAACGGTGATGAACGGCAAAGAAATCGTGGTAGTCAGTACGCCGGACAATTCCTTTTTCGCTTTTTCCGCAGCATCTTTCAGACGTTGAACCGCTGCTTTGTCTTTGCTCAAATCAATGCCTTGCTCTTTTTTGAATTCGGCTACCATATAGTCAATGATGACCTGGTCAAAATCGTCACCGCCGAGTTTGTTATCACCGCTGGTTGCTTTTACTTCGAAGAAGCCATCGCCGAGTTCCAGAATGGAAACGTCGAATGTACCGCCGCCCAGGTCATATACCAGAATGGTCTGGTCTTCGGATTTCTCCATACCGTATGCCAAAGCTGCTGCTGTCGGCTCGTTTACGATACGCAGAACCTCAAGACCCGCGATTTTACCGGCATCCTTGGTCGCTTGACGCTGGCTGTCATTAAAGTATGCAGGAACCGTAATAACCGCCTGGGTTACAGGTTGGCCCAGGTAAGCTTCCGCATCGGATTTCAGCTTTTGCAGAATGATGGCGGAGATTTCTTGCGGCGTATAATCTTTGCCGTCGATGGATTCTTTATGATTCGTACCCATATGACGCTTGATGGAGATAATGGTACGATCCGGGTTTGTGATCGCTTGACGTTTTGCTGTATCCCCAACGACACGCTCGCCGTCTTTCTTAAATCCGACAACGGATGGGGTCGTACGGGCGCCCTCCGGATTCGGGATAACTACTGCTTCCCCACCCTCCATTACGGCTACGCAGGAGTTGGTTGTTCCTAAGTCGATACCAATAACTTTGCTCATGTAAAATTTTCCTCCTTATTCATTCACACGAATCCTCGCATGATCTTCATCAATTTTTATATGATAAACGACTATCGAAAGTCGCTTACATGCTCACTTTAACCATCGCAGGTCTCAATACTTTGTCTTTTAGCATATACCCCTTCTGCACTTCCTCAACCACGATGCCTTCCTCGTATTCATCGCTCTCCACCTGCATGATCGCTTGGTGATACTCCGGATTAAACGGCTCGCCTACGCTCTTCATCGCCGTTAAACCTTCGGTAGCGAGAACAGATTCCAACTGGCGGAAGATCATGTTAACTCCCTTGGAGAAGGATTCAAACTCCGGGTTTTCCTCGGATGCCTGAAGCGCACGCTCAAAGTTATCGATGACAGGCAGAAGCTCTGTAATCAGTTTGGAAGAAGCGTATTTGCCCAGATCTTCTTTCTCCTTCTGTGTACGACGACGGAAGTTATCGAAATCCGCTTGTACTCGCAGGGTACGCTGCTGGTGCTCCAGCACCTCGGCCTGAAGTTTCTCAAGCTCAGCTGAACCTGCTTCATCCGCCGAATCCGTTACAGGAATCTCCTGTTCGGGATTTACGGCTTCCTCCGCAGACCCACTCTCACCCGAGTTTGGCGTGTTCTCCAAAGTTTCTTCCATCGTTTCTTCTGTAACTGTATCTTGAACGGCATCCTTATGCTCATTATTCAAGACGCCTTCACCTCCTTCATATTCTAAAACAGACTGTCTGTGATTCTTTTTATCCCGTAAGGGTTATTCGCCTATTTCTTTCATCTTGATGACGTGATGAATCCGCAGCACGGCTGCAGCAACTTCGCCGGCTGCCCGCAGGCCATGAAGTTTGACCGGAGCCGGATCCAGCACGCCCAGCTCCTCGTAATCAACAACCCGGCCGCTGTCGCAATCAATGCCCATGCAATCAGAGTCTGCACGGATTTGCGCAGCACGCACTTCTTCCATTTTCTCGAGCGGATTGTAACCGGCATTGAGAAGTATCTGCGACATCGGCTTGCGCAGCGCGGCCGAAACGGCTTCCATACCGAAGGCTTCCATGCCTTTCTGAGCCTCCCGGATCCGTTCCAATTCGTAGGACACCGCGAGTTCGCTTGTCCCGCCGCCTGGAAGTACCCCGCCGGAAACGGCCGCCTGCAGCGCCGAGGCCGCATCTCCCGCAATTCTGGCCGCCTCGCCTACGACTTCCGAAGTGCTTGCCCCAACAATGACCGTCACAATACGGTCCCGGTCCTGGCTGCCGCAGGCCAGCCGGATTTTCTCAATACCTTCATCGTAAGCGACACGCGGGGTATCACCCAGAAGGGCTGCAAGCTCCTTCGAGTCTTTATGTAACGCCTTCCGGCGTATGGGAGTAGCTCCCGTCATGTCGCTTACCCGGCGCAAATCCGCACGTGACACGCGCGGCACAACCATCATGCCGTGATCCAGGCAAAACTGCTCTGCATCCGGATGGATGCCTTTTTCAAGCAGGATGAGTTTTACGGACAGTTCGGACAATCTCTCCAAATCTGAAGCGAACACTTTTCGGAGGTCCATATATTGGGCAAATCCCGCTTCGGTTGTGAGCGCCTCTTCATCGATCTCATCTGGTTCCAGGGAATCAAAGAGCACCAACACTTTTGCATCGTCATACGACCTGGACTCCCGGGCGAAGATCGGCCGCTGTCTGAGCAGAACCCCCTCGAACACTTCATTCTCGGCATTCTCCAGAGCAATTATACTGTCTGCGAGCGAGTAGGAAGGATCCTGAAGACGGGTGATTCCGGCTTTCCGCGCGGCTTGCATAATCAGCTCCACGATATCCTTCCGTTCACGCCCAGCAACGTACACCGTCCGTTCCAGAAGCGGATCGTCCAGTCCGTCAATCAGCCGAACCCGCTTTGTTAAGAGCTGCATCGACTTCTCGATCCCCTGACGCAGCCCCTCCACCACCTTGGAAGCAGGTACCCCGCGGGTTATGCGGGAAACCCCTTCCTGCACGAGTGCGCCTGCAAGCACGGTAGCCGTTGTGGTTCCGTCGCCGATTTTCTCCTGCTGCGCTCTTGCCACCTGAATGAGAAGGCGCGCTGCCGGGTGGGTGACATCCATTTTATCCAGAATCGTCACCCCATCATTGGTAATAACCACTTCGCCGCGGGGACCCACCAGCATCACGTCGAGCCCCTTGGGACCAAGCGTGCCTTCAACAGCGGACGTGACGGCCCGGACGGCATTACTGTTGTTCAATAGCGTAGAATAACGTTCATCTCCGTCCACTTGGCTATGTTGTCCTTGGCTCATCTGTCTCACTCCTTTATTTGTACCAGTGTGACAGCAGCTTCGTCAGGTCATGGGATAACACATTCAAGATGCCGATCACCCGTGCATATTCCATTCTTGTAGGACCGAGAATACCAATCGAACCGAGCGCTTTTCCGTCTATTGAATACGTCGCTGTGATCAAACTGCAATTGGAAATCGCCTCATGCGTATTCTCCGTACCGATCTTCACTTGGACACCATGCTCACCGGGAGCGGGAGCCATGAGTTTCAACAGTGCGGGTGTCTGCTCCAGAAGCTCGAAGATTTCCCTTACCTTATCAACATCCTTGAACTCCGGCTGATTCAGCATGTGGGTCGTACCGCTGAGATATACGCCGCGATGGTCAGGTTCATTGTTAAGGGCGATATCCAGCATACTCATGAGATCTTCATAATGTGAAATATGCCGCTGCATTTCCTCGCCAATCTCCGTATACAAACGGGTCTTGAGTTTATATAGAGGCACATTGACCAGCTTCTTGTTCAGAAGATTTACCACTTGCTCCAGATCCGAAACGGACACACCCTGCGGAATCGAAACAATTTTGTTCTCGACTTGCCCTGTGCTGGTGACGATGATGGCTACCGCTTGATCCTCATGGAGAGGAAGAAGCTGGAAATGACGCAAAGACGTATGAAAAACTTCCGGTCCCAGCAGGATGGAAGTGTAATTAGTCATCTGAGACAGAATGCCCGCTGTATGCTGTATCATCTGCTCCATCACGTTCAGCTTTTCTGCAAAAAAGGATTTCATCATATGCAGTTCCGCAGGGTTCAAGGAAAACGACGACGTGAGATGATCAACATAATAACGATATCCTTTATGTGACGGAATTCGTCCAGCTGATGTATGAGGCTGCTCCAGAAATCCGAGTTCCTCCAGATCAGCCATCTCGTTACGAATGGTTGCCGGACTGTATCCGACATCCCCGCGTTTGGAAATGCTTCTCGAACCAACCGGTTCGGCAGAACGGATATAGTCATCCACAATGGCATTCAAAATCATGCGTTGACGATCTGTTAACATGTCGCTCCCCTCCTTGCTGACTGCTTATTTTCTCTTTCGTTAGCACTCATCGTCATCGAGTGCTAACCGATATAACAAAAATACCAAACCGACCTGAGGATTGTCAAGTCAGTTCAGTACTTTAAGAACAGCTATTTCGTCACAAGCATGCTGCTTCTTGCAGTGAACGCAGTCGGTCCACACCTTCTCCGGAAAAATCTCCTTCTCCACAACAGCAAAGCCGTTTTTGATGAAAAAGGATACTTCATACGTCAAGGCCATCACTTTCGGAAGCTCACGGCGTTTCGCTTCCTCTAGAAGGGAATCCACGAGCATGGAGCCGATCCCTTGCCCTTTATAACCATCTGAGATGCCGAGTGAACGAATCTCCACCAAATCATTTCCCAGCTGACACAAGGAACCGCAGCCGATCACGTTCCCTTCGGATTCGGCCACAACGAATTCCCCGATTTGTTTCTCCAGCACTTTTTTGGACCGGGGCAGCATAATCCCCTTTTCCGCATATCCCTGAATCATCTGATACAGCGGCTCGACATCTTCTAACTTCGCCTTTCTGCATACCGCCGACATGGTTGTCCGTCTCCCCTTTACACGCTCCGTCATGTTATGAATAAATATACAACAGAGCGCATATAAGTTCAATAGATTAATTTGCCGTCAAACTGCCTATAAATTCAGCGAACACATCGTTGCCGAACAGAATGCCTTTACTGCTCAGTTTATATCCGTCCTCCGTAGAATCAAGAAGTCCCGCACTCACCATTTTATTCAGCGGCCCGGCGAATACTTCTTCCATGGAAGTTCCGAATTGCTGCCGGAACCGGCTGCGCGAAACGCCATCCAGCACGCGGAGCCCGACCATGAGGAAATCCTCCATCGCTTCTTCCCTTGATATCTCAAAGCTTTCCAATCGCGGAAGTCCTTGATTCGCTGCTTCATTATATGGGTTGACGCCTTTGATGTTCACATGGCGCTGACGACCGACGTATCCGTGCGCTCCTGCACCCAAGCCATAATAATCCTCATTGCGCCAATACGTCATATTATGCCGACTCTCAAAGCCGGGTTTGGCAAAATTACTGATCTCATACTGTTTATATCCGGCTGCCTTCATCCGCTCCATTAATAGAAGATACATATTCAGCTCATCCTCCTCATCCGGAAGCGGCAGCTGGTTTCGCTGGTACATCGTATGGAACAGCGTATTTTCTTCAACCTTTAAGCTGTAGATTGAATAATGCGGAAGTCCAAGCTCTAGCGCCTTATCCACGCTTTCCGCAAGCATGTCCAGCGTTTGGTTCGGAAGTCCGAACATCAAATCGATGGACATGTTATCAAAGCCTGCGGTTCTGGCGTTCTCAAGACTTCGATACACATCATCCGTATCGTGAATCCGGCCGATGCCGGTCAACAAGCTGTTCTGGAAAGCCTGCACCCCGAAGCTGATCCGGTTCACGCCGCCTTCGCGCATGACGGACAGTTTCTCCAAATCCGTGGTGCCGGGATTCGCTTCCATCGAAAATTCAATACGATCGGACCAT
Source organism: Paenibacillus sp. EZ-K15 (assembly GCF_002573715.1). Lineage (GTDB taxonomy): Bacteria > Bacillota > Bacilli > Paenibacillales > Paenibacillaceae > Paenibacillus_AQ. The sequence continues at coordinate 203,887 of NZ_PDHM01000012.1, read as the reverse complement.
TCCGGAAAATGGCGCTTTACGCTTTGCAAGAAGTATTCCATTTCATTTGGCTTCAGCACCGTAGGGGTCCCGCCGCCTACAAAAATGCTTTTGATTCGTCCCGGCGAGTTGGCCTGAACGGTTAGCTCCATCTCCTTATCCAGCGCGTGCAGATAATCCATCACCGGCTGATCCTTCAACACATAGGAATTGAAGTCGCAGTAAAAACATTTATTGGTACAAAACGGAATGTGAATGTACACTGCTTCCGTCCGTTGATCGTTTGCCGTCATTCTTTTCTTGCCCCCTCATGTACACCTCTGGCATGACTTACTTAAAGTGCGAGTTCAAAAAGTCAGGTTTTCAGCACCGAAGCTTATGCTTCCGATGTGCGTTTTTTCAAAACGCTTTAGTTGGATGAAGCTAGGGACTGAGGAGCGGAGCTGAACGTTTTCATGAGAAAACGGCTTCGGAAGCATAAGCTTGCAAAACCTACGTGAGCACCGGAAGGCCCGGCTGAATTCAATATTCGATGTCGATTAAGCTTCATGTGCTGCTTCGTGATCAAAAGATGACTTTTTGAACAACCTCTTTAAGTAACTTCTCGAAAGTTCCTTCTCTACTATAACGCTATGCCTCTTGGAATGAAAGAAAGGAAAGCCGAGAATCGGCTTTCCCATCATTTACTAAGGCTGTACACGTAGGACCAGTCCAGCCCAATAACTCGTGGGCCTGCCATTCCTATGCAAAATTACTTGTCGTCAATTTTCAATACCGCCATGAAAGCTTCCTGCGGCACTTCAACGCTGCCGACTTGTTTCATCCGTTTCTTACCTTCCTTCTGCTTCTCAAGGAGTTTCCGTTTACGGGAGATGTCACCGCCGTAACACTTGGCAAGAACGTTTTTACGCATCGCTTTAACCGTTTCACGGGCCACAACCTTGGTACCAACGGAAGCTTGAATCGGCACTTCGAACATTTGACGAGGAATCAGCTCGCGCAGCTTCTCGCAAATCAACCGTCCGCGGTGATAGGCACGGTCCTTGTGCACGATAAAGGACAAGGCATCCACTTGCTCGGCATTAAGCAAAATATCCATTTTGACCAGGTTGGATCGACGGTACCCGGATAGCTCATAATCGAATGAAGCATATCCTTTGGTGCTCGATTTCAACTGGTCGAAGAAATCATACACGATTTCCGACAACGGAATTTCATAGGTAATGGTGACGCGCGTTGTGTCCAGGTATTCCATATTTACGAATTCGCCTCGTTTATTTTGGCAGAGTTCCATGATCGCTCCAACATAATCGTTCGGAACGATAATGCCTGCTTTAACATAAGGCTCTTCAACATAATCGACCTTGCCGACCTCAGGATAATGAGACGGGTTATCGATCTGGATCTGCTCCCCGTTTGTCAGCGTAATGCGGTAAATAACGCTCGGCGCCGTTGTAATCAGCGGTATATTAAACTCGCGTTCAATCCGCTCCTGGATGACATCCATGTGCAGCAGGCCCAGGAATCCGCAACGGAAACCGAATCCGAGCGCGCTGGATGTCTCTGGCTCAAAACTGAGCGATGCATCATTAAGCTGCAGCTTCTCGAGCGCTTCGCGCAGGTCATTGTAGTCTGACGTCTCGATTGGATACAGACCACAGAATACCATCGGGTTGATTTTGCGGTAACCCGGAAGCGGCTCGGCCGTCGGACGCTTGGCATCCGTTACCGTATCACCGACCTGCGTATCGCCAACACTCTTCATGCCAGCCACGATGAAACCGACATCGCCGACGTTAAGCTCGTCCACGATGGACATGCGCGGCTTAAACGCTCCCACCTCAATGACCTCGAAGGTTTTGCCGGTAGCCATCATCTTGATCTTGGAACCGGCTTTGATACTTCCGTCTAGAACGCGCACATATACGATGACACCTTTGTAAGGATCATAATGGGAGTCGAAAATCAGCGCTTTCAGGGGTGCTTCCGAATCGCCTGTTGGCGCAGGTACTTTCTGAACCACCTGCTCCAGAATTTCCTTGATTCCGATACCCGCCTTGGCGGAAGCTAATACGGCATCGCTGGCATCCAGTCCGATGACATCCTCAACTTCCTGCTTCACCCGCTCGGGATCGGCGCTTGGCAGGTCAATTTTGTTAATGACAGGCAGAATTTCAAGATTGTTATCCAGTGCCAAATATACGTTGGCCAACGTCTGCGCTTCAATTCCCTGTGCAGCATCAACGACGAGCAGCGCGCCTTCACAAGCAGCCAGGCTTCGAGATACCTCATACGTAAAGTCGACGTGCCCTGGAGTATCAATCAGGTTCAATATATACTCCTCGCCGTCATCGGCTTTGTAATTCAGGCGAACCGCCTGCAGCTTGATGGTAATCCCGCGCTCTCTCTCCAGATCCATCTGATCCAGTACCTGCTCTTGCATTTCACGCGAAGTTAATGCACCCGTAAATTCCAATATACGGTCAGCAAGCGTCGATTTCCCATGGTCTATATGTGCAATGATACAGAAATTACGAATTTTTTGTTGTCTTGCTTGTACGTCTGTCATGCCTAACCCCCAACAACCACCAGATGTTTGAATCAACTTATTATACCAGTTGAGGGGATGCACAGCAATGCTGAGAATAAAGGTGAATTTATTCCGCGATCGATCCGAACATCGACACGACCCAGCGTATGCTTTTGTCAGACAGCTGCTGGAGCAGTCCTGCCGTCTTGTCGGCAAGGACATCGGCAGGCGGTTGCGAGCGTTCGGGAAGCAGGATGTCGCTAGGCGTAGGCTCATATTCAGGTAGTGTCTTACGAGCATCTTGTTCTAGAACAGCGGACTCTGATAAGGGGGGGGTCTTGCGTGTCCCTCCCCATCCATTCCCTTGGGCAGCTCCGCCTTGCGGATTCTGAGCATGGTCTTGCTGAACAGTTTGCACGGCGCCTGTACCATCCGTCGATACGGGCGCCTTTGCCCCGCCAAGCTGCATGCCGACCAATATGCCGATGCCTGTCCATATGATAAGAGCCACAAACCGTTTTCCCATTCTTGACATCACTGAGTCCCTCCCTGATTTACCCGTTCACGCTTGCTCCGTCGTTGCCGCCACGCTGTTAGCCTGCTTTGGCTTCTTCACCCTCTGTGCCTTTTTTGCTTCCGCCCTTGGTTTCCGCGGAAACGGACTGCTTCTTCGTTTGATCATTGTCTTTTTTCACGCTGGCTTTCTCCGCCTCTTGCTCCTGCCAGTACACATCTGCAATAATGTCCGCCAACGCTTCAGCTGTCCGCTGCAATTCTTCCTTCGTATTATCGATGCCGCCGATTTCGATCAGGATGCTGTTCGGCGACAGGGATTGATTATATTCTCCGTTCCCTTGATCCGCTGATTTACCCCACACCCCCCGAGACACCCCGGGATAGGACTGTTCCAGCTTGGCATTGATTTTGCTTGCAAACGCCTCGTTCTGTCTCCAGTTCTCGTTCGCATGTCCGATGATGAAGTAAACCTTGGCATAGTTGACGCCGTTTACGGTTGCAGTCGTTTTGTTATACCGCTGCGAATCCCGATGGATATCGATCAGATAGTTAATGCCGTCGTTCTGAGACATAGCCTCCATGACCATCTGACGCGAGTATTTATAAGAAAAGTTGTAATTATACCCTTCAATGGTAGATTGATAGTCACTTTGATCATGCAGGGTACCAATCCCGTTGGCTTCAAGTCTTTTGCTCAGCAAACTGCCTACCAGCATGACATTCTTGCTCGGGGATACCGCCCCCGGATTATCGGAAGGATGTGTCAGCAGCGGGTTATATGCTTCCTGCGGGTGTGAATGATAGATGAGAACGGCTTTCTTTCCATTCGTAGACTTTCCATCCTTGGAGGTGCTTCCAGGATCGTTCTTACTGCCGGGCTCGTCCTCCGCGCCCTGATCCGGGACATCCTCACCATTATCCTCATTGCCGATATCTCCCCGACCACCTTGTGGCGGCTCTTCCCCGGCATCAGCAGGATCGCCCTCTGCCTGCCCCTCCGCGGGATCAGGCCGGTAATCCGCCGGTGCCTCCCCATCCTCGTTACCGGACCCATGAGACAGCTGTACCGGTTGATTTGCCTTCATGCCAGGCAGTTCTCCTGCAAGAAGGCTTTTTGGATCCCTCGGGTTCACGCTCGTCAGCAGTTCAAAGACGAAGGTCGACATTTTCTCGCCGGAGAAGCTTGAGGTCTCTTTGGAAGCCGTCATATGCGGCATCTCCATGCCGATCATATCGATGAAAAAATGGCTGGATAACGAAGCGGCCAATCCTTTCATTGATGATACGGGCGAGGAATTCATCCGCTGTTCCGCCATCCCTCCGAGCCCTAGTAAAATAAAAAATATAAGAGAACCTAGCATTAGTATAATGAGCGTTCGACCCATGCTCAGACCTTCCATAACCTTCCGTTTCAGTCTGGCAATATTCCAGATGCGAAACTTGCTATTGTTCATAACGATGCCCTCCTCGGTTCGCCGGGAGCTATTCCGGCCATCATTCCGCCGTTCCCGCGACTTGTGTAATCTCTTATATTTCAAATCTATGAACCGGGGAGAATCGATAGAACTAGATCCATGAAAAATATAAAAGCTCCAATAGATTCGGAGCTTTTATACTGGGTTAGTGTGTGTACGCACCTACGTTCCCGGGATCCACAGCCTCATGCAGCGCTGCGTTCAGGCCGGTTGCCACGATATTGGCGATGTCCTCTATAAATTCGTCAATCTCCTTGGGCGTTACGATAAGGTCATGGCCCAGCGGCTCCAGAACCTCCTTCACCAGTGCGAGGCGATCACCTTCGGGTATATCATGGAGCATGCCCATAATTTTGCCCGTCTCCGGCGCACCTTCGCCAAAATGGGATTTCATGAGCTCAATGGCGTTATTAACGATGGTGGAAGCATAGCAGACGGTCGGAACTCCGATCGCAATGCAGGGGACCCCGAGAATCTCCTGTGTCAATCCCTTGCGCTTATTGCCGACGCCAGAACCGGGGTGGATTCCGATATCCGCAATCTGGATGGTCGTATTCACCCGTTCCAGCGAACGCGAAGCCAGAGCGTCAATAGCGATGATCAGCTCGGGACGGGTTTGTTCCACGATGCCCTGAACCGTTTCGCTCGATTCAATGCCTGTCAGACCGAGAACGCCTGGCGCTACGGCACTAACCTGTCGATAGCCTGGCGCCACCCGATCCGGCATAAGCTCGAAAAACTGTCGGGTTACCATCACGTTCTCCACCACCAGCGGTCCCAGGGAATCCGGCGTCACGTTCCAGTTGCCGAGCCCGACAATGAGCACGCTTGCCTTGGGTCCGATCCCGATCCGGGACATGAATGCCTCAAACTCACGAGCGAAGACAACAGATACTTGATCCTGAAGCCCCGTATCCCCCTTGCGAAGATCGGGCACCTCCAACGTGACGTAATGGCCCTTTACTCTTCCAATTTGCTTAGAGGCTGCATCGTTCTCCACGTCCAGCCTTGTAATCTTGATTCCGTCCTCCTGCACCACATCCTCCATCACACCAGGAATGGGCGCGCTGCCTTTGCCTCCCGCCAGTTCTCTTGATTCCACCGCCAGGTCCGTTCGGACCGAGTATTTTTGCAGATCCAGATCCATAGAAATTCACACTCCTCCTCATATTGCTAGTAGTGTGCGAGAGTATGGGAGAGATTATGCAGAAGTCCGAATGAGTATTGCTTTTTGTCCACCCCCATGCTAAAATATTTTAAGTTGTGAATCATTTCGCTCTATTGAAATGCCTTACAGGAGGTGAATGTAATGCCAAACATCAAATCCGCGATTAAACGTGTAAAGACAAATGACAAACGCCACGCGCTTAACATTTCTCAAAAATCCGCGCTTCGCACAGCTGTTAAAACTGCTGATGTAGCGTTGAACGGTACAGAAATCGAAGCTGCTAAAGTTGCTTTCCAGGCTGCTTCCAAGAAGCTTGATAAAGCTGTAACAAAGGGCCTGATCCATAAGAACGCAGCTGCCCGCAAGAAGTCCCGTCTGGCGAAAAGACTGAACGCTCTTACGTCGCAAGCGTAAGTAACGTTTGTTGAATACGACATGGAAAAAGCCCTGAACAGTTCACGCTGCTCAGGGCTTTTTGTGGTACGTTGATCGACGTGCTCTTCTCGGTAGACAACCGCATATAGCGGATTTTTTTCTTGTGAGATCAGGTGGGAAAGCCTCTGAAGTTCATGCTTTCTGATCTCTAAAGAAAAAGAGCGTACGACTGCTCCCGCGGCCGTACACTCTTAACTTGTTGCGGGTGTGTTAAGCCCCAAGCCGCAACAAAAACAATTCAATGCCGAGCACCTTATCCACGGCCCCGGTCTTCATCTGGTAATCCAGATTCGCCAGATGGTTCAGTATGCCTTCAAGGCGCGTCGTCTCAAACTTGCGGGCTTGCTCGCCCGCAATCTTCACCGCATAGGGATGCAATCCGATCTGGGAAGCAATTTGCTGCTGCGAGTAGCTCTGGGTAGATAGAGTCTTCACCTGCAGAATAATCCGGAACTGTCTGGTAATCAGCGCCGCAATCTTGATCGGCTCCTCGCGCTGCTTCAGCAGTTCATAATAGATTCCGAGCGCCTTGTCCAATCGGAGATTCGCAATATCCTCTACAAGCGCAAACACATTCTGTTCCGTGCTGCGCGCCACCAGCATATCCACGGTTGCGACATCAATCGCTCCGCCGGCACCAGCATATAAACACAGCTTTTCGATCTCACCTGATAATGCCTGAAGACTGGTTCCCGCATTTCGCACGATCGCCTCCGCCGCACCTTCTCGCAGCGTGCAGTTGCCTTTCTTCACCTGCTTGTCCACCCAGCGAAGCAGATCCTCCCCGCCCAAAGGCATGAAGGACAAGGCAACCCCTGATTTCTTGACTGCCTTGACTACCTTTTTGCGTTCATCCAGCTTTTCTTGTCCAACCATAAAGACAATCACACTATAATCAGCAGGATTGGTCAAATAATCCAGCAAAGCCTCTGGACGATGATCCACTTTCCCGTTATCTTTTGCTGCGGTAAAAAAAGCCGTATCCCTGACCATGATCAATTTTTTCTGAACCATAAAAGGAACCGTCTCCGCTTCTTCAATGACGGTTTGAATCGGAACCTCCCCTAAATCCATATGAACAAGCGCAAAATCACGGTCTTCTTTCGGGATCAGCTGGGCTTCCAGAAATTCGGCGAATTCCTTCATTTGAAATTTCTCGCTGCCATACAACAAATAGACGGCAGACACATCTCCCTGCTTAACCGCCTTGGCCGCCGCTTTGGCATCCATCGGCGTCCCCCCTTTCTACTCTGTACACTATACCAAAAAAGAGTGCCTGAATGCGATAGACGACAAGTATAAAAATGAAACCGCCCACACGAAAACAAAGAGACCTCGGCTTGGCAGCGGCAAGGTCCCTTCGTCCCAACACATCTATATAAACGCCGGCAAGTATGCTCTAGAAACACCTCGCCGTCGGTCATACGACGGTAGTTGGTATAATGCTCTCTCTAATATATAGTGTATTCATATCTCCCGGCATTGGTGCACCGATTGTATATATCTCTGAATATTTCTATTGTTTAGGCTGCTTCTGCCCCGTAGTCGCCGGGGGCTGAGATTTCTCAATGGAATAGACGGATTCAACCAATTCGTTATTCGTCTGCACTTTGTACTTAAACGTTAAGCCGTCCTCTGACCATTGACCGGATACCCAGCTTCCGCCGAGCGGAATCGTCTCAACCGTTTCAACCGCCTCAGGCGAGGTTTGGCTTCCCGATGGCAGGCGATAGATAATCAGATGGTCGGCCTCCAGCGAAGCTCGGTAGAGGCCGTCCGGGGACGACCACTGTTCCGGTACCATCGCCAGTCCTTGGTACGATCCGGTTGACCTGTCGGATGATTCGGTGCTTCCCGTGCCTGCATCACCGGAAGGATCGCTAATTGGAGGCAGCATCTCTGACGTGGCATCCGCCGACGAATCCGTAGGTGAAGTCTGGATATCCATGGTTTCGGAATGCTGCTCAGGTTCACTGGCCGGAGGGTCAGACGGACTTACAGTATCGTTTTTTGATCCCTCATTGTTGCTCTTTGCAGGTTGGTCTGATGTTGGAGGTTCCCCTTCACCCTTCTTCTGAACTGGATTATCGGGTGCTGTAACATCTTTCTTGGTGCCGTTAGCCGCATCCGATGGTTCCGGCGTTGCCTTCGTATCATTCGGAGCAGACTTAGAATTGGCTTCCGATGACGATTCCGAAGGCGAACTCCGCAGATTTGCGGATGGGTTGCTTCCCTCATCCGATGCGCCACCCGTCTCCGTGCCGCCTTCGGCTGCAAACGGCTGAGCGATTTCCTGACTCTGCGTCGCAGCCGAGTCGTCATTCGCCCCGGCACTGGTCGTGCTTGCCTCTTCGTATGGAATCTCCGCATCGGATAACATCTTCGGTTCATTATTTAAAATAGCTACGCTAAAAATAAGTACAGCGGCAGCGGCACCGATAGCCGTTCTCCCGCCAACCGTGCTCCACCAGCTTCCCGCACGTCGCGGACGCCGCATTTCCGGCATCATTTCAGCTGGCTCCTGGCTTTTCACGGCTGGAGGTACGACAAGGTTCTGGCGTTCACGGTCAATGGCATCCAGTCTAGGCATGATAGCGTCTACCAGACTGACAGGCGGGGTTACGGCCGGGAGATCCTCAAGCTCTCTGTTCAATGATTTCAATATATTAAAGGTCTCCGCACACATGGGGCACACGGCAATATGCTGATACATTTCGGCCGTCTCCTCCGAAGTGAGATCCCGGTCCAAATACCGGTGCATACGTTCCACCACCTCTTGGCAATTCATCCTGATACACCACCTTTCTGATGCTCTTGGAGCATATTCTGCAGCTGCTGCCTGGCCCTGAACAAATAGGATTTCACCGTATTGAGCGGGAGGTTCAGACAATCAGCAATTTCGTTGTAGGATAGATCCTGCAAATACCTTAAGACAATGACCGTGCGATGATGATCCGGCAGTTGATTAATGGCTTCCTGAATATCCTGAGCCAGATATCCCGACATCACTTCCCGTTCTACATCGAGATTATCCCGAAACACCAGATCATGTTCATCGATGGAAACCGTCGGCTTTGTCCTGCGGAATTTATCAATGCATATGTTGGTGACAATCCGCTGGACCCAAGTTTTGAACTGTGCCTTCTCCTCGTAGGAGTTAATCTTCGTATATACACGTATAAGTGCTTCCTGGGCTGCATCCATAGCATCCTGTTCATTGTTTAAAATGTAATAAGCAGTTCGGTAAACATGTTGCTCAATTTCTCGCAATAGGGTGATTAGAGCGTCGCGATCGCCCGATTGAGCGGCTCTTATGAGTCCCTGCTCCACCACAGTGGATCCCCCTCTCCCTGCATACATACAGACGGATAGAATTAAAAAAATGTTGCAGTATGTAACCTATTATTTTTTTAGGAAACTTCATCTAACTATACCAAATATAAAGATTATAGTCACCGCTGCATTTTCCTATAAAAGATCATACTACGAATCTATGTCCTAAGGACAGCTGGCTGTTTTTTCATGGAAGCTTCGTACGCGTTTCAATATGTCCATCCTTGATCCTCATCTGGATTTCACCGTGAAGGTTGGTCTGATAGATGAGCGTCGAGGAACGTTCCAACCGTCCGACCACATCCGGATGAGGGTGGCCGTACATATTGTTGACGCCAGCGGAAATAACCGCTACCTTCGGCTTCCATGCATTCAGCCATAGCGCGGATGTCGAGGTTTTGCTTCCATGATGGGCAACCTTCATGACATCGATCCGGTTTTCGGCAGCAGCACGACGTGAAACGACATCATCTTGTGAAGAACGTTCCTCCAGGTGCAGCAATATATTATGTTCGGCAGCTTGGTCCGTGTCACCCGTAAATAAGAGCCGGCTGCCGTTCATCTGAAGGACAAATACTAGTGAAGCATGATTCTGCTCCTTAATCAACGGTAATGGTTTTATGATTTCTCCACTTTCTGGGAAAATAGGTGCTAAAAATTGGATTTCCGTATGACTGTCAAGCTTCCATACTTCCCGATCCACTCCAGCCTCGTAAATGGGAATGCGCTGCTGAACGGCGGTTAACATCAGTTTCCGGAAGGAAGCGGAGTCGGTCAAGGTCCCATTGAATACAACCGATTTTACGGGAATTTCCTGCAAAACAGCCTGGAAGCCGCCGATATGATCCTGGTCTCCATGGGACATGATCACAGCCTCAAGCTGGTGCACGCCCCGTTTTTTCAACAAGGGAACCACCACTTTCGCTCCCACCTCATACGGAGACTTTCGTTCTTTCCAAGTATCCTTTTCCTTACGAAAATTCACCGTGCCACCACCGTCAATGAGAATATGCTTGCCCTCAGGTGTTGTTACCAGTATCGAATCCCCTTGTCCTACATCCAGGAATTGCACCAGTCCCGCTCCGTGCATGGACGGAGCTTGATAGCCGCCGTACAGTAAAAGACCCAAAGCCCCGGACAGCAGGACAATCGCGGATCTCGTTGCATATCGTTCGATATAATCACTGGCGCGAAGAAAACCTCTCCATCGCAACGCACCGGCCCATCGATCCACGAGCGGAAACATGCCGGTCGCCCTAGAAGAGCTTCCTCCAATATCCAAGGGTACGCGTCCTTCCAACGGAACTGTATCATCGGACCCGCTTCGCTCTCCTTCGCGATTTTCGGATCTCTTCTTCAGAATGGACAGCAATGAATACAAAACAACAAAATAACACAGAATCCAGGCTATCGACGGGGATGGCCACAATGACATAAACACGGATGAACCATTCATCCATTCAACGATTTGGAACGTTATTTGGTTTAACCATTCCGTTACAGCTGCCAACCAGCCGGCTCCTCGCATCCACACCCACCCCATCAGCAAAGACACCATTCCTAGCGGAAGAACGACAAGGCTAATGACTGGAACCAGGATCATATTGGCGAAAACAGAAATCAGCGACACCTGGTTGAAATAATAAATGGTAAGAGGAAAGGAGATCAGCTGCGCTACGACCGTGATTCCGACGGTTCCTGCAAGCCAGCGGGGCAAAAAAGTCAGCAGCGGCATCAGCTTCGGCACGAATATCATCAAGCCCGCGGTCACGATGAATGACAGCTGAAAGCTGACGTTCACGAGAAAATACGGGTTCCACAGCAGCATGGCGAGCACCGCAACACTAAGAATATGCAGTCCATCCTTCAAAAGCCGACGCCGTGCGGCATACAAACCGATCATCCCCATGATGCCGGCACGGACGATAGAAGGACTCGCCCCGGTAAGCAGGACGTAGACGGGAATCAGCCACATGACCACAGTCAGCGAGGTCTCCCTCGTCATTCGAAGGGTGGTGCATATGAATAAAAGGCATCCTACGACCACAGCCACATGCATGCCCGATATCGCAAGAATATGAGTCAATCCCAGCCGTGAGAACTCCATAAATGTATCGGGATCCAGATCATCTTGATTGCCAATGACAAGTCCCTTCATATAACCCGCGTGGATTCCGCCGTACAATTCATCCAGCTTGCCCCCAAGCTTATGGCGAACGGCATCAGTCCATCTTAGAATATGACTTAAATTCCAGCTGTCAGGCGGGGTGACCTTCGCTTGGTCAGAGCCTTTCACTTTGATCATCCAATGAATCTTCTGGGTACGCAAATATTGAAGATAATCAAATCCGTCAAAATTACGGGCTTCTCCAGGTTTTTGCAACTCTCCCGTCAGCTGGATCCGATCCCCACGCTGCCATCGGTTAACCCTCTCCAGCTCCCTTTTATCCAGCAGTTTTACTTGAACCCTAACGATATCATCTGTCTTCAGCATGGTCCCGTTATCCGGATTCGCTTGTTTTTGCGGCGTTGGAGGTTTTGCTAGCATCAGATCAGCTTGCTTCAGGGCAACATTGAAATCCGCGCGGTCACCGTCTACTTTTATAGGGGATGTGATTACACCAAACGCAGTAACCGGAACGGTCTCCGTCGATGTCGCCCCGGAGAGGAGCGACTCGAAATCACTTACATTTGCTCCATCATGCCATTCCCAGTAAGTACCCGACACGCACAAGGAGAACAGCATGCAGAGCGTAAAAAGACGCTCCGCCCCCGCCCAATGACATACAGCAAGCAGTATGAGAATCAGCCCGGCTGCAATCAAAGCGAGCCTCCATCCATCGTACAGGCATGCAGCACCGCTGCCGATTACCCATAACACGGTGAACACAAGTAACGGCCTTCGCCTCATAATTTGAACATTCCCTTCATCATTAAATAAAAAAAGAACCTTCGCCTGCAGATCGCAGTCAAAGGTCCTTCCTCTGTGTCTTCCTATTTACTTTCTTCAGTAACCTTATTTTCATGAATCATTCCGCTACCGTCATCAAGGTTTCGCGCGGCGGCTCATACGCTTCAAGCTGCCGGAACAAAATGCCCTTCTGTTCCATCATGCGGGACACCTTGCCCGAATCCTTCGGATAAGGACGGTGGAACACAACCTCGACAATGCCGCTGTTGGCAAGCATATTCGCACAGGTCCAGCAGGGCTCATCCGTCACGTACACCGTGCTGCCTTCCCGATCAATCCGGTCCGTGAATAACAGCAGATTCTGCTCGGCATGAATCGTCCGGATGCAGCGCTGTTTCTTCACCATGATCTCCTTGCCGTCCTGTACGACCAATTCATAATCCTCAGCGATCATACAGCCCGCTTCCGAGCAATCAGGCACTCCCATCGGCGCGCCGTTATAAGCCGTTCCGAGCAGCTTCTTCCCCTGCACCAGCACCGCCCCGACATGACGCCGCGGGCATTGAGAGCGGGTAGAAACCATAAAGGCAATATCCATGAAATAAGTATCCCAATCTTTACGTTGATCTGCACTCATCATCTGTCACCTGTTCCTTATCAATATCCCCTTTATTGTAGCACATAGCTAAAGTCCAACGTAAGGCTTCATCTTCTCCAGCATTTTGGGACCGATGCCCTTTACGTTCATCAAGTCGGCCTGACTTCGAAATGGACCAAACTGATTTCGATAATCAATAATCGCCTTGGCCTTCGCCTCACCAATGCCAGGCAGCTCCATAAGCGTTGCAGCATCTGCCGTGTTGACGTTGATCAACCCGGATGAATCCGGAGCTGCTGGTGGCTGTACCGTAGTGTTAACAGGGGCTTGTTGCTGTAACTGCTGACCGACACCTTCAGTCTGAGGCGGAACCGAGGACGAAGCAGATTGGCCAGAGGTTGAAGATGGAGCGATATGATCTGCTGTACTGCTCCCTGCCGCTCCTTGGTCTTGGTTTGGCATTGGATCCTTCGCGTTATGTGCAGGCTCGATCTGCCCAGCCTGAGCGGTCTTTGCAGCATTTTTCGAGTCCGCTCCGGGTTCAGTAGATGCTCCAGCCGGTTCTATTTCCTTATGCCGGGAATCAGCCCCGGACGTCTTCACACCCGCATTCTCTTCGGCGGCAACCACCTGCTCCAGTTGATCGTTCAGCGGCTGCCAGCCATCGATCCCCTGATTCGTACCGCCGGCAAACAAGATAAACCCGCAGCCCGCAATGGTTGCGGCAAGACTCCAACCTATAGATATCCGTTTCATCCATTGACCTCTCCTTAACATCAAAGTTCATTTTGTACAAACCCAGGAATATTCTTTGGCTTCCCTACCGAAATCGCATGAAAAACCGTCATGAATCGGCATCTTCCCCGCATACATTAAACGTAAGGACGGTACATTTCTGCCGTAAAGCGCGAAAGGAGGGAACATACACATGAAGGTCGGTTTTATCGGTACGGGCAGCATGGGTAGTCTGTTGATCGATGCCTTCATTCAATCGGGCGCACTCCTGCCTGAGCAGATTCGGGTCAGCAACCGAAGCCCTGAAAAGCCGCTGCAGCTGGCAAAACGTCATCCCGGTCTGACGGTATGCAGTTGTAACACGGAGACGGCTTCTCAGAGCGATCTGCTATTCCTATGTATCAAGCCGCTTGAATTCAAATCGGTCATCAGCGAAATCAAAGACAGGCTTGAAGCCCGGCAAATCGCGATATCTATCACGAGTCCGGTCCAATTGATCCATCTGGAATCATCGCTGCCCTGCAAGGTGGCGAAAATCATACCGAGCATCACCAACTTAACCGGAGGCGGAGCATCGTTATGCATGTATGGTTCCCGAATAAAAGAAGAAGACAGGCAGCTTATAGAAAGCCTCCTGTCTTATATCAGCAGGCCGCTCGAGATACTGGAATCGCACACGCGAATCACTTCCGATTTCTCCAGCTGCGGGCCTGCTTTTTTAAGTTTATTCATGGAAAAATGGATCGACGCTGCCGTTGAAATGACCGGAATCGACCGCAGGACCCTTAATGCATTAGCCGGTGAAATGCTGCTTGGCACCGGCAAGCTGCTAACGGAGGAGGGCTTCTCCCCCGAACAGCTGCAAGAGCGGGTTGCGGTTCCCGGAGGCATCACGGCCCAGGCTTTGGCTCTGCTCGATTCAAACCTGAACGGATTGTTCTACCAATTGATCAAAACCACACACGACAAGTATGAGGAGGATTTGACCAAACTGGATGCTGCCTTCGGTTTTACGATTAACCGGCCACGATATTGACCAGTTTACCCGGTACGGCAATAATTTTGCGAATACTCTTTCCTTCCAGCGCCTGCTTGACATTCGGAAGGGAGAGGCTATGTTGTTGCATGGCTTCTTGGTCCATGTCTTTCGAGATTTTGGCACGTTCTACGATTTTGCCGTTAACTTGAACAACAATCTCAACTTCGGCCTCTACAGTCCAAGCCTCATCATACTCCGGCCATGGCACGTAGGTTACGCTCTCCGTGTAGCCTAAACGGCTCCACAGCTCTTCAGCCAGGTGAGGGGCCAGCGGGGAAAGCAGCTGAACGAAGTTCTCCATCGCTTTGCGCGGAAGCTCTTCCGTCTTGTATCCCTCGTTGATGAATACCATCAGCTGGCTGATCGCTGTGTTAAAGCGCATATGTTCAAAGTCTTCGGTTACTTTCTTAATCGTTTTGTGCAGCGTACGTTTGAATTCGTCCGTACCCTCGCCTGCCACGATTTTAGGGTTCAATTGACCATCGTCTCCGATGAACAGGCGCCATACGCGGGAGAGGAAACGATGCGTTCCTTCAACCCCGTTGGTGTTCCATGGCTTGGTCGCTTCCAGCGGTCCCATGAACATCTCGTACACGCGCAGCGTGTCGGCACCGTATTCGTTAACAATATCATCCGGATTGATGACATTGCCGCGGGATTTACTCATTTTTTCATTATTGTTGCCCAGGATCATACCCTGATTGACCAGCTTCTGGAAAGGCTCCTTCGTATCGACGACACCCAGGTCATACAATACTTTGTGCCAGAAGCGTGCATACAGCAAATGAAGCACCGCATGCTCCACACCACCGATGTACAGGTCAACCGGCAGCCATTCCTTCTGCTTCTCCTTGGAGCACAATTCCTCATTATTACGCGGATCGATATAACGCAGGTAGTACCAGCAGCTGCCAGCCCATTGCGGCATCGTATTGGTCTCGCGGCGGGCTTTCATGCCCGTTTCGGGATCTACCGTTTCCACCCACTCCGTAACGTTAGCCAGCGGCGATTCGCCGGTACCAGACGGTTTAATCTGATCCACATCCGGCAGCAACAATGGAAGCTGATCCTCCGGCACGGTCTTCATCGTTCCGTCTTCCAGATGCAGAATCGGAATCGGCTCACCCCAGTAGCGTTGACGGCTGAACAGCCAGTCGCGCAGACGGTAAGTTACCTTCTTCTTGCCCTTGCCCTCTTGCTCCAGCCATTCATTCATCGCCTGGATAGCCTCTTCATTATCCAACCCATTCAGGAAGCCGGAATTCACATGCGCGCCACTGCCGCTGTATGCTTCCTCCTCGACATTTCCACCCTGAACAACTTCAATAATCGGAAGACCGAATTGCTTCGCAAACTCCCAGTCGCGGCTGTCATGACCCGGAACCGCCATAATGGCTCCCGTTCCATAGCCAGCAAGCACGTAATCCGCGATCCAGATCGGCACTTTAGCGCCGTTTACCGGATTGATAGCGTACGCACCCGTAAATACACCGGTTTTATCCTTGGCCAGATCCGTCCGCTCCAGGTCGCTTTTACGAGCCGCTTGATCTTGATAAGCCTTTACGGCTTCACGCTGATCGGCTGACGTAATCTTATCCACGAGGTCATGCTCCGGCGCCAGGACGCAGTAGCTTGCCCCGAACAGCGTATCTGGACGGGTTGTGAACACCTCCAGATGACCATCGTACCCTTCGATGTCAAAACGAACCTCAGCGCCTGTGGATTTGCCAATCCAGTTACGCTGCATATCCTTCAGGCTCTCGCTCCAGTCCAATTCATCCAGATCTTCAAGGAGACGATCCGCGTATTCGGTAATACGCAGAATCCATTGACGCATCGGCTTACGTACGACCGGATGGCCTCCGCGTTCGCTCTTGCCGTCGATGACCTCTTCATTCGCAAGCACGGTACCGAGCGCTTCGCACCAGTTCACCGGCACTTCAGCCACATAGGCAAGGCCGCGCTTATAGAGCTGGATAAAGATCCACTGGGTCCATTTATAATATTCCGGATCGGTGGTGCTGATCTCGCGGTCCCAGTCATACGAGAAGCCGAGAGATTTGATCTGGCGGCGGAATGTATCAATGTTTTGCACGGTAAACTCGCGAGGATGTTTGCCTGTGTCCATCGCATACTGCTCCGCTGGCAGACCGAAGGCATCCCATCCCATCGGATGAAGCACGTTGTATCCGCGCATCCGCTTGTAGCGTGACACGATGTCAGTCGCCGTGTACCCCTCCGGATGCCCTACGTGCAAGCCTGCGCCTGATGGATACGGAAACATATCCAGCGCATAAAATTTCGGTTTGGATGATGAATCTTCCGTTTTAAAGGTTTTGTTCTCATCCCAGTATTGCTGCCACTTCGGTTCGATGGCCTGCGGCTGATAGCCGTGGCCCGTTGGTTGATTGTCCGTCATACTTCATTGCTCCTCCTTCGCAGTCGAGAGGCAAGGCCTATGCCATTGCCCAAAAAAACAAAAAAACCTCATCATCCATAGCGCTGATCGCTAGGGACGAGAGGTTTGATTCCCGTGGTACCACCCTAGTTAGCCAAAGGCATGCTTTGCCTTTCACTCCCTTTGCATCCTTATCGCGGATGAGACGACGATGCTTCAGCGGCCGAATCTGCCGGAATACAGCCCTCCGACGGCCGGGTTAACACCATTGCTCCGAGGCGAGTTCATTCCTATCGTCAACCGGTTTTCACCAGACACCGGCTCTCTGCATGATCGAAAGTGGAACGATTGATCCTCATCATCGCGTTCATATTACCGTTTTAATGTGGCTATTATACCCAAAAAGTACGATCAAGTCAACGAAAGCTCTTCTCCGCTTCTGCGATAATATTCCGGTGTCGTCCCGACCATAGCCTTGAACATCCTGCTGAAATGAGCCAAATGCTTGAAGCCTGCCGCCTGGCTGATCTCTGTGATGCTGAGATGAGGGTGGAGCCTGAGCAAAATTTTAGCTTGGTTAATCCGCCGGTGATACAAATATTTAAACACCGTCGTTCCAGTAACCTCCTTAAACAAGGAGGATAAATAGTGCTTCGTAATATGCATATCGCGGGCGATTCGCTCCAGCGTAAGATCCTGCATATAATTTTCCTCGACAAACGACACGACATGCTGGACATGCCGTTCTTTCTCGGAGATGGAGTCCTGATCCTGCACAGCACCCTGGCACCAGTCCGCGATGACGTACATCATCTCCTGAATACGCAAAGTTATCCGTTCCTGACGAAAACCGGCCGTGGATGCCGAGAGGCGATGCATATCGGCCAGCATGCCTTCAAATTCGCCCCGGTTCGCCCCTGTCAGTGTCATGCGATGATTTCGCAGCGTTTCGAAGGGGTCCAGCAGTATCGATCTGGCCGTCTCCGAAAGCCCCTTGCAAATCCAGGCCGGATCAAAATGCAGAATACTTCTGACATATCTGGAATCAGGCTCTACATTCGGACAGTGAAGCGTAAGTCCGTTCATCAAGAGCAGATCCCCCGGCTTCAGCGTGAAAACGGAATCGCCGATCAAATAAGTGCAGCGTCCTTCATGGAAATAATAAATTTCATAAAAGGCATGCGAGTGAAACTGCCCTCCAGACAACGGCTGTTCATTGTAATAGGTCAGATCGAACGGCGCCTGCAGCTGCATGCGGTCAAATCCTGGCATCATATCGGCAGATGAGGTCATCTAGAGAATCGCCCCTTTAGCGATTTTGGAGTTGTCTAATCCTCAACCCTCAACAAAGCGGGGTTTTCTCTATTATAAATGATTTTATGGAATGCGCACGGCCTCATTTTGGGCGATGACGCACAATTCTCCGGCTTTGAAGGCGTGCTCCTGGGACATGGCATGCTCCGTACGTTCCAGACAATCCAGGATAAGCTCCCCGAAGAATGGATAGCCCACCTTGCCTTGAAGCTCCATATGAAACTCTCCCTCGCCATTAACCAGGTACAGATGATCGCCTTGCGGATGCCTTGCGATATCGATGTATTTACGAAGCTCGATGTATCCTTCCGTACCCAGAATAAAGGTTCTTCCGTCGCCCCAGGTGCCAAGGCCTCCAGGTGTCAGCCAATCGACACGGAAATAATTCGTGGCCCCGTTGTCTCCCACAAGCGTCGCATCTCCGAAATCCTCCAGCTCCGGGTAATCCGGATTCGCATAATTGCCCACCTTGCTGCTGAGCACCTTGGCATCGCGGCAGCCGGCAAAAAATAAAAATTGTTCAATCTGGTGGGAGCCGATATCACACAGAATGCCACCATACTGTTGATGACGGAAAAACCAGTCTGGACGGGAAGACGCATTTAAACGGTGCGGCCCTGTTCCCATCACTTGCACCACTCGCCCGATTGCTCCGTCCTGGATCAGCCTTCCTGCATGGACGGCACTCTCTACATGCAGCCGTTCACTGTAATAGACCATGTACTTCCTGCCTGTCTCCGCCGCCTTCGCGCGAGCAGCGTTCACCTGCTCCAGCGTGGTGAAAGGCGTCTTATCCGTAAAATAATCCTTCCCATGCGACATGACCTTCAGGCCAAGTTCGCATCTTTCCGAAGGAATGGCCGCAGCCGCTACCAGATGAACCTCCGCATCCTCAAGCACCTGTGCCTCCGACGAAGCGACGGTTACACTTGGGTAAGCTTTGCAAAAAGCCGCAACCTTCGCGGGGTCTGAGTCATACACCCACTTCAGCGTAGCCCCGGCCTCGATCAATCCGTTACACATGCCGTATATATGCCCATGCTCCAGCGACATGGCGGCAAACATAAACTCTCCGGGCTTGCACACCGGCTGGGCCTTGCCCACCGGCGCATAGAGCATTCCATTACTGCGGTCCATACCACATGCCTCCTGATTATTTAGTAGGATCCAAACGTTTTGCTCATATCCACCTGCCCGATCTCCTTGACCGTTTTCTGAGCGGAAGAATGTGTGATCCGTTCCTGCAGCATTTCGTAATACAGCTCTTCGTTAAGAGGCAGATCAACCCAATTGTCGGTCCAGGTGGACAGATGCATGGCATTGGACAGCGTCAATCCATGAATTCCCTCTTCACCCGGGGCAATCAATGGCGTTCCATGCAAAATAGCATCCGCAAAGTTCTGGATAATGCCGCTATGCTGCGGATTATCCCCCGAGATCGGCACCTCGCATTTCCAGCATTCCGGTTCGCCGAAGCCCCCGGTATACTCCCGATTGAATTCCGGCTCTGGCACACGGAGGCGCCAGAAGGTGAGCTTGCCGTCCTCGATAACGATTTTTCCGCGGTCTCCCGTCACTTCATATCGGTTAGTGCCCGGGGCTTCACCCGTTGTCGTAATAAAGACGGCCGTAGCACCATTCTCGTATTCCGCATAAGACGTCACGTCATCTTCGACTTCGATGTTCCGGTACTTACCGAAGGCGCAAAATGCACGAATTCTCTTTGGCATCATGCCGGTCGTCCACTGCCAGAGGTCCAGCTGATGCGGGGACTGGTTAATCAGCACCCCTCCGCCTTCTCCAGCCCAGGTAGCTCGCCATCCGCCTGAATCATAATAGCTCTGGGACCGGTACCAATTCGTTACGATCCAGTTCATCCTCCGAACTTCACCGAGTTCGCCGTCAGCAATAAGCTCTCTCAGCTTCTTGTATAGCGGATTACAGCGCTGGTTGTACATAATTGAGAACACTTTGTCACTGGCTTCTGCCGCGCGATTCATTTCCCGTACCTGCTTCGTGTAAACGCCTGCCGGTTTCTCGATCAGGACATGGAGTCCATGATTCAGGCACTCGATCGCTACTTGAGGATGGGCATAATGGGGCGTGGCAATAATTACCGCATCTATCTCCCCCGATGAGATCATAGCGTCCGTATCACTCCAAATTTTTACGTCCGAAGGCAGCGTTGCCCTCGCTTCTTCCTGCTTGGCTGGATTCAGATCGCATATTGCGCTAAGCCGCGCGCCTTTGATCCGCCCGGACGCCAGCGATCTGGCATGCGAAAAACCCATCCCCAGTCCGATTACCCCTACTCTTACCTGCTCCATATCTATAGCCTCCTTCAAAAGTGACCTACGCGTTTTGTTTCTGATCTGACCACAACTTCATCTGCTCGGCAAAACGAACAAGCATTTCCCTGGACTGGAACGTTCCGCTAAAATCCTCGATCCCGTAATAACCTTCGTAACCAACCGACTGCAGATCCTGTATAACCTGCTTCCATGGGACGGCCCCCTGGGCAAGCGGGACCCATTCCCCGGACCACGTCGCCGAGGTGCCATCCTCGGAAGGCGTTTTGCGATAACCCCCGTTTTTCACATGGACATGGGCCAGGTAGGGACCAAGAAGCTCCAAGCCCATCCGGTAGTTCTCGTAACCTTCATGGACCATGTTGCCCGGATCATACAGCACGCCGATATGCTGCGGATTGAAGCGGGATACAAGCCGGTGCGTCAATCCCGCGCTCGGAGTGATCGTAAGATGATGAGTTTCCACTACTCCCTTGACCCCGTATGCCGCAGCGAGATCCTGTACCTCATGCAGATAACGGACCGCCTGGTCGTACAGTTCATTGTAATTTCGCTTTCGGTCATATCCCGGAATACCCACGCGAATAAAGGAGGCTCCGATCAGCTTGGCCGCTTGCATGACCTTCTCCGTTGCTTCCACGTCGCCGCATGTCAGATAAGGGACGACCGCAAGACTCCGCCGGCCATGCTTGTCGGCTGCTTGCTGAAACCTGAGCCAATCCTCCTGCGTGCCGTTTGGATCCATGGAGCAGCGGTTATGCCTCCAGAAGGAGGGCTTCTCCCCCGCAGCTTCTTCCGGAATCTCCTTGAAACGCCATTCGATTCCTTCGATACCGGCATCCGCCGCGGCTTTTGCCAACTCCTCAGGCTGTAAGTCAGGAGTTGCGACTGTAAATACAGACAGTTTCATGCTCATTCATCCTCTCTCGACCCAATAGATTAGCTTATGCATCATTTGATCATCATTGAACTCAAATACGGTCATTCAGAGCACGCCGGATGCATAGAAACATCTCTTGAGATAGCGCTCTCATTTCTGTTCATCCTATCTATTCCTCATCGTAGCACAGTCTCGGAAGCAAACCCATATCCCTGCTACCGAACCTTAACTACAGTCAAATAAAGCGGAAAAGAAATGTCTTTGAATATAATGAATCCATGCACAACGAAAAAGAAGCACTTTCTTTTGTCGCTACAGACAAAAGAAAGTGCTTCTCATAAAAGGATTTTTTCGTTTATTTTACGGCAACGTAGAACAGCCGGGATGCATCCTGGCCCGCTTCCATCCACTCAAAATCGGCATAACATTTCACATCCCGGAATCCGGCCTTAACCAGCTCGACCTTCATCCATTCGGGGTCATATCCCCGCTGCACATGCGTTTCCTCAAAGCGACGGTAGACCGTAGGGTCTTGGCCATCACGTGCAAAGATGGAGAGATGATGCTCAATTTCCATCCGTCTTTCATCCAGGTCGCATGTCCAAATGTAGGACACTTCCCGTTCGTCCAGCACAAAGGGCTGTTCTTCGTCGTATCGAAGCAGTGTGTTCGGGTGATGCACATCAAACAGGAACGTGCCGCCTTCCTTGAGACCGTTGTAGGTCCTTGTAAATGCGGAACGAATGTCCTTTTCCTCCAGCAGGTAGTTCACACAATCACAAAATGAAATGACGGAATCCACCTGCTCGGGCAGCTCCCACGAACGCATGTCCTGTTGTACCCAGCGGACGCTGCCTTCCCGGAACAATCGATGCCCCTGGGGTGTACCCTCCAGCTTGCGTCTGGCAACTGAGAGCATATCTGCCGACAGATCAATTCCTGTTACCTCGAAACCGGAGTTCACGAGCGGAATGGTAATGCTGCCTGTCCCGCACCCGAGCTCAACGACGCTTTTTGGCATTCCGTGCTTATCCCAGGCGGTTCTCGCAAAACGAATCCAATCCGGGTACGGCATGTCTTCCATGAGTTGATCATATACGTAAGCAAACTTGCGGTAAGACAACATGATGACACCACTTTCCTTAGAAGCTTCCCCTACCTTGCCGGGTTATTCGTTTGATCCGGAGTTCTCCTCTTGATTGACCATATACGTCCAGCTGTCCTTTTGCGTAACCAAACCGTCCTTCATCAGCTTGCCAAGCGCGCGTTTAAAGGCGGATTTGCTAATGCCGAACCGCTGCTTAATGATGTCGGGCGGCGTTTCATCCGAATACGGCATCCCATGGCCCGGACGCTCCTTCAGAAAAGCAAGCAGCCGGTCTGCATCATCCGTCCGGCCGATCTCTTTTTGCGGAACCATGGACAGGTTGACCCTGCCATCTTCCCGGATATGGCTGACCCGGACCTTCACCTCTTCACCAAGCCGCAGCATACGCGTCCGTTCCGAGGAATGGATCATGCCGATCGCGCCGAAACCGATCACACCGCCATCGATGATGACAAACGTGCCCATCTGGAGCGGCTTGTACACCAGAGCTGTGAACCATTGGCCCTTCCACGATTCAGGCGCATGGAACGCAAGCGGAGCAAGCTCTTGTTCTCCGGCGAGTTTCGCGCGAAGTCGTCCTTGCTTATCATGCTCCATGATGACAAACACATGATCTCCCACTTGGGGGTGAAGCTCCCGCAACTCCGGCAATTCTCGGATTGGAAGCAGAAGCTGCCTGCCAAGCCCCATCTCGAGGAAACAGCCGAGGCGCGGATGGACGTCCGCCACCTCAAGCTTAGCGGTTTCACCCAACGTAAGGTAAGGCTTCTTCATCGTAGCGGCCAGGCGGTCTTCCGTATCAAAGAATATAAAGACCTCTACCGTATCCCCCGGCTCAATCTTACCCGTGAGCTCCGAATAATGAAGAAGCACATCCCGATCTCCGCCATCCAGAAAATAACCATAAGGGGACACTTCTCTGGAAACGACGAGTTTCGTTAATGTGCCGGCAATCAGACTCATACGTTCTCCACCACTTTAGCATCCGACCACAGTCGTTCGATGTTGTAATATTCGCGCTCATCGCGATGGAAGATATGAACGATCACGTCTCCGAGATCCATCAGCACCCAGCGGGCTGCATCCATTCCCTCCAGTCCGCGCAAAGCTACTCCTGCATCATGAGCCTGTTTACGAATTTCGGTTGCGATCGCTTGCACTTGTGTATCCGAGTTACCATGGCAAATGACAAAATAGTCTGCGATCAGGGAAATTCCTCTAAGATCCAGAACCACGATATCCATCGCTTTTTTATCTTCAGCGGCAGTCACTGCCACATTTAATAATTCATTCGGTTTCAACGTCATGAATTCGCCTCCAATTGCTTAATTAGATCGTTGCGGGCTAGTACCGTCAACGGAAAAATGATTTGTCTGCGCGAAAGCAGATGTCCGATCGTCGAATCAAAACCGGCTGCAAGCGCCTCTTCAAGGCTATGGTTGGCCAGTTCGCGAATATTATTCACGCCGGGGAAATCCCGTCCCGGCTCCATATAATCCGCAAGACAGACCACCTTGTCAAGCAGCGTCATGCCTATGCGCCCAGACGTATGGTAGCGGATGGCGTCAAGCACCTCGGCATCCGTCACGCCATATTCGTGCTCCGCTACGAATGCGCCTACCTCAGCATGCCAAAGCTGCTTATCGTAATGGAGCAGCTCTTCGGAGAGCGCATGCTCCACCATCATTTGATGAAGCTTTTGCACGGGCCAGTATTTGGCCACATCATGCAGGATAGCGGCTAATTCCGCCTTAACCGGATCGGCCCCGAACCTCTTTGCAAGGATGACCGCGGTTTCCATTACGCCTGTTGTGTGCTCCCAGCGCTTGGCCGGCATCTGGGAGGATACCACTTCAATGAGTTCATCACGGCTGTACTCCATAAATACCGCTCCTAACAATATAATCGTATACACGGTCCGGCACCATATAACGGATGGACGAACCTGATGCGGCTCTGCTCCGAATCATGGTGGAGGATATTTCGATCAACGGCATCTCCGCTGTCACTACCACCTTTTGCAGGAAATCAGGCAGATCATCCACCGATAGCTTGGTTCCGGGACGGTTAAGCCCAATAAACGTCAGCATGTCCGCCAGCTCCCCGATCCGATTCCACTTGGGAAGATACGCTACCATATCCGCTCCGATAATGAACGAGAAATC
The DNA here is from genome assembly GCF_002573715.1 of Paenibacillus sp. EZ-K15. Classification (GTDB taxonomy): domain Bacteria; phylum Bacillota; class Bacilli; order Paenibacillales; family Paenibacillaceae; genus Paenibacillus_AQ. The sequence continues at coordinate 178,994 of NZ_PDHM01000012.1, read as the reverse complement.
ATGCTCGGGATACGTTTCCCGCAGTTCTCTGACCGTGTCTACCGTATAGGATACGCCGCCGCGCTTCACTTCCCAATCCAATGTACGAAAAGATGGATGGTCGGCTACTGCCTCAGCGGTCATCTCCAGCCTCATCAGGCCGGTTACGCCAGCATCTTCCTTGTGCGGGGGGATATGGCTTGGCATAAACCATATCTCTTCCAGATCGTAAGCGTCCCGCGCGCACTCGGCTGCGAGCATATGCCCGATATGAATGGGATCGAAGGTTCCGCCCATTATCCCTACCTTCATTCGGGTTCACCTCCCCTAATAAGAGAGTTATTCTATATCCGCTAAACTGGAGCTATTAGGGCTCCCTTACGGCAATTCGATGGTTTTGTGGTCTTTCGATTCTTTATAAAGCACAATCGTCTTGCCGATAACCTGTACCAGTTCGGCTCCGGCACCTTCAGCAAGCTCCTCGGCGATTTCGCGCGGGTCTTCAAGACAGTTGTTGAGGACGGATACTTTCATGAGTTCACGTTTCTCAATCGCCTCGGAAATATGCCGGATCAGATGCTCGTTGCTGCCTCCCTTGCCTACCTGGAACAGCGGATCCAGATGATGCGCAAGCGAACGTAAATGTCGTTTTTGCTTTCCTGTTAACATGCTTGGTCATTACTCCTTAAATATTCAATTATTAAAGCTTGCTGCTTGTCGAAAGCTATATTGTAGCTTTTGCATAAGCATTAATCAATAAACAAGATATTAAACCTCGACTTAGAAACTGGTCAGAACCGCTTCCTTCATCGCCTGTACAGGCGCCGTCAGACCTGTCCAATACTCGAATGCATACGCCCCTTGGTTGATGAACATCCCAAGTCCGCCATGCACCGTGCATTGCCGAAGCTCACTTTCCCGTAACAGCTCGGTCTTCAACGGATTATAGATCAGATCGCTGACAACGATCCCTTCCGGTATATACTCCATTGGAATGGGAAGCTCGGAAACCCGGGGAAACATGCCCACCGAAGTGGTGTTGATCACAACATCGGCATCCGACAACGCCTCTCTGGCATGATCCTCTCCGTATCCCCTCAAGTCGGCAAGCGAGCTCCACTCCTCGGCCAACGCCAGCGCTTTGGCGGATGTCCGGTTCACAATGGATATCTTCTCAGGCCCTTCTCCGGTAAGGGCATAGATGATCCCCCTGGCCGCTCCGCCAGCGCCGATGACGACGATGCGTTTCCCCTTAAGATCGGGACAGGCTTCATCCTTTAATGAACGAACATATCCGATCCCATCCGTATTATAACCCGTCAATTGGCCATTGTCGTTGACGATGGTATTCACGGCACCGATGCGCCGCGCCCCTTCATCGACGACATCCAGATACTTCATAACCTCCACCTTGTGCGGGATCGTTACGTTCACCCCGCGGAATCCCAGCGCTTTGACAGCCTGGATGGCGTCACGAAGCCCCTCCGGACGTATATGAAGGGGCACATAGGCCCCTGACAATCCCAGGGCTGTGATCGCCGCATGATGCATGGCCGGTGATTTCGAGTGACCGATCGGGTCCCCCATTACGCCAAGGAGCAAATAATCACGCTCGATCATTGGATTCACTTTCATTTCTCCCCTATCTCTCCCATGATAAACCGGGCGGTATACCAAAGCGATTCATCAATTATATCAAGGATGGACGCGACAGAACTTTGATTCCTTTAGGGACATGAACCGCCACGAGCGCTCCCTGTTCACCATTGATCTTGATCCAGCCGAGCCCTGAGATAAACACGTCTTGGCGGGTTCCCTTAGGAATACGGATTTCATGTCTTGTCCATTCCGGCAGTTCTTCAATCCGTTCTTTGGTCGGCGGTGAGAGCAGCTCTCCGGCATGCTCAGCAAATAACGAATCCGCTCGCTCCAGCTTGGTCCGATGAATCCCTAATCTGCCGCTGATAAAGCAAGTAAAGGATTGGTGCTCTCCTTGGAGAAAATCAAAACGGCCGAAACCTCCGAAGAATAGCGTCTGCCCTTCGTTCAACTGGTAAACCATCGGCTTCAGCGGATTTTCCGGCATAACCGTCCCCAAATCCTCACGGCTCACAAGCTCGCTGTAGCGCCAAGGGTACACGATGCCCGGCGTATCAATAATATACCGGCCGTCGTCCAGTGGAATATTGACCATATCCAGCGTCGTTCCCGGATAACGGGAAACGGTCAGCTCCTGATCTAAATCGCTGTAGTCGCGGATCAGGCGATTGATCAAGCTGGATTTACCCACATTCGTGGCGCCAACCACGTAGACGTCCCGGTCGCCTCGGTAATGCGCTACCGTCTCCAGCAACCGCTCAAAGCCTTGATTCTTCTTCGCGCTGCAGAGCACGATGTCTTCGGTTCTCAGGCCATGCTCCTTGCACTGCTTCTGTACCCAATTGAGAACCTTATTCCAATTGGTGACCTTCGGCAGAAGATCCGTCTTGTTAACGGCCAGAATAACCGGGTTGTTGCCGACAAACCGCTGCAGCCCCGAAATAAGGCTGCCTTCAAAATCGAAGAGATCCACGATATGAATGACAAGCGCATTCTTGCCGCCGATCTGTCCCAGCAGCCGTAAAAACTCATCCTGGTCTACGGCAACCGAGGACGCTTCATTATAATTCTTAATCCGGAAACATCGTTGGCAAATAACCGGATCGCGGTCCCAAGCCTTCTCCGGCAAATAGCCCGGCTTGTCCTGTGCTGCACTCTGAAGCTGTATGCCGCAGCCGCTGCACTTCTTGATGTCTTCTCCGCCAGTAGGCAACGTCATGATTTCGGTTCCTCCTCCATCCATAATCCTTTTTTGCGCAAACGGGTCAATGCGATGCGCTCCACCCGGCGATTGACCAGGCGCGTAAACCATCCCTCATCGTTGATGGCGATGGGCATAACCAGTACCGTATACAGACCCAGCCGATTCCCGCCATATACGTCGGTCAGCATCTGGTCGCCGACAACTACCGTTTTCTCCGGCGTAAGCTCCATCATCTTCATCGCTTTGCGAAACGGGGTATTGCTTGGTTTACGGGCTTCATGCACATACTGGATATCCAGCGGCGTCGCAAATTTAGACACGCGTTCCAGCTGGTTATTCGAGACGATGATGAGCTGGAAACCGATCTCCTTCACCCTTTTGAACCAAACAACCAGTTCCGGCGTGGCAACCGGTGCCTTCGCCCCTACAAGAGTATTATCCAAATCGGTAATGATCCCCCGATACCCCTGCTCATATAATTCCTCTAGGTTAATATCAAAAACCGTATTGACACGGAGCTTTGGAATTAACATTTCAAACAAGTTCGTCACCTCAATTTCATACGAAAAACTATACCATATTCCGGTTCCTTAGTAAAAATAATCACGAGCCTTTTTCTTCCCTTATACCGCACCGCTGACTTTACTAGCAAAAGACCACCCGGCGGCTAATTGGAAGCGGACCGGGCGGTCTTGAAATGACCGGATATCAGAACGTATTCATATCGAGTTATCCTGATACACGCAACAACAACCACCATCACGAGGTCTGTCTTCTTGGATTAGGTTGATAGACGTTTCTCGGATACAATGCGGACCTTCTTAATGGACTTCTTCAGCTTCTGAGCATCATGTTGGACCGAGCGCCATTGCTCCTCCTTCACTTCAGCCGGACTGTACCGAGCCGCTTCAAATTGCTGCAGCAGCGGTATCAGCTCTGCTCCCAGCTCAGGGTGTGCACTTACCCAGCGGCCAACCGATTCACGGAGGGTTTCATGTTCCTGCCTCACTAAGCCTCGGCGCTGCACGGAACGAATCCATCGTTCGGTTTCGGCAATGACTTTATCCGCTGCCGTCAGCGGCTTGCCCGCCCGAATGCGTGCCCCGGCAAAACGCAGGCTGATGCGCATTCTCCACACGATGTACAGAATCCACAATACGATAACAACCACGGCTGCCGTGACAACAACTTTAACCCAGACAGGTTGCTGATGATCAGAGGCTGCGGCTGGCGTAGCCTTGTCCTCTGCCTTCTCTTCTTCTTCAACTTCTTCCTCAATTACAGGCTTAGCGTCTGTGTCGGCCGTCAGAATCGGCATGCTGAAGCCTGGTGTTGCTTCAATAGGAACCCAGCCGTACTCACCGAAGTATACTTCAACCCAGGAATGAGCGTCAGCATTCGTAACGGTATAGTTTCCGGGCTCAATCGTGGTTTGACCATCGGCCGGAACGTACTCCGAAGCCGTCATTCTTCCCGGCGCGTAGCCTTTGACCCAGCGCGCGGGGATATCCAGCGACCGTGTCATCATCACCAGGGATGTAGAGAAATAATCACAATACCCTTCCTGGATTTCAAACAGAAACGCATCCACAAAATCATCGCTCTTCTTGCGCGTAAGATCCGGTGTGTTGGTATAAGTAAAGTTGCTCGTTAAATATTGTTGCAAGAGCATGACCTTCTCATACGGCGTATCTCCGTCCGCGGTAATTTCTTCTGCCAGATCGGAAACGCGGTCAGGAAAGTTTCTCGGCATCTGGATATAAGCATCGTCAATCGAGCTGGAATATAGTTCCTCATAAGTCCTGGTGCTCAGCTCATCGATTGGAATCACGGGCACTTGCGACGTTAAGGTATAACTCTTCGGGTAGTCCGCATTACGAACGTCGTCCAGATGCATTTCCGCGCCTTCGGTCACCCAGCTGAGCCGATCCGGATCGATATCCTCATCCAAATTCTCCAACTGACGAACGGTGTAGGCACCGAACAATACCGGATACACCGTATCACTCAGCATCGTTACCGATTGCTCCAACGTTTTGGTAGGTACGGATGCGCTGGCTTCTCCCGGCAAATCCTCACCGATGCCCACGCCCGTACCGGAACGCCGGCTGCTGGCTCCGTCCGCCCAACCTGTTCCCGAGTATACGGCTCTGGTCTCCCCTCGCCAATAGCTGCGTTCATCCGAGGTAATCGACATCACCGGTGAATAGTCGAAATTAAAACCGCCGCCAAGGTTATTATCCTCTCGTCCATACCCGGACATGCTTTCAGACGGTGACTCGATAAGGGTTCCGGTCCCGGTTGTACTACTGCCGGATAACGGCACTCCGTTCCACTCTCTCCACGCCGTGTAAGGATCGGTTAATGTCGGCTTCACATGCGGCATATTCACGCCGGCCACAATGATCAAAGAGAAGATGACCAGAATGTTGGCGATAATCTTAAACGGATACTTCGATAAATTGACCCAACCCTGCGGAAAGCGCCTGCGGAACCGGTTAAAATGGCTGGATACGAGCCAGCCCATCCCTGCTCCGACCACCCAGGCGATCTCATCCCACAGCACGATTTTCGTAAAGGAATCCAGCACGGCAAAACCGATGACGTTGATCCCGACTACAAAAAGCACGCGCGCCTTGGTTTTGGCCCACCGCGTAAGGAACAGAAAAGCGGCCCATGCGGCGATAGCAAACCACAAATAAGGAAAAAGATACATGATTTCCTCGGTCAGAACGCCTTCAGCTCCGAAGGCGGGAACCGGATTACCGTAAGTTTTCAGCAAACTGTACACACAATACAAGATCAAAACAAACTGGATAAGCACCCGGTAACCTTGCTTGATCGGCAGCAGCGCTTCGGTAACCGCCGTAATGGTTAATGCTGCAATAACGATGGCTGTCGTTTCCGAGAGCCATATCGTCTCCGTAAAGGAGACCCACTGCATCCCGATGATCCAGATCCATAGCATCGTTAAAGTACTAAAGAAGGTAGTAGATAGTTTGTCCAGCCATAACTTCATCATGCACCACCTCCCAGCGCAGCCGGAAGCTCATCAAGGGAAGAAACCGAATAGCTTGAAATCCCCCGGGATTGCAGAAGCGATATGGATTCATCGCGTTTTTTCGTTTCATTGGAATTGTTAATTTGCAAGAAGCAAGGGTTCATTCCCCTGGTTTCTACCCAGCGCATGATCTCTGAAGCGTCCTTGCCGCTCATCGGGCTGATCAGCAGGAACAGGGCTCCTTTTGGGAAATGGCGATAGGATTTCTCCAGGGAAGCAATCAATTTGGTTTTACGGTTATAATCCACGTCAACCAAATGCTGAATCATGCGCATCCGCTCTCCGGCGTGATCGGCGGGAGCGAACATTTGAGCTTCTCGGGTAGCCGTGAACAAGCCTGTACCCGCATGCTCCTTGGCCCCATACTCGATCAGCGATGCAGCTGCCGATACGGCGAGCTCGAATTGCTGGGCATGATCATATCCGTCCGCGGTGCAGTCCAGCACGATCATCGTTCTGGGAAACGATTCATGCTCAAATTCCTTCGACTTCCACGAGCCCGTCTTCGCCGTTGCATTCCAGTGAATCCGGGAGATCCGGTCGCCATATACATAATCGCGAACTCCGTTAATCTGCGTTGTTTCCCGTCTTGAAGCCGAAACCGTGGTATGCGTACCGCCCAATCTTGAATTCCGTATGTTTCGCTGCCATTTGGGAATATATATTGTTCTTGGCAGAACGCGGAAATCGGTCTGAACTTCAATTCGTCCCTTATGCTCCATTAATCCGAAAATATCCTCGCTGATACATTCCGTCTTTGAAAAAGCGTACCGCCCCCGTTCAAGCGGAGGGGTCTGAAATACAAGTTTGCCCGCACCGCGAAGGTTCGGAATGACGCTATCTTCAAAAGACCAGGAGTCGCCGTTGTGCCTTTGCAATACTTCACGCACGATCATATAGGGCATCGGAAGCAATCCCGGAACATGGACCTCCAGCTTCACGCGAACCTGTTCACCGGCGTGAAGAGGTTCTCCTTCTTGCTCCGTTCCTCCCAGCACTCTTCGCTGGGCTTTCACACGATTGACCCCACCAAAGCCTGCACCGATCAAATAGATCGTCAGAAGGCTGACCATGGAGAAAAGCATGAGCGAGGTTTTGCCCCCCTGAAATAATACATACAAAAGACATAGGCACCATACCGCCAATACCGCTGCCAGTCTAGACGGCTGCATGCCATTCAAAAATAACGAAACAGCGCGGCGCATGCCTATCTCCCCATCTGAACAGGCACTTTGACCTGACGCAGTATAAACTCGAGCACCGATTCGGGACTCGCATTGTCGAGCCTGGCTTCCGGACGCAGCATGATCCGGTGCGAAAGTACGTATGGAGCCAGCGTCTTCACATCATCTGGCAGAACGTAATCCCTCTCTTGCAAGAAGGCATAAGCTTTAACAGCATTCATGAATGACAGCGTTGCCCGGGGACTTGCGCCCAGCATAACGGAAGGGTGTTCGCGGGTCGACCGGGTAATATTCAGCAAGTAATCGGCGACGGGGTCACCGATGAATACCTCGCGAATCTCACGTTGAATAGCCGAAATGGTATCCATATGCGTCACAGGCTGAAGCTTGTCCGCCAGTTGTCCGTCCCGCGAACGGTACATCAACTGCTTCTCCGTGGCAGCATCAGGGTAACCCAGGCTCAGCTTCAGCATAAACCGGTCCAGCTGTGCTTCCGGGAGCATATAGGTGCCTTCAAAATCGATCGGGTTCTGGGTCGCGCACAGCATGAAGGGATGCGGAAGCTCGTGGGTAGCTCCATCCACTGTTACGCTGCGCTCCTCCATTACCTCAAGCAGGGCCGATTGCGTCTTGGTTGTCGCTCGATTGATTTCATCCGCCAGCAAAATGTTGGTCATGACTGGACCTGGACGGAAGTAAAACATTTCGTCTCTCGGGTGGAATACCGAAACGCCCGTTATATCACTCGGGAGAATATCCGGGTTACACTGAATGCGGCGGTAGTCTCCCTGCATGGATTTCGCTAATGCTTTGATCAGTTGGGTCTTTCCTGTGCCGGGCACATCCTCGATCAGTACATGTCCGCCAGCGAGCAGCGCCGTAAGGAGCAATTGGATCTCAAATTCTTTGCCTAATAGGCACGACTCCAGATTGGTTCGCACCGAGGTAATGATTTTCATGGATTCTTGGCTTACGGGCATGTATGACTAACCTCCTGTAAGGGAATAAATACTTATTTTAGTACTATTGTACATGATCGAGGTCCCGGAGTACATTCGAAGAGATATTTTGCCTATTCACCTTCTTATCGTCCCTATAAACAGGAAAAGACCCCGGCATAATGCCAGGGTCCTCTCCTTCTTGATGATTCTAGTTTTATCCTTTCGGACGAACAAACAGAGCGGCCAGGAACGAGAAAATGATGGCCGAGGATATCCCTGCACTGGTGACTTCGAATATCCCCGTCACGACCCCGATCCAGCCGTCCCTCCCCAGCTCCGTTAAGGCGCCATGCACAAGCGAATTACCAAAACTGGTGATCGGCACGGAGGCTCCGGCTCCCGCGAATTTGACAAGCGGCTCATACAATCCGAATCCGTCGGCGATGGCTCCGGCGACCACTAACGTACTCATCGTATGTGCCGGTGTCAATTTAATAACGTCCATCATAATTTGCCCAATGACGCAAATCAGACCACCAATAATAAACGCCCATAAAAACTGCATTGTGTTATCCTCCCATCTCTAAGGCTACAGCGTGAGCGATGCATGGAATGCTCTCACCCTGCTGGTAAGAAAGAGGCGACAGCAAGGCGCCGGTAGCAACGACCAGCACCTTTTTCAATTCGCCTTTGCGCATCCGCTTCAAAATATGGCCATAAGTGACAACAGCCGAGCAGCCGCAGCCGCTGCCCCCTGCATTAACGTATTTCTGTTTTTCCATGTCGTAGATCATTAAGCCGCAATCGGCAAATACTGTGCCGTCCATGATGACATCATTTTGTTTCAAGAGATCTTTGGCGATCGGAAGTCCGACCGAGGCCAGGTCACCGGTCACGATCAGGTCATAATCCTTCGCTTGCCGACCTGTGTCTTTAAAGTGCTTCGTTATCGTATCGGCTGCCGCCGGAGCCATCGCCGCTCCCATATTAAACGGGTCCTTGATACCCAGATCGACCACCTTGCCAATGGTGGCATACGTGACAGCCGGACCGTCTCCCTTGTCCGAAATGACGGAGCAGCCTGCTCCCGTTATCGTATATTGCGCATACGGCGGCTTCTGCGATCCGTATTCCGTCGGATAACGGAACTGCTTCTCAACTGTACAGTTATGGCTTGCAGTGCCGGCCATGACATACTTGGCCCCTCCTGAATCCACGAGCATGGAGGCCATCGCGAGGCTCTCCATCGATGTAGAGCAAGCACCGAATACGCCAATGTAAGGCACTCCCAACTGTCTAGCGGCAAACGAACTGCTAATGATCTGGTTCATCAAGTCCCCGCCCACAAAAAACTGCAGCTGGTCTTCCTTGATGCCCGCCTTTTCTACCGCTTTTCTCGAAGCATCCTCCAGCAGTTTCCGCTCCGCCTTTTCCCATGTTTTTTCGTTAATCTCAATATTGTCGTAGACATAGTCGAAATCATTGGCGAGTGGCCCTTCGCCTTCCTCCGGGCCTACAATCGTCCCCGCGCCAATAATGACCGGTTTGTTCTCGAACTGCCAGGTTTGGCCGATTACCTTCATCTCTCGTTACCTCCCCTCAATGCCAAAAATGGCGTAAATGATACCGATAATAAACGCAGCCACGGTACCAAATACAATGACAGATCCCGCCAGCTTAAACATGCTGGCCCCGACCCCGAGGACCAAACCCTCCGCACGGTGCTCAAGCGCTGCGGAGCACATGGAGTTCGCAAACCCCGTGACCGGCACGGCGCTGCCTGCTCCCGCCCATTGCGCGATTTTGTCATACACGCCGAAGCTGGTCAGAATGACGGAGAGTATAATCAGCACGGCGACCGTCGGATTGCTCGCCTCGGTGGTGCTCATATCGAACACGGACATAAAAAACCGCTGAATGCATTGGCCGATCAAACAGATGAGACCTCCCACCAAAAACGCACGCAGGCAATTTTTAAGTATGGGGCGGGGAGGTTCATGCTTTTTGGCAATCGCCTGATATTCCCCCGAGCTCATTGTGGTGATATCAGACTTAGGCTTTTGGTTAGAGCCTGGCATTTCAATACACCTCCGCTTTTATTTAAGTATGGAATCCTTTATAAACGCTAAAGAGCCATTATGGATATCACTCGATATCATTATGCTTTGAATCAACTGCCTTTATGTTTGGAAAATCATCCTTATCAATTGGCAATCACGGCTTGTCCAACATCAAGGTCCTCCCGCACGAAAATCAGCCTTCAGGAATATCCCTGAAAGCTGAAGTAAGACTCGCCTGTCATCTTTGCTGGAGCGGATCATTATATAAGAATGTATTTCAGCAAAATGACGAGGAGAATGAACAGGACCATAATGAGCAGAAGTTCTCTGACTTCGGCATGATAGACGTTTACCTCAATCCCATGGTGCTTCATACTCTGCTCCTTCCCTCGGACAACAAAAATTCCACTTCGTTTCTACATCGTATTCCTTTCCCGGATGCAGGGTGCTTGTTCCATTTGCTTTTAAATCACGTAGCCTCAGCGGCACGGGTTTGTAGACTTTTCAGATATATAGGGGCATACTAGAAAAGGAAAAACTCTTACATACCTTTTCTAAAGGAGCGATTTCGTAATGAATGAATCAACACTGGAATTATTTCGTACTTTGACGGAATTCCCGGCTGCACCGGGCTTTGAGAGGGAACTTCGTTCCTGGTTGAAGAATACCCTCTCGCCATATACAGATGAGTTCGTGCAGGATCGGCTGGGCAGTCTGTTCGCCGTTCTTCGCGGTAACGATGAAGGTCCAAAAGTCATGGTAGCCGGTCACATGGATGAAGTCGGATTCATGGTAACCGGCATTACCGAAGCGGGTATGGTCCGTTTCCAGCCGCTCGGCGGCTGGTGGAGTCAGGCCGTGCTTGCTCAGCGCTTGCAAATTATTACAGACAACGGCCCTGTCGTCGGGGTTGTCGGCTCCATTCCGACGCACCTGCTGGATGAAGCGCAGCGCAGCAAGCCGGTCGACATCAAGACCATGTATATCGATATCGGTGCCGACAATAAGGCGGAAGCAGAAGCTTTCGGCATTCGTCCCGGATTGCAGGTGGTTCCGATCTGTGATTTTACGCCGCTCGCCAATCCGAAAAAAATCATGGCCAAAGCGTGGGATAACCGCTATGGCGTCGGCCTGGCAATCGAGCTAGTCCAGGCGCTCCATGGCGAGAAGCTGCCTAACACCGTTTACGCCGGTGCAACCGTCCAGGAAGAGCTCGGACTGCGTGGAGCACGTACTTCGGCCAACCTGATTCAACCTGATATTTTCTTCGGATTGGATGCCAGCGCGGCAAACGACATGATGGGGGACAAGAGCCAGTTTGGCCAATTGGGTCAAGGCGCACTGCTTCGCATCTTCGATCCGACGATGCTGACTCACCGCGGAATGGTCGAGTACGTTCAAGATACGGCGGAGACGAACAAAATCAAATACCAATACTTCGTCTCGCCGGGCGGCACGGACGCAGGCCAAGTGCATCTTAGCGGCATCGGCGTTCCGTCCACCATTATCGGCATTTGCTCCCGCTATATCCATACTTCTTCTTCCATCATCCACACGGACGACTACGAAGCTGCTAAAGAACTTCTGATCAAGCTCGTGAAAGGTTTGGATCGCACGACACTCCAGACGGTTCTCGACCGGGCATAATCTATAAGAAAAGGGTATCCTGCAGGTCTCAAAGAGACCGCGGATACCCTTTTTCTTACTTCTTCCTTATGAAGATAACGTCTCTTTATGCCGTGCGAACCGAAAGGATATGATCATCGTTAAATAGACAATAACAACCAGCGCTGTATTCAGCACAAATATCATCCGAAATCCTAAAAGTCCCCCTGCCAATTGGCTCGGGAGCGCCAGCATGGCACCCCCCGCCGCCGTACCAAACATCATCCCCAGATTTCGTGACAGTGCCAAAATGCTGCTGATCAGGCCGAGGTCCGTTTTGGATGTCCTGCCCATCACCAGGGAATTGTTCGGCGGCGTAATGATACCCATGGAACCGCCGAGCAGGACGATAAGCAGAATCAGGAAGAAGATCGGATATGCCGGCGATACAAAACCAAGCACAATTAACGCTGCTGTCATGAGCAGCAGCCCGGCTGACAATAACGGGAATGTCCCCAGCTTGTCCGACAGGCTCCCGCTCAGTGGCGAGAATATGATCAGCGACAACGGATATCCCATCATGATCAGCCCTGCCGTGGCAGGTTCAACGCCCAGTTCGCTCAGCAAAAACACGGGCAGCACAAGCTGAGCAGAGAAAGCCGCCATATAGGTAATGATGGTGATGATGATTCCCACGCTAACGCCTGCATCCCGAAACAGATCCAGCTTCATAAACGGGAGTTTCCCCTTCCCTCCTCGTTCCCACCGCGATGATAGACACCACCCGATGAATGAAGCAGCTCCCGCTCCGAATACGATGAACAGCAGCGTAACCTGCCAGGAACCCCAGCCCCGCTGAGCCCCCATATTCACGGCCGTAACCAGTCCGGTTAGGGATATCGCAAACAAGGCAGCCCCCGGCACATCCAATCGGCTTACGCTTTTTTCCGGTTCGTCCTTCGGAATGAAGCGCTGAGCGAACAACCATGCAATAAGAGAAATGGCCGTCAGCAGCCAGAAATTGCTCCGCCACGAAAACCACTGAATCAGTATTCCGCCAAGGCTCGGTCCGACCATCGAGCCTGCAGCGACAAACGTACTGATGAGCCCGAGCGCTTTACCTCGCTGCTCCTTCGGAAATACCGAGACGATCAGCGCCATATTGGTGGCTTGATACATGGCTGCTCCTACGCCTTGCAGAATTCGCGAAGATATCAGTCCGTTTAATGAAGGTGACAAGGCGCAGCAGAGCGCCCCTGCCATAAACACAAAATAGCCGATATTGTGGATTTTCCGCCTACCCAGCATATCCCCCAGCTTTCCCATGACCGGAAGTAATATGGAGATGACGAGCAAATAGGCGGTGACAATCCACTGTGCCGTAGGGATGGTGGAATCGAACGTTCTGGCGATATCAACAAGCGCAATGTGGAACATGCCGGCCGACAGATTGGACAGAAATGCACCTAAACAAATGGTATATTGGACGATCATCCTTGATCTGTTATTCATGCAGGACTCACCCGCTTTATTCATTAATTTCTGTGCCGTTCATAGAAAAGGCCCCCGCATGCGGAGAGCTTCCCCTGGTTGAACCAAGTTCTGACAAGCTAGCCGATAGCCGGCTGAGCGGTCGACATCGACCGCAGCCGTTCCTCAGGCATTTGATCCATCCAAATATCGATAATCTGCGCCACTTCACTAACTTTCCCGAAATAGCCTTCAATATTCTGGAGCGTCATGTCATGCGCCGCTTGCGAATACGATGCGCAAGCATCCGCTACAAGCACAATATGATAATCCAACATAAACCCGTCTCGGGCCGTTGATTCCACGCATACATTGGTGCTGACTCCCGTCATGATTAGGGTCTCGATCTTCAGCGTCTTCAATACCGAGTCCAGCCTTGTATTCACAAAAGCACTGTACCGGTGTTTATTGACGATGATATCGCCCTCCTCCGGCGATACCTCATAAAATTCCGCGCCCCAACTCCCCCACCGGCATACGTTAGCCGAACGTCCCGAGGACCTGGTGGTCCATGCGGCGGAATCCGTCGCTTTCTCATGAAGCGTCTGAATGAAAATGACGGGCACGTTCAGCTCCCTGGCTGAATGAAGCAGCCTATGCAGCTGCGGCATCATCTCTGCCACCCCGATAACATCGCATCCCGCTTGAGACAACGCCCCCTCGGGATGGCAATAATCATTTTGCACATCAATGACAATGACCGCCGCTTTGCTTCCAAGCATCAGTTGATATAAAGATTTCATCCAACTCTCTCTCCTTCAGATCGTGTATTAGTAATAATGAACCTTGCCTCTTACTTGTTGGAATTGTTCACAAACTGCATATCCACCAGCGTTTCATAGGTATAATCCCCTTTAAAAATTCCGGTCTCGATCATGACATCCATATCATGCTTCAACGCCTCTTCCGAGATCAGCCCGTCCAAGCTCCAGAGATTGTCTGCATAGGCCCGGTCCAGCGCAGCTTGGATGGCATCATCGGACAACGTCGGGAATTCGGCTTTCAGGTTCTTCTTGGCCAGCTCTTTATCCGTCTGCACAACTTTTAGCGCTTCGACAATGGCATCGGTAAAGCTTTGGACAGCTTCCGGATCCTTCTCGATGGTAGACTTCTTCACGCTGAGAACCGAATACGAGAAATCCCCCAGATCATGAAACTTGTAGAACGGCTCTTCCCATACGTTCTTCGATATTCCGTCACTGATCTGCGGCTCGGCTCCGTTCGCAATGTCGGCCGCACCCTGCTGGACCATCGTCACCACCGTTGAGCCGTCTGCCGGTTCCAGCAGCTGCACATCCTTCTCCGGATCGAGTCCAAGCTGAATCAGGAGATAGCGGGTCAGGAGGTTTGGCGTGCCGCCGTGGCGACCGGCGTTAATCTTTTTCCCTTGCAAAAATGCCTTCAGGTCTTCGGGGGAATTGCTCGCAGGCGCGGTGTCTTTTTTGGCCATTAAATACACGTTCGCCCGATTGACGACATTCACGACCGAGATGATCGGATCGGAATTGTTGTTGTTAGCCAAGGCATTGGACTCCGTCCCGCCGATCACGCCCCAGGCATCTCCGCTGACCACGGCGGTTACGTGCGCTCCTCCTGCTGCTTGGATGACCTCGACGTCGAGCCCTCTTTTCTCGAAGAAGCCTTCCCGCTGTGCTACATACAGAGGCAGATATCCCGTGGAGTGAAGCGGCTCGGCGATCACGATTTTCTTCAGCTTCCCATCACCGGAGGCGGTGCTGCTGCTTTTCTCATTGCTGCAGGCTCCAAGCAGACCGGTGACCATGAGCAGTGCGAACAACAGTGAACGTTTCCTCATTTTTTGGTTCATATGAATTCCCCTTTTAATAGAAATAATGAGTTCGGTTATTCTGTCTATTGTTTGGTCAATCCCTTGGATAACCACTTCTCCAGCACCACCACGCCCCAGTACATCACCATGGACAGCAGCGACAGGACGACGACGCCCACCCACACGAGATTGATATCCAGTATCGTCCCCGCATACATGATCATGCGGCCGACGCCCTGACTTGAAGCAATAAACTCGCCCACGATGGCACCTGCCAGCGCAAGCGCAATGTTAATCCGCAAGCTGCTGATAATCCAGGGCATGGACCATGGGATAACGACCTTGGTAAAAACCTGATGCCGCTTAGCGCCCAAGGAATACATCAGCTTCTCCATATCCGGATCCACGCTCTTCACGCCGCTGTATGCGGATAGCGCCGAAACGACAACCGTCATAGAGAAAGCCAGCGCCACCTTGGAAAAAAATCCGATTCCCAGCAGTATGACGAGTACAGGTGCCAGAGCAAGCTTGGGCATGGCATTCAAAATAATAAGATACGGCTCGCTGATGCCGGCATAGGATCTTGACCACCAAAACGATAGTCCGAGCAGTGCGCCAAGCAAGGTTCCGAACAGAAAACCAAGGATCGTCGAGCCGGAAGTATACGTAATGTCACGGAGAAGGGTTCCTTCGGTCATTTGGGTCCAGGTCGTGCGAAGAATCGCGCTCGGGCTGCTCCAATAGTAGGAATCCAGCAGGCCGATCCGGGTGAACACCTCCCATACCAGAAAAACAATTACAGCCACAGCAGTCCGACCCCAGACGATCCGCCGGCTCCTGCGACGCTCCATCGCCTCTTCATCCAAGATGTAGGGCACAATCTCCGGCCGTTTTGATGAACCTGTGGCAGGCTCCGCTGGCGTTACGGCATGTACGATAAAAGCCTCTTTGCGTGCAGTTTCCATCGGTTTCCCTCCTCATTTTTTTCTTGTTCCCTAAGAGATTTGTTCTTCATCTTGTCCAGCTGACAGCAAATCCATGAGATGATGCTTCAGCTCCATGAAGGCCGGGGACGTCATGTCTTCCGTTTTTCGCGGACGCTCCATCGTTACGGTGATTTTGGACTTGATCCGTCCGGGTCTGGAAGAGAACACATAGATGTCATCCGATAAATAAATCGCTTCGTCGATGTCATGCGTGACAAACAGAACCGTCTTCCCAAAATCCTCCCAGATCTGCAGCAGCCAGTTCTGCATGGTCAACCTCGTCTGGGCATCCAGTGCGCCGAAGGGCTCGTCCAACAAAATGATATCCCGGTCGTAGAGCAGCGTCCGCAGCAGCGCGGCACGCTGTTTCATCCCTCCCGAGAGTTCCTTCGGATAATGCTTGTCAAAGCCCTTCAGACCGTATTTCTCCATCAAGGGCAGCGCCCTCTCTACGGCTTCCTTGTAGGGAACGCCCCGAACCTCCATGCCCAGAATGATGTTGTCGAGGATGGTGCGCCATGGCAGAAGCATGTCCTTTTGCAGCATATAGCCCACATAACCGGTCGTGCCGACGATATCCTTTCCGTCAGCCATCACTTTGCCCGTGGATGGGGGCATCAGGCCGGCGATAATGTTGAACAGGGTGGATTTGCCGCAACCGCTGGGACCGATTATGCTGACAAAACGTCCCTCCTCGATCGCCAGACTCGTCTCCCGCATGGCCGGAATCTCTTCCCTGTTTCTGCGAAACCATTTGCTGACGCCCGATATTTCGATTTTGTGAGTCATGGCCCTTCCTCCTCTTCTTTGAGTTTCATGTTTTTTCAGTAACAACAAACATTTATTTTCAAAAGCGGATGTAACAAAAAACCGCCAGTCCAGCCCCAAGCCGCACACCAACGTGTACCTTGGTACCAAACTGACGATCGGCCCGCTCTCTACCCGAGTTCCGGCATGTCGTTCAGATATGCTTCTACCTCCTTCTCCAAGAATACGATGGTACCTGAAAACTCGGTCTCTGCATCATAGTCTTTAAGAATGGAGATGATTTTAAATTGAAACTGCTGTTCCAGGGAAGCTTTAACCTCTTGCTTGAACACCTGGAATAAAAGGTGGTCCAACTGCCGGGTAGAGAGGGGGTAATTCTCATCCAGCAGTTTGAGGACGGGGACTCTACTATTCCTCGACACAATGATGATTTTGTTGCCAACGAAATCGACTTTTTGCTGCTTTACACCCACGTTAAATATTTTCTTATTTATCGCGTTGTAAACCCTCAAAATATCCTGCTTGAGTTCGCCTGCTGTCATCATGGTTCAACATCCCTTTGTGTAAATTAATATTACATTGACCGGGGCAGGTATAGGGTGCTTATCGAGTTTTTTCTGTCCTTGGGTATAATTATAGGTGATTTCGGGTAGTTGTCAATACGTTTACGTCAAAAAAGATAACAAATATTTAATTTATGTTACCTTATATAACATATACATGACGCTTTTTCGTGTGTAATTCCGTTCACTTCTGTCCTCTTCCTATATAAAGAGCAGTCCTTAGCGACCGTCGAGCCCAGCGCCCTCCCTAAATCTGTCACCATGTTCTATTCCCCGTTAAAAATTCGTTCCAGGAACAAGACGCCCTCCCGCTTCTGGTACTCATTGACTTCATGGCCAGAGAACGGATAGTCTCTTATTTCTTTTGCTGATTTCATTCGGTTGTATGCGGCATATATGGTTTCGGGCATGCAGACCGTATCCTTCCAGCCGACGGATACCATGACCGGCACCTGGATTCGCGGCGCCAGATTCAGCATGTCAAAATACGAGAGATGCTCCAGAATTTTATCCAATTGCTCCGGGTACCGCTTGATGTATTGGGCGATTTCGTTCAGCGAGCTGACCGAATGCAGAATCCCGTAATCCATCCTGCACATGTTGGGAATGTCGGCCACAATGGCCGCAACCTTCGGATTCAAGGCCCCTGCAAGCAGAGACAGTCCGCCACCCTGACTGCCGCCAACCACGGCAATTTTTTTCGGATCCACTCCTGGCTGCTGCGATGCCGCATCCACCGCTCTCACAGCATCCATCACAACTGCCATGTAATAGGAGCGACGAATATCCGTAATCCCCTGCGTCACCCAGCCCTTAACCACGCCGCTGTCCAATGGAAGCAGATTCCCCGTCTCCCCGCCCTGTCCCCTGACATCCACGGCAAACACCGCATAACCCAGCATCAGCCAGTGAGCATACCGTTCTGGAAATCCACGGTCTCCGGAATAACCTGGAAAGGTTACGATACACGGTCGGTTTTTTTCGTCTGAAGAATGTTTAGCTGGAGCTATATACCAAGCATGGATGGGCGTATCATCATAACCATGATAGGTGACCTTGGATACTTCCATATAAGGATATGGCGTCGCTTCCAGTAGACTAACGATGTGAAGCGGCTTTTCGTTATACGCCTTCAACACTTCCTCCCAAAATTGATTCAAAACCTCCTCGTTGATTGTGGGTTCCGGATACACGTTGCCAAGCTCTTTTTTACGCAGCTCAATGGTATTCATTCTGAGTTAAATCTCCTTTTCGCGAGTAAAATGAACGTTCGTGTAACATGGTTATTTCGGCATAACGTCCGTAATCCCCTTCGAAAGAGTAGGAATTCATCCGCATTCATCCACAACCTTCTATCAACAACCGAATCGGATTATGGCTACAAGCTCGAAAAACTTTCTTAAAAAAACTAAAAAGCGATCATAGATTTATAGAGTGGAACATATCATAATAGAAACTATGAAAAACCAAAGGGTTGATATAAACGAAGCGCCCGCCTCTAGCAATACGACATCTTATAGTGAATGGAGACGATGAATATGCTGCAAGGTTTAACAAGCGCAGGACTCGGAAAACTTGAAAGCGATTTACAGTTTATCGAACTCGCGGCCAAATATGAATTCCAATGCGTCGATATCGATGCCAAAGGTCTTGTAGACCGCCTAGGCGTGGGAGCGGCAACCGATATGCTGCAATCCCGCCAACTGGAAGTTGGGGCAATCGGTCTTCCCGTGGAATGGAGAGGATCGGACGAGCAGTTCCTAAGCGGACTCGAGAAACTACCGGCTGCAGCGGCAGCTGCCAAGGGCCTCGGCTGCACTCGCTGCTGTACATACATTCTTCCTTCCACCGACGCACCAGCAGCTCATTTCATGGCGCTGGCCACCACAAGGCTGCGGGCTTGTGCCAACATTTTGGGAGCATATGGAATTCGATTAGCCTTGGAGTTTGTAGGACCGCATCATCTGCGCACCCAATGGAAGAACCCGTTTATCTGGACAGTACAAGAGACTTTGGATTGGATCGATGCCATCGGGGAACCGAATGTCGGGCTACTGTATGATGCCTATCACTGGTACACCAATGAGATGACGGTTGCGGATATCCGGCAGCTGCGCGCCGAACAAATCGTTCATGTCCACATTAACGATGCCAAGGACATTCCCGTGGGGGATGTTCTCGATAATGATCGGCTTTATCCGGGTGAAGGCGTAATTAATCTTCCGGGGTTCCTTCAGGCTCTGAACGATATCGGCTATGCAGGCCCGGTTACACAAGAAATATTGACGCCTTCCACGCCGACCGGGACTCCTGAGGAATTGATCGCTAAATCACGGCGAGCCTTCGACAGCGTATTCGGTGCTGCAGGATTATAGTAAGCCAGGACACATAACGGAATGATTCCATCTGTTCAGGGGAACACTGAAACGGTAGCTTAAGTACCTTTTCGGGAGGTCTCAGGAATGAACGGATTTGAGAAGGAAGAACGGGATAACTTTACGGACCTATCCACCGTTGAGTCACAGCGGAACGATCTGGTGGCCGAGGAATTTCCCGAGGGACCTTACGGTTCCGATCTCCGCAGCGATTCCCTTGGCAAGAGCACCCCATGGCGCAAGGATCAGCGGTCTCCGAATCGGTTTGACTATGAGGATCGCAACCTGCACATGGGCATCGAACGGGAGTATCCCGGTGAAGACGAGAGCATTCAAGCAGACCCGGGACAAAGGAAACCCGAGTAGAGCCGAACTAAAAACCAACCGTCGTGAACTGCACCCCACTTGTTAGACACCATCTAACATTTGGAGGTGCAGTTTTTCTATGGCCAAGACGGTTGGTTTTTGTCGTAACAGGGCTTGTATCCTCGCTTGGAAAGCATAATAGCCTATAAAAATACATAAGATGGCATATGAAAAAACGTCTCACGCCGTAGTCACTCAGAAGACAGACCGCTTTTAGCGGAGGTTTTTCTTGCGAGAGAGTCGTACGATTCCAAGAAAGGTAGAAATCCGTTGTCGGCAGTTACAGAGACGTGAAGGAGTGGGGGAGTACATCATGCCCATCATCAAGGAGCAGGATAAATTCGTAATTTATGTTGTCACGTTATCCAGTTTAAAGCGCTACATGTCCATTGAATTTATCGGCGGGTCTTGCGGTTTCATCATCGCTCAAAAAGCACTTCAATCCGATCTGCTCGGCATGATTGGCAGCATCATTGCGCCGATGGCCATTCGCCGCGTACTGCAATGGCAGCAGTATAAATCCCAGAATCCCATGCGGTTTGGGTTGCGTGCACTCAACAAGCCGAGCGAGCTGAACCCTACATAAATCAAGCGAGCGAAAGCCACTTCCATCACAGGAAGTGGCTTTAGCGGCTCTATATCGACATTCCCGTTTCGGTCATCAGTGGTTAACACAGTTTCAGTTTTCTTCGGCTAACGTTTCTGCTTGTAAAACTCATGATACAGCTTCATCAGCGCCCGCTTCTCTATCCGCGATACATAGCTGCGCGATATGCCGAGTTCCTTGGCGATCTCACGCTGCGTCCGTTCTTCTCCGCCGGCTTCCAGTCCAAAACGACCAATAACAACTTCCTTCTCCCGGTCGTCCAATATATCGAGGTTCCGGTAGATCTTGCTCTTCTCAATTTTTAACTGCACGGCATCCACGATATCATCCGCTTCCGTCCCGAGGATATCGATAAGTGTAATCTCGTTCCCCTCTTTGTCCGTTCCAATCGGATCATGGAGGGATACGTCTTTTCGTGTCTTCTTCAAGGAACGAAGATGCATCAGTATCTCATTTTCTATACAACGGGCAGCAAATGTCGCCAGCTTCGTGCCTTTATTCGGCCTGAAGCTTTCAATCGCCTTGATGAGTCCTATCGTCCCGATGGAAATCAAATCTTCTAAATCCTCGCCGGTGTTATCGAACTTTTTGACGATGTGTGCAACCAGCCGAAGATTATGCTCAATTAGTTTATTACGCGATTGAGGATCGCCTTCGGCCATTCGCTGCAGATGTTTAGCTTCCTCTTCCTCGGTCAGAGGCTGGGGAAACGCGTTGTTTTTCACGTACGAAACGAGCAGGGTCAACTCTTTTATGAACAAAGCAATTGCGGTAAACAATCCAGGCACTTTAGGACACCTCCTGCGAAGTTACAATGCAACCGGCCCTTATCGCGCTCGGTCTCTCGGTCTTCTCATTCTATGTAGGCAACGGCCCAGAAGTGCCTGTACGAGGGAAAGTGATTCGTAAAAACGTTAAATCCCCGATATCTGTCCGACCATTCATAAAAGACGGCCCGCAATGATACACCATTTGATGTTTTAGTGATTCCTCAACCAAGCAATGGACAACCGCAACTAACGGCCGTTCTTTCACCACATACCAATATATCATGTTATAAATACAAGCTGTAATAAATAATAAATTGCGTTGTCGCAACGGTATATTCCTAAACTAGGACAAGCGGACCCACAGAATGATCGATAAGCCATTCACTACACCAACATAATATAACAGCCATAATTTTTATCAATATAATATATTGACATTAAATTGGTATGTAATTATATTAAATGTAAGCGTTTTATATAATGACCTAACCAAACGATTAACACCCTGAAGAATGGAAGGGAGAAGCTTACCATGTACACATCGGACTATTTTTCTGTATTGCATGATTTGAACCGCACGATAACCGAAGGCACCTCAGCTTATCCGAAGCTCGGACATATGTTCAAGAGCATGCTGGATAACACGCTGAGTTCGACCATTCAACGACAGCCCGACGGTACCACCTTTGTCATTACCGGCGATATTCCAGCCATGTGGCTTAGGGATTCGGCTGCGCAAATCCGGCCCTTCCTCGTTCCGGCGGGCCACGACGACAAGCTGGCCGATTTGATCGAGGGGCTCGTACGCAGACAAACGGCATTCATCCTGCTCGATCCATACGCCAATGCATTCAATGATTCGCCTTCCGGTCAAGGCCATCAGAACGACCGCACCGCCATGAATCCATGGCTATGGGAGCGCAAATATGAGATCGATTCGTTATGCTATCCCTTTCAGCTTGCTTACCTGTTATGGAAAGAAACCGGTAGGACCTCGCATTTGGATCACACGTTCCATTCAGCTGCCAGGGTCATTCTGGACATCTGGCGAACCGAGCAGCATCACGAAACCGATTCGCCGTATTACTTCGAACGCTTCGATTGTCCTCCAAGCGACACGCTGCCGCGCGGTGGAAAAGGGGCTGAAGTGGCTTACACGGGAATGACCTGGTCCGGCTTCCGCCCGAGCGACGACGCCTGTGCATACGGATACCTCATTCCGTCCAATATGTTCGCCGTCGTTGTGCTCGGTTATCTGGCGAAGATTTGCCGTGATGTCCTGCACGATCCCGAGTTGGAAGCGGAGGCAGAGAAACTTGCCGCTGAGATCCGTCATGGCATTGAGTCGTACGGCGTTCTTGATCATCCCGAATATGGCAAAATATATGCCTATGAAACGGACGGGATGGGAAACCATCTGCTGATGGATGACGCCAACGTCCCCAGCCTTTTGTCCATTCCGTATTTGGGTTATACAAGCGCTGATGACCCGGTCTATCAGAATACCCGTAGGTTCGTGCTGAGCCACGCCAATCCGTATTATTATCAAGGCACTGCCGCCGCAGGCGTCGGAAGCCCCCACACGCCGGATCGTTATATATGGCCGATTGCGCTGGCGATTCAAGGCTTGACGACCACGGATCGGGAAGAGAAACTTCGACTGCTGCGGCTGATGGCCGATACCGATGCAGGCACCGGCATGATGCATGAAGGATTTCTGGTAGACGATCCTGCCCGTTTTACCCGCCCATGGTTTTCCTGGGCTAACATGATGTTTTGCGAGCTGATCATGGATTACTGCGGCATTCGAGTCAAAGCGAATGATATCGGAGGAGGTCATCGGGATCACCATGGGAACCAATAGGAAGCTTCGCGGCTGGGTCATCGGATATCTGTTCATTTTACCGTCCATTATCGGCTTCAGCATTTTTGTCGCCTACCCCCTGTTGTCGTCCATGTATTACGCCATGACAGAATGGAGCGGGTACGATTCTCCCCGTTTTGTCGGATTTGAGAACTTTAGATACCTGTTCACCGAGGATCCGGCTTTTTGGCCTTCGATCCGGGCAACGTTTTACTTTGTGATGCTGAGTGTTCCTTTATCACTGATTCTAGGCTTGTTATTGGCCATGATGCTGAACAAAAACTTGGCAGGCATCAAATGGTTCCGCACGATCTTTTATCTTCCCGTTGTCGTTCCCTCCATCGCCACGCTCACGTTGTGGCAATTTATTTATGAGCCGCAATACGGTCTGGCAAATTCACTGCTAAGAGAGTTCGGACTGCCACCGGGCACTTGGTTGACCAGTGAAACGACAGCGCTTCCATCGATCGTGTTAATCGGTTTATGGCAGGTCGGATCCAGTGTCATCATTTTTCTGAGCGGTCTACAGTCGGTTCCCCAGGAAATGTATGAAGCGGCGGAAGTCGACGGCGCCTCCAGGTGGCGGATGTCGCTTAACATTACGCTGCCCATGATTACCCCGATCCTGTTCCTGCAGCTTATACTCGGCATCATCGGCGCATTCCAGGCGTTTAACCAGGTTCAGGTGTTGACCGGAGGCGGCCCGAACTTTTCCACCTCCCTGCTGAATTACAAAATCTATACCGACGCCTTCAATGGAAGAATGTTTGGTTATGCAATCGCGGAAGTGTGGGTACTGTTCGTCATCATCATGATCTTTACCGTAATTTCTTACCGGTACTCCAACCGGTTCGTTTATTACGAAAGCGACAAATAAGGGGGTAAGAAGTGATGCAAACGGAAGTATGGCCCAAACAACAAGGAAATCTGAATGCAGCGGACATACGCGTTAAACGAAGAGTACGGTTTAACTGGATTGATGCCTTTCGTTTTGTCATATTGGCTATCGGCGCCATTGCGATGCTGTTCCCCCTCTTGTGGATGGTTACCATTGCGCTGAAGAGCAACAATGACGTGTTCAAAATTCCGCCCGAATGGTTTCCGCGGGAATTTCATTGGTCCAATTTTGTAACCGGAACGAAGGAAATCAACTTTTGGCAAACGTTTGGCAACTCCCTGTTTATTGCGATTACCTGCACGATCGGGCAGATTATAAGCTCGGTTCTGGTAGGCTACGGGCTGGCACGGCTAAAGTTCCCGGGACGAAAGCTGTGGTTCTCGCTTTTTGTAGGAAGCCTTATGCTTCCCGGATTTGTAGGCATGATTCCCATGTTTAACCTGTACACCAGCATTGGATGGTATGATTCCTGGCTGCCGATCATCGTGCCCGCCTTTTTTGGAAACGCCACGTTCTCGTTCCTGTTTGTCCAGTATATAAGAACGATCTCCGTTTCATTTGACGAGGCTGCCAAAATAGACGGAGCATCTGACCTTTATGTGCTGCTCAAGGTGCTGGTGCCTATGTCCATGCCGGTCATCATAACCATGGTGATCTTTGCGTTCCAAGGGGCATGGAATCAATATTTGGAACCTCTGCTCTATATTATCGACCCAAGCAAATGGACGCTGTCACTGGCGATGGCTACCTATACGGGCACCTATGCGACAGCCTGGAATCTGTTTATGGCCGCGGATTTAATTTATATCCTGCCGATGCTGCTGCTCTTCTTCTTTGGCCAGAAGTTTTTTATGCAAGGGCTTGGCTCCATGAATTCCGCGGGTTTAAAGTAAAGCTTCCAACCGTATGGGAGGTGATGCCGATCCTAACTTGACTGAAGTAAAAACCATGTGATGTTCAGTTCATTAAATTTACCTTTTGGGAGGTCTTTCAATGAGACAGGGTGTTAGAAGGTGGGCCAGCGGAATCATCACTTTACTGTTATTTTCAAGTTTGCTAGCCGCTTGCGGCGGCAACAGCGGCGGAGGCTCCGGTTCGGCGAGCCCCGGGAACACGCCTTCCGGAGAAGCTAACGCCGGGTCCAAGAAACCCGTCGAAGTCACGATGATTACTTGGGAGTCGGCGGCCATGAACGAAAAAATCATGGCATCCATGAAAAAATTCGAAGAGGATAACCCCGACATCAAAGTGAAACTCATCCCTACACCATTGGACAATTACGGTGTCAAGATTAACGGAATGATCACGGCGAAGAAAGCACCCGACATCTTTATGACCGGCAACGACATGCTGCTCGATAATGCCGGCAAAGGACTTCTCTATGACTGGACGGAGCTTGCAACACAGGACAAAGCGTTCATGGAGGGCTTTTACGACGGCGTGGTAGACAGCTGGTACTATGAAGGCAAGTTGGTCGGATTGCCGGGCCTCTTGAACACATACGGCATTTTTTACAATAAAAAATCATTCCAGGATGCAGGCCTTCCGGAACCGAAGATTGGCTGGACCTATGATGAATTCTTCACGGCGATGGAAAAACTTTCGAGCAATCAGGGCGGCGTGCAGCAATTTGGTTATTACGCTCCCCTTGACCCCTTCCACGTCTCTCTCTATTCGGTATCCGCAAGCGGCGCTCCCTTCGCTGATGCCATCATCAATCCAACGAAGGTGGAAATCAGTGACCCGTTCAGAGAGGGAGTCGAGAAATATAAATCCGCCATTGCAAACGGTTACATGAATCCCCCTACCTTTGACTTAACGAATGCCATGAGTTCGTTCAAGCAAGGTAAAGTCCCGATGACCCTGCAGGGGCAATGGGTAGCCGATGATTTGATCCGTACGGCTCCGAAGGAATTGGAGTGGGGCTACGTGCCGATGCCGGTGGTAAACAGCCAGACCGAGATTTATGACGCTGTAGGCTGGTCCAGTCCGGCAACGCTCAAAAATCCGGAAGCGGTATGGAAAGTGCTCAAGTACCTGGATTCCAAAATGTACGAGGAAGTCCTCCCTTCAACCCCGGTGGCTCCTGCAGCCTATCAAGCATCTTCCGCAGCTTATTACGAAGCGCTGAAAGCGGCCGGACATCCTGAAGTGGGCGAAGGCCTTGATCATATTCTGAAATCCCAGAATACGCAGCCGGTTCGTTTCCTGTCGACATGGGCAGGCAAAGCGTACCCGTTCATAGAAGCATCATGGAAAAACATTCTGATGGGCAAAGCCCCAATCACCGAACTGGATGTGATGGCCGAAAAAATCAACAAAGTGATTACGACCGGCAAGTAGTAACCGGAACCGTGAAGCTCATGAAGCCGATCATGAATGGAACGGATCGGCTTCGAATTTGAAAATAAAGGAGGAACATTCATGTCACTTAGATCAGGTCAACTTTTCAGGTTTCTGGCGGTGCCTCTGGCTATCGCGCTTATGCTCGGTTCCATGCCGGGCATCGGATCGTCCAAAGCCTACGCCTATACCGCATCGGACGGGGATACTGCGATGAGAGCTTTTAACGATACATTCTGGGACCCGAACGCCAAGATGTTCTGGAAGGACTCGAAGCGAGAAAAGCATCAAGACTTCTGGGTGGAGGCAGAGCTGTGGGAATTGGTCATGGATGCATATCAGCATACCTCCGATCCTGCCTTGAAAGCCGAGCTTAAAACGCAGATCGACGATGTATATGACGGCACCGTCGCCAAGTACGGCCAAGATTGGACGAATAATCCCTTCAATGACGATATTATGTGGTGGGCGATGGGAAGCGCCAGAGCCTATCAAATCACCGGGAATCCAAGATATTTGAAGGCCGCAAAGGATCATTTCGATTTCGTGTACGATACGCAGTGGGATGAAGAGTTCGCGAGCGGCGGCATTTGGTGGCTGAACAGCGACCATAATACCAAGAATGCGTGCATTAACTTCCCGGCGGCGGAAGCTGCACTTTATCTTTACGATATTACAAAAGATGAGCATTATTTGAACGCGGCAACCAAAATATTCAGATGGGGCAAAACGATGCTTACGGACGGAAACGGAAAAGTGTTCGACCGTATCGAAGTTGAACATGGCGCGGTTCCGGATGCCACTCACTACAACCAGGGTACATACATCGGAGCGGCCGTCGGATTGTATGAAGCGACCGGAAATGCCGTTTACCTCGATGACGCGGTCAAGGCCGCTAAATTCACCAAGAATCACCTGGTGGATTCAAACGGGGTATTGAATTACGAAGGCCCCAACGGAGATCTGAAAGGCGGCAAAACGATCCTGATGCGCAATCTGGCCTATCTGCAAAAGACACTGGATGAAACCGGCCAGCACCCCGAATTCAGCGCTGAATTCGACGAATGGCTTGCATTCAATGTCGAAATGGCCTGGAGCCACCGCAATCCGGATCATATCGTGGATGGAAACTGGGCAGGACAGCTGCTGTCCGGGACCTATGAATCCTGGTCCTCGGCCGCTGCCGTTCAAGCTTTAAACGTTATCAAGCCGATGGAAGCGGAGCTTCGTTATGCCGTCAAAAACCCCTTTGAGAAAATCGAAGCGGAACGCTACAACATTGGGGCCGGATTCGTGCTGGAGGGTTCATTTGAAGGTTCACTGCAATTAGGCGGAATCCAGCATGGCTCTTATGCCGCTTACAAAAATGTGGATTTCGGATCAGACGGCGCGATCGGCTTCATTGCCAGAGCGTCTAGCGGAACGGGCGGAGGCCAAATTGAGATCCGGCTTGATTCCAAGGATGGCCCCAAAGTCGGGACCTTGAACGTAGAGGGAACGGGCGATTGGAATCATTATATCGATGCCGTCACCCTCCTTAAAGATGACCAGGGAGCGCCAAGCACCATAACCGGCGTCCATGATGTGTATCTTGTCTTCACCAAGACAAATGACGATTATTTATTCAATTTAAACTGGGTTCAATTTACGACGACGGACCCGACCGAAACCGACGCCTATGCCAAGCTGAAGGCCGGAAATTATGACAGCAGCGAAGGACTTAGTAAACATGCCGAGTTCGGATATTTGGACGGAATCCATCACAATGCCTATGCCTCTTATGAAGGAATTGATTTTGGAACTGGCGCGGCTGGTATCACTGTGCATGTGGCAAGCGGCAATCAAGGCGGCACGATCGAGATTAAATTGGACAGTCTAGATGGACCTACCGCAGGTGTCGTTCAAATTCCGGCGCTGGGAAGCTGGGATAACTGGGTCGATATCATGGCGAATATCGATGACACCCTCGCTGTAGGCGTTCACGATGTATACCTTGTTTTCAAGGGAGCGAATGACAGCGACTACCCTCTCAATCTGGAGTGGTTCACCTTTACCACCATGAAAGGAAAAGCAAGAGATGCTTACGAGAAGCTGGAAGCCGAAAACTATACGAATGGGGTAGGCTTCGGCAGAGAAACCGGCGGCGGGGAAACTTACTTAGCCGGGATGTTTGGTCCGAATAACCCTTATGCTATGTATAATTATGTCGATTTTGGCAGCGAAAGCCCTACCCAATTCCATGTCAACGCAGCCAGCGCCACGGCTGGCGGGACGATCGAGGTCAGACTGGACAGTCTGGGCGGTCCGGTCATTGCAACAGCCACCGTCTCAGGGACCGGAGGCTGGCAAAATTTCAAAGTTTTCTCGACGGATGTAACTACCCCTGTAACGGGAAAACACATTGTATTCATGTCTTTCAAAGGTGGAGACTGGTTATACAACTTTGATAAATTCACTTTTGGCGATCCGGCCGTATTTACGGAGCCTGCTCCTCCCACCATACCCGAAGAGGACGACGTTGCCCCGGGTGAGGTAGAGAACGTGCAGGTGAAGCGCGGTGAAGGAAACATAACGCTGTCTTGGGATGGTCCTTATGATATCGATGCTCAAAAAGTGCAAATTACGCTGCGGAGCAATGGACAGCAGGTCGGCGACGTCATCGAGGTCAATCGTGGTATTCAAACAGCGGTGATACAGGGAATCGAGGCGGGCAAGGATTACTCGCTCTTCATCCGGTCCGTTGATCGGTCCGGAAATGTTTCGCAGGGAGTCACCGTCGAGGTTACCGATGCTCCTTCCTTCACTCTGACCGCCAATGGCAAGAGCTTGGAGGATGGCGATTCTTTGGAGGATTACATGGTCCTCAGCTTCAAATTCACGGACACTTCCGCCATCCAATTTGCCGAAATAACCATCAACGGCAAAGCATATGCGCTGGATCCATTGACCAAGGACGCCATCGATATCGATCTGGCCGGTAATTTGGGCGACATAACAGCAACGGTTACGACTGAAGATCGCTCCGGTAACAAGCTTCATAAAACAATCCAGTTCCGGGTCATCACCAGCGTGCCTTCCATGAAACAATTAATCGCCCGATTCGCGGATTCAGGAGATGTAAGCGGAGCGATCATTCCTCAGCTGACCAACGCTCTTAACCAGGTACAGCATCAATTGGATCTGGGAAGAGTGGATCATGCCGTCAAGCATATGCAGAATTTCACTAAGCACCTGAATAAAGAGCCGATGGGACGCAACGTCAGCGATCAAGCCAAAACGGTATTAAATACCGATGCGAACTCCCTGCTCGAAGATTGGCAGGATGGCTTGGAGTAAACCTAAAGCGCTATAGCGGCAACCATGCTGACATGTAAAAAAGTGACTCCTGATGATTCAGGAGTCACTTTTTGCTTTATTTCACCTGCACCCATTGTCTGTTGCGGCCCATAAGCGCGATGACCTGTTACAAGTAGTACCTGATAAGAAACGGCTAAGTAATATACCCGTCACAAGTCTTTAGCTGCTTAACCGATCAAACAACCAGTCGTAAGAATATCGGCCGCTGATTTCATGTGACCCGGGGAACAGATCGGTTCGAAGCTTCTCCTCCGCACCGGTACGCCGATATATTTCCCTGAGCTCATGAGCCGCGGCTTCAAGGCCGGCAGCCGGAAATATCCGATCATGGGTTCCCGACTCCAGAAACAAGGGTCTAGGAGAGATCAGCCCCATCCATTCCGGCAGTTCGGCATGGTTCAGCATGCCGGGGATATAATTACATACACAGTGCTGCACCGCCATAATGCTGTCCTTAAAAGTATTGGGATATCCCGCAAGCACGGCAGCCCGTATCCGTTCATCCAGCGCCGCGCACAGGAACGAGATAAGCCCGCCTCCCGAAAAGCCCATGATGCCGATTCTGTCGGCCTGAACCTCGGGACGCTCGGCCACATAATCCAATGCCTTTAGCGTCTCGGCTGCGCGGAGACCGGCGAGTGTCTTGCCATGCATCATCAGCCCGGTGGACAGCCGGTGGCAGGAGTTCGGGGCATCCGGATTCCGCGCGAGATCCGCCGCAAGGCGACGCTCACCGAAACCGGCTACATCCGGAGCGATCACCACCATGCCCCGTCGTACCAACTGGACAGCGAAATGCCGATGTAAACCAGATGCATCAGGATCGCTTGAGCCGTCCTGCTTCAGCCCTACAATCTCCCTGCTGCCATAGCCATGACCATGAACAGCGACGGCTGCTGGCATCGGCTTCCCCTGATTCCCTTCCGGAATTAATACATACGCCGGAAAGGATACACCTGGTACGGCGGATAGCTCCACCCTCTCCCGAATATATCCGTCACACGGCTCCTGTTCGAGCAGCACAGGCTTATGCCTGTCATTGGATTCGAATTCGCCGATCAATTGCCGAAGCGTCTGCTTCAAATACCCTTTGCGCTCTTCGGCACTCATGGCAACCTGCCTGTCTTTCGTTCGTCCCATGGCTTCGTTATACATGGACTCCAGCAAAGCATCTGCGCGCCACATCCCGTACTCACCGCCTTCTTAATTACCAGACTGACCATAGCTACGCTGATCTGCTTCGCCATCTCTTACGTCCTGTTCCTCCGACAGGAGATTAGAGGCCGGTCCTGATCTTTAGGTTATACGAACAAGCTCATCTGAATTTTTCAGATGAGCTTGTTTTTTTGCATGAATGCTCAAGGTATGCTGCTTTGTCCTACGTTCCCTGCACGTTCGCTTGCGACAGAAATCCGATCTTCTGCAGCCAGCCCGCGCACAGGCCCGTCCATTGCGAAACACTGGCATCTTCTTCCGCAAGACCAAGACCATGCCGGCCCTCAGGGAAAACATGAAGCTCAAACGGGATGCGCTGCTCGCTTAGCGCTTTGGCATACATGAGGCTGTTCTCAACCGGAACCGCGCCGTCGTCCGCGGTATGCCACAGAAAGGATGGCGGGGTCTGCGGTTTCACCACGCGCTCGAGAGACAACGCATTTCTCAACTCTTCCGGCGGGTCATCTCCCAGCAGCTTGGACATGGAGCCCTCATGGTAATAATTCTTAAAAGAAATGACCGGGTAACACAAGATGGAAGCGTTTGGGCGGGAGCTCTGCCGGTCCACAGCATCCACGGCCTCCGGGTTTCCTTCATCGAAATGCGTACTGGCGCTCGCGGCTAGATGTCCGCCTGCCGAGAACCCGAGGATTCCGATACGGTCCGGATCGATATTCCACTCCTTGGCGTGATGCCTTACAAGCCGCACTGCACGCTGGGCATCGCCCAGCGGATAGGGATGGCGATAAGGGGCAACCCGGTAATGAACGACAAAGGCCGATAGCCCAATCGAATTCAGCCACACGGCAACCGGATCACCCTCATGATCCGCGCGCTGCTGGTACCCGCCGCCCGGAAGCACAAGCACGGCCCCGTGAGGCGTGTCCTTTTGTAATAGATAAGGTGTCATGTAGGGTGTGAATTTCTCTTCCACCGACTCATGTCCGGGGATATCCTGTTCCCAAAGCTTCATCATATCCATTCCTTTCTGTCTTCATATCAAGTCTATTAGTCATTTCTTCATTTCCTTCAGCTTTATGCACTCAGAGACCAAGCAAATCCAGTCTCAACGGTGTAAACGTATCCAAAAGGGCGGAGGGTTCCAGTGCTTTTACCCCATGCTCCGCCCCGCCGGGAATGACGATGGTATCTCCCTGACGCACCAGAGTTGTCTCACCGTTGATATAAAATTCGATGGCGCCCTTCAGACAGTAACTCATCTGCTCATGGGGATGGCTGTGCAATGCACCTTCCGCCCCTTCTTCAAAATGCACCTCCATCATCATTAGCCCGGTTCCGGGTTGAAACACCTTCCTTGATACCCCGGGCTCCGCTTGTTCCCAAACTCCGATTTCCGCCATGATCCTCCTCCTCTGCTAATCCAAGCACCAAATTTTCGCGTTCATCGATTCATTAAATTAAAAAAACTTCATAACTTCTTCGCCGAAGGGTCTATGTATTCCTATTATCGATGTCATAAAAATTCAGAGAGTCATTTCAACTGATTGATCCTATATATAGAAGTCTTGATTCGTATATCATCTACCCGTGCCTGCTCGTAGAGATGAGAACACAGAATCAGAAATACTCAGCTTTCGTTCCTGCACCCCCCCGAGCTCATGCAGCGAATAGCGGATAAGAATTGCCTGCGTTCCCGCATTCATATCCCCCTCGATCTCTCCTTTGCCCAGTGGAACCGCCTCCGGCATGTCAGGATAATACTCACCTTGCTTCACTTGGGCCACATTCGGTGCCGGCGGGGAATGATCGATTTCCCTGGAAAATCCGCCGTCCGCCCGCTTGAGCCGCGCCATATTCCGCAAGGTGATTTCCGCGATCTCCAGAACGTCCTCTTCCGGGACGCGCAGCTTCATCGAGGTCAGGAGGCTGATCGGGTTCCGGATATAACACATGTCAACGGCCTTCTCGTTCCGCAGAGCGTGCAGCAGGGAACGGTATATTTCCGGCGTCCGCGGCAGGGGAGCCTGAAACTGGTTATAGAATGTCAACAGCTTGAAAGTTCCCGATATTCGCACATAAGGGGTGCCTTCACCCCACAACCCTGTCACGGGGTCTTGTATACTCGCAAAATAAGAGAGAGCTTTAGATAAGA
This sequence comes from Paenibacillus sp. EZ-K15, assembly GCF_002573715.1. Taxonomy (GTDB): domain Bacteria; phylum Bacillota; class Bacilli; order Paenibacillales; family Paenibacillaceae; genus Paenibacillus_AQ. The sequence continues at coordinate 145,817 of NZ_PDHM01000012.1, read as the reverse complement.
ACGGCTCCCGATCCGCAGGCGTCATCTGATTTAAATAGGGGGCCGAGTTACACAGCCGGTCGCAGCCGCGCCAGCTGTTCGCAAGACTGATCGAACGCAGCCACTCCGCATAAGCCTCAGGAGAACGGCAGTATGCCGGAGCCATATTCCGATTGCCCGGCAGCGGATGCAAAGGGGCTGCACCCAACTTTCGGAGTGCTCCTACGCTGTAGCCAAGTGCACGTCCCACCATCACATCGTCTTTTTTCATCCTGGGATCGGCATCATAGAAATACCCCGCCCTAGGGTCTTGCTTCGACTGGAAAAAACGCACGATGCCCGTCTTAATATCATCGGCCAGCCTTTGCTGAAGCCCGCAGCGCTCGATAATGCCCAATGCTTGCGCCGTCGATTCGATGTCCGGCGTGAACGCATCGGAATCCCTTGAACTGCGGGCATAATAAAAGCCGCCGGAAGCAGCGTCATATTGTCCTTCGAGCCATTCGAAGAAACCTTCAAACAACCCGTCGCCATCCGTCAGAATGTCCTCTAATCTCTTTGTCATTGCCCTATCCCTTCTTTCAGCTGCTTATGACGTTATATGAAAAATTCCGAAAAATCACCCTGCCCTTACCGACGGCATCCAGTCCGATGCGGAGGCTCTGAAACCCGCCAAACGTATTGTGATGGAATCCTGAAACATCCGCCACTTTGTCATACCGGAGCCATTCCAACCCATCGAAGCTGTAATAGAATGAAACGATATGCGCATCGTTAACCAAACGCAAAAATGCCCTGCGCTGATCATTCGGCATCGTGCCGTAGCCCTTAAATGACCGGAAATGCCGGACCCCGCGCTCGTTGACTCCCATCCCGAGATATGCCGTATCGTTATAATAGAGCAGCAGACGTCCTTCTGCCGGGCCCTCCACGATGATCTCGACCTCTGCTGAATAACGCTTATGGCCTGCCATGTTGAGCAGCGGAGAAGCTTTTGCCTCCTCGGATGCCGCCTCGGCTACCAATTCATGATTCCTCGGATGGAACCGGGCGGAAGGCTCCACGCCTTCGCACTGCCAATGCAAACCCAGCTCAGTTCCAGCAAAGGTATCCCTGAATGTAACACCTTGATTCACAGCATTTATTTCACCTTCATCATGCGGCCGATCGTACTCGCCAATAAGTCCCTCACGACCTTCTGCAGCACGAAACCATCCGTCTGAAGTCCATTCGATCGGTTCGAGCAAGGTCTGCCTGCCCAGCGAATGGAACCCGCCCGCATAAGCATGGTAGACCATCCACCACTGGCCGTCCGGGGAGTCGATCAACGAGGCGTGTCCTTTGGACCACCAGGGCTCATCCCTGGATTCCGTATGAACAATCGGGTTGAACGGAGAGTGCTCCCAAGGTCCCCATGGCGTTCTGGATCTTGACGACACGGCCATATGGCTTGTGGGCGGTCCAGCTGTCCCCCCAACTGCCACCGTCAGATAGTAATATCCATCGTGAACGGTAATCTTCGGCCCCTCCAGACTGTAAGCCTCCACGACCCAATCGTCCGGATACCGCCAGCCGTTATACACATGCCTCACTTCGCCTGTGACCGCGAGTCCGTCCGCCGTTAGCTCTACAAAATCACCGCCCGACATATGCAAATAACGCTTTCCGTCCGGTCCTACCGTGTGCCCCGGATCAATTCCTTTGATCCCCAAATGGATCGGTTTGCTCCACGGTCCCGTCGGACTGGATGCCGTTACGACCCAGTTCGTTCGCGCTGCCGGATAATAAATATAATACATGCCGTTATACGCCACGAATTCCGGCGCCCATACGTCCCCCTCGTATTGGGGCAATGCTGCCCCAACCCGGCTCCAATTTAGCAAATCACGCGAATGCCAGATGACGAGACCTGGCGTCAGCTTGTAGGAGGAATGTGTCATGTAATAATCCTCGCCAACCCGGATGATCGACGGGTCGGCATAATTGCCAGCAATGATCGGTGCATACTGTTTCTTTTCCAACACGATCCCTCGCTCCTCTCTATCCCTTGATTGAACCCAGCAGCGCACCCTTCGCAAAATGCTTCTGCAGGAACGGATATACGCACAGAATCGGCAGTGTGGCAATGACAATGACCGCCATCTTCACCGTCTGCTCCGGCGGCCGGACAAATTCGTCCATGCCGGAGGTGTCTGCCGCCAAACCGCTGGCAAGGATGACAATCTGCCGCAGGATGACCTGCACGGGCCATTTGGCTGCATCATTCAAGTACAAAATCGCCGACATATACGTGTTCCAGTAGGTAACCGCATAAAAGAGCGATATGGTCGCAATAGCAGGCATCGACAGCGGAATCACGATTCGGAACAGGATGCCCCAATCGCCGGCCCCGTCGATCTTTGCGGATTCCTCCAATCCCTCAGGCAGGTTCTGAAAGAAGTTACGCATGATGATGAGATTGAAGGCATTGATCGCCGTCGGGACAATCAGCGCCGCATACGTATCGATCAGCCCCATCTCCTTCACCACGAGAAACGTTGGGATCATTCCTCCGCTGAACAGCATCGTGAACAGAACCATGAACATGATGAAATTACGGCCATCCAGATCCCTGCGCGACAGTCCGTATGCCATCAAGCAGGTTAACAGCATGCTGAACAAGGTACCCAAAAAGGTGACGCCCACGGAAACGCCAAGCGAGCGAAACACCGTATTGGTTGAAAACACATATTTGTAAGCATCAAGCGACCATACGGTCGGAAACAGGACAAACTGCTTCTGCGCCAGCTCCGTCACGGTTGTGAAGGATCCGGCGATGACGTGCAGGAAAGGCAGGATGGTAACCAGGCCAATGATCAACAGCAGCGTATAGTTCACGATATCGAAGATTCGGCTCGATATCGTTTTATCTTGTACCATAGCGGTCCACCTTTCTGTAGTTAATAGATGCCTTCTTCTCCCGCTTTTTTGGCCAGCCAATTGGCCAGCATCACCAGAATAAGACCGATCAGCGATTTAAAGAACCCGACCGCCGTGCTGAAGCTGAACTGACCTTGCTTCAGACCTGCGGTATAAACATACGTATCGAATATCTCCGCCACATTCCGGTTCATTGAGTTTAAGAGGAGATAGATATGTTCGAACCCAAGTTCCAGCACATCGCCGATTTTCAAAATCAACAAAACGACGATCACGCTTCGAATCGAAGGGAGCGTAATATGCCACATTTGCCGAAAGCGGCTGGCCCCGTCGATCCGGGACGCTTCGTATAAACCGGGATCAATCGCCGCCATGGCAGCCAAATAGATGATCGTCCCCCAGCCTGCCTCCCGCCAGATGATCTGCATGACATACATCGGCCTGAACCATTCGCTGCTCATCAGGAAATTGATTTTTTCGAATCCGGCCATAACCAGCAATTCATTAATGATTCCGCGATCCATCGAGAGCATGACAAACGAAATGGATACGATGATAACCCAGGACATGAAGTGGGGAATGTACACCAGCGTCTGGATAAAACGTTTAAACACTTCGCGCCGAACCTCGTTGAGCATTAAGGCAAGAATGATCGGCACGGGAAAATAGAAGGCCAGGTTCAAGAAAAACAGCAGCAGCGTGTTGCCCAAAATCGTGAAGAACATCGGCTCGGTAAACAGCCGCTCAAAATGCTTGAGCCCCACCCAGGGGCTGCCCGTAACGCCTAGATAAGCCTGATAATCCTGGAAGGCTATAATCAATCCCGACATCGGGATATATTTAAAGATCAGGAAGTATAAAAATCCCGGAAGAATCATGAGGTAGATCGCCCGGTTTTTTATGATTCTCCTCATTCGACCGGACTCCGGTATTTTGGGGGCGCTCTTGCTCATCCCGGTCTTCACTGCGGTTTCGCTCATGATCTCAGACTTCCTTTCTATCCCGAAGCCTGCCGGAGACTGCAGCATCGCAGTCCCCGGCCATTCGGGATGCTGGCATGTTCGTTATTTGGATGATTCGTAGGATACGTTGAACTCATCGATGATTTGCTGACCGCCGCTCTTAAGCCAGTTATCCACGACCGCCTGGAATCCGGCCTCATCGATATCGCCAAGCATAAATTGATACGTGCCGTCTTTAATCATCTCCTGCAGCTGTACACCTTTTTCGTTAAACGTCTTGGAATCCAGCGAAGCCGAAGGATCCTCAATAAGATAATCATTGTTCTCCATGATCATTTCCTCTGATTTCGCTTTGACAGGGAGCATATGCTTCGGTTCATAAAATCCCTCGATCGTTAAAGGCCCCCCAACCTGCATCGCTTGATAAGGCTTCACTTCGCGATCGGTCAGCTTGGTGTCCTCCGAAGGGATGACCTTGCCTTCCTCCAGCTTGTGATGCTGTCCTTCAACTCCCCAATAGATGAGGTTGCCAAGCTCCGGGCTCATCAACTGATCCATAAAGGCCAGCACATCTTTCAGTTCCTCTTCTGATTTGATAGCTGTTTTCGGAAAGAGAATCACCGAGCCATAGCCGGGAACCGACCAGATTCCGAAGCCATTCGGTCCTCCTTCGATTTTATTCTGAACATCGAGTTCCGCATCCGGATTCACTTCAACGACCTTGGGATGCAGGCTGGATACGTCCCCCATCGCTCCGATATATACACCCGACTTGCCAGTAATGAACAGATTTTGTTGGTCCGTTTTGCTGGTAACCGGGAAATCCTGATTGATCAGGCCTTCCTGGTGAAGCTTCTTGAAGAATTTCATCGTCTCCATATATTCGGGGAACATAAACTCGGGAGCCAGTTTGCCGTCCTTCTCGCCCCAGTTATTCGGTGTGCCGAGCCACGAGCTTATCGTTTTGAATGCGCCGTAGATCAGGTCATTCCGGTCCGTCAGCGGAATGGTGTCGTCTTTGCCGTTGCCGTCAGGGTCCTTCTCCTTAAACTGCTTCAACATATTATAGAATTCGTCCACATTGGTCGGGGCGCTGAGTCCAAGCTTATCGGCCCAATCCTTGCGGTAAATGATGCCCTGACGCGACAAAGGCACTTCACGGTATAGCGCATAAATTTTGCCGTCCACCGCCGTGTTCTTTAACACTTCAGGTTTCAGCTTGCTGAGGTTCGGGTATTGATCCAGCAATGGCCCAATCTCCCAGAATTGCCCGTTGCGGATCGCATCCCGCATATTTACAAGCGAGGCGGCATTCTTCAGGTACGTCACCTGCGGCAGCGTTCCGGTTGCAAAGGATGCATTGACCTTTTCATCATAAGTTCCGTCCGGCACCCACTGAATGTCAAGCTTGGTACCTGTTTTCTCTTCCAGCAGCTTCTCAATCATGTCGGAGGGAACTTCAGGGGTATGGAGGTTGGCCATAATCGAGATGGTTACCGGCTCGCCCTTGTTCTCGCCCTGCGCTGGACTGCCATTTGAGCTGCCGGTTGCTGCAGGGGCGGAGTTGCCGCCACAGCCCGCCAACAAGGATAAAGCGGTTACAATTGCCAGGATGGTACTGGCTTTATTCTTCTTCATCTTCTGACCTCCGTTTTAAATTTGAATATGGACTGACAAGAAACAGCTTAGATGACGGAAGTCTGGTACGTATATAATCCTCAGATTGGATATGGGAAGTTCGGTCGCGCCCGGGATTTAATGGAGTGGAATCAAATCTAATGATTATGTTGTCCATGAGATTGCTCGCGCCATGGCACAACAAAAAAATACCGCCGGGGAAATCAATCCCTTAGCGGTATTTCTCATGTAAATAGGGTCCGACCGTGCTTCGGTATGAAGCATTATATTCCTCGATAATCCGCCTGCCCCCCTCTTCCAGCCAACGATCGATCTCAGCCTCAAATCCCTGCTCATCGATCATCCCTAGCATAAATTGATAGGTGGCATCCCGCATGCGTTCATTCAATCTGACGCCGATCTCATTATACATCGGAGACTCCAGCGGTGCGGTGGGATCATAGATGAGGAAACGCTCATTATCGTAAATTAGCCGCTCGGCCTTATCCTTCGCCTGATTTAGAGTAACCGGCTGCAGCATGCCCGGTATGGTGCTGAAGCCTCCGGCCATTAAAGCCTGATAGGGCTTTACATCCTTTTCCCTTAGTTCAAATGCATCCACCGCCATCGCTTTGCCATCCTGAACGGTATAATGGATCCCTTCGATTCCCCAATACATCAGGTTTGCAAGCTCGGGACTCATCAGTGCGTCAAAGAAGGAGAGCACGCTCTTCAATTCCTCTTCCGTAGCAATCGCGGACTTCGGAAACAAGATCACCGTCCCGTACCCCTGTGAAGCCCATATCCCGTACCCTTCCGGCCCGAGAATCCGATTCTGAACGTCCAGCACGGCCTTGGGATCATTCGCCAGCAGCCTTGATTCCAGGGACAGTACGTCCCCCATCGCACCGATATAGACTCCAGCTTTTCCCGTTACGAACAGCTCCTGCTGGTCGGTCTTGCTGGTAATCGGGAAGTCTTCATTTATCAATCCTTCGCTGTGAAGCTTCTTGAAGAATTTCATCGTTTCCATATACTTCGGGAAGACGAATTCCGGCTGCAATGAATCGTTATACCATCCCCAATTGTTCGGAGTTCCATAATAGGAGCTAATCGTCTTGAAAGCCCCATAGATCAAATCGTTTCGGTCCGTCAAACCTATGGTGTCATCGATACCGTTGTTGTCCGGATCCTCATATGTAAACCCTTTCAACATTTCATATAATTCATCAAGCGTTTCCGGTGCCGGTAGTCCCAGTCGATCTGCCCAGTCCTTACGGTAGATGATGCCTGAACGGGCTAAGGCACGTTCCTGATACAGGCTGTACAGTTTACCATCGATGGCCGTATTCTTCAGAACCTCGGGCTTCAATCTCTGCAAATTCGGATAGTCCTTAAGATACGGGCCGATTTCCCAGAATAGCCCGCTCCGAATCTCATCCCTGAAATAGGACAAGGATGCGGCATTCTTCAGATACAGTGCTTGCGGCAAAGTCCCTGTTGCAAGCGAAGCAAATACCTTCTCATCATAACTCCCGTCGGGTACCCACTGAATGTTCAGCTGAACGCCCGTTTTTTCCTCGATCCATTTCTCGATCCGATCGGAGGGAACTTCGGCGGTGTGCAGGTTGGCCATAATCGAAATGCTGGTTGTGCGATCAGAAGGCGTACTTCCGCCATCCGCTCCCGATGATCGGGCCATGCTGATGCATGCAGCCGATACCATCAGAATAGCGAGTGTAAGAATGACATAGTTTGACAGACGGGTCATCAATCCGTTCTACCTCCGTTCCCCCATGTTTCTCGCGGATCCTATGTGTTTGAAATGATCATAACATATGTACATCTTTTTTCATGACAAGTCATGATGATCAAATACAGTGATTATTCTTTTCGAAATGATTATTGAATGTAACCCGGGTTGCCCATACAATGATTATACACTTTGTTAAACAGGAAGGTGTATCTATTGCATCCAAAAAGTAGCTATTATTCTAAAATGGTCCTGTTCGGCTGCATCATCAGCATCATTCCTCTTGTGGCCCTCGGCTTCTTCTCGTTCATGAAATCATCCACCTCCGTTCAAAACCACGTCAACAGCAGCAATATCCAGATTATGAATCAAACCAACAGCAATCTCGAACAGGTGCTGCGGACCGTGGATTATACACTGAATTACGTCATTAATTCCAATATTCTGCAAAGCGCGTTGTATCGGCCCCTGTCCTACTATGACTTCCAATTGTATAACAAGCTGAGAGAAGAGATGAGTCTACTGCAATCTCCCGAAACGAAGGTTACGGACGTCATCCTTGCGAATACGACAACCAACTGGCTGATCAATAACCGGGGCATGTACGAATTTAATGAATACGCTTCCAGAGATGCGCTGCTGACGCTCATGGAGCTTCATGGGAACTCCAATTGGGTGATGCTTGAAACGGAATCCCTCGGGTCCAGCGATACACTCAGTTATGCCTGCCCCTACACGATTGCGCTTGTGAAGAAAATGCCGCTCTCTTCCTCCAGCGCCCGGGGTGTCGCGCTCGCCACCATTCCCAGCTGCAGTCTCGCCGCTATGATGGATACCCCTTCCGAATCCCGGGAGGTAATGGTTCTGGACCACAATTACCGGATCGTCGTACATCCCGAGCAAGGAAAGCTCGGGCAATATCTGACCGATACCGGGTATGAGGAGGCGGAGCTGGGCCATTTTGACAATAAATCGGGGCAGTTCGAGACGAGGATCGACAACAAGCCGGTATCCGTTACGTACGTCCGGTCCGATTTTAACGGCTGGTTGTATGCCTCCTTTACCGAAATGTCCGCCATTACGAAGGAGTCCCGCTCCATCGGCTGGTTTACCCTGTATATCTGCATGCTGATGATCGGTTTCAGCATTCTGCTGGTGTGGCTTGGAACACGGAAAATGTACACGCCCATCCGGCACATTTTTGAAAATATCGTGGAGCGTTTGCCGGAAATCCAAGCCAACAAAAAGAGCGAGCTGCAAATCATCGACGAACATATCCGGGACATGTTCAATTCGAACACCAAGCTCCGCAGCGAGCTTCGGCAGACCAGCCAGCAGGTACGCACCTTTTTCCTCCATAAGCTGTTTCTGGGCAAGAGCAGTCCGCCCGAAGTGATGGAGCAGATCGAGCTGTTCGGCTTCAAGGAGCAAATATCCGCTTGGGAGCATCTGGCGGTATTTACCCTTCAGATCGATATGCTGGACGAAACCCGCTATGAACGCAAGGATAGTGATCTGCTGCTGTTTGCCATCAACAATATCATTGAGGAGATGATCCCCTCCTCCCATCGTCTCCCCTCTGTCATTATCGATCTCACGCAGGTTACGCTCATCGGACGAGGCGGTATCACGCTGGAAGCATTCAACGACTATATCTATACGTTATCGGAGGAGATCCAGAAGACGACGCGCAATTTTCTCGATCTGGAGGTCAGCATCGGCATCAGTTTGCCTTACGAGAACCTATCCAAAACGGCACGCGCTTACCAGGAAGGGCTCGAAGCCCTTAAACACCGCATCAAGCTGGGGACCGGTGTCATTATCCCTTATTTCAGCCTGAACTCGGGCAAGCACACCCGGGTCTATTTCTACCCGATGCAGGTGGAGAACGAGCTGATTGATGCCATCAAGCTGGCTGATGAAGATCGGGCAGTGGAGCTTCTAAAGCAGTGGCTGCACGAAGTGTTTCGGAAGGATCGGACCCCGCATGATTATCAAATCTCGCTCATCCGGCTGTTAAATGATCTGATGATCGTGATGCAGGAGAACGGAATCATGCTCGAGCAGCTCGACATCCGGGACAGCTCTCTCGTGGAGGAGCTTCTTCGGCTCTACACCAATCACGATATTGAAAGCTGGTTTAAATCCCGCATCATCCGGCCGATGGTCAGTGTATTCCGGGATCGCCAGGACTCTCAATACCAGAATCTCTCCGAGCAGATGATCGAGATCATCCGCAATGAGTTTGACCGTAATATTACGCTCGAGGAATGTGCTTCGCGCCTCCATTACAACAATTTTTATCTAAGCAGCGTGTTCAAAAAAGAAACCAATATGTCCTTCAGCGAATACCTGTCCCAGTACCGCTTCAAAATGTCCAAGAAATGGCTTGTCGAAACCGATATGCCCATTAAGGATATTGCGGAGAAGCTGAGTTACAACAATTCGCAGAACTTTATCCGGTCCTTCCGCAAGCTGGAGGGGATGACGCCTGGGCAATATCGCAGCAAATACAAAACCGGACAATAAACCTTGTAAAACGGCATCAGATTACCAAAAAAGGTCACCTGTGTCCCGTACTATTCCTGCTGGAGAGAATCTACAATTAGAATAGTAACTTGTTGTGCTGATCTTGTGGATCATTTATGAAACTATCCCAAAAGGAGAATCTGTCAATGATACGAGAAATGCAGGCCGATATCGTCATTCTCGGCGGCGGGACAGGGGGAACAGCCGCTGCGCTTGCCGCCGCTAAATCAGGAAAGACGGTCATCATGACCGAGGAGACCACTTGGATCGGGGGACAGCTAACCAGCCAGGCGGTTCCGCCCGACGAGCATCCGTGGATTGAATCCTTTGGCTGCACGCGCAACTACCGGCAGTTCCGCGAAGGTGTCCGTAAGTACTATCGCGATTTTTTCCCCATGACTCCCAAGGCCAGATCCAATGTGCAATTGAACCCCGGCAGCGGCATCGTCAGTCGGCTGTGCCATGAGCCACGTACGGCCCTCGCCGTGCTGCATCAAATGCTGGCCCCGTACATTCACAGCGGTCGGCTTACGATCCTGTATCAATATGCGGCAGAGTCTGCCGACGTTTCAGGGGATAACGTGAACAGCGTAACCGTTCGTCATCTTGAAACGCAGGATCAAATCACGCTCCACGCCCCGTTCTTCGTGGATGCCACCGAGCTCGGGGATTTGCTCCCGCTGGCGGGCATCGAATATGTTACCGGCGCCGAGTCCAAATCCCAGACAGGGGAACCGCATGCCGTCGACGGCGATCCGCTGCCGCAGGACATGCAGGGCTTTACGTATTGTTTTGCCGTGGACTATCTGGAGGGTGAAGACCATACGATTGAGAAGCCCGCGCTTTACGATTTTTGGCGGGAGTATAAACCCGATTTCTGGCCGGATAAGCTGTTAAGCCTGACCGCCGTCAAGCCTTCGACCAATGAGCCGATCGAGTATGGGATTTTTCCGGGACACGGCAAGTTCGCGCTTTATCAATACCGGCAAATCCTGGACCCGAAGCATTTTGCCGAAGGTACGTTCGACAGCTCGGTGTCGCTTGTGAACTGGCCGCAAAACGACTACTGGCTGGGCTCCATTATCGATGTGCCGAAGGAAGAGGCCGACCATCATATCTATCAGGCCAAACAGCTCAGCTTGTCCTTGCTGTACTGGCTTCAAACCGAGGTGCCCCGGCCGGATGGCGGGCAGGGTTATCCCGGGCTGCGTCTGCGTCCCGATGTGGTCGGAACGGAAGACGGAATGGCCATGTACCCTTACATCCGTGAGTCCAGAAGAATTCAGGCCGAGTTCACTGTCCTGGAACAGCATGTGGCAACCGAATCGCGCCCTGACGGCGTTGCCGAAACGTTCCACGATTCTGTCGGCATCGGCTGTTACCGGATCGATCTGCACCCGAGCACGGGCGAGCGTCCCTACATTGATATCTCGTCCCTGCCGTTCCAAATCCCGCTGGGCAGCTTAATTCCGAAACGGATGAAGAATGTGCTGGCAGCCAGCAAGAACATCGGGGTCACCCACATTACCAACGGCTGCTACCGGCTGCATCCCGTAGAATGGAACATCGGCGAGGCCGCCGGATATTGTGTCAGCTATTGCCTGGACCATGATATTCTGCCGACGGATGTGCGGAATGATGAAGAAAGACTGGCCAGCTTCCAGCAAAAGCTCGTCAGCGAAGGAATCGAGCTGGCATGGCCTGCACTGCGGCCTGTCTGATCACCAGCTACAATCGAAATGCCAAAAAACCAGCTCAAGGGCATCGTCCTCAGGCTGGTTTTTCCTCGTTCCGTTCATAACTCCTCAGCGGTTACGAATTGGACGTTCTTAGGGAAATGACGGCTAATGCCGCACACCGACAGCTTGTAACCTTCTTCCACCGTATACTGTTTAAAATAGTAGGTCTCTCCGTTCTCGCCAAGCACAGGTGCCCACTCCCCTCCCAGCAGTTCCAATGCAAAAGAATCCAACGGCAAATGCAGGCCTTTGCCGACAGCCTTGATATAGCTTTCCTTTAACGTCCATAGATCGAAGAAGCGGGAAAGCCGGACGGAAGGATCACAGTGTAACAGCGCGTTAAACTCGGTTTTATGGAAAAAGCGCTTGGCGATATCCATATCGATGGCTTCCATTTTCTCCACGTCAATCCCAACCGGCTCGTGGCTAACGGCGCACACGATCCAATGCCCGGAATGGGAGACGTTAAAATGCAGATTGTCATGATGCTTTAAGGATGGCTTGCCATATGCGTTCCTTATGATTTCTATATGCATCGGATCAAGCCCCAGCTTATCCTGAAGGATTCGATGAACCATGGCATCACCAAGCACCGATCGCTGGTAATCGCTCGCTCTTTTGAATTTGGACACATAGTCCTGTCTTTCCGGTGATAACGTCTGGAACAAGGCTCGGAACGTCTCATCGCGAATTTGGTCCGAATTCTTGATTGCATATACTTCGATATGGCTTGGTTGGTCATCATGAAAAGTATTCATAACTCCGTCCTTTCAACAAAAAACATAGTCACGTGTTCACTTCGATATGTACGTTCGAATCCCCTGCTTGCTTTATTAGACTCCCTGTCCCAATTCCAAGTATAAACGGACGAACGGATCGATTAATTGACAAAGAAAAGAATCCCCGAACATAATGGATGAATATCATACAGGTGAAGGTAGGGATTTCGATTGAACACGCAAAAGGTTTTAGATCAAGCGGTCGATTTGTTTAAGGAAGAGCTTGGCGGCAATCTAGTCGGCATTTATTTACATGGTTCGTTAGCTATGGGCTGCTTCAATCCGGACACAAGCGATATCGATCTGCTGCTTGTCGTAACGGACAAGCTGACATCGGATCATATGAGGCGACTGGCCAAAAAAATCATAGCGTTCCACGATGGTATGCCCAATCAACAGGGGTTGGAGCTGAGCCTTGTCCTGGAATCCAGTCTGCAGGAGCTCGTCTATCCGCCTCCATTCGAGTTCCATTACTCCGCCTTTCATCGCGAGAAGTACCTGACCGATGAGAATTACCTATGCGGCGGATTCCAAGACGCCGACCTGGCCGCCCATTATACCGTAATCTTTCATCGGGGCATTGCCCTGTACGGCAAACCAGTTCGCGAGGTCTTTACATCCGTTGACCGGCAGCATTACATACAAGCCATCCTCCATGACGTGGAGGGTGCGGTACAAGACATCACTGACTCCCCTATGTACTACACGTTAAACCTGTGCCGAGTGCTGTACTATCTGAAGGATGGCGTGGTTTCTTCCAAAAAAGAAGGCGGTGAATGGGGCCTGCGCACGCTTCCTTCCAAGTATCATCCGATTATCAAGCGTGCCTTGCATCAATATAGCGGCGGGGCCCAGAATCCTGCGGATTCCGCACCGGATGAACTCATCGCATTTGCCGGCGATATGCTGGAGTTGATCCGAAAGGAACTGGAATAGGAGGCGGGAATTGCGGGCTGATCGTCTTAATCGGGCAAGCTACATTGCTTGCATTGAATATATCGTCTTCAGCTCCCGGCGCACATAACTGAGCGACATGGCTGGTGGTCATAACTTTTCGCTCCGCCAGAGTCTACAATAACAGCTATGATCACCGTTTAGCCTTGCCGCCTTTCGATACAGTGCAATTCCTTCAGTGATGCTGCCGTTCGGGCGCCACGGATGATAATATCTTCAATTTCTTTTTGACACTCATCTGTCGGCCACAATAATGACACATTACTCCTTCTTTCACGCTTGTCCAGAGAAGAACACGTCGCCCCGGGTACAAAAACAGGTCGACTCTGGAAAAGAGAATCGGCTCAATGCCGGTAGCTTTTTGGTAACTCAGTATAATGACGTCGCAGATTACTGGATCCAACTCTAAGGTTCTGCAAATACGCCAGAGTTGATCCAAGTCATAAGAGTGGATCCGCTGCCCCCGAAGAAATCGACAATTTACTCAAAAATAAAAAAACAAACAAAAAAGGACCGGCTGTTTAGCCAGTCTTTTTTTGTTGCAAAACAACATCAGACACTGGGTCTATAGGATCTGTTTCCTAAGAATGTTTTTTGAAAAAGTGGAGTAATGTTTGCCCAAGTGCAGTTAGAATGACACCTTTTCCATCACATTTTGAACAAGGTTCTTTTTCATCATTAGCGATAACATATTTTTCTCCATTGCAGTTAGGGCAAGGGAGTTCCAAATCGTCCTTTGCAATAATTACTGACATAAATATCCCCTTTTCATTTTTGTAGGAGGTTCTTCGTGTTTTGATTTAACATATCAAAAGTAAATTACTTATTCAACTTCGGGCACTTTTATTCTTGCCATAAAACCAATGCAGGTAGAGAACATGAACATCAGAATCGTGCCAATCGATCAAATCAATGCAGCAGCCTATAACCCAAGAGTGGATTTACAGCCGGGAGATCCGGAATATGAAAAGTTAAAGCATAGCATCGAAGAATTCGGCTATGTGGAGCCGATCGTTTGGAACGAACGTACCGGCAACATGGTCGGCGGTCATCAGCGGTATAAGATCATGGTTCATGAGCTGGGTCTGGCCGAGCTGGAGGTCTCGGTAGATGATCGAGAGAAGTTGCTGAACTTGGCCCTTAACAAGGTATCTGGTCGTTGGGATGAAGGAGCGCTTGCCTAGTTATTGGAAGAGCTTCAGGAGAGCGGTGCGGATCTCTCACTGTCCGGATTTGATGATGGGGAGATTGAGGACCTGATTAGCTCATTACTAGATGTACCAGAGATTAATATACCGGTTGTTGAGGATGATTTCGATGTGCAACAAGCTTTGGATGATATTAAGGAGCCAGAAACCCGGCGCGGTGATGTATGGCAGCTTGGCCAGCATCGTTTGGTATGCGGGGATGCCACGGATCAGGAAGACGTTGCTCTGTTGATGGATGGAGCTAAAGCGGCGTTGGTTGTAACTGACCCACCGTACAACGTGGCCGTTGAGAGTGACTCAGAGCGGCTGGCCGCTGATGGTCGTAGCAGTATAATGAACGACGATATGTCCGCAGAGGAGTTTGCGGGTTTTTTGCATGCTATTTTTGAAAACTACGCAGCAATGATGGAAAAGACTGCTGCTATCTATGTGTTCCATCATTCCTCCTTTCAACGGGATTTTGAAGACGCCATGAACGCATCAGGGATTGTAGTCCGGACACAATGCATATGGGTCAAGAACGCGGCAACCTTTGGCTGGGCTCAGTATCGATTCATTCAAACATGAACCTGTGTTCTATACTCACTTAAAGGGGAAGGCGCCTGTTTGGTACGGAGACCGCACACAAACAACCGTCTGGAAGGCTGGACTGCTAGTAGAGGATCCATTGCCTGATACGGTATGGGAAATTTCGAAGAGGGATGTGACGAAATACGTTCACCCAACACAGAAACCACTCCCACTGCTGGCCATTCCGATAAAGAATAGTAATCGCCCTGGTGATGAGCAATTTTCAACCCGAGAAGTGTAAATAATGAACCTTGATACCAGAAGTTATGATAATTGAGTTGAGTTGGTTTCCCTACATGGATGCACGACAAATAGGAGCATATGCCAAAGCGTTGCCCCTCCTCTGCTCGTTTCTATGCATTTGCAAGCTTCCAGACGTTTAAATATTACACTTCTGGACCGTCTTATCCCATAGTTAGCACAACTGAAAGATTATACAGTAGTACTTAGCTTCTTTTTTAAAGTACATTTCTTCAAGTACCTCGTCTGCTAATTCGCTTATAGCATCAAGAGATAGGTTTTTTATACCATGTTCAATTAGGAGTTATTGATTGGCTGCAAAGTTAACGATTTTTTTAGTGAGTTAGTAGAACGAGCTTTTTTCAATTCTTTATATACCAATTAGGGATTTGCCCATAAATTTGATGTTAGGCAAGTGTCGTGAGCAGTTCGGGTTATAGTCCATAGACTGGTGTTGTATTACATTTACCTAAGGAGGTAACTATGGAAACTGATTATAAACAATTATGTTGGAGATTGATGAATCAATATGTTGGAATTAATACTACTGATGGTCACTCTTATGATGGATTTATTACTCATGTCGATAATGAGTATGTCACCCTTGCTGTTCCAACTGATGAAATGATTGAGGAAATGCGTGGGATGCCCGCACAGGAATCAACCTACAGACAATTCGGTTTCCATCCTGGCTTTTTCCCTCGTCGTCGTTTCTTGCATCGCCGTATCCCTTTTCCCATTAGTGCTATATTCTTGCTTCCATTCTTCATATGATCCAATAGCAAAGACCCGTTCGTTAATAACGAACGGGTCTTTTTCGGTTTAACGGTTAATGAATTCTGCCATCTGCAGCATTCTGGTTAATACGACCGCTCCTTCCGCCCGGGTGGACTGAGCTTCCGGAACGAACTGGTCAGAAGAACGTCCCTCCATCAACTCTGATTTGACGATGGCCGACACGGCCTCTTCGGACCAGGATGCAATGCGGTCGCGATCCTTGAACCCTTCCAAGATGGAATCCGGATCTCCTGTCTCCAGATCAGTACCGGCAAGCTTCAGTGCACGAAGCAGCAAGACACTCATCTGCTCACGGGTAATCTCCTCGTTCGGACGGAACGTACCATTGCTGAAGCCTTCGATCAGCCCATGCTCCACAGCCGTAGCAACAGCGGCTGCATACCAATCATTTGCCTTCACATCCTGGAAGCTCGAATGCTCTCCCGGATCCTTCAATCCGAGGGCGCGAACGAGCATCGCTGTGAACTGTGCTCTCGTGATCGGCTCGTTTGGACCAAAACGCGTATCGCTTAACCCCTCGATTAATTGTTTCGAGGCCAGCAGCGAAACGTCCTCGCGGGCCCAATGGCTGCTTAAATCCTCAAACGTCTTCGCATGGGAAACTACGGAATAAACCCCGCTCTCCCTCCATTTAAACT
Organism: Paenibacillus sp. EZ-K15; assembly: GCF_002573715.1. GTDB lineage: Bacteria > Bacillota > Bacilli > Paenibacillales > Paenibacillaceae > Paenibacillus_AQ. The sequence continues at coordinate 129,132 of NZ_PDHM01000012.1, read as the reverse complement.
CCGCTTGGGATTTACCATTCGATGTGCGAATGAGCGCCGGTACGAAGACCAGCTTGCCGGATGCCGAATCCAATCGCAGCACCGTCGTTTGGGATGGACTGACGATACTGGACAGGGACCTGGTAAACTTCGCATAAGCTCCCTTCAGTGCTGGCAGTCCCGATAACTTGTCACCCTGTTTCCAGGCCAAGGTAATGGCAAGCGCTGTATCCAGTTTGGAGGCTCCTGCCTCCAACGCTGTCTTCACCCGATCCTCTTCTTCTTTTGAAGCAGAACCGACGCGAATATGCAAACTTTCCGCTGTACCCCGTTGTTGTAAAGCTTCTGTCAGCGAATGCAGCGGAATTTCCAATCGGCCAAGGGAGGATTCCAACACGATGGAGCCCCCCGGCAGGTCCTTCACAGCAGCGCTTAGCCCCTGCACCGGCAAGTGAAGAACGACAGCATCCGAAGCGTCGGTCACCGAATACGTAAGCACGCGTGAAGCCACGGGCAGCTTGCTGAGCCGTTCTACGTCATTGAGCAAACGCTTCTCGTTCGCATCCGCTACGATGACCGTCCCGCCTCCAGGTGCTGTCTCTTTCTTGATGCTCAACCGCTCGGGCTCCGATGGTTTAGGAGGTGGCGTTGTCGATCCTCCACCGGATGAACCGGAGCCGCCGCCCGGAGTTCCCGGATTGGATCCGCCATCTCCGGTAGAGGTCCGGATAACCTCGAACGTTTTACTGTTCGTTTTAAATTCGCCAACGAGTACGTCCACAGTGATCGAATTGACGCCTGTTTGCAGTGGAACATTAACTGTAAATTCACCGCTGGCCGACAGAGTCGCATCGGCGCCGTTCACCTTGATGGTCGCTTTGCCGGGCCCGAGAACTTCTACAAGCCCTTTCAGCGCAAGCTGGCTGTCGCGTGTCTCTTTGCCCTCGTCGTCCATCAGCCCGCTTAATACGGCTGAGCGAACCTGATCCCCGGTATTGTAGGCATTGGCAACGAGCTGACGCAGCGTTCTCGTGCCTGACGGGTCCAAGGTGGAAATGACAAAACCTCCCTGCGGAATAACGCTGTTATTCTCTTCCGGCGCTCCCCAGCTCCAGTTGATCGCTTGGTTCCGGTTGACCACGCGAGTCACGTGACCCGTGTTGTCCACCACCACTTCCACTCCAAAGCGGTTCGTGCCCGTAGAGTATCCGAAGGCTTCCGTCATCACATTAACGTTGCCCTCGATTCTGTTGATATTATAGAAATTGCCTTCAAGGAACGAATCCGGGCTTCCCGGCAAGCTCATGCCGAGCTGGTAATCCTTCACCCACTCCTTATCTTGGAGAGCGGCAGCCGCGATCGGCCAGTTGACCTGGGATGCGTCAAACAGCATCAGTCCGTTCGTGGACTTCAGCCCCGCCTGGAATACTTCACGCTGAACGGCAGGCGCCTGCACATTGTTCATGGCAATGCCTGCATACAGCGGGATTTCCCCGTTCGTTACGATATTGCCTAGCGTAATATATTTCTGGATTTCCTGGCTGGTGGTTTGATAAGCCCCGATCATCAGAAAATCCAAATACTCGATATACCCGGTTTGATAATATTCCGGCGTATACACCGATTCATCCGGCATGCTGAGTGCGGGATCGAACCGGAAGTTCTTGCTGCCCCAGTTCACGCCGTTCAAATAATACGTTTCATACCAGGATCCAACATAAGAGGATACTTCGATCTTCCTGCCTGTTGAAACTTCATAGGAATCCACCAACGCCTTCACTTCGCCAAAGAAGCTCTGAATCGTGCCCGAGCGGAATTCCCACCAGTCCTGAATCAGCGGGCCGTATACCCTAACATTATTTTCATAATAGAAGATATCGTTCGGCCAATTGACTAGCTGTTTGTTCCGTGCCTGCAAAAACTGCTCGAACTTCACGCGCGTTTCGTCGCTGAAATCAGCCCCTTCGTTGTCATACCGGCTCCGGTCATGGACAACGCCGTCCACATCATAATTCTTGATGATTTCCTCAAATGTTCTGAGCTGATAATTCCGGACCTCGTCATTGGACGGGTTGACGAAGGCTACCAAGCCCTGCTTTTTGCTTTCACGCAGACGTTTGATCTCACCATTGTTCTCCGCGAAATATACACGTTCCTCCCAATCGAGATGATCGTTCAGAACCGCATACTCGTTATGGGCAATCGATCCTTCGGCAAACACGTTGATCGCCGCATGAATCTCTAATCCCAGTGCATGACCATGGTCAATGAACTCCTGCAATAAGTCCAGATCTGGACTTGCGCCCGCTTTTTCGGGTGCCTTGATCTCGCTGACGTAAGGTCTGCCAGTCAAATCGTTCTTCTTATATGAGACATAACCTTCAACGCCTTTCACATCAAACGCGACCGAGGTAACACCCGATTCCTTGGCTTTTTGCAAGAATGCCAAAACATCATCGCTCGTTTTAAACTTTCTGGCATTGGAAGCCTGGTCCACCCAGAGAATGACTTCTTTATCCGGGGAAAAATCAGGTCTTGCAAACACCGCAAGATGACGCACATCCTGCTCAATGTCATTTTTCAACACTTTGACTTCGATATAATTGGTGCCATTTGCTAACGTGTAGTTATGGGTGAAGGTACCATCCGCTTCAAAAGGAATCTCGTTACCGTTCACAAGAAGTTTGATCGCGGTAATATCGTCCATGTTGTCGATGCGCCCCGTGATCGTGGTGCTGCCTTCCGTTACGGTATACATCGTCTGATTATCCAGCGTAAGCCGTGCAATGAGGCCATTGCCGCTCATGATGTCGCGTACCTGTACCACTTCCCCGTTCTTGCGCAGCTTGATCATGTCCCCAACCTTAAAATTCTCGGCCAAATAGCGCTTGATGTTATTACCTGCGTAGCTGTTGTCCTGTGCCATCAGCACATAACCGCCTTCGGGGATTTCAAGCTCGGTGGGCCCGGTCCATACCGGAGGCTTCCCGTTGATCGAAGGATTGATCACCCGTAATACGCGGTTGTTGGTATCCACCTGCACGGCGACATTGGTCTGGGGAATCGTGATGGAGCTGCCGTAATCCCTTGTAAAAATCGCCACGATGTTCGGCACGCCCGTAACATCCTTGTCGACATAGTCCAGCTTCTTACGCGGGCCTTCAATGTCGATCGTAATATCCTTCGGCGCCGCTTCGACTTCAATATAGTCCTGATTCTCAATTGGTTCGTACACGATGTTCAGCGTTTGAACGGCCAATTCGCCTTCTCCCTTGAACAGCTTTACCTCAGCCTCGTTCGGACCCGGTTCCAAATAAATATTCGTGCGAAACACGCCATCCGCCGTAAGCGCAGTCTCATCGCCATTAACGGTTACGCTTAAATCCTGATCCGCGGCATAGTTCGCCACAAAACCCGCAATCTCAATGACCGGTATATCCACGGTCGTATCATTTTGCGTAATCAGATGCAGCTCGGGTGGCAGTGGATCGGGCCCCGGACCCGGTCCCGGCGAATCCGGCAGGAAATCACCCGCAGTCACTTCTTCGCCCGCGCGCATCAGCTTCACCGAATCTCCCGTTTTGTTATGATTAAAGAGCGGTTTCTGAAAAACGGATTGATCCCACGCATTGGTGCCGCCAGCCACTACAACGTAACCACCGGCCGGAATCGGCAGCAGCGTGCCCGGAGGCCAAGAAGTCGGAGGATCAGCGTCCGGTCCAACCACATTCTGCACGATGCCGCCCGCATCCACGGAGACCGCGACATGAAGCGTAGGCACCCATACCTCATTGGTATATACGGAGCCCGTAACCGTAGCACCACTGGTGTACAGCGCCAAATAATCATTTTTCCCTTCCACTGTGTCGCCTGCCACGTTGATATCCGTGAACTCCAGAATCTCTCCGCCTTGGGAGACCAAGGTAACGGGATCTGTGCCCGTACTTTGCACCGGGGAAATTTCGTTATCCGCGAACGCGGAGGAACCAACCGGAACGATGAGGGAAACGATCAGTGACAGACTGAGAAACAGTGCGATCCGCCTGTGAAATAAACGATACATCAAGGAATACCACCCTTCTTTTATTCAGAATGAACGATCACATGAATATAAATTCAACGGTCACCCCCTTTACGAATTTTGAAAAAAGCAGCCGCCAGCGCAGACTGCTTTTTCAAATTGAATCATTTACTTCGTGGATTGAAACCATTCGTTTGCTGCAGCCACCATATCAGCTCCGCCTTCAGCTCTCCACTGAGCCAGGAATTGATCGTAAGCATCAATCGGCTTCGCTCCGGAAATGAATTGCAGCACATTGTCATCGAGCATGGACGACAATTTCAGCTGGTGTTTGGATACGGCATCAATTGGTGGAGCTGTCGACATAGGATCTACAACCATAATGCCTTCGGCATTTTTCTGGAACTCTTCGAAGTGCGCCTGAAGAACAGGATCTTTACGTACACGTGCTTGCCAGTAGATCGGATACTTCTCTTCATCTACCCCGGTAAGGAAACTGCTCGCATTATTCAATTCGTCATTGAAAATCGGCAGAATCGGATAGTACTTTCCGTCCTTCACTTCATGATGGACGCCTTCTTTACCCAGCGCGATGCCTTTAAACGTCTCAGGCTCCATTTTTGCGTTGAGGAAATCCATAGAGGCTTCCTTATTCTTGGAGGATTTGAGAATAGCAACATACCAAGTCGTATTCGCTTTAACTCCAACCATAGCCTTACCGTCCTTGCCTTTCAGATAAGGGATGACAGAGGTCTTAGCTTCTGGAAAGTTTTTCTCTAGCGCAGCAATCGTCGTCCCGGCATTCCACCAGGCCAGCTTATACATCGCTGCTTTACCGCCCGAGAATTTCTCAATCGATTTCTGTGCGGTATTAATCGGCATTTCCGTATCGAGCAAGCCTTCTTTATACAGTTTATTCATATAAGCAACATATTCTTTCATCTCTGGCTGTTCAGCCCGATGAACCAGCTTGCCATCGACTTCCTTCCAATCGGTCAAAACGCCAAATGTTGTGGCAATATCGCCATAAAGGGAAGTAGACTCTTTGCTCATGGTGAGCGGAATGACGTTTTTCTTTTCCTTGATCGTTTTAAGTACATTGTAAAGTTCATCAGTGTTCGTAGGCGTTGACAATCCCAACTCATCCATCCAGTCTTGTCTGACGACGAGCGCTTCGCCGATGCTTACGCCTGCCCCCGTCTCTGGAATACCAAAGATTTTCCCATCGATCGTTGCACTGCCAAAGGACTCTTGTTTTATGGATTGTTTAATATAATTGCCGTGGGATTCCAGCAGCTCATCGATCGGCTCGAGCGCTCCCGCAGAGGCCAGATTGTAGAACTGGAGTGCATTCAATTTCACCAAATCATAGTTATCTTTGCTGGATACAAGCAGGTTCAGCTTCTCATCCGCGTTCTCGGCCGGCAGCAGTTCGTACTCCACATTGAATCCGGTTCTTTCCTGGATGTACTTAGCCACGTATTCGGTCTTCGGATCAAACAATCCATATTGCATGATCATGCGCAGCCCCGGTTTTTCAGCCGTTGTGTCTTTGTTCCCCTCATCTTTCGGGGTGCTTGCCGGTGTATCCGATGGTTGAGCAGCCGGCGTGTCCGTCGTGCCGCCTCCCCCGCCGCCGCAACCGGACAGCGCCAGCGTGAATCCGAGAATCCCGGCCAATACCGCGGATTTTTTAATCTTGATCATGGATAACCCTCCTTGTGATTGAGAAATTCAATGAATTCTGCCATCTGAGCAATACGAAGCGCATCACCACCTTTATCAGAAAACCCCACAAAGTGGGCCTTGCTCCGAAGTCCATTCAGGTACTTTGCGGGGACCCCGGACATTATAGCTTCTATAATGTTAAGAAAAACGTCTATCGACGTACTCTCAAAGAAGACATACCGCGTTTAACGGTAGTTTTTCTTGCGATATCAGGCTGCAGATCCTCCAAAGTTTATACTTTCTGATATCTTCATAAAACCTGATGAACCTAGCCTTTAACCGAACCTACCAGCACGCCTTTGACAAAATATTTTTGCAGGAACGGATACACCAGCAAAATCGGGATCGTTGCCAGCAGGATCGAAGATGCTTGTATGGACTGCGGCGTCGCGTTAATCGCGGCGTCGACATTATCCTTCAGGAAGTCCCCGCTGGACGAAACCAGCAGTTCCTTCAGGTACAGCTGCATCGGTTTGATCGCCGGGTCGGTAATGTAGATCATCGCCGCAAAATAGTCATTCCAGAAAGCGACCGCAAAGAACAGTCCAATCGTTGCCATGACCGGAAGCGATAGCGGCACAATGACCGAGACCAGGATGCGGATATTCCCCGCGCCGTCCAGCTTGGCGGACTCCTCCAGCTCATCCGGAAGGCCCTCGAAATAGTTTTTAATGATGAGCATGTTGTACACGTTTACCATCGCCGGGAGGAATAACACCGGGAAGGAGTTCACCAGATTCAAATTCTGCATGAGCAGGTAAGTCGGAATCAGTCCGCCGCTGAAGAGCATCGTGAATACGAAGATCAACAGCAGTCCTTTCCGTCCGCGAAGCCGGTATTTGGACAACGGATAAGCCGTCAGCGTGGTCAGAAACAAGCTGCAAGCTGTTCCGATGATCGTCAGAAAAATGGAAACCTTGAGCGAATTCAAGAACATGGAATCCTGAAGCACATACTTGTAGGTATCGAATTGAACCCCGACCGGAAGCAGTCCAACCTGGCCCGAAATGACGGCTCCCTCGCTGCTCAAGGATTTGGCGATCAGGTTCATGAAAGGCAGCAGGGTCGTTAAACCCATCACGATGAAGAACGTATAATTAAATACCGAGAAGCATTTTTCCGAAAACGACGTTTGGATGACACCTCGGGTGGTGTTTGTTCCTTCCAAAGCTTTTTTGTGATCCATTTGCGCCACCCTTTCTTTACCAGATCCCGCGCTGTAAGTATTTTCTGCTCATGGCATTGCCCATGATGACCAATGTGAAGGATATAACGGCTTCGAACAAGCCAACCGCGGTCGAGAAGCTATAATCCTGGTTCCCGAGACCCTGCCGGTATACATAGGTTCCAATGACATCCGATACCTGGTACACCACCGGATTGTACATGACGAGAATCTGTTCCGTTCCCGCTTCCAGAACGTTTCCGAGCCGCAGGATAAACATCAGGACTATAATCGGGGCGATCCCCGGCAGTGTGATGTGCCACAACTGCTTCCATCGTCCGGCCCCGTCGATCTTCGCCGCTTCATACAGCATCGGGTCGATCATTGTAAACGCTGCCAAATATACGATCGTGCTCCATCCGGTTTCCTTCCAGCCTGCCGAGGTGATCAGTACGCTTCGGAACACGCTGTTATCCAGGAAAAACGCAATCTGCTCCATCCCTAGGGATACCAAAACTTTATTAACGATTCCTCCGTTCGTTGAAAGGATATCGATAAACAATCCGCCAACAATAACCCAGGACAGGAAATGCGGTAAATAGATGACGGTTTGCACCGTTCGCTTGAACATCATATTCCTCAGCTCATTGAGCATCAGAGCGATAATGATAGGGAGCGGAAACAAAATCACGATTTTCAGGAAGCTGATGATGACCGTATTTTGGAATACCTGAGCAAAGTCCGGCGATGTAAACAGCTTCGCGAAATGCTTCCATCCTACCCACGGGCTGTCGGCAAATCCGGTGAATATGTTGAAATCCTTAAATGCGATCGTAATCCCGTACATCGGCGTGTATTTGAACAGTAAAATGAACAGGATGCCCGGTACGAGCAGCAAATAAAGATCCCACTCTTTCCATATGTCCGACCCTAAACGGCCCCAGTACCCTCGTTTTTTCTTCATCTCTCTATACGGTGCCGGCGATGGTTCTATCGTGGGTTTCATCGACTCGTCTCCCCCTTTCTATTGATTCAATCTCCTTGGTTACTACAAATTGTAATTCCCGCCGAAGCGACTGAGTAGGCGAGGATCATTACTATTTATGGTAATATGATGTTGTGTTGGGGCATGGACGTCAGTAATTGTGCCATGAGGCTGTGATGGGTGTTTCATGGGGTGTTAACTTGTGACGATCGGCTAATCGCTGCCAACCGAAATTCACAACTGAGATTCAAACCATTTGCTTTCAAAACCCCTTGGACCATTTGAACCCCTAGCCCCATTTGAACCTTCATCGAAAAAAGAGGATTTGTTCATCACTCCGCATGCGGATTGTTCTTCCGATCCCTGTTACCCCCGAATTTCTTCTGAATGAATGAAACAATGTTGAAATCCGGGGATAAAGGGGACCGCTCACGCTTCTACAGAACACTTCCGCCTGCTCCGTTGAAGCTTACTCAAGAATGAAGTTGGCATTCGAAGCACGGCAATGCCGTGTTTCGTCGCCATATGGGAGGCCTCGCTGCTTTCTGCCTAGCTTGGCCTCCATACACTCCCTAACCACACTGCGCGGGTGATTACTTCCGCCCTGCCGATGGTTGGGGCTGGGGGTAAAAGCAAACGAGCCGTTCGGGATGTATGACCCGAACGGCTCGTTTGCTTGTTTAAGTAACAGCGGCATGCTATGCTGCGCTGCGTTTTCACCCCTCCCCCACCCTCATGGGGGGAGCTTTTTGGATGGTTTGGACCCCCACGGACCAGCGGAGAGGGCGTATCGATTCCGGAAAAACGATAGTGGGCGCCTTTGGAGCCGAAATTCTTCCGCTGTAATCATAATTCCCAGGAATTTCGGCGACAACAGCGATTGAAGGAACGATACGACCGCGCAGCGGCATAGAACGATGGGTTTTCAAGCCTTCACAACCCAGGCGACCTCACTGCTCACCCTTTAAATTCCCCCGGATTCACCCCCCAATACTTCCGAAACACCTTGGTGAAATAACTGACATCGCGGTACCCGACCAGCCGGGCGGCATCGTACACTTTAAGTCCTTCCTGCAGCAGCGACTTGGCCCGCTCCATTTTGCGTTCCAGCACATAGGTCGAGAAGACAACCCCCATTTCCTGCTTGAACAGCCGGCTGAGATAGGAAGAATTGACATAGAGCCGGTCTGCCACCGTATGCAGCGTAATTTCCTGATCCATCTCCTCCTCAAGCAGGTTCAGAATATCCTTCACCACCTGATGGCTTGTCGTTTTCCGCTGCTCGCTCATAAAGGAAACGATATGCTTCACCGTGCGCTCCAAGAGCGACCAGGTTTGCATTTTGGTGCTCAGCAGCTTGACGTTTTGGAAGAAATCGATATCCTCGTCAACGACTTTTTTTACCGTCCAGCCCTGCTTCTGGATCATTCGGGTAAAGAAGCTGTTCATGTATAGAACCGCCTCATGGAATTCATCCGAGGATTCGGATCTGGAGAAGGCTTCTTCCCATAACCCCTTCAGCGCCTCCAGAGCTTTCATCTCGTCCGCGGTTTCAAGCGCGATCTCCAGCGTCTTCTCCAGATTCTGCTGCACGATCACGCCCTGGATATCTCGCTTGTGCTGCTCCCGGTAAGGGATCGCGAGATCGTGTCCATACACGACGCGGTCCTGAAGTGCCCGGCAGGCCTGCGTATACAGCAGGCTCATATCTTCAATCGCCCCGATCGAAGCACAGATGCCGGCACTTGCCGTCAACTTCAGCACTTCCTTCGTCTGGGAGAGCAGCTTGGATACATCCGCATTCAGCCGCAGCATGGCCTCCTTGGCGTCTTGATTTTCCTTCACGAACAACACCATCAGTAGCATACTGCCGGAATCCGACGTGATCCAGAGAGAGGGATGGGACAACAGCTCCTTAGCCAGGCACTGCATCGTAAACTGCAGCAGCTCGACATCCCCCCGCTGAAACCGGGTCTCATGCTCCGGCAGCGGGTCCAGGTCCACCACGGCTACCGCGATGCGGTCGTCCTCCTTCAACGGAATATATAATTCCTTGCTCTTGCTAAGAACATCCTGCTTTGTATATTTGCCGCTCACCCATTGGATAAAAAATAGATTTTGCAGGTGCGGAAGATTGTCTTTCCATTTCTGTTCCAACGCAGCCTTGCGCTGCCACTGCTCCAGATCTTCCCGAAGCTGCTGCCTCGCTTCAAGCACCGCTTCGAGGATATCCTCCTCGCCGGCGGGCTTCAATAAATATTTGGACACCCCGTATTCCAGCGCAAGCTGCGCGAATTCGAAGTTATCATGTCCGCTCAGAATGATCATTTTCGTCAATCGGCTAATGTCCTGCCGGCTTCGCAGCTCGCCAAGGAGTGTCAATCCATCCATTTCAGGCATCTGCACATCGATCAGCATAATATCCGGTTTCTTCCGGCTTACAAGCTCAAGGGCTTCGACACCGTTGGACGCCATACCAACCACTTCAATTCCATACTTGTCCCACGGGATATTGTAAGCTAGTGCATTACGCAGCCGGGGTTCGTCTTCCACAATCATGAGATTCATGCGGTCTTCCCCTTTCGAACGATCTATATATGAGTACCTACTTCAAGCTAACTTCCTTGCAGCGATCCAGCGGAATGGAAATGGTGACGGTTGTGCCTTCCCCTGAGACACTGTGAACCGTGAGCTGGGCTTCCCTGCCATAATACAGCTTCATTCGGCTCAGCACGTTCCGAAGGCCGAACAGATCCTTCACATGCTCCTCATCCTGGGAAGATGCCGGCACGCTGCGGGAACCCATCATCTCCAGCTCATGCTGAATATAACAGAGCCGTTCTTCCCTAATCCCCGGCCCGTTATCTTGTACGCTGATGACCACGGTCTGCCCCTTTTCGATCCGGCTGGATATGACCAGGCTCCCTCCTGAGGATTTACCCTCCATGCCATGAATGATGGCATTCTCCACCAAAGGCTGGAGAAGGAGCTTGAGGAGCGGGACATGCTTGCTCTCTTCCGAAATGTGATAATCCACGGTGAAATTGTCCATGAAACGAAGCTGCTGAATTCGTAAATAGTAGTGCAGATGGGTGATGCTCTCCTCAATCGTAAACACCTGCCTGCCCTTGTTCAGGCTCAACCGGAAAAACTTCGACAGATTCATTACCATCTCGCTGATCTCATCCGCATCGTAGTTTTTGGCCGTCCAGTATATCGAATCGAGTGTATTGTATAGAAAATGCGGATTGATCTGGGATTGCAGAAACTTCAGCTCCGTCGTCGTTAATCGCAGCTGCTGCTCGTAATGATCCTCGATCAGATGCTTCTGTACGACGGCCATCTTGTTAAACGACTGAATGAGAAAACCGAACTCGTCCTTCCGCTTGGTATCGACATGAATATTCAGCTCCCCGCTGCTGAGCCGCTTCATCCCGCGCGACAATTTCAACACAGGTGAGGCAATTCCACTGTACACCACCCATGAAATAATGATGGCCAGCAGGATGCTTAACCCGATGATCGCAACCGTGAACAGGCGCAGCTGATCAGTCTCTTTGTACAGCTCGCTTTTCGGCTGTACCAACGCGAGGCGCCATGCGGAGTAATCCGAGTCAATGGTTACGGTCATATCCTTGTCAGAAATGTTATCCTCATGCACTCTGCCGGTCTCCACCACCACTTCTCCCTTTTCGTTCAACAGGGCGATACGGCTGTTCTCGGAGGGAAGCAGCGTCTTGATGATGTTTAACAGCTTGCTCTTGTTAATAGACACCACCAGCAGGTTCGACTGCCGTTCGCTGTTGTACAGGTCCATGGCCCGAATCAAGGAGACGCTGTCCGTATTCGTCATCTGTCCAAACGTGATTCCCTCCGCTACAGAGGCTTCCGACATGACGTAGGAAATCCCCGTTCCGTTCCTCCGGGCAGCTTCGACAAGCCATTCCTGCTGCGTCTCGCCCGTCAGCTTTTTGCCGCCGTAATGGGTAGAGATAATCCTATTGGACGCCTGATGATACACCGAAATTTGGGATACAAACCGGTTCACCGAAACGGAATTCAATAACTGTTCCAATATATCCGAGAAATCCACGATCGATTGAGGGGAGAAGTTGGTGCTGTTTTTGTTCAGCAGCTCATTCATTCCAGGGTCGCTTGCAATCAAGGTGGATATCTCCTCCACGTTTTGCAGCGCCAGATCAAAATGGTTCATTGCTGACGAAAGCGCCATCTCTGTCCGCTCAACCGCCTGTTCATATAGAATATCCCGGGACCGTTCCACCGCAAACAGGCTGATGATGACCAATGGCAGCAGGATCAGCAGAAAATAACCGGTCAAGCGGGTTTGAATATTTTGCGAAAACCGATCCCGGACCCAGCGAGTCAACGCCATCATTCGAGTCCCCCCTCTCTTGGCGGCCGACATCATTGTTTGGAGTACCATTCATTCACTTCCTTCGTGATTTCATCTCCTCCTTCTTCCTTCCACCTCTTCACATAGTCATCGAAGGCATCCAGCGGTTCCAGCCCCATAATGATCTTCGTAAACACATCCTCCAGATTTTTAAGCTTATTACTGTACTTCGTCATGGCAGGTGTGGGAACGCCATAGAATGCATTCGGAGTTATATGTGAGTGAATCATCTGCAAGTTGTTGTATAGGTTGAAATCGCCTAGTGAGTCAAGCCGCTCCTTAAACAGCAATTGGTCCGGCACATCAACAAGCGACTGATAAATTCCACGGTACAAATGCTTGTCGTGAAGCGCAAAATCCGTAACGATCGCCCCGTCCTCCCAACGCCAGATTTCGTTCTCGAAGCCGAGCTTCAGCGTCTTATAGTCGCTGGCGATAAAGTCCAGAAACTTAATCACTTCGGCTGCTTTCTCCGATTCGGCGGGAATGACATTGTAGCCGCGGATAATATCCTTGCCTTCCACCCCTTTGAGTCCGTCCGGTCCCGTGGGATACGGAAGCGGAATCCATTTTGCCTCCGGATCCTTGCTCATATTAGCCGCAATCGGTCCCCGCGTGTCGTACCATGCTGCGGAGAAGAGGCCCACCGTGCCATTTTCTATTTTTTCGAACAGATTATTTTGCAGGTTAAGAGGAAACTCCCGATCGAGCAGATTCTCCTGATACAGCTTGGCAAAAAAAGCGAGGCTCTCCTTCGTTTCAGGCAGAATGCTTCCGTTCACCAGCCGACCGTCCCGTTCAAACCAAGTATTCCGCTGCGTCCCGAAGGCTCCGAAGAACGGGGAAGACCTGCCCAACTTCGATGTCAGGGTAAGGCCGATCGTATCCTGCACGCCGTTGCCGTCCGGATCATCGAGCGTAAAGGCACGGATGACTTCGTAATATTCCTCCAGTGTTTCGGGCGGCTCGAGGCCAAGCCGATCAAGCCAATCCTTTCGTACATACATCAGCTCTGCCCCAGTCACCTCATTCAAGCTCGGAACCGCATAGATTTTACCGCCATATCGAACCCGATCCCAGACCTCCGGCGGAATTTTCTCCTTTAGGTGAGGACCATGCTTGTCGATTAGCTCATCCAGCGGCATAAATGCCTTTTGCTTGACATAATTGTCGAACCACACCGGTTCATACGTATGGAGCATATCCGGCAAGTTGCCCGAGGACATAATGACATCCAGCTTCTCGTTGTAAACTTCAGGTGGCGGAAGATTAACACCGATCTCAAGCCCCGTGCGCTCTTCAATGTAATTCAGATACGGATTGTCATTCTCGTCCATCCCGGCAGGAAACGTCATCCCGAGACTGGAAATGACGATGCTGATGGATGCGCTCTTCGGTTGACTCTCCGGCGAATTGTCCTCCTCCGAAGGGTCCGTACTGTTACATCCAGCAGCAAGGAGCATCAGAAATACACAGACGGGAAGCAATAGAACGTGACCTTTTAGCAGCCTTGACACCCTTCGATTCCCATGTTGAAATAACTCATCATTACAGGCCTTGTTCATCGGCATATGTCCTCACTCCCTCCAGCTAAGTAAGCTAATATTACTATATAACGATTTTATGGTGAGTAAGATCACCTTAATAATCATTCTGTAATGATTTGCGGCTTCCTTCACACCGGACAAAAAGAAAAGAGCCACCCCCGGTCATTCCCAAACCAGGGTGCGGCTCTATCTTTAGCAAAAACATTCATCCTGACGTCAAGGACCATGACGTCCTTTTAATTGCTCGTGTTATTGTTCGGCACAACACACACGCGAGAATAAGATCCCGTTCCAATCGATCGGCCCGCCTAGACTAGTGAGGACAATTGGACCAATCACACTATTTCGGCTCCTCTTGATCACTGCCATCTTCCAGAAGCGGAATTTCTTTACGCTGCTCTTCCGATTCCACCTGAATCACTTCGAACGTACGGCCACAGTGGGCACAAAACTTAGCGTTCATAGCAGAGCTGTTTCCGCAGGCTCTGCATACCTTCTCATCCGTAAGATTGGCGATATGAAGCAGATTTTGTTCGATTTCAAAATTCAATTGATGAATCTTGTCCACGTAGCTCTGAATACTCTCCTGATCAGGCGGCCACTTCCCAGCTTCGGTTGCAGCAAATACAACCTTGCCGATTTCCAGAAGCTGTTCATCGATGTCGCTTTTTTTACCGTTGTTCTGCAGCTTTAACCGATTGATCTCCACCAGCGTTTTAGCTTTGTTTCCGGCGTCGGACACACCGGCCTTAAATTTATCAAAAAAACTCAAGTATGCTCTCCCCTCTCTGTTCCGTTTGATGCTGTATTTATTTTATTCCTATAAGGAGATTCTCAGAATTTTATCATGATCGGTATAGTTCACGCCAGCGCCAAGCCCCCTTGCAAACACCTGAATCGGAACGTACGTCACGCCGTCGATCACTTTAGGAGCGACCGTAACGGTTTCCGATTTGCCGTTGTAAAAGACGGTTTTGCTGCCAATCGTGAGTGTTATTTTGTGATTGTCTCTTTGTACACCAATGCTGGCCGCTTCACGATTCCAGCTAACTTGAGCTCCCATTCCTTCGGCGATTTCCCGCAGCGGCACCAGATTGATGTTGTTATACACCAACGGCTCACTGTCAAACTTCACCACGCTGCCGTTAACGTAAACTTTAAGACCGGACTTGGCATAGGCCGGAGCTGCCGGCTTCGGCGCAGTGGATTTTGTCGTGCTATTCTTCGATGATTTGGCTTTAGGCGTGGATGAGGACGACTTGCTGCTTGAAGAGCTTCCCCCTCCATTATGATAATGATACTCGCCATAAGACAGACCCCAGCGTTCGCAATTGGTACGGCAGGTATGCCCTCCATTGGCATCCGTTCTTCCCGGATGAGCAGAAACGATCGAGCCTGATACAAGCAATAAAGCGATAGTGCAGCACAGCATTTTTTTCTTCATAACTCAAATTACCCCCTGGTATAATATTCCTCCAATACATTCTAGCATATTTCTTATATAGCAGATGAATATATAGAGATACATTACATAGAAGGAAGACTATTGTCATGCTGATGATCGCTTGCATGGTTTCATTTTCACCCCTTGCGTTTATTCGTTACATATAACGGAAGCTTTTGTGTCAAAATATTTCCAGAAAGGAATGAGACCCTAATGAGCAAAAAGAAACCTGAATATGACGGACAGTTCCCCGGCGTAGACCCTATTCCCGAGCCCGATCGTCCGGATCAAGCCGCAACCGACAAGCTCGATGATCTGGTTCTTGGCATTTTGGAAGATAAAGATACATCGAAAGTCGATATCGATCCCGATACGGAAAATTACGATAAACTTCGCAAAAAGTAAGACAAGTCTCGCTTCAATATAATGTAAAAAATATAATCAATCTGTAAAAGTGTTCAAAAATAATTTATCGTTCTCATTTTGAGAACGATTATTTTTATGTTATGATTAACACAGAAGCTTGGGACGAAGGGGGAGTAACCGTGAACCGTTTCTTAAAAACAGCAAAAATTCTTTGGATGCTGGTACTTGTTCTGGTTACGGCATTTGCCCTTTACATTCCCGTCCAGGAGTATTACAGCAGCGAAACCCACGATGAGCGGTATGTTTATAAGCACGACCTTCATCTGAAAGTAGCTGTTCTGAAACACTCTCAGATCCTCTCCAAACTTAAGGCAGCCGGCAATACCTTGCCACTGTTCTTATTGATGTCGGCCGTTCTCATGTTGCAGGCTCCCAAAACACGTCTGCCCTATCGGCCGATCATTCCGCTTCGGCTCCGGCTTTTATTATTATTCCCCATTAAATACACATCGAAGTTCGTTTAGATTCCTCCCCTTTTCGCATTCAAACTGACTGCGGTTTCTTAAATTCGCCAATTTTTCATCTCTCAGGCAACCATACAATCAACCTGTGCTAATTGACGTATGCACGTAGGTTTATTAAAGACTGTACAATTTCATCCTGAATGGATTGTTTTATTTGGCTGCGTATATTTTTGAGATCCGTGTGACCGGTCTGCAAAAAAAAAACTAAAAGTGTATTTTTAGGAGGAGTTTAACCTATGCATGTTCGTGAAACAGATTTGCCCGGAATCGGCAAGAAGTTCGTAATTGATACCCGCGGTGGCGATAAGCTGGTCATTATCATTCATGACGACGGCCGCCGTGAAATGTACCATTATGAACATGACGATCCGGACGAAAGCATTTCCATGATTTCCTTGGACGATGATGAGGCTCGCCAAATTGCTGCCATCGTTGGCGGTCTCACTTATAAACCTAAAGCGCTGGAAACAATCGACATGGCGCTGGACGAATTGATTATCGAATGGTATCGCATCGAGCCCCACTATTACGGGGCAGGTAAATCGATTGGTGATTTGGGCGTACGCCAAGCCTCAGGTGCAACCATCATTGCGACCGTTGATAAAAACAGTAAACAAATCAATCCCGGACCTGACGTTATCATTACACCGGACTCGACACTCGTTGTCGTTGGTGAACGTCAACAACAGCGGCAATTTAAACAAATCTTGATGAACGGACGTGGTTGATGAATGGATCATTTGGTTTTAGAAGTTGGACTGGCGATTTTCCTGATCGCCCTGGCGGGGTTGCTATCAGCTAAACTCCGGTTTTCCGTCGTCCCTTTCTACATTCTGATAGGGATGGCGGTAGGGCCTCATGCTTTTCATTTTGGATCATTCGATTTTCGTTTTATAGAAAGTGCTCCGTTCATCGACTTTATGGGTCGCATCGGCGTACTGTTCCTTCTGTTCTATCTTGGCCTCGAATTCTCGGTCGGCCGGTTAATTAAATCAGGGAAGTCCATCGTAGTTGGTGGAAGTATCTATATTGCCATTAACTTTACGCTTGGACTGATGATCGGGATCTTTTCCGGATTCCCCGTGGCGGAAACACTCATTGTTGCGGGAATTACCACCATCTCTTCAAGCGCTATCGTAGCCAAGGTGCTGGTTGACTTGAAAAGAACGGCGAATCCCGAAACTGAAATGATTCTCGGTATTATCATGTTCGAGGATGTATTCCTGGCTGTATATATCTCTATTCTCTCCGGCCTCGTATTGAGCGGATCATCATCGCTGGGCGGAGTACTGATATCTGCGGTAATCGCCCTTGGATTTATGCTGCTTGTCCTTATAATTGGCCGTAAAGCCGTACCGCTTCTGAATAAGGTATTAAATATACGGTCGAACGAATTGTTTGCCTTGGTTGTTTTTGGCGCATTGTTCCTGCTCGCAGGATTCGCCGAAACGATTCATGTTGCCGAGGCCATCGGCGCTCTACTCGTCGGGCTTGTCCTGGCTGAGACGGAGCATCGTGAACGCATTGAGCATTTAATTTTACCATTCCGTGATTTCTTTGGAGCCATATTCTTCTTTAGCTTCGGTTTAACGATTGTACCTTCCGAGCTTGGCGGAGCTGTGTGGTTATCGCTAATCGCCGTTATCATCACGCTCCTTGGTAACTTTATTGCAGGTATGCTTGCAGGACGCAGTGCAGGGTTGTCCTCCAAAGCATCCTCCAATATCGGTCTGACCATCGTATCCCGCGGGGAATTCTCCATTATTCTCGCTAATATGGGTAAAGCGGGCGGACTAGCAACCTTCATCCAGCCGTTCGCAGCCTTGTATGTGCTGATACTGGCTATTCTCGGACCGCTGCTCACCAAGGAGTCCAAGCATGTGTATAACTTCTTAAACAAAATCATTAAATTTAAAGACTATAAGGAGAAGAAACCGGTTAAACCGAAGCTAAAGGATGAAAGTGCAAGCGGATAAAGGAGGGTACATTGCCTATGGTTCAAGCCCCGGTTCGGGTAACGAACGGTCCGCAAGAGACCGTAAGCAAGTCAAGTACACGAAGAAGAATGAGCATGGCTGCCATCGGAGGCCTGATAGCGGCGTTCGGTTTGGATTTATTTCTTGTTCCCGGCGGCATCATCGCGGGCGGCGTAACGGGAATTTCCGCGCTCGCCTCGCATCTGACGGGACTTCATACAGGCATGTTTCTGTTTGCATTAAATCTGCCCCTGCTCCTGCTGGTCTACCGTGGGGCCAACCGGGAAAAAGCCGTCATTGCCACCGTCGGACTGCTTACTTTTTCCGTATGCTCGATCCTGTTCTTTCCGGTTCCCGCTCTCATCGACAGCAAGATCGGGAGCGCAGGCATCGGCGGCATTTTCCTTGGGCTGGGCATCGGTCTCGGCCTTCGTTACGGCGTCGTCCTGGACACACTCCAAATGCCCAAGATTCCGCAGCAGATATCACATCTGCTAACCCGCCTAAAGCTGCCGTACATCCATATCATGGTCAATACATGCGTACTGACATTGGCAGGGCTGCTTCTCGGCTGGGAACGAGCGATGTACTCTGCGATCGCATGTCTCATGGCACTGGAGACCGGACGTATTACAACTTCGAGCCTTCCGCTTAAACGAGAGGTCCGGATTCGCAGCGTGAGCGAATTGGAAATCCAGCATACCATGAAAGCCATCATGGGGTATGAATCCCAAACTGCTGACCCTAAAGATGACTCTATGTATGAAGGTGAAACCATCGGTTCGACGCAGCTGATCTATCGGGTTCACATTCTGGAGATGCCCAGATTCAAATCCATCGTGAGAAGCCTGGATCCGAATGCCGAGATTACCATCATTCAGAAGTAAGTTTCTCTCTTCCATGTAAACAGGCCGGCTAAGGGTTTGCCCTAGCCGGCCTGTTTTTTTAAGATATCAGAAAGTATAAACTCCGAAGCTTAGGCCTTCCTGATATCGCAAGAAAAACATCCCCTAACCGCGGTCTGTCTTCTGAGAAAGTACGTCGATAGACGTTTTTCTTATGAAATCCCTGCTATTTACGAAATTGTTGGATCAGAAACAGAATCAACGAGCCCACCACGCTGATGACGAGGCAGGTTACGATCGGAAAATAAATTTTGACATGGGGTTTGTCCACCACGATGTCACCCGGCAGCCGGCCGACAAATCGTCCAATGACAGGCCAGAGCAGCCCGATCACGATCAGAGCGCCGCCAATCCACAATAGAGCCCGAGTTACAGGATGCACGATACGGTCACCTCATTCATCAAATCAAACATGAAACACGCAGGTTTCCTTGTATCATAAAGGATTTGAGATGCCGCATGCAAGGCCAGGCCCTTCCTATCGAGTGATCATCCTTTCACCGCCCCCGCCGTCATCCCGTCGATAAAATACTTCTGGAAGGCCATGAACAAAATAAAGATCGGAATGATCGAGAAGAAGGAGCCGACAATCAATAAATCATAATTGTTCCCGTAAGGGGTCAAGAGCGTCTTTAATCCGATCGGAAGGGTATACTTGCTATCGTCACTGAGCACCATGAACGGCCACAGAAAGTTGTTCCAGCTGTTCATGCCGTTCAGGATCGCCATGGCAGCGAAGGATGGCTTCATCACAGGCAAGATCAGCCGCACATAGATTCCGTATTCCGTCGCGCCGTCCACCCGCCCTGCCGCAATCATTTCTTTTGGAACCCCTCTTAAATACTGCCTGAAGAAAAAGATCGTAGCCGCGCTTGCGATCCCCGGCAGCACAATCGCCGAGTACGAATTCATAAGGCCAAGGTTATACGTCAGGGAGTATAACGGAAGAAGAAGAATTTCAAAAGGAACCATCATAATCAGAAGCACGCAGATGAACAAGAAATTTTTGCCGATGAAATCATAGGCTGCAAACCCATAGGCAACCGTTGCGCTGACCAGCAGGGTTAATGTAACCTGCACCACCGTAAGGAGCAAGGAGTTAAAAAACCACATAAAATAAGAATGATCGCCCGTAAACAGGTAAGTGAAATTGTCCAGGCTCATCACCGACAGGTCAAATTTCAAATTCAGCCCATACCGGATCAAATCCTCGCCAGGTTTAAATGAAGCAATGGTGACGGCATAAAAAGGAACCAGGATCAGAAAGCACAGTATGGAGAACAAAATGAAGAGGATTATTTTGATCAGCGTTTCTCTTCTCATTCTCAATCCTCCTTCTTGAACATGCCGGAGAGCGTCAGCTGCGTCAGGTTAATGATCATGGTGATCGCCAGCAGCACAATCCCTACAGCGGCCGCATAACCTAGATTGTTCTTCTCAATGCCTTGACGGTACAGATAACCGACAATCGTGAGGCCGATGTTTTTGGGGGAGTTGTTGCCGTTCCAGAGCATCATGCTCTCAATAAACATGGCAAGCCCCGCATAAATGCTGATCGTTAACACATATATCGTGGTTGGCTTTAACAAAGGCATCGTGATTTTGGTAAACTTCTGAAAGGCCGAGGCCCCGTCGATGGATGCCGCCTCATAATATTCACCCGGGATGTTTTTGAGCCCCGATAAAAAATAGAGCATATTGACGCCCGTCCACCGCCATGTGGCAAGCGCCACCAGAGCAATAAACCCGGTAACCTGTCCCTTCAGAAACTTCACCGGGTCGATCCCGAACCACCCCAGTAAACTGTTAATGAGCGACCCTTCCATCTCGCCGAACATGAGCCTGAAAATGGTACCTGCGACAACAACCGACGTCAATGCCGGGAAGAAAAAGGATGACTTAAAAAATTCTCTTCCCCACATGAACTTATTGTTAATCAATACCGCGAACAGCATCGGAAACGGAATCAGGATAAGGAGCGTCAGGATCATGTATATCGCGCTGTTCGTGACCGCCTTCAGAAAGACGCCATCCCCCATCAGCTTTCCGTAATTAGCCAAACCGATCCAATCCGCTTCCTGCCCCAGCTGCGTCTTCTGAAAGCTCATGCCAAATGAGCTGCCCAGCGGCAGCACCCAGAATATAAGGAACACCAGAATAAACGGCAGGACAAACACATAAGGAGCAACCTTTTGCGAGTACAGAAATTTTTTAATCATGATTCTACTCCTTTAATGAGAGCCGCCCATTAACGATTCCATGAGCAGCTCTATGTTTTGGGACCCCGTGAGCGAGTGTCATTTCAATTCCTGTTCGATTTGTTTCTGGGCATCGTTCAAAGCTTCAGTAATGTCTTTGCCATCCTCGAAAATCTCATTGAAGGTTGTTGTACACAGGACGTTGTTGATGGTAGGCGATGCGGAGGTCGATTTGATTAACCGGATTTCATCCCGGATCTCATTCAAGACATCAAACGGGTTATTAACAAAATATTTGACGAACTGATTCTCGGCATTGTGCGTAACATCTTTCATATCCCAAACGTCCATATTGACCGGATCGAATCCAAGCGTGTTCCAAATCTCTTTATTAGCATCCAGGGACAGCTTGGCGAATGCCAGAAAGTCTTTCGCCAGTTGTACGTCTTTTGCCGTCTTGGTAACAACCGTGCCGGTGCCGCCGCCGCCAACCGATCTTGGCATTCCTTCTTCAATGACCGGTATCGGCGCGATGGCTATTTTCCCGGACAAGTCGGACATGTAGTTGGTGTATCTGGACATTTGCCACAGCGGCATGAAGGCCGTAGCGTAATTTCCTGCATTAAACTCTCCATATGCTTCTTCGGTATCCGGCTGGCCGCCGGCAATGGTTGCTATGACATTGTTATCCTGCAGGTCCTTGAGGAGCGTCATGGCTTTCACCATCGCTTCCGAGTTCACGATCGGATTGCCGGAATCGTCCGTCAGATCCGCGTCTTGCTGCGCCAATAGCATGGAAGCTTGCCAGGCTGCGCTTGTATCGGCTGTTCCCATGTACTTGCCTGTTTTTTCATACACCTGGATACCTGCCTGCTTAAAATCCTCCCAAGTTACGATATCCTGATAGTTAACCCCAGCCTCCTCCAAAATCTCGGTATTATAGAAGGCAACGGACGCGCCAACATGGGTCGGGATGCCGTAATTCGTATCTTCCTTGCTGTATAGGTCAATTCGGGATTTAACGATGGTGTCCCGGTATGGATCAATGACATCATTGAGCGGTTCCAGCTGCGGCGTGCCGGACAGAAAATCCGGAAACTTCCCAAGCTCGATATCCACAATGTCGGGTGCCCCAGTCCCCGATTGAACCGCAATGGATAATTTGTTATGCATGTCGTCATACGGCATGACCGTCACGTTCAGTTTAATCTGGCGTTCGGGATTCTCGGCATTCCACTTGCCCAGCATTTTCTCAAAATGCTGTCCGTGCAGCTCAACAAACGTCCAATAAGACAGCTCTGTGGCGCTTTCCCCTGCCCCTCCATCCAGAACCGAGGTTTCGCCGCCGGCATTGTTCGATTTACCGCATCCCCACAAGAACAATGTCATACATAATACCGTGAATACAATCACCCATTTTTTCATCATCTTACTGGACCTCCCTTAATTTTCGTTCATACAAACCTACACTTCAATAATCGGTACTTCTGCTACCATCCAGAAATAAAGCGCTTTCATAATGTGTGTAATTTGATATGACTGTTTGGGAGATGGGGCAGCCCCTGGTGAGAACTGCCCGCTGCTTTTTCTTAAGCTTTTTTCAAGCGAATAACGTTCCATGATGCCTTGGCAAGCCTTGCGGTAACCATACCGTTATCGAGTTTAGCTCCACCCGGATGATGTGGTTTGACTCTTTCCTCGGATGCGGTATTCACCGCTTTCAGATCCTCATGCTCCATCACGATATGCTCCAGCAGCCGGTAGCCTTCAAAGCTGCGCACATCACATTCCAGCTCCAATGCTTCCTCCAGATGACGGTTCACGGCAAAAATCGTAATTTCTTCATCCTCTTCATTATGAACGACCGCACTATCAAGATACGGAACATCGGTAAAATCCTTGGAATCATACTTCGGTGATTCGACGATTGGCAGCAGCGATACGCCCCGGCCAAATTTCGAAGCGTGAAGATACGGATAAAAGATGGTCTGCTTCCAAGAACGGCCGCCGTTCTCGGTCATAATCGGCGCGATTACGTTGACGAGCTGTGCCAGGCAAGCCATCTTCACCCGGTCTGCGTGGCGCAGGAAGGTGATCAGCATGCTGCCGACAAGAATCGCATCCTCGAAATTATACACATCCTCCAGCTGAGGCGGAGCGATGCTCCATGGATCAATCTGCCTGTCGGCGTCATTGGAATGGTACCAGACATTCCACTCGTCGAAGCTGAGATACATCGTCTTTTTGCTGCGTTTCTTGGCCTTGATGTAATCGCAGGTGGATTTGACCGTATGAATAAAGTGATCCATATCCAGGGAAAGTGCCAGATAGTTGGCGGTATCGTTATCACGGTTACCGTAATATTGATGCAGCGATATGTAATCAACCGCCTCGTACGTATGATCCAGCGTTACGGCTTCCCATTCAGGGAATGTCGGCATCCCGGTGCTTGAGCTTCCGCATGAAACCAGTTCAATGGTCGGATCGACGAGCCGCATGGCTTTTGCCGTTTCCAGTGCAAGCCGGCCGTATTCTGTCGAGGTCTTGTGTCCGATCTGCCAAGACCCATCCATCTCGTTGCCAAGACACCAGGTTTTGATCTTGTGCGGCTGTTCATAACCATGACTGCGTCTTAGATCGCTCCAGTATGTGCCTCCGGGATGGTTGGTGTATTCCAGCAGATTTCTGGCAGCGTCGATCCCTCGAGTACCCAGGTTCACGGCCATCATAACGTCCGAGCCCACTTCCTTGGCCCAGGAAATAAACTCATTCGTGCCGACATCGTTCGGCTCCAGCGTTCTCCACGCCAGCTCCAGCCGTTTCGGCCGTTCGGCTACAGGACCTACGCCATCTTCCCAGTCATAACCTGACACAAAATTTCCGCCGGGATATCTTATAATCGGGACATCCAGTTCCTTGATCAAATCCTTCACGTCGTTGCGAAAACCACCTGCATCCGCAGTTTCATGGCCGGGTTCGTAAATGCCGCCATATACAGCGCGGCCAAGATGTTCAATGAACGAACCATATATGCGGTTATCAACTTGCGCGATCCGAAACGACTTATCCACGATCATTCGTGCTTTCAATTTCTCAGCTGCCAAGTCCTTCACCTTCCGTTGATGTAATTATGAATCATTTCAAATAATACTGAATGAATTCGTTTTCAAATATAAAATATCATATGAGAGGTTCGCTGTAAATACACAAACATAAAATGATTTATATAAATTAGAAATAAATGAATTAATTTTCTAAAAGTCAGCTAAATGACGGTGTGAAACACTGATTTCTCTTGTATTTTGAATTATTGTTTTTATAATAACTTGAAATAAAATGATTTTGAGTATTGGAATTCTTGGTTTTCTAATGAAATTTTTGAAGAATTAGATCACATCTTTATTTAACGCACATATTGATTTATAATTGTTTAAAATAAACCTTTTTACCCCTCTGTACCTATTACCATGGTTATATAAATCCTTTAATCGGAAGAAGGTTTGAGATAAGATGATCTACATTAAAGATTTAATGAGCGGGCTTGATATCTTTAAAGCGCTCAGCTCGGAAATTCGCATTCAAATTCTGGAGCTGCTAGCCAAGAACCAAAGTCTAAACTTAAACGATCTCGCGAACAGGCTGAACCTCAGCAATGGCGCTATTACCATGCATATCAAGAAATTGGAAGATAGTGGCCTGATCGAAATTAATACCACGGGTGGTAAACACGGTATTCAGAAGATCTGTTACCTGAATAAAGACACCCTGATGGTTGATCTTCGCAGCAAGGATATGGATAACTTGTACGAGGTGGAGATTCAGGTTGGCCATTACAGCGATTACCAGGCCACCCCGACCTGCGGGCTTGCGACCAAGGACAGCATCATCGGAGATTTTGACGATCCGCGCTATTTCGCCGATCCGGAGCGGATCAACTCGGAGATCATCTGGCTTACCGAAGGATTCCTGGAATACCGTATTCCGAATTATTTGAAGTCCAATCAATCGTTCCGCGAGATTCAATTCTCGTTAGAGCTTGGCTCCGAGGCGCCGGGATATTGCGACAATTATCCATCGGACATTTTCTTTTACGTAAACGGGATCGAGATTGGCAGCTGGACAAGTCCGGGGGATTTCGGGGACAAACGCGGTACTTTCAACCCCGAATGGTGGCCGCCTCATTTGAACCAATACGGCATGCTGAAGCTAATCCGAATTAATAAGGAAGGTAGCTTTATCGATGGATGCCGCATCTCGGATGTTGGTCTGGACCAGATTCAGCTTGATTACAAAAGCGAGCTCACCTTCAAGATCGCCGTTAACGAACAATCTGTTAATAAACGCGGCTTAACCATTTACGGCAAGCATTTCGGCAACTACAGCCAGGACCTGTTGGCTCGCGTACTGTATGATGTGAAGGAAGGCTAGAGAGTCGAATGAAGGGTGAACAAGAATCACTATAGTAGGTTAACATCTGCATGGGTTCGATACGTTTATCCACTAAAGTATGGAAAACAGCAGGAGCAGGGACACCCTGCTCCTGCTTGTTTGTGCGGACATGCTGAAAGCAGGCGCGGGCTTGAACGATAAGAATATCGAATATCTACTCGCTCTCCCCATTTCCCATAACCGCCAAAACAACAAGTCATAAGCTGCATTAAAAAACGCCCCCGCCGCGCATTTGCGCGACAAGAGCGTTTTGTTTCTACAATCACAGAAAATAATTCGTTATCGATTGATCGCTTGCCAATATTCCTTCGCTGTCCAGCTTTTTCTTCAAATACTGCTTATCCGATGAAATGAAAACGCTCATAATGAGATCGACGACAAACAGAAACGTGATATGGTTGGACATAAAAGCGCTGTTATTGACCGAGATTTTATCTGGCGCAATAATATCGACCACCGCATTTTCTGTAATCGCCGATGAGTCATAACAGGTGACTGCCACGGTCTTGGCCTGATTGACCTGCGCGATGTTGACGGCATCGATAATCTCCCGGGTCGAACCCGAACGGGAGAAGGCAATTACGACATCCTCGGGACCGCATTGGGAGGCCGCGATTTTCATTTCCCTGCTGTCATTGATTGCATCAGCATGAACGCCGATAATCGCGAGCCGGTTCTTCAATGCCATGGCCGCGAGGAACGAATCGAACAAGCCGATGAGGAGGATTCGGCGCGCGCCCTTCAGCAGCTTGACCACTTGATGAAGCTGATCTTCCGTAATGAGCGCCGAAGTGTTAACGATCAGTTCGTTATAGTCGAGAGCCAGCGCATCAATGACGTTAATCTCGCGTCTCTCTTTCTTCTTGGCCTGCATATCCCGGTAAAACGCATCTTGGGCGAACGCGATTTTAAAATCGTTGAACCCTTTGAAGCCCACCTTTTTGCAAAAACGGTTGATGCTTGTCTCGGACACACCGATTTCATTCGCGATAGCCGTAATGGTGTTACGGGTGATGAATTCCGGATTGTGTATAACAAAATTGGCGATCTGATTTTCACCGTATGTTAGTTTTTGAGTTTGCGATACAATTTTTGCGATAACCGCCGGAACCTGTGAAGACATGGTACCTCCTCCTGACTGCCAATGGGAAAAATGCGAATCCGGTAACTTCGCCAGTACACCCCATTATATCATATCAAGGGAAGTAATGATAAAATCAGGCCAACATCATCTTCCAATATTCCACCCGCCGGCTAAGCTCACCTGCATCCATCGCCCTCGTCTCTACAAGAAACGCGTAATCGAGCACATTCGGCAAGCAGGGCAGGCCCAGTATCGTTTTGCAGAATGCATGCGCCGCGATTTCACTACATTTCACGATGCTTGACCTTTTCGTATACCAGCTTCCCAGCTTGAACATATCAATCGGCTCCAGCGTCTCATTCGTGAACTGCCCCGCCCGGTATTCCGTATAATGAAAAAACTCATGCGCTAAATGAAGGTCGATCAGCCGCTCCAGCTCCTGTTCCCGCTCCTCGCATCCATTCCCCATCACCGTCCGGTACGCCTGCCGCATATCGCGGAGCGACGAGGCATAGATGATAATCGCCGGCGGGCTCTTCGCGAAATCAATCTGCGCGCGGAAGCTGACGTTGTGGAAAGTGCCGGACCGATTCGTCACTTGATACTGTAAGCCTTCCATCTGACACAGCTCCCGGATGGACTTGCCTTTGTTCTTGTAGGCAGCCGCCGTCTCTCTGCCCCGTTTAAGTGACATGCTTACATAGTAAGCTATTCGATCCTTCGGTATTTTGTGGAAAAGAGGGTCCTGCTCCAGCTCCGCGCACGCCAGCAACTCATCAGCCCCTTCCTCTTCCATCAATCGGCGGATAACCTCGTCCGGCTCCGGCATACCTTCCCCTCCTTACTGATAAACAACGACGATCAATTCTTCTTCCTGTGTCAGCATCTCCGTCTCGATCTCGAGAATCGACATCAACTGCTCCTTCGTCTGCATTCCGGTCAAATCAAGCATCTTCTCCCGATAAAAGACGAATACCTTCGGGATCGTCGCGTTTGCATCGGAATAGATCGTATTGTCATCCAAAAAATCTTGTAATCGGTCCCCGAACTGAGCCTTGGTCAGCTTCGCGAAGTGGACGTTCCCCTTCTTGAACCGGACGACGCCTTCCCGATCGAGCACGCTCACATAGGTCGTTTTCTTCTTGATCAGTCCGAAAAATGATTTCTTCGTCTCCTCGCAGGCGAATAGGCTCCACCGGCCGCACTGGGACGCCAGCTTCATGCTGGCCGCCGGTTGATCGACTGAGCTAGCGGCTATGGCGGCCATCTCCTCGACCGACAGCGCTTGCTGACCCAGATCTTTGGAGCGAAGCTCTGTCGAGCCGGTAGCGACTGCCCGCAAAATATTTTTCTGGCTATCAATCTCGATCGTTACCTCGACCGTATCCTCACTTGCGCCGGATTTGACGATGCGCTCGACGATCTCGGACCGAATGCGCTTGATATCCTCTTCCGTCGGATTCACGACGGTTCTCTCCAGCTGCTCCTTCACCATCGCAAGGGCGACGCCTATGGTCGATACATAAGGCGCGTTATTAGCGATCTGGAAGCGGAACCGCTCCCGTTCCGCCATCGCCGGAACGAGCACGGCCCCGCTGCCTCCGCCGCCGACCAACGTCACAAACGAGCGATCCAGCTCATAGTCTTCGATCATCTCATTGACGGTCTTCATCGTCTTATCAATCGCGATATTCATAACCTGTCTGGCGGCCTCCTCGATGCTCAGGCCTACATGGTCGGCAAGGGCTTCCCATGCCCGCACGGCCGCTTCCTTGTTCCCTCGCGCGTAATCGCCCTCCGGAATATAACCGAGAATGTTGGCCGCGCCGGCCAGTGTGTAGGAGAATTCCTTGCCGGTCTCACTCTCCAAAATAATATATTCGGCCGGATCCCCTTCCCGCGGGCTGACGAACTTGACCTTCGGATTGACGATCTGCTCCGCCCCGGCGAACGCCTCGTATTCCTGGCCCGCAATATGGGCGCTTCGCGGGCCGACATCGATGATGTTCCCGTTCGCCACCTTAATCATGCTTCCGCCGGCAATGCCAAGCGTCCGGACATCCAAGGACTGCAAATAAGTCCGGTGGCCGCCGACTTGGGCATTCTTGATCATGACCTTCCCGTTTTTGATGACGGAAATATCGACGCTTGTGCCGCCGACCTCGAAAAAGATGCCATCCGACACCTTTTCATACATCAGCACACCGGCAACACCGGCGGCAAGTCCCGACAGCATCGTCAATATCGGACGTTTGCGCACCTCGTCGATACTCATAACGCCGCCGTCGCAGCGCATAATCATAAGCTGGGATTGAATATTCGCATGTTTGACGGATTTCTCTGTCATATTCGCCGTTTCCATCATTTTCGGAATGAGAGATGCATTCACGACCGCCGTTCTTGTCCGTGTCTTGAGTCCATACAACTGGGAAATTTCATGCCCGCCGGTAGCATACATGCCTTTGCGGCTCGCTATCTCAACGACACGAAGCTCATTGGCCGGATCATCAACGCTGTACGCCTCGGAAGCGACGATCACTTCCGCCCCCTGCCGCGCAAGTTCGTCAATCGCCGCTTCGATATCCTCATCCCGCAAATTTTTGGAATCAAGGTACGTATGGTACGTCTTCAAATATTTGCCCGGCGCCAGCTCAATGTCCCCGGGATTCGACTCCGAGCGCGCGCTCATGCCGTCAAGGCCGGAACCCATGCCGATAATGCCGACACGGGCCACATCCCCCTCCAGCAAGGCGTTCGTCGCTTGCGTCGTCCCGTGGGCGATAAAGGTCACATCGTCCGGAGCAATGCCCTCGCTCTCCAAAATCCGCTTCAATATTTGTACAATCCCTTTCGCCACACCATCTTCGTCATGATGTGTCGTCGGAATTTTCATCTTCCCAATAACCTCGTACGTCTCATTGTCAATGACGGCCGCATCCGTGAAGGTGCCTCCGACATCAATCCCGACCCTTACTTTTCTTCTCTCCATCGTTCTCCTCCTGCGACAACGGGCAGACACTCGCAAGTCTCCGCCCGGATTCTATCTGCTTCTAAAAGACCATGAATGAACCCAACACCATCGAAATCAGCACCGCAACCATCATCCAAGGAAGCGTCTTTTTCAAAATATCGTTAATATCGCTCTTCGTAAAATCCGCGACCCACACATTATGCGAGTTCGTCGGGTCGGATACGGCCTGCACATTGCTGACGACGCGCAGCGCCAGCATCGCCGCGACCGGGGTCATACCCGCTGACACGAACAGAGCGGCAATACCGCTGCCCAGGCCCCATACGTTCAGCGGCCCACGGTAGATGGCGAGCGGAGATAGCAACGTGAAGAACAGAATATACATCAACGGGTTGGTCGGCAGCACAGCTTCAATCAACGGGCTGATCAGTGCCGACACCTGTGGCGCCATAACGGAATTCAACAGAATGCCGATGCCGATCATGAGCGCCATCGCGCCGGCAACGTCCTGAATCCCTTCCACCAGCGCACTGGACAGGACATGAATCGGCCGCTTCGGCCAGGTCAGCAGTATCGTAACCAACGCGCCAATGACCACCGCCGGGACAATGTCGAGCTTGAATGCAAAGACGAGAATGACCGGCACAAGCGGGCTAATGAGGGCAAAGGTTGGCACTTTTTTGCCTTCTCCTCCGGAAGCAGTCGGCATCGCCCATGCTTTGCGGCCTTTGCCGTCCCGCTTGATGTAGAATATAATCATCCCAAGCGACACAAGAATGAGCGGCAGCGCGGCGACCAGCGTATAATCCGCAATCGTCTGAACCGAGAGGCCCAGCACATCAACATAAACGGCCCAGTTGGAGACGTTGAACAGCGCGCCGACGCCGACGGCGGAAATAACGACGATGGATGCGACAAACTGGGAGATGCCCGCCGTCAGCATAATCGGAATGACGATGGTACCGACCAGGATGACCATGCCCAGTCCGCCGGCCGCCGAGAAAATAATGGATGCGGTTGCGAAAAACAGGACCGCAATCAGCATCGGCTTGTCACCTGCAAGCTCGGCCGCTTTTCGAATAATCGACTTGGTAATGCCGACTTTATTCAAAATTTGTCCAAACCAGGCCCCGAACACCAAACCTGCGATGGCGCCCGATAACCTCATCGAGCCGGATGAGAGAATCGTCTTGGCAATCGTGGTCGTCTCGGGATCGTTCGACATCCACGGCACGCCGGCAATGACGGCAAACAGAATCGCCATCAAGGGCAGGGCCAGAATGGTCGGAAGCTTCCGGGTCATCATTAACCCGACAAACACAAGAAAAACTAGTAAAATGCCGATGGCTTGAACCCACATGAAAGATGTCACGTTGTATTCTCCTCTCGAATCAAGTTCTCAATAGGCTTATCTTCATCTATATTTCTAAATAAGCGCCCTGTGCTTTCAGCACGGACTGCACTTCCTTGATGTCCACATCCCGGACGCGAACGCCTTTCTTCGCGGCCAACGCGGATGCTACCCCGCCGGCATGGCCGATCGCCCCCGTCGTCGGCGTCGTCCGCATCGCTGCCTGTGCTTCGAAGGTAGCCGAAATGCATCGGCCGATGACGATCAGGTTCTGCACAGAATCCGTGATCATACAGGAATAAGGAATGCTGTACATACCGCCCCATTCCAGCTTCTGATGCTTCGTACCTTCGCCGTCCGGACTATGAATATCGATCGGGTAGCCAGAATGCGCGATCGTATCTTCGAACAGCCGCTGTTCCAGCAAATCATCGGCCGTTAGCGTGTACACGCCCTTAATCTGGCGGGATCCCCGAATGCCAATATTCGGGCCGGTCGATTCCACAACCGCATGCTCAAAGCCCGGAATATACTTGCGCATGAACAGCTCTAGCTCGCGGCACTGCTTCCGCCCTTCCATCTCCGCCTTGCTCAGACTGAACGCATCCGTCGGATCATGACCGAGGATCCGGGTCGTATTCAGGATGACCTCGCCCGGGTTATTGGTCTCGAAGAATAGCACATTCTCTCGCGGAATCGAGATCTCGCCCCTCTCCTTCGCCAGTTTAAACAGACTGTCGAACCCGCCTACCGACAAGCGAGGCGCCTTCTCGATGATGGACGTGTCGCCCTGATACAGTGGAAAGTCTTCCGGATGGGCGTGAATATATTGTTTTACCTTCGGAATGTCGACGTTGTACATCTTCATCTTCAACGTCATCGGCTGCATGGCCCCATCGGATTCCCTGCCCTTGGTGAACTCGGCCCCTGCCCCGACGGACAAATCACCGTCTCCCGTCCCGTCGATAAACACAGACGCCTCGATATCGCTCAAACCTGATTTATTGCATACTGTGATGCTGACGATTCGTCCGTCCTCTGTCCTCACGCCGGCCAGCATCGTATGATACAGAATCTCCCCTCCGTTCTCGGTGACCATCAGCTCCAACTCATGCTTCATCGCTTCGGCATCGAACGGGGTAACCGAATACGTAAATCCAACCGTATCGAAAATATGCCCCGGCGACTTGCCCTGCCTCTTCAGCCGTTCAATCAGCTGATCTGTAAACCCTTGAATGGCAAGCTTCTCTCCCGCATGGAATGTCATCATCGGCCCTACCCCATTCGCAGTAAGTGTCCCGCCAAGAAACCCATGGGACTCTACGATCAGCGTCTTCACCCCTAAACTCGATGCCGCAACGGCTGCCATTGCTCCCGATATGCCGCCGCCCATGACCACCACATCATACTTCAGCCTGTTTCCCATATCATCCTCGCTCCTTCTGATTTAGTGATGTATGATTTGCTGCTTTATCCATAGCCTATCAAACAAAAAGTTAAATGTAAAGGCTTACAAGAAAATTATTTTCTATATATCCGCAAATTATGTTTATTATTTTCTAATCGTTCTTAATCTATCTGTTACGGCATATACAATAAAAAAAATTACCGAAGCTTGCTCCGGCGATCTGCTCCGCGCGTCCAAAATAATATACTGAATTTCAAAACACAAAAAAGGGACTTTCAATGATCATTGAAAGTCCCTTTCTTCTTTGACAAAACATAATCTCTACTATAAAGATGCGAATAGCAAAACCAGAATCGATCACTGTGCAATCTTTAGTTCGCATCCTGCAATCCGCTTAAAATAACTCTCCTTATGACCTTACCTCAACCTTTTCCTCGTTCAGAGCCCTCAAAATAGTATGCCGGTCGCGCAGCGAGTGGGCCTCCCGCAGGCTCTCCCGGAACAGCTCGTCATCAATGCCCAGCTCCTGCAGAGTGGACGGACCTCCGGCTTGCCGCAGCAGCTCAGCGATCTTCTCCTTCGAAGGGACCTTGCGCAGCCACTCCCGAATCTGCTCTCCATATGTCTCCCAATGCGTAGGCTTGGCATTAGGATACACTCCCTTATCGGCCGCGTCGTGATAAAGGCTCGATATTTCGCTGCAGGCCACCCCCACTTTGGCACCATGCAGCAGGGCCCGGTTGCCGCGGCGCAAGTACTCTATCTCCCAATAATGCGACAGATGATGTTCCGCCCCGGAGGCAGGGTGGGACTGACCGAACAGCAGCATCGCGATCCCCGACTCGATCAACGCCGTCATCAGAATGCGTATGCCTTCCTCCGTGCGCTGGCCGATCGCCTCCACATGCTGAATGCATGCCTGAAGCGCCTTCTCCGTAATGGCCGCTACTTGATCATCATAGGGTTCGCCGGCCGTGGTCGAAGAGAATTTCCAATCCAGCAGCGATGTATATTTGCCGAGCATATCGCCAAAACCTGCCGCTACCAGCGGCTGCGGTGCCTTCACAAGAATGTCCGGATCGGCGAATATCGCGATCGGAGCCGTGGCCGCAAAGGTTTGCTTGACTCCCCGGACCACGATCGGCGCGCCCGCCGAAGTAAAGCCGTCAACCGAAGGTGCCGTAGGTACCGAAATGAACGGCTTGCCGCTCCGATGACTCACAAAGCGCGTAATGTCATGAATGGTCCCGGACCCCACAGCGATCAGACACCCTGTCCCTTCAGGCTCCACTTCGATAAACAGCTGCATTAAGGAGCGTTCATCCGCCACAACGTCGCCTTGCTCATCTGGCTGAATCAGACACAGCCGGGGCTTCAGACCATCGGCTTCTAGGCATTGCACCAGCTTTTGACCCGCTGCTTCATACGTATTCGCATCTGCAACAACGATCGGTGAACCAAGGCCCTGCCGGTTAAGATACGGAGACACGTCAAGCACAGCGCCGGGCTCAAGGACCATGGTTTCTAGTCCGCGGAACGCAGGCTGTAGCTCCCTAATCCGGTTCATTAAACCTTTTGCATCGTTCAAGTAATCCGTCACGTTCGTTCCTCCCCTTCATCCCATCCTGCCGTATTTATTCAGGCTTCTAGTCTGCCAGGGCCTATTCAGCCGTTTGCTTAATCCGCTTCAGCCGCTTCATCACGTCATTTTCGCCCCGGCCAAAATAGTCATGCAGCTTGCTGTATTCCTGATACAGCTGCTCATACACTTCCACATGCTCCGGAATCGGTTTGAAGGTCTCTTCCTTCACCCGTGCCATCTTCTCGGCGGCATCGATAATCGAATCATACCCGCCTTGCGCCTGACCCGCTGCGACTGCGGCAAACATAGCAGCGCCAAGTGCCGGCGTCTGTTTGGAGTCAGCCACCATGATTTCGCGATTGGTGACATCCGCATATATCTGCATCAAGAGACGGTTCTTCTGCGGCAGTCCGCCGCATGCATACAGGACATCTACGGCGACACCGTTTTCGTGAAAAGCGTCCACGATTTTGCGCGTGCCGAATGCGGTCGCCTCAAGCAAGGTGCGGTAGATTTCCTGCGGCTTAGTCAACAGCGTCATCCCTAACATCAGCCCGGTCAGATCCGTATCCACCAGCACGGAACGGTTGCCGTTCCACCAATCCAGTGCGAGCAGACCGGTTTGACCCGGCTTGTATGCAGCCGCTTCCCGCTCAAGCCATTGGTGCACGCCGATCCCTTCCTCGGACGCAGCTTCTTTTACATACGCGGGAAGCGCTTCCTCGACGTACCATTCAAAAATATCGCCTACGGCCGATTGCCCAGCTTCATAACCGTATAATCCGGGAATGATGCCGTCCTCGACGACACCGCACATGCCTTCAACCTGCTTCTCTTCGGTACCGAGCAGCATATGGCAGATCGATGTGCCCATCGCCATCACCAGCTTGCCCGGTGTGACAACACCGACCGCAGGCACCGCGGCATGAGCATCAACATTACCGACGGCCACAGCAATCCCTGGAGTTAAGCCCATCATCCCCGCCATCTTCTCAGTCAGACCGCCTGCGCTGCTCCCAAGGGGGCGGACCCCTCCGCGCAGCTTCGTATCGGCCAGATCCTCCAACCGGGGATCCAGCGCCTTAAAATATTCCTTGCTTGGATATCCGTCTTGCTTATGCCATATCGCCTTGTAGCCAGCCGTACAGCTGTTGCGGACAATCTGGCCTGTCATTTGGGAAATGACCCAATCGGTAGCTTCTAAGAATCTATCCGTACGTTCATAGATCGCCGGTGCCTCGTCAAGAATTTGCCAGACCTTTGCAATCATCCATTCGGAAGAAATCTTCCCGCCATAACGGGGCAAAAAGGCTTCTCCGCGCTCGGCGGCAATCGCGTTGATCTTGTCCGCTTCCGGCTGGGCGGCATGATGCTTCCACAGCTTAACCCAGCTGTGCGGCTGGTCGGCCAGCTCCGTTTGGAAGCAGAGCGGCTCCCCAAGCTCGTCAACGGGCAGCATGGTGCAAGCCGTAAAATCAATGCCGATGCCAATCACATCCGCCGGATCAATCCCGGATTGCTGGATGACGGCAGGCACGGATACCTTTAGAACCTCCAGATAATCGCCCGGATGCTGAAGCGCCCAGTCGTGCTCCAGCTTCTTCCCTGAAACCGGTAAAAACTCATCGATGACATGATGCCGGTAAGGCGTAACATGATCCGCTACTTCCTGCCCGTCAGCCAGATTAACCAACACCGCACGCCCGGACTGCGTTCCGTAATCGACACCAATGGTGTATTTATTCCCCATCTCATTTCCTCCTACAGATGAAATCATGAATGATGAATACAAGCGTTACTTTTGACCGTAATAGGCATTAACTCCATGCTTCCGTAAAAAATGGCGATCCAGCAGCGTCTGATCCATCGGTTCGGTTTCCGGATTAATCTGCTGCATCCGGGCTGCAATCTTGGCGCACTCCTCCAACACTACCGCATTATGAACCGCGTTATGCGCATCCTTGCCCCACACGAATGGGGCATGCGAATGGACAAGCACGCCAGGCACCATGTTCGGATCCAGGTCTGCGAATCGCTCAACAATGACGTTGCCCGTCTCCAACTCGTAGGCCCCCTCGATTTCTTCGCGGGTCATGGGCCGCGTAACCGGAATTTCCCCATAAAAATAGTCGGCGTGCGTTGTTCCGTAAGCAGGAAGCGCGCGTCCGGCTTGAGCCCAACTCGTTCCCCATGGAGAGTGGGTATGCACAATTCCGCCGATCTCTTTAAAGTTCTGATAGAGGACCAGATGTGTCGGGGTATCGGAGGATGGTCGCAAATCGCCTTCAACGACATTTCCCTTCAAATCCAGCACGACCATGTCGTCCGCTCTTAAATCCTCGTAAGGCACGCCGCTTGGCTTAATGACAAACAGTCCCCGTTCACGGTCGATACCGCTTACATTTCCCCATGTAAAGGTAACGAGTCCGTGCATCGGAAGCTCCAGATTCGCCTCCAGCACCTGCTGCTTTAAATCCTCCAACATGAACAACCGCTCCTCTCTATATTTCAAAAATGTAGTTGTACGTACAAGTTTACAAACAAGGGTCCGAAACTTCGGACCTATCACTCCCTTATCCTCTACCGTTTCTTCACCGATTCTCTCTCCACCAGCTCCGGTTGAAATACCGTATCCTCTATAACGCTATGATGCTCAATCATGCTAATTAATTGTCTGGCCGCCATAATCCCCATCTCTGTCTTCGGGTGGGTCATCGTTGTCAGTTTCACGCCGGAAGCTTCGGCTAGCGTTGAATCATCGAACCCGACCAGGGACACATCCTGCGGGATTTGCAGCTTGCATTGTCCGGCAGCCTCTGCTAAAGACACAGCCAGCTCGTCGTTATAACATACAAACCCCGTCGGTCGCAGCTCATCCGGCTGCTTCAGCAACTGGACGGCCTGATCATACGGAAAACTTCCCTTCTGTTCCGTTGTATACGTAACCACCCGCTCCGGCGAAACGGGAATTCCCGCCTCGCGATGCGCACGTAAGAAGCCTTTCAGCCGGTTCACACCCTGAAGATCGTCCCGTTTGAAGA
This sequence comes from Paenibacillus sp. EZ-K15, assembly GCF_002573715.1. GTDB lineage: Bacteria > Bacillota > Bacilli > Paenibacillales > Paenibacillaceae > Paenibacillus_AQ. The sequence continues at coordinate 91,994 of NZ_PDHM01000012.1, read as the reverse complement.
ATCCGGCGATCGCCTGGTGTCCGTTCTCGATCAAATGACGTGTAGCCTTGTAACCGCCAAGCTCATCATCAAGCTTCAGACAAGGACATTCCAGCTCCCGATACTTCTCATTGATCATCAAAAACGGGATTCCCTTCTCCTGCAGGGATAGGAAATACGTCAAATTCGGGTTGCCCTCCGCACTCTTGGTCGGCTCGATAATCAGCCCGCTAAGCGGCTGGCTGGTCATGAGCTGAAGACTCTCCATCTCTTTCTCCTTGTTGTTATCGGTACTGGAGAGCAGCAGGCGGTATCCCTTGCTGCGCAGCTCCGCCTCCGCTCCCCGAACGATATGCGGGAAAATATAATCCGAGATATAGGTTGTTATGATGCCAATCGTCTTAACCTGCTTGCTCTCCCGCCGCTCGGGATTTCTAGCGAACGTCCCTTTGCCCTGAATCCGTTCCAGCCAGCCTTCCTTCTCCAATTCGCCGAAGGTTTGGCGGACCGTCTGGCGGCTTACGCCGAACTGGTCGGCGATTTCATGCTCCGAAGGAACTTGTTTGCCCGCTTGAAGCCGGCCGGATTCAAACCAGGAGAGCAGTTCGTTTTTTAATACAATATATTTGGGTATCCGTCTATTATTCATCATTCACCTCTAGCCTCACGCACTCATTATGTTAGGATCACCTGCAATCCTAAGTTATCTCGCTATTGTAACACAGGCCAGGGGAATGCTGACAGAACCAGTTACCGCAGGCGGTATGCGGCTTCACTCCAGCGGAGCTCGTTCTTGAAGCGCGGTATCGTTGTATCCTTATCAATAATGACCGCTTCAATGCCGACCATCTCCGCCCAATCGCTCAAATGCTCAGCCGTCATGGCATAAGAGAGAACGGTGTGATGCGCTCCGCCGGCCAATATCCACGCTTCCGCAGATTCGCGGAGCGATGGCTGCGGTTTCCACAGCACACGGGCTACCGGCAGCTTCGGCATCGGCTGCTCCACCTTGACGCCATCCACGACATTCACCAGCAGTCTGAAGCGGTGACCCAGATCGATCAGGGAAGCATTAACCGCCGGGCCGTCTTGGCCGTTAAACACGAGTCGCGCGGGATCTCCCTTGCCTCCGATCCCGAGTGGATGAACTTCCAGCGTCGGTTTATCCAGTGCAATGGTCGGACATACCTCCAGCATATGCGATCCAAGAATCATATGATTCCCTGGCTCGAGGTGATAGGTGTAGTCCTCCATGAAGGAAGTGCTTTTATTGCCCGCAAGCACCTTCAATACACGCGTCAGGGCAGCTGTTTTCCAATCCCCTTCCCCGCCGAAGCCGTAACCCGACTCCATCAGACGCTGTACGGCGAGTCCCGGAAGCTGCCTCATTCCATGCAGATCCTCAAAGGTCGTCGTGAATGCGCCAAAGCCGCCCTCTTCCAGGAAACGACGAAGCGCAATCTCGATCCGGGCTTGATACGCAATCGAATCGCGCACGGGACCGTCGCTAAGCCCTTCCTTGGTTATGGAATACAACTCCGCATATTCGTTCAGGAGCGCCTTAACCTCTTCATCGCCAACTTCATTCATGGACTGCACAAGATCGCCGATGCCATAACCGTTCACGGACCAGCCAAGCTTGATTTGCGCTTCTACTTTATCCCCTTCGGTTACCGCCACTTGGCGCATATTATCGCCGAAGCGGGCCACTTTCAGCCTGCGGCTTTCGGCATAGGCCGCAGCGGTCCTCATCCAGCCGGCAATGCTGCCTCGAACCTCCCCGTCTTCCCAATGGCCCACAACCACCTTGCGAGCAATACCGAGACGGGCACCAATATGACCATACTCGCGATCACCGTGCGCGGACTGGTTCAAGTTCATAAAGTCCATATCAATCGTTTCCCAAGGGATATCCCGGTTGAATTGGGTATGGAAATGAAGAAGCGGCTTCTGCAATTGGGATAGACCCGCGATCCACATTTTGGCCGGGGAGAAGGTGTGCATCCAGGTCATGATACCTGCGCAGGACTCATCATTGTTGGCCTCAAGAATCAGGTTGTATATTTCATCGGGTGTCGTTACGATCGGCTTGAACACAATAGGATAGGAAAATACAGGATCTTTATCAAACTCCGTTGCCACGATGCGGGAATGCTCAGCTACCTGCTCCAGCGTTTCGGGGCCATACAAGTGCTGGCTTCCGGTGACGAACCAAAAAGAATGCGGTTTCAAATTCATAATTATAACGCCTCCTGTATGAATGCTTGCTCACAAATTTGTACATACCTATAAACAAATTAAACCCAATTTATCATAAATGTACGTACAAGTTGAATCACTCACATTCTACCCCCGCATCTCAAAAATAGCAAGATCAAAATAAAAAAAGCCTGGAAAACCAGGCTTTTTTCATGTAATCGTATATTTGGCAAAATATTATTTCTGCACCGCTGCTTTCAGCATTTCGATCTTCTGTTCTTTGGACATATCCCATGTGGCTGAAATGCTGTATTCGAAGCCGCCTTCATGCCAAAACACGTATTTTGGATAGATATGCGCCGGGAAGTCATCCTCAAAGAAACCTTTCTTACTTCCCTCTGAATCCAACGTATATTTAGAAATGGCCAGTGTGTCTTTCCCGTTCGTATATTCAAGACGGATGGTTGCCGCCTCTTTCCAATCTATCCTTTTCGCATAGACGGGTTTACCGCTCTTCTTGCCTTCGGCCCTTACTTCATCAAGGAACGTGCCTTCGGTTGGACCTTCAATTCTCGCTTTGGAAAACTTATATCCCTCCGGCAAGTTGGCGGGCTGCTTCAGAATGGAACCTTCCAGCGTGGAAGCTCTTTTCAAGTAGTCCTCGTAAGCGGAGAATGTTTCTATCCCTCCCCAATAACTTAGGTCGAGTCCGCTGTTAAGATCCTTATATTTATGATATAGAACGTACATATCGCCTGTCTCATTACTTAGCTTCTTCACTCTATGGGTCTCAGCTTCGATATACTTCTTTTCCTCTGGAGTTAGAGCCTTGGCTGCAACTTCTGCTTTTTTCTGTGCCTTTTCCAGTTCTTTCTTGTAGAGCTCGCGGTCTATATCTCCCTCGGGATAAATCATATCCGGCACGTTATTCACAACAGCTTTTGAATCCTGTTCCGATTGCACGGGAGCCTGTGGTGTTACGCTCCCTGCATCGCTTTCCTTAGCATTAACCAATGTCACGCTGCCAAGCGCGATAATCATCCCCATCGCCAGAATGGATAGACGGTATGATTTTTTGTGAAAATGTTTAATCATCGTAAGTCTCCTTTTCATTTGTTTATGTGTGGCGGACAGGCCGGCAAGCCCCGGCTGGCGTTGGTTTCCTGAAAAATGCTCCAACACGTGGATGATCGTTTGTCCGTATGCATTGTTTTGCTGCGGGCTCATCCGATTCAAGGCGCATGCATCGCAAGCCATCTCCTGATCCTGTCTTGCTTTACGTACGGCTAGCCATAATAACGGATTAAACCAATGGATGATCAGGATGGTATGCATCAACCAGTTCACGGCGACATCCCGCCGCTGAATATGTGCGAACTCATGCGCCAGAATATATTGAAGTTGATCTTTTTTCAGCGTGATGAGCAGACTGGGCGAAATGGCGATCGCCGGCTTGCTAAAACCGACCACGGCAGGTCCAGGAATTCGCTCGCTGGACAGAAATTGCACGTTTTGCTTCACGCCTAATTGCTGTTTCGTCTCGTGAAACACTGCCGATAGAAAAGGCGTATCTATCTTTCGGCCCGCGCGCAGGGCTTGTTTCAATCGAAGCTGGTCGTATATCGTTTTCGCGGCAAGAAGCAGCACGCCCGCAAACCAAACCGCAATCAGCGTATTGGTGAAGCCTATTTGGTTGAACCCATTCCACCAAAAGCCGCTCTCCTGCACGAGTCCCGATTCAAGGGATGGAGCAGGTACTTCCGAGGTTCCGCTTGCTCCCGGGTTTATAGAGCGCTCAACATGAACCGTCGCCTCGCTTATTCTCCCCGCTTCCTTCCCACCCGATGAAACTTGAGTTTGTTGATGAATACCGGGTGCTATGGCCTCCAAAGACAAAACATTGTACAGGCTAAGCGAGGATTCCGGAGCCCAAGGGAGCAGCAAACGTATGGCTACAGGTAGCCAAAGCCAATATTTCCATCTGGCCTCAATTTTGTTTCTTAATAGAAACTGTAGAATCAGCACAAGTACGATCAGGATGGAGGCCATGAACGATCCGCGAATCACCCAGCCAAAAAAAGACAATAAATTTTCATGCAATGTAGGACTCATCAGGGCTCTCTCTTTTCTGTTTCCCCGTCGCTGCGGTTATCGTCAAACAATGCCTTTAGATCCTCGATTTCTTGCGCATTCAGTTTTTTATCCTGCAGAAAGTTGGCCAGCATCGGCTTTAAAGATCCCCCATAAAGCTTTTTCATGAAGGATTTGGTTTCGGACTGCAGATACTCCTGCTCGCTGATGATCGGATAAAATAGTTGGGTGCGCTTTGAACCCTTTTCCAGTTTCGCACCCGCTGCTTCCTTCTGCACCAGACGACTGAGGAGCGTCCGGGTCGTATTGGGGCTCCACCCCATTTGATCCGTCATTTGTTTTACGACCTCGCTGGAAGGGCAGTCCGGATTTGTCCACAATACGCGCATAATTTCCAGCTCTGCATCCGTAATCGGTGGTATTTGATTCATGCATGAAACCTCCAAAGTCAATTTACTCAGACTACATATGTAGTTATAATACACATGCTACATTTGCAGTTTAGTAATGTCAACTTGTTTGGCAGAGCGTAATTTCTCGTTTTTGTTACACGAAAAAATGATTCGCACCGCCTGTGGGCATGATGATCTGCAAAAGAACCCATGTCATCGTATTTTGGAGCGCCTGTCCGAGAAAAAATATAGCTGGCGCAAAATGTTATTTTTTCACGGCTGCTTTTAGCATTTCGATCTTCTGTTTCCTGGACATATCCAAAGAGGAGGTTGAAATGCTGTATTCGAATTTGCCGCCATCATTCCAAAAAACGTATTTTGGAAAGACATTCTTCGGCAGCTTATCGTCAAAGAAACCTTTTTTCTTGCTTCCCTTCGAATCTACCGTATCCTTGGAAAAGCCCAGCGTGTCTTTTCCGCTCGCATATTTAAGACGGATGGTTGCCGCCTCTTTCCAATCGATCTTTTTCACATAGATGGGCTTTCCGCTCTTCTTACCTTCGGCCCTTACTTCATCAACGAACTTTCCTTCGATCGGACCTTCAATGACCGCTGATAAAAACTTATATCCCTTTGGCAGGTTGGCAGGCTGCTGCAGAATGGATCCCTTCAGGGTTGAAGCTTTTTTCAAGTAGTCCTCGTAAGTAGTGAATTCATGAATCCCTCCCCAATAGCTAATATCAAATCCGCTATTTAATTTTGGGTACTTATGATACAGGACATACATATCACCCGATTCTTGGGCCAACTCCTTCACTCTCTGGATCTCAGCTTCGATAAACTTTTTTTCCTCTGCAGATATAGGCTTGGCTGCTTCGTCTGTTTTTTTAACAGTGGCTTCTTGGGCTTTCTCGTTGGACTGCGCCTTCGCCGCGAGGCTTACGGAAGAACCCATTAATAAAATGCTGCTTAGTGTCGCGATTGCTACTTTCGTTGCTGCCTTCATTTGGTAATGCTCCTCTCCTATGATTTTTTATTTTTTATAAACTACAACTGTAGTTACAAATCAATACTACAACTGTAGTTCAATAATGTCAACACGGTTTGTGCAGATTTTTTTTGTTTTCGTTGAATACAAAAAAAGAAGAGCTGCCCCTGCAGGTTAAAATGCAAACCCAAGTGACAACCCTTCATTATGATCATTTCATATAGGATATCGGTACCCGATCCGGATAATCCGTAATAATCCCGTCCACGTTAATTTGAAGCACGTAAGGAATTTGCAGCATATCCCGAATAGTCCAGACCATCGTTTTCATGCCCGATTGATGTATCTTTTGAACCAGCCCTTTGGATACCAGTCTCATCGATACATTCACATACTCCGCATAGGCCTTCATATCTTCCAGCCGCTGCTTGGATAAATCGCCCGCACTGGTGATAACAACGCCCAGCGGGATATCGGGCAGCAATTGGCGGAACCGAAGCAGCGAGTCCGTATCTGCTGACTGCACGATGATCAGATCCTTGTACCGCTCACCACCGTCAGCGCCGATGATATACCTTTTCAAATCGTCTGCAACCTTTTGTTCGATACCCGGATACCGGGAGGGAGATTTCAATTCGATCAACAGCCCGATACGCCCTGCGAAATGCTCAAGCACCTCTGCCAAAGCGGGAATGACTTCTCCTTTAAACGCCGAATCGTACCATGAACCTGCATCCAGGCTACGCAGTTCCTCGAAGGTTAAATCGCCTACTTCTCCTTCCCCATTGGTGGTTCGCTCAACCGTAGAATCATGAATCACGACGACCTGTCCATCCTTGCTCAATTGGACATCCAGTTCCAGCATATCCGCTCCCATATCTAAGGCTTTAACAAAAGAAGCCATCGTATTTTCCGGAGCATAACCCGATGCCCCCCGATGGGCGATATTGACCCAGGACTGACCGCCTTCATTCTCCGACCTCATCCAGACTTCCTGTTCCCTGGTTTGATGAAAAGGATAGTGCGGGACATCAGCCACATGTTGAGAACCGATCACTGCAAGCATAGCTGTTACGATAACAATCATTCTTTTCATCAGATTATCAATCTCCTAGTCGTACCTTGTTCACTTTATAGCTGCCTCGCTGAAGGATCATTTCAGGGCAGCCTGCGCATTCCTCATCTGATGCTAATTCTTCCCTTTCTGCTCCAAGTTCAGTCAGATATGAATGAACTCAGCTCAATGTTCACCAGGTATGATTTTTGTTCATTTTATATTTAGCTCTTGTAATATGAACGTAAATGGAGTAATTTGTACATATATGAACATTATAAATTTCATTAAAATACAATCTTGAGGAGATGAATGAACATGGAAAGACGTTATGCCTCACACCCGAACGAAGTGAAACAATTTGACACAGAAAGACTCCGCAAGGAATTCCATATCCCAGTCCTGTTTACGCCTGATAAGCTGGAGCTTGTCCTGACGCACGAAGATCGTATGATTGTCGGTGGCGCCGCTCCCGTTCGAGAGCAGGTCAAACTGGAAACGGACCTTAAAGAATTGGGTGTTTCCTCTTTCCTGGAACGCCGTGAGCTTGGCATTATCAATATTGGCGGACATGGTACCGTGCTGGTTGACGGTGCAGAGCATGAATTGAACAACAAAGAATGCTTGTACGTTGGCATGGGTACGGAAGAGGTTATTTTTAAAAGCACGGATCCATCCAACCCAGCCAAATTCTATTTGAATTCTGCGCCGGCGCACCAAACATTCCCGACAGCTAAAGCCACTTTGGAGGAAGCTGATTCCAGCGCTTTGGGCGATATCAAAAATTCCAATGATCGCGTGATCTATCGTTTCATCCATCAAAAAGGCATTGAGAGCGCCCAGCTTGTTATGGGCATGACCCTGCTGAAAGAAGGAAACATGTGGAACACGATGCCTGCCCATACCCATCCAAGACGCATGGAGGCTTATCTCTATTTTGATTTACCGGAAGAAGCGGTTGTCATCCATCTGATGGGGGAACCTAATGAAACGCGGCACATCGTTATGCGCAATGAACAGGCCGTGATTTCGCCAAGCTGGTCGATCCACAGCGGCGTAGGCACAAGCAACTATACCTTCATCTGGGGTATGGCCGGAGATAATAAACGTTATGATGATATGGACCCGGTGTCCATAAAAGATTTAAAATAGAGGGGATTATCCATTAACCCACGGAAGAGTTGAGATTCATATGAACCCGTTACGACGCTATGAAAAAATAATGGAGTACCTTCTAACCCATAAAGAAGTGACCGTCGCCGATCTAAGCCAGCAGCTTCAGGTGACCGGAAAAACGATTCGCGAGGATCTGACCAAGCTGGAGGAACAGGGTCTAATCGTTCGTGTGCATGGCGGGGCTGTGCTTGCGCACAGCGATCAATTCGGCATCCTGCCGTCCAAAGAACCACTTGCCAAGCACCCGAATGAAAAAACCGAAATCGCGCTGAAAGCACTGAAGCATATCAATACCGACGACATCATTGCCCTGGACGGAGGCAGCACCACGCTGGAGATCGCTCGCAGGCTTGAAGACGTGCCCTTAACGGTCATTACGAACGATGTCTATATCATCAGCGAACTGGCGACGAAGAATCATATCCGTTTGGTCGTACCGGGGGGCTACCGGGTCCGGAATATGCTCGCAGGCCCCGAAGGCGTATCGTATGTAACCCAGTTGAACATTCAAAAGGCCTTCATATCCGCGACGGGCGTCCATCTTGATCATGGATTGTCCATATATACCGGGGACTTGATCCCTTTCAAACGGGCATTAATCGAAACCTCGCTGGAGGTTTATGCCGTTGTCGACCATCATAAATTCGGGCAAACGGCATTAAGGACTTTTTCATCCCTGCAGGAGATCAGCGGCATCATTACCGATACGGGACTGTCACCCGAGACGGTCAATCAATATGTTGGTGCCGGCGTTACTATGCTGTAACCGCTGCATAAAACTTAACGACCGGGCTAGCTTCATACGATTCTAATAGAGAGCAAGTGAGAGGGGATTTACGGAGCATGAACAGGTTTGATTTATCAGGCAAAACTGCAATCGTCACAGGTTCCGCCAGAGGATTGGGACAAGGCATCGCGATAGCTCTAGCCGAAGCCGGCGCGGATATCGTTGCCGTGTCCATGAATACAAGCGCCGAAACGATAGATGCCATCACTTCACTCGGCAGAAAAGCTTCCGAAATTCAGGTCGATCTAAGCGACCAGAGCAAACTCCAGCAGACTTTTGACCAAGCGCTGGAGCTAACGGGGCACGTGGACATTCTCGTGAACAATGCCGGCATTATCCGCCGGACACCGGCCAAGGATCATGCTACACAGGATTGGCTTGACGTGATTGATTTGAATCTGAATACTGTATTCTTACTGTCCCAACTGGCCGGAAGACATATGATTGAACGCGGCAGCGGCAAAATCATTAATATCTGCTCGATGCTGTCCTACCAAGGCGGAATCAACGTGCCCGGATATACGGCAAGCAAGCATGGTGTTGCCGGTCTTACGAAAGCATTGGCTAATGAATGGGCAGCCAGCGGCATCCAGGTGAACGGAATTGCTCCCGGTTATATCGAAACCGATAATACGGCAGCTATCCGTCAGGATGAGGAACGACGTACTTCCATTACGGATCGTATTCCTGCCGGACGCTGGGGTAAACCCGAGGATATTGGCGGACCTGCCGTATTCCTCGCTTCCGCCGCTTCGGATTACATGAACGGACATGTACTTTGTGTTGATGGCGGATGGATGGCCCGTTAAGGGTCATAAAGCGCTGTATCAAAAGCATGTCAACCTAAGTTTCATTCCAATCTAGCGATAAGAGGCTGTGCTTTTCCACTGCTGCTGCAGGCGGAGGAAGCACAGCCTCTTTCTCGTCCATTCCCCTCTTTCATCTGATTAGAGACCCTAAGTTCTTGCCGAGTACCGACATTTCACGAATATACGAACCATCCTTTGGGACATCCTAACTTTACGAAATGGGCCTCGAAGGACCGTAAATAAAGAAAGGATGGTTTCTGAAGTCATGCGTGGAAAAAAATCGATACGTTGGATCAGTCTTGCCTGTTTATTCACACTGATCGGTTCAATAGTCCTTACCGGCTGCACCCCTAACAGCAATGACCGGGTGCCAACCCCCAATATGGGCGTAAACCCTTACCGGGTGAACACCGGCTTCCTGCTTCGGAATGCCGTGGAACGCGGAACCCTGCGAATTGCAACGGAACGGGATTATCCCCCCTTCAGTTACCATGGAACGGGCGGAAGACTTACGGGTTTCGATGTGGAAATCGCTGAAGAGGTTGCCCGTCATATGGAGCTAAGAGCAGAATTCGTTGAAACCGAGTGGGAGAATTTGCTGCCAGGGCTGACAGAAGGCAAATACGACACGGTCTTCAACCAGATTGAAGACCGGCCGGACCGGCGGGCACTTTATGATTTTTCCGTCGCTTATCTATCCTCTACTCCGGTTCTGCTTGTGCGTTCCTCGGGCGAAGATCAGATCCGTACCTTCTCGGATATCAAGGGTAAGCGTGTCGGCCTGAACCCCACCGGAATCTATAAGGATATGGCCAAGAAGCATGGAGCGGACATCGTCCCGATCAAATATATATCAGACGCAGCCCACAAGCTCGCAAATGGAGAGCTGGATGCCGTCATTTCGGACCAGTTATCCGTGACCAACCTGAAGCAGCAGTTCCCTGATCTACCGGTTGCTGCCGCTGAATCCGCCGATCAGGTGTTCGAGATTTCCGCCGCCTTTGTAAAAGGGAATCCGGATCTCGTCGCTGCCGTTGATAACGCACTGGCTACCATGCAGCAGGACGGAACGTATTTGACCATTTGGAACAAATACTTTGGAGACGCCCCGGTGAGTTATAAAGGCATCCATGATCGAAAGGTTAAATAGAATTTTCAACATTCAAAATTCCTGACAAAAAGGCGCTTGCTTTGCTGAATACCAGCAAAGCAAGCGCCTTTTTACATGTGCATATTATGATTCTTCGGCTGTCTCTCCCGCATTCGCTTCCTTAGCGTCCGCTTCATCCTCTGTCTCTTCAGCCTCAACGGCACGAGGCACGATAACGGTTGCGAGAACCTCCTCATCCGAAGCATGTAACGTAATACCCTCCGGTACTTTAATATCTGCAACCGTAAGCTTGTCGCCTATCTCCAGAGCGGATACGTCTGCTTCAAGGGTGGAAGGCAGTTCGCCTGGCAAGCCCTCTACTTCGATTTCGGTCACCTGGGTTTGCAGAATACCGCCAGATTTCGTTCCGACAGCAGTACCATGATAATCCACCGGAATGCTGACACGAACCGGCTTATTCATGGAGATCCGCAGAAAGTCCACATGGGATACAGTGCCGCGTCTCTTTTGAATGTCCTTAATCAAAACCGGAATTTTACCGGAGCCTGGAATATCAAGCTGGAATACCTCCGAACGTCCGGTGTGAAACAGCTTGGCCGTATCCTTGAAATTAACAGCAACCGGGATGCTTTCCTCACCCCCGCCGTATACGACGCCGGGGATTCCGCCATTCTCGCGAAGCACTCGGCGAGAAGCCCGTGTAAATTCGTTACGAACATCTGCTTGGAGTTGAACTGTGTTTCCTTTTGACATGAGTGACATCCTCCTTTATCGAAAACAAAGTCTATCTCATTATTACCCTATTTCCCTGCTAACTAATCATGAGATGCAGATGTTTTAAATTTCAATCCAATGGGTAATGAATGGTACCCCTTTTGAAATATAAATAATGGGAGCCCCCTTTCAGTACAAAAGGAGGGCTCCTTATTTTTTTTACGATACAATCCTAAAGCTCGCCATATCCTGCTGCTCTTGGCCCCCAGAGCCTTCGTCTTTGTGACATTGCAGCGAAATCCGTACCTTTGCTTCATCCGGCGGAATATCGATAAACCAGTCGTTCTCGCCTTCCCGATCCTCCCAATCATTCAACCTGACGATACAGCCGACCCGTTTGGTTCCGGAGGCTGCGTAGAAGACCGCTCGAGCTTTGCCGCTGTCCGCCTTTGAGAATGGCACGCTGCCATCCTGCACGCCCGTTCCCCACACCCATACGTTCCAGCCATCATAAGCTTGATCACGTCTCTCATATTCGATCTCAACGGTAGTCAGCCCTTGCTTCTTCTGGGCCTGATCCTCGTACAACACCATCAGCGACAGCCCTGGGACGGCTATAGCTCCTTGGTCCAACGTCTCGATCGTATCCGTACCTGCCTGGTGATCATTCACCACGATGTTCCAGCGGTAAGGCGTAGGCGGCAGATCAACCGTCATTTCATGCTCATTCCCGTTCACGATCACAACGATCTGTCCCCAGCTATCTTGTGCGGCATGATGCGTTAACCGGTAGGCAATAATCCGATCGCTGCTGCGCAGTACTTCCATATGTTCCTCAATCTCTTCTCTGGCTGCCATCCGAAATGCTGGATGGGCTTTGCGCAGGGCAATAAGGCCTTTGTAGTAGTCAAACACAGGTCTGAATCGTTTCTTGTTCGACCAGCGGATGGCATTAACGGCATCCCCGCTGCGGTAGCTGTTATGATCGCCAAATTTCGTGCGAAGCAGCTCATCGCCGGCATGCAGCAGCGGAATCCCCTGAGAGAGCAGTACAATGCCGTTAGCCAGCAAGCTGCGGCGCACAGGCACTGCCGACATCACATCTTCATCAGGAATATCGACATAAGGCTTCGATGCAGCGGTTGCCTGCCATACATCGCCGCCGTTAACCAGCTTCCCGTCCATCAGATGGAGCAGCCCTGCCTGCTCTTCCATCCCGTGTGCCACCAAAATTTTGTCCCACAGATTCAAATTATCGTGCACGGTGACGTAATTGACCGTCTCATCCGGATGCAGCGCAAAATCATGGATCGAGCCCATCATCCCTTCAACGACCGCACCCTCGTACCACGGTTCGCCCGTAGCAAACCCAGGGCCGCGCCCGTCATTGTCACCCTTAATGGCATGCCGGAAATGATCATTGAATACAGCAAAGCCTTGACCCTTCTGGCTTCCTTTGACGGTCTGCTCCGTTAACGGGCTTAAGCCTCCTGTCCAGGGCTCACCGTAGAACAAGAGAGAGCTATCGACCTCACGACGCAGCTCGCTTACAATTTCTTTCATCGTTGTTATATCGATCAGAGCCATCAGATCAAACCGAAATCCGTCGATATGATACTCCTCCGCCCAGTACCTTAAGGAATCCTTGATATATTTACGTACCATCGGCTTCTCCGTAGCCAGCTCGTTGCCTACGCCTGAACCGTTCGATAAATTGCCATATCCGTCCTTGCGATAGAAATACCCTGGCGCCAATCTTTCAAAAGGACCGTCATCCACCGTATACGTATGGTTGTAAACCACGTCCATGACGACACGGATCCCCCTCGCATGCAGAGCCAGAATCATCTCCTTCAGCTCCCGGATGCGCACAATTGGATCCATAGGATCTGTCGCATATGAACCTTCAGGAACGTTGTAATTTTGCGGATCATACCCCCAGTTATACTCGCGGTTTAAGCAGCCGGTTTCATAACCGTCCAGCTCATTGACCGTTCGAAAATCAAATACCGGCAGCAGATGCACATGGGTTACACCCAATTCTTCAAGATGATCCAGGCCAATGGTATTCCCTTCGGAATCCCGCAGGCCACCCTCCGTGAATGCCTTATATTTTCCTCTATATTTCATTCCCGAATCGGTATGAATCGAGAAGTCGCGTACATGAAGCTCATAGAGCACCGCATCCGTAGGCTTCAGCAGCTTGGGCCTAACATCCCGCTCCCACCCCGGCGGATTGCTCTTCGCCAGATCAACAACCGCCCCGCGGCAGCCGTTGGCGGACACCGCTGTTGCATAGGGGTCAACGGCATAACACACGTCACCGTCCACTGACTCGATTTGGTACATATAATACGTTCCATGAAGATCCCTGTTTACGACAGTCGACCATATACCGTCGCCACTATGTTCCATTGAATATAAAATACCGCCCTCGTGATCCGTTACGAGACCTTGCTCGTTATACTCTCCCGGACTTTCATACAAAGCCAGTCTCACATGAACCGCTTCCGGAGCCCATACCTGAAAGGCCGTTCCCTCTCTTCGGTAGGTTGCCCCGAGCTTAACACTTGTACAGCTCTTGATCATGTCCATAGTCATCATCACCGTCACTTATAAGTAGATTTACTTCCTAGTATGGGCGCCTGAATCATAAGACAGACCTCTAGCACATGAATGTAGAACGCTTTCATATACCATGATATGCCAAAAGCCCTGATTTGGTTTGGGTTTGATGCCAATTAACTATATATTTAGGCTATTATACTAGCAAATGTGCCGGGTGTCTTTCTTTTGACAAAAAAAACATCTGCCCAAATGGACAGATGTTGTCAATGTATGGTTATCGTGGAAAAAGATTAGTAGAGTCCTCAAAACAAACGAAGTGCTTCATCAATTCCTAAGACCGTTCAGGCCTTCTTCCCCTTACTCGCCTGCAACTTCTATGGATTCCACCAGAGCCACTACTTCCTCTGCGGTACCCATTTCAAGTGCTTTGGCAGCGAGTGCCTGCATATCACTGCGGGACAGCTTCCCGATCTGGCTGCGCGCCGGAAGAATGGATGTAGCGCTCATGCTAAACTCATCCAGCCCCAACCCGAGGAGAATCGGAATCGCCGTGGCGTCACCGGCCATTTCACCGCACATACCAACCCAGCGGCCTTCGCGATGAGCGGCATCGATAACCATTTTAACCAGTCGCAAAATCGCTGGATTATAGGGTTGATACAAATAAGCAACCCGTTCATTCATGCGGTCAGCAGCCATCGTATACTGGATAAGATCATTCGTTCCGATACTGAAGAAATCAACCTCTTTGGCAAACTGATCGGCAAGCACCGCTGTGGATGGAATCTCCACCATAATCCCGAGTTGGATCTCCTCGGATACCGGAATGCCTTCGCTTACAAGTTTGGATTTCTCTTCCTCCAAAAGCGCTTTGGCTTCGCGGAATTCACCGAGTGTCGCGATCATGGGAAACATGATTCGCAGATTGCCATGGACGCTTGCGCGGAGCAGTGCCCGAAGCTGTGTTCTGAAAATATCCTGACGGTCCAGGCACAACCTAATGGCCCGGAATCCCAGGAACGGATTCATTTCCTTAGGAAGATCCAGATAAGGCAGTTCCTTGTCCCCGCCGATATCAAGCGTGCGGACAACAACCGGCTTACCTTCCATTTTCTCCAGTACCGATTTATAAGCGACATACTGGATCTCTTCGGAAGGAAGTTTATCTCTGCCCATGTACAAGAATTCCGTACGATACAATCCTACCGCTTCCCCACCATTCTCCAACACGCCAGTTACATCGTTTGGTGTCCCGATATTGGCGGCCAGTTCCACATGGATCCCGTCCTTGGATACCGTCGGTTCGGAGCGGAGTTTCTTCCATTCCTCGACCTGTTTGGCGTAGGCATCCTGCTTCGCACGGTATTGGGCTACAATAGCTTCAGTAGGATTAATGATGACATCCCCTTCCAGTCCGTCAACGATGATCAAGTCCCCGTTTTGGACCGAAGAGAGCACGTTTTTCGTTCCGACGACAGCCGGAATTTCAAGCGAACGGGCCATGATGGCAGAATGCGAGGTACGCCCGCCAATATTCGTCGTAAATCCTTTAACGTAGTTGCGGTTCAACTGCGCTGTATCCGACGGGGTCAAGTCCTCTGCAACCACGATCACTTCTTCGCTGATTTCGGATGGACTGACATAATTCAGGCCGAGCAGATGCTTAAGAATACGTTTGGTTACGTCGCGCATATCCGCTGCCCGCTCCTGCAAGTAGGCACTCTTCATGTTCTCGAACATTTGAATGAATTGGGTTGCCGTTTCATTTAAGGCATATTCAGCGTTAACCGAATCGGAAGCGATTTTCGCTTTGACCGGTTCAATCAATTCCGGATCATTCAGGATGAGAAGGTGAGATTCGAAAATCTCAGCCTTCTTCTCCCCGAGTTCCTGAAGCGTGCGGGCTTTGATCGCTTCCAGCTCAGCCTGGGACTGAGCCAGCGCCGCATCCAGCTTCGAAAGCTCGGCATCCGTGTCTGCCACTTGCTTTTCCGTAACAGAGTAATCGGGATGCTCCAGCGTAAAAGCACGTGCAATCGCGATGCCTGCGGAAGCCGCGATTCCTTTCAAATTATTCATGAAGCTCGCCTAACCCTTCGTTCACCATCACTTCTTGCAGTGCAGTCAGCGCTTCGCTCTCATTGCCGCCTTCCGTGATCAGTGTCAATGTATCACCTTGCTCCAATCCGAGGGACAGAACGCCCAGGATCGATTTCAACGTTACTTTTTTGCCGTTAGCTTCGGCAAATGAATTGGTATCCTGGAATTTGTTAGCCGTATTTACCAATGCTGTTGCCGGACGTGCGTGAATTCCATCTTCGTCAATAATTCTGAATGTTTGTTGCATGTTCATCATCCTACTTTCGTATATTTTAATTTTTTTAGAATCCTTGAGATTAACGTGAAGTTAAGGTTTCAATATGGTGATGATCCCTTGTTCACCGCTTTTTACTTCACCGGTCTTGTTCAGCTTCACAGAAGCTCCTTCCGGCAAATTCGAGAAGATCACAGGAGAGATAATCGATTTGGCATTCGCCTTCACATAATCCAGATCCACTTGCATGATCGGTTGGCCTGTAGATACCAGATCCCCCTCCTGAACAAGCACTTCAAACCCTTGCCCCTTCAGCTTAACGGTATTGACGCCGATATGGACAAGCACTTCCTTGCCGCCATCGGACATAATGCCGACCGCATGCTTGCTGGGGAATACGTTAAACACAGTTCCGTTAACAGGAGAAGCGATCGTTCCGTTATGAGGCAATACCGCAAATCCATCCCCCGTCATTCGTTCTGCAAACACAGGATCAGGTACATGAGAAATATCCATAAGCTCTCCATCGACTGGAGATACAATCTCCTCCATGACAAGCGTTTCTCCGTCCTGACCCGCCTGCAACTCCTCTTTAGCAGTCGGCATCGTCTCCACATCCGCTGCTGCAGGTGCGGTAGTCGGTGTTATACCCGACATAATGTCCTGAATTTGCGATTTAATCGTATCGGAACGCGTTCCGAATATCGCCTGGATATTATTCCCCACCTCCAGCACACCTGACGCACCCAACTGTTTCAGCCTTGTCTTATCGACATGGCCCTTATCTTTCACCTCTACCCGAAGACGGGTAATGCAGGCATCCAGATGCGCAATGTTAGGTTGGCCGCCAAGCGCAGTCAGAATGTTAAGCGGCAGTTCATTTTTGCTGTCACCACTTGCTCTCTGGGAGCCTGATTCCGACTCCGATGCAGAAGCTTCCTCCCGGCCCGGCGTCTTCAGATTGAATTTCCGAATGACAAACCGGAATCCGAAATAGTAGATTACTGCCATGATAGCACCAACAATGAGTACATTCCACCATGGCGTCCGATTCGGAATGACACCGAATATCATGTAATCGATCAGGCCGCCCGAGAAGGTCATGCCAATCTTGGTACCCAGAATATGCATGGTCATGAAGGATAGACCTGCGAACAGCGCATGCACGACGAACAAGATCGGTGCGACGAACAGGAAGGAGAACTCAAGCGGTTCCGTGATCCCGGTCAAGAAGGAGGTCAGTGCTGCCGACCCCATAATACCAGCGACGAACTTTTTGTTCTCCGGTCTCGCTTCATGATAGATGGCAAGCGCAGCAGCAGGAAGACCAAACATCATAAACGGATATTTACCCGTCATGAAGGTGCCTGCCGTAAACTCCACACCATCCCGAAGCTGAGCCATGAATATATTTTGATCACCGCGCACCATTTGACCTGCCTGATTCAAATATTCCCCGAACTCAAACCAGAATGGAGAATAGAAAATGTGGTGCAGACCGAACGGAATCAATCCGCGTTCCACAACGCCGAACACAAAAGCGGACAGCGTCAGGTTTTGCTCCAGCATAAAATGGGATGCAGTGTTAAGCGCAGACTGGATCGGTGGCCATATAAAGACCATTAACAGACCAAGCAAAACGGACGTTGCAGCCGTCATAATCGGAACAAAGCGTTTTCCTGCAAAAAAGCCCAGATAGGACGGAAGCTCTATTTTGAAAAATCTTCGGTACATGCTTGCCGCTAATATACCTACAATAATTCCGCCGAATACCCCGGTTGCCAGGGTCGGAATGCCAAGCACGCTGGCATATTCGTAATTCGTGCCAATCATCGATGGCGTCACACCTATAACGCTGCCCATGGTAACGTTCATGACAAGGTAACCGATGATCGCAGCAAGCCCGGCCACACCTTCACCTCCGGCCAAGCCGACGGCAACCCCCACTGCAAACAGCAAGGATAAATTCGTGAACACGATTTGTCCCGCATTCATCATGACAGTGGCAGCTGCTTGAACCCAAGCCGCATTGAGCCACGGTGCATACTGCAGGAAATCAGGGTTGACCAGCATATTTCCAAGGCCGAGTAATAGTCCGGCCGCCGGCAATATGGCCACGGGCAGCATCAGGGCTTTACCGACCCTTTGCAGGACGCCAAAAAGCCGCTTAAACATGAAAATTCTCACCCTCTATCTAGTTGTGATCACAAGCTGAATGTAGAACATCATAAAACAACCAAATCAAAAAAAGGCATGAGTAACCACGGGAAAATGGATGGCTAATCTCATGGATTAGATTACCCAAAAATGGGTAATAACAACCAAATTCCTGCAATACTCATGCCTGATCGAATCAGTTACACGTTTGATTTGAAGTTTTATGCTTCATAACTGTTCGTATTGTAACATCGTTCATTTTTCGTTGCAACCACATGGTAAGGGACTTAATAAAATCTTCACATTTGCTCGCCCTGCTCTTTGCGCTGGACCAGCCGCTCCAGATGAATGGTCAAATAACCGGCTTCAGCGGGATATACGGGCTTCTTCAGGCGCTGCTCCATCATCTTTGTCAGTTTCCATGCCAAGGAATACGTCTCGGGATATTCACGCTTCAGCAGACCATCCAATGAACTCGTCTCGTTTACCGCTTCTCCCCGCCGAATCCGCTCCAACGCAAACCGGAGATGGGTTAGTAAACGGGAATAATCCAATGAATCCTTCGGGATGGTATAATCCAGCTGCTGTTCAACGGTATGTACTAGATCCGAGATCAGCTCCGAATGTTTGCGAACCTCCGAAATGTGCTGGTTTGTGAGCGCGCCGTGAAAATGAAGGGCAATGAATCCGATTTCCTCTTGGCCCAAGTCGACCCCAAGCTTCTCCCGGATGGTACGGACGGCGTATTCCGCCATCTCGTACTCTTCAGGATACATCTCTCGGGTTTCGTATAAAAAGGGATTATGAATATAGAGACCTTGGGCATGGCGTTTAATGGCAAATGCAATATGATCAGTCAACGCAATGTGGATATGCTCATTCAGAGGAGCGTCGCTGGATTTGGCAGCATTCAGAATAATGTCATTCATCGCCTCAATCAGCTTCTCATCGATATGAGGCACCAGCTGCTTATACTGCTCCTGCTCCTCCGGTTTGGTCAAAATGAACATCTTCTCGGCAGCGGAGGCCAGGATACGGTCTTTATTCTTCCGGTTAAAGCCAATTCCCTTGCCAATAACAACAACCTCGCCATGTTGAGGATGCTTCGCTATGATTACATTATTATTCAACACTTTAGCCACTTGTAAGCTGCTCACGTTTGCACCTCTTTTTGATTCATACGCGTATACTCGGATATCTTATCAGAAATATCAGAGCGCGGCAAAATCATATGTGGTTGCCAAAGTCTCCAAAGCGCCGTACTGCTGCCTGTGGCCGCTATCCAATCCTACTTGCCGCTCGTTCTATTCTTCCTTCGCAGCACTTGTCTCAACAGGCACCGGTACAGGTACAAGCTCCTGCTCCACAGCTACCGGCTTTTGGGCCGGAGCAGACTTCTTGGTCAATCCTTTAATCAGTTCTTCCACATCAATCCCTGACACACTCTTCAGCATTTCAGGCGCCGTGGACATCAGCTCGGTCACATAATTGCTCACGCGAGCTGCTCCCTCGCCTTTGCCTGTATCAACAACCGTCAGCTTATCGATGGACGAGATTGGCTCAGCAATCTTGCCGGCAAGCTCAGGCAGCATTTTTACGATGATGTCGAGCACAGCAGCTTCTCCGAACTTCTGGAAAGCTTCGGCGAGTTTCTCTTTGGCATCGGCTTCGGCAATACCGCGCAGGCGAATGACTTCGGCTTCAGCCGTACCTTTCGCACGCTCAGCATCCGCAACCGCCAGACCATCCAGGCGCTTCTGTTCCGCAGAAGCTTTAGCTTGGGTTTCGATGGAATACTGCAAGGCATCCGCTTCGCGCATCTTGCGGGCCTTATCCGCTTCGGCGGCCTGCTCAACGGCATAGCGATCCGCTTCGGCCTTTTTCTTCACGTCCGCGTCATACTGCTTCTCACGAATCATGATTTCTTTTTCCTGCAGATCGATTTCCCGTTCCTTACGAACGAGCTCAACCTTCATCTGCTCCTCAACCGCCGTTTGTTTGGCACGGGCTTCCTGGATATGATAGGCTTGGTCCGCTTCGGCCTTCGCCGTATCCTGCTCTTTCTTAAAAGACGCGACCTTCAGCTCCCGTTCCTTCTCAGCTTCCGCGATGTTGGTATCACGTATAACCTCAGCCTTCTGTCCTTCTTCTTCCGCACGCGCTTTCTGAATCCGCGCGTCACGCACCGCTTCGGCTTCGGCAATCTCCGCATCCCGCTTTACCGTAGCGATCCGTGGTTTACCCAGCGCTTCCAGATATCCATGCTTATCGCGAACGTCCTTAATGGTAAAGGAGACGATCTGCAATCCCATCTTCTTGAGGTCTCTTGCAGCGACACCCTGAACCTCCTGCGCGAATTTATCGCGGTTACGGTAAACTTCCTCTACCGTCATGGAACCGAGAATGGCACGAAGATGACCTTCCAGCACTTCCTGGGCTTCGCCCTTCAGCGCTTCAATCGGCTTACCCATGAATTGCTCGGCTGCCGTTGCCACATCTTCGATCGAGCTTCCCACTTTTATGATGGCTACCCCATCGGCCATAACCGGAACGCCTTGCTCCGTGTACACTTCAGGTGTCATAACATCCAGTTTATGAGATAAGAGCGATACAAATTCGGAGCGCTGAAATACGGGAAGTATAAATGCGCCTCCGCCGCGCACGATTTTGATTTTGCGACCGGATTCATCCTCCGACAAATTTCTACTTCCCAAAAAAGAACCGGTTACGATCATCGCTTCATCCGGGCTCACCGTTTTGTAACGGGCCCAGAACGCAAGTCCTAACACGACAATGACACCTACAACAATCGACGGAATTACTAAGAATTCTGGCATTGAATCAATCCTCTCCTTTTCGTTCTTCCAGTTCGGACACTCTCAGGACACCCTCAACAACGTCGACAACCACCACACGGACACCTGCGGGGAGACTTTGGCGATCAAAGCTAGACGCGATGTGCGTCGTGTTGCCTGCGCCAACCTTGACCATCACTTCACCGAATCCTTCTGCAGGAAGCGGTACGGTGACAACGCCGATCATGCCCGCGAGCTCCTTTATGGAGAAGCCCGTCGAGTTCTCGCTGTTCGCCATCGGTTTAACATAGCCGAAGTAGACGAGAATCGAAATGACGATAGCCGCTAAGACAGACAGCGTTACATGGGCACCTGCCGCTAATTCCGTGTATTTCGTCAGCATGATTCCGGTACCGCCAAATACGGTGATTCCTCCAGCGATCACAACCGGATTGAAAAAATCCACTGACAAAAAGTCCAATAATCCGTCAAGCGCCGAGCTAAGTATGTCACCAAGCACTACGGTTACGATGGCAAATATCACGCCTCCGATAAGACAGCCCCAATATAACGCTTCCATGTTGATTGCCCCCTCTAGAACTCCTTACTGTGTATAACAAGTAATACGGCAAAATGTTTGCTAAAGTTTCAATTATTTCCCTCAAACGTATGAAAATCTCTTCATATCTATATTCCACGTCCCAATTAAAAAGCCTGCACGGCATGAACCGGCAGGCTTTGAACCCATTCCTATTCCTTGTCATGTAACGACAGGACAACCCTTATAGCGACATTTTATAAATCTCCACGACGTCTTCACGCTGCAGCTTGCGGAAGTTGCCAAAAGGACCAAACCGCATCGCCTTATCGGCCATAGCCTCGATCTGGCTGTCGTCAATCTCGTACGCTCCCAGCGTGCTTGGCGCACCGATGGAAGTCCAGAAGCTGCGAAGCGCTTTAATTCCTTCCAATCCGATGGCTTCATCGCTTTTTCCTGCCGGGTCCACTCCGAATACGTTCACGGCAAGTGACTTGAAGCGCTGAGGATCCGCACTTTGATTATATTTCATCCAATTCGGGAACAGGATCGCCAGTCCGCCGCCATGCGGAATATCGTATACGGCAGATACCGCGTGCTCGATGTTATGGGTTCCCCAGTCACCGGCCATCCCCATATTGATCATGCCGTTGAGCGCCATCGTTCCGCAGTACATGATCGTCTCGCGGTGCTCATAGTTCTCCAGATCCTCAACCAGCTTCGGTGCCGTATCGATAACGGTACGAAGTATCGTTTCGCAGAATCCGTCCTGCACGGGCGTGTTGGTGTCTTGGTGGAAGTAGTGCTCCAGCACGTGAGACATGATATCTACGATACCGTACACCGTTTGATCCCGCGGAAGAGAGAACGTATGTACAGGGTCCAGAATCGAAAATGCGGGGTACGCATGAGGACTTCCCCAGCCCATCTTCTCTTGGGTTACTTCATTGGTGATGACGGAGCCGCCGTTCATCTCCGATCCCGTTGCAGCCATCGTAAGTACCGTTCCAAGTGGAAGACCCGCTTGCGGAACGGCTTTGCGTTCGACGAAATCCCACATATCTCCGTCATATTTGGCGCCAACGGTAATGGCCTTGGAGCAGTCAAGGACGCTTCCGCCGCCAACGGCCAGAATAAGATCAATGTCATGCTCCCGGCACAATGCCACACCCTTATGAACCGTCGACAGGCGCGGGTTCGGTTCCACACCGGCAAGCTCCGTCACTGCTGCATTCGCTTCCTTGAGCAATGCGATAACCTGATCGTACAGTCCGCTGCGCTTGATGCTGCCGCCACCATATACGAGTAATACGTTTCGGCCATATTTGGCCACTTCACCACTTAAAGCGCTCAACTGGCCCTTGCCAAAAATCAATTGAGTCGGATTATGAAAAACAAAAGGTCTCATGTGCATTACCTCCATTGCATCTTGTTCGCATCTATATTCTATGTTGCATGCTTTTTCATTCTATACCATTCCCCTAATGCAAAACAAACAGCCGTATTTCTCCAGAAAGATCGGCTGTTTGAATGATGATCATCGTTATCGTTAACTTCAATCCATCATATATCCATCAATGAATATCTATTTGCTGTCTGAGACGTATCCCATATGGCTCAGGAATCGCTGAAATGCCTGTTGTCCTTCTGCCGTCTGTTTGTACACCCCGGCATGCTCCAAAATCGTCGTAAATTTGTGGCCGACCTCCCGGCGAATCAGCTCGATCGCCTCGGCCTTATCCGGCGAGGCTGCTCCCCGTCCTCGCAGCTCCTCGATCCAATCTCCATGGATGGCAAGCGGATGGTCGGTGGCCTTGCTGTCCGCGTAAAGCTCCTCGTTCCCCGCCAGGATATCGGCGATTAGATCGAGCTCTTCCTTGAGTCGGCCCGGCAGGATCGCCAGGCCCATCACCTCAATCAAGCCGATGTTTTCCTTCTTGATGTGGAACATCTCCCGGTGAGGATGGAAGATCCCTTCCGGATATTGCTCATTCGTGCGATTGTTCCTCAGAACCAGGTCCATCTCATAGATGCCCTCGTCATTTCGGCGGGCAATCGGAGTAACCGTATTATGACGGACCCGCTCTCCGTCCACTTGGCTGAACGCTTCAATATCTGCTGAAGGATCACTGTAGATTTTCCATGCCTCGTATATGCTGTTCGCGCATTCAAGGAGCGATTCCCGTTCCTTTGAGGATAGCCTGATAACCGACATCGGCCACTTCACAATGGCCACGGATACGCCCGGATAATCCCCATGCGTAAATCCGGCCACCTTCGGTGCTTTCTGAATCGGGAAAGTATGGCGTCCCCCTTGAAAATGATCATGCGTGAGAATCGAGCCCCCGACAATCGGGAGATCCGCATTCGATCCGAGAAAATAATGCGGGTAGGCATCGACGAAGCTCAAGAGGCGGGCAAGCGTCGCTTTAGTCAGCTTCATCGGCACATGGTCGTGATGGAATACAATACAGTGCTCGTTATAGTAAACATACGGCGAGTATTGGAAGAACCATGGTTCTCCGTTTAGCTCCAGCGGAATAATGCGCAGGTTTTGCCGCGCAGGGTGATTGACCCTGCCTGCATAACCGACATTCTCGCCGCAGAGCTGGCATTTCGGATAGACCGGCGGAGGCAGCAGCTTAGCCATGGCGATTTCCTTCGGACTCTTCTCCGGCTTGGAGAGATTGATGGTAATCTCAATATCGCCATACGCGCTGGCATGCCGCCAGTATTCGTTCTTGGCTACGCGGTCCATGCGAATGTAGTTCGAGTCGATGCACAGATTGTAAAATTGCCGGGTTGCCGCAATAATCCCCTGCTCCTGCTGGACCGCCCGGAACTGCGCTGTTACTTCCGAAGGTCTTGCCATGAACCGGCCCATGATTTTGGCGTCCAGCAGATCCCGGTACGTATCGGTATTCTCGGGGATCATACCATGTGCCGCGCCGTAATCGATCATGATGTCGAGCATAGTCTGAGGCCCATCCGGTATCGGGTCGTTCACTTCGTCGCCGTACGGTTCGCTGAATCCAAAATCCTCCAGCAGCAGATTGCGGCTGTAATCGGCATCGGCTGCCTGAATCAGGCCTTTATGAAGTGCAAAACGCACCAGCATTTCAATCGCATGAAGAACCTGCTTGGATTCGGGAGTTCCTGATGTTGCTGCATTCATGGTCATCGTCCCCCTTGGATTAATTGTCACCGTAACCGTTCGGACGGCTGCTGTGCCATTTCCATGCGCTCTCGATAATCTCCTCAAGCGTCGTTCGGGATGGTGTCCATCCGAGAACCGTTCGCGCTTTGTCCGATGACGCCACCAATACCGCAGGGTCACCGGCACGGCGAGCTTCCATGACAACCGGAATGTCGGCACCCGTCACCTGCTTCGAGGTCTCGATAACCTCCTTAACCGAAAACCCAAGTCCGTTGCCGAGGTTAAACACATTGCTGGACTCTCCGCGGCGAAGGTACTCAACCGCGCGCAGATGCGCGTTCGCAAGATCGCTGACATGAATGTAGTCACGGACACATGTGCCGTCAGGCGTTGCATAATCATCGCCAAACACCGAGATGCTTGCGCGCTGCTTCAAAGCCGTTTGCAGGACAAGCGGAATCAGATGGCTTTCCGGCCGGTGATCCTCACCGATCTTACCGCTGGCATGCGAGCCGGCTGCGTTGAAGTAACGAAGGGACACATACTTCACGCCAAGCACGGTATCAAACCAGGACATCATCCGTTCCATCATCAGCTTGGTTTCCCCGTACACGTTCGTCGGCTGCGTCCGGTCCGTTTCCTCGATCGGCACCTTCTCAGGCTCGCCGTAGGTTGCTGCCGTTGACGAGAAGACGATCTTCCGCACACCCGCTTCATTCATGGCTTCCAGCAGGCACAGCGTTCCGTATAAGTTGTTATCGTAATATTTCACCGGATCTTTCATGCTCTCGCCAACCAGAGAATTCGCGGCAAAATGGATAACGGCATCAATGTCATTTTCCGAAAACAGCTGCTTCAGCAGCGCCTTGTCACGTAAATCGCCAACATACAGCTTTCCGCCGAGCAGCGCTTCGCGATGCCCCGTCTCCAGACTGTCGATCACAACAACCTCTTCCCCCTGCTCCAAGAGCTCCGCTACGGTGTGAGAACCGATATAACCCGCACCACCAGTTACTAAAATAGCCATATTATTCGCCCTCCTTCACTTCATGCACACCTTGACCTACACCGCATACGTAGAAATCCGGCTTCAGTCCAATTCTGGCTTCGTACTGCTGCCCCACTTCCGTGATGAAACGCTCCACCGCATCCTCGTGCACGAGAGATACCGTACAGCCTCCAAAGCCGGCTCCCGTCATTCTGGAACCCAGCGTGCCTGGAATCCGCTGAGCTTCTTCCACCAGCGCATCCAGCTCATCGCCCGTTACTTCGTACAGATAACGCAAAGAGTCGTGGGACTGGTTCATATATTGTCCGAATGCTTCCAGATCACCGTTCTTCAAAGCCTTCACGGAATCATGCACACGCTGGTTTTCCTCAACGACATGCTGGGCACGTCTTCGGACGGTTTCATCTCGGATGCTGTCCTGCAAGGTTGCGAATTGATCCGGATTCAGTTGAGCGAGATACGATAATGCCGGGAGCTCCTTCTGCAAAATTTCCAAAGCGCGGTCGCACTCGCTGCGGCGTTCATTGTATTTGGAATCGACGAGTCCGCGCCGTTTGTTGGTATTCGAAATCACGATTTTGTATGCTCCGGTCCGGAAAGGTACCAGCTCATACTCCAGCGTATCGCACATTAACAGAATGGCATGATCCTGCTTGCCGTTGGCTACGGCGAATTGATCCATAATGCCGGAGTTGACGCCAACGAACAGGTTCTCCACCCGCTGCGAAAGCTTCGCAATCTCCACCGTATCCGTCTCCTTGCCTTCCATCGTCAAGAAGGCGTAAGCCGTGACCACTTCGATGGACGCCGAGGACGAGAGGCCTGCGCCGTTCGGGATATCTCCATGGTAGAGCAGGTCATAACCGCTGCTAAGGTTGCAGCCGATTTTATTTAGTTCCGTTATGACGCCGACCGGATAATCCGTCCATTGATCGCTTTTGTGGCCATAATCATCATCCAGGCTGATCGTTAGTTCATAGGGGATATTCGTGGATGAAAAGCTCACCTTGTTATCGTCGCGCGGCCTTATAATCAAGGTGGTACCAAACTCCAAGGCGGCCGGAAGCACGTAACCTCCGTTATAATCCAAATGCTCCCCGATCAGGTTCACGCGACCGGGTGCGTTAAATATGCGAACCTTATGCTGGTTCTCACCGTGCTTGTCCATAAATCTTTCCATAAGCTGTTGCGTCGTCACTGCCATCACTCCATCCTGTACATATGGTAGTTTTACTGTCTTCAGTATAATGGAAATCTCGTTAACCGATAATGAAATCTTGTGCGTTACATATGGATTTATGTGACTTCTGGAGGTACAATGAATTCATAAAATCAACGATGTCCCCGGAGTTCCTCTTTTTCCAAAACTTATTGTAAAGGAAAATGAATGATGAAACCAACCTATTCTGTTGCTTCCAATCCTGCACAGCAAGGCAGCGGTTCGCTCCACGTCCGATTCGCCGGTGAGAGCCAGACCCGGCCGGAGCATGCATTGGGGCCGAAAATATACGATCATTACTTATTGCATATCATCGAGTCGGGACATGGTGTATTTCGAACCGAAACCGACAGGTATCAGCTCGGCCCCGGCGACTGTTTCCTGATCCATCCCGGTCAGATTGTCAGTTATGTATCCGATGCGAGCCAGCCCTGGCGTTACCGGTGGGTTGCCTTTGATGGAGAGCAAGCCGGCGAAGGCGTATCCCGTTCGGGACTCACACCCGAAAAGCCTGTCCTCCATCTCATGGAGAACAACCCGATTCCCGGCTATGTGTCCCTTATTCAAAGCCATTTTCAATCCAGGGAAGAAAGCTCCCATATCGCCTCCATCGGTTATCTGCATTTAATCTGGGCTGAGATCATGAATCGGAGTGACCGGCCGTCCCGTTTAACGCTGGCAGAACCGCAGGTTCAGCGCACGGTGAAGCAAATGATCAATTACATGGCTTCTCAGTACGCTCATCCCGTCTCGATTGAACAAATGTGCGCTAGCCTAGGCTACAACCGCGCGTACCTGTCGCGCATCTTCAAGCAGGAAACGGGCATGACTCCGATTACGTATCTGCTTAAATTAAGAATCGACCAATCCAAGCGGCTGCTGCGCGAACGTCCCGATTTGTCCATCGAGCAGGTTTCCGCATCCGTTGGACTCACCGATCCACTCTATTTCTCGCGTCAGTTCAAGCGTCTTGTCGGCCGATCCCCGACACGGTACCGCAAGGATATCCTCTCATCATCCGCATTAACTTAACTTTAATGATATCGTCAGTCCGATATATCTCAATGAAAAAAGGAGCGCCTGTCAGGTCCGTAACCATCCTGAGGCGCTCCATTCATGTATGTTGGAATCTATGTTATGTTCAGCATGCAATCATGAGTGGCAAATGATCATCCCTCTGCAGAAGAGGTGTTCTCCGTTTTCAGAATCGCTTCAATGCGATCCAGCTCTTCCTTCGAGAACTCCAGGTTGTTCAAGGCAGCTACATTGTCTTCGATCTGGCTCACCTTGCTTGCCCCGATCAGGGCAGATGTCACCCGGCCGCCGCGGAGGACCCATGCGAGAGCAAATTGGGCGAGACTCTGGTTCCGCGCTTGAGCGATTTGGTTCAAGGCTCTGATCTTGCGCAGCGCTTCAGGCGTGATATTGCTCTCGTTCAAGAATACGGATGCGCTTGCGGCGCGTGAATCGCCAGGCACGCCGTTCAAATATTTGTTGGTCAATAGTCCTTGAGCAAGCGGAGTGAAGGCGATGCTTCCGACCCCGTTCTCTTCCAGGACATCGAGCAGTCCATTCTCCACCCAACGGTCCAGCATGGAGTAGCTTGGCTGATGGATGAGCAGCGGAGTTCCCAGGCTTTTCAGAATCGATATCGCTTCCCGCGTCTTCTCTGGCGAATAATTGGAGACTCCAACATAAAGTGCCTTGCCTGAACGAACAAGATGATCTAGCGCCACCATGGTTTCCTCAAGCGGCGTTTCCGGATCCATCCGATGATGATAGAAAATATCGACATAGTCCTGGCCCATTCGTTTCAAGCTCTGATCGAGACTTGCTACCAGATATTTACGCGATCCAAAGTCACCATAAGGTCCGGGCCACATATAGTAGCCCGCTTTGGACGAAATGACGATTTCATCACGGTAAGCCTTAAGATCTCTTGAGAGAACTTTACCGAACGTCTCTTCGGCAGAGCCTGCAGGCGGTCCGTAATTGTTCGCCAGATCGAAGTGGGTTATGCCCAGATCGAAGGAGCGCGTAATCATATTACGCCCGTTTTCATACGTGTCGACACCACCGAAATTATGCCATAATCCAAGGGAGATCGCCGGAAGTTTCAATCCGGATCGCCCCACGCGGTTATACTTCATTCCTTCATAGCGGTCTTCGCTAGCCACATAGGTCACTTACAATCCCTGCCTCTCTAAGTGATAGGTCCATTGCTAAATTCCATCTTATCGTGTTTGGTCGTCCTTTGACAAGAAAACGATTACAGTTATAGGTGCAGCAGCACGCCGCCGCTGTCGCCGTTACGTGCTGATCAGCTTATCCACCTGCGTCATGACCTGACCGATCCGATCCGCAATCAAGAGGCCTGCCCGGTGATCGTAAGGGGTTGGATCTGCATTCAGCAAAGCTACCTTGCTCCCATGAAAATAGGATATCAAACTCGCAGCGGGATGTACTGTCAGGGAAGTCCCGCCTATAATCAACAAATCCGCCGTCGATATTTCCTGGATCGAGCGCATGATGATGTTCTGGTCCAATTCCTCTTCATACAGTACGACATCCGGCCGCACCAGCCCTCCGCAATCCTTGCAACGCGGGACGGTTTCCTTGATGTCCAGAATTTCCTGCAGGCTGTAGAACCGGGAGCAATCCATGCAATAATTGCGGTGCACGGAGCCATGAAGCTCCAACACCTCAGAACATCCAGCTGTCTGATGCAAACCGTCGATATTTTGCGTGACCACCGCCTTCAGCTTACCGTCATGTTCCAGTCTCGACAATAGCCGGTGACAGCCGTTCGGCTGCGCATGCGGGTGAAGCATCTTGCTCCGGTAAAAGTCGTAAAACACTTCCGGATGCTTCATAAAAAAAGTGTGGCTGAGCATGACCTCCGGCGGATACGGAGATTGGTGCTCGCTCTGGTATAGTCCGGCTGCCGAACGGAAGTCAGGAATCCCGCTCTCCGTGGAGGTACCGGCTCCCCCGAAAAAAACAATGTAGTCGCTCGCTTCGATCCATGTTGCCAACTGCTCGATCTTTTCCCTGTTCTCCACTCTTTTACACCTCCGTACAGCCCTTAAAATAACACGTCTACCTGTGCACGTCTAATTCATTATAATCGGATATGATAACATCGGCATCTGTCAGATGTGCAGGTTCCCCCTCATCTGTCAATAAACCCACAGCCAGAGCGGCGCCTGCTTGCTTCGCCATTTGCATATCCGCATTGCTGTCACCGATCACCACCGCCTCCTCGGGCATAATCCCAAGCAGGCGGCATGCGGTCTCCGTCATTTCAGGGTGCGGCTTGCCGTTTCGAACCTGATCTCTTCCCAAAATGGCCGTAAAGGAAGAGTGAAGTCCCATCCACTCCAGCTGTTCCTTGGCATTTGAGGTTTCATCCGAAGTAACCACGGCCATCTTCACGGAAGCCAAGCTGCACTTCTTCAGAAAATTCTCCAGCCCCGTCATGGGGAATGCCGGCTTCTGCTGACGAACTTCATACATGGCGTTTTTCGTAATTTGATGGACCTGCATAATCGCTTCGTTCCAGGGCATTCCTGCAGCGTACAGCTGCCAAGCCAATAGCCCGTTTGTCTCCTCCGCGGTGCCCATGGCGAGCGGACCCTGAAGATCGTAACCCGACACGCGCCCGCTTGCATCATGCTTTGTGCCCAGCACCTGCTCTTTCGGCAGCGTGAAGCCGGCTCCAATTAATTCCAGCCGTTCCTCCATGAACTTGAGCACATAATCGGTCCACCCTCCCCATAGCGCCATGAAATGGAGCAGCGTTCCGTCTTTATCAAACAAAATCCCTTTGCAGGGAACGGTTCGTCCCTTCACTTGAACAAACGGCAATGTAAAAAACCTCCCTATCCTATTCTTGATCATACTCTTATTAAACCATGAAATAAACTCTGATTTAAACGGAATTAACGCTGGGACTCAGAAATCGATCCGAAATGGGAATTTTCCAATCTTTAGTCGAATGTTTTGATTCATGACAAATGAGCCGTGGTAAGTAACATATACGCATAGCAAATACGACGGTAAAGGAGTGATTTGTGATGGCAACAAGCAGCAATCGAAAGATGACCCGCGAAGAAGCAGGACGTCTTGGCGGCGAAGCGACCGCTAAAAAGCATAGCCGCGAATTCTACCAGGAAATCGGCAAAAAAGGCGGCAAAGCGACGTCCAAGAACCATAGCCGCGAGTTTTACCAGGAAATCGGTCAAAAGGGCGGCGAAGCCACCTCGCGGAATCATAATCGTGAATTCTATCAGGAAATTGGCCGCAAAGGCGGCAAGAAATAGCACCATCACTCAAATAGGAGCCTGTGCCCCCCCTATGGGAACAGGCTCTTTGCATGCCATCACAACAGGCCTCTTTCCATCGCTTCCTATTAATATCATGTAGAAAAACCTACCTTTTTGTGATAGACTCATTTAAAACCTATTCGCTGTTTACAGGTACCCGGCTGCTTTGCCGGAAGACCGCGCTAAAGCGTAACAATTTTATAATAGATCTGGGGGGAAATCGACATCATGACAACCAAAAAAATGCGTTCAGACATGATCAAAAAAGGCTTCGACCGCGCGCCGCACCGCAGCCTTCTGCGTGCAGCAGGCGTTAAGGAAGAAGATTTCGGCAAACCGTTCATCGCCGTATGTAACTCTTACATCGACATCGTTCCGGGTCATGTGCATCTTCAGGAATTCGGTAAAATCGTGAAGGAAGCGATCCGTGAAGCCGGCGGCGTTCCGTTCGAATTTAACACCATCGGCGTGGATGACGGAATTGCCATGGGACATATCGGCATGCGCTACTCGCTGCCAAGCCGCGAGATCATAGCCGACTCCCTGGAAACTGTCGTATCCGCTCACTGGTTCGATGGTATGGTATGTATTCCGAACTGTGACAAAATCACGCCAGGCATGCTGATGGGTGCCCTGCGCGTCAACATCCCAACGGTGTTTGTCAGCGGCGGACCGATGAAAGCCGGCGTCGACAGCAAAGGCCGTAAATTGTCACTGACCTCCGTATTTGAAGGCGTCGGCGCTCACCAGGTTGGCAAAATCAATGATGATGAGCTCCTCGAATTGGAACAATTCGGTTGTCCAACCTGCGGATCCTGTTCCGGCATGTTCACCGCCAATTCCATGAACTGTCTCGCCGAAGCGCTGGGTCTGGCTCTGCCAGGCAACGGCACCATTCTTGCCATTGCCGAAGAGCGTAAAGAATTCGTTAAACAATCAGCCAAACAATTGATGGAGCTCGTAAAAATGGACCTCAAGCCGCGTGATATCGTAACCGTAGAAGCCATCGACAACGCGTTTGCGCTCGATATGGCCATGGGCGGCTCCACCAACACGGTGCTTCATACATTGGCTCTCGCTCAAGAAGCCGGTCTCGATTACCCGCTGGAGCGAATCAACGAAGTTGCTGACCGCGTTCCTCACATCTCCAAGCTGGCTCCAGCTTCGGATTACTTTATCGAGGATGTGCATTTGGCAGGCGGCGTAAGCGCGGTTCTGCACGAGCTTCTTAAGAAGCCTGGCGCATTGCACGGGGATCGCATCACCGTAACAGGCAAGACGCTAGCCGAGAACGTAGAGGGCTGCGAAATTCAGGATCAGAACGTTATCCATCCGATCGATTCCCCATATTCCGAGCGCGGTGGTCTCGCCGTACTGTATGGTAATCTGGCTCCTGAAGGTTCGATCATCAAAGTCGGTGCCGTTGATCCATCGGTTGGAGGATACCATAAAGGACCTGCCATCTGCTTTAACTCGCAAGATGAAGCGCTTAGCGGCATTGCCAACGGCAAGGTTAAAGAAGGCCATGTGGTTGTCATTCGTTATGAAGGGCCGAAGGGCGGACCTGGTATGCCAGAAATGCTGGCGCCGACTTCACAGATCGCAGGTATGGGGCTTGGGGCCAAAGTCGGTCTGATCACAGACGGACGCTTCTCCGGCGCATCCCGCGGTATCAGTATCGGACATATCTCGCCGGAAGCGGCAGAAGGCGGACCTATCGCTTTCGTTGAAGACGGAGATATCATCGAGCTTGACCTGAATAACCGGACGATTCAATTGCTGGGCGTTTCCGATGAGGAAATGGCTGTACGCCGCAGCAAATGGGTTGACTTCGAACCGAAAGTGAAGACTGGTTATCTCGCTCGTTACTCGAAGCTTGTTACGAACGCCAGCTCAGGCGGCGTATTGAAAATCTAATTCAAACAAAGCAAAGGGGTTATCCCTCGCAGGCATTGGTAAGCCTGCAGGGATAACCCCTTTTTTATATCCAAATTCCATCTGAGAGATGATCCATACATAATGACAGTAAACAATCGGTTCGATGAATTACATACCCTGCGATGCACTGGCAACGGCCATGTCACCCACATGTTCTTGTTGTATTTCCTGCTGCTCCTCGGATGGAGGCTGGGCCTGATTCTTCTTCTCAGCATAACGGCCAATCAGTACATCCACCGGCATCATGAGCATTCTCGGCTCCATGATCTGACTGCCCTCTTTAAGACGGGCCTGCCCTTTCGGATGAATGACGCTAAGCAGCAGTTTCAGATACAGTCTGGACGAGCTTGCAAACAGTCCCCGCGGTAAATCCATGACATGAAATCCGAATTGCTCCGGTCCCCGTGAAATCATGGTAACAGCATACAAACCCTTGATATCCTTGTACTCAGGCCGTTCCAGCACCATATTAGCCAGAGAAGGCAGGTCTTTTTGCACGGCACGAATCATTTTGATGGCGAGCTGTACTTCCGAACGGGAGCGGCTGCCAATCTCAAACAATTTTTTGTTATCAAAATGAAGTTCTAGCACCTGGTCTCCCTTTTCAAGTCGGCTGCCATCTTCCATCACGACCGTTTTACCGGTAAAAGCACGCTTCCGGAAATGCAGCATCGGATCCTCCGGAGTAACCGTTTCGAGCGCAAACACCGCATGAAATCCTTTTTCCCAGAGAA
This sequence comes from Paenibacillus sp. EZ-K15, assembly GCF_002573715.1. Classification (GTDB taxonomy): domain Bacteria; phylum Bacillota; class Bacilli; order Paenibacillales; family Paenibacillaceae; genus Paenibacillus_AQ. The sequence goes on along the minus strand of NZ_PDHM01000012.1, from coordinate 57,940 downwards.
GCCACAACGAGACGATCATACGCTTGAGAGGAGACAGCTTCTTCGCTTTCACTTTGCTTTCCTTCGCTATCATGTCGTCGATTCGGACGCTTCTCATTCCCTTCTGCTCTGCGACTTTCAGAACACGTTCCAATGCGATCAGCATTTGCTCCGGTGCATCGGGGTTCGCCCCCACAGTCGTGCCGCAGTCATGAAGGAGCATAACCTCGCCACCGTTAAGCTTGGCAAGCATTCGCTGAGTCAGCTTGTCAGCGCCAATCTTGCTCCGCCAATCATTAAACATCGACGACCATAGGATAATGCGGCAGCCGGTATTCTTGGCAAAATCGAATAAATTCACGATTCCCCACGGCGGTCTGTAATAACTCGAGCGCTCACCGGTGATGGAATAAATAATATCATCCGTGCGCTTGACCTGATTACGGACGGTGACCGGCCGCATGAACCAATTGCTCTTGTGAACATAGTTATGAATCCCGATCAGATGACCTTCACTATGAATGCGTTTTACAACTTCTGGATGCTTCTCGGCATGAGAACCCACCAGGAAAAACGTCGCCTTCATATTATGCTGCTTCAAGAGATCCAGCAGTCTTGGTGTATAGACGGGATCAGGACCATCATCAAAGGTTAAGGCGAAGTCGTTCGAGCCTGCTCCCCTGCGAAATACTCGGAATCCAAATATCCGGGTCAAGATGCCGGGAATAAATGCATAAAAAGATGAAAGGTAAAACAACCATAGCAGTAATGTTTGCATGCTAACTCCCCGCTTTTTATTTCTTTTTCTAAAGAACCCACTATTATTATTTTAGCATAGCACTTAAAGAAATAGGCTTTTTTTTCACAAATCGTGTACAATGATATCAATTAATATAGTATAAAGGAGCCGATATCCCACTATGCTTCCCTTGTATAAAAAATATTGGAGAACCGCCTTCGATATAGGTTTAATCGTGCTTACGGTTTACCTGATCATGTTCATATTCAGCAAGCTGTACCAAATTGCGGCTCCGGTGTTTTTATCTTTCCTCGTTTTCCTGATTATCGAGCCTTTCTCCAAATTCTTGCACCGCAGGGGGCTGCCAAAACCATTTGCCGCCGCGATATCCGTTCTGCTCTTCCTGCTGGTCATCCTAGGCATCCTGTTCGGAGCCGGAGCGCTCATCGTATCGCAGTTCATGAACTTGCAGGATAATTTGCCAGGTTACACCAAAACGATCCAGAGACATTTTTCAGAGAGCCTGAATTTCCTCCAAACCAAGCTCGACGCGCTGCCACCCGATCTGACAGACCGTCTGAACGGTTATTTCCAGGACATCACCACTTTTGCCCAGGGTGCTGCCGAATCGTTCTTCCATTATGTCATTGGGTTTATGGGGTCGTTCTCCTCGTTCATCGCGAATTTCGGGGTTGCGATCATCCTTGCTTTCTTCCTGAGCATTGAGATCGGCAGCTGGCGGAGAATCGCCAAAGACAAGACGCCGAAGACCCTCAAGACGGCTTTTCTTTTCCTCAAAGAAAATGTATTCAAGGCGATTGGCTCGTATTTAAAAGCTCAGATGAAGCTGGTCAGCATTACCTTTGTCATTGTATACATAGGACTTCTGATCTTAGGTACGGGAAATTCCCTGTCCGTTGCGCTCATCTGCGCTGTGTTCGATGTACTGCCGCTGCTCGGTGTTCCCGTTATTCTTATTCCGTGGATTACCTATTTGTTCATCGTCGGCAACACTGGGCTTGCCATTGGCTTGATCGTACTGCTTGCCGTAGTTGTCATTTCCAGACAGCTGCTTGAACCAAAAATTACAGGAAACTCGATCGGCGTATCCTCAGCATTTCTGATGTTGTCCTTTATGATGATCTCGCTGTCCATTTTTGGAGTTGCCGGTTTGATTCTGGCTCCTATCCTTCTGATTCTCATCAAGGAACTGCTTACCCAGGGATATCTGAAGCAGTGGATCCGGCTGCCAAGCGAAGAATTCGAGGTTTCCCCTTGGGACATGTCCCGCTCTTACGCAGAGCCGGAGGCCGATTCAACCGAAGCCAAGAAATCGGAAACCTGACCAAATATGTCGGTTGCCTGATTGCTGCTGATCGGGCTCCGGTTCTCAACCAATACAGCCACGGCATAACGTGGCTTCTCCACTGGGCCGTACCCGACAAACCACTGGTTGTTTCGGGCACGGCCTTTTATGGTTACCTGCGCCGTTCCGGATTTACCGGCAAGAGTCCATTTGCGATTTTTTAATGAGCTGCCTGTTCCCTCTTCGACGACATCCTCCATCCACTCGAGCAGGATGGAAGAGGTTTCCCGGGAAATACCCCTTCCAGCTATCCGCTCCTTTAGTGGATCCGTATCCTGGAGCAGCTGGCCGTTAGCATACCGGATCTGCTGTAAGATACGGGGCTTGGTCTTCACCCCGCCATGAAGCAGCGTGACCATCGCATTGGCTGCTTGCAGTGGGGATACGGCAGCGTCCCTTTGGCCTATGCCTGTCTGGACCCTAACACCTGCGTCAGAGGTGTCCACAGAGTTGGAAAAAACCGTGCCCTTCTCTTCATGATCCAATGGCGCAAAGGGACGAAGCCCTAAAAACTGCCGGGATTTCCAGCCTACCGTTTGCCCGAAGCCGAGCGCGGAGGCCGCCTCCGCCATTTGATGAGCTGACAGTCTCTCCGCTAGAGTAGCAAATACGACGTTGCATGACTCCGCGAAGCCTTCGCGAAGATCAATCGTTCCATGCCCTCCCTTTTTCCAGCAGGACATTCCGAACTTACCGTATTCGCCATCACAATGGAAATGTTCGCTTTCAGAGCTTAAACCATTCTCAAGTATGGCCGCGGCCGTGACTAGCTTGAAGATGGAACCTGGCGTGGCTGCTTTCAATCCGCGATTCTCCCACTGGCCATCCTTCGGGTGAATCTGCTCCGGATTATAGAATGGTCTGGAGACCATAGCCACGATATCCGCGTTTCGAGCGTCCAGCACAACAACCGCTCCTTCTTTCATGCCCGCTTTTTCCGTTATGGCCTCAATCCCTTGTTGAATATCAATATCAATCGTGGTGGATACCCTTAACGGATAGTACCGATTATCAGGCGCCTTCACCATCGGCTTAATGTCCTGAATGACCTCATTGGTGCTGTTAACCGGAAAATAGACGATGGTCGGCCCTTCCCCACGTATCAACGAATCCATCGTTTTCTCCAATCCACTGGTTCCGTTAACCTCCGGATCATCGTCAAAGAACAGGCTTTCCTTACGCTGACCTGACACAAAACCAAGCCACTGCATTCCCGATTGGCGATTGCCGTACCGCTGCTCATAAGGAAGAACCTTGAGTTTGGGAAGATCAAGCTCTTGAATCTGCACAATCTGATCTTTGGTTAAGGATCGAGGAATGAGCGAATTATCTCCATGCCACAATTCAGGCTCCTTTAGCTTGCCCCAGGTCTGTATCAAATGATCCTTATTTGTTCCCAGTATACGGGCCAGCTTCACTAACTGATTATGGGAGCTCTTCAGTTCCTTCTCGCCTGCAGGAAACAACACGGCTGCCCAGATGAGCTTGCCCGTGAGCGGTTTTCCGTTCCGGTCCGTAAAATGTCCGCGACCGGAATCCAGCACAATGCCTCGCTCCCTCTGTATGAGCGATGCCTCTACCATCGTATGTCGGCTGCCGGGAACCCGCTGATGCTTCATCACAAGCTGTACCCATGCAAGACGCAGCGTCAAAACGGCGATCAATAGCGTCAGTATCAGCCATCCGTATGCAATTCGCTTATTGCGGATAAGCCTCATGTCTTGCTCCTCCAATACGGTCTATGTCTCATCATTATTTCCATATGGAGCCTGACTCAATCATGTTCATTTTTCTCCTATTTCCCTTGTCCTTCATAGAAAAAAGGCTGCCCCATCAGCTTAAAACTGATGGAACAGCCTTTTGAGTTATAAATTCAATCTTACAGTCTAAAACGAGACAAAGTCTCTTTCAGCTCATTCGATACATTCTCCAGCTGCGATGATAGATTTACCAGCTGACTGCTGACGCTTTGCTGCTCTGTGGAGAGAGAAGCCACCTCTTCTGAAGTTGCAGAGGATTCTTCGGCTACCGCACTCACATTACTCATCGCTTCCGAAAGTACATTCTGTGATTCATTCAGTTCATCAATCGAATGAGTCACCGAATCCAAGGACTCGATAAAGTCGACCATCTGCTGCTGAACAGATACGAAGATATCGTTCGTTTCCTTAACAGCATCCATCTGACCTTTGAAGAGTGGGTTCGCATCCAGCAATACCTGCACGGTTTCATTCATCTCGGTCATGATGCGGTCTGTAATCTGACTGACCATATCGATGGATTGTCTGGATTGGTCTGCCAACTGACGAATTTCATCGGCCACGACCATAAAGCCTTTACCAGCCGCCCCGGCACGGGCCGCTTCGATTGTTGCATTCAATGATAGGATGTTCGTTTGCTTCGTAATGTTCTGAAGGACGTCAAGCACTTTGACAACCGATGAGGTCGTCTCCTTCAAGCCATCGACCTTGTGCATCATCGAGCGGGTCATATCCTCGGTCTGATGGGTCTTATCCAGCAAGTCGCTCAAATGCTTCGTTCCAAGCTCACTTGCGCTTTCCACGTGACGAGCCGATTTGCCCATCTCTTCGTTGGCTGAAACGACCATTTGCATCTGCTTCGAGATGTTGTTGGTCAGATCGCTGCCGCGTTCGGCTTCAACCGCCAGACTGCTGGCACCGTTGGCAATTTCCTCGGTAGCTACGGCAATTTCTTTGGCGGAAATAGCCGTCTTCTTGGAGGCATCACTTAACTCGGTAGCCGTTCTAAGTACTTCCTGAGCGGTATTGCTCGTTTGCTGAACGAGTCCGGTGATCTGCTCCATCATATCGTTAAAGCTTGCGGAGAGCTGACCGATTTCGTCTTGGCTCTTATGGTCTGTACGAACATTCAAATTGCCTTTGGCGCCTTCCTTCATCAGCAGGTTAAGCTTGCCTAATGGACGGGCAATCATTCTTACCATCCAAATCCCGATCAGAATGGCAAAAATAACGTCGACGGCGGCCACGATAAGCGTGATGACCAGGATGCTTGACGCATCCTTCGTGAGCTCGCTGGTTTGGACAGAACCTACGAGTTTCCAATCGTTAGCGCTGAGCGTATTGTACACGGCCAGAACCTGTCTTCCGTTCTCATCCTTGGTTCTTACATTATCCGTTCTGGAGTCCTCCGGAAACTCCTTCGCAAACGTCCAGGCGGTTTCGTTACCCACAATGGAGGACTCGCTGGAGGAGACAACGATGCCTTCCGGACTGATCAATTGCAGTTGGCCATTCTCGCCCAGGTTGATCCCCTTCAGATGCGTATCCAGTACCGAAGCGTTAAGTTCAAACATAACCACATACGTTGAATTCAGATCATTCATAGACCCCAAAGAACGGGCAATCGTGAAATATGGAGCTCCGCTGTTCTGCATCGTTGGCAGCCATATTATCTTCTTGTCGCCTTCCTTCAGTTCGGCATACCAGCTTTGCTCAAGGACAGTTTTGGAGGATTCTGAGGTTTGTCCTGCCGATATGATCTTCTCTCCCTTGGAAGGGATCAAATAAATGGCTCTGATCGACGAATCCGATGTAATCTGATTGGATAGTTTATCGCGAATGCTGCGCTCCACCGTAAATGAATCGTAATCGCTTAACTTTTTATCCGTGTATTCAGACAATAACTTCTGCAATTCAATGTCATAGAAGATTGATCTACCGGCATTCTCATACTTCTCCAGAATGATGTCGATTTTCTCAGAGGTTTGAATGATCGTCTGCTGATTGCCGTTCGCAGCATTCTTCTCAATCGTGCTCTTCGCCTTATCGTACGACAGATACCCCAAGACGATAACAAAAAATACAATAGCTGACAAAAAGATCAGGAACAACCGAATTCCGACCGATTTCGCCGGGTTCATTGGCATCCGGCTTATAGCCGTTCCCACGTTTGAAAAGAACGACTTGGCAGTATGTATCCCTGTTGATGCCGAAGGTTTTTCCTTTTTCACTTTAATTCCTCCGGGCTTCTTGTCCTTTTTCGGCTTCTTATCATGCTGCTCAACTTCTGACATTAGCTGTTCACCTACCACAATCATATTATTAATACGTCGGTCCAATCCCTTGAAACGTATTCGTTACTCTTTATTTCGACAATTGGAGGTGTTTTCCTTTGGGTTTTCGCAAAAAAATAATTCTTAATCCCTAATTTTTTTACAAACAAAAAGAATCCAAGGTCCATCTACAGACCCGGATTCTCAATTGTGTAGTTCTAAGTAACTATATTTTTATTTTCCTTTGCGTTTTCTCATCATATCAAAATGACGCACCGGCTGGTCCACCTTCATGCGAATGAGCTGCAAAGGGTGGCGAGCTGCATCAAGTTCATTGCCATTCTCATCGGCGATAGAACCAACTGACTGCTTAAAGAAGGTTCCTTCCGGTCCAAAAAACTCGATTTCATCCCCAGGCTTAAAGTGGTTTCGCTGCTGAATGACGGCCGTTCCCGATTTCTCATCATACTCCATCACCAAGCCGGCGAAGTCATAAGGAACCGCCTTCTCTTCCGGTTCATAGATATGATCCTCATGATCCGGTGTATCATAGAAGAATCCGGTATTCAGCGGTCGATTGGCCGCTTTATTAATTTCCTCGATCCATTCCGGCTTCAATACATAATGCTCAGGGTCAGCCATATAGGAATCAATCGCCTGTCTATATACATTGACCACAGTCGCTACGTAATGGATCGATTTCATCCGTCCTTCAATCTTGAAGCTGTCGATTCCCACCTCAATCAGATCCGGAATATGCTCGAGCATGCAGAGATCCTTCGACCCCATCGTAAACTGGTTGTCATCCGGCTGGAACAGCGGAATCTGCGTAACACCCGGTTTGAATGGGGACGGAGCTGGGGCCGGCTGTTCTATTAACTGCTGCTCTTCCGATACCCACTGGCCTTGCTCTTCTCTTCCATCCACAAACAAATCGTATTTCCAACGGCAGGATTGGCAGCATCCGCCCCGATTGGAATCACGATCTGTAAAATGATTGGACAACACGCAGCGACCAGAGAACGAGGAGCACATCGCGCCATGGATAAAGGCCTCGATCTCAATGTCGACATGCTCTTTAATCGCTGCGATCTCCTCCAGGCTCGCCTCGCGTCCCAGTACAACCCGCGGCAATCCTTCGTCCTTCCAGAACTTCACGGCCTGCCAATTCAATGTGGATTGCTGTGTGCTCAGATGAACTTCGAGCTTGGGTGCAGCACGTTTGGCCACCTCAATAATAGCTGGATCTGCAGCGATGATGGCCGCAATGCCGGCTTCCTCCAAACTTCTCAGGTAGGATTCAATTCCCTCAATGTCCTCATTATGCGCATATATGTTGGTTGCTACAAATACTTTAGCGCCGTATTTCTTGGCGAACTCCACGCCCTCTTTCATTTCTTCAAAGCTGAAGTTGTCCGCATTGGAACGAAGGCCGTATTTCTGACCCCCAATATATACCGCATCGGCGCCATAATGCACCGCAAATTTCAATTTTTCCAAATTACCAGCCGGGGCGAGCAATTCCGGCTTGTCCAGGCGATAGCGTTTGCCCTTATACTTTGGCTGTGCCATTGCTTCCATGCTGTCCACTCCTTAATAAACTTGTTCCTTATAGAAAAATCCAAACGACAATTCACGTTCCGGATCCTGAATAGCGCGGATTCCGTCCATCCACTCTTCCTGAAATGCATAAGTTGAAGCATCTGCAGCATATCGATCAATCGCTTGGCGATAGGTTCGAATCACCAGCTCATTGTAGTGCCGCGGCTTCAGCAGCGTCTCTACCTTAAAGCTGTCAATGCCTGCTCCCATTAAGAGATGCAGATCCTCCAGAATGCAAATATCCTCCGAACTCATAATATGGGTTCCGTTGATATCCTCATAGATCGGATACTTCTCTTCTTGACGCTCAGCTTCAATGAGAAACAAACCGCGCTCCTTGCCAAGGCTCCCCTCATTCACGGGTCTGCCCTGCTGCTGCATATAGCTGTTGACCAGGCGTCGCTTGGAATGATAGATGTTCGTCATGCCATGAACCTGAACCTGTGCTTCCAGCTGAAGCTGAGGCTTCATGTCGGTTAGCTCATCCATATTTAATTCACGCGCAAGAATAACCCGGGATGCGCCTTTGCTTCCCCAATAATTGGCCGTTGAGTAGTTGGTGGCGGTCATTTCTGCATTCCAATGAAGTTTTACCTGTGGAGCCAACTCTTTTACGGTAGTGAGCACCGATGGATCGTTAAATTCCACCGCGTCTACTCCGATCTCTCCGAGCGCCTTAATATAGGCAGGAAGCTCAGGCAGCAAATCATTCGTCATCAGGTTGTTCAAGCTGACGTACACTTTACTTCCTTGCTCATGAGCAAGATGTACGACTTGAGTTATTTCGTCCAATGTCAGACTGCCGGGCAATCTCATGCCGAATCGATCTTCGCCGACAAGCAGTGCATCGGCTCCCGCTTCCAGGTAAGCAGCGGCATCAGCCACGGACCCGGCTGCCGCCAATAATTCAGATTTGATACTCATTTAAAAATTCCTCCCTACTTAGAGGGTGTTCAACAAGACTCTTCTGAGTACGAGCTGGGAACTGTTCCTTGTCAGCAGCGTATCAAAGGAATTGTAAACACGTAATATTATTATTGTTGTGCCATCTTCTTACTGGTCTCGATATTCTTCAAATGCTCTTTATACGTTTTGGCAAACAAATGCTCTTGTGTACCATCTTTCTTTGTCACATAGAACAAATATTCGGATTTCTCCGGATTCAGGGCAGCCTGAATAGATTCCAGGCTCGGGCTTGAGATGGGCCCAGGCGGCAAACCCTTTTGACGATAAGTGTTATACGGACTCTCAACCTCCAGATCGGCATAAAGCAATCGTTCCTTCGGTTTATCTAATAGATATTGAACGGTTGCATCGATTTCCAACCTCATATCCTCTTCCAATCGATTATAAATAACGCCAGCCACCAGGGCACGCTCCTGATCTGCAACCACTTCCCGCTCAACCAGTGAAGCGATGGTCATAAGTTCATGGAATGTCACGCCGCGAGCCTTTAACTGATTCTCCCAACCCGGAATTTCGGCTAAACGTTTCTCCGTTTCTTTCAGCATGGTTTCTACAATGCCTGTTGCCGTGATATCCTTCTTCGGTAACTCATAGGTCGCAGGGAACAAGTATCCCTCGAGGTGATGCCTGAGGTCTGCTTCTTGGGGAATTTCTCCCGCAATCGGAACATCCCAGCCGGTAGGCTGATCCACAACTTTCAGAAATTCCTGCTCATCGATTCCGCTCTCGTGAGCGATCGTCTCCGCCATCTGAAGGATCGTATATCCCTCAGGGATCGTAAAACGAACCATCTCCTCGGGCTTCACTTCGCCTTTGTTCATCTTCGATAATAGTTCCTTGAACGGAGTGCCTGGGGTTGCCTCATAGGTTCCTGCCATCAGACGGCTTCCTTCCCCGCTAAGCTTTAAATAACCTTTAAGTATAAGGGCATTCTTGATCAATCCCTTTTCCTCAAGCAGATCGGCGATAGAGGACGTGCTCATGCCGGACTCCACGGTGAATTCGACAGGAGTTTCCGAGCTGTGAACGGGCTGTAAACCATTCCATACGTAGAATATGGCCCCGCCCGCAACCAGGATCAGGACCAATACTGCTATTGCCAGTTTCTTCAATCTACTCATCCCTTCACACCAAAAGGGGCGGACAGCTCCGCCCCTTCCTGAACTTTCATTTGAAAATTAAGCATGTGCTCCTGTAGGAGGGAACTTAATCCTCGTCGCCTTCGGGAAACGTCAGCTCATCATAGAGCTCCGACACATTCTCCCATTCCTCGTCGTCATCAATGGTTGCCAGCTGCAATCCGCCGTCCTCACCCTTAACGATACGGAGCACCTCGTACTCCTCATCGGTTCGATCCGGCTGAACCAGAATGGCATACCCTTGACCATCCACTTCAAATTCGGCGGCAATATCATAAACCTCGATATGGCCTTTTTCGTCCTCAAGCTCTACACTCTCACCGAATGCTTCCTTAAGTACTTGGGTCCATACGATATTCTCAACCGAAAAATCAGACATCATTCGTCTCTCCCGTCCAGCTCTTCCACGAGCGTATTGAAGGTTTCTTCAACAATGGCCCATTCTTCATCGTCTTCAATCATAAACAATTTCAAGTCTTCTCCGTCTTCCTCATAACGGAAGGCGTAGACCTCGTCTGTCTCTTCGTCGGCAGACTCCCTTGGTACGACCATCATATATTTAGCATCCGAGCCATCCACTTCGAATTTCATGATGACTTCGAATTCTTCCTCGTTGCCTTCATCGTCGGGAATATAAATAATTTCCGGTTCTTCTTCCATACCAATATGCTCATTAGCCATTGTAATCACCCTCACCTTTACCTTTTAGAATCCAAGTAGTTTTGCAAAATCAAGCTTGCCGCCATTTTATCTACAACCTGTTTTCGCTTCTTTCGGCTGACATCGGCTTCAAGCAATGTCCTTTCAGCGGATACTGTTGATAGCCGTTCATCCCAAAGGTGAACGGGTAAGGATAGGGACTCTCGCAATGCACTTGCGAATTCCATGCAGATTTCGCCCCGCGGACCAATCGTGCCGTTCATATTTTTAGGCAAGCCGACCACGATTTCACCGACCTCGTTGTCTTTGACGAGTGCGGCAATTCTGTCCAGTTCGCCTTCATCACGGCGGCGCTCGATAACTTCAACCCCTTGGGCCGTCCATCCGAACACGTCGCTTATGGCAACACCGATTCTGCGGTCCCCGTAATCTAATCCCATGATCTTCTTCATCCCTGTGTGCTCCTAACGGTGACTGGCTAAGTAGAACCGGACCAGTTCTTCAATCAATTCATCTCGCTCTTTTTTCCGGATCAAACTTCTGGCATTATTGTGCCGAGGTATATAAGCTGGATCCCCGGACAAAAGATACCCTACGATTTGGTTAATCGGATTGTACTCCTTCTCTACCAGCGAATCGTATACCGAAAGTAGAATGTCCTGGGCGGAAGCCTCCTTTTCATCACCTTTTACATTGAACTTGACTGTCTTATCCATGGAGTCCATGTGTGACACACCTCGCTTCTTCAAAGAACATGTTTACCATGCTTCGTCGAATAAATATTTACCAGCTTGATCTAGTTATATCATAACATAATCCTAAGTCTCTACGGAAATCGAAAGCGAAATATTTAGAGAGTGTTCCAAAAAATTCAGGATTGTGTACAGCAAAATGTTGGATCCCGCTTACTATTGCTTGCTGTACACAATCTGGACAAATCTGTTACACGCCCCGGGCTATGAGATCCTCAGCGTGCTGCAGCGCCTGGGCGAGCTTGGAAGCATCCTTGCCCCCCGCTTGTGCCATATCCGGACGGCCCCCGCCGCCTCCGCCGCAGATCGAAGCCACTTCTTTAACGAGCTTGCCGGCATGATAGCCTTGCTTCACCAGATCCTGCGGAACGGCTACGACGAAATTCACCTTGTCGCCCGCTTTGGAGCCGAGCACGAGGATCGTCTCCGGAAGCTTGCCCTTCAATTCGTCTGCAATGCCACGGAGTCCATCCATACTGCCAGCCTGTACTTCAGCTGCAAGCAGCGACGTGTTCCCTACCTGCTTCACTTTATCGGTCAACTGGCTGGCCTCAATGGCTCCGAGCTTGCCTTGCAGGGACACGTTCTCCCGGGCAAGATCCTTCACCTGTTGGTTCAGGCCCTCGATCCGCTTCGGAACGTCCGCAAGATTGCTCTTCAACAAGCCGGCGGCTTGCTTGAGCAGGTCCATTTGCCCCTCCAGATGCTCATAAGCGTAGCGGCCCGTTACGGCTTCAATGCGGCGAACGCCTGAGCCAATACCGCTCTCGCCAAGCAGCTTGAAGATTCCGATCTGGGAGGTGTTGCCTACATGGCATCCGCCGCACAGCTCGATGCTGTATTCTCCGACCTGGACGACACGGACGATATCTCCATATTTCTCTCCGAACAATGCCATGGCACCCATCGCCTTCGCTTCATCAATGGCCTTGCGCTCGATAACGACCGGAATGCTCTTCCACACCTGTTCGTTCACGCGGCGCTCAATATCGGCCAGCTCCTCCTGCGTAATGCTGCCGAAATGGGAGAAGTCGAAGCGCAGACGCTGCGGTTCAACAAGCGAACCTGCCTGATTGACATGGTCGCCCAGAACTTCCTTCAATGCTTTATGCAAAAGGTGTGTGGCTGTATGGTTCTTAACGATATCATTGCGCATAGCGGAGTCCACCTGCGCCTTGACCGTATCGCCCACCTTAAGCTCGCCGAGCTCCACGGTTACGAAATGCACGTGCTGTCCATGCGGAGCCTTGAAGAGACCTTCCACTCGGGCACGTACAGATCCGCCTTCCAAAATCCCCTGATCGCTAACCTGGCCGCCGCTTTCGGCATAGAACGGGGTAACGTCCAGAATGACCTGACAGGTCTCGCCTTCACTGGCGCTGTCTGCAAAGCTGTCACCGGAAACAATGGCGAGCACTTTAGCCTCGCTGACGGTGTCATTATATCCAACAAATTCACTTTTAACCGTATAATCGGAAAGAACGCCACCTTGGACCTTCATGCTTTCCGTTTCATGACGGGCCGCACGCGCACGGTCACGCTGTTCCTTCATCGCGGCATCAAAGCCTTCACGGTCCACGGTCAATCCGTGCTCGGACGCATAATCCTCCGTTAAATCAAACGGGAAGCCATACGTATCGTACAATTTGAACGCGTCGCTGCCGCTGATTACCGATTTGCCCTGCTTCTTCGCTTCTGCGCTCACGTCTGCCAAGATGTTCAAGCCGTCAGAGAGCGTTTTGTGGAACTGTTCTTCTTCCGTTGCAATGACCTTCTCGATAAAGGCGCGCTTCTCAACGACCTCTGGGTAGTATACTCCCATAATATCGCCTACGGTTCCGGTCAAAGTATACATGAATGGTTTGTCCAGCCCGAGCACCTTTCCATAACGAACCGCACGGCGGAGCAAACGACGGATGACATAACCGCGGCCTTCGTTGGACGGCAACACGCCATCGCCTACTGCGAAAGCAACTGTCCGGATATGGTCGGCAATGACTTTCAGCGCGATATCGTATTCCGTCTTTTCATTGTATTTAACGCCGGCAAGCTCTGCCGTCTTCTGGATGATCGGCTGGAACAGGTCGGTATCGAAGTTGGACGCCACATCTTGCAGAATGGAAGCAAAGCGCTCGAGTCCCGCACCCGTATCAATGTTCTTGTTCGGAAGCGGTGTATAGCTGCCGTCCTTGTTGTGGTTAAACTGAGAGAATACGAGGTTCCATACCTCGAGCCAGCGTTCATTCTCACCGCCTGGGAACATTTCGGATTCCGGAGCATCCGTATCGTATCCTTCACCACGATCATAGAAAATCTCGGTACAAGGTCCGCAAGGTCCTTCGCCGATATCCCAAAAGTTTTCCTGCAGCTTAATGATGCGCTCCTTCGGGAGACCGATTTTTTCGTTCCACAGCTTGTAGGCTTCCTCGTCTTCCGGATACACGGTAACAGACAGCTTCTCTGGATCGAAGCCGATCCATTTCTTGTCCGTCAGGAATTCCCAGGCCCAGGTGATAACTTCTTCTTTAAAGTAGTCCCCGATGGAGAAGTTGCCCAACATTTCGAAGAACGTATGGTGACGACGGGTTTTGCCGACATTTTCAATATCATTGGTCCTAATACATTTCTGCGAGTTCGCAATTCTCGGATTTTCCGGCTTCACACGCCCGTCAAAATAAGGCTTGAGCGGAGCCATGCCTGCATTAATCCAAAGCAGGGACGGGTCATTGTGCGGAACAAGCGATGCACTTGGCTCAATATTGTGGCCTTTCTCTGCAAAAAACTCTAGCCATTTGGAACGGATTTCACTAGCTTTCATCTCTACACTTCCTCCAGTCATAATATAGGTCCGAATCACTTATATTCGAACACAAAAAACGCCCCTGAATTGAATTCAGGGACGATGTTCTCGCGGTACCACCCTGGTTATCGTCCATTCATCCTCCAGCAGAAATCTCCTGGAAAAACATATGTAACGATCGCCTCGTAACAGCTGGATAACGGGAGCCACCCGGTGAATTTGAATCACACTCAAAAATTAGCATTCGGCTTAGGTTCGCTTCCAGGTTCTCGCAGCCAGCCGGAAATTGTCCGGGCAGGAACCTGTTCTCTGGGCAAGGTACACAAAGCCTACTGGATTTTCTCATCGATTTGTACGGTTATAGGTTTATCATTTCAAGTATATATAGAGTGAAACTATCTGTCAATGCATGAGCATTGCGGCTGTAGACTGGAGCCTTCAGCCGGATTTCCTTCTGACATAATAGGCGAAAAAATGCTGCAGCAGCACTTTGATGACGGCAAAGACCGGAACAGCCAAAATTAAGCCCACGGTTCCTGCCACCTGCCCACCGACAAGGAGTGCAAATATGATCAGGAGCGGATGCATATGCAGCTTTTTTCCTACCACTTGCGGCGAAATGACATTGCTCTCCAGCGTTTGGCAGACCATATTAACCACCGCCACCAGCAGCACCATCTTCCAGGAAATCGTAGATGCCATCACAAGCGCTGGAGCCGCGCCGAGAAAGGGGCCCAAATAGGGAATGATGTTAAACACCGCCACGATGCTTGCCAATAGCAGCGCGTAGGGCATACCCACGATCATGTACCCCACATAAGCCAGTACGCCGATAATTAAGCATACCAGGAATTGTCCGCGGACGTAATTCCCTAGGGCCGTGTCGATCTCTTTCAGCAGCGTGACAATCGACTTGCGGCGGCTCCGCGGCAGATAGGATACGGCGGTTCGCTGGAACACCTCAAAATCTTTTAATATGTAGAAGATCAGGAACGGAACAATTAACACATTAAACAGGATGTTGATGGTGTTGCCGATATTGTCCATGAAATCCGAAATTCCCCCGGCCAGCCTTGATTCCATCTGCAAGAACCAGCTGTTGACGCCTGTCCTTACTCCTGGGGGCAGCAGCCTGCTGTCCAGATTGGTCATCAGGCTCTGGGCGTTCATCGATAATTCTGGCAAATGCTCGTTGAGCTCCTCCAGCTGCCGGATCAGGATCGGAATCATATTGATCAGAATGACGGTAAGTGACGTCAGAAAGACGGCATAGATGAGCAGCACCGCCATGCTCCGCGGAACTTTACGGTCGGAGAGCATGCATACTACCGGATTGAGCACATAAGATATGATCATGGCAACCAGAAATGGAGCCAGTACAGCCTTGAGAAATCGATAGACATCCAGAAACAGCGGACGCAGCAGCCAGACAAAGTAAAGAGAGATGAGTCCAAGCATTAACCATACCAACAATCGAAACCATTTGTTCTCGGTCAGCTGTTCCACACAGGCACCCTCCTTTTTCGAAAGCTACCCTGTAGTATATGTACAAGCTTCCAGAAATAAACTAACATTTCCGCAGGCCAACATGAAAAAGACTCCCTGCTGCTCAGCCATATAGGCCTTCAGCAAGGAGTCGTTATCTAACTATATGTACGCGTTCTTAGGAAGACGCGTGCATAGGAGGGAAATCCGGCTGCATTTCATCACCGAAGAACAAATCATCCAGCGAGCTGAGCGTACCATCCTCTTCTACCTGGTATACGGACATTTTCTCTCCGTTGACTGTCAATTCGATAAAGCAACCCCAGCAATAAAACTGGTGGGAGCCGATTTTCCCGATATCTTTGGAACTACAGTTTGGACATTTCATCCTACCTCACCCTATCCGTTCACAGAATTAATGGCTTTTTCCAGACGCTGTTCGCTCATCGGGGGTACCATAACGGCACTTTCGCCGATAGCCATCTCCGCTGTGCAAGGCAGCCATTTGCGACCTTCGATCAAATCCGAGACAAATCCATCGGATATTTCCAACCCTAGTATTGTATTGCCCTGTTCCTGCTCAAAATAAACATCCGATATACGTCCGAGCAGGATACCGTCCTCTGTCAAGACCTGCATCTCTTTCAGTTTGCGCTTGCCCAAAAGGTACGTAAGCGGTATATCATTGGCGCCCACCTTGCGGACAGCCTCTTGGCTCCGGATCATGACGGCATCTTCCCCGTATGCTACGATATCTTCCCATGAGACGCTTTTCACATGCGAGGAAAACAAAGCCTTGCCTTCCAGCTCCAACCCGGTAATCAACCAGTTCTCATCTAGTATAAAATCGTGGATTTTGCCGATTTCCTTACCGTTCTCCACGTCGAATACAGCCAGTCCAATCATTTCTTGAAGTTTCATACTGCAGTGGACACCTCCTCATCCTTCATGGTTTGAAATCAGCCGCCGGTCAACATTTCGTTAGCCTAAACGGGCAATTTCCAAGGATGAAATGGACGAACGCATACCCCCTATTCTCTAGAAGGAGAAATCCCTTAACATCTATTTACGTAACCGATTAAGGATGGTTCCAATTTTTTGGGCAGTGTGCTCCATTTCTTGAGTAGTATTACCCAAACCGAAACTAAAACGAATCGCGGAGCGCAAAACAGGATCAGAAAGTTTCATTGCTTGGAGTACATGGGATATTTCCAGAGATCCCGACGTACAAGCCGAGCCGCTTGCCGCCGCAATTCCTTCCATATCGAGGTTCATCAGCATCGTCTCCGTATTGGCACCGGGAAAGCTGATATTTAGGATGTGAGGTAGGTAATGTTCCGAATTTCCGTTGATCACAAAAGCATTCTCGCCAATCTCCTGACGAAGCCCTTCAAGCAGCGTCGATCTCAGCTCGCGATAATTCTGGATACGCGTCTCCATATTCTTAACGGTCCATTCCACTGCTGCCGCAAAACCGGCGATGCCAGCCATATTCTCTGTTCCGGCACGGCGTTTCTTCTCCTGCAGCCCTCCGAACAGACGTGGAGATACGCTGAGTCCTCTGCGGACAACCAATGCTCCGACGCCTTGGGGTCCGTTGATTTTGTGGGCGGAAAAACTCCACATATCCACCGGCAGCTCGCGGCAGTTGATCGCCTCCGATCCCAATGCCTGAACAGCATCGGTATGAAACACGATGCCCCGGCTGCGGCAGAGCTCGCCGATTTCGATGATCGGCTGAACGGTGCCTACTTCATTGTTGCCATACATGATGGTGACCAGCACCGTGTTGTCCTGAATCGCCCCCGCAATGTCCTCCACAGAGACACGCCCAGTAGAATCGACGGGGACATAGGTAACTTCACAGCCCCGCCGTTCTAGCTCATGGCATGTATGAAGCACCGCATGGTGTTCAACGGCCGACGTAATCACATGCTTTCCCTTCACGCCAAGCGACTCCAGCAATCCCAGTATAGCCAAATTATCGCTTTCGGTGCCGCCTCCGGTGAACACCAGCTCGTCCGATTGGCATCCCAAAAGGGACGCAATTCGATCACGCGCCCCGTTGACGATCTTCTTCGCTTCCCGTCCAAAAGCATGAACGCTTGAAGCATTGCCGTACTGGCTTGTCATCACATTCATCATCCGCTCAGCAACCTCCGGATGGACCGGGGTTGATGCGGCATGATCCAAATATACTGATCTCATATCCGTCTCACCCTTATATATAGAACATATAGTTGTCTGCAGCAGACTGTTCATGATAGTTGATCAGATAGTCCAGCGTCGTGGAATCGAGCACTTCAGCAATGCTGTCGCGGATACGAAGCCATAGATCCCGCTTCGCCGGATCGTCCTCTTCCGTGAAGTCCACAGGGGATATCGGTCCTTCCAGCACGCGGATTACATCTCCTGCCGTTATGGATGCCGGATCACGGGAAAGGATATATCCTCCGTATGCGCCACGGATGCTTTTGACCAGTCCCGCATTCCGCAGCGGTGCGATCAGCTGCTCAAGATAATGTTCCGACAGCTGGTTCTTCTCGGCAATGCTCTTCAGCGAAGTCGGCCCTTCACCAAACCTGGCGGCCAGCTCCATCATAATCGTTAATCCGTATCTTCCTTTTGTTGAAATCTTCAAAGGTGACACCTCTTTCGGTAATTTGTATATTATGTCCATCCTGTACATGAATTGTAGGTGGCGGGTTTAGCGACAAATACGGCGTAATCTACGCGTGAATCAGCTTATCCTGTATTTTTCTCCGTATTCCGATCATTACCCTCAGCTTATGGTAACATATCCTGGACCTCAATGGGTAATATTCCAGCCGGAAACCCGAAAAATGTTCACGCTGAGTGGACAAAATGAAACGTGTGAACCTTGTTCCAATATGTTAAAATACCTCCATGGGCACAATTCAATATGAAAATGGTGATAACGATGTCAAAAGAAAAACATAACACTCGTATCGTTGTCGGCATGTCGGGAGGAGTCGACTCCTCCGTAACAGCGCTCCTGCTTAAACAGCAGGGCTATGAAGTGATCGGCATCTTTATGAAAAACTGGGATGATACCGATGAGCTTGGCTACTGCACAGCTGAAGCGGACGCTGAAGACGTGCGCCGCGTGTGCGAGCAGCTCGACATTCCCTACTATACCGTCAATTTCGAGAAGGAATACTTTGATAAAGTATTTTCCTATTTCCTCGATGAATATAAAGCCGGGAGAACGCCGAACCCCGATGTCATGTGCAACCGTGAAATCAAATTCGGTGAATTTCTGAATAAGGCCATGGATCTGGGAGCCGACTATGTGGCTACCGGCCATTACGCCCGCGTCATCGAGGAGGACGGACAGTACCGGCTGCTGCGCGGCGTCGACAGCAATAAGGATCAAACCTACTTCCTTAATGCGCTGAGCCAAGAGCAGCTCTCCAAAGCAATGTTCCCGATCGGGCATCTGCCGAAACCGGAAGTTCGCCGACTCGCTGAGGAAGCTGGACTGTATACCGCCAAGAAAAAAGACAGCACCGGCGTTTGCTTCATCGGCGAACGTAATTTCAAAGAATTTCTTGGACAGTACCTCCCCGCCCAATCCGGCGATATGGTGGACATTGTCACCGGTGAAGTGAAAGGCCGCCATGATGGCTTGATGTACTACACGCTGGGACAACGCCAAGGTCTTGGCATTGGCGGCTCAGGCTCCGGAGAGCCTTGGTTTGTTGCCGACAAGGATTTAACTAACAATATTCTGTACGTTGTTCAAGGCGATCATCCGAGTTTGTATTCAACCGGACTTGTTGCCTCCGGAATCAATTGGATTGCAGGACAAGACGCTATGCCCAAAGACGCCTTTACCTGCACCGCGAAATTCCGTTACCGTCAGCCGGATCAAGAGATAACGATAACTCCGCGCGAAGATGGAACCGTTCATATCGCTTTTGCCAAGCCGCAAAAAGCAATCACGCCAGGACAAGCCGTCGTCTTCTACCAAGGGGACGAATGCCTTGGCGGGGGAACGATCGAAACGGCGGATAAAGTTCCATATTAATCCGCCGGCCTAAACGAAAAGAGCACACACTTAACACGGAAGATTCCGTATAGTGTGTGCTTTTTTTACATGTTAGCGAAGAACATATTCTACTGTTTCTCCGCATTCTAGGCTGACGGCTACGTCAACTAATCGCTGATTCGAGCTGCCTCGAAAGGGAAGCGAGACATCCCTTAGCTCCAACTGGAATTTGCCATCCACGATAACATCACACTGTTTCGCCAATTCGCGCAGCTTCTGCTGCCTCATCAGCGCCTCAAAGGTGAAGCCCGTGTAGGCCCATACACTTTTCCCAGGACACATGGTCCTGAGCTTGTGTACAAATGCCGTGCATTCCTCCGGCGAGAAGAACGGGTCCCCACCGCATAAGGTCACGCCATCCAGCAAAGGGTTGTCGCTGATATCCTGCAGTATGGACGCGGACAATTCTTCTGTAAACGGCTCCCCCGCTTCAAAGTCCCAGGAATCCGTATTAAAACATCCGGCGCAAGCATGACGGCAGCCGCTCACGAATAGAACTGCCCGAACTCCTGGGCCTTCATTAATGCTCTCGGGGATATATCCGCACACATTCACAGATGCTTCACCCGATCCCTAACCTCAGCCTGCTTAGCCGAATTGAAGCGCTCTGTATAATTGCCTGTTAAGTATCCCGTCACCCTGCGCAGCCGCTGGAAGTTCCCATCCGCCTCCGAGGCTCCGCATCCAGGGCAAGAGCTTCCGATGATTCCTTCGTAATTGCATGCCGGGCAACGATCGACGGGATGGTTTACGGAGAAATATCCGATATTCTGCTGAAGGGCAAACTGAACGATGTCCCGAAAAGCAGCCGTATTCTGCCGGGCATTGCCGTCCAGCTCCACATACGAAATCGCTCCTGCATTACACAGCTCATGGAAAGGAGCCTCGGAACGGATTTTGCGGTACGCGGCCATCGGATAATACACCGGAATATGAAACGAGTTCGTATAATACTCGCGATCTGTGACACCCTCGATCACACCAAAGGTTTGCCGGTCCAGCTTCGTGAATTTCCCCGATAACCCTTCTGCCGGCGTGGCAAACAACGTAATGTTCAGGTTATATCTTTCACTGGCTGCATCGCAAAACTGACGCATATGCCGGATGATCTCGATTCCCAGACCGCGGCTGGTCTCATCTTCTCCGTGATGCAGCCCGGTTAACGCCTTCAGGCATTCAGCCAGCCCGATAAATCCAAGCGCAAGGGTTCCGTGCTTGATGAGCTCGCGCACCTTATCCTCCGGTGCCAGTGCCTCGCCGCCTTCCCACACGCCTTCCCGCATCATAAAATCTGACGCTTTGGCCGGTTGGTCGGCCTGCAGCTCGTAACGATGAATCAAACCCTCTACCGCAATCGTCAAATACTGATCCAGCTGCTCGTAGAAGAGGTTCAGATCCGGCATATCCCGTTTGCCTTCGATAATGCCATGCTCAATGCCGAGACGAACCAGATTGATCGTATTAAAGGATAAATTGCCTTTGCCGCTTAGACGGTTTCGCCCGAACCGGTCTGAAATCGTCCGGGTCCTGCAGCCCATGGTGGCAATAATCGTGTCTGGCTCGTCCGGGTTATAGTAGACCAGATTAAACGATGCATCCACGTTGACAAAATTCGGGTAGAGCCTGCGGCTGGAACACTCAACGGCTTTCAGGAACAGATCGTAGTTGGGCTCCCCTTCCGCCTGGTTAACCCCCTGCTTGCACTGGAAAATATGCTGCGGAAATATCGGCGTCTCTCCCCCGCCGAGCCCTCTCATCGTGGCATCCAGCAGAGCGTGTGACACCAGCCTTCCTTCGGTTGACGTGCACATGCCATAGTTCAGCGATGTAAAGGGGATCTGTCCGCCGGCCCGGCTGCTCATTGTGTTCAGATTGTGGATCAGGGATTCCGCGGCCTGTTTTACTTCATTCACCGTTTCGTTATATGCATAGTGATATATTCGCGGATAAGTTTCTTTCAACTGCTCATTGTCTATGTATAATTCGTTATCCAGAAGAACTCGTTCACCGGGTCTATTATCTCCCTGCTCTACCTCTCCGAAGTAGGCCAGCCCTTTGCGAAAATGCCGACGAAACGATTTACCGACATACGGGGCCAGATCCCAATCGATTTTATTTCCGGACACGCCGCCGAATTGACTGTTCTGCTGGGATTGAAAAATGATGGCCACCAGTGCCATCGCGGTCATGATGCTCTGCGGCGGCCTAACCGATCCGTTACCGGTATTGAATCCCTTGGCCAATAGTCGGTCAAACGGAATGAAAATGCAGTTCGTTGTTCCGAGTGCATACTGGTCCAGGTCGTGCACATACACATAACCATCCCTCACCGCTCTCATGAGATCTCCAGGGAGGATGAATTTGCTTGCCATCCATTTGGCGTACTCGGAGCCGATCCGACTCATTTTTCCACTGAAGGATTCCCCGTTCAGATTCGCATTCTCCCGCAGCAGATCCAGATTCGTTACCCCAATCACATCCGTGCTGATCTTGTAGAGCTCTCCCCGCCGCATCCGCTCCAGGTCACGGGTTTCCCTGTAATGTTGATAAGCTGCCGCAGCCTCTGCATAACCTGTACTTTGCAAATGCTCGACAACGATATCCTGAATATCCTCCACACTCACCTGCTCCATCTCCGCGGTGGCACGAACAACCGCATCGCCAATCTGCAGGGAAGCCTCCATGCGGGACACACCCTCAACGGCTATAAACGCTTTATCCACTGCATTCACAATCCGGTTTATCTCAAAATTCACCAGGCACCCGTCTCTCTTCATGACTTTCATGAAATCGATCAACTCCTTCTCCTTAGATCATCAACACACTATATATAGTTTCGTTTTATAAATTTACATCCATATATAGTTTAATGCTGTGAGATAGATCACGGCGGTCAGTCTGAGAAACGGATCAGGCGATTCCTGAAAACAGCCTTGGAGGCCTTATACCCAACAGAAAAAAGGCACTCGAGTGATCCATCGATCACATCGGGTACCTTCTTGTTTATCTACAGTAGAATTAACTTTCGGCGGGCGGCATTGGAGTTGGTGTCGGCTTCGCATAGCCTGTGCTGTATTTCTCGTCGATTGCGGTCCGAATATCCGTCAGGCTCTTGCCCTCGCTGCTCATTTTGGCAGATTCCACGGCAATGTCCAAACACACCCCGCAGCGGGTGCCATGATCGTCCCACACGACGGTGCCGTCCTCCTGGATCTCATCAATAAAACAATTCAGGTTGCTCTCATGACCGGCACTGTCCCCACAGCCGCAATAACAAGGGATGTATTTCAGGACATCACTGACCTGCGCGGACAAGGCATAGATCGTTTGCAGCTCGCTGGTCTGGCTCTTCAAAAAGATAGGCAGCTCATCAATCGAAGCCGTCGCCTCCTGAATATCCCCGTTGGCCAGCTGCGTCTGATGTCCGTGCTCATGCGCTGCCTCGGTTGCCTGTCCACTTTCGACCTGCTCCTGGGCGTTTTTCCCCGAACAGCCGCTCAGCATAAGACCAGCGGACAGCAGCAGGATGACAAACCGTTGTTTCCCTGTTTTCATCATTCGTTTCCTCCATTTAGCTAAACTAGCGGCCATTGGTTCCGTTATTACTGTAAGACCCTATTCTTCGCGTCGTAATCGCTGATTGTGTGCGATCTTGGCTTCATTCCCCTGCTCCGTCGCCTGATAGAACACCCGGCGGGAGAGCTCCTTCGGCAAATATTCCTGCTTCACGTAATGGCCCGGATAATCGTGCGGGTACTTGTAGCCGACATGTCCCAGCTTCACCGCCCCCGAGTAATGCGCATCACGGAGATGAAGCGGAACCTCAGCCGATTTCACTTCATCCATGGCGGACATCGCCCGGGATATGGCGGTCACAACGCCATCCGATTTGGGGCTCTCCACCGCAAACAGAATCGCCTGGGCAATGTTCAGCTTGGCTTCCGGCCAGCCGTTATTCCGGTAGGCATCCAGTGCGCTTACCGCCTGCACCATCGCTTGCGGATTAGCCAGCCCGATATCCTCGCTGCTGGCAGCAATCAAGCGGCGGATGAACACCATGGGGTCCATCCCTAGCTTTTCGACCGCATACAGGAACCAGAACAAGGCCGCATCACTGGAACCTCGAATGCTTTTATGGAAGGCAGACAGCACGTCATACTGCGTAGACTCGTCCGCCTTGACGAGCGGCTTGCGTATCGATTCCTCGGCCACTTCGAGCGTAATATGAACCCTGCCGCTTTCATCCGGGGGCGTGGTCATGGCCGCTAATTCGAGGGCGTTCAGAGCACGGCGGATGTCGCCGTTCGCCATGGTTGCAATATGCTCCAATGCTTCCTCGTCTGCCTGGAGATCCATGAATCCAAGTCCTTTATCCGGATCGGATAACGCGCGCTGCATGGCGATCATGGAATGGTTCTTAGTCAGCGGCTCAAGCTGGAACAAGGTTGAACGGCTCATCAAGGCCCCATTTACGTAATGAAATGGGTTCTCTGTCGTAGCGCCTATAAATATAATCGTGCCGTTCTCCACGGCAGGCAGCAGCGCGTCCTGTCTTGAACTGTTAAAGCGGTGCACCTCATCCAGAAACAGGATCGTTTTGGTGCCGTACAGGCTGCGGTTGCTCTGGGCTTGCTCAATGACTTCCCTGACGTCCTTAACCGAGGCTTCCACCGCATTTAGCCGAACGAAGTACCCCTTCGTTTGCTGGGAGATAATATGCGCCAGCGTTGTTTTGCCGCACCCCGGCGGGCCGTACAATAAAATGGAAGAGACCTGGTCTGCTTCTATGGCTCGTCTGAGCAGTTTCCCCGGTCCGATAATATGTTCTTGTCCTATATATTCATCCAGCGACGAAGGGCGCATCCGATCGGCCAGCAGCCTGGAATCCCGGTCCCCTTCACGCCCGATACTGAATAAATCCATAACTACACTTCCTTGTCTGATATCAATGCAAAGATAAGCCGGTTTCAAAAATCCGTCACACTCTATCATACCATATTCAAATTTGTCATGCCTGTAGCAAGCCTTTGGACATCCACGCTAGTGGTTCGGATACCCATCGATATTCGCTGCTCGTTTAACATGATAACCAACTTTTATCTTTCCGGAGCGTTACTTATTATAGGAAATTATAGAGAAGTCTTATCTAAGGAGAGTGGCTATGACGACTCGCAAGAAGTCCAAACGCAATTTATCTAAAGGGGCTATGAATATGGGGATTAGTTTACTTGGACTCTATACCTATGTTAATCAAAACAATCTATTAAAGGAGATCTATGGGCCAGAATACCTCGACGATGAGGCGCTGGCGATAAACCTATTGTATACCATCCTCATCTTGCAGTTCCTGATCGGCCTGTATGCCTTCTTCCGTTCCTCCATTATTCTCTATGAGTATAAGCAAGGCATCCGAAATGAGGAAGAGGAAGAGGACGAGGTCTTGTTATAAACGTATCAACCACGCACGAAGGGAGGCTATTGAATTGAAACTAAAGCCTATGCGAAAAATGACACTCTTCATCATCCTGGCAACTGCATGTTCCATCCTCGCTGTATGGACTTTGATCCGGTTTATCGAAAATCTGGGCTCCTCCTACCAAATGCTTGGTTAGGCCAAGCACAACAAAAAGACCCGCAGAGACAAGCACATGCAGACATGTACCACCCCACGGGACATTTTCCGTTCTTTCCTCTTCACGCTTAGTAACACAATCCTATCTTACTCCCCGGGCCAGCCGATGGCTGTAATATCTGAAGCGTCTGCCGTCACATAAGAAGGACGCGCTTCACCATGCAGCAGCCACAGTTCATGCAGTGCCCGGGTGCAGCCAACGTACATCAGCTTGGCATCCCAAGCTTTTTCCGCGTAATGACTCCGATCTGCATCTGCCACCACAACCGCATCGAACTCAAGCCCTTTAGACAAATAAACAGGAAGCACGGAGTAACCCCCCTGATACGTTCCTTTGCTGCCATCGATCAGATTCAGCATCGGCCATGCAGCAATTAATTGTTCATGCAGCTCTTGCGCTTCCCGCAAGGTTCGGGTGAGAATGGCTACCGTCCGATATTCCTTAGCGATGAGTGCCTCCATCGCCCGTTCCAAATCTCTCGTTCTGGATTTCTCCGAATTATAAGGAATGAGGCGAACGGCATCGCCGCTTCGGAATACGGGTACGGCGAGCAGATCGCTGCTGACACCCTTCTCCAAAATGCCGTTCGCAAATTCGATGATCTCCATCGTCGAGCGGTAACTGCGTGTCAGCGCAAAATAGGCAGTTTCCTCTTCCTTGAACAGGGAGCTCATCTCTTCCCACGCATGAACGCCACGATAGGCATGAATGCCCTGCGACAAATCACCTAATATGGTGAAGGAATGTCCTCTTACGAACAGGTCCAGCACAGCTACCTGAAATGGCGAGAAATCCTGAGCCTCATCAATGACGATATGGTCAAAGCGCTGCTCACCGGTAATATCATTCAGCAAACAGTGGAAATACAGCAGGGCAGGCAAATCCTCTTCGCGGACCACGTTTTTCTTCAGATCTTTACGTGTTGCCGTGAGCACGTCGGACGGAATCAGAGCGGTTAGCTCTTCAAACATCGTTCCGGTCGCCTTTGCCGCCCCAAACAATTGTTTATATAATGAGACCGGCTCAAATTTCGGCCATCGGTTGGCATAAGCTTTTTCTCGTTGAGTCGCTTTTTTCTTCCGTTCTTTCATTACAGCCGCTGATGGCGATTTCTTCAGCTCCATCTCGACCCAGCGATGCAATCTGGCAAGCAGTCGTTCCTTCCGTTTTGCCAGTGGGTATGGTTTATATTCCTGGTAGAACCATTCCGCGATCGTCTC
Source organism: Paenibacillus sp. EZ-K15 (assembly GCF_002573715.1). GTDB lineage: Bacteria > Bacillota > Bacilli > Paenibacillales > Paenibacillaceae > Paenibacillus_AQ. The sequence goes on along the minus strand of NZ_PDHM01000012.1, from coordinate 31,494 downwards.
CTGTTTCAATACGGCCCCATCCCATGGAGAGAAATCCCCGTCCGGCAGAGCCTTGGTTTCGATAGCATCCACGCAGCGCCTAATGATCTCCATCAGTCTCAATGAGCCTTTATAGCGCCCACTGACATTATCGTCAATATCCGGTGTCCCCTGACCCGGCTCTGTCTCGAACCATTGATGAAGCGTTTGTGCATGATCATCCGAAGCGAGTTGAATATCGAGCAGCTCTGCTGCCCAATCGCCAAAGGTACGCTGCTGTATATCGCCAACTCCGAGCTCAGGCAGCACGTCGGATATGTAATCCAGAAACATCAGGTTGGGTGCGAATATGATCATTTTCTCCGCGGTGACCTGCTCCTTGTACTGATAGAGCAAATAAGCCAGCCGATGCAGCGCCACCGTCGTTTTTCCACTTCCCGCCACCCCTTGGATGATGAGTGCGGTATTTTTGGCAGCCCGGATGATTTTGTCCTGCTCCGCTTGGATCGTGGATACGATATCGCGCAGCCGGTTATCCTTGTTCTCTCCGAGACGGTAGACCAGAAACTCATCGGATACGGCAGGTCCGCCGCTTTCCCGATTGTACGTATCCGATACCCGTTCCAAAATTTGCTTTCGGATCACAACGTTGCGTTTTAAATATACCAGCCCCTCGATGATTCCTTCGGGTGCTTCGAACGATGCCGGATCGGTACCGCCCGTAAACGAATAAAAAAGACTCGCGACCGGAGCTCGCCAATCGATCACCATCGGATGATCCCCGGCATCTTCCTTATCGAAGCCGATCTTCCCAATGTAGAGCGGTTTCTTCGCTCCGGTTCCGCTCTCTTGAAAATCCAGCCTTCCGAAATAAGGCTCCGGCAAACTTTTGGCGAGAGCCTGCCGTTTCTCTTCTCGACCTGCTTCGAGCACCTGCTCCGTAAAATCATGGCCCGTGTATACCGGAATGCCGCGCAAACGTTCAAGCTGACGGTCAATTTCAACGATTACCTCGTTTAGCCTTGACTCTTCTTCTTGATAGGCACTTTGAAAAGATTCTGACACTTTCAGTTACCTCCTAAGAAACATATTTTTTTCGCATCGAAAGTCTGGCTTTAAGGGCCGTGACACAAAAAGGAGTTTCATTGTAGCACAACTGGCCCGGATATACTAGCAAAGCTCTGTCACAGGAAATCCATGGTGCCGGTTTTCCATTTATAACCGCTTCGTCGATGACCATAAAAAAACGCAGCGTCCATTGCTTTGGACACTGCATTTTATTAACCACTCTATGTTTTGATCGAAGGCGCGTTTCGTCCTGCCTTCCGTTTGTCTATGGTTTTCTCAATCCGAGGTTTACTGGATCGTTACAACGAGACCCCGCCTTTTTCGAGCAGTTCTCTCACCGTTACGCTAACCATAATCAGTCCGGCCACAGGCGGAACGAATGCATTGCTTGCCGGAGGCTGCTTCGCTTTCCGGATTTCAGGGGCATTCTCGGGTACGATCTTCTCCGTAACATCTTGGCGGGGTTTCATCGGCTCCTCTAGAGAGAATACGACCTTAACCCCTTTCTTGATGCCGTCTTTGCGCAGCTTGGTACGTACAATACGGGCAATCGGATCCATGGACGTTTTGGAGATGTCGGCTACCTGGAACTTCGTGGGGTCCATTTTGTTGGCTGCCCCCATGCTGGAGATGATCGGAATCCCGCGCCGCAGGCATTCCTTGATCAGATGTACTTTATAAATGATCGTATCCGACGCATCAATCACATAATCCAGATCGAATTTAAACAACTCTTCATACGTCTCTTCGGTGTAGAACATGTTCAGGGCGATCGCTTCACATTCCGGATTGATCAGTTTGACACGTTCAACCATCAGGTCTGCTTTCTTCTGACCTACCGTGGTCGTTAAGGCATGGATCTGCCGATTGATGTTGGTGATATCCACAACGTCTTTGTCGATCAGAATGATACGGCCTACCCCGGAACGGGCGAGGGCTTCCACCGCAATGCCTCCCACGCCGCCGATACCCAGCACGGCTACCGTGCTGTTCTTCATCACTTCAAGGCCTTCAGGACCAATGGCTAATTCCGTACGGGAAAATTGGTGCAGCATAATTCAAGCAACCTCCTTTATCAAGAACAACGGACTTATTTCTCGTCGCCCGGCTTCTTGGCGAGTTTGATATGCAGCTGCTCCAGCTGTCCTCCGTCCACCTGGGAAGGAGCGTCCATCAACAGATCTGTTGCGCTTGCCGTTTTCGGGAACGCAATCGTTTCACGCAGGTTCGTGCGTCCGGCAAGCAGCATCACCAAACGGTCCAACCCAAAGGCGATTCCGCCATGTGGAGGAGTGCCGTACTCAAACGCGCCCATAAGATAACCGAATTTGTCGTGCGCCACTTCCGGCGACATACCAAGAGCCGCAAACATTTTCTCTTGGATCTCGCGTTTGAAAATCCGCATGGAACCGCCGCCTACTTCGTATCCATTCAGAACGATGTCGTAAGCTTCCGCACGCACGGCAAGCGGATCCGTATCCATCAATTCCAGATCTTCGTCTTTTGGACGGGTGAACGGATGATGCTCGGCCACATAGCGCTTCGCCTCTTCATCATAACTGAACAGCGGGAAGTCCAGCACCCAAGCAAACTTGTACTCGTTGTCGTTGATCAGGCCAAGCTGACGTCCGATTTTCAAGCGGAGTGCGCCCAGGACATCGGCAACCACTTTTTTATTGTCTGCGGAGAACAGCAGCAAGTCGCCATCTTCGGCTCCCGTACGTTCTCTTACCGCTTCAATTTCCTGCTCGCTGAAGAATTTCACGATAGGTCCTTTGAACTCGCCTTCTTTCACTTGAATCCAAGCAAGCCCCTTCGCTCCGTAACGGGCTGCATATGGCCCCAGATCGTCGATTTCCTTACGTGTCCAAGTTCCGCAGCCTTTAGCGTTCAAGCACTTCACTTCGCCGCCTTTTTCAATAACGGAAGAGAATACTTTGACGCCGCTGTTTGCAACGATATCGTTCATTTCGATCAATTCCAAACCGAAGCGAAGATCCGGTTTATCGGAGCCGTATTTGCCCATCGCATCGGCATAACTGATACGCTGGAATGGCGTTGCAAGTTCAACGCCGATAGTTTCCTTGAACAACTTCACCATTAGCTGCTCCATCATGTTCAACAGGTCGTCGCGTTCCATGAAGGACGTCTCGATGTCGACCTGGGTAAACTCAGGCTGACGGTCAGCCCGCAAATCTTCATCACGGAAACAGCGTGCAATTTGGTAGTAGCGCTCAAGCCCGCTCACCATGAGGAGCTGCTTGTAAATTTGCGGAGATTGTGGAAGTGCAAAGAATTCACCTGCGTGCACACGGCTCGGTACGAGATAGTCGCGTGCGCCTTCCGGCGAGCTCTTGGTCAGAATCGGCGTTTCCACATCCACAAAGCCCTCGTCGTCGAGGAAGTCGCGGAATACTTTAGACGCTTTGGAGCGCAGCATCAGCGTTTTTTGCATCTCTGGACGACGCAGGTCCAGATATCGATATTTCAAGCGAAGCTGCTCATCCACTTCCACGCCGTCTTCGATAAAGAACGGAGGTGTTTTGGCTGCATTCAGCACTTCAATGCTTGTCACTTGGACTTCGATTTCGCCAGTAGGCAGGTTCGCGTTGAACGTTTCAGGATCACGCTTTACGACTTTACCGGATACGGCCACGACGAATTCGCTGCGGACCTTATCGGCAACAGCCAAAGCTTCGCCGGAGAAATCCGGGTTAAATACGATTTGCATGATGCCGCTGCGATCACGAAGATCGATGAACAGCACGCCGCCCAAGTCGCGGCGGGTTTGTACCCAGCCGTTCAGTGTTACAGTTTCTCCAATGTTCGCGGTTGTCAGGTGACCGCATTGATGCGTCCTTTTCATCGTTTATCATTCCCCTTTAATATTATTAAGTCGCTTCATGCGACGATTAAACCAATTCTTGTACCAGACGATCCAATTTAACTGTACGCTGTTCGCCGGTTTCCATCGACTTCAGGGCAATTTCTCCGCGCGCCAGTTCGTCTTCACCCAAAATGGCGGTATAACGAGCTTGCAGACGGTCGGCGGATTTCATCTGAGCTTTCATTTTCCGGCCGAGGTAATCACGTTCGGCTGCTACGCCATTGCTCCGCAGTTCGTAGATCAATTTTGCAACTTCCTGCTCGGCGGCTTCACCCAGCGCCACCAGGTAGACATCCAGCGGCTTGGCCGCGGACAGATTAACACCTTGATGCTCCAGGATCAATAGGATTCGCTCAAGACCAATCCCGAACCCGATGCCCGGCTGATCCGGTCCGCCGATCTGATCGACCAGTCCGTTGAATCGTCCGCCGCCGCCTACCGTATCAATTGCGCCGATGCCCTGGGCCTTGAATTCAAATGCGGTATGCGTATAATAGTCCAATCCCCGAACAAGTCTTGGATTGATCACATACTCGATGCCCATGGCGTCCAGGTACCCTTTTACTTTCTCAAAGTGCATGCTGCATTCCTCATCCAGGCTGTCCAGAATCGAAGGCGCATCACCGAACTTCCCTTGGTCCTTCTTGCAATCCAGCACGCGCAGCGGGTTGCGTTCCATGCGTGACTGGCAATCCGAGCATAGGCTCTCTTTCATCGGTTCCAGGAAAGCAAGTAATGTACTACGGTAAGCCGCCCGTACCTCTGGCGTCCCTACGGAGTTAATCTCCGCTTTTACCCCGTTCAGCCCAAGCTCCTTGTAGAAGCTGTAACCCAGTGCAATCACCTCAGCATCAATAGCCGGATCTGCAGTCCCGAACACCTCTACGCCGAACTGGTGGAACTGGCGGTAGCGTCCCGCCTGTGGACGCTCGTAGCGGAACATGGGGCCCATGTAGTACAGCTTCGTGACGTCAGGCTCTCCATACAGCTTGTTTTGCACGTAAGCCCGGACGACGCCTGCCGTTCCTTCTGGACGGAGGGTCATACTGCGATCGCCTTTATCCCTGAACGTATACATTTCCTTCTCTACGATGTCGGTGGTTTCGCCCACACCGCGTTTGAACAACTCGGTCTGTTCAAAGATCGGTGTGCGAATTTCGCGGTAGTTGTATCTCCGGCACAAATCGCGTGCCTTCTCCTCGATAAACTGCCATTTCTCGACGGCACCTGGCAGGATGTCCTGCGTGCCTGTCGGTTTCTCGAATTTCTCGTTTGCCATCTTCATCCCTCTTCCTAAGGAGTCATTTCGCAAAAAGTCGTGAAAACTAAAAAATCTCCCGCCCCGCTGTCTTAAGACAACAGGGACGAGAGATATTCATATAATCACCCGTGGTACCACCCACATTCCGGCGTTGACACACCATATATCAGTGCGTTCAAACATCCGCTTCATCCGTTTAACGCCCGGCCGCGCAGTTCGGCTACTGTCTATCCCACCGGTCAACCGGTGCTTGCTTCGCCGTCTGTTCTCGGGGAGGTCATTCGTCCACTCATCAAGCGAATCCTTACAGCCAAGGGATTCTTCTCTGGTCTTGTGGGGATGGAGTACTTGTTCCCGTCATGAAATCCAATATTCATAAATATAGTATACCCAAAACATTATATTTTTAGATTCTAATGAACTACCACACTAAAGTCAAGAAACTTTGTAGAAATTGCCCGAAAAAAGAAAAAAACCTACAAACCACGTTGTAGGTCCAAAACATATATTATATAAAAAAGGGGGTCATGCTGTTATTATAAACAGGGAATATTAAAGGAACATTGAACAAACATTACAGTTATGTTACAAGCGAGAAAGCGCTTTTAATAAAAGGACCGAAAGAGGCTGCTCCATTAGCGGAACAGCCCTTTTTGTGTACTAATGAATATGCCCTATACGAATGATAATCTCCAACATCTTAGGGAATCCAAACGCCAATCAGGCATTTTTCGCTAATTAATCAAATCGCTCCACATAAGCGTTATTTGCCCGCAAATCATGTACGATCTGATCGTAATCCTCGTCCCTTACCTTAACGGACAGCGTATATCTCAGATCATCATAGTCCCGATCCGTCACGTCCGCTTCGCGCCATGCGTCGCCCGGCGTGTCATCGCCGTGCGGCCGATCTTGTGCAATATCGCGGCTGTCATTGGCATCCCGGGAGCCCACGATGACTCCTGGAGCCCCGACGACTCCGCCTGGAGCTCCCATCGTTGTAGCCCCTGCAGTCGCTCCACCCGTGCCGGAATTACCCCATGGCACCAGCGGCACAAGGATATTGCCTCCACCTCGAACAGGATCCTGAAGCTGTCCCACCTCGAGCTGCTCTGTGTTGTACGTTAACAGCCTCGTCCTTGCGCCTTCAGCGTCGTCTTCCGTTCTGAAATAAGCTTGAATTTGTCTAGACATGTCCATTCCTCCTTTTTTCAACCCTCTTGTTTGAAAAACCGGTATAACATGGACAACCATACAGCATACAGCTACTCTCTTCTTACAGTGCCTTTAACAACTCGCGCACGAAGGCTGGCTCGTCTTTCGGCGTCCGGGAAGTAATAAAATTGCGATCCACAACGACTTCCTCATCCTTAAAGTTTGCGCCGGCATTTACCATGTCATCCTGAAGCGGAGGATAGGAAGTGATCGTACGTCCCTTCAGCAGGTCGGCACTTGCTAGAATTTGCGGCCCGTGGCATATTGAGGCAATCGGTTTGCCTGCCTTATCCGCTGATGTAACAAACTGCAATATATGGGAATCCAGACGCAAATTTTCCGGAGAAGAGCCGCCTGGAATAACCACCGCATCATATTCGTTTATATTGACGTCGGCAATGGCTTTATCCGTTGTATACGATGCCTTGCCCTGTTTACCCTTTACCTCTTGTCCTTGTTTCAATCCAATAATATCAGCTTGATGCCCCGCTTCCTTCACGGCATCATAAGGAGTTTTCATCTCGGAATCTTCGAATTGGTCAGCTAGTAGAAATGCAACTTTACTCATCTGGCATATCTCCTTTCATGATTGTCCTCGATTTGTTATTACCCTAAAATGCCTTTTTTATAACAGCGGAATGAACGGAAGCCCCATGATCTACACCATTCAGTTACATGTCATAACAGGGATTGTTAGGACTCCCAACTTATGAGTGAATTAAAAAAGAGCCTGAAATGTTCTCAGGCTCTGCTATGTAGTCACCAGAAGTGACTCAATACGCTATCCTATTCAGTTCTACGATCTCGGCAGCTGCTTTCGCATATTTCCCTTTATGCTGATTAGCTGTACAGGATCTTCCGAAGCCGTAATCATGCGTTCTGTGCTCACTGCTTCCCTTATGTCTCCGGACCCGACCATCGTAGGCAAACTGCTCCATATGGAAAATTTGGGAGGTTGACGCATAAGAACACAGCTCCTTTTGTTGTGTGAATACCTAACAAGCGATTATCCACTCAGGATGCCCCATCTCTCCAATATGATGCATATTGCCCGTCCCTTTTCACCGTTTAGGATCTGCTGTCAATGATCAGGGTTACCGGTCCCCAATTGGTTAGCGACACGTCCATCATAGCTCCGAATACCCCGGTCTCAACCTGCAACCCCTTCGCTATGAGCTCGCGGTTAAACGATTCGTAGAGTGCATTCGCTTCATCCGGTTTGGCGGCGGCCATGAAGTTCGGACGTTTTCCCTTGCGGGTGTCGCCATAGAGCGTAAACTGGGAAACCGACAGAATGGCTCCGCCCACGTCCTGGACGCTAAAATTCATTTTTCCATCCTCATCCTCAAAAATTCGCAGCCCCGCAACCTTCTCGGCAAGGTATTTGGCATCCTTCTCTTCATCTTCATGCGTCACCCCTACCAGCACCATCAATCCCGCTTCAATCTTGCCTACGATTTCATTGTCAACCGTAACTTGCGCATGCTTACATCTTTGAATAACCACTCTCATAGGTTTAGCTCCTTCTCTCCATAAGAAAAATGTCTATCGATGTACTCTCTATGAAGACAGACCGCGTTATACTCTGATATCTTAAAATAAAACGGCCTGTCTCCCGCAGGATAACAGACCGCATTCGTATAATCATCCGAGACTGTCCATGTCCATGAAGCCCCAGAGTCCGTTAACCACGCAACCGTGCCATCACTGCATGATTCGATGAACGGTATATACATCCTTCACCCGCTTGATTCGTTCCACAACGGAATGGAGGTGATCCGTATTGCGGATCAAAATCGTCATGTGAATCATCGCCATTTTGTTCTTGTCAGATCGGCCGGTCACTGCGGAAATATTCGTCTTGCTCTCTGATACCGCCTGAAGAACTTCGTTTAACAGCCCGTTACGATCATGGCCTGTCACTTCGATATCGACGCTGTAATTAGCCTCAACGGCCGTTTCCCATTCCACCTCGATTACGCGTGCGGCCTCCTCGCCTTCATCCATGGTCGGCAGATTGGCACAATCCGAACGGTGGACCGATACGCCGCGACCGCGGGTAACGTAACCGACAATATCGTCGCCGGGCACGGGATTACAGCATCTCGCGAAACGCACAAGCAGGTTATCGATCCCCTTAACGCGTACGCCGTTCGTCGGACGGCTTCGTTTCTCCGCCGGCTTGATTTCCTTCATCTCGGAGGTCAATTCAAGCTGATTCGCTTCCTCCTGCTCCTTACGGAGCTTCTCGGTCACTTTGGTACAGATTTGGGCGGCAGTGATCCCGCCGAAGCCAACCGCGGATAACATATCCTCAATATCATTAAAGGCGAATTTCTTGGCCGCCTCCATTAATTTATCATCGGTCGTCCACTCGGACACATCAAGACCGAGGCGCTTGATCTCGCGCTCCAGCATCTCGCGCCCCTTCTCCACGTTCTCTTCCCGCTTCTCTTTCTTGAACCACTGCTTGATTTTGCTGCGGGCATGCGAAGATTGGGCAATCTTCAACCAGTCCTGGCTAGGCCCGTACGAATGTTTCGATGTTAAAATTTCCACAATATCGCCGGTCTTAAGCTGATGATCCAGCGGAACAATTCTGCCGTTGACCTTGGCACCAATGGTGCGGTTTCCTACTTCAGTATGAATTCGGTAGGCAAAATCGAGAGGGACGGAGCCGGAAGGCAGCTCGATCACTTCGCCTTTTGGCGTAAACACAAAAACCAAATCGGAGAAAAAGTCCATTTTCAGAGATTCTACAAACTCCGAGGCATCCTTCGTCTCATGCTGCAGCTCCAATATTTCACGGAAGAACGTCATTTTATTATCGAAGCTGCCTCCGTTGCCTCCGGAACCTTCTTTATAGGCCCAGTGTGCCGCGATACCGTACTCCGCCGTACGATGCATTTCCCAGGTCCGGATCTGAACCTCCGTCGGCTCCCCGTTGGGTCCAACCACCGTCGTGTGAAGGGATTGATACATATTCGTTTTTGGCATGGCGATATAATCTTTGAAACGCCCAGGCATCGGCTTCCACAGGGTGTGGATGATGCCAAGCGTAGCATAACAATCCTTAATATTGTCGACAATAATGCGGATCGCAAGCAGATCATAAATTTCGTTGAATTGCTTGTTCTTCACCGTCATTTTCTTAAACACGCTGTAGATATGCTTGGGTCTGCCGGATAAGTCGGCTTGTATACCCATCTCGTCGAGCTTCTCACGAATACAGACTATGACATTGTCGATATACTGCTCACGTTCGGCCCGCTTCTTGTGCATCAAATTCGCAATGCGGTAATACTGCTGCGGATTCAAGTAACGAAGCGCAATGTCCTCCATCTCCCACTTGATCGCGGAAATACCTAGACGATGGGCGATCGGGCAAAAGATCTCTAGCGTTTCATAGGAAATACGGCGCTGGCTTTCCTCGGACTGATACTTAAGAGTGCGCATATTATGAAGCCGGTCCGCCAGCTTAATCACGATCACCCGGATGTCCCGGGCCATCGCGATGAACATTTTACGATAATTTTCGTTCTGCTGCTCTTCTTTGGATCGAAATTGGATACGTTCTAGTTTCGTTAAACCATCCACCAGCAGTGCGCAGGTATCCCCGAAGCGCTCACGGATCTGCTCAAGCGATACAGTTGTATCCTCAACGACATCATGAAGCAACGCAGCAATAATAGACAACGTGTCCATCTGCATATTTACCACGATGTCTGCAACCGCAAGCGGATGAAGAATATAAGGTTCTCCCGATTTCCGCACTTGTCCGTGGTGGGCTTGCTCCGCAAATTCATAAGCTTCCTGGATGCGGAGAAGATCGGGTTCTTTTATATAGGCGCTGGCCTTTTCGAGTAATCGCTCTATGCCCATTTTGGAGTCCTTCTCTTCCCTTTCTATATAAAATGGAACCCGCCCTTGTCAAAACGTGCAGGTTCCCTCGTGATTGTTTTCCTATCATTATGACGCTTGTGACGTTATACGTCAACATGTCGAGCGTTCAGACACTTATAGTATGCCCGTTTCCGGCGCGGAGACATCAAAACTTGTCATCAATTGGATATTTTGACGAACTGTAAAAATTATTGTTGAAAAAACGAACGATTGTATTTAATCTATTAAAGATCGTACGCGAACGGTCCTATATTTAAAGTCCTAAGAGGAGTGAAATGGTTTGCAACGAGAAATTCAAGTTGATGAGAAACTTCCGTTTGGTCCAGGTTTCCTTCTGAGCCTGCAGCATTTGTTCGCCATGTTCGGAAGTACGGTGCTTGTACCGAACCTATTCGGCGTGGATCCCGGCATGATTCTGCTGATGAACGGTATTGGTACACTGCTCTATATTTTCTTTTGTAAAGGAAAAATCCCGGCATACCTCGGCTCAAGCTTTGCCTTTATCTCGCCGGTTCTGGTCGTGCTGGCTGACGATCCGGAAGCCAACTATAGCAAGGCTTTGGGAGCCTTTATCGTAACAGGGATAATCTTCTGTCTGGTAGCTCTCATCGTTAAATATGCAGGCACCAAATGGATCGACTTTGTATTCCCTCCAGCGGTCATGGGTGCCATTATTGCCATGATCGGGCTTGAGCTTATACCGGTTGCAGCAGGTATGGCTGGTTTTTTACCAGAAGAGGGACAGTCCATAGATCCTAAAATCATTACGATTTCGCTCGCGACTCTTGGTGTCACCGTATTCGGGGCCATCCTGTTCCGCGGCTTCTCCAAAATCATTCACATTCTAATCGGAATTGTTGTCGGTTATGCTCTCTCCTTCGCTCTAGGCGTGGTAGACACCGAGAAAATCGCAAACGCGAAATTCCTGTCGGCTCCGGAGCTGACAACCCCGGTATTTGATAACGGCGCGATCTGGTCCATCATTCCGGTTGCGCTCGTTGTTATCGTGGAGCACATTGGGCATTTGCTGGTAACAAGTAATATCGTGGGCAGAGACCTTTCCAAAGACCCTGGCCTGCATCGTTCCCTTCTCGGTAACGGTATATCCACCATTTTGTCAGGATTCGTAGGTTCCACACCCAATACCACCTATGGTGAAAATATCGGGGTCATGGCACTCACAAAGGTATACTCGATATTCGTAATTGCCGGAGCGGCCATTATCGCGATTCTGCTCTCCTTCTCAGGAACGTTCTCCGCCGTTGTAGCGAACATTCCTACGCCTGTAATGGGCGGAGTATCTCTGTTGCTGTTCGGGGTTATTGCAGCTTCCGGTCTTCGGATCTTTGTTGAGCAAAGGGTTGATTTCTCCAAAGCAAGCAACATGATCCTGGCTACGCTGGTCCTGGTAACAGGGATTAGCGGCGTAACATTGAAGATCCCTAACACTAACATCGAGCTGAAGGGTATGGCCTTGGCTACCATCGTAGGTGTCCTCATGGCTCTCCTCTTCAAAGTCTTCGAGATTACCGGCCTCTCCAATGAAAAAAATGATGAGCCGCTCGTGGAAAAAACACCGGATTGAAACTAACGGCCTTATCGCTAATCGAAAAACGCCCTGAGCTGGTTGCTCAGGGCGTTTATTATTTCCCGGGAAAATCAGGAAGATTGTTGTCGATTACTCGTATTGCATCAATGTAAATACTTCGATTCCATCCAGCTTCGAACGGCCATTGAGATCAGCCAGTTCGATCATGAATGCAGCTCCAACGACGTTTCCGCCCAATTGACGAATGAGGTTGACCGAAGTCGCAATCGTACCGCCTGTTGCAAGAAGATCATCCGCAATCAATACATTTTGACCCTTCTCGATCGCATCGGTATGCATCGCCAAGCGATCTTTTCCATATTCGAGGTCGTATCCCACTTCAATCGTTTCATAGGGAAGCTTTCCGCTTTTACGAATGGGCGCGAATCCTACTCCAAGAGCATAAGCCAGCGGAGCACCCACGACAAATCCACGTGCTTCGGGACCAGCTATCACATCAATTTTAAGATCGGATACCAAGATCTTCAATTCTTCGATGGCTTTGCGATACACCTCACCATTCTTCAGCAGTGTAGTAATATCTTTGAAGCTGATCCCCGCCTGCGGAAAATCGGGAACGACACGAATATAATCTTTAAAATCCAAAATAATCTCCTCCTGTATAGTTGCGGTTAAGATACGCCTTTTGTGCGGGACATCATCCATTGGGTTAACTGTTCGGTACCGGCATGCAGCAAATGCTGCTCCATATCCGCCAAATCGCTTAGCTCACGGAAGTGACGGGAAGCGTCCAGCGGTTTTTTCTCCGGCTTCGGTATAAAAGTAATCTGTCCCTGGACACGCTGGATGAACGCCAGTTCCTCAAACACATCCAGTACTTTGAGCAGCATGCGTGTAGATAAGGAAGTCTGCTTCTGCAGACGTGCTACAACCTCATTCTCCGACATGGGAGCGGACGTCATCCCGGCGAGTGAAACGTACAGCTTCTTAAACTGTTCGCGGTCCGGAATTTGCAGTCGTTCGCGCAGGTTCCGGGTCGGATGCAGCATGAATATATTGGGAACGGAATGGAAGGCTGACATAAATGCATCCAGTTGTTCAGCCGTCTCCGGTACATCCAGTACGAACAAAACGGAAATATCTTCTTGACTGTTCTCAGCAATATCATTATCCGGCATGATGCCAGCATTCCTATCATATACCCAAAGGCACATATCATACAATTGACTTTTTATTTCCGGATGTGAATCTTTTGCGTACACCACTGCCGACCGACCTGCAGGGCAACGCAGATGCGGCTCCAGCTCCGCTCTCCACCTCTGAATTTCCTGTAACGGCTCTTTGATCCCGCGGTAGTCAAACACCTGTTGATAAGGAGCGCAGATATCCTGAATCATGAGCTGTACTTTACGACTCCCGTTCCATTCATTCACGGAAAGCTCACCAAGCACATCCACAGCCGTGCCTACCGGCAATATATCGGCAAGATGCCCCCATCCGAATGAGATCGCATCCATAACCTCCCGCTTCTGCTGCAAGCGAAGCTTCAGATGTTTTCCTTCTTTGCCGATTTTACGGACTTCCTTTATGACAACATCCCGGAAAACGATCTTCGGCACGGCATTCGCCATGCCAAACGGACTTAACTGTTCAATCTGTTCAATAACGGGCACCGATACCTCCGACAAACTGGCCTCCAGGTCCGCCTCACAAATTGCGATCAGATGCTCTTCTTCGAGTGCTTCCTCAGCATATCGATGTAGTCCCTGTTCAAATTCCTCCAAGCGATCCCGATGGAGGCTCATGCCCGCTGCAGAAGGATGGCCGCCAAAATGGTCCATGACGTCCTTGCAGGAGTGCAGAGCCGCATAAATATCAAATCCCGGAATTGAACGGGCGGAGCCTTTACAGTTTCCCGTCTCGGGATCAATCCCGAGGATAACGACAGGCCTGTAGAATCGCTCCAATATTTTGGATGCCACGATACCAACCACGCCAACATTCCAGCCTTCACCCGCCAATACGATGACAGGAGGAACCTCCTGTCCTCTCCAGCGGTTTTGAACCATGCCAAGCGCTTCCTGGACGATGTTTTCGACCACTTGCTGCCGATCCTTGTTCAGCCCATCCAGTTCCCAGGCAAGCCGTTCCGCTTCTTCACGGTGTTCTGTTGTAAGAAGCGTAACGGCACGGCCTGCATGATCCAGACGGCCACTGGCGTTAATCCGTGGTGCCATGGAGAATGCCACATTTACGGCAGTCACCTGCTCCACATGGATCCCCGATACCTCCAGCAAGCATCGGATGCCTTCATACCTCGTATTCCGCATCGATTCGATTCCGTGCTTCACAAGCACCCGATTCTCCCCCGTAAGCGGCATCAAGTCCGCAATGGTCCCGATGGAAACAATCTGAAGCCATTCCTCCGGTGGTTCTCCAACGAGAGCCTGTGCCAGCTTGTACGCTACGCCTACGCCTGCCAACCCCTTAAAGGGATACGGGCATGTAGGGATTTTCGGGTTGATCAGTGCATAAGCTTCTGGCAGCACTTCAGGCGGCTCATGATGGTCCGTGACAATTACGTCGATGCCAAGGCTGTTGGCATACGCAATTTGCTCGATTGCACTAATTCCAGTATCTACGGTAATGACTAGACTGACCCCTTGCTGATGGGCCCAATCCAGCGCGTGATTATGTAAGCCATAACCTTCATTGGATCGGTGAGGTATATAAATATCATAAGATGCACCCAAGTAGCGCATCAGATGAATCATCAATGACGTGCTGGAAACACCGTCTGCATCATAATCGCCATAGATCAGAATATGTTCCCGATCCTCCAGCGCTTTACGAATACGCGTGACAGCCTCCTGCATCCCCTGCATGAGATAAGGGTCGTGCGTCAGCTCAAACGTTCCATATAGAAATCTCCGTCCATCCTCGGCTGATTGTATCCCCCGTGACGCCATGAGTGAAGCCACCATGGGTGGCAGCGACAAATCCTGGGCCAGCCTATCGGTGATCGATGACTCTGCCGAGCGTATTCTCCATTCATATTTGGAATACAGCACAGGGACTCACCTTCCTTTTCCTGCCTTTTTCCTGTTGACTTACACCTGTTAGCTCCAGACGCTACTGCGGCAGTGTCGGCATATCGTTGTCCATTAAGTCATAGTTCGATTTATATGGATAACCCGGTTCATAGGGTACCACGTGAACCTTGGCATCCGTAACCTGAATAAAGCGATGGGTTAACAGCTTCCGGATTCGCTCGGCAATCTCTTGAGCCTCCAATACGGATGTCCGCGGATTCACGGTAATTTTCACTTCAATGTTCACATGACGGATCTGCCCGTATTCCTGAACCTTCAGTTCCTCGATCGTGATCACGCCATGCACTCGCTGAATCGTATCCATGAAATCGGCTTCGTGCTCATGCCGCTTCTCTTCCACGAGCGTTCCATAAACGGAATGAACGATTAGTATATACCCTTTGCGGACCACGAGACATGCCACAATCAGAGCCGCAACCGAATCCATATAGAGCAGGGGTGTCCATTCAAAATAAGAGCCCCCCATAGCTAGTGACACGCCGATTAATACCGTTAGCGAAGAGTACAAGGCAAATCGATGATCAGCGGACAGCACCTCATACCGGGAATCCTTGTTTCTTTTTATCTGCCGACATTGGTACTGAAACACGGCTTCATTCACCGCGAGTGATATGAAGACTGCAAGCAGTGCCGATTTGGTTGGCGGCTCCAGGTCGCCTGATGCCATGGTCTGAATCGCGGATACCGCAATTTGAATACCGCCCATGATCAATAAAACGGCAAATAGAATCGAGATCACGGGCTCCGTCGTGTCCGAAACCTTCCGTTTGTCCCGAATGGAGCTTTTATTGCCGAATATACCCAGGCTTGGTAAACGATCCACCAATAAAGTTACGGCATTTGCCGCAGAATGCAGAGCATCTCCGATTAGAGCCTTACTGCCGGATAAATATCCGGCGATCCCTTTACACAAGGCTAATGCAAAATCCGTTACAATGCCTGTCCAAAGGACAGTCTCCGTATGATTCAAACGTTCATTGCTCACTTGAGGCCCCCCTCAATGTCACTATCGATCCTATATTTATTATCGCTGTTAACTTTAGAAAGCCGCGTCGCCTGCGACGCGGCTTTCTACTTGTATAGGACCCTCTGCTATCTAGACTGCTACGCCAACAGCGACTGAATTAGATTTCAATCTTATCTTTGCTTGGCTTAGGCGAATTTGGTTTATTGCTGACATTACGCCCCTTAAGGACGAGCCACAACGGACTTGCGATAAAGATCGAAGAGTACGCGCCGAATGCCAAACCGATACAAATTGCCAGAGAGAACATCTGAATCGACTCACCGCCAAGCAGGAGCATGAAGAGTGCAGCGATGAAAACAGACAATGCTGTATAGATCGAACGTCCGATCGTCTGGGTCAAACTTTTGTTTACCAGATCTTTAAGATCCGAGAATCTTTTAATCTTGGCAAACCTCAGGTTCTCCCTGATCCGGTCGAAGATGACGATCGTATCGTTAATCGAATAACCGATAATCGTCAGAACGGCAATAATGAATGTCAGATCCACCTCGAGACCGAGTATGGAGAAAATACTAATGACAACAAATGCATCATGAAGTAACGCTACGATCGCTGCAATCGCAAACCGCCATTCAAAACGGATGCTGACATAGATGATAATCCCGATACAGGAAATCAATACCGCATAAATTGCGTTTCGGCCCAGCTCTTTTGCCATCTCTGGGTCCACCGTGTTGATCTCGAAGGTGGCCGTTTTATCCAGCTTCTCAATGCCGGAACGCATCTTCAGATCCTGGTCCTCGGTCAGCACCTCGCTGAATCGAATATTCACGCGGTCATTACCAGGAGTAATGCTCGCATCTTCACCGATTCCAGCCTCTTTTAATACGGTATTAATCTGCTCCGTAGTCAGCGGCTTGGAGAGAGAGATGTCTACGTTCGAGCCGGATTGGAAATCAACTCCATAGTTAAGACCACGAGTCAAGAGAAATACCAAGCCCAGAATCGTAATGGCAATGGATAGAATATAGAAAAATCTGCTTTTGCCTACGAAATCAAAGTTCTTAAAGCTCACGAATGTCACGCTCCTTTACGCCATAATGGCTCGGTTTGCGGGCCCAACCAATATTCACAAGTAGATTGAGCAAGAAACGGGAGAAATAAACGTTCGTGGCAATACTCAAGATGATCTCCAGAATCAATACAAGCGCAAAACCTTTAACCGCGCCGGTACCAAATCCGAACATGACAGCGGCAACGAGTATCGTCGTCAAGTTGGAGTCCATGATGGCTCGCAGGGATGACTTACCGCCTGCTTTCACCGCTGATGGAACACTCTTGCCCGTTCTGATCTCTTCCCGAATGCGTTCATAGGTGATGATATTGGCATCAACCGCCATACCTATACCTAATATAAATGCTGCAATACCTGGAAGCGTCAGCGTAAAGTCAGCCCATACAAAAATAAGAATCAGAAGCCATGTATGCAAAATAAGTGCAAAGCTTGCCAGCAAACCCGGTACGCGATACCTGATAATCATGAACAGCAGAATCGCAACGGACGCGATAAGACCTGCTTCTACCGTTTTCGTAAGAGATTGCATACCGAGCGTAGCTCCTACGCTCTGAGAGTACTTCTCAACCAGCTTCAGCGGCAGGGCGCCGAGATTAATCGTATCCCGGATCTGCTTCGCTTCATCCAGCGAATAGCTCCCCGTAATTTGTGCGGTACCATCCGTTAATGCGGCACGTACCGTCGGAGCTGATAGCAATTGGTCGTCCATGAAGATAGCCAGTTCTTGACCGAGAAGACGTCCTGTAATTTCAGCAAACTTCCCTTTGTCCTTCACTTTAATATCTATCATAGGCTGATTAAGCTGGTCATAGGCAACCGATGCGCCGTTCTCGACGAAATCGTCGCCGCGGAGCTCAATCTTACAGAACTCCTCGCCTTCTTTACAGCCGTCATTGCTTCGGAATGTGAGGTTCGCAGGTTCTTTCATCGTTTTTCGAACTTCAGCCTCATCCGTTACGCCTGCCACCTTCAAGCGAATCCGGTTCGCCCCTTCCGGCGTAACCTCAGGCTCAGAGGTTCCCATTGCATCCGCACGCTTTTGCAAGCTCTTTGCGGTTTCCTGCAGTGCTTCTTTTGTGACTTGCTGCCCTTCCATCAAAGGCTCTGCTTCATAAAGGATTTCGAATCCACCCTTAAGATCCAGACCTAGACGGACGTCTTTCAGCAAGCCTGGAGTTGTAACGGCCATTAAAACAGTGATCACGAGTACGGTTCCGACGAAACTGATTATTCTCTTCATGCCGTCCTTTGTTCCCCCTTTTTACTCAATATTCCTATTATAGCGATGTCATAAAACCCAGTCAATTTCTCAAAATTTGTCGGGTTTATGAATGAACCCTTATATCCGCAAGGCAAAAGGGACCTCTTCGATTAATCGAAAGAAGATCCCTTATATGCTGATATTGTCATATAGTTCATTAATGCTGTCGCCTTCAAGGACAGAATGTCATTGACCAGTTTGTGGAGGGAGGGGATGCCTTCCTTTTCATATTTGCTGCTGACACAGTTCCAAATATCGTCGCTTGTCACATATTCGTACCCAATCAAATGCATTTCCTCAACCTTGCTCAAGCATACCATCTCAATGGTGCTCATCAAATCTTCCTCGCTCATTTGCTCGAGTTCCATGCATATGGCCTCCTCACTGACTCCCTGTTGTCCCTAAGTTACATTCGACATGATACATTGCTTTCCTTCTATTCCTACCATGTCCTGAAAAAAAAGTAAAGTCATCAGATGGGACAGGTAGGGCATATCCATAAGAATAGCCATGTCGTGTCACCGTATTCAGTCTTAACCAGGGAGTGGGATGGACAGTGAACAAGCAATCATTTATTAAAGGAACGCTGATTTTACTTGCAGCCGGCATATTAAACCGCCTACTCGGTTTTATCCCCCGGATCGCCCTCCCCCGGATCATTGGACCCGAGGGTGTCGGAATTTACCAACTGGGCTATCCCTTCTTTATCGTGCTCGTGACGATTATTACGGGCGGAATTCCGCTGGCCATTGCCAAAATGGTTGCCGAAGCGGAAGGTGCAGGAAAGCGTGATGCTTCCAAGCAAATCCTGCATGTCAGCCTGATGCTGACGCTTATAGCAGGCGCCCTCTTTACGGGACTTAGTCTGCTCCTTGCCCCTTGGGTAACCGGCGTGCTTTTGCCGGACGAGCGTGTATACCAAACCTTTATCAGCATGACACCCATGTTGATCATCATTGCCGTTTCGTCGGTCTACCGTGGATATTTCCAGGGCAAACAGAACATGATTCCCTCCGCAAGCTCCTCCGTGATCGAGACGATTGTCCGAATTATTTGCATGTTGTGGTTTGCGCATCTCTTGATGCCCAAAGGCATCGCTTACGGGGCTGCGGGTGCCATGCTCGGAACAGCCGCGGGGGAACTGATTGGGATGATAGCCCTGCTGCTGCAATATCCCGGGGAGGGACGACCTAAGAATAAACTTTTACCTAAACCGCAACCACAAGAAGTAATATCCGAAAAAACTGCAAAAGAAGACGCTTCCTCGAATAAAGGTATCCTGAAACGTTTATTTGGTATTGCATTGCCTGTGACGGGGGGCAAGATGGTAGGTTCATTCTCCTACCTCCTGGAGACGATTCTGACCAATCGCAGCCTGGCCATGGCAGGTATAGCGACATCCGTAGCAACCGCTCAGTATGGAGCACTGCAAGGGATGATCATCCCGCTCCTGTTATTGCCCGGTGCTCTGACGGTTTCTCTGGCCATCTCTCTGGTGCCTTCACTCTCGGAAGCAGCCGCCCGCAATGACCGGACGACCATCCACAAACGAATGAACCAATCCCTTCGGCTAGCCCTTGTCTCCGGAGCTCCGTTTGCCATCATTATGTTTGTCCTGGCTGAGCCATTATGCCTGCTCCTATACGACAACGCGGAGATTAGCGATATGCTCAAAATCATGGCGCCGTTTGCCTTGTTCCTGTACGTGCAGTCCCCGCTTCAAGCTGCCTTGCAAGCTCTGGACCGTCCGGGCCGGGCATTACTCAACACGTTATTCGGGGCGATCATCAAAATGAGCCTCATCGTGTTTTTGGCATCCAATCCCGCCTTCGGCATAATAGGGGCCGTCATTGCCATTATCGTAAACAGCATTGCAGTTACATTACTCCACGGTTTCAGCCTATCGAGACTGATCGGCTTTCGATTCCGTCTGCTGGATTATGTCAAAATCGGGGCGGTTATGATCATTATGGGTGCCTGTGTCCTCTATGGGTACAAACATCTTCCGTTTTCGACCGCGCCATGGCTGCAATTTTGGGCTTCCATCGCAGTTGGCATTCTGGTCTATTTCATCATGATTTTTATGACCAAGCTGGTAACACCGCGAGATTTGGATCGTGTGCCTGTCGTCGGCACCTGGTTCAATAAATTCAGCCGTCGTTAGATCCTGTCTTTACGGTCAATGTAAATCCGGCCTTTATGGTCAATAGAGCATAGAAAAATATCCTTAAAATCCTTAGCACCGAAATTCTGTATCTCGTTCTTAAGCCAGAACCGCGTTTTATGGATTAATTCAAGGTTCTCGTCCTGCACCTTTCCATCCAATATAAGCGGAATAGGCAGGCCTTCATACGTAATTTTATCGTAAGGAATATCTACGACTGTAGGGTTTTCTTTTTCGGATTGGGATGAAGTGGATGAAAAATTGGTGGCCCCTAAGGTGTTGGATGAACTTGAAGAGTTATTCGAACTGCTGTTGGAGCTGCTCCCCGTATCCTTTGGAATCACGGTGAGCTGACCGGATGTTTCAAGTATCGCAAATTCAACATCCGCCAGACTGTCAATATCTTTGCCCCTTAGCTGCTGCATCAGATCATCCAGATTATAGCGAAGCTTTGCCATCTCCTTACGGTGCAGCCTGCCCCGGGACACCAATACGCTTGGCTTTCCGTCGGCAAACAGCCGTATATTTCGATTTTTCAGTCCGATGTATGCAAGACCTACCTGAATGGCAACCAAAACGGCGATAGGAGCAAGCCCCTCCCAAATCGGCTTTTGGACATCTTCCAGAACAAAAACGGCAATCTCTGCAATCATAACGGATATGACCAAATCGAAGATAGACAGCTTTCCGATTTCCCGTTTGCCCATGATTCTCATGGTGACAAAGATGACCACATACATCAGAATGGTCCGCAGAATCAGAATAGTCATATGAGACATAAACAATCCCTCCTAGCTTGTCGAACATTCTCATGTACAGCTATTCTGGCCTGCTATAGCTTTTCCCATTCGATTACAACGGATTAATTAATGGAAATCATGCAAAACCGGATGCAAAATGCTCAGTTTGTACTATATGTACAGGCTTGGCCATACAATTTAATGATCAAGATTAGTTAAGGGGGATGATTCATGGAACCGATCCGGCGAGTTTTCACTTTCAGGATCTCCAATCCGATTCTTTCAGGACTTTTGTATTCTTTTTTCTGGATGTTTCTTGGCGCGTTTGCGTTATCCCTGCTTCTATGGGGCAGCGGACTAGCCGAAGATGATTTATCGTTCTACACGTTTCTCGTACATGCCATCGCAGCCTTTATCGGAGGTTGTGTGAGCGGCAAGCGCGCAGGAAACAAAGGTTGGTATTACGGCTGCCTGACAGGGCTGATATATGGCATTACGCTGCTCGTCATTGGCTTTCTTGCTTTGGATAGTTCCTTATCTCTCGGAGATTTGACGCTGATTGCCACGGTATTTGCTGCTGGCGCCATCGGGGGAATGTTCGGGGTCAACTTAAAAAAATAAAGTTTCACGCTAACGCTCCTGGCGAGCATCTCACTACCATGCTAAAAAACAAAGGCCGACTCCTAAAAGGAATCGGCCTTTGTTATGACGATTACATTCCATATGTAGGTGAAACGTAATTATGCATCCGCATTCACACTATGGCTGATAGAGTTACGATCGAACGTCAACTTCGTTACATCGTTCACTTTCAAGACCACAATATCGTCGGTAATCTCCACAATTGTACCGTGCAGGCCTCCAATGGTCACCACTTTATCGCCCTTTGACAAGGCGCTAAGCATTGCGTTTCTGGTCTTCTGTTTCTTCTGCTGTGGACGAATAAGCAGAAAATAAAAGATGACAAACATCAGAACGAAAGGCAAAACCAACCCTAAAATACCGCCTCCGCCTTGACCTGCACCAGCTGCTAAATCAAACATATCTTTCCCCCCTTTCACAAACTTATCATGATGGCCATGAACTTGCTTTAGAACCCTTTTTCATTATCATGTAGGCCGTACTTATCAAAAAACTCATCGCGGAAATCAAGCAGACGGTCTTCCATAATACTCTGACGCACGTTACGCATCAAATTGAGCAGGAAATGCAGGTTATGATACGTCGTCAATCTTAATCCAAACGTTTCATCACTCTTGATCAGATGACGCAGATAAGCACGCGAGTAGTTACGGCAAGTGTAGCAGTCACATTCCGGATCCAGCGGTCCGTAATCCCTGGCATATTGAGCATTTCGAACGACAAGACGGCCTTGACTTGTCATCGTTGTCCCGTTGCGAGCGATCCGCGTCGGAAGCACGCAATCGAACATATCCACACCACGAATCGAGCCCTCAATCAACGCATCGGGTGATCCGACTCCCATCAAATAGCGAGGTTTATTGTTCGGCAGCAGGGGCACCGTGTAATCCAGCACTTCATACATAAGCTGCTTCGATTCTCCCACACTAAGTCCACCAATAGCATAACCCGGGAAATCCATGGAAGTCAAATCACGGGCGCTCTGACGGCGCAGATCCTCATGCATGCCTCCCTGAACGATGCCGAATAGGGCTTGGTCTTCCGGTCTAGCATGGCTCTTAAGGCAGCGTTCAGCCCAGCGAGAGGTCCGCTCGGTGGATTGTTTAACGTATTCATACTCCGCAGGATAAGGCGGGCATTCATCAAAAGCCATCATAATATCAGATCCGAGCGCGTTCTGAATCTCCATCGCGACTTCCGGGGAGATAAACAGTTTATCTCCGTTCAAGTGGGAACGGAAATGCACGCCTTCTTCCGATATTTTTCTCATTTCTGCTAAGCTGAATACCTGGAAGCCTCCGCTATCGGTCAGGATCGGACGGTCCCAGTTCATGAATTTGTGCAGTCCCCCCGCTTCCTTCACAATATCATGTCCAGGACGCAAAAAGAGGTGATAGGTGTTGCTCAGTATAATGTGGGCATCCATAGCCTTTAGTTCTTCCGGGCTCATGGTTTTTACGGTTGCCAATGTTCCCACAGGCATGAATGTCGGCGTATCGATCACGCCGTGCGGGGTGTGCACTCTGCCGAGCCTCGCGCCCGATTGTTTACACGTTTTAATATGTTCATAAGTAACAGCTGCTACCATTGTATTAACCAACCTCCGAATTAATAGATAAACATCGCGTCGCCAAAGCTGAAGAATCGATATTCCTTCTCAACAGCTTCCTTGTACGCCTTCATAATGTATTCGTGTCCGGCCAGCGCACTGACCAGCATCACCAGCGTGGATTTCGGCAGATGGAAATTCGTAATCAGCGCGTCCACAACGGTAAAAGTATATCCGGGATATATGAAAATGCTTGTCCAGCCGCTACTCTCACGCAGCGGCTCGCCTTTCAGCGCCGATCCAACCGTCTCCAGCGTTCTGCAAGAGGTAGTCCCTACAGCGATAACCCTGCCGCCGCGCCGCTTCGTTTCATTCAGCAGCTCAGCGGTTTCCTGGGAAAGGGAATAGTACTCTTCATGCATGACATGATCCTCAACCTGTTCTACGGACATCGGACGAAATGTCCCCAGTCCCACGTGCAGGGTAATGAAGGCGATGTCTACTCCCTTGGCCTGAATCTGTTCCAGGAGAGCTTCCGTGAAGTGCAGGCCCGCCGTGGGAGCGGCTGCAGATCCTTCATGCTTCGCATATACGGTCTGATACCGATCGCGGTCATCCAGCTTCTCCTTAATATATGGCGGAAGCGGCATTTGCCCCAGTTCATCCAGGATTTCTTGGAAAATCCCTTTATACGAAAAGGATAGGATGCGAGCACCCATCTCGCCTTCTTCCTCAATGATCGCTTTTAATTTACCGTCCCCAAAGGAAATTACGTTCCCTTTTTTCAGCTTCTTGCCGGGTTTCACAAGTGCTTCCCACCGGTCTTGCCCCATATTCTTCAGCAGAAGGACCTCTGCTTTCGCACCGGTGTCTTCCTTTGCACCGAACAATCGGGCCGGTATGACCTTGGTATCGTTTAATACGAGTGTATCCCCCGGATTCAGGCTGTCTATGATGTCCGCAAACGTTTGATGGCTTATATGTCCGCTCTCTTTGTCCAGCGTGAGAAGCCTGGAAGAGCTTCGATCAAGCAGCGGCGTCTGCGCAATTAAGTGTTCGGGTAATTCAAAATCATACAAATCCACATTCATGTCGGTCAGTCCTTCGTAATAGTCGTGTTGCGGTAATAGTGTTGGAGTATCTGCTTGTAATCATACCCTTCATCTGCCATTCCTTTGGCACCCCATTGGGACATGCCCATTCCGTGACCTAAGCCTTTACCGGTAAATTTAAAGCCGGACGAGCTTTCAATCACACGTGCTTTCCCCGTTCCATTCATCACAACGGTACCGGAACCTTTGACATTTCCGTTTCCGCTCCCTGAGATAACGGATATCGTTTGGCCGCTTGAAACCGTTGATACCGCACCATTCGCGCTCAATACAGTATAACTTCCGGTCGATTCAATATCAAACAATGTGCTTGGCAGACCGTTAAAAGCCGAGCGGAACATATCCGGATATTTTACGTCCAGCACTTGATCGTTGGCTTTAACCGTAAGGGCACGTCCAGACGGGCCTCGCTCCGTTACATCCAGCGAAGTAATAGAAGCAGGCAGGCTGTTAGAGGTTTTTCCTTTTAGAGAGGACAGTAGTTGATCCGAAGTATACGGACCGCGAACCCAGTCATAGCTGTTGGATTCCGCCACTTTCTCAAGGACGACAGCCGTTTCTCCTGGATTCATCTTGCCTACAGGCTCAACGTTCGATTGGATCAATGGCAATGGGCGTACATTCGTATCCTTGGCGGTAACGGTCATATACAGGAGTCCTGCCGATGTTTTGTTGCCGGTTTCCTTCACATTGTCCTCACGTACATAACCTGTAGCGCCACTCGGAAGAAGTACATGATACCAGGATTTAAGCGCTGCCTGGGATGAGGAATCTCCAGGGCTTTCCACCGCGGCAAACAGATCGTTACGGTTACCCCACACTTCGGTAGAGTCCGCCGTCATTCCTCCACTATTGGAAGAAAACACGGTTTCCACTATTTTGCCGTCTTTCATGACTACTTCGCCGTCAGTTGCATCCACTGCCTGAATAATGCTTGGATACTCATAGGCTGTCCCATAATAGGCCTGGCTTAGCGTTGTGTCCACGACATGGGCTACTTCGAACTTATTTCCTTGGAAGAGCGCATAGCTGCGTGCCGCTACAGCCTGTGCTTTCAGAGCTTCAACACCCCAAGTAGATGGCACCTCGGCTCCAACGACGGAATACAGGTACTGCTGAAACGGCAGTTCATTGACGAGATACAATTGACCGTTCTTTTGTCCGATCTCCAAAGCGCCTCGATAGGAGCGATCCGATCGCTCCTTCACATTCGTTCCGGCACCTGAGCTTCCTTCTACCCGCAGAACCGACTGACCACCCGACAACATATAATGCTGTGTCTCTTGAGGAGTCGCCAGGTTCAGGCTTACATCTCGTCTCATCATCAGACCCGAGGTAGCGGCATTCATTTCAACGAGGGCGCCGGATATTGGAGAAGCTTCCTGTCTGACTGCAGCCAGATCGGCTGTGTTGGCTGCCTCGCCTACCCAAACCTCATAAGCGGATGCACCTCCGTTAGGTACCACAACATTGAAGGCATCCATGCCGGCATTTGCATACGTCTTACGTACAGACTCCGCCTCAGCCTCCGATCCGTACGATCCCGCAGACAAATGCAGTCCGCCTTTAACAGAAGGCGTTTGACCATTCAGATAAGCAGCCACCGTCTTCGCAGTTCGCGTTGCCGCGTCCACGGCAGCTTTCTCTGTCCCATACATACCGGCATATAGTTTGTATACATTGCCGTCTGCAAACAGCATCGGTTTGTCATTCGTCGCCTCCATTTTTTTCGCCGCTTCCGAAGCCGTTTTCCAATCCGTGGTCTCAAGCACCTTGACGCGGTATGTATCCACACTCATTCGGACCTGCTGGTTTGCTGGAATGTTCATCAAAGTCTGCTGAGCACCGGATACAAGCAGCGATGCCGTCAAAGCCTCAGCGGATTTCAGTGTAACGGCATTAGTTGTTGATTTATACTGACTTCCCAGATCCAAAAACATCGCAACACGAATCGTATCTATTGAAGGAGCGGCCGCATGTACTGCAGGCGCGCTCCATAAGGTTCCGGCAACAGCCAGTGACAAGAGTCCCTTGGTGGTCCAACCGAATAATGATTTCGTCCAGTTCCTATCCATTTAAGTCTTTCCTCCTGTAGCTATTAGGATTTGGTATGAATGTAATGATTCTATAATCTAACGACGATCCTCTGGAAAGGGAATACCTAAATGTTGATAAGCTGTGGGCGTTACAACTCGTCCCCGGGGTGTTCGCTGCAAGAAACCGATCTGCAGGAGATACGGTTCATAAACATCTTCAATGGTTTGGCTTTCTTCTCCAATGGTTGCCGCAATGGTATCCAGACCTACAGGCCCACCACGGAAGCTTTTGATCATGGCGTTCAGCATTTTATGATCAATAAAATCCAATCCCATCGGATCGATCTGCAGCATCTTCAGCGCTTCCTGAGCGATGCTTGGCGTTATCATGCCATCTCCTCGAACCTGGGCATAATCACGTACTCGTTTCAAGAGACGGTTGGCAATGCGGGGCGTCCCGCGCGATCTGAGGGCAATCTCTTCTGCTGCCTCTCCTAATATCTCGATTTCCAAAAGATCAGCATTACGTGACACAATATAACTCAGCTCGTCCACCGTATAGAATTCCAGACGGCTTACCACGCCAAAACGGTCCCTAAGCGGCGCAGAGAGCAATCCAGCCCGTGTAGTGGCGCCAATTAAGGTAAACGGCGGCAGGTCCAGACGTACCGAGCGTGCGCTTGGCCCTTTCCCGATCATAATATCCAGCGCAAAATCCTCCATCGCCGGATACATCACTTCCTCTACCGTCCGGTGCAGCCGATGGATCTCATCAATAAACAGGACATCTCCTTCCTGCAGATTAGTGAGAAGTGCAGCCAGATCCCCCGGTCGCTCGATTGCCGGACCGGAAGTCGTACGGAGATTAACGCCAAGCTCATTGGCGATAATATTGGCCAGCGTCGTTTTACCGAGACCCGGAGGACCGTACAACAACACGTGGTCAAGCGCTTCGTTACGCATTTTTGCCGCTTCGATATATACCTTGAGATTTTCCTTAACTTGATTCTGTCCTATATATTCAGCCAAATAGCGTGGACGCAGACTAAGCTCGACAGCCTGTTCGTCCATCATTAGATTGGCGGAAATAATTCGATCGTCCATCTAATAAACTCCTCTCCTGCAGCGATCCTCTAACCGGCGTACAGCTGCTGCAGTGCCCGTTTCATCAGCACATCGACGGATTCACCGCTTGCGGCAGAATCCTTAATCTTGAGCCAAACCTTGTCCAGCTCGCTATCCGTATAACCAAGAGCCTTCAGTCCCTCACGTGCCTCAGACCACGCCGAGCCGTCAGCTTCCGGCTCAGGCTCCTGAATGGCAAAAAGACCGGTCATCATGCTCGCATTTCCGAATCCCTCAAGCTTGTCCTTAAGGTCCAGAATCATGCGCTGCGCTGTTTTCTTACCGATTCCCGGAAGCTTGATTAAGAAGGATACATTCTCCTGGTAGATGGCGGAAACCACATGATCCGGTGATCCCCCGCCCAATATGCCGAGCGCCACACGCGGACCGATACCCGAGACTTCGATCAGTTTACGGAACAGCTTCTGTTCCTCCCGTGTCGGAAATCCAAACAGCAGGATGGCATCTTCACGGACATGATGATGTGTAAACACCGTGATGGTTCCTTCAGTTTTGGCAAAGGCATACGGATTGGGACAGAACACCCGATATCCTACCCCATGAACATCCAGTACAATATATTCACTCTCTAAGTGGACTACCTGTCCCCGTAAAAAATCGATCATTTTCGCAATACCTCATTTAACTTGGAATTCAGTGTATAGGAATGGGCGTGACAGATCGCAACGGCCAATGCATCCGCCACATCGTCAGGTTTGGGAATGCTCTGCAACTTCAGGAACATCCTGACCATCTCCTGTACCTGTTTCTTCTCGGCCTTGCCATAACCGACAATCGCCTGCTTCACCTGCATCGGCGTATATTCTGCAATCGGGAGCCCGCGCTGGACCGCAGCCAGGATAAGAACCCCTCTGGCCTGGGATACGGACATCGCCGTGGTTACGTTGCGGTTAAAAAACAATTTCTCGAAAGCAACGGCCTCAGGCTCATATTTATCAATAAGCTGCTGCATGCCTTCGTACACGTGTTGCAGCCTCTCTTCATCCGGTGTATGGGCTTCCGTTTGGATACAGCCATACTGTACCGGCGTGACTTTACTTCCAACCTTATCTACAAACCCGAAACCTACAATCGCAATCCCGGGGTCGATCCCTAAAATGCGCAAACCAATCTCTCCTCTGATGAAGCGAACATATGTATCGTTCTCTCATTATAACAAAAGATCGACCTCTGTTGAGGAAAAACTTTGATCCTTTAAGCAGCCGTTACGTATCCACTATATTGAGACCGCGGACATCCCACTCCAACGCAAAAAACTGCCCGGAAAATTTCCGGGCAGCAGCATTTTCGGTCACCAAGCGACAAAGCTGGAACAATTTTAAGGGGTTGGGTTCATGACATTCTCAGCCATATCCCGTGCATAGTCGCTAAAGGTTGACAGAACACTGTTATACTCTTCCATATCTTGGATTCGAATACCTTCTTCAAGCTGCTTGATCACATCTTTAGGCAAAGAAGACTCCATCGAACCGACATCCAGCTGAAAGAAGGTCCGCATCACTTTCTCTTCTTCCGGTGGGCCATCAAACAACGTTAAGTTTCCTTGGGAATCGATACTCATATAAGCTTGCCTCTTACAGGTGGGTGAGAGGTCGGATACGGTGTGCTCCAGCCAAACTACTCCTTTGTTATCCAAGCGTCCCTGCCATAAAGGATTTTTATTCATCAGTTCATAAATGCCGTCCGCCGTAAGCTTACCCATATCCTGCTCTTCGATGCCACATACATAAGTGATGCGAACATGGACATGCTTCTTTCCCTTCGAGGTATTCAGCTTCTGCATGAATTCCCTCTGATCCTGCCGGCGTTCTTCCAACTTATCATCCGCGATCTGCAAGTAATGCATCGTTTCTACGGCCAGGGGCGTTTCGTCGGATGCAGCAGTGAGCAGCTTATTCATCTGATCCTTTATATTCTGGCCGGACCATATCATGATACCTGCGATCAATAGGATCGCACAGGACCAAATCGCGCGTCTCCAGCGTCTCCAGCGTTTTCTGAACAGCTTCTTAAAGAAATGAAAAACACTCAAGGTTATCCCCTTCTATTCAATGTTTTTCATATTGTGACCGGGAAGCTGCCAAATTATTCAGTTCCGCTTTTGCCATTAGCATCATTTTCAATCCATAACAAAGAAAGACCGCCTTCAGTTACACTGAAAGCAGTCTTTCGATTCGAATCGGGATGACACGATTTGAACATGCGACCCCCTGGTCCCAAACCAGGTGCTCTACCAAGCTGAGCTACATCCCGTTAATTAATGCCGGTGAAGGGACTCGAACCCCCACGGTTTCCCTCACGATTTTGAGTCGCGCGCGTCTGCCAATTCCGCCACACCGGCACAATGAAATTTCATATAGAGTAAGTAATTTAGTTTAAAAAATGGCACGCCCTGAGAGATTCGAACTCCCGACCTTTTGATTCGTAGTCAAACGCTCTATCCAGCTGAGCTAAGGGCGC
>NZ_PDHM01000012.1:0-1357 GCF_002573715.1 Paenibacillus sp. EZ-K15 | reverse complement strand
CGACGGGAATCGAACCCGCGACCCTCGCCTTGGCAAGGCGATGCTCTACCGCTGAGCCACGTCCGCAATGTAAATATGTATTCCGTCTCAAGCTCTCTTGGTAAAGATGGTGAGCCATGAAGGACTCGAACCTTCGACACCCTGATTAAAAGTCAGGTGCTCTACCAACTGAGCTAATGGCTCTTATTACTAAGAGTAAAGAATGGCGGAACTGACGGGATTCGAACCCGCGATCTCCTGCGTGACAGGCAGGCATGTTAGGCCTCTACACCACAGTTCCATGAAACATTATCGCGATAGCGATATAAATTGGTTGCGGGGGCAGGATTTGAACCTACGACCTTCGGGTTATGAGCCCGACGAGCTACCGAACTGCTCCACCCCGCGTCATTAAAAGGGTTGCTTATATGGGTTCCCCGAAAAGTAATCGGAATTACTTGCGAAGCATATGCTTCACTTTTTGGGGATAAATCATGGTGGAGGCTGAGGGGATCGAACCCCCGACCCTCTGCTTGTAAGGCAGATGCTCTCCCAGCTGAGCTAAGCCTCCGTCTGGAATGTTGTTAAAGATAATGGTGACCCGTAGGGGATACTCTCACTTCGTTCGAGACTGTGAAGTCTATGCTTACGAAGTTATCCTCCGACGAACCGACGGGATTCTCATCCCCTGATGCAGTAAAGATAGTGGTGACCCGTAGGGGATTCGAACCCCTGTTACCTCCGTGAAAGGGAGGTGTCTTAACCCCTTGACCAACGGGCCATATATGCAGTCCTTGCTGGCGGAGAGAGAGGGATTCGAACCCTCGAGACGCTTTTGGCGCCTACACGATTTCCAATCGTGCTCCTTCGGCCAACTCGGACACCTCTCCATAAGTGGCTCCCCGAACAGGACTCGAACCTGTGACAACTCGATTAACAGTCGAGTGCTCTACCAACTGAGCTATCAGGGAATATGTACCGCTTGGCGACGTCCTACTCTCCCGGGACCCTTCGGTCCAAGTACCATCGGCGCTGGAAGGCTTAACGGTCGTGTTCGGTATGGGTACGCGTGGAACCCTTCCGCTATCGCCACCAAACGTATATTCAGGATCCGGCATCGCCAAATGCCGTGACCATCCTCCTTGCAAGTATAACTTGTACACTTACAATTCAGTTTTGATCACCTGAAAACTAGATACGAAACGAATTTGCGTGTTTTAGAATCCGTAGCATTTCCCCAATGTAATATCGGGGTCCCCGGAAAGTATTCGGCGTTGCTTCAAAGCTTCGCTTCACTTTTTGGGGTGTTATTTGGATAAGCCCTCGACCGATTAGTATTGGTCAGCTCCATGCATTGCTGCACTTCCACCTCCAACCT
>NZ_PDHM01000010.1 GCF_002573715.1 Paenibacillus sp. EZ-K15 | reverse complement strand
GTTTTCAAAGATCAACTTCTTCGTTACCGGCGAATCTCGTTCGCACCAGCAACTCTTATAATATATCATGTTCGTTTCGATAATGCAAGAGGTTTTTTTAGAAAGTTTTTTTAAGTTCTTCTTAAGTCCTTCATTACTTTCGGTTGACCTCTATCCCGCCGCAATCTTGCTTATCGCGACTGGATTTATAATGTATCATATTTCCCAACCCGATAGCAATACATAATTTCTTCCAAATGATAATTTCTTTATAAATAGCTATTAGTAGTATTTCATTACAGTAGATTCATAGACAGTATGTCGGACGAGCATACAAAAGGGACCGAGATGAGGTCCCTTTTGTTTAACTATAACCAGGCATTCATTGATGATGTCTTAACTCTTAATCCAGGGATTGTGGCGCTTGCCTTTTGATGAGACTTGAGGCTTGCGTGATTTCTTGGCTGCTGTTCTTGTTTTATTAGCTTGCTGACGATGGACTTTGGCTCTTTCCTTAGCATTCTCTTCAATGGCGGTATCTCTGGATCCGGATGGTTCCGTATCATTCTCAACGTCACTGCTGACCGACATATTATATTGCTTCGTTTCGAAAGGAGCCGACGGATTGAATGCCGAATCGAGCTGCTGATCATTTTGCCGATCATACCAGTTCTGTTCATATGGATTTACAAATGGAGGATATGCTCCTTGAGTTCCCATGAGTTCGGACGGATATCCGTATGGCCTAGCATTGTAGTCCATTCCACCCTGCCAAGGTTGATACGATACCGCCATGTCCGGTGCATGCTGATAATGCCCGTGTTGCGGCATGTTATAGTGCGGACTAACTTCTCCCCCGTGGCATCCGCATGGAGACGGCACATAACCATATGTCGCCGCTGTATGATGATGCTCAGGATATGGATGATAATCGGAACCCACATTCCCTGTATACGATTCCGCGATCGAGAACTGGGAATATTCCAAGCTCATCGGCTGTTCAGAAACACCCGGATATCCTGAAGCTGCATTTCCCCAGCCTTCATTATAGGAAACGGGCATCGATTCCTGCGGAATATGGTGATACGGATGGACGGCTGGGCCGTAATCTGCACCATGCCATTGTTTAGGCTCATGGCAACCACATGGCCCTTCATGAAAACCACCGTATGGAGGCATCATAAATGCAGGCGCTTCTTGAAAAGGAAATTCCGGACATGGATGTGGCATCATATGAAGTGGCATCTCCATAAATGGCGGACATGGTTCGGCCATGGGATGGATTGGGTGAGGTAACGGCATGGCTTTAACAGGGTACGTATACTCAGGTTCTATTGGTTTATATGGCGGTTTAAAATCTGGTTTGTACTCTGGTTTGAATTCAGGTTTGAATTCCGGCTTGAAATCAGGCATGATTACAGGCATTTTAAAATCAGGCATGACATCCGGTTTCTTGACTTCTGGCAGGATCTCTGGTTTCTTGACTTCTGGCAAGATCTCTGGTTTCTTGACTTCCGGCAGGATGACCGGCTTCTTGATTTCAGGTAAAATCTCCGGTTTGTACTCCGGTTCGAATTTCTTAGGCTCCTCGGGGAAAGGCGAAATCTCAGGAAGTTTCGGCAAAATCGGCGGCTCGGGCTCCTTAACTTCCGGAACAACCGGAGGCTGCTCGATCGGCGCTGTGATTTCTTCCTTTACTCCTGTGTAATCCTTGCCGCCCGGCTTCTTCTTGCCCGGGTTCGAACCACTGCCGCTGCTCATCGAAACCCCGTCATCTGCGCCCGACTCCGAATATACGCCTGATGAAGGGATGTTCACGACCTCTCCCACCAGCAGGGCATTCGGATTCTTAAGCTGCGGGTTGGCATCAATGATTTCCTTCAGGGTTACGCCCCATGCCTTCGACAGTTTCCAGAGGGAGTCCCCCTGCTTTACCGTATGCTTATGGATAATGGGTTGGCTGCCGCCTGGTACCGGAACAGGCTCTGTCGGTACTTTGATTTTGGCACCGACATCGAGCTTATTCGGATCCACCAGCTGTGGATTGGCATCGATGATTTTCGCTAAAGGAACGTCGTATTTTTTGGACAGCTCATATAGGGTGTCGCCTTCCTTGACGATGTGTATCTTCACGCCGCTAAAACCTCCTACACTCTTCTAGGCGTCATGTAATTCGCCCGCTTTCGTTACTACATCCTATGCACGGAATAGGCGATTGACATCCCTCTAGGCAAAAAAAATCCTTTCATCGACATGAAAGGATTTTTTAAGTCGTTTATTTAGCTGTCCAAAAACGTTAGGATTCCCACACTTTATAACCGTCTTGATCCACAATTTTGCGGAATTCCTCGAGCAATTGAAGCGTAATTGGACCAGCCTGCCCTATTCCGATCATCCGTCCGTCAATTTCGCGAGCGGCGATGACCTCGGCGGCGGTTCCTGTAAAAAACACCTCGTCTGCAATATATACGTCATGCATGCTGAAAGGCTCTTCCTTCAATTTAATGCCGAGTTTATCGCATAAATCAATAATCGCCTGACGCGTAATGCCTTCAAGCGCACCAAGGTAGCACGGTGGCGTGGTGACCACGCCGTTTTTCACGATAAAAATATTGTCCCCGGAGCCTTCCGTCACATATCCTTGTGCGTTCATCATGATCGCTTCATCCGCTCCCGCAAAGTTGGATTGGATCTTCACAAGAATATTGTTCAAATAGTTCAGAGACTTGATTTTCGGATTGAGCGCATCCGGAATGTTACGGCGCTGGGCTACGGAAACGGCCTTCAAACCGTTCAGATAGGCTTCTTCAGAGTAGATCGCCAGCTGTTCCACAATGATCAACACCGTTGGTTTAGGGCAGCGACGCGGATCCAGACCCAGATTGCCTGCACCTCGGGATACTACGATACGGATGTACCCGTTCCGCATATCGTTGCGCCGAATGGTTTCGGCCGTAGCCTCCAGCAGCTCATCATATGCCAGTGGGATGACTAAATCGATGGACTTGGCGGAATCGTACAGTCGATCCAAGTGTTCCTTGCACTTAAAGATGTTGCCGTTATATATCCGAATGCCTTCGAATATGCCGTCTCCGTACAAAAATCCATGGTCAAAAACGGATACTTTTGCATTCTCTTTTGTGACGAATTCTCCATCCAGATAGATCCATTGCTCTGACATTTACTTAACCTCCATTTTCTCACTCTCGTACGCATATCCCGGATAAGTACCCAGCACACGAACCAAACATCCCAGCGCTTCAATCTCTCCTATGGCGGCGAGCAATAGAACGGAATCCGCTGCGGCCATGACATCGATATAAAAATAGTAATTACCGAGTTTCTTCTTCGTCGGACGGGATTCGATCCGCGACAGGTTCAGGCGCCGCCAAGCAAAAGCAGAAAGCACCTGATGCAGCGCTCCCGGCACATCCTCTGGCAGGGTCACGAGAATGCTGGTCTTGATATGCTCCGGCGAACGGTTGACTGACATCGGCTCGCGTCCGATCAGGACAAACCGGGTGTAATTGTTATCATGGTCGGTTATACGCTCGGCAAGCAGGTTTAATCCGTGAGTGGCTGCGCCAAGTGAAGTGCCGATCGCCGCCCAGCCCTGCCCGGGATTTTCCTTTACGATCTTAACCCCTTCAGACGTGCTGCCTACTTGCTCCAACTCAGCCTGTGGTGCAGCCTTCGCGAGGAACTGACGGCACTGTGCCGTTGCTACTTGATGAGACCAAATTTTTGTGATTTTACTGTAATCCATCGTACCGTCATTTGAACGGAACTCGGCAGCATTTCCGATCAGGTTTTGAATGGAAGGATAGACCCACTCTACCTGCATCGGAAGATCCACCTCATTAACCAACCAATCCATATGAAGGCTCACGGAGCCTTCGATGGTATTCTCAATCGGGATCACGCTGTAATCGCTTTTTCCTTCTACTGTAGACATAAATACATCAGAGATCAGTTTATGGTGGACAAACTCCACCGGCTCACCGTTAAGGAGATAAAGTATCGCTTCATGAGATACCGATCCTGAGGGCAACAAGGCTATTTTTTTCATGCGGTAACTTCCCCTCTAATCATATCCAAAAAGGATCTATTGTTTATATCATCCAAGAGCTGGACGCCTTCCGCAACTGGATTTAATGGGTAGCACGAAGACGAGATTCCTTCCGCCTTCATCGTCTCCAATAAATATGCGCTCAATTCTTCTACCCGCGAATCGTTCCGATCCACCAACGCAATCATCGTCGGACCCGCTCCGCTCAGCGCAATACCGAGCGCTCCGTGGCTTGTAGCTTCAGCCAAAATTTTGGTCATCCCTGGCACAAGCGGTACCCTATAGGGCTGATGAATCCGGTCTTGCATTGCGGCACGAATCAAATCCAGTCTGCCTGCCGAAAGAGCCGCGGTCATCAAGGAGGATCGACTAATATTATATACAGCATCCGCTAAACTGACCTGGGCGGGCAGAGCTTCCCTTGCTTTGGATGTCGCCAACTCGAAATCAGGAATAACGACGAGCGTTCCGAGGTCTGCTGGAGGTTCAATACGTATATAATCCGCATGGGCTCCGTCCCATACAGCCGTAATAATCCCTCCAAATAAAGAAGCCCCTACATTATCCGGGTGCTTCTCAAGATCCGTCGCCATGTCAAAAAGCTTGGAATCGGGAAGCGGCGAACCGATCAGCGCATTGGCAGCCGCCAGCGCCCCTACAATCGCCGATGCACTGCTGCCAAGGCCGCGGGTAAGCGGAATTTCGGAATACATGGAAATCTCGAGATCAGGAACAGCCTGTCCCGCTTCTTCAAAAACCATCTGAGCCACCTTGTAGATCAGGTTGCTCTTATCCGTCGGAAGACCGCACATCTCATCACCATGTAGATGGAATACGGTCCGCTCCGACGCCTTCATCTCGATCCAGGAATATAAAGACAATGCCATGCCGAGTGTATCGAATCCAGGTCCCAAATTAGCCGTACTGGCCGGAACCTTCACCCGGACACCTTGAGACAAACTCATACCCGTGCAGCTCCTTCAAGCTTAGCAATAGCATCCATTACGGCTGATTCTGTATCCGATACGACGAGCGGTTCAGCGTTCACGGTAGAAATGGCGATATTCGGATCCTTGAGCCCATGCCCTGTCAGCACACAGACAACGGACTCTCCACCTTTAAAATATCCTTCGCGCTTCATTTTATAAACGCCTGCGATGGAGGCAGCCGATCCAGGCTCGGCAAAAATGCCCTCACGCGATGCAATTTTGCGGTATGCTTCCAAAATTTCTTCATCCGTTACGTAGTTAATCTGTCCACCGGATTCCTCTGCGGCCGCAACCGCGGTTTTCCAGCTGGCCGGGTTCCCGATACGGATGGCAGTCGCTACCGTTTCCGGATTCGCAATAGGCTCTCCCTTCACGATCGCCATAGCACCTTCTGCTTCAAATCCTAGCATTTTCGGCAGTGAAGATGATTTACCCGCTGCATGGTACTCTTTAAATCCTTTCCAGTAAGCGGAGATGTTCCCCGCATTGCCGACCGGAATCGCCAGCACGTCCGGAGCTTTCCCTAACTGGTCAACAACTTCGAATGCAGCCGTCTTCTGGCCTTCGATTCGATAAGGATTCACGGAGTTCACAAGCGCAATCGGATGCTTCGCCGTAATCTCACGCACGATTTCCAGCGCGCGGTCAAAATTGCCCTCAATCGCAATAACCTTCGCTCCGTAGATCATCGCCTGGGCGAGCTTGCCCAGCGCAATATTATTGTTCGGAATGATAACGATACAATTTAATCCGCCACGAGCGGCATAAGCAGCAGCTGCTGCAGACGTATTACCCGTGGAAGCGCACATAATAGTGCGGCTTCCCTCTTCCATTGCTTTTGCCACGGCCATTACCATCCCACGGTCTTTAAATGAACCCGTGGGATTAAGCCCTTCAAATTTGAAATGAAGATCAATTCCGA
Source organism: Paenibacillus sp. EZ-K15 (assembly GCF_002573715.1). Lineage (GTDB taxonomy): Bacteria > Bacillota > Bacilli > Paenibacillales > Paenibacillaceae > Paenibacillus_AQ. The sequence goes on along the minus strand of NZ_PDHM01000010.1, from coordinate 222,073 downwards.
GCTCTTCGGATAGATTCACGGCTTTGATCAGGGGGGTGTTCCCTTCCTTAAGCGTTAGAAGCGGAGTACGCTCATTCACCGGCAAATATTCTCTGTAGGTTTGAAGCAATCCTTCATACGGCATCTCTCATGTTCTCCTTTTCTTATGAAAAAATTATATCGGGTTATTTAATGAGTTCTAATCCCTTATCCTTCAACACGGTAAACACTTTTAATCCGGCGAATGACTTCCAGGCCTTCAAAATGATTCAGCACTTCATCCATATTGGCTTTACTCGCATTGTGCGTGACGATGATAATCTCTGCGTCCGGATTATGCTCGTTCGGCTGCTGAACAACGGATTCCAGGCTGACGTTATATTCGGCGAACACCTGCGTAATTTGGGCAAGCACACCTGCTTTATCGTCGACATGAAGCAAAATGAAGTTCTTGTACATGATCTGCTCATCGGTTTTGAGTTTCTTCGGTTTGTATGGAACGATGGCTTTGAGGCCGTTGACGCCGAGCTTCAGATTCTTGATGACGGCAACCAGGTCTGCAACAACGGATGTAGCGGTTGGCATCTCGCCGGCGCCTGCTCCGTAAAACATCGTTTCACCTACAGCTTCTCCGTATACATAAACCGCGTTAAATACCCCATTCACGGCCGCGATAGGATGTCCTTTTCGAACCATCGTAGGCTGAACCGTGATGCTAAACTCATCGTCCTGACGCTCCGCTATACCCAGAAGCTTCATCTCGTAGCCCAAACGCTTCGCATAGGCGATATCTTCTTTGGTCACTTGCGAGATTCCCTTAACGGTTACATCCTGGAGCTCAACGTTCGTGCGGAAGCCGAGTGTCCCGAGTATCGCCATTTTGCGGGCCGCGTCCAAGCCTTCCACATCGGAGGTCGGATCGGCTTCTGCATAACCCAGCTCCTGAGCTTCTGCCAGGACATCCTCATACGATGCGCCTTCTTGGCTCATCTTGGTCAAAATGAAGTTGGTTGTACCGTTCACGATCCCCATGATTTTCATGATTCGATCCGAGGAGAAGCCTTCAATCAACGTGCGGATAATAGGAATACCGCCAGCAACGCTTGCCTCGTAGAACACGTCGCACTGCTTCTCTTGCGCCTTGGCTAATATTTCGGCACCATGGAGAGCCATCAGATCCTTATTCGCCGTTACGATATGCTTGCCGCGCTCAAGCGCTTCGAGGATATAGGTTTTTGTCTGCTCAATCCCGCCCATCACTTCAACGATGACATCAATCTCAGGATCGCGGATGACCGCCCATGGATCTTCCGTCAGTTTATTCTGGTCCACATTGATACTGCGGTACTTCTCCAAATGTTTGACAGCGATGCGTTCTATCGTAATCGGCGAACCGACCTGGCTGCTCAAATCCTCCTGATGCCCCTCAACGATGCGGACAACCCCTGTCCCTACGGTTCCTAATCCCAAAAGTCCTACTTTGACCGGTTTCATTAATACATACCTCCTGTATCCCATCGCATAGATATCTATTTATTCGTCATAACTTACCCTTGGCCTATCATCTGCACTCTTCTTACTCCGGTTATTCGTCTCAATCCGTCGAGCAGATCATCCAGCTCCTCATTAAGCCGGGATACTTCGACGGAAATCACGACATTGGCGATACCCTGCAGCGGAATGCTCTGATGAATGGTTAACACATTCCCGCCTTCACCCGCTACCAGCCCCAGCACTTCGGATAACATCCCGGAGCGATGTTCCATATCGATAGAAATCGTTACGATTTCATCTCGTTCCAGTTGATTGATAGGATGGATTCCATCCTTGTACTTATAAAAAGCGCTTCGGCTAAGCCCAACCTGCTCAACGGCTTCATGGACCGTCCTAACGTCTCCCGACGCCAGCAATTTTTTCACTTGCATCGTCTTAACCACAGCCTCGGGAAGGATGTCTTCCCGGACCAAATAGTAGCGTTCCTTCACAAACGTCCTCTCCTCAAAGACTACTGTATTCGTATAGTGGACATTATACTGGATATACCAAGTAAGGGCAATACATAAGTGTCCAGTTTTTTTAGATATCCCGATATTTCTTATGTCAACTCTATAGCCTATACTATATCGCAATTCGAATCGGAACACATCGATATTCACGTCAAAATTGTAAATGATGCGTAAGAAAAAGCAGTCTCCGGTATGCGGAGACTGCCGATAACGTTATACTGACGATGTGTAACTCAAGGTCAACCCGCAATAGTCGCATGGTACTGATTCGTTTGGGTTTAACATGATTCTGTTTCCGCAGCCAGCACACTCATGACTTTTTGGTCCCAGTGACGCGGCTGATATAGGTGATTGATCGGATGAAGTTCCCCTGAAACTGTGATGTTGTTGCGTGGGTAAAATACGAAACCCCGCAATGATCAAAGCTAATGGAAAAAACACATACGTCAGACCAATAATAAAATAATAGAAATTTTAAAATCGCGATTTAAAAGGCTTCACTGGAACGCTCATACCAAGATCTCCTCAATTTCTTCTTAATCGGACGCATGAAGATTAAGCCACAATCACCGTACCGCAATACTCACATTCTTTTTTCTCCAGATGCGTTACGACCGACCTTGCCCCGCAGCCCGGGCATTCCACAGACTTCGGTCCTGGATCGGGCGTCGCTTCGTTTCGGATTAATTGCTCTGGTTCAGCCGCAACTTCGCCCAGTGAATACTGCATTCTCTGTCCGCTGCGCGAAACAAATTCCCCTTGGAATGGGGATTGGCTTCTCCTCTGCAAGGACGGGATGATGACGACTCCATTGTCGAGCTTTCCGTTAGGCAGCATACGCCGTTCAAACATGAACGTGATATCCCGGACGGCATGTGCCGGCGTTTGTCTTGCCTCACGAGCGATATGTTCAATCTGGACGAGCCCTCTTTTCATAATGGCATTCGAATAAAATTGCAGTAAGCTGTTGAATTTCTTGTCTTCTTTTTTGGCAATCAACAGCATGATGATAGCTGGAACCAGTATAATAACGCCCCAAACGATGGAAGCCGAATAGAGGCCATCGACATCTTTATCATCAATAGTCGCCAGAATCATAAGCAATTCAAAGATTCCATAGGTGATGACCAAAACCCACCCGAAGAGCCGGTTGTTTCGTCCCTTACAGTGATTATGGCGATGGGTGACAAGCACCCGAACAGCTGCCAGCACAATGGCCAGCGGAAAAAACAGAACCGCCAGCGCAATAATGGAATAATCCACTGTCGTGAATTTCTGTTTAAAGCGCTTGAGATCAGAAGCTTCCATTTTCTATCCCCTCTATCATCTGCATTAGGTTGATCCCGCTTTTGCTTTCAGAAGTTCCGTGTTGCGATCCTGTACCGTTCTAAGGATATCGCGGATGATGTGAACGGTTTGCTCTGCCAGCTCATCACGTTGTTCCGCTTGTGTCTCCCCGATCAGTGCCACTTGGTCCTCCAACATCGCGATTTTTTGCTGGATCATATGCTCCACTTCATATAATGAGGTGTGTGTGATTGGATCGCTATACCGAAGCGTTTCCTCAAGCTCGGCCATCTGCCGGTCTAACGAATGAATGTTCTCTCCTGGCATCTCCCCTAGTTTTCTCCGGATTCCCCCGATCCAAGCCACCGTCTCTTTCTTAACCGAAAGATGATCACTTTCCTTCCGTTCATGAGCTCCTGCATATTTTCCCGCCAAAGCTATCAGTCCCAAAACAACCGAAAACCCCAGGAAGGTTATCAGATGAATCATCAAATACGAAGATTCAGGAAGCTTAAATAAATATCCCAGCAGAATAACCTCCAGCAAGACGGAGATTGTATAGATCCCTATAATAACGCCTGAAGCAATATGAAAAGGTGCTCCTGACGAAGCCGCTTTGCGCTGTTGCATGACAAAACCGATAAATACAAGAATGGCCGCCTCGACGCATCCGAGGGCTATGCCCGATATCCAAGCATTCAGTTGAACGATCCCACTGATCAATCCGAACAGAAGGATGGTTACGACCGGAAGCGCTACGGCAGCCAGCCATAATCTGTTTCGACTTGTGGTCCTTGTGTTCACTTTATTCCCCCGCTTTCACTTCACATCAATTTATGACCGCACTCCATGCAAAACTTCTGGCCCGGTTTGATCTCATGATGACACCCAGGACATGTAAGTTCATGGCTCGACCCGCAGTGCGGGCAAAACTTGGCTTCCGCATCCACCAATTCACCACATGCCCGGCAAGGCATAGGCAGCGGGGCACCGCACTCCGGACATTCAACAGCACCGGCCGGATGGTCATGGCCACACTTAGGGCATGCATGGTAAGGGTCTCCGCAGTGAAGACAAAACTTGGCATTTGGAGGTAGAGGCTGCCCGCAATCGTTGCACCGGACAGTTTTCGCTGGCTCTTGCTCGGCTTGCGCCTGAAGCGATTGGCCGCATCCCGAACAGAATCGGGCTTCTTCCCCGTTCCGTGTTCCGCATTTGGTACATGCCTTCTGGTTGATTGGCATATCATCCTTCTCTAGTTCCTTTGAACTCTCAAACATATGCCGGGCGGTCTCGTACATCGGGCCGACCATCCCAAGTCCCATGCCCAGCCCGGTTCCCATGACCGCTGCCGGGCTGCCGGGATTCTTCGCTGCCCCCTCAAGCGTATCAAAGGTTCTTTCCTGATGATAGGTATATCCGATGATGTCCATCTCCGCTTTCTTCGCTAGCGCCTCCTTGATTCGAACAGCTGCAGGGTCATTCTCCGGTATGTTAATGGAATCTACATAGAAATTCAGCAGAGTGATCCCTATCTCTTCAAATGAAGGCGCAATCGCTTCCATGATATGCTTCGATATTTCCGCTATGTAAGCATTGATCTCCACAACGCTGATTTTTTTGCGAACGATATAGGAGGATATGATTTCCGTAATATTGGACATCAGTACGCCGCGATAATATTTAATCAGGGTGCCCTGGTCAAAAGTTTGCAACGTACCGACCATGGTCGCCAGAAACTTTCGCGGATCGCTGATCTGTACGCCGAATTGGCCAAAAGCCCGGACCGATACGATAATATTGTATTTCGGATCTTGCAGCTGGATCGGCGAGTTAGTTCCCCATTTCACGTCCAGTGAACGAAGTTTGTTCACAAACCAGACTTCTGCCGTAAAGGGAGACTTCCCACCGAATGGAAGATTGATCACATTGGATAAAATCGGTATATTCGCTGTACTCAGCGTATGCCGCCCCGCCGAGAAGGAGTCCAGGGCCTGACCGCCCTTATACAGAATTGCCTCCTGTGTCTCATGAACAATGAGCTGGGTCCAAGTCCCTAACTCCTGATTCGGATAACGCCATGCAAACACATCCGGCGGCCCTTCGTATTTTACAACTTCAATAATAGCCATAGTTCTACTCTCCTTTTTACGCCGTTCCTTCCATCCTGATGGTATATGGAAAAGGACTATTGTACTACTATTGTATACGATTTACCCGATATGTGGATGCAAAATTTGGAAACCTAAATGGAAAAGACATATCGAAACAATTTCACAGGCAGATGCCATAAATCACTGCGCATGTTTACGTGTTATCGATTCACGGAGATACAAGTTCATTCATAAAAAAAATACCGCCAAGCCTGCTGTTATACAGACCTTGCGGTATTTTTCTTCAAAACGTATTTGTCACGCATTAATAGTAGCTGCTGCCTTCAACAAATTCGAATTCGAAATCGCCAATCCGTACAATGGTGCCTTCTGTCGCGCCCCGTTTCCGGAGCTCTTCATCAACGCCCATATGACGCATCGTTCTTGCAAGCTTCAGAATCGCATCATGTGAATTCATCTGCATCCGTTTCAGCATCCGCTCAATTCGCTCGCTATGCACCACATACATCTCATTATCCCTAGTGACGGTGAAGGAGTTGTCGTTTTGCGCTTTGAATTTATACACCTTACGCTCGGAAACCTCGGATACTTCTTCAATCGCCGGCTCATCCGGAATACTTTCGAGCACATCGATCGTGCGATAAAGAAGTTCCTGGATACCTTGTCGGGTCAGCGAGGAAATCGGCATGACCTCGATGTCCGGACGGATTTCCTTCACCTTCTCTTTGAAGGCTGCCAAATACTCTTCCGCCTCCGGCATATCCATTTTATTAGCGGCTACGATTTGCGGCCGATCGACCAGAACCGGGTTGTAAAGCCTGATTTCATCATTGATTTTTTCCCAGTCCTCAAACGGATCCCTTCCTTCCGTGCCTGCCATATCCACAACATGGATAATGACGCGTGTTCTTTCCACGTGCCGGAGGAATTCGTGACCAAGTCCCACGCCCTCATGAGCACCCTCAATCAGACCAGGCAAGTCAGCCATTACGAAATTGCGACCGTCTCCAACCTCAACCATTCCCAAATTCGGTGTTATGGTCGTAAAGTGGTATGCGCCGATCTTCGGCTGAGCCGCAGATACAACGGATAACAAGGTTGATTTGCCTACGCTAGGGAACCCGACGAGACCTACATCAGCCATCACTTTAAGTTCCAGGGTTACGTAACGCTCTTCGCCTTCCTCACCGTTCTCGGCAAGTTCAGGCGCCGGATTGTTCGGCGTAGCAAAGCGGATATTTCCACGCCCTCCACGGCCTCCTCTGGCAACAACAACCTGTTGACCGTGCCGGGTCAGATCCCCAATAACCTCACCGGTATCGTCATCCATTAAGATGGTACCCGGCGGGATACGGACAATCATGCTATCCGCATTGGCGCCATGCTGACTTTTATTGCGGCCTTTTTCCCCGCGCTTGGCCTTAAAATGCTTCTGGTAACGGAAATCCATCAACGTGCGCAGTCCTTCGTCCACCCGGAAAATCACGTCGCCGCCCTTACCGCCGTCACCGCCGGCAGGTCCGCCTTCAGGAACGTATTTCTCTCGACGGAACGCAATGAGACCATCTCCGCCGTCTCCGCCTTTTACATATACTTTTGCCTTATCTACAAACATGAAATCACCTTCCTCAAGTCACAAACGGCAAATACAAACGATACGAGGTCTCCCCCGGCTCCGTCTGCTCCACCCGAATGCCTTCGCCTTTTACGGATTGTTCAATCTGAAGCTTCAAGCTGTCCGGGTCTCCAAAGGATCCTTCTCCTTGTGCCCATACCATCAGCTCTTGTTCTTGCTGCATAAATGTTAATGTTAATTGCCGGGTATCCCCCCAGGACGCTTTTCCGCTCAATTGAAAAGCTCTCACCGTTTGAATGATTGCTTCGGTAAAAGACTCCGCCGTTTGTGGCGATACTTTGTCTTCCAGTTGTACCTGGTCCACAACTTCAACGTCGAGCTGCAGATTGTTGCTGTACGTACGGTATGAATGTAAATAAAAAACCAGCGAAGGAATGCCTAGCTTAGATATTCTGCTCTCCGTCGCCATCCTGTCCTTTATTCTTTCCACAGAACCCACTGTTTTATCAAGCTTTCCAAGTTGAATGTAGCCGTACAAAATTTGAAGCTCATTCATCCAATCATGACGATGGTGATTCAACATCTGAATCGCCGTCGACTCCATATTCCGAATGATGGCTTGCTGTCTGCGCTCGTCCGATTTTCGGACAAGCCATGCACCGCAGGCAGACGCAGCGACAGCCCAAACCGTCAACACTGCTCCTGCAGCCAAAGTCGGTTTCCATACCATCCATGCTACGGGTATTACGGAGGTTAACCCCGCCCCAGCTGCTATCCATTTCCAGGATTTCATCGCTTCTCCTCGTCTTTCAACAGCAATTGGTTACATTCACCAAATCCCAGTATATCATAGACTTCCAGGACGGTTCATCCCCTGGATGATGATCTTTGCGCAATTCACAAAAAAAGAAGCCCCGGCAACGATGCCGAAAGGCTTCTTCTGTATGCAGCATAAGAAACGATTAAGCTTCTACTGCAGCCGCTACTGGAGCGACATCAACCGGGTAGACGCTCACTTTCTTGCGATCACGACCCCAACGTTCAAATTTCACAACGCCGTCAACTTTCGCAAACAAAGTATCGTCTTTACCGATACCTACGTTCGTTCCTGGATGAATTTTCGTTCCGCGTTGGCGAACCAAGATGCTGCCGCCAGTCACTGCTTGACCGTCTGCACGTTTCACACCAAGACGTTTCGATTCGCTATCGCGACCGTTCTTTGTGGAACCTACACCTTTTTTCGATGCGAATAACTGAAGATCCAATTTCAACATGTTGTCTACCTCCTTCTTCAAGTAGTCAATTCTTGTATTCTTATATACTTGCCGTATGAATCGGCAATTCCCTGTAACATAACAACCATGGATTCGAGAAGCAGTTGAACTTGTCCCGAGACGGAATCGTCTGCCGTCGGCGGAAGATTCGCACTAAGAAAGCCGCCCTTCATCCGGGTCTCCATAACAGTTCCGGTTAACACTTCAATGGAATTGACCGTCCCCACTGTAATGCTGGAAACTCCAGCACATACAATATCTTCTCCAGGATTGGCATATCCCGCGTGCCCCGTAACCTTGAAGCTATGGATCCGTCCATCTCCCCCGCGCAGTACTTGTACAGTAATCAATTACCGCACCTACTTACGCTTGGATTTTCTCGATGGTTACTTTAGTGTAAGGTTGACGATGACCTTGCTTCTTGTGGTAGTTCTTCTTCGGCTTGTATTTGTATACAACGACCTTACGGCCTTTACCGTGCTTCTCTACCTTCGCAGTTACAGTCGCACCGGAAACAATCGGCGTACCTGCTACCAAACCGTCCTCTTTGGATACGGCCAGTACACGGTCGAAAGTCACGCTCTCGCCGTCACCTGCAGTCAGCTTCTCGATGAACAATACGTCGCCCTCTTGAACTTTGTATTGTTTACCACCTGTTTCGATAATAGCGTACATTTGCTTGCACCTCCCTATGTCTCAGACTCGCCTAGTTTAAGGTGTCCGTCCTAAGCAGGAACGTCCTTGCTAACCCAACCGGAGCGGTTACAGCATGTGCAGCAATTCATCACTAGACACATACCCAATGATAATATCATATCCCATGTTCACCGTCAACATCATTGTTCGATAACAACGCCTCTGCCCCCACAAGCTCCGCAGGGCTTGGCAAATGGGAGCGAAGAGCTTTCTCTAGCTTTTTTTCGGGTCATTTCCAGCAGTCCCAGCTTGGTCCAACCCACCACAAAGCTCTTGGTACGGTCCTTGCGCATCACAGCCTCCATGGCAGAAACAACCTGCTCCCGATGCTCTTCACGATCCATATCGATGAAATCAACGATGATAATGCCTCCGATATCCCAGAGCCGCAGGATTCTTGCAATCTGCTGCGCCGCCATAAGATTTGTCTTCAGCACCGTTTCCTCGAAATTATCGCCACCGATATATTTGGCTGTATTCACGTCCATGATGGTCATGGCCTCCGTCTGATCTACAACAATGGTTACACCCTCGGGAAGCGTGATTTTCCTTGCAAAGCCGGCTCTCATCTGCTCGTCCAACCCGTAAGCATGAAAAATCGGACTTCCTTCCGAGTAATATGTAACCTTTGGCTCTATACCAGGAACGGTTTCCCTCAGATAGCTCTTGGTTTCCTCGCCTTTAAGCTTGCTGTCGATCACAAGTTCGTCATGAAGCGGATCAAAAGCATCGCGGAGAAAACGCTGCAGCATACCTAGATCACGATGAAGAAGCGTTGGAGCAGGAGAAGATTCGCTCTTGTCGAGAATTCGCGCCCACTCTTTTCGCAGATATTCAAGATCTCCCTTAAGAAATTCTAAAGGCTCGTCCTCCGATACCGTGCGGATAATGATCCCCTCTTCGTCTGTGCGGAGCTGATCGCCGATACTCTTCAGCCTTGCTCTTTCCGCATCACGTCCAATTTTCTTGGAGACGGCTACATAATCCGCAGTAGGCATGTACACCATGCATCTACCAGGAAGCGAGAAATGGGTAGTGACCCGCGCCCCCTTGCCACCTCTCGGTTCCTTCATCACCTGCACGATCAATTCCTGGCCTACTGTTAGCAGCTCCGATATTGACGGCTTCTGCTTGGGCTGCTTCTCTAAATGAGGATGGAGCACATCATCAATATAAAGAAATGCATTCTTCTTCAGCCCGATATCTACAAAAGCCGCCTGCATCCCCGGCAGCACATTAACAACCCTGCCCTTATAAAAACTACCGACTACACTTTCCTCACGACTCCGCTCAACGGCGAATTCTGCTAACCTCCCATCTTCGATGAGGGCCATCTGAATGGTCTCATGTTCACAATGAACTATCATTTGCCTCATGGCTTCACCCCTCATATGGAAGACGATATTCTATTTTTTTATCCTAACACAATCTCAGATGATATGAATGGATAAAGAATCATGGCCCGCCCTGCGTCTTCCTCATGGTGTTTACGATTTACGCATACCAGGGCGGACCATTTGATGCAAAATAAGAAGAGATCACATGCTGCTCCGGAACGACGGCAAGCAGGCTGCCTCGTCCGCTCATGACATAAATGAGATGATACTTCTCTCGTTTAAATAGACGCATGATATCATCCAAAGGTTTCGAAGAATCTGCAACGATTGGCTGGGCAGGACCGAGTCCATCCAAGTTTCGTTCATAAATCTCGCTCCGATTAACCAAAAATCGTAAGAACCGGTAATGCACATTCCGATAGTCTTCAAAATTGGAATACGCTAAAAAGAAACCGATCATCAGCACATTTAAACGGATACCGCCGCCGGAGAATAACGGCTGCAAGCCATATCCGATCATGATCAAGCTGCACAAAATGCCGGCGCGGGAAGCCCACAGCAACGTCGCATGATATGGGGCGAGCAGGCTCATGAGAGCCTGCAGCACTTTGCCGCCATCCAGTGGCAGAATCGGGAGAAGGTTAAACAGCGCAATGATGAGATTCCCCTGAATGATATAAGATAACAGCTGCTCGTCTCCCCACCCCGCCCATCTGCACACCAGGGTAATTCCAATCATGATGACATTTTGCAGCGGACCCGCAAGCGCAATGATTATTTCCTTCATCGCGGTCATCCTGCCGTCATCTTCAATGACAGCAACGCCGCCGAACGGCAGCATCTGAATGGCTCGTACCTTGAACCCCATCGCTGCCGCTGCGGCGGCGTGTCCCAATTCATGAATAAACACGATAATAAACAGGGTCAGCAATTCTAAAAAGCGACCGGTGAATACAGAGGCCAGCATGACAATAACAAAGAGAGGATGCAGCGACAATACCGTTCCCTTAAACTTAATCAAACGGAATCACTTCCGCCGGATCGACACCACGATTCCCCTCTTTCAGTTCGAAATAAAGGGCGGGCGGGCTGCCTGTGCCTGAAGACGCCAATGTGCCGATAATATCTCCACCTTGGACCCAATCGTTTACCTTAAGTCCCGTTTCTGCCAGCCTGCTGTATATCGCCGTTCTCTCTCCTGTATGCTGTATGAGAATGGTGATCCCAGTCTCAGGATGTTCTTTAACCTCAAGCACGCGTCCAGTCTCTATACTCTTAACCGCCCGGTCTGCTAAAGAACCCCCTCCGGCTTCCAAAACAATGCCTTTAAGATCAACAGCAAAGGATTGGACCACCTTTCCGGAAAGCGGAGGAACTAAAGAAGTCCCGGCATTTACCTTCGTCGAGCGCTCGTCAGTTTGTCCAAAAATCGGAATAAAGGAAGGCGCGCTTCCAAAGTGCTCCTCGTACCATACTTGAGCTGCCTGGAAATCCATCTCATGGCTCAGTCCCTCAACAATAAAAGCTTGCGTACGAAGAGCCCACGGCTGCTGAAACGAAAATACCCCCCATGCCAGCCCAAACACCAGCGCACTGACGATTACGCGGCGCACCAATCCCGACAGAAACGAAGCTTTTCTTGGAGGTTCCCCTGGATCATCGGGATCCAGCGTACCATGCCAACCGCGGTGCCCTTGCTTCCAAAGCTGCTCGGGATCCGGTTCCCTCTCTGCGAGATGCGGGGATGGGTTCGCTCTGTGATCCTGTACAAAGCCTGTCTTGTGAAGATTGAGATTGGCAGGCTTCCTCTCGGGAACGGGCGTCCATGACGACTTATCATGCGGTGCCGGAGACTGTTCCCCTTCCAGCAGCTCGCGAATGCGGGCTTCTCTTCGGTTCTTAACTGAAGTTTTGATGTCCATTGTTCTTTCCCCCTTGGGGCTTGTTTTCTTACTCTATCCTATGAGGAGATGAAAGATATTTAGAACAAGCCCTATTGAAGAGGCACGCAGAATGTATGCATATCAAAACAGCGTTAATGAAGTAAACAAAAAAAACCGATGCCTCTCGGCACCGGTTCGTGTTATAAGCCCTTAACCCATTCCAAAAAACTTTTTGAATTTAGTGAACATTCCTTTTTTCTGATGGATTTGCATCAGAGGAACGGTGTCACCTAGGATACGCCGGGCGATGTTTCTATAGGCGATGGCTGCCTGAGAGTCCGGATTCATCACCGTAGGCTCTCCGATGTTGGCCGCTCTAATGACCATTTCATCATCCGGCACGATACCGATTAGATCAATATTCAGCACCTGTAGCACATCTTCAATCTCCAGCATGTCGCCGGATTTCACCATGTTCGGGCGAATCCGGTTCACCACGAGCTTCGGAGACTCGACATGCGAGCTCTCCAGCAGGCCGATAATCCGATCCGCATCCCGCACCGCTGCATTCTCGGGCGTTGTAACCACAATCGCTTTATCGGCACCGGCAATTGCATTCTTAAATCCTTGCTCGATTCCAGCCGGACAATCGATAATGACGTATTCGAATTCCTTTTTCAATTCAAGTACGATATCTTTCACCTGCTCCGGAGAAACGGCATTCTTGTCTTTGGTCTGGGCTGCAGGAAGCATATACAGCTCATCAAAGCGCTTATCCTTGATTAGCGCCTGGTTAAGTCGGCATCGCCCTTCTGCAACGTCGCACAAATCGTATATTATCCGGTTTTCCAGGCCCATCACGACATCCAAATTACGAAGACCGATGTCCGTATCAACCAGACACACTTTTTTTCCGAGCAGTGCTAAAGCTGTGCCGATGTTCGCCGATGTCGTCGTTTTACCGACTCCGCCTTTACCTGAAGTTACGACGATTGCCTCTCCCATGTTCTACACCCCTTTAAACACATTAAAATCCCGACCCAAACGTGAGATGTTGCTGATCTTATCGATCTCCATGCTTCCGTCCTTCAAATACGCAAACTCCATGACCGTTTCCCGCGTCTCCCACTCATCCGGCGGTCTGCTGATCATCTGGGAGATACGGAGCTGGGTGGGGGCAAAATACGAAGCCGCTATAATCGCTTCCTCGTTGCCCTCTACACCGGCGTGCGCGGTTCCACGCAGAGCTCCCAATATGTAGATATCGCCGGTACACGTTATGGTCCCGCCGGGATTCACATCGCCGAGGAACAAGAGATCGCCGTCATGATGCAGCACCTGTCCGGAACGCACCATTCCCGTCTTAAGCGTAAACTTCTCCTCTGGAATGAGCTCGGACTCAAGCGACGGCGACTCCACATTACGTATCAGCAGGTTGCCCTTTTGCTTCAATATGTCAAGAATCGTCTGCTTCTCTTCTTCGGAAATTTTCCGGGAACCCAGCTTCACATCCACATGAATGATAGGTCCGGTCAAAATATTCTGATGACTGTGCTCCAGCTTATAGCGCAGCTCGCCGAGCAACTCCTCCAGCTCGCACTGGTCATCAAGCAGGAATACCAGGCCATCTTTGATGCCCTTAATCGTTACATGATTGGATTTTACAGCCATAAGCCTGTCCCTCCCATCCCTATACATTTCGCGCTCAAACCTTCAAGTTCCTGCTAGTCTAGTAAAATGTCATAATGGAGGGTTCAGGATGCCTTCCTTCTCTGATTCTTCGTAACCAACTCAATCTGCTTGCGAAGAGGAACGTAAATCGCCAGAGCAAAGGCAAAATGAACAAGGAGATTGGGTAGCATATGATGAAGCAGTGACCAATTATAAGAAGTCGGATTGAGTCGAAACACCTTATATATGCCAAAAAGCGTACTGTCAAACAACAAACTTCCCAGGATGACAACGGTCATCATCATGGGCAGAGGTGCCCGCGGGGACTTGAATACAAGTCCCACCAGATACGCGGATACCCCCATAGCAAATGAATAAGTGCCAATCATCTCGCCGTAATACACGATATCGTGAAGCATGCCGAATAGGAGTCCGAGCACCAGCCCCGTATGGCGATGATAATAAATCGATACAAAGAATAAGCAGACCAATACAAAGTTAGGATAAATCTGAAGCTGCAGCGAGCTTGGCGTTAACCAGAAAACCACCGTACCCTGCAGGATAAACAACACGAACAGCAACAGGACCAAAATCTGTTTACGTGCCATCTTATTCAGGCTCCTCAGGCGTAAAGACAACGATCAGATACTTCCAATCATCAAACTTGGCCGCCGGTTTGATCGTAGCTGTTCTGCTCTGACCGTATTGGCTTACCTGAACACTTTTCACCTCACCAATGATCAAGCCCTGTGGTATAACGCCTCCGGCACCGGATGAAATAATTTTATCGCCCTTCTTGATCGGATCATTCTCCTGAATACGCGTCATCTGCAACGTGTTGGTCTTCTCATCGTAGCTCTCGACCACGCCAAACGTTTTATCCTCTTTCCCGATGGCCGTTACCGCAATCGGCTGCGGATTCGGATCCTGGGCGTCCATCGTTGTCAGCAGCTTCACCGTTGAGCTGAAATTGCTTACGCTGCTAACAATACCGACCATGCCGTCGACGGTCGTCACCGACATGTTAGGGCGAACCCCGGCACGCTCGCCCAAGTCAATGACAAGCGTTCGGTTGTTTGGATCTGAATTCACGCTAAGGACCTGTGCGGTACGATATACATATTTGTCACGGTCCTTCTGGTTCTTCGTAAATCCAAGAATATCTTGAAGCTCTTCGTAATTGGCTTTCATTGTATTGTAGGAAGCACTCTCTCGAGAATATTGGGCTACCGCTCTACGCAGTTCCTCATTCTCTTCATAGATCTCCTTCATGTTCCGTACATCTTCAAAGAAACCCGCTATATAGGCAGCGGGCTTATAAAACACACTTTGCACAAAACCGACCGTATCTTTGACAAATTTTTCAGGCCAAGATAAAGAAGCTCTCGGGCCGAGCGTAAACCCCATAATAGCGATAAACGCTACCAGCCCGATGAGCATAATAAACAAACGCTTATTGCCTAGCAGCTTAAACAGTTGCAACACCCTCTAACTTACTGTTTTCTCTCCCAACATTAGGGGTTTACACTTCTTCTATTAGGTTCTACCGTTTGGAACGGACGGCAGAGCTGCTCCGGGATTTAAACAAGTGAATGTTCTCGAGCGCTTTACCTGTGCCAATGGCCACGCAATCCAGCGGATTCTCTGCAACGATCACCGGCATGCCGGTCTCTTCGGCGAGCAGCTTGTCCACGTTGCGAAGCAATGCGCCGCCTCCCGTAAGCACGATGCCGCGGTCCATAATATCCGCAGCAAGCTCCGGAGGACATTTCTCAAGCGTAACCTTAACCGCTTCAACAATGGCATTAATGGTATCTGCCAACGCTTCGCTAATCTCATCCGAAGTAATGGTAATCGTCTTCGGCAGACCCGTCACCAAGTCACGGCCGCGAATTTCCATCGTTTCCACGGTCTCCAGCGGCATGGCGGAACCGACTTCCATCTTGAGCAGCTCGGATGTGCGCTCACCGATCATCAAGTTATATTGACGTTTGATATAGGAAATAATAGACTCATCCATCTCATCGCCTGCCACGCGTACAGAGCGGCTGGTTACGATACCGCCAAGAGAAATGACCGCAACCTCGGTCGTACCTCCGCCGATATCAACAACCATGCTGCCTGTAGGTTCCCACACAGGCAAATCGGCACCGATTGCAGCTGCAAAGGGTTCTTCGATCGTATAAGCTTCGCGTGCACCGGCTTGCTTGGTCGCATCTTCAACCGCACGCTGCTCTACCGCCGTAATGCCGGAAGGTACACATACCATCACGTTCGGATGGCGCGGGAATATGGAGCGTTGCTTCTGTGCTTGACGAATAAAGTATTTAATCATCGTAGCTGTTGTATCAAAGTCAGCGATGACGCCGTCTTTCATCGGGCGAATGGCACGAATATTGCCTGGTGTGCGTCCAATCATTTTCTTAGCCGATTCTCCGACGGCTTCAATGCTCTTCGTATCTGTACGCAGAGCAACCACGGAAGGCTCTCTTACGACAATTCCTTTCCCACGAACATAAACCAGCGTATTTGCCGTCCCCAAATCGATTCCCAAATCTTTCGTAAAACCACCTAACATGATGTATCTCCCTTTCTTCGTCAATCTGAACTATTATATTACATCAAGCCCCGTTCCTTCAAACTTACAAACGAACCGTCCCCAATGATCAGATGATCCAGCACGTCGATCCCGACAATCTGTCCTGCCTCCACTAAGCGGGCAGTCAGCGATATGTCTTCCGGGCTGGGCGTCGGATCTCCGCTAGGATGGTTATGCGCGCACACCAGGGATGCACTGCTGCATTTGATGGCCGCTCTGAACACCTCGCGGGGATGAACGATGGAAGCGTTAAGGCTTCCCATCGATAACGTTTCCTGGGCAATGACATGATTTTTCGTATTTAAAAATACACAGACAAAATGCTCTTTCTGTAAATAGCGCATCTGTTCACTGAGCAGTTCTGCCGCGTCATGCGGACTGCGAATAATAACTGGCTCTACATGTCTCGATGCGGCTAAGCGCCGTCCAAGCTCTATGCCAGCCTTCAGCTGAACAGCCTTAGCGGTTCCAATTCCTTTGATTTGCGTAATTTCCTCAATGCTGAGATCAACGAGCTGCCGGATGCCGCCTGCTTCCCCCAGCAGCCGCTGGGCTATATGTACGGCAGATTCTTGGCGGGTTCCGGTCCGAAGCAATATCGCCAGCAATTCTGCATGGCTTAAAGCGCTCGCCCCATATTGCATCATGCGCTCTCTAGGTCGTTCATCATGGGGGATGTCGCGCAGCAATAGCGTTGGCGACTCCATATATTCCCCTCTTTTCTAAGATTTAAATCAGCAGGTCACCGAAAATTTAGGATCCCCCTACATTTCGCATGCCGTTGTTCTATATCTATGAATCGGTGAGTACATCCATCCCCATTTCAGACAGCATGTCCGACAGCAGAGAAAGCGGCAGGCCGACAACGTTAAAATAGTCGCCTTCGATTCCTTCCACGATGGTTGCACCCAAGCCTTGAATCGCATACGAGCCTGCTTTGTCAGCAGGTTCCCCGCTCTTTACATAAGCCGCGATCGCATCATCACTTAACGATTTCATCTTTACGGTTGTCACACGGTGGGCAACCTTTGTACGACCAGATTCCCGGTCAACACATGCCACGCCCGTGTACACGAGGTGAGCCCGTCCTTGAAGCATGGACAACATCCTTGCCGCGTCAGCATGATCCTCCGGTTTCCCGAGGACATGATCATCTACAACTACAATCGTGTCGCTTCCCACAATGATACCATCTCCCGGATCATCCGTCAGCTTTCGGAGAACCGCTTCCGCTTTACGTAGTGCCAGTGACTCCACAATTCGCTCTGGCGACCACCCTTGCGGGGTGTCCTCATCAGCTTCACTAGGCATAATCTCGAATGGGATACGAAGGGAGGCAATCAATTCCTGACGCCGAGGAGAGGTGGAGGCCAATATGATACGGCGGTTTCTCTTCTCATTCAAGGGGGATAATCTCCTTTGTCATGTCTTAGAGCCTGCGGTATAACCAAAGTGCAGCTATAATGCCAAGCAGACTGAGCAGGCAAAAGTTAAGTTCAAGGTTAATATCATAACGAATAATGTCAAAATCAGCGCGAGGCGACCACTTAATCGGTGTAGTAGACGTTAAAAACGACAAAGCCTTGACAGGCTGAAGCGCCTTAGCAAGCCATGTTCCCGTCAGCCACCCCAGCAGCAAAAACAAGATGAGCATTCCTTTGTTTTTCTTCATGCATCCTCTTCCCTCGCCATATTTTGACACCCTAATTATTATACGGTGAATCGATAAGCAATACAAACAGAAATCCGGCAGGGGGAACTATTTCCAGTTCCAAGCCGGATTTGACGTAAATTTGAATTTATAGGCCGTCCAGGAGTTTCTTTTGGCCCATGACATAGTTCATCATACCTGTTTGAATCTCCCACAAATGCCCCTTGGATTGATTTTTGTTATATTCGGAGAGCGCAGTGATTGCACTGTTCATGGATTGCTCCATCGCGGGCAGCAATGCCCCGGTCTCCGGACCCAAGCCGGCGGACAGCAACTTCATCGTTTGGATCCACTGCTGGTGCAGATTTGTGATCGCAGTCATATTCTCCGACGCCACCGCGCCCGCCTCCTGCTTCCCCAGCAGCGATGCCGATAGCGTACTCAACTCCGATACCAGCTGCCCGCTTATCCTAAAATAGTCCGCCAGCGTCTGCTCCTCGCCCGCAAAGACAGCTGACTCTATATTAGGGAGCGCGATTTCTTTTACGTATAATTCGACGCCTTCGGCCTTAAGCTGATTGCTGAGCAGCTTGGCCTGCTCGCGATCTGGTGAAATGCCCGCATACACCCGGTTCTCCTCATCCGAATCTCCGCCGGCGGCAATACCGGACTGCAGCAGCTCCCCCTTCGCTTGCTCAGCCCGTTCCGGGGTGCTGAACACACCGTACTGAAGCATATAAAAGATTTCACCAGGAATGTGAACAGCCGATTCAGTTAAATCAGGTGCGAGGGATGCACCCGTTCCACCAGAGGAATCAGCCGGTGCTTGATTCACTGCATCATTGGTTTCAAGCTGCCCCGATGTTGGATCCTCACCTGCATTACCGCCGTTAAACATAGACAACACCATATACCCAAACAGCAAACCCGTAACAACAGCCGCTGTCACGGACACAGCCATTTTCCAGAAGGAGGTAGGTTTGCGTGAGCGATAATAACTGTAGTCATCAGCAGATGACTCATATAGATCCGCCTCGGGCCCGAGATTCCAGTTGGAGTCGTTCGCTTCGGGGTCCACTCTTCCGGGATACACGTCATCATGAAGGTCATAGAGTTCCTTACGCTCACGCATATCGTCATATGTATCGGTATGTTCAGGTCCGTCACCAAACGACCCGCCGTCGATATGATCCAGACGCCGTCTTTCCTCAGCTAATCGGCCCCTGGACCGATTATGACGCGAGGTTCTCCACTCTTGACCGTTCACATTCGGGGTCTCCCCCTCCTCCCGGAGAGGCGGAACGACGCGCAGATGATCATGCTGCATACTGCTCCTAGGTTCGAACGAAGTGCCCGCATCGGCAAACCGATCTGGCGCCGTTGTGTCAAACTCGTCGAATACGAGATGGCGGTCATCAACTTGGTCATTGCGTCTTGCTGGAACTTTTTGATACGAATCACGTTCCTCACGCATATGATCCTTATGACTATCCTTCGGCGGATCGTGATCAAAACGAATCGTCATCCGTGCTTTATTCATATCCACACACCTCACTTGTCCTTCTACACCTAGCTATATGATCAAGCTTGGCAACTTATGAGTGTGCGAAAAACAAAACAAACAGGCTGACCAAGAAAGCATCTTGATCAGCCTGTTATACTTAGCGATTCCGCTCGCTTTGCCTCCGTTCGAAAGACAAAAGCCCATGCAATCCCCTGCTGCAGCGAAGCAGCAAAGCATGCGCGCAATCCATTTACTTCTTGCCTTTAATAGACTCTGCTAAAGCAGCGCCGACTTTCCAAATATCGCCCGCCCCCATCGTGAGAACCAGATCGCCTTCTTTTACACGACCTTTGAGATCGTTCAGAACATCCTCTTTGGTAGGCAAATAGCGGGCACCGGCATTACTGTTCTGGACAATCAACTCCACCAGCTTACCGGAACTGATACCCTCGATTTGCTTCTCGCCGGCAGGAGAATAAATATCGGTGATGATCACTTCATCCGCTTCTCCGAACGCGCGGCTAAACGCATCCAGAAGGAAAAAGGTCCTCGAATACCGCTGCGGCTGGAATACGGCAATAATCCGTTTGCCCGTCGCTTTAGCAGCACTGATCGTAGCCTCGATCTCCGTCGGATGATGCGCATAGTCGTCAATCACCAGAATGCCTTCTGCTTCGCCCAGCACCTGGAAGCGGCGCTTAGCGCCGTTGAACTTAACAATGGCCTCTACAATCGCTTCAAACGAAATTCCGCCCTTCAAGCAGCATATCACCGTAGCCATTGCGTTGTAGACATTGTGTTTACCCGGTACGGACAGTTCCACGGTGCCCAGCTCCACTCCGTTATGAAGCATCGTGAAGCTGACGTGACGGTCGCCGAGCACCAGATTTTTTGCCGTATACTCCGCATCAGCATGAATGCCGTATGTGGTCACATTACATTTAAGGTCAGGCAAAATAGCCTGGATGTTGTTATCGTCCGCGCAAACCACGGCCGTCCCGTCTGCCTTGATCTGGCTGAGGAATTGTACATAAGCTGCCTTGAGACGATTGAAATCCCCTTCGTAATTCTCCAGGTGATCGGCCTCAATATTCAGAACAACGCCGAGCCAAGGGTGATACTGAAGGAATGAACCGTCGCTCTCGTCGGCTTCGGCCACTACGTGCTCGCCTTCACCGGCTTTGGCATTCGTGCCAACATTCATGATTTCCCCGCCGATGATAAATGTAGGATCGACGCCGCATTCTTCCATCACGAGCGCAATCATGGAGGAAGTGGTTGTCTTACCATGCGCACCCGCTACGGCGACCCCTTTGCGTTCGTTCAAAAGACGCGCCAGCATCTGCGCACGGTGAAGGACAGGAATGTTCAGCTTCTCTGCTTCGACCCGTTCCACGTTGTCTTTGGACAATGCCGTCGAGTAAACCACAAGGTCCGCGCCCTGGACTTGCTCGGCGGTATGTCCAATGTATATTTTGGCGCCCTTGGCCGCCAGCTTTTCTGTCAATTCTTGCGATGCCACGTCAGAACCCGTGACTTTATAACCCATCTCCAGCATAACTCTTGCAATGGCGCTCATCCCGTAGCCGCCAATTCCTATAAAATGAACATGTTCCGATGTATTCAACAGATATCACCAACCTTTTTCAGAATCGGAAAGGCCCAGGAGGTTGGAACGCACGTCGGCAATCAGGTACAACGTGCCCGACACCACCCCAAGATCCTCCGCTTCCGTCCGTGACTTCAACTCTTCAAGTGCGTTTTTCCAATTTGGTTCTATGATGATTTGCAGTGTATGTTTGGCGTATTTCTCCCTTACCTGCTCTACGATGTCACCAAGCGCCTTGGCGTCCAGTTTCTTCCGGAAATCCGGTTCAGTCAGGATAAGCGTATCCACTATTGGCAGTATATGCTGCAAATACGATTCATGATGCTTATTTGCCAGCATTCCCATCATTAAGTTCAATTTCCGATACTTATAGATCTGCGGCAAGCTTTTGGCCAAGGTTTCAGCCCCTTCGGGGTTGTGCGCACCATCGAGAACAATCCGCGGGGAGGACTGTACTTGTTCCAGTCTTCCCGCCCAGAATGTATCCTTAAACCCTGTACGTAATTCTTCTTCATCCACGATAAAAGCCATGTACTGGCGAAGCACCTCCAGCGTCATCATGGCAAGCGCAGCATTGGCGCATTGGTGCTCGCCTTGCATCGAGATGTCCAGATCCATGTCCCGGAACGGGCCCTTAAAGCGGAAAGTCTGGCTTTCTTCATCCCCGCGCAGTCTCTCATAGGAGAATTGTTCATCTACGAGATACAGACTTGTACGGTTTTTTTCTACCGTTTGTTTCAGAATTTCGACAGCCTCAGGCTGAGTTACCGTACTCACCACAGGGACTCCAGGCTTGATAATGCCAGCCTTCTCCGTGGCGATCTCCTGAATGGTATCACCCAGAACGTCGGTATGGTCCATTCCGATATTCGTGATCACCGAAATGATAGGATGAACGATATTGGTTACATCAAGGCGACCACCAAGACCAGTCTCCCACACCACCACGTCCGGATAAGAGACCTCAGCATAATAAAGGATCGCAAGGGCTGTGGACACCTCAAACATCGTGGGCGATCCAAGCCCGGAGCTCGCCACTTCGGCTACAAGCGGCTCTAAGCGATTCGCAAGCGCCAGCAGCGTTTCTTCCGGTATGTCCTCGCCGTTATACTGAAACCGATTGGTAAACTTCGTAATATAGGGAGAAGTGTAGGTGCCAACCGTGAATCCCCCTTGAAGCAAAACCTTTGTTAAAAAAGCGCATGTGGAGCCTTTTCCATTCGTTCCGGCCACGTGAATAAATTTCAACCGCCGTTCCGGATGGTCGAGCAGCTCCATCAATCGCTGAATTCTATCCATGCCAGGGCGGATTCCAAACGGAATCAGCCCATTGATCCAAGCTACCGCTTCCTCATAGGTATGGAACGGAGCTACAGCTGCTGCTGCCGAATGATCAACCATCGTTCTCACCTTCTGGTCCAAGTTCATCTTGCCCTCAGCCTCTCAATTCTTCGATGCGTGCGATCACTTTACTGCGTTTGTCCGAGTAATCCACAAGCTTCGCCCGTTCTTCTTCAATCACCTTTTCCGGTGCTTTCGATACGAAACCAGGATTGTTCAGCTTCTTCTCCACACGCTCGACTTCGCTGTTCAAGTGCTGAATTTCCTTCTCCAGACGCGTGATCTCCTGAGCGATATCGATCAGCCCGGCAAGCGGCAGATACATTTCAACACCTGTAACCACAGCGGTCATCGCCTTATCCGGCGCCTCAAGCGCAAGGGAGGACTGATACTCCGACGTGTTGCAGAAGCGGCAAATATAATCCGCATTGCGATCGATAATGCTGGCAATTTGCTCGCTTACCGGCTTCAATTGCAGCTCCACTTTTTTGCTCATCGGTACGTTTACTTCCGCCCGGATGTTACGTACAGCGCGGATGACATCCATCAGCAGGTTCATTTCGGTAACAGCTTCCGTATTCTCAAACGCCTCATCATAGGTCGGCCATGAAGCCAACATCACCGTCTCGCCTTCATGCGGCAAATGCTGCCAGATCTCTTCGGAGATGAACGGCATGAACGGGTGGATTAAACGCATCGTGCGGTCCAGCACATAGGCAAGCACCGACTGCGTCTTTTTCTTGGCCGCTTGATCCTCGCCATACAGGGACAGCTTGGCAAACTCGATATACCAGTCACACAGATCATCCCAGATGAAATTGTAGAGCAGTCGACCGGTTTCGCCAAATTCGTAGGCATCAATTAGACGCGTAATGTCGCGGGAAGTTTCGTTCAAACGATGCAAAATCCACTTGTCGGCCGTTCCCAGCTCTCCGGAAATGTCGATATCCGCGGCCGTGAAGCCCTCCAGGTTCATGAGCGCAAAACGTGACGCATTCCAGATCTTGTTCGCGAAGTTACGCGCTTGTTCCACGCGTTCCCAGCGGAAACGAAGATCCTGGCCCGGTGTACTGCCGGTCGATATCATATAACGCATGGCATCTGCGCCATACTGTTCAATAACCTCAAGCGGGTCGATACCGTTTCCGAGCGACTTGGACATCTTACGGCCTTCGCTATCCCGGACCAGACCATGGATCAGCGTATCTTTAAACGGCATTTGATCCGTAAATTCAAGCCCTTGGAAGATCATCCGCGATACCCAGAACGGAATAATATCATAACCCGTCACGAGAACGCTCGTCGGATAATAACGTTTGAAATCCTCGCTGTCCAGATTCGGCCAGCCCATGGTCGTGAACGGCCACAACGCGGAGCTGAACCAGGTATCCAGGACATCCTCGTCCTGTCTCAGATCGTCCTTGCCAAGCTTCGCTCGCGCTTCCTCTTCATTCATGGCAACAACCACTTCGCCCGTAGATTCGGAATACCAGGCCGGAATCCGGTGGCCCCACCACAATTGACGGGAAATGCACCAATCGCGTACATTCTCCATCCAATGCAGGTAAGTTCGCTCGAACCGGTCAGGAACGAAGTTTACGCCCTTGCCGGATTTCTGCGCATCCACAGCTGCTTCCGCAAGCGGCTGCATCTTAACGAACCACTGCGTCGACAGATAAGGCTCAACCACCGCACCGGATCTTTCGCTATGGCCAACCTGATGGACATGATCTTCGATGCGGAGCAATACGCCCGATTCCTTCATGTCGTTTACGATCTGCTTGCGGCATTCGCTCCGGTCAAGACCTTGGTACTTACCGGCAAACTCATTCATCGTCCCGGATTCATCCATCACGGTAATTTGCGGCAGATCATGTCTCTGACCCATTTCGAAGTCATTCGGATCATGCGCCGGCGTAATTTTAACCGCTCCGCTGCCAAAGTCCTTCTCAACGTACTCATCGGCAATAACCGGAATCTCGCGGCCGACAATCGGCAGGACCAATGTTTTGCCGATCATGTCTTTATAGCGTTCATCTTCCGGATGAACAGCTACCGCCGTATCGCCAAGCATGGTCTCCGGACGGGTGGTTGCTACAGTAATGGAGCCGCTGCCGTCTTTTAGAGGGTATTGCAAGTGATACAAATGGCCATTGACCTCTTTGTACTCCACTTCAATATCGGACAAAGCCGTGCGAGCAGCCGGGTCCCAGTTGATGATGCGTTTTCCGCGATATATGAGCCCTTTATCATAGAGCTTAACGAATACTTCCCGAACCGCTTCCGACAACCCCTCGTCGAGCGTGAAACGTTCTCTGGAGTAATCGAGGGACAGGCCGATCTTGGACCATTGATCACGGATCGTATTCGCATATAGATCCTTCCATTCCCACACTTTCTCGAGGAATTTTTCACGTCCCAGATCGTATCGGGTAACGCCTTCTTCGCGAAGCTTCTGCTCAACCTTGGTTTGCGTAGCGATGCCCGCATGGTCAGAGCCCGGCAGCCACAGCGCATCATAACCCTGCATCCGCTTTACGCGAATCAGAATATCCTGCAGCGTAAAGTCAAGGGCATGGCCGATATGAAGCATTCCCGTAACGTTTGGTGGAGGAATAACAATCGTGTACGGCTCCGCGTCCGGTCGTTTGCCAGCTTCAAAGAAGCCGCCTTCCTTCCAGTACGGATACCATTTTTGTTCAGCTGCCTTCGGATCATACGTCGTCGGCATTTCTAACTGGGATTGGTTTTGTTTTTGATCCATATTTTCGTACCTCCGATACTGTTAATCAGTTTTGCCAACCCGAAATGTTTTAGCCTCCGGGCGTGGCCATGGATATCAATGTTTGGCGTGAAACAAAAAAAGCCCTTCGTCCTCAAAGGACGAAAGACTGTTCTCTCGCGGTACCACCTTTGTTTCGTGCTTATAATAATCCATCAACCGTGTCCTCCCATGAAGAACATGAAAGGCTTACGATCAAGCACGACACTTTACGCAGATAACGGCTGCGGCCGGCGAACTCTAACCAGGGTAGCAATCGATCCCTACTCTATCTCAAGTCCGCAACTCCGGGGTGACTTCGGCAAGCTGGTTCCTGCGGAATCTCACAGCGCTTGATAGCAATTCCGCTCTCTGAAGGCCATACCTTCCTACTCTTCCCGTTCAACGTTGTTCTATCTTTTGAAATACCTGTACATATTCTATTCAAATATACCGTGGTTGTTGCATATAGTCAATATTTCGAGTGTTTCCGATCCATTTAGACATCATACCTGCCGAATCAATAAATCTTATACTGCAAAGAGGAGCCTAAGCTCGTCCTATTCCCCTCTTCCTCTTACCGATTCCCCGCCAAATAAAAAGCAGGCCAAGGATGTCCTTCCTTGACCTGCTTGTTCTTACGAAATTGCTCCCCCCGCCGATTACTGGGGAATGTATAATACCTGTCCTTCTTCCACATTCTGCTCGGACATGCGATTATATAACAAAAGCTCTCGTGGCGTCAGTTGATAACGCTCGGCAATCACGTCGAGTGTCTCCTCACGCTGTACAATGCACATCCGGACCTTGCGGAACGGCGTTTCCTCGCGGCGGTTACCCAAGAACAGACTCTTCCACTCCACATCCTCGGCCGATGCGGAATCAACCAATTCCTCCGTCTCTTCTTCCTCGTCCCGAGCAGCTTGATCCTGATCCTGAACCGTTCTGCTCGATTGAAGCAATGAAGATAAGCCTACACCCGATGTGCTGTTTGTGCTGCTGTTCTTCGTGTTAAAGGCCACCTTTAACTCCGGCTTGGTCGGAACCTCTTCGGCTTTAACGGAAACCTCCTCCGCAATATCATCCATATCCTCCAAAGGTACTGCTTCCTCAGCAAAGACAGCCTGGGTTTCCTCCGTTTCCAGTGATTCCAGCACCGGTACGGCTTCAACTTCTTCGTCCTTACGCTCAGTGACACCAGGGAAACCGGCTGCTGAATCTTCCTGCACCGGCTCCGGCCGGGAGGCAGCCCGTTCGAATTGCCATACACTTGGAATCGACGGCTCAGCTGCCTGAGCTTCCGTCTCGCTATGTAAGGCATATTCGACCGTATCCCGGGCTTCAGTCGCACCGGAGATGCTTAGGGTGCTGTCCGCGGCCTGTGAATCCCGAGTTTGGTTCTCGTACTGCGCCCAGGATTCCAGATACTGCTGTGTGCGCGCATCCGTCCCGGACTCTTGGGCTCTGGGCTGAGCCTCGTTGAAGTAAGAAGGTGAAGCCGAATTCGCGTCAGAGTTAGCTCCGCCTTGAAACTGGTCATACGGGTTGGCTGCGAACTGCTGCTCCCCGTTCGAATAATCTGTCGCTTCAGGAGCATGTACCACTGTGAATTCCTCATTGGCCCATACTTGGTCACGGGCTCCCGGAGCCGCCGCCTGAATTCCTTTGAGCGACAGAACCCCTGTAATGTTCAAGCTGCGCTTAGATAACAAATCCACGTCAAAATTCTCGATCTCGACCGCGATGTCATCCAATGATGATACCCGGTTCAGCGGGACCGTGATTTCGACCGGAATCCAATGTTCGAGCGGCTCCGTCTCTCCAGCTTCGGTGTCACCTTTATACAGGCCTGCAAGAAGCAGATGACCCCGAAGCGTGGCCTGGTCCTGCTGACTGATCACCTGAATATGCGGGATCAACTCCGCCTCTTCCAATTCATCGATTCCCGGCAAATCTTCCGTTAAATTAATACGCTCGTAAATATCGAACCGCAATCCGTAGGACTGGTCAAACACGGGAATGTCCTCCTTTTTGGCATATACTATCCGTGATCTGTTATCACGGCATGAGCCTAAGTTTTGCCACTCAATTTATCTATATGCCGAAAATAGGAGAGCATGACTTTTTTGCGAATTGTGCGTGAAAGTTACCGGTTCATTCAGGATTTTGCAAATTTTCTTAACGGCCCGCTGACTCTATGATTTGCTCTCTTAACTCCAACATATCCTGAGGCCAGGGCGCTTTCACCTCAATACTCTCGCCCGAGAGAGGATGTGTAAACAACAGACGTTCGCCATGCAGCGCCTGGCGCGGAAACGTCCCGGGTCCTCCGTATAAGGAATCTCCCAGAAGCGGATGTCCCATATGACTTAGATGCACCCGGATCTGATGCGTACGGCCGGTTTCCAGACGAATTTGCAGCAGGCTGGCTTTTGGATACACTTCAGATGAGAGAATATGCGTGATCGCAGCCTGCCCAGTTAATGAAACCCTCCGGCGGCTTGCATGATAGCGGTCTTTGCCTATCGGCAAATCAATTCTCTTCAGATCCTGCGAGACCCTCCCCTGAACGATAGCCGCATAAATCCGGACGATCTTCTTCTCCCGCATGGCCTCGTCAAGCTTTAGCTGCGCATATTCATTCTTGGCGTACAGTACGGGACCTGTTGTGTCCTTATCCAGCCGATGAATATGCCGGACTGCCGTATGAATGCCTTCGGCTTCGTAATATGCCGCTACCACATGATTCAGCGTCGTCTCCGTGCTCTCGTTGTCCGGATGGACCGCCATGCCGGCCGGTTTGTTCACGACCAGGCAGAAATCGTCCTCGTACAATACATCTAGCTCCTGCCATCTCGGTTCGATGCCGTAATCCCGATAAGGAAAAAGGACCAGCCGAAGCCGGTCCCCTCTCCATTGTATCCCTTGTTCATGATGAAGCTTGCGATACAGCTTCTCGGGCATACCGACCGTTTCCATAAGCCACTTGGCAGCAGCCTCGTTCCGATCCGGCTGACTAAGCAGCGCCTTGCCCGGCGTCATCTCCAGCCATTCGCCGCGTTTACTCCAATTGCCCCCGTAACTCATAGGCTCTTGAAGGCATTGTAGTTGGCTTCGATGGTGGCATCGATATCTTCCACCGTATGCGCTCCCGAGATGAACATGCCCTCGAACTGGGAAGGAGGTACGCTGACTCCCTCTTGTACCATCGCTGCAAAATATTGACGGAAACGATCCAGATCACTTGTTTTGGCCGTATCAAAATTGACAACCGGCGTATTCGTGAAGAAAGGACATACCATGGACCCGATCCGGTTGATCGTAAGCGGGATCCCAAATTCCTGAGCGTTTCGCTCAAATCCGGCCTGAAGGCGGGCTCCCCGTTCCTCCAGCTGTTCATAGATAGCAGGCGTCAACAGTTTCAGAGTCGTGTAGCCGGCCGCCATGGCGAGCGGATTTCCGCTTAACGTTCCTGCTTGATAGATCGGCCCTGCCGGTGCAATCTGATCCATCAGCTCGCGCTTGCCTCCATAAGCACCGACTGGCAGACCGCCGCCGATCACCTTGCCCAGACATGTCAAATCCGGCGTAACCCCATAACGTCCTTGCGCGCAGTTCAGATCCACGCGGAATCCGGTCATGACCTCGTCGAAAATAAGCACTGTACCATAACCGGAAGTGACCTTACGGAGTCCTTCCAGGAACCCTGTCTGTGGAGGTACCACGCCCATGTTGCCGGCCACCGGCTCAACAATGACTGCGGCGATCTCTTCGCCGAACCGCTCGAAGGCAAGCTCTACTGACTCCAAGTCATTATAAGGAACGGCAATGGTGTTGGAAGCCACGCTCTCAGGGACACCCGGACTATCGGGAAGACCCAGCGTTGCGATGCCCGATCCCGCCTTGATCAGAAGGCTATCAGCGTGACCGTGATAGGAGCCCTCGAATTTGATGATTTTGCTGCGCCCGGTATAACCGCGCGCCAGCCGGATGGCGCTCATGGTAGCTTCCGTACCGGAATTTACCATTCGCACCACCTCCATCGACGGCACGCGCTCGCAGACGAGCTTCGCCATCTTCGTTTCCAACAGAGTTGGCGCACCAAAGCTTGTCCCCTTCGCAGCGGTCTCCTGAAGCGCTTCAACGACCTCAGGGTGCGCGTGGCCCATAATCAGCGGTCCCCAAGAACCTACGTAATCGATAAAGCTGTTGCCATCGATATCATATACGCGGCTGCCTTCTCCGCGATCGATATAAATCGGTGTTAGTCCCACAGATTTAAACGCACGTACCGGACTGTTGACACCGCCGGGAATGTATAACTTCGCTTCTTCAAAAGCAGAACGCGATAATTCTTCTTTCCGCATATCTTGGCTCATACTATGCACTCCTAACTCTTTAGTCGTTATTGGTTACTTGCTGCGCATCCACCGTGCTGCATCCTTCGAGAAATACGTGATGATAATGTCCGCACCGGCACGTTTCATCCCCGTCAGCAGCTCCATCACAATCGCCTGCTCACTGATCCAACCCTGCTGAGCAGCCGCCTTAATCATGGAATATTCCCCACTTACGTTATAAGCGACAATCGGCAGATCAAACTGGTCTCTCAGCAATCTGACAACGTCAAGGTAGGCCATAGCTGGTTTCACCATCAGCATATCGGCGCCTTCCAGCACGTCCGTCTCCGCCTCGCGAAGCGCCTCTCTCACATTGGCCGGATCCATCTGATAGGTTTTACGGTCGCCGAACTGCGGAGCAGAATCGGCAGCTTCACGGAAGGGTCCGTAAAAGGCTGAAGCATACTTAACCGAGTAAGACATAATCGGCACATTATAAAATCCGGCTTCATCAAGTCCAGAACGAATAGCTTGGACAAAACCGTCCATCATGTTGGAAGGTGCAATAATATCGGCTCCCGCCTTCACTTGGGAAACCGCTGTACGAACGAGCAGTTCCAGCGACTCGTCGTTTAATACATCGCCGCAGGTGTGACCATCACGCTCAAAGGTATGAACCATACCGCAGTGACCGTGGTCGGTAAATTCGCACAGGCACGTATCCGCAATCACCAGAAGATCAGGATACCACGACTTGATGAGACGGGTTGCCTCTTGAACAATCCCGTCATCCGCAAAACCGGATGTGCCCACGCTGTCTTTGGTCTCGGGAATTCCGAACAGGAGCACAGCAGGAATGCCTAGACTTACGATTTCGTCTACTTCCTCTTTCAAGGTATCGAGCGAAAAATGATAGACCCCCGGCATCGAGGAAATTTCGGATTTCACACCACTGCCATAGGTAACGAAGATCGGCTGAACCAGATCCTCCGTATGAAGCACGGTCTCACGGACCATGCTGCGAATGCCGGCATTTTGACGCAGCCGACGATGGCGTACGATTGGAAAACTCATGACGTATACCTCCAGATGATGTAATTTTTGATCATGTATTTAAAAGATAAGGATATTATGGCGCAACGCGGCGTGGATCGTTCTCATTCCAAATGCACAAGGCCTTCACCAGACTGTCGATCGTCGCTTCCTCGGCGAGGAGGGATACGTGCAGACCGGCTTCCTCTGCCGTCTGGGCGGTCAAAGGTCCGATGCAAGCAATCGTCGATCCTTTTAACAGTTCGGCAGGATCTGCTACGCCCATCCCCTTCAGCGCCTTCAGCAGATTGGTAACGGTAGAGGAACTGGTAAACGTAACCGCGTGAATGCCGCCATCTTGAAGCAGCTTCAACAGCTCATCATCGTCCTCACCACACAGCACGTTCTCATAGATCACGGCTTCCGTCACGAGCAGACCCATTTCCGTCAGCTTCTCCGGCAGCCACTTGCGTGCCAGATCGCCGCGAGGCAGCAGCACACGCTGACCAGGCTTGAGCTCTGAACCGTAAGCATCGATAAGGCCTTCCGCCTGGTACCGCTCCTTAATGACTTCAGCGGCTATGCCGTAATTACCAAGAGCATGGGCTGTTGCTGGACCAACCGCGACGATGCGGGCAGAGGCTAGGGAACGAATATCGCGCCCATTCTCCTTCAAGTGGCGGAAAAAGAATTCGACTCCGTTCACGCTGGTAAAGAATACCCAGTCATACGTACTCAGCTTGTCCAGTGCTTGTTGAACGCCAGCAAGCACTTCGTCCTTCGAAGGCATGACGATTTCAATGACGGGAAATTCATAAGGCTCTCCGCCGAGCTCTTCGATTTGGGATACCAATGCACTGGCCTGGCTTCGGGCCCTCGTAACCAGAATTCGTTTACCGAACAGAGGCAGCCGTTCTGCCCACTTCAGGTGCTCCCGTTGAAGCACCACCTGTCCAACGACGATGACGGCAGGCGGCTGAAAATCCGCTGCCTTGACTCTGTCCTCGATGTCTGCCAGCGTCCCCGTCAGCGTATCTTGCTCCGCTCGGGTTCCCCATCTAATAAGAGCCACCGGGGTTTCTGGCGGTCTGCCGTGCTTGATCAGCTGACGACTGATATAGCCGATCTTGGCCACACCCATCATAAAAATCAAAGTCCCCGTTGCATTGGTCACCTTATCCCATTGAATCATCCGATCCAGCTTTTCGGGACTTTCATGCCCGGTAATGATAGATAAAGATGAAGCATGGTCACGATGCGTCACCGGAATCCCGGCATAAGCCGGAACGCTGATCGCTGAGGTGATCCCCGGTACAATCTCGTACAAGATACCATGACGGTATAATAGTTCCGCTTCTTCGCCTACTCTACCGAAGATGGTTGGATCGCCGCCCTTTAAACGGACGACCGTCTTGCCTTCCAAAGCATAATCAACCAGCAGCTGATTGATCTGCTCCTGCTTCATCGTATGCCGATCGGGGAGCTTGCCTACATAGACCTTCTCCGCTCCGGGCTTCATCCACCGCAGCAGCCGAGGGCTGGCTAATCGGTCGTACACCACGACATCCGCCTTCTCAATGCATTCCTTGCCTTTAATCGTGATCAGGCGTGCATCGCCCGGTCCTGCACCCACGAGATAAACCTTGCCTGCCATCCCCTCAACCCCTAACTTGTGCCAGTATCTTCTCCGCTCCTTTAGCTTTCAGCTTTGCAGCCACTTCCACTCCGAGCGATTCAGGGTCGGTTCCTTCGGCGCTTTCCTTCAATACGATTTCGCCGTCAGGAGAGCCAACCATTCCTGTTAATTGTATAACGTTTTGTGCTCCGCGGGAATCTTCGGCATCCACATTCTTCAGGACAGCGTAAGCCCCGATAGGCACCTGGCATCCTCCGTTCAGCTCACTCAGAAACTTCCGTTCAGCCGCAACGGTTCGTGCGGTGACCTCATCATTATAAAGTGAGAGCAAATGCAGCAGCTCAGCATCGTTCTCGCGGCATTCAATCCCGAGTGCGCCCTGGCCAACGGCAGGCAGGCTGATTTCAACCGGCAAGTACGATGTGATCCGATCCTCCCAGCCCATGCGCTGAAGACCGGCGGTCGCCAGAATGATGGCCTGAAATTCACCATCCTCCATTTTGCGAATGCGAGAATCGATATTCCCTCGAATCCATTCGATCTGCAGATCCGGCCGATAGGCCTTGAGCTGGCTGGACCGGCGCAGACTGCTTGTCCCCACCTTGGCACCTGTAGGAAGGTCATCCAGCGTTGTCCCTTCTTTGGAGATCAGGCAATCACGAGGATCCTTTCTTGCCGGTACCGCGCCTGACACCAAGCCTTCGGGCAGAACAGAGGGCATGTCCTTCATGCTATGAACCGCCATATCAATCTCACCGTCGATCATCGCCTGCTCGATTTCTTTGACAAACAATCCTTTGCCGCCTACCTTGGAGAGGGTAACATCCAGTATGCGGTCGCCCTTGGTGACGATTTTCTTGACGGTGAAGTCATAGTCCAGACCATGCTCCTTGGCTAAACGCTTTAAATCATCAATAACCTGTCCTGTCTGTGTCAGTGCCAGAGCACTTTGTCTACTGCCAACTACGATTGTGCGCATCTTTCATTCCTCCTGATTATTCGCAATCCACTGCTTGATTTTGTCCTCACTCCAGGGCGCATAACCTTCGCGGCGAATCTCTCCGAGCATATCCATGCGGTATGCCTTGTGCAGCAGCCGCCTGCGTGCATCAGCGGACTCCACCTCTTCCCTGATTATCGAACGCATCCTATATAAAAAATCCAAATAATCCTCATACTCAGGCCCGAACTGTTCTTCGAGCTCGTCGCGTATACCGCGTGCGGCCATTGGCCCTGCTCCTGATGTTGATACAGCCAGTGTAAGCCTCCCTCGCCGCAGCACCGTCGGGTTGATAAACGTCCCGGCCTCGCCGTTGCTGGCTACGTTAACCAACACGCCAAGACGATCGGCGTCCTCCGCTATCTTCAGGTTCAGCATGCTGTCGTCCGTTGCCGCATGAACCATGAACGCGCCTGTCAGATCGTCTGATTGATACTTCCGCTTCGTCCATCGAAGAGCCTTCTCATTGGCCAAACGTTGAAGTTTCTCGCTTCGTAGTATGGGACTTACAATATGTACGCTTGCCCCGGCATTCAGCATGGTGTCGGCTTTACGTTCCGCCACCTTGCCGCCGCCGACAATCAAGCATAGACGTCCCCTGCAATTCAGCAGGACGGGCACATAATGATCATCATATGCCATCTGCCATCACACTCCTGACCAACTATGGAAAGCGGACCACGTATTGAGAAAGAAATTCAAAATAATGAATCCATACCCGATTAAGGCCCATATGGCTGCTTCCCTGCCTGACCTTCTCCACAGGCGACGTTTGATGAAATAAACCAAATACATCGCAAGAGCCGTCAATGTAGACAGGACTTTGATATCCAAGAACAAGGTCCATCGCCCAGCCATGGCCACCGACATGACGGCCAAAATGAGCGACATGACCAGAATAATCGTTCCAGCCATCAGCGCTTTATAAGAATAAACATCAAGCTTCTCCAGACTTGGCAGCCTGCGGATCGTATCATTCCATTGCTTGTGCTTCAGTTTCCGGTGAAGGAACATATAAATCGCCGCAAACACAGCCCCGACGGTCAAAGCGGCGAAGCTGACACTCGCCAGGGCAATATGAATAAGCAAGAGACGATGTTCCGTCTCCCAGCTGTACAATGCATTGTCTCCCGCCGTGAACCATAAACGATTGACCAGCATGACGCTAAACCCGACGAGGTTCATTAACAGGACGGCAAATTCCGACCGCTTCAAATACGCCAGGGCAATCGAAGTAATCGATATGCAGAACGCCAGCAGGAACAGGAAATCAAACAGCGTAAACACCGGGAAGTGAAAATGTCCGCCTTCCATCGCTCTGATGCTGATTCCGGTGAATTGTAACAGTGCAGTAATGACAAGAAGCCCTGTGCCTATCCGCTTCGCCACCGAATTGCGTGAAACGCAATCCGAGATATAAAACAGAAGGCTCAGGGCATAGATACAAATGCCGGTGATATAAATTAAGTTTAACAGCATGGGTTTGTACTCACCCTCCTCAAAGGGTGGCTGGGGCTAGAGACACCTTAAGCGGTTTCTCTTCTGCCTGCTGATCTACAGCATTCTTCGTCCGTTCAGCTTTAACGGGTGCAGTTGCTTTCTTGTTGCGGCTGCGGGCTTCCTGCTCGTTCTCATGGATCAGGCTTTCCAGCGCAAAGATTTGTGAAAAATAATCCAGTGCTTCACCGCCCTGCTTGCCGCCCGTCATTTCCTTAATCCGGTTAATGGGATCATGCATCATCTGGTTAACGATGCTCTTGGTCAAACGACGGATGACTTTTCGCTGGCGTTCATCCAGTTCTGGAAGCTTGTTGAACAAGCTTTCCATCGTTTCTTCATGAATGGTATTCGACTTCTCCTGCAAGGCCCGAATCGCCGGTCTGACACCGAGCGTCTTCAGCCATGTGTGGAATGCATCCATCTCTTCTTGAATCATTACTTCAATCTTCGCTGCTTCCACCCGGCGCATTTCCATATTGGTCTCTACAATGCCTTCCAGATCATCAATATCGTACAAGAACACATTGGAAAGTTCCCCAATCGCCGGATCGATATCCCGTGGCACAGCAATATCAATCATGAACAACGGGCGGGCTTGACGTTTCTTCATGCTCTCTTTAACCCGCTCCGCATTCAGAACATATTCATTCGAGCCCGTAGAGCTAATAATAATATCGACTTCATGCAGCAAATTCTTGGCTTCGGCTATGGTGCACGGTGTCCCTTGGAACTTGCGTGCAAGTTCCTCCGCACGGCCAAGCGTACGGTTGGCTACAATTACTTCCGCAGCACCGTTGGCATAAAGATGCTTCACGGTAAGTTCGCTCATCTTGCCTGCGCCGAGAATCATTACTTTTTTGTCGTTAAACGTACCGAAAATCCGTTTACCCAGTTCCACCGCAGCATAGCTGACAGAAACAGCACTCTCTCCGATCGATGTCTCGGAATGAGCCCGCTTGCCGAGCGTAACAGCTTGCTTAAACAACATATTAAACCAAGTACCAGTGGCGTTCTGCTGCTGCGACGTCAAAAAAGCATTGCGCACCTGTCCCAGGATTTGCGTCTCTCCAATGACCATGGAATCCAAGCCGCAGGTAACCTTAAACAGATGGGAAATCGCTTGTTCGTCTTCATATATATAGAGGTGCTGTGTAAATTCTTCACGATTAATGCCGAACCACTGTTCCATAAAACTGCGGATAAAGTAGCCGCACATATGAAGGCGGTCTACCACAACATAAATCTCAGTACGGTTGCAGGTAGCGACAATGACGCCCTCCAATACGCTCTTGGTCGAATTTAGCTGCTCTAACGCCTTCGGCATGTCTTCTTCCGAGAATGTAAAACGTTCTCTGACTTCCACGGGCGCCGTGCGATAGTTCAACCCAACAACGACGATGTGCATTGCATGTTCACCTGCCTATTTCTCCGAGTAGTTTTGCCGTTCACAACGGACTGTCTTGACCCTGTTCATTATATCACAGTATACTGAGCACCCTTGTCTATTTTATGAAATGTTTATGAAATCCCCATACTTCTTCATTCCATTCATGAAGATTTCTACCTGTAGATCGTACCTTACTATTGTGGATATAGAACACCTTAGATATACGTGTTATTTTCTACGAAATCTCATTTCAGAGAACGACGGACTGGAAATCGGCCGTACTTCTCAATCCCCAAAATAAATAACCATGGAAACCTCCATGGTTATAAGTATAGGCATTTTTTTAGAAGGCTGGATTAAACGAGTTCAGCCTGGTTCATCTCAGGCGTTTCCACGGTCATTTCGCCGAGTCCTCGCACGAGTTTCTTAGCATAGCATTTTTCAGGTTTCAAAGCGGATACCAGATAGTCAATAGCCAGTTGCGGATCTACTGTCTCCCCGCAGGTATAACAGTCAATCGCAGCAAAACCTCTCTCAGGGTATGTGTGAATCGAGAGATGGCTTTCCGACAGCAACACCAGCACAGTTGCACCTTGTGGTTCAAACTGCTTGGATTGGACGGACATTACCGTTGCTCCACATGCTTCAGCGGCTTCCACCATCTGAGCTTGCAAAAATTCTGCACTGTTCAATAGTTCAAAATCGACTCCCCAAGTATCAACAGCAACGTGTCTTCCGAAAGTTGAGTATTCCATCTTCCGGTTTCCCCCTTCCTAGGAATAAAATGTTTGAAAATTTCATCCGCTAGGACCTACGTCATTCACTTCCCGAGGGAATAATCTCTCGCAACATTACATGTCCTGAGTGAATCCTGGTTCCTATATTCTTTTCAACGAGATTAAAAATAACATCTATGACGCTTAAATGCAACACCTTTTTCGAAAATTACCCATAAATATTTTACAGCTCAATATATGTGCGTCTGAACCACTTGGTGTCATGGATCCATGAATAACAACAAGAAGATTCTAGCTAACCTGATAATACGAAAAGCCGCCCTGTTACAGGGCAGCCTCCTTAGGCCTCTAGCACGAATAGGCGTTGATTAAACCGTCGCAGCCGCTCATCTATGGTCTTCGTAATAAGATTATCATTCCCTGCTGCAATCCGTTGGTCCAGAAGCACGTTAATGTGATGCTGGATGGATTCGATCTCTTTCTCTGCTTCATTG
Source organism: Paenibacillus sp. EZ-K15 (assembly GCF_002573715.1). Taxonomy (GTDB): domain Bacteria; phylum Bacillota; class Bacilli; order Paenibacillales; family Paenibacillaceae; genus Paenibacillus_AQ. The sequence continues at coordinate 184,659 of NZ_PDHM01000010.1, read as the reverse complement.
CTGTTGAAGAGTCGCTGCAGCTCTCCTGCCGTATTCTTGTACTCATAAATGACAATGCTGTCGTTCCCGGTGACTTGCGTAATTCTGTGCACCGTTCCCGCGTGGTAGTCGTAGCTCATCGTAAAGCCGCGATAGATCCGATTCACTTTACCTGATCCCTTAAAAGCCGCAAACAGTTTGCGTACGGCATTTGTCAGATGGGGAGTAACCAATCGGCACGACAGCTCACAGACGTACAAGCCATTCTTGCGTTCAAAGGGCAAATGAACTTCTTCCCCGCTTTCATCTTCGAGCACGAACTCCTGCTCTCCGCTATCCATGACTTTTACCCGGTTAGTAACCCGGAAAGCTTGGGTATATTGCAGAAATTGATCCATTTGAATGTCCGTCATTTGCATTGTGGCATTAACATATTCTGTGGCTAACCGCTGAGCCATAAAAATCTCCCTCAATTCTTTTAACTTACTACCATTATACAGCAGATCCAAGCGGTCTTTCCTGTCTTTCGAATGAGAATATCCATCATATTTCATAAAAAAACGGAATTAGCCGGAATCAGAGCGATATTTCCCGCAAGATGCTCACTTTCCTGTAAAGAATTCACCGATTCCCTATATTACCCTTGAAAAAAATATCACGAAATTAACCGGATCAGGCTTGCTCATTGCTTTCCGTTTCCGAATCCAGATATGGCTCTTCTTCTTCATCCTTAGTCCCCATATGAGACTCCATGATGGCCCATAACTCATCTTTACCCAGACCGAGCTCGGATGAAAACATGACAAAAGAGTGATAGGGTTTGAAGCCGAGTGTTTCCTTCACGATCTTTACATGCTTCTCTCGGCGCGTTTTCGGAATTTTGTCCGCCTTGGTCGCAACCACGCATACCGGCCGGTTATAATGCTGCAACCATTCATACATGCTGATGTCATCTTTTGAGGGCGGGTGACGCATGTCCACAATCAGTAATACAAGCTTCAGTTCTTCCCGGCTGAGCAAATATCTCTCAATCATTTCGCCAAATGCCGCACGCTGGGTCTTGGATACCTTCGCATAACCATAGCCGGGAAAATCGACCAGATACAGGTCGTCGTTCACCCGATAATAGTTGAGCTGCTGGGTTTTCCCCGGTGTTGAACTGGTACGGGCCAGGTTCTTACGGGATATCATACGGTTAATCAGTGATGACTTGCCCACATTGGAACGCCCTGCCAGAGCAATTTCCGGCAAGGCGTCTTCAGGATATTGAGCAGGTACGACAGCACTGATGACAAACTCGGCTTTCGTAACTTTCATAATTAGACTTTCCTCTCTAGTGCACTCCCGCTTGTTCAACGAGCGCATGCTCCAGAACCTGATCCATATGGGATACCGGAACGAACTCAACGTCGTTCTTCACGCTGTCAGGTATATCACGCAAGTCACGTTCGTTATCCTTAGGGAGTAATATTTTTTTGTAGCCGGCACGGTGGGCTGCCAGGGATTTCTCTTTCAAGCCACCAATCGGAAGAACGCGTCCCCGAAGTGTAATTTCCCCCGTCATGGCCACATCACGGGCTACATGCCGTTTGGTTAAAGATGAGATAAGAGCCGTCGCAATCGTAATGCCGGCTGAAGGGCCGTCCTTCGGAATGGCTCCCTCCGGGATATGGATATGGACATCCAGCTTCTCGTGGAAATCCGGATCAATGCCCAGTTCTACCGCCTTCGAGCGGGTAAAACTGAAGGCGGCTTGAGCCGATTCCTTCATCACATCACCCAGTTTACCCGTCAAAATCAGCTTGCCGGTACCAGGCACCACGGTAACCTCAATGGTCAGCGTCTCGCCGCCCACTTCCGTCCACGCAAGCCCTGTTACCGTGCCTACTTGATCTTCAAGCTCGGCCATGCCATAGCGAAACTTCGGAATGCCGAGATATTCCTTAATATCGTCAGCCTTAATCTCAATGGATTCCGATTGATTGGTCACGATCTGTTTGGCTGCTTTGCGGCATAGCGCAGCCACTTGCTGCTCCAGATTCCGCACCCCGGATTCACGGGTATATTCCCGGATCACCTTCATGAGTGCTTCCTCTTCCAGAATCAACTGCTCCGGCGCAAGCCCATGCTCACTCTTCTGCTTGGGCAGCAAATAACGATTGGCAATCTGCAGTTTCTCCAGTTCCGTATAGCCTGGAATGTACAGCACTTCCATCCGGTCCAGAAGCGGTCTTGGAATGTTGTGAAGCACATTCGCCGTTGTGACAAACATGACGTTAGACAAATCAAAAGGAATTTCCACGAAATGATCGCTGAACGTATTGTTTTGCTCAGGGTCAAGTACCTCAAGCAGTGCGGAAGACGGGTCGCCGCGGAAGTCGGAGGCCATCTTATCGATTTCATCCAGCAGGAACACAGGATTCATCGAACCCGCTGTTTTCATGCCTTGAATGATACGTCCCGGCATAGCCCCAACATAAGTGCGCCGGTGACCGCGGATTTCCGCCTCGTCTCTTACTCCGCCTAATGAAACACGAACGAACTTACGTTCCAAAGATCGGGCAATAGACCGGGCCAGCGATGTTTTACCGACCCCTGGAGGACCAACGAGACATAGAATAGGCCCCTTCATCTTCTTCACCAGCTTTTGGACCGCCAGATATTCCAGCACGCGTTCCTTCGGCTTCTCGAGACCGTAATGATCCTCATCCAGCACTTGCTCCGCTTTGACGATGTCCAGATCATCCTCGGTCTTGTTCGTCCATGGCAGCGCCAGTAGCCAATCGACATAGTTCCGAATCACGCCGCCCTCTGCAGAGCTTGCCGGCATTTTCTCGAGTCGGTCGATTTCCTTCTCTACCTTCTCATGTACGCGCTCCGGCAGCTCAAGCTCCTGAAGCTGACTTCGAAGTTCCTCTACTTCTCCTGCACGGCCTTCCTTGTCGCCAAGTTCTTTCTGGATGGCCTTCATCTGTTCGCGCAAATAGTATTCCTTCTGGGTCTTCTCCATTTGCTTCTTGACCCGCTGGTTGATCTTGCGCTCCAGCTCCAGCACTTCACGCTCGTTATTCAGTATATCTAGAAGTTTCTCGAGGCGTTTGCGAACATCAATTGTTTCGAGAATTTCTTGCTTATCCTTGATCTTCAGTGACAAATGACTCGTGATGACGTCTGCCAGTCGGCCCGGCTCATCAATATCGGAAACGGCCGCCAGTGTCTCTGGTGTCACCTTCTTCGACAGATTGATATAATTCTCAAACTGAGACAGTACGGTTCGCATTAATGCGGAAACTTCAGGGTCATGATTCTCTTCTTCGGGAAGCTCCCGAGCGATGACCTCATAGTATTCCTCTTGATCCGTATATTCAATAACTTCCGCCCGTTCCATACCCTCCACTAGCACACGTATGGTACCGTTAGGAAGCTTAAGCATCTGGCGTACATTCGCAACTGTGCCAATCCGAAAAATATCATCCTGCGTCGGTTCTTCAATGTTCACTTCCGATTGAGAACATAGGAGAATCAAATTGTCTTCAACCATCGCCTTTTCTAAAGCCTTTACCGATTTCTCCCGGCCTACATCCAAGTGAAGCACCATGCTTGGATAGACCAACAGACCTCTCAAAGGCAGTAAAGGAAAACGACGACCTTTGGATTTACTGGGTCCCATCGCTTTCGCACCTCCAATGGCTCTCAATGTTGACACTATTCCTATTTTATCAAATCTGCGTATAAAAAACCAACCAAACGAAGCTTAACATCCTCCGGCGTCCGTTATTTTGCCGTTGCGTGGAGGCGTCGCCTGCAGTAATGAAGCGGAAGCGGATGGAAATACCTCGTTTGCAGGGAGCTGTACCACCTCCGGAGCGAACGATCCACCAAAAATATGGCTGAATACTTCATCCACCGACTCTACCGGAATTACCCGCAAACCGCCGCTCAAATCCTGAAACAGCGTCTGCCAGTTGTCTTTAGGGATGATCACGCGGGTAGCACCTGCCTGGAATGCCGCCTCCACTTTAGCGATGACCCCGCCTATCGGTTTCACTTTTCCATGAATACTCATCTCGCCGGTCATGGCGACCTTGTTATCGACTTCAATCCCTTTGATGGCTGATACGATTGCTGTTGCCATCGCAATACCGGCGGAAGGACCGTCAATCGGTGTTCCTCCGGGAAAATTGATATGCAGGTCATAGTTTTTAGGTGTGAAGCCCATCGAACCCAGCACGGTTAGTACATTCTCGATAGAGCCTTTGGCCATGCTCTTGCGACGCAGCTTGCGCGAGCCTCCGCCAAATTCCTCTTCATCCACAACCCCGGTGATATTGTAGGTACCCCGGCCCTCTTCGACAGGAACCGCAGATACTTCAATTTCAAGCAGTGCCCCCATATTCGGGCCATATACGGCCAATCCGTTTACTACGCCAATCTGAGGCTTCTCCGGTATTTTCCGGTCGGGCCTTGGCTGAAGCTGGCTGCTGCTGGCTACCCATTCTACATCCGCCGCTCGCAGCGAATCTCGCTTCTCCGTCAAAGCAAGACCGGCAGCCAATTGAATCATATTGACCGCTTCCCGCCCATTGGAGCAGTACTGCTTCACAACTTCCACCGCTTCAGGCGCTGCATTCAAACCAATTTTCTGAATGGCATCCTCTGCAATTCTCCCAATTTCTTCAGGCAAAAGCGGACGGAAAAAAATCTCCATGCAGCGCGAGCGAAGTGCAGGAGCAATCTCTTCGGGCGAACGTGTCGTAGCACCCACCAGACGGAAGTCTGCCGGAAGGCCATTTTGAAAGATATCGTGTATATAGGCAGGTGTATTGGCATCCTCCGAATTATAATATGCACTTTCGAGCAGCACCTTGCGGTCCTCCAGCACTTTTAAAAGCTTATTCATCTGGATGGGATGCAATTCCCCGATTTCATCAATAAACAGGATCCCCCCATGGGCCTTGGTCACCGCACCCGGCTTCGGCTGAGGAATGCCTGCAACCCCCATGGCACCGGCACCTTGATAAATCGGATCATGAACAGACCCGATGAGCGGGTCGGCAATTCCGCGTTCATCGAAACGGGCCGTCGTTGCGTCGATTTCCGTGAATTTCGCGTCATATTTAAACGGCGATTGCGGGTTCTTCTTGGCTTCCTCCATCACGACGCGGGCAGCAGCGGTCTTACCGACCCCCGGGGGTCCGTAAACGATGACATGCTGAGGGTTCGCGCTGCATAGCGCTGCCTTTAAGGCGCGTAAACCGTCCTTTTGCCCCACAATGTCATCCATCGTTTGCGGCCTTGTTTTCTCAGCGAGCGGTTTCGTTAGTGATATCGACCGGAGTTTGCGGAGTTTATCGAGCTCCTTGCGCGATTCCCGATCCACCGCTGTTTTGCTTGTCTTCTGTCCGCGCAATAAATTCCAAAAATAAATGCCGATGATGACCGCAAAAAACAGCTGCACCAGCATAATTACGATACTTAAATTCACAAGTCATTCCTCCTGTACTCCATTATGTCTTCATCCAAACGTTAATACATGGTAGTATTGCCGATTCCTCGGATGGTAAAACGCGGGAGGGGGAACAAATTGTAAAAGAGGGTGATTTAATTAGGATGCATTGACGAAGCCGTAAAAGTATCAAAAAGGGAGACGCTCCGCGTACGTATCGTTCCTCCGATCGCTGTTGTTTCCGAATTTCATGAATTACGCTACCAAAGTAGAAATCCGAAAAAAAAGGCGAACGCTTCGCTTCTCCGAAATCGATTCGTCCGCTCCGCTGCTGCGGCGTATGGCATCCTTCTAAATCATGGGGGTGGGAGAGTGGGAAGGGCTGAGCTTCATAAAAAAGAAGCTCAGTTAGGAGCGATGATACTTGGGACAACAGTACGCTAACTTGCAACTTTATACTAATTAGCAGGCCGCTTGTCTTGGTTCACACTGCTATACCTTATACGTTCAAAATACGTTCAATGAAATGTGAGAAACAGACAGACCTTGGACTTCCTTGGACCTTTTGCTTCCTTAGAAAACAACAAACAAAACGGCAGTCTCTTTGAATCCAGAGACTGCCGTTTTTATATAAGTGGAGATACATTTCAAAAACCAAGTTATCTAGCTTAGACCGTGGATTTGTGCTTGCGGCCCGGGATTTCACCCGTTTCCTCGTACACCTTCACGATATGATCGATTTCTTTCTTAAGCTCTTCAACCATGGTCTCTTCGGGTACCTTACGGATCATCTCTCCGTAACGGAAGAGCAAACCTTCACCCCGAGCACCGGCAATACCAATGTCGGCTTCTCTTGCCTCGCCGGGGCCGTTTACGGCACAGCCCAGAACGGAAACCTTAATCGGCACTTTGATCTTCGAGATATATTCCTCCACCTCGTTGGCAATGGAGAACAAATCGATATCCAGCCGTCCGCAGGTCGGGCAAGATACCAAGGTTGCCGCATCCGAGATCAGACCGAAGGATTTGAGCAGCTCCCGGCCTACCTTGATCTCTTCCACAGGATCGGCACTCAAGGAAATACGCATCGTGCTGCCAATTCCAAGGGACAACAGTGCGCCAAGTCCCGCAGCACTCTTGACGGTACCCGAGAACAGGGTGCCTGCTTCGGTTATGCCCAGATGAAGCGGGTATGGTATAACTTCCGCCGCCTTGGTGTAAGCCGCAATTGCCATCGGTACATCAGAAGCTTTAAGAGAAACGATGATATCATGGAAATCCAGTTCTTCCAAGATGCCGATATGATACAAGGCGCTTTCCACCATGGCTTCCGGTGTCGGATACCCGTATTTTTCAATGAGATGATTCTCCAAGGAACCGGCGTTAACTCCGATCCGAATCGGAATCCCCTTCTCTTTGCATGCCTTCACGACAGCTTCGACCTTTTCACGCTTACCGATGTTTCCCGGATTGATCCGCACTTTATCGATACCGTTCTCGATCGCCATCAGGGCAAGCTTGTAGTTAAAATGAATATCCGCCACAAGCGGAATATGAATGCGTTTCTTGATTTCCTTGATGGCCGCAGCTGCTTCCTCATTGTTCACCGTAACCCGAACAATCTGACATCCCGCTTCTTCCAGACGGAGTATCTCGGCAACGGTCGCCTCCACATCTGCTGTTTTGGTGGTGCACATGCTTTGAATAATGACTTCGTTCTTTCCCCCAATAGTGAGATTCCCCACCTTGACGGGCCGTGTGTCTTGTCTCAAAAACATGGTACGATCTCTCCCATATAACGCCAAAGCTCCACTCCAATCAACCCGATTGGGTATAACTGGAAGTGGAGAATCAGCGTAGATTTATTCCACGTCTAATGCGCTAGAGCGCATTAGGCGCTTTCTTCTTGTTTCTTATCGTCTTCGTTACTTTTGGCTTGCAGTTCAGGAATCACTTTATCACGAACGACCTGCTCCGTAATGACGCAATCCTTAATGTCATCTCTGGACGGTACTTCGTACATCACGTCCAGCATAATGCCTTCAATGATGGAACGCAGTCCGCGGGCACCGGTATTGCGCTTAATGGCTTCGCGGGCAATCGCTTCAAGCGCGCCTGGCTCAAATTTGAGGTTTACGTTGTCAAATTCAAGCAGCTTTTGGTACTGTTTTGTCAGCGCGTTTTTCGGCTCGGACAGAATACGCACCAATGTTGCCTCATCCAACGGTTCCAGCGTAGAGACAACTGGCAGACGACCAACGAACTCCGGAATCAAGCCGAATTTCAGCAGATCTTCCGGCAGAACCATCGTCAGGTATTCACCTGGCTTAAGTTCCTTCTGGTTTTCGCCGGATGCATTAAAGCCGATGACCTTTTTACCGATCCGACGTTTAATGTACTGCTCCAATCCGTCAAATGCACCACCGCAAATGAACAGGATATTCGTTGTATCGATCTGGATGAATTCCTGATGCGGATGCTTGCGTCCACCTTGCGGCGGCACGGAAGCTACGGTACCTTCAAGAATTTTCAGCAGGGCCTGCTGAACCCCTTCACCGGAAACGTCACGGGTAATGGACGGGTTCTCCGATTTACGAGCCACTTTATCGATCTCATCAATATAGATAATGCCGCGTTCCGCTTTTTCCACATCATAATCCGCTGCTTGAATCAGCTTCAGCAGAATGTTCTCGACATCCTCACCTACATAACCAGCTTCGGTCAGTGAAGTTGCATCTGCAATAGCGAACGGCACGTTGAGAATTTTGGCCATGGTTTGCGCGAGCAATGTTTTACCGGAACCTGTAGGTCCGAGCAGCAAAATATTACTCTTTTGCAATTCAACGTCCTCAATTTTGTTCTGGGTATTGATGCGCTTATAGTGATTGTAAACGGCAACGGAAAGGGACTTCTTCGCTTGATCCTGACCGATTACGTATTGATCCAGAATGTCACGAATATCACGTGGTTTCGGAATATCCTTCAGATCCACTTCTTCCTCATGGCCGAGTTCTTCCTCAACGATCTCTGAACACAAGTCAATACACTCGTCACATATATAAACACCGGGCCCCGCAACCAGCTTGCGGACCTGCTCCTGCGATTTACCGCAGAAGGAGCACTTCAGCTGCCCTTTGTCATCGTTAAATTTAAACATGCTATTACCACCCCTTAAGATTTGGTCGGTGAAGACAGAACATCATCAATAATCCCGTACGCCTTCGCTTCCTCCGCGCTCATGAAAAAGTCGCGGTCCGTATCGCGTTCGATTTTTTCAAGGGGCTGACCCGTGCGCTCCACATAGATTTGATTCAGCTTATGTCTGGTCTTGATGATCCAATCTGCATGGATTTGGATATCGGATGCCTGACCTTGAATGCCTCCGAGCGGCTGATGAATCATCACTTCACTGTTCTCGAGAGCATAGCGTTTGCCTGGCGCTCCTGCAGTAAGCAACAGTGATCCCATACTGGCGGCCATGCCAACGCAAATCGTGGACACATCAGGCTTGATCAACTGCATCGTATCATATATACCCATCCCGGCTGTAACCGAACCGCCAGGGGAATTGATGTACAAAGAGATGTCTTTTTCCGGATCTTCCGCAGCTAGAAACAGAAGCTGGGCGATGACAAGATTGGCAACATCGTCATCGATCGCACTGCTGAGGAATATTATGCGATCCTTCAGTAATCTTGAGTAGATATCGTAAGATCTTTCGCCTCGACTGGTTTGTTCCACAACCATAGGTACAAGACTCATGCGACCAACCTCTTTTCCTTGAAAAATATACTACAACGTTACAAAAGTTATTCTAACATGTTCACAGCACGATGTCATTTTTTAACCCTGCTTACATTCTATGAACTTGCCAAGAATTATATCCTGCCAACTTGTCTCATTATGTATGTCGAAATTAATAACCAATTCATGTCACATTTAGTAGTAAATTGGCTATTCTTAGTTAAAAATAAGGCACGCATGAAATGTACGTGCCTTATCTAATGTGAGGGCAGCTTTTCGCAGCCGCCTATTTATTATTCTTCAGTTGCTTCTTTCTTCTCAACAGGAGCGCCTTCTACGCTGTTTTCCAACAAGAAGTCGATGGTTTTGCGAAGAAGCAGTTCTTCACGAAGGCTGTCAAGGGAACCGTTAGCACCCAAGATGCTGCGGATTTCATCAGCAGGACGTTTGTATGTGTCAGCCATGTTTTCCAGCTCTTTGTTGATTTCCTCTTCGGATACTTCGAGCTTTTCTTCTTTCGCGATTTGCTCGAGCACGAGGTTGTTGCGAACGCGTTTTGCAGCATCGTCCTTCATTTGACCTTCCAGATCGGCATTCGTTTGGCCGGAGAAGCTAAGGAACATTTCCAGGTTCATACCTTGCTGGCGAAGACGGTTGTCGAAATCGCGCATCATGTTCTGAACTTCGGATTGAATCATAGCTTCAGGAATTTCAACTTCAGCGTTAGCTGCAGCTTTTTCAACGGCTTCGTTCTCACGAACGCCTTGTGCTTCTTGCTCTTTGCGAGTCAGCAGTTGTTTCTTCAGATCTTCCTTGTACTCATCAAGCGTATCGAATTCACTTACGTCTTTAGCGAATTCATCATCCAGCTCAGGAAGCTGCTTGCGTTTGATTTCGTGAACTTTCACTTTGAAGATAGCTTGTTTGTTAGCCAAATCTTCAGCATGGTAAGTTTCAGGGAATGTCACTTCCACGTCTTTGAAGTCTCCAGTAGCCATTCCGATGACTTGATCTTCAAAACCTGGAATGAACGTGTTGCTTCCAAGCTCAAGGGAATAACGCTCAGCTTGTCCACCTTCGAAAGGAACGCCGTCAACGGAACCGTCAAAATCAATCACAACGATATCGCCAGACTGGGAAGCACCTTCGTCGATTACTGTAAGCTCAGCATGACGTTGTTGCAGACGCTCGAGCTCTTCGCTCAGTTCCTCGTCGGAAACCTCAGCAGCTACTGCAGCAACTTCAACACCTTTGTATTCGCCAAGTTTAACTTCTGGTTTTACCGTTACTCTTGCTTTGAACTTAAAAGTTTCGCCTTTAGCGAATTGCTCGATGTCCACTTCTGGACGATCCACAGGGAAGATATCCGCTTGTTCTACAGCTTCGCTGTATACTTCTGGAAGAAGGATGTCGATTGCATCCTGGTACAAGCTCTCAACGCCAAAACGAGCTTCGAAGATCGAGCGAGGTACTTTACCTTTACGGAATCCAGGTACATTTGCTTTTTTAGCTACTTTATTAAAAGCTTTGTCGAGGGCGGATGCAACGCGCTCCGCATCAACCTCAACGTCAAGAACCCCAAGGTTCTTCTCTATTTTTTCCCAAGTTGCTTTCATTTATGCTTTCCCCTCCAAAATAATTCACGTGGTCGACGCAATAATGTATCACGTACCGAATAACCACTATAGTATAAACAACATTAAATTCTTTTTCAAGGGCGAACCCTTATGCTACGATACCGTAAACGTTTTCCAACTCTGGCTAATCTTCCACGCCCGCAGCAACAAATTGTTTAAGAGATCGGTAGGCTCCCTCATAGCGGAACCGCATGGTGTCCGTTATGCCGTAGAGCGGGCGGATTTCCTCCTCATTGCGAAACCCTTTCAGACTCTCCGACACAATGTCATGCAGCGCAGCCGCCCATATGTCAAGCGTGGATTCTTCTTCATCCAGCATGGAATGGTAATCTTCGGTGCCGTAAATCGCCATGATGAACTGAGACCATAATTCCTGTGCAAAATAAAATAGTGTCGGTTCATGAATCTCAGTCTGATCGGCCACACGCTCCAAAATTTTCGAAATGGCGTCCGGGAAACTTCCCGGGTCCAGGGGAACCGATTCGATCTCAATCTCGACGGCTTCCTGCCCGCGATGAAGGCTCACATTACCTTCCATTCCTCTTCTCCGGAGCGTTTGCAGCACCCGAAATTGCAGCAGCGGATGAAGCGGCGTATCATGCAGCCACTCGACCAAAATAGCGTCGATCTCCGGACGGTCCAAATAAGCGAGCTGTTCCAGCGCCAAAATGGTCTGCTCTGTCAGCGGCCCGTTCATGACCGAAGCCAGCAGCTTGTCGGCATATCCGGCATCCTGAGCGACTTTGTCCCTAACCATCTGCCTTGCCATTTCCGCTTCGTCCGGATCATCCTCCTCGGGCTCTGCTTCGGAATCAACCGAACGGGGGACAGCCTGTTCCGGAAATGCGGCTTTAAGCCAGTCGAGGAGCGAATTCCACTCTTCATAATGCCGTTCATTCTGTCCGCCGCATTTCAGCAGAAAGCGCAGAACCTCCATCGCTTCACCGTAACGTTCATTCTCGAGCATAACCGTAAGCTGAATCTGGTAATAATCCAGCGTCTTCGGAAACAGGATGATGTTCTTGTCCTCTTGTTCTTGGGAGTAAGAGTCCTTGATAAGGACACCTCCTTTCTAGTCCTGTTTTTCGTATTCGTTGATTATAGCATATGTACTGCCAAGTTTAAAAAAGGGCTGACATCCCTCGTACTTTGCCGCATCCGGCAACGGGTGGACGACTATCTTTATATAGTCCAGCGTATATTTTATCAATATAACCCGATATGCTGCTCTCATAATCTTGCAGAACCAAAAAACTATGCATCTTAAAATAATGATTGAATTTCTCCAGCGTATGTGATAAAATATTTTTTGCTTGAAAAATTCCTATGTCCCAGTAGCTCAGCTGGATAGAGCAACGGCCTTCTAAGCCGTCGGTCAGGGGTTCGAATCCCTTCTGGGACGTAAAAAATGCACCGCCCTTCGGGGTGGTGTTTTTGCGTCCATGGGGATGAGAACCCCTGGTAGGGGGGCGTCGGAGCCTATGCTTCGGAAGGATTGCTGCGCAGTCGGCCTGGAGAGGCCGCATCCCTTCTGGGACGTAAAAGAGGAAGCCGCCACTAGTGATAGTTGGCGGCTTCTTTGCGTATTCCAGAAGGGTGATGAACCCAGAATTGGGTTCGCCTTCGCATACGCTTCGGGAGGATTGCTTCGCAGGCGGCCTGCAAGGCCGCCTCCCTTCTGAGGTACAATGTGGATATGACTTCCAATAGCAGATTCCCAACATCGCGCACAGAACATAACTCTATCGGACCGTAGATTCGTTATTCCAGAAAAAACGTCCTAATTTAGAAATTAGCGGACACCAAAGCCGTTATTTAGCAAATTCACAGGCAAATTACCCTCTTTTGTCATAAATAACGGACTTCAGGTCCGTTACCATACCTGTACGAGTGTTTTTTCCTCAATTAACGGCTCCTGAGTCCGTTAAGGCAACGCAACGCGACCGCACAACTCTCTACACCTATACACCTGCTGCAAACAATACTTTACTACCGCCAAGCACTCCCCCGCTCGGATTTCTTCACGAAAATAGAAGACAACGCTCTCGCTCGCAGAGGTTGCCTAGTGTGCGACGGTCAGAAGTATTTTCCTTCCATCGGGGGTATAGGTAAACCAAATTCGTCCGGGCCGACATGCTTGGACCACAGTTGGGTAAGGCGCTCTTCATGCTCTTAACTGCGTCCGATTTCCCCCGGCACCGTATGGTAATCCCGTTTGGTCACAAACCAGCGGTGAGATTCACTCTATCGGGATTCACTATATACAAGATATTACGTGTCCTCGATCAGATCCAGCACCTGCTGTAGCGATTCTTCAGATGATGCTCCAGCCCGACCGATACCCTTTTCTGATAGGAGCGCCAAGAATAGCGCAACGACAAGTTACTCGGAAAAACTTCATTGACTCCTCAGCTTAGACTTCTCCAGTTGGCTGCTCCCCCACTTTTTTATCAGATTAGTTAAGATATAACGTCTATCGAAGTTCTTTCAACGAAGAAAGTGGCCGTCTGCCGCTACCGCGGCCGGCGCCGGGTTGGCGTCCCGCTTCCCACGAAAAAAACTCCTGCGAATGATCTCGCGGAGTTTTCTTCTGAGAATGTTATGCGATTTTCGCTGGGCTAGCTGCGCTGATCCATGACATTACTGCAGCTCCATGTGAATAAGCGGAAATGGCTTCCCGGAGCCGTCCAACTCGGAGCAGCCGATTTGCACGAAGCCGTATTTTTTATAAAAGCCATAGGCCTTGGGGTTCTGTTCATTCACATCGACTTGCAGCCTCCGCCCCTTCAGCTGTTCGGCATGCCGGATCAGTTTCGTTCCCGTACCCTGGCCGTGATGGAGGGGATCCACGAACAGCATTTCAATTTTGGAGCCATCCAGCCCCATAAATCCAATCGGTTCCTGTTCCGTATTCAAGCACACCCAGATCTCCACGGCTCTCAGCGCTCCGTTTTTGATCATGTCATAATAAAACCGGATGTCTTCCTCCGTCAGGAAATCGTGGGTTTGGGATACGGCACGATGCCACAGTTCCACCAACTGATCATGATACTCTTCTGCGTAAGGCGCTATATGAAACGTCATTTTTCATCCATTCCCTTTCAAATTGTTCGATCTCATAGAAATTCATGATATCGGTAAAATTGCTCTATACTATTATAAAGGAATCCGGTACATTAATCAGAGACTTTATCTTAGTCAGGAAGGAGAGATCAGCATTGCCATTATGGCTTGTATACGCATTGCTGTCGGCGGCCACGGCGGCACTTATCGCTATTTTCGGAAAAATAGGCCTGCAAAACATCGATGCCAATTCAGCAACGGCCATTCGCTCTGTCATCATGGCACTGTTTCTGCTCGGGGTCGTGGGGGTTCAGGGCAAATTCTCGGAACTCGGTGACATTCTGGTTCAGAAGAAAGCATTAAGCTTCATTGTGCTCAGCGGCATTGCGGGTGCATTGTCCTGGCTGTTTTATTTTCTCGCGCTCAAATACGGCAAAGTATCGCAGGTCGGACCTATCGATAAATTAAGCGTTGTCATCGCGGTCATTCTGGCCTTTGTCTTTCTTGGAGAAAAAATATCCTGGATTAACGCAGCCGGCGTTGCACTTATTGCCGTTGGCGCTCTTCTTGTTGCCGTTAAATAATGTTCTACATAAAACCGCTGCTCAGCGGCTTTTTATTCGCCCGCTTATTGCTAAAACCTATCAATATTATTTCATTTATATATTTCCAATTATAAGCTAACCATGTCACAATGAGGATAATTCATGGGTGAAGGAGTGTTGTTATGTCAAAGCAAGTATGGAAAGCTTACGATTATGATCGGCAGTTATCGTTTGTCTCGGCTTATGGAAAAGGAGTGGCAGAACTTCTTGCGCCTCAACCCGGAGAACGGATTCTTGATCTCGGCTGCGGAACCGGTGATTTGGCTTATGAAATATCCGCTTCGGGTGCTCATGTAATCGGCATGGATGATTCGGCCGAGATGATGGAGCGCGCCAAAAGCAAATATCCTGAACTGATGTTTATAACCGGAGACGGACAGAACTTCGAAACCGAAACGCCGTATGATGCCGTCTTCTCGAATGCCGCCCTACACTGGATGAAGGATGCTGCTGGTGTAGTACGCTCCGTCTATGGCGCACTCAAGCCCGGTGGTCGATTCGTCGCGGAGTTTGGAGGCAAGGGAAATATCGACGGAATTTACCAAGCCTTGAAAACGGTGTTCGCCGATCATTATGGAATTGATGCCGACACCCGAAATCCGTGGTATTTTCCAAGTCTTGGCCAGTATACCACCTTGCTTGAATTCCAAGGGTTCCGGGTGCATATCGCCCATCACTTCGACCGGCCCACGAAGCTGCCTGAAGGCAAGGACGGCGTGAAATATTGGCTGCTGCATTTTGGCGATCGTTTCTTCACTGGATTCTCGGCTGAAGAGAAGGACCAAGCCATTGCCCGCATCAGCCAAGCTGCCCAAGCGACACTCTGGCATGAGGATGCGTTTTATGGAGATTACAGGCGCCTGCGTGTCTTTGCAGAGAAGGTTTAGTCATTTTAGGGTTGATTTTCTAAATAGAATGGTTAATAATATGAAAAACTTGAACATGTGATTTTCGTTGATTGGGAGAGTAACTGCACTTGACTTTAGTCCAAGCGAGCCGGGAGGGTGGAAACCGGTACAAAGTCGGCCGTGAAGCGGACCCAGGAGATGGTCTTCCGAAGTGAAATACTGTAGGAAGCCCCGGCTTACACCGTTATCGTATAAAGGTGGTTAAACCCTTCGGTTTAACAACAAGAGTGGTACCGCGAGCACAAGTCCTCGTCTCTTTAGGAGATGAGGGCTTTTTTGATTTTTCTGACATGTTTTTTTTCAAAAAGGGGGATTTAATTTGCTAAGTCATTTGATTACTTCAAGCCTTCAACAAGCTGTAAACCAGGTGTGTGAAACTTTGGGCTCCAAACTGCCGGATTCCACTCCAATCCGGATTGAGCAGCCTGCCAGCATGGAGCATGGGGATTATGCCACCAACATTGCGATGCAGCTTGCGAAGCTGCTTCGTAAGGCTCCGATGCACATTGCCGAGCTGATTCAAGCCGAGCTTGAGCAGGACGCGTCGTACAAACAGCTGGTCTATTCCACGGAGATTGTTACCCCAGGCTTTATGAATCTGCGTATCGATTGGGAATATTGGGCCGGGCATCACTTTGAACTGCCTCCGGCAACTAACGAGAAGATTGTCATTGAGCACACTTCCATTAATCCGAACAAATCCGCCCATATCGGCCATCTTAGAAACTCCTGTATCGGAGATACGCTGGTCAGGCTGATGAGGAGGCTTGGTTACGAGGTAGAGGTTCATAATTATATCGACGACCTTGGCAATCAACTGGCAGATACGGTAGTTGGAATGCTCCACACGCCGCTATCGAAGGAACATGCCCGGTTCGGCGATTACTGCTGGGACGTGTACTCAAGTACCAATAAAGCCTATGAAAGGGAGCCTGGACTGGTTCAGCATCGGACTGAGGTTCTGCACGCACTGGAAGAGGGCAACCAGAATTTATCCTGGATCGGACTGCTCGTTGCCGAGAGAATCGTCAAAGAGCATCTTGAAGAAATGAAGCAGTTCGGCATTGACTATGATCTGCTTGTATGGGAGAGCAGCATTGTCAGAGAGGGATTTTGGTCATCCGCTTTCGAGCTGTTGAAGAATACGCAGCTCTTCCATCAGGAAACCGAGGGTAAGCTTGCAGGCTGCTGGGTGCTCAAGCAAACAGGAACGGAAGCCGTGGACGATCCGGAGTCAGACCACAGTATGGATAAAGTGCTCGTGCGCTCCAATGGCATACTGACTTACACGGCCAAAGACATCGCCTACCACTTGTGGAAATACGGTGTGCTCTCCAACGATTTTGTATACAAAAAATTCACGGATGAGGTTTGGACGACGAGTACCCATGGCGAGCAGCTCTCTTTCGGCAAAGCAGACATGGTCATCAACGTCATTGATTACAGGCAGCAGTACCCGCAAGCGATGGTGAAGCAGGCACTAGAAAGCTTGGGCTTCCATAAAGAGGCCGACAAGCTCCGTCATGTCAGCTACGGCGTTGTTTCGTTAAGCCCTTCTGCGGCTGCGGACCTCGGAATCGATACTTCAGACGGGAAAGCGTCCTATGCGATGTCCGGACGTCAGGGAATCGGAATTAAAATCACCGAGCTTATCCACCAAGTAGCCAAGGTCATCGAAGATACCCGTTCCGATAAAAACGGTTTGTCCAGTCATACGATCGCAGCCGCCTCCATCCGTTACTATCTGCTTCGCTTTGCACTGCAAACCGAGGTGGTGTTCGATCTGAAGCAGGCCACTGAAATATCAGGAAATACGGGGGTATACCTGCTCTACTCCTACGCGCGTGCACTCAGCGTGCTCAATAAAGCTCAAGAAGCCGGTGTTACGCCGTCTGTGCCTGCCCGGTTCCCTGCTATGGAAAAAGCGGAGCATGCGCTGCTTCGCCATATCAGCACCTGGCATGATACCCTATACGCCGCCGGACGGGATCTATCCCCAAGCGCCATCTGCAACTTTACTTATGAGCTGTGCTCCTTGTTCAACAATTTTTATTCGGCATGCCCTATTCTAAAATCGGCGGATGAAGTGCTCCAGTTCCGTGTATGGCTCACTGCCTTATTCAAGAACAACCTTGGCGAAGCGCTGGAGGTGCTGGGACTGCCCACGCCAAGCCGGATGTAAACTCCCTCTGAAAGAGATTAACGAATCATGCTGTATTTAAAAAAGCCACCGTACTATTCTTGTTGAATAAGTACGGTGGCTATCATATATATTATTGCAATCCTCTGACGGTCAGTCTGACCTGGACACCAGCTGCAGCTGGCTCTTCCTGGAGGGTCCAGTTGACAGCCAGCGCTTCCTTCAAGCGTGCGACCTGTTCCTCCTGGAGCTTCAGCCCTTCAATAATGCCTTCACCTACACTAAAATCGGATTCCGAGCTGATGCGAAAGGCTTCCTCCAGCCAGATTTTCAACCCGTTGCGGGTGTTAAACGTAATTTTGTATCCCTCGCTAACGGCCTTCTCCAAATCTTCCCCATGCTCTCCGGCATAAGAGAACAGTTCCTCGTAGTGAAAATGACCATTGTTCGCGACTTGGAATCTTTCTACCTCGCCAGAGCGCACAGCCTCCAGCAGTTCGGAGGAAGTCAGCCCCGATTTTCTGGCATGCTCCAATAAAATGGCGGTATTTTGTGATATTTTAGTAAGCTGCATGCTCGATGCCTCCTCGATATGGTTCGTAAAATACTTTTTCTTCTATTATAAGACGAAACCGCTAGGATGTCAGACACTTCTCAAAACATAAACTATATTCGCTTCCCATGTATTCACCAAACGGTTCAATCTGGGCATACCCCAGCTTCTTATAAAAATGAACGGATTCCTTCTACAGCTCGCCTGTTTCCAAGCGCGAATCAGGCGTACCCCATTCGGGGTTCTCATCCTCACGGGACGTTCTTGTCCCAGTCGGGATACGGCCTTCGGCCGACTGCGAAGTGGCCCTCCGAAGCTTATGCGCAGGCGTACCCCAAATGGGGTTCTCATCCTCACGGGACGTTCTTGTCCCAGTCGGGATACGGCCTTCCAGGCCGACTGCGATGTAATCCTTACGAAGCTTATGCTCCGACGAACCCAATTATGGGTCCTCATCCCCATGGACGCAAAAGCACCGCCCTGAAGGGCGGTGCTTTTTTACGTCCCAGAAGGGATTCGAACCCCTGACCGACGGCTTAGAAGGCCGTTGCTCTATCCAGCTGAGCTACTGGGACATATATGTATGAAAATCTTTTAAACAGTAACGAAGTATATTATATCGCATCTTTTGTATTTTTCAAAGAACTTTTTTTCGGAATGGTTCAGAACCGAATCAGGAGCGGGCTTACTGGGTAATATGTATATCATGAAAATGACTTCAGGAGCGTGATATCATGAGACAGCTTTTATCCTCTTTATCGTATTTCAGCATCTTCTTTGCCCCCTTCCTCCTTCCTCTCCTCGTATGGATTTTCTCCCCGGACGCCTATGTTGCCAAGCACGCCCGTCGCGCCCTGTTCTCGCACGTATTTCCCGTCATAGCAGCGATACCGCTGATTTACATGGCCGTTACCTCAGGGTCCTTCGGTTCCATCATTGGATACCTCATCCTGTTCGGCATTCTCTACTTCGGGGCTTTTGTTTATAACGTGATCATGGGCATTCAAGTGCTGAGGGAGTATGCTTAATGAGCATCTTATTCTAAAAGGACCATGCGCTTAACCGCATGGTCCTTCTTGTGTTATTTTGTTGTAAATCAGTACATTCATTGCCGTCCCACTGCACTTCACAGCCCAGCGCTCGGATGCCACAAAAACGCAGTGGCACCATTGTGGTGCCTTTCACTATTCGTGGTGCCGAATCCAGTGCTTCATTCTTTCCGTTAACGACCGTGCTTGGAGCCCATCTTCAGGCCTTTGCGGTCAGGTATACCCTATTCTCGAAGTTGCTTCGAGATATTGCGCGAACCCACGAGGCCACTGTCGCCCAAATTGCATCCTGCGTATACAAAAAGAGATCTGCCCATGGTGCCGGACAGATCTCTTCATTCTTCAAGGCTCTAGAAATATCGAGGTCCTTCACTGAGCCTATGATTCAGCTGCTCATATAGCTGGCCTGTAGAAAGCAGCTGCTGCTTGAAGGCATCCCGGTCTTCCTCCGCGGTGGATTGAACGTCGTTCTCGAACGCTTCGTCCGTGGCATCAACAAATGCATCATGCATGCTGTTGTCGAACCAATCCACATCCGTGCTGGCGTTGCTGCGGACGATTTTCACCAGCTCATAGCCTCCTAGCGGGGAAGATGGCGTCAGATAAGCCAGCAATGCACTTTCTCCTTCCACTGCTGGATAGACCTCAACCTCAGCGCAAGGGGCGCCGTTTACTTCCGTAATGCGGCGGATTTTTGCATCTCTGATTGCATACATCATACATTCTCCTTCATCAAGATGTGCAGGGACTGCACAATCCTTATTATTGTCATGTCAAATCCGAGAGCAATCGCAGCTCTTCCATTTGCTGGCGCGTGGCCGGTGTACCCAATTGATAAATGGTTCGATACACCTTGTCCAGGGAGGATTGAAACAGGGCATTGGTGCTTTGTTGCGGCGTATCCGCCCAAGGAAACATGTATCCCATCGCTTCTTCGTCCTTCTCCTGCATCATGTCCAGCTCAATCCGAACTTGATCCGCCTCTTCCGGCGTTGCTTCGATCTCCCATTCATAAGCGCTCGCTCCCTGTTCGGTCAACACAGAGCGGCTCTGTACGGAAACGTAGTAGGTCGACTTATTCATGGACGCATCTCTCCTTCTCTTTGAATATTCGTCCTCTTTCTTAGTTTTCGTAAAAGGACAGACATTTTATGCCTTCCTTCGGCATATATCTGTATCACTTTGGCGACGTAGGATTAAAAAGATGGGACAGCGTATGACAAAGACAAAGAGAGGATGAACCGTCATGTGCGGAATAACCGGTTTTATACAATGGAGCGGCGATTTGACGCAGGATTCGCAGCTGCTGGTAAAAATGACAGAAAGTTTGGCTCACCGCGGACCTGACGGATCCGGCACTTGGATTTCCAACCCGTGCGCATTCGGTCACCGAAGACTCAGCGTGATCGACCCCGAAAATGGCGCTCAGCCGATGATCATTCATCAGGAAGAGGAAGTCTATGCCATTGTATATAACGGGGAATTATATAACGCTGCGGAGCTTAAAGACGAATTGGTACGACGTGGTCATCGTTTCAATACCAAATGCGACACGGAAGTTTTGTTAGTATCCTATATCGAATGGGGCCCCGATTGTTTGGAACGCCTCAATGGAATATTTGCATTCGCCATTTGGGACAGCGTACGTGAACAGGTATTTCTGGCACGGGACCGAGTTGGAGTAAAACCCCTGTTCTACAGTTACATTGACGGAACGCTCGTATTCGGATCGGAACCGAAAGCATTGCTTCAGCATCCGAAGGTGGAGCCTGTGGTCGGGGCAGAGGGGCTTGCGGAAGTATTTATTATCGGTCCTGCCCGAACCCCGGGACACGGTGTCTACAAGGATATCGCAGAGCTTCGTCCTGGTATGGCCATGATCTTTAACCGGGAAGGATTGCGCAAATATACTTACTGGAAGCTGGAAAGCAAGCCCCATGAAGATGATGTGGATCAGACGGCAAGCTTCTTGCGCGATCTGCTGCGCGACACCGTTGAACGCCAACTGGTATCCGATGTACCGGTCTGCTCGCTGTTATCCGGCGGGCTCGATTCCAGCGCGCTTTCCTCGCTGGCCGTCGATTACTACAAGCGGACGGGCCAAGGACAAGTGCACACCTACTCCGTCGATTATGTGGACAATAACAAACATTTTAAATCCCATTCCTTCCAGCCGGGTGCGGATGGGCCATGGATTGAACGGATGCACGAGGAGCTCAGCACAAACCACCATTGGATCGAATTCGACACGCCCGAACTGGTCGAAGCGCTGGATGTCTCTACGCAGAAGCGTGACCTCCCGGGAATGGCTGACGTTGACGCCTCCTTGCTCCTCTTCTGCCGTGAGATTAAAAAAGGCGCAACCGTCGCCATATCCGGTGAAGCCGCTGATGAAATATTCGGCGGTTACCCTTGGTTTCACCGGGAAGAAATGCTGAATTCCGGTACTTTCCCATGGTCTGTTGCCCCAGATATGAGAGCCGGGCTGTTGTCTGCCGAGATCCGGGACTGGATCAAGCCGCTGGATTACCTCGGAGACCGCTATACCGATGCGGTAGCCGAAGTGCCGAAAATGGCCGGGGAGACCGGGCAGCAGGCCAAAATGCGGGTCATGTCCTATCTCAATATCACCCGTTTCATGCCAACGCTCCTCGATCGTAAAGACCGGATGAGCATGGGCGTTGGACTGGAGGTCCGCGTACCTTACACCGATCATCGACTGATCGACTATGTGTGGAACATTCCTTGGAGCATCAAAACGACAGGCGACCGTGAAAAAGGCATTCTGCGCAAAGCCCTTGAAGGTGTGCTTCCGGACGATGTCCTGTACCGCAAAAAAAGCCCATATCCCAAAACTCACAATCCGAACTATCTGGCAGCCGTCAAAGCGCAGGTGCTATCCATTCTGGACGATCCTTCTTCGCCGCTACTTCCGCTCGTCGATACGGCACGAATCCGGGAGCTGGCTTCTTCGCCGGATGCGTCCTCCAATCTCCCTTGGTTCGGTCAATTGATGTCCGGTCCGCAGCTGTTCGCCTACCTGGCCCAGGTGCATTTCTGGCTCAAAGAGTATAACGTATCCATACGTTAAGTCCTTATTGTTCTAAAAAATCAAAGAAACCATACCAGCAGCAGGCCGGTATGGTTTCTTTTTATAGCACCTTATTCGGTTATCGCGCCTGCAGGTCCGCTACAAGCTTGCGCAGTGCTTTTCCCCGATGGCTGATCTCCTGCTTCTCTTCCAGGGAAAGCTCGGCCATCGTCTTCTCATGGCTTGGCAGGTAGAACAGCGGGTCATATCCAAATCCGCCCTTTCCGGACGGATCCGACGTGATCCAGCCTTCAACGCTCCCCTCAGCCTCGAGCTTTTCTCCCGAGACCGGATCATACAGCACCAGCACACAGACAAATCGGGCCGGACTTAGCAAGGGCTGCTCCGTATCCTCACCGAGCCTTAATTGTTCCAGCTCACCGAGCAGCTTCTCGTTATTGTCCTCGTCCGCGCCGTGTTCGCCGGCATACCTCGCGGAATAAACGCCAGGCGCGCCATTCAGCGCATCCACGCATAATCCGGAATCATCAGCCAGGACAGGCAATCCTAGTGCGTCGCCAACCGCCTTGGCTTTTTTAAATGCATTGGCTGCGAACGTTGCTCCATCCTCAACGACATCCGGCAGATCAGGGTAATCGTACATGCTCTTGACCTCCGTACCGAAAGCAGCAAAAGCATGCGCAAATTCCTTGACTTTCCCCTGATTGCGGGTAGCTACAATTAGCGTGTCTCCAAGTGTCAATGTCATGGGACTATACTCCAGTACCCGCATTCACGGAACCGATTTTAGCTGCGATGGGGCCAAGTGCCTCCTGCTGACGCTCGATGAGCTCGCGGATTCCTTGTTCCCCAAGCTCCAGGATCTGATCCAACTCCTCACGAGAAAACGGGCTCTCTTCGCCAGTACCCTGAACCTCAACGAATTTGCCGCTTCCGGTCATGACCAGATTCATGTCTACCTTCGCTTTGGAATCCTCTTCATAGTTCAGATCCAGCAGCGCCTGTCCGCCAGCAATGCCCACGCTAATAGAAGCCAGGTAGTCCGTAATCGGAAATACCGCTAGTTTATGTTGTTCTGCAATTTTATTTACCGCTATGGCTAAAGCTACAAATGCTCCTGTAATGGAGGTGGTCCGCGTTCCGCCATCCGCTTGGATTACATCGCAGTCCAGCGTAATTGTCCGCTCGCCAAGAGCATGCAGATTCACAACAGACCTAAGCGCTCTGCCGATCAGCCGCTGAATTTCCATCGTCCGGCCACTGAGTTTACCGCGATTGGCTTCCCGTTGGTTGCGGGATTGTGTTGCGCGCGGCAGCATGGAGTATTCAGCCGTCACCCAGCCCTTTCCTTGTCCTTTCAGAAACGGGGGAACCTTCTCATCCACGGTCGCCGTAATCAGCACCTTGGTGTCTCCCATCTCGATGTACACGGAGCCTTCCGCATATTTATTCACATGGGTCGATAAATTCATCGGTCGAAGCTCATCGCTCTTACGTCCGTTAGATCTCATGTTTTCTGCCTCCTACTTCTTATCGCAATCCTGATTAGCATTCCCTATTCTACCAAAGTGCAGGCACAAAAGCACCTTTTCCGGCGCATATTTCAAAGATAGCGGTGAAGCGTCAAATCGAAATTTCGTTAATGAACTCCGGACGGCCAACAGGCTCGCTATAATTGCGGCTATCCGTTCCAACCACCTCAGAGAGATCGTTCATCCGAATTTTGACCTTCGCATCATCCGAGTTCTCGGCTACGGTTAGCACGACAGCCTGCAGCAATTCGGTTGGAACCTGCTCCCCCTGCTCAAACATGCTGTCCTGAAGTGATACGGTAACAGCGCCGTCCTCACCTTTTTCGACCGATGCAACGGTGGTATCGTCCGGGATGACCTCGACAAGCCCATCACCGTAATGCGGTCCCCGGATCAGTTCGTTCAAGGCAGCCTTAACGGCCTCCTGTCCGGTTGGAACAAGTCTTGTAACAGGTACATAATACTGAATGCCGTCAGGCGTCACGGAAGAGAAATAGACGGTAACCGGCGAAGAGGAAGTGTACAAAGCGTCATCCGCCTTTTGAAGATTGATCCCCATCGCACGTGACAGTGGACGGTCCAGCGGTGTGTGGTTGACTGGCATTTCCGTCAGTTTGACTCCGTCCACCCATACCTGCATCGACTGGATGCCTTCGTGTCCCGTCAGCGTCCACGTCAACGCCTCAAGGATTCTTCGTTCATCTGCCGCTTGATACTCTGTAAACGATTTATTGAATTCAACGACGGCCAATTTGCTCTCCGGATCGACCGTCACATTATGGATCTGCGTACCGGCAGGCAATACCGCCTGGAAGCCCTGTGGAACATAGCCAGCATAGCGGCCTCCGTTCACAAGCACTTCAAGAGATTCTTTCACGGCGCTTGCACCTTCTACTTTCGGAATACCCAAGGTTACAGGTGCCAGCATTCCCCGCGCATCCGAAAGATAAACTGTTGTCTGCGTGCCAATGTCTCCTTGTGCCGCTGTAGATCCAGCCGTGTTCAGCATTTGCTTCTCCACTTGCGCAGGCGGTGGGTCAATCGCCTCCGATTGCTTCCCGGAAAACACGCCGCAGCCGGACAACACGATCGGAACAGCAAGCAGCCCGGCGGCGGAAAGCCTGCGAAGATTACGATTACTACGTTTCATGTATTGTTCCTCCCTAACATTTTTTTGTACAGGTTGTACTCCTATGTATACGAGCCCTTTCCAAAAAAATAACTCGCAGTTTTGTCCTTTCTGGACAAAGGGGGGTGGAAAAAGTACAATCGTCGTAAGCATCTTCATCAACCACGAAAATGAGGTGAGTTCCATCATGGCAGAAAACGATTCAAACATTCCATACAGTCTGAACAGCAAGAAGGTAGCGGAAGCGACACGGAGCCTGCTGCATAAGCGTGGAATCAAGCTGGAGGAAATCGCTGAACTAGTGATGATCCTTCAAAAAAAATACTACCCGAATTTGACCATGGAAGAATGCATGGAGAATGTGGATGCCGTACTTAGCAAACGCGAAGTCCAAAACGCGGTGTTAACCGGAATTCAACTAGATATTTTGGCGGAGGAAGGCAATCTCATATCCCCGCTTCAAGAAATGCTGGCCAATGACGAAGGGTTATACGGCGTGGATGAAGTCCTGGCATTTTCCATCGTTAACGTATATGGAAGCATCGGCTTCACGAACTACGGGTATATTGACAAGCTCAAGCCCGGCATTCTCGAGCAATTGAATGATAAATCAAGCGGCCGTGTACATACCTTCCTCGACGATATCGTCGGCGCGGTTGCCGCGGCCGCCAGCAGCCGGATCGCCCATCGCAAGCAAGCGGAGCGGGAGATCGAGCTGTTCGGAACGACCGAAGAGCTTCCAAAAGAATAAACCACTCTCCAAAAAAGGAGATTCGCACAGAATGCGAATCTCCTTTTTTTCCTGCCTATCAGAAGGAAGGAACTCATCGAACCTATCCTTTTCCAATCCGAACTGGGTGATTTCAAAGAATGATAGACGATTGCAGTAGAAAGCATTTTAGCATTTCGGGCCGGAACGATGAGTTTCTTCTATAATAAGCAGGCTCCGCTAACCAATAAGAAGGCTCCTCTCACCTATGAAAAAACGGACTGTCCAATCACGTAAATCGGTAAATCTATCTAGTCATTTTTGCAAGCATCCATCATATGCTATGATGAAGAACATTCCAATAGAGCACCTATGGAAACCCCGCCAAACCTATGGCGGGGTTCTTTTTTTAGACTTTGTGATAGAGATAGATTATCAATTCACACCGACCTTAACAGGAGAAACATTCCAGATGTCGGATGCATAACGGTGAATCGTGTTATCACTGGAGAAGTGTCCCGAGTGTGCGATATTTACAATTGACTTCTCGGTCCAAGATCCACTATTCAAATAAGCATCATCGATATCCGACTGGGTTGCCACATAACTGGCAAAGTCCGCTAATACAAAAAACTCATCGTTATGATCCAGCAGGGACTGAAGAATCTGACCAAACTCCAACTCGTGACAGCAGAACGGTCCTGAGGATATCAACTGATTCAGCACGCGGGCGATTCTCGGATCCTGCTCATACCGTTCCCTGGCTACATAAGCTCCCGTCCTGTAATACTCGAGTACTTCCTCCAGCTTCAAACCGAACAGGAACATATTCTCATTGCCGAGCAGCTCGAACATCTCCACGTTAGCCCCATCCAGCGTGCCGATGGTCAACGCACCGTTCATCATGAACTTCATGTTTCCTGTGCCGGATGCCTCCTTGCCAGCCGTGGAAATCTGCTCGCTCATATCAGCTGCGGGAATAATCTTCTCCGCCAGAGACACCGAATAATTTTCCAGAAACAGCACCTGGAGTTTGTCATTGACCTGCGGATCCTTATTCACGACTTCGGCAACGACATTAATGAGTTTGATGATGCTTTTGGCCAGATAGTAACCCGGTGCTGCCTTCGCCCCAAAAATGACGGTACGAGGAACGCGATCCGCGCTTGGCTGATCCTTAATCTCGTTATACACGTGCATCACTCGTATGATATTCAGCAATTGCCGTTTATAACCGTGCAGCCGCTTCACATGGACATCGAATATGGAATCGGGATTGATCACGATCCCTTGCTTATTCGCGATGTATTCGGCAAACCGTTCTTTATTGCTCCGTTTGATCCGCTGAATCCCCTGCTGAAAGGCGGTGTCGGTCTTGAGTGACTTAAGCTGGATCAATTGATTAGGATCCTTGATCCATGAAGTGCCGATACCATCGCAGATCAATTGACTCAGGCCGGGGTTGCTGTGCATCAGCCAGCGCCGGTGGGTAATCCCATTGGTTTTATTACTGAATCGCTCCGGATACAGCTCATAATGCGGCTTCATCACCTGGGTCTTCAGCAGTTCCGTGTGCAGCGCAGCTACGCCGTTCACATGATAGCTGCCCACAATCGCCAGATTGGCCATGCGGATCTGGTCGCTTTCGATGATGGCGAGCTGCGATATGCGCTCATGGTCCCCTGGATAGCGTTCCAGCAGCATGCCGCAGAAGCGTTTATTGATCTCTTCAATCATCATGTAAATGCGCGGCAGCAGCTCACGAACCATGCCGGCAGGCCATTTCTCCAACGCTTCGCTAAGCAGGGTGTGGTTCGTGTAGGATACGGTCCGGCTCGCGATGTCCCAGGCCTCATCCCAACCGAAGCCGTTGTCATCGATCAGAATCCGCATCAGCTCCGGAATCACCAGCGTCGGGTGCGTATCATTGATATGAATGGCGACATGCTCGGGAAGTTCATGATAGGTCCGTCCCAGCTTGTCGAACGTTCTAAGAATGCTTTGAACGCCTGCGGAACAGAGGAAGTACTGCTGTTTCAGCCGAAGGAGCTTGCCTTCGTATGCTGAATCATCCGGGTACAAAAACTCCGATATCGATTCAACCGAACGGTTATATTCCAAAAATTTATAATAGCTGTTATGATGATGGGCCGAACGGATTCTGGATATATCCGAAGCGGACTCGGCGCTCCACAGCCGCAGCGTATTCACCTGCCCCTCGCCATAACCGATCACCGGAACGTCGTACGGTACAGCCTGAACACGCTCATAATCCACCGTGTGAAATACGGTTCGCCCCTCCTGCACATCCACTTCCACGCGGCCCCAGAATTGGACTTCCACCGCCTTGTCAGCCCGCCGCTCTTCCCAGACATTACCCCGCTGGAGCCAATTGTCCGGCAGCTCGACTTGATGGCCGTCAATAATCTTCTGTTCAAACAATCCGTACTTATACCGGATGCCGCATCCATGACCTGCATAGCTAAGCGATGCCAATGAATCGAGAAAACATGCCGCAAGACGTCCAAGCCCCCCGTTGCCGAGCCCCGCGTCCGGTTCCTGCTCCTCAATCTCTTCCAAATTCCATCCCAGGTCCAGGAGGCCGCTGCGGACCATATCCAGTACACCCAGGTTCAGTAGATTGTTTCCCAGCAGCCGCCCGATCAAAAATTCAAGCGAGAAATAATACACCTGCTTCTGCCCGGTATCCCGGTATATCCGATTGGCAGCCGCCCATTCCCGTCCGACATACTCCCGAATCATGCTGCCGAGTATTTTGTATACATCCTCAGCCGTCGCTTCCTCAAGTCCCTTTCCCAACCGACTCACCAACTGCTCCGTAAAGACCTGCTTGAATGTTTCCTTGTTGTTAAACAAAAGAAAGTTCCTCCTGACGGATTCGTATTATTTTGCGATTAAATCGAGATGTCCTTGGCTATGACAAAAGGTTTGCGAAAATCGCCTTGAAGCATATGATCCCGCGAGATCATCACATCTTTATCGAGTATGACGTTCTCCAGCCTCACGTTCTCGCCAATGACGCATTTTTGCATGATGATGGAGTTATGGATGCTTGCGCCTCGCTTTACCTGTACCCCGCGGAACAGGATGCTGTTCTTCACTTCCCCGTCGATCTGGCAGCCGTTGGCGACCAGCGCGTTGCTCACATCGGCTGAATTCAAATATTTGGCGGGAACCTCATACTTGATCTTGGTGTGGACCGCCTGCTTGCGGAACAAGCTGTTGTATGCCTTCGGATTCAGCAGATTCATGCTGGTACGGTAATAGCTTTCGAGCGAGTTGATCACCGCGTGATACCCAAGGTATTCATATCCCGCAATGTTCAGCTTGTGTCGGTTATGCATAATCGCGTCCCGGAAGAAGTGATTGCCCCCATGGGCGATGCAATGATCGGCCATCTCAAGAAACCGCGATTTCTCCATCACGAACATCTCCATATATACCGCATCATGCTTATGATCGTAATGAATATCCGTGACCATGCCGTCCTCATCGACATCGAGCCGGGTGCAGGAACGATGCTCTTCCCTCGGTCCATTTACCCTAGTATAAACAAGCGTCACGTCAGCACCCTGCTCCAGATGGTATTCATACACCTCGTTCAAATCGACCGTGCTGATATGCTGGCTGCCGGAATGCACGATATGCTTTGCAGCTCCCCGCTCAAAAAAATCGAGATTATTATAAATATGCCGCAGCTCGCCGGCGGACACATCCGCTTCATCATTCCAATCCGGCGGAAGTATGAATAGGCCGCCCCGCTTGCGGTGCATATCCCACGGCCTGCCTTCACCCAGATGATCCATCAGGGAGCGGTATTTCCTGCGAACGAACAGCGCAATATCCTCAATGCCCGCATGCATCATATTCGACATCACAAAGTCGATCAGGCGATACCTTCCAGCGAATGGCACAGCAGCCCCACACCGGTAATACGTCAATTCACTCAGCACATCCCGTTCATGCTCCAAATTAATGATACCCATGAGTTCTCTCATCTGCGAATCCCGTCCTAACCTTGATTATTATGGGACGAAGACGACGATTGAAGCAGCTTCAGGACGTCTTCATCTTGATCGCTTACAAGCACAATCCGGGATGGATCTTCCTCAGGCGGGCCAATGACGGCATGATCTTGAATGACCATGTCCTCAGTGATAATCGCCCGGTGTATGCGTACATGGCTGCCGATGCGCACCTTGGGCATGATGACGGAATCGGTAATGACACTGCCTTCCCCCACTTCCACCCCATAAAAGAGGACCGAATGCTCTACCTCGCCGCATACGGTGCAGCCCTCGTTAATCATGCTGTTCCGGACGACGCCGGTTGGAGAAATATACTCTGCGGGCTGATTCGGGTTCCGGGTGTAAATGCGCCACAGCGGATCGTTCAAGTCCAGCTTGGGCTGCTTGCAGAGCAGATCCATGTTAGCTTCCCATAGGCTCTCGATGGTGCCGACGTCCTTCCAGTACCCTTCGAACGGATAAGCGTACAGCGTTTTGCCGTCCTCCAGCATGCTCGGCAGAATGTCTTTGCCAAAATCATGGCTCGTATCCGGAAGCTCCGCATTCCGCATTAAATAGGATCGCAGCAGCTTCCAGCGAAACAGATAAACGCCCATGGATGCCGTCGTACTCCTCGGGTGCGCAGGCTTCTCCTCGAACTCGAATATCCGGTAGTTCTCATCCGTATTCACCATGCCGAACCGCTTCGCTTCATCCAGGCTCACCTCAATGACGGAGATGGTGCAATCGGCATCCTTCTCCTTGTGATAAGTCAGCATCCGGTCGTAATCCATCTTATAGATGTGATCTCCTGACAAAATCAAAACGTGCTCGGGATCGTACTGGTCAATAAACTTGAGATTCCGAAAAATCGCATCCGCTGTCCCGCGGTACCAGGTCGTCCCGTCCTCGCGTTCATGGGGAGGGAGCACGAATACGCCCCCATTCAACCGGTCCATATCCCAATCGCTTCCTACGCCAATGTAAGAATGCAGAACCAGAGGTTCATACTGGGTTAACACCCCGACCGTGTCGATTCCCGAATGGGAGCAGTTGCTTAGCGGAAAATCAATGATCCGATATGTACCCCCAAAATAAACAGCCGGCTTGGCGAGCGTCTTCGTGAGGCCTTTCAGCCGTTTGCCTTGACCTCCTGCGAGCAGCATGGCGACCACATCTTTTTTCTTCATGACAGATTCTCCTTTAAGGGGCTTTATAAGATACGAATCCTATAACATGAAAATTGCGGATTGAACCAAGGGAACGCTTCGATACGAATATGGTGGAGTGGATCATGGTGATGAGTGATTAAGAAAAAAACGCTTGAGGGAATGCCTTGCTTAAAACAGCAAGGTATATCAACTATATGCGGGGGAGAGAAAAACTCTGACTCTAATCGGGGGGACGCCCCCGTCTCAGGTATGAAGGCGCCTTCTCTTCTCTAGAGAAAAAGTGCCGTGGTGCCGCTTACCAAGCATCCTGATTGCGGGGTTATAAGGGTAACTATCTGGTCAGTATCAGATAACGGATGCTCCACATTGTAACCCTCTGAATCTATTAAACAAAAAACCGCCCTTTCTACGCATGATGGAAGTCAACGTACAAGCAGACGGTTTTATTCATGTCTTGATTATATCAGGAATGCGGCTGTTTCCGTACAGAAAAATAGCACATTCGATCCTCGTTTTCGATCATCTTGGCTTCCCCGCGGCGGGTCAGCTCGACGAGATGGGCCAGCGCTTCGCACATGGCGAAGCGCAGCTGGTGGATGCCGAGCTTCTCGCCGAAGAGGGCGGTGCAGACCTCGAAGGCGGTAAGCCGTCCGGCAGCGCTCAGCATGCCGGCGATGGTGGCCAGGCGCTCCTCGTGATGGAGGAGGAGCGCATCGATCCGTTCACGGAAATGCGTGAACGGGTGGCGGTGTCCGGGGTATGCCGTCCGGACATGCAGTTCCCGCAGGCGGCGCAGCCCTGTGAGGAAAAGCGCCAGCGGCTCGGCGTCGCTGCCGGGCAGCAGGCTCACGTTGGGCGAAATTTGCGGCAGCACGGCATCGCCGCATAACAGAACGCCGCTCTCCGCATGGAAGAACGACAGATGCCCCGGAGCATGGCCGGCCGTTTGCACCGGTACCCATATCCGGTTGCCCATCCGGAACGGCAGGTCCTCGCCGATAAACGATATGTCCGGATGCGGCGTGACTTGGGGGAAAAAGCCGTTCAGATGCTCCGGCAGCAGGGCAAGCTTGGTTTCCGACATGCCATGCTGCCGGAAGAACGCCGGGAGCTCGTGATCCATCGTGGAATCCGTTCCCCACATGAGCATCGCTTCCCGATGCGCCCGCTCTGACATCCACACCTTGGCGCCCGACCGCTCCTGAAACCACCCGGCAAGCCCATAGTGGTCCGGGTGATGATGGGTCAGCACGATTGAAGCGATGTCGCTGAACCCGAACCCGAGCTGCTCCATCGCCGCCAGCCATTCCCGCTCCGAGGCAGCCGTACGCGGCCCCGGATCGATGACGGTCATACCGTCATCTCCGCGCAGCACATAGCTGTTCACCCATCTTAAGGGGTTGGACAATGTAATCTTCACCTGACTGAGCTGATGTTCTTCTATATAATGAATGTCCGGGCTTGAACCCTTCTCTTCCTGATCCATTGTAGATGCAACCTCCATCCGCATTATGACTTCATATCCGACTCTTTCATCATAAGCTTGTATTCGGGATATGTATAGAAGGGTGCCTCGTATAGAGTGCTACTGTTTTCCATTAAAGGACGCTGCACGTACGTATCGTTCCTTCAATCGCTGTTGCCCCCGGATTTTTCTTATTGTATTGATCCATTGTAAAAAACCGATGGCAAAGGCGACCGCTGCCGCTTTTCCGGAATCGATTCGTCGGCTCCGCTGCTTCGTGCTCGTTCATAATAAAGCGTTAACCATCAAATCGACTCCTCTTGGCCTATTAGCAGAGGTCCATCTTTCATATACGAGAAGCATCCCCGAAAAGTCATACGACCTTGGGGATGCCTTCTCCATTGATGAAATTGTAGGTCAAGTTCCTCTTGAGGACTTAAAAGCTAGCTGCGTTCGCTCCATTTTCAATCCTGAAAGTCTTTCTTAGGGACATGCACATGTTTGCACTCTCTTTTCGATCGATAAAGTCCCTCTCGGTGAATTGCACGTTCTGCAACTTCATGATCTCCAAGTTCTTCCCCTTTACTCCTCCTCCAGCTTAATGAATACTCGACTCATATTGAAAGGCTCCGTAGTATTCACTTCAGCTGGCGGGCTACCTCCTCGCGTGAGCGCTGGATGGCTTCCTCGACAGGCAGGTTGGTCTTGATTCCGTCCTCGCCCATCCATTCGACCTCTCCGGTAGCCGCTCCGCGTCCAACGATCAGACGCAGCGGAGCGCCGGCAAGATCTGCATCCTTGAACTTGACGCCGGCCCGTTCGTCCCGGTCATCCAACAGCGGCTCCAGACCAGCCTTGTTCAGCTCGCTGTAGATATGTTCAGCCAGTTTCATCTGGGCCTCATCCTTAACCGCAACCGGGATAATGTGCACCTTAAACGGAGCGACGGACATCGGCCAGACCAATCGCTCGTCCGAGATGCGCTGCTCGGCGATGGCGGCCATGACGCGGGAGACGCCAATACCGTAGCAGCCCATGATCAGCGGTTTCTCCCGCCCGTCGGAATCCAGGTACATGCCGTTCATGGCGTCACTGTATTTCGTACCCAGCTTGAACACATGTCCAAGCTCAATCCCGCGATGAAATTCGAGCTGTGCTCCGCAGCGCGGGCAAGGTTCTCCTTCGGTTACATTCCGGAAGTCGCCGGTATAGTCCAGCGAAAAATCATGTCCTGGCCGGACTCCCTTCAGATGCGTATCCCCCTGGTTGGCACCGGTGATCCCCTCTGCCATAGCCGCTACTTCGTAATCGACCAATACCTTTAGTGTTAGGCCTACCGGTCCCGCAAACCCGACTGGGGCTCCCGTCGCCTGCATCACCTCTTCGGCACTCGCTAATTCGGCGAGTTCTGCTTCTAGGTAAGACTTCACTTTTGCCTCGTTCGCTTCACGGTCTCCCCGGACAAGCACCGCAACTCGTTCTCCGTCCACGTGGTAAACCAGTGTCTTGATCAATTGCTCCGGGCCGACTTGGAGGAAGTTAGTCAATTCCTGAATACTCTTCACATTCGGCGTCAATATCTGCTCTATGGCAGAATGACCGTCAGCCGCCGCGGACTTCCTATTAGCCTGCTCAGCCGGAACCGCAG
Source organism: Paenibacillus sp. EZ-K15 (assembly GCF_002573715.1). Lineage (GTDB taxonomy): Bacteria > Bacillota > Bacilli > Paenibacillales > Paenibacillaceae > Paenibacillus_AQ. The sequence continues at coordinate 150,800 of NZ_PDHM01000010.1, read as the reverse complement.
ACTCCGCACGCTCCAGATTTGCCGCATAACTGCAATCGCTGCAGGAAACAACGGTATCCTCGCCTATATCCGCCAGCGCCATAAACTCATGGGTTTCCCCTTGCCCACCAATGGCACCTGCATCAGCTTCCACCGCCCGGAACGTCAGACCGCAGCGCCTAAAGATTCGTTCATACGTTTCATACATGTTCCGGTAGGACACATCCATGCCCTCCCAGTCCCGGTCGAAAGAATACGCATCCTTCATCAGGAATTCACGACCCCGCAGCAGACCGAAACGCGGACGCCGCTCATCCCGGTATTTGCTCTGAATTTGATACAGGTTCACCGGCAGCTTCCGGTAGGAAGAAATCTCTTGGCGAACGATGGATGTAATCACTTCTTCATGGGTTGGTCCAAGCACGAACTCCCGGTTATGGCGGTCATGCAGCCTGATGAGTTCCGATCCGTAAACATCGTACCTGCCCGATTCCTTCCACAGCTCGGCGGGCTGGACAGCGGGCATGAGCATCTCCTGCCCGCCAGAGGCATCCATTTCCTCTCGAATAATGGCTTCGATCTTCCGCAAGACCCGCCAGCCCAGCGGCAGATACGAATAGATTCCTGCCGCCGTTTGACGGATATAGCCGCCACGGAGCATCCATTGATGGCTTAGTGCCTCCGCCTCGGAAGGCACATCACGCATCGTTGTCATCAATAATTGGCTTTGCCGCATCTTCCTCATACTCCTTCTTATATCCATGAATGAACCTGCCTGAACGCAAAAAGAGCACACTCGCTCCTAGGGACGAATGTGCTCGTGGTACCACCCTGATTCCATCTTTGCGGGACGCAAAAGACGCTCCTTGCAAGATGCTTCATCAGGCGGTAACGGGCCGAACCGGCTCCGCTTGTTCACAGCGGGCAACTACAAGGTAGGAAGGACGCAGCCAAGCGGGTGGAAGCCTTTCAGCCGGGGGCTTCTTTTCTGTCTCGCCGAATCTTGCATCCTCATGTCCTTGATGATCGTTATTCACGGGAAATTCATTTTCCAATACATTACAGCCGGACGTTCAGAATGTCAAGCATGAAAAGGACAGGCATACTTAATGAGCGATATGATCCAGCACTTGCCGCAAGATCCCGATGACATGATCATCTTCATACGTATAAAAATATGTATTCCCGTCCCTACGGAATTTGACCAGTCTTAAACTGCGCAGATAGCCAAGCTGGTGGGATACCGCCGACTGACTCATGCCAAGCACCTCGGCAATATGGCCGACCGGGCATTCTTCTTGCGAAAGCAAATGAAGAATGCGGATCCGCGTCGGATCCGAAATGGCCTTCAGCAGTCGTGACGCTTCCATGGCCTGGTCTTCGTGCAGCAGCTCATGGTGCTCTTTTTCCATAAACTAATCCCCTCTTCTCCATAATGGCTTGAACGATTTCGCGGGCATCCCGTGAAACTCCTGCCAAGAGTGCGGAGCCCCGGTGCGTCTGCCAAGGCAAACCTACATAATAGAGCCCCTTCACCGGACTGATACCGCGTGTATGAATAACAGCCTTCTTATGATCCAGCGCTTGATCCACATGAAGCCAATCATAGCTGGAAACAAAGCCGGTTGCCCAGATGATATTCCGAACCTTAAGCTCCGTGCCATCCTCGAATCGTATTCCGGAAGCACCGGCATCAACGGCTCTCTTTTTCAACACCACTTTACCGCACTTGACCGCTTGTTTCAATTCATATCCAAAAATCGGGTCTCCCCGACGCTTCAGCTTACGTCCCACCCAGGAGGAACCGCTGGCTGATAAAATGCCGAGTTTGTCCAACCACCAGAACATCCCCTTGCCCCCAACGGTCATGGGTAAATACCGCGGCTGCTGTCCAAGAGCCAAATACGTTTCCCGACCGCCAGACAGTTCGACCGCAATCTGCGCCCCGCTGTTCCCGCCGCCAACGACAAGAACGCCACCCTCTTGAAGCTGGGAAGGTCGCCTGTAATCGGAGGAGTGCAGCTGGACAATATCCGCTGGAACCGATGCTGCAAACGCCGGAATGCGAGGCTGCCGGAACGGCCCGGTAGCGATAATCAGCGACTTCGCATGATATTCTCCCTCATTGGTTTCGATTATAAACCTGTCTTCTTCCTTATGGACACACTTCACATCCGTCTCAAACTGAATGGGCAGCTCAAACCGTGCTGCATAGGATTTCAGATAGGAAGCCAATTCATCTTTGTCCGGGAACCCGTCCGGATCCCCATCTATCCTCATTCCATGCAATGCACTGTGAGTTCTCGGTGTAAACAACTTCAGCGAATCATATCTCGTCTTCCATGCATCTCCTGCCTCCGATCCCCGATCCAACAACAGAAACTTCATCCCTGCCTGCTGCAGCCAATAGCCGGCTGCCAATCCTGCCTGCCCCGCGCCAATAACGATTACATCCCACATCATATAGGTATCACTCCAATTATATGAGTAATTGCTCATATATAGATATTACATGGATCTTGTTCTCCCTTCAAGCATAAAATGGTGATTGCATCGTCAAACGCCGCATGAAACTCGAATAAATATCTGATAAATTCAGTTGACAACACACGCATTCAGTCATACTATAGGCATAAAGTTGCTTCGAGGAAACATTATATGCTCGGCCCAATTTAGTAGGGAGAGGTTAAACTTTATGGATGAGACAAAGAATAGGCAGCATTTGCATCAGGCAGCGCTCGGCGAGCGTTTTCTGATTGAACAGGTGGATATCCGCGGAGAGCATAAACGGCGGCTTCTGGACCTCGGATTCGTTCCAGGCTCCGTTATCGAAGTGCTGAAAGCCAGCCCGCTCGGTGACCCCACCTCTTATAGAGTAGCAGGTACCGTCATTGCATTAAGAAAAGAAGAAAGTCAGTTAATCTGGGGTAAGGTGATGTCATCATGAGAACTTTTACTGTCGCACTGGCTGGCAACCCGAACACGGGCAAAAGCACGCTTTTTAATGCCCTCACCGGACTAAAGCAGCACACTGGCAACTGGTCCGGCAAAACGGTCAGTCTCGCAAGCGGCAATTACGATTACAAAGACACCCGCTTCCAATTTATCGATCTGCCCGGGACGTACTCCTTGTTCTCCAACTCGGCCGATGAAGAAGTGGCGCGCGATTATATTATTTTTGAGAAACCGGACGTTACCCTGCTGGTTCTGGATTCTACGGCGCTGGAAAGAAGTCTTAACCTTGCGCTTCAAGTGCTGGAAATGACCGACCGGGTCATCGTCTGCCTGAATCTGATGGATGAAGCGAAGAAAAAAGGAATCAAGATTAACGCACGCAAGCTAACGAATCAGCTCGGTGTTCCCGTCATTCCGATATCGGCCAGAAATAACGATGGGCTGGATACCCTGTCCGAGCAGTTACTTCTGATGTGCACAGGGCAGACTTCGACTACGCCTTACCGGATGAAATATAACGAACAGCTGGAATCGCAAATTTCCGGCCTGGAGTCCGAATTACGAGACATTTTCGGCGACGAATATCCAGCCAGATGGCTGGCCATCCGCTTTCTCGATGGAGACCGGAAGCTGATCGCGACGCTGAAAGACCGATTAAAGGCTTCGGATAAAGGGGGGATTTCACTTGGAACAGCTAAAGCGCTTGGAAGCTCTAACAGCCATCATTCCTGCTGAGCAGGTAGAGGATGTTCGGGAAGATATCGTGGGCGAGTTATTCAAAAAATCCCGCGAGCTGTGCAGTGACGCCGTCACCGTGACCAACCGGGAGCTTCTGTACCGTTCCGAGCGTCTGGACCGCATCTTCACCTCCAAACTGTGGGGATTTCCGATCATGCTGGCCATGCTCGGCATTATTTTTTACTTAACGATCGCAGGGGCTAACGTGCCTTCCTCCATGCTGGCAAGTTTCTTTGGCTGGATCGAAGGATACCTGACGATGGCCTTTCAGGCCCTCCATGCTCCCGATTGGCTCTATGGCGTGCTGATACTTGGATTGTTCCGGGGAACCTCCTGGGTCGTCAGTGTCATGCTGCCTCCAATGGCCATCTTCTTTCCGGCCTTTGCGCTGCTTGAGAACTATGGCTATTTGCCTCGGGTAGCCTTTAACCTGGACCGCCTGTTCAAAAAAACGGGAGCGCACGGCAAGCAGTCCCTTACCATGGCGATGGGATTCGGCTGCAATGCGGCGGCCATTATGTCGACCCGGATTATCGAGTCGCCGCGGGAGCGGATGCTCGCCATTCTGACCAACAACTTCGTGCCCTGCAACGGTCGCTGGCCGACCCTGATCCTGCTGGCCTCCTTGTTCATGGCTGCAGGTTTTTCGGGAGGAGCCCAGACGCTCGTGACGGCTTCCGTTGTTATGGGCATGGTGCTGATCGGTGTCGTTGTCACGCTCGCGGTATCATGGGGATTATCCAAAACCGCTTTGAAAGGCATTCCTTCCCACTACACCCTGGAGCTGCCGCCATACCGTAAACCGAAGATTCTGAATACGATTCTCCGGTCGACCCTGGATAAAACCATCTATGTCCTGCGCAGAGCCATTATCGTAGCAGCGCCTGCAGGCGTGCTTACCTGGGTACTTGCCAACATCTATATTGGCGATTCCAGCATTCTGGTTCATTTCGTTGAATTCCTTGATCCGTTTGCGCGCGCGCTCGGACTCGACGGCTTCATTCTGATGGCTTTTATCATCGGACTTCCCGCAAATGAAATCGTGCTGCCAATCCTGCTGATGGGATATTTGGCTACGGGCTCCCTGACCGAGGTTACCGATATGTTTGCCCTTAAGCAAATCTTCCTGGATCAAGGCTGGACCTGGCTGACCGCGCTAAACATGATGCTGTTCTCGCTGCTCCACTATCCTTGCGGAACCACGCTCGTTAACATCTGGAAGGAAACCAAAAGCGCGAAGTGGACGTTCCTGTCCTTTGCCATCCCGACGGCTATCGCAATCGGCGTTACCTTCCTTGTTACTCAGGTGGCCCGGGCATTGGGATGGGTTTAACGACCTCTTCTTCTGATAGCCATGCTTCAGATAGAGATATATAAAACAAACGAGCCACTCCAAGAAGTCTCTTGAAGCGGCTCGATATTTTTATACCCGGACTTAACCTTTCACCGACCCTGCAGCGATGCCTTCCACGATACGATCGCTGAGGAAAAGGAACATCAGCAGAATTGGGAAAATACTGATCATCAAGGTTGCGCCAATGGCACCCCAATCGGTTGTATATTGTCCGATAAAATTCTGCACCCCGACGGTAAGCGTCTTGAACATATCCGAGCTGATGAACGTGTTCACGAAGATAAATTCGTTCCAGTTGTAGATCATGTTAATGATGGCTGTCGTCGCCAGCACCGAGCCCGTCATCGGAAGCACAATCCGGAAGAAGACCCGGTGAACCGAGCAGCCGTCCATGACCGCCGCTTCTTCCACTTCCTTCGGCAGCGTGTAATAAAACCCCAGCAGAATCATAATCGTGATCGGCATATTGAAAGCCACGTACGACAATATCAAAGAAACCGGATGATCGGTCAAACCAACCTTGTTAAAAATGCTGAACAGTGGGATCAAGGTGGAATGAACCGGAATCATCATGGCAACCATGAACAAACCGAGGACAAAGGAACTGCCCTTCCACTTCATTCTCGTAATCGCGAAGGTGACAAGACTCCCTAATATGACCGTTAGTGCTGTTGCTACGACGGTGATCCAGACGCTATTCAGAAAATAAACGCTGATGTTGCCGGCACTCCATACCTTCTCGTAATTCTCCCAGCGCGGATTCATCGGAAGGGACAGCGGAGGAAGATCGAATACTTCCTGATTGTTTTTTAATGAGAACAGCAGCAACCATACGAGCGGGAACAGCTGAAATACGGCTACGCCGATCAGCACGATATACAGCAGCGTGTACCCCAGCTTGCCTACCACTCCGTTTCCGGACCGGGCGCGCCCGTCTTGGAGTTGTCCTGTGGCTCCGGATATCATGAAGTTTCCCTCCTTATGAATATTGGATCGTTTCTTTTGATGCCGTTAATTTCCGGATGACCCACGTTACGATCAGACAGATCACCAGCAGGAAGAACCCGATCGCGCTGCCGTAACCGAAATCATAAGCGCGGAAAGCCGTATGATACATGTAGGAAGCCATCACTTCGCTCGCGCCGTTAGGCCCCCCGTCCGTCATGACAAAGATGAGGTCAAAATATTTAAGGAACCTACCACCGCCAGCACGATCGTAACCTTAATCACTTCCATGATGAGTGGAAGCTTGATCCGGAACGCAATTTGCATGGAGGTTGCCCCGTCGATCTTGGCAGCTTCAACCAGCGATGCCGGGATGTTCTTCAGAGCTGCATAATAGATCAAAATATAAAAACCGGCATACTGCCACAGAATCGGAATAAACAAAGCAAACAAGACAAGCGACGACTCAGCGAGCCATGCCGGCGGGTTCGTGATCCCGATGGACTCCAGGAAGCTGTTCACAATCCCGTTCGTCGGGTGGTAAATGCGGAGCCACAGCTGCGCGATCGCAACGGAGGACAGCAGCATGGGTATGAGATAGATTTTGCGGAACAGGTTGGCGCCTTTGATCTTGGAGGCCAGCACCATCGCCACGGCCAGATAGATCATAAGGCTTGCAGCCGAGAATACGGCTAACAGCAGGGAGTGCCATGCACTATCCCAGAACTTGCCGTCCGAGAGCAGTGCCTGGTAATTATCGAGTCCGATAAAGGTCATTGCACCAATGCCGTTCCATTCGTTCAGTCCGTAATAGGCGGTCAATAGAATTGGAATATAAACGACGGCCATAATCACAAGCAGTGCAGGCAGCACGTACAGCGCGATGATTTTTTTGTTGGACATCACTTTATCCAAAGTGTTCGACTCCTTTCGCCATATGGTCTAGAGGAAAGATTTATCCGGCAGCGATGCCGGATAAACCAGGGTCCCGTTTCTTTGTTGTCCTAAAGAGTCTTAGTTCCCTTTGGAGATCGCTGCATCATGCTCTTCGGAGAATTTGTCCGGCGTCACGGCTTTTCCGAAGAGCGCCTGGATCATGTTCAGATGCGTCTCGGCAGCATTCGCCTCCATCTGTACATCCGCGAACAGGGTGATACTGCTTGCTTGATTCATTTCATCAAACAGATCAATGTACAGCTGCGGGAGCTCAAGCGTTGACGTATCCACCTTCGTTGCCGGGATGACACCAGCACCTGTAACGGACTGCTCGCCCCACTTGGTTACGAAATACTCAACGAACTTCTTGGATTCCTCTTTCACCTTGGAATTCTCGCCGATGAACAAGCCAACACCCGGTCCGCCTACCCAGCTGTTAATATCGCCTTTGCCGCCTTCAACCGTCGGGAATTTGAAGAAACCGACGCTGTCGCGGAACTCTTGCGGGATCTCTTCATTGGTCGTAAAGTTAGGCAGTTCCCAGGTACCCATCATGTACATGGCCGCTTTGCCGTTCAGGAATTCGGATTTCGCTTCCTCATTGGACAAGCCGTTGAACCCTTTGACAAACGCATTGCCATCCACCAGCGATTGAACCTCGGCGGCTGCCTTTACAAGCGATTCATCCTTGAAGGAACCCGAACCGCTAATTGCACTGGCAAGCGTTTCTTGTCCGCCGATTCGATCTGCCAGGTACATGTACCAGAGCGAACCGGTCCAGCGATCCTTGTTGCCAAGTGCGATAGGAGCAATCCCGTTATCGGACAGCGCTTTCACAACATTCTTGAATTCTTCATAAGTTTGCGGCACTTCCAAGTTAAGCTGTTCGAATATCGCTTTGTTGTAATATACCGGCGCGATATTGAACTCGAGTGGAAGTGCATACGTTTTGCCGTCAATGGCATAAGCCTCAGTCGTGCCGGCTACGAATTTGCCGTTAAGCTGACCCCCCAGCAAATCATCTACCGGTGCAAACAAGCTGCCTTCTACATAGGGCTTCAGGAATCCGGCTGCCCAGGTCACCCCTACGTCCGGAAGCTCGTTCGACGCGGAAAGCACTTTCAATTTATTTTTGTATTGCTCATTATCCAGAACTTCCTGTTTAATCGTCACGTTCGGATTCTCTTTTTGATATTCTTCGATGATCTGATTCACGATTTTGTTCTGTCCTGCAGAAACGCCCGCCGGCCATAAGTGCATGAAGTTCACCGTAACTTTCTCGCCTTCGCTGCCGCTGCTGCCTGAATCCCCCGTGCTGCTGTTGCTCGATCCACAACCAGCCGCAACCAGAGCGAGACACAATGTTAAAAGCAGAACCGTCCATTTTTTGTTGAACACGTTTACAACCCCTTTTCTAGTATGCTGTTCGCGTATTGAAACCGCTTTAATCAAATTTTATCAGTGAGGGGATGATTGTATAAGGTCATAATGATTGGGACTAATTCCACTTTTATTAGATTTCCGCCCCGCTATCGGATACGCTATGGCGGTATTGACTCGGGCTTACTTCCTCAAGGTCACGGAACACCTTCACAAAATATTTTGCTGTTTGGTATCCTACCTTCTCTGCAATTTCCGCGACAGGCAGCGTTGTGCCCGCCAGCAGTTCCTTGGCCCGCTGCACCCTGCGGCGCGTCAGATATTCGCTGAAGGTGAGCCCCGTCTGCTCTTTGAATAATACGCTGAAATAACTGGAATTCAGATGAAGCACTTCTGCCACTTCCTTAAGCGATACCGACTCCTGAAGATGCTGATCCACGTACTTCAGCGCTTCCTGTACCTGGATGCTGTAGCGCCTATCCTGCTGGGACGCCTCCAGCAGTTTGGGATCCACCAGCTTCTCCATCCGCTCAATCCGATCTATTTTTTCCCGGCGTTCCAGGGCCGATTCGACCGCAGTTACCAGCTTCCGCTTATCCAGCGGTTTCAGGAGGTAATCCACGACGCCGTATTGCAGCGCTTTACGTGCATAGTCGAATTCCGAATAACCGGATATGACAATAATGACCGGCGGATGCTCTAATTCATGCAATCTCTCTATGAGCTCGAGTCCCCCGATTTCCGGCATGCGGATGTCCGTCACCACCAGATGAGCCACCTGTCCCTGCAGCCGCTCCAGCGCCTCTACGCCGCTTGATGCCGTCACGATTCTGCAGCGGCCAGACGACCATGCCTCCAGGGTCTTTCTTACCCCTTCCCTCGTTCTCGGTTCATCATCCACGATCAGTATCGTTTTCATGCTTCTCCCCCTCCATCGTTAGCCTGAACATCATTCGGAATTTGAAATGAAACCGTCGTTCCCTGACCCACCACGCTGTGAATACGCAGGCCGGCTTGCCCGGAAGCGTAATACAACCGGATTCGTTGCTCTACATTGGCAATGCCGACACCGCTTTTTTTAGAAGATTCCGCGTATCCTTTTTCCATGGAGGAATAAAGAGAGGCCACCGTCTCATCGTCCATTCCGGGGCCATCGTCGGTAACCGAAATGATCGTAAATCCAGGGCGATCGGAGGCATTCGCCCGCACAATGACGGTGCCTGGCCCCAATCGCTGCTCAACCCCGTGCAGGATCGCATTTTCCACGATCGGCTGAATCAGCAGCTTCGGAATCGGCACGCTTTTGCTAGCTTCATCCGCCTCGATTTTCCAGGATAACCGGTCCAGCATCCGCATTTTCATAATCATCAAATAACGTTCGGCATGATCCAGCTCGTCCCTGACCGATACCCACTCATCCTCATCTTTGCGGTTAATGACATAACGGAATAAGCCGGACATTGCAACGACGATTTGGGCCAGCTCTTCTTCGCCTTGATCATCCAGCGCCCAGTAAAACGCTTCCAATGTGTTAAAAAGAAAGTGCGGATTGATCTGCGCCTGCAGCGCTTTAAGTTCTGTCCGGCTCTGAATAATCTCCTTCTGATATACAACCTCGATTAATTCGTTCAGCGAATCTACCATCTGGTTATACGAATTGTTAAGCTCGTTGATCTCCATCGTCTTCGAGGTGACAGCAATGGGTCTCAGCGTCCCCAGCCTCACGCCGCGCATGGCTTTGATCAGATTCAAAATCGGCCGGATGATCATCGTGGTCAGAATAAAGCTTAAAATCAGAAACAGCAGCGCACCAACGCCCCCGGATACGATAATCGCGGTTCGCAGCACCGATATCCCCTCAGTCGTATAATCGACAGGTGTCAAGATGACCAAGTTCCAACCCGTGGCCTCAGACTGTTTCTGTACGGCAATGTAATTTTCATGACCGAGTGTAACCGTCTCCCCTTCGCGGTGCAAAACCTCCTTCGCATCCACCGGGGTAACAAAATCCGACGAGATTTCATTCCCAGCCTGATCAAACAATCCCATTGTTTCACGCGAATCGCTGCCCGTGCCGCCAGCCGAATCCGCCAGCGCAAAATAGTCCTTCTCCAGCTTCACGAGCAAGTACCCGCCGTGGGCAAAGGAATGGTCAATCAGACGGATTCTCCGTACCGCTACCACCACATCCGGATCCCGGGAATCCTGACCGAACCATACCAGCTTCCCCATGCCCTGGTCTGCTTGAGCAATCCAATCGCCCCTAACCCGGCTGGTCAGTCTGCCTTCATCCAGCGGAAACAGCCGCCGATAGTCCTTCGTATATAATTCCAGCGACCGGATGCCCGTAGCATAGGCTTCATATTTACGAACCTCCTGTTGAAGGGACTGCCGTTCTCCGAATGTAATCGACTTACCCGCAGTCTCCTGCGCCAGAAAACGCTGAACCGTTGCGTTCGTCGAGACTTGAGCCGTCAATGTATCCACCTGCTTGAGCAGCGCATCCAGCTTACCCGTGGCCTGCACGGCCGTCTGCTGAATATGCTTCTCCGCACTGTTGCGCAGCAAGGCCGAAACCTGATCATATACAAACACCCCGACCAATGCCAATACGATAACCATCACCAGCATAAATCCAAGGAAAATTTGATTCCGCAGTGTATTCAGCCTGCCAAACCTGTTCAAGTTCTGCACTCCCTTTCGATTGGGAACTGTTATTCACTATAGGGGATATAATTCCTGATGCCGTTCAAGCTCTCTTTTGCAATCGGTGCACAGCCCTCTTACAGCGCCGGAGTCATCCGCGTAAAAGATTAATTGGCGCTTGCGGCGGCATTTACTGCACGCTTGTCCATCCTGTCCGCTGCGGGTTCGCGTTTTTGTTTTCAAATGAATGACATTACGCTCACTTCCGCTGCTTTTCTTGCGCCTGAACCCTACAAATACTAGAAGAACAAGAACCACTCCGGCCATCATCCCGATCATCCATCCCATGTTTATTTCACCTCCGACATGTACAGGCTATTTGTACAAAATAGCTACCAAACGATTAGCAAATTCGCACCCCATGATCACGTATAAACGACGTCGCTACATCTAATACCAACTGCGAACATTTTAACATATCTCTATTTGTCATGGCGGTTCCTGCCCATTTCCAATCACAGAATAAATTTTCCTTGAAAACACAAAAAAGCCTTCTCACTCCCGTTGCTACGGGAAGGAAGGCTTTCGCTGTGCTTTCGTTCATGCAACCGGCATGGTGTCAGATCTTCAACTCACCGAGTTTTATCAACTCAACGACAGCTTGCGAACGGCCCTTGACGTTTAACTTCTGCATGACATTGGAGATGTGGTTACGCACCGTCTTTTCGCTAATAAACAACTGCCCGGCGATATCGCGAGTCGTTTTATCCTGTACTAGCAATTCAAATACTTCGCGTTCACGATGGGTTAACAAGAACTTGCTGTTATGGTCGGTCCCCTTCAATGGTGTCACCCCTCCTTGCCCGGGTATGTGTGGTCTAACAAGGGTAAGGGATACAGTCAACTCATCTTATGTCAGATCAGGGGGGAAGGTGCGAAAGAGGCCAACAATTTGGGCGATTGGCCCGTATTGGCGATTTTTGTCCTTGCTTCCTCTCGTAGGTTGGTCTATGATGAGGGTGTAAAAATTATTTTCTTTATTTTTTCATGTTTTTAAAAATTATTTTCAAAATGAAAATCCCATTCGTTATGCCCAGGCAATAAGCTCACCGGGAACCTTGAAGGAGGCTTTTGATGACACCAATCTTGCATATTATTTCTGTCGAAAAGGAAGGTCTGCCCCGTCAGGAACGACGACTCGCAGAGTTTATTTTGACAGCTCCATCCGAGATTGTGCATATGGGCATTAAAGATCTTGCAGAGCAGTGTGAGGTCAGCGCTGCCACTGTAACCCGTTTTTGTAAGAACTTTCAGTGTAAGGGGTATCCTGATTTTAAGCTCAAGCTTGCCGCCGAGATCGCTCATGCCGAGATGGCTTCGCGCACGGGAAATACGCGCTACCAGGATATCGTTGCTGGCAACCCGCTTGCCGGCATCGTCGAGGCGATTGAATCCAATCATCTGACTTCGATCCGGGATACGACAGAGCTGCTCGATTTGGGTCAGCTGGAGCGTGCCGTGGATGCCCTATGCCGCGCGAAGCGCATTGATCTGTACGGAGTGGCTACCTCTTCCATTGTGGCACAGGACTTCTACCAGAAGCTGATCCGGATCGGCAAAAACTGCACGGCTTTTGCAGATTCGCATATGCAGATCACATCAGCCTCCACACTGACTTCAAGCGATGTTGCCGTGGCTGTTTCATACTCCGGCGAAACGCCAGAAACCATCGATGCGTTGAATTGTGCCAAAGACGCCGGCGCCTTCACGGTCAGCATCACGTCGTACCGAAGCAGTGCCATCTCCGCTCTGGCAGACATCACACTGTATTCATCTTCATTAGAGGAAGGAATGCGCCGGGGAGACATGGCTTCGCGTATCGCCCAGCTTCACATTATTGACATCCTGTTCATGGGTATGGCCAGTCGGGACTTCTCTACGTATGTTCCCCGTCTGGAGCAATCATATCTTAATGTTCAAAACTATCGCAAAAGCCGAGGAGGACAATAACCAATGAATATTTACACATTCAGCGATGAAGAACAATTTGTACAAACAGCCGCTAACCAGATCTCCAGCCTGCTCCACACCAATCCGCGCGCCACACTGGGACTGGCTACAGGAAGCACGCCGGTCGGGCTCTATAACAAGCTGATTGAAATGAATCGTCAAGGACTGGTCAGCTTCGCCCAAACCACAACATATAATTTGGATGAATATGTAGGCCTTCCCGAGAATCATCCGGAGAGCTACCGCACCTTCATGAATAAGAAGTTCTTTAATCATGTGGACATCCAGATCGAACGGACCCATGTACCGAACGGCAATGCCACCAATCCGGAAGAAGAATGCTTGAATTACGATAAAATGCTGGAAGAATTCGGCCCGGTTGATCTCCAGCTTCTAGGCCTTGGACATAACGGACATATCGGTTTCAACGAACCTGGCGAATCCTTAAGCGGCGGTACGCATGTGGTTGAGCTGCAGGAGAAAACACGTAACGCCAACGCAAGGTTCTTCCCTACCCTGGATGATGTGCCAACCCATGCAATTACGATGGGTGTTGCTACGATCCTGAAAGCCCGTCAAATCCTTCTCCTCGTCCGCGGTGAGGATAAAGCGGAAATTGTTCACCGCGCATTGAAAGGACCGATTACCACAGAGTGTCCGGCATCGCTGCTTCAATGTCATCCGAACGTGGTTGTCCTTCTGGATCAAGGCGCAGGGAGACTGCTAGTATGAGTGGCGAACGAAAAGAATCTGTCCAACTGCTGTATGGTCAAGTCCTGACGCCAAACGGCATCTGCAAAGACGGCGTGCTGGCCATTCAAGGAGAGAGCATTTCATACGCCGGTGATGCTTCCGGACTCCCTGCTGATCTGAAGCAGGCAGCAACGGAAGTGATCAATCAACCGGATGGCTACATTATTCCCGGTTTTATTGATATCCACGTACACGGGGGTAACGGTGAAGATTTCATGGATGCCACCAAGGATGTCCTGGATAAAATCACGTCGTTTCACAGCTCTCAGGGCACTACGGCCATGCTTGCTACCACGATGACGGCCCCTAAGGCAGCCATCGACCATGTATTGCAAGAAGTTAACGACTACCAGAGCCAAGATATGCCTTACACAAGACTGGTAGGCGTACATCTGGAAGGCCCTTTTATCAGTCCAAAATGGCCTGGCGCACAAAATCCGGAGCATATCGTCCATGCTAATATCGATTGGCTGGAAGAGTGGGTATCCACTTACCCTGACCTGGTTCGCCAGGTGACGCTTGCACCGGAGCGTGAAGGAGCGCTAGAGGCCATCTCTTGGCTGAACAACCACGGGATCGTAGCCGCTCTGGGGCATACGGATGCCACCTATGAGGAAGTCGAAGCCGCCGTGGAAGCAGGTCTTAGCCATGGCGTGCATACGTTTAATGCGATGACAGGATTGCATCACCGCAAGCCTGGCGTGGTGGGCGCAATGCTGAGTGATGATCGCTTAAGCTGCGAGATTATTGCTGATGGTATCCATGTTCACCCCGCTGCCATTCGGATTCTAGCCCGCATGAAGCAGGACGGAAATCTGATTCTGATTACCGATGCGATGTCCGCTACCGGTATGGCTGACGGCGAATATACGCTGGGTGACCTGCCGGTCGTTGTGGAGAACGGCATCGCCACGCTCAAGAGCAACAGAGACAGTCTGGCTGGCAGTACGCTGACGATGATCAAAGGCTTTCAGCTGTTGGTCCGAGAGGTTGGATTGAGCATAGAACAGGCTTCCCGCGTCGGAAGTCTGAATCCCGCCGCAAAAATCGGCATCGCTGATCTTACAGGCTCTCTTGAAGCCGGCAAGCTTGCCGACGTACTAATCCTTTCAAGTGATCTAGAGCTTCAAGGCGTTTGGATTCAAGGACAACGCAAACATTAATCTATAGCAAACAAAGCAAAGGAGCTGCCTTTTTAGGGATAATTTCATCCCTAAAGGGTAGCTCCTTTTGATATAGAGGTTTTACCGGCTGTTCCGATTACCGCCAAACCAACCGTCATCCGTATCATTCTTCATCAAGTTGCCGCGGGTGTCGTTCATGCCGTCACGACCGCCTACATTCAGCGGGAACACGCGGTTAATCCATGTGCCGAAATCGCGTGAAAGCGTTCCAACCGTGTTCGCTGCATGACCATCTGTTCCAAAACGATTGGCATGCTGATAAAATCCCTCATCTGTGGAAACATATACTTGACTGATATGTGGAGCGGTTTTGCGAATCTTGCTCGTTACTTCATGACGAACATGCTGAGGAACCTCTTCACGAGTGCTCATCATACCCATGTTATTATTGTTGTAAGTGCCATAAGGAACGCCATTGATGCCTGTTCCCATATAAGTGTTATTTGTCGTACCGTCGGTTCCGTTAAGGTTATTGGTACGTGTGCCGTTAGTACCCATAAGTCCATTGGTGCGTGTGCCGTTAGTACCCATCAGTCCATTCGTGCGTGTACCGTTCAACGTATTATAATTGCTGCCGCCAAATCCGCCATTGGTTGTCGTTCCGTTTACACCAAAGCCACGGTTATCGGCATTACGGCCTAGGCCTGTTGTGTTCTCTACAGCACGTGTGGTTTTTCCCACGACACGTTCTGTACCTCTAGCCATGTTGTTTAGAAGACCCACGCTGCCTGTGCTCGAAGTACCGAAGGTACGATTTCTAACATTCGTTGTGTTCGTGCCCGTCAACGTACGGTCAGTGCCACGATTTGCTCCAGTGCTCATGCCCGTCACATGACCGTTGATGTTGTTGGTGTTATTACCATCTTTGGACAGCGAAACATACGCAGTGTGATTCGTCACGAATACATGTGCAGGACCCACGCCACTGATATCTGACACTTTTTTTGACAGCGTCTTGCTGTATTTCAGGTTGGTCAGGTCATGCTGCTGCGTGCTGCGGACATTCTGGTTGTTCCGTACGGAATTCACACCGATACGGCCACCGTCCACATTGTTCGTACGTGTCGTGTTGCCGTCATTGGCGTTACCGCATCCTGCTACTGCAGCCATACTGAGCAGCAATGCCGTGGAGACGGTCAGGTTGAGGGCCTTGGATTTAATCATGATTCATCCTCCATCTCTATAATGAGTGTAGTAACATCGTATAGGATGACCTTGCGGCAGAAGTGGTATGCTGAAAGGTTTTAACATGGAAGATAAATGCTAACTAGACCTTTTATGCGCCAAAAAACGCCGATTAAAGCATTCAGCATCGGCGTTTCATTCCATTATAAATTCTTGGTCTTATTCAGCTAAACGAAAACAAATTAGGGCAAGCCCTTTAATCACCTTGCTCTCCTAGCGGTGTTAGAACTTGTTCAAGCCAAGCTATATTGTCCTGATACCATCGAATCGTCGCGCGAATTCCGCTCTCGTAATTATATTGGGGAGTCCAACCAAGCTCCTTCCTTATCTTATCAGCATTAATCGCATAACGACGATCATGTCCCGGGCGATCTTCGATGTGCTGGATCAATGATTCAGGTTTGTTCAGCTCAGTCAGGATCGTTCGGATGACCTGCAAATTACTCCTTTCGTTATGTCCTCCAATATTATATATTTCTCCATCAACGCCGCGGCGCAAAACCAGATCGATTGCCCGGCAATGATCCTCTACGTACAGCCAATCGCGTACGTTCAAACCGTCGCCATACACCGGAAGGGGTTTGTTATGCACAGCATTGTAGATGATAAGAGGTATTAATTTTTCCG
Organism: Paenibacillus sp. EZ-K15; assembly: GCF_002573715.1. Taxonomy (GTDB): domain Bacteria; phylum Bacillota; class Bacilli; order Paenibacillales; family Paenibacillaceae; genus Paenibacillus_AQ. Next base: position 134,108 of record NZ_PDHM01000010.1, on the reverse strand, counting down.
GAAACTGATATGGGCCGTAATTGTTTGAACAGCGAGTAATATTGATTGGCAAGCCGAACGTCTCATAATAAGCCCGTACGAGCAAATCGGCGCCCGCTTTGCTTGCGGAATAAGGGCTGTTGGGCTGAACTGGTGATTCTTCGGTAAATAATCCAGTGGCTCCAAGCGTCCCGTAGACTTCATCCGTAGAAACCTGGACAAACTTGCTGACACCATATTGCCTGGACAGATCGAGGAGCGTCTGAGTTCCAATCACATTCGTCATGACAAATAAATCAGGCTGCAAAATGCTGCGATCGACATGAGACTCAGCTGCAAAATTTACTACCGCATCAATACCCTCTTTGAAGAGTGGTTCTACTGCCGCCTTGTCTCTTATATCCGCTTTCACAAAGCGATATTGAGGATTCGTCTGCACTTCCATTAGATTTCCTGAATTTCCGGCATAAGTTAATAAATCCACATTAATAAATTCGTCATGCGGATGTTGAGACAGCATATATCGAATAAAGTTGCTACCTATAAATCCCGCCCCGCCTGTGACGACAATCTTCATGCTACCTCACCCTTCATATTTAAAGTTATTTTCCGCCGAAGCCAATAGAGGATGCTTCGAATCTTTGTCAGAAAGAACAGGTTTGTTTACAGGCCAATCGATATTAAGATCCGGATCGTTCCAGGCAATACCTCGATCATGCTCTGGCGAATAATAGGCGTCGACCTTGTAGATGATTTCAGTATCCGGAACAAGGGTACAAAAACCATGGGCGAATCCTTTGGGAACGAGGAGTTGATGATAATTTGTTTCAGACAAAATGAAACTTTGCCATAGTCCATAGGTAGGAGAACCCAGCCGAATATCAACAACCACGTCATAGATCGCTCCACTAACAACGCGGATCAATTTCGTCTGTCCCTTGGGAGACAGCTGATAATGAAGGCCTCTAATAACACCCGCTTCGCGTGACATCGAGTGATTGTCCTGAATAAAACTTTCATTAATGCCGTAATCTTGAAGGATTCGATCATTAAAACTTTCCATAAAAAATCCTCGATGGTCTTGATGCACTGCCGGTTCAATCTGCTTCACACCTTTGAGCTTTGTATCCGTGATTTTCATCTGCTGCCTCCGGTACATGTATTAGAGAAAGGTTTACCGCCAACGTCGGTCTGCCACCCCCTAATTATTTATATGTCTAATCCCAAGTTAGGATATAGGCAGCACTCTCACCAATGCAAAAATCCCGATCGTAATTACAGATCGAGATTTTACAGTGATTATAGGATCTAACCTAGTTCGATTCTTATTTTTTCCTTAACTTCTTCCAGCAGACTCAATACTTCTTCCAAACGATTCCCTTTTACGATAATCTGGCCGATTCGGTCTGTGCCAACCCTGAATTTATTTACCTTTTCTCCTAGATGGTAATCAAAGGATATCTGAATAATATTCTCATGCTTATCATTTCCATTCACAATTCCAGTAATATCCCCGTCTTTGTCGGATATCAGAAGTTCACACGCGCATGGCTGTGAAGCATGAGCAGGAAAACTCGGGTTCATATGAAGAGCAGCTTTGATCATCTGCTCATAATAATCGAATCCGTAGAAAGTAGACACCAGTTCGGGTAAGCATGTTGCTCCCGCTCTGCCTCCGATTTCAAGAACATACACATGCCCGTCTTTCAAAATAAAATCAGCATTAATTGCGCAATTATTTAATTGTAACGCTTCGATACTCTGTTTTAACTGGGATAACAGATCCTGCTGCACTTCATCAGGTAAATCGTAAGGAACATAATGACCGATGGGAACTCCAGTATCTCCATAAAAGACAAAATCTCCGTGCGGCATAATGAACTGAATCTGGTTATCATAAACAAATGCCTGTGCACCAAACTCGGTTCCTTCAATAAACTCTTCAACAATAAAAAAATCCAGTTGCGTATCCTTTCTCACCGTTTCGTATGCGTAGTCCACATGGGCGATATCCGCTACCTTTACAATACCTTTACTTGCTCCACCGTCCACAGCTTTAAAGATGAGAGGTGGCGATAATACTTCGAAAGCGCTGTAAGCTTCCTCTAAAGTTTTGACCTTTAGAAACCTGGCTGTTCTTACGCCATGTTTCATAAAAGCCTGTTTCATCTTCCATTTATTTGAAGAGAGTTGAGCGGATTCAAAACTCAATCCGCTAACTCCCAATTCATCCACTACTTTGCCAACCGACTTGACGGCTACGTCCGTGCCCGTTGTACATATTCCATGAATTCCTTCAAGACGGGCGATTTCAACTACCTTATCCATATGGGTTGTATCCTCATAATAAACCTTGTCAGCCTGGGCAAATCCCGGGTAGTTTCCATAGCGGCTCACAACAATGACGTATAACCCCATTCTTTTCGCGGTTTCGATTAATGGAAGCTGAGAGATTCCTGCACCTAGAACCAACAGTTTTCTCATGGCTTAAACTCCCTTATACGGGTTATGATCCGATCCATATCCTCTTCCGTAATATTAGGATGAATAGGAAGGGTCAGAATTCTTTTCCAGATCTCAGAAGAGATCGGCACGATGGCTTTTAAATGCAGGTAGCTAGGATGCAGGTGGCACGGATAATAATGAACTCCCGTCGCGATATTGTGTTCCTGCAAGTGGCCAATCATGCGATCTCTCGAGTTTTCTTTGCTGAATTTAACTTGGAACAAATGCCAGGAGCTATGAGCATACATTTGTTCCTGAGGAAGTTCCAGCCATTCCAAGTCATTTAATTCGGATTGGTAGTGAGCCGCTATTTCTTTACGTCTTCCGTTCAATTGGTGCAGCTTTTTTAACTGAACGAGCCCGATTGCAGCCTGCATATCATTCATATGATATTTATACCCTACGTCATCAACGAAATACTGCCATGCATACACCTTTTCATGCGACGATCGTATCCACGTATCCCGGGAAATACCAACCCACCTCTTCTCACGCAGCTTACGATTCATCCACTCTGTATTGCAGGTGATCGCCCCGCCTTCACCACTCGTCAAATTTTTGACTGCGTGAAAACTGAAGCAGGTGATATCGCTGATGGAGCCAATCTTTTTACCTTTATATTCCGCGCCGCACGCATGCGCAGCATCTTCCACTACCTTGATGCCTCTGGAATTCGCCAACTCATGGATCGTATCCATGTCGCAGGGATGCCCACCCATGTGAACGACGATAATTGCCTTCGTTTTATCCGTAATCTTCCGTTCGATATCTGCCGGAGAAATGTTCATCGTATCGGGTTCAATATCCGCAAAAACCGGCGTTGCTCCCACATAACTAACGGCATGGACAGTGGATATGAACGTGATGGAAGGAACGATTACCTCGTCACCGGGCCCAATCCCCAAAATGTCCATGGCCAGATGGAGCGCAGCCGTACCGGAGTTAAGCGCAACCGCAAAACGACTGCCGACGTACTTGGCGAATTCTTGCTCAAACTGTTCCGTTTTGGGGCCAAGACCAAGCCATCCGGACCGTAAAACATCCGACACAGCGTCAATTTCCTCTTGACCTATACTCGGTTGAAGAACAGGTATCAGCTTATGGTCCAAGTGAAACTCCCCTTTCGTTATCCCTCGTTATTCCGACATTAGAATTTGTGAGCGCCATCGTTCGGCGCAAGCTTCCACTGAAAAATTCGCCCATGCTACTTGTTCGGCATGTTCACTAATGCTCTGCCGCAGTTCCGGTTGCTCTATCAATTGGACCATAGCTTCATACCAATCATCGCTAGTACTGGAAACAATCAGACCGTTTTCCTTCCCGGTTACCCATTCTTCGTAAGCTGGAGAGGAAGTATAAATGCCCGGAATTCTACAGGCGGAATATTCACGAAATTTATTGTTGCTTTTGCAGTCATGCAGCAGCGTTCGTTCCAACGGCGCTAGCCCGATATCCCAATTTGACCGATAGAGACGCTTTAGAAAGTTTTTATAGTTCTCATCATAGGTTTCCGTAAAGACCTGTGGCTTCTCTCTGAGTTCATCAGGAACATACCCGCAGAACTCCATTTTGATTTTATCCCCGTATTTCCCAATGATTTTAATCAATGCACTGGTAACCGGTTCAAAAGCCGCTTGTTTTTTTCCGCCTTCATACCCGATTACAACTTTACCTTCTTCCTTGCGGTTCTTTTTCAACCCGGAGATAGCAGCGAAATCAACACTTCCCGGAAAATACACAATTTTTTGGGGACCGAAATGCGTATCAAGATGTTTGGCAAAAAAATCGGAAGCTACCTTTACGATTTGAGCGTTTTTCAGAAATTTAACATACGTCTTTCTTCGTGAAGAATCATGGTAATATCTTCCCATATCCGATCCCGGGGACATTGCGATAAAATGGTCATCGATCACGTACACCGTTTTTTTCCCCATCTCCCGGGCCATCTCCAGAAACTTATATGCTTCAGGCTGAACCGTTCGGAAGAAGAGCACGATATCCGCTTCAGCCAGCCTTGATCTGTCCATCTCATTATCGGATCTGACGTCAAATTCGCAGACTCCCATCTTCTGCAGATGGCGAAGCGGCTGCTCAATGCCGATTTTATAGGAAGCGATTTTATCCGATCCGATGATGAGAACGTTTATATCCCCTCTTTTCCCCATTTTCCCGCTCTCTCCCTCGATTTTACGTTTTGAATATAAATTTCTTCCAATTATCGATGCATGTCTGAAGTGCAAAATGCTGCCTAGCTGCACTTTGCGCATTCTCCTTGATTCGCTGCCGCATCGCTGGATCTTCTATCATGGCCTTGATTCCCTCATACCAATGCTCCTCGTTATGCTCAACCAGGTAGCCTGTTTCGCCCTGCTCGACCCAATGCATATAAACAGGAGACTTCGAGTATATACCCGGAATTCCGCAGGCACCGTATTCACGAAATTTTGTGTTCGTTTTCCCCTTGTTAAATGAATTGTTGGCGAGAGGCGCAATTCCGATGTTCCAGTTGCTTTGAATTAGCTTCTTCATAAATTCCTTGTATTCCATCCCCCCACCTTCATATTTAACGCTCGGATGATCCGCCAGTGAAGGAGGAAGGTAGCCGTAAAATTCCAGTCTCACAAATCCCCCGTAGTAATCCAGAATTTTGTTCAGAGCGGAAATGACGGGAACAAAATCTTCCTCTTTGTCCCCTCCTGCATAACCGATGACAACTTGCTCCTGACTCTTATCTCTCCTGTTGTGCTGATCCAGCCACTCAAAGTCGATACTGGCAGGGAAATAAATGACATGTCTGTTGTACCGCTCATGAATGTAGGTGCCGAGATCAGGTGCATCTACCTTAATGATTTGCGTATTTTTCAAAAACTTAATAAACGTCTCTCTTCGGATCGGATCGTTATAATATTCCCCTACCGAAGTCGTCGGCTGAATCTCCAAGAAATTATCATCAATAACATATACAGTTCTTTTTTTCAGCTGATGGGCCAACTCCAATAATGCATAGGCGGCTGGCTCAACATTACGAACAAATACGATCGTGTTTGCGGCAGCAATCATTTCATGGGTCACATCGGTTTCCAATTTCACATCGAATTGCAGATTCTCTTGTTTATTCAGTGCACTAAGGGGCTGAATAACACCGATTTCAAGCGAAGGTATAAGGCCTGCCGCGATAACAAGAACATCCATCTTTGGCAGCTCCGACTCGATAACGGCCACAGCGTTATGAGACCTTTTCTGGGCTTCCGCACGCCCTTGTGCAAAACCTTCCTCTTTTCCTCGCTGAAAACCATCAATACTCCCTATTTGATATGCGCTAAGACGAACAGGTGGGCGTTTTCCTTTTCCAGCTCGCTTTCGAGGCCTTGTTTTTTTTCTTAAAGCCATCTTATCCTTCTCCTTTATAAGCTTCTTGATGACCGGCCTCCATACCCTCCGCATAACCAACGTTAAATCCTTCATTATACGCTTTATCAAACCCCGCATCATAGGATTGATTATAGTCGACTGCATTTTGAACCGGAGCTATTCTTCCCGGCCCCCTCCTTCTCTTTCCTCCAGAAGCTCTATTTATCCCCTTACCTCTTAAGCCTTTTCCACGGATACCTTTTCTTTTCAATCGCAGCGATACACCGCTATTTTTTCTCCGTGCTCTCATCCATCTCACCCTCTGCTCTTAATTAAATGTTATCTGCCTTAATTACCGGAGGAGAAATAATCGGAACTTCCTCCCCATATTTCTGAACCTCTTGCTCGTTCACTAACAATGGCTCGTAAGAATCAAGGTGCCAAGCGGCAACCGCGAGCCGATTCATGAATCGTTGCAGTCCCTTCCCCTTGTACTGATAAACACTGCCATTCCTAAGCTTGATCAGCCTCCCTTCTTGCTCCCATGAATCCGATGAAAAATATGCAGCCATCATACGATGAATGGCATCCTCCGCAGAAATACCATCCCCAAGCGGCCAGCAACGCAGATCAACCTGTGAAACTCGGACTGGCTGAATTCCGCTGGCACCATGAATCGGATACCTGACCCCATTCTCTATCCAATACGTTTTCGAATTGGCGCCTCTCACGAAGATACATGTCGGATACAAATCAATGGTACGCAGCTTCATGCCGCTGTTCATGTTTTGCTGCCACTTCAGGGACAACATATCATGGGGATCTCCCCATTTACTGGAGTAGAAAGTAAGATTATTTGCATACACTTGTTCGAATTTGGAATTTAACGACTTCATACTGACGCTGCCGTAATGATGAATAAACGTATCCTTTGCTATAACTAGCTGCATGCCAAGAAGCCGGGCACGCAGCCCATAATCGTCGTCTTCACAGTTTCCAATCTCAAAACCTTCGTCAAAAAAACCCAATCGGTTAAAGTCATCTCGCCGAAACAACATGCAAAAACCTGTCAATCGTTCTGTCACGTTCCAGCTGTGCGCATTAGATTGATTGTATGATTTGGAAAATTGCTGCATATCCGCTATATCCTGGTAGCTCACATGAATCAGTTGATCTCCACTGATATAATTTGTCACCGGCCCGACAATTCCGAACCGTGAGTCGCTTTGCAAACAGTTGAGCAAATTCGAGAGCCAGTTCGTCGTTACAACGGAGTCATTATTTAAGATCATCAACGTTGTTCCTTTTGCCATCATAAGTCCCTGATTGACAGCACCTGCAAAGCCTAAATTGTCTTCATTGATTTGAAAGCGGAGTCCTTGGGAAGATTTGAGGAATTCTGCTGTGCCGTCATCAGATGCATTATCAATAATAATGAGTTCATACGGCGCATCAGTATAGTGGAGGATACTTTCAATGCATTCTTTTAAATAGTTAAGCTGATTATAAGTCGGCACAATGATACTTGTGCCTTCGAAGAGATTTGCGAATTGGGTTATTCCCATATGCCGCCCCCGGCTGTATCCATCCTTGTAGCCGGAATTGAACCCTTTGTTAAATCCGTCGTTGTAACCATTTCTTTTATGATTGCTCACCTGATTCATAAGGTTGACTCTCCATTGGTTAATGAATCAGCCAAATGCCCGAAATCAATGGCAACTTTCCCGAGCTCTGAGGCTATGCGCTCTGTAATGATAACAGCCGGAATGCCGGCACCCACAAGTGCGATGTCGAATGGATGACCTCGAATTTCATCCATTGTTCTAGGAATATCATGCATTCCTTCCACGGGAGCAACCGTGCCGGTCACCTTGATTCCGCGATCTGACAACACCCGTGAAAGACCAGGAGCGGAATTGCCCACAACGAGAACTCGGCGTCCTGCAAGGATCCCAGGCAACAAACCTTCCAAATGCAATGCATAGTTGACCGTCGATAACGTTAGCTGTAACTTTCGATAATCGATGCCGTGAGCTTTAAGAACGGAAAAGCACAGAGGTTGGAAGTTTGGCAATCTTAATTTGGGAATTCCAACAATATCTGCATTTCTCACAGAGGCTGCCAGCAGATCCCTTGCTATTAGATCGGGTAAACTAACACCGGCGTAGCTTAAAAAATGTCCTTCTTTCCGCACTTCATCCTCGTTCAAAACCATTTCCTGCGCAAGCGTAAGCAATTCTCCATCCCCTAAACGGATAACAGACAACGGGGAACTTGAGTCTAAAGCTTCTTTAATCCTTCCCGCAACTTCCGCCGCGCTCATAAGACGATAATACTGAGAACTCAGTTGCTTCATACCTTCTTCAATAATCTGGCGAACTGAAATTTCAGGGAGAACCTCGAGCTCCGGTAGAATCGAGTCCACAATACCTTCTCCTCCATCATATAATCCCTTCGCGTACCCCTCTCCCGAGCTTGGTTTGACCTTCGTTTCGGGTACGGAATGCTGCTGCGACCTCATCATTGCCTCGTCATAGCCGGTATCAAAACCTTCATTAAAAGAAGCTGCAGCTTGCTCCAGCAATTTCTGGGTGCACTCGTTTGGTGCATGGGATTTTGTTCTTTGAAGAGTAAATTTCCGCCTATCGCGTCTCTTTACCAGCCTTTTTCTTTTTTTTTCTAAGCGCTGCCGTATGATGATCACCCCATCTTACGCACAATATATTCTTTAGAACTCATTCGGAAACGGGTATAACAATCCATTTTGACCTGACAGCTAGGGGAAAATAGTACGAAGCATCAAATCCAATCGTTTATGATAGGTATGATCCTTTCTTGTTCTCATCAAGCCGTTCAACGCAATTCGCTGTCTCTCTTCCTCATGACGCAAATAATAGTCGATTTTATCCATCAATTCACCATAAGAACCATAGGTCTCTATCTCCGTTCCAGGGGAATATAACTGATCCATATCATGGCGGATATCCGATAACTGAAGCGTGCCACAGCCGGATATTTCAAATGTGCGGGGATTGACGGAAAGCGCCTGTACTTTTCTACTGTTGGCGTTGATCGTATCATCATCTGATGAACGATGCTGGTTGATAACAATTTTGGCACCATTATAATAGGTTGCTGTATCCTCTGGCGTCATCCAATCCCCGAGCTTGATCTTGTCAGACAGCTGGGCGTAATGCTTCATCCGGTCCCACCACCATCCGGAGATAACAACTTTTTTATTTTTTAGTACCGGGGCTAGATGATCCATTAACTCCACTCTGTTCCAATAAGCTGTTCCAATAAAACAGATATCGGTTTGATACGAGGTAGGCACATGCTTCGGGTAAAATACGTTAGGATTAACTGCAAAAGGCAAATGATAGACGTGTTCACAACCTAAATCGCGATAAAAAGATACGCAGTTTGATTCAAGCGTAAAGATATAATCGTAACGGGGAGCGATCGAAACCGTCCAGTCCGTATAATACGGATCGTCAGTAAACCAAATGGCCGTTTTAAATCCGCTATCCCGGAGCGCTTTGAGCGTATCGGCTTCCAAAACAACCCCGTTCAAGGCAAGAATCAGATCCGGCTGAAATTTCTTAGCCAATAGAACGATGTCTTCTGAAGGATTTGCAACCGAAAGACTTCGAACCAGTCCCTTTAAAGCGTCTGTCACCGCTTGATCAAGCGCAGGATACGGAACGCCAATGCCTGCAGTGACATAGAGAATTCGGAGATCCCGGATCGGCACCTCTTCCTTAGGCAAGGATCTGATAAATGCATCGGAAAAACCAATCCGGTACCCCTCTCTCCGCCCTTCTGTAAAACCGTTTCTGTATCCTTCCATGTGAGCGGATTGTTTCTCTTCCTGAAGCAGCAAATGATCATTCATTATTCTCATGCAGTCATGCCTCCGGACTTATACATTCCAAAAATTGAGTTCTCTACAATCGGCCACTGGCTTGGTATAAGGACTGGAAGGTTCCTGCATCCGTCCACCACCCTTCCAAAATGTCGTAGGCAAGTTTCCCCTTCGACGCGTACACATTGTTAACGTCTGTTATCTCCAATTCACCTCGTGCCGATGGTTTAATGACTCGGATCGTTTCAAACACAGTCGAATCATACATATATATACCGGTTACACAATAATCAGATTTGGGTTCCTCCGGTTTCTCTTCAATCATTACTATTTTATCTTTCTCCAAGACTGGAACCCCGTATCGCTTCGGATCATGAACCTTCTTTAGAAGTACACGCGCTCCATCGGTTTGTTTTTCAAAATCTCGAACATAAGTTGTTAGATGATCTTCAAACAGATTATCCCCAAGAAGGACAACGAACTTTTCGCCTGGTGTTACGAACGGTTCAGCCAGGTATAAAGCTTGGGCAATACCCCCGGCTTCTTCCTGGACTTTAAATGTGGCACTTACTCCCCACTCTTTTCCACTGCCGATCAGGTCTATATATAAACCCGCAGATTGCTTGCCGATCACAATGAGAATATCTTCAATACCCGCTTTTTTGAATTTCTCTATACCGTGACATATCATCGGAACTTTCCCGACAGGCAGCAGATGTTTATTTATGACTTTTGTCAATGGATAAAGACGGGTGCCCGTACCTCCTGCCAGAATGACGCCTTTCATATAACCCTTCCTTTCGCAAACTATATAATTATACATAGATCGTTGGATCGACGCCCCATTTATCAATGAATTTTTGTCTGTTTGTATCAACAAGATCCTTCACTTTACTCATGTCCTGCTTGGCAAAGCTGGCACTTCCATGATGAAAAACAAAGACATCTCCAGCTATCCTGAACGTATATCCCGCATTCCTGGCCCGGTGACAATAATCATCGTCTTCAAAATGACCCGGTGAATAACGTTCGTCCAGCAGTCCGATGCGGTCCATTAACTCCCGTTTGAACAAGAAGCACATCCCTACGATTCGTTCCACCTGATGCCACTTTTTCGCATCCGGCTCATTCAGCTGACTCGACATTTCTTCCAAACTGGTATAAGGCATATCGATCTGTTGTTTGCCGCTTGCATAGTTGGTAAGTGGTCCGACGATACCGATATTGGTTTCGCTGTTCAAACAATTCAACATATTCTGTAACCAGTTGCGGGTGACGATGACATCATTATTCAGCAGAAGTATCGTATCGCCGGTTGCAATTTTTAATCCCTTGTTGCATGCTGCGGGAAATCCAACGTTATTTGCCAATGAAATGAAGGTAATCCCTTCTTGACGGCAAATATCAACGGTACCGTCGGAGGAACCATTATCCACAACAATGATCTCATAGGGTTCTTCCGTATGACGTTTAATGGAATAAATACAATCCTTCAGCAGGTCCTTTCCATTAAAAGTCGGAATAATGATACTTGTTTTTTGCATAGCTTCCACCTTCTAAACCTTGGTTAGCTGCCTTTGTCTTATCTGATCCGAAAAAGATAGCCGTGATCCCTTTAAATCGAATGCCGTTTTTAGAGCTTCGATGTGGTCTCCAATGATCAAATCGGAAACCGCATTCTGTAGTCCGACATTTCGAGCCCGGAGCCGATTTTTTGTAATAACGTCGACACTGGCCGGTGCGTTTATTTTTAAACCCTTTTCAAGGGCGATGACTTGCGCTTTCGGGGGAACGGATAAATTGGCGTACCCGATGATCTGCGCTGCTTCTTTCTTGATCGCGTGAGGCACCGCCGTAAGCGAATTAGCTTCGAGATCCGCCCTGCCCATGGATCGGTTAATAAACTCCTTAACTATGGTTACGTAGTCTCTTTCGGAAAACATCCCGATCAATGGAGAAATATCATTTAAGGCAATATCGCTACCCTGTTCAATGGCATCGATGAACGGTACGAGATGCTCGGCTAATATCGGAACATCTCCATCAAGAAACAGCAGAATGTCAGAATCGGCTAACTTCGCCCCAACCGCTCTGCCAACATCGTGTCCCAAAGCTTGTTTATAGTGCACAACAATCGCTTTCGATTGGTTACGGATCATTTCAAAGCTTTCATCGGTTGATCCGTTCACCACAAAAATGATCTCATGAAGCGGCAGCCGATGAAGCTGTTCCAGCAATTGTAAAATCGTATCTTTCTCGTTCATTACCAAGACGATCGCCGCTACTCTTTTGTCCGTTGGCAGGAGTACAGCATTTCCTAAATAGATTCCAGAATGCTTACGGTATCCTTCCACAAATTTAGACGCCGCCGCGTGGTAAATCGTCCATGGTAGCGGCCTAACTGAATGGTACCAACGGTTCCAACTCTCATTCAATTTGATATGGGGGTCAGTATCTTCACGCTCACTATCTCGATTTGCATGCGTATCCGTCGTTATTGAAACTTCATGGACTGCTTGTTGGTAACCGACTGTGTAAGCTTTCTCTTTCCAATAGTCGATGACTCCGTTTGAAATCAGACGATTCTTGAATATGCGAGCCCCTAATTTATGGCGGCTGCGTTTTTTCTTGGTAATTGTTCTTTTATTTATTGGCTTCATTGCTCTTCTAAAAGAATATGAGGCTGGTATCACAACTCGTCTCTGCTTTCTTCGCACCATTCCATCACCACACGCTTTCTCTTTTTCGTGTGAGATCTGACCGATTTCCCCGCATGCCGGATTTAGAGATCAACCAATCTATAGCCTCCAAATGATCCCCAACGATCAAGGTTTCAAGGGGATCATTTCCTTTGGTTCTTCCCCTTCTGGGGTTTCTTTTTCCCACATCCACGTAATGGACCCCTCGTACCTTCAAGCCATTATAAATGGCCATTGCCTGAGCTTTCGGGGGGACAGCCAAATTGTCGATACCAATCAGATTTATTGCTTTACGGCTCATTGCATGTGGAATCGTTGTTAAAGAAGCTCCTTTCAATTCGGGATTGGAGACCAAAATGTTTAACGTATGCTTGGCGAGGATAACGCTGTGAACGCGATGCTTGTCGGTTGGACCCAAATACTTGTTCAAAGCTACATCCACACCATCTTCCACAGCTTTCGTTAAAGGCGTCAAATCACTTGCTTTAATAACAATGTCTGCATCGGTAAACAGCAAGATGTCTCCTCTAGCCGCTGCAGCGCCGATACTTCGTCCCACATCATGACCGAGCGGAAAGGGCAGGTGAATCACCCTCGCTCCGATGCTTTGAGCAATTTCTGCTGTACCGTCCGTTGAACCATTGGCAACAACGATAACCTCCGTGTCGGGGTGCACTTGATCGGCTTGCCGAATGACTGCCGCAATGGTCTTCGACTCGTTCATGGCAGGAATGATGACGGATACCCTCGGAAGCTCCGCATTTTTGATCGGGGACAGGGATCTTCTCCTCTTTTTTCTGTTAACGGGACTCGCAGGACTTCGTTTCAACATGTTTCTCACCTGCCAAGTTTGGATTAAGAAGACTTCCCCCTCATTTTATGTATAGGTTTTTTTACTGTAACGGCACTCGTACCTGATAGCGAAATTAATTGGGTTGAATGTATGGACCAATAAACATACCAACTCTATCTACATAGAATAAACTAAAGCATTCAAAAGAAAGGAAGTGAAGACAATCAGAACATTCCGGGCATTATTACTAGGAAGAAATGAGGTTCCACCTGTTAGAACGAGAGCCACAGGTAATATCGTATTTCAGCTCAACAGCACAGGTACCGAGCTAAGATTCAGACTTGTTATCCGAAACATCAACCGTGTGACGCAAGCTCATATCCATCTTGGAAGAGTAGGACAAAACGGCCCCATTGTCGCCTTCTTGTTCGGTCCTTCAAAATTCGGTATCACCGTAAGACGCGGAGTCGTTCAGGGTGTGTTGACGAACCAGGATTTGGTCGGTCCTCTGCAAGGCAGAACGATTCGAGACCTGATTCGTGAATTCGAGCGTGGTAATGCTTATGTTAATGTTCACACAATCCAAAATCCGGATGGGGAAATTCGCGGCCAGGTTCGCCGATAGAAGCACATCATCATATGGTAATATACGTTTTATGAACGTAAAACCCTCCAACTGTGCATAGTTCGGAGGGTTTTACACGTGGTCGGCGTCACCCTACTAGAGACACCTTTCTATTATATTTGAACCTTTCGCATGGTTATCAGAAAGCGCTCCTTCAAAGCGTAAAATCTATCTTACGTCAACAACACACTTAGCGCCGGCATCAACCTTAACGTAGGTACAGGGCACCCTGGTTTGGAGGAACAGGGTGCGATTTAATGAGATGGAGTTTAATCAAAATTATGGACTGGTCATTGCTGGCAATGAAAATACTGCTTTCGGGAACCGCTTCACAGGCAACCAGCCGACTCAGATTTCCATAACGGGTCAGGATAATAACCTGTTCTAATCCTTTTTCAAACTTGCCTGTTCTCAACGCATGTGTTGGGAACAGGCACTTTTTTTGCACTGATATTTACCACGTGCATTATCCGTTCGAGAACGATCCACGTCTTGGCTGTAGGAACGTAGGCTTTAACCTATCAGTTCTTTCAACCTCTCAAAAATGTGCATTTTATCTCATTCATCTGCCTTAACATAACTTTCATCCATTGCATTAACTGTTACTAGATTAAGAATACAAAACCTTAATCAATTCTATATAAGGAGGTAGACGTGATGGCCATTATTTCGGTCTTCCCTTCACCTACAGGGACGCCAATTGCAACTGCGGTAGCTTCAGCTGTCGCTGGTGATGTCGTATTGGTTAATGATGGAACGTATCCAGAGCCGGCGGTGACTGTAGCGACTTCCAACGTAAAAGTTATAGCTAAAAATGAAGGTTCGGCGATACGCCAAGGACTCAACGCTGCGGCAAGTGCGTTCATTGTCACGGCAGCTACGGGGGTTGAAATTAACGGATTTAAGATTCAAAACTACACGGCCGATGCGATTGATGTTACCGCTGGTACCAATCACCGCATTATTGGCAATACCATTAACAACACGCTTGGTATTGGCATTGATTTAGCTGCCGGTACCGGTCATGTAGCGTGGAGAAACAGTGTTCAAGACGCAGGCGGCGCTGCAGGAATCAACGTAGTAAGCACCGACAGCTGGATCGTACAGAATGTATCCTTCAGCAATACAAGTGTGGGTATTTTGTTGGCCGGCGCCAATAATGCGGCTATCGGTAATACTGTCTCGCAAAACGGCACGATCGGCATCTCCAGCACCGCAGCGAACAATCTGTTATTCGGCAACACGGTCTCGCAAAACGGAACAAGCGGAATCACCGTTGCAGCAGCAAACAACGTACTGATACGCAACAACGCGGAAAATAATACAGGGATCGGCGTTTCGATCACAACCGGGGATAACGGTTATCTTGGAGCCAACGATTCCGATGGTAACACTCAAACCGGTATCGCAATTGCCACGGATTTTAACAGCGTGGAATTCAACGAGATGGAGCTCAACCAGAATTTTGGACTCCTCATTTCTGGCGATGAAAACACCGCATTCGGAAATCGGTTCACCGGTAACACGCCGACTCAAATCTCCGTAACAGGTACCGATAATAACTTGTTCTAAATTCCTTGTTTCATGTATGGCTTTTTCGCTTGCTCTCCTCTTTCGTGATGAGGGCAAGCACTTATTTTACAACTGAGTTACCCGCAAGGGCATCCAGTAAACATTGTTGATTGGAGGTCATTAGATGAGAAGAATTCTTGTGGTCGGCTCAGAGGGAACCGCATCGTACCAAATCATTCTTCTCCCACCTCTCCGTTATCTGGAAGGACAAGGATACTGCCGTTTTGAGATCCTTCCACATAAACAGGTAACCCGATCTATCATTTCTTCATTCGATATTATTTTGTTTCTGAGAAGCATTGAGCCCGCAGCGCTCCATTGCTTAGAATGGGCACACCTCGAGGGAAAGAAGACTGTATACGTCATTGACGACCATTTTCTCGCGATTCCTCAAACAACTCGTCTTGGCCAGATCTACTCAAAACCCGCTTATAAAAAAACCTATACTTACTTTCTAAAAAACGTACACATGGTCAAAGTAGAATCACCCGTCTTTCGCGAGCTGATTAAGAAGCAATTTAATCCTAAAGTGATCTATTTTCCAGGGAGCATTGATGTTTCATTTACACAATTGTCCAGAGGTCCGAAAAAGGAAGATCGACTCGTGATCGGATACGAAGGTGCAAAAAAGGTTAGTTCTTTCCGGCCCGTTATTCCCGCATTGAAACGTATACTTAAGGAATACGGAGATTTGGTTAGACTGGAGTTCTATGGGTACTGTCCTGAAGAATTGAAGGGTCATCCCAATGTCTCGCATTGGAAACATAATGAGGATTACAGCCAGTTCATGCAGCGGCTGTATCGGGCCAATTGGGATATCGGTCTTGCACCCATGGATGATGATCTGTTCTACCACTGCAAAAGCAATGTGAAGTTCCGCGACTATGCATCCTGCCGCATTCCCGGCATTTATTCATTATCCCCCATATACCGTGATTGCGTATTCCACAAAAAAACGGGTTATTTTGTTCCTCAAACAGAGCAGGGTTGGTACGCCGGGATTAAAGAAATGATCGAAAATCCCCAACTTCGGAAAAAAATTTCACAAAAGGCCGCGAAGGCTGTGACGAAGAACTTTAAGGTCAAACAGTGTGCGGAAAATTGGAGGTCTCTTTTTCAAGGCTTGATCGGCGTACCATAAGACTGTAATAGATGATGACCTATGATCTGGAATGGAGAGTGATAGCATGCCTACAGTTCAAGATGCAACGATGGTTCTTAACCAGTATTATGACATCAAAAAACCGAGAATCGAATGGATTCAGGACGAGCCGGATAAAGCGGTGTGGAAGGTAATCGATAACAAAGAAACTTATGTCCTTAAGTCGGATTACAGATCAAGTAAAACCTTCACCCCTTCAGTCACTATGCAAAACGCGCTATCCCAACAAGGGTTAAAGGTTCCTGAGGTTATCGCCACGAATCAACGGAAACTATGTACGAAGCAAGGAAAGCATCGTTATTATTTATCTAGATATATCTCTGGCGGTTCTGCATCGATAATGGACCGCGTAAAGGTAATCGGGGATTTTCATCAACACGCTAGATTGCCGAGTTCACTCACATCCAATCAAAATCCAGACGACTTGAAGGTTGGAATAAAGAGGTGGATATCTGAGTATCAATTCAAATTAAAAGAATTGATGAAATGGAAAGACCAGTACTCCTTGCAGCATATTCAACCATGTATACAATTAGCTGAGAAATGTATAAGAGTTTCTTCCCGGAGGGTGCCCGTCCTCGCTGATCACCTCAAATCCGTGAACAATAGAAGATGGCTTGTACATGGGGATTTAACCCATTTAAACGCAATAAAAACGGCATCAGGAGATATATGGATCATTGATCTGGAGCATTCAAGAATTGACTCTCCCATCAAGGATATCCGTTATTTATTACCGAGGATGGTGTTGTCTTCTCATTATAAAGAGTATTTTGCGAGATTTCCTGAAGGGAAGTCCTTTGAAGAACTCTACTATATAGACGCGATTTTTCCTTACAGCCTCTACTACTACCTCGGCGGATCGATCAGGCAAAATAAACTCCCACTGAAGAAATCCCGGGTACAAGAGATTGTATTGGACGAACTGAAGAAGGATGACATATTAAGCAGGCAATTGGGTGGCGTTAAATAAAACACTTTTCCTTGCGCCAGACTACCACCTTATTGAAGGGAATGCAGAAGGGGCCGTTGTACGACAACAGCCCCTAAGATACATATTGCTAGCGCTTCAACCTAGTCGACTTATTGTGATGTTTGCTCCACTTAAAAAATTCATTATTACGGATATTGCCATTGATCGCGGTAAATGGAACATTATTCTTCCAGGCAACGTAATTAAAACTGATTTGATCTCTTTTACTGTAACTCATAATTTGTCTCCACCATGTTGTCATCGTGCCGGTAACGATTGGATCATTATGGCGTCTTAAGATCACACCGGACTCAATCAGTCCGTTGTCTTTCGGATATCCCGCATTCTTATACAAGGCTGCTTGTTTTAATATGGTCTCTTTCTTATCCTTTCCCAAGGCAATACAAGCATCCGCTTCTTTATAAATACAATTCCGATGTGAATGTTTGTAGAACACGAGCGATGAAGTGGCGCTATATTTTTCAATAAATCGATCGATATCTCCGACAATTCTGATATTCCCGTCAACCCAAACACTGTGTTTGTAGGTCGGGAATAACAAGTGTGGCATAACTTTTATCCATCTTGCTTGACGGGCCGTATCCGCGAATATTTTATCTAACATAATAATTTTCCAGGTTCCGGACTTTAATTTCGGATTATCCGTAAAACAATAGTAATCACAATGCTTGCTCAAATGTAAGGGATCCTGCAGCTTATCGTAATTACCGGTTATCGCTGTGTATATTACGTTTTTCCGTTGATTTCGTGTTATGATTTGTCGTCTGCACGCTAATAGCCATTTTAATTTTGCCCTTGTTTCTTTGAGCAATCGATGCTCGACCATTTTTTGTACCGATCGCTTAACCCTTGCCTCGCCATGTTTGCGATAGAGGGCAGCTTTCCCATTATGTGCTAATTTTTTCCTTCTATCGGATCCAAAACTTGCCGATTTTTGATGATAGATATAACAATGAGTGGCAACCTTTAATTTAAAGTTAGCAGCGCGGGCACGAAGACAATAATCATCTTCTTCTCCGTAACCTACCGGAAAGTTCTTCTCATCAAAATAGCCGATTTTTTCCACAACTTCCCTCTTGATCATTAAACAGAAGCCGTTCAAAAACATGACCCTCGGAAAATTCTTATCCGAGGATTGATAGACAAGTTCAGCCATTTGTTCAATCGTTAAGTTGGGCTCCAATCCATTCCGGCTCCTATCCAGATGGGGAATGGATTGCCAGCTGGCCGCATTAGACAACGGGCCGACGATACCGATCCTGTTATCGGATTCCATGGTTTCCGTCAGCCTTTCCAACCACTGACTGGTTACGATCGTGTCGCTGTTGAGAAGTATGCAGTATCGGGATGTTGACAGTTTTAACCCTTGATTCGCAGAAGCAGTATAGCCCTGCGGTTTCGCATGTCTAATTAATTTATAGTGAAATTGTCGTGTATACTGTTTCAGATATTTCCTTGTGGTTTGATCGCTTCCATCATCAATGATAATTAAATTAATTTTTTGTGTAGTATTATTTTGAATGGAATCCAAACATAGTTTTACTGCGTCCAAACCGTTATGCACACAAATGACAACATCAATCAATCCCTTCCCCCCCTTCCCCGTTATCTTGGATCGACACATCCTGAGATGAACTTTTCCCAAATCGCTTATGTCCGCCGAGCAATACGATGTTTCCTTTAATCGACTGAGTCACATTTTTCGTGTCATACAGCAAAGCGGCATGCTCAGCAATAAACTGGTAATCGATCATACTATGATCCGTAGTAATAACGACCAGATCTGCAGAGGCAATCAGATCCGGCAAAAGTTCTATCGAGGGTATCCTGTGTCCATTGTCTATAAACCATGGAATGAGCGGGTCATAGTAGGTTACAATAGCCCCCTTCTGCTGTAGAAGCCTGAACACTTCGAGTGCAGGCGATTCGCGCATATCGTTGACATCTTTTTTATAAGCCATTCCAATGCATATAATATTTGAGTTTTTTAGCGGCTTTTCATTGTCATTGAGTATGTCTGTAATCTGCGATATCACATATCGGGGCATATTACTGTTGATATCGCTGGCCAATTCAATAAATTTGTTATAGAATCCAAACTTTTTAGCCCTCCATGACAGATACGTCGGATCGATCGGGATGCAGTGCCCGCCGATACCCGGCCCTGGGAAAAAGGGGATATAACCAAACGGCTTGGTCGAAGCTGCGTCGATCACCTCCCAGATGTTAATCCCCATTCGATCACACATGAGCGTCAGCTCGTTCACAAGCGCAATGTTCACACTTCGAAACGTGTTCTCCAACAACTTAACCATTTCGGCCGCAGCCGTTGAGCTTACAGGAATGACGTTCTCCAAAAAAGAACGGTAAAATTGAATGCCGAGATTTGCACATACCTCTGTGATTCCACCTAAGATTTTAGGTGTATTTTTTACATTAAACTTAGGGTTTCCCGGGTCTACTCTTTCCGGAGAATAACATACGAAAATATCTTTTCCCACTTCCAATTGCGTATTGACTTCAATCACATTCTTAATTAATTCTTCAGTCGTTCCGGGATAGGTTGTGCTTTCCAAAATTATCAGTGTATCTCTCGACGCATATCGGATTATGGAATCAACGGCTGATCGAATCATGGAAACGTCAGGGTCTTTGTTGATGTTAAGCGGGGTTGGCAAGCAAATAATGATGATATCTGCCTCAGCCAGCACTGAAAAATCATGAACGGCATACAGGCGCTGATGGATCAAAGAATCGATATCTTCATCCTTTATATCCGTAACATACGATTTTCCGCGTTGTAACTGTTCCGTTTTATTCTCATCAATGTCAATTCCGTACACCCTGTAATTGGCTCTTGCCGCCTCCACTGCCACAGAAAGTCCGACATAACCGAGACCGATCACGGCCACCGTAGCCGTCCTGCTTCTTATTTTGTGCAAAATTTCGCTCATCCTGGTTGTCCATCCCTTCTTGAAGGTTGAGTCTTTGTTCAAAAAACATCCATGATGAAATACCGGACGATAATGAATTTCCTTCTCCTAATAAAATATGAAATACGCTTGAGGAGAGAAACGGCGAATTCACCAGACATATTACCCATGTCATTCTTTTCGTTTGATATATACAGAAAAGACAGCGAGTTGTTTCGCTGTCGTCAGTAAACAAGTCATATTTTCTTTCATTCCGTAATGTATGTTAATTATCTTCCGGATTCTCCCTCAGCAGACGCTCCGCCAAAATTGCAGGCTTCTCTAATCTTTGTTGAATCATAGGCCAGTTCTCCTTCGTAGCCGTATGAATAACCATGTCATAGGAAACGCCTCTAATAGTTAGGCCATCACGTTCAATTCCGGTCCGGGGCAAACCGCAGTTATCATGAAAAGAAACGACACTCGCATTATCAATAACCGTGTTGGAGAACACACTGGACAAACCCAGAATATCAAACGCAACGTGAAAAATAAGCCATACGCTGGCAGGAGCGGCAGGGATCGAATCGGAAATAATCCATCTTCCCCAATTCCCGGCTTGACCATCAATATCATAGATCGCTATGGTTCCGATAGGTACGCCCGAGAGATGCTCAATGCAGAAGTAATAGTCGCCTTCTCTGTGAAAATATTGTTTCAACCATGATTCATGAGTAGAATAACGAGAGTCGATTTCTCCAATATACCTGGATAAATCGGGGGATCTCCTTAGTTTGAAAATAAAATCAGCGTCGTCCATCGTAATGGGTCTTAATCGAATCCCGAAGCGTTCAACTTTGATGTTGTGCTTCACGACTTCACCTCAATGATCTCAACTATGTCATCCAAGCTTTGAATTCCCGCTACTTCCCTAATGGAGAAGCGAACATCAAATTGCTCTTCAAGACGAAGAATGAGTTCCATATGTTTTAAAGAATCCCAATTCGCCAACTCTTCCCGCTTTGGATTATCAAGAGGTGGTAATGCAATGTTTAATACCTCGGATAAGATCGACCCGATTTGTTTGCGTAATTCTGTAGTCATCGATTTACCTCCACTCTAGCAGGATGACTTCCGCAAGCTGCTTTAACACGTGCATAGAGATCTTTAAGCGACAGTTGTTCAGGCGAACCCGTAACAAAACGCTTTATCCAGTCCAAGGCGGGAGCATTTCGCGGCCCCTGAGCCATTTCGATATGGATACGCTGCACCCCTCGATCTATTAGTTTCTCCAAGATCCAGGCAAAGGCAACCGTTTCAATCTCACGGCCAAGCGCCCTGCAACTAAAAAGCGTTTCGATTAAATGCGCTTGCTCACCATCCAACCGGCATATAAAAGCGCCGATAATTCCACTGTCTGACAGTATATCCGAGAGGCGAATCGTAATCGTTATATATTTTGAGGCATTCATAACGTCATTCGCCTCAATTTCTGTCATCCGCCTTAATGCCAGGTTAAACTGATTCGTTTTATGACTTAATTCATGCAGCCGCGTGACATGGGAAGCTTCATTCTCATAGATGGTTATAACCATGTTCAAGCTGTCTAAATAAGAATGATAGTCGGATGCTGTTTGTCTGATCTTCTCCCTTGTTTGATTGGCCTGAATATCGGTTGTTCTGGATACGGCCATGGTATCCTGGTGAAGTTGATACAATCCGGGAAAATGACATACGCCGAACATCGTTTCTTCACCGCTTCGTTTTGCTCGCAGAAGACGAACCTCCGGTAATACGGCGGCCATCTTCACCAATTCTGCCGGATTATCATCCACAAACAAGAAAGCGGACGGGTCGATATTCAATATTTGAGCCAATCGATTCAGATTTTCTGCTTTTGTCTGCCAATTCGCGCAGACAGCGGCAAAATCATCCCATCTCAGCGGAAAATCGCTCCGGGTATCAAACAGAGCCTTAACATCTTCTTCTTCATTGCGGCTGCACAACGTGAGCAGCACTCCTGATTGTTTAAGCTTGAGCAGCAGCCTTTGCAACCGTTGATGCCCTTCCGTTAGCGTTACCCCTTCAGCCCCTTCCTCTCCTAATACCCCGTGATAAAGCGTATCATCGAGATCAAGGGCAATCGCTTTAAGTCTCGGAACACAGGAAGCAGGTAAGAGATGTACGCCAAGGTGACGGGATATGATCGTCGTTGCCTGATTGGAAAATGGGTAGTTGCTGATTTCCTCATTCCGATAATCATAGAAGGATTCGGTACCTTCATGGGCCAATTGGGATAAATCGATCAGAACACATCCTGTGTTGTTCTCAACGGACTCCAACAAATACGAATTTAACTTTCGGAACCATCCACGATCACTTGCACGGAAGCTGAGCACCCTATTTGCGTCTTCAAGGGACTCCGGCCAGTTATTTACCCAGATCGGTTTATCCGTTACCATACGGAGTTTATCGATCCGTTCATTCAGCCAATGAGCAGCTTCTTGTGCACTCATAGAGCGGGCGTAGATTCGCCAATCTAACCAAATGATATATACATCCGCCTGAGTTTCCCCGCCAATACCGGACAGAGTGCTATCATAATCAGAGTAATCAAAACAGACATCAGCCTCCCATAATCCGCAAAAAGGAGACATCAAATTGGCAACAAACTCAAAGGGCATCGTTCTGTCGACTCGTATTCGGATGGTTCGATTGCATGGGAGCTTCGGGCTTCCTGCAATCCGAGCCCTGGAGGGAAGGGAGCACAGCAGAGAATCCGCTAAATCTAGATAGGTTAACACATGGTTCATTCCTATACCTCCCTCCTGTTTTCAGAGCATTGACCTGGCCATTCAGATCCTATCCCGCTAAGTCATTGGCATTAATATAACCCAAGCTCCTTTCCCCACACATTGATTCTCTCTAAATAATGATCCAATAAATATACCGACTTCAGATCATCTACTCCCCAAAGCAGCTGCTGGAACAAACTGCGTTCCAAAACGCGCTGCAAATAAGCCATTTTGTACAACTTAACCGGGTCAGTATCGAACCGGTTTCCATATTTGAGCATTTCTGCGGCATATAAAGGCGCACAGCGTTCAATCACGGCATTTTCGTCGCCTCTCCAGTCCTTGCGGTATGCAAAAAACACGCCCAATAAATTAAACATATCGAACCAGCATGGTGAGAAACGTGCGCCTTCCCAATCGATAAATTTAATATTCCAGTTCTCTTCAGCTACATTGTGGCAGCCCATATTCGGAGTTTGCAGATCATTGTGAATGATACTTTTACCGGCCTGCAGGAGTTCGGGAAAATAAATAGGTCCCTTTTGTAACATGGTACGGACATTAGCATAGGTCGACTCCAGTCTCTGCTTTAATTCAGGACGTTCCATGGCCTTATCCAGATATTCCAACGTTTTTTGATGGTTCTTCTGGCGTTCTAGCGTTGTGGTTTCGGAATCGTAAAGCGGAAGCCATTCCTCGAATGTTCCCCAATGATTGTAAAAATTGTCGTTATAGGTTAGTGCGTGAAGTTTCGCCAACGAAGGGATAATCCGGTCGAAATAATCGGGTGTAAAGATAACCTGACCCTTAACTTGAGGGACGAACTCCATGAATACCCAAACATCCTCACCATTCATACCCTCCACGATCAAATATATGGTAGGTATCAAATCCGGTAAAATACTGGTTGCTTTTCGGTACATGTTTAACTCGATTAATTTCTGTTCGTTCACGGGTGCTTTGAATATCTTTAAAATAATCGGATATTTTTGTCCATTTGCCGTAATTTCGAGTTTCCAGATTGCACTCTTGAATGTTTCTTTCAAACATTCCATGTTCCGGTCATTTAAAACAACAGAAGATCCGAAATGGCTTGCAATCTGATCAGCACATCGAAGCTCTCGCCATTGCAGACTTATATCATTAAGAGGCGGGTTTACCAATAAGGCTTGTGCATCCTCAAGCCCTTTATTATATCCATCTTCTCTTCCCTTCCTAAATCCATCTGTACGACCTTGCTCGAATCCTCCTGAGTTACCCATTTTTGTCATATCCGCGATCCTCCACTCCGTATTCCTGTTATATCCTATGTGGAGGACCTCCGACATGACATTAAAAAAATGCGATTTAACATTCCACGCACATGATTTAACATTCTGCGAACAATTGGATTACGATTAGCCAAGAATTTCTACTGCGATCGTGAGATAGATTCATCATGATGCCTAGTAAAACAACGCAAAACAACCCGTGAACACGCGGGTTATCCGAGTAGTACTCAACTTAGTATCCATTGGATCGAATAAGCACTAATAAAGCTCCAATTTTTTTCCTAAAACTTTGATTTTTTCTAAATAAACCGGCAGTAGCTTCGCCTCTTTTTTACCGGTAACAGCCCAATTCAGCTGCAGATACAGCCCCTTCTCAAGTATTCGTTTTAGGAATGCCATCTGATACAGTTTGAATGGATCGGTTTTAAATATAACTCCATGCCTTCTCATCTCATTCGAATATAACTGAACGCAACGGCGGGTTATGGCCTCTTCCTGATCTTCCCACTCTCGGCGGTATGCCAAGAAAACCCCGATCAAATTGACGAGATCAAACCAGCACGGAGCATATTTTGCACCTTCCCAATCAATAAACTTGATTTTCCACGATTTCTCCTTAATATTGTAGGCCGATATGTTTGCAGTGTGAAGATCTCCGTGGATAATGCTGCAGCCTTCACGAACGACCTCCGGGAAATAATCTGGCCCTCTCTGCAGCAGGCTCTTTACGAGTGAGTAATATGGATTAATCATTTCTTTTAAATGGTTGTTTTTCATCGCTTCATCTAAATAATACAAGGTTAACTTATTTATGCTTTTTCTTTCTTCTCTCATAACATTAGAGCTAAATTGAGGCAGCCAATCACCGAATAGTCGCTCATGTTGTTTAAATCGTTCATTCATCGTAGAGGAGTGAAGCTTCGCTAACGTAGGAATGATTTTGTCAAAGTGATCCGGATTATACTGCACCCGCCCTTTAAGAGGTTCGATGTATTCCATGAACACCCACAAATCGCGTCCGTTTACATTTCTTTTAGTTTTATAAACTAGTGGCATGAACGGCTGAAGTACTTTTTTTCCTTTACGGTATATATTTTTCTCAACCGTGCTTTCCGGTCGGTCTTTTTCGAGCGGTTTCGAAATTTTAAGAATGATGGGAATGCGCTTTTGTTCATGTTTGATTTCAAGTTTCCATATGCTGCTTTTGTATGACTCTTTTAAACATTCCATGGTTTGATGATCTAATCTCACTTCGGTGCCAAAGGACTTTAATGATTTGGAAAACTCCATCTTACGCCATGTTTTTCGAATGAATCGCTTGTCTATTCTGCTGGTTGGACTCATTAGTCCTCACTCCATTTTCGCTTTTAAACCATTGTATGTCGAACATAGAGATGCGCATCCATTCATTTGCCTAACAAACGGAAGTGTGCTGCGCTCGTTCTTCAAGTGGCCTCAGTAGATTCTTCAATAATTTTGATTCTATATAAGATGGAGCGTTCTTCAGCTCAAGTTACATAGAATGCCACCAGAGTCGTTATGCAGAGGTATCCGCCTGTCTGCCATCTTCATAACCTTTCGCAAATCCAGCTTTAAAGTCTTCCATGTAGGAATGATCATACCCTTTGTCATGGACTTGAGATAAAGGCCGGGATCTGCCGACCCCCGGCCTGGAGCTGTAACGGCCACCGGCTCGATGGCGCTTGCCTTTCTTGCCATGACGGCGTTTAGTACCTGATGACTTCAGGCTACGCAGCCCCTTTGCGAATGACTTCTTCCGTGCCATTTGTGAAGTCTTACGATGATTCCTAACGGATAATGCCGTGTTCATGCCGAATCCTCCTGCAAGGTTCAGTTCGTAGCTTCTAACCCGGCCTCGTTGTTAGATAGCTGGCACTCGGATGTTATCCAGGGCGATGCCGGACTGCCTAATTTGTACCGATTTAACGGAATGCCTGTCAACATTTCAGCCATCACGGATTGATAGCCGACAAGCAGCCGAATATTCTCCGCGAGAGTGTGCGCGGTTGTTTCCGAATGGGCCGTAACCTCTGCGATACTTTCCAAAATACTTGCCAGCGCTTGCTGACTTCTAGCAATGGATGATACCATGGCAATCTTTGCCTCATGTTCCCGCTGTATGCGCGCGATCATGAGTCCGTGTCTCCGAAATCGAATGTATCAAATCCCATGGCGTCATCTTGTTCAGCTTCCGTTCCGAGAATAATTCGCAGATTCCGGCACAGACCGGAGCCTATTTTCGTCAAGCCCTCGATTTGCTCAACAATTTGCTCGTGAATGGATAGCGAATCCTTCAACTCTCCCTTGGAACGAGGATATTGAGTCAAGACCCATCGACAAACCTTTTCGGCTTCTACCGCTTTCCCTTGAAGAATGAGATAGGTATTATATTGAATAGTAACGGATGCATCGAGAATCCGCATGAACGATTCCTCTTTACTCACATACATTCCCCCTTAACCAACGAAGTCGGATCCCATTATTCTTCACCTTGCTCGGTCGCTTTAAGCTCTTTCATTACGATTTCCAAACTGTCTGCCGATGTTTGTTGTAGGTCGGCCATGGCGTTCAAATAAGCAGTAATGCTGCTATTGACTTGTTCCACCTGGGATCCTGACGATCGGCTTCCTAATAATTGTCCCCCTAACGATGGTCCTTCTCGTGAATTTGGTTCTTCGGAGGTTTGGATTTCATGATTGGGTAATGAATGTATAATTTGAGCCATGCGGACTGCTGCATGACGCTGAGCTTCTAGAATGCGCGCTAACTGCTGCTGGGAGTGCGAAAGGTGTTCGACCATATCATCAATTTTTTTCTCCACGACATAACTCTCCTTCGCTCATCATATTTTTCAACATATGCTTCGACAAGCTTTCTGGTGCCATGATTAATGCCGTCTTTCGAATCAGGTGAATAGATCCTTAGCCTGCAGCATCGTTCTATATTGCTGTGGAACACGTCCTAACCATTCGCTTATGCTTTCCTGTAATGATGGAAGCCCCTCATCTAGCTCTCCAACATCCGATAACATCTCCGGACGAAACAGAACACAGCACGCATTTAACCGATCATGAGTATCCACTTCATCCCTAGGCAGCATGGGGGGGCCTGACTGTGCAAAACTCACATAAACCGTTTTGATAGCGGGGGCATGTTCCAGCTCATCCGTCAGACCGCCAATCCAGTTATCCATAACAGGTGTACAGCCATATAGAATAACTAACTTCTTCCCGTGTGCAGCACGAAGTGCCATATTAAGAACAACCACTATGCCTTGATCACTTCTCCCGACAATGTGTCGTACCGCTCCGATACGGCCGCGTATATATTGCCTGGTTCCTTCCGAGGATCCGGCATCAGCTATTAGCAGCTCATATGGATGCGGCGTTAAGGCTTCAATTCTTTTGATCTTACCAATGGCATCTTCATTTGGATCATGAATGGGGATAATGATACTGATGCCGTCAAATGAGCAATCTCCGTTATTTTGTCCGTGTTGAACGCCATAAGAATAGCCAACGATAAATCCATCCTTCCGTCCTTCAACCGGATCAGCTTTGGGAAGAGTCGCCGATAAAGATGTCCGTAAGCGAGCGCCTCGTCTCCTCATCGTAAAAAGTCCTTCATATAAATTCCGCCTCCCGTTTCTCATCACTGCGTGAGGACCGAATAATCTTTGGCAATTCATTTCTATTGTATGTTGACTTTCTCGCTCCGTGACGGCATCCGCAGTGTCCCTGCTCACCAAAAAGGATGGGCGGAATCTCGCTTCCCCCATCCTTCCCCTCCCTTATGTTGCCATCCGGCCTATTGAAATCCAGTACAACCAGCCTTCTGAAATCATCGTACCTGCTGGTCGTGTAATTCCGATGGTCACCTCCTCATGCTGCCGTTTTCGAATGCCAGCTTGAAACACTGGATCATTGCACGATGCCACCACTACGTAATGTTCATCTTGGTAAGAGGTCTGAAGTGGTACTGTAATTTCGATCGCTTCATGTTCATCGGGAAAGGTAAAGGGGATATATCCAAACTGCTGAAGTAAAGGTGTGTCAGGTATCCCTTGGACCGGATTAAATGAAAGATGACTCGGTTGAACCGACTCAAGTGCTAGCTTGGAAGAAATGATGGATTCGGATGACAAATGAATACTGTGTATGGCATAATCCTCAATCGCCTCACTTCTTACACTACGATGCTGCAGATGGGAAGCACTGATTACATCATCAGTCAAGGCGTGATCCATCACATCCTTCTCTAAATCTGACCAGTTGGCGGAAGTTCCTCTGATGGCCATCTTCTTATAATAGCCATCGTACCGCCGAAAGGGCCTTCCCCTTCTTATCCTGGTGATCCTTCTGGCTTTGTTCACTGTCGGCTCTCTCCTCTGCTTCTAATCGTTACATTCATCCTATTCAAGAAATAGGGCTACTGCCACAGTCGGTTAGATGGTTTGCATCAGGTTAGCCCATCGTTCTGCCGTATGATCCCACCTGAAACGTTGACGTACCGTTTCACGACCGGCCATTCCGATTTGTGTACGCAGATTCTCGTCTTGAAGCAATCCGTTAATCCGTTCAGCGAGTCCGCCAGGAAAATCATCTCTTTGAACAAGATAACCCGTCACACCGTTCTCCACGATCTCCGGGATACCCCCTGCGTTCGCAGCGATGACAGGAACCCCAGCTGCCATGGCTTCAACATTCACGAGTCCAAAGGCCTCCCTCGGCGCGGAGGGGACAGCCACAATATCAGCAAGCGAGTACCAGTCTGCAATCGCTGGATAAGGGACAAAGGGTCGAAAATATACCCAATGCAGATAAGGCCCGGCAGCTTTTTTCAGTTCCCGGACATAGGCGGTTTCCCGATCGGATCCGTAAGCCGCACTTCCGATAATAAGCAATAGAACATCTGGATGCTTGTCAATAATATGTGGTAGTACGTCAATCAGATGGTGAACCCCCTTATCAGGGATAAGCCGTCCCGCAAACAGGATGATACGCCGTCCACTCCATCCGTAATGAGCAAGTTTTGCCTCTTTTAGTGCCTTGGCAGCAGGGCTGAATGCCGGAGTAAAATGATCAAGACTAACACCAAGATGATTAATCGTGATCTTCTCCAAAAGCCAAGCATGTCTTGAAGTAATATCCTCCAGTAGAAAACGGCTGTTTACCACAATGCCGTCCATCCAGCGGGCAATGTTCCCAAAGCGCTGCTCGCTCATATATGGAGGCATAATAAATGTATTGGAATGAAGATTAAGTACGACTTTCACATCCGGCAGATGCATTTTGAGGCGCTGGGCCAGCAGCGGCCGATTGTGAACTTCAATAATATCCGGTCTCCACTTCTGAAGTCTCCGCAGCAAGGAAGGATAATAATTCGTACCAGATGGCAGGCGGTAGCACGGAACGCCGTTAATCGTGTCTTTTGAAGGGAGCCCTTTTCCCAGCACTCCGAATATGCGTACATCCATGGTACCCTGTGCCAATGGAATGGTCTGCTCCACTACCCGCTCGACGGAGCTGCTCCTCCCCGATGGAATAACAAACGATCCCGGCGTCACAACCGCCACCTTCCGCAAACCCATAACTCCACATCCTTCTCACATCTTATCTATATGAAAAACACCTGCTGATATATCAAAGGTATCCATCCCCTTGTACCAGTAGTGTTTCGTTGCCATATTCAAAAAAAGCGCATACCTGTCATTTGTATGGTCTGATACCTTAACATATACCGGATCAGGGTCTATTGGTGACTAATATCCGGTAAAGAATAGGCCAACCACGGGCGACACCCGTCCATCCGGGACAATCTTTCTCATGCATACGATGTGGTACAAAGACTACATGATCTGTGGTAACAAGGAGGATGGCCATGCATCTGGAATATGTCGGCATTCTACTCAACAACAATACGTATCGCAGAATTTCCAGCGGGGAAATCGGTACTGAATCACTGACCAATTATGAAGAAGCTGCTGCCGTGAACGGGTTGATTCCTTGTTTTTTTACCATTCATCATATTTCACTAGAGACTGGAAAGGTGACTGGTTATATTCCGGCTCCAGCTGGATATTCACGAGTGCATATTCCCATCCCGCGTGTTGTTCATATGCGAGCTATTTATCATAAAAAACAGGAGCAGGCGCTGATTGATCAACTAATCAATCGCGGGATATTTGTTTATAACGGACGTACACGCTACGGTAAAAACGTCATACATCATATGCTGGAGCAGGACCAGGGGATATCACCATCCCTGCCTCATACGGTTAAAGCTACCCCCGCCTCGATTCACTCCATGCTTAGTCAGCACGGGGATCTCGTTCTAAAGCCATGCAATGGAAGCATCGGGGTTGGTATTATGCGATTGAAAGGTAACTCTCTGCGCAGTCAATTCACTTACTCCCGCTCATCACCATCGGCCAAGGGTTGGAGAACGGTTACCTTGCCGCCCGGAAAGCTCCATCCCCTGATCTATCAGCGGATCAGGAAAGCTCCATTCCTTGTACAGCAGCGCATTCCACTTGCCGAATATGATGACCGCCCCTTTGATATCAGAGTTACCGTTCAGCGCGGGGGAAGCGGGCGCTGGGAGGTCGCCGGCATGTTTGCAAAAACATCTGCCCCACGAACGTTCGTCTCCAACATTGCTCAAGGCGGCTCAGCTTATCGGGTACCGGACATATTATCCCGCTGTTTGCCTGGTGTGCCTGTCGGGCCAACCATAGAAAGAATCGCTGAGTTTTCCCTCCACATCGCCAAAACGCTGTCCTTGTTTATTCCGTTTGCAGCTGATTTTGGAATGGATATTGGCATTACTGAGGATGGAAGGCTCTATTTCATTGAATGCAATGGCTGCGATCAACGTTATGGTTTTTTGGAGGCTGGTATGGCAGATGCATGGAAATGCTCATACCACAATCCAATGGCCTTTGCCCGTTATCTCTATGATAACGGTGTCTGGCCGCATTATTGAATGACAAAAACCAGCCTCTTCCTGAAATCAGGGAGAGGCTGGTTTTTTACGATTTTAATGAGGTACCTGGGACTTAAAATCCCCTTTACTGGACTGATCGGCATGATAGAATATGACATCCCCGTCCATCAGAGAAAACCGCTTACCATACGGATCTTTATACGTGCGACTGTACCCTTCAAGCTGCCATTGATTCATGAGTGGGCCATGAATGTACTGCAGATGAGGTTTGGCTGTATTGCCCTCCCGGATCGTCTCGATATTGAAATTGACCACGATATACCCTTTTTTCAGAAAAATCGGGGATTTCTCGTCCAGTCGGTTCGTCCGTCCATATGCGGCCAGGTCGGTCCCTTTTTTCACCACGTACACCTCGGCAGGAAGACTGTATTCACCATACCAGCGCTGAACAGCCGCGTTGGCCCGCTCCGTGTCAACGGAGGCAGGCAATCCTGACTTCGGGCCGATCAGTGTGCGTATTTCGAATGGTAGCAGCATCCAGTCGAGCCTCCCTACCCACGTCTTACTCTTGCTGATCTTCTCCAAGTACTGCTTCATATAGGCTGCCGCGGACATTCCCGCCGGGGCTCCGCCATGGTTGTACCCATACGAAGCGGTATCCTGCAGCTCGTCTTGCGGAACATTGCGCAGCCTTTCATTCAGAATGACATAACGCTTCTCCGTGTCTTGCGGGGAACCGATCCGAATGAACTTTCGATTTCCGCTGTGGTAATACAGATCAACGGGCTGCCGTCCGCTGCCGTCTTGATTCACGAAGTAAAAACTCGGTGTAATTGAAATGCCGTCTTGTGCACCAAACATATTGCCCTTCGTCTTCAAATCGAATTTGAAATGGTAGCCTGTCTTTACGGCCGCATTCTTATATCCCTTTGCCGGATGCTTGCCCGGTGCGATGGGAAGTGTGTACGGCAGCGAGTTCCCGCGTGCACCGCCGTCAATATCGCGAAGTCCTGTCCAATAGGATGCGCCGGTTAATGCCGCATTTCCTTTTTGTTTGCGGAAGACCGTCTCCCAGTTATAATCGGCAATATCCGTGATATGGAAATCAAATACGCGCCCGATCACTTCAACCGGTTCAATATCCGTAGCCACATGGTGAGCCAAATCCAGGTTCGCGCTGGGCTGTGTCGTAAAGTCGGAAGGAGCGTTCTCCGCAATCGTACGGAAGTATACCTGATAATCGCCCTCATCCACCCATACCGGCAGGAAAAACTCCGTGTCCAGCTGAGCCGTCGGGATTGTGATCCAGGTGTCTTTGGGATAAAAGGTGCTTCTGTCGCTGCTGTAGACATCGAACGGAAAATAGACCTGCTTCGATCTTACATATTTCGCATAGTCTCGATCTCCGTATCCCTGGATATTCCGATGCTGACCCGAGGTAGGAATACGTACCGTAAACGGTCGATCCAAGATGAACGCAGACCGGTTCGGGTTCGGGGTCGTCTTCTGATTGTGGGCCTGATCATCCGTCACCGAGGAATAATTGACTACCGGCGTATGGACAGTGACGGTGTTAATGGCATTGACCGGAAATGATTGATTAGACCCGCCATTAATGTTGCCGGGTATGAGATCATAATCAATCGTCCCTGTGCTCGTCGTATTCGCTTTATTCAATAACGTATTGCTAATGAGATAGTTTCTGCCGTATAGGACGTCTCTTTGAATCGTCGCAGCCGGAGGAATGATCCCTGGTGTTGGTGCCGTCCCTTGCGCCCAACTGTCACTCATTACGGTAGATCCGTTAAACAGGACTCTATCGTTTTTCACTTGGTTTTGACCTACAGCCGACTCCGCTACGGATGTAAAATCCGTTGTCGGTACTGCTGGCCTGCTCGAACCGCCTGAAACGGTTTCTGTCCCTAAATCCACTTCTTCGCATGACGCAGGCTCCACATGATCGTCAACGTTCGCGCTATGATCGGATGTAAGGACAGGAGGGGTGTAACCGGTTGGAGTAAGGCTCACTGCACCACTAGGTAATGCATAATTGCTAACGGTTGTTTTGGCTAACTTATAAACCTCCAGGTTATCGATTTGCCAGTAGGAATACGGCCTGGTTATCGTAACTTGTTCTTCTACCTGAACCTCTTCTTCCATGGGTTCATCTGGCGTACCGGGATCATCCGGACCCGAGCTTGGTTCACCCGGTATCGTCCAGGTGAGAATGTACGTCTTCTTGACGGGGACGGTGTAGGTGATGTCCCCCAACATGTTCGCCCATTGGTTCTTGTACAGATAATTGAGTCCAAACACATTGACGTACAGGGATTCCGAAGTCGGTATCCCGTCCAGAACATCAAACTTTTCAGAGTCTCGATTGTCCGCCTTAATTACGCCCGTTGCCACGGGGTCCATAACCGTATGCGATGTAACGGTTCCCTTTCTCGCCGCACCGATTTGGATTCCGCATGTGTTGGGTAAGCCACCCGGATCTCCTCCACCTGTGTTCCCGCAAGACGAGCCTGTCCCAACCTGAATCGAGGTATCGTCGGTTTCATCCAGTGCCTGGGCCGTATCTTTAAAATGAGCCGTAATCGTCGCTTGCCCCGTCGTTGCTACGGCTGTCACTACACCTGAAGCATTGATAGTCATGACACTGCTATCCGAGCTTCGCCATGTCAACTTGTCGTGTCTTTGCAGATTGTATGTACTTCCGTCCACCTTCGTTAATTTCGCTGTGAGCTGAATAGTACCCGACGGTGGCACGCACGTCGCGCCTGTGATTTCTAAGCCTGATGTTCCATCTGCAAAGGTGGCTCGAAGGAGTTTGTCTTTGTAGACGTAAGTGTAAGTTGTAAAATCCGCATAAAACTTATTGAAATAAAATACCTGTTTGGCACCAGGATTTGCCCAATAATGATTATATTTATCATTATTAAATGTTTGACTAAAATTGATGGTTATTAGATTTAAATCCGTAACATTTGCAAGTGCCCCTGACCTTGGCAAAGTACTTGCATCAGCATACCCTGTATCCGTAGGAACACCACCGCTAACAATTAATGAGTTCCTATCAACCCTAACGTTCGTGGCCTCAACTTCTTCTTTTGAAATCCCACCATCTTTAATCCATAGATTATAGAAGGGGGAGTTAGCGTCAATAACATAAAACGCTTTAGTTCGAGGGATCTTTGCCTCAAGCGCATCATCTGTGCAGTTTGGATATTTCGGAAGTGCATTGCCCTGAACACTTTCAGTTGCAGCTGAGTCATCACAACCTCTACTGTCTCTCTTACTTACAGTACCTCCAGAGGCTCTCCAATGTTTCCCGTACCAATTACCTGCATCAAAAATGGACCAGCGATCCCAATAATAGACCCCACCATAATTCGTATTTTCTTCCGATCGGACCTTTGTTTTAGTACCACTTAAAGTATCAGTTTCATCATCCCATTTATTCTCGCCTGGTGTAAAACCTGCAAATGAACGAATGGTTGCACCTGTGCTCTTATCGATCCACTCTAATTTTTTTATTATTTTTCCGTCCGGGACTTTGACAGAGATCGGCTTCGTGGTTAACTGCTTTTTATCCGAAAACAAATAACCGCCATACTCATAATCATCAGGATCTTTCACCATTTCGTAAGTGATATCCTCTGTTATATCCCCTGCTGCATCAATTATATTTGGATAAAAAAGAATAATATTAATAAACAAAATAAATGACATCAATAACGAAAGAGTTCGTGACATCAAAAGTCCTCCTACCTAATCAATATTGATCTGGAAAGGACTTGACTTATGATCGGTGCCCCTGCTGAAATAGACTCTATGGAAACTCTGATAGATCCATCTGTACTAAATTTCTCTTTTGGAATTACTAGCCCGTATATCTTTTTGCTCGAATCACTTGATTCAATAACTGAAGGCACTATGAGACTATTTCCAGTCGGCACACCATTGTAACCATGAATGTGAAGATTTACACGATCCGTTATAGGATATCCTTTTGGATTTTTGTTAATTACTATACGAGCATTAACAATGATAACGTAACATTTGAGATCATCGGAAAATTTTGCCCACCCCCCACTATTTGTTCTATATGAAAGTTTATTTTTTGTCGGAAGTAATTTCCTATTTGGATCTCTTGGGTCATTCCAATCAATTGCTAGAAGATCTTCAACTTGTATAGTGGTACCGTCTTTTCCCTCGAACTTCAAATTCGAGACTTTCCAAGATTTAATCCCAGTATTATTTTTGTTATCCGGCCCATTAAAAATCTCCGGTGCCACCGAGAAAATATTCGTCTTATGCCAATACACTTCAGCCGCAGCTACAGCATAGTTATCAATGGGGAGCGTCTTGCCGCTCTTTACCTGAAGCAAACGCTCTATAACCGCAATGGCCTGAGCCCTTGTCGTAGTGCCCGTAGGCGATATTACGCCAGGCGCGGTCCCCGATATGATGCCGTCCTTAGAGGCAAGATACATCCACTGCTTGTCCTCCACATCCTTATATCCCAGCGCTTTTACCACTAGCTTAGCCATCTCTTCACGCGTCATTCGTTCCGTCAAGTTACTGTTTCCGAAATCGCCGGCCTTATAGATTCCTGCCGATTCTGCGGCAGCCACGTAAGGAGCATACCAGGAACCTGAACTTAAGGAAGCCACCTCAATATCCATAGCTGAAACCGCCATTTTAATAAATTCCGCTCGGGTTACCTGTTTGTTAGGCAGGAATCTTTTATCTGGATAACCATCGGCATAACCTCGTTGTATTGCATCTTGAATAGCTGCCTGGGCCCAGTGGCCTTGAATATCCGTAAAATGGCTCGTCTTCGTCTCACGAGACTCCGCCATTTTGTCTGCGTTGCTCTCTTGCGCTGCCTCCACCGTGTTCAGATAGAAGCTTCCGACAAACAGAGACAATACCGTTAATACACTGATCGAGATCTTCTTCATGAATATCCTCCTATACAAGTTGTGGAATAAAACCTATGCCATTGCTCCATATCTCCTTCCTACGCCCTTGCTTAGGGACATCTACCGCCGTCTCTCATAATTGCACATCAATTACATTTTTGGATGGATGAGAGAAATTATAGTTATATTATCATATAATCATCTATTTTGGTATAATATTCCTATCCTGATTCTAATTCACTACTACATTCGCATCTCCACATGAGAATGGTTAATTCCTCATAAACTGATAAAAACCTCGACGATAGTCACATGAAAATGTGTCCTTTCGTTCGAGGTTTAATTGTTACATGTAGTGGAACCGTTATAAACCGGTGGAGGATTCATCCCGGTCCCCGGCCTGAATTTCAGCTTTTTCCGCGCTTTGCTTATATACAGCAGCCAATACCTTCTCATAAGCGCTTTCAAATTCATCGGGCAGCATCGGCTTAATTTGTTCCAATATGGTCAACAGTTTAAATAACGCCTGTACCTCCTCTTCCGTTAAACCAAGCGGGTACATTGCAAAATGCCCGATAAATGTGTAGCCTCGGCCTCGGCCTTGGTGAGTGATGGGAATATGCATGGCGCTGAGGGCATCCATATCCCGATAAATGGTTCTTTCGCTGGTTCCACAACGTTCGGCTAGCTCGCGAGCCAGTATACCTGGTCTTGCTTGTACAAGGGTAATGATTCTCATTAGTCGGATCAGTCGGTCTGTCATATGGCATTCTCCCTATCTTTCTAGTAAATTAGACATATTTTTCTTGACTGCTAAATAGTACATTCGACCCTGAAATCATTTTTCCTTTTTTATATACAGATTCTTCATTCCTAGTTAATTTTTAAGTCTAAAGTCCCTCTTCCTATTCGCATTTTCAGAAGAAAATTGCCGATATGTATCCAGATACAAACCAATTAGTTGATAAAGGGTCTCTGCCTCCTTCAAATAATCCGCATCTCGAAATCGGATTGCGTATAAAAGCATCTCATCTGCCTGTCTACGAATCATTCCTTCCCCTCGAGCCAGCTTTCCCCGTTCCAGCTCTCCTCTAGCCTGCTCCAGAATGGAAGCATTCTGGTATAATTTCAGCACCTTCTCCACACGATAATCTGCCCTTCGGTATTTCAATGCCGTATGATTGCTGAATTGAAGCGGAATCGTTCGGGACGGCTGCAAAACCACCTTCCGCTTCTGTACATCCATATATGTCCATAGAGCGGTAATAATGGGATACACCCCCGATTGCCTAGCTCCGACACTTAGCTCAAGAACCAACTGTTTGGATCTCCCTTCCGACAAAGAGCCTAAAGACAACGAAATGTTACGATCATTCAATATCTCACCATGGCATCCATACATACGCTCCACTTGAACGCGTTCCCCTAATTGAAGGTGTAGCTGGACATCTTCAGCCATGCACTGATTAAAGCCATGGAACTGCGTTTTTTGCTTTAACACACCAGCCCTCCACTCGATCAGCAGAAAGACCTGACTAGTGCCCCCAGCGAATACATGGCTGTGGCTCCATGTAAAATCCGAAAACAAGCCAGACTGCAATACATCCACCTCTTTCCTCTTCTTCTAATAATGTACCAATACAGATGGACATCTTACTGTCACGGAACATATGTTCCTATTACGAATTCGACAAAAAAAGACCACAGCCCTAGCAGCTGCGGTCTTTTAGATATGCAGATTTTTGTCAGATGTCGGAAAAGGAAGCCTTTTACTACCTCGAAACTGACTTATTCCTACAATAAAACGGTCTGTACAATAGCAAGGATTAAAACATAAATGCCTAAAGCAATCCCAATAAATTTAATCAATTGGCTTGATCCAATGCGGTACAATTCGATAACGGCTGCGCAGTTCGCTGCCAATCCCGTCATTAAAGCAAATACAAGGATGAGGGATGCCAGCTTTAACGACATGAAACTGATCAATCCGCTTACGATAAGCGCCGCTCCGAATGGCAGCTGAAAAGAGCCGATCTTCGCAATGAATTCCTTTATGTCAAGCTTCTGCTTCGTAACCATATTGCCCGTAAACCAGAAGGAACCCAATAAAATAACGGTTGAGAACAACCCCATTAAAAGCGCCCGGTTCCCCATGCCGAAATTACTTAACACGGCCGACATCATGCCCAAGCCGGAATAGATAAGCTGCTTAAATCCAAGGCCGAACAACCAAAAGCCGATGATACTGGAAGCCATCCCGATGAGACCGTAGATTAAACCAGTCTGATCTCCCCGCATGTTCAAAGCACTCATCGGATTTTTCAATAAGTTCTTCAGAACCTGGCCATCGACTTGAATGGTTGAGGCAGTCTTGGCATCTGAAGCTCCAGATGATGAGGACGCTGTACGCTCTTGTCCCGGCTCCGCCGCTGACGCCGTGTATTTCATAGAATTCGCTGCGATGTCGTCAACGCATTGATGTGCGACGCCTTCCGTTAATTTCTTGCCGCAATGTGTACAAAATGCCATTTCTTCAAAACCCCTTCTCACATATTATGGTTTATGTATATTGGTTCATGTTACAACCTAGTATAAAGGAAATTTGTAATGAAATCTTCCATAAACCGTCATATTCAGACGAATTCTTTGTTTTTTAACGCAAAAAAACCGGAGGCGTTCTCCGGATTTTAGAGGCTGTGTTTTCATATAAAGGTCTATTAACCTATTTCTGCTGCCGAAACGGGCTTAGTATTCCCCATATGTCTTGGTGTACCTTGAATGGGAGCGTACGTTACTTTATCAATTAATAATCCGTTACCCACGGGTTTTCCATTCACTGTAATCATAATTTTCTTCACGTTGTTATCTTTCATCATGATCAAAATCTCCTTTTATCTACTGTTCATTTATGATAATTCGTAGGGGATGGCTTGATAGTCGCTTACTTACATTCATTACCCTTTACATGAGCAAGTTAAACAACTTGGCCTGCTAATAGATTCACTTCCACCGCAAATGTGGGTAATATATATTAATAGAAACCTGTCGGAATCTAATTCGTATTTACTATAAATAATCGAATGGTGGTGATCCCTCTTGCATAAGCCGACAAAATCCAAGCTAATTCAACTTTCTCTCATCTTGCTGGTGGCGGGGATCGCGCTGCCGGTCGGTGGACGGACCGCCAGCGCCAATTACTTTAACAATATGTATGATGATATCCAGCAGTTCTCCGGACTACCGGATGAAATAAACCAGCTCAAGAACAACTACAACCAAGCCCTGCAGGAACTTGATAAAGCCATGAGCGCTTCCGAACGGCTGCAGCAGCAAAATCTAACCCTGGCGGAACAGAACTCCAATCTCGCGGAGCAGAACCAGCAATTAACCCAAATGGTAAGCCAGCTTCAGGAGGCTGAAGCCGCACGAAATCGCGGGGCGGAACGTTTAAAGACCGTGGCGATCACCGCCGTGGCATTGGCTGCCGGATACTTTGTGATCATTCGTGTCCTGCGATTCGGCATGCGCCGAACGAACCGATCTAAATAGGACAAGCTCTGATCCAGATCCCCACCATTCAACCAGGCAAAAGGAGGCGCGGCCATGATTATTCGAATGGAAGATGCAGCCGGGAGCGGAGCGGGACAAGCGGTCACGTTCTCCCTGACTGAAGGGGACACAGCCCACGTCCTTCATCCTGAGCAAATCGTTGCCTATCGGGGTCCCTCCTCCGGACGCAGCGACCGTCTCATGAACGTAAAAGGCATATACCGCAAGAAAAAACTGATTCGTGCCGATATTACGGGGCCTAGTCAATTTACGGCTGCGCTCCCCCCTGGCTTCAATATGCATGAAATTCAGCTGGAAGGCGAACAGGACATGCTCTATGATTTTCGGCATGTTTTCTTTTATACTAAACATGTTACGATGCAGACACGAATCCTTAAGATCAAAAACATGCTGGTCACGCGAGACGCCATTAAGATGAAGTTTTCGGGAAATGGCAGTATCGGGATTTTGACCCAGGGTCCCGTATGTAAAGTCAAGCTGCATCCTACCGAGCCATTGTATGTAGATGCCGGGAGCATCATCGCCTATCCCGAAGCGGCCAAGCTGGACCTGACCGTATATGGCAATCATCTCGCCAGCCAGCATATGAACTATCACTGGAAGCTGACCGGTGACGGTTATGTGTTGTTTCAAGCAGGACGCCAGAATCAGCGGCTCGTGGACGAATTAAATGACGAGGGCATCATCAAGCGTTTTCTGCGGGAAGCAATTCCCTTTGGCGGAGTGTTTATCAAATAATCGGGCCGTGTTATAATGGAGGGCGTAATCAGACTGTACGCCGGATCAACACCCACTGCGGTCACAAGGACAAACAGAAGACAATCCATACGCCTATCGCGGTGTGTGGGAGAGGTTCGTGAACTCCCTCTATAAAAAACTAGCGTGTCTTATTCGGTGTTACACCCTAAGAATAAGGCTTGTTTTTTTACGGATTCAGTTCAATGAACTTCTCTTTCTTCTACAGGTTCAGCCCTTTCGGCTGTTCTTAAATTATGAAGGATGAGAGGTTTTTTTATGCTTAAAAATGAAAAAGCGGTCGTTGTTTTCAGCGGTGGTCAAGACAGCACCACCTGCCTGTTCTGGGCGAAGGAACGCTTCGCCGAAGTCGAAACCGTAACCTTCGATTATGGCCAACGCCATAAGCTTGAAATAGAATGCGCGGCACAGATCGCCAAGGAGCAAGGCGTGAAACAAACAGTGCTCGATATGAGCCTGCTTAATCAGCTGGCGCCGAATGCGTTAACTCGCAGCGATATCGAAATTGCCGAAGGCGACGGTTTGCCTACTACGTTTGTGGAGGGACGAAACCTGCTGTTCCTCAGCTTTGCTGCTGTACTGGCCAAGGGCATCGGCGCAAAACATCTGATCACGGGCGTATGCGAAACGGATTTCAGCGGTTATCCCGATTGCCGGGACAGCTTCATCAAATCGCTCAACGTTACGCTGAATCTGGCCATGGATTACCCGTTCGTCATTCACACGCCGCTCATGTGGCTCGACAAGTCGGAAACCTGGGAGCTCGCCGACCAGATGAATGCACTCGAATACGTTCGCGACCATACGTTAACCTGCTACAACGGCATCAAGGGAGACGGCTGCGGGGAATGTCCTGCATGCAAGCTGAGAAAAGCGGGGCTCGACAACTATATGCAGCGCCGTAACCGTGTGTCTGAAGGGGGGGGCCTGGTATGAGCCGCGAGCCCGGGGCTTTCCGCATTGTAGAGCAACTGCAGAAGCTTGGCGAAGACATCGATGCCGGAAGCCTGCGTTACCACCGGAAACGGGTACTTGTCTCCAAAGAGTTTACCTTTGATGCTGCCCATCATCTGCATTGCTATGAGGGAAAATGCAAGAACCTCCACGGCCACACGTACAAAGTGGTCTTTGGTATCAGCGGTATTCCCAATGAAGTCGGCATTACCGTGGATTTTGGCGACATTAAAGATTGCTGGAAAACGGAAATCGAACCTTATCTGGATCACCGTTACTTAAACGAGACCCTGCCGCCAATGAACACAACAGCGGAAAACATGGTGGTCTGGCTGTTTGAAAAAATGGAGGAAGCCCTCCGCAGCAAAGAGTCGCACGAGCAACAAGGCACACGAACCGAATTCGTTCGCCTGTTCGAGACGCCGACCAGCTACGCCGAGGTCAGACGGGAGTGGATGATCGATGAATAATGTGCATGTAAAGCATGAGAACGATTCAAGTGCCTCCTCCCCTGTCATCGCGGTGGACCGTCCGATTCCCGTGATGGAGATTTTCGGTCCTACCGTTCAAGGTGAAGGCATGGTCGTTGGCCGCAAGACGATGTTCGTTCGTACGGCGGGCTGCGACTATCGCTGCTCCTGGTGCGATTCCGCATTTACGTGGGACGGGTCAGCCAAGGACACCATTTCGCTCATGAGTGCAGATGAGATTTGGCAAGAGCTGTATCGGCTGGGCGGAGAACGCTTCGATCATGTCACCCTGTCCGGCGGCAATCCCGCTCTTCTCTCCCAGCTCGGCACGCTGGTGGATGAGCTGCACCGGCACGGAATTACCGTTGCCGTGGAGACCCAAGGTTCACGCTGGCAGGATTGGCTGAATGATATCGATGAAGTCACCATCTCCCCCAAGCCGCCAAGCTCAGGTATGGATACGGAC
This sequence comes from Paenibacillus sp. EZ-K15, assembly GCF_002573715.1. GTDB lineage: Bacteria > Bacillota > Bacilli > Paenibacillales > Paenibacillaceae > Paenibacillus_AQ. The sequence goes on along the minus strand of NZ_PDHM01000010.1, from coordinate 91,475 downwards.
TGGGGCAAGCTCGATGATATCGTCTCCCGGCTGTCCGCTCGGGCGCCCGGCAGATCCTTCAGCCTCAAGGTTGTCGTGTTTGACGATAAGGACTTGAGCTATGCGGAAACGGTCCATGAACGATACCCGAATGTGCCGTTTTACTTGCAGACCGGTAATCCCGATGTAGGTACGGGTGATACCACTTCGCTGGTCTCCCATTTGCTGGATCGGTACGAGTTGCTTGTCGATGCCGTCATGCAATCCGATCGGTTGAACGATGTGCGTGTCTTGCCGCAATTGCACACGCTGGTCTGGGGCAATAAACGCGGAGTGTGACGGTTGTCCTAAAAAATGCGCTACACCTGATTGAGCATTTATTAATATATTTATAAAGGAGCTACACTATATGGCTGGAAGACAAAAAGAAGAAATGGAAGACGTTACCCTGCTTGGCAACCAAGGCACGAAATACACGTTTGAATATGATCCCGGCATTCTGGAGAGCTTTGACAACAAGCATCCCTACCGGGATTACTTCGTCAAATTCAACTGTCCCGAATTTACAAGCTTGTGCCCGATCACTGGCCAGCCGGACTTTGCGACCATTTACATCAGCTACATTCCGGACATTAAGATGGTGGAGAGCAAATCCTTGAAGCTGTACCTGTTCAGCTTCCGCAACCACGGGGATTTTCATGAGGACTGCGTCAATATCATCATGAATGACCTCATCGAACTGATGGATCCAAGATATATCGAAGTATGGGGCAAATTTACCCCGCGGGGCGGCATTTCCATCGATCCGTATTGCAATTACGGTCGTCCGGGAACCAAATACGAGGAGATCGCCGCGAACCGTCTGATGAACCATGACCTGTATCCGGAAAAGGTGGACAACCGATAGGAAGCTGAAGCCTTTTTTCTGAATACGTCAGTTCCATTTTCCGTAATGATTATAAAAAGGGTTGCCCGTCTATGGTGGGCAACCCTTTTTTTTCATTTCAACAGGAGGAATAAACGATTACATAGGGTATTCCGTATTCCTAAGTCGGTAATTTAGACGCCGCTTCTTGTACAGCATTTTCCCCGCTTCGGCCACATCGCTGATCGTCCCTTTATTGCTGATTGAACCGAATACAATCCCGGCAATCGGAATCAGCTGAAACAGCTTCTTCATCCCGAAGTTATCGGTATACGACTGAACGACTTCACGCCAGCCCTGCAGCTGTGAGAATACCTGCTCCGTCATTTGTTCATCATCAAAACTGGCGAGCTCCTCAAGCACCGCTTTTTTTCCCACGATATCGGCAGATGCAAACTGCAAGCACTTCACGATAAATACCCGCTCCCGGGGATCGTTCGGATCATACCCGTAACAAAGGGCCATCTCCTGCAGCACCTTAAGCGATTGACCGAGCACCATCGGCAGATCGGCCGCAATCGTAAATATGCCCCCGATTCCCGTTGCTGCTCCTTGCGCTGCGGCGAATTTGACGCGTTTTACCGTTAGCGTACCCGCTGCGGTATCCATGACTTGGAGCGGTAGCTTCGCGGCAGATGCCAAAGTAAGCCCGGAAACCGCCTCCTCCTCTCCGTTCTCGTCTTCCATGTATTCCTCCAGAGCGGACTTGACGGTAGTGCCGGAAACCGCATTCAGACCGTCCAATCCCGCTGTTTGCGCCAGAACCTTCATAACCGACTTCTCGCGAACCAGATGTTTCCCGCCGCTCTGAATAAATCCGCCTACCTCATTCAAGGCACTTCCGATTTTCTCTTGTACAGCCTTGGGCGTGAGGCGATCCAGCAGCATAAAAGGAATTCTTCCGAGCTTCTCCCAGAACATGACGTCCTTCTGCTCTTTTTCCCATATCAAAATCTCTTGAAGCTGCGACTCCAGCTGTTGTCGCGATTCCATCTCGGTCATCCCTCATTACTCCTATCTGCAATTAAAAATAACTATAAACTGTATACGCAGGGCATGGAAGAAAGACGCAATAAATTTCAAATTTAATCTTATAACATCACTCGTAAGGTTAACCAAAAAAGAGATCAACCCCTATCAGGTCGATCTCTCTCTTTTAATTTCGCAACCCGTCATGAGACGGCAAGCATACAGATATGAAATTTATTTACCCAAGAAGGCATTCAGCATCCAAGTATGCTTCTGTACATTGCTGACCATGCCGGTCAACAGATCGGATGTAGCGTCGTCCCCTTCTTGATCAGCAGCTTCGATTCCCGCCTTCAGTTCGCTAGCAAGCTGCTCGAAATCCGCAACCAGCTGTCCAACCATCTGTTCAGCCGTGTTCTCATTGGAAACCTCCTGCAGCGTGGCCAGCTTCAAATATTGTGCCATGCTCGCTGCCGGTTTACCGCCAATAGCCAGCATCCGCTCTGCCATTTCATCCACATAACTTGCCGCTGTGTTGTACAGTTCCTCGAATTTCCCGTGCAGCACGTAGAACTGATGACCTTTTACATACCAGTGATAGTGGTGGAGCTTCACACCAAGCAAACTCCAGTTGGCTACCTGCGTGTTCAAAATTTGTAAAAGTTCATCGGTTGTTGTTCCTTGTGCTTGTTGGGTTGAGTTACTCATCTATACCGTCTCCTTTGTTATTGTATTTAGACTTATTCTAAATCCTTGTATTTATCATAACAGATTCTTGTCTCTTTTGCAAAGGTAATCGAAACTTATCAGATGAAGATAGGATGAAGAAATTACCTCCTATTTATACCTATCCTAATTTATTTTTAAGATCAACTGCAATGACAGGCATCATATCTCTCCGGCCGTGAAGAACCCTAAGACAAGCCCAGGATCGTTTTCATTTCCTTCCGCTTTTGCTTTGGATTCATCACATATAAAGTATCCCCTGCCTCAATGACCGTACTCCCCTTAGGCGTAATGATACGCTTCTCCCGAATAATAGCCGTAAAGAGGATATCATCTGGCAGATTCAGCTGCTGAATCTCCTTGCCGACAATGGGCAAATCTCCATCCACCAGAACGTGGTTGATCTCGGAATCCGCTTGTCCAAGAGCCATTAACTCTAATAAAGTCGGTGCTTTGGCTTTATCCTTCTCCACCAGCGAAAGCTTTTGCGTAAGCGGAGAGATCGTGGTGCCTTGGATCACCGCTGAGGTCAACACAACAAAGAACACGACATTAAAAAACAATTCTCCATGCCTGATGCCCGCCAGAACGGGATATGTAGCCAGGACGATCGGAACGGCCCCGCGAAGGCCCGCCCATGAAATTAATATTTTCTCCCGCATGGCAAATTTGGTGAACAACAGGCTGCTGAACACGCCGATCGGCCTGGCAATTAATATGAGAATCAATGACAATAATAGTCCTTGCCATACGACCTCCGACAGCTCGTTCGGGAAAACAAGAAGCCCGAGCAGCACAAACATGACGATCTGCATCATCCATGCAAAACCTTGGTTAAATGCTTGAATTGTCTTGCGGTACGTCAGCTCGGTGTTGCCGAGCAGCAAAGCCATAACGTATACGGCCAGCAAACCGCTGGCACCAAGCCATGCGGCAGCGGCATAAGTTAGTACGGCGAATCCCAATGCCGTCACGGGATATAAACCCGAGGAATCGAAATTGATGCGATTGATCACATATACAGCCAGCATTCCAATAAGAACACCGACAACCAGGCCCAATCCCATCTCCTTCACAAAGGAAAAAATAAGACCGATCAAATGTAGTTTCGGCTGTTCGATCCATTCGATTAAGGACACGGTTAGAAACACCGCCATCGGATCATTGCTTCCAGATTCAGCCTCCAGCGTCATTCGAATCCGTTTCTTCAGATTCGTTGCGCCGAGAACCGAGAAGACGGCCGCCGCGTCCGTCGAACCAACAATCGCACCAATTAACAGCCCCTCTTGTAACGAAATATCCAGAATGAATGCGGCGCATATTCCGACAACAACCGTTGTCAGCAAGACACCTATCGTGGCAAGCGAAATCGCCGTCCCCAAAACCGGCTTGATTTCTTTGAAATCGGTCTGCATCCCGCCTTGAAACAATATAACAATCAGTGCAAATATCCCGACCAGTTGGGTGAGCTCCGCATTATCATAATAAATGAAGCGGCTGAGAATCATCCCGATGGCAATAAACAGCACCAGGGCGGGCATGCCGAAGCGAGAAGAAAACTTGGTGGTGAGTACGCCTGTCAGAAGCAAAGCGCCGCATAATAAAATCATGGAATCAACAAAACTTGGCAAGCTCCATCCCTCCGGTGTCAGATTCGTATATTATATTACCCGAAAACCATCCCTTCCTCGCACAAACGAAGTGCCTCATGGGGCACATGTTAACGAGGCAGCCGGACAGACAAAAAAGTTGCAAACGTTTACTGGAAATTCCATACCCAATGACTTTATACTGGTAACAAGCGACATACATAGGGGAGGCGTCAATCGAGTGAACATTTCTATTATGAAAAGTGATCAACTATTTCAAGCAGTTGAGCTGTCCGACCGTATTTTTCTGAAGCAGCCGGAACAGCCTTCTATGGGGGTATCCTTTCCTCCGATATTCTCGCCGGGAATCAGCCATTCCTACGGCGCCTGGGATCAAGACAAACTCGTCTCATTCATGGGATTCGTACCATTTACCATTCAAACTCGCGGTGCAAGGTTAAATGTCTATTCCATCGGCTCCGTCTGTACGGATCCGGATTACCGGGGTCAGCGACTGGCAGGCAGTCTCCTGGAACAGTGTATCCGTCATGGGGAAGTTTCCGGGGCATCCTTAATCCTCATTTCCGGCGGCAGATCCCTGTATACACGGGCAGGCAGCCGTTTGTTCGGCCGTGCATTCCGGTTCCGTCTTGACCAGGGAGCCATTGAACCCTTACGGGCGGTGACGGGAAAACAAGTGCGCATTCGGGCGATGCAGCCGCAGGATCTATTCCACCTTCAAAAACTGATGGAGCAGCGGGAAGCCGGTTATGTTACCACGGCTTCGGAGCTTAACAAGCTGCTAGATGCAAGCGCCTACTCCAACGTGATCCGCCTTGAGCAGCAGGTGCTTGTCGCCGAAGAAGACGGCGTGCTGACCGCATTTGCCATCATCGCCGTACCCGGAGCCGTGATGACTCCTTCGAGAGAGTCTACCCTTGTAGAATGGGGGGGAAGCCCTGAAGCGGCGGCACTGGTCATAGCCGAGGCGATCTCGTCCTTCAACCTTTCAGAGTTAACGGTTCCGCTGCCTTGGCAGGATAAAGAGCTGGCAGCATTAATCCAATCTACCGGCGTCACGCCTGAATATATTCAGAATGAGGGGACCGTTTATTTGGTTAGCGGCCCGGAACTGCTTCGCCAGTTGGCTGCTGTGCTGCCTGAGGGGCTGATTCAGGCAGATGGCGAACATGGTCCTTACCGTATAACCCTGAACAATGAAGTATTGGAGCTGGATGATGAGGGGTTGCTCTCGCTCCTGTTTGATCCGGAATCCTCTTATCGGGCAAACGGCAGCGTAACCTTTGATCCTATTCCTCTCCCGTACACAGCAGGTCTTCAGTATATTTGACTGTAGGTTGACACTGAAGGTGCATTTGATCCTTCCCCTTAGCAGGGAGGTCATTTGCACCTTTTTATTTGCTAGGTTGTATATCTGAATCGTTCTACCAGGCTGCACAGCGCTGATATTCATAACCGACGATGGCCGTCCGCCTATTTTTGGCGGGATATGTGCCCTTCTTCTCCGCTTCTACATAGGATGAGATAACCTATCAGATGGAAAGAGGTGCATGGCTTGAGACAACATCCTAAAAGAGGCCTTGGTATTCCGGGTCTCTATCCCGGATACCCGTTCTATCCTTATCCTTACTATCCTCCACCTTACTACCCGTTCTATCCGTTCCCTCCGTTTTACCCGGGATATCCCGGTGGCCATGGATTCCCCGGACATGGGCATGGACACGGTCCATGGCATCCCGGCGGACCTGGTGGTCCTGGCGGTCCCGGACATGGGCACGGACCTGGCGGTCCTGGTTACGGGCCGAGGGGAGCGCAAGGACAACGCAGTAAACGCTAAACACTCGCTGTCTTCGCGCAAACAAACCGTCCGGATTCATCCCGGGCGGTTTGTTATTGATGATCCATATTTTATTAAAATGACCCTTATCGTCTCTTCGAAATCTCATCCCGATCCGGACTTATGGCACCGCCATTACCATCACCATAACCTTGATACAGGTTAGGGTCTGGAACTGCATCCTCGGTAGCAGCCGCTGCTTCAGAGCGTGAGTCTATCGGCGCACCAGTACCGCTATAAGTGCCTTCTTCACGGTAATGATGTTCATTAATGGCGCTATTGCTGCGGAATATATCATATACCCGGCCACCATTCGTTTCATCTGCATCCACCATGACCAGAATATGGCCTTCATCCACATAGCCCCCATATTCCTCTGCTTGCTCTTCCGGAATTCCGAGGCCGATCAAACCACCAACCAATCCGCCCGCCCCAGCGCCTACGGCTGCTCCCGTAAGTGTTGCCGCGATCGGACCAGCCGCGATGATCGGACCAATGCCCGGAATGGCCAATGCACCTAAACCGGCCAGCAATCCGGTTACACCGCCTAACACACCGCCTGTGGCCGCTCCGGATGCCAAGCCCTCAGGTGCCTTGGTGCCGGTCTCGTCCTGAATATGAGAAGATTCACCGCGATCCTTGGCAATAACCGAGATTTCATCGGCTCTGAAACCTTGCTGCTTTAGTTCCTCAATGGCCCGGGTTGCTTCCTGCTCCGTCCGAAAAGCTCCTACAATTTTCTGAGTCATATGAATTCCTCCTCGTGGTCATTTTCGGTTTATCGCTGTACATCCCTAACTTAAACGTCCGTCGCCATAATCAAACAAGAAAACCAATGTACCGCCTGCAAAAGAACCCGCCACAGCATCAAAAATCCCATAATACCCCATTCAATGCAGCTGGTAATATTTAACTTTATGATGATTCATGTTAACATAGCAAGTAAGCACTTGTTCCTTATAAATAGAATAGGTTGGTGATTCCATGAACTGGTTCAAGCCTTTCGAGGACGATCTTGCGGCCGCATTCTCAGTCTGCGAAGCAAGGCTATCCGAGCTCCCCGCTCCCTTGAATGAAATTGGTCTTTCATACTTGAGAAAGTTTGACGTATTCGAGCAGGACAGTTCCAAAAATTACATTTGTTATCTGCTTCCCTTCTGGATGAAAGAACTGACCGCACTCCCCGCCGATGTATACCGTCACCTCTCGGCAGCCAACATTATCGGCATGTTATACTACTTCATTCAAGATGACATCATGGACTCGCCCTATGACAGTCAGTCTCCCATAGATCCGAAACACCATCTCGCACTTGCCAACCTGCTGTATTACGAATTTCTCACATCCTATCAGCCCTACTTTCCAGCGAATTCCGACTTCTGGTCTTATTTCAAAAACTACACGCATGAATGGTCTGAAGGCGTCCTCCACGAAACCCGGGACGATTACTTTAAGCACAACAGGGCCATGGTTGCAAAAAAAGCGGCTCCCGTAAAGCTGGGAAGCACTGCCGCACTGCTGTTATCTGATCAAGCAAGCCTCATTCCACGAACGAATGATGTGATGAACCAGGTTCTGCTGACCTTGCAGATGATGGACGATTGGACCGATTGGAAGCAGGATCTTGCGGATGGCAGCTACAACTGCCTGCTGTCTCTCATTAAATCGGAATCGGGACGACCACATGGCGCAAATCTGACGCTGCCCGAAGTTCAAGAAGCCATCTATATCAACAACATGATGAAGCCCTATGCAGACATTGCCTCAGCAACCCACAATCATCTCTTATCGATAGATATAGATGCCCCCCATCTCATCTCCTTTCATCAAACGATGGTGGACGAGCTTCAAACCGAAGCGAATCATATCGAAAACAGCAAAGAAACGCTTTCTTATGGCGGGTTAAACTATTATTTGTCTATTCTAAGCAAAAAATAATAGATTTTATATTTGTTCCATGGTATTCTTTAAGAGTAAAAAATAACCAATTTATTTGAAAGGGTGATTCTTATGACGACAGAAGCCATCTTTCAAACACAATTGATTCAGAAAGCTTGGGAGGATCCTAGCTTTAAGGCAAAATTGCTCAGCGATCCGAAATCCGCCATCAAGGAAGTTCTTGGGGTACGGATTCCCGACCACATCGAGATTCGAACGCTTGAAGAGAACCCTAACGAGCTGTATCTGGTCATTCCTCCGAATCCATCAGGCGTGATCAAGTCAGAAGCCAAAGAAAGAGCCATCTGGTAAAGACTACATAACAGCGTGGACATTTCATAAATAGAAGTAATCGGTACAAAGAGTGGGGACGATAATCGTCATCGCTGCCGCAGCTTAGCGAATTATTCGCCAGCTGCGGGAAGCGTAATGACGGCATCCGTCCCCACTCCTTTTTTACTCGTAAAATAAATGTCTCCATCCATCGCCTCGATAATACGGAAAGTCACCATCAGGCCAAGCCCCGTCCCCTTCGTTTTGTTGGAGAAATAGGGCTCTCCTAGCCGTGCTAACACATCCGGCCCCATCCCTTCGCCATTATCCACAACATGAATATATACCTGATCTTGCTGGCGATAGCAGCGGATATGGACCAATCCCTCTTCGCCCAGCGCCTCGATGCTATTCTTAACAATGTTGATGAAAGCCTGCTTGAATTTCGAGGAATTCCCCCGAATCGTAATATCCTCCGGAATATCTACGGTGATCTTGCCTCCTTGGAGGTGGGCAAGCGGGCCAAGAATGCCTTCAATATGCTTAAACTCCTCCGAAACTCGAAGCACGGTGTCTTTGCCGAATTCCGGTTTGGCAAAGGTTAAGAAATCCGTAATAATGCCGGAAGCACGGTCCAGCTCCACCAGAGCCAAATCTAAATATTCGCGTTCAGTGGCTTGTGCTTTTCCGGTGAGAAGCTGCAGGAAACCCCGCGTTACTTGCAGCGGGTTACGAACCTCGTGCGCAACCGATGCTGCTAGCTCACTGATAATCTCCATTTTCTCCGAACGCTGCAGTTCATTGTTGAACATCTCAAGCTCCTTGGAGTATTGAAGGATCCGTTCGTGGTTTTTGGCAAAATGCCGTCCGAGAATGACAATCAGGGCAATAATAAAGCTGACAATCCCCCATTTCCAGAGGAAGAGATTATAGCTGCCCCGAGTGAGGAAAAATTGCAACAGCTCACTTAAGCCAACAACAGCGAATACCGCAAAGCCTGCATTAAAAATAACAGCGTCCTTATTTCCCTTAACGGCATAATACATGGAGCTTCCGACCAGCAATACAAATTGAACGATCATCACAACACCCATGACCTGAACGGAGAAGAAATAATACAGGTCGAACCATTGATTCGAACCCCATTGATTAGCAATCAGAAACAGCCCGCAAAACAGCGAGTAGACGATCTGGAACTTGCGGAGTTTACGCAGCGAACCCTTCCAGCCGGGCCCGAAGATTTTTTCAAAAAAGAGACTGAACGAAGGAAGTAAGATAAATAATGAGATGTCATATAAGTGAGTGTACATATTGCCATATTGATTAAAAATCGTATAAAGAAACGGGGAGTATGTAAATACCAGGATGCCTACAGATAAAATAATTAAAGATAAGGATAATACAGCGATCAAATATTTTCTGTTCAGAAAAATAGCGCAGATCAACATCACCAATGCGATAAATATGAAGGCGCTCCCGAGAATGATGTCCATCAAATTCGACTTAACAAACCGATTAAACATGTCTTGATAATCGCCGACGAGGATTTTCCCTTCAATCGTCACATGATCCCTAGCGGTCTCCAGCCAGATGTGAAGATCCTTGCCGAGCATATCCTGATGCAGAGGAAGCAAAATGTAATTAAGCTCATAATTGTACGTTCGGGTAGATTCGTAAATCTTCTCATGGTCCGCATAAACCGCAACCTTCTGCCCGTGGAGCTTATCAATCAAAATGCCAGGGGATGTGGAGGCGATCTCGGGAATCCTCATATAAATCCACGCGGATGCCTTGGTATGCGGCTTAAAAGGCTTCGAATCACCAGCCGAAGTTTCCATCCAGTCATTGATGTGGACAGGCACGCTCTCCGGTATCCCTCGGGATTCCGACCAGAGGATTCTCCACTCCTTAATCGCTGCACGAGCTGCCGTTTCTTCGGTGGCAAAGACAAGCCTGGGAAACCCCTGGCTTAAAGTAAAAACGATGATCAGGAACACAGCGATTCTCCATCCAGACCTCATTGACGCACCTCAAACATTATAATGAGTGAAACTCTTACTGTGTTATTCGATGCAACAAAACCTTCCACCTTCTAATATTCGGAAAAATGATAAAATTTTCTATTAAAGATATAACAAAGAGAGATACCGTTACGGCATCCCTCTTAAATTTATACTTCCCCCTCCTGCAAAGCAGGTACGGCCGGAAACCGGATAATAGCCTCGGTTCCGTTTCCTTTTTCACTAACAAATTGAATGGTGCCATGCATCGCTTCGATGATTCGAAAGGTGACCATCAAGCCGAGCCCCGTCCCTTTGGACTTATTGGAGAAGTACGCCTCACCCAGTCTCTCAAGATCCGCAGCATCCATTCCGATGCCGTCATCTTTGATGTGAATGACCACATCTTCGTTCTTGGCATAGGCCCATATGCGAATAACCCCTTCTCCATCCAGTGCCTCTATACTGTTCTTGACGATATTAATCATCGCTTGTTTGAGTTTGGAAGAATTACCGGTCATGTATAATTCCTTCGCGACATCCAGCTCGATCGTGCCCCCGCTAAGATTGGCCAGCGGCAGGAGGATGCCTTTTACATGCTTCAGCTCTTCATACACATTCAGCTTGACCTCATTCTCCAATTCAGGCTTAGCAAACGTGAGGAAATCCGTGATGATCCCCGAAGCCCGGTCCAGCTCCTTCAGCGCCAGTCCAAAATACTCCTTCTCCGCCTGCTTGGAGTTCTGTGCCAGAAGCTGCATGAAGCCGCGCGTCACTTGCAGCGGATTGCGAACCTCGTGTGCAACCGAGGCGGCCAGCTCGCTGATAATCTCCATTTTCTCCGATCGCTGAAGTTCATTATTAAACATCTCCAGCTTCCTGGAATACTGCAGCACTTGCTCATGGCTGCGGACGAATTTACGCCCCAGCATGACGATCAGAGAGACAATCAGTCCGATGATACCCCATTTCCATAGAAAGAAATGATATTGCCCGTCATGGTAATAAAAGGCCAGCAAATCTCCGAGCGCTGCTAACGCCACCATCCCGAAACCAACAGAAAAGATATAAGCGTCCTTATTCCGCTTGGAAGCGTACAGAATCGTGGTACCGACAAGCAGCAGCATCTGCAGGATAATCAGAATGCCCAGGATCTTCACCGAAACAAGATAGTAAATCTCGTGAAATGAATGATCGCTGACCACCTGGGCAACTAGAAATATCAGGCACATTATGGAGTAGGCTATTTGAAATCTTCGGCAGTAGCGAATGACTCGATAGGGCCCGGGACCATATATTTTCTCAAAATAGTAATACAGCGCCGGCAGCACGGCAAAGAGTGAAATATCAAACACCGCGACCCACACGTCACCCAGGTCTCCATAGAAGGTGTATAGGAACGGCGAATACGTAATAAGCATAGCCCCGCTTGCCAGAATAATCACGCTAAGCGACAGCCAGCTGGATACCGTATGCTTCGGAAGGAACAAGCAACAGAAAAACATGACCACCGCTATAAATAGAAACGAGCTGCCCAATATAAAATCTTCCAGGTCATTCTTAATAAAGCTTCCGCGCAGATGCTCATATTCGCCAAGTATAATATCGCCATCGATGCCTAACGTCATATCCCTGACGCCGTTTGTCCATATATAAACGGTCTTGCCAGCATCATCCGGATGGATCGGAAGCAGAAGAGAATGACTCGTATACATATAGTCTCGCTTGGCTTCATACACCTGTTCATCATCCAAAAAAGCCAAAACATCCTGTCCCTTAATGCGGTCAATCATGATGGCCGAATGCTTCCAAGGGAGAGCGGGCAAAGTAAAACGATTCCATGCTGAATACACCCCATCTGACTTTGGGGGTCCCTTCTTGTCTGGTATTCCCGCCAACCAACTTCTTCCCTGCAGGTTGACCGGCGAAACAACATCCTGTTGTTCGTCATCCCACATAAACTGCCAATCGGGTATCACGGTTTGAGCATTCTTTGCGTCCGATTTTCCCGGTGATATGATCGATATAAGCAGCAGCAGCGGCACTACCAGCAGAAGCAGGAATATGTATTTGGGCATATCCTTCATCTAGTCAGCACCTCTAACCGTCTATAGTCAATAAAAGTCCGCATCTTCACCGTCCGGCTGATTCGACAAACTTCGTGTTCATTTACAATCAATATAACATGAAACGTCTGTTCCGTTTGTAAAATTTTTATTACATAAAGGCAAAATAAAAAGGGATCGCTCTTAACCCTAAGGCTAAAAAGCAATCCCTTTTCGTTTCTAGTGTGTGGAGCTTGAAGCAAGGCCGACTCTATCAACCATCCGCTGACTTTCATCGTTCAACCCCACGAGCGTAATGGCTTTACCCGCTTCCTTGTACTTATTCAATACCTTGGAAATGGCATTCGTGGCTGACTGATCCCATACATGGGATTTGGAAAAATCAATCACGACATGCTCAGGGTCCTCATTCACGTCAAACAGGTTTATAAAATACATCATCGTTCCGAAAAATAACGGCCCCCGGATTTCATATACCTTCGTACCGTTTGGCTGCACATGCGGTACGGCCTGGATTTTTGCCGTTTTCCAGCCGAAATTCAACGCGCTTAACATAATACCGGTCATGACCCCGATGGCCAGATTATGCGTTGCCACCACGATGATCACCGTTGCCAGCATGACAATGGCATCACCCAGCGGAACACGGTGAAGTGTGCGAAGCGATCCCCATTCAAACGTACCGATAGAAACCATAAACATGACCCCGACAAGCGCTGCCATCGGAATTTGTTTCACGACGTCGCCGAGCACAATGATGAGAAACAGCAGGAACACACCAGACACCAGCGTTGATAACCGGGTGCGACCGCCCGATTTCACATTAATCACCGTCTGTCCGATCATAGCGCAACCGGCCATGCCGCCGAAGAATCCAGTGATCACGTTGGAAACACCCTGACCGCGGATTTCGCGGTTCTTGTCGCTGCCGGTATCCGTCAGCTCATCCACTAGCGACGCCGTCAGCAGCGATTCCGTCATCCCGACGACAGCAAGAGCTAGAGAAATAGGAAATATCGTCATGATCATATCCATACTGATAGTTACATTCGGAATGTGGAAGAACGGAAGAGCCTGCGTAATGTTGCCCATGTCCCCCACCGTTTGCACAGGAGCCTTGAACCACACCGCTATGATCGTCATTACGATGATGGCAACAAGCGCCGAGGGAATCGCTTTGGTAACCAGCGGCAGCAAATAGATGATAAGCAGCGTTCCGATGACCATCAAGTACATCGGCCACGATTCACCCTTGAAATTCGGAAGCTGGGCCAGAAAAATAATGATGGCCAGCGAGTTCACGAATCCGGTGATGACCGGCTGGGGAACAAACGTAATAAACCGTCCGAATTTGAGCGCCCCCATCAACAATTGCAAGATTCCTGTAAGAATGGTTGCGGCATACAAATACTCAATCCCGTGCATCGCCACAAGCGGTCCCATTAATGATGCCATGGCCCCTGTCGCTGCGGAGATCATACCGGGACGTCCGCCGAAGAATGAAATACTGACAGCAATCACAAAAGAAGCATAGAGTCCGACCATGGGATCGACACCCGCCATGATAGAGAATGCGATCGCTTCCGGTATGAGAGCGAACGCTACCGTCAATCCTGACAAAATATCTCTGCGTGAGTTGCCAAAGAAGCCTTGTTTAATCCATTGAAACAAAGTCCTAATCACTTCCTGTCCTATTGTAGTTGATTGACAATCCACTCTCAGGATTGTCCCGGTCCGATAGTCACTTTTTCGATTATAACGGGATCATTTCAAAATTTCATTATCTATTTAGCGGATCTATTCCACGAAATCATTTCTTTTCTCCCGTTTGTTTTGGATTTCGTCCATTTTTCTTATTTTAAAATTTTCATAATGCGGCAAATGACAGGGAAAGATAGAACTTGTTTGGTTCATCATAGCCTGAAGGTACCCGGGATTCATTCTTGCTTCAGCGGGTAAAGTCGAAGTATAGAAACCTGTTGTATTGAAATGTATTTGAAATCATAGAAGGAGATGGGCAATATGCGAGACGAAAACAATCGGAATACGCTGGCAGACTTAACATATTTGGAATTCGAAGCCAAGCGGAGAGTTGAAGATACGGAGATGATTCCGCAAGATGATCTGAGAGACGTCAACACCTACACGGAGCAAAGCCTAAGCAGCGAAGATGCGGACCATATCGCGTACGATCTGAATGAAGCGGCACCTGCGGATGCAAAACCGGAGGAACGTATGGACCCGGATCACAGCGCCATCGATGCATGGGAAGCTACCGGTGCCGATCCCGAGCAGTGGACCATTGCCGACGAGAGAACCTTTTCCTCTTCACCCTCAGAGCAGGCAGAAGCAGACCGGATAGAGCGGGATCGACCAGTCGATGAAACCTACATTCGCGATGTCGCAGATGATGTAACGGATCGGGAATGGCGGGCCGTCGAAGGCGAACCCCCTTCTCGTCCCGGAGACGAAATTATCGGCCAATACTCCGGCGATACGGAGCGGCGGCTTGCAGCAGACGCATCATTAACCGGCAGCGGGACTGCGTTTTTAAACCAGGACATTTTTAAAGATTACCCGTCCGGAGAAGATGAGTACCAGCCGCTGGAGGATGTACCGGATGCGGATGCTATTGCGGCCAATAGCCCGGTGGACCCCGCTGCCCCGCCGACGGAGCAGATGCACGGTATCGATCTACTAAACGGCAGCCATGGTGGAGACGACTAAACCTGCAAAACCCGCCTCTCCAATAGAAAGGCGGGTCTTATACTAGTATGGGTACGATCGTCTATTTTCCGAATATGATATCCAGCCAGCCGAGAAATGACATCCACAGCAGGATGCCGATCAAGGTACCCCATATGAGTGCTGTTAATATGTTTCCCTTTCTTTCCATGCCTATGCCTCCCATACAACATCTTTATAGTAAAACAGTATGGGTCGAGCTATCAGTTCTTATACTAGCCAACCATTTCAAAGACTAGATTCACTAGGAGGAACCGCCGATGAAGAAGCATTCTGACGAGAATCAACGTCTAGTGACCGAACGCGATATTGATGAGGATTTTGGTCTGTTTGTCGAGGATTCATATCCGGACAGTATACCGATACCAAGGCAGCATTAAACACGAGAAGCCGGATGGCAGTGAAACGAGCAACCGCGGAAACTCTTCATCTTCCTGATCCTTCACGCCGGAAATGTGAACCTCTACGTTCACCCATGTCATACCTTCCAACATACACTACACTATACGACCCTGGAAGGATGATGCTGAATATGAAAGGATTGCCGCTCCATCCCTGCGGACATAAAATCACGCTGCAGCAGCGACTGGCCTCTTTAACCGGTCATCTGGTAGAAGTCAACGCTCCGAACACCGGTTTAGAGCCCGGACGTTTGCAGCGGGTATTCCCGAAAAATTTCATCAAGGTACACGGCGAGCTCTTTGTGCCGTCCAGCCTCAACTCGGTTCGGGTATTTGAAGTCAAGCCGCCGGGCAAAACGATGCTGGTAGGTGTGCGGACCACCTTCCCTACCCGTGGTGCCTTTAACCGGATCCGTCTGGTCAGAATCGGAGCCGATTTTATTGAATTGCTTGCCAAGGATAAGAACCGCTCCCGGATTCTGCTCCCTCTAAACAAAGTGGAGGGCATATTTCCGGCGAAGTAGAGACAGTTCAAACTTTTCCTTCCCTTAAGCTTCCAGACTTGCGACAAGTCCGGAGGCTTATTTTTTGAGTATAGGGCGGGAAGCTGAACCGACTCGAACATCGTCATCAGCAAGCTGTAAGCTTTAGTTTAGATGATCGAATGCCTACTGTTTCGGCGCAGCGAAACACCCATTCGATCATCGCAAGGAAAACATCCTCTTAAAGCGGTCTGGCTTCTGTGACATTACTTCGATGGAAGCTTTAGATATGTATACTCCGCTTTTTCGATTTTCAGTACTTGTCCAACCTGTGATAAAATATGATACAGATTAAATACTTAAGGCTTGATAAGGAATAACACAGGAGGAATCAATGATGTTGAAACGCAGAATACGCTGGATGCCCGCCCTATTCGTCATCCTTGGGCTGCTGCTTGTGATGACGGCATGCGGTCAGAATGACAAGGGAGCCGAAAGCGGCTCAGGCGGCGGAACAGGTTCGACAAACGGGGCAACAGCACCCGAAGCGGAACCCCCGAAGGAGCCCGAGGTTAAGCAGAATGTGCCGGACCCGAACGCCAGCCATCCTATTGTCACGATTGAGATGGAGAACGGCAAAACGATAAAGCTGGAGCTTTATCCGGAGGTTGCGCCGAATACGGTGAACAATTTCATCTCCCTGGTGGAACAAGGATTCTATGACGGGACAGGCTTTCACCGCGTCATCCCCGGCTTCATGATTCAGGGAGGCGACCCTGACGGTAACGGAACGGGGGGACCCGGTTACGCTATTCCCGGCGAATTTACGTCCAACGGCTTTCAGAATGATCTAAAGCATACGACAGGCGTATTATCGATGGCCCGGGCACAGGATCCAAACTCCGCCGGATCGCAATTCTTTATCATGGTTGCGGATGCTCCTTCCCTGGATGCCCAGTACGCATCCTTCGGTAAGGTGATCGAGGGGATGGAAACGGCTGAGGAGATCGTGGGCTTGGAGCGGGACCAGATGGACAAACCGCTTGAGGTGCCCGTCATGAAGAAAGTGACGGTTGATACGCTCGGCAAGGATTATCCGGACCCTAAGAAGCAGGAATAGTATCTCTTTGGATTAGGACTGTGTCGCAAATTCTAGCAATGGAATACATGCCGGACCACTTGTGTACACAGTGACCATGGCAGATTAAACGACGACTAACGAACAAGGACCCGTGCGCTGAATCGAGCGTGCGGGTCCTCTTTTTTTTAGCTACAACCTGTTATCTCTTCTAGGTATGGGCCGGCTTCTCGATGACGTACAAGCAAGTGCTGTCAGGCAGCGTCACCGGCTTTCCTTCTTCATCCATGAATTCGATGCGATCAGCCAATGCCTCGGCATATCCTTCCTGCAGATAATGCTGCTGCACGCGGATGATCGCTTCAGGACCTAACGTCCTGCGTATACATTCCGCATACTGCGTAGGCGTAAAGTAACCAAACTGCTCCTGCACCTCATGAACATAAGCCTCGGCGCCCCAAGTATAGGTATACAGGAACTCCATTGCATCGTTTATAGGCATGCGCACTTCCGTCTCGGACAGCTGCTCGTATGTTATGACCCGGCCCTTGAAATCGGAGACATACCGGGTCAGCCATTCCAGCCCATCCGCCTCCAGGAAGCGAATCCTTCTCCAGATATCCCCGGGCTCGGTCATAATCCCGTCACGGATAATGATGCGGCCGCCGGATGCGAGTACTTCGTAGGCACTGGTCAGCGCGGCCTCTACAGTGGCCATATTGAAGCGGGATCCGTCCATCTCAACATAAGAATACAACTCATGCAAGATCGAGGAGAAGATGACCGTATCGACACTTCCCGGCTTCACGTAGTCCCTGAGATTCAGCGCATCCCCCTTCATCACTTCCCATGCTTTGTGCTCCAAACGTTTGCGTTTCTCCAGCGCTTCAATCACGTTCGAGGAGATATCGATCCCGACCGGACGCACATGCGGCAGCCGTTCCTCGATCAGGTCAAGCAGCACGCCGCCCCCGGGACCGATATCCAGCACCGCCGTTCCCGTAATATAATCCAGAATCACTTTTTTGTAATTCCCCGTGCTGTTCATATCACTCAAATAACTCTCTTCGTTATGAAACCTGTCGTAGGCGTCCCGGCGCAGGCCGAACAGGTCAAACAGGAGCAGCACCGCTTTCTCATAGAGCGGCGACTTCTCCGCTTCGATGCAAAATTCAATTAATTTCTCCGCCGCTTGCGAGAATTCGAAGGTAAAGAATACCGTATCCGGTAGCTCCGGCTTCCGTTCGATCCGATGGCTCAGATGCGGGTTAGCCATCACCGGCCCGTGAAGGCAAGCCGTCCAATCCGTTTGGCGCAAATATTGTTCAATCATTCTCTTCTTATATACGTTCAGCTTCTTGACGCCTTTATAATCGTAATACATATCATTCATCAGCGGCTCAAAGCTTAAGTGACTCACCGAATCCGGTAGCAGCTGATCTCGCTGCCCCTCCGCAACTTGCTGATCCGGGCTCTGCTTCTCCGAATGGAGTGCAAGCAAAAGAACCTTCATGAACTCCTCCAACGAGAAATCCTGCAGGGCAGCTTCCACATACCAGAGCGTCATATCCTGAAATCCATGCAGGGCAGCTGACAGATCACACTGCTCACGAATCCCTTGAAGCTGCTTATCGAAGTCTTCTCCCCGGGCAATCGAAACGGACCGAAGACGGCGCAGCCGTCCCTCGTAAGTCCACCGGTCCGGTCCGATCCCTTCGGCAAGATTACGAATAAGCTGCGTTATTTCTTCCTGAACGGAATGCCAAAGCTCCTCCGATACGCCACCGATGATGCAGTGATTCAAAGGGATTAGCAGCCGGATCAATTCATCCGCGGTCAGCCGTCCTTCCTCCGTAAGCTTATACAGCGGCAAGTTCTCCTCAAAAGCGACTTCGCCCCGAATGTGTTGCCCGAGCAGTCCATGGGTAAGTATGAGTGTGTGGACCATCTCCTCATGTGGAGACATGGTTCCCTTGCTGTCCTGGATATGTCTCTCATATAGCTGGGCAGACCCGATATTATGAAGGAACAAGTTCATACCCGACTGCTGCCAACGAAGGCGATCCCGCATCGTTCCGCCCTTCGCCGTTTCCGCCCATACCAGTACTTCTTCCAGCAGCTCTTTAATCCAATAGGAAACAGGCAGCGAATCCAGTATATTCAATGTGCGTTCTACATAATCGAGCACGGGGTTGGCATGGGCCAGTTGGCCGATGGACGTAATCCGTTCCAAATTCACGATTCGTTCTTCGGCTGATACCAGCTTCATTAACCATGGATGCCTCTTGGCAGCCGCTTCATCCCCCTGCCGAAAAGCGGTTATGATGTCCAACGCGTGCAGCATAGGTTGTTCCTCCACTTCCTGAAATAATAATGAACACGTTTATGTTTTTTCGCTGCTACGATTATAACAAATTCCTGTCGATGGATCGCAAGCATTTGGTAATAGCCGATGCTACAGGGTATACTGGTCAACGAAACCATATTTTTTTATTGATGTGAAGGAGTGAGTGTACATGAGCCTGAAAAATAAAACAGCCCTCATCACGGGTGCAGGTAAAGGGATTGGACGCGCCCTGGCGATCGCGCTTGCCAAGGAAGGCGTGCACGTCGGGCTTGTCGCCCGTACGGCAGCTGATCTGGAGCCGCTGAGCGCCCTGGTTGCTGAACAATATGGCGTCAGAGCCGTGGCGGCAGTTGCCGACGTTTCCGTACAGAGCGAGGCAGAGGCTGCTTTTGCAGCGGTAAACATGGAGCTGGGCTCGGTGGACATTCTAATCAACAATGCGGGCATTGCCCAATTCGGCAATCTGCTGGAGATGGAACCTGAAGCCTGGAAACGTATCGTCGACGTGAACCTGATGGGGACGTACTACATGACGCGCGCGGCACTGCCGGGCATGATCGAGCATAACAAGGGTGATATCATCAACATCTCTTCTACGGCCGGAGAGCGTGGATTCGCCACAGGCTCTGCCTATAACGCTTCTAAATTTGCCGTTATGGGACTGACCGAAGCCGTGCTGCAGGAGGTTCGCAAACACAACATTCGCGTGACCGCTCTGACCCCAAGCACCGTGAACACGGATCTTGCCGTCAATGCCGGCCTGAAGATCGGGGATGAGGACCGGATGCTGCAGCCGGAAGACGTAGCTGAGCTTGTGCTCGCTGCACTGAAGCTGCCGCAGCGTGTATTTGTCAAAACCGCCGGAATTTGGACAACCAACCCGCAATAATGACGCGTCGACAGACGCTCCTATTGCTATAACCATCCAAGGGTGTTCCCTGGGCGTCGGCCAAGGGAACACCCTTTTTGCGTGCAGCCCAGGTGTAAAGCGATTGGTTATGGCCAGCGACAATTGTTCTTTTTTCCATACGGAATCAAGTGTCAACTATCCTTTGTCATGATATAATGACATGGCGTCATACGACAGCCAAATATTTACCTTAAGCTACACTCATGGAAAGAAGATGACAACAGCATGATCGCCGACATTTTACTCGAAGTGGTACTTCCCATCTTTGTCCTGATAGGCTTTGGCATTATTATGCAATATGCCTTTAAACTCGATTTGTACACACTCGCCAAAATTAACTTTTACTACATTACGCCTGCAGCCGTATTTATGAGTATGTACGAGTCCAAAATGTCACCGCAGCTGCTGGGCATGGTGGCCTTATTCTATGCGCTCTATATCGGCGTCCTCTACCTGATCAGCATGCTGGTTGCCAAGCAGCGCAAGTTCAATCGGGGGATGAGAGCAGCTTTTACCAATAGCCTTCTGCTCGATAATTCGGGAAACTACGGCCTTCCGATCAATGACCTCGCCTTCAAGGGTGATCCGATGGCCGGCTCGGTACAAGCGCTCATCATGTCTTTTCAGAGCCTCCTTACGTTCACGTACGGAGTTATTTCCATTCAGGGAGCCAAGACAGAAGGATTATACAAACAGGCCATCATCGGATTCCTGAAAATGCCCGTTCCCTATGCCCTCGTCATCGGCATTGTGCTGCATGCCCTGGCGTTGCCGCTTCCGGTCTTTATCTCACAACCTCTGATGTATGCGGACCAGTCCATGGTGGCGATCGCCCTGCTGACGCTCGGCGCACAGATCATCAAATATCCGCTCCGCCTGCGCCGGCTTGATGTTTACCTCAGCGTGCTGCTGCGTCTCCTGGTCGCGCCGGCCATCGGCATTCTGATCGTGCTGCTGCTCGGCTTAAAGGGCATCCCGGCTCAAGCGCTCATCATTGCTTCAGGCATGCCGGTTGGCGTAAATTCATCCATCTTGGCGGAAGAATATCAGAATGAGCCGGATTTTGCTGCACAAACTGTCCTTATATCGACCATACTAAACGTAATTACGATTACCGGCTTAATCACATTAGCTAAATTTGTAGCTTAGCGCTAACTCATCTCTACTAGGAGGAATTTACATATGAATTTTGATCTTGCGATAGACCGAAACTGTACCGACTGTCAGAAGTGGGACAATGTTCCCACCATCTTCGGCGTGCCAGACGCGCTTCCGATGTGGGTGGCCGACATGGATTTTGCCGCGCCACCCGCCGTTGTAAAGGCGCTCCATCAACGGGTGGAGCATGGCGTATTCGGGTATACGTTCCCGTCCGTCTCTTACCGTGAAGCGATTTGCGACTGGATGAAGAAACGCCACAACTGGAGTATCCAGCAGGAGTGGATTCAATTCTGTCCGGGTGTCGTTCCGGCACTCAGCCTTATCGTGGATGCGTTCACCGAGCCGGGAGATCAAGTCGTCATCCAGACGCCGGTCTATCCGCCATTCTATAGCGTCGTTCAGGACCATGGTCGCGAGCTGGTGCATAATCCGCTTCTTCGAAGTGAGGACGGAGATTACTCGATGGATTTCGAGAATTTGGAGAAGAGTTTTTCTACCGGCAAAGTCAAAATGATCATTCTGTGCAGTCCGCACAACCCGATAGGCCGGGTGTGGACCAGAACGGAATTGGATCGTCTGGCTTCCCTCTGTCAGCAATACGATGTGCTTGTTGTATCCGATGAAATCCATGCAGATCTGGTGTTTGAATCTGGTGCGCATACGCCATTCGCCGCTCTGTCCGAGGATGCTGCCGAGCGTTCCATCATCTGCACCGCACCAAGCAAGACGTTTAATATCGCCGGTCTGAATACGGCGAATATCATCATCTCGAATGCGCAGCTGCGCAGCAAGTTCCGCAAAATACTGAACCGTTACGCCATTGGCTCCATTACACCAATGGGTGCCGCCGCCACCGAGGCCGCTTACCGTGAAGGCGGATCATGGCTGGATGAACTTCTGGTTTACATCCGCGAGAACATGGAGCTGGTTTCGAATTACGCCCAGGAGCATCTGCCCGAGCTGAAGGTGGTTATCCCGGAAGCTACTTACCTACTGTGGATTGATTTCCGCGGGATGGGCATGTCCCACGAGGAGTTAAACCGCTTCCTGGTTCAAGAGGCGAAGCTTGGTTTAAACAGCGGCGCGGCCTTCGGCAAGGAAGGCGAAGGTTTCATGCGCATGAACCTGGCCTGCACACGCGCCACCGTTCAGGAGGCGTTGTCTCGCCTGCATAAAGCGATCGAGGAATGGCGGAAAGCATAAGAAACAAACTCAATTAATAAAAGGAGCCGCGCTAAACGCGCGGCTCCTTTTATTGCTTTTTTAAGACGATGCAAAACTGCCTTAGTTGACACCCTCGTTCGCCCACTACCTCTTCAGTAGTTTCCCATCCGGTCTCGGTCTCCGTGTCCCGTCCATAGCTACAGTGTCAGCGCCGGCCTCATGAACGGCAAAGGCATCCTCAAGGGTCGGGGTAATATAAACGGGATAATCCTCGATCTGCCGTTTGAGCAGCCCGATGACCGGAACATTCACGGCAGCTTTAATCACCGCAATATCTGCCGTTCCATTGGCCCTTATACCTATGGCCCCTCCAGTACGGCCCATTCGCCATTTCAACCATATGCTGTGGCCCAAACAACGGTTCACCCTCATAAGCCTGACAAGACACCACTAATCCTCTACCTGATTTTTGAAGGAATAATTCTCCTATATTACTTACAACATAGAATCAATCTCACCATAACGCCACACTTGAGCTGCTGCACCTATGACACCTGCATCACTGCCAAAGTTAGCGAGCATAATCCGGCAGCAGCTTCTCATATACGAAGAAGTCCTGACATCGATCTCCTGATCAAGCGCCTGCAAAAAACGAGGACCCGATTCCGCCACTCCGCCGCCGATCACGACAACCTCCGGATTAAATGCATGAATATAACCGGCAACAGCCGCTCCCAGTGCTCGGATGACAACCCGCATCACCTCTGTGGCCGATGGATCATCCCGGTGCCAGGCCTCAATAATATCCCGGGCATTAGGTTTCCAGGCATATGAAGCGCTTTCATCCTTCTGCATCTCAAGCCCTAATCTGGCAATGCCGCTGCCTGAAGCATACAGCTCAATACAGCCGTTATTTCCACAGCTGCAGCGAGGACCGTTGATGTCAATACTGACATGGCCAAGCTCCGCTGCCCCGCCAAAGACGCCTCGAAGAAGACGCCCCGATTCGATAACGGCACCGCCAATCCCCGTACCAAGAGCAAGGCACACAAAGTTATCACAATCCTTGCCAACGCCGTACATTTTCTCGGCAATGGCTATAACATTAACATCATTGTCAACATGCACCCGGGTATCGTAACGTTCCGATACCTTTCGTTTAATCTCCATCCCCGTCCAACCTGGCAACGTATCCCCCGCGTATAGAACGGTCCCTTCCCGAAAATCAATTTGGCCTGCGCTGCCGATACCGATACCTTGCACCTCTTCCTCTGAACCGGCGGATTCCATCATCATGTCGATGCCAAGCAGGACTTTGTTCATAAGCTGCTCCGGCCCTTTGTTCGCCTCGGTAGGCATCAGATGCCGGTTTATGATCTTTCCTTCTCGATCAATGACTGCAAACTGGACTTTCGTCCCCCCAATATCAACACCGATCGCGTAACTCATAGTATGTATACACTCCCTTCTGTAATCAATAAAATGGATGATCGATTCACTAATACAGCTTATCCACAACGGACCTTGCGGTTTTCTCCAACGACTTCGAGGCATCCTCTTTTTTCATCGTTAAGAGCGTTGTAAGAATGTTCAACATATACGTCTGCATGAACTTTGTTGCCAGCGCTCCGCCCTCTGTCGGCATTTCCCTGGAAGATACAGGAAGTACCGTATCCGCGTATGTAACAATCGGGGAACGGAGATGTCCGGTCAAACAGATGACGTCCGCTCCATTCTGTTTCGCTTCCTTCACCGGATCCACCAGGTCACGCGTGCTGCCGGAAGTGGAAATGGCGAATACGAGATCGCCCTTCTTGACCAAGGAAGCGGACATGGCAATAATATGCGAATCCCGGTGCGCTTCCACATTAAGCCCCAGTCTCATCAGCTGATAATGCAAATCCAGTGCGGTTATGCCTGAAGAACCCACGCCATAGACATACACTTTGTTTGCGGCCAGCAGCTTATCCACCGCCATCTTTAAATTGTCGGCGTTAACCAGATCCAGCGTATTCTTAAGTAAAATTTCATGCTGCATCGTCAGCTTGCGGGCCACCGTCATCATGTCATCCTGCTCATCGATAGCGGTATCCACTACGGATGGAGGACGATCCACCAAATCCTGTGCAACGGACAGCTTGAATTCATGAAATCCCCGAAACCCCAGCTTGCGGCAGAATCGAATGACGGATGTCTCGCCGACCCCTGCCTTCTCAGACAAATCCGTTACGGTAGCGAGCACGGTTTCCTCAGGGTAACTTTTCACGTAATCAGCCACTTTTTTCTCCGTCTTGGTCAGGGAAGAATAAATGCTTGATATCATCAGCAGCGTGTTAGAATGATTCAGTCTTGGGCCAACTCTTGCCATTCCACATCCCTCGTTTCTCTCTAACAGGCACAAAAAGAATTTTTTCTCCTTAATTATATAATAAAAAGGAGTTTTCTTTCAATCACTAAAAAAACGGATATTGACGCAGTTTCTCTAAAGACAGACTTCATATAGCAGAAGGTTTTCGTGCTAGATAAGGAAGGGTAAGCATCTGGTATTTATACGTTCATATCTCTTAAAAAAAAGAAGCTGTCAGCATCCTGTGAATCGGATCTGCAGCTTCGATTATTGTAGTTAACTGTTATCCTGTTTCGATCCTCCGATCGAGCAGTCTTACATCATGCTTCCACTATCGTCCGTAGCTGAAGTCAGCCCCTCCAACGTGACGGCTCCATTCAGACTGTCGCCGGTCACCTGTCCCCGCTCCATCTGATAACCTGCATCCAGCATCGAACCATCCAGCTGATGAAGCTGCTGGCTGACTTGATCCATCTGCTGGAACAGCTGACGATGTTGATAAGCTTCGGCGTACTCGCTCTGCTGCGCAGTCTCGTCCATTTGCTCGAATGCCGTTTTGTTCTCGCCCAGCACTTGGCGGTACTGCTCCGCCGTAGCGGTTCGGATATCCTGCACCGCGTTCATCATCCCATGCAAAACCATCCGGCAATTCACCAGTTCCTGACGGACGGCAGCAGAAGTTTCAGGCGTAACCGCAGCCTGGGCGCTTTGAAGTTCGGCTTGGATCTGACTGAGCTGGCTTACGATCACTCCAACTTCGTTCATTCCCCCGTTTTGCGCTGCCGTAGTCAATTGGCCCGATAGCTGATTGAGTCTCATCGACATATTTTGAATATTGCTCATTGCAATCCCCCTTTTTTCGGATAGCGACCATTTTTATGAATAGGATGCGATAAACCATGGATTGCTATTCATGTCGATATCTGGTCAGGAGGCCCCGTCTGTTGGAATACGGGGCGGGATGCCGATATAATAGAGTAAGCCATTATATGAAAGTAGGTAGATTAAAGAGTTCGCATGATCAAACGCAAAAAAATGACACTTTTCCTTATTGCTGCCTTATTACTCGCCATATTTTATATGCAGCTGCAAACCTCCATACCGGGATTCATCAACGATCTTGATTTTAATAATAAAGAAACTCCTAAAGTCTCCCAGCTC
The DNA here is from genome assembly GCF_002573715.1 of Paenibacillus sp. EZ-K15. Classification (GTDB taxonomy): domain Bacteria; phylum Bacillota; class Bacilli; order Paenibacillales; family Paenibacillaceae; genus Paenibacillus_AQ. Next base: position 65,356 of record NZ_PDHM01000010.1, on the reverse strand, counting down.
CACCCGTATGTATTGCAGCAAAAGAACGAGCTTGTCCGTCTCACCAAGAAAAAAGGAATCACGATCATCATAACGGACGGTTACCGCAGCCATGAAGAGCAGACCCGCATCTACAATCAGGGCCGCAGCACCGAGGGCGACATCGTGACGAATGCCAAGGCAGGAGAATCCCTTCACAACTATGGACTTGCGATTGATTTTGCGCTAAGACTAAAGGATGGAAGCATCATCTGGGATATGGAATATGACGGGAACGGAAACGGCAAGGCCGACTGGATGGAAGTTGTGGAAATTGCCAAAGATTTAGGCTTCCAGTGGGGCGGTGATTGGGCAAACTTCCCGGATTATCCGCATCTACAGATCGATTTTGGACTGACGATCCGTGATTTGAAACGGGGAAAGCTCCCTCCCATGGACGCTTCCGAGACTTTGGAAGCAAAGTGAACGGCTATAGCAATTTGAAGAACTCGATAGGTATGGTATGTCCAGATAAGCGCAGCCGGATCCCATGTATAGAATATTAACGGACACCATCGACGTTATTTACGATTTCATTCCGTATTCTCGGAATATAACGGACACCAAAGTCGCTATTCTACTAAAAATATAGTTTACCTCCGCTTTTAATCGTAAATAAGAGCTCCCCTGTCCGTTACGGTGAGAAGAGAGTCTGTTTTTAACGAAATAACGTATTCTGAGTCCGTAAGAATTACTGGAATTTTTGTATTACGTATCATGTTTTAATGAGCATCGAGGTTCGCATACTTTAGTCATACGCAAGATAATGACTTACGCATCAGCGTTTAGATCAAGGTCGACCAGATCCTTCTGGTCGACCTTTTTGACGTTGTTCTTTGGAAATGCGTGTTAATGGATTTATGACAACCAACCAAATGCTTGACATTCGATTCACCTTTTGGTTATATAGTCATATATATGAGTATATAACCTTAACAGCACATGAAGGTAAGGCGGTGATTCTTATTGAGCGGTACCGTGCATCCAGATAATAAGCCCCTGTTCATCCAGATCAAGGAGAAGATCGAGGACCAGATCGTGAATGATCAACTGCTTGAAGGTGAACAGGTTCCTTCCACGACGCAGCTCTCCCAATTTTACAAAATCAATCACATCACGGTGTTAAAAGGCATCAACCTGCTGGTTGATGCCGGACTCATCTATAAAAAGCGAGGTGTCGGCATGTTTGTTGCAGAAGGAGCCAAGGAAATGCTGCTCCAGACCCGAAAGAGTGCATTTGCGGAACATTATGTGGTGCCTATGGTACAGGAAGCAGACAAACTCGGCTTGTCCACGGATGAGCTTTTTCAAATCATAACCCAGTTAAAAGGAAGTGACCTCCATGAATCTTGATGTTCAGTTTGACCGCGTATCGGTGGTATACGGTGACCTCGAAGCCGTCCGCAATGTTTCGCTTCATCTCCCGGCAGGCAAAATTTATGGTCTCCTGGGGCGCAACGGAGCAGGCAAAACCTCACTACTGTCTGTTCTTGCTTCATTTCGTGAACCCTCATCGGGATCGGTTACGATTGGCGGCGAGCAGCCGTTCGAAAATGCGAAGATCATGAGGGAAGTCTCCTTCATCTATGATGTAGACTACAAAGACGAGACGGACAAGGTCAAGGTAGCGATTGATTCCATAGCCAGACACCGGCCCCATTTTGATACCATGTACGCCCTTGAGCTCGCACGCAAATTCAATTTGCCCTTGGATAAGCAGCTGAAGCAGCTTTCCAAAGGAATGCAATCGGCTTTTAACGTATGCATCGGACTTGCCAGCCGCTCGCCAGTTACCATACTGGATGAAGTTTATCTCGGCATGGATGCGCCGTCACGCGAAATTTTTTACCGGGAACTGCTGAAAGACCAGGAGCACCATCCCCGTACATTCATTCTCTCCACCCACCTGGTTTCGGAGATGGATTATCTGTTTGAGGAAGTCATTATCATTCACAAAGGCCAGTTCGTGCTGCAAGACGATTATGAAAGCCTCACGTCCCGGGGCGTTTCCATTACGGGACCGGCGGCAAAGGTAGATGAATTCATCCAGGGCATGAAGGTACTCAACGTGCAGCAGCTCGGTTCTACCAAGGCCGTCATGGTCTATGGGGAATTAAACGAGGCATCCCAACTAGCCGCACATCGGGCAGGACTTGAGATCGGGCCGATCTCGCTCCAGGACTTGTTTATCCATCTGACGGGGGAGGAATATTCCGCATGAAAAAAACGTCATCGGCCGTAACCAGAGTATCGACGGATATGTTTATTCAGCAAGGCAGCTGGGCCTTGGGATTTCTATTTATTGTGCTGTTGATCTATTTTGGAGTCGGCATCGGTAACAGCATTGGTGTCAATGTTCGCGAAGGAATCGCAGAGGAGGACTTTTTCTCTCTCACTTATCGCTCAACCAAAGGATTTATGCTCGTCATCGGCATTATTTCGGCCTACGGCTTTCTAAGCTATTATGTAAGACATGGAGTAACCCGCAGGGATTTCTTCACTGGAGCCGCTGTGGCTGCCGTCTATCTGTCATTGGCCTTTCCAGTCGTGGTGGGTCTAGTCAATTGGATCATCGGGATGGTTTCCTCCCATGATGCCGGCAGCACCTCGCTGCTGCAGGATTTCGATAACAACTGGCTGCTGACACTTGTCTCCTATGGCGTCCAAATCTTTACCTATTATCTGATGGGGTGGATGATCGGATCCGGATTTTACCGGTTTGGCTGGATTCGCGGCTTGGGGTGGATCGCCTTAGCCCTCGTGTTAATCGGCTTCATGGATGCATTGTGGCAATTTGAGCTGGCTTCCATATGGGAACAGTGGCTACCAGTCACGACAGCCTTTTCCGTCACGCTGCCGGTTTCTCTTGCAGGCTCCGTGGCCGTCATCCTGATTACACTTATTCTGATTCGACTGATAACCCGAAGAGTTACGATTAAAATGTAATATATACGCCAAAATGGCTGATCCATCGGTAGTAGCTTCTACCCCGGGGTCAGCCATTTATCATGATCATTTACATCGCTTTGAATTAAGTAGCGCTGCTCTTCGTTTTATTAAGGAATGGAGACGATGCCTGCCAGAAAAGGGGCAATCAATTGACCTTCCAGAACCATCCTGGTTAGACCCCAAAACACCAGCATCATCTTCATCATGGAGTAAGTCCCCCGATTCTTACTTGCTGGAATTCGGCTCTGGTCAACAGCAAAAAAACAGGCTGTCCACGGTTAACCCTAACCATATGACTGCCTGTTTCTGATATTTTAATTATCTTATTTTTGTACATTAAATTTCATTGCCTTATGTAGCCCGCTTAGCCGGATAAATGCTGATGCCGTGCATAAATAAACTCACCACGTGACGCGCAAGATCCTCAGGAGTCCGCTTGCCTGTCAGAAGCTGCTGTGAGGTCAGTCTTTCAATGACGCCGACCAAGCACTCCGCAACGATGTGCATATCGGAATCTCCGTCAAAGTACCCGTCCCGCTGCTCAGCTTTCAGATTTTGCTCAATCATGGCTACCATTTCAGACTTTACGATGACAGCGTCATCCCCAATGAAAAAACCGATTTGTGTCAGGTCCGAATCTTTGCCAAGAAACGCGAACAACCCCGTCAGCACGCTCTGCAAACGACCGGTTACATGCTCCTCATCAATTCCGCTTTCCAATCTGCTTCCCTCGAGCAGGATCTTGAGCTCAGAGCGAAATTTCTCCACCAACTCCTTGAAAACGGCTTCTTTGCTTTCAAAATACAAATAGAATGACGGCTGCGTCAATCCAGCCCGGGAAACGATGGTGCTGATCTTGGTCTGATGGTATCCTGACTTTGCAAATTCATTGGCAGCGACAATCAGTAGTCTAGCCCGGCTTTCTTGTCCGTTCGCACCCTTCTTACGCAAAGCTATCCAACCTCCGAATCTAATCATGATGTATGTAAGTTACCGTCCATTATACTCTATATCGGAAAGTTACTGCTACACATAAAGTCCAGTCTTAACATGCACGAGACTTTACATCGCATCAAGAACGTTATAACGTAAAAGGATAACGATGTTTATCGTTACAGCCAATAAGGAGATTAATAACATGCAGAAACATACCCAATCCAACTCGGTGGATATGACCGAGTCACATAACTTGCCAGACCCGTCTTCCAAGCGCGTGCTTATTGTTACGGCAGTCGATGCCGAAAAAGAAGCCGTCTTGCGCGGGCTTAAGGACGCACATGGATTTGATGTCATCGCGGGTGGGGTCGGTCCCGCGGCTACCGCTGCTGCTACTGCCCGCCAGCTGATTCAAGGCACCTATGATTTCGTTGTCAGCGCAGGTATCGCCGGAGGATTTGCCGGCCAGGCTGAGGTTAGCTCCATCGTCATTGCGGACACCATCATAGCCGCTGATCTCGGTTCTGAAACCGAAGACGGCTTCAGCAGCGTCCAGGAGCTTGGCTTCGGAATGGATCGGGTGCAGGCAGATCCAGCCTCTGCCCGCAAACTTGCGGAGGCCTTAAAGATTGCTGGCGCAGCCGTAACCCTCGGGCCTGTCCTGACGGTTTCCACCACGACGGGAACAGCAGCTACGGCCGCACGCCTCCTCCATCGGGTGCCAGACGCCGCAGCCGAGGCGATGGAGGGATTCGGCGTGGCTACAGCTGCCGCCGCAGCCGGCGTGCCCGTGCTCGAAATCCGTTCCATATCCAATCAGGTCGGTCCGCGGGACCGCAGTGCATGGAAGATCAAGGAGGCCCTGCAGGCGCTTGAGACCGCAAGTTCATTATTACCGGAGGTGTTACGATGAAAATCGCTTTTTCCCCTTGCCCCAACGACACATTTGTATTTCATGCCTGGGTTCACGGACGGATTCCAGGCGCTCCCAAGCTTGATATATCCTACGCGGATATCGATATCACCAATCACTGGGCAGCCGAAGATCGAGAACATGATATCTTAAAAATATCCTATGCCGCGCTGCCCTGGGTGCTGGATGAATATGCCCTCCTGCCCTGCGGGGGAGCACTTGGCCGCGGATGCGGACCGCTCGTTCTGACAGCGGACAAGCTCACGGACGGAAAAACACCAGCCAGCCCTGCAGATTTGTCCGGCCGGCGGGTAGCCGTTCCAAGTGAGCGCTCCACAGCTTATCTGTTGTTCCGTCTGTGGGCCGCACAGAATGTACCCGGGGGACTCGGCGAAATCGTGGTGATGCCGTTCGATCAGATTATGCCGGCTGTCCGGGATGGAGCGATCGATGCCGGGCTTGTCATTCACGAAGCACGATTTACCTATTCGTCCTATGGATTGAAGCTGATGACGGATCTGGGCAGCTGGTGGGAATCCGATACCAATCTGCCTATTCCTCTGGGGGCAATTGTGGCCCGGAGGTCGCTGGATCTGGCAAGCATTTCGAACTGGATCCGCTCTTCTGTCGAATATGCCTGGGAACATCCCGAGGACTCTCGGACGTATGTCCTCCAACACGCTCAGGAAATGGACCCGGATGTCGCCGATGCCCACATCGACTTGTATGTCAATCCATTTACCGCAGAACTGGGCGAAGACGGCTATGCCGCGATATCAGCTCTGCTGAACCGTGCAGCCGATGAAGGGCTTGTACCGCGGATCGATCCTGTACTGTTGAAGCGTCCATAATATGGCGACCTAACCCTAAAATATATTCTCAATGGATGTACTTTCAATAGAAGAAAAACTACAAATAGAGTTTTCTTGCAGTAATCAGAAGATTTAGCTTCCGCTGAAAGCTTATGTATTCTATGTTCAAAGAGGAGCACCAGGAGTCCGACAAATCGGGTCTCCTGGACGCTCCTCTTTTTCATGATCCTCATGGATGGTTCTTGTCCAACTCCTCTGTTCAGAACTCATGCCTCGATATAAAATCATGCAATCGTCGATAAATTTCGATAATCTCATCCATGGGCATTCGTACCAGTCCACTGGAAGAAGGAGCAACAAACTCATGAACACCGTCCACGACGGAGTCCGGCTGAATTCCCCAATCCGCTTTTGCTTTACCGCTGAATTCGGTATACACGCCCTTGCCGACAAAACAAGCAACCTCCGGTCTGTACTCCCCCAGCTTCTCCCGCAGCGTTTCTCTACCGAGTTTGTACTCTTCGCGGGTAATATCTTCGGCCCCCCGTGTGGGCCTGGCTACAATATTGGTAAATCCATACCCCAGTTTAAGCAATTCCCCATCCTCCGAGGCTTCATATAAGCGAGGGGTCAACCCGGATTTATGCAGAATCCTCCAAAAATTGTTGCGGGGGTTGGCATAATGATGTCCGACCTCCCCCGATCGCAAACTAGGATTAAATCCGATAAAAACAACAGTCAATCCATAATCGAGATGATCGCTGACTTCGTTCATTCTGACTCCTCCTATCATCGTCTTATTCTGGGTTAACCTGAACTTAATGAGAGCTCGATGCGGCAGCGCTGTTGTTGCGTTTGCGTATTTGGTGAATGCCCATCACCACGGTCACGAGCTCCCAATCTCCAAGGACGTCGCTCTCATTCTCCAGCAGATAGGCTCCGGCCTGAAGCCAGCCGCTAATACGGGAAAAATGGGCGATTCCCCTTCCGGTACCATCCGTAATTTCATATTCATTGGAAAAGGCAGGCGAAGTGATCTCATATACGCCCCGCGATCCCGCGTTGTATTCAAATTTTTTCGTGAAAAAGCTCATACGCATACGCAGCACGCCCAGCTCTTCCCCGCTGCCGCTCACGATATGCCACTTGTTGGAGAAGAAACGAAACGAGCCGCTGCATACCGGATCTCCCGTAGCGTTATACACGTCCAGCGAGGAACCGAAAGCACTCTTCAAATCCAGACTTCCTATTACACTGCCTTCCCTATCCATAATATCTGTTATACCCGAGCTAAAAAAGTTATCCTTAAAATATAAATGCATACGCCTTCTCCCCTTCCTCGATTCCTTGCATACCTGTTACTCATTACAACGATTTGCACGTTAAATTGTTTCATTTTTTTGGGGGAATCTGGGAACCAATCCTATGTTCAATTGTCTAATATTTGAGGTGATGTGATTGGAGTACCTGAAACAAATGGTGGCCGTAAATGAAGCAAGCACGGTGCTGAGCGATTTAATGGAGTCCTTCGGCCAGGACGTGTGGAACTATGCGTTCTTCCTAACAAAACGCAAAGATGCGGCTGATGATATCAGTCAGGACGTATTCTTGAGTGCATTTAAGCACTGGAATGAGTTTCAGGGCCGAAGCTCTGTAAAAACATGGCTGTTAACCATCACCCGCAACCTTTCCCTGAACTATCTCAAATCTTCCTTTATGACGAGGGTGTCTTTAACCGGCTGGGTAACCTCCAAGCAGACTGAACCCTCTGCGGAAAAAGAGTTTATGGATGCTGCTGCCGTATCGCAGATTTGGAAATACGTGATGGAGCTGCCGCCCAAATACCGCGAGGTGCTCATCCTTGAATCCCATTACCAGCTGCCGCGAAAAGAAATGGCGGAGCTGCTCGGCATATCCGAAGGAACGATCAAATCCAGACTGCACCGGGCTCGCGCCCGAATGGAGAAGATGTTGAAAGGAGAGGATGTCCAGTGAAGACCGAACAAGAGCTGCAGCCCGATTGGATACAGGAACTCGCTTCTTCTCCATTCAACGAGCCGATGTTCACCGAGAAGATGAAATCCAGTGTATTGAACAGCGCTGCTAACGGCTCTGTAAAGAAGGGTCGAAAAAAGCGGAAATCTCCAACGCGTCTGCGTGTTATAACCGCAAGTGCATTCATGATTCTTCTAATAGCGACGGTAGGGGGATGGCGCGAGTCCCCTGCGCTTCAACGGATGATCCCGATCAAGGGCTTGGGATATGCTGCCAAGTGGACTCCCCGCAACGTATACACGGAGAATGGAGTAGATAAACTTCAAGCGGTCCAGGGTGGTGATTTTACCGCCGGCTCTCCGGCCGGTGCCTGGTGGAATCTGTTAACCCCAATTCAAGCGCTTGAAGGGAAAACGATCCACATAACCGCCGTACACCGGGATACGGGAACTACCCTTGAAGAGCTTGTCGAGACGGAGATCACCTCCGATATGGCTTACGATAACTTCACCCGGGTCTCTTCCCGCTTTGCCCTGCCGCTCTCTGGGTTATGGCGATTCGACGTGATGGTGGATCAGGAGAAATACGGCGATATCGTGGTCGATGTGCCGGACAGCAGCTGGGAGCCGAGTCCGAGTTTTAGATCCGGTAATTATGCTATGACCGGCGTGGAAGGTCGTCTCGGCTTTATTGATCCGGGATTTATCGCTAATCAACCAAATAAATACATGTGGCATTTCTGGGGGCGTGCCGAGGAATTGAAGGGGGATCTGCTGATCACCGCCGTGAAAAAAGGTACGACCGAGATCGTTGATGTATTTAAAACTCGTATCAGTCCTTATCCTCATAACGGTGCCGATGCAGCGATACCAACCTCCATGTCGCTGCCTTCGCCAGGACTATGGCGTATTATGGTCTCCATTAACGGTCAGCTGTTTGGCAGCGTCATTGTGGAAGTCGATAAACCTCAGGACTAAGCTTTCACTACCCTGACCTATCAGAACTTCTATCCGAGACTGAAGTTCATCAAATAAGGCTGCCCCGGTCTGTAGGCATCTACAGAACCGGGGCAGCCTGTTCACGGTGGAATATCATAAATTTCATATTCCGCTTATTTCATCAGCCAAATAGCATTATTCCGCGTTCAATGCTTCCTTCGGCACTTCGATCTTGCTGATTTCGTTATGCTTGGAGTAAGTGCTCTTCATTTTCATATCCAAGGATACCTTCTGACCTTCGGCTTCCATTGCCATTACCATGTCCAAATCGGTTGTTACAGGCAGGTATGATTCCTTCTGTACGCCATAAACAATATGGATGCTCTTGATATCCATTTGATCCATCATGGCTTCCATCTGCGGATCGTTGCCCGCTTGGCTCATCATGGACTTGGCAAGCTCCTTCAGATTGTCGCCGGAGACATCCGCCGTCAGAACGTATGCGTCTCCGTCCTCCGTTACTTTGAAGTCCTTAGCGAGGGTCTTGAACTGCTCTACCTGCTGCTCCGGACTTGCACTGCTCGGATCCAGGCTGTCTCGGATCTCCTGCTCCGATTCCTTCGGAACCTGCATCCATTGACCATCCATAAGCATGTAGATACCGTCTTCCGTTATATACTGCTTCATCTCGATCTTGCCTTCCGGAGAATCCATCACGATGTTCTGCATCATCTCCACCGGCTCGAGCGTAAGTTCCGAATCAAGCGCCATATTAACATCTTGCTCCTGCTTCTCTTCGCCTTCAACTACGATATGCTGTTTAACATCGGCTTTCATCGCAAAACTCTTCAAATTCTTAGAAGCTTCAGCCGACTTCTGAAGAAGCTCGTCAGCAGTTGGAAGAGCATCCTTCTTCGGTTCTTCTTTAGCAGGCGGCGTCTCGCTCGTCCCTTGTTCCGTTGCTGGTGGTGTTGCGGCGTCGTCTGCTGCTTTGTTGTCCTTTCCGCATGCTGTCATGCTCATTACCAAAATTGCCCCTAGTAATACTGCTGTCCACTTCTTCAATCGAATTTCCTCCTAAAATATGTATTCCAAGATTACTCATCCCATTCTATACGATTTGCGACAAATATTGATCAATTTTTCAGAAAACGGTACACTAGACCTATTCTTTGTCAGGGAGTGTGCACAATTGGAAAACATTCTTGTTACCGGATATCGAGCTCATGAACTCGGTATTTACAACAACAAACACCAAGGCATTCCTTATATACGTCAAGCGATTGCCAACCGCTTGATTCCGCTGCTCGAGGAAGGTCTTCAGTGGGTTATCACGCCCGGTCAGTATGGCGTGGACCTGTGGGCCGTTGAAGCAGCTATAGAACTAAAGTCCCGATACCCTCACCTGAGATGCTCTATTCTGACCGCCTATCAGAATCCCGAGGAGCAATGGAACGACGATAAAAAAGCTTATTTTCAGGAATTGATGAAGGGGGTAGACTTCTATGCGCCTGTCAGCAAGAGCCCCTATCAGGGGCCGTGGCAATTTACGGCCAGAGACGATCTGTTACTCCGCAAGACCGATGGCATTCTGCTCGTGTATGACGAAGATGGCGGCGAAGCCAGCCCCAAGTTCATCAAAGAACGTGCGCTGAAGAAGCAGGCAGCGGACGGTTACCGCTTCATCAGCATCGGTTCGGAGGAGATTCAGGCTGTTGCAGACGAAGAGAATATGTCGCAGGATTTTTACTAGGTTTGCTGCTCTCCGGTTACCACTTCGATCCGCCAGAAGAGTTCCCTGCTGGCGAATCTCACCAGCTAGATCCGCCAGAGGAGCAATGTGAAGAACCTGAAAGAGACGTCAGCTTAAAGCGAATATTTTTGTTATAAGTCCGCCTCTCTGATGGATGATCGAAATTAATCATTTTATGCCACATTCCGCAAAATCAAGGAAAAGAGAATATCAACTAACAAATGAACCTGTGGCAATATTACACATGAGAAGCGGTGGAGCATGCGAATTAACAAATATATAAGCGAAACGGGATTTTGCTCGCGCAGAGAAACCAACCGATTGATTGCAGCCGGACGCATCACGATCAATGGCAAGGTGTGTGAAAAAGGGGCGGACGTTGAACTGCACGATATTGTGTTAATAGATGGGAAGGAAATTCCTCATCAGGATAGGGAAGCGGTTTACCTGGCTCTCAATAAACCTATCGGTATTGTCTGTACGGCAGCAGAACATGTCGCGGGAAACATTATTCAGTTTGTTAACTATCCATCGCGCATTTTTGCCATTGGAAGGCTGGATAAAGCCTCTGAAGGTTTGATTTTACTTACGAACGACGGAGATATCGTGAACAAAATGATGCGTTCGGAGCATCATCATGAGAAAGAATATGTGGTGACCGTGGACAAACCCGTTACGGACGAATTTATGCAAGCGATGTCTCAAGGTGTTGAAATCCTGGACGTCATAACCAAACCATGCAAGGTCTATAGGCAAAGCGAAGACGTATTTCGTATTATTTTGACACAGGGCCTTAATCTGCAAATCCGCAGAATGTGTAAAGCCTTGGGGTACAGAGTGCTGAAGCTGGAGCGAATTCGGATTATGAATATTACACTGGATCAACTGGAACGGGGGAAGTGGAGGCATTTGCAGGAAGCCGAACTACATAAACTCCTGTTCATGTTGAACTAGGCGAAAGCGAACTCGTGGTAGGAACAGCAAGGCAACATACAAAAGCCATTTTTCAACTTTGTCCACGCCGGCCAACGAAAGCCACTCCTAAGGTTTACGTCATAGACCCCGGTATCGTGTCAAATTTGAAAAATGGCTCTACATGCTTAAAACAGTATTTCTATGCCAACAAATAATCGTCAATGCTGGTATAAGCATACCCATGGGCCGCCGCAACCGCTTCGTAGGTTACCTTGCCGTCGATGACATTAATGCCCTTGGCAAGTGCTTTGTCATGACGTGCGGCAGACCGAAGTCCTTTACTTGCTATTCTCAGTCCATAGGGTGCCGTTACATTGGTCAGTGCCATGGTGGAGGTTCTGGCTACGGCGCCCGGCATGTTGGCTACAGCATAATGAATAACACCATGCTTTTCGTAGGTCGGGTTGTCATGCGTGGTGATCCGGTCAATCGTCTCGATGGAGCCCCCTTGATCAATCGCCACATCCACGATGACGGATCCCGGACTCATCTCTTTTACCATCTCTTCCGTTACGAGGCGCGGGGCCCGTGCACCGGGGATCAATACTGCGCCCACGACAAGGTCGGCGGCCTTCACCGTTTCCGCAATGTGATACGGATCGGACATAATCGTTTTGACCCGCCCTTGGAACAGATCATCCAGTTGACGAAGTCGGCCGGGATTAATATCGAGGATGCTGACGTCTGCACCGAGACCCAGCGCAATTCTTGCCGCATTGGTGCCGACGATGCCACCGCCAATAACGGCAACCTTGCCTGGGGCAACTCCAGGTACACCGCTTAGAAGGACACCCTTGCCACCATGCGCTTTTTCTAGGAAATGCGCCCCGATTTGAATGGACATTCTTCCTGCCACTTCACTCATCGGTGTCAACAGCGGCAGGCTGCCATCCGTCAATTGTATCGTTTCATAAGCAACGGCACTCACCTTACGGTCAACCAGCGCCTTGGTCAGTTCCGGCTCGGGGGCCAGGTGCAGATAAGTGTATAGGATCATATCCTCTTGAAAGTATTCATATTCCTCCTGCAGGGGTTCCTTCACCTTCACAACCATCTCGGCTTTCCACGCTTCTGCAGCCGATGCAACCACTTTGGCTCCAGCCGCTCTGTAAGCTTCATCCGTAAAACCGATCCCAAAACCAGCTCCAGATTGTACAAGCACTTCGTGTCCGGCATTTCTAAAACTGACGACCGTACCCGGCGTCATGCCTACACGACTTTCGTTATTTTTGATTTCTTTGGGAACCCCAATTATCATCCCCATGCCTCCTTAATAGTGAATTTTGCCTATCTAATTGAATTGTAACCATTTTTACCCAAACTGTGTACCTGTCTAAGGTCAGGGATTGTCCATCCGAATTTATCTCTATGTATCCGTAGTATATGCAGATAAAAGATGAACTGCATGCAGAAAAAAACACTTCTGGCAGAGGGATTATAACGGATTTTTGTCCGTTATACCGTCCTCGCCAAAGTGTTTGAATCATGCGCATTCATGAAAACTCTAAGTACTTCTGTTGTCCGATCCCTTCGTTATTGTGCAACCAGCTTAAACTTTTTCGCGATCCTTCCCTTTGTCGGATTCACCTGCGTTTTTGTTCGCCTTCTCCCGATCGAGCTGCATCTCCTCCACCGTCTTCACCTTGAGTCTGGCTGCTCCTTCATACGGACGGGTGGGGATCAGATTGCCGGATATTAGACGTGCCTTCGCTTCAATGATCGAAACCGCGTACTGAGGAAGCCATGCTTCACCGGCTACCAGCATTTCATCGACCAGCTGCCAGATTTCCTTCGGATTACATACCGCTCCAACCAGCGGATCCATCATAAATGCCTGACGAAGCAGCTTGTCATCTCCATGAACCGCCGCTTCGACCGCCAGCCGTTGAACGGATATGCTTACGCCACACACCGCAGCCGGCCCTAACGGCAAATTCCCTACATGTGGCATGGAAATGCCGTTGCGGTCTACGTAACCCGGCGCCTCAATGATTGCATCATTCGGCAGATTAGCGATAATGCCCTCATTCACCACATTAAAATGTCCTCGGTATACCCGGCCGGTTTCCAAGCCTTCAATAATGTAGGAGCCATGTTCCTCTCCCCGGTGCTCCGGCGTGTACTCCATAGCCGGATCTTGCATCCAGTTCGGGAAATCAGTCTCGAACCAGTTGCGTCCCTCGGTACAGACTCGCAAATATCCGCCTGTCTCTCCGTTTATCCAACTGCTGAGGTCAATCCACTCCGTAATTTCCTCCGCCCGTTTACGGTACCAAGGAACATATTCGCTTAGATGGCCGTTGGATTCGGTGCTGTAATATCCGAAACGCCGCAGCATATCGATGCGAACCTTCTCTGTCCTGCTATACTCCGGATGCCGTTCGAACGCTTCCAACAGTCCAGCAGTCAAGTCCTTGCCTTGATGTGAGGCTTGAATATACCAGGTTTGATGATTAATGCCGGCACAGACAATATCGACTTCCTGTTTCTTCAAGCCATAAACCTCGGCGATTTGGTGATGCCCATGCTGTACGCCATGGCATAATCCAATCGTCCGCACGCCGCCATACTGATTGCATGCCCATGTCAGCATAGCCATGGGATTCGAATAGTTCAGCAGCAGTACATCTGGTGCGCACACCTCGCGAATATCCTGGCAAATGTTTAGCATCTCAGGGATTCCCCGCTGGCCATACATAATGCCGCCTGCACAGAGCGTGTCGCCCACGCACTGATCGATGCCGTATTTCAGCGGAATGTCCACATCCGTACGGAATGCCTCCAGTCCGCCCACGCGAATGGTGCAGATGACATATTTGGCATCCTGCAGGGCTTGTCTTCGATCCGTGGTGGACTGGATCACAATTGATAGCCCGTTCTCGGTAATATCCCGCTGACACAATTCCGTGACCATATCCAGATTATGCTCGCTGATGTCGGTGAAAGCGACCTCGATATCCCTAAATTCCGATACAGTCAACAAGTCACGCAGAATTCCCCGGGTAAAGCCGATACTGCCCGCGCCGATAAAAGCAACCTTAAACGACATTTTATCCACTCCCTAGCTGCAAATTAGATTGTAGTTATTGTAGCAATCGAGTGGTAGAAAGCGTTATCAAAATCATGACCTTTTGGACTCTTCTGAGTCAAAAATCCTCACTTCTTATCTGATCTGGCATCCTGATCACCGTATTTCCAGGCATTCCGATCCTTCCGCAGCCGATATTCCAGCGGCGTGGTTCCCGTATTCTTCTTGAACAACATATGGAAATATTGCCTGCTGCCAACACCCACATAGTCCGATATTTCATCTATGGGGATATCCGTCTGCTCCAGCAGCATTTTGGCCTTTTCCATTCGAATCATGGTCAGATACTCCGTTATTGTCCTGCCCGTCCCTCTGCGGAATACCCGATGCAAGTAGCCGGGATGCAGATTCACCTCGGCGGCAACGTCTTTCACCTGAATATGGCGATCATAGTTCTGATGCAAGAAATCGACGCTTCGTTTAATATAGAACTCGCTCTGCTGCATTTCACTGCGTTCCCTTTCTTCATACAGACGGGCGATACAGACAAGCAGCTGAATAAACAGCATATGCGTCATCATTCTACCCTCCGTCCCTCTCTGATCGAGTTCAAGCACGAGGCTCCGCAGCACCGGATATACCTCCTCCTGATCCGCTAGCACCAAGTAGGGAAACGGCCGATTCAGGAGAAAAGACACCTCTTGTTCCTCACCTGCAATCTGCCTGAGAGAAAGCGTCCTCTCTTCACTTTCCATAAACCCGAATTCCACATTCAGCATTCGGCAGGAGACCGCCTGCTCAACGATTAACCGATGCGGGACATCGGCATCCAGTACCATAAACTCCCCTTTTTTCAGCGTGACGCTCTTTTCCGTATCGCCTACCTTTACGTCAATCCGGCACACCCCTTGGATCATATACATAATCTCGGTTGAGTCATGCTGATGGTATGGCATTTCATAATCTATCCACTGCTTATAGTAATAGGCGTAAAAGCGGGGGACATAATCCCCCTCTTCTAACATCTGCTGAAACAAGCTGCCATTCACGACACATGTTCCTCCCTTCGTCCGAGCCGTGCAGCATTCCAATTTAAAGCAAAAACATCTATCGCCGTACTTTCTCAGAGGCGAGTGCAATCATACCGAATCATAGAAACCGCCAATGCCATGCATGAAAAAAAGCCTGGCCCTTAGGCCAAGCTTATCATCAATATACCAGTGGTGCTACGAGATTTTGAAGGCCGATACGGTATGGTTTAACTCTTCAGCAAGCTCGGCAAGCGATTGTGCCGTTGCAGCCGATTCCTCGCTTGTAGCCGCCGTTTCCTCCGTCGACGAAGATATGGTTTCAATTGCGGTCGCCACCTCGGCAGCCTGGGCTGCCTGCTCCTCGCTGGCAGCTGCAATATCCATTACTTTTCCGGCAGACTCATTCACCATACTTGTAATGTAGGCAAAGGCTTCACCGGCTTTTTCCGTGTGGATGACGCCTAGATTCACCGCCTCCACGCTATCAGCCGTATTCTTCTGCATGCCCTTGATGATATCGGCGATCTGCTTCGTGGCTCCTCCGCTACGTTCGGCTAGCTTGCGCACTTCATCCGCCACCACAGCGAATCCTCTTCCTTGATCGCCGGCACGGGCAGCCTCGATCGTAGCATTAAGGGCAAGCAGATTGGTCTGCTTGGCGATATCGTCGATCACCTCGATAATCTCGCCAATCCGCTGGGAATCAGCTTCGAGTTTGGCAACCTGCTCCCGTACCCGATTCATGCCTTCCACCGACTGCTGGACGATGCCGCTGCCTTCCGTTGCAATGCCGGAGGTCTGGTTTACAAGTTCGGATGCTGCTGATGCATCGCTCGCAACAGAATTGATGGCATTTGACCATTCATGGAACAATTCACTGACCGTTTGCACGGATTCAGCCTGACTGCTGCTTCCAACCGCCAGTTCCTCGGCACCAGCCGATAGCTGCTGTGAAGCGGCGGCTACCGATGATGCGTTCAGGTTCACTTTGCCGATCATCTCCCGCATGCTCTCCAGCAGCTGCGCGAATACTCTGGACAACGTGCCGATTTCATCGGCTCTGCGGAGATAAGCCGCAGGCACCTCCTGCGTGAAGTCTCCCTTCGACATGAACTCTCCGATGGAAACGGAAATGCCCAATGGTTTCACGATGGATCTCGTTAACAAGACCACGACAGCCGCCATGGCCACCAGAGTGGTCAGTCCGGCAACGATAATGGAGATCATCAACGCATCCGAATTTTCCGTAATCTCATCCATCGGGATAATGATAGCGGCAGACCATGGCGTTTCGGTCAATCCTGCCTTAATCGGAGTATACAGCTTGTACAGCTCGGAATCTTCCTCGGTATAGACATCCCCTTCCCGAATCGCATCCAGGATAAGGGGAACCGTTTTGCCAGGATAGGCCTCTTCCAACGTCTGCCCCATCAATCCGTCCTCCGGCGACGTTACGATCACACCGGTATTCGAAAAAATATGAGCATACCCCGTATCGAACAATCGGAATTGCTCCATTACGCTTTGCAAATGTGCCAGGGAAATATCGACGCCAACCACGCCGACGGTCTTTCCGTTATCGATAATCGGAACAACGAGCGATGTCATCATGACATCTTCATTGCCTACTTTGAAGACGTACGGATCCATAATGATTTCTTTCCCGCTGTTCTTCGCCAGGAGATAGAAGTCACCTTCCCCTTCGTGCTCGTAATCCTCGATTACGGAGCGTTCCAGGCCGGATTCCGTTCTTGCCCAGTAGGACATCAATCGCCCCGTTTGGTCACTGCCCTGTTTGTTTCTGTATTCGTTATCCCGGCCATCAAAGGCATCCGGCTCCCATAAGGTCCAGATCCCTTTCCAGGACGGATTGTCTTCCAGATTTCTTCTCAGTATTTCATTAACGGCTGCGCGATTCGTGGTATCGGTCCCTTTCATTCCAACAAAGCTTACAGCTAATGTACGTGCGGAGCTCATGACATCGTCAAGCTCTGCTTGTACCAGCGTGCCAATCTTCTCACTCGTTGTCACCGCAAGCGTCTTGGCCGAATCCAGAGCTTCCTCCGTTGTAGTCATACTGATATAAGCCATCATGCCAGCTAGAAAAATCGTAATCGACCCCAAAATAATAAACAGCATACGACCCTGGAGTTTCATTGCAAACAGAGATTTCAAAGACTTCAATCGTTTCATTATGAGTCACCCTCGCTTCTTCCGGCTGTTAAATTCATTCCACTCTTCTTCAAGCTGCGCCAAAACTTCCTCAATCTCTTCCGGTGACAAGAGGTCATCGACACCATATTCATATAGGTCCTTTGTCATGCCGCAGGTTACCACCCTTCCTACTTACAGACTACATCCATCCAGTAACATAAGCATATACACTTACTTACCGTTCGTAACCGAAATTCTCTTGCGTGCTCACGCAAGAATTTTGCGGATTACCTTGCGGATATTGTCGAATAATAGCGAACCTACCCCGTGTCATGTCGAGGTAAACATACTTTATGATCTGAAACGTTAAAGAGAGCTAGCCGGTCAGCCCAGCTGAACAAAATCCGAATCCGAGAGGATTCCCATCTGCTTTGCCTTCAGTGCAGCTTCTATGCGTGACTTCACATTCAACTTTTGAAACAGATTGGTTAAGCAGTACT
Source organism: Paenibacillus sp. EZ-K15 (assembly GCF_002573715.1). GTDB lineage: Bacteria > Bacillota > Bacilli > Paenibacillales > Paenibacillaceae > Paenibacillus_AQ. Next base: position 47,354 of record NZ_PDHM01000010.1, on the reverse strand, counting down.
CCAGCGAACGCTGGCTCATGATCACCATTCCCGCAATCTCCTTGTTACTCTTTCCGCGAGCGATTTCCTTGAGAATACTATATTCTTTATCGGTTATAGACTGGGCTGCCGGTGCCCCTGCTGTCCGTTCCGGACCATTTGCGGTAACACGCCGGAGCTGCTTCACAAGTGTTAACGGCAGAACGACTTCCCCTCGCAGCGCACATCGAACAGCCGTTACCAACTGCTCTTTGCCCGACGTTTTCGAGACAAAACCAGCCAGTCCGGCCTCCATAATCAAATTAAAATGATTGCTGACTTCAAAACCCGTATAAACCAGCATCACCGCGTTCGGAACGATTTGGAGGATCTGCTTGGCCAAATCAATTCCGTTCATGCCCGGCATATGCATATCAATCAGCATTACGTCAAAATGCAACGTTCTCACCAGCTCCAGCGCCTGCTCCGGCGTATTCGCAAGCTTCACGAACATATCCTTTTCCTGTTCAAGCAGTACCTTGGTCCCCTCCATCACCGAGGGGTGGTCATCCACTAATAAAATTTCGATCATTGTCACTCATGACTCCTTCAATCTGGTATCTTGATTGCTTCACTGCCGGTGGAATGTTTACTTTGCTGTTATGGATATATAGACAGCCGCCCCCCCGCTCTCCGATGAGTCGAACTGGATTTTACCGTTCATGCTTCTCACCCTTTCCTTCATGCCGCCGATCCCCATATGATTGAATTGATCCGGTTTCTGGTTCAAATCGATCCCAATCCCGTTATCTTCATAGCTAAGATTGACCTCATCACACTGAGTGGACAAACGGAGCTTTACCTCGGTCGCGTTGGAATGCTTCGTGGCATTGGCCAGCAGCTCCTGGACAATTCTGTACAGTCCGATCAAGTGATCGTCACTGATATCATCATCGAAGTTCGAGCAGTCGAACTGTATAGAATAATTGGTGCGGAGCTGGGTAAATTCAAACAATGCCTCCAGCGAACGTTCCAAACCCTCCTCCTTGAGCAGCGGGGGGCGAAGCTCGTTGCACGTAATTCGAATCTGATAAATCACATCCAGAAGCCCCTGCTCGATTTCCTCCAGCTGTGGGCGCAGTTGCTCCGGCAGCTCATGATCCGATGTAATCTGATTTAATTTCCTGTACCATATAATCTGTTCCTGGAGCGCAGCATCGTGAAGATCTTGGGACAATCGCTTCCGCTCATTTTCAGATAAATGCAGCATCAGTCGCAGCAGCCACAGAGGCATGATCTGCTGGGATGAATCCAGCTTCTCCAGCTCCCTCGTCAAATCCTCAATGACGCGGAAGTTATCGTACAGGACACTTGCATAGCGCGTAATGGTCTCCAGCCATATTTTTTTGGCCTGAATCTTGAGCAAGGGAACCTCTCCGCCAATGCAGACAATGCTGCTATCCCCGTTCATTTCTCCAATCTTGACAAAATATCCGTCGGACATCTCAAACAGTTTACAGAACGGAATATGCTCGGGACCGCATGTATGGATCGCATGAAGCACACCTTGCGGCAGATCTTTATGGCCCCCTTGGATTTTGATATGCAGGCTGTGGTGGTTGATCTGGATGAGGCTCACCCGATCCGTCACCAGCACCTTCTTGATTTCCCGCACGATACGGGCGTTCAATTCACTGATCTTCACCATCCCAAAAAGGTCGGAAGAGAATTGATCCAGGCTCATTTGCAGCCTAAAATAACGGTCCTCACTCTCCCGTACTAGCCTTTCTGCCGCAATCCGCTCCCGTTCAGCCTGCTTCTGCTGCGTAACATCGCGAATGATGGTAAGCGCCGTGTTATGACCTATATAAGGAATAGGTGTCGTAATTGCCTCTATATCGATGATCGTTCCATCCAGCCGGACCAGTTTGTTCCCGGTGAGCTCCGAGGTATTCCCGCTTTCGTACACATGCTCAACCTCCGAAATCACGAACTCGACCTGATCCGAGGGGATTACGTCGTGGAGCGAAGTTCCCGCTAATTGTACGATATCCGTTATGCCCAGTAAGGAAAGACCCGCGGGATTCGCATAAACATAAGAAAAATCGGAGTGCAGGAACATCGCAACAGGAGCGATATCCAGGATATGGCGGTTGATTCGGTCGCTTTCCATAAGGGCCCGTTCCGCGGATTTGCGGGCGGTAATATCCTCGAAAAAAATCTCAATCGCGTCCGATTCCGCATCATACAAGGCCGTTGTCACGACATCGACCCGCTCTCCGTCAACCCGCTTTATGGATAATTCCTCGGGAACGACCTGCCCTGATCGAATAAGCTGCATGAGCCGTTTGCGTTCCCACTCCTCATAGGGATCCAGCACCCAGTCCCAAGGATCGGTACCCAGGATGTTCTCAAGCCCAGCCGCTCCAATGATCCGAAGTCCAGCGGGATTTACATACATCAGCTTGCGGTCCTTACAGACGGCAATGGCAATAGGAGATAGCTCTACCAGCCTGCGATACCGGTTCATGCTTTCCTTGAGCGCTTGCTCCATCTTCTTGCATTCCGTAATATCATACAGCGCCTCCTCCATGCGGAAACGTGTGCTAATATCAACGGCAATACCATCTGTACGGATCATTTGCCCGGATTCATTCATCATCGGAATCATCTTCACTTGGACCCAGCGAACATCGCCCTCTGCATGAATAATCCGGAATTCAGTATGAACGGTCTCACCTTGTCGAGTTCTGTCGACCAATGATCGAAACAACATCATATCCTCTGGATGGATCAGCTCTTCCCAGGAAAGACCGTCCGTGAAATCACGATGTGAATAACCTGTGATTTTATGAAAAGCCAAAGAAGTATTTTGGATACTCCTTGTGCCGAAATCGTATGACCAAATGCCAACATCAAGCGTGAGCAGCATATCATCAAGCAGTCGGAATCTGCCTTCGGCCATATCCAAGGCCTGATGGCTTAACTTTCGCTGATATGCGCTTTTGAACAAGAAAATCCAGAATGTGATGGTGAGGGCGACTAATACCAAGATGGTTGCCCCCAAGAAGTAAATACACATGATGTTTGATGGTCTCCTTATGAAGCATACACGCAGTCACGTCAGATGCTTTGCGGTATACCGAATGCGAACTGCGGGATGAAGCAAATGGTAGCCATATCATTTATCGGCAGATCCTTCACAAATGCGAAGATCAAGTACAGAGAAATTTTGCGTAACGATTCGGAGTGTCATATCCACGAAAATAAACGAAGCGAAAGGGGCTCTAAACAAAATAAAGCCCAAAGCGGCGTTTCGCTTCGGGCATTTCCATCATGAGATTTCCATCGTACACATCGCTCATGCCAAATCCCACTCGGAGTGGATCTTGGGCACATCGGAAATTAACTGCTGGGTATAAGGATGCTGCGGATTCAAGATCACCTCTTCCGCCGGTCCCCGCTCCACGACTTTCCCCTGTTCCATAATATACAGCGTATCGCTTACATAATAAGCAAGCCCTACGTCATGGGTAATGAAAATAATTGTCATGTTGTTCTCATCCCGCAGCTTCAAGAGCATATCCAGTATCGTGGATCGTGAACATGCGTCGACCATGGAGGTCGGTTCATCCGCAATCAGCAGCTTCGGATGAAGCATGAAGATCCGGGCAATCATCAGACGCTGCATTTGCCCGCCGGATAGTTCGAACGGGTATTTATTGTGCAGCTCTTCAAATTTCAGATTGACGAAGGAGCACGCTTCCTTCATTTTGCGGAATTGCTCCTCCTTTGACAGTTTATCACCCTGCAGCTTGATGCAATCGAGCAGCAGCTTCTCGACTTTGTAGAACAGATTGAACGAAGAGAACGGGTCCTGAAAGATCGCCTGGATGTTTTTCCAATAACGCTTGCGGTCTCTGTGCCGCTTCAGTTGTCTTGGCTTGCCCATATACTCAATCGTACCGCTGCTCTCCTTCAGCAGGCCCATGATCATTTTGGCCAGTGTCGTTTTGCCGCTTCCGCTCTCGCCGACAATCGATATGATTTCGCCTTCATGGAAGGTAAAGCTGACATTCTCCACGGCGGTTGTCTTCTGCTTCCCGTAACCGAATACCTTGGTGAGACGCTCTCCCCGAATCAGGACATCATTCTTCTCCATTCGCATACCACTCCTTAAGCACAGCCGGTTCTACGATGCAGCGATACATTCGATCCTCCACGGTCTTGCTCGCAATCTTTCCCTTCCGGCAGGCGTCTTGCACATAGGAACAGCGATCCGCGAACCGGCAGCCCTCCGGCACGTTCTTCAAATTAGGCGGGGTCCCCGGGATGGCGGCCAGCTTATGGCCTTTCATGCCTTCCTCGGGCACAATGATGGAACCCATCAGCTTTTTTGTATACGGGTGTATCGGGTCAAAAATCATTTGCTCTGCGGTACCGCGCTCCACGATCTCCCCTGCATACATGACGATGATGTCATCCGTTACGTGATAAAGCAGCGGCAGCTCGTGCGTGATGAATACCAGAGACTGAATATAGCCCCGATCCAGCAGACTCTTCAGCAGTTTGATCACCGCTTTCTGCGAGGTTACGTCCAGCGCCGAGGTCGGTTCGTCCGCAATCAGCACTTTGGGATTCAGAATGGTGGAGATCGCGATAACCGTCCGCTGCTTCATGCCGCCTGACAGCTCGTTTGGATAAGAGTTCAGCACCTTGGTTGACAAATTCAAGGTTTCGAACCGTTCCGCCGCCATCTCCCACACCTGTTTCTTGTTCAGCTCAGGGCGATGCTCCTTCATAATATCCTCGACGAAATGAATGATTTTGAGCGTAGGATTCAGGGCATTCATAGCTGCTTGCGGGATATATGATATCTCTCTTCCGGACACCTGGGAACGGAGCTGTTCCTTGCCAAGCTTCATGATGTCCGTACCGCTTACGACAATCGAGCCGCTGCCAAAATGCAGTGGTGGAAAATAAAATCCCATCAGGCTGAGCGCAAGGGTCGATTTGCCGCAGCCGGATTCACCGGCAATGCCAAGCGTCTTCCCCTTCTCGAGCGAGAAGCTCACACCGTCTACGGCATAGACATGTTCCTTCAGCCGGGTACGGTAATAGGTCTTCAATTCGTTAACTTCCAGTATATTTGTGCTCACAACACCCATCAGCTCCTAATCTTCGGATTGAATATTTCATCCATGCCAGTGTTCATCATGTACAAGGAGAAGGTGATGATGGCGATGGAGATCGCTGCCGGGATGAAGGCCCACCAAGCGCCAGCAACCGGTGCTTCAAATACGAGCGCCCAGTTCATGATGATGCCCAGGGAAATCGTGTTATACGGTCCCAGCCCCAGCATCGAGATGGAAGCCTCGGACAGAATGCCCGATGCCGTCTGCAGCACGAAGGCCATGACAACATAAGAAGCGATGTATGGCAAAATCTCCGAGATGATAATGCGCGGCGTGCTGTACCCGGATATTTTCGCGATATTCACGTGATCCCGGTTGCGGAGCGAGGATGTCTGCGCACGCACGGCCCTGGCCGTCCAGGGCCAGCTGGTAATGCCGATGATGACAGCCGTGACAAATGAGCTGCGCGAATCGATGCTGACCGAGATCAGAATGAGGATGACAAAGGAAGGAATCACGATGAAGATATTGGTGATCGCGGTCAGCAGATTATCGATCATGCCTCCGATGTAGCCTGAGGCTAAACCGATCACAAGACCGATCACAGTAGCAAATACGCCGGCAATGAGGCCCACCTGCAAAGAGGTCCGAATGCCGTAGATCAGTTCAAGGAATAAATCCCTGCCGAAGTTATCCGACCCCAGCAGCAGCTTCGAATCCGGCGGCTGGTACGCCAGGGCGATCATCTCCAGCGGGTCATTGCGGTTAAAGAGCGGGTAGATCAGCACCATGCCGATCATAGCCAACAGCATGCAGGCTCCGAACATAAACTTTGGCGATTTGATCAATATGCGAAAGGAACTGTTCATATTATTGATCCTCCATCTGAGCGGCCTTGATTCTTGGATCAATCCAGCCGTAGATTAGGTCAATCGTAAAGTTGGCCAGCAGCACAGCCAGGGCGATCAAGAGGGTACAGCCCGAAATTAACGGATAATCCAGCTGACGAATCGCCGTGAACATCCAGGTTCCGATTCCCGGATAACTGAATACGATCTCACAGATCAGCGAACCGCCCACCATCGTACCGATGGATAACGCCAATCCCGTGATCTGGGGCAGCATCGCATTCCGGAATACATACCTCGCGATTTTGGAATCCCGAATCCCGAGAAGCTTGCTGTACAGCACATAATCCGAATTCAGCTCATAGATGGACATCTCCCGCATGCCAATGGCTTGGCCGCCAATCGTAACCAGCACGATCGATAGAAACGGAAGCGTGTGATGCCGAAGTACGGAAGCGAAGAATTCAAAGCTGAGTGACGGCACCATCTGATAATCGTAGCCCCCATGCAGCGGAAACCAGTTCAGGGACAGGGCGAACACATACAGCATAATAATGGCTAGGGTAAAGAACGGAATGGAATTCACGAACAAGGCCACCGGGAATATCACTTTATCGAACACGCCTTTGCGGTAGGCCGCCACGGCGCCCAGCACATTGCCGATGATCCAGCCAACCAGGATGGCCGGAAGCTGGAGCCCGATCGTCCAGGGAACTGCTGAGGCCAGAATCTCCGTTACCGGTTTCGGATAGAGCCCGAATGAAGTGCCCAGGTTACCGGTCGCCAAGTTCTTCAGATAGATGATGAACTGTTCCCATAAAGGCTTGTCGATTCCGAACTCAACAAGAAACGTCTCATAGACCCGTTTGATCGTATCGCTGTCGGTCATCCCCTGCGTCATCTCGGACACAATCATACTCACCGGATTTCCCTCAATCATCCTGGGCAACAGGAAATTCAGCGTGACCGCAATCACCAGCGTCAGAAAGTACCAGAAGAACTTCTTGACGATATATTTTCCGTAAACGCTCAAGCAGCTCACCCCCAAGGATCACACCCTGAATTTGGTGGAAAAGAGACCTATATCAGGGGTGCAAATCCGCCAATATAGGTCTTGGTTCATTGTGTTATATCCATCAGTTATGAATCTGATACAGCGACTTGATGCCGGCTCCATCCATCGAAATTTGAGGCGGGATGTTGCTGCCGTCCCCTTCGGTCGGAAAACCTTTCCATACGGATTCATTGACGGTATCAAATACCCAAGGACGATACATGAGCGGAATCGATGGAATATCTTTTAACCAGATTTGGGTCAATTCGGTGTAGAGTGCTTTCAATTCAGCTTCATCTGTAATGGTTGGAATCTTCTCGATGATGGCATCGGCCTGATCGTTCTTGTACCGGCCCCAGTTGTAGAATGCCATTTCGCCCATTGGCGCAACGCCCTTGGAGTACATGATGGTCATGGCGCGGTTCCACGGCTGGCTTGGGCTGACCCCGCCGGCAGGCGTGTTCATGATGATATCGAACTTGCCGGTCTGGAGATCATTGGTCCATACCGGCGCTTCCGGAAATTTGGTTCGGATCTCGATACCGATTGCCTTCGCGTTCTGGGCAACAATCTCAAGCGCCGCATTCCAATCCGACCAGCCGTATGGACATTCGATTTCAAACGGGCCGAGGCGGGTTCCGTTCAGGACGCGGATGCCGTCTTTGCCTTTCGCGGCGCCGATGGAATCGAGAAGTGCATTAGCCGCATCTACGTCCGTTGTCCATTGGAGCGGTTTGATCGCGGCCTGGTCTACATACTTCGCTTCGGCCTCCGTATTCAGCGTTAACGATGGCTCCATCGGTGCGGAGTAGCCGCTGATGGCCAGCTCCGAAATTTTGCCGTAATCAATCGCCATGGCGATTGCTCTTCGGACATCCGCATTGTTGAGTCCTTCCTTCGACAAGTTGAAGAAGATCGATGGCATGGAGCCTGGCACATAATACGGAGCGTCTTTGATGTAGGTTTTAACCGGAGCCCCGCCCTCCCACATTTTCCATACCTGCGGAATAAACTGCTGCGATACGTCTACCTGACCGCTCTTGAATGCCAAATCGCCCGCTGCATTGTCTTTATAAATAACATGGGTGATATATTTAGGAGCCGGCAGCTTGCCAAAGAGTGCCTGACCCCAATAGTTATCGTCCCGTACAATCGTGATCTTCTGATCATTGTAAAAATACATTTTGTAAGGACCTGTTCCGATCGGGTCCTCGTTCACTTCTTTACGAATGGTGGCAAGGTCGTTATTGGCTTTCTTCTCGACCTCTTCCCATACATGTTTTGGCAGCATCGGCATGACCTCGATGCTGTCGAGCACCGTCAATTTGTTCGGATTGTCTTTATTCAGCTTGATGTTCACCGTTTGCGGGCCGTCTGCCGTTACGTCCTCAATGTAGGTCCAAAAGCTGCTCCAGTTGATGTCATACTTTTTGCCGAGCTGGTAGGTATAGACAACATCATCGGAAGTAAACGGCTTGCCGTCGCTCCATTTGGCATCCTTGTTCAGTTCAATCTTCAGGGTCAGATCGTCGGTCCATTCATACTTGGTACCCAGCAGCGGCTCTAATTCGCCTGTCAGCTGATTGACCATAAACAAGGTTTCATAGACGAGTTCTCTAGAGTTTCCGTAGTTAATCGGAAATGCCGGGTTGCCGCTGAGCAGATTAAAATTCGTAGGTGCTCCCCATTGCAAACCGTTCACGTAAAGCGTTTCATTTCTCGGCGTCGCTTTCGCGTCGCCCTGCGGTGCCGGCTCATCACTGCCTCCGGGTGTCTTTACCTCATCTTTGGGCGGCGGTGGATCTGATGCTGTCGGTGGCGTTACACTTTGGCATCCGGCAGCAAAAAAAGACGCGACCAATAAAAGAATGAATATGGGCCTCAGAACGGTTTTCAGCTTCACTTGTGAACCCTCCATTCATGGAATGTGTTCGTTTCTTAAATGCTGAGTGTCTGGGTCGTGTGTCATCGATTGTCTGCAAGCGCTTTCCTGATGGATTTATATGTTTCTCATTTCAATCTGATTACGAATAATTTTTGTTATTTTTATTTCAACGTTCAAGGATTTTTCCAAACGGACGTCGAACTTGAATGGACATGGTTAATCTAGCGGACGATTCGATATCCTTCAAAGGGGTGGGCCTACTGCCTGTGATTAAAGATGTTTTGCTGCAGCTATTGTTTGCGTTGATGCCTTTTGTCGCATACAACATCTATTACAGAAAACTGACAGTCAACTATTCCCGCAATTTCATCATTATTATTTGTTCGCTGTGCATGCTGTTGTCTATGACCTTTGCTTTGACTGTTCAAAGCGGAGTCATCTTTGATGTACGGTATATCATTATGTTCTTCGGCATATTATTCGGAGGGTTCACGACAGGGGTAATCCTGCTTGTGGAGTTTCTGCTTTATCGGCTGTACATTGGCGGAGCCGGCATGATCGACGCCATCATTATTTTGATCTTCACTTTTCCGCTGTCGATTCTGCTGTCATCCCTGTATCACCGTAGCAAACACAAATTATGGATCATTTTTATAGCCGGTATCAGCTTCTCTGTCCTTCCGCTCCTGGTACTCTATATAACCAAACCCGACTACATCACGAATTACATCATATTTAATATTTTGGCCATGCCCGTTCATAACTCGCTCGGGATATGGCTTCTCGTTACCCTGTTTAACAAATCCGTATCCGACAAAGAGCTTTATCTGCGGTATATCCAGAATGAGAAAGCCGAAGCCGTCAATCATGTCGCAGCCTCCCTTGCCCATGAGGTCCGCAATCCGCTGACCACCGTGCTTGGGTTCCTGCAATTGATTAAGAGCGGTACGTTCCCTCAGGAAAAAACCGAACGTTTTCTGGAAATCAGCATGGAGGAAATTCGCCGAACCGAGCAAATCTTGTCCGAATACCTCTCGATCAGCAAGCCTTACTTGCCGTTTCAGCAAAGAATCGAGCTCTCGCCCCAGATCAAGTCTGTCGTCGAGCTCATGACTTCATATGCTAATATGAGCAACGTGACCCTCAGCGCTGACTACCCTCAGCTCCCCATCTACATTTTAGGCAGTCCGGCGGAGCTCAAGCAGCTGTTGGTCAACTTTATTAAGAATGCGATTGAGGCCAGTAAAGACGTCGATAGAGGCACGGTCCACATCACCATCTATGAAGAAGCTGAGCAGGTGTCCATCGAAATTAAGGATAACGGGATCGGCATGACTCCCGAGCAATTGAGCCGTCTTGGTTCGATCTACTATTCCACTAAAATGAGTGGCACCGGACTTGGACTCACCTTCTCCTATCAAGCCATTCGCGCCATGAATGGGAGTGTCTCGGTACGAAGCTCGCCACGATCAGGAACGGTGTTTCTCATCACGCTCCCGCATGCCAATATAAATCCATAGTTGATTTGCGCACGCAATCCGTTAATGAAAAAGAGAGACGCCTCTGTTGTTACCAGAGCGTCTCTCTCTTTTATTGGGCTTGCAGTAATACAATTTCTTTTGCTGCAAAACTTCTGTTATTTTTGCTTAAGCCGTATCAGCCTTATTGGTATTTAGGGAGCCAGTCTCCATGCGCCTCGATCAGGTCGTCGCACAGGCTCTTGATGTCATCGATGGACAACTCGGCAGCCGTATGCGGGTCGAGCATCGCTGCATGATAGATATGCTCCTTCTTGCCGGTTGCCGCCGCTTCCAGCGTCAGCAGCTGGGTATTGATATTGGTGCGGTTCAGTGCGGCACATTGCGGAGGCAGATCGCCGACATAGGTCGGGGTTACGCCGCTGGCATCGACCAGACACGGAACCTCAACGCAGGCTTCCTTCGGAAGGTTCGTAATCAGCCCCGTATTCATTACGTTGCCCCCGATTTTGAACGGCACATTGGTCTCAATCGCTTCTAAAATGTAGGAGGCATATTCATGGGAACGGTTGTGCATCAGATCCTGGTTGTTGACCAGATCTTCGCGCATCGCCTTCCATCCCTCGATTTGGTTCACGCAGCGACGTGGATATTCATCCAGCGGGATGTTAAAGCGCTCGATCAGTTCCGGATAATTGCGCTTGATGAAATACGGATGGTATTCAGCGTTATGCTCGGATGACTCCGTGATGTAGTAACCGAAGTTCAGCATCATCTCGAGACGAACCATATCATGATGCTTCTCCTTCTGCTTCTCGGCCGCGCGCTTCTTAATTTCCGGATACAGGTCCACGCCATCCTTCGTTACCTCAAGCAGCCATGCCATATGGTTGATGCCAGCGATTTTGGCCTGCACGCCTTCCTTATCCATCCCCAGATTATCGAACAGATGCGGAATGCAAGCCTGTACGCTGTGGCACAGACCTACCGTTTGCACGCCGCCCAGCGTGTTCATGGCATTGGTCAGCACCGCCATCGGGTTCGTATAGTTCAAGAACAGCGCCTGTGGGCAAACTTCCCGCATATCGGCCGCAAAATCCAGCATGACCGGGATGGTACGGAGATTGCGGAAAATTCCGCCAATCCCCACGGTATCGGCAATTGTCTGTCTGAGTCCATACTTCTTCGGAATTTCAAAGTCCGTAATCGTACACGGATCGTATCCTCCGACCTGGATGGCATTGATGACATATTTTGCTCCGCGAAGGGCTTCCTTGCGATCACTGTATGATTTGACGACACAGGTGCTGCCGCTGGTTTTCTTAATATTATTCAGCATGTTCTCCGAGTCTTTCAAACGGATCGGGTCAATATCATACAAAGCAAGTTCAAATCCCTGCAAAGCCGGTGTCTGCATGCAATCACCCAGAACGTTCTTGGCAAATACGGTACTTCCTGCTCCGATAAATGTAATCTTAGACATCAATAAATTCCCTCCCTAAGCTCCATGAATTAATACGCTTTCACAAGACTAACTATATGATAATCGGTCTTTTTTGAATATGGAGCAAAACAAGGGCGATATGGACATTTGTTGTTTCATTAGGTAAGCTAACCCTAACACAGCATCCACTTCATCGATTGATATCGCACACGATTAAGGAGGACTAACGCATGTCCATTTTGCCGGACCATACACTGTACACGATTGGTATGAATCCTTCGCCGGGCGGTCATGATCTGAACATCCTATTCAGCGGTGAGGGGACTCCCGTACCGCGCCACAAAATCGGTCCGATCATTCATGATTACTGCCTCATTCATACCGTCTTGACAGGCCAAGGCATATTTGAATGTGCCGGCATCGTACATCATTGCCAGGCAGGCGATACCTTCGTGATCCTTCCCGGTGTTCTTTTCAGCTATGAAGCTGATGATCGGAATCCCTGGCACTATAACTGGGTAGCTTTACAAGAAAAAGGCACCAAGATGCTGCTGGCCGACATGGGTGTTACGCCGGCTAAGCCGATTATCCACTGTACGGATGAAGCTGAGTTAAGCTCCCTGGTCGAGATGTACCGTCATCTCCGTCTGGGCTTTAACCAATCGGATCACCCTTGGCTTGAGGATCTCCAGGCTTCCGGATGGCTCCGATTGCTGCTCCATAAGCTGGCGATGTTAAACCGCGAGCACCTTCCGTCGAACTCCAATGACGTGCCTGATATCGAGCGGGGCGTAAGGCAGACCGAGAGATGGATCTCGACCCAGTATCACCAACAGCTATCCATTGATCAGATGGCCAAGACACTTGGCTATCACCGGGCACATCTGTCCAAAATGTTCAAACAGCATACTGGCCTGTCCCCCATGCAGTATCTCATGAAGGTACGTATCGAGAAAGCCAAGTCGCTCATGAAATCGTCCTTCTCCATTCATGAGATTGCCTCCTCTGTCGGTTTCAATGATGCGCTCTATTTCTCCAAGCAGTTCCGCAAATGGACAGGCATGACCCCAAGCGAGTTTAAATGCAGTCTGGAGAAAGGCTCTAATAAAGCATGATTTATATACGGGCAAGGACGTAGTGTTTGGTCGAACAAGAGGAGACGAAAAAGCCGCCGGCACTCCTGCCGGCAGCTCTTTTTGAAACGCTTTAACTTAAGCCTGAGCCTCATAAAGCTGCACGATTTCAATAATCGTTTGAACAGCCAATACCATATTGTCCGCGGATACATACTCATACCGCCCGTGGTAGTTCTCCCCACCCGTGAAAATATTCGGTGTTGGCAGGCCCATGTACGACAGTTGAGAGCCGTCGGTGCCACCGCGAATCGGTTCGATAATCGGCTTGATTCCCAGCTTCTCCATTGCTGTCTGGGCGATGTCGACCACTTCTTTGACCGGCTCGATTTTTTCGCGCATATTGTAATATTGATCTTTCATCTGAAGGATGATCCGCTCGGCTCCATACTTGTTTTGAAGCTCTTCTACGATGGAGGCCAGCTTGGCCTTTCTTCCTTCGAACAGCTCCCGATCATGATCGCGGATAATATAACGGAGCTCGGTCAGCTCCACATCGCCCTCAATGGAGGAGAGATGATAGAAGCCTTCATACCCTTCCGTATGCTCAGGCGCTTCTTCCGCAGGGAGCAAACTGTTCAGCTCCATGGCGATTTTCGCCGCGTTGACCATTTTACCTTTGGCCGTTCCGGGATGGACATTCTTCCCTTTGCAGGTTACAAGCGCCGCAGCTGCATTAAAGCTTTCGTATTGAAGCTCCCCGAGCGGTCCGCCATCCATCGTATATGCGTACTTGGCCCCAAAAGCCTCCACGTCGAATTTGTGCGGTCCCCTCCCTATCTCCTCGTCCGGGGTAAAAGCAACCCGGATTTTACCATGCTTCAGTTCCGGGTGTTGTATCAAATACGCCATCGCCGTCATAATCTCGGCAATTCCCGCTTTATCGTCAGCTCCAAGCAAGGTGGTGCCATCCGTTGTTACGAGTGTATGTCCCTTGTAGCCATTCAGCTCCGGAAAATCCCGCGGGGAAAGCACCACATTCTGCGCTCTGTTCAGAATGATGTCTTGTCCGTCATATTGTTCGACGATCTGCGGCTTGACACCGGCACCCGTAAAATCGGTAGCCGTATCGATATGTGCCAAAAAGCCGATGGTCGGGATTGGTTTATCCGAGTTTGCCGGAAGTGTAGCCATCACATAACCATTCTCATCCATCGTTACGTCCTGCATGCCGATTTCCTTCAGCTCGTCCACCAGCAGCTGACCCAGCGTCAGCTGTCCCGGTGTCGAAGGGCAGGTATTACTGTTCTCGTCTGACTGCGTATCCACTTGTGCATAGGTAATGAGTCTGTCGATTACTTCTTTTTTCATAAATTCTCAACTCCAATACGTATGGGTATGTAAGATGCACCTCTCAAATCCATCAAGAGTATACCATATTTGGCCGCGAGCAAAAAAATAACCGTTTCCCAAAACCTCGGAAAACGGTTAATGCGAACCCTAAAATTCGCGCTTTATTCAAAAGCCGGCAGCACACTCTCGGCATAGTTATCCTCGAAGAACTTCTTCACTTCCGGGCTGGTCATCGCCTTGGCAAGCTTCTGGATCGGCTCGGAATCCACATTATCTTTACGAGCCACCAGCGTAATGGTGAAATCGGAGTCGTTGCCTTCGGTTACGAGAGCATCTTTCTTAGGGGTAAGCCCCAGCGGTTTCGCGTAGGCTGGTGTCATGGCAACCATATCGACGTCGTCGAGCGTACGGGCCAGCATGAGCAGATCCACCTCGGTGAACTTGTATTGGTGCGGATTCTCCACGATATCCGCCTGCGTGGCTTTAATGCCGACACCTTCCTTCAGCTTAATCAGGCCGCTCTTCTCGAACATCACCAGCGATCGGCCGATGTTGGAAGGGTCGTTAGCAATCGCTATCGTCGCACCGTCCGGAAGCTCTTCGATGGTCTTATATTTTTTGGAGTAAGCCCCAAACAGGGCATTGTAGATCGGCTGGACCGGAACCAATTCCGAGCCGTTGTTCGCATTGTATTCTTCCATGTACGGCACATGCTGGAAGAAGTTTGCATCTACCTCTTTATGAGCCAGCGCATTGTTCGGCTGCACGTTATCGGACAGGATCTGGATATCCAGATTGATGCCTTCTTCCTTCAGCATCGGCTTCACCAGGTCAAGCACCTCGGTCATTGGCGGAATGAGCGTTGCGACTTTTAATGTAACTTCTTTCGTGGTATCGGGTGCAGCGCTCTCCGAAGCTTTGTCCTTAGCAGGTTGCTGTCCGCAGCCTGCCAGTACCAGCAAGAGGGTCAGCATCAGCAGCATTAATTTCTTATTCATCGTAGGTTACCTCCAGGTAAAATATAATCTGTGTACATGCGTTCAAAAACATAATTAAACTTTTCTCTTATCCAGCAATCTGGATGCCAGGTTCCCGCCGAACTGGATCGACTGTACCAGAATGATCATAATGATGATCGTAAATGACATAAGCTCTCCCTCAAATCGCTGGTACCCGTAGCGGATCGCGAAATCCCCGACGCCGCCCCCGCCCACGATTCCCATCACCGTGGAGTACGAGATAAAGCTGATCGTGGATGTTGTCAGCCCGAGCACAAGGCCCGATCGGGCCTCCACATACAGGAATTTGTATATCATCTGAAGTGTGGATGCCCCCATGGAAGCGGCAGCCTCCATCACTTCTTTCGGCACCTCCAGCAAGGATTGCTCGACCAGTCTTGAATAGTAAGCCACCGCAACGACGGATAAAGGTACGGCAGCAGCCAGCGTCCCGAGGGATGTGCCGACAATCCACCTCGTGACCGGAATCATAATGACAACCAGAAGCAGGAACGGGAAGGACCGTATGACGTTAACCAGGGCATTCAGAATGGAGAATAACAGGCGATTCTCATACTGCTGGCCTTTTCGGCACAGAAATAGCAGTGTTCCGACCGGAAGACCCAGTATTATAGCGGCAGCAATCGATATGCCCACCATGATGAACGTCTCGCCAATCGCCCGCCATATTTCATTCTGATATTGCAGAACATAGGCAAAATAATCACTCAAATATGAAATGATGTCATTCATGGAACTAACAATCCCCCACTTTCCCTGCACCGTCCGTTGAAGATTCTGAACCCCGAGAAGCCCCTCCATCGCTTAGCTGATTACGGTACGTTCTGCTCAGACGCCCGTTCTCCATTACGGACACATGGTCGCAAATGCCGTTCACCACATCCATCTCGTGGGAAACGATCACGATGGTTACCCCCAGCGTTCGGTTGATATGCCGGAGCACCTCCAGAATGTCCGCAGTTGTCTGCGGATCCAGGGATGAGGTCGGCTCATCGCACAACAAGACGGTCGGCGAATTGGCTAACGCTCTGGCAATCGCTACCCGCTGCTTCTGCCCGCCGCTTAGCTGAGCCGGATACGACTTCGCTTTATCCTCAAGCCCGACAAAACGCAGGACCTCCTGGACACGCTTCGCCCGCTGGGCCTTCGGTACCTTCGCCAGTTCAAGCGGCATCGACACATTGCCCCATACTGTCCGGTTGCTGACCAGCTGGAATAGCTGAAAGATCATGCCAATTGATCTTCTTGCCTCCCGCAGCTCCCTGCCGCCAAGGGAAGTCAGCTCCTGACTATTCACCACAACTCGGCCGGAATCCGGTCGCTCCAGTACATTCATGATACGCAGCAGCGTCGATTTCCCGGCTCCGCTCGTGCCGATGATTCCGTGTATGCTTCCCTCCTCAATATGAAGAGAGACAGTGTCTATCGCCTGATAACGGTCACTGCCGCTGCCAAAGCTTTTACTGACCTCTTGCAGTGAGATCATCATAATCCCCCTCCTTGCACATGAAGAAAGCCCGCTTGGCTATACAGCCTGCGAGCAATGTTATGCTGCAACAACTATTGAATCATACCACAATTTTGGACAAAATGTGACACCACTTATTCGCTGCCAGAAAGTGCAAGTTCTCAGGACAAATAAAGCTGATGCCCATACATGCCGGTTAACCGTTCTACCGCCTTATTCAGCAAACTCTCCTCAAATCCCTCCAAGCCTTCGATGGCTTGGATTTTATCCGCTGGCGACATCTCCTTCTGAAGATGCAAGCTCCAGTTCACGATGGCCTGTACGGCATCCTCATGCTCGAACTGGCCGTAATAGATATGTGCTTTGTACAGATAACTGTCGGCATGCTCGGGAACCAGCTTCAATACCTCGTCAAAAGCAGCCAATGCCGCATCCTCATCCTGATCCTTGTAATAGATCTGTCCCAGTCTGAAATAAGCGCCCGGATGACCCGGCGAAAGCTCCAGCACTTGCAGCGTATCTTCCTTCGCCTGTGCGTAATCCGCCATCGTGTAGTAGATGCCGCTTCGCAGGCTGTACAGGCTGCCTTGCCCCGGGTTCAAGCTGAGCCCTTGAGCGCAGTCCGCTAATCCCCGTTCCAGCTGTCCGGTCTCCACAAAGCAAACGGCACGAAACTCGTAAAATCTCGGATTCGACGGATGCGCCTGAATCGCCTGGGAATAAGCGTCGATGGCGAGGTCCCACATGCCCATCTCCTTATATATATGACCACTGGCCGCCAGATACGTCGGATGCTCGGAGAAGGACTCCTCCTGCTTAACCGCTTCCTGCAGCTCAAGCAGCGCTTCCTCGTTGCGTCCTTGAAGATAGAGCACATAACTCAGCTTGTTGCGGATTTCAGTCCCATCCTGAAGAGCGGCTGCTTCCTTCAAAGCCTGCTCCGCGGATGGCAGATCATTTATCTCCATATAAATATCGGCGCGCTGCACATAGTTGGGGGCATCATCATTCTCAAGCTTAAGCAGCTTGTCATTAATCGCGAGCGCCTCCTCCTGACGACCCAACCGATAGTAACAATCGGCCATCCAATAACAGGCCAGCGGGGAGTCCGGCTGTCTTGCATATAGTTTCGAAATCAGCTCGTAGGCTTGCTCTTCCAGACCATCCTCGCGATAGATCCGAGCCAAGTCGAAATACGCACGGTAATCGTCCGGCTCCGCTTCAATGGCCCACTCCAAATCCGCTTTGGCTGCATTTTTGTTATCAGACCGGTTGAAGACCTCCGCTCTCTTTAAGTAAAGCTCGTATGAATCCGGATACCGCTCGATGGCCTCCGATAAATAGTGTTCGGCCTGTCCCATGTCCCCAAGCTGCACGTACAGGTCCGCCATGGGCTTCCGAAAGGAATACGCCTCCCGCACTTGCCGCTGAAACGTCTGAAATGCGCCATAGCTGTAATTGGTGCTATCTGCGAACAGCGCGTATCCGCCATCCTCTTCCGCCTCATACCGATCAGCCAGCTGGATCCCCTCCTGCAGCACACCCACAGCTTCCTGCACATGATCCATCAGATCCAGGGATACGGACAGCATGTAATAATACATCGGGATGGCGCGTTCCGGCTTCTCGATGCTTAGGTGAAAATAGTGCGCCGCCTCCGCCGGATTGCCGCTCTCATAAAAGGTCATGCCCAGCTCATAGTAAGTCGAAATAACCGTGCTGCCGTCCTCTCTCTTGATGCTTTCCTTCAGATCCCGGATCGCCTCGTCATACTGGTTCAAATCCTTGTGGGCAATCCCCCGGGTATACCAATTCATATAATTGTCGGCATTCAATCGAATCGCTTCATTTAGATCCTCAATGGCCTCGCGCTCCCGGTTCAGCTCACGCAAAATATGAGCGCGCCGCTCATACGCGCGATGGCTTCCGCTCGTATCGATCACGCGCCCCAAATAAGCTACGGCCTCTTCCGAATGGCCGCTGTTGTGCAGCAGTTCCGCATAGAGCAGCTTATCATTGAAACCGGTAATGGCACTTTCGCCTTTTCGCATATATTTAAGGGCTTGTTCAAAATCCCGCTTCTTCCTGTAATGGTTACCGATACGGTACCAGATCCGCTTCATCAACTTCATGGTGGCTCATCCTTTATATGTAGATGTTATTCTTGGGCTCGTATGATTAGAGCAGAGGACTCCTTCCTCTCATCTCTATATTATACTTCCTCTATGTCCATTTGCACCCAAATTAAAGAGGAACCCTGCAGGCTCCTCTTTAGGTGTGTATCCTATTATATTGTACGAGGTTACCAAAAATGTCCAATCAAAAGGAATACATGCGTTATTTAGTGAAATGATTTGCTTTATTCTGCTTACGGACTTTTCCAGCATAGTATGCTGCTGCACCCAATGAAATTCCCCAGATCAGAAAGAGTGCGTACCAGAAGTATCCCCACACCGCCATGGGGCTTGCATCTTGAGTGGCATACATTGGGGCCGACTGAACGCGGCCGACCGCTAACAAATACTGCAGGACGAAGTAAGTAAATCCCCAAAATGACAACAAAACAGAACCAATAGCAGCTGGTATAATTAGCAACCATTTCGGTAAGCGTAACCCCCACGGTCTGGCAAAAGCAAACGCGAATACGGCTGCCAATAAGGCCAGGGTACCCATTCCCCAGTAACCGATCACGTGCGTCCAAAATTCATCAGGCGCTTCCTGGAAATCCCCCGGGAATGCAAACCCGATGCCAAGTCCCCACCAATAATGGGGGAGGGCATACAGAACAGCGGCAATGCAAGCCGTATAGCCAGCTTTTTTCATTCTTGAATTATTCATATCAAACACCTCAAGCTCATCATACTTAACGAAAAGAGCATTCAGATAACTTGAAGTTTAAGTTTAGTTTAAATATGCGGTGGAGCCTGCGCGACTTTGTTCAGTACACCTTATGAATCACATCTTCGAAATCGGGATCTTCCATATCGATATCATCCAGTTCGCCCCAGCGGCCCAGCTCTTTAAAAATATCAAGCGTGTTCATCTCGCGGCGGTTCACCTCAATGGTGACGGTGTTATCCAGCGTGCTTGTCACCCGAATCGGGACGGAAAGATCGCCTTCGCGTAAAGATTGATCGGGAATGACAAAAGGACCGCGGAAAGTGACGGTGATCACGGTAGGCAGCCCGATGGTGTCGCGTAAAGACTGTACCGTTCCATCATAAGACAGCTCGCCGTTGTTAATGACCATCACCCGATTGCACAGCTGTTCGATATCATCCATGTCATGCGTCGTGAGCAGTATGGTCTTGCCGAATTGCTCGTTGATCAGCTTAAGAAAATGGCGGATGTTCCGCTTGGCGTTCACGTCCAGGCCGATCGTCGGCTCATCCAGGAACAGCACGTCCGGATCATGCAGCATCGCGGCGGCGAGGTCGGCGCGCATGCGCTGCCCGAGCGACAGCTTGCGCACAGGCGTTTCCCAGAACGCCTGTAAATCCAGCAGTTCAGCAAACTCACCGAGCCTGCGCTCCTTGTCCGTCTGATCCACGCTGTACATTTTAGCCAAAATATCGTAGGAATCCTTCACCGGCAAATCCCACCACAGCTGGCTCCGTTGACCGAATACGACGCCCAGATTGTTCACGACGCTGCGCCGTTCCTTGTGCGGATTCATGCCTCCGATGGATACATGACCCGAGGTCGGGTGGAGAATGCCGGTCAGCATTTTGATGGTTGTGGATTTCCCGGCCCCATTTGGTCCGATGTAACCGACGAATTCCCCCTGCTCCACTTGAAAGCTGATTCCCTTCACGGCTTCCTTCGTCCGGTATTCTCTCGTAAACAGGGTTCGCACACCGGAGAAGCGCCCCTCCTTCACAACCGGCGTTTTGAATTCCTTGCGTATGTTGTGGACTTCAATCATTGACGCGTTCCTCCTTTTAGCTCCCTGTACTTTGATATTTGGTCAAACCAAACTGCCAGAATTTCAGACTTAAGTAGAGACATACCAGAGCCGCTCCAGCCAATGCGGGCAGCACCCAAACTCCGAGCTCGCCCCGCAGTATGTATAATGACGGGATGTAATTAACTAAACCGACCGGAACCACGATCAGCAGGATCGACGACATCCATTTGGGATACAGCGTGAGCGGATACTGGGCTGCTGTCCGGGCCGCGTCCTCCGTAATATTTTGAAGCTCGGTGATCCGGGTCGTCCAAAAACCGAACGTTGCGGTAGAGAGTCCGATTGAGAACAGGATGACGGCCCCCGTGACGATAATATAAAGCGATTGCGGCACCGCGCTCCATCCGACTTGCCCTGCCGCCATCATGCCATGCAGCGACCACCAGAGCAGAAAACCGCCCTGCAGCACTTCGCCCAGCATAATCCGGAACTTCTGCGGCATGAGCGCCAGCAGCACCGGCATGGGACGGGTCAGCAGCTGATCAAGCTCCCCGTTGATCAGGTAGTGTTCAAGATGGTGCACTTCATCCGCGAACGTCCGATAGAGCGTCTTCGATAAGGTCATAATGGCAAACAAATACCCGATTTCATGCATGGACCACCCCTGGATGGCCCCAAACTTGTAGAGCACGATAGCGACCATAAGGAATTCGGAAATTTGAATCAAGGCGGCGAGAAACGAAGCCAGGATAAAATTGAATTTGTACTGCATGCGGCTTTTGATGCTGGTGCGGATCAACAGCGCGTACAGAGATAGCCAGGATCTTGTGGTCATCCTCCTTGCACCTCCACTTTCCGTCTTAGGAAGCCCGTTGCCAGCAGGCTAGCCAGCGTGAGCAGCACGCACCATAGGAGCGTCCCCCATAGATAGGAAACGTCATCAAAACCCAGATAAATTCGAGTTGGCACATAGAGCAGATAAGGATACGGCGACCACCAGGCCATCGTCTGAAGCCAGCCCGGCAGCCATTCAATCGGGATGAAGAAGCCTGCAAGCAGATTGATCATCGCATGGTTGCCCCAATACAACCAAGACGATTCCGTTGTCCATAATGCGGATGCGCCGATGAGATAGTTGATGCAGATCGATAAATAGGCGGCTCCTGCAAGCGCAATGGCAACATAGAGAAAGGTAGATGCTTTTCCGGGTAAATGCAGCGAGAAGGCAAAGTAATACACCAGGTAGATCGGGATCGATTTGTAAACGAATTGGTAGGCGATTTGCCCCCATTCCTTGGCCATCAAATGACTAAACAAGTGAACGGGGCGCATCAAATCCAGAGAGATATGGCCGGTTCGCACGGCTTGGGGAATGCCGAGGCCATTCGTGACGAAACTGGAAACCCAGAGCGCAGCTTGCGTAAAGGCGATATAACCGACCATTCCCTGCGTTCCGTAATCTCCGAGCGCGTAGTCTGCACCGAGACCGATCCAGATACAGGCATACATGAAGCCGAACATCGCGCTGGCGATATTGTGCACCATGTGAGCGCCGCGGTACTGCAAATTGCGGGCATAGGCTTTGGAAGCCAATGTGAAATAAAGCATGAAGCACCTCCGATAAGCATTTTAGATGGCGGATCCATCCACTTCAGACAAGGCGAAAATGAGAGAAGGACAATAGCATACCAGAACGTTCCATTTCAGGCAAGACTTTTTTCGGGAGGTAAATCGTGAAGGGATTCGGCATACAAAAAGGCCAACCAGAAGATTCTGGCTAACCTGATAATACAAAAGAAGCCTTCTCCTCCCAGCCCAGTTTCGAAAGAAACCACCAAGGGAGTTTGAAGACTTCGTTGTTGGAGTATGAAATTGCACCGGCGTCATCATCATATACGCTGGTACACGCTGTCAGATCACGTCCCTATGCTTCATCGGCCCCTGAAACTCGCCGAAATACTCTATCAGGAAGGATTGGAACTCCCTGGCGGCCTTGGACAGATATCGCCGCTCCAACCAAGCTACGGTGAAGGTGCGGTAGCAGGAAGGCTTCTCGATGCGCACCATCGCGAAGGACGGCTTTTCATCCCCTTTGCACCCGGGTACAAATGCCGCTCCAAGTCCGGCGGATACGAGGCTGGCCAAAGCTGCAGGTTCATCCACTTCACAGACGACATCCCGGCTGATCCCGGCCAAACGGCAGAACTCCTCGTTCATTTTTCGAAACGGGTGGCCTGTTTTGTATTCGATGAATGCTTCCCCCGCTACCTCCTGAAGGGTTACGCTGGCCCGTCCCGCCAATCGATGCCCGTGAGGCACCGCCAAGAACACCTCGGCATGGAGGACCGGGATCTCCCGAATGTTGTCTTCGTCCAATGCCGCTGCGGTAAAGCATAGATCGACCTCTCCGTTCTCCAACATCTGAACCATCTCCATCATCGAGTCGGGCGCAATCTGGACAATGCGGAAATTCACTTCAGGATACCGTGTGCGGAAAGCACCCAGTGCCCTGGACAGCCGGCTTAGCGCCGTCGTTGCGATGCGTATGCTTCCCCTCTCCATACCTGCCAAATCCGAAACCTCTCTCTTGCCTTCCTCAATGGCCGAAAGTGCCGTATCTACGCTTTTCAAAAAAGCCTTTCCGAATGAATTGAGCTTGATTTGCCGATTCTGCCGATCAAACAGTTGTACTCCCAAATCTTCCTCCAACCGGGCAATCGTCTTGCTGAGCGCAGGCTGGGCAATTCGAAGTTCCTTTGCAGCTTTGGTCATATGCTCCATTCTGGCCACCGTCTGAAAATAATGCAGCTGAAGCAGCTCCATGGTAACTTCCTCCTTTTTTGATAACCTAAAGTATATGAATGCATGTCATAATATATATTTTTATTTATTAACTATCGATTGTAGAATAAATCGTAACCAAAGGAAAGGGGGAAATAACATGAACGAACATCAGCAACAACCACCATCGGCTGAAAAATTAATACGCATTCTGGCTTTTACGATGATTCTCTCATCGATGAGCGCAACCATGTTTAATATCGTACTTCCGGAAATCAGCAAGCAATTCCAGCTTTCCTTTGCCCAAGTCAGTTGGGTATCTTCGATTTACATGCTGATATATGCCATAGGCTCTGTCATATACGGAAAATTGGCTGACACCTATAAACTCAAAAATCTGCTCACCTTCGGTTTGCTCCTCTTCTTTGTCGGTTCCATTACAGGGTTATCGGCACAAGCCTACTGGATGGTCCTGCTGGGCCGGATACTTCAGGCTGCGGGGGCAGCCGTCATTCCGGCAACAGCCATGATCATACCCGTCCGTTACTTCCCGGCAGAAAGCCGGGGGCGCGCGCTTGGCATAACTGCTACCGGACTCGCGATCGGAAGCGCAATTGGGCCGGTGGTCTCGGCTTTGATCGTCAGTGTGTTCCACTGGAGTTGGCTCTTCTGCATCCCCGTGTTGATCCTCGTCACCTTGCCCTTGTACCGCAAATATTTGGGCAATGAACAAGGCCAGGGGGGACGGATCGATTGGCTCGGTGGCGGTCTTCTGGCAGGGACGGTTGCGCTGCTGCTCCTTGCGGTGACACAGGGAAACTGGATATATGGTTTAGGCAGCTTCATGCTGTTCCTGTTATTCCTCCTGCGCATTCGATCAGCTAAAGAGCCTTTTGTTCAGCCCCGTTTATTCAGCAACAAAAGCTACTCAGTCGGACTAGTGCTTGCCATATTCATCGTGAGTGTCGGTTACGCCCTGCCCTTTCTAACGCCACAGCTGTTGGCGAATATTAACGGTTTGGCTCCGGGTTGGATCGGATTTGTCATGGTGCCGGGAGCCATCGTCACGGCCATGCTTGGCGGAAGAGGCGGCAAACTCGCGGATACCAAGGGAACACGTTATCTATTCTATATAGCGTCCACCCTGCTTCTGGTCTGTTTCGCTCTGTTGTCCACCTTCGCGGGCAGATCGCCATTCCTCATTGCGCTGTTTCTGATCTTCGGCAATGTGGGGCAAATGTTTATGCAAATCTCGCTCTCCAAGACGATTTCCTTGTCGCTGCCGAAAGAACAAACTGGCGTCGGTATGGGATTGTTCTCTCTGCTCAACTTTCTGTCAGGTGCGATCGCCACGGGGGTATACGGCAAAGCCGTCGATCTTGGCGCCGGAAGTTCCTGGAATCCGTTAAATCTGTTCCAGGGAGCCTCCACCTACAGCAATATCTATATCGTCCTGTTTGCCTTACAAGCTGGAGTTCTCCTGCTGTTTATGATGCAATTTGGCAGAGCGGGACAGCGCAAGCTGCAGGTTCAAACCACAGTTTCTAAGTAAGGAGAGAACAACAGATACGATTAATGTAAAAATATTATGTTTGCATCCATATTGTTTACACGGCACGACATGACTTGAGGCCCGGCTTAAGGCAGCATCTAAATTCAATCAGGTCAATAGAAAAACCACCGGAGTAACAATAGGCTTCTTCAAGCCTTTCCGGTGGTTTTGATTCTATTTTAATGCATGTTCCAATATGGCACGATGCCCTCAACAGACAACCATAGTCTATGCCGGGTAACCTCATTGCGGCAACCGCGGCAGCAAGTGATGCTGGTCGTTGATGGTACACTCCTCCACCTTGGCACTGGTGCAATATTACATAGCCGCTCGTTTCAGCTGGCCGTAATACAGCTCGCTGTAGAATCCTCCCTGCTTCAGCAGTTCATCATGAGAGCCTTGCTCCAGCAGGCGCCCATCCTTCAGCACCAGGATGCGGTCCGCCGAGCGGATCGTGTTTAGACGATGGGCAATCACGAAGCTCGTCCGCCCCTTCATCAATCGCTGCAATCCTTCCTGGATCTTGATTTCCGTTACGGTATCGATGCTGCTTGTCGCTTCATCCAGCACCAGCATAGAAGGGTTAGCGAGAATCGCCCTCGCGATCGCAAGCAGCTGTTTCTGGCCTTGGCTAATGCCGCTGCCGTCTGGCTTGAGTTTCTTGTCGTAACCGTCCTTCATCCGCACAATAAACGAGTGGGCATTAGCCAGCTTCGCGGCATCTTCCACTTCCTCATCGGTGGCATCCAGCCGTCCGAAGCGGATATTTTCCCGGATCGTGCCCTGGAAGAGGAAGGAATCCTGCAGCACAAAAGCCATTTGCGAGCGCAGGCTCTCCCTGCGAATCGAAGAAATATCCCGCCCGTCGAGGGTAATGCTTCCACTGTCCGGATCGTAGAACCGGGAGAGAAGCTGAATTAAGGTAGTCTTCCCCGCACCCGTCGGACCGACCAGCGCAATCATCTCGCCGGGTTTCGCTTCAAAGGTGATTCCTTCCAGGGTATCTCCGTCTTTTTCATAAGAAAACGATACGTTGTCGAACTTCACCGCACCCTCCACGCTTTTCAACGTGACCGCAGCTCCTTCATCCTTCGCTTCAACCTCTTCATCCAGCACTTCGAAAACGCGTTCCGCCCCCGCAATGGCTGACAGTAGCGTATTCCATTGGTTCGCCAGATCGTTCAGCGGTCTCGTAAACTGTCGCGCGTAACTCTCAAAAATAATGATGACGCCGATCGTAATATGTCCCTGGATCGCCATGATGCCGCCAATTCCCGCTACGATCGCAAAACTCAGGTTGTTGAGCCCGTTCATCAGCTTTGGAATAAAGCCTGAGATACTCTGCGCCCAGAAGCCCGAAAGACGAATCCGTTGATTGCGCTCATCGAATTCGCGGACCACCCGTTCTTCCTGGGAAAAAGCCTTAATAATCCGCTGTCCCGACAGCGTTTCTTCAATATACCCGTTCAGATCCCCCAGGTTGCGTTGACGCTCTTTGAACAATGGACCGGTCCGCCGGGTGATCCAGCGCATCCCCATCATCATCAGCGGCACAACCAGGAAGGTCAGCAGCGTAAGGAGCGGACTAAGCCATAACATGACGGATAATGTGCCGATTAAGGTCAGCACGCTCGAGAAGATTTGAATGGCCGAGCTGTTCAGCGTTGAGCTCACGTTCTCGATATCGTTCGTCAGACGGCTCATGATCTCACCCTGTTGTCGCTTGCCATAGAACGGAATCGGGAGCCGGTGCAGATGCGTGAACAGATCCATCCGCATCCGGTACACCGTTTCTTGGGCGATGCCGATCATCCAGACGTTATGCAGCCAGGTGGTTAAAGCCTGAAGGACATAGACGGCGGCCAGGCCTACAAGAAAATACAACCAGGCCGAGTCGATGGAACTGTCCGGATTACGTACATCATCCAGAAATTTGTCCACCCCGACGCCGAGCAGATAGGGACCGAGCAGCGCCAGCCCCGAGCTGATCATCACCATCAGCAGCACAAGTGCGAGCTTCCCTTTGCGGCGGGCAAGATAAGCCCATATTCTGGAGAGGGTGCCCGACCAGTTTTTGGCCTTGGCTTTTGGCTTACCGCCCTGGCCGCCATCCTTATTGTTGCCAAGATCGATCTTCGGTCTTGGATGACGAAACGGTTCAGTGAATGCCTTGAGCATGCTGCTGCGCCTCCTCTCCGTATTGGGATTCATAGATGCGTCGATACAGAGCGGAACTTTCCATCAAAGCGTCGTGGTTCCCTTTTCCAATCAAACGACCATCGTCCAGCAGTAGGATCAAATCGGCCGAAGTGGTGGAGCTGATCTTCTGCGTGATCAAAAACGTCGTGCAGGACAAATCCTTCAGGGCATCCAGCAGGGCGCCTTCCGTTCGGACGTCAAGGGCGCTGGTGCTGTCGTCCAGAATAAGGATGGCGGGCTTTCGCACGAGCGCCCGTGCAATGGACAAGCGCTGCTTCTGTCCGCCGGACAAGTTGACTCCCCGCTGGCCCAGCATCGTGTCATAGCCCTTAGGCAAATGCTCGATGGTATCATGGATTTGGGCTCTGCGCGCCGCTTCTTTAATTTCTTCCATGGAAGCCTCCTCGCGTCCCCAGGCAATGTTATCCCGGACCGTACCGGAGAAGAGCAGCACTTCCTGCGGCACATAACCGATGCTGCTGCGCAGATTCACCTCATCGATCGATCCGGCATCCACTCCGTCTACGAGCACGGTCCCCTTCTCTTCCTCGTAAAGCCGTGGAATTAGCTGTACTAACGAAGATTTGCCGGAACCTGTTGCTCCCATGATCGCGATCCGCTCTCCGGGCATCGCTTCAAACGAAATATCCGTCAGCACGTCGATGTCGCTGCCCGGGTAGCTAAAGCTCACTTGCTCGAACTTCACGCCCCCTTGAATTTGAACCTTTTTATTCTTATCCTTGCCCGCGCTTGCTGCATCCTCTTCCGTCTTTAACACCTCCTGCGTCCGCTGGGCGGAAGCGCGACCCCGGGAGAAGGCAACGACAACCCAAGACAGGGCGGACATGGCACCAATACAACGTAGAGAATAATTGACGACGGCAACCCCTTCGCCGACGCTGGCACTGCCAGACGCGATGTCTTTGCGGCCAAACCACAGGACCGCCATAATCCCGGCATTCATAATGAGAAGAATAAACGGCATCGTCGTCTCCGTTAACCGCAAGGTCGAGACGGTGGTGCTCATCAGCTTGCCCGAGGTACGACCAAAGCGTTCAATCTCGTGACCCATGCGCACAAATACGCGAATCAACCGGATCCCGGTCAAATTCTCCTGAATGACGCCGTTCACCGCATCCAGTCGCTGCTGTACATTGCGGAACGCATCCGCTGCCCGCTTCATAATCCAAGCAATAAAAATAAACAACAATGGCACGGTAAGGACAAGCAGCAAGCCCAGCTTCACATTCACGACCAATGCCATGATAATGCTTCCTAACACAACTAGCGGAACACGCGTCATAAACCGTAAGCCCATGAACACCGTATCCTGAATCTGGGTGACGTCACCCGTAAGTCTAGTAATCAATGATGAGGTAGCAAACCGGTTAAATATCGAATAGGAGAAAGATTGCACCTTTTCATACAGCTGATCACGCAGATCATAGCCGAGTCCCTGACTCGTATGCGCCGCAAAAAAAGAGCTGGATATCCCGGCTATAAAGGCAATAATAGCGCTTCCAGTTAAAACGGCTCCCCACATCCATACGACGGACAAATCCTGTTTCTGAATACCGTCGTCAATGATTTTAGAGATGAGCAGCGGCTGAATCAGCTCAACGGTGAGCTCAATCAGCATCATGACCAGTGCCGCAATCGCTGCTACACGGTATTTTTTCAAGATCGAGAAGACCATTCCCATATGCATTCCTCCGAGGCTGAAGACCTTTATCATGTTCTAACATCAATTACCCACTGGTCTTCATGTAGTAGCATTTTTCGTTCGTACAAGAGCTGGATATGTCTATTATAATATATTTTCTCCTAGAACTTACCGGCTGATTAAAAATATCACGGGAATTCACATTTCAAAACGCAACGGCTGACATGTGTAGGGAGCTGTACACCGTAAATGAAAAAGAGAGCCTATTCTTCAGGATTGTCTCCTCTCGAATAGGGCTCTCTTGTTGAAACATATATCTATTCCACTGATTTCAGCGCTTCAATCATATCAATCCGCTTCAGTTTGTAATGCATGGAGGCCATGACAATAGCCGAGAACAGCAGTGTCAGCAGTGCCGCATAGCCGTAACTGATTCCATGGATGGCGGGACTGAACATCATCGCGTCCACTTCCGCGGTCAGGAGCACGAACCGGTGCAGGAACACGCCTCCCAGACTGCCTGCTATGATCCCCAGCACGGTCAGAATCATATTTTCGCGATAAATGTACATGGTTACTTCCTTATCATAGAAGCCAAGCACCTTGATCGTTGACAGCTCCCGTATCCGCTCGGATACGTTAATATTCGTCAGATTGTACAGCACGACAAACGCGAGCGCCGCTGCAGATACAATCAGGACAACCACCACAACGTTCATGCTGTCCATCGTATCACTAAAGGCATTGCTTACTCCACTCGTGAAGCTGACCATCGCCACCCGTTCGCTTGCGGTTAACGTTTCTCCAAGCTGGTCCTCCCAGTCCGGATCGTGATTGTTGTTGTCATACGTCAGCAATTGACTGTTCACTTCCGGCGTCCCATCAAAAATCTCTTCGTAATACAGCGGCGTCATATAGACGTAGTGCATAGCATAGTTCTCCGTTATCCCGGCTACACGTATCTCAAAAGGATCGTTGTCGCTGTTCTGGACGGTGAAAGTACTGCCGATCGTGAGATCAAACAGCTTGGCGAGCTTCTCGGTAATGATCGCACCGTCATCCGTCAGTGACAGTGTCCGCTTCTGCCCACGGGATTTCAGGACGATAAAGGAATCGATCTCCTCTGGCGATTGCGGCACGAACAAACTCATATCCTGGGCGTTCACCCCGGAGGCGGTCGCGGTCATCGCCTCTTGCGTCACATTCAAAATCCCCGTAATCCCCGGCGTATCCGCAATGACCTTATTATAATCCTCCAGCATCCCGCTATCACCGTTATCATCTTGAAATACAACGGTCGCCTGATGCTGCATAATCTTTCCGTATTGCAGCGGCGCGATATCCCCGATGGAATCCTTGAGACCGAAACCGGTCAGAATCAGGGCCGTGCAGCCGGCAACGCCGCAAACGGTCATAAACATCCGCTGCTTGTAGCGGAACAGATTGCGGGCTGTAACTTTTCCAATAAATCCAAGTCGGTTCCACACCCAAGGCACTCGCTCCAGCCATATGCGGGATCCGTTCTTGGGCGCTCTGGGGCGCATCAGGACCGAAGCGCTGCTTCGAAGTTCCACCCGCGTCGCCACATAAGCCGTCATGGTCGTGCAGAGCACGGCCACGACGATCGAAATGATGCTGTAGCTGAGATAAAATCGGGTTCGCACATCCGGCAGATTATATAAAGCGCCGTAAGCATCATAGATAATGGCGGGAAACATGGTGAAGCCGATAGCCAGCCCGGCTGCTGAAGCCGCAACACTGGCCAGCGTCGAATAGACCAGGAATTTTTTCATCACATCCCCGTTGCTGTATCCGAGTGCTTTCAAGGTTCCGATCTGCAGCCGCTGCTCCTCAACCATCCGGGTCATCGTTGTCAGGCTGACAAGAGCGGCAATCAGAAAAAAGAATACCGGGAATGCCGTTGCAATGGAAGATAAGCGGTCCGCATTATCGCTATACTCGGTATACCCCGGATTGACGCTGCGGTCCATGACATAGACTTTGGGCAGCTTGAGCTGATCCAGCTCCTTCTGTCCCTCCGCCACTTCCTTCTCGCCATCCGCGATTTCCCGTTCAGCTTTTACTTTTTCATCATTAAATTTCTTTAGACCTTCCTGGTAATCGGCCTGCCCTTGGCTAAGTTCCGCTTTCGCATCCGCAAGCTTGGCTTCCCCTGCCTCGCTGGCAGCAGCAAGCTCCTTCTTCCCTTGCTTCAACGAAGCTTCACCCTGCACGAGCTGACGCTCGGCTTCCCGAAGCTTGGCCTCTCCTTCTTTCAGCTCTGCTCGGCTTGCATGCAGCTTCTGCTGAGCGTTATCCAGCTGCAGGGAAGATTCGTTTAAACCGCTCTGGAACGCAGAAGCAGCCTTTTGCAAAGCAGTGCCATCCAATGTGCCTTCCATGAAACCCGCAATAGCTGCTCCTAGTTTCGGATCGGCTGCCTGAGCCGCCGAGAGCAGTTCTTTCCCTTGCTCTTCCGGTATGCCCTCCGGATCTAAACCAGAGATTTGTTGCAACGCCTTCGCTAATTGCTGCCCTTGTGCCAGCTTTGGTGCAAGCTCCGACTTCTGTTGATCCAGTTGACTTTGACCCGTCTTAAGCTGGGATTGTCCTTGCTCCAACTGCTGCCGATTCCGCTTCAGTTCCGCTCTGCCTTGGGCAAGTTTTTTGGCCGCCGAATCCAGCTTGGCTTGCCCCTGGTCCAGCTCGGTTTGAAGCTTGTTGACGCCATCGCGGTAGGATTGCTCGCCTTCATTCAGCTTGACCTTCGCATCATTTAACTTCTGCTCCGCATCGGTCAGCTGTTTCTTGGCATCCTCGATTTTGTCCATGGCCTCATCCAGCTTCTTCTGACCGTTGACACGAATCTCTGTCAGCCGCTCCTGCGGCATGGTCTCCAGTGCCAGTTCTACCGCTTCCTTATGCCGTTTGATCTTCTCGTCATACTCAGTTGTATAGGGAGCTAATTCAGCGGTGTCTTGAAAGGTCAGGTAAGCTTCGGTATATACAGATAGTTTAAAGTCCTTCTCCGGTATAACGGCGAACACATCCGCCGTCCCCTTGCCGATTCTGCTCGTTCCCCGGCTCATGCTGCTGATATAAAGCGGACTCTTCGCCCTACCCACAACCGTGTAAGTGAGGTGGTCAAATGTCTCTCCCAAATCCACTTCCTGATCCGGATTGGTAAAGGTAATCTGATCCCCCAGTTTAAATTCGTTTCCTCGATCTCCCGCGTCGATGACGATTTCCCCTGCGGACTCCGGCATTCGGCCTTCTGTAAGCACGTATTGATTCAGATTATTTCCTGGGTCATAGGAGAGCACCTTCGCGATCCGCCCGCTGTCGCCGAGGAATACGTCTGCGCTATAGCCAGGTTGAACCTCGTCCACTCCTGGAACCAACTTCAGCTTCTCTATATCGGTTTGTTCGAGACCCAAGGTGGACTGAACCTTAAGATCCATCAGCTTAAAATCGCTATAGTAGTGATCCGCTGTATCCAGCATGTCAGGACCCGTGGCTTTGATCCCCGCAAAAAAACCGACACCGAGCATAATAATGGCAAAAATGGACAGAAACCGAGCTTTTGTCCGCGATATTTCCCGGAAAATATCAGTCCACAGCGCTCTTTTCTTCATAATATGTATCTCCCTACCACTCGATGTTGTCTACAGAAACGGGGGCCGGATTCAAAACCATGTTCCGAACCTTGGCATTGTTGATCTCGATGACCCGATCCGCCATCGGCGTCAGGGCAGAATTATGTGTAATGACAATAACCGTGGTTCCGGTATGGCGGCAGGTGTCTTGGAGCAGCTTCAGCACCTGCTTTCCCGTATGGTAATCAAGCGCACCCGTGGGTTCATCGCAGAGAAGCAGCTTCGGCTGCTTGGCGAGTGCTCTGGCAATCGCTACCCGCTGCTGTTCCCCGCCGGACAGCTGTGCCGGAAAATTGTTCAAACGATTACCCAGGCCTACATCCCGCAGTACTTGCTCCGCGTCCAAAGCCCGGGGAGAAATCTGCGAAGCGAGTTCCACATTTTCTTTTGTCGTCAGATTGGGAACCAGATTATAAAATTGAAACACAAATCCGACGTCATTGCGCCGATAGCCAGTCAACTCTTTGCTGTTAAACCTGGCAATATCCGTTCCATCCACGAGTACTTGTCCCTCATCCGCCGTATCCATGCCGCCCAATATATTCAGCACCGTGGATTTGCCTGCGCCGCTGGGACCGACAATGATTGCAAACTCGCCTTTTTCGATCTCCAGGTTGATTCCATCATTGGCTATAATGGTGGTCTCTCCCATTTGGTAGCGCTTATATTCATCCTTCATGCTCACAAAAGCCATGTTACTCCACTCCCAACTCATGGTTGCAATATCGGCTTGAATCGTTATGTAAACTTTTGTAACCCAAGGCGGCTTGTCCGGTGCCCCAACTGTAGGGCTGCTCACCGCTTGTACGAGTATGTCCTTCGGCATCGTACGGATACGTCCTGTGGCATGTGTCCTGGCCATTGTGCTATGCCTCGTATTTGTGCATTCTCTGTTGTTAGACTCCTTGTT
Organism: Paenibacillus sp. EZ-K15; assembly: GCF_002573715.1. GTDB lineage: Bacteria > Bacillota > Bacilli > Paenibacillales > Paenibacillaceae > Paenibacillus_AQ. Next base: position 13,971 of record NZ_PDHM01000010.1, on the reverse strand, counting down.
TACTTGCGTTCATTCAATGAAATCGTCCTTTAAACCAGTGTAGCATAAACAAATCGGCCAAAGAAAACGCAGCATCCCCCGCGAAGGCAATGTCACAGAATGTTCCAAATTGGAAAAAACCCGAGCAGCACAAAAAAAACACTTCTTCACCTGGGAAGAAGCGCTTCTCTGGATTTATTGTCAATCGATATGTCCGGTCAACTCCGCTGCCGGGATATCCTTGCCCTCGACCCAATCCCTGAACGAAAAATCAAGCGCGCTGCCCTGAGCAAGCGAAGTCATGACTCTTCCTTCTTTGAAGGCGTACGAAAAGGTATGCAGCGTTCCGAACAAATCGTCGTAATCCGTAAAAAATAACGGGGACTTTCGGTCCTTAAACAAACCGAAAGCCTCGGTTTGAGTTAACTGTTCAGCATCCAAGCTATCGATATAACGTTTACGCCGAAGGGAATGCTCAATGGAAGACCTGTTTTTGCCCGTCAACGTTTCATAATGGTTAACGCAGGCGATCGCCGCCACCCCGCCCGCACGGGGAATCACTTGATCCGGGCTTGCTTCCACAACGGACATGTTCCCTCGTGCATCCCCTATCGAAAAGTTATAACAAGCCGCATGGGGAATATGGCGCAGCATATAAGACGCTTCTTCTACAGTACCGCATGATTCTAATATCATCCGAACACCGACCCATGGCGACAGGCCCGCCTCGTATCCGTCAAAGCTGACAAAATGCAGCCCGGCGGCAAGCCCATGTTCATTCACCCCGTCAAGCCTGCCTATTGCCTGCAAATTATAGCCTGCACTCGCTAAGCCTTCATCGGCTTGAGCCACAGTAAAATAACCATCGTAAAACGCAGGCGTAAAATCGTAATTTCTTACGTAATACGAAGCCGTGATTATCGCCGAGCACCCCATGGCCGCGATTTTCGGGACGTCGTATCCGCCAAGAAGCGCCGCGGCTTTCGGAAACGGCATTTCCAAGCCATCCGCCAGTCCTTCAAGCTCCGATAGCAGTTGCGGGGCAAACTCGTTGTAGATGCTCTTCAACTGTTCCGTATCGATCTCCGGTTTGGTGGCTGCTTCAAAAGCTTTTAATATCGGTTGATTTCGCAGGCTGCGACCCAGCTTAAGCCCGTTATGATAGTTATCTTCTCTAAGCTGCATGATGTGTACCGTGTAATCCGGCATTTTTACCCCTCCACCCCGGCGGTTTCCATATGGGAATATATCCCTTACCCGATTATAGATGCAATTCATCCATCTTCCAATAAAAAGCTCCGACCCGGCATGTTTATCCTTCGGACTATGATCCGTAATTTTCGTGCATCAGTAAGGGAAGAAAAACAGCAAACCTCTGCTGTTTCTTCCCTTATTATGACCAGATACTAAAAAATATTTTTGCATTGCCGATGTTATAGTTGAAACTTTATTCTAGGCCAATGCGTCATATTGTAGAGGAAAATAATAACAAAGCTAAATTTCAGGAGGTTGAGTGTGTGAAAAGAATATGGACTGCCTTGCTAGCAGCTATACTGTTAATCCCCATGACATTCCAATCGCAGGCACAGGCGGCAGTGAACATCAGCGTCTTGATTGACGGTGTCAAGCTGTATACGCCTCAAGCACCTATCATGATCCAAGGACGCGTCATGCTTCCGATGAGATCCATCTTCGAAGCCTTGGATGCATCGGTCAAGTGGAATCAAAAAACGAAAACCGTCACAGCGACCAAAAATGGCACAACCGTCATTCTAAAAATCAACTCCAAGACGGCCACCATCAATAACAAGACGGTAGCGCTGGATGTTCCGGCGAAAAACTTAAAAGGAAATACCATGGTGCCAGTACGCTTCGTAAGTGAAGCCCTCGGCCAAAAAATCGGCTGGAATTCCAAAACGAAAACGGTCACCGTCAAAACAACGAACAATTCAGGCGGCGGCGGAAATAATACCGGTATCGTACCGGTGAATTATGTGACCCTTCGGGACATCGGCAACGCCGGCGACGGCCGCGATCTGCAGGTCAGCTTCTCCAAATCGTCGACCGAATCATTAATTTCGCATTACCGCGTGATGATTGTGAAGCAGTCCAAGACGTTAAACCAATCAGAGGCACAGCGCGTGTCCTCCGCAGCTTACACAACGGTGTACCCGTCCGGCTCGGATCAGACTCTAACCCTCACGTCGGGTTCAAGGGACGTAGATAATGATCTTATCCGTGATAATCAGTCTTATAAAGCTTACGTATTGGCAGTTAGCAAAACAGGCGGCACATATGCCCTTTCCTCGGCTTCGCCGTCGTTGACGCTGACCAACACCAATTCGGTGAACGGAGCAACCAACGTGAAGGCAAGCGATGTGAGCGACTACGGCGATGGCCGTGATCTGCAGGTCAGCTTCACGCGTGCCCAGAACGAGAGCAATGTAACCAACTATCGCGTATTTGCGGTAAAAACGAAGGATGTTGCCAACTTTAATCTGGCGGCAGCTAAATCCGTCCCAAGTCAGAATTATACGACGGTGAGCAAAACCAGTACGACGAATACAACGCTGTCCACGACGCTGAGTTCCTCTGCTCGTGATACTTCAAATGAGCTCATCCGCAGCGGTATCGCTTACACTGTGTTTGTCCTATCTGTCAGCAGCAACGAGAGTGTGCTTGCAAGCAACCTGTCTTCAGGTTCGTCTTCCATCACGCTCAACACGGGAACCGCAACGGTTCCATCCATTACGCAGGTGACGGATATCAGCGATCATGGTGATGGCCGCGATCTTCGCGTAAGCTTTAACAAGGTATCCAACGAATCCAACATTCACTCTTATCGCGTGTTTGTCGTAAAGGACAGCAATTATAACAGTTTCAACTTAAGCAAAGCCAATACGGCCTCCAACTACAACTACTATACTCATGTCAACAAAACCGGGAATAACATCAACAACTTGACGCTGTCATCGAGTGCTAAAGATGTAGATGGAGCAACGATTCGTAACGGTGTGTACTATCGCGTATTCGTCATGGCCGTGGACAACAGTAACTCCAATAACAACGTGCTGTCCGCTCCATCGAACTCCATCATCTTGAGTTCCAGCACCAATCTGGGCGCAGTCACCAATCTGTCCGTCACTGACGTGAACAACTACAATGACGGACGCGACCTGCAGGTGTCATTCACCCAGCCGTCTGATCGTTCTAACATCAGCTATTACCAGGTATTCGTTGTAAAATCATCTGATAGTTATTTTGATCTGAATAGAGCCACTAACTTAAACAACAGCTATAATTACACTCAAATCAATAAGAACAACAGCAGCAACTACATTACTCAAACCCTGAATTCCAACAGCCGTGATATCGATGGAGAGCTGATTCGCAATGGTATCAGCTATCGTGTATATGTCCTGTCCGTAGGATATTCGGGCAATAACAATGCATTATCCAATTACTCATCGATTACGCTTGGAAACAACAATCAGGGCAATGTAAACCCTGTTTCCACGCCAACCTTGTCCATTGTCGGCAATAATGGTAACGGAAGCGACCTTAAAGTCGCCTTCAATCCTGCTAATGGCGAAAACTTCATAGACCATTACCGGATTCTCGTTGTGAAGTCATCCAAGAGCCTGAGCGTATCGCAAGCTTATGATAACGGGAATTATACCACGGTTAACAAAACCGGCAGAACTATCTCTCGGGATTTAGCAAACACGACCCGGGATAGCGACGGGGAACTCATTCAAAGAGGTTCAAGCTACCGGGTGTATGTCTTGTCGGTAGGCTACTCGAATTACGGCAGAGCACTTTCATCCGTCTCTAATGCCGTTACAATTCAAGGTGTGACGGAAGTTGGTAAGGTTACGAACGTTACGGCAGCTGATGTGAGCGATAATAATAACGCAAGCGACTTGAAAGTATCGTTTACCAAGGCTGCAAATGAAACCAACATTAAGGAATATCGGATCATGGTTGTGAAGCAAGCTAACGCTGGTAACTTTAATGTAGCTCAAGCTAACAATGTATCTTACTTCGACAGAGTACCGATCGGCTCCAATTTTGAGGACGTTCTGAGACCTGGAACAAGAGATGTTAACAATGAGACAATTCGCAATTTGGTGGATTATCAAGTATTCGTATTGTCCGTAAGCAACAATGGTTCAATAAGCAATGCCCTGTCGGCACCATCTGCACCGATTAAGCTTACGGGTAGCGCTGTAACGGTTCCTTCTGATGTATATGCCGGGATTGAAAGCACCAACGGGAACAGCAGTGACATTGTAGTCAAATTCAATCCTTCATCAGGAAGTGTTAAACAATATCGAATCATGGTTGTGCCGGCTAACCAAAGTTTTGGATTAGACGATGCCAACAAAATCACCAAGGAACAATTGTACACGAAGGTAGAACCATCTCCTAACAGAATCGAGCACAAATTGTCCGCAGGTTTAGCGGACGTCAACGGTGCAGCTATCGTAACTGGTACTAAATATAGGGTTTACATCCTTGCTGTTGCTGATGGAACCATTTCTACCAACAACAGCATCTCCAATTCTTCTGCGGAGTTTGAAATTCTGAACCATATCCAAACAACGGGTGTTGCAGCCAAGCTGGATGCAAGCGGGAAGCTTCAAGTCGATTTCAAGAAGGCGATCGATGAGCGCAACATTACGGCATACCGCCTGTTGTTTGTAGAGAAAAATAGCATCAAGGCCTTCGATCTGAAAACAGCGACGGAAGCTGATGCCAAAGTCAATACCAATGTAACAATAAAACCCGATGGCAAAGATATCTCGACTTTGATTGATATCCCTGCTAAAGATGCCTTCGGAAAAGACATACAAGACAATACGGAATACGCCGTTTATGTCTTGTCCGTACTGTCCAAAGATAAGAAAATCGCTTCGAGTGCTCAATCCGCAACACCTTTATCCGAAGCATCCAAAACGCTTGTTTTAATTAAAAAACCTTAGTAGAAGGTAGCTATCAACATTCTGTAACATAAAAGCTGTTGCTCCTGTCAAATCTGACAGGAGCAACAGCTTTTTTATCCCCTTCGACCATCAAACCTCTTTCTGAAAACTAGAGCAGCTTATAACTAATTTCCACATGATTTTATGACGAATTATCCGGATACTTCCAAATGGGAAAATATGATAATTTATAAATTAGAAAGCGATTTCAATAAAATACCCGTTTTGAGACGGATACCCAGAGCGATATCGATCAAACATTCAACAATGTGTATAACACCTTTATCGCCAGAGGAATTCCCGTCATCCTGGGTGAATATGGACTGCTCGGCTTCGATCAGAGCACGGGAGTGATTGAGCAGGGGGAGAAACTGAAGTTCTTTGAATATCTAACCTATTATCTCAAACAGAAAAACATTACCCATATGTTGTGGGACAACGGCCAGCACTTTAAGCGAACCGCTTTTACCTGGTCCGATCCGGAACTGTACAACATCATGAAGGCGGGTTGGAGCGGGCGCTCATCGACCGCTGACACCGACCTGATCTTTTTAAAAAAGGGAGCTGCCCCCCAGGATAAAAGCATACCTTTGAACTTAAACGGCAACACGTTAACCGAAGTCCGCACAAACGGACAGCTGCTCGTCGCCGGGCAGGATTATACGCTTAACGGAAATACGATCACGTTTACATCCAGCCTGCTGACCAGGCTGACTTCATCCGGCCAATTCGGCGTGAATGCTGTATTGGCGGCCAAATTCAACCGCGGTGCGGACTGGAATTTCAAGGTCATCCTCCATGATAAGCCTGTGCTGCGTAACACGCAGGGAACTACTGATTCGTTCAGCATTCCAACGACATTCAACGGAGATCAGCTAGCCACGATGGAGGCGGTATATGCAACGGGGGGCAGTGCAGGACCACAGGACTGGACCTCCTTCAAAGAGTTTGAGTATACGTTCTCCCCTTCCAACTCGGCCGGTGAAATCAAGCTCAAGCCTACCTTTTTTAATGAGGTCAGAGATGGAGAAGTGATTCTCAAGTTCCATTTCTGGAGCGGTGAGGTCATCACCTACAATCTTACAAAGAGCGGAAGCAGCGTGACCGGTATTGCCTCTTAGGACACCTTATATCATTAACGGCCTGCAGGGAACCTTTCCCGCAGGCCGTTTTGCACTCACCACCCCTACGACCTACGACGGCAGATGAGCAGCTGCATAATACTATTTGGTTCCTAATTGTTCAGCTGTGGAATGAACAAAAGCCCAAGTGACATCACTTGAGCTTTCATCTGTTTAGGCTTGAGGCATATCTCGCTCAGCCAGAAACTTATCGATAATGGCCGAGATAACATTCATGCTGACAGGCTTGCTTACATACTCGTCCATGCCCATCCCTAAATATTTCTCGCGATCGCCCTTTATCGCATGGGCCGTGACGGCCACGATATAAGGCTCTTTTTCGGATGATGCCGATTCTTTTATGACGCGGACCGCTTCCGTTCCATCCATGAAGGGCATCTGAATGTCCATGAATACGATGTCATACGAATGACGCTCGAAGGCTTCAACCGCCTCAAGTCCATTCTGGACGGTGGTCGAATTGTATCCCAGCTTCTCAATCATCTTCTTGAGGACTAATTGATTCACTTCATTGTCCTCGGCAATCAAAATTTTCAGATCGTTTCCTATGGAGTGATTCTCGAGAACGGCCCCATTCTCCTGTTTATTTCCAGCATTCGACTTAAACGAAAAATCAACCGTAAACGTAAAGACAGACCCTGGCTGGTTCTGATTCTTCTCATACCAGATATCTCCGCCCATCAACTGAACGAGTTTTTTGCAGATCGCCAGCCCCAGCCCCGTCCCTTCCACCTTGCGGGTCATATAATGGTCCACTTGGTAAAAGGGTTCAAATAACTGAGCAACCTTCTCACTCGGCACGCCAAGACCCGTATCCATAACGGAGAATTGGATACGGGCCGAGTTCCCCTGGTTCTCGACACACTGCACAGAGATGGAGACGGCGCCATTAGGCGTAAATTTAATGGCATTACTAAGCAGGTTCATTAAGACCTGCCTCAGCTTCGTCACATCCCCGTAAACCTGACTCGGAACATCCGAAGCTACGGATGTGGTTACCTCGATATTCTTCTCCAGCGCCTTCGGAAGAATCAGGTTCAATGTTTCGGACAAAGCCGTTCTCAGATTAAATGTTTCCTCCACCAGCTCCGTTCTGCCCGATTCGATTTTGGAGAAGTCTAAAATATCATTGATGATGTTCAGAAGGGTTGTCCCGCTTTTCTTAATGATCTGTACATAGTCCCGCTGCTCTTCATCAAGCTCCGTCTCAAGGATCAGGTCCGTCATCCCGATAACACCATTCATCGGCGTACGGATCTCATGGCTCATCATCGCCAGAAACTCGCTCTTGGCTTTATTTGTCTTCTCGGCTGCTTCCTTCTCGATGATGAGCCTCTTCTGCTCCGTCATGTCCTTGGCAATGATGTAAAAACCGACATTCTTGTTATGAATGACAATGGGTGCCAGTGTAGCGAGCACTTCAACCGTATGTCCGTCTTTGTGATGGATGACGTTAATGCCCTTCTCGACAGCAACATAATCAGCTGAAGCAGAAAGTACGCGGGTAAGATTACGTTCACCGATCAAATTCGAGATCTTGGTTCCAATTAATTCCGGAATCTTATAACCAGTCAGCTGCTCTGCCATCTGGTTCCCGTTAATGATCCTCCCCTCCAGATTGAAGGAGATGATCGCATCATGGTTATACTTCTTCAGCGAAGTGTAGCGTTCAATACTCTCTTGGAGCTTTCGCTCGGCTATCTTGCTCTGGGTAATATCAACAATTTGCGAAATGAAAAATAAAGGGGTTTGATCCTTTTCGTCACGAACCAGAGAAACATGCATCGATGCCCAGATGCCATGGCCGTCTCTATGTACGAATTGTTTTTCCACCGCAATAGTTGAGGACGACTCGTCCAAAGACTGATACAATTTATCTTTATTGTTAGTGCAATCAGAATAAATATAATCGGTTGCCGGCTGTGACATCAATTCTTCTTCCGTGAAGCCAAACATTTTGCAAGCCGCAGGATTTACGCTGATCCAATTTCCTTCTATCGAAACCAGGGCAATGCCAATTGGAGCACTTTTGTAGACATGTTCAAACAAAGCCTGATGGCCAAAAATGTTGATATCACTCATACTCTGCACCTCCTGATACCGATTATTATACATCAGCATCTTCGAAATGGGGCTTTTTCAGAGTATTTTTATACTGCTAATCATTAGCAACGTCATCATCGGTAAACCAAAGAGTAGACGTCTTCCCCTGCATACCGAAAACCCCACCATATTACCAAGCAATTCGCTGCCGCTCACGGAAATACTCCCCGCTCGGTCCATCATCCTCCATCGTCGCCAGCCATACAGCCGTATCAGCCCCTTCGGCAACGGTTAGCGGAGCGTCCGCACCGCCCATGTCGGTCTGAACCCGGCCCGGGCAAACCGCGTTTACCTTTATCCCGGTACCGGCTACGTCCTGCGACACGAGACAGGTTAACGCATTCAGCATCGTTTTGGAGATACGATAGGCCGAGGATGACCCTTTTAAACCGTAACCATCCTGCATTATTTCGAAAGCGCCAAGACCGGAAGAGATGTTTACGATGCGCCCGTAATGATGCAGCTTCATCAAAGGAATCGCCGCCTGCGTCATACGCAAAACACCAAAAAAATTCGTTTCCAACGTTGCGCGCACGACCGACTCCTCTACATCCAGCACAGAAACCCCCCGGTCCAAAATCACTCCGGCATTGTTCACCAGCACGTCCAGGCGGCCGTAGTCTGACTGTATTCTCTCCATCATCCGTGCCACATCGTTGATTTCATGGACATCCGCCACGTACAGCTTCACAAGGAGCCCATCCGCAAGCAATTCCTGGACAGCCAGCCTCCCCTTCTCTTCGTCCCGGGATGTAATGATCACCTGAAGTCCATTGGCAGCAAGCTGTCTTGCAATCTCTTTTCCAATTCCGCGGTTGCCCCCTGTCACGATAGCCACTCGCTTCACTTCCTGTCCATCAACCTTGTCATTACACCGATCCCCCTTGTCTAAAATAACTTCCCATGCCGTAATGTTCTCCTGCAAATGGATTTCCTCCTGCTTTAGAAGTTCGATCTGCAGCTGGATTTCATCCAGCTTCCGTTTACCTACCTCAACCGCATTCGGGAGACATTCGATTGTGGGCTGCTCATCAAACGCACATTGGAAAAAGCTCATAATCTCCTTCACCGTCAATCCCAGGCTAAAATACATCTGGATCAACCGAACCCGCTCGATATCCGTCTCCCTATATTCACGATAGCCATTATCATGACGGTCCGGAGACAATAGCTCCTTCTCCTCGTAATAACGCAAAGAACGCAAACTTACGCCCGTTTTACGTGACAATTCACTAATATGCACACGCAGCAGCTCCTTTTCATTCGGTTAACCGCATTGTAAACCATCACATCATGTGAAGGTCAATCCGGAATTCCACAAGCACATAAGAAAAACGTCTATCGACGTACTCTCAAAGAAGACAGACCGCGTTTAGATGTTGTTTTTCTTGCGATATCAGGTAGGCCATGCTTCGAAGTTTATACTTTCTGATATCTAAAAAAAAGAACAGAGCGTAAGTCTGTAATGACTGCTCTGCCCTTTACCCGGGACCTGACGATTCGTTCAGGTTATTCTACTCAGTACATGATGCACTCCATTATCTCAAGTAGTCCATGGCATAAACATAATCTTTTGCCCATTCGGAAAAGGTTAGCTGCGGATCCCAAGTGACTGCACCAATCGCTTTGGCACATCCCCAATCCAATATACGCTGATGGAGCATATGCACCCTAAATCGATCAACAAAGCCTTCCTTTTTTGCAGAGCCCTGTAAGTACATCTGTATAAAATGCCGCGCTACTTCCTGTTCCTCGAAATCCCAATACATAATCACCATCTTAGGCAAATCCGCTGTTCCATCCCCAAAATATCCGGTTGTAAAATCAAAAATGCCGCTGATTCGCCACTCCTGACAAGCCGTATCATACGCTACCAGCATATTCTCTGCTTTGAAATCCCCCATAACAAAAGTGGGTGAGCAATGCTTATCGAACTCATCCGCCGAGTCACGCAGCACCTCTTCTACCCATTCCGTATCGGTTGGAGTGATCTGGGAATATTGTTTGGCATCCTCCAACCAAAACCGAATTCGCTGGTAGAGCCACTCTTTATAAGATCCCTCAAACGGGCGAATCCTTTGCGTTTGCGGGTCGAGCTCGCCATACTGATCCACTTTCCAGCCGTGCATTTCATTTAAAATGTTAGCTGCTGAAGAGGCAATATCTATTCGATCCGCTGCACCAAGCCCTGCTCTAAGTTGTGGTTCATTCATATGTACGCCATGAAGACGAGGCATGATCGCGTAGCTCCAGCCGAATATATCGATGGATTCATCTAACAGATATGGGGCCGATAAAGGCAGTGATGTATACTCTTGCAAACAGTCCGTATAAAATTTCTCTTCAGCCAACTGCCCTTCATAAAGGGGATTTCCCTTCAATACATAGCTTCCTTGGCTCGAGTTAATGAACAACGTCTGATTTCCTACTCCCTCAGACGTTTTCTCAGCTGAAATGAGGTTCCCTAGATGGTGTCTGTTCAGCATAACTTGAAGCTGCTCATCCGTTACATGACCGATGGAGTTGGTTGAGAAAAGGATCTCTGTTGTCAATTAAAGCACCTCCTTAAAAATTTTCGCTTCTGCGCCTTACCAGGCATATATTTATCCACAAAAAATCCTATCATCAGATGATCCCAAACAGCTTCGGTAGCCTTATTACGGTTGCTATATAAGAATTCGATACACGGCGAATAATGCCCTCTACATCAATAGAAAACGCCTCTGTGTCATCAAACATCAGAGGCGTTTTCGCTCATTCATCGATTATTCGATTCTATGATACATAACGGCCTATCGCCGCTTGATACACACTCTTAGGCCGAAGTCCAATAAGTTTGTCTGCCGGTTCTCCGTTATGAAACACAATCACCGTCGGCATGGACATGATGCCGAATTGAGCGGCAAGCTCCGGAGATTCGTCACAATCCACCTGATAGACATCCAGGCGACCCGCTTCTTCCTGACTCAGCTCATCCAGGATGGGAAGCAGCACTTTGCACGGCGGGCACCATTTGGCTCCAAATTCAACAAGAGTGACTCCATTCTGTTTAATCGCACTTTGAAAGCTGGCTGCATCTATTCGTGATAAACTCATTTGCATTCCTCCGCTTCTTCCGATTCTCGTTCATCCAGAATCGATTGCATGCGTTCCTCCAGATTCATCTTGATATGATTCAGCTGGTGAATTTGCGCCTCGATCTCGGCAATTTTTTGACGAAAAATCGGGAACACCTCCGCGCAAAACGCCTCTTTATTTTTCAAGACGCAATGCAGGAAACCGGCGATCTGCTCGGTGGACAACCCCAGATTCAAATACAACTGGATAGTACGCACCTGTTCTTCTGCGAGACTCGAATACTCCCGGTATCCGTTCTCGTTGCGAACCGGCATAAGCAATCCTTGCTGTTCGTAGTATCGAAGCGAACGGATGCTGACTCCGGTACGGGCTGCAAGTTCTCCGATTTTCATGCTTCTACGCCTCCTAGATGAACGATTCGATTTCATTGTAAACCCTGACACTAGTGTCAGGGTCAAGCGAATTCTGCGAATATTTTAAAAGTGAACGTATTAGAAACGACGGAGATTTCCATCGAATGTTATTTTCTTTTCTTGGATTTGCCTTTGGAGCTTGTAGAAAGTTTGGGCCAACGACTTGACGGCACATGCTGGAGCATCGTATGGAATACAGTTCCCCACTGCTCTTCGTTCAGCCTACCGATGGGGAGCTCTCGATCCACCCCCAGCAATCGGACCAGCTTCGTAATCTGGGGAGGTGTGAATACGCCCGCTAGGGCCACGAATAACGGCAGTCTCGAGTCCCGCAATCCGTAGGCTGCCAGCGCTATAAACCTCGGCTGATGCTGCGCGGCAATGAGCGGCTTCTTCCTCCGGTTGATAGCTAGAATAGCGGAATCCACTTTGGGAGGCGGCGCAAAATGCTGAGGCGATATGGTTCGCACGAGCCGAATGTCGTAATGCATCCTCCAGCTTAAGATACGCGGATCTTGAACAGGAACTGCCGTAAAACGTTTGGCTGCACCCTTTTCCACAAGCAGCACGGCTCGCTGCAGCGGCACGCCGGGATGATCCAGCAGCCTCACCATGATCGGCGTGGTGATCGAATACGGAATATTCGCCACGACGGCAAACGGATTTTTCGGAAGTGGAACCTCCAGGAAATCAGACTGCTTGACGCGAATGTTGCTTCCATCTTTTATCTTGCTGAACAGTTTATCCACAAACGCCGGATCTGTCTCGATCGCGAGCACATGTGCCGCCTTCTCTGCCAGCGGAAAGGTTAATGCCCCTGTCCCTGCTCCGATATCGAGAACGGTATCGGTGGATCGGATCTGGGCCAAATCGATCATATCATGAATCAGCCGTTTGCTGATTAATAAATGCTGCGCGGAAAAGTTAGACGGTTTCTTCAGCTTTTCCCGATGATTTTTATTATTTTTGGACACAAAAAAGCACCTCATTCATTCGTATAGTAATGAAAAAGGCACAGCACAAATAATCCTTCGCATTTTTACATGAAAATGGATGGATTTAGATGTTCTGTACCTTCATTAACGAATACGTATGAATGCGATGCAACACATGTTAGGACAATCCTCCCTTAGATGAAACGGATAAAATAACAACAACAGTATATCATAGGCATTCCCCTGCTTCACGGGTACATTCTTTTAAAAAGATTTTTTACCGCCGGTTCATGCGCTGGGTATGGTATGTTGAGGAAGATAGGGTTCAATGGTTCCGAATCCTAATGAATATCAGTAAACCGGCATACTAGAAGGAGCATACCGATATGGAAATCTATTTCACGAATGAAGTCATAGCGTCAAAGAGCGAGGATAAAAATTATGTGAGAAATCAATTGATTGCGTATAATCTCAAGCACTTCCCAGACGACTTAAAAGGCCGATATCAGGAAATCAATTTATTGTTGAGGAATGCGGACGGTCAGATTTTGGGTGGGATTGTGGGGGAAATATGCTGGAACTGGCTGGAGATCCACTACTTATTCGTGGATGAACCATACCGTAAATCGGGGTACGGAGCCAAGCTGTTGAACGAGGCGGAAAAAATAGCGATAGAGAAACAATGCGAGTTCGCAAAGTTGGATACACTTAGCTTTCAAGCCTTGGATTTTTACATCAAGCAGGGTTATGAGGTATATGGCAAGATCGAGAATGCCGGACGGCATACGCATTACTATTTGAAAAAGGAACTTTAAAAGAAGGCAGTAAAACCGCCTTCTCTGGTGTTCCATCTCAGCTCTCCACCGACTTCTTCCCTTTTGATTTGCTGTTTGCCTTTTGCAGGTTTTGCTCGACTCGATATTGAACGATTCGGCGTATCAGGTCATAGGGCAAAGGCTTATCGATGGGAAATTGCAAGGTACCTTTGGACTTATGATATTCCTTTAACTCATCTTGGAACGCCTCAATACCGCTAGGGGCCGGGTAAAAACCGATATGCTTCTTAAATGCCGCAAAATGCACCAAATTTCCGTGAAAATCGAAGGTCGGCATCTGATAGCTGATTTTTTCCTTCGCTTCCGGTGCCATCTCCTTGATCACTTGTCTTAATGTCTGGAGAATGCTTTGAACTTCGGGAGTGCAGCTTGAAATATATTCGTCGATCGACCCGTAAACGATTTTATCCTCTTTCATGAAATAACGTCCCTTTTGCACCTAGAATAAAAAGTGGACACCTCTTAAACTTGTAGTAATAATAAACCTACTAAGACAAACG
>NZ_PDHM01000017.1:736411-801895 GCF_002573715.1 Paenibacillus sp. EZ-K15 | reverse complement strand
TATTAACGCGGTGTCGTGTTGAATTAAATACACAAAAAATAGCTGTCGAGACTTTCTCGACAGCCTGAGCGCTCCGAAAATTTCGGAGCGCTTTTTCTCATCGTAGTGATCAATCTGACGATATATAAAATAGTAAAGGAAAGTGATTGAATTTGGCATTTTTAAATTGTATTGGGTATTTTTTGTAAAAAAATGACGTAATTAAGTATTGACCGCTGGAATATTAATCAATATGATAACTGTATAGAGAAATATACTAATATTTGGGTTCTGATCCTAAAGGGTGGTGTTAGCTTGGAAATGACAGCCACGATTCGTGAACAAATGGAAGAGTTCCTACATAAGAACGAAATGACGATTAATCGGTTTGCTGAGATATCGGGGGTCAATAGCGGCACACTCAGCAACATTCTGAATGGCAACCGCCCGATTTCCATGCAGCAATTGGACCGGATTACGTTAGGTATGGGCCTGGAAGAGGGTTATTTTTACGCGCTGTATATTGATGAATGCATCTTTCATGCTACGCCGGATTGGCGTCGGCTGGGTCCGTTTCTTCACCGATGCGCTGAGCTGGGGAAGCTGAATTGTCTGGACAAGGCTGTCCGGATGACGATGGATAATATCTCTTATTCGCCTTTACTCTTTGAAACGGCAGAGCTTTTTTTCAAAGAGGGAAAACATGAGGCGGCTGTACTGCTGTATAAGAGCGTGGCTGAGAGTGAACGATTTCAGCATTCGGAAAGATTAGCCCTTTGTCAGTATCGGTTGTTTACGTTGGAATTGGGTGATGATCAGGAGGTTAATTCAAGGGCTGCAGTATACTTTGAACCTTATATTGATAGATTAGATGAAGTTTATCAATTGGATGCGTTAAGAGAGCTGATAAACTTAAACGTATCATTGAATAGGTGGAACAAAGTTGATGAACTAGCTGATAAAATGGGGAGAATAGCTTCAATCCAATATCAATACGAAGAGGGCATATTTGGACAAGAAGAAGAGAGAAGTAAACCGATCGTTTTCTATAAGTTATATTCATACTTAATAAAAGCCACTGTATATTATGAACGTGGAGCTTATGATTTAGCATTGAAGTATGTTTCTATGTACTCCGATCCGGAATGGCTCAAAAATGAGCCGAATGAAGAAGAACTTCTTATAATTAAACAGTTTAATGAGTGGGCTGAGGCTAACAGATATCTATATAAACTAATGGCTGGAAATGATGAAGCACTTTCGGAGTATGTAAAATACATCACAGATAAGGAGGATGAAATATTTCTCGCGATATGCAACATTATGATTGCTGCCAATAGATATCAACTACGAGTTGATCATATCTTGGAGAAATTTAAGGGTTATATAGGATTCAAAGAACAAAGGAATCATATAGGAGTAATTTTTCAACAAATAACAGTTGATCGATATACTAGGTTATTAGCTGAGTTAGGAATATATTATTTGAATTTAAAGCAGTTTGATAAGGGATTGAAATTAATTCTAGATAGTTTGGAAAAGTCCATTACTATAAACAGCGATAATGGAATGTTAAGATGTATGGGGGTGTTTGAACAATTTCGTAATTTTTCTACACTAGAGGTGCAACAAAGATACAGGGGTTTAGTGTGTGAAGTTCAAAAGCTAAATGATAAAAAAATTGGTCTATCCGTTAGTTATTAGCTTAGCTGAGAAGTATCATTACTATTTCACATATTTCTATTGGAAAATATAGTAGATTCTATTACAATTATAGATGTTCCAAAATGCGAGAATATTTGTGTAGTTCCGCCATATTTTACAATAAAAACAATGAAGAGATGAAAAACAAATTAGTGAGGTGCAAGAAATTATGAAAAAGAAATTGGCTCATCTATTGATTGCCTGTAGTATTCTTTTTGTGGTAGCAACTCCGAGTTTTACTGTAAATGCTGACAACACTATTCCACAAGATCGGATAATGCATTTAAGTAATCACGGAGTAGGAACGTGACAATTCTTACATATATGATTTAGTTAGGGTCATAAAGTGATGGCTTCCAGGTGTATCTGGAGCCATCTTTTTTATTAGTACGCCCAGCATAGCCGCCATTATAGGATGAAAATCCCGAACGGGGGCTCGCGAGCGCCTAGGATGTCCACCGCGAGGTCCCCTCTGAGCACTTCTGGCGAACATTCTGCTGGATGGTCTTTATAAAGAACATACCCAGCGTGGACTGCGATACGTTCGCTAAGCGGACGACTGACATATCTTTGTCGCAAACAAACGAGCAGGCGAACGTGTACTGAAATTGATAATCCACTTTTGGAGAAGGAAAGTTGAGACGATCTCCCGGTTTAAGGAGAAAGTCCGAGAACTAACGAATCGAAGTCGGTCCATATCCGAATAGCCTCTGACAAGGGGCACAGCGAGAGATTCGTTCAGTGGATTCGCCGAAGACTTCGAATGTGCTTATGGAACAATGGAAACGAGTGCGGACGCGTCTGCGTGAACTACGGGCCCTTGGCGTACCGGACTGGGCAGCTTTTAGGATGGCAAATTCAATTCCCCTCAAAATGTCTTGGAACATAAATAACGCCCTTTCAACCTTTTTGGGAAGCGAAAGGGCTGAAAAGTTTACTTTCTCGTTATCTGGAGCTTTGCTGGTAATCGTTCTTATTTATCTATTACAATTAATGTCATAATTATAACTATTGACCTAACAAATGTAAAATAATAGCATGAAATTAATTATTTACTATACTAATATTTGGTTTTCCATCTGGGGGTGTTGTTTACTTGGAGACGACAGCCACGATTCGCGGAGAAATAGCTAGATATTTGCAGAATCATCGTATGACAATTAACCGATTTGCCAGGATATCGGGCATCAACAGCGGGACACTTAGTAATATTCTGAATGGTAATCGTCCCATGTCTATGCACCAATTAGACCGGATTACCGAAGGAATGGGTCTGGAAGAGGGGCATTTCTATGAGCTTTACATAACGGAAAGCATTTTTCATACGACACCGGATTGGCGGAGGCTTCGACCTTTCCTTGTGCGCTGTGCGGAACTGGATAAATTGGATTGTTTGCATAAAGCTGCACGAATGACGATGGAAAATATCAATTATGCATCGATGCTTTTCGACTTGGCGGAAGATTTGTTTAACGAGGAAAAGTACAATGCAGCCGCATTGTTATACGAATGCGTAGCCGAGTGCGAAAAATTGCAGTATTCCGAACGGTTGGCACTTTGTCAGTATCGATTATTCTTAATAAGATTAGGGGAGAATCAAGAAGAAAATTTACAAGCCGCTGTATACTTTGAGCCCTATATCGATAGGTTAGATGAAATGTATCAACTGGATGCATATGTTAAGCTGATAAATCTGAATATTTCATTACAACGATGGGATAAAATCGAGACACTCGCAAAAAGAATGGGACATCAAGCGAAAATTCATTATCAACAAAATAGAGACAGGTTTAAGGAGTGCGAATATCCAAGAAAACCGCTTATATTTTATATTTTATATTCATACTTAATGCAGGCCGATATATATCAAGAGCGAGGGGATTACGATAATGCGTTCTACTATGTATCATTGTATGAAAAACCCGATTGGGTAATTAATCCAAGCAATGAAGAATCCCTCATTATGGATCAGTTCAACGAATGGGCTGAGGCTAATCGATATATGTATGGTTTAATGAGTGGACAACCAGATGTTCTATATCATTATGTAGATTATGTTGAATCAAGAAAAGATGAAATTTTCTTGGCTCTATGTAATATCATGATTACAGCCAATCGTCACCATCTCGATGTTGATCCTATTTTGGAACGCTTTAAAGAGTATTTGCATTATAGATCACAGCAAAATCAACTTGGAAAGGTTAACGATCAGCTCACAGTACATCGATACACCCGCTTCCTCGCCGAGTTAGGGATATACTATTTGAATGCTAAGCAGTATGATCGCGGGTTATCCTATATCCTGGACAGCCTCAAGTATTCGATAAGAACCAAAAGTGATAACGGGATGTTGCGGTGCATGGGAATCTTCGAGCAGTTCCGTCAGTATTCATCCAAGGAAACACAGAAACTGTATAATGAATACATTCGTGATGTTCAAAAATTATCCGTGTACGCTTGGAGCCCTCAAGTGTAATAGGGAAATGCTATTTAATAGATTTTTCTGGGGGTGTTGTTACTTGGAGACGACAGCCACGATTCGCGGAGAGATAGTTAAATATTTGCAGAATCATCGTATGACGATTAACCAATTTGCAAAGAAATCGGGTGTCAATAGCGGAACACTTAGTAATATCATAAATGGTAATCGTCCCATGTCTATGCACCAGCTAGACCGGATTACCGAAGGTATGGGGCTGGAAGAGGGGCAATTCTATGAACTTTATATAACTGAGAGTATTTTCCATGCTACCCCCGACTGGCGTAGGCTTGGACCTTTTCTGGGGCGATGTGCGGAGCTGGATAAACTGGATTGTTTGCATAAAGCAGCACGAATGACGATGGAGAACATCAATTACGCGCCGATGCTTTTTGAAATGGCGGAGGAATTCTTCAACAGGGAGAAGTATAAAGCGGCGGCATTATTGTATGAATGCGTAGCTGAAAGTGAAAAGTTCCAGCATTCTGAAAGGCTTGCATTATGCCAATATCGGCTCTTTGTAATGGAGATAAGTGACAATGTGGAAGCTAATCTAAAGCTGGCAGTATCTTTTGAGCATTATATTGATAGATTAGATGATGAATATCAATTAGACGCTTATAGAAAGCTTATTAATGTGAATATTTCTTTTCAGCGGTGGGACACAATTGAAGTACTGGCTAGAAAAATGGGTCATAAAGCTAGATTACAATATAAGAACAATTGTAAAATAGCGATTATGAATGATGGACAGGAAAAGCCCATCATTTTTTACATACTCTATTCATTTCTAATTCAAGCGAATGTCCGTCGTGAAGCAGGAAATTTTGAGGAAGCATTAAGTTATCTGTCTATGTATGAAAACCCGGATTGGATAAAGGCACCGTCCGATCAGGAAAAAATAATTATCAATCAGTTTAAAGAATGGGCAAGAGCGAATCGATACTTATACAGGTTAATGTCTGGACACTCTGACGTTCTTTTTGAATATGTAAACTATGTTGAATCTAGAACAGATGAGATTTTTACTGCCTTATGCAATATTGTTGTAGCAGCAAATCGACATCGCTTTAACATAGATCATATTCTGGAGAAGTTTAAAGAGTATCAGGTATATAAACCACAACGAAGCAGCCTCGGCAAGATAAGTGAACAAGTTACGATGAACCAATACGCTCGCCTTCTTACTGAGCTAGGGATATACTATTTGAACTCCAAAAAATTTGATCGTGGTTTAACATTCATTGTAGATAGTTTGGAGTACTCGATAAGAATCAAAAGTGATAACGGAATGCTGCGATGCATGGGAATCTTCGAGCAGTTCCGACAGTACGCATCCGAGGAAACACAGAAACGGTATAATGATTACATTAGCGATGTTCAAAAATTATCCGTATACGCTTGGAGCCCACTTGTGTAGGGCTCTATACGTGCGTCTGCAGGCTAATGCACAACGCTGAATCGGCGGCGGACTGGCCCGAAAAGCGGCCATGATAGCCTCCCGAGGCTATAGCCTAATGTCCGGGTTTGTGATAAACTCGGATAAGTTTATTTTTACATATTGTTTGAAAGTAAGGAGTCCATGTCATGACATCAAGAACATCGATAGATCAAAACACAACTTCCGCTGGGCGCACATGGATGATGTTTGCAGGTATCATCCTGATTGCCATTAACCTGAGAGCGGCGATTACATCGGTCGGCCCGCTGATCGGGATCATCCGCGACGATACGGGAATCTCGAACACGTTGGCGGGTATGCTCACTACGCTGCCGCTATTAGCCTTTGCTTTATTGTCGCCGATGGCACCGGCCATGGCCAAAAAATGGGGTTTGGAGAATACTCTTTTACTTAGTATGGTGGTACTGACATTCGGAATCGGCATACGTTCGGTATCATCTCCGTATACGCTGTTAATCGGTACCGCATTTCTCGGAATGGCCATAGCCGTAGGGAACGTGCTGCTTCCAAGTCTGGTCAAGCGGGATTTCCCGCGGCATATCGGATTGATGACGGGCACGTACTCTGCCTCGATGAACCTGCTCGCCGCGATCGCATCCGGGATCAGCGTTCCACTGGCTACCCAAGCAGGCCTTGGCTGGCAAGGATCCCTATTAATCTGGGGTTCATTGTCCGTGTTAGCCCTGATCGTCTGGATCATCCAGCGCCGCAGTTCCGGAAGAACCGCTGAGGTCAGTTCGGCTGCGACCAAACATCAGAGTGTACTGAGATCACCGCTTGCTTGGTACATTACTTTATTCATGGGACTTCAATCGTTTACGTTCTACGTGAACATCTCATGGCTGCCCGAGATTCTGAGAAGCCAAGGCATGGATTATAGTGCTGCGGGCTGGATGCTCTCGATTCTCCAATTTGTCAGCTTACCATTCTCCTTCATTATTCCTGTTCTGGCTGGCCGGAATCCCAATCAGCGTATGCTGGTGACGATCTCAGCATTGTCCATGCTGACTGGTTATGCAGGCCTATTTTCCGGCATGACTTCTTTGAATCTGCTATGGGTGATGCTGGTAGGTATTTCAGGTGGGGCGAATTTCAGCTTATCCCTGATGTTCTTTACCCTTCGTACGAAATCGGCTCAAGAAGCTGCCGCTTTATCCGGTATGGCCCAGTCGCTGGGTTATTTATTGGCTGCTGTAGGTCCGTTGCTCATCGGGTTCCTGCATGATGCG
This sequence comes from Paenibacillus sp. EZ-K15, assembly GCF_002573715.1. Lineage (GTDB taxonomy): Bacteria > Bacillota > Bacilli > Paenibacillales > Paenibacillaceae > Paenibacillus_AQ. The sequence continues at coordinate 795,042 of NZ_PDHM01000017.1, read as the reverse complement.
ACAGGAGGATGGAAGGTGCCTCTGGCGGTGCTGTCTGCCATTGTCCTTGTATTGTTCATCTTCGGTTTTGGCGCAGCGAAGCCAGGTTATCTCTCCGTACCGAACGAAACGAAGCCGGAGGCTTAAAGCTATAGGAGTCAATTGATAGTGACGCACTGTAAATATGATAATAAGAGCGATCCATGGACATAAGTTCTGTTGGGTCGCTCTTTTTTCAGTGTTTGTGCGGACTTTCATACGATAACATTCAAAAATTCTAAAGATTTTACGTAGCGTTTACATAAATGGGTAGATTGATTATGAGAATTTGGTATACTCTGAAATTTGATAAAGATGATCTGTATACTTAAGGGTGAACGGGTTACAAGTTTTTATTACATTACACCAAGCATATGGGGAGCGATGGATATTGAATCCGGAGACAGAGAAAGAACAAGTGCAAACTCAAGTCGGCAATAGGCAGCCCTCTGGCAGGTGGCATGCTCTCGGCGAAACCTGGTGGACTGCTTTACAGCTGGGACTTACTTCATTTGGCGGACCGATCGCCCATCTCGGATACTTCCACCAGACTTACGTGCGGCGCAAACAATGGCTGGATGAGAAGAGTTACGCTGATTTGGTGGCCCTGGCCCAGTTTCTTCCTGGCCCAGCCAGCAGCCAGGTGGGCATTGGTGTTGGGGTGATGCGAGCGGGACTATGGGGCGGTATCGTTGCCTGGCTCGGCTTCACGTTACCATCCGTGCTCATGCTCATGATCTTCGCTTATTTGATGCAAACCTTCGATCCCGGCTCGGCAGGCTGGATTCAAGGGCTGAAAATTGTCGCAGTGGCCATCGTGGCGCAAGCGGTTCTGGGTATGGCAGGAAAACTGGCCTCGGGTCCCGTACGGGCGGCCATAGCGTTAGTAGCCATGGCCTTTGTTTTGCTGTGGCAGAGTCCTATTTCTCAAGTGACGGTCATCGCTCTGGCCGGCATTTCGGGACTGTGGTTGTTTAGGCGTCAAGTGAACGAAGAAGCTGCACCCGAGATCAAGATGCCGATTGGACGGAAAGCCGGACTCTTTTGCTTGGGCATATTTGTTGTGTTATTAGTGGGTCTGCCGCTCCTTAAAGGTCTGACCGATAATGGTTGGGTAGCCATTGTGGACAGCTTCTACCGAGCTGGATCGCTTGTATTCGGCGGAGGCCACGTCGTTCTCCCGCTGCTCGAGAGTGAGACGGTGTTGAACGGATGGATGTCCAAAGAGGATTTCCTGACGGGTTACGGAGCAACACAGGCTGTACCCGGTCCGTTGTTTACTTTTGCCGCGTACCTCGGGGTCTTGATCCAGGGGATTCCTGGAGGTGTCGTTGCTGTACTCGCTATCTTTTTGCCTGGATTTCTGCTCATCGTAGGGGCAATGCCGTTCTGGAACAGCATCCGTAGAAACCCTAAACTGCAAGGCATGCTGACAGGCATGAATGCGGCAGTGGTCGGGATTCTGCTGGCCGCTTTGTATCATCCCATTTGGACATCCTCCATTCATAGTCCGCTTGAATTTGTGATCGGCGCGGGTCTGTTCGGGATGCTGATGTTCTGGAAGAGCCCTCCGTGGCTTGTTGTGATTACCGGTGCATTAGCCGGACAGCTTCTCCTGTGATTCATTGCTTTGGACCTCGGCGCTTAATGCCGGGGTCTATTTGATTTTTCAGGAGTAAATCACGGCAGATTGGTTAAATATTTAGGGTGTACCTCTCTTCTTGAAGTATATCTTGATGCAAGGAGTTCCAGCTCTTAATTCGATATAGAAATGAGTGGATAAACCTACATGTTGGATACCGAAGTGAAAGATTGCATTATCATCGGCGGCGGAATTGCAGGTCTGCAGGCGGCTATACAGCTGGGACGGTATTCTGCCTACGATGTCCTTGTGATTGACCGGGGAACGGGGCGGTCCACCATATGTAAGAGCTACCGCAACATCCTCGGATGGCCGGATGGAGTCCCTGGTGAAGAGCTCAGGCGGCGCGGACGTCAGCAGGCGGAGTCTGTTGGTGTCACGTTTGCTGCTGATGATATTCGGAAAGCGGGGCGAGATGAAGCGGAGTATTTTGTGTTAACCGGTAAAGATGGAGTTCAGTACAGGGCCAAAACCTTGCTGCTCGCAACAGGTGTGATGGACCGTTTTCCCAAGCTTCCAGGCCTGATGCCCACGCTGGGCACATCCGTCTTTGTATGCCCCGATTGCGATGGTTATGAAATTCAGGATCGAAAGACTGTCGTGATGGGATCGGGCGATCCCGGTGCGAGTATGGCCGTGTTGCTATCGGAGCGGACCAAGGATATCATCTACATCAATCACGAAGGGGAGCCAGCTTCTTCCGAGCATATGTCCCAATTGGCGGAGCTCGGGATTCCGTATATAGAGAAAAAGGTGTCGGAAATTCATGAGGAGGGCGGCATTCTATCGGCCGTCGTGTTGGAGGATGGGAGCATTGTGTCCGCGGAGCGGGGGTTTATATCTTTTGGCGGGAATATGATCTATTCCGAATTGGCCGACCAGTTGGGGGCAGAGCTTGAGCACAACCGGCATGTCAAGACCGATCCAAGGTCCAAAATGACGAGTGTCGAGTTGCTCTGGGCCGCTGGTGACCTGGGCGTCCATTCCGAATTAACCACCGTGGCGATGGGTGAGGGTGCGACTGCCGCGATCTGGATCAACAAGACGCTAAAGAAGATGACTAGCGGGGCTGTTACTTGATGCTATAGAAATAGACCCGAATCATTAGAAAACCACGATACGATTCCGTCGATAAACATTCTAATAAAACCCGCCTGATCGGGCACGGCATGTAGCGAGCATGGCCGTGGATCAAGGCGGGTTTTGTTAAGAGATAAGAACGTATAAACTTCAGAGAGGCTGACCATCTTTACGCGCAAGAAAAAGTTCCGCTATATGTGGTCTGTCCTATAAAAGTACGCCGCCGATAGGCATTTACAGACCGAATCGGGTGATATGATCTTCGAGCCTATACTTTTGCAGTAATTCGGTTTGCTTGGGACCGATCAGATCAAAGTGCGGGTAAGGCAGGCGATAATGGATATATTCCGGATTAAGTCCGTTGGATACACACCAGTCCTCAAGGCGCTGGAGGTTCGAGCAGCCTACTTTGGTTACAGTATGGAACTCCGGAAACCGCTTGTCGTACCAATAATGGGTCAAAAAAGCGATGTCTCCTTGTGCGACCTTCTGCTTCCATTGCTGCAATTCCTGTCTCGAGATGCCGAATGCCATGTTTGTCTCATCCTTATAAGTGTATTCATGCTTCTCATTATATCAGCATATACTTGACTGCACCTACTTGTTTTCCTAGCATGGCGCTGCCCAATAACAAGCGTTACTTCTTACCGTTGATCGGATGGATATCGAAGAGGGGGATGCGATATGATACTGGAATCAGCGATACTTTATATCAAACCGGGGCTGGCAAGCGAGTTTGAAAGTGCTTTTCGGGAAGCTTCCGGCGTTCTGTTAACGAAAAAGGGATATGTAAGCCATGAGCTTAACAAGTGTGTGGAGAACCGGGATGAATATATATTCCTCGTCCGCTGGAGCGGCATTAAGGATCACCTGATCGGCTTCCGCGGGCATCCGGACTATAAGCTATGGAATGCGTCTCTGGAGCCGTTTTATGCCCAGCCGCCTGAGGTTAGGCATTATATCGATATCCGGATCGATAGTCGCGAGCAGGCTGAGGCGGAGCTGACTAAACTATTGATTCCTGAAAGCAGGACGGATCCGGCTTCCCAGGAAGAACGGACGACAGAATAATCAGATCTTCAAATATCGGGCGTGTCGCAATAAGGGTGCATTCTCGGAAGCTGTCCTTGGACAGCTTCTTGGCGTATCGGAAGCACAGGGGATCGGGATATATCTTCATGGTAACAGAAGGAGAAGCCGGTCTATTATGCAATCGGTCTTATTTTGTCCCGAATAACAGGAATTATGGGATGTCATGACGAACTTTGTTGTAAGGTTAAACTACATAAGGGGTGGTTACAATTACTCTAGATTATCATGGCGTTCGTCGTCTTGCCGACGACATTCGGGCAAACGTTTCCAAAGTTATGGTAGGTAAAGAGCAACTGATTGACAGACTGTTTATTGCCATGGTTACTTCAGGTCATGTTCTGCTGGAAGATGTGCCGGGTACAGGTAAGACATTGCTGGCTAAATCCATCTCGAAGTCGATTGATTGCACGTTTAAGAGGGTGCAGTTTACGCCGGATTTGCTGCCGACGGATCTGAGCGGCATTTACTTCTATAATCAACAATCCGCGACGTTTGAATTCCGTCCGGGTCCTTTATTCACGAATATCCTTCTAGCCGATGAAATCAACCGGGCGACACCCCGTACGCAGTCCAGTCTATTGGAGTGCATGGAGGAACGCCAGATCAGCATTGACGGGGTAACCCATCAGTTGGAAGAACCGTTTCTGGTCATCGCGACGCAGAATCCGCTGGAACAGCAAGGAACGTTTCCGCTGCCGGAGGCGCAGCTGGACCGCTTTCTGTTCAAACTGAATATGGGATACCCTACTTCGGAGGAAAGCGTGAATATTCTGAAACGGTTTAAAGATGATCAACCCTTGGAGTCATTAATGGCAGTTGCAACATCTGAGCGGATCGTACAAGCCAGACATATCGTCAGCAAAGTACATGTCAGCGATGAGATGTTATCCTATATCGTTGCGCTTTCGGAGCATTCGAGACGGGATGAAGCGGTTGCTTCCGGGGTAAGCCCAAGGGGCTGCCAAGCCTTATTGAAGGCTGTGCAGGTACAAGCTATCCTGAAGGGCAGGGAGTTTGTTACCCCTGATGATGTGAAGGATTTGGCTGTCCCGACATGGGCGCATCGGTTGAAGCTTCGCGGGACGCTCCACAGCCGCGGCGGTGCTGCCGCGGCGGAAGAAGTGATCGAACGGTTGCTGCAGCAGGTTTCCGTACCGACTGAAGAAGGCATTTCGTCGTAGGGGGCGGATGGCTATGGGAGCCTACTGGATATTGTTCATCGCCGCGGTGGTCGTCGTCGTGCAGGGCAAGCTTTTCAAACGGATGGCCTTGAAAAGGCTGAACTACAGCCGCTCCTTCAAGGTGTCGACTTGCTATGAGGGAGATTCCGTGGAATTGATCGAAATCATTGAGAACCGCAAAGCATTGCCTGTACCCTGGTTAAGGATAGAATCCCAATTCCGCTCGGGTCTGGCATTTGATAATCAATTGAACCTGGATATCAGCGAGGGGCAATTCAATCAGAACCACAAGAGCTTCTTCAGTCTTCTGCCTTGGACCAAGATCCTTCGCAGACATCGGATTACCGCTAAGCGCAGAGGCCTGTATAAGCTGGGCACAGTATCAATGACGACGGGTGATCTGGTCGGAATGGAGTCGATTGTGGAGAGTAAGACGTTGTCCGGTGGCATTATCGTGTATCCGATGCCGATGGATGTGTCGGACATGGCCCTCCCGGTCCAGACTTGGATGGGCGAAATGCTGGTCCGAAGATGGATCTTGGAGGATCCTTTCCTGATATCGGGCGTGCGCGAATATCGCGACGGCGATCCGCTGAAGGATATTCAATGGAAGGCGACCGCACGGACAGGCATCTTACAGGTCCACAGGCGGGATACTACAGCGGACAGCCGACTCTTGATCTATCTGAATATAGAGGATCATGAGCAGATGTGGAGCAAAGCGACGCGGCCGGAGCCGATCGAGTATGGCATCCGCCTGGCGGCTGGCATTACAGCTCACTTATTGTCACAGGGAATGGAGATCGGAATGGGGACGAACGGAACGCTTGGCGAGGATTCAACCGATGAGGCATTCGTCCCCGTTGCAGGCGGCATGACGCAGCAGCAGCTGATATTCGAAATGCTGGCGAGACTGGAGCTGACGCGCAAGGCTTCTTTTCATGATTATCTGGCCCATGAACTGTCCCGGCATGAAGAGGCAAGAGATATCCTCATTCTGAGCACTTATGTCAGCCCTAGGCTGGAAGAAATGTTTCAACGATTTCGGGACCATGGGCATACGATTCAGGTATTTCCTCTCGATGATGTGCCGTCTCCTGCAAAGGAGGTGTCTGCATGACCTCTCGAGGCACTGGATTTATAAAGGCTTTCTTGCAGGGGTTCGTGGAATGTGTGCTCTATTTTCCGGTTCTCTTTATTCCGGCGTTCTATCTGCTGCCTGAATCGTACCACTGGGTATGGCCTGTCCTAGTATTAGGCGGGTACTTACTTGGCTACACAGGTACGCGATGGTTCAAGCTGGATCGTCAGTTTAAGGCAACCTTATGGGCTAGCCTGGTTTCCATTACGGTATCCATCGCTTTCATAGGCGTTGATTTGACTCTTGTTTATTTCATCCCTCTATTATTTATTGCCAGTTATCGCGGAAGCCGAATGGAGCAGGGAAGCTGGAATTTGATGTTTCCGGGGACTTATTTCTTAATAGGTTTGATTCTGTACGGGGTCAGCAGTTTTATGTTAAGTTTCATGGATTCATTCCAGGGTGGCATATCATCTCTGACCTGGATGGGGGCAGCGGCGTTAGGACTGACCCTGTTGATTGTCAATCGGCAGTTGGTGTTGGATGAGACACTGCCAGGCAATGATCAACCTGTATTGGAACGGCGAGTTCTGCGCTACAATCGCTGGTTTATCATCGTATTGCTGCTTCTGGTCGCGGTGGTCGCTTTTCTTCCGCAACTGCAGCAATGGGTCTCTGATATGGCGCGGGGGATCGCTGCATGGATCTCCGGATGGTTCGGCTCCGGAGCGGAGCAGGCTCCGGAGCCGCCTTCGATGTCGGAGCCTCCGCCCGAAATGCCATTCCTCGATGAAGAAACCAAGCCGCCGAGCCCATGGATGAAGGTATTGGAGCAAGTGCTTATCTATGGCGTGTTCACCGCTATCGGGATCGGGATTTTGTATGTTCTGTTCAGGTTTGGCAAAGTACTGCCTAAGCTGTACCGAAGATTCTCTGCATGGATGAACAGGATGATGAACAGACAGAACATTCAGCCTTCACTAGGTTATGAGGATGAAGTGGAGAACATTGAACATGACCCGGCATCCAAACGACTAAAACGGCTGTTGTCCGGTATGCGTATCGGCGGAAAGTTTCGGGCAGGAGAAGGATCAGAGCATCTAAATGAGAAAATTCGCCAAATGTATCGGATGATACTTTCCCGAAGTATCAGGGAAGGCTATCATTGGAAAGCATCGCTAACACCGCGGGAAACCGAAAGCGATCTTAAGGAATGGGACGGAAGGAAGGATCGTATTCCACAATCCTTGATCGAGCTTTACGAGGAAGCCCGATATGGTACCCGTACCATTACGGAAGAAGAAGTTGAACGGCTGCAATTGGATAGGAAGCATACATGAGGAGTGAACATCTTGTCGGTACAAAAAGAAAGCAATGCTGTTATTCACTACGGAGATCCCGCGGTTACCGGGGGAGTCTCCGTCTTTGATAAGGAATTTGATAAGCTATTTTATTATGCTGGAACGGATCTGGGTTTAACCTACCAACCGCAAGAGTCCACGTTTCGCCTGTGGGCACCGACGGCGAGTGAGGCCTACGTCCTGCTCTATCGGGATTGGCAGGCAGTAGAAGCCCGGCGAATCGCGATGACGCGTGATGTGAAGGGAACTTGGCTGCTGAAAGTAGGAGAAAATCTTCAAGGCATGTTCTACACCTACCAGGTCCTTATCGGGGATCAATGGAATGAAGCTGTCGACCCCTACGCTGCCGCTGTAGGCGTCAATGGGGATCGTGCTTACATCTTGGACATGACCTCGACCAATCCAGAACACTGGACAGAAGACAAACCGCCATTTCTTAGTCCTCTGGATGCCGTAATCTATGAACTGCATGTTCGTGATTACACCATTCATCAAGGCAGTGGAGTGAAGCATAAAGGCAAGTTTGCAGGTCTAGCGGAGACAGGTACCCGGGGCCCTGGAGGGATTCGCACAGGGCTTGATCATATTGTCGAGCTTGGAGCCACGCATGTGGAGCTGCTCCCGATCTACGATTTTGCAACGGAAAGCGTGGACGAAACCAGGCTTCATGAGCCGCAGTACAATTGGGGATACGACCCGAAGAACTACAATGCTCCAGAAGGCTCGTATGCTACGGATCCGTATGTGCCTGAGGTTCGGATTCGTGAACTGAAGCAGTTGATTCAGACATTCCACGATCATGGCCTTCGGGTCATCATGGATGTGGTGTATAACCATGTATATGACGGGTATCTGATCAATTTTACGAAGCTGGTCCCCGGATATTACCTACGCTATACGAAGGACGGCAAATTCTCAAACGGATCCGGGTGTGGTAACGACACGGCATCCGAGCGTCCGATGATGCGGAAATTCATTGTGGAATCCGTCCTGCATTGGGTGAAGGAGTACCGGATCGACGGTTTTCGCTTTGATCTCATGGGTTTAATTGATGTGGAGACGATGAATGAAATCCGGGCGCGCCTGGACGAAATTGATCCGAGTATCATCACGATCGGTGAAGGTTGGGTCATGAATACCGAGCTGGATGAGAAGAAGCGAGCGAATCAGCAGCAGGCACCCGTGATGCCGCGCATCGCTCATTTTAACGACGGATTCCGCGATGCGGTCAAAGGGGACATCTTCCAGTTTGATTATAGAGGCTTTGTGAGCGGCGGAGATGGATATGAAGACAAGGTGAAGCAAGGCATCGTGGGCGGCATTCCGTATTCCAAAGATATCAAGGCGTTTGCTTCCGAGCCGGATCAGTGCGTAAATTACGTGGAGTGTCATGATAACCATACCCTATGGGACAAAATTATGCTGTCCACGGAAGGGGAGAATGATGCCATACGTCGCGATATGCACCGGCTGTCATCGGCGATGATTCTGACCAGTCAAGGCATCCCTTTCCTGCATGCTGGTCAAGAGTATTACCGCTCTAAGAACGGAGTGGAGAACAGCTATAATGCTAGTGATGAAGTGAATCGGCTGGACTGGGGTATGGCATCGGAGCACCAGGATGGAGTGAATTACATTCAGCGGCTCGTTCAGCTTCGCAAGAATCATCCGGCATTCAGAATGAGGGATGCAGCGTCGATCCGTAAGCATCTTCGGTTTGAACCATGCCCTGGGAATGCCGTTGCTTTCACGCTTCGCGATCATGCGGGCGGTGATCCAGAGAAACATATCTATGTGCTCTATTATGCCGCACGGAAAGAGTCCTCTCTCGCTTTACCCGAGCTGGGCGAATGGAAGATTCTGCTTGGCGAAGAGCATATTAAGCGTTTAACCCGGGATTCCCTTGTCGTAGAAGGGATCGGTGCTGTCATTTTATCCTGTTAATACTAAACAGGAAGCGAATATTACCAAGAAATGAATAATGCCTGATTCTATGATCATCTGATATGCTGATGGTATCAGATGATAGAATCGAGGCGTCCCTTTGAAGAAGTATTTCCTGTCACTTTGTTTGCTGCTGTCATTTACATCGTTATTTGGCCTTTTTCAGGCATCAGCGGCTCAAGCTCCTAGCCCGACCCATTTTCACGATATCTCGGCAAGTTTCGCAAAAGACGCGATCCAGCGTCTGGCCAAGAGAGGTATCGTAAGCGGGGATGGCACAGGAGCTTTTTTGCCGCGAAATCCGGTTACCCGGGCCGAATTCATGGCCATGGTTGCCAGAATGCTCAAGATGGAGCCCGTTCAGAATGACTTGTCCGCGTTTCGGGATGTTTCCCAATCAGCATGGTATTATGGCTGGGTTCACGCGGGACTTAATTTGTCCATTGTTGAGGGGAACGGTTACCGGTTCTACCCCAATGCATCCATAACAAGGCAAGAGGCAGCTGTGATGGTGATTCGTGCCATGAAAGAAAATGGTTATATGAACGGAAATACAGCCGGCCAATACACGGATTCTGCTTCCATCGCGGAATGGGCTTGGAATGCCGTTGGCAAAGCGACTGATACAGGCTGGTTGAAAGGGAGTAAGGGACAGTTCAGGCCGCAGGACGCGATCACCCGAGAGGAAACGGCTATGCTGCTGGATCGGGTCCTGCAGTCGGGAAATGTGCTGACCCAGATTAACCTCCAGACTCCTGCAAATGTTCATATGGGCTGGTTGTATAACGGTACAACGAATCAATACATCTCCTATGCCAAACGGGCCGGATTGAATGTTCTGGTACCACGCTGGTATTACATGGAGGCTAACGGCAAGCTGACGGACCATACCGACAAGGAGCTGTTGAATTGGGCTCATAACAACAGTCGGCAGGTGTGGGCTATGGTGGGGAACCGCGGGAATGCGGAAGGAACCCATCAAGTTTTAAGCAGCGCACAGTCCCGGAAGTCTGTCGTTGACAGTATTACAGCGAATGTCTCCCGGTATCGATTGGATGGGATCAATATTGATTTTGAGAACGTCATGCCACAGGATCGTCAGAATCTGACGGCCTTTATTACGCAATTATCCATAGAGATGAGGCGGCTTGGAGCTAAATTATCCATCGATGTTTCACCTGATCTGAATACGGATTGGACGGCTGCATTCGATTACGCAACGCTTGGTACTCAGGTGGACTATATGGTGCTCATGAGTTATGACCAGCACTGGGGTGGTTCGCCAATAGCGGGCTCGGTTTCCTCGCTCCCTTGGAGTGAATCCGCGCTGCGCAAGCTGCTGACTCAAGTTCCGGCTAAGAAGAGCATCATCGCATATCCGCTGTACACGAGGGATTGGAAGACCGCTTCGTCGGTATCCTCGGAGGACATCAGTTTGGCCGAGCAAGGACATCGCATTCGCCTGAACAAGGCTTCATTAACATGGAATGCCAGCGTGGCGCAGTATGAAGCAGCTTATAGCAGCAGCGGCATTCAGCATCGCATATGGATCGAGGAGTCCCGCTCTTTATCCATGAAACATCTCATGGCGGCCAAATACCATATTGCCGGTTACGCCTATTGGTATCCGGGCGCTGAGACAATTGACGTATGGCAGGCCATTCATAATGCGGAACGTTATGCTTATTATTCGTTCCGGATCTAAAACATCAGATATATTGATTTCAAGTCCAGCCTCGATGAGTGAGGTTGGTTTTTTTTACTTGTAAAAAGATCATTCCGTGATACAATAGTTGAAATTTATTTAGAATATTTTTCCTGTAGGAGTGATCACATGACCGTTCGTGCGGAGGAACGTCTGAAGCAGTTGGGTATCCGCTTGCCTAAAGCCGGCTCACCAGCAGCGAAGTATGCCAATTATGTCATCGTTAACGGATTGATGTATGTTTCAGGCAAGGGTCCTTCCGGACAGCCAAGAGGGAAATTGGGGGAGCATTACACAACAGAGCAGGGGTATGAATATGCTCGACTGACCGGAATTGAAGTTCTGGCCGTATTGAGCGAAGGCCTGGGCTCACTTGATAAAGTGAAGCGCGTGGTCAAGGTTCAAGGCTTCGTTAACGCAAAAACCGACTATGAGGAGCATCATAAGGTGTTGAATGGATTCTCGGACTTGATGCTTGATGTATTCGGGGATCAAGGGATTCACGCCAGATCCGTATTCGGGGCCGTATCCTTACGGGATCAGCTGCCTGTTATTGTAGATTCAATCTTTCAAGTGGAGGAATAGGCATGGTATTAGTGTTAAGGGAGCTGCAGGTGAAGGAGGATGAAAGCCTGCTGCTTATGGTCCAGGAAATCGGCCAGGGCGGGAATGGCTTTGTTAATGGTCTAAATAGCGGAGGCATGGAAGAGTTCGCCTCTAAGGTGCAGCGCAATTACGAAATGGCGAGAGGCATCGATCTTCCGGATGAGTATGTTCCCCAGACGATATATTGGTTATACGATAACGACAAGCCTGTAGGATACGGTAAACTGAGACACTGGCTGAATGAGAATCTGCTAGAGCTAGGGGGACATATCGGGTATGTCATCAGGCCGTCGGAGCGTGGGAAAGGATATGGCAAGCGGCTGCTGGCGGAGTTGGTCAAGAGAGCCTATGACAAAAACATAAGTCGGGTCCTTCTGACCTGTGATGAATCCAACTTGGCATCCCGTTGCATCATTGAATGGAATCACGGTGAATTAAGTTCCATTACGAACGGGACGTGTAAATACTGGATTGAGACGGCTAAAGGGCACAACTAGGTGGAAGCTGCCAATCAACACGCGCTTGGAGAGAAATAAGTAGAAGTTGAGGAGCGCTCCTCAACTTCTACTTATTTCTTCAACCAGTCGAACATCCGGTTGATCGCCGCTGCATGCTGCGGCGGTGGGAAATGGTGCCCAAGTCCCTCGTACAGGTGGGCTTCCGGCCGATGTCCCTGCTCTTGAAGCTTGTCCAGCATCCGGTAACTATGTTCCACCAAGACCTGCTCATCCCGCGTCCCATGGACAATCAGGACCGGACATTGGATTCGGTCCGCATAATGGATCGGAGACCGGAGAAGGTATCGTTCCGGAAACTTGGTTGGCGTACCGCCAATGATGCGTTTCATCATTCTGCGCAGATCGATTCGTTCCTCGTAGGTTTGCGCCAGGTCGGAGACGCCGCTCCAGAGAATCAATTTGGATACATGCGGTGACAGGGCGGCTGCCACGGCTGCATTGATTGCCCCGCGGGAAAAGCCTAACAGATGAATACGATTGTTATCTATCCATGAAATGCGCGATAGCCATTCGATTGCGGAGATCACGTCCATCGTATCGGCACCGCCGAATTCATCCCTGCCCTCGCTGCCTTCATTCCCGCGATAGGCTGGAGCAAACACCGCATATCCTTGCGCTGCGAATTCTTCGACCCATTTCAACCTTACCGCCCCAACCCGTCCAATGCCACCGCGGCAATACAGGACCAGTGGCAGCTTAGGTTCAGTTGACCCGAAGGATCCTTCCGGGACAGTGTCCTTGTTCAAGGAGCATGCAAGCGTGCCGGTTACCGTTACGCCGGGTATGGCATCGACCGCTTCGGACATCTCATGGATGCTCGAATAGGGCAATTGCGGTGGCAGACCCAGATACCCCTTGACATGTAATCCCTCTGAGACATAATCAATATGATAGATCATCGATGTCCTACCTCCTATGCTTAAATCATATTGTATCGAAAAAGGGCTCTATTCTCAGATGTTGGAGTTCAAGTAAGTATAGTACGTTCTTTCCGTTGAAATCAAGAATGCACTGTAAAAAATTACAATTTGCCAAATGGATAAATGTCTGCTAAAATGTCTTCTTGAGAATATGAAATTCTCATTTTCTTGGCGGTCGTGGCGAAGGGGTTAACGCACCGGATTGTGGCTCCGGCATTCGTGGGTTCAAGTCCCATCGATCGCCCTCAAAGTAAAGTATGCATAATGGGAAGGAGAGCCGATAGGCTCTCTTTTTTTCGTGGTTATTCCCAACATAAATAGATGCCAGACCGTACATAAGATGATATAATGATGTGGAAATCGAGGTGAATCATCATGGCAAAAAAGAAAAGAACATCCCCATTGCCGCGAACTGAAGCTGCCGATAAACCCGCAACGTTAAAGGATATGCTGGACCCTCAAGTTCTAGCGAAGTTGAAGGCAACGACCGAATCCTTGAAAGCCAATGAAGCCGAGCGGCTTGAGCAGGAAAGGCAGGAACGGGAAGCTGTGCGCAAGGCTGAACAGAAGCGGCGCGATAATGATTTTGAATATTTACTGGAACACAGCGAGATGGATTGGAAAAAATATAAGTAACAGGCGGCGGTTTGCTGTCTGTTTTTTTCGTTATCGCGGTCTGTCTTGTGTGAGAGTACACCGGTTGATGTGTTTCATGCAACGCAGGAACTTTCAACTTCCTTGGATCGGTTGTATAATAATGGAACCTATACATTGGACATACATGCGGAGGAAGATGAAAGCATATGGAGCATAGGCAGACTTTAAGGATCGGGATTGGCGGAGGTTCGGGCAGCGGCAAGACAACGCTAAGTCTTAAGCTCAAGGAGAGGTTAAGCGAGCACAGGGTGACCATCTTCCATATGGATAAATACTATAAGCCCGTTAGGCCCTTAGCCAAGGCGCCCTTCACGAATCAAATATTTGAGGATTTTAACCATCCGGATGCCGTCGATATCGAGCGTCTGACCGAGGACTATGAGCACGCCGTCCATAGTGGCGAATACGATGTAATCGTTGTTGAAGGATTTCTCCTGTATCAGTTCGAATACCTTCGGAACACCCTTGATTTGAAGCTGTTCGTAGACTGCCCTGCAGATGAAAGAATGCTTCGCAGAAACCGCTGGTTTATCGATAAGGGGCATAACGAGGAAAGTGTGCTTCAGGAATATTTACAGCTTGTGAGATACAGGCACGATGAATACGTTGAGCCTACCCGCTGGCACGCGGATCTGGTAATGAATAGTTCCCTGACGGGAAATCAAGGCTTTGAGGTTGTGACGGATTGGATTCTAACCAGATTACTGGAGAACAGGAACCCACTTAGATAACAGGCGTGCTTGTACTCGGTATTCTAGAACATCCATGCAAGACCTCTCCGTATTCATGTGAGGTGTTGATGTCATGCTGAAAGCGGGTTACAATAAGTAAGTTAGTATTCATACTCGCTAGGAGGCGTAAAGAATGAAAGTTGAAATATGGTCGGATTTTATGTGTCCGTTCTGTTATATTGGTAAACGCCGTTTCGAATCGGCGTTGGAGCAATTCCCTAATAAAGATCAAGTTGAAGTGGTATACCGCAGCTTTGAGCTTGATCCCAGTGCATCGTATAAGACCGGGGTTTCCATGGATGAGATATTGGCATCCAAATACGGCATGAGTATCGAGCAGGCTAAGGCTGCGAACGCCAACGTGACCCAGCAAGCTTCAAGCGTCGGGCTTACTTATCACATGGATCGCGTCATCCCGGCCAATTCATTTGATGCTCACCGCCTGGTTCATTTTGCATCCGGGCATGGTAAAATGAAAGAAATGACGGAGCGGTTGTTCCGTGCACACTTTACAGACGGCGAGAATCTTGGTGATAAGAATCGGTTGGCTGATCTGGCGGCTGAAGTCGGCCTGGAGCGGGATCAGGCAGTGGCTGCCCTCGAGAGTGACGATTTCCAATCGGAAGTAAGGGCAGATGAATCCGCTGCAACAAATTTGGGGATTCGGGGAGTGCCATTCTTCGTACTGGGAGGCAAATACGCCGTGTCCGGTGCGCAGCCGCTGGAAGTGTTCACGGACGCTCTAGATAAGGCTTATCGTGAAGCGAATCCGCTAGTGATGGTGAATGATCCCGACAGCAGCGATGGCATGTGTGCCGACGGATCTTGCGATTTGCCGGGCAGCGCGAAATAAAACATACACAGCAAGTAAGAGCCCGAAGCATCAGTAAGCGATCTTCGGGCTCTATTTTTCCAAATAAGGATTACTAATCATAATACATAGGAGGCCATATGCGGCATCTTCCATCTGAGGAACTTATCCATCGAATTCAGGATTCAGAAAACGATTATATGTTGGATCGAATGAAAGCAATCGAAGGTCGGACCGGAAATCCCGAAGGGGTCGAAATAAAGCGCTTCGGCCATGCGCTGTGCCTGTACAGCAAGACGATGCCATGGCTTTCTTTTAACACGGTAAAAGGACTGCGTTCAGAGGATCTGAATAACTTGGACGATATCATCGACTTTTATCAATCGAGAGACCGCAAATTCCAGTTTGAGATCGTACCCGGCCTGGTGAATCAGGAAGTCCTGACTGCGCTTGCCGATCGCGGATTCTATCAATCTGCTTTTCATAATTCCATGTATATGAACCCGCAAGAGCTGAAGGGGGTGCAAGGTAATGGAATTGTGATCAGAACAATAGACAAAGATGAATTTGAGGATTATGCTAAAGTTCATTGCCGTGGAACAGGATTGCCTGATCAAGGAATTCCATCTGTAGCCGCGAATAATCGTGTATTGTATTCACGCCCGGGATGGAGCTTCTATATCGCTTATGTCGAAGATGAGCCGGCTGCAGCTGGCGTCATGTATGCAAATCAATCGACAGCGTCACTAACATTTGCGGCAACACTCCCGGAGCATCGTAGACAGGGCTTGCAGCAGGAGCTGCTTCGTAGGAGAATACAGGATGCCAAGCTTGCAGGATGTGATCTGATTGCCTCCCAATGTGCCTTCTTATCGCAGAGCCATCGTAACATGGAATCGATTGGCATGAAGCTGGGCTATGTTCGGACGACCTGGACCGAGCGCTAGCCTGAAAGTTCAGAGCAGTAAGGCAGGTGGTGGCAGCCATGCAAGAACATATGGATTTTCTTAATTTGGAGTACTTACGACTAGGCTCTGCTAAACAGAAGCAAGCAGCCATGGTTATAGACGAGCTTAGACTATGGGATCATTTGAAACCCTGCAACCCGATATTGGTGGGTACGATCCCTATTGGGATTGACATCGCTTCAAGCGATCTCGATATCATATGCCATGTGACGGATTTTGCCCGTTTTGAGCGAGAGCTCACGACGCATTATAGTGAACTTGTTTCGAATTTCACATGCTCATCCCGTACGGTCAACAACGTGGATCGCACGGTAGCGCGTTTTCGGTATAAGGGGTGGGAATTCGAGATTTTTGCACAGCCATTACCTTCGACGAAGCAGAATGGTTACCGTCATATGATTGTGGAATACAAGCTTTTGAAGCGGCTCGGTGAAACTGTAAGACAAGGCATCATCGAGCTGAAGAGGTCGGGCTACAAGACGGAGCCTGCCTTTGCGAAGCTGTTACATATCACAGGCGATCCTTATGAGGAGCTGCTCAAGATGTATCACTGGCCGGAGGATCGACTGGACGCCTATATTAAATCTTATATCGACAAGGAGAATGGATATGAGTGACAAACAGCAGCTGCTGAATGAGTATTCCGCATGGATCGGCAAAGTGAAAGAATTCGCGGAACAGGAAGAGGGATTCTGGAGCACCCCGATTGCAGAGGGGAAATGGGCCGTACGTGATGTGGTGTGCCATATCATGCGCTGGGATGAGTATTTTTACAATGAAGCCATTGCCAAAATTTCTACAGGGGATGCATTGACCGTCCGGCATATGGATTATGACACTTTCAATGAACAGTCGAGGCAATATGCCAAGACGTTATCAACAGAAGCGCTGGTGGATCAGACGATAACCGCAAGGGAGAAGCTGATTCAGGCGATCGAAGCCTTGCCTGAAACGTCATATGAGCTTCGGTACACGGACGGGGACGGGCATCCCTTTGAGGTAGCGCAATTTATGCGGGATTTCATCTGGCACGACAACCACCATCTGGCTCAGCTGAATCAGGTGCTTCAGGTCAGCTAGTCGGCAATACTTAGCAGAAATGGGTGAAGTCATTGATTGGCTACTTGGACATCATGTCTTACTTTACAGAGAGCAATCTGGAATGGTTATTAGAACAATTTAGAGCATTAGGCCCTCTGCCGGGCATCCTTCTGACTTTTCTGAAATCCTTCATTCCACCTATGCCCACGATCGTGATCGTAGGTGTGAATGCGGCGGTGTATGGGCTGTGGGCAGGGTTTCTTTACTCTTGGATCGGCATGGTGGCAGGATGCTTAACGACCTTTCTCATCGTGCGCAAAATATCCGGTACGGCACTGATCGAACGCTGGGCGAATAAACCTAAAGTTCAGCGTGGTATGCGCTGGATTCAGCGTAACGGTTTCAGTTACGTTTTCCTGCTTGGCATACTCCCCGTAGGGCCGTTTGTTGCGGTCAACGTAGCCGCCGGGCTGGCAAGAATGAACCTGATGTCCTATCTGATGGCTGTAACCTTGGGCAAGGGCATTATGGTGTTCTGTGTCTCTTACATCGGTGCCAACCTATCCGATTTTATTGCGGAACCTTTTAAATTGTTCGGTGTCCTTGCCTTTATCGTGCTGTCCTTGTGGGTCAGTCGGAAGCTGGATTCATACTTTATAAGAAAACAATCGGTACACGATCAACAAGCAGAGTTAGGTCCCATTAAATAGCATCATTGCTGAGGAAAAAAACGGACGGTATGGTTCTTCATGACCATATCGTCTTTTGGCATATCTCGATCTCGACTTTTGCTGTATAATGGAAAAATAGTGATGTCAAAACCAGCATGATTGAAAAGGGAGTAAGTGGTATGACCAAATTGGCCTCATCCATTCTGGAAATGATTCGTATGATGATCATAATGATGTTTGTAGTAGCTGCATTGGGCAGTATTGAACATAGCATACTCGGGTCGTGGATTCCCTGGAAAGAGTTATATTTCCTGTTTTTGTTCACAGGAAATATACTATGGTTTCTGGTTCTTTACCGGAACCGCCTGCAATTCAGTGGATGGTATCGTTCATCCGAAACGCAGCGTAAGCTGTCAAGAAATACAACGAGGATCGTGATGACTCTGGGTTTGATGCTGATATTAACACCGGCGTTTATCACGTGGTTAACCGCATAATGGAGACGGGAGTCCCGGGTATTTGCTAAACAGGTTTACAATATATGAAGGGACTGTCCCAGGCATTAACCTTTGGGACAGTCCCTTATTTAGTAGAGTTAGAGTCTTTTCCGTTTATATAGAGTCACAAAGAGACAAGAGAGAAGCAGCAGCAGGATGGACACTCCGGCATACAGGGCTTCCTTAGTACTGCCTTGCTCTTGGGAAGACCCCCATTCGCCGGGCGGCCCCATTCCTCGACCGCCCTGCATCGGTCCGCCAAACTCACCGCCAAATCCCCCATTCCCCATCTGACCTTGAGGGAAGTCTGGCATCTCCCCTTGGCCGTTCTGCCCCGGTATTTGAGGCATGGTTAGCTCAGCTCCGTCAGATGGTTCTTGATTCTGCGTCGGTGTTTGTGCCGCAGGATCTTCTGCATTCTGGGATGGTTCCGTATTTGCAGCAGCAGAAGATGGAGAAACCTTTATCTGTTCATTGGAACTATTATCTTCCGTGTTGTTAGGATTAACGGTACTATTCCTGTCAGCTCCGTCGCTTGAAGCGCCATTAGGCGCAGCGTCAGGAATGTTGCCATCGGCAGCACCATCTGGTGCCGTGCTCGTTTTGCCGCCAGGCATCATGCCACCAGCATCGCCAGGCACCATCCCGCCGGCGCCATCAGGTCGCATGCCGCCGCCTCGGCCAAGACCCATGCCACCGCCTCCGCCAGGACCCATGCCACCGCCGCTGCCGCTGCCATCCCCTGCGGAGGGGATCGTTCCATCCAACTGCTGCTGGATGTTATCTGTCCATTTTTGGACGTATGCGGTTAGTGTCGGGAGAGATTGCTCATATTCCTCGTAAGAGAAGAAAGGTCTTGGGTCCTGCTTGACGTGCTCGGAAATCAATTCTTGCAATTGCGTCACCCGTTCATTGAATATTTCCTGCTGCATGTAACCTTCCAGCATCTCCGAGAGGATGGCGTGATAGCGATCCATATATTCATCAACCTCCAGCAGCTTGGCAATCAGCGGCCGTTCCGCCAAGGCTCCCTGGGTTGGCTCGTCAATGAGGACGCTGGAGCTGCTGAAGGTCCCGAATGACATGTTGTAATCCCAAGGCAGGATAGAGAAGACGCCATTGTTCTCATATAAGTAATAGTTCTGTTTAGTGGTACCTATATAACTGTCCATATTGGAGGCGACCACATTCAAGGCAACATACTTGAGCACATTATCCACATCCAGGACCTTCTCATAGTCGGAGCCGTTATTGAGCTCATCCAGCATATCGATCAATATGTTGTCATTGGATGACTTGGATTTCATGACTAGTCCGGTGTAGGAATCCGGATCATTGCCAAGCCAGGTAAGATCACTGCCCGTACCCCTCATTTCAGCCTTGTACAACGCTCCGTACGAATTATCGAAATGACGCTGCAGGTAGGAATCGTCAATCTGTTCAATCGCGAGGTAAAAGCCCCATAATTCGTCGTTAACATAGACATTAACATATGAGAAGCCCGGTGTCGGCAGTCCAACGGACTCTGCCAGCTCGTAAGTCAGGAATTCCCGCATATACGAGGCGTCGCTGTAGTTGTTGTTCAGATTGATTTTACTGATTCCATTCAAGGTCTGATTGAGATATTCGTCAAAGGATATTTTGAAGCTGTAGCGGTCGGAGTCGGAATTGACCACGCTGCTCAGGCTCAAATTGCCTTTGGTGCGAATACCAACATGGTCATACTGCATGCCGTTGTAATTTACGGACGCTTCTTTATATTCTTCCGCGCTGGCATTGTCCAACATATCCTGGAAATCGGCTTCGTCGATCGTAATTTTAACGTCGATAACCTTATCCTTCGGAAAAACCGTGGAATCGATCTGCTCCTGCAAGGCATCATTGGTCGTGCTGCTGCTGTCAACCGTTCCCGCGGTCGGGGTTGTCCCATCGCACCCTGAAAGCAGGAGGATTATGACCAGTACTAAGGACAGCAGGACTGGCGTTTTTTTCATCATCATCTCTGACCACCGCCTGACTTAGGATACATAGTCGCCACTGTAACTGATCAGAACCGCGTTATGCACACCTGGCAGCTGGGACAGCTTGTTCACGAACTGGCCTTCGGCATCACGCAGGCGTACTTCCAGCGTCAGTTCAATGCTGTCTGGCGTAACGGTTTTTTGCTTCAGATTATAACGCTTCACGGCTTGACCGATTTGTTCCTT
The DNA here is from genome assembly GCF_002573715.1 of Paenibacillus sp. EZ-K15. Classification (GTDB taxonomy): domain Bacteria; phylum Bacillota; class Bacilli; order Paenibacillales; family Paenibacillaceae; genus Paenibacillus_AQ. Next base: position 774,311 of record NZ_PDHM01000017.1, on the reverse strand, counting down.
CACGGCTTGCTCGCTCTGCTCATTATTGCAATGAATCACGAGCAGATAAGGCGTATCCACTGTTGCTTTTTTAATGAAGAAGAACAGGATAAGACCGACTACGATGGAGCCGATCCCTGCCAGTGTGTAGAACCCGGCTCCGGTTACGATTCCGGCAACCGCGGCCCAGAACAGGAAGATCAGATCGGTTGGATCTTTGATTGGCGTACGGAAACGGACGATGGAGAGTGCGCCGACCATACCGAGCGAGAGCACGAGATTCGAGTTGATGGCAATGATGACAACGGCCGTGATCATGGTCATCCCGATCAGAGACACGTTAAAGCTTTTGGAATACAGCACCCCGCTGAAGACTCTTTTATAGAGCAGATAAATGAATAACCCAATAACGAAGGCAACGGCCAGCGTAATTAGAATTTTGGCGATGCTGATATCGGATACGAAGTTTTCCATGACGGAGTTTTTGATGATATCCGAAAAATTGGTGGTGCTTGTACTGCTTGATGTAGATGTGGTGTTCATGAATTATTGATCCTCCCATGTGTTATATTTCAGAAATTTGCGGCACATCACGTACTTGGAGGCCGATTGACGGCCCAGTCCTTCCAGCTGTAGCGCGATTTTGATGTAATCCGGGATATACTCGTCATATTTGACTTCCAGTATGATTAGATTCTCATTGATCGCCCGGATGGGCAGCAGATTCCGATTGAACAGATTCGTGGAGTGCAGGCCGGTTCGAAGCTCCTTATCAAACGTAATCCGGACATTTCCGTAAGGACAGACATACGGCTCGCGGACATAATCGACAATGACCTTGGGCCGCAGCAGCTTATGCTTCATCTCGTGATACAGCTCCATCATCAATGGTTTGTCTGGCTGATAGAGGCATTCATATTCGCCAGCCATGATCTGATCGACCATCTCCCTTGTGAGCGGCTCCTTCAGCTTGGCGATGTAATCCCGGAATTTGATTTTCTTCTCAAAATGGATAGTGTCGTCGGTTACGTTGTAGATGCGGATGCGGTATTTCACGCGGTCCCGAACCCCAGCCAGTTTCTCGTATAAAGCTTTGTTGTTGATATCGTCAAAGTACAAACTTCGAATGTGATATTCCCCGCCAGGTCCAGCATGCTGATCGTAGTTCACCAGATTTCTCAATCGTTGACGGATGATTCGATACTGGTGAATATTCACAAAAAATTTCAGCTCGTTCCGGTATTTCAATGGGGTTGTCATGATTCCACCTCGTTTCTCTCTATCATTCGTTTGCTTGTTTGCTTACGAAATCTATCCTATCAATCGTTCCTGATATCTTTCTTAAATGCGGCTGAATGTAAACTGAATGTTTTTGCTATGTAAAAATCGAGGTTTCGAAGTAAACGGAATTCATGATTCGATGGATCGTGCTTGTTCGTGGAGGTAAGGAAGGAGGTCCCGCCGCTGTTACAATTATGGTAGGATGAAACTATATTCGCGAAGAGAATGGACGATGCGTCATGATATATTATGTGGTAGCGCTTTGGAGCGCGGCGGCTGTGCTGCTATTCAATCAGCCTCGGAGCGAGGTGAACCGCTGGGCGGCTTTTTTTCTATGGAGCGCAGGGATCGGCGGCTTGACGGATTTGCTTGCGCCTTCCGGTTTTATTCCGGTCCGGTACGAGCCGTGGATACAATTTCTCAACCATACCCTGACACCGTACGGCGTGTTGATATTTTGCATGGTGTATACCCGCAGACCTCAGCATCATAAGAGAATGCGCGATTTCAAAATAGGCTTGTTTCTGCCGGTGCTCGCGATGCTGGCACAAGTGCTTTTGACGGAGGGTTACCGAATTCATTATGGCTGGTTATTCGTGTGGACGGTTCCCTATTATGTGGCCGCATGTGCCTTGCTTATTCGCGCGTTGTCGCAAGAGATGAATCCGCAAAAACGCAAAAGCATGTGGATCACTACCTGGATTATGGTGCCTACCTTACTCGGTGTGATGCTGCTGATTAATGTGGGAAATCTGATCTCGCCCGGTTATGATTCGTTCCGGTATGTCTCCTTGTTCATTCTGTATTCACTGGGCGTTGCCGTCATCTGTACCTTTGTGTACGGCGTCCTGGGCGTACGCCTGAAATTTGAGCGCGATCCGCTGGATCGCACGATGCAAGCCGTCAGCTCGGGGACATCGATGCTGAATCATACGATCAAGAACGAGATCGGGAAGATTGCGATGAGCACGGAAAATGTAAAGCGGCTGCTGCCACAGGACAACGGCGTTGCCATGGAACAGCTTGAAGTCATAGCGAACTCATCGGAGCATCTGCTTGCCATGGTGGGGCGCATGCAGCAGCAGATGAAGGCATTCAAGCTGGTGGAACAGCCTGTCCGCGTGGATCAGCTGCTTGCTGAACTGCAGCTCCGCGAACAGGATCAGCTGCGCAGGCATGGCGTTGAATTGAAGGTGATCTGTAGTCAGCGGCCGTGGCTGCTCGCGGATACCGTCCATTTGAAGGAAGCGATCAGTAATCTCATTCGTAACAGTGTGGAGGCGATGCCTGAAGGAGGGCTGATTACGATAACGATAATCGCAGACCGCAAAGGAGCGGCGATTTCCGTTAAGGATAACGGGATTGGCATTCCGAGAGCGCAGCAGGCACTTGTGTTTGAACCTTTTTTCAGCACCAAGGGTCATAAGAAGGATAACTTCGGGCTTGGTTTGTCGTATGTGTATAACGTGATGAAGAAAAGCGGAGGTTCCGTAGGTCTGGAGAGCCGTGAAGCGGTTGGTACGGAGATTACGTTATATTTTCCGCGTAGTAAAATTATTCGTTTATCCGGGAGGGAAGAAGCTTGAATCGCATACAAATCTTCTTGGTAGAGGATGACCCGGATTGGATTAAATCGATGACCGTTTTTCTAAATGCGCAGGAAGATATGATCGTTGTCGGGACAGCCGAGTCGCCTGAACAAGCGATTGCGATGGCGCAAATCCTCTCCTTTGATATCGTGCTTATGGATATTCAACTGACTGCGGGCCGACTTGACGGGATATACACTGCCGCCGAAATTTATGAGCGTAAGCCGCAGGCCAAGGTCATTATGTTGACCTCGCTGAGTGATGAGCAGGTAATCACTCAATCCTTTACAGCTGGAGCCGTCAATTATATTGAGAAGTCGAAGTATAAAGAGCTTCCGGCAGCAATCCGAAGCGCCGTGCTCCATCCGGGGTCGATGGAGGTGCTGCTCAAGGAATTTGCCCGCCTTAAGCGTGAAGAGCAGCTGCGCGTCTTGACGCCTGCGGAGCGTGAGGTGTTTGATCTGTTGGATGAAGGGTACACCCATTCCCAGATGGAGAAGAAGCTGTTCAAAACCGAGAGCACGCTCAAGAACCAGATCAATAAAATTTTGAAAAAGCTCGGGGTAAGAAGAAGCAAGGAAGCCGTGGAGAAGGTCCGCCGCAAAGGGATTGTAAGAGAGAACGACAACTAGCTCTGGTACAGATTAAGACCGGATTATATAGAAGGATTGGAAGAGGTACTACGAAACGTAGTACCTCTTCTTGGTATGTTCTACAAAAGTGAGGTCTAACCGCGAGTTACCCGAGGCTGTAAAATGACTTGTAAATTAGAGAGGTGTCCGACTTAAGATCTAAAGGACATCCCAAGGGGAGCCAAAGCACATGAAGAGAAATCCCATCTATGTTGAACTTGATATCAAGACGGATATGGATAAGCTGTGGACGTTGACGCAAAGGCCTGAGCTGCATCAACAGTGGGATCTGCGATTTTCCGAGATTCATTATTTACCGGAGGCTGATTCAGACATCCAGCGGTTTTTATATAAAACCCGCATTGGGTTCGGACTGCAAGTTACAGGGGCGGGAGCCACGAAAACGGTTGTCCACCCGAAGACGGGGAATCGGATCTCGGTGCTGCGCTTTGGCTCGGATCAACGCAGCTCCCTAATTCGGGAGGGCAGCGGCTATTGGAAGTATGCGGACAAGGGAAGCGGGTGCATAAACTTCTCTACCCAATACGATTACAAAACGCGGTTCGGCATGGCGGGCGCCTGGTTAGACCGCTTGCTGTTCCGGCCTATATTCGGCGCGGCGACGGCATGGAGCTTTGATGTGCTGCGTTTATGGGCAGAGAAGGATATTCCGCCTTCGGCAACGATCCAAAAGGCACTCATCCATGCCTTGAGCGTACTTATGCTGGTCATTCTATGGTGTTATGAGGGGTTGGTACCGAAGCTGTTGTTTCCGGAAGCCGGGGAGCTTGATCTATTGAGGCAGTCAGGCTTGGCAGGAGGCCAGGAGGGCTTGGTGCTGACATTACTCGGCATCACCGAGATCGGCGTCGGATTATTGACGTTGCTCTTTCATAAGAGTCGGTTGTGGTACAGGCTGCAAATTCTCCTTCTGGCGATCTTGATGCTTGGAGCATGGATAACAGACCCTCAATTAATGAAAGCCCCGTTCAATCCGTTAACGCTTAGCGTATCCATGATGGGATTATGCTTCATGGCTTTGCTGTCTGCTGCAGATTTACCGAGCGTCTACCGCCCGGCACGAAGACATGTCCCCGGGCATAATTCCCGTAAAGGAGGGGAGAGGCATGACCTCGATCTATGAACAAGCTCTAGGCTCGCAATTTCAAAGGCTTCATCCTAAAATTCGGGAGCGGTTCGGGTTTGACAGCAAGGATAACATTGCTTCGATTGGCGAAGGCGTCATGGAGGAGATCTGGTACGCACCTTGGGCTGCACTACCTCTCTATATAGGCACGACGCGGCATATTATGTTTCCCAATCGAGGGATAGGGATTCCGTTTCGGATTGAGAACTATGCTTATCGGGATGAATGGGGAAGAGAAACGGTGACGTGGTGTCGCAGCTTTGATTTTCCGGGCATTCAGAGGCGGTTTGATGCCACGATGATCTATAGTGCGCAGCGCAGCCGTGTCGTGGATTATTTAGGGAATAAACAGCACCTGGCGGTCGATCTCCGGATTGCCGCGGGGGCTAACGGCGGAATTCGCATTCAATCGGGGGAGCAGAGGTTTTATGAGGGGCTTTTGCAGTTTCGAGTTCCCCGGTGGTTCACCGGAACAGCCGATGTATGCGAGTGGTATGATGACGGGAATCAACAATACCGGATCTCCGTTGAGGTGGACAATCCGATATGGGGGCCTGTCTTCCGGTACAAGGGAAGCTTTCAGGCCCGGACCATGGCTGTAGCCGATGGAGCTGTTCCGCTCCATGTGAAACCTCTGCGGGTTGAGGCTAGAGAGTAGCAGCGGTATCGGAGGAGGAGAGGCTGCTGCTCTTGCGCTCACGGAACATTCGGTAGTATAGAAACGAGGATACAACATATAGCGTTCCGGTAATACAAAATGTGATCGCATATCCCCAATAGCTGCCGTAAGTGGTGACGAGTTTAGATTGTACGGGTCCCATGGTAGCCCAGCCCAGCATGAAGGCTGTTTGCGTGACTGAATTGGCGATTCCTCTTCGGTGATCCGGTACGCGGTCGATCAGAATAGAGGATTGTATCGGATTGGCGGCATTCATCAGAGCTTGGCGGAACAGGAAGCCGACCGATGCAATGAGGAGTACGTTCGTGAACCCGGTTAACAGCAGGAAGGGCAAGGATAGGACTTGAAAGAGCACCACGGCCCTGACGGCTCCCACCCGATTCACCAGTGTAGGTCCAATCAGCATCGATACGATTGTCATGACTTGTCCGAGTGATATCAGAATTCCGACAGCTGATAACGATACCGAGAAGCGGTTGGTAAAATATAAATTCAAATAAGGCACGACAAGCCCTGATCCCAGGCCGATTAACAATTGAGCAAGCGCGAACTGACCGATGACTTTGTAATCCCCCAAACCGGAGGTGTTCACAGCTACTCCTGCCTGAGCTGGTTGATGATCAGTAGGCGGTGCATCCAGTGCCTGTATCTCCTCGGCCTTCTGGTCGGTTGTGAACAAGAGCGGGATAAACGCCGCAAAGGTTGCCAGGCCGCCTATGAAAAGCGCGGTTTTCAAGCTGCCGACCTTGTGCATACCAACGGCCTGCAGGGCATCCGCCAAGAATCCGCCTCCCATGCTTCCGAGCACTTGAGAAGCAAGAACCAGCGAGGCGTGAATACTAAAGATCCGCATGCGAGCCGATTTCGCCGTGTTTTCCGCTAAAAAGGGGATAGCCAGCACCTGAAAAAAGGATGCGAATAAACCGGTATATATCGCAAGACCAAGCAAGCTGAACTCGCTTTCAAGAAAAGAGCGCGCGATCAGTCCCGCACCGCTTAACAATGCCCCTAAGACGAGGATTCGCTTGCGGCTGCCACGGTCTCCGATCAGGCCGATCGGAATGAACATCAGTGCCGTTGCTAGGGATTGAATACTGACCACTGTTCCATTCATGGAGTCATTATATCCAAGGCCTTGTATGTACAAATTGTAGAGCACGCTAAACATGCCGGTACCGATCTGATACAGCACGTTAGCTAGAAAAAACAGCTTGATGTTACGCGGCCAAGAATGCATTTCTTTTGCCGACTGTTGAATGAAACCCATGATGATACCCCCTAAATTTTACAGCAGCACCCTCTATTCTAGCAGGTTCCACATAAGGGAGGAAGAAATATTATATGTGAGTGGAGCACGATTGACATGTTATAGACAAAAATATAAAATGTCTATACAAATAACTAATTGAAAAGTGGTGTTTGCATTGGATCCGAACGAGCGTTTCTGGAATGCTTCTATAGATGAACTTAAACAAGGCTATATTGACGATGGGCCCGTATGGGTATGCCTCCTGTGCGGCAAGACGATTGAGAAAGGGATCATCTACCCGGACCAAGATGTGTTATATGAGTCAGAACGATACATGACCGTTCATATCCGCCGGGAGCATGGCTCCGTGTTTCAGTATCTGTCGGGGCTCGATAAGAAGCTGACTGGATTGACGGAGCATCAGAATCGATTGCTCCAACTCTTCTATCAAGGCAAGAACGATAAAGAGGTACAACAGGAGCTCGGCATAGGCAGTGCATCGACGATTCGCAATCACCGGTTTGCCTTGAAGGAGAAGGAAAGACAGTCCAAGGTGCTGCTGACTTTAATGGAGCTGCTGAAGGAAAAGGATGACCATGCACCGGCATTCGTGGAAATTCCCAAGCAGGCCAAAATGGTGGATGAGCGCTACAATGTCACGGAAGAAGAGAGGCAATCGATTCTGGCCAAGGTGTTTCCCGAAGGGACCGATGGCCCGCTGAAGACATTTAAGCTCAAAGAGAAGCAGAAGTACGTTGTTTTACGAGAAATCGCAGCCCGTTTTAAACCGGATGTCTTGTATTCCGAACAGGAGATCAACGATACGATCGGAAGAGACAATCCCGATTATGTGACCATTCGCCGATATTTGATCGAATATGGTTTTTTGAATCGCAAGGATGATGGAAGCCAGTACTGGCTAACGACCTAAATGGAAGCAAGAAGGAGGCCCTAACGCCATGAATCGCAGACAGGAATTAAATCAAATGTATAAGGAAATCAAGATTGAAGCAGGTGTGTATCAAATTCGAAACACAAAGAACGGCAAGGTATTTGTTGCCGGAACGAATAACTTGAAGACCATGAATGGCAAACGATTCGAGCTGCAGATGGGAACAAGCTACAATAAGACGCTTCAGAGGGAATGGAACGAGTATGGTGAGGATGCTTTTGTCTTCGAGATTCTGGAGACGATTGAGCCGAAGCAAGATCCGTTCTATGATCTGAAGGACGCGGTCAGCAAACGGGAGGCATATTGGATTGAACAGCTGGAACCTTTTGGAGAAAAGGGGTATAACGCAGAGCGAAAATAAGGCTTTTGTGTGGCGAACCTATGTGAAGGATATGAAATCACATTCCTTTCGTTTGCAATGCGTTGTAAGGGTAAGATATGATGAATTTAGAGGCTTAAATCGCTTCCTTTCCTACTTCTTACTACACGAAAGCGAGACGTGAACACGATAATGAGATCCATAGCTTGGGTAACCGACAGCACGAGTACAATCGATCCTAAATTCGCCAAGGAAAATCATATTTATATTGTACCTTTGAGGTTGATACTTGGACAGGAGGCGTACAGGGAAGGAATTGACATCTCGGCAGAGACCTTTTATGAAAGAATGAAAGATGAACCGAAAGTCAGCAGCTCACAGCCTCCAATCGGTGAATTCATCGAATTATATGAATCCCTGAAAGTGAAGTATGATGATATTATCGCCATTCACTGTTCATCCGAGCTCAGCGGAACATTGAATTCATCCATGCAGGCAGCAGAGATTGCCGAGGTACCCGTGGTTGGCATCGATTCTCAAGCGGGAGCGTTTCCGGTACGCGAAATGATCATGTCCGGGATTCACTGGCATAGCCAAGGGGATACCGTGCAGATGATCAAAGATAAAATTCAGTCCATGGTACAAAACATGTCGTTCTACCTTATTCCGGCAAGCCTGCACCGGCTTCACAGCAGCGGTCGGGTATCCGGCACCCAGCTTCTTCTCAGCAACCTGCTCCGCATTCATCTGCTGCTGCGTTTTGATGAAGGCAAGGTCATTGTGGAAGAGAAGATCCGGACGTTCAAGAAGGCCAAGCAGAGAATGTTGGAACTTATGAAACTGGATTTACAGAAAATTAAAAAGGTCTGCATCATGCACGCAAACAACGTAGAAGAGGCCGAAGAAATCCAGAAGGAAATCAGCGGAGCCCATCCGGCGTTGAAAACCGAAATCATGACCTTTATTCCCGTTGCGGGCATCCATGCCGGCGAAGGCACCATTGCGATGTCGTGGATTAAATATCATCCTGCTTATTCCTAGTTATAGTACAGATCCTGCCTGCAGATACTATCTGCAGGCTTTTGCTTGTTTTTCGATTCTATACGACCTGTGATGGTTGTATATGTAGTAGGAGATGATTCCAAGGAAAGGAATGACGTTCACATGAAGGTGATTATCACGCAAGCTGAGGCAATGCAAAAGAATATATGGGATGATATTATGCTGATGTTCGGAAGAACGGATGAGGATGAAGTGTGGGACACGGAGCAGTTTATATTAACCGAGGAGCAAGCCCGTAAGCTCGGACTGCTTAAATAGGCGAGGAAGAGCCGTTGTCGATGCGGCTCTTTCTTCTTTCTTAGGCGGGCAGCTTAGGCTTGGTTTGGGCTGTAAGGAAATCATGTTATGATGGAAGGACTCTGTGGAACAGAGGACGAATATAATAGTGTGAATTTGAAGGAAGGTGACAAGTTGAAGCGTAAGACAAAATGGACGTGCTTAATGATGCTGGTTGTCATCTTGCTATTGGCTGTGGCAGGTTGCCGGGGCGGAGCCGAATCGGGTAGTCCCGGGGACAACGGGCCAGGAGCTTCGCCTTCGGAGCAAGTGCAGGAGCCGCAGACTCCTTCTCCAGATAATGAAGACGGGACACCGCCTTCATCAGGCAGCACGGACAACGAAGGCGAGGACGGGAATTTGCCTGAGAACGAGCCTGAAGATGCGGTAGCTGAGCTTCTGAATAGCATGACCGTCAAAGAGAAGATCGGTCAGCTGGTGCTGGTTGGAATCGAAGGGACTGCCTTGGATGATACCTCGCGCAGATTGCTGGAGGATTACCATGTAGGCGGATTTATCCTTTTTAAGGATAATATCGATAGCGTACAGCAGTCAGTAGACCTATTGAATGAGCTGAAGAAGGCAAATGCTGTGAATCCTGTGCCGCTATGGCTGAGTATTGATGAGGAGGGTGGACGGGTTACCCGTTTTCCCGATGAATATGTGAAGCTGCCATCAAGCGGCAAAATCGGAAGCAGCGGGGATCTTGCACTGACCAATCGTGTTGGTGGTCTTATCGCGCAGAAGGTGTCGGGAGTCGGACTCAATATGGTTTTTGCCCCGGTGCTGGATATTCATAGCAACCCGAACAATCCGGTTATCGGCGATCGAGCCTTTGGCACCACAGCAGAAACCGTAAGCGCGCAGGGGATCGCCTCCATGAAGGGGATACAGAAGAATGGTGTCGTTCCTGTAGTGAAGCATTTTCCTGGGCATGGCGATACTTCGGTCGATTCCCATCTCGGTCTGCCTGTTGTTGACCATGATCTAAAGCGTCTGCATGAAGTGGAGCTGGTACCTTTTCAACAAGCGATTGATGAAGGGGCCGATGTGGTCATGGTTGCGCATCTGCTGATGAAGGGCATTGATCCGGATACGCCATCCTCCTATTCGAAACCCGTCATAAACGATTTGTTAAGGGAAGAAATGGGGTTTAAGGGTGTCGTTATAACGGATGATATGACAATGGGGGCTATTTCCGGCAGCACGGACGTAGGAGAGGCTTCCGTGAAGTCCGTCGTCGCAGGGAGTAACATGATTCTGATCGGACATGAATATGCATTGGAAGAAGCGGTCATTCAGGCATTGACCAAGGCTGTTGATAGCGGCGTAATCACGGAGGAGATGCTGAACGACCGCGTAAGGGCAACGCTTGAACTAAAGCACAAATATCAGCTGAGCGATGAGCCCGTGAAGGCTCCCGATGTGAAATCGTTGAATCAGCAAACGAAAGCAGTACTAGATCAGCTCAAATAAACGTAGCATATGTAGTGTAAGAGGATGATCTTGTACTTGTACAAGGAGGAGGCATGTCTAGTTCCCCAAGGGAAAGACAGAATTGGAGTATATAAAAACCCGATCTCAGGCTGAGATCGGGTGAAATAGACTAGAATATATTAGAAGTTGATATAGTGTGAAAAATATGCTAGAATGAAGGATAAATAACTATTGGCTTAATGTCATAATAACCTAATGCTAGATTAGCATGAAAATATGGGATTGTCAACAGGGGGGCATAGAATGGAGAACCGTCAAAGTGCGGATTTTGCATTGGAACGAGAGGTTACGGATACAGAGAAAGCGGCTAATTCTCCGACAGAGGATTTTTCGGTTCATGACGATCTCTCACTTCCACCAGGCATCAAGATTAGCGATCCGGTTCGCATGTACCTGAAAGAAATCGGTCGGGTTCCCCTCCTTACAGCCGATGAAGAAGTGGAACTGTCCAAACGAATAGAGGAGGGAGATGAAGAAGCGAAACGCCGTTTGGCCGAAGCGAATCTTCGTCTCGTTGTAAGTATAGCAAGACGCTATGCTGGTCGGGGAATGCAGTTCCTTGATCTGATACAGGAAGGCAATATGGGCCTGATCAAAGCGGTGGAGAAGTTCGATTACTCCAAGGGCTTTAAGTTTAGTACGTATGCCACCTGGTGGATTCGCCAGGCGATAACCCGCTCGATCGCTGACCAAGCAAGAACGATCCGGATTCCGGTGCATATGGTAGAGACGATTAATAAGCTCGTCCGTGTCTCCAGGCAGCTCCTTCAAGAGTTGGGGCGCGAACCGACGCCGGAAGAAATCGGTAAAGAGATGGATATCACGCCGGAAAAAGTTCGTGAGATCCAGAAGGTATCCCAAGAACCTGTGTCTCTGGAAACGCCGGTCGGCGAGGAAAGCGACTCCAACCTGGGTGATTTCATTGAGGATCAGGACGCATTGGCTCCGGCAGATGCCGCGGCGTTTGAGCTGCTGAAGGAACAGCTGGAGGAAGTGCTGGATACGCTCACCGAGCGTGAAGAGAATGTGCTCCGGCTGCGCTTTGGACTTGAGGATGGACGGACCCGCACCCTGGAGGAAGTAGGGCAGGTGTTCGGCGTTACGCGTGAACGCATTCGGCAGATTGAGGCGAAGGCGCTTCGTAAATTGCGTCATCCGAGCCGCAGCAAACGTCTCAAGGATTTCCTCGAATAATCCTGGGCATGAATAAAGAGATCATGAATGAATCCCTTGGTTACGGTCTAATGGCTGTAATCCAGGGATTTTTTGCTATTTAGCCAGGATTCCACTCCAGTTTGACACCACCCAAGTAGTTGGATCATAATGATGTAACATCCCCACATTTAGTAAGGAATGTTGTGCCTAATGTGAAGAATAGGGAGTGACATGTCTACGATGACTTTACATACATCTGCTATCGACCGATTGTGCAAGCGCAATGTGGAGCTGTCTGCTTTTTCTACGTATGGGATCGGCGGTTCAGCCAATTATCTGGCCTTGCCTGAAACGGCAAATGACCTGGCGGATCTGCTGCAAGACTGCAGGAAACGCGGGATGCCATGGTACATCTTCGGGATGGGCTCCAATATCCTGTTCCCGGATGAACCGAACCATGATCTGGTGTTTATATCGCTCAAAAACCTGGTGGATCTTCGAGTGTCAGGAGATAAATGGTACGTTTCATCCGGCGCGCCCATGTCGCTACTGTCCTTGATGGGTTTAATGGGTGGGACGGATTTGCTCGACTTTACTTTTTTGCTGCCAGGCTGCGTAGGGGCCGGCATCTATATGAACGCCAAATATAATGCGCGCCAAATCTGCGATATTTTGGACACGGTTTATTATATCGATACAACGGATTCGAGCTTAAAGGTACAGTCCATTCCCGTGGCGGACTGTTTATTTGCATACAAGCAATCCATCTTCCAGCAGCACCCTTGGATTATAGTTGGCGCCGATCTCAATATTCCGGTCAGCTCGGAGGAGCAGATCAGCATGACGTCCGAACTGCTTACGGAGTGGAAGACCCGCGGCAGCCATCCATCATCCTTGCCGTCCTTTTTCTCATTCTTCCTGGGTGAGGTGCACGCGTTGGCAGGAAGAGGAATCGAGACGCCGCAGTCAATGCTTGACATCATCAAGTACCGGACGAGTAAACGCCATTTCGATTACCCGTCCTGCGGTTCCGTATTCAAAAATAATTATGATTATGGGGTAGCCGTCGGCTCGCTCGTGGATCAGCTGAATATGAAAGGAACCGAATATGGCGGCGCGATCATCTCCCCGCATCACGGTAACATGATTCTGAACCAGAAGCATGCCAAGGCAACCGATATCCTGTACTTGATGAATCTGATCTCGGAGTCGATTAACAACCATTTTGGATTCGTTCCGGAACCGGAAATTGTATTGGTATAAACACGACCTAAAAATAATCTCTGTAAAGGAATTGGAATAAGTAGAATTTAACGATATAATCAGATAGGTGATCATCTGTTTATCGATATAAACGATGAAATTTATGTTGCGAGAGGGGCATTATATATGGCAAAAACATTAATTTTTGGACACAAAAATCCGGATACGGACACGATCTGCTCTGCTATTGCTTATGCTGATTTGAAGAACCAGCTCGGCCTTTCCGCCGAGCCCGTACGTCTTGGAGACGTTAACGGTGAAACGCAATATGCGCTCGATTACTTTAAGGTAGAAGCTCCTCGGTTCGTTGAGACGGTTGCAAGCGAAGCGCAAGACGTTATTCTCGTGGACCATAACGAGCGTCAACAAAGCGCAAGCGACATTGATCAAGTTCGCGTGATTGAGGTTATCGATCATCACCGCATCGCGAATTTTGAGACAAGCCATCCATTATATTACCGTGCTGAGCCTGTCGGCTGCACAGCCACCATTCTAAACAAGATCTACAAGGAAAAAGGTGTAGCCGTTCGTAAAGAAATTGCTGGCCTGATGCTGTCCGCCATCATCTCGGACTCCCTGTTGTTCAAATCCCCAACCTGCACGGACGAAGATATCGCAGCAGCTCGCGAGCTGGCTGAGATCGCTGGCGTGGATGCAGACAGCTATGGGTTGGAGATGCTTAAGGCAGGCGCCGATCTGAGCGACAAAACCATCGCGCAATTGATCTCCCTGGACGCCAAGGAATTCCAAATGGGCGGAGCCAAAGTGGAAATCGCACAGGTTAACGCGGTCGATACCAATGATGTATTGTCCCGTCAAGCAGAACTCGAAGATGCGATTCAAGGGATTATCGCTGACAAAAACCTCGACCTGTTCGTCTTCGTCGTAACAGATATTCTGAACAACGATTCAATCGCTCTTGCACTCGGTAAAGGGTCCAAAGCCGTTGAGAAAGCATACAATGTGTCTCTGTCGGAGAACAAGGCCCTGCTTAAAGGTGTGGTTTCCCGCAAATCGCAGATCGTTCCTGTCCTGACCGAAGCATTCAATCAATAATATTTGGTGTGAATTTAAACAAGCCTGACCATCGACTGAGGAATCAGCGGGGAGGGCTTGTTTTTTATTTTGGATGTTTCCCGGTTCGACCATAACGGACGATCCTTCATCGTTCCCATATTTAAGCTCTTACGAAGAATGAAATATTGTAATGAATTTACATCAAATTGACATCCATTTTACCAAGTGGGTCCTTATAATAAAGATATGAATGATAAAATACATATACGTTTCAAATATCCAGGAATTGGGTTAATGATATTTAATGTACGATAAGTCGGGTTGGGTTCACAAGCTAAATCTATTTAATAGAAGGATGAAGAGGGAGCGATGAGAAGATGAAGAAGTCGGCTTGGAAATTGGGAGCAATGATGCTGCCGGTACTGATCATGATGACAACCGTTGGCGTAGCCTCAGGCAACAATTATGAGCCGGTTCCGAAAGCTTCGAATCAGGAAGCTGTCTACATCAACGGCCTTGAGATTAGAGACGGCAAGGTCTATCTGCAAGTAGATCCGATTGAATGGTATGAGGGAGAGGAAGCGAATCAGGTATTCCGCGAACGGGAGCAGGACCCTGAGATGACGGAAGCTCTGGACGGCTATTATATCGTAAACGATACGGAAGAACAGATTGAACTTCCTGTGGCAGACGATGCAGAAGTGCTGCTTCAGTTGTACGATCATACCGGACGGTATGAGGATGCCCAGATTTCCTGGAACCAGCTGGTAAGTCTGGATAAATTCACGGGCATCTACAGAAAGGATGATATCGTAGATATGAAATGGTTTCCATTTCATATCACCGTCGAAGATGGCGTCGTTGTGAAGATGATCCAACAATACGTGCCTTAAATGGATGATAAATAGAATAAACGGATGATAATAAAGAGCCGCTCCATTGGTTATTCCTAACCGCTGGAGCGGCTCTTGTGCTGTCCAATGACAAAAGGGTCAAGCGCAAGCGGGCACTTTACCGACTGTGTTTCATCGGCTTGAGTTTACCATTCACCACATCGCTGACGAACGGAGCAATTTTGGATTTGCGCTCCTCGTATTCCTCCTTCGTCAGTTTGCCTTCGGTCAACTTCTGATCCAAGCGCTTGGTAAGTGCCTGGACTTGTTGATCAATGACGGACTGGACGGGCACGCCTTGCTCCTTCGCGATCTGAGCCAATGATTTTCCGGATTGGAGAGACTGCTTGAGTGCTTCCGGCGTCGTCTTCAGAAGCTTGGCCAGCTCGACGCTATCCGAGATTAATCGGCCATGACGCTGATGCATCCGCTGCTGATGCCATCCGCCTTTGGCGTCAAGCAGCTTGTCTGCGGCAGCGGAGTAATCGATGGATTTACCCAGCTGCTTCGGATGCGAGGCGATTTTATCCTTTAACAGCTCAACGATCTTGGCTTTCATGGCATCTCTAGATATACCTTGTTCCTTGGCTATTTCCGCGAGTGTCGAAGTTTTGAGTTTATTCTGAAGAACTTGCGGTTCCAGCTTCAGAAATTGGGAGATTGCCTTGAACATATGACCGGGTTTATGTTGCCCGCGTTCGTCTTTGGTCGAAGGAACAGCCGGTGATTCTGTTTGCTTTCCAATCGGTTCCGCTGAGACCGAGACGGGAAGATAAGCGAGGCCCATAACTACAGCGATGGCGACAAGCACCAGCCGCTTCACTGACTTCAAGTGGGTTGTCATTGTTGTTTACCGCCTTTCTTGATGTTGGTCTTACAGTCCATCATTCTTTCCCGCTAAACTGAAATCATCCTTAAAGTAACCTTAAAATAGGATGAAAATACATAAATTTCTTGTCAAATGGTGAAAATTGGCCATTCTATGAAACTATCGACTCTTCTCTGCTAATATGGTATCATGGAGTCTTGATAACGTATTAAAGTGAAAAAGCAGTTTGCATATGAAACGGATTCCTAAACATCCTGAATATGGCTGCGTTTAATGTCTACGAGGGGGATTTTTTGGTGAAAAAGATAGCATCCGTATTAGCAGGCTTCATGCTTTTATTAACTGTAGTCGGCTGTTCAAGCTCAGCGAGCGATAGCAATGAGCTGGTTGTCGGGATTGACGACAAGTTCGCGCCCATGGGTTTTCGTGACGAGAGCAATGAAATTGTTGGCTTTGATATCGATTATGCTCGTGCAGCCGCCGAGAAGATGGGCAAGGAAATCAAGTTTCAACCCATTGACTGGAAATCGAAGGAGTCCGAGCTTAGCAGCGGTCGTATTGATTTGATATGGAACGGCTATACCATTACTGATGAGCGCAAGGAGAAGGTGTTGTTCACCAAGCCTTATCTGGAGAATAGCCAGGTCGTCGCCGTACTAGCTGATTCGGATATAACTTCGATCAGCGATTTGGCAGGCAAACAGGTCGGCTTGCAGTCGCTATCCTCAGCTGCTGATGCGTTAAGTGCCAACGAGATTCACACGCAAGTGAAGAAGATCAACGAATTTCCTGACAATATGCTGGCTCTGAGCGATCTGAAGAATGGACGCGTAGAGGCTGTGATCATAGACGAAGTCGTGATGAAATACTTCATGTCCAAGGAAGAGGGAACATACAAGATTCTCGAGGAATCACTGGCACCGGAGCAGTACGGCATTGGAGTTAAGAAAGGCAACGAGGAGCTGCTTCAAAGTCTGCAAAAAGCACTGGACGACATGAATGCCGATGGTACGGCAGCCAAAATTTCCGAGAAATGGTTTGGCGAAAACAAAGTGTTGAAGTAGGACGTTCTCACAAGGATGGTTATTCATCCTTCCATAGGTATTTCCAGAAACCGGACTTTGACCAAAGGCTCCGGTTTTGTGTTCCCTGCTATGGGTCTACGATATCTTTGAAGAACTTCCAGCATCTCAAGAAGTTTTTCCATTAGGAGTTAAGAGTATATGAGTATGGATTACATTGTTCAAATCGGCAAACCGATGCTGGAGGGCGCACAGACAACGATCCTGTTGTTTTTAATTGCCATCCTGGTCTCCATCCCGCTCGGGTTTGTGTTCACGTTAATGGTTCGAAGCGCAATCAAGCCGCTGGCTTGGTTGGCCAATGCCTATATTTATGTTTTTCGGGGTACGCCGCTGCTGCTGCAGCTGCTATTCTTTTGCTTCGGGCTGCCGGTGCTGCCCGTGATCGGCGAGTATCTCGTTTTAGACCGTTTTGTAGCCGCAAGCTTGGCTTTTGTGCTAAACTATGCTGCTTATTTTGCGGAAATCTTCCGGGGAGGCCTTTTGGCGATTGATAAGGGTCAATATGAAGCGTCCAAGGTGCTGGGCCTAAACCGCTGGCAAACGACCACGAAAGTGATTCTGCCCCAAATGTTTCGCGTAGCCCTGCCGGCGGTATCCAACGAATCCATTACGCTGGTGAAAGATACGGCGCTGCTGTATGCCGTGGCGGTTCCGGAGCTGCTGCACTTTGCCTATACGGCGGTCAATCGCGATGTCACGATTATGCCGTTTTTCATCGCGGGTGTTATTTATCTACTGATGACGCTAGTGTTAACCATGTTATTTAAGTTTCTGGAACGCCGATTTAAATATGAATAGAAGGACTGTCGTGTAATGGCAATTATCGAAGTAACCCATGTAAAAAAATCCTTCGGCCAGCTGGACGTGCTGAAGGACGTCAGCTTTGAGATACAGAAGAATGAAGTGATTGCCGTCATCGGGCCTTCTGGCTCGGGTAAGAGCACCATGCTCCGGAGCCTGGTGCATCTGGAGGAGATCAATGGCGGATCGATCAAGCTACAGGATCAATATCTCGTAAAGGATGGCGTGTATGTCAGCCCACCGCAGATCAAAGCGATCACAGCCCGGATGGGCATGGTATTCCAGCATTTCAACCTGTTTCCTCATCTCACGGTACAGGAGAATCTGGGGCTGGCACCTAAACATGTGAAGAAACAATCGAAAGAAGAGGTTAGATTAAACAGCGCAGCGCTTCTGCAGAAGGTCGGTTTATCTGATAAAGCGGATGTATATCCTGGAAATTTATCGGGCGGGCAGAAGCAGCGCGTGGCCATTGCGAGAGCGCTGATGATGAATCCGGACATCATGCTGTTTGATGAACCGACATCGGCGCTGGATCCCGAGCTGACAGGCGAGGTGCTGGCGGTCATCAAGCAGTTGGCCGAGGAGCATATGACGATGGTGATCGTGACGCATGAGATGAGTTTTGCCAAAGAAGTGGCAGACCGAATTATCTTCATGGATAACGGACAGGTCGTCGAATCCGGCACGCCGGATCAAATATTTAACCAACCGAAGGTAGAGCGGACCCGGGAATTTTTAATTCGGGCGACGCGTTGAACAGTGACTGGCTCAGAGCTCGATCGCAAGATCGACTTTGGGCCGGTCTTTTTTTGCGAAAAATAAGGCTATTTCGTGAAAGCGTTTAAATTACGGGTTGACGGAATCCAGTTTGGTCGATATCATTGTTTTAAAGATTATTAAATCATTTTATATAAACATCTACAAAACAAGAGCGAGGAGCGGAATAAGTCATGAGTCATGTTATTACCATTCATTCGGATGTATCCAAAGGTAAAATCAATCGCAATATTTATGGTCATTTCTCCGAGCATCTGGGCCGCTGCATTTATGAGGGCATATGGGTGGGTGAGGATTCACCGATTCCGAACACGGAGGGGATCCGCAATGATGTACTGGTGGCGCTGAAACAGCTTAACATACCGGTGCTGCGCTGGCCCGGTGGTTGTTTTGCCGACGAGTACCACTGGAAGGACGGCGTCGGTCCGCGCGAGAATCGGAAGCAAATGGTCAATACGCACTGGGGCGGCGTTGTGGAGAACAATCATTTTGGCACGCACGAATTCCTCCGTCTTTGCGAGCTCTTGGGTTGCGAACCTTACATATCCGGCAATGTTGGCAGCGGTACCGTGCAGGAGATGTCGGAATGGGTTGAATATATGACCTTCGATGGCGTGTCGCCGATGGCTGCGTGGCGTCAGGAGAATGGCCGCGAGAAGCCTTGGAACGTGAAATATTTTGGCGTTGGGAATGAGAACTGGGGCTGCGGAGGCAATATGCGGCCAGAATATTATGCGGACCTGTACAGACGCTATCAGACTTATGTTCGCAACTATGGCGATAACAAGATCTACAAGATTGCCTGCGGCCCGAACGTCGATGATTACCGCTGGATGGAAACCGTGATGAGAGAAGCGCATCCGTTTATGGATGCCATCAGTCTTCACTATTACACGATTCCGGGCGAATTCTGGACAGGCAAAGGCGCCGCTACCGGATTCAGTGAACAGGAATGGTTCACCACGATGAAGAAGGCGCTTCATATGGATGAATTGATTACCAGACACTCGGCGATCATGGACCAGTATGATCCTAATAAGCGAATCGGCCTCATTGTAGACGAGTGGGGGACCTGGTTTGATGTAGAGCCTGGCACCAACCCGGGCTTCCTGTATCAGCAGAATACGATCCGTGATGCCTTGGTGGCGGGGCTAACGCTGAATATCTTCCACGAGCATAATGATCGGGTGGTCATGGCCAACATTGCGCAGGTTGTCAATGTCCTTCAGTCCGTCATCTTGACCGAAGGCGAGAAGATGATCCTGACTCCGACCTATCATGTGTTTGATATGTATAAAGTGCATCAGGATGCAGAACGTTTGGCAACCAACTACAGCGGCGCCGATTACGAGATGGACGGCGAGAAGATTCCGCAAGTATCTGTAACGGCCTCGAAGGATCAAGCCGGCAAAATCCATGTGAGCCTGTGTAATGTGAGCCACACGGAGCAAAGTGACGTGACGATTCAGCTTCGAGGATTAAACGGAGTCGTGTCCAAGATCGTAGGCCAGCAGCTTGCCTCCGATTCGCTGGACGCTCATAACACCTTTGAGACGCCGGAGACCCTGAGGCCGGCGGCATTCCATGCTTTTGAACAGGAAGGCGACGTTCTGCGTGCGAAGCTGGCACCGATGTCCGTTACCGTTCTCGAGATCACGGCAGGATAAACGAAGGTGATGGCGGATAATCGGTGTAAAGGTTGTCATGACGATTACCAGGTTAACGATGAACAAATTACACGTGTCCTATCTTCTCCCATGTTTGCGTCTGACCGGTGCGTGTCGGATGGTGAGTATGACGCCCGTCTGCGTGCGTGCTTCTCTTGTCCAAAGCTGCAAGGGGACACGACGTGCACGCTATGCGGCTGTATCGTACAGATCACTGCAAAGCTGAAAGACAAGCGGTGTCCTTATCCGGGGCAAGACCGTTGGTCGGTTGCCAGTAGCGCTTCATAGCAGATTATAGTCAGGTCTGCTCTCATGGATGGATCATGGGAGCAGGCTTTTATTAGTATGGGAGAACTTCCATTATCTTTACAGAAACTTTCAACCTATGTTATGACTATTAGAAAAAAGATCATCAGGATAGGGTGTGAACATGAAAAGAGGAGGCTTTCTATACTACTGGACCGCGCATTCGAGCATTTCGCTGGCAGGCGTTGTCTACATCATGGTACTGACAACCTTTATGTATCAAGAATCCGGCTCGGCCTTTATTGCCGCGTTGTTCCCGCTGTTTAATGCAGTCGCACGGTTTGTCGCCGGTCTTACGGCTCCGCTTGTCATGGAGAAATTCGGCTTCTCCAAGCTTCTGGTAAGGCTTCAAGTCATGAAAGCTCTGTTGTTAACCGCATTGGTCATTGCATTCCCATACATATCATCTCAGGTTTCCATACTATGTATGTTTATCTTGTTCATTGCTTTTACCGAAGGATGGGGAAACCCGCTCATCCAGTCCATGGTTCCGAGATTAGTTGCACCTGACCGATTGGTTAAGGCCAACAGCTCACTATCCGTGACCAGCCAATCCTTGCAGATTGCAGGATATACCTTTACGGGCTTTCTAGTTGTACGGTTTGGACATATGCCGACTTTAATCATGAGCTGCGTACTCATCTGGGTATCCGTCTTGTGCCTTTGGATCGCAGCGCGCTCCATGAAGGCGAAGGAACCGGCTGCAGTTGGACGAGCAAAACCAAGCTGGGAAGTGATTCGTGAAGGCTGGTTCTACCTGTGGAGAAATCCTACATTAAGAATCGTCACGATGATGGATATGATTGAAGGGATTGCCGGAACCATCTGGGTGGGAGCCATCACGCTGGTGTATGTCAAGGAAGTGCTGCATCAAGGCGAAGCTTGGTGGGGATTTATTAACGCCAGTTATTATGTAGGCGCCATTGTGGGTGGGTTACTGATGCTGCTGCTGTCTTCCTTTATCCAGAAAAATCTGATTCCATGCATGGCCGTAGGTTCAGCGGTGTTCAGTTTGCTTACCCTGTGGTATGGCCTGAACAGTATCCCGATCGTGGCTTTGATCCTGTGTATCGCGATGGGACCGGCCTACCAGCTGCGGGATGTGGCGCAGCAAACCGCGCTTCAATCCAGTGTAAATCAAGAGATGCTGCCGAAAATTTACGCTTCGCGTGATATCTTGCTATCCACGGTAACGAGTTTATCGATTGCCATAATTGGTCTAATAGCGGATACACTCGGCATTCGCATGGTGTACATTGCAGGTTCAATCTGTATTGCGATATCCGCAGGGTTGTCGTTCACGCTTCTGAGATTGCAGAGGAATTCGGCTTTAGGGGCGGAAACGGGCGGCAGCAACTTTTCATAACATGTTATAAAAAGAGCCGTACCTGGATCAGGGTCATGGGAGTCTGATCGTCAGGTACGGCTTTTTTAAGATATCAGAAAGTATAAACTTCGAAGGATCTGCTGCCTGATATCGCAAGAAAAACTATCGCTAAATGCGGTCTGTCTTCTTTGAGAGTACGTCGATAGACGTTTTTCTTTAGATGTCAGAAAGTATAAACTTCGAAGGATCTGCTGCCTGATATCGCAAGAAAAACTACCGCTAAACGCGGTCTGTCTTCTTTGAGAGTACGTCGATAGAAGTTTTTCTTACATGAGGTCGTCGCCTCGGATACCGGCGAGCCTTTGCGTTTACTTTAGGCTTTGTTCTTCTTGCTAAACAATGAATCAACTGAGAGCAGGCTGCTGCCGCTAAGGGCAAGGTGGACAGCCATTGCGAGCAGCGCTATATCCAATTCATAGCCATTTAGGAAGCCCATGCCCAACTTGGCCTGAAAAATAGCAACGACAAGCACAACGCCAAGAATAAGGGAGGCAATTCTCGTTCCCAAACCGATAATCAGTGCAATACCGCCCACAATTTCGATAATGGCCACTACGGACGCCATGAATGCGGGGATACCCAAACTTGCGAAAAAGCCCTCGATATTTCCGATGCCGCTCTGGAATTTATCCAAACCGTGAGCCAAAAAGATGACCCCCAGAATAACTCGAATAATAAATGTACCCGTAGAAGAATAACTACGCATGAATGGTAACAGCTCCTTGTTTTTGTTTTTAATTGTTATCAACTAACTTTTGTATAGCTGAAACTATAGATTGTATCATACTCAATAATGCTGTCAATTGTCAAGTAACTTACTAAAATTAATCAAATTCCACTATTTAGTGTCTGGGACGGTATTCGGTTGGCGACTGCCCAGTCCAGCGGCGGAATTGTCTTGAAAAATGGCTGGCTGAGCGAAAACCGAGTTTGTCTGCGATCGCCGTCATTGGCAGATGGGTCGTGACCAGCAGTTCCTTGGCTAGGGTGAGCTTTTGACGGCTGATATATTGTCTTGGCGATATTCCGTAAACCTGGCGAAACAGCTTGCTGCATTGGCTGCGGCTTAAATTAAGCTCTTTGGATACCGCTGCGACAGAGATCTCCTCTGTGAGCCCTGATGATAATTTCTCTTCTATGGCATGCGCCGCATCGGCAGCATGCAAGGAAGACGGTTTATGCGAGCCTGCTGCAGCCTGTGTTGACGAAGGCAGCTTGACTTCATCCTGCACCTTGAGAAGTGAGAGCACATCGTGGATGATGAGCAATGTATAGGACTGGAGCAGCAGCCTGTCTTCAAAGGTGAGATTGTATTCCGCCCTTGGGTTCTCCGGGTGAAGCGAATGGGGTGCCGGCTGACTCCGTCGAACGATTCCCTCCAGCTCTTGGACGTATCCCTTCAGATTGCTGTGTTCGCTTTCCTGCTGGCGAATGTGACGGTAAGGGGCGGCGGACAATAAACTCCGAATTTCCTGATCATCGAGATCAAAATGAACATTAAAGTATCCATATGGTCCGCTCGCCAGATTCGTGGTTTGATGGGGAACTCCGGATTTGATCAGAAGCCATTCTCCTTGCCGCAGCGTAAAAGACTCCCGATGAATTTCCTGCAGGACCTCACCCTCCAGACAGTACAGCAGCTCGAACAGATGATGATGATGCCTCGGATAACTCCAACCGGGTGGATGGGAATCAAAAAGGCATCCTGTTACTTGAAGCGTGTGAATCATATTAGGAAAGCGAAAAGCGATATCCATAATGGTCAGGCTCCTTTGGCATCGAAAATTCCAGTGATTATGCCATATATATTATCATAATAGGAGCTTGCGATTCTGAATATTCGGCACAAAAGGTATAAAGAATGCTCCATTTGGAGATTGAGCAGCACGAGCTTTTGATAGATGATGATAATAGAAAGCGAAATGATACGAGCAGGGAGGAAACAGGATATGAAAGCTCAATTGAAAGCGGTTAATCAACAGTTCGTGCTCGGGGATGAGCCGATCCAGATTTTGTCGGGTGCCGTACATTATTTTCGGATCGTACCGGAATATTGGGAAGACAGGCTGATGAAGCTGAAAAGCTGTGGATTGAACACCGTGGAAAGCTATATTCCGTGGAATTTGCATGAACCTAAGGAAGGACAATTTACGTTTGATGGTATCGCCGATTTGGAGAGATTCGTCCAAATTGCCGGCGATCTCGGACTGCATGTGATACTTCGACCAAGCCCTTACATATGCGCAGAATGGGAATTTGGCGGGCTTCCGTCCTGGCTGCTGCAGTATCCGGATATCCATCTGCGATGCATGGATCCGGTATATCTGGAGAAGGTTGACCATTATTATGATGAACTGATTCCGCGGCTGGTTCCGTTATTAACCTCCAATGGAGGTCCGGTGATTGCCATGCAAATCGAGAACGAGTACGGGAGCTACGGTAATGATACGGCATATCTGGAGTATTTGAAGGATGGCTTGATCAAACGGGGCGTA
Organism: Paenibacillus sp. EZ-K15; assembly: GCF_002573715.1. Taxonomy (GTDB): domain Bacteria; phylum Bacillota; class Bacilli; order Paenibacillales; family Paenibacillaceae; genus Paenibacillus_AQ. The sequence continues at coordinate 749,971 of NZ_PDHM01000017.1, read as the reverse complement.
GATGTATTGCTGTTTACTTCGGATGGTCCCACCGACGGGATGCTGCAAGGGGGAACCGTTCCAGGCGTGCTTGCCACCGTCAATTTTGGTTCAAGAACCGAGGAGGCTTTTGCCAAACTGCGGGAATATCGCGCAGAAGACCCTCTGATGTGCATGGAATACTGGAATGGATGGTTTGATCATTGGCTGAAACCCCATCATACCCGGGACGCGGAAGATGCTGCCGCCGTGTTCAAGAAGATGCTGGACTTGAATGCATCCGTGAACTTCTATATGTTTCATGGCGGAACGAATTTCGGATTTTATAACGGGGCGAATTTTCACGAGAAGTATGAGCCCACGATAACTAGCTACGATTATGATGCCCCTATTTCGGAGTGCGGGGATGTAACAGCTAAATACGAGGCCATTCGCAGCGCGATTGCGAAGCATCAGGGGAAAGAGCTCTCGGATTTCCCAAGTCTGCCTCAGTCCGTCAAGAAAAATAGCTATGGTTCGGTTCGCATGACGCATTATGCCGACTTGCTGGAGCATCTGCCAGTTCTATCCGATCCGGTGAAACGTACGACACCTGTACCGATGGAACTGCTGGGTCAAAGTTATGGCTTCATCGTTTACACAACGGATATCTCCGGACCTCGTCAAGGAGAATCGCTGTATCTGCAAGAAGTGCATGACCGGGCACAGGTATTCCTGGACGGTAAGTATCAGGGAACGGTCGAACGCTGGAATCCCCAAGCCCTGCAGATCGATGTTCCGGCAGCCGGGGCTCGGCTTGAGATCGTTGTCGAGAATATGGGGCGTATCAATTACGGCCCGAAGCTGAAGGACTATAAAGGAATCACTGAGGGAGTCCGGATGAACAACCAGTTCCTGTATGACTGGAGCATCTATCCTTTGCCGCTTGAGAATCCGAATGCGGCACCGTTTCAACCGCTTGCGGGTCCGCTTGAACAGCGGGATCGTCCTACCTTCTATCGGGGTGAATTCTCGGTGGATGACATTGGCGATACGTTTATCCGCTTGGACGGATGGGGAAAAGGGGTCGTCTGGGTTAATGGATTTAACCTGGGGCGTTACTGGGAACAAGGACCGCAAGCAGCGCTTTATCTGCCTGGACCGCTGCTGAAGCAGGGGCGTAATGAAATCTTTGTGTTTGAGCTGCATCATACCGAAACAGCAAGCATCGAACTTGTTGATCAACCCGACTTAGGCTAATGAGGGTGTGGGTAGACAAACGAGAATAATGAATAAAAGGGAGCCCTCTTGTACTCATGAGAGGGCTCCCTTTAGTGTTCAAAGGATTAAACCAATTGCTTACGAACTTTTAAATAACGGTACAGAATGATGCCGAAGAGTGAGCATAGGATGGCACACAATCCGATAAAGCCATAGCCTGCCTGCAGCCCGCGCAGTAATCCGAGCTCTGTCCCGCTGCCGTACATTTGCTTGAATCCGTTCGTGATCGCTCCGATTGCGTAGTTGCCGATAACGCTGCCGACTCCCATCATGGTGACGATGAACGTAATGGCGGTGTCACTCTCTTTCGGATATCTTTTCGCAATAAGAGCCATGACCGTCGGATAAATCGGAGCAATTCCAATACCTGCAGCCGCAAACAGGAAGGCATAGGATTCCCCGCCAAAGATTGCGACAAACGTACATACTCCGGTCAACGCGGACAGGATGATGATGGACAGCGTAAAGCCAATCCGATCCGTTATCGGGCCAAGCAGCAGGCGTGCTGCCGAGAAGCAGAGGAAGAAGGCGGACAGCATCCCGGCTGCAGCCGTAGGTTCCCATTTGTATGATTTTTCAAGAAAGTTTACGAGCCAACCGCCAACGGCCATCTCCGATACAACACCGAAGGATAGAATCATAACGACCAGCCACAGCGCAGGATCTTTAACTAATAACTTAAGCGGAGTTCGTTCCGTTTCGGACAGATCGTCCCCGGGAAACTTACTCATGAGTGCCGGGATCATCGGCAGTATGGATAACATCAGCATGGCGAGATACATGCCCCGCCAGTCCAGCGTGTAATTAAACACGGTTACGGTCATCAGGCCGGATGCAATCATCGGCGCCACGGTTGAGCTGATTCCGTAGAAGAAATGGGACAGGTTCATCATCGTGCCTGTGTTTCGCACAAAGATCCGGGCCGCCAATATGGCAAGGCCGATCTCCAGCATCCCGTTTCCAATGTACATGAAGAAGTAGGATGCGGTAAACATTGGGTAGCTGTGCGACAGGAAGATCAACACACCCGAGATGGCCATCGAGCCGAAGGCAGCCATGCTGACCCACTTGATCCCGATCTTCCGGGTTAACAGCGCGGTGAAAGAGCAGGCAATCAAGTACCCGAGGGCGTTCAGCGATAGCAAGGTACCGATCTGCATTTCATCCAGGTGGAAATCGAATTGAATCCTTGGAATGGCGGGTCCCTTAATATTTTCCGATATTCCGAAAATGATAAAGCCGAGAAAGATGGTTGCCAAATGAAGGGTGTAGTCTTTGCTGAATTTAGGTTTTGCTTTCGTATGAAGGTCTGTATTCACGGTTATTCCCCAATCGTCATCGTTGAATTTTACATTGCACTAGTATCGGATATCATCATATCCAGAGCAAGTCTCTGCAGGCCGGCTATATAGTCATGTTCCCACTCGCGAAGCAGCATTTCGGGCAGATGCCGCTCCGGTACGTAGGCGGAAGCCCGGTTTTTAACGGAGAGCAGGGTGGAGGGCAGAAGGTTATGCTCACACCACAGAATGGCATCCGGATTGAGAATCGCGGTGAAGGCGGCGCTTAATCGGCTTAACGCATCGATTTGCTCCTCATCCGGCTCGATGAGACTGCTCATGACGGAACCTTTACGGTCCAATACATCATGAAAATTGTTGTCCTTGCTCATCGGTACATAGCCGATCTCACCCGTGAAGAACGACCTGCCCCGAACGACGTTTCCGTTGATCAGCAGTCCCGCCCCCGGTCCATTATGTCCGAGATACACGTATACCAGGGAAGCCTCCTCCGAGCGGCTCAGATTCTGATAGCCAAGCACGGCAGCATTCATGTCATTCTCCACGATGACAGGAATGGAGAGCAGGTTCTCCAGGTAAGATTTGAGGTCGTAATCCTGGAATGTCCCGTACAGCGGTACGTGAAAAATGACGCCATCTCGCACCGCAGCCGGCATGCCGACCGCAATCGAGCGGATCTTCGGATAACGGTGGATCCAGCTTCCTAGCTGGGAAGCCAGCGCTTCCGGTCCAAGCTGAAGTATGCCGTCTTCAGCTTTCCGTTCGATCAGATCGCCGTTCCAATTAAAAATGGTATATACGCTCTGCTCCTTCTCATAATAAACGGCGAGACCCAGCATATAGTCCGGGTTAAAAGCGTAGCGGTTTGCACGCCTGCCGCCGCTGGACTCATCCAGTCCGAGCAGGGTGACCTCGCCTTCCTGCGCCATCTGTTCCAGAACTTTGCTCACCGTAGGAAAGCTGATGCCGAGCCGATCACTTAGCTCCGCTTTGGTTCCGCTGCCGAGCTCCAGCAGGGAAGATCGGAGCGCGCGCCGCACGGCGTATTTCATGGATTGCGGTGTGGGTAAAGCTTCTTTGCGCGTTGTCATCACCACTTCCTCACCTTTTTAAACGAGTTTAATAAGTGTCTGGAGATGATTATTGCATATCTCAAATGATGGTGCAAGAACAATTTTGCTGCATGAAATCCGCGGGAATCAGGAGGACAGAAAAAGAACGTTCGCAACAAAGGATAATCGATGCGGACGCTCTAATACTAGAAGCAGTATGAGACTATCGCAGAAGCATGATGGTACCGCCGAGGATCGATCGGCATCAGGATCATGGAGAACCGCAGCAGCGTTCTTGGTGCCCTATCATACATGAAATTAGATTAAGGCGGTTGACAACAGAAAGGCTCCATGAGAAAATGTACGCGCGTACATAAATTGCAGGAGGCTTGATGAATATCGCTAGTCGTAAAGAAGTTGCAAAGCTTGCCGGCGTTTCGGAAGCAACGGTATCCCGTGTACTGAATGGGGTCGGACCAATGAAGGAGGAGACCAAGCAGCGGGTGCTGGAAGCGGCGGATCAGCTCGGGTATACCCCGAGTGCGCTTGCTCGAAGTTTTGCCCGTCGAAGAAGCGGTAACCTGGGCGTCATCATGCCCTACCTGCCGAAGGCTCGTATATTCTCCGCTTACTATTTTTCCGAAATATTGAGCGGTATTGGCAGTAAGGCGTTGGAGAGTCAATATGACCTGTTGATGCTGTTCCGTGAGCCCGGCGGTTCGATGGACTACTTGAACCTGTTCCGAACCCAGAAGGTTGATGCCTGCATTATTCTGGGCGCCCGGGATGAAGAAGGCGAACGTGCGGCCATCAAACAGCTGAGTGAAGCGGATCACCCCTATTGCCTGATTAATCAATACTTTGACGGCGAGGCGTTTCACGTTATGGATGCCGATCATGTGGATGGTAGCTATCAAGCTGTTCATCACTTGACGCAGCAGGGATTCCGGAAGATTGCTTTTCTGAATGGGCCGCCTCAGTATTCCAACAGTCGCGACCGGTTGAAGGGGTACGCCCGGGCACTGAATGAAGCGGGAATCGTGCTGGATGAATCCTTGCTGTTCGAAGGCAACTTCAGCCGCAAAAGCGGTTATGCCGCGGCCGAGTTAATCGCCGGGAAGCTGGACCGGATTGAAGCCGTATTTGCCGCCAATGACCGCATGGCGATTGGACTTCAGCAGGGACTGCGGGCATTAGGCATTTCAGAAGAGCGAATGCCTGCCTTTGTCGGGTATGACGATTCGGATGCCGCCGAGCTGTGCACTCCGCCGCTTACCAGCGTGAGAGTTCCGTTCTATGAACTGGGATGCCTTGCTGCGGAGCATGTGCTTCGCATGCTGGAAGTCTCCGATTTGCCAGAAGGTAACGTAACGAACGCAGTGCTCCATCGCCAGTTACCAACTCGTCTGGTAATCCGTGCCTCTTCGCTTCATCGAAATCAATGAACCCTTATTCAAGGAGGAATCAAAGATGAAACAATTACGTGTCGGCATGATTGGTTATAAATTTATGGGTAAAGCCCACAGCAATGCGTACCGGAGCCTCCCGATGTTTTTTCCGGAGGCGCTGAAGCCAGAAATGGTGGCGATCTGCGGCCGTAATGTGTCGGCCGTTCAAGCAGCGGCGGTTCAGCTGGGCTGGAGTGAAAGCGTTACCGATTGGAAGGAGCTTGTCCGTCGAGAAGATATCGATCTGATCGATATCAATGCTCCAAGCGATGCCCATAAGGAGATTGCCATTGCCGCGGCCAAGGCGGGCAAACATATATTTTGCGAGAAGCCGCTTGCTTTGTCCTTGGCGGACGCCAGAGAGATGCTGCAGGCTGCGCAAGAAGCGGGAGTCACCCATATGGTCGGGTTTAACTATAGATTTTCACCAGCCGTAAGACTGGCCAAGAAGCTGGTTGAAGGTGGAAGATTGGGTCAGATCTATCATTTTCGCGCCTGGTTTTTGCAGGATTGGATCATGGACCCGCAGTTCCCGCTGGTATGGAGGTTGCAGAAGGAAGTGGCGGGATCCGGATCGCATGGGGATCTTGGTGCTCACCTGATCGATCTCGCCCATTATCTGGTCGGCGATATGCAGGAAGTGATCGGAATGAGCGAAACCTTTATCAAGGAGCGTCCTATTGCCAGCGAGATGACCGGGTTAAGCGCAAAAGGAAGCACAGGCGGTCCCATGGGGAAAGTGACGGTAGATGACGCTACGCTGTTCATGACCCGCTTTGAGAACGGGGCGCTGGGCAGCTTTGAGGCGACGCGCTTTGCTGCGGGTCACCGCAGCACCAACTCCTTCGAGATCAACGGCAGCTTGGGCAGTGTAAAATTCGATTTTGAACGGATGAATGAGCTGGAGGTTTACTTTACATCCGACGCTGAGGATGTTCAGGGCTTCCGCCGCGTATTGGCAACCGATCCCGTTCACGATTATATGGAAGCATGGTGGCCTCCGGGACATACGATCGGTTTCGAGCACACCTTTACGCATGAAATTCTGGAGCTGTCGACCGCTATATCTGAGGGAAGGCAGCCTGTGCCCAATTTCGAGGATGGCGTGAAATGCCAGGCAGTGCTGGAAGCCGTGGATAAATCCATTGAAGAGCGCCGCTGGGTGCAGCTGTCGGAAATGTAATCAAGTCATTCGGCCAATCTTGGCCGGACACATAAAAAAAGGAGTGCTATCATGAAAAAGGCTTTAATTGTATGGGGCGGCTGGGACGGACATGAACCCGAACAGGTTGCCGGCATTTTCGCGGAATTGCTTCGGGATGAGCAATATGAGGTAGAGGTATCCGACACGCTGGATGCTTTTAATGATGCAGAGAAGCTTCAAGCCTTGGATCTGATCGTGCCGGTATGGACGATGGGAGAAATATCGAAGGAGCAGGTGGAGAACGTATCGCTTGCCGTACAGAAGGGAACCGGCTTGGCGGGCTGCCACGGCGGCATGTGTGATTCGTTCCGCAACAATGTGGATTGGCAGTTCATGACAGGAGGAAACTGGGTTGCGCATCCAGGCAACGACGGCGTGAAATACCGGGTTGAGATTAAATCGAGCTCCAGCCCGCTGGTAGCAGGAATGCAGGATTTCACGGTGGCCTCCGAGCAGTATTATCTGCATGTGGATCCGGCCGTTGAAGTGCTGGCAACCACTCGTTTTCCGGTTGCAGCCGGACCGCACCTGCTGAACAAAGCGGTCGACATGCCGGTGGCGTGGACGAAGCGCTGGGGATATGGACGGGTCTATTACAATTCCCTCGGCCATCATGCCGATATCGTGGATATGCCGCAGGTGAAGGAAATGATGCGCAGGGGATTGCTTTGGGCTGCTGAAGGCAAAGCGTTGTATTCGGGTTCGGACATGAGTGTGTTTACGGAAGGTCAAGGCTACACAGGCATGGGAGACAGCCAATAAGGCAGAAGGAGACTTGGATCATGAAGAAAGTAAAGGTTGGCATCATCGGATGCGGAAAAATCAGCGGCATATATATGGAAAACTGCCATAAGTTCGATATCCTGGAGCTGACGGCTTGTGCGGATATCGATCGTGCCCGTGCCGAGGAACAGGCTGCCAAGTATAATATCCCGAATGTATACACTACCGAGGAACTGCTTGCAGATCCGGAGATTGAGCTGGTCATTAATCTGACGATACCTGCACTTCATGCGCAAATTATGCTGGATGCACTGCAAGCCGGCAAGCATGTGTACGTGGAAAAGCCGCTTGGCGTAACCCGAGAAGAGGGTAAGGCGGTGCTGGATATGGCTGCGTCCAAAGGGCTGCTTGTCGGATGCGCTCCTGAGACATTCCTTGGAGCCGGTATCCAAACGGCACTGAAACTAATTGAAGACGGACGCATCGGCAAGCCGATTGCAGCGACCGCCTTTATGATGAGCCGCGGACACGAGCATTGGCATCCCGATCCGGAATTTTATTATGCCGCTGGCGGTGGTCCGATGTTTGACATGGGGCCTTACTACCTGACAGCGCTGGTTCAGCTGCTGGGGCCAATCCGCCGTATTAGCGGCATGACCGGAACGGCCCTTACGGAGCGGACGATTACCAGTGAGAAGAAACAGGGTCAGAAGATTCAGGTGGACATTCCTACTCACGTGGCTGGACTTATGGAGTTTCATAACGGTGCGATTGGCACACTGATTACGAGTTTTGATGTATTTGGAGGGAGCACGCTTCCTAATATTGAAATCTACGGCACCAAGGGTACAATGCTCGTCCCGGATCCCAACGGCTTTGGCGGCTCGGTTCAATATCGGTTGACCGGAGAAGCCGAGTGGACGGAAGAACCATTGCTTCCGGGGTATAACGAGAATACGAGAGGGATCGGCCCAGCGGATATGGCCTATGCCATCCGCAGCGGAAGAGCGCATCGTGCGAGCGGCGAGCTTGCCTATCATGTGCTTGAAGCCATGTGGGGATTCCATGATGCTTCCGATGAAGGCAAGCGCTATGAGATGATCAGCACCTGTGACATCCCGGCACCGCTGCCGCTTGATTTGCAGAAGTATACTCTTGATCAATAATAGGATGATCTAAAAAAGCGGCTTAACCCGAAAGGTCCAAGCGGACCTCGGAGTAAGCCGCTTTATGCTGTGCATGGATACGTTTTCCATATAAACGAAGCGATTATTGGGAGCACGTATAACTTACGGTCACTCTTTGACGACAAGACCGAATATTTTGGTTAACGGGATAGCTTGATGCGGTGAAATGATGCATCCTTGAAGATCTTCCAGGGTCACGCCAATATTATGGAAATCCGTTCGGCTTAAGTCGATACCTGCAAGCTTGGTGCCGGAGAACTGTGATTGATCAATCTGGCAATCCACGAATTCCACCTTGCTTAATTCAGAATGATAAAAATCCGACTTTATGAGCGAGGTGGATTGGAAGGACACCTGCTTCATGTTAGCAAAACGGAACGTAGCGTAGTCGCCCGTGCAATGATCGAACACGACATTACGGATGGTGGCTGCGGTCAAGTCGAGCCCCAGAATTTTGCAATGATTGAATTGTACGCGGTACATAATGGCCTCACTGAGATCTACGTTGGACAAGTCGCAATGGTTAAATACAAGATCCGTTAGTTCGGCATGGTGGAGCGTGACGTGCTGGAACGTAACGTTATGGAATATCATTTGATCGAATTGAACCTTGTCGGCTGAAATATAAGACAGGGTCTCGTCCTGACAAGTGGATTGAATGAACGAGGATTCATCGTCAACGCCGGCATCGGATAGAATCATAGGCTCAAGCTGCTTGGGGAGCTTGGGTTTCACGATTTTGACTGAGGGGGATGGACTGGCTGTATTGCTATTGGTATGGTTTTCGCTTTTGGATGACATGATTTCTCCTCCGAACATAGAAATAAGTATAGAGATGAGAACTTATAAGAATAACTTCCATCGACGTACTTTCTCAGAAGACAGACCGCATATTACGGGAGTTCTGAATAAACCTGATTATGTTGTATAGAAGTATATCATGTCCTTATCCGATTGTCCGGTCCCTGGAATTGATGGCGGCGTCCAAGGTTCCGCCGAGCCGATTCGGAGACCATGCCAGCAGACTGACACGGCCATTGCCCGTTAGATCGCCAATGAGAGGTGTCATTGATTCACCGGCAACCCAAGGCCCAAACCGTTCTTCCTGCCGCCCGAAGGCGGTTCCCAAGCTATAGAGAACGAGCCATTTCCCTGCGATATGTTCAACGAGAATCAAATCTTTCAGCCCATCCCCATCCACGTCACCTAACATCACAGATATGGGTGAACCGATGGAATCTTTGTCAGAATACCAATTTCCGGCGTCCACGAGCTGTTTTCCGCTGCTTAACCAGACCTGGCATGTGCCCGAGTCGGAGTTCCACACAACCAGGTCATCCAGTCCATCGCCATTCACATCTCCTATGGAGGGAATCACGCCTTCACCTTGTGCGGAAACCTCATGCTGAATTAGGGGAGAATAAAAATGACACCCGGAGCTATAAGCAATGGCGGCTTTTCCTGTGACAGGGTCCCATAGAAATAAATCATGTCTGCCGTCCCCGTCCAAATCCCCCGTAAGAGCTTTCCAGTTCACGGCTCCAAATTCACAGAGCCAATGACCCGATGGTATTAAACGGCTGCCTGAACCCAAGGCAACCTCACAAATCCCCAGCTCCGCATGCCATACAGCCGCATCGACGCTGCCATCTCCATCATAATCGCCTGCCATCGCAGTTCCACCGGGGTAAAGCGGCCAGTCTGCCAACAGCGGGCGTATATACTGTATGCCATTATGGATTTTAATGGGGGACATGACCCCAAAAGAAGCGTCGTACCATAGGTTGTTGGCCTCGTCCCGGACGATCCATCGATCCGGCTGCTCTTTTCTCGTGGCGTGCAGAAACTTAGGGCGATTCATGGTCAACCTGTCCTGCCATCGGGTTTCCCTGAAATCCGGTATGAAGGGCAAGATTGAGGTTATGGTCACAAACGATTTAAGCTCCCTCTTAAAGGACTGAATGATTCTTCTAAGCGGCGAATGCTCGTCATAATGTACAGTGCCGTCAGCAAGGAAACGGATATAGGGGAATTCGAGATAAGGGTGGTAGAAGAACGAGGCCAGTTCACGATCGCCTGTGAAATCCTGTAATATCCGTATTATACGAGTGACTTCTTCCTCAATCTTGTCACCTGCAACATAATAAAGCGGAGTGGGAACGTAGATCGTTCCGTTTGTCAGCGGATCGTCCGGGGTGTGCTGGAGTGCGGCTGTCCTTGCATCCGGGCTGGAAGGCGGAGATTCATAGAGGATGCCGTTACAGATCTCAATAATATGGCGCTGGACAGATGAAGCGGTGTAGTGGGGAGTTTCATACCAGACCGCTGTAAGACCAGCCGCTTGAAACATCTTATGAGCCCGTTGAACCCGCTGATAAGCATAGGATTGCTTCAGCTGCCGGAGCGAATGGAGCGCTTCGGGCGGATCATCCGGAGGACAATTGGCGCTGCATTCGGGATAAGCAAATTCGAATCCGTCGCCGCTTACCGATTCCCCGTACTGATGCGTATATCCATGAATACCTAGCGAGGCGCCAAGGGCTACCATCCTTCGCAGCAGCCTTGCAAATCGAAGGGAAACTTCATCATGCAGATCATCTATCGACCGATCCACATGGTGCACCGGATCGACATATCGCGGAATGACGGCCAGGTGAAAGGGGATCTGTTGCTGATGCAGGAACTGTGCGATTACCAGCAGCTTTGCCTGTTGTTCCTCTGTCTCATACCAGCCGCCCGGTCCGATATCTTCAAGCCGTATCAATGCTTTATTCATCAAGATGCGCTCCTTCCATGGGTAGCTTCTTGGGATAACGATCCTGATATATGTATGCCGGGAATGGGCATTGCGTCATCAGGGACGAAGCGTTCATAAAAAAGAGGATCGCAGATCGTGTCCGCGAATACATAGAGATTAAGATATGAGCAGGAGGAAGAGGAAGTTTATGCATATTAGACACGCAAATGAACATGATGTTGCAGGCATCGCTAACGTCCACGTGAATAGCTGGAAAACGACGTATAAAGGAATCGTGGATGATAGCTTTTTAGGAAAGTTGTCCGCTGCCGATCGGATAGAAGGCTGGCGCTGGAAGCTTGCCAATATGCCGGAGGACGAACAACTGCTGGTCATTGCAGATGAAGATGGCGAGGTATACGGGTTCATGTCTTACGGGACGGAGCGAGAGCATAAGATTTCTCATGAAGGAGAACTTTACGCGATCTATCTCTTGGAAGAGATTCAGGGGAAGGGCTGGGGGAAGCAGCTGTTTGCGAGGCTGAAGGAATTTCTGCAAGTGAAAGGATATCGTTCATTATTGGTCTGGGTGTTGGAAGGCAATAAGGCTGAGCATTTTTATAAATATATGGGCGGCCAGGAACTGAAGCGAAAAGAGATTGTCATCGGCGGAAAAACACATACTGAAATGGCTCTGCTGTGGAGTTCCATTGATCGGATTCGGCCCTTCTCCTAAAAAAGCGCTCCGCTTAAGTTTACATTGGGGAGGGAATCTACTATGATGGGAATATACCCCGGTGGGTAATAGCAATACTTAACAATTGCTTTGCCGACCTTAGGAGGCTCGCATTTGAGTATAATTCCGATAGGTCCTTTTATGTTGAGGGCCGACATTGTGATTTTTCTAATCTGTGCGGCGGCTGGTTTCGCTGCGCTTCGAATTCGTTTGCGTCAGATGCCGGAGCGGGGATGGATCCTGGACACCTATTTATCTGTACTTATCATCGGTTTTATTTCATGGAAATTCGGGATGCTGGTGTTCGATCCGATCCGCACCTTGCAGCATCCGACCTCGCTTATTTACATGACGGGCGGAACGAAGGGGATATGGCTTGGGGCCGTTCTAGCCCTGATCTACGCAGCTCTGCGCTGGAACAAGAATAGAAAAGATTCAGGTCTGCTGCTGAAGTCCGCTCTGTTGTTGGTATTCGCGAGCGGATTGGCCGGGTATGTATTTCAGTGGTTGTGGGCGGACGGGGCCGGTATAAACTCTTCATTATTCTTTATTTTATTATTCGGTGCATTGCTAACGGTTAGCTGGCTTCAATTCCATTCTCCTCTGTCCCGCTTTCTTACCCTGGGATTAGGGAGAAATGGAGCGGTACAACTCATCATTGGGGCTCTTTTCGTGTGGGCAATCTATGACTTCGCTTCCACCTCGGTCAGCGAACGAGAAGCGCTCGTATCGCCGAATGACAAAAACAATCCCGAAGCCATTGCTGAAGGGTTGAAGCCTGGTCTTCGCGCACCGGAGGTTTCGCTGATGAATCGGGAAGGGCAGGAGATCAAACTGTCCGATTATCGTGGGCAAACCGTTCTTCTGAACTTCTGGGCATCCTGGTGCCCTCCTTGCAAGGTAGAAATGCCTTATATGCAGGATTTTTACGATAAACATCAGGATGAGAATGTGATAATACTAGCTGTAAATATGACGCATCTGGAAAATAGCATGAGTGAGGTACAGTCTTTTGTCGAGCAGAACGGCTTAACCTTTCCTGTACTATACGACAAGAACGGAGCAAGCACCAGACGGTACGAGGTGGTGGCCTATCCGACCACCTACGTCATCTCGCCTGACGGTCTGATATCTGAGCGGTTTCAAGGCGCGATTGACGAGGATTTAATGGTTAGAGCCTATCGAAAAGCCAACGCGATTAAGTGAGGTTAAAAGGCGGATTTTTGGAGATGTGGACACCTATCTCTGCCGCCTTCTCCCCAGGCGGAATATAATACACAAACGCTGGGGAGGGGGAAAATAAGTGCAACCAATACCAATTTCGGCAGAAGGATGCAGAGGTTACGTCGGCAAAACCGTTTGCGCTGTCATGCGTGATGGAACAGAAGTCGTGGGGACTATTCGCGGTGTACATGATCGAGGCCTTGAACTCGAATTTGCGAACCCATCCGTATATACACTGTCCACAAAAGGTAAAAAGGGCAAAAAGTCTTCGAAGTCAGCTAAAAGCGGTGCGCAAACGTCCGCATTTGGACCTTACGGCTACGGCGGTGGCTATGGTGGATACGGCTGGGGAGGCAATGTGTTTGCTTGGGAAGCCATAGCGCTGTTGTTCCTCATTCCATTCTTATTTATCTAAACGTCAAGGAATTTAGTTTACGGGCGCAGTGTTTTTATAGAAGAGACAGGTGGGAATATCCCAGTACTGTCTCTTTTTTTTAGATATCAGAAAGTATAAACTTCGAAGCATGGGCCTTCCTGATATCGCAAGAAAAACATCCTATAAACGTGGTCTGTCTTCTGAGAATGTTCGTCGATAGACGTTTTTCTTTAGATATCAGAAAGTATAAACTTCGAAGCATGGACCTTCCTGATATCGCAAGAAAAACATCCTATAAACGCGGTCTGTCTTCTGAGAATGTTCGTCGATAGT
>NZ_PDHM01000017.1:545498-736401 GCF_002573715.1 Paenibacillus sp. EZ-K15 | reverse complement strand
TCTTTAGATATCAGAAAGTATAAACTTCGAAGCATGGACCTTCCTGATATCGCAAGAAAAACATCCTAGAAACGCGGTCTGTCTTCTGAGAATGTTCGTCGATAGTCGTTTTTCTTATGCAAGTCTTATACATTACGTGTGGATTGGGCATGGTGGACAGGTTCAGCGGTTGCATTGGACTGACTGAGCAGCCATATAACTGGCGTGAATGCGACGAGAAAACAGCTGCCCGCCAGAATTGGAAGCAAGGACCATTCAGCGATGGAGTATCCAAGAAACGTCTGCCATCCGATGGCGATTAATCCGAGCAAATATGCCAGACCGCTAATATGGATGAGGATCGGTTTAACTGCAGGATTGACGGATTTCCTCATGGACAGCCACGCCACAAAAGGGATCGCCTGCAGTGCATGAAACCCTAGTCCGTGCAGCCAGATGATATTGCCGCCGATCCCGGTAAAGCGTCCCGCATTGATGGAGATCCATATGCCGGCTGCAAAAGATACCAGCACCGCGATCATGGCATAACGAATGCCGAGTCCGAGTTCCGGATGAGCTTCCGTTACACGCTTGCGGAAGTATTGGGTGCCAAGGATCAGGTAGAACACGACAAGCAGCATCGCAACGGCAGGGAAAATAGCCGAGATGACATGATCAAAGGTCGAGCCGTTCTGAACGAATCGCGGATCGACACCGCGGAAATTTTGAACGGTTTCGGCGAAGTAGGAGAACAGAACGAGCGGAATATAGCACCAGCGGTAGAACGATTTGCTTTGTGGCCTCATACCGGAAACCGGCAAAATGATTGCGGTTGATACGATGAAGATCCCCAGAGCCGCGTTGAAGGAAAACGCTTTGGAGATATCTCCATCCGGCGAGACAGGCCCTCCATTCAGCAATACCCATATCCCGCATATTCCGGCTAACAAAAACCCGAGCAGCCCTGTCAGCAAAAGCCAAGTCTCCTGCTTATACAGCTTGAACGCCCAGTTCGTCGTTTCACGTGCAAGTTGATTCATATGAATGACACCCTCTCCGTAATGATGAATTGTTTATAATTTACAGGAGAATGGGGGGGACTTTAACGGGCTGGGGATGTAACAGAACCCTGTACCCCGGAATGATTTCTGGGCTGGACTAAAGCCGGGGATGAAGCAAGTGTTATTCAGGACGGGAGAAAAAGGATGCCAGTTCTTTTTTACTAGATTAGCCACTAAGAAATGAACCTCTCGTTTGATTGCTCCTTTCCTGTATACCTACTAAAATTGTAAAATGTGGTTATTCACGCGGTAGAACGGATTAAGTAGGTTATGGAATTGAAATTTGTAATGTAGGCTGCCTAAAGAGCAGAGGCAGTAAGACAGAAGGGGCGTCCATATTTATGTCCAATCGAATTTTAGTTACACCCGAGCAATTGGAACAGGTATCCACGCAATTTGCGCAGTCAGGGCAACTTAGCAGCGATTTGGTGGAGCGGCTTCAACGAAGCATTCATGAAATGGAAGGCCAGTGGGAGGGGATGACCCGTGAGCGGTTTTACGGGGATTACCAGCAAGCCAGAGCGACCATGGTCAAGTTCGTGGAGTGCTTGCAATCGATATCCACCGAGCTGAAGCGAATTTCCGTCAAATTCCGTTCCACGGATGAGATGGTCCATGGCGCCGCAGCGGGAGGAGCAGTTGCGGGTGCAGGTGTTCTGGCAGGCGCTGCTTCTGGAGCCGGAATCGCCACGGCAGCAGCAGGCTCGGCAACCAAGGCTTCCGGTGTTTCTTCTAAATCCTCAACTAACCCGCTGGATGCAGCACTGAAAGGCGTAAATGTGGAAGGCAGCGTAATCAAGCATGAAGAGAATGGGTTATTTGCCAAGGCCATAACAGGCAGTGCAGGGGCCAGCCTTACCGAAGGAGCGCATGCCAGCGGGGCTGTTGTAGAAGCAGGCTATGCTAACGATCATGTCGAAGGATCGGTTAGCCTGGTTAAGGCCGAAGTCGAGGCAGCTGTTAAGGATGGAACGCTCAGTATTGGGGCTGAAGCTACATTAAACAAATATGAAGGCGGCGTGAATATTCCGCTTCCATGGACGGATAAGGAGCTGCATATTGGAGGTTCCGCCTCACTCGGCGTACTCGGCGCATCCGCTGAGGTAGGGAAGAGCGGTTTAAAGTTCCACGTACCGTTAGGACCAGGAGCAAGCCTTGTCGGGGTCGGAGGAGCGATTACGGTAAAATAGAAGGAGGGGCACCGTCGATGATTGATAAACAAAAACGGTTCAAATACATAATGGTGATCATTGCTGTTGTCGGTGTACTGGGTACCGTGATTCCTAATCTGCTTGACACGAGTTACGCAGCTGCGGAAAAAGCAGTCATCTGCTTGTCCTTTCTCATTGGAGTACCGCTCGTAGTGTCGATTGTATATTGGATCGGTAAAAAAATATTGAAGGGTTGATATATATGGAACAGCATGATCAAACGGAACAGAAGCTGCTGCCAATTGGATCTGTAGTCAAGTTCAAAGAATGGGACCAGACGCTGATGATCTATGGCCGAATGCAGAACGACTCCAAGACGTTGAAGCGTTGGGATTACGTGGCCTGCTTCTACCCTCACGGGAATCTTACCGCAGATTCCAATATCTTTTTCAACCATAAGGACATTTCGGAAATTGTATTTATGGGTTATGTCAATGAGGATGAAATCGCCTTTCGTGATGCCTTGATGGAAGGAATTGCGAAGGCGGATCAAATGGCAGCCGCAGGCTCAGACCCATCATAGATTGTAAAATAGCAGCTTTTGTCTAGAGGTAACTCTGGCAGGGCTGCTTTTTTTGTTTGCAACAGATTTATAAGATGGAATTCTAAATAAACGCATATAAATCTTTGTTTATTTTTGAAAATACACTATTCAAAGATAAACGGGCGTGATATTATGGGAAACAAATGAAAGCAAATTCATGTGGTCAATCGGAGGGGAAACTTCATGGTTCAAAGCTTATGGGAACAGTCAAAGGCACAGCAGGCACAACATACATTGGATGAGCTCGTCTACCGTTCGAATTTGATCGGTTCCGACCGGCGCGTATGCAACTGGGGCGGCGGCAACACATCCAGCAAAACAACGATTCAGGATTTTCGCGGCAAAGACATTGAGGTTATGTACGTGAAAGGCAGCGGTTCCGATCTGGCTACCATGAAATCGGGCAATTTCACAGGCTTGCGCATGGAGGATATTCGGCCGTTATTCGAAAGGGATTCGATGTCGGATGAGGAAATGGTGGCTTATCTGGGGCATTGCATGGTCGATGCGAAGCACCCGCGAGCATCCATTGAAACGCTGCTGCATGCGTTCTTGCCGTTTCAGCATGTGGACCATACCCACCCGGATGCCATTATCAGCTTATGCTGCGCCCATAACGGCAAAGAATTAGCACGAGAGATCTTTGGCGACCGATTTGTGTGGGTTCCTTACGTTCGTCCCGGATTTACCTTGTCGAAGATGATTGCCGAAGGGGTGTTGGCTAATCCGAAGGCCGAACTGGTACTGATGGAGAAGCATGGGCTTGTCACATGGGGCGATACATCGGAAGCCTGTTACGCGCAAACGATTCGTATCATTAGTGAAGCGGAAGCTTTCATCGAAGCTCGAGTAGATAACGACAAGCTGTTCGGCGGCCGGAAGCATACACCGCTTGCCTCGGAAGTGCGTCGCAGCATCGCTGCCAAAGTGATGCCTGCCGTTCGCGGCGCCGTCAGCGACGTGAAGAAAATGATCCTGTCCTTCGACGATGAAGATGACGTGCTGGACTTTGTCGGGGGTGCCGATTCGCCGAAGCTGTCCCAGGTAGGCGCTGCTTGCCCTGATCATCTGGTTCATACCAAGGTAGTGCCTCTCTTCATCGATTGGACTCCTGACGCCGAAGATGTGGAAGGCCTTAAGGCAAAGCTTATCGATGGCATTGCTGCTTACAAAGAGCAGTATAAAGCTTATTTTGAACGCAACCATCATGAAGGCGACGTCATGTTCGAGGCGGCTCCACGCGTCATTCTAATTCCCGGCATCGGCATGATCAACACGGGCAAGAGCTGGGCGATGTCGCAAGTCAGCGGCGCCCTGTATCATCGGGCGATTGCGGTCATGCGCGGTGCGACGGCCCTGGGCGATTTTGTATCCCTGAGTGAAAATGAATCCTACAACGTGGAGTATTGGCCGCTTGAGCTGTATAAACTGAGTCTTGCACCGGCTGAGGCGGAGTTTTCCCGCCAGATCGCTTTTATCACCGGGGGAGCAGGCGGTATCGGAAGTGCCACAGCCCGCAGGCTGGTAGCTGAAGGCGCGCATGTCGTTTTGGCGGATTTGAACCTGGAAGGGGCTCAGCAGGTTGCCGAGGAGATCAACGCAAAATACGGGGAGAATCGGGCATTTGCTGTTAAAATGGATGTAACCGACGAAGAAGCCGTGAAGCGCGCCTATCGAGAAACCTCCATCACTTATGGCGGTGTTGACATTATCGTCAACAATGCGGGCCTTGCAACCTCCAGCCCGTTTGACGAGACATCTCTGAAGGAATGGAACCTGAATATGAACGTGCTGGGCACAGGTTATTTCCTGGTTGCGCGGGAAGCCTTCTCGTTGATGAAGACACAGGGCGTTGGCGGAAGCATGGTATTTGTCGGATCGAAGAATTCCGTCTATGCCGGCAAGAACGTGACCGCATACAGCTCTGTAAAAGCAATGGAGGCTCATCTGGCGCGCTGCATTGCTGCTGAAGGCGGAGAATACGGCATTCGAGTCAACACCATTCTGCCGGACGCCATTCTCCAAGGTTCCGCGATCTGGAATTCGAACTGGAGAAACGAGCGGGCAGCAGCATACGGGATTGAACCCGATCAGCTGGAAGAGCATTATCGTAAACGCACGACGCTTCTTGTCAACATCTATCCGCAGGATATTGCCGAAGGCATTGCTTACTTTGCATCATCAAGATCTTCGAAGACGACCGGCTGCATGCTGACGATTGACGGCGGAGTACCTGCTGCGTTTACTCGTTAATCGAATGAAGGTTTGACACATCTACCGCAAGGAATCAAGGTTTCTTATTAAGATGGGGCGCTGGGTCTAATATGACCCGGCTATCCATCATACGGGAGGATATGTGATGAGGCAGGATGTTGCAAGGAACTTTGAAGAAGCTAAAAAGCTCTATGGGCAGCATGGCATCAACGTGGACGAAATCTTAACGGAACTTGAGCGCATCAAAGTCTCCATTCACTGCTGGCAAGGTGATGATGTCCGTGGATTCCTGTTCCGCGATCAGGAGCTATCCGGGGGCATCTCCGTGACCGGGGAATATCCCGGGGCTGCAGGTACGCCGGATCAGCTGCGAGCCGATCTGGAAAAAGCGATGTCGCTCATTCCGGGATCCCACAAGGTGAACCTCCACGCGATCTACGCGGATACCGACGAGTCCGTTGATTTGGATCAGCTCGAGCCGAGGCACTTCCAGTCCTGGGTGGATTGGGCCAAAGAACAAGGCATTGGCCTCGATTTTAATCCGACCTGCTTCTCCCACGGCAAATCGAAGGATGGGTTTACGCTGAGTCATGCCGATCCGGCTATCCGTCAATTTTGGATTGAGCATTGCAAGGCGTCGCGAAGAATCGGGGCTTACTTCGGGGAACAGCTGGGTCAAACCTGTGTGACAAATATCTGGGTTCCGGATGGATACAAGGATATGCCGGTAGACCGAATGGCACCGAGGCAGCGGCTGAAGGATTCGCTGGATGAGATTTTTGCTGAAGAAATGAATCCGCAATGGAACCTTGATGCCGTCGAGAGCAAGCTGTTCGGACTAGGCTCCGAGGCTTATGTTGTGGGTTCCCACGAGTTCTATATGGGGTACGGCATTCGAAACAACAAGCTGATCTGCCTGGATGCGGGTCACTTCCACCCAACCGAGAGCATTGCCGGCAAACTGTCGTCGCTTGCTCTTTTCACCGATGGACTTCTTCTCCACGTCAGCCGGCCAATGCGTTGGGACAGCGACCATGTCGTCATCATGGATGATGAACTGATCGAGATTGGACGCGAGCTGGTTCGCAATAATCTGCTGGATGTAACGCATATCGGACTGGACTTTTTCGATGCCAGCATTAACCGCATCGCGGCGTGGGTTATTGGCACACGCAATACGATAAAGGCACTGCTGCGTGCCATGCTGGAACCCATCGATAGGCTGAAGCAGGCTGAACTTGAAGGCGATTACACGACTCGCCTGGCGATATCGGAAGAGTTTAAATCCTATCCGTTTGGAGCGGTGTGGGATTATTACTGCGAACGCATGGGTGTACCTGTCAGAGAAGAGTGGCTGTCCGAAGTGAAACAGTATGAGAAGGATGTATTGCTGAAGCGTTCGTAAGCATGAGAAGAGACGGAGTACCACTCGGGTTCGTACCCGATTCGTTGATTTTGATCTGACAAGGAGGCTGGGGAGCGTTGAGCGTTCTTGCATTTGATTTGGGCGCAAGCAGTGGCAGGGCCATGCTGGGTCAATGGAACGGCCGCACCATCGACGTAACGGAAATCCACCGGTTCCCGAACGATCCGGTTCGAATCGGCGACCGTTTCCAATGGGATATATTACGGATCTACCACGAGGTGAAGCAGGGCCTGCTCCGGTTGAAGGGTCAGCATAACTTGCCGTCGAGCATCGGCATTGATACCTGGGCGGTGGATTTCGGTCTCCTGGATCGGAGCGGGGAGCTGCTCATGAATCCGTATCATTATCGGGACACACGTACGGATGGCGTGATGGAGCAGGTCTTCCAGGATGTGCCGCCTGCCGAGATCTTTGATCGGTCGGGGATTCAGTTCCTCTCGTTCAACACGATCTATCAGCTGGCTTCATTGCAGCGGCAGAAGCCCTACCTGCTTCAAGAAGCCGAGCGTTTTCTTATGATTCCCGATTTGCTGCGCTACTTCTTGACCGGCGAGATGGCGAATGAATTTACGAACGCCACCACAACGCAGCTGTATAACCCGCTTTCGGCGAGCTGGGATGATCATCTCTTGAAAGCATTGAATATTCCTCATAAGTTATTTCATCCTGTTGTTCAACCCGGTACGCATGTTGGTGCTTTGAGGTCATCCGTAACAGAGGAGCTGGGGATTCCATCCATTCCGCTCTATACGGTTGCAGAGCATGATACGGCTTCCGCCGTTGTCGCGGTTCCGGCACTGGAACGATCGTTTGCTTACTTAAGCTGCGGTACCTGGTCGCTGATGGGAACCGAAATCGATCAGCCTGTCATTCATGAACGGGCCAGAGAGCTGAACTTCACGAATGAGGGAGGAGCGTACGGTACGTACCGGCTGCTCAAGAACATCATGGGATTGTGGATTCTGCAGGAATGTCAGCGGACCTGGGGACGGGAAGGGTTAACGTATTCCTATCCCGAATTAATCAATATGGCGGATGCGGCGCCAGCATTTGCTTGTTTCATTGATCCCGATGATCTTGTATTCCTCCCTGCGGGTGATATGCCGAAGCGGGTAGTGGAATATGCGACCCGTACGAACCAGAGCGTTCCGCAGGGGATAGGTGCTCTTGTGCGCTGCATTATGGAGAGTCTGGCCATGCAATACCGTTATGTGCTGGAGTTGACCGAGGAATTGTCCGGGCAAAAATTTCAGGGCTTGCATATGGTAGGCGGTGGCATTCATAATGAAACATTATGTCAGTGGACTGCGAATGCGATAGGGAAGCCCGTATGGGCGGGTCCCGCGGAGGGCAGTGCCATCGGCAATATGGCCGTGCAGTGGATCGCGCAAGGCGAGCTATCCGATATATGGGAAGCACGCGCAGTCATTAGAGAGTCCTTCCCGGTCAAGACTTATGAGCCGAAGGAAACTCCCTTATGGGAGGAAGCTTACGGAGTGTTCGGTCAGCGGACCGGGAAGCGATAGAATATATGAACAGTAAGGATGGGCGGTATGATGCTGGTTGCAGAACGATATGAGAAAATAGTACAGTTGGTCAATGAAAGAGGGAGCATCCGAGTCTCCGAGCTGAGTCAGCTCTGCGGTGTAACGGAAGAAACGATTCGTCGCGATCTTGACAGGCTGGAGCAGGCCGGGCGCCTTCGCCGTTCCCATGGCGGAGCGGTTAGCGTGAAGGATCAACCGGAAATTCAGCGGTCGCAGCCGGAAATACCGTATGCTGAGCGGGAAATCATGCATGCGCTGGAGAAGCAACGGATCGCGGAGGAAGCGGTCAAGCGAATCCATCCGAATGATCGCATCCTGCTGGATGCAAGCTCTACGGCTTGGTACATGGCGAAAATCATACCGGATATTTCGATTACCGTGCTGACGAATTCGATTAAGGTGGCTGCTGAGCTGAGCACCAAGGAGAGGGTTCAGGTGATCTCCACAGGTGGCATTCTGGCTCATCGCTCCCTGTCCTTTGTCGGTCCGCTCGCGGAACGCTCGTTGGATGCTTACTACGTGGATAAAGCCTTTCTGTCATGCAAGGGTGTGCACATCGAGCGGGGCCTTAGCGAATCCAATGAGCTTCAAGCGAGAATCAAGCATAAAATGATCGGAATGACGGATGAGACCATTCTGCTCGCCGATGCCAGCAAATTCGGCACGCAGGCTTTTGCGCAGGTTGCCGATCTCTCCCAAGTGAATCTGATCATCACCGATCGCAGATTGAAGGAAGAGGAAGCGGCACCTTATCGAGCATTGGGTATCAAGATCGAATCTGTATAGAGCAAGCTGCTATAACCTATCAACATGGAATCCCCCCGTTCCGGGGGGTTCTTGCTAGAGGCCGATTCTTCGGTCCATATCCTGATGATTAGCGGGGTGAAGATGTTGAAGATTTCATTATTTGTCACTTGTCTCAGCGATGCCTTGTTCCCGCGGGTAGCTGAATCGATGGCAAAATTGCTGGCAAGGTACGGCGTGCAGCTGGAATTCCCCGAAATCCAGACTTGCTGCGGCCAACCGGCCTATAACAGTGGTTATTGGGATGATGCACGCATAAGTGCCAAGACGATTCTGGACGCTTTTGACGATAGCGACTTCGTTGTGTCCCCTTCCGGCTCCTGCACGTATATGATTCATCATTATCCGGATTTGTTCAAGGACGATCCCATATACCTGGATAAAGCGAAAGCGCTTCAATCCAAATGCTATGAGTTTACGCAATTCCTTGTTGACGTGCTGGGCGTGACCGATGTAGGCGCCGTTTATCCGCATAAGGTAACCTATCATCCATCCTGTCACGGAAGCCGTCTGCTCGGCGTTAAGGAGCAGCCGATGAAACTGCTCAGCCACGTCAAGGGGCTGGAGCTTGTTCCCTTGCCTTTTGCCGAGGATTGTTGCGGGTTCGGTGGAACGTTTGCCGTGAAAATGGCGGATATTTCGGGGGCGATGGTGACAGAGAAAAGCGATCATGTGCTGGAGACCGAGGCTTCCGTGCTTGTCGGCCTTGATATGGCTTGCCTCATGAATATTGCCGGCAATCTGCGCCACCGGGGCGAGAAGGTTCAGGTCAAGCATTTGGCCGAGCTGCTGTATGAGGGGGTGAGCGTACATGAGCACAGCTGAATCGAAAGCGCGTACAGTTAAGGAACGTGCAGGATACGCCCTTAATAACGATTTTCTGCGCAATGCGGTGAAGTTTACGACAGAGCGGCTGCGGCTTGGTAAAAAGCTTGCGTCGGAGGAGCATGGCAACTGGGATGCATGGAGGGAACGGGGACGCCAAATTCGGCTCCATACCATTGCGCACTTGGATTACTATTTGAATGAGTTTGCTGAACAGGCCAGGGCGAACGGAGCCCATGTCCATTTTGCGGAGACGGCGGAAGAAGCGGTCGCGATCTCCCTGCAGATTGCGGAGCATAAGGCGGCCAAGTCCGTCGTAAAATCAAAATCGATGGTGTCCGAGGAGTTGCATCTGAACAAGGCACTCGACTCGATCGGGGTGCAGGCCGTCGAAACGGATCTCGGTGAGTATATTATTCAGCTTGCGGATGAAACGCCATCTCATATCATCATTCCTGCCATCCATAAGAACCGTTATCAGATCGCGGAGCTGTTGTCCGCAGAGGCAGGCGAAACGCTGCCGCCCGATACGGCGATTATGGCCGGCTTTGTCCGCATGAAGCTGCGCGAGAAATTCCTTGAAGCGGACATTGGCATGACGGGTTGTAATTTTGCGATCGCCGAGACGGGCTCGATGGTATTGTTCGAGAATGAGGGCAATGCCCGCATGGTGACGACGGTGCCAAAGACACAGATTACCCTGATGGGCATGGAGCGGATTATCCCGTCATGGGCAGATCTCGAAGTGATGGCTACCTTGCTGCCGCGCTCGGCGACCGGTCAGAAACTGACGGTCTACATGTCCGGAATCAGTGGTCCGAAGAGAGAGTTGGATGCCGACGGACCGGACGAAATGCATATTATCATCATTGATAACGGACGTTCTCTCCAGCTCGGCGACCCCGAATTTCAGGAGCTGCTCAACTGCATACGCTGCGGCGCATGCCTGAATGCTTGTCCCGTATATCGCCATATTGGCGGGCACGCCTACGGAGGCACATATAGCGGCCCCATCGGTGCCGTATTAACGCCGGCATTGAACAAGAATGTCGCGGAATGGGACGATATCGCCAACGCATCCAGCCTGTGCGGGGCCTGTTATGAAGCATGCCCCGTGAAGATTCCGCTGCATGATATGTTGGTATCCTTGCGCCGCCGGAAGATTGAAGCTGGGCGCGGTGACAAGCTGGAAGCGATGGGAATGAAGGGCTTCTCGGCGATTATGGGGAATGCCAAGCGTTACCGTAGTGTGGTATCCCTCGGAAAGTGGGGGCAGAAATTGGTGGTGCGAGGCGGGGAGATCCGAACGCGGATCGGTCCTTTGAAGGGGTGGAATTCGTACAGGGTAACGCCGAGTCTCCCTAAGGAATCCTTCCGTGACCGGTGGCCGGAGATGGAGAAGGATATTCGCAGAACCTCCGGGTCGATGGACCCTGAAATCACAAACCGATTGAAGGAGCGGCTTCAGCAGCAGAAGTCCGGAAAGGGGGAGAATGCCCATGACTAACGAAACTGATCGCAGTTGGCTAATCCGTCTTGAAGAACAGTCTCGCAAGAAGCAAGAGCAGTTCATGGATGAAATCGCCGCGAAGCTGGGGAGAGACCGGGTTCGCACCGCTCCGGAGCACCCTTTCCGCGGTGCCCCCGACTTCTGGAATGAATTTGAGTGGCCGCTTGAGGAGCGGATTACACAGTTTACCGCCAACTTTGAAGCGGCAGGAGGCCATGTGGTAAGGCTGAGCAATCGCGAAGAAGTTAGCCGGTTTATTAGGGACAAAGCGATGGAGATGAGCGCGGCTACGATTCTTCGCCAGCAGGAAGAGGCGCTGGACCGCTTGGGGCTGGAGGAGAGTCTGCCGGAGGCACTTGTTCTCTCCTGGAATGATGCAGTCGACACGGACTGGAGGGCTGTAGCGGCCAGAGCCGATTTTGGCGTCGTCATGGCGGATTACACAGCGGCTTATAACGGTTCAATTACGGTGAAATCGGCCCCGCATAAAGGCAGATCCGTCAGCCTGCTTCCGACCGTGCTGATGGCAATCATCCCCGTAGAGCGAATGGTTACCCGACTAGGGGAGATTCTGGTTCAGTTCGATCAGGCCGGACGCGAGCAGCTGCCGGCGGGAATCCATTTCATCTCGGGTCCGAGCCGTTCCGCCGATATCGAGAATGATCTTACGATTGGCGTTCACGGGCCAGGTATCGTGTATGCCCTGCTGGTCGATTCCTATGAGAGTTAACGAATAACACAGGAAACACAGGATACCGGATAGCCCCAAGCGGGAGCAGTTATGACATGCTCACGGCTTGGGGCTATTTTAAGATTATGGAATGTATAAGTTTTCAGTGAAGCTGAAAATTTCGATAAACCTCTAAAGGCAGTCTGTCTGCTGTAGTAAAAGTACGTCGATAGATGTTTTTCTTACATATGAGGTTATTTGCCTTTGCGTGTCAGTTCGGCCAGACGGTCCCATTGCTCATGGGTTACTTCCGCCAAGTCGTTGAATTGCCCCGCCCCCCTCAGCCATTCGCCGCCATCGATGGTGATCACGTCACCATTAATATAACCGGCAAAATCGGAAATGAGATAGGCGGCAAGATTAGCCAGTTCTTCTCCGTCCCCTACGCGCTTCAGGGGGATGCGGTCGATCATTTTTTGCTCCAGGTCCGGCGTAGGCGATAATCTTGACCAGGCGCCTTCGGTCGGGAACGGACCCGGGGCGATCGCTACCTGACGGATGCCGTAAGGGGCCCATTCTACCGCGAGAGATCGTGTCAGCGCAAGCACGCCCGCTTTTGCGGCTGCCGAAGGGACCACGTAGCCAGAGCCTGTCGAGGCATATGTTGTGACAATGTTGAGCATCGTTCCGCTTTTGCCCTGCTCAATCCAGCGTTTGCCGACTTCAAGGGTTGCGTAGAAGGTGCCGTGCAGCACAATGTTTAGCACGGCGTCTACAGCCCGAGGGGAGAGACGCTCCGTGGGGCTGATAAAATTCCCGGCAGCATTGTTGACAAGCACATCAATGCCTCCGTAATGCTGCTCTGCCGCTTCAACAAGAGCCGAGATCTGCGCAGGTTCCCGTACATCGCAGCTCTTGTACCATACCTCGCAGCCCTGCTGCCTTAGATCTTCAGCAGTTTGCTGGAGAACTTCCTCACGGCGTCCGCAGATGGCGAGTTTGGCGCCAAGCTGGGCGAATTTCTCCCCCATGGCGCGCCCCAGCCCCGTGGCGCCTCCCGTGATCAATACGACTTTATTTTGAAGCAAATCGTCAGTGAACGGTCCCATCGATGGTTCTCCTTTCAAGCAGATATGGAATAGCGGAATGGATCCTCTGTACGTGTCCTAAATTGGCAAGCTGCAATAACCTAGCAACATTGGTGTTGGAACCGTTTACTTCCAGCGTAACATGGTTAAGACTTCTAGTCATCACATTCTTTAAGTTGGCATGGAGTATAAGCTTGGATTGCGGGGAGTCGGTTGTGTGCCATGTGTGAATTACAATAAGACGGAGCTATTCGAAATTTCATGACGTTTCCCAAAGCAGATTGAGCGGATGGGAGGTTGGGAACAACTCGTCAGGCAGATTGAGCGGATAGCAGGTTGGAAACAACTCGTAAGGAAGGTGAGCAAGAGGCATGGAGCAACTTTACTCCTCATTGCAGGTGGACAAGGTAATGGAGGAAATCCCTCCACTAAAAAAGCCTCATTATCCAACGAGGGATATAGAGAATAACATCCAGAACCAGAGAAGCGTTACCAGATAAATTTTCTAGCTTGGTTCGTCCGGGCCAGTTAATCTTTCTCATGATATATTCACCTCATTTTCCAAAGAATTTGTTGGACTTAAAATTCCAAGTGCTTGCAGCTTAAAAATGTCATGATCGTCAATTTCATTATCACACCAACTAGCATTGGAAACAAATGAGTTACCTCTCTACCCACTATGTGTAACGATGGCCTGCAATACCGAAAACGAACCCATGATCAGACCGACTATTATTACGATTACAGCCCTGAATTTAATTTTCAATAAATCAATATCATCTTGTTCTACATCCTCAGGAATTCCATTGAACATTCGTAACCAATCATTATCTGGATGATTGAAGACATACAGGCCGAACAAAACGATCAGAACGTTGACCGTTATGATCAGAGCATAGAGTATTAGTAAAAACATAAGATCAACCCCTTAATGTTAAATACGCAGGAGCCAAATGGAGGTTCCAGTATATGGGGGGAAATGGAATCCGCCTTTTTCAGTTTCAGAATGCCTTTGCTTGGTTAGGTTAATAAGAAAAGCTGGTTAAAACGATACATCGTCGTAAATTCTACATCTTATATATCACACTGCCACTGACCCTGGGATTTTGATTACATCACGAGATGAGGAACCTGACATGATTCTGAAATCACTGACGGAGCAGCTGATACTTAAGACGATAACGGGCAGTACTTCCGTGGATATCACGAACCTGGAAACAGATTCAAGAGAGATCCGGCCTGGTGGCCTGTTTGTCTGTGTTCCGGGCTTTCACGTGGACGGCCATGACTATGCCCGGCATGCGATACGCAACGGCGCTGTTGCCATCGTAGCTGAGCGGGAGCTGCCGGTGCTTCCAGGAAACGTAACGCGTATAACGGTACCGGATACCCGAAGAATTCTGCCGATTCTCGCAAACGCTTTTTTTGAAGATCCCACGCAGCGGTTGAAACTGATCGGAATTACCGGGACGAACGGCAAGACAACGACAACCCATATGGTAGAAAAAATACTTAATGACGCTCACCGCAAAACGGGCATTATTGGCACACTTTACATGAAGATCGGAGATCATATGGAGAAGACGCTGAATACCACGCCGGATACGATACAGCTGCAGCGTTATTTTCACACGATGGTCACTCATGGCGGGGCCTATGCCGTGTTGGAAGTGTCTTCACACGGATTGGATATGGGGAGAGTGCGCGGATGCGATTTTCAGACCGTGGTCTTTACGAATTTATCGCATGATCATCTGGACTTCCACCAGAATATGGAGGGCTATCGCAATACGAAGGAGCTTTTGTTCGCCCAGATCGGTAACAGTAACCGTGATATGCTGAAGAAGGCCGTTTTGAATGCGGATGATGAAGCATCGTCCTATTATGCAAAACGTACATCCGCACAGATCGTAACTTATGGCATTCATAACGAGGCTGATGTTCGGGCGACGCACATTCAAAACATGCGGGAAGGCTGCACATTTCATGTAGAAACGCCATGGGGACACGGCGACTTTAGTCTGAAGGTGCATGGTGTTCATAATGTGTATAACGCACTTGCTGCCATGACCACTTGTCTGCTGGAAGGGGTAACGCTTGAAGAAATCCGCAGAAGTCTTCACCAATTTGTAGGGGTTCATGGACGATTTCAAGAAATAGAAACAGGAAGAAGATTTCACGTGGTTGTGGATTATGCGCATAATCCGGGTGGACTTAAGGCAACTTTGCAATCCGCCAAAGAAATCACTTCCGGCAAAATGATATGCGTGATGGGCTGCCGGGGCGAAAGAGATCGCTTGAAACGTCCGCTCATGGCGGACATTGCAGCTTCGTATTCGGATTATGTGTTGTTCACGACAGACAATTCGTTCTCGGAGGATCCGGAGCAGATTATGGCTGAGATGCTGGGTGGCTTAACCTCGCATGAAGCGGGAAATTGGGAGGTGATCCTGAATCGTAAAGAAGCCATTCAACGAGCTGTGGAATTGGCGGGTGACGAGGACAGGATCATTATTACCGGACGAGGACATGAGACACGTTATGTAGCAGGCAGCCAGATCGAATCGTTTAGCGATGAGGATATTGTGTTGCGTTCATTGCAGGACATGGAGCAAGGCATCCAGATGATGACACCGGAGCTATAAAATTACCCGGGAGGTGCTGGATTTTGAAACGAATGGTGGTTGGGGCAACTTTAATTGCAGTTTTGCTGCTTCTTGCCGCTTGTACACAGTCTTCTCCTTCTAAGGAAGAAGGGAGGCAGGAAAACCGTCGGGAGGAAAAAAATGATTCCGTTTATCAAGTGCTTGCAGAGCAGTTGAGGACACCTTGGTCTATCGATTTTGATGGCGATACGATTTATATCAGCGAGCGAGAAGGAAATATCGTTCAGATCAAGGACGGCACTTTTACCAGACAGTCGGTACATACCGAGAAGCCGGTCGCCCATCAAGGAGAAGGCGGATTCCTGGGCTTTGCGTTAGCTCCTGATTTTCAAAATTCTGGCAAGGGCTTCGCCTACCACACCTATAATCAGGATGGAAAAGTCATGAACCGGTTGGTCCTTCTAAAGCAGGAGGGGAATCAATGGACAGAGTCGCATGTCTTTCTTGAGCGCATTCCCGGCTCCAACGTACATAACGGCGGCAGAATTGCGATCGGACCCGACGGGATGCTCTACGTAACGACGGGAGATTCGGGTGAAGGAGAGCTTGCGCAAAACCAGGAGAGTCTAGCAGGCAAAATATTGCGATTGACGCTGGATGGCAAGGTCCCGGCGGATAATCCGACCGCAGGCTCTTATGTATATACGTTAGGGCATCGGAATTCGCAGGGCTTGGCTTGGAATTCGGAAGGTGAATTCTACAGCTCAGAGCATGGACCGTCCGGCACACCCGGCGGACATGATGAGATTAATGAGATCACGGCTGGCAGCAATTACGGCTGGCCCGAGATTATCGGAGATGAACAGCAAGAGGGCATGAAATCCCCGCTTTACCACAGCAGCGAAACGGCTATTGCTCCTTCAGGCATCGCTTTTGATGATGAGGGTCACATGTACGTGGCCACCCTTCGCGGCCAGAAGCTGTACCGATTTAAGCCGGAGAATGCCTCGCTTGAGTTGGTATTGGAGGGTGAGGGACGATTAAGAGACGTCAAAGTCCATGATGGCAAAACCTATGTCATTACCAACAATACCGATGGCCGGGGTGTGCCCTCCGATCAGGATGATCGACTGCTGGTGCTGAAATAATTCAATGAATTGTACATGTCTTGCAATTTAAGAGAATAGAATAGGACAAGTACAATAAGAAAAACGTCTATCGACGTACTTTCTCAGAAGACAGACCGCATATAGCGGAAGTTTTTCTTGCGAGATAAGGTGGGTAAGCCTCTGAAGTTTATACTTTCTTATCTCTTAACAAAAAAAGGCCCCTTCCTGTATGGAAGGAGCCTGAAGTGGCAATAACAGATATTATGTTTGCTTGGCTTCGGTTTGTTTTCGAATACGGTAGACGCATTTTTTGTCGCCCTTGGCAAGGCACTCGGTACGTTCCACATCTGCCTCCAGCAAGGATTGAAACAGGTCAAGCTCACAACGGCATGCGTGTTGGTACCGGTTGGCTACCTGGGATATGGGGCAGTTCAGTTCTTCGAGGAGATATTCTTCTTCGTTGACTTTTTTGTAATCCACCATATATCCATTGTCATTCTGAACCTGGGCCAGGGCTGCAACTCGATCTTCGAGCGCATCGGCTTTCACCGTAGGCGTGTACTTGTTCAGCAATGTATCCTTACGCTTGTTGAACAGCCGTGAAATCATTTCATTACCGGCCTCGTCCTGCAGCTCGTTCAGCAGATCGAGTGCAAGCGCATGATAGTTCTTAGGGAAAAAATCCTCGGCGGATTCCGTAAGACTGTATAAGGAGACGGGTCTTCCCATCGGTTGTTTCACGGTTCGATAGGTGATGTAACCCTCGCTCTTCAAGCTTTCTAGATGGCGCCGAACGGCCATGCCTGTTATGCCCAGTGCCTCAGTAATGGATTTTGTGCTGAGTTCACCATTTATTTTTAACATTTGCATGATATACTCGCGAGTACTGTATGCGACTTCTTGATCCACTATAATCACCGCCTTGTTTCTCGATGAATGCTTTCTTTTTTAACAAAAAAGGTTAAAAAGCAATATGTCTCATCTTATGTCTTTACTTTCTATAAGTCAACCGGAATGGCTGTTTTGAGGCTATCATCACGCGGTTTATTGACAATTGGCATGATTAACCACATAATTATGATATATTTTAGTATAAAAAGTATAGAAAACTAAGGAATTGATGAAGTTTGAGCTTTTTGCAATGATAGCCAGTCGAATGTTTGAAAGATTATTACACTCGGGAAGGTGGAATACGGATGTACGTTATTGGCTCAGCTTGTATTGAAGAGAAAGCGGGAGAATGCGTTGACGTTTGCCCTGTGGATTGCATAGAAGAAGGAGATGACCAGTTCTATATCGATACCGATATTTGTATCTCCTGCGGAGCTTGCGAAGCGGCTTGTCCGGTTGCGGCCATTTTCTATTTTGAGGATCTGCCGGAAGACCAGAAGCATTATTTCGATAAAGCGGTTGAATATTACAAAAATAAGTAGGGCGCTCCGGTTTGGTTCGCTCCGGTTTGAGGCTATCCGCTCTGTTGTCCGTCCGTTTCCGGATTGGAATAGGTAAGGTAGAAACTGACTCCCAAAGGATCGGCTATCGGGCGCTCCGGTTTGAGACTATCCGCTCTGTTGTCCATCCGTTTCCAGATTGGAAAAGGTAAGGTAGAAACGGACTCCCAAAGGATCGGCTATCCTCAAACCTCCGCTGGTGGGGGAAAACCCCAAGTTCAAAAGATAAAAGATTAACAGATTAAGAGAGTAACATTAGAGATTAAGTAATGATAAAAGAATTATAAAAGACTACGAACTATAAGAAATAATCATGTGTTAAGAGATCAAATAGAGAGTCAGCTATAATAAATGGGATTCAATAAACATGAAAGCCAGAGCACTCAAAAATTCAGGATCAAACATTTACTATCATGTAGATTCAGCGCATTCTATCAAGAATCAGAACAATATGAATATAAAGTTTCTATATACATAAGCCATCCGAGATCATTTGAGGGTCACCTCGAATTTATTTCTCGGGTGGTTTAATTCGTTTTAGGCGGGTAGCAGGGAAGCAACTAAAGACTTGGGATAATACCGAAATAATCATAGATTCCCTCCTTTTGAAGCCATCCGAGATGAAGAATGTACCCAGCATTCTTTCCTCAGATGGCTTTATTTATGAGGTGGAACGACGTTGTTATCTACATTTTAGGAGATTTTGTGTTAAGTTGATGTCATGTTGTGCGCGAAGCGCGGTCATCTGTATGTATGCACGAGATTGAATTTCTTTCGCAAAATATTGAAACACTTACATTTCCAGAAACAAAAAAATATTAATTTAAATGTGTCATATATATTGACACATTTACAAAACACGTTTTATTATTAATATCACTGGAGAATAAAAAAACAAAATTTGATAATAATCACGGTTTTTTGATGATTTCGGATCGTTTTATTTGGAAAAATGATCTAATTAATCTACTGGTGAAATTAAATAGGGGATGTCTTCATGAAAAAGCATGATCAAGACTTTATGAAGCGGCAGAACAGACTCACAGTATTCCAAATCATCAAGAACGAACAGCCGATTTCAAGAGCAGCTATTGCCAAACAGACGGGAATGAGTCCGACAACGGTCAGCCGGATCGTATCGGAGCTGACGGAAGAAGGGTACGTTCACGAAACGGAAGAACAAGCCTCAGCCGGACGCGGAAGAAAGTCTTCCTTAATAAGACTGCTGGATACGGCGGTCATCTCGATTGGCGTTGAGCTCGATCGCCATCAAGCCAATATTGGCTTCATCGATGTTCAGGGGAATGTATTGTGCAGCGGAAGTTTTCCGAGAGCAGCGGAGGATACAGCCGAAGCCACGGTGGCCCAAATTGCAAACACCATTGAGGAACTCATCGCGGAATGCGATATCGATCGCAGGCGGGTGGTGGGCATTGGCGTGGGACTGCCGGGCATCATCGATGTTGATGCCGGAGTGGTTAATTTCTCGGTACAGCTTGGTTGGAAGAATGTGAGGCTTGCCGAGAGACTCAAGGAATTAACCGGGCTTCAAGCGGTGGTAGACAATGAGCTTAAGGTAAAGGCATTGGCAGAGCAGCTTAAAGGCTCGGCATACGGCTCCAACCGGACGGTTCTCCTTGGGTTCGGTAATGGCGTAGGCTCAGCGCTGATCCTGGAAGGGGAGATTTACCGCGGGGTGACCAATAGCGCGGGGGAAATCGGACACACGACCGTTGATCCTGAAGGCATGATGTGTGACTGCGGAAAAGCCGGTTGCCTCCAAACTTATATCAATATACCGTCCTTGTTGTCGGAAGCCAGCAAGATTAAGCCTGTTCGTACGATTGAGGAACTGTTTGCGGAAAGACGGGCTGGAACACGATGGGCGACCTATTTAATCGATAGGGCACTCGCGTATATGGCGATTACGATTAATAACGTCGTCAGCATGTACAATCCAGACAGCGTCATATTGAGCGGTGAGATTCTGGACAAGTTCCCTGAAGTATATGAAGAGATCACCGAACTGTGCTACTCACAGTATATCTGGGAACCGCTTCAGGATTCCTTCACGATTGTCCGCTCCGAGCTTCACGAGCATGGGGTCATCATCGGATCGGGAATTGTCGCACAGGATCGTTATTTTCAATTGAATTAAATACATCTGAAGATCGGGGGAGCAAAATCATGGGATTTGTGCCATTGGTAGAGGAATATCGCGGAAACGTACTGGAGAACATCCACTACGGAGCGATCAGTGTTGTAGACGAGAGCGGAAAGGTGGTCTATGCAGCGGGTGATCCGCATCATATGACCTTTCTGAGATCAGCGGCTAAGCCGTTCCAAGCAATACCTGTGATGAAACGCCGGATTGACGAAGTGTACGGACTTACGGGGGAGGAAACAGCATTGTTTGCCGCTTCCCACCGGGGCGAACGCTTCCACATTGATGCATTAGAATCGATTCTGAAGAAAACCGGGATTCAGGAAGAAACGCTTCACTGCTGCGCAACTTATCCATTGAACGAGGATGCCAAGGCGCAGCGTCATCGCGATCATGAGGACAAGCGGCGGATCTTCCATAACTGCTCAGGCAAGCACAGCGGCTTGATTGCTTTGTGTAAGCATATGGGCTGGGACGAGAGCACGTATTACAAGCCGGAGCATCCGGTTCAGCAAGAAATCATCGAGACGCTGGCTTATTTTGCCGAAGTTCCGGTTTCCTCGATTCCGCAAGGCATTGATGGCTGTGGGCTTCCCATTTTCGCGCTTCCGCTGGACCGTATCGGATACGCTTTCCTTAAGCTGGCCTGCCCGGATTTGATCAAGGACGCAGAGACGGCGGATGCAGCTGCCAGAATGGCAAAGCTGATGAATGAGTATCCGGATATCATTGCAGACACGAAGTTTGTGTGCTCCGCCTTGCTCCGGGACCACAATCTGGCAGCCAAGGGCGGCGCCAAGGGTGTGTATGGCATCGGACTTCGGAAAGAACGCTTGGCGATCTCGCTTAAAGTATCCGATGGCTCCGAGCAAGTATGGCCATGCATTATCGCTTCCATTCTGGAGCGCCTCGGTTACAGCGATCAAGCTACGATCGACCGCTTGTATGCGCTTGTTCCGAATGAGATTTTCAATGATGGCGGTACGCTGGTTGGGAAGCGACGCGCGGTGTATGAATGGAATGTTTAAGCTGTGAGGAACTCAAGGTGATCGGCAGGATGTTACATGCTGACGCGGCGAGTGAATCTATAGATATTCACTACATCAAAGGGGGAGTAAAACAATGAGATTCAAAGGTAGAACATGGTCACTGCTCATGCTGCTGCTCGCATTTACGATTGTTGCGGCAGGCTGCGGCGGAAACAGCGGAAGCGGCAAAGGGGCAAGTGAAGGCGGCGGCGAGAGTAAGCCGGTGACAAAAGAGAACAAAGATGTTGTCATTGCGATTAACGCCAACTTCATTACGCTTGACCCTCACAATGCCGGAGACACGCACTCCATTTCCGGTGCACGCACGATGTACGAAGGTTTGATGGGCTTCAACGAGAAAATGGAACTTGTTCCTGTGCTGGCTGAAGACTACAAGATCAGCGAAGACGGTCTGACCTACACATTCAATCTGCGCCAGAACGTGAAGTTCCATGATGGAACAGATTTCAACGCAGAAGCTGTAAAAGTCAACCTGGATCGCATCATGGATGAAAAGAACAACCTTAGAATGCGCAAAAGCTTCTCTACCGTCGCCGATGTTCAAACTCCGGATGACCACACGGTTGTCATCACCCTTAGCCAACCGTACAACGCTTTCTTGAACAAGACCGCGATGGCGCTGATGATCAGCCCGAAAGCGCTCAAAGAAAGTGCCGACATCACGAAGAACCCTGTAGGTACAGCGTCATACAAGTTCAAAGAATGGATTCAAGGCGACCGCCTTGTCGTTGTAAAGAATGAAGATTACTGGCAAGAAGGTCTTCCGAAGGTAGACAGCATTACGTTCAAACCGGTACCGGAGAACGGTTCCCGGATCGCGATGCTGAAGACGGGCGAAGCGGATTTCATCTATCCAATGCCAACCGAACAAGTCTCTGAAGTAGAAGGCGATTCCAATATTGTCATTGATAAGATCGATTCCACCATCGTTCGTTATATTACGCTGAACACCATGAAGAAGCCTTATGACGATCTGAAGGTTCGTCAAGCTATCAACTATGCTATTGATAAAGATGCTTACATTAAAGTAGTTAAATCCGGACTGGGTTCGAAGCTGAAGTCTTCCATGTCCTCTATGACACAGCACTACTCCGAGCAATCCGGTTATGAGTATGATCCGGAGAAAGCTAAAGCTCTCTTGGCGGAAGCAGGATATCCGGACGGATTCGAAGCTGAGATTTGGGGAGAGAACGATTCCGAAACGGTAAAAGGCATGCAGTTCATTCAGCAGCAGCTGGCTCTGGTCGGAATCAAAGTGGATCCGAAACCGATGGAGGGTGCTACCCTGTCCGATCAGATTAACTCGGCTGCACCAGAAAACGCAAAAATTCAAATGTGGTATGTAAGCTGGTCACCTTCGTCAGGTGATGCTGACGGCGCAACAAAAGGTCTGTTCAGCAGCGAGTTCTTCCCGCCGGCTGGTTCCAATACGGCCTACTACAAGAATGACAATGTAGACCAATGGATCAAAGATGCTAACGCATCCGTAAAAGCTGAAGATGCAAAAGAAATCTATGCGAACATCCAAAAACAAATCTGGGAAGACGCTCCTTGGGCATTCCTCGGGGTCGATCAGGTCATCACGGGCAAGAGAACTTATCTTGAAGGCGTTAAAGCCCTTCCGGACGGATCGATCAGTGTGATCAACGCAGAAGTCAAATAATCAGGCAGCGAAGAGCTTGCTAAACGTATACCTTGTGGTGGGCCGCCTCTTGAATCAATAAGGAAGCGGCCCATCGTATTTTAAAAGCTGGCATGTTGAAAGGAGGCACATCCTTTGGGAAGATATGCAATTCAGAGGCTGCTGGGTGTTATCCCGCTATTGTTCGTTGTATCCATACTTGTATTTATGTTCATTCACCTTATTCCTGGAGATCCGGCACGACTTGTTGCAGGTAAGGATGCCACCCTTGAGGAGATCAACGGGATTCGAGAGCAGCTAGGCTTAAACTTGCCGCTATGGCAGCAGTATGTGAACTACATGGGTGATCTGTTGAAGGGTGATTTGGGTGTATCCGTTACTTCCGGTTTGCCGGTGACGGACATGTTGGAAAGCCGCTTTTTCCCGACGATTGTCCTGACCTTTACGAGCCTTGGCTGGGCACTGGTCATTGGTCTGATCATTGGTATCGTATCTGCCGTCAATCGCGGAAAATGGCCGGACTATATCGGGATGTTGACTGCGATATCCGGTATTTCCCTGCCAGGCTTCTGGCTTGGTCTTGTACTTATTCAAATTTTCTCCGTCGAGCTGGGCTGGTTCCCGACAGGCGGTGTCGACAGCTGGCAGTCCTACATTCTGCCTTCCTTTACGCTGGGGGCCGGGATTATGTCCATGCTGGCAAGATACTCCCGTACTTCGATGCTCGAGACGATGCGTGAGGATTATGTCCGGACGGGACGCGCGAAGGGTCTGCGGGAATTCGTCGTTGTCGGAAGACATGCACTGCGCAACTCCCTGATTCAGGTCGTAACCGTTGCGGGGCTGCAGTTCGGATTTTTGCTGGGCGGCTCGGTTATGGTTGAGACGGTATTCAGTATTCCCGGCATGGGGCGTCTCTTGGTAGACTCGATTGCATTCCGGGATTATACCGTCATTCAAGCGCTATTACTGCTGTTTGCAGCCGAATTTATTCTGATTAACCTGATTGTCGATTTATTGTACGGTGTACTGAATCCAAAAATCCGGTATGCATCGAAATAGGAGGGGGAACCCATGAGCGACAATTCAACAGTGACGGTCAATTCCTCCGTACCGGAGGATACGCTTGCGAAGAGTCAGGCAACTGGCAAATTCAGAGCGTTCATGTCCAAATTTATGAAGCAAAAGCTTGCCGTTATATCGAGCGGATTTATCTTGTTATTGTTAGTGCTGGCGGTGATCGGTCCGCAAATCGTTCCGTATCCTCCGAATGAGCCCAACTATGATGCGATGATGCAAGGCCCGTCGGCAGCCCACTGGGCGGGTACGGATGAGTACGGCCGCGATATCCTAAGCCGCTTGATTGACGGTACCCGGTTGACTATGGCGGTCAGCTTAAGCGCGGTATTTATATCCGCAGTTCTCGGTACGATTCTCGGCCTGATCAGCGGCTACTATGGTGGCTGGATCGACCGTCTTATCATGCGGGGAAGTGACGTTATGTTCTCCTTTCCTGACCTGCTGCTTGCAATCGGAATCGTAGCGATTCTGGGACCGGGCTTATCGAATGTGGTGATCGCGGTGGCTGTCTTCGGAACCCCGTCGTTTGCCAGAATCATCCGAAGCGTAACACTCTCCTCCAAGGAGTCTTTATATGTAGAGGCGGCAAGATCCATGGGCGCCAAGCATAACCGGATTATATGGAAGCATATTTTTCCTGAGACGGTTCCCAGCATCATTGTCAACGTATCGATGAGAATCGGCGGCGCCATTCTGGCTGCTTCTTCTTTAAGCTTCCTCGGACTTGGTGCCAAGCCGACGGAACCGGACTGGGGCGCCATGCTCAGTATGGGGCGCGATTACCTAAGTATTGCGCCGCATATCGTGTACTACCCGGGACTCCTGATATTCTTGACCGTGCTTGCATTCAATCTGATCGGTGACGGACTGAATGATGCCCTTGATCCGAAAACGAAAAACTAATAGGGGGGATAGATCGTGACGCAAACATTGCTTGAAGTAAAGGGTCTCAAAACCGAATTCAAACGCGATGGCTCATCGGTGCTTGCCGTAGCAGGGGTCGATTTTCACATCAATAAAGGCGAAGTGCTTGGACTCGTGGGTGAATCCGGATGCGGCAAAAGCGTGACCTCCCTGTCCATCATGAGGCTTCTTAAAGATACGCCCGGCAGAATATCCGGGGGCTCGGTAAGCTTTGAGGGCAAGGATCTCGTACAAATGTCGGAAAAAGAAATGCGCCGCTATCGCGGAAATGAGCTGGCCATGATCTTCCAAGAGCCGATGACATCGCTGAATCCCGTCCTTCGTATCGGGAAACAACTGGAGGAATCCATCATGCTGCACTTGGGCTATAGCCGCAAGAAAGCGCGGCAGCATGCCATCGACTCGCTCAAACTTGTGGGTATTCCGCGGGCCGATGAAGTTGTGGATGACTATCCGCACCAATTGTCCGGCGGTATGCGACAGCGGGTCATGATTGCGATGGCGATGTCCTGCAATCCGAAGCTACTGATTGCCGACGAGCCGACCACCGCCCTTGACGTCACGATTCAGGCTCAGATTCTGGATCTGATGAATCGACTGAAGACCGAGCAGGAAATGGGTATGCTGCTCATTACCCATGATCTTGGCGTCGTGGCCGAAATGTGCGACCGGGTGGTTGTCATGTACGCAGGCAGAGTCGTGGAAGAGGCGACGGTTGAAGAGCTGTTCGAGAATCCTCAGCATCCGTACACCAAAGGACTCATTCATTCAGTGCCCAAGCTTAGACAAAAGGTACGCCGTTTGGAATCCATTCCAGGGAATGTACCGGATCTACGGAACATGCCGAAAGGCTGCAAGTTTGCCCCACGGTGTCCGTTCGTGATGGAGCAGTGCCTCTCCCAGGAGCCGGAGCTTTTCCCTGTCGCACATGAAGAACATCGTAAGAGCCGCTGCTGGCTGACACAGGAAGGTCACTCGAAGGGAGGAGAAACCGCATGAAAGAAACACCTCTATTAGAAGTAAAGAATTTGCAGAAATCATTCACGGTGAAAAAAGGGTTCTTCGGTACGTCCAAGCAGCTTCGTGCCGTGGATGGAATCTCCTTCGCGATCCATAAGGGCGAGACCTTCAGTCTGGTTGGCGAAAGCGGCTGCGGCAAATCGACGACAGGCCGCTTGGTGACCCGTCTGCTGGCGCCAAATAGCGGCGAGGTCCTGTTTAACGGAACGGATATTAGCGGATACAATGAGAATCAGATGCGCCCTCTGCGCAAAGACATGCAGATGGTCTTCCAGGATCCTTACGCTTCCCTAAATCCAAGAATGAAGGTCAAAGAACTGGTCGCGGAGCCCTTGCTCATTCATACCAAGCTGAGCACCAAAGAGCGGGACAAACTGGCTTGCGAGCTGCTGGAAACGGTCGGATTGAACAGCTTCCATGCCGAACGCTTTGCCCATGAGTTCAGCGGCGGTCAGCGGCAGCGGATCGGCATTGCCAGAGCGCTGTCTGTGCGTCCGAATCTGATCGTAGCCGACGAACCAGTATCTGCGCTGGATGTTTCCATCCAATCGCAGGTGCTGAACCTGCTGCAGGATCTTCAGGAGGAGTACGGCCTGACTTATCTGTTCATCTCCCATGATCTCAGCGTGGTTGAGCATATCAGCGATCGGATTGGTGTCATGTATCTGGGCGCGCTGGTGGAGACGGCCGATAAAGATACCCTATATGACCGCCCGCTGCATCCTTATACTCAAGCCCTGCTATCCTCGGTACCCGTTCCGGATCCGAAGCAGAAGAAGGAACGGATCATTCTGAAGGGGGATCTGCCGAGTCCGGTGAATCCGCCGACAGGCTGCCGCTTCCATACACGCTGTCCATCCTGCATGGAAGTGTGTAAACAGATTACCCCGGTTTACCGTGAGGTGGAGCCGGGCCATCAGGTGGCATGTCATTTATATGACGAAGAAATCATGAAAAATGCTTAACAGCGTTGATTCTCTTATATAGGAGGGAAGGCCTCGATATGAATATCACAATAGATGAAGCTTCATTGGCAGATACTTCGATTTATGTGGTTTATGAGGGCGAGGAGTCTCATTTCCGTTTAACGGAATCTCGAAAGCATAGCATGAAGCTGACTTGGTTCTATGGCCGCTCCGATCAAGAAGCGGACGATCTCGTTGTTGGAATGGGGCAGCGCTCGAACCTGACGTTGGAGCAAGTGCGCAGAACAGGCGCATCAGCTGCGAGAGCACTGCTCAAGGAATACAAATCAAGCGCAGTACTGATACGCACCTCAATCCGCGATGACCGGGCTTCTTCCCGTATTTCGGTGGAGGAAGAACTCCAGGCGTGGGTTGAAGGCTGGATGTATGGATTATATCAATTCAATAAGCATCGTGGGGTTACGGCCAATCTGCAAGCTCTGTCCCTAAATCTTCGACAGGAAGATTGGCAGGGGCTTTCCCGTGAAGAGATGGAAGTCATCATACGGACGGCAGAAATCCGAATCGAAGGGACGCAGCTCACCCGAGACCTGGTGAATGAATCACCGGAAACGCTAAATCCGGAGGCGTTCGTTACGGTTGTCGAGGATCGTTTCAAGAAGGCACCCGTTCAGCTTCATGTGTATCGCGGACAAGAGCTCCATGATCGGCAGATGAACGGTCTGATCGCTGTGGGTGCCGGTAGCAAATACGAGCCTGCCATGATTGAGATTTCCTATAATGGGGTGGATTCCGAGAAGGAAAGTCCTCATATTGTGCTCATCGGTAAAGGCGTAACCTTTGATATGGGCGGGATGAACGTCAAAATCGGCCGAGACATCAGCGATGCTCGTATGGATATGGGAGGCGCTGCAGCCGTCGTGGGTGCCATGGATATTCTGGTGTCACAAAAAGCTCCGGTACGAGTAACGGCGCTTATAGCCGTTGCGGATAATTTATCGGGACCGGATGCAATGCTTCCTTCTTCCGTTGTTCATTATCCGAATGGTTTAAGCGTTCAGGTCGCAAATACGGATGGGGAAGGGAGATTGATCATTGCGGATGCGCTGCTGCACGCAGCAGAGCTTGACGCAGATAAGGTGATTGATATCGCAACCCTCACCGGTAATGTCGGAGCCGCACTGGGCTTGGAGATTGCGGGCATCTGGGGCGATCAACAGATTACGGCCGATTTGGTTGAGATCGGTGAGCGTAACGGAGAACGCCTATGGCCTATGCCGCTGATGGACGAGTACGAATCGGATCTCAGAAGCGATTATGCCGATCTGAAAAATGTGGGTACGTCAACTTTGGCAGGCGCTATAACGGCTGCGCTGTTTATCCGTCATTTTGTGGCGGATTCCATGAAATGGGTGCACATCGATATGGCGGGCACGGTCCAGTATAAACGGGAATTCCCCCACTCCGCAGCGGGGGCTACCGGCTATGGTGCAAGATTGTTGGCGGATTATGTGGAGAAGCAGTTTCTCCATGCATAAAGAATCAACTTCAATAAGGAGTGACGATGATGCTGCTTGAAATAATCGCAACATGCGTGGATGATGCCATCACAGCAGAGAAGAATGGCGCGGATCGTCTGGAATTGATCACGGCGATAACCGAAGGCGGGCTAACGCCCGGAATAGGGCTTGTTGAAGAGGTAGTGAAAGCCGTTCAGATTCCAGTTCATGTCATGGTCAGACCTCATAGCAGATCCTTTGTGTACAACGAACATGATATAGCTACCATGATGGCGGAGGTTAAGGCGATCCGCAAGGCAGGTGCAGCTGGCGTTGTGCTTGGCATGCTGACTCCGGAAGGGAAGATTGACGAGGTCTCCTTGGTCAAAATGCTGGAATGGACAGGAGATATGCAGGTCACGTTCCACCGGGCTTTTGATGAACTGGAGGATCAGTTCGAAGGGCTGCGTACATTGCAGAAATACCCGTTGGTTACCCGTGTCCTAACGTCAGGAGGGCCGCAGCCTGCACCGCAGGCCATCCCGAGAATTCGGGAGCTTGTAGAACAAACGGCAGGCAGTGAGCTTAAAATATTGGCCGGCAATGGCCTGAAGTGGGAAATCATACACGATTTTATCGACCGGACCGGTGTGAGCGAGGTCCATTTCGGCTCAGCTGTCCGGTACGGTCGATCAGGGCTGAAGCCCATCGATCCGGTCGAGCTGCGATC
Organism: Paenibacillus sp. EZ-K15; assembly: GCF_002573715.1. Classification (GTDB taxonomy): domain Bacteria; phylum Bacillota; class Bacilli; order Paenibacillales; family Paenibacillaceae; genus Paenibacillus_AQ. The sequence goes on along the minus strand of NZ_PDHM01000017.1, from coordinate 707,322 downwards.
GCTGGCTGAGAGCATACATCAATAGAAGTAGCAAACCTATCGGAAACAGGTGAACAAAAATTGCAAACCGTATGGAATAAACAGCAAGAATTTGTGGTTGGCGTTGACCTTGGGGGTACGAAGATCGCGGCAGCGCTCTTTGATTCCGAAGGACAGCTGCTGAACCGGGAGCAGATGGAAACAGCAGGTACACGTACGGCGGAGGACGTGGTCGGAAGAATTACGGCCATGATCCGCAGCGTGTCGGGCGGCCACACACTCCGAGGCGTAGGCATGGCATCGCCGGGAACGGTTAACAGCCGGGAGGGCATTGTCATTCATGGAACGAATCTGCCGGAATGGACGAATGTCCCCCTCAAAGCATGGATGGAACGTGATCTGCAAACGGAGGTTCAGGTGCTGAATGACGCGAATGCAGCCGCATGGGGAGAGTATGTAAGAGGTGCCGGAAGAGGCTCGACGAACATGGTGTACGTGACGCTAAGCACCGGCATCGGCTCAGGCATCGTGCTGGATGGGAAGCTGTTCCTGGGCAGCAGTTCCTTTGCTGGGGAACTGGGACACCATATCATTGATCCGAACGGTCCGCAGTGCAATTGCGGCAGTCACGGCTGCTGGGAGGTATTTGCTTCAGGAACGGCCATTGGTCATGAGGCCTCCCGGCGGATGCGCTCCCAGACCAGCGTCATAACTGAACTGGCTGCAGCCGAATCGGGAGTGAATGCAAAGCATGTGTTTGAGGCAAAACGTCTGCATGATCCTGTAGCCGTGGAGGTCATCGACCGTGCTATTTATTTCATGGCGCTTGGTCTGGTTAACGTCATTCACAGCTTTAACCCCGATCGCATCGTGATTGGAGGGGGAGTAAGCAGAGCGGGCGAGCTTTTATTTCCGCAGCTGCGGGAAATGACAGACAAGCTGGTGATGCCATCCTATTTAGGGACGTACGAGATCGTTCCTGCAGGACTTCGGGATGATGTTGGTCTGGTTGGAGCTGCGGCCTTGTTCCAATAGCATAGGGGCAAAGAGAAGGTTACGGATAGGATAAAGGATGGAATAGAGCTTAGATAGAGAGTGTTCGGATCGGCAACGTAGTCTCATGTTGACCGAGCTTAAGCGAATTTGACAAAAGCCGCCCTTCAGGGGGCGGCTTTCCAATTATTCATAGAGAGCGGGAAACGGAGCGATCATTTTTTTTCGTAATAAGTCCGTAACATGTGACAGGTGATAGGCGTGAACCGTAAGCCGTCATCCGTTTTCACTGGAGGCGATTTTTTGGTTTCCTGGTTAGGTTTGTTTGTATCCGACAAACAATAAACGGTTGCTCACACTTTCCCGCGATGCCGGCGGAAACCGCCGGCTCCAAACCCGCACGTGGGGTGACCTGCAGACTTGGAGCCGGCGGCTGCCGCTATTCCATGTACTTGGATGCGTCAAACGTAATCATGGACGTATGATTGGCATGTTCAATCAGTGAAGAGAGCTTGGTTACTTCGCGTTCCTTCTTGCGCGCTTGCGCCTGATAAGCTTCCGGATCATATAAGGCGACGTTGAACAGCGTTACGGCACCGTCTCCGCTGCCACGGCTGCTCTGGCGCTCCAGCTTCTTGCGGGAGCCGAGATGGGCAAGCTGTCCGATATCGCTGCGTATCTGCTTGGCCAGCTCGATCGCTTCCATGATGGTCATGTCGGAGCCGTTCCAGCTAATGGTTTGCGTTGTGTTGGAGATTGCCATCAGCAGATCCAGCTTTCTGTAATCCGCCGCGGCCGCTTCGATCTCTTCCGTAATGGCATCCACGCTGCGCGCAGGGTATTCCGCCGTCTCCCCTTTTTCAATGATTGTGCTGCTGTTGTTCAATCGTTCCGACATCAATTGATTGATGAGACGGTTGATGGCTGCCCGGACAGCCAAAGCTTCTGCCATCGTAATTTGACTCATAAGGGATGGATCACCTCTTTAATTTCATTTCTGATTATGTAAACGCATAGACCTGTAAAAAGTTGCTAGATTATTAAAAAAACAGTACGAGAAGGAAAGCAGAGTTACATAATTGTCATGATTGTGTGAGATGGTAACAAATATCCGGCAGAATTTCTTTATCTTTACGACAGCTCCAAACATAAAACGATAGATTCTTAGGATATTATTGACAGCATCCTTGCTTGTATACTATATTAAGAGAAGGTTACAAAACGTTAATGAATTTTGCCGAATTTCGTTTGTGAAAACGGGGGAACCGTCTTGGGTGAATTACTCTTGTATAGAGAGTATAGGGAACCTTCAACCGAACCTTTAGCTAACTCCGTAGGCATCGAAGGAGAGAACATATTTTGAAGAAGTTTGTCATCACTTTACTAGGGTCTGCAATTATTTTTTCTTCTGGTGCCGTATCAGCATTTGCTGATCAACAACCGAATTTTCAATATCAAGTGAAGCAATTGGTAGGAACGCCATACAAATGGGGCGGAACGACCACTAGCGGGTTTGATTGCTCCGGATTTATTCTGTACATGTTTAGAAATTTCGATATAGATCTTCCACGCACATCCCAAAGCCAGGCTAGCGCTGGGGAACATGTGGATCGCGAAGATCTGCGTGTTGGAGATTTGGTATTCTTCAATACAAGCGGCAGCGGAATTTCTCATGCAGGCGTTTACATTGGTGACGGACAATTTGCACATGCTTCCAGCAGCAAGGGAGTCAGAATCAGCAAGCTTAGCGATTCATATTACGAGCCACGTTATGTCACGGCACGTCGTGTGTTGAGTCAAGAAAATTATGCGAGGCTGGTAGGAAGCGCAAGCTAATTGGATTACATTGCAGTTTAGGGTTCAATACATAACCAGAAAGCCTGACAAAGGGTTGTCCTTGTCAGGCTTTCTTTTTTTTAGATATCAGAAAGTATAAACTTCGAAGCTTGTGACTTCCTGATATCGCAAGAATAACTTCTACTAACTGCGGTCTGTCATCTGTGAAAGTACGTCGATAGAAGTTTTTCTTACTATAAGTCTATCAATCCCACAGGGAGTTGTTCGGTTACTCCTTAACAACAGAGGCATTCACAGCTGCTTCCATCCCGTTATTATAGAGACGGAACAAGCCAAGACGCCAGAAAGCAGCACCTTTCAGATCATAGCGTTTGGCCAAACCGAGCTTATCGTCTACGGAAGTGGCTGTTTCGCTGCTTAAGCTGATGCCGAGCAAAAGCTTCTGCTTCGGGACACCTGCTTGGAGTGCCAACTGGATCGCTTGGTCCACCATACTGTTTGGTTCGGGAACCTGAGATTTGGTTCCGACTGGATTGTACTGATAAGCCATAACGATGAGATCATCGGCGATGGAAGCCAGCGTCTTGTAATCATAGCCTTTATAGGCGCTGTTCAATGGCGGCACCGCTAAGGACAGGGCAATATCATGCGGCAATAATGCCTTTAATTGCTTGACATAATCATTGAGCAGCTTCTGCTGGTTTACGGCATCCAGTTTAAAACCAAGCCCTTCAAAATCAAGCACAACGCCGCCGAAGCCGTTCTCCGTTACCGCGGCTGTGATGCCTTCAATGGACTTTTGGCGCAGGCTGCTATCGCTCAGGACCTTGGTTAATTCGCCGTTTCCATCCAAGGCGTAGACCATGAGGTACGATTTAATCTTCTGGTCCGCAGCATCTGCTACCATCGACTGCGGCGTAACGTCACCGGCCGCAGCGGGCAGGCGGTACTCGTCGCCTTGAAGCGTGAACTGACCCTCACGATCGATGCGGCTCCATCCAAAGGCGACTGAATTCATAGATGCAACAAGATCCCGTTCTTGGAAAGATTGCAATGCATAGAAGGCTCTCAAATGCATCTCGCGCTGCGGCGATACAAGGGAAACCGTGCGAGTTGCCTGATTCCAGCCCACATCGACACCGAATTGGCTGCTGAACGAGCTAAGCGGGATCAGTACACGGCCTTCCCGTTGAACCGGCGGGGCCGCAAGCTTCACTTGTTTTCCATTGACCGTTGCTGTCGTGCTTCCCACCTGAAGTAACACTTCAGTCGATTGGCCTTTCACACTGCCGATGGCCTTTACGGTTTGCGTCTTGCTATTCCAGGTGATTTGAATGCCCAGCGCTTCACCGACCGTCCGGAATGGAACGTAGGTGACCCCTTTGTCTACCCGCGGAGCCGCATCGAAGGTTAGCGTAACATCATCCAGCTTTACCGATATGGCAGGCTCAGCATGTACCTGACCAACATGGGGTGCGGTGCCGAGCAAGGATAAGGCAAGAACGGCAGCGACAGCTGTTTTTCCTATTTGTTTATGCAGCATGCTTTGGTATTTCCTCCGATCCATTAAATAATAGAATGATTTCATAGAATATGGAATTGGGTCTAGCATACGCTAGTATAGCAAAATTTTCATAGAGTTCCAATTCCATGATGTCAATGTCATAGAATAGATAAGAGTAAGCGTGTTGATTTTTTAAACTTTCCGGTATAATAAATGAAGGATTTTATACATAACCTGATGATTACATGCATAGGGGGATAACGCGCGTGTTTAAATTCTGGAAAAACAAAAAGGGTAGGAATAGCGAAGACAACAACTCGCCCATCCCGGAAGAGATGATCGAAGCCGTACCGGATCGGATCATTGAACTAACAGGTCGCGAGGTTCGCCGCAGTGTGGCGCCTGTTCTTGGCATGACGGTGCTTGATCTGGCCGAACGGAATGACGTGGACTGGAACTCTTTTTGCAAAAGAGGAACTTGTGCGCGCTGCCGCTGCATGGTGGCGGAGGGAATCGAGTATTTGTCCGAGCCCAATCTGGCCGAAGAACAACGCCTGGATCCTGAGGAGATCGAAGAAGGATATCGTCTGGGATGCCAGAGCAAGATCGAAGCGGTCGGTCCCATCAAAATCAAGCATGCCCCATACTTTTGATGTCATAGAAGGCAGATTGCAATTTCATATTTAAAAAGCAGGCAGCCATATAATGGATATGATCCCCTTCAAGTAGACAGTGCGAAGAAAGAGCACATCCGTTTACTTGGAGGGGATTTTTCATGGGGAACAAAAGTAAGCCACCCTTGATAATTAAACTTGGTTTCCTGGGATGTTGTCGAAAATATTCATCAGATATGAGACTAGCGCCTTTTGCCACATTTTACTAGAATGACTATACTACTAATATCTTGTAAAAAACAGACTATAGATAATTTGCGGAGAAACTCAAAAAAACCTCCGCTGCGATCGATCGGTGACCATGGTTTTATGAGTTCTTATCATTACTCGTGGCAGGACCGACATCAAGGGAGATGTCCTGCTCGCACGAAGCCGCTTTCAAAGGAGGCGACCGTTATGAATTCGATCTGGTCCATCCGAACCGGAATTCGGGATTTCCTGGAGTCTATCTATCGAACTGGCCGGTCCTGGATTGAGAAATATCCATTTATTAAAACGGCGTATACGATATTTTCCTGGTTGTCGCTAATCCTGTTTGTTTTAAGCTTGTTTTTCGTTAAAGAATCGCGTACCATGATGGTTCAATATTTATGGTCGTTTTATGTACTCCTGCAATTTTGGTTTCTATGCCGAAGCAAAACGATTCCGTGGAAGCAGATTGTGCTGTTTGTTCTGGCGGGCGTTTTTCTTGTCGTACCTTTTACGACGCTTACGGTCAATGCTCTCCACGTGCTTTTCGGCGGAAGCACATCTGACACCTGGTCCATTGCCGTGATCACGCCAATTTTCGAAGAATTGTGGAAGCTCCTTCCGCTAGGCATATTTCTGTTGTTCTCGCGTCGAGCTTCCGCTTTGAGTTTAAGCGATTACACGCTCATCGGCGCGGCGACTGGCGTTGGCTTCCAACTGATGGAAGAGCTCTCCCGAAGATGGCTAAGTTCCGGCCCACTTGAGGAAAAGTTCGGCTACAGCTTTACATGGCTGGGCGGCGAAACGATTCATTGGGATTTGTTCTCGTTGTTTCCTGGGCGTTTCGAAGAAAGTGTGTTTCCGACACTGATGACCGTCGGTCATCCTGTGCATACCGCCATGATCGCGCTTGCGTGCGGAATAGCCTATCGGCTGCGGACAAAACTGACGAAATGGGTTTTTCTGTTCCCGGCAATCATGTTGCTGTGGGCCATCCTGGATCACGCGGCTTATAACGGTCAGTATCAGCTGCCGGGTTGGATGTTACGGCTTCATGATTGGACCGGCAGCGGTTATAAAACTCAGCCGGCCTTCCTACTGATGCTGCTTGCATCGATTACTGCCGACTATTGGTCGCTGAACAAAATACGAAACCGCCTGCCGTCGCTGCCGAGCGAGCTGCTGCTTAATCCGTTCACCGAGCTGTGGAATATGACCCGCTCTTTTTGTCTAGACCGTGGGAAATTCGTATATTGGCTAGGATTTTACCGGGAGCGCAGGGAGCTCGGATTTCATTTGCTTTATGGAAATGAAGAAGCAGCCGGTAGACAGGAACCTGTCCAGGCTCGGGTAAAAGCTCTTTACCAGGTGCTAACCGGAATCGCTATAATTCTGCTCGTGGCCGGTCTGTTCGCAGGTATCGGGACACATGCGAGCGGAGGAGAAACGGCATGTTTCGCCTGCATGTTCGACTCGCTGCAAGATTGGTGGGATCGGCTGGATTGGTATGAACAGGGAGCGATCCTGCTCGGAGCCCTTGCCTTGTCACTGCTGTTCGTTGGATTCTGGCCGGCTTTTGGCATTGCAATGACGGGGATGGGAATAGCCGGAAGCGGGCATGAGATTGCCGGCTATATCCGGGATCCGAAGAAGCTGTTTACTCCCGAAAAGGCGATTTCTGTCGCAATAGGCATTGTACTAAGCCGAATTCCATTCGGCAAAGCGTTAAGCTGGGCAGGAAAAAAAGGACGCCATTATGTGAGCAAGCTTCTGGATAAACTTGGTTCCCGGAAGCCGGATATCGACGTCCCGGTTAAACCGAAACCTCCGAAGCATGACGGCCCGGATCATCATCCGGGCGATCCAAAGAAGCCGGATGACAATTCCAAGAAGCCGGATGATGATCCGAAGAAGCCAGATGGCGATCCCAAGAAGTCGGATGACGATCCGCAGAATAAGGATAAAGCCGATGAGGGGACGGAACAAGATGAGACCATTGGAGACGTAGTTAAGGAAGGAAATAAAACGAAATATACGAATCCAGCTGGAAATGAACTTACTTGGGTTGATCAATCTCCGAAAAATATTAATCGAGATATTGACCAATTCTTAAATAGTAAAGACGTTGGTAAAGCAACTGAGGCTAAGGTTGCGGACTTTGTAAGAAATGAAACAGACATAAAAGCGTATGCACAAAAAGTTATGAGGAGTGATGGTCAAGCTGCCGGTGATTTAGACGTCGTAACAAAAGATGCGATTATTGAAGTCAAAGCATCCATTAAAGCGGTAAAAGAAGACCAGTTGAATAAATTTACGGATCCAACCCATGATTTATTCTTTAATCCAGATCAAAAAAAGGTTATTTTGTATATTGATAAACCTTTGAGTAATTTAAGACCCGAACAACAAGCCATGCTGGAAAGCATAAAGTCTAAAGGCGTTACGATCATTAACTCATTAGAGAAGTTGAAGGAGGTTATATAATCGGATGGGGACTTCTGCTTTTATCTTAATGAACCACAAAAAATATACACCGGAGCGTCTTTTAGCTGATTCTATTATTTCTGCTTTTCATGCGGATGTAATGCTGAACTTTCATAACAGTAAAAATTATGCCAGCAATGGACAATTGCTTTCTACGACGTTGAATATTAATGATAAGAAAGTACGAGAAAATAATGAATCGTTTATACTTTATGTAGATGCATTGGATAATCCACAACTTGATTTTTTTTACTATGAGGATGTGGGTTTGGATTCCAATCATAAACTATATCAAGTAGGGGCAATTGAAGATATTTTTGGCGTTGAAGAGTTGGTATTTCGATTTATATATCATTATCTCGAAATAAATCCTGACGACTATTTTTGGGTTGCGGATTATGATTGGGTCTACAGTTGGGAAGACGTGCAACAATTAAAATCCCAACCATATGACTCAGATTGGTGTTATAAAGACCCTAGTGAAAGTTCTGGATAAACAATAAGTAACGAACATACAGAGGCTCATTCCAACTTGAACGATGAGGAGGAATGAGCTTTTTTTAACTGTCTACAACTATGAATCCCTTTACTCCATGGCCATTTTACTTTGTTCCCGGAACGAGCTCGGCGTTTGTCCGGTAATTTTTTTGAATAACATCGAGAAGTACTTATCGTTGCCGTAACCCACTTGAGAAGCAACCTCATGAACCGGCATTTCAGAATCTGCCAGCAGGCGCTTGGCCTCTTCAATCCGGCGGGATATCAAGTAATTGAAGGGGGAATCGCCGACTTCTTTTTTAAACAGATGGGATAAATAATGCTGACTGACATACATCGTATCGGCAATGTCCTTAAGACTGATGCTCTGGGTATAATTGGTGTCGATAAAGTGTTTGGTCCGCAGCGCGATTTCGTTCTTGCCCTTCAAGGACTGGAATTGGTGTTTAACGTCCACAATGCGATAGATCACGGTAATCAATGACATCAGCAGGTTGGTGCTCAGTGTTTCATACCCCAGCACCTGAGAATCGCATTCGCGGAGGATCTCGGAAAGATAGCTCTCTACTTTATAGGCGTATTTCTCACAGGATATGACCGGCTCCACATAAGCCGGGAGCAGCATCCCTTGGGGAACCCCTTCAATGTGAAGCGAGTCCACGCCGCAGTATATCACCTTGAAAGGCCCGTCCGTGATAGATCTCTCTTCATGAGGAATGCCGGGGTTATAAATCGCGACATCGCCTTTGTGGAGTTCGTATACTTTTCCTGCAATAGTAAATTCTCCGCGTCCTTCTACTATATAGATGATTTCGCAGAAATCATGAATTTGCGGCGGTCCATAAAAGAAGTCCTCGTCCACGACCTGCCCGGCAAAGAGCAGCTGCGGATTTTTGATGAAGCGGAAGTGATCGCTTTTGCTATGCGAGATTTCGATCTTTGGCACGTTCTTGTCCCTCCTGGAAAGCAACATCCTCTACTTATTATAATGCATAACACCCTTCGATGCAGAAATCGTTTACATCCTTATCCGGAAAGGTTCACTGTCTTGCTGAAATTAAGATCCGATATAACAAAATAGTGGGTTATCTCTTGCACCAAATAATCTTACAATGATGTCATAATCCTTATAGGGAGGCATGACAGATATGACAATTGAAAACGATTACAGATGGCGGGACGGATTTCCGAAAATCGGCATTCGCCCTACGATAGATGGAAGACGGAGAGGGGTACGGGAATCTCTCGAGGAACAGACCATGAATCTGGCTAAGGCTGTCGCCGAGATGTTGACGAGAGAGCTCAAATATCCGAACGGCGAGCCGGTTGAATGCGTGATTGCGGATACGTGTATTGGTGGTGTTGCCGAAGCGACTGCAGCCGCCAAAAAATTCAAGAATGCCGAGGTCGGCCTGACCATAACCGTTACGCCTTGCTGGTGTTACGGCACCGAGACGATGGATGCCGATCCTTCCCGTCCGAAGGCGGTATGGGGCTTCAACGGAACTGGACGTCCAGGCGCGGTTTACCTGGCCGCCGTACTGTCGGCCCATGCCCAGAAGGGGCTTCCTGCATTCGGCATCTATGGCGAAGACGTTCAGGATGAAGGGGATACCCGTATTCCGGACGACGTTCAAGAGAAGCTTCTGCGTTTTGCTCGAAGCGGCTTGGCTGCATCGTACATGCGCGGACAATCGTATTTGTCCATGGGATCGGTGTCGATGGGCATCGCTGGCTCAATCGTGGACGACAGCTTTTTCCAGGAGTATCTGGGCATGCGGAATGAATATATAGACATGAGCGAGTTTACGCGCCGCTTGGAAGAAGGCATCTATGATCCTGAAGAATATGAACAGGCGCTTGCTTGGGTGAAGGAGAACTGCACGGAAGGACCGGATAACAATCCGGATCATCTCCAGAACAGCCGGGAGCGCAAGGATCTGGAGTGGGAAACCGTCGTTAAAATGACGCTGATCACCCGCGATTTGATGATCGGTAATCCGCGTCTGAAGGAGCTTGGCTTCGAAGAGGAAGCTCAGGGCCACAGCGCAATCGCTTCCGGATTCCAAGGTCAGCGCCAGTGGACGGATCATTCCCCTAACGGTGACTTCCTGGAGACCATTCTCAATTCCTCTTTCGATTGGAACGGCAGACGTTCGCCATATATCGTGGCAACGGAGAATGACAGCCTGAACGGTGTCGGCATGCTGTTCGGATACCTGTTAACCAATACGGCACAGATTTTCGCGGATGTGCGGACTTACTGGAGTCCGGCTTCGGTAGAACGGGTTACCGGCTATAAGCTTGAAGGCAAAGCGGAGAACGGCATCCTGCATTTGATCAATTCCGGCTCGGCTGCGCTGGATGGAACGGGAGAGCAGGAGCTTGACGGCAAACCGGCCATGAAACCGTTCTGGGAGATCACGGATGAAGAGGTCGATCGCACGCTGAAGGCCACGCAATGGAGACCGGCTAACTTGGAGTATTTCCGGGGCGGCGGTTACTCGACCGACTACTTGACGCGCGGCGGCATGCCGATGACGATGTTCCGTCTTAACCTGGTAAAAGGACTTGGTCCCGTACTGCAAATCGCCGAAGGTTATTCCGTGGACCTGCCGGCGGAGGTACACGACACGCTCGACAAGCGTACCGATCCAACATGGCCAACGACCTGGTTTGTACCGAATCTTACGGGGCAGGGTGCGTTCTCAAGCGTTTATGAGGTCATGAACCAGTGGGGTGCTAACCATGGCGTGATCAGTTACGGACATATCGGAGCGGATCTGATCACCCTGGCTTCGGTTCTGCGTATTCCAGTCAACATGCATAATGTGCCTGCCGAAGAGGTGTTCCGCCCGCGTGCATGGGGGATGTTCGGAACGACCGATCCGGAGAGCGCCGATTTCCGCGCTTGTCAGAACTTCGGTCCTCTATATAAATAAGGTCAATCGAGAGGAGTAGGACATCATGCTGAACATGGACACGAGAAACGAGCTCTGCAAGTATGCCAAAAAAATCGTTGACAGCGGACTCGTTGTAGGACCGGGAGGAAACATCAGCGCCAGAGCCGGGGACAAAATGTATTTGTCCCCGAGCGGTTTTGCGCTGGAGGAGATAGAACAGGAGCAATGGATTGAAGTGGATATCCCAACCGGCGATATTACCGATATAGGTTTACGGCCTTCGTCCGAAGTGCTGATGCATCTGTATGGATACCGCAGCAACCCCGATATCGGGGCGATGGTGCATACACATCCATCCCATTGCATTGCCTTCACGTTGGTTGAGAAGGAACTACCGGTGATGTTTCCCGACCAGGCGGCATTGGTTGGTCGAACGGCCTATATCCCTTACATCATTCCTACGACGGATTTGCTGGCAGATGCCGTCGCGGAGAAAGTAACTGCAGCCAGTTCCATCCTGCTGGGGAACCACGGACTGGTCACAACTGGCCGGAATCTGCGTGAAGCGTATTACCGAACTCAGGTGGTTGAAGAGAGCGCCAAAATTTATCTGAGCGCCAAGGCAGCCGGCACACCGGTGCCGCTGACAGACCAGGAAGTGGATGATATCGCTGCGCTGGAGAGCGAAGATTATCGTATTCAGCTCCTACAGAAGATGAAATAATGGATTTTGGATTTAGATCCGGTTGTTCAAACTCGGATCGGTATAGTACTAAAGGTGAGAAAGGATGCGGCTTATGAGCAAATCATCTGCGGTGCTTGCGTTTGACATGGGGGCCAGCAGCGGCCGGGCGCTGCTGGGCGAGATCACCTCTTCTGATCATGAATCACCCGGCATGCTGAAGATTACCGAGATTCACCGCTTTGCCAATATCCCCGTCCAGATGGGAAAGCATTTGCACTGGAATTTCCCGATGCTGCTGCAGGAGGTTAAGCATGGCATTCGCAAGGCTTTCCAGGCCGGCTATCAACCGGTCAGTTATGGCATCGATTCATGGGGTGTCGATTATGGACTGATTGACCGTAATGGAGAGCTTATCGGAGTGCCTTACCATTACCGGGATCTGCGGACGGAAGGCATGGTGGAGGAAACCTGCGAGCAGGTCGGGAGAGAACGTCTGTTTCAAGAAACCGGTCTGCAATTCATGCCGTTTAACACGATCTTCCAGTTAAATGCGATGCTGAAGTCAAAATCCCCGATGCTGGATATTGCGGATAAGTTTCTGCTCACTCCGGATCTTCTGAATTATTTTCTGACGGGGGTCCAGGCGTGCGAGTTTACTATGGCAACCACTACTCAGCTATACCATGTTACTGAAGGCAAGTGGAATGAACCGTTAATGGAGGAGCTGGGGCTTCCCGCATCCCTGTTCATTGAACCCGTACAGCCAGGAACCGTGATCGGAAGTCTGCGGGATACCGTGGCGCAAGAGCTGGGTGTTCCGGCGATTAAAGCGATTGCTGTAGCTTCGCATGATACGGAATCCGCCGTGGTAGCCGTTCCGGCGAACACATCCCGTTTCGCCTATCTTGTATGCGGGACCTGGTCACTTCTCGGAACCGAGCTTTCGGAGCCGCTTGTTCATACGGACGTGCTGGAAGCAGACTTTTCCAATGAGGGTGGAGCTTATCAAACCTTTCAATTGCTGAAGAATATCATGGGCCTCTGGATTCTTCAGGAGTGCAAGCGGCAATGGGAGAATCAAGGCTTGACGTATTCTTTTGCAGAGCTGGTTGAACTCGCACAGGATGCGGAATCGTTCAGCAGCTTCATAAACCCGGATGACCTACGCTTCATGAATCCGGCGGATATGACGGCTGAAATTCGGGATTACTGCCGGGAGACAGGGCAGCCCATTCCGCATAGCACCGGAGAGTATGTCCAGTGCATCCTGAAGAGCCTGGCCCTAAGATACCGTGAAGTGCTTGAGCGGATGGAGGTTCTTACAGGACAGTATTACGATGGGCTTCATATGGTTGGCGGCGGCATTCAAAACGAGCTGTTATGCCGGTATACGGCCAATGCCATGGGCAGAACGGTGTGGGCCGGACCGATCGAAGCAAGTGCTATCGGGAATATGCTGGTTCAATTTGTGGCGAATGGTACATTGCGCAATCGGGAAGAGGGAGTAGAACTCGTCAAGCGGTCTTTTCCGCTTGCCTGGTACGAGCCTGAGTCCAACGAAGATTGGGAGGCAGCATTCCAACATTATAAGACCATTGTCGAGCAGCAGCAGGTACAACAGTGAGGTTCAGGGATCTTTGGAGACTGACGGTCTCCTAATGTAATCCAAGCCTTACATTTAAATCTGATAGAGAAGGATGTTATACCATGCTAAAAGGCATATCTCATTTGCTCTCGCCTGAGCTGCTGAAGATTCTGATGGAGATGGGTCACGCGGATGAAATTGTGCTCGGTGATGCCAATTTTCCGGCAGCCAGTCATGCCCAGCGGTTGGTCCGGGCAGACGGACACGGGATTCCTGCGTTATTAAACGCGATATTGCCGTTATTTCCGCTGGATACGTATGTTGAGTCCCCGGTAGCGCTGATGGCCGTGACGCCGGGTGATACCGTGGAAACTCCGATTTGGAATGAATACCGTGAGATCGTTCAGCAGTTTCACAGCGTTCCCATAGAATTTGATGAGGTAGAGCGATTCTCGTTCTATGAACGGGCGAAGAATGCTTATGCCATCGTGTCGACAGGTGAAAAGGCTCTGTATGCAAATGTGATCCTCAAAAAAGGCGTCATCTAAATATAAAACAAACGTAAATAACCCCGCTGCTCGGTTGCAGCGGGGTCATTTGTGTGTAGCTGTTAAGCTACCACCTGAACGGTGAGATACAGCACTTCTAGTTGGATAGGTGTTCCGGCCAGAAGAACATCACCTGGAGAATACAGTGTTAGTGTCTCCGGAGTGAGGGTGTATATTCGGCCTTCCTGTATCATGCCGTTGATATAAAGAGTTGAGGAGCTGTTTGGACCGACTTCAATATTTAGAAAAGTATGATTTCCATCGTCATCCGTAAATTGATCGGCAGATATGACAAGAGGAGTATCCAAGCTAACCTCCGATATCAATACGTAAAAATATCGGATCATGGTCGGGAGTACACTGATCTCCGGGATAATCACGCTGCCGGGTACTCCTTGAGGCCCTTGCGGGCCTTCAGGTCCTGGTATCCCAGGCACTCCGGGAATACCTTGAATGCCTGGAGAGCCCTGAGGACCTTGTGGCCCGACTGGCCCAGGAATACCAGATAGCCCGTCATTACCCGGAGGGCCTGGAGAGCCCTGAGGACCTTGTGGCCCGACTGGCCCAGGAATACCAGATAGCCCATCATTACCTGGAAGACCTGGAGAGCCCTGGGGACCTTGTGGCCCGACTGGCCCAGGAATACCAGATGGCCCGTCATTCCCTGGAGGACCTGGAGAGCCCTGAGGACCTTGTGGCCCGACTGGCCCAGGAATACCAGATAGCCCGTCATTCCCTGGAGGACCTGGAGAGCCCTGGGGACCTTGTGGCCCAACTGGCCCAGGAATACCAGATAGCCCGTCATTACCCGGAAGACCTGGAGAGCCCTGAGGACCTTGGGTACCTGGTAGTCCAGGTGTTCCAGGGAAACCTGCAGGACCGTTTGCCGCTTGAGGTTTTTGCTGGACAGACAGATGAGTGGATCTGGAGTGACGTTTCCATTTTCTGTTACCTGGTGACACGATATGTTTACACTTGCTCTTCTTGAAACTTCTGCGCTTCGGATGTCTGGCAGGCTTTAGCTTAGGACACCGTTTTCGTTTGATCAAGGGAGTTTTCAGTCTTTTCACCGCCCCGGATGAATGTATGTAATTAGCTTATGTCATTTGAGGGAGAGTGGAGTGGACATTTATCCTTCCTTCAGGGATAATTCGACCAGATCATTGGTGATTACTAAATTATTTTGAAAATAATAGGGAGAATGCCAGAGTCAAATCTCTAAAACTATCATTTAATGATACTATGGCACAGCCATATTTTTATTATCCCACAACAGAGAGGAGTGATTATATGCCAGTTATCAAACCTGTTATTACCGCTGTCTCATCGGTTCCCGTTTCAACAGGCGGAACGATCACCACAACGGTAACGCCAACTGTAACCCGTTATTTTGCGCTGATCACGGAAGCTATGATCGGAGCAGACTCGATTACCATGCCGGCAACGAGCTTTGTCGATGATGCCGAAGCAGCCGTGACAGCATTCCCAGCGTTGACAGGGACAGAATATTTTAATGTGTATATTAACGGCATGCTTCAACAACTTGCTTTATCGACATTAACAACCGCCAGCTTGGTGCTTGATACGACGGATGTTCCAGTCGGGATACCGGTTTTATTGGAAATTGCCAGCTTCACGAATACAGCATCCACTATCACGACACAGCCGACGATATCGGCGCCGGTCATTACGATCATTAGTTAACAGCCAAGCAAAAGGGTTGCCCTAATCAACATGAGAAGGGCAACCCTTATTATGTAATTTCTTAAATAAGGGATAATATCCTATTATTTTACTGTAAGATATTATCCTTGCAATAAATTACAAATATAGTATATTTGTAATATCTTGAAAGCTAGTTAGTTAGGACAAGCTCCTCTTACGCTACTTCTGAATTGAACCCGCTTACAATGTTTTCGGCTTATGAAATGAAAGCTCCTACATCCAGTGTTTAATACACCTCGATCCTTCAGCACGGCAGCACCTTTCATATATATGGATGAATTTCATGACTTGAAAGGAGGTGAACATTTATGTGTATTCTTCGTCATACTTCCTGTAACACAACGGAGCAATGCGGACGTGATAAATTCGGCGTTCGTCTTGAGGTATGGGACTGCGGCAATGGTTCCGAAGAGAGATATACTTGCGGTTGCTAATATTTTATGAAAGCGCATGCATAAACAGCGGAACTCTTTGTTCCGCTGTTTATATTTCGCGCCGGTTCTCTGGTTTCTTATCACCGTTGAAGAGTGAGGTATCAATTATGATGACGGGTCCATTGCAATTGCAATATGAAAGAGAGACAGTGAACAGCGAAGAAGAACAGCAAGGAACAGTGTTAGCAAGATATCAATGTCATCGGATGGGGGCTTGGTCTCCCTGGTTGTCGGGAAGGAGAATGAACGGTGTCCATGAGTGCGCTGTGCCTATTGTATCTGAGCTTGATTTTTGTGTTTTCGGGAGTGTCGAAACTGTTGTCGTTAGCGGATTTCAGGACGACAATCGAACGACTGCAGCTGCCTGCAGGTCGCTTACCGATTGTACCTGTTCTCATTTGCACCGCTGAGATTGCAGCTGGGGCAGGTTTATTGTTTTCCTGGAGCAGAATGCTTGCGCAAATCGCGATTTTTATTTTGCTGGCAGGGTTCGGCTACGCTGTTTACCAAGCCAGGGTCGTGCAGAAACAGGAGATAACATGCAGCTGCTTCGGCTCATGGTCTAATGAGACCCTCGGCAGGAATACGGTTGTTAAAGTTGCATGCTTAGGTTTATTAAATGCGCTAATTTGGCTTTTTACAGAACCCGTGAATACACTCAGTATGCCGGTCCAAGAGGCGGTTCTCACCGTGCTGTCCTCCGTCGGCATTGTCGCAATTTCGTTAGTCGCACTGAATGTTTATACTCTTGATTCCATACAGGCGAGGGGAGAATAAAATCTATGGATTTGATTACAACTGTACTCGTGATTCAATATGGCTTGATATTCAGTTTGGCCTTCTTCGTCATGAAGCTGTACCGGCATGTTCGAGAGTTGAAGTTGAGGCCGCAGACAGCCGTAAGCGGTGATGAGGAACCGACCGTTCCGAAGGAGGGACTAGAGCTCGGCATGCAGATTCCCCGAACAACCTATGAGAGCATGAGCGGGGACCCCCTTAATCTGTATGACGATAAGTCCAAAATCCTCTTGTTCACGATGAATCATTGCAATGCATGCAAGGAAACATACGGGGCCATCAAAACGTTCATGACATCGCATCCGGAACTTCCGATTACGTTGTTTCTGTACGCCCAGGATGCCGAGGAGGCCGCTGAAATGGCCAGTGTCAACGGATTAACGGATTTGCAGGTGGTGTGGGCTGATCGGGCCTTGATCGATTCGTTTAAGGTGAACCGGTTTCCGTTGGCGTTCTATTTATCTGAGGAGCAGATCGTGATCAACAAAAGCGTAACCAATTACTTGCATCATTTTGAACAAATGATCAAGCAGCTGCCGCAGGCAAAACCTTCAGCCCTTAACAAATCGGCTTAATGACGAAGGAGGCTCAAGGTTGCACAACATGAAATATGCAAACCTGATGTTTGAGGTTATGAAGCAGGTGTACCGTGTCTCACCACGCATGTTTACTAGATCTACGATGATATATCTACTCCAAGCTTTTCTGCCCGTAGCACAGATTTACGTTACGGCTCAAGTCATAAACGCCATTACCGGTGTTCTTACTCGGGGCGAAGCTCCAATCAACGCATTATATTGGCTGGTTCTTCAGCTGATGGCTATGCTGATTGGCATTGTGCTGGCCTCCCTTCAAAAGTATACCGAGCGAAAGATGAATGCTTATGTTTCCTTCTGGTTTAACCTTCAGGTATCTGAGAAATTAAGCAAGCTTCCGTTCGTATTCTTTGAATCTCCAGAAAGCTATGACAAGCTGCAGCGGGCTCTGCGCAATCTGAATATATGCGGTATTAACATGGTGTTCTACATGTTCTCGATTGCACAGAGCGTCATTACGCTGGTCGGTTTGCTCATTCTATTGTTTAGCTTTCATTACATATTGCCTATAGTCATGCTGCTTCTGATCATACCACTGCTGATCATCCAGAAGAAAGAGGGCACTTCCCGATTCGTGGTGATCCATCAGCAGACCGCTTCATCCAGGATGGCGGCGTATATGAACCAGCTGCTGCAGACGAAGGAAGCGGCCAAGGAAATCCGGCTGTTTCATGCTAAAGACTACTTATTGAACAAATGGCGGGGTATCTATTTCAAGAATACGTATGAAATGCTAGGCGTCGAACGGAAAAATATGAAGAATCGCCTGATCGTGGAATCGGCGGTCACGATTTTTTCTTTTAGCATTTTAGCTGTATTCATATGGATCGGTTCCCGTGTCAAACTAACCATCGGCAGCTATGTCGCGCTCTATCAAGCGGTACAGGACACCCGTTATTCCATACAAAACATCAGCCAGAACATCGGGCAAATCTATCATGACGGCTTGTTCATCCACGAACTGTTTGAATTTCTGGATACGCCGGTTCCGCAAACGGATCAAGCCCTGCCGATGGGCACGCCTTTACGGAAAGGAATCGATGTGGAAGGCGTAACGTTTCGATATCCGAATCAGGAACAACCTGTTCTTGAAGATTTGACGATTCGCATCAAGCCCGGAGAGAAGGTCGCGATTGTCGGCGAGAACGGTGCGGGGAAGAGCACCCTCGTTAAAGTTATGCTGGGACTGTATGAACCGACGCATGGTGTCGTGCGTTATGACGGCATCCCGATACAGGATTATGATCCTGCGAGCTTTCGCAGTAGAGTAACGGCGGTCTTTCAAGATTTTTACCGATATGAATTGACACTTGAGGCCAACATAGCGCTGCGGGAGATTGATCCGGATGATCGTCAAGCGCATCACCAATTGAATGATGCCATGGAAAAGGCATCGATGACCTCACTTGTGGATTCGCTGCGAGATGGTGTCTCAACCCAGCTTGGAACGCGTTTCTCGGGAGGGCGTGAACTGTCTCAGGGCCAATGGCAGAAGGTGGCGATCGCCCGGGCGTTCTATCGGGATTTCGAAGTGATTTATCTGGACGAGCCGACAGCAGCAGTAGACCCGTTGACGGAATCCGCCATTTTCGAGAATCTGATGTCCATGACCGATGGCAAAACTGCCATATTTATATCCCACCGATTGGGAAGCTGCAGACATGCGGACCGCATTCTCGTTCTCAAGGATGGGAGAATCGTCGAAGAGGGAAGACATGAGGAGTTAATTGAGCAGGGTGCCCACTATGCCGAGATGTTCAACAAGCAGGCTCAATGGTATCGGTAGAATCGTACATTAAGTTGAAGATTTCGAATTGGGACAGGAGCGGATCAAGAACTATTCTTGGTCCGCGTTTTGTGTTTCGTTCGAGATGAAGAGATAACAAGCAGAGAACAGGGGAGACGGAACATACAGGTACCGCTTGGATTATGCATAATAAGAGGAATTTTGTTCCTGAATTCCGAATTAAATAAGGATATAACAGACTGGAGGATAAAATATGAAACATTAATTCCCATCACCTACCGTAAGGTCAGTAAGATAAGTCAGGGGGACTATATATGATCATGGATAAAAAAACATGGATTGTGGAAGCAACCATTTCGGATATGCAGCAGGCGATGGCAGAGGGTTGGATGACTTCAGTACAGCTGGTTCAATTGTATCTGGAGCGGATCGAGTTATATGATGGAATTCTCCGTTCGATTCTTGAAGTGAACCATGAAGCGCTGCAAATTGCCGGGGAGCTGGATCGGGAGCGCAAAGACCAGGGAGCAAGAGGATTGCTGCACGGGATTCCCATCCTGCTCAAAGACAATATCGACACCGGGGATCGGCTGCATACGAGGGCCGGCTCCATCGCCCTTGCGGATTCGTTTGCCACGAAAGACTCTTTTGTTGCAGCTAAGCTGCGTAAGGCGGGTGCTGTTATTTTGGGTAAGAGCAATATGACCGAGTGGGCGAATTTCATGTCATCGACGATGTGGGCCGGATACTCGTCAAGACATGGACTTACGTTAAATCCATACGGCCCTGGCGAAATGTTCATTGGAGGTTCAAGCTCAGGCTCCGGTGCTGCGGTGGCGGCGAATTTGGCTGCAGCGGCCATCGGGACGGAAACATCCGGATCGATTATCAGCCCTTCCAGCCAGAACAGTCTGGTTGGCATTAAGCCGACGATCGGACTGGTAAGCCGGTCAGGTATCATACCCATCACCCATACGCAGGATACGGCAGGTCCGATGACCAGAACGGTGGAAGATGCCGCAATTCTGCTTAGCGCGATCGCGGGAACCGATGATTTGGACGAAGTGACCAAGATAGACCCTCAAAATAGGGTGGAGGACTACACGAAGTTTCTGGATTCGAGTTATTTGAAGAAAGCTCGAATCGGGATTCCCCGATACTACTATAAGCACCTGGATCGGGATAGACTAAATATTGTAGAGTCCGCTATTGAATTGCTGCGGGATCAAGGAGCCACTATTATTGATCCGGTGGAGCTGCCTTGCCAGGATACCAAGTGGGATGCCAATGTCCTTCGCTATGAGTTCAAGAAATATGTCAATGATTATTTGGCGAACCTAGATGCGTCTCTGCCGGTTCATTCGTTGGCTGAAGTTATCGCTTATAATGAGGCACACGCCGATGCTGCCTTGAAATATGGACAGGGGACATTGATTTGGGCCGAGGAGACGAGCGGTACGCTGACCGAAGCAGAGTATCTTGAGAGCAAGCAGAAGAATAAAGAAATGGCGGGAACGAGAGGGATTGACCATGTTCTGCAGACATATCAGCTGGACGCCCTGCTGTTTCTGGGTAATGAATATGGACCAGATTTGGCTGCCCGGGCAGGGTATCCATCGGTTACCGTTCCCGGCGGTTATGCCGAGAATGGCGTCATTGCACCTGGAGGCTATATTACGAAGGGACCACAGGGCATTACGTTCATCGGGACGGCATATAGCGAGCCCGTGCTGATCCAATTAGCTTACGGCTTTGAGCAGGCTACCCTGCATCGGGTACCACCAAAGCTTTCATCCCAGTCATCAGAGTAAAAGAGAGGTGAAGTTCCATCATGCCGCGCAATTTGGAGTATGTTCCTTACGGTTACGAGCCCCCGAAGCCAACAACCAAAGGGACCTTAATATTCTACGACCTCTTCGAGCAGATCCAGAAGGATTTGGAGCAGGCTTCTGCCATTTTAGAAGAACGGTCATTTGTTAAATTGGTGCTGTATCCGCTGCATGAAGAGACGGCCAGGCGGATGTTCAAGGAGCCTGTAAGCCCTTATTACAAGCGGGAGAAACAGCTTCAGGAATGGATAGAGGAGCATGAAGGATCATCGGTTGTGATTGAACCCTTCGAGTCGAAACGGAAAAAATACACGCCGATCGATACTGCGCTTCGTCATCTGGTAGAGAAATACGGAAGTCCCCATTTTCTTATTCTGACACCTGAGATGGCCAATGTGTTTGCATCCTTTTCTTCTTTTGAGGAATGGATTGTGAAGCTGAGGCTCATCCTCCTGTCAGAGCCGCCGCAGCTTCATCCGCGATTGGAGAAATTTCGCCATCGTTGGGATGTCGCGGGGGAGAAGCGGGAAGATCACTAGAGTATAAAAAAATGCCCGATTGTAGATTCACCTACAGTCGGGCATTTACTATTATGTAGTAGCATTCATATAAAATGGAAAGGACTGCGCCCCAGGGGAACAGTCCTATGTTAATCCGTGTGCAGACCGTTAAATCTCATCGATTCAGGTCCCTACGCGGGTAAGTTTACTTATGATCTTGCGCACGCTTTCTCCAGACAGGAAGTAGGTCCGTTCCAATTCCTCGATAGACCGTCCTTTGCAGTAAGCGCGATACATTTCTTTATTTCGACTTTCGATGCGTTGTTTGGAACCGCTTAACTCTCCCCAGCCGGCTCTTTGCTCGCTCTGTTTCGGTATGTAGAGTAATTCTCCATCTATATACTGTTGAATTTGCTGCAGCAGCTCGGGGGGAAGCACTTCTCTTCCGTTCTTGTAATGGCCCATCGATGCCCTCCTCTTTCTGTATACATATTTAAGCTATCGTTGAGTTTCAAAACAATTGCATTGATCATGCTTGCCCTCCTCCTTTCGTGATATTGGTTTTTTTGGGTTTTTAGATTTTTGGATTTAAAAATAGATATAGGGAGCCCGCAGCGGGCTCCCATTTAACGGATATTCGCTTTACGCGAATACCACCTCACGGATCTGAATCATTGCAATCAGCCTCCTTTCAGCTCATTTCGTCGGCCCCGACTTCTATATTAAGCCATATGTAGGTGGAAATTTGCAAGAGATAAAACAATATTAATTGTTTTTTACCAAAATTCATGGGGTGAATGATCTGTGAAAAGCCGAAGGGCTCATAGGGGATTTTGATGGTGTGTGACAGGATTATATAATATAGTTACTTCAGAATGCAAAAAAAGAAGGAGCTTTCGTGTATGTCCAATCACGATCCGCATATTCAGGAGTTAATTACGCTGAAAACGATCGCAGAAACGTTGAACGAGTCCAATGAGCTTGCTCCCATGCTGGACGTTGTTATTGCCAAGCTGCTGGAGCTAACGGGACTTACGACCGGCTGGCTGTTCCTGGTGGAAGATCGGGGAACGCATGAATTCGTAGCCAGCCGGAATTTGCCGCCTGCCCTGAGCCGGGATGATAACGAACCCATGAGATGCGGCAGCTGCTGGTGCCTGGAGCGTTACGATGACGGACGCTTGAAAAATGCAGTGAATATTTTGAATTGCAAACGTCTGGATAACGCCGTTCGGTATCAGTGGGGCGATACGGAGGGCATAACCCACCATGCAACCGTTCCACTTCGATCCGGCAGCCGCAGGTTCGGCGTACTGAATGTGGCTGCACCCGGGAAGCTGCATTTTACCAAAGAGGAACTGGCGCTGCTGGAATCGGTAGCCTACCAAATTGGCAGCGCCATTGAGCGCATGCGGCTGTACGCTGCCGAGCAGCGCCGCGCGGATTTATTTGCCCGGCTTGGGGAATATAGCAGTGCTCTCGGTGCTTATGCTTCCCAGGCGGTTAACCGGGCCGAATTGACGAAGCAAGTCATGAGTTTAATGGGACGTTACTTTGACTGGCCAGTTGCCGCATTACTAGAGCCTATCGGTAACGATATGACACTGCGTGCCCTATACAGCGGAGGTCAGACGACGCTGCCCCATGCTCAATTTCCACTTCCTGAAACCGCACGAACCCGTTCTGGCAAGGGAAAGGTCTCTGCGGATCCGGTCAGTACCGAAGACGCACAGCGGCTTGCGGATTTATTGGTTGAACAGGGATGGATATCCTCCATCACCCGAGCGGTTGCGGTTCCGCTGGCGGCTGCCGGAGACACCTTTTTTGGACTGCTTTTGATAGGGTACGATCATTACGGGGATGCGTACCGGGCGGATATGGAGGTGATCGAGGCACTGGCTGAACATATCGGCATGACCCTTCAGCGCATCCGTCTGGAGGAGAACCGGCGGGAGCTCGCAAGAATGGATGAACGAAATCGTCTAGCCCGAGACCTGCACGACTCGGTAAGTCAAACCCTGTTCTCGTTAGTCATGATGTCCAAGGGGGTTGGGGGGATGCTTGCCGCGGAGCCGCATGAGCAGAAAAGCATGCTGCAGGATACCATCCATGATATACAGTTTTTATCGCAAAGCGCCCTTAAGGAAATGCGGGAACTGATCATGCAGCTTCGCCCACCCGGACTTGAGGAAGGGCTTATGACAGGCCTTAAACAATACGGCGAACGTTTGAAGCTTCATGTAAGTTCACATATCAGCGGGATACGGGACCTGCCCCGGATCGTGGAAGAAGCCTTGTGGAGGATCGGTCAAGAGGCGCTGAATAATGTAAGCAAGCATGCGGATACGAAGGAAGTAACGGTAGTATTAACCCTGCAGGAAAATGATGTTGAACTTCGGATCGAAGATCATGGCCGCGGGATTACCAAGCAACGATTGAACGAGCTGACGCGGCATTCGATTGGGTTGTCGAGCATGCGGGAACGAGCCGAATCGCTCGGAGGACAATTCCGTCTCTACAGTGTGTACAGAGAGGGAACCATCATTGAGGTTTTGATGCCCTTAAGGGTGAGATCAACAGAGAAGGGAGGGATAACGAATGATACGATTGTTGATCGCTGACGATCATGCCATGGTACGCCGGGGATTGCAGGTTTTTCTGGCTACGCAGCCGGATATCGAGATGGTTGGTGAAGCCGCGAATGGCGAGGAGACGTTGGAGACGACCAAACATCTAAATCCCGATGTCGTGTTAATGGATCTGAATATGCCGATCCTCAATGGAATCGATACGACCGCACGGTTAAAAAAAGAACAGCCTCACATTAAAGTCATCGTGCTGACCTCGTTTATCGATTATGACCATGTTTTGCCAGCCATTCGGGCAGGCGCACGCGGCTATCTTCTTAAGGATATTGAGCCTGAGGATCTGGTGGCTGCGATCAGGCGCGTGTATGAAGGCCAAGTTGAACTGCATCCGGATGCGGCAGGCCTGCTCATGACGCATGTTACATCGCCGGCGGGAGCAGATGAGACCAGCTTGTCCGGCCATCAGGAAGAGGCAGCGCAGTTGGATAAACTAACCCGCCGGGAGCAGGAGGTACTGCAGCTGATTGCATCGGGTATGAACAATAGGGAAATCAGCGAAGCGCTTTACATCACCGAGAAGACGGTTAAAACCCATGTCAGCCATCTGCTCGATAAGCTGGGGGTTGCCGACCGGACACAGGCGGCCATTTATGCGCTCAAGCATGGAATCGTATGAGGATTGCTGTATTTGGCGTACATAACGATCATATCTAAGACTATAGTTGTAGAAGCTCTCAGCCGAAGGCAGGAGAGCTTTTGCTCGTAAAATCACTCCAAATGTTGACGATTTCCATGGCTTGCCTCCTCTACAATGGACTTAACAAAACATTCAATACCAAAAAGGGAGGCAGTACCATGAAGATCGTGATTATAGCTGGCAGTAATCGCAAGGAAGCAACAAGTACCGTTCTGGCCAAAGCCCTGGAAGCGCAAATGAATACGTTGTTCGTGGAGGTGAAGCTGTTTAACTTGTATGAGACACCGCTCCCGTTCTATTCACCAGACGAGATATTCAACCGCCATGCTGGCGTGCGCGAGCTGCAGCGTCTGTTAATGGAAGCGGATGGCATTATATTGACGACACCGGAGTACCACGGAGGAATGAGTGGAGTTTTGAAGAACGCCTTGGATCATTTGGGACAGATGCATTTCTCAGGTAAACCGGTGCTATCGGTAAGCTCGGCGGGAGGGGCGGTCGGTGTGAGTTCACTGCAGCAAATGCAAGCTACCATACGCAATTTGCACGGAATTAATAGTCCGGAATGGATCTCCATTGGCGGTTCTCAGCGGACCATTTACGAATCGGAAGCGGCAGAAGGCACGATTGTGCTGGATTATCGGGCTAAAGAGGCGCTATCCATCTTTATGGAGCTGGTCAAGAAGGTCAGCGGTAAAGAGGAGGTTGAAACCTCATGATCACTCATTTTGCCGGATTGAAATTAAAAACGGTCTCCATTCAGGGTGTGAAACAATTTTACAACGGACTGCTTCATTTCCCGATTGCAAGCGAAAGCGAGGTTGAGATCGTATTCCAGCCTACACCGGATTTCACGCTCGCTTTTAAAGAAGCGTATGAATCTATAGCTCCTGCCCATATCGCGTTTGAAGTGCCTTATTCCCAGTTTGAATCCATGATCCAGAAGCTCGCAGAGCAGGTGCCTTTGTTGAAATGGCCTGATGGTGAAGTGGTTGAGCGGTTTGATTCCGGCGTGAATGTGTACTTCAAGGATGGTGATGGAAACTTGCTTGAGTTTATCGCGCACGATGATCTGAAGGAAGGGGTACTTGCGCCGAACGGCACCTATGGCGTCCTGTATTTGCGGGAGGTGGGATTACCTGTGGAGGATCCGATAGCCGCAAGATTATGGATGCAGAAGACGCTCGGTTTAACGATCGCCAAGGAGTCGGAGGAATTCGCTTTTGTCATTGGAGGAACAGCCCATGCCGTTGTTGTATCAACAAAGCGCAAATGGATTCCGATATCGATGTATGCACTGGCACCATCCCTGGAGATAACTTATGGAGTAACCGACGAACGGTTTCTGGACCGGGTTCGATCCACTCTGGATCGGCGGATGATGGTTTCGGATACCGAGGATGGTTTGCATTTTAGAATGTATGGTTACAGCATCCGCTTGAAGATCACAAGCTTCCCCAAAGACATTGCAGCCAGGCTGAATCTGCCGAGTGCAATCGAAAGGAAGGAGGTGAATTCGGTCATTAGTGACCGGTATTTGGAGGATGGTCTTACAGCCTTGAGCCGCGGCGGCGAGATTGGCTGGTTTGAAGGACATGTTGGCGGAGCGTATTTGGCGGCTTATTACATGCAGAAGGAGTTTGATCTGCCGCAAGATGTACTGCAGGGGTTGGCTGCCAATTGCTGGCACTTGCGCAGTCAGCATGAAGATTGGTTCGAACCCTATCCTCTCGAACCTGCGCAGCCTGAATTAATGAATCGATTTATTGAAGGACTGCTGCCTAACCTGACGAATCTGAGTACCTCCGGACACGGGGTAACCCTTGCCGTCTTGGGACTGAAAGCATTGCGGGAGCGTCCGGACTTACTGACGCCGTCTATCGTGCGAGGTTTACTTAAGCTGATGGAAGATGCAGCAGTTGAACACAAGCTTGCCAGGTATTACGGAATGGATGATTACACGAAGCTGGAACGATCGGAGATCTCACTCTCGGAAATACCGCCGTACCGGAATGCATCCGATCTGGCCATTCGTGCCTTATCCGAGTTGGATCATGTGCTGCCGGATCAACACGTTGAGGGGAAGTACTACTTTTTTGCAGGTGAGCTTGAGCATGGCATTACCCACGCCCACGCATTGATTGAGCTGGAGCGACTCGGATACGTTCAGCTTGCCAAGCTTGGTCAAAACAATCACCGACTGCAAATAAAACTCAACCGTTTAAAGCCACAAGCGCTATCAAATCAGAGAGTTGAGGCTGCAGAGGAAGCTTCGATTACGGATTCGGCCTATTGGAGTAAACGGTATGAAGATCCCCATGCCATCAAAGTGCCTTATGCCGCACTGGCTCTGCTCCAATATGCGCCGCCTGAACAAAGAGAATATATGGAGCGCGATGTGTGTAAGCTGCTCTCGTTGATGAAGTAGGACAAACGATATTTTGACATTGGTAAAATATGGTGATAGGCTAAAGTTAGTTGTCAACAATAGAATGGAATGTGCTAAGAAGGCATAGAACTGGAGGGTATCATGAAAGTAGCAATCGTTGTTGGAAGCATTAGAAAAGAGTCGTACAATATGAAACTCGCGGAATATTTGAAGCAGCGTTACTCGGATCGGATCACGTTTGAAATCCTGGGGCTTCGTGATCTTCCGTTCTACGATCAAGACATTGAATTGGATCCTCCTGCGGTTGTTAAGGATTTCAAAGAGCGGATTGCTGCCGCCGATGCGGTATTGTGGATCACACCGGAGTATAATTACTCTATACCGGGCGTGCTCAAGAACGCGCTCGATTGGTTATCGCGCGTTGATAAGGTCATGAACGGGAAGCCTTCATGGATTATGGGGGCGTCGATGGGACAGCTTGGAACGGTTCGCGCTCAAGAGCATCTCCGGGATATTCTGTTTTCTGTCGGCATTACTTCGCCGCTGCTTCCGAACAATGAAGTATACATCGGCGCGGTACACGAGAAGATGGATGAGGCTGGCAAGTTAATCCATGAGCCAACAATCGGTTTCCTCGATATTGTGGTGAACAATTTCATTACATGGATGAACACCCGCAAATAAATATGAAGTCATGGAGCCCTTTGGCAGTTGCTTGCCAAAGGGCTTTTCCTGTATATTCACCTCGTAACACGATAGAACCTAAGCAAATGGGATTTGCTTATGAACGGGGGAGGCTTTGATTGTATACGATTCTTATTGTGGACGACGAACCGATCGTAAGGGAAGGGATCCGAAACCGGATTCAGTGGGCGGATCATGGCTTTGAATGCATCGGAGATTGTGAGAACGGCAGGGATGCATTGGAGGCTGTCACCCGCCAACCACCTGATGTGGTGTTAACGGACATCAACATGCCGTACATGGATGGCCTGGAATTGTCCCGCCATATTACGGAACGTTTTCCTAAGACGAAGATCATCATTCTGACCGGGTTTGACGATTTCGAATATGCCCAGCAGGCGGTGAAGCTGCAGGTCACGGATTTTATTATGAAACCGGTTACCTCGGCGGAAATAAGGGAGATGCTTGATAAACTCAAGCTGGAGATGGATGAGGAACACGGACGTACGGAGCACTTGAAGAGGCTCAAATATCAGTTGAATGAGAGCTTGGTCTTACTTAAGGAACGATTTCTCGAACGACTGGCGTCATCGCCGATGAAGCGATCCGAGATCGAGAGCAAACTGTCTTATTTTGATATTCCGCTTCCGGGGCCGCTTTATATCGCAATGGCAGCGGATAGGGATGAGCTTCGTTCGGATGAACAGCACGTCGATAATGAGCTGTATGCTTTTGCCTTATACAATATCATGCAGGAATTATTGGCGGGTGAGCCCGGTGCAGCCGTTTTTCGGTACAAGGAGAACAAGGTTATGGCCATTCTGTCGGGCTTCGGCGAGGAGGAGCTGCACGCTCGGGCGCAGGAGCTGGCGGAGGGAATTCGCGGATCTACGAAACAGTTCATGAAATTCACGGTCACGCTGGGCATCGGAACGATTTGCCATGAGCTTCAGGACATCCGTTATTCCTGCAGGGCTTCGGAGGCTGCATTGGAATACAGGCTCCTGATCGGCCGCGATCAGGTGGTCCATATCACGGATCTTGAAAAGCGGGGGGACGCTCCTCTCCTGGATGGGATCGAAACCGAGTCAGCGCTAATCTCCGCGATCCGGGCCGGTACGGACTCTGAAGTGAAGACGTGCATCCGGCGGTTGATCAGCGAACTTGGAAGCGCTTCAATTTCGATCGAGCTCTGTTATGTGCGGATCGTACGAGTGATGCTTGCCGTGCTTCAAACTTTGATGGAAATCGGCTGCAATGAGAACGAGTTGATCGGCAAAGAGAAAAGGCTGCTATCCGATCTACATTCTTTTCGGTCCTTGGATGAGATCGAAGGTTGGTTATGCGAGGTGTGCGGGCAGGCGCTAAGGGACGTTGCCAAGACGAGAAAGGACTTGACCCGCTCCCAGATGCTGGAGGCGGTCGATTTCATCCAGCGACATTACGAGGATCCGGAGTTATCGATTAAGACCGTGTGCAGCCGGATCTTCATGAGCACGAGTTACTTCAGCGCTCTGTTCAAAACGCATACCGGGAGAACCTTCGTTGAATACGTAACGGAAGTCCGTATGGAAAAAGCAAAGGAACTGCTGAAGCATTCCTCGATGAAAACCTATGAAATTGCGGCAAAAACCGGTTATCAGGATCCACAATATTTTAGCGTGCTGTTTAAGAAACATACCGGAGATACCCCGACCGAGTACCGAAACAAAATGGCGTCAGACGAGGTGAGGCCATGAAGGCACCGCAGCGAATCAAAACCATTCAGTCCCGCATTGCCAGCTCCTTCGTGATGTTAGTGCTGTTTACGGCGCTGCTGCTGATCTTCATCTCCTATCGGCTATCCGAATCGGCAGTGCGTGAAACGGCGGAGAGTTATACCTCCGAGCTGATCAATCAAGTGAATGCGAATATCCAAACCTACATTACGGGCATGAAGGACATCTCGCTCGCAGCGATGAACAATCCGAATGTCAGGGAATATCTGGCCTCGGCCGATGAACTGCAGCCTGCGGAACTGGCCATATTGAAAGCGAAGATATCGGAATATTTCCACTCGATTCGGGTTTCGCGCAAAGATATTGCGTCGATTAATATTTTTGGAGCCGGCGACACCTTTATCTCCGATCGGGCAGACGCCGAACTGAATCCCTATATTGTGTTATCGGAGCAGCCCTGGTATCGGCAGGCGAAGGAAAACAAGGGACAGACAGTGATCTCCTCGTCCCATGTACAGCCGGTCATCAAGGGAGAGTACCGCTGGGTCGTATCACTGAGCCGCGAGCTCAGCGGCGTGAATCCTTCGAATGGGCTGGGCATTCTGTTGATCGATCTCAACTTCAAGGTGATTAACGATATGCTCAGCAAGCTGGATCTGGGGAACCGGGGTTACGTGTTTGTGATTGACCGTCAAGGCCGGATTGTGTATCACCCGCAGCAGCAGCTGCTCTACAGCAATTTGAAGACGGAGAGATTAGAGCAGGTCCTTTCGGACAAGCTAGGGGGATTTGTCGTGAAGGAGGGCGGGGCAAGCCGGATATACAGCATCAAGGATACGGATTTCGGCTGGAAAATCGTTGGCGTTTTTTACGAGAATGAGCTGGTGGACAATAAGAAGCAGATGCAGCTTTCTTTTGCCATAGCGGGGTTGTTATGTCTTGGCGTGGGCGTGTTGTTCTCCGTTGTCATCTCCCGCAACCTGACGCGTCCCATCAAGAAGCTCCAAGAAAAGATGATGGAAGTGGAGAAAGGGAACTTCGATATCCGGGTTCCCGTGGGGCATTCCAGGGAGATCTCCGGTCTGGCCCGGAGCTTCAACGTGATGGTGCTGAAGATCAAGGAATTAATGGATCAAATCTTGGTAGAACAAGAGATTAAGAGGAAAAGCGAGCTGAATGCCCTGCAAGCCCAAATCAATCCCCATTTCCTCTATAATACGCTGGATTCCATCATATGGATGGCTGAGAGCAAGAAGCATGATGAGGTGATTCTGATGACATCGGCTTTAGCAAGGTTGTTTCGAGCTTCGCTCAGCAAAGGGAGGGAGATGATACCGATTGCTACCGAGGTGGAACATATAACGAATTATTTAAAAATACAACAAATGCGATACCAGGACAAAATCCGGTTTGCTCTGGATATCGATCGCGTTCTTTACCCGTATCTGACATTGAAGGTGCTGCTGCAGCCGCTGGTGGAGAATGCCATTTATCATGGCATCAAGAACAAGGAAGGTCAGGGAACGGTCACGATTACGGGGAAGCTTCAAGATAACCGGATCGAGTTTCAAGTTAAGGATGACGGCATCGGCATGGATCGGTCCAAGGTTGAGACTCTGCTAACGTCCAAAGAAGGCAACCCATCGAGAAACAGCGTTGGGATTGCGAATGTCCATCAACGGATTCAGCTATATTTTGGAGCGGAATATGGCCTTAGCTATACGAGCGAACCCGGATTGGGGACATGCGTAAAGGTGCTCATTCCGGCTGTTCATCCGGATGAATGGCGGAGCTTGGAGGGGGATGTGCCATGAAGTCGTACATGAGACTGCGATATATTTTACTGCTGCTGATTTCGGTACTAATCCTGGGTTATGTCGCCTTTCATTGGTCCAAGGAAGAGCCTGGTGCCAAGAAGATCATCGTGGGTGTTAAAGCACTGGATGAAATTGAATTCTGGCGGGTACTGATTGAAGGGGTGAACACGGCTTCTCGTGAATTCGGTGTGGATGTCTCGGTGGTAGGACCCACCCAGGAAATCGAAGTGGACTTGCAGATTCAATTGCTGGAGGAAGCCATCAAACAGAAGCCGGATGCGATTGTCATGGCCGCCGGAGATTATAACCGCCTTGTTCCCGTGGCTGAGTCCATTCGTAAGGCTGACATCCCGCTTATTATGATTGATTCCGCCGTTAATGGTGATTATGCGCAGAGCTTGATCGCGACCGACAATGTGAATGCCGGACAGAAAGCAGGCAAGGAGCTCTCTTCATTACTCCCGGCAGATGCCAAAGTTGCTATCGTCAGTTTCGTGCAGGGTACCTCGACGCAGATCGAGAGGGAACAAGGGGTTCGAAGTATTTTGGAGTCGCGCAGTGGCACGGAAATTGTGGGCACTTACTACAGCGAAGGCAAGGAGGAGAGAGCCTATGAAATCACGAAGAAGCTGCTGCTGGAGAGGCATGACCTGAATGGAATCGTGGGCCTGAATGAGCCTTCTACAGTCGGGGCAGGCAGAGCGATTCGAGAATTGGGGCTGGGGGGCAAGGTCAAGCTGGTCGGATTCGACAGCTCGGTGAAGGAAGTCAAGCTGCTCGAAGAGGGGGTCCTTCAATCCACAATTGTACAGAAGCCCTTCAATATCGGCTATTTGGGCATCAAAACAGCCGTATCCATCATCGAAGGCGACAAGGTGTCACGCAACGTGTACACCGATTCCGTTGTCATCAACAAAGACAATATGTATACCGAGGAGAACCAGAAGCTGCTCTTTCCCTTTGTGGAAGAGTAGCTTCTTCCCTTATGGTGTCCTGTTAACAGATCATAGATTATTCAACATCGATCAGAGAATATTCCATTCCTCCGCTAGGGAGCGATTTGTACAATGATTCATAAAAGGTGCCAGCTAGAGAGGTGAGGGGCTTTGAGCGAAGTATTGATACAAATGGAAGGAATCACGAAGGAATTTCCGGGCGTGCTGGCGTTAAATAACTGCCGATTCGAGCTGCTGCACGGTGAAGTCCATGCGCTTATGGGTGAGAACGGCGCCGGCAAGTCAACGATGATGAAAATTTTAACCGGCGTATACCAGAAGGACGAAGGTACGATTCGGTACAAAGGACAGCCCGTGGAGTTAACGAATCCGAAAGCGGCACAAGACGCCGGGATCAGCATGATCCATCAGGAGCTGAATTTGGCGCCTGACCTGACGGTCGCCCAGAATATATTCATCGGGCGGGAGCCGCGACGAAAGCTCCGATTGTTTCTGGATGAGCATGCGCTAAACCGACAAGTGAAGGAACTGTTCGAGCGGATGGGACTGGACATGGACCCATCCATCAAGGTTTCGGAGCTAACGGTTGCCAAGCAGCAGATGGTGGAGATTGCCAAGGCATTGTCTTATAACGCTGACGTGCTGGTCATGGATGAGCCAACTGCGGCTTTAAGCGAAACCGAGATTGAGGATTTGTTCCGCATCATTCGCCAGCTTCGAGAAGCCGGAGTTGGAATCGTTTACATTTCCCACCGGATGGATGAGATCAAGCGAATTACGGATCGCATTACGGTCATGCGTGACGGACAGTACATCGATACGGTATTAACGGATGAGGTCACCACCCAGGACATTATTTCCAAGATGGTTGGCCGGCAGATCTACGAGACCTCGAAGCCAGAGAGGATCGCAGATGTACGTGAGACGGTACTGCAGGTTAAAGGACTGAATCAAGGCCGAACTTTAAAAGACATTAACTTCACTCTGAAAAAGGGAGAAATCCTTGGCATTGCAGGCCTGGTTGGCGCGGGGCGGACCGAGCTTGCCCGAGCGATCTTCGGTGCCGACCGCATTCAATCCGGGGAGATTCACGTCCATGGCCGCAAGGTAACGATCAAGGGCCCCCATGATGCGGTGCGCCAAGGGATCGGTTATTTATCCGAGGATCGCAAGCGTTTTGGATGTGTTGTCGATCTGGATGTGAAGAGCAATGTGGCTATTGCCTCATACGGCAGCTTCCTACGTCCCGGAGGCTGGATGAATACGGCCAGGATTCGCGAGCAGGCAGAGGAAATAGTGTCGCGATTGAAGGTCAAAACGCCGCATGTCGACCAGGAGGTCAAGTTCCTCTCCGGCGGCAATCAGCAGAAAGTCGTTATTGGCAAATGGCTGACGCGGGATTGCGACATCCTGATCTTCGACGAACCTACGCGAGGGATCGATGTAGGAGCCAAGAGCGAAATCTATCGCTTGCTGAACGATCTTACGGCACAGGGCAAATCGATCATCATGATCTCCTCAGAGCTGCCTGAAATCCTTCGGATGAGTCATCGGGTTCTCGTGATGTGTGAAGGCCGGATTACGGGCGAGCTGGATCAAGCAGAGGCGAACCAAGAAAGCATTATGCATCTGGCTACAGCAAGAATGTAGGCCGTTATCCATACATGTCAGGAGGAACAAGCAGATGAACATTCAAATCAAATCGGGCGCACTTCAGCAAGTGCTAGCCCTAGCCAGCTTGGTCGTGCTCATTCTATTCTTTACGTTCTCATCCAGCAATTTCTTTCAGTTCTCCAATATCGTGGGCATTCTTCTCTCGACCGCGGTAATCGGCGTGTTGGCCTTGGGATCTACCTTTGTCATCATTACCGGCGGCATTGATCTGTCTGTCGGGACGGTCATGACGCTGAGCGGCATTATGACCGGTGTATGCATCACCTTCTGGGGATTGCCAGTTCCGGTCGGCATCCTTGGCGGCATCTTGACGGGCGCCCTGTGCGGGCTTCTGTCCGGAACGGCGGTAGCGAAAATGAAGATCCCGCCTTTTATCGCTACGCTGGCGATGATGATGATCGCCAAAGGACTGGCGCTGATTATCTCCGGAGCCAAGCCAGTCTATTTCAATGATGCCGAAAGCTTTGCCGAAGTGTCCCAAGGCAGCGTGCTGGGCTGGCTGATACCGGGCCTCGATATTCCGAATGCGGTCGTTATTTTCTTCATTGCGGCGGTTGTGGGCTACCTCATCTTATCGAAGACCATCATCGGCCGGTATAACTTTGCCTTGGGCAGCAACGAAGAGGCGACCCGATTGTCCGGTGTCCATGTGAGCTTCTGGAAAATCGTCATATACACTCTAACCGGCGCCTTTACCGGCTTGGCCGGCGTCATGATGGCATCGAGGCTGAACTCGGCCAATCCGGCGCTGGGTGCCGGGTATGAGCTGGAAGCCATCGCGGCGGTTGTGATCGGGGGAACTTCGCTCAGCGGAGGGAAGGGGACCATCATCGGTACCGTGATCGGAGCTTTGATCATGAGTGTGCTGACGAATGGATTACGCATTCTGTCCGTGCCGCAGGAGTGGCAAACCGTTGTCGTAGGGTTCGTTATCATACTCGCGGTGTATGCGGATATTTTGCGCAGACGCAAAGCGTAAGCCTTTTTCATTAGAACGTCTCTATTCGATTCCGGGCAGGTACCTAACCCGGTAGATTTTGGAGTTAGCCGTATATTAGCTGGATAGAAGCTTCCTTGGATGGAAGTTCTATAGATGTACTATTTTGATAAACAAGGGGAGATTGCGATTATGAAAAGGCTTTCTGTATTGGCTCTGATTCTCATGTTGACTGCAAGTATGCTGGCGGCTTGCGGTTCATCGGGCAACAACGCTGCCGGAACCGACAGCCCAAGCGAGGGGGGATCAGGTTCAGGTTCCGGCTCTGCAGCCGAAGGGGAAATCTACATTCCGATCATTTCCAAAGGCTTTCAGCACCAGTTCTGGCAGGCGGTGAAAACCGGTGCCGAGCAGGCAGGGGAAGAGCTTGGCGTAAAGATTACCTTTGAAGGACCAGAGACGGAATCCCAGGTGGATAAGCAGATCGAAATGCTGCAGGCTGCACTCGATAAGAAGCCAAGCGCGATCGGTTTTGCTGCACTGGATAGCCAGGCCTCCATTCCTTATCTGAAAAAAGCCCAGGAAAACAACATTCCGGTCATCGCCTTCGATTCGGGCGTGGAAAGCGACATTCCGGTAACGACGGCATCGACGGACAATATGGCTGCATCCGCGCTTGCGGCGGATAAAATGGCGGAGCTCATCGGGAATGAAGGTAAAATCGCGATGGTGGTCCATGACCAGACCAGCGTAACCGGGGTTAGCCGCCGCGACGGTTTTAAGAAGCAGATCGAAGAGAAGTATCCGAACATCGAGATCGTTGACATTCAATATGGAGGCGGGGATCATCTGAAATCGACGGACCTGGCCAAAGCAATGATGCAGGCACATCCGGACTTAAAAGGGATATTCGGGGCGAATGAAGGCTCCGCCGTCGGTGTCATCAATGCGGTAACGGAGATGAAGAAGGAAGGTCAGATTATCGTGGTTGGATTCGATTCCGGAAAAGCGCAGATTGACGCTATCAAGAACGGAACAATGGCGGGAGCCATCACGCAAAATCCGGTCGGCATCGGATATGAGACGGTAAAAGCCGCCGTGGCGGCCATCAAAGGGGAGAAGGTCGAACCGCAGATCGATACGGGATTCTACTGGTACGACAAAAACAATATCGATAGCGACGAGATCAAAGCCGTGATTTACGAGTAATATGAAATGAAGGGGAGCCCTATACGGGGCTCCCCTTAACGTGGCATCCGCTTATGCAGATGCCACCTCCATATTCTGAATCAACTCGTTCAGCCTCCTTTCCGATCATTTGGTCCAGCCGGACAACTATATTTAACCATAGCCGGTGGCGGGACAGAAGTGAATAAACAGGCTTAATTGTTTTTTACCAGGAAGTCTCGTCATGAATGCTACCGAGTATATGTTAACGGACTTTCCCCTCATCCCAAATCCGCTTCCAAATCTCTTGGGCGGTGTCCTCAGGAGAAAAATCGGAGGTATCCAGCCACAGGCCAATTCTTGGCGTTTCGTCGGCTAACCGCCGGTTCAGCTCGTGGATGGTCCATACCCCGTAGCCTTTTTTGTCACGTATCTGCTCTCGTTCGCTAATGGCATTCTCGGATGGGTTTAGCACAACGATGAAGACGGGAAGGCCATTTAGCATTGCTGTGATATCTTGCAGTGCCGGGCCGAGAATGACGTCCTGCAGAATGACATGAAAACCGGCTTCAGCATAGGTTCTGGCAGCGGAGGCGGATAGCTGATACCGTAATGCGAGTTGCCTCTCCGCCTCAAGGGAAGCATCCGGAAGCATTTCTTCTCTGCCCCTGACTATCATTTTCCGAAACGAGTCCCCCCGCAAATGGACTCCGCGTTCAAATTTCTCCGCTAGCAGCTGGGCTACCGTCGATTTACCGGAAGCCATGACGCCAGTGACAATTATAACGGCTGGTTCACATGAATGTGACATAACATTACCTCCAATTCTATCGGATTGTAAATGAAAGGGAGCCCTATAACGGGCTCCCTTAAACGTGACACCCGCTTTATGCGGATGCCACCTCCATATTCTGAATCAATTCGTTCAGCCTCCTTTCCGATCATTTTGTCCGGCCTGACAATTATATTAAACCACAGCCGGATGTGAGTCGAAAGTGAACAAACAGGCTTAATTGTTTTTTACCAGCCGCATTGAGACAGCATGCTTAACAGAAAAAAATGAAGCCACTAACCCTTTGTCTCCATATTACTTACTTCCACGTAAGTATCTCACTTATAAGTACGTACTTCCGTAAAGTAAACTGTCGCTCTACAATGATCGTGTAGTCATTAAACAATACGTTCATAAGGAGAGATTAACAATATGGAACTTCAATTGGCATTGGATTTGGTGAATATTCCAGAAGCAAAACAAGTGGTGGCTGAAGTAGCCGAGTTTATCGATATCGTGGAGATCGGAACGCCCGTTGTTATTAACGAAGGGCTTCATGCCGTCAAAGCGATTAAAGAGGCGTTCCCGCATCTGCGCGTGCTGGCCGACCTTAAAATTATGGATGCGGGCGGTTATGAAGTGATGAAAGCATCTGAAGCCGGTGCGGATATCATTACGGTGCTTGGCGTATCCGACGATTCCACGATCAAAGGCGCGGTAGCGGAAGCCCTCAAGCAAGGCAAGCAAGTGATGGTGGATATGATCAATGTAAAGGACATTGAAGGCAGGGCGCGGGAGATCGATGCTTTCGGCGTGGATTACATCTGCGTTCATTCCGGCTACGACCACCAGGCGGAAGGCAAAAACTCATTCGAGGAATTGGCAGCGATCAAACGTGTCGTGAAACAAGCCAAAACTGCCGTTGCGGGCGGAATCAAAATGGAGACGCTCCCTGAGGTGATTCAGGCAAATCCCGATCTCGTCATCGTCGGCGGCGGAATTACAAGCCAAACCGACAAGAAGGCCACAGCGGCTCAAATGAACGAGCTTGTGAAGCAGGCATAAGTCACCATGAGTCATAACATCTTTCAACATGCATCCGTCATTGCCAAGGAGTTATCGGAATCCGTACAGCAGGTGGATGCTGGCCAGATCGAGGAATTGATTGAACGGATCGTGCAATCCGATGCCGTCTTCTTGGCAGGGGGAGGCAGATCCGGTCTGATGATCCGAGCTTTTGCCATGCGATTAATGCAGATGGGGTATAATGTTCATGTCGTGGGCGATACGGTAACTCCAGCCATCGGCGCGCGGGATTTACTACTTATCGGTTCAGGCTCCGGCGAAACGCAGAGCTTGGTGTCTATGGCACAGAAGGCCAAGGATATAGGCTCTGCCGTAGCGGTGGTAACCGTGAACCCCGAATCACGTATCGGTAAGCTTTCGGATGCGATCGTTCGACTACCGGGCACAACGAAGGATCAGCATCAAGGATCCCTTGTCACCGTTCAACCGATGGCCTCTTTATTTGAACAAACGATGCTGATCGTTTTGGATGCCGTCATCTTGAGATTGATGGAGATGAAGGAAGTTCACTCGGAAAATATGTTCGGGCTACATGCCAATTTGGAATAAGAAGCCAAGGTCTGGGTAAAGTTGCCGTTTTGATGATATAACCGCGACCGTTGTATACTGTAGGGAAGAAGGGGTGATGCATTATGGCAAGTGAAGTCAAGCAGCGAATCAATCTGAAGGAAATAAACTGCCATAAGGAGTTAACCCTGGCGGTCATCGGCGGCAAATGGAAGCTGATCATCCTATGGCATCTTGGCTTAGAGGGGGTTAAACGCTTCGGCGAGCTGAATCGAATGATTCCTCATATCACGCAAAAAATGCTGACCAACCAGCTCCGTGAATTGGAGGAAGATCAGCTCGTTCATCGCGTGGTTTATCCCGAGGTTCCGCCACGAGTCGAATATTCGCTCACGCCTTACGGGGAGAGCTTAATGCCGATTTTGAAGTTGATGTACGATTGGGGAAAAGATTACGGCGAACAGGTCATCTGGAAAGACGGCGAGTTGCCTGAGAATAAAGACGATGAACAGGCAAAGGAGCAAGCAGTCGCACAGAAGTAGTAATTTTTTTTGAACAATGGTTATGAATGTATGGGCAACGCGATCGTCACAAATGCATCGAGCTGTAATCAGCGGATTCATACATTCCCGGGTTGCTTTTACAAGGAAACTTGTCGTTTTTTCGGCAGGGTCCGAGTGACAGAACGATTCGTTGTCAGATGGCTTAGAGCAATGCAAGCATCGCCCCCCCCCCCCTTGAAGGAGGGAGTCGAGCGCGATGATGCTGAGCTCTGAAGAATAAAAAGGCGAACCTGTTGGTTCGCCTCCGCTGGTTTGAGCTTCCTTAATCCAATGTAATTATTGCTGGCTTTCGAGGTATTCAGCGAGTTGATCAAAAGTACCGCCAAATCCTTGTTTCACCATTGGAGCCATTTCATCAAACGCTGCTAGTTCTTCTGGAGTCGCGTTTACAGGGCCTCCCTGCATGGTAAGCGTAGTTTTTCCGTCGATTTCTTCAAGCGTGATGATATTCATTATTTCAAGCGGCCAGTTTGCGTTAAAAGGTGCACGTATCGTGTTACCTTCCTCATCTGAGAATGATTGAACGAATACCAGTTTCTCAGGAACGATAACTTCCTGATATACAAATTTACCCCACATGGCTTGGCTGCCGTCCGGAGACTTCTGACAACCTAGGAACATGCCTCCAGGACGTACATCCATTTTGATAACTTCTAAGGAAAACCCTTGAGGCCCCCACCATTTGCCGAAGTGTTCAGGGTCGGTCCAAACTTTAAAAACCAGTTCCCTGGGGGCATTGAAAACACGTGACAGAAGTAAGCCTTGTTTGCTTTGCTCGGACATTTGAATTCCTCCTAATAAGAAGGGGAGCGGCTGCTACCCTTTCTTTTGTAATTTTTCCAAATAATGCTCAAGTTGATCTAAGCGCTTTTCCCAAATACCGCGGAACGATTCCAACCATTCGTCCATCTCTTGAAGCGGTTCAGGTCGTAGTCTATATATTCGTCGATTAGCCTCCGCATGAACTTCTACCATTCCTGCTTCATGCAATAACTTTAAATGTTTGGAAGTCTGCGGTTGCCGGATTTTAAGACGATCAGCAATCTGACCGACAGTTAAGGGACCGTCTCGTAATAGTTCGACAATCTGCAATCGGTTAGGTTCGGCTAGTGCGTTCAACGTTGTCTGTTTCATATG
Organism: Paenibacillus sp. EZ-K15; assembly: GCF_002573715.1. Classification (GTDB taxonomy): domain Bacteria; phylum Bacillota; class Bacilli; order Paenibacillales; family Paenibacillaceae; genus Paenibacillus_AQ. The sequence goes on along the minus strand of NZ_PDHM01000017.1, from coordinate 667,162 downwards.
ACCTTACCCCCGATCTTGTTATTACAACGAACTTGATGCTTGAACTAATAGTTGGGCTAACAGTTCAAAATCTGGAGTATCATCTTTTCGAATTTTAAGCCATTTTCGTTCGGGTGGACCATCGAAATTTTGGGGGACTTCTAAATTTGTTGTGTTCATGATCATAAAGGCGATTGCATCTTTTGATGGTGAAATTACAGCTGCATACTGTCCGTTCTTTAGAAAATGTGGCTTTTTGTACTGAATTCGTTCTTCTACTTCCGGAATTGCTTCTTGGACCATGTGTCGAAGCTTTTTGCTGACGTCTACTTGCCAAGGCAAACTAAGGTTTTCGATGAACGAAATTACTTCCTGGCTCATATCGTATCCTCCTTATTTGTAAAGATTAACCAACGATTGATTATAATATACCATGATGAGAATATTCCTGTAAGGGAATATTAAGAAATGAATCTTGCCTGCACGTTTAAACGTCTGTTGAGCACCACATGATAGTTTTGCCGTAGGACTATGTAAGCATAGAAAAAGGCGAGAATGCCGCGCACGGCCGTATGAAAGCGACATACGACTGTGACCGTAAATCTTCTCGCCTTACGTTTTTCATTATCAATTATTATTATTATTATTGATCGTCTTCTCTCCTCATTTGGTAGTGATGGTGATAGTGGTGATGGTGATGATGATGGATCATATGATGGCCTGATGGATAACTATATGGATGAAAATGGGGGTGATGCTCATGACCGTGACCATGACCATGACCATGATGATAAGGTTGAGGTTCTCTTTGTTGAGTTTCTTGAAGGTTATAGTTTTGTTGATTCATCGAATTTCTCCTTTTCGTCTTGAGATAATTCATAGTATGTATACAAACGATTAGTGACACTTGACCATAAGAAAATGGGCAGCCAAGATAAAGGTTGAAAATAGTGATGAAATAAACCTCCGGTACTTAAGTGCCGGAGGTTTATTTTGCTTGCCGGATCATTTTTTGAACCGAAGGATTGACAATTGAAGTGCGGAGATATAACATCATACCATATAAATCGTAATAATTACGATTAAGAAATGGAGGAAGTTCATTAGATGAATAACAACAATAGAATTCCGGTTACTGTACTTAGCGGCTACCTCGGTTCAGGCAAAACGACGGTCCTGAATCATGTGCTTCATAATCGCGAAGGATTGAAGGTAGCGGTCATCGTGAACGACATGAGCGAAGTGAATATTGATGCGGATTTGGTTCGAGGGGAAGGAAGCCTGTCCCGAACGGATGAGAAGCTGGTCGAAATGTCCAATGGCTGCATCTGCTGCACGCTACGGGAAGATTTGGTGCAGGAAGTTCAGAAGCTGGCTCAAGAGAACCGTTTTGATTACATACTGATCGAATCGACGGGAATCAGCGAGCCTGTGCCCGTTGCGCAGACCTTTGTCTATCCGGATGGGGTGTCCGGCGTACAGTTGTCCGATCTCGCCCGTCTGGATTGCATGGTGACGGTGGTGGACGCGAACCGATTCTGGAAAGACTTCTCTTCGGGCCAAAGCCTGCTCGATCGGAAGGAAGCGCTGGGCGAAGAGGATACGCGGGAAGTCGTGGATCTGTTGATTGACCAGATTGAAATGTGTGATGTACTCCTATTGAATAAATGCGATTTGGTAAGCGAAGACGAGTTGGCCAAGGTGGAAGGCATCCTACGTAAGCTTCAGCCAAGCGCCAAAATCATACGCACTATGAAAGGACAAGTCTCTCCTGCGGAAATTATGAATACCGGTTTATTCGATTTTGAAAAAGCCAGTCAGTCCCCCGGCTGGATTCAGGAGCTTCAGAAGGAAGAGCATGTGCCGGAGACGGATGAATACGGCATCAGCTCTTTTGTTTATCGGAGAAGAAGACCGTTTCATCCAGAGCGGCTGGCAGAATTTTTGAGTTATTGGCCGGAAGAGGTCGTACGCGCGAAAGGGATCGCTTGGTTGGCTGTACGTGAGGACGTTGCGGCAAGTTTAAGTCAGGCGGGACCTTCGATTCAGTTCGGGCCAGCAGGATACTGGGTGGCAGCTTTAACCGAGCAGGAGCAGCAGGAGCTGATTCAGAGTGAGCCAGATGTGCAGCGAAAATGGGACGGCATCTGGGGAGATCGGATGACCGAGCTCGTGATGATCGGGATAAGGATGGAACAGTCACAGATCGAGCGGGAGCTGGACGATTGTCTGTTGACCGATCAGGAAATGCAGCTGGATTGGTCGACCTTTAACAATCCGCTGCCATGGATGGCCATCGAAGAGATATCGCTATAAGGTTATATTTTTTTTTTAAAAGTTAATCGTAATAATTACGAATAAGTAAGGAGCCACTTGAGTGGCTTTACTGGTTTTCTAGAATATAATCCCCTTTGCGTAGACAGTGCTGAAGAAGAGCGCTACAGTTTACTTAAAGGGGATTTTTGCCATGGATAGTTCATATACGAATACTTTGTTCTATAATGGATCTGTCAAGAACTCATACCTATCAAGTCCAGAGCGCCTGCTTTGTATTTGTTGTATAATAAGAAGAATAGGAAGAAGATTCCCAATTCATGTTTCGATGATAGCTTTATCGTATTTCAGAATGTAATGCTGACGCATGAGCAACATCAATCAGGAGGACAAGGTTATGGCAAAAGCAAAGGTTCCAAAGAGACCCACTAGAGATGAGTTTGTACTGGAAGAGCTCGGAAATCAGCTTACGGAAGCTTACCAGGAGGAATCGGTTATCGTGCTGACGGTCTGGGGAAGGGAAGAGGCGGTCCGCGGGCAAATCGATCAAATGGACTCCCGAACAGGGAAGGTACATATGAAACAGAATGGCGTTATTACGAAGGTTCCTTTTATGGACATTATGGAAGTGAATTATCCGAGAGACTAATCAGAATCATATGTGCTTCCCGCAAATGAATCAAAGAGATTGCGATTTAAAGCGGCCGGCTTCATACCCGGTAGCGCGATGTCCAAAGTCGTGGTATATTAAAAAAAGTTATCTATGTGTTACTGGCGTAGCTTGGGGCACCAAGAGGGAGCACATAGGATCATATGCCGTACGCCTGGGCAAGAGGTAAGGAGACGATCAGTCGCCTTGCCTCTTTATGTTTTTTAATACAATGGCGAAGGAGCGGATTAGCATGAGTAAGGAACCCGTAATTTTAGATGGAAAAAAGGTATCCGACGATATCAAGGCCAAGCTGACCGTAAAGGTACAGGAATTGAAGCAGCAGGGGGTAACGCCTTGTCTGGCAACGATTCTGGTTGGAGATGATCCTGCATCGGCGACCTATGTGCGGATGAAGGGAAATGCATGCGAGCGGCTTGGCATCATATCTAAGAAAGTGGTACTGGAGACATCGACAACGACCGAGGAGCTGATCGCCGCGATCCAGGAGCTGAACGAGGATCCGAATGTCCACGGTATTCTGCTGCAGCATCCGGTACCGCATCAAATCGATGAACGGGCGGCTTTTGATGCCATTGACATTGAAAAAGACGTGGATGGAGTCACCACGCTCGGGTTCTCGCAAAATGCGTTTGGTTTTGCCGATTACCCGTCTTGCACGCCTGCCGCGATTATTGCGATTATGGATTATTATGATCTGCCGATCGAAGGGAAGCATGCCGTGGTGGTCGGACGAAGTCCGATTCTGGGCAAGCCGGTCTCGATGATGCTGCTCAACCGCAACGCTACCGTTACGATCTGCCACTCGAGAACGAAGAACCTCGGGGAGATTGTGTCCCAGGGAGATATCGTAGTTGCGGCTGTCGGCAAGCCTAATTTCATTCAAGGGGATTGGATTAAGCAGGGTGCTGTCGTATTGGATGCCGGCTACAATAAAGGAAATATCGGGGACTGTGATTATGAAGCCTGCGCGAAGGTGGCATCTGCGATTACGCCGGTACCTGCCGGTGTAGGACCTGTTACGATTGCTACATTGCTGAAGCACACCGTCGAATCGGCCGAGCGGACCGTGCAAGCCTAAGGGAAAGCCATAGACCATTTGCATATGAATTAAGGGGGGCGCCCATGAACAATCCCCTTCGAATCGCTTCATTTCATGTAAGAGTCTGGAATATGGAAGAGATATGGCCTAGGCAATGATAGGCTTGGAGCCCGCATTTCACGGATCCTTGGACGTCATGGTATAGTTAGGAAAAAGCGAAATCGAAGGGGAGAGTTTTCATGGACAAACTCTACATTACCAATTGTGCTGCCCAACAAGGAGCTGTGGACGATAAACTGTTCGTTGCAGCGCCGCAAGCGGCTCCCGGGAGCACCGAATGAAGAACACGATTGCAGATATTGCCAAAAAAGCCGGAGTTGCCAAAAGCACGGTCTCCCGTTTCTTAAACGGAGGTTCCGTCAGTAATGCAACACGCCAAAAGATCGAGCTGGTCATTCAGGAAACCGGTTATATTCCGAATTCGTTTGCACAGAGCTTGAAAGCGAAAAAAACCAGCATGATCGGCACCATTGTGCCGCGTCTGGATTCATTCTCGGCATCGCAGACCGTTGCCGGCATGGATGAAGAATTAAGGAAACACGGTTATCAGCTTCTCATTATCAATGCAAGCCAGGACTTATCCAGGGAGATTGAAGCGCTGTATGATCTTGCCAGGCAAAAAATATCAGGCATTATTCTGTTCGCCACGCAGGTGACGGAAACCCATCTTGCCGCGATTAAAGAGATCAGTATCCCCGTCATCCTGCTTGGACAACAGCATAAGGATGTCCACAGCATGATATATAACGACTATGCCGCAGGTTATGACATGGGGAGATATGTGCTGTCCAAGGGACACCGTCATATAGCCTATATCGGTGTGACGGAAAAAGACGTTGCTGTCGGAGTTCAGCGGAAGGAAGGGTTTCTGAAGGCGTTAAGCGAGTATGACGAGGTCGAAGCGGTTCTCTACGAGAGTGGATTTAAGATGTCGGATGGTGTGAAGACCGCATTGTCCATTTTTGAGTTGAACCGAACGCTGCCAACTGCCGTGGTCTGCGCTACCGACAATATCGCGTTAGGCGTTATGAAAGCGGCTCATATGAAGGGCATTCAAATTCCTAACGAACTCTCGGTTACCGGATTTGGCGGATACGACGTAACCGAGGTGATTCATCCCGGATTGACAACGATTAAATATGGATATTCCCAAGCGGGCCACCTCGCAGCTCAGCATATCATAAAGCTGGTCAATGACGAGTCTGTGGATTTCCTGACGGTCATGAATTGCGATATGATTCATCGGGAAAGCGTTGACAATCTAAATTAGGTATTTTATACTGAAAAAAACGGAACCGGTTCCAATACTGCTTTTGCTTGGTATTGGAGCTGAGTTCATTATTTTTACCTCTGATTGGAACCGGTTCCGCTACAAATGGGTTAGGCTGATGTTCACGCATGGCATGATCAGTTTGTTTTTTTGAGAAAGCCTATTTACAAGGAGAAGAGACATGGACAGAGAACGAAGATACCGACGCCTGGATCAGGCCTCTCCCGAAGAGATTGACTCCTTGAAGGAGCAAGCGAAACGAAGCGAATGGAGGCAGAGGTTTCACGTACAGCCCATCATGGGCTTGCTGAATGACCCCAACGGATTTTCTTATTATAACGGGGAATACCACTTGTTTTATCAATGGTTTCCTCTGGGCACGTTTCACGGCCTGAAATACTGGTACCATACCTCCTCCACGGACTTGGTGCACTGGCAAAACAAAGGCATCGCCATTGAGCCCGGGCACTCGCATGATGCATATGGCGCCTATTCGGGAAGCGGAATCGTGAAAGACGACAAACTGTATCTGATGTATACCGGGAATGCCCGGGATGAGGAATGGAACAGGCATTCTTATCAATGCATGGCCGTGATGGACCGTTTTGGCACCATCGCGAAGTTCGATAAGCCGCTGATTGACCGTGTGCCGGATGGATATACCGAGCATTTCCGGGATCCGAAGGTATGGAAAGACGAAGACCTGTTCCGGTTCGTCATCGGCGCCCAAAGGGACGATCAAACAGGAACGGCTGTCGTGTATGAATCACCGGATTTGCTGGATTGGTCATGCAAAGGGGAAATCCAGACCCGTCTTGAACATTTCGGCTATATGTGGGAATGCCCCGATTATTTTGAACTGGAAGGACGGGGCGTGCTGCTGTTTTCGCCGCAGGGGCTGAGTCCGCAAGGCGACGAATTCCGGAACGTTTACCAATCCGGCTACATCGCGGGCAAGCCGCTGGATCGGGAGAAGCTGGAGTTTGAACACGGCTCCTTTTACGAGCTGGACAGAGGTTTTGATTTCTACGCACCACAGACCATGGTGGATGAGAAAGACCGGCGCATCATGGTAGGCTGGATGGGTTTGCCTGAGGTCGTTTATCCAACCGACTCGCATGGCTGGGCGCATTGTTTGACGCTTCCGCGTACGCTCTCGTTCCGTGAGGGTAAGCTGATTCAGCAGCCCGTCTCCGAGTTGGAACTTCTTCGTGAGACGACAGCTATGGAAGCAGCGGATACGCTTTACAGCGAAGTGAAGAGTTATGCAGGGGTTGAGGGAACCGTATTCGAGATGATATGCGAGTTCCACTCGATCGAAGCGGACGTTGTTGGCATTGAATTTCGAGCCGGCGAAACGGAGCGGACCGTCATCCGGTATGAAGCCGTCAGGCAAAAGATTACGCTGGATCGCTCATCATCGGGTGCAACGATTGTGAGTGATTACGGAACGACACGTACCTGTATGCTGCATGCCAAAGTAAACTCAATCAAATTCCATCTCTTTGTGGATATTTCTTCGGCAGAAGTGTTCGTCAATGATGGCGAAGAGGTGTTTACGAGTCGGATATTTCCAAAGCAGGACAGCCGCCATATTCGATTTTTCGCAAAAAACGGCAGCGCCGGCTTGAAGGTCACGAAGTGGGATCTTGCCCAAGCCGTAAAAGATATAGAAGGGGATGAATGAACATGGCAGCGGATAATCGGAAAATTGCAAAGCAGGTAGTGGAAGCCATCGGTGGCAGGGAGAACATCGCTTCCTTTGCCCACTGTGCTACGAGACTCCGAATTATGGTTCACGATCAGAAGAAGATTGACCAGAAGAAGGTCGAGAATATCGATAAGGTCAAAGGCGCTTTTTTCAACTCCGGCCAATATCAGATTATTTTTGGGACGGGAACCGTTAATCAGATTTTTGAAGCGGTAGAATCGCTTGGGCTGGAGAGCACAAGCAAGGATGAGTTGAAATCCGAGGCGAAAAAATCAGGAAATCCGTTTCAGCGGGCGATTCGCACGTTCGGTGACGTCTTTGTACCGATTATCCCGATATTAGTCGCCACAGGTTTGTTCATGGGATTACGGGGATTATTGACGCAAGAAACCGTCCTCGCATGGTTTGGAGCGACGCCCGACGATATTTCGCCTAATTTTCTGCTTTTCACCCAGGTACTAACGGATACGGCTTTTGCTTTCTTGCCGGCATTGGTGGCATGGTCCGCATTCCGGGTGTTCGGAGGGAGCCCCGTGCTTGGTATCGTGCTGGGTTTGATGCTGGTTAACCCGGCTCTTCCCAACGCATATAGCGTGGCGAACGGTTCGGCCGAAGCGCTCATGCTCTTCGATTTCATTCCGGTTGTCGGATATCAGGGTTCGGTCCTGCCAGCCTTCTTCATCGGACTGCTGGGCGCGAAATTCGAGAGATTTTTGAGAAAGCGTATTCCTGAAGCGATTGATTTGATCGTTACGCCATTTTTAACCCTGCTCGTTATGATCATCCTTGGTCTGTTCGCAATTGGGCCCGTGTTCCACTCTCTGGAAGAGGTAGTCATGAACGTGACCACCTTCTTGCTGGAGCTGCCGTTTGGCATTGCGGGTCTTGTGATCGGTTTCTTCAACCAGATCATTGTAGTCACCGGCGTGCATCATATTTTCAACTTCCTTGAAATTCAGCTTCTTGAGAAGACGGGAAGCAATCCGTTTAATGCAATCGTGACTAGCGCCATGGCAGCGCAGGGGGCAGCTTGTCTGGCTGTTGGTCTCAAGACAAGAAACAAGAAACTAAAGGCGTTATCCCTGCCATCCGCATTCTCGGCCATGCTGGGAATATCGGAGCCGGCGATCTTCGGGGTCAACCTCCGTTACGTCAGACCGTTCGTTATCGCCCTGATCGGCGGTGGCGTGGGCGGTTTCATGGCTTCCCTCTTCCAGCTTGAGGCTACGGGTATGGCGATTACCGTTATACCCGGTACGCTCCTATACTTGAACAGTCAGCTTCCACTTTACATTTTGTGCAACTTAACAGCGATGGCTATAACGTTTGTACTGACTTGGTTGTTCGGATTCAATGATAAAATGCTCGATGAGGTTCGCTCGGAAGCGAAATAATTATTTTTATTTTTTCGATTTTTGATATCGTGAAAACCGCGCTCCGGCGCGGTTTTTATGCATTGTCGGGAAGCGCCGGATCCGACCTTGCTGAAATTGTGGCTTGCTCTGAAATGCTTTTCATCATTTACAATAGGGTTACTGGCTAGAATATACGGAAGAGAGGCGAGTTTCATTGAATAGGAAAATCATATTTTTTGATATTGACGGGACGCTGCTGGATCATGAAAAAAAGGTTCCGGCTACAACGAAGGAGTCCATACAAGAGTTAAAGGATGCCGGGCACATCGTCGCCATAGCGACAGGGCGCGCTCCTTATCATTTTGAAGAACTGCGGGAGGAGCTCGGTATCAATTCCTATGTTTGTTTGAACGGACAGTATGTGGTTCACGAAGGCCAACCGATCTATGGAAATCCATTGGCGATAGATGCCTTGCAGCAGCTGACGGAGCAGGCCGTGGAGCTTGATCATCCGATCATCTATGCCGGCAGTGAAGCCATGAAGATGAACGTAACCGAGCATGTTCATATCGATTCCAGCTGGGGCGAGCTGAAACTTACGATCCCGGAATATGATCCCGAATATTACTTGGGCAGAGACATTTATCAGGCTATTGTATTCTGCACGGAGGAAGAGGAAGCGGCTTACGTGAACAGATTCGAAGGTCGGTTCGATTTCGTTCGATGGGGTCCTTATGGAATCGATGTGTTACCGTCGGGCGGATCCAAAGCGGAAGGGATCAAACAATTAATTCAGCTGCTGCACATCGATCTCGAGGATACTATCGCTTTTGGTGACTATCTGAATGATCTGGAGATGCTGTCACTTGTAGGCCACGGTGTGGCTATGGGCAATGCGCCGGAGATCGTTAAGCAGGCGGCCAGATATATAACCCGGGATGTTGATCAAGATGGTATACAGTACGGTCTTCGTATGTTGGGTCTACTGGGCAAGGAAGCGCAGGAGATCGTATAGTTTTATTGTGATAAAAAGTTATGCAGCGTGTCAGTCTTCGTTCCTACGGAACGATAAGGACTGGCATGTTTTCGGTTTGAAGCGTATTTTAGTATTTTAGGTAAGGACCAAACCGAAGTAAAGAATGCCTTTGGATCACGCTTAAGAAGGGGAATACCTGTTAAACCAGATGAAAAGGCTTTCAAGGCTTGGTTTGATCAATCATATTTAAGACTAAGGTCTAGCTGGAAAGTAGACCTCAGTCTATTTTCGGGAAAGAAATGTTTCTGTAAAATTATTGAAAACTGAGTTCGAAATGAAAACTGAAGGAGCTGTTCCCAACGATGTCTTCAAATAATCAAAATCAGATTGGAGAAACAATGATTAAGAGGATGGTGCTCAGATTATGAGATTAGTTGATAAAGATCCGACCATACAATCTTATTTTAAAGTTTGGGCTGCACTCGGGGCCTGTGCCATAACTCTGATAATCGTTATATTGAAGCCTTTTTTTCCAGACGGGCCAGAATATACAAAGGGATTTGCTCCCCTGTGGGTTACGGCATTCGCCGCAATAATTGGAGTGATCGCTTTGCTGCTGTCAACGGGTTGGACACGAGTAAGATTTGTACCACGGCTACTCGTACTAACCAGTGCATGGAGTGCTTCTATTCTATTAACTTGGTCATCAGCTGGTATTGTCTTTGACGCACTCCGAACGGCCGCTGTGCTTGGAATACCTGGTTTGCCCCCTGTCGTGGACTGGTTAGGCTTTGCGTCTCGGGCTATAAGCCTCACAGGGGCAATATTACTGGCGATGGTTACCATCTCTTATCAGCGCGTATCCCGCGGTGCATGTGTTTCGTGTGGCCAAGGGCTCTTGATCAAGGGGAAGATTCGCTCGAATGCGTGGCTTGGCTATACCGCCTTCATCCTTTCTTTTCCATACCCTTTACTGAAAATCTACTGGTCAATTGGCGGGGCCTTAGGGGGCGGTCAAAATTTCGGTCATCATACTGCGTTTGGGGAAATTCTGGTTTTCGGCGCTAGTGCATTGCTTTCCCTTGCTCTTGTCCAAAGGTGGGGGCGCATATTCCCACGTTGGGTCCCGTTTTTTGCTGGCAAAAAAGTTCCTCGCTGGATTTTAATCACTGGAGGTTGGATCGCCGCCTGCATGACAGCTCCTATGGGACTACTGGCGATATTTGGGGCTTTAATGCAAGCACTAGGTCTGGCTGATGGTCCAGTGCGTTTTGATGGCAACGGATTGATGGTATCGATGGTGTACGGAGGATGGTTGTTGTTAGGCATCGCACTTGGCGGAGCCACCTGGGGCTATCAGCAGCAAACTAGAGCCAGTTGCGTACAATGTGGCCAATAACTTTATTTATAAGGGGGCCATTTTGAGAATGTTTCACTATATTGCAGAGGGAACTGATTCGTTCGGCAATCGTGAAACGTTAACCCATCCGGCGGTGGCTGTCTAAATGAGATGAGAGTATTTTAAGAAGGTTATCTTATGGTCTGGGACTGTCCCGGTCGTAGGATAACCTTTTTTACATGAAAGGAGAGGCTTTAATGTGGCCTGCTGTCTGGTTCAGTAGCCTTGCAACAAGTATTAATCGAAAAATATTTGTGGATAATAATCATTAGACTATATACATTAGTGTGTGTCATACAGTATAATGACTTCCAGGAGTTGATGATATGTCAGAGGATCAAGATATTCTGCACAGTTTGGTGCAGGAGCTTCGGCGAGGAACCATCATTCTTGGTGTCCTTAGCCAATTGTCGGAACCTCAGTATGGATATTCATTGGTGACCATATTGCAGGAGAAGGGAATCAGCGTGGAAGCGGGTACCCTGTACCCCTTGCTGCGGCGGTTGGAGAAACAAGGCTTGCTGAATAGCGAGTGGGATACGAATGAGGCTCGTCCGAGGAAATATTACATCATAAGTCAGTCAGGCAAGGCTATATATCGGCAGCTGTACCATGAATGGAAGGATATGATGACAAGTCTGGAAGGGCTTGTTGATGACAAGGGGGACTTTTAGTTATGGATCTGATAAACAGGTATATTTATGCGGTGACCCAGAAGCTGCCCGAATCCCAAAGGGCCGATATTGAAAAGGAACTTCATGGACTCGTCGAAGACATGCTGGAAGACCGGGGAGTCGGCGGGGAGACCGCAAGTTTGGAAGAGGTGGAGCAGGTGCTGCTTGAGCTCGGGCCGCCCGGGGAAATGGCAGCCAGATACAGAGGAAGGGAAAGGTATCTCATTGGCCCTGGTTTGATTGACAGTTATTGGTCCGTCCAGAGGATTGTTCTGTATTCGATAGTCGTTGCTCTTGGCATCGTCTACATCGTTGATTTCTTTACAAGCACGGAACCCACTGCCGAGAAGCCTCTGGAATATCTTGTCTCCCTGCTTAGCGTGGGAATCCACGGGTTTGCATGGGTTACCGTTATTTTTGCCTTTATCGAATACCGCGGGGCTCGCCAAGTCTCCAATGATCCATGGAAACCCTCGGAATTGCCTGCAATTCCGGAACCAGGCGTTCGGATTAAACCGATCGAGCCGGTGCTCGGCATCCTGTTTTCCGTGCTGTTCTTCGTCCTGTTCACGTTTTCCATTAACCTGATCGGTGTTCATCGATTCAATGAAAACTCGATCGCCATTCCGGTGTTTGAACAGGCTGCCTTTGCCAAGTATTTGCCGCTCATATGGTTTCTTACCGCCTTCAGCATATTCAATGAAGCCAGGAAATTGATCACAAAAAAGTGGACGCCGCAGATTGCCGTCATGCATGTCATATTTAACGTTGCTTCCGTTATCGTTGCGGTGATGCTGTTCTCCGATATGACGATTTGGAATCCGACATTCATGGATCAGCTCGTTCAATCAGGCCTCGTAACACCGGGAGATGAAGCGTATGATACCGTAAAATCAATTTGGGATCGATCCAGGGACGGCCTCATTTACGTCATTGTGGTCATTGCCCTTGTTGATACCGTATCTGTCGGGATGAAACGGTTTCGAGGAAAGGAAGGAAATACGGCGTTAACCAAGTAAAGACAAAAGTGTTGAAGCAAAGGGTGTCCCAACAGATCTTGGATCTGGCGGGATGCTCTTTTTTGTTGTTAGGAGACACCATAGGCATTACGCACGAATCGCTCCTCCCCCACTTTTGCCGCCATTCACGAGCCAACTTTCCTCCGCGTCACCGTGTATTTAGTTGGTTGGCTAGACCATGAACGACACGCGACCCATCGGATAAGCATAGGATATGGAACGACGCAAATAATTTTTTGACATAAATGTGAATGATATGTGTCAAAATTATGTACAATGGTGTTATAATAGGGTAAGAGTTAAATGAAAACCCTTACAGAATGAACGGAGCTGATTATGATGAAATACGCAATCCATTACTCTACGAGAATGAAAGACATTATTTTGTTTTCCTTTGTTATTAGCATTATTCTGTTTCAAGTAGCTACCTTGACCGAATATTCTTATCCTGTCCTATTCTATATGCAGATGGCGGTGAACGTCGTTGTTGTTGCGGCACTGGCGATTGAAGGGTATGCCCGATTGGTGAAACGGGAAGTGAACATTCAGGAGAATTCAGATACGATTACCATCAATGGCGTAGAGATTCATGCCGACCAGATTCGTGAGATCAAGGTTTCCGGATGCCATAAAGCCGCATTCCAAATTAACCTCAAGGACAAGAACGTGAATCCGATGTATTGCTGCTTTAAATTTGAAGAGAAGAATTGTGAAGGGATTCGGAGTCTTACGCGTTGGGCCGAGCGGAACCAGGTTTCCGTGCGTAAGGTCGGACCGCAAACCCGCTCCGGTTTGGTTCTCTCATCTAACAATTAATCTGCCGAATTTATATCATGAATAGAAGCGCCTGAACCATCGATAAATGGGTTCAGGTGCTTCTTTGTTTTGGTTAGAGATGTATCCAATGACCGTTTGTATTGTTATCCCGGCCTATTCGTCATGGACCTAATGTACCTAGGGGAGCCGAAAGTTTAACCAATGTTAAGTTCCTGTTTCGATGCAGGTTAATTTCGTCAGATATACTATGGATAATATTGGATTGGCATACATGAGGAGGTTTGAATATGGTAGATGTTTCAAGATTCTTGTTAAATGGGGAATATCGCAAGCTGTACGAGCTGTTTGGGGAGGAATTGCGTTCACTCGTAACGGTCGAACAATTTGAAGCGATGGCAGAGGAATACACAGCAGGGGTAAACGCGTTCCATATCACGATGGACGACACGCTCAACAGGATCCGAATGATAAACTGGATGGATGATAGCGGACAAAAAGGCATTCAAGCGATGATCGATGAAAAGGGGACGATTGGAGGGCTTATGTTATCGCCTATTGAGAGATTTCCTGAATCAGATGCCAAGCAAACAGACTCCGTTTTCCGACTTCCTTTTAACGGACAATGGTATGTGTTCTGGGGCGGGGAGAATGTTGTGGATAATTACCATTACGTAGAGGAAAGCCAGCGGTATGCCATAGACGTCATAAAAACTGAAAACGCGATGTCCTATAAAGGAGATCCCTCCAAGAATGAAAGTTACTTCGCGTTTGGAGAAGAGATTCTTGCCGGTGCCCGTGGGAAGGTGGTTGGTATCGAGAATAACATCATGGACAATGAGCCAGTGGGTATGACAAACGAAACTGAACCCGTCGGTAACTATGTCATCATCGATCATGGAAATTCAGAATATAGTCTATATGCACATTTAAAGCAGGGATCGGTATGCGTGAAGGAAGGCGCTGAGGTCGAAGCAGGCGATCTGATAGGTCTATGCGGCAATTCCGGCAATTCAACCGAAGCTCATTTGCATTTTCAAGTGTCGGATCATCCGGATCTGTTTAGGGTCAATACGAAGTCTCTTAACATCAACTGGTTTGGCGATATCAAGGTGAAACGAGGCCAAATGGTATATGGCGGGGTTTGAATATTAGATCAAACAAAAAGCATGGGCCTGCAATCTCAGCCCATGCTTTTTGTTCTATTCATTATAAGTAGGCGCTCATGTTCATGTTAAGTTTGCAACTTAGCTGCTGCAGCCGCCGCCACAGCCACTCCCGCAAGAGGACCCGCTGCTGCAGGATGAACCGCTACTGCAAGAGGATCCAGATCCATCGCCTGATGACCCATCGCCCGAATCCGATCCGCCAGACCCGCATGCCGAAGCGTACGTGCAGGAGGAGCTGCTGCTGTTTTTGTGAAGCTCGCGTTCATCAGGGATCATGTGGTCACCAAATTGTTCCGGTGCGTTCCAGGCAAAATAGACGGCCGCTGCCAGGAGCACATCGCTATTCCGGAAATTGACCAGCTTCTCATGACGCGCCGGCTCCTCTTGGGCGGTTCGAACCCGATCCTGCAGATCCAGGATGATTGCATCGATGGCCGTACGCGCTGCAGGGATCTTCTCGTAGGTCCAGGCATTAAAGCGCTTCTGGCCATGATTCACGGTGAAATGGCGAGAAGTGTAGACCTCCAGCTCTTCGCGCGGCAGCGGGACACGAAAGAAAGCTCCCCATAACTTGGCGCTGTATTCATGCCAACCGAATAATTGTACATATACCGTATCAAACCACGCGCGTTCATTCGGAATAGGCACATGCTCGCTTCCGGTATTTGGAGCGTGGTGAAGCATTTTGCCAAGAAAGCGTTCCGAGAATTGGTGGTACTCGTATGTATACATCAACATTTCATGCCATACTTCATCCACGTCTTTGCTGAACATTGGGACGCGATCCAGCACGGAGCACATGATGAAGAACCGCTTAAGCTCCTGCCATCTCCATTCATACTCCTGTTCAGACAGATTCGGATGCTCACTCATTACTCGTTGCTTCAGCATGCTCTGATAGGTGTAGGGCAGCGCAGCCTCCAGTTTGCCGACAAGCTCACTCGCCGGGCTTCCTGCCTTGACGATTGGCGGCAGTTCAGGTATTTTCCCGCGTCGAAGCTTATTGCCATTAGGGAGTGACTGGCTGCTGTGTTTGCGCAACGAGCGTTTCACGAAAAAAGAAATAATCCATGCATCCACCGCAACGAATAGAATAATCAGTATCCAGGTTGTTGAGTTCATACCGTGTTCCTCCTGTCTTTTTGGTGTTTGGAGGTGGGCCTATTCATTCTCTCCTGAGTAAATTATTGCAAATGTCACGAGGGTTGGCAATTGAAATTGAAAATCGATTATAACTTGAATATAAGGGCTTCTTTATGATACATTCCGTGTGTGTCTAACGTTTTTTGATCATGCAGCTGTGATCTTGATGGGTGGCTATTACGTTTACTTTAGGAGCATACATATGTTAACAGGTTGGAAACTATCCGTAATAGGTATTATTATTGTAGGCATTACCGGCATCGTTGCGTCTATTACCGGTCTGATCGAACCTGGCCGGGCGATTGCACTCTTCGTTGTATTCGTACTATTTATCGGGGCGCTGGAGCTGCTGGAACGAATCAGGAGCCGCAGAAAGAAGAAGGGGGAAGTGCAATCTTCCAAATAAAAATGTAAAGACAGCAAGGAGGGAACTTGTGAATTGGGTAGCCGTACAGCCGTACTACAAAATCAACCGAGTCGTGGATGGCATCGAACAACGAACGGAAGAGCAGGGGCGGGAGATGTTCCTGTACGAGGATCGCATCGTAACGAAATACCGGGAGTTCCCCATCAAGCAGGTCTTTGACCTGTCGTATCGGCCGATGGGGGATGGCGGTGGTTTCTTATACTTGCACACCCAGCAAGGAGTGTATTCGTACACGGTGAAGGATGATCCGGGTTCTTTCATATCGGCATTTAAAAATCTCTAATGGCATGATCCATAATAAAACTGGTCTCAGGTCCAGTTCATATCCTCGCCTGCAGCACGTTTGCGAAAACTACGTTGTCATATAAGCTGATACTATTCTAGGGACGGATTAGGGGGGCAGGGGTGGATACGCTATTCAATTTTATAGAACAGATCGGGCACTACGCATTATTCGTCGTATTGTGCCTTGGATTGGTCGGTCTTCCTGTGCCTAATGAAGTCGTGGCAATGACAGGCGGAGCGTTAGCGGCATCCGAGATTTTAACGCCGTTTCCGTCTTTTATCATGACGTTTCTTGGTGTGTGCTCGGGATCGACGGTAGGTTACATGCTTAGTCGCTTTACCGCGAGCAAGCTGTTAAACCGCGCTCAGGAAAAGTCCAAAATCCGCCAGTTTCTTGATGTATCCGAACGGTTGACCCGCCAATACGGCAATTACGCTATATGTATTAGCGCTTTTTTGCCCATCTTGCGCAACGTGACGCCCTATGCGGTAGGCATGAAAGGGATGCCGTATCGCAGATTTGCGATGTATTCGTATTCTGCGTCCTTGGTATGGACCATCGGTTATTTCTCTTTAGGCATGTTTGTCGGAGATCAGGTCGTCGATCATATCGGAGCCTTGATTAACCGGTACGGTTATTATGCAGCAGGAATCGTCGTGGTGCTGGCCATCATTCTGATCATTTCGTGGGTGATTCGAAGAAATAAACGAAACAAGGAGAATAATGAAATTCAGTTTCACGGATAAATGCCGCATGTCTGTGAATTAGGGCTCATCCGGCAGGGGCTCGGGTGATGTTCGAATGATTTTTATGTATTCTCGGGGTAAAAACCATGGGGTTTCTTGAATTTGATAAACTCTGGTTGACGTGTTTTCTTGTGGATAACTGGGATGAGTACGAGTATTTGTTACGATGGCGGCTGCTAAAATAGCGAGAAAGATGAAAGCGCAAACAACCGCTTTTTTGATCATCATGGGAACCACTCCTTTATATACAGTGATTTCCTGATTGTCCCTTTTTCATTCCAACATACCCTTTGACAAAGTTTTGATCTCAAGATATACTGTTTTTCAGTGTGATTCGAAAAAATACCATATGGTTTTACCTGGAGGAGCCTGCCAACAGCGGGCTCTTTTTGTGTTTTTTTGGACTTATGCCTAAATAATGGGGAAATACTACTAATGAAGGAAAAATCGGACTATAGGAGGAGTAGACTTTGTCTTTGCTGCACATCGCCGTTATGGCACCTTTTATCGTAGCGCTTGTGGTTATGTTGACTTACAAGCTCATCGGCCGTGTTCACACCGGATGGGTGATTTTGCCGGTACCGGTTGTCCTGTTCGCCTATTTTTTGGGACTTATCCCAACCATTCAGGGAGGTGAACAGCTTCAAGCTGTCCTGGAATGGATTCCAAGCATGGGAATAAACTTCACCGTTTATTTGGATGGATTAAGTTTAATTTTTGCACTATTAATATCTGGTATTGGTTCACTCGTTGTACTGTACTCCATCTTCTACATGGACAAGAACAAGGAAGCCGTCCATAGATTTTACATCTATCTGCTTCTGTTCATGGGCGCCATGCTTGGTGTTGTGCTTTCGGATAACCTGATGGTGCTGTACGGCTTCTGGGAACTGACAAGCATCTCGTCATTCCTGCTGATTGCATTCTGGCATCATCGCGACCGCTCCAGATACGGAGCTTTAAAATCCATGCTGATTACCGTATTCGGCGGACTTGCCATGTTTGCAGGGTTTATTCTTCTTTATATCATGACAGGCACCTTTAGCGTGCGGGAGATTGTAGCGAATGTGGGTAGCATTGCGGGAGACGCGCTGTTTATTCCGGCCATGATTCTGATCCTGCTGGGAGCATTCACCAAATCCGCGCAGTTCCCGTTCCATATCTGGCTGCCGGATGCGATGGAAGCACCGACTCCAGTTAGTGCTTATCTGCACTCCGCTACGATGGTCAAGGCCGGAATCTATCTGGTGGCCCGTTTTAGTCCGGTGTTTGCCGGGCAAGCTTCCTGGTTCTGGATCATTGCGATTACGGGCTTGACCACGCTGATATACGCTTCGATCCGTGCGATCAAGCAGACGGACCTGAAAGCACTGCTGGCATTCTCTACCATCAGCCAACTGGGGCTGATCATGAGCTTGCTCGGTCTTGGATCTGCTGCAGCTTATTATGGAGGTGGCGTGGACACGCTGCTCTATACGAAAGCAACGACAGCCGCTATCTTTCATCTGATGAACCATGCGATATTTAAGGGCGCTTTGTTTATGGTTGTCGGTATCGTGGACCATGAAACGGGCACCCGTGATCTGCGGAAACTCGGAGGTCTGATGTCGCTCATGCCAATCACGTTTACCGTGGCTGTCATTGGTGCATTTTCCATGGCCGGTCTGCCTCCGTTTAACGGATTCCTGAGTAAAGAAATGTTCTTTACGGCGGTCCTTCAAGCGTCTCAGATGAATTTCTGGAATGCCGAGACCTGGGGCGTGCTAATACCGGTCGTTGCCTGGATCGCCAGCGTGTTTACGTTCCTGTACAGCATGATCCTGGTCTTCAAAACCTTTACCGGACGCTTTCAGCCTGAAAAACTGGAGAAGAAGCCGCACGAAGCACCGCTGGGGATGCTGATTCCCCCGGTTATTCTGGCATCGCTCGCCATCGTGTTCGGGCTGTTTCCGAACCTGCTGTCTCATGCACTCATTGAACCGGCGATGGCCGCCATTCATCCGGGGCTGCTAGCGGGAGAGGATCGTTTTCACGTCCATATTGAGATGTGGCACGGCTGGACAACAGAAATTTTCATGACCATCGGAATCATTGTTCTCGGCATCGTTCTGTATAAGCTTCACGGCAGAGCGCGTATCTTGAACACAACGCTTACGAAGCGATGGACATTGAACAATCTGTATGATGGGGGATTGCGCGTCCTCGAAAGAGGCGGCAAATCGTTGACCTCAACCTACATGACAGGTTCGTTACGTCACTATGTGATCTATATCTTTGTGTTTTTTATAGTCGTGCTTGGCGGGGGGCTCCTGCTAGTTGATCATATCGGATTCGATATGACGGACTACGCACCGATGTCCTTCTATGAGGCCGTTGCCATACTCGGTCTGGTCATCCCGGTCATTGTGCTTCCGTTCGTACGAACACGATTGATGGCGATTATATTAACCGGGGCTGCCGGCTATATGGTGACCTTGTTCTTCGTTCTGTTCCGGGCTCCGGATCTGGCGCTGACCCAGATGGTCGTCGAGACGGTTTCGGTCATGCTGTTCCTGCTCTGTTTCTATCATCTGCCGAAGCTGAAGCGGGAGAAGGTACCGATGAGCCTGAAGTGGAGAAATTTGCTCATTTCGGTTGGCGTCGGTGCTGTCGTGACCTTGATCGCATTGGCTGCGAGCAGCGGCAGAACCTTTGACTCCATTGCGGATTACTTCATTAAAGAGAGCTACCATTTGGCCGGCGGTAAAAATATCGTCAACGTCATTCTGGTGGACTTCCGCGGATTTGATACCTTGCTTGAAATTACGGTTCTCGGCATAGCATCCCTTGGGATTTATGCCTTGATTAAAATCGATTTGGGTGAAGGCATTTTGGGCGAACGGGATCGTTATGAAGGGGCATATCTCCCTAACAGCAATGATGTCATTCTGCGCACCATATCCAAGGTGGTTATCTTTATCGTTGTAACCTTCTCATGGTTCCTGTTCAACTCGGGACACCATGAGCCGGGCGGAGGATTTATCGGGGGGCTGATGACTTCAGCCGCACTGGTTCTGTTGTCGATGGCTTTCGGCATGGACATGACCCGGAGGATCATACCTTTCGAATTTCGAAAGGTTACGGCTACTGGACTTGCGATTGCACTCCTTACAGGGATCGGCTCCTTTGCTTTTGACGCACCGTTCTTAAGTCATTCCTTCGGTTACTTCAACCTGCCGTTGCTCGGGGAAACCGAGCTGGCTACTGCGGTTCTCTTCGACCTCGGCGTCTATTTAGCCGTCGTTGGCGTAACGATGACCATCATCAATTCGATTGGGAGGGATAACTGACCATGGAACTTTATATGTCACTTGCCATCGGGATTATTTTTGCGGTTGGGATATACCAGATCTTATCCAAAAGCTTGCTGCGGATTATTCTCGGTACGTCACTGTTAACCCATGGTGTCCACCTGCTGCTGCTCACCATGTCGCGATTGAAGACAGGTGCTGCTCCGCTGCTTGGCGAGAAGGCTTCATCCTACGTTGATCCCGTTCCGCAAGCGTTGATTCTGACATCCATTGTCATCAGCTTTGGCGTCACATCGTTCTTCTTCGTACTGGCGTATAAAGCGTATCAACGCTTGGGCACGGACAACATGGAAGAGCTAAGGGGGATGGATGATGAATAATGTAATTGTCCTTCCTCTCCTTATTCCGCTGGTTACAGCTGTTATTCTTATTTTCTGTTCCAAATACGTTCGTGTTCAGCGCTGGATTAGTGCGGTTAGTATCGCAGTAAACCTGCTTGTGGCTTTGTTCATTGTAAGTCAGGTAAACAATGAGGGCATCCAGACGCTTCACATGGGTGGGTGGCAGCCGCCGTATGGAATCGTATTTGTAGCCGACATGCTCGCGGCACTGCTGGTGCTTACGACGTTGATTGTCGCGGCTGCCTGTCTGTTCTATTCTTTTCGGAGCATCGGGGAAGAGAGAGAGAAGCATTACTTCTATGCTTTTTTCCAATTCTTGCTGGCTGGCGTGATCGGATCGTTCCTGACAGGGGATTTGTTTAACCTGTTTGTCTGTTTTGAGGTTATGCTGATCGCTTCCTACGCCTTGATTGTACTGGGCGGCACCAAGCGCCAGCTGAGGGAAACCTTAAAGTACATGCTGATTAATATTATTTCATCCACCTTGTTTGTTGCAGCTGTTGCTTATTTATACGGCACAGTCGGAACGCTGAATATGGCGCATCTGTCTCTGCGCGTGGCCGAAGTTCAGCAGGATGGAATCTTATCGGTCATCGGCCTTCTGTTCCTGATTGTATTTGCCTTGAAGGCGGGTTTGTTCCTGTTCTTCTGGTTGCCCGGTTCCTACAGCGCACCTCCGGCGGCAGTTACGGCTTTGTTCGGCGCGCTGCTTACGAAGGTTGGGTTATATGCGATTATCCGTACCTTTACGTTGATCTTCTATCACGATACCGGCGGCATCCACGCCGTCATCGGCTGGATGGCTGCGGCGACGATGATTCTGGGCAGTTTGGGCGCGGTTGCGTATAAGGATCTTGGACGAATCCTGAACTATAACATTATTATTAGCGTTGGCTTTATCGCCTTCGGCATAGCGACGGCATCCTCTGACTCCTTGAACGGAGCCGTATTCTACTTGATGCATGACATGATAGCAAAGGCGCTGCTCTTTATCCTGGGCGGTATCATCATCGCCAGTGCAGGAGCGAACAAGCTGAGCGATATGGGCGGGCTGATGAAGCGCCATCCTTTGGTGGGATGGATGTTCTTTATCGTTGCACTGGCTCTGGTCGGCATCCCGCCCCTTAGCGGCTTTCTTGGCAAAGTCCTCATCGTTCGCGGCGGATTGAGCGGAGGCCATTATGTGCTAACAGGACTGGCATTGGCATCAAGTTTGGCGGTATTGTATTCCTTGATCAAAGTGTTTATGGGGGCATTCTGGGGCGAATCACCTCGACTTCAAGAATCAAAACCGGTCAGAATCCACAAGACAGCTTATGCGGCAGCTATTGGGCTAACGGTTATGGTGATTGTCCTTGGGGTGGGTTCGGAGTGGATATATTCCTACACCTCTCAAGCAGGCGCCGTATTATCCGATCCATCACTATATATTAACGCTGTATTAAAGGAGTAGTGGATATGGGCCATCAAATACTGTTAAATATCATCATTGCCGTTGTCTGGATGTTCCTGAACAATAATTGGTCCCCCCAGCAATTGATCATCGGCTATCTGATCGGAATCTTGCTGATTTATCTGTTGCGACGCTTCTGGCCGAACGATTTCTATTTGCGCAAGCTGTGGTCCATCATTCTGCTGCTGCTCTTGTTCCTAAGGGAGCTGTTAAAATCGAGCATCACGGTAATTGGACAGATCCTAAGACCGAAGCTGAATGTTCGCCCAGGCATCTTCGCCTACTCAACCGAGCTGAAATCCGACTGGGAGATTACGGTGTTATCGTGCCTGATCTGCTTGACGCCAGGAACGCTTACCCTGGAAGTGTCTCGCGATGGTCAGACGCTATATATTCATGCGATGGATATTGAAGATGTCGAAGAGCTGTCGAATCAGATCCGCGATACCTTCGAACGCGCGATCAAGGAGGTGACCCGCACATGATTCATAGCATCCTGATTGCCTCTCTGGTGATTTTGTCGCTGGCTATACTGGGCTGCTTGTACCGATTAATCAAGGGACCTTCCATGAACGACCGGATCATGTCGCTGGATACGATTGGAATTATACTGTTGTCCATGATCGCTGTTCTGTGCATGCTGTTCCGGACAACCGTCTATTTCGATATCATTCTGCTGATCGGGATACTGACGTTTATCGGAACGACTGCGCTTGCCAGATATATCGAGAGGGGTGATGTCATTGAACGCACAAACGATGAGTCAGATCGGTGAGTTTCTGATCGCGCTTATGGTGCTGCTTGGAGCTTTACTTGGTGCCTTGAGTGCATTTGGCCTTATCCGTCTGCCGGATGTTTATATGAGGTCTCATGCAGCAACGAAAAGTGCTACGCTAGGCGTCCTCTTGATTCTTGCAGGCGCATTTCTGTATTTCACCTTCTACCTGGAGCATGTCAGTGCAAAACTGCTGCTGGGAATTGTATTCGTATTTATTACGGGGCCGGTAGCGGGTCACTTGAATGGGAGGGCGGCGTATCGATCAGGCGTATCCATGTGGGAGAACAGCGTCCACGATGATCTCAAGCCTGAACTCAAGCGCGAACGTGAGCGGATGCGCGCTTCCCAGAAAGGGGAGCGCTCCGAGAAGGGATGACCGAACAGGGAGTCCCAGACTGACATATTGACGAATGTCAATATGGGCTTTCCATGAACTTGGGAGGCCCATTTTTTTGTTAAAGCTTGGTCAGTGGGCATTCCCATATGGTAGAATTGACCAAAACATATTCGAGAGATGCTTGGCAATGAACGTTAGCTGTAACACATCCAGTAAAATATGAACAAGGAGCACTTATTCAGATGATTTTAGAGCAAGCTGATATGAAACTTAGAGAGTTATCTTCCTTTCTTGCAAGATTAAATGGGATTCGTCATCATCATGTCGGATATTGCGGTGAACAGGAAGGCGAGATTTACAGCACGATTCAGGCGGAGTTCACGGAGAATGGCGAACTGAGCAGTCAAAAATTCACCGTCATATATGATCAAGATCAGATTGTGGGGGCATTGGGATTCGATGTTGATGAAGAAGAACGGTCCGCTGAATTATGGGGACCTTTTATCAACGCGGAAGGTGAGCAATGGAATCGATTGGCGGAGCAGCTATGGGATGCAGGGACATCGAAGCTGGAAGGCTGCGTAAATCGTTATTACGGTTTTTATAATGTGGATCATCAATCCGCTGCACGCTTTATGGAAGACAAAGGGGGGAGAAAGTCAGGAGAGCATCATGTTCTACGAATCCGAAAATCGGCCCTTTTAACGGATGGCCTTTCTAGACTCCAGGATTTCACATCCGAGTATGCGGATGAATTTGTGAAGCTGCATGGTACGAATTTCCCTAATACCTATCTCAGCGCTCAGGATATTATGCAGCAGCTGGATGAGGATCACCGACTCTTTATGCTTACGGAACAAGGACAGCTCGTTGGCTATGTTTATGTGGAAGGTGAACCCGAATTCAAGGAAGGCAGCATTGAATACATCGCAGTATCCGAAAATTTCCGGGGGAAGGGCTATGGCCGGGCACTTCTTGACCAAGCGCTTCATTATCTGTTCCATATCGTACAGCTGGAAGACATCTCGTTATGCGTGGACCAGAGAAATGAAGGCGCGATCCAGCTGTATCAACGTGCGGGGTTCGACGCGGTACATAAACTGGCGGCTTACGTATTGGAGTAAGATGGGTTTATCCCGCATCTAAACATGTGTCTACTATAACAAGACCCGCCAGTCCCGGTTGCAACGGATGGGCGGGTCTTGTTATGGATTTAACGCTTTGTCTTTTTGTTGCTTATCACGATACTTCCCGGCTGATCTTCATGATGGTAACGTTTTTCCATCTTTTTGCCGGTTAACCACAGCAGCCATAGGACAAGAACTGCGATTAGAATACGCCAGGGCTGTGTTATAAACGCTTGCCAGTCATGTCCGATAAAAGCGACCATGAAGATCATTACGGATTTACCCGCCATAACGGCTATCGTAAATGTCGTTGCCGATACCGTACTGATGCCGGATGCAATATTGATCAGCGAGGAAGGTGTGAAGGGGAAGCAGTACAGGATGAAGATCGGCGTAAAGCCTTTTTCTTCGATCCAATGGAAAAAACGCTGGGATCCCGGCATTCTTTTTTGAATAAGCAATCCCAGCTTGCCGCCCAGCTTGCGAACGATCCAAAACACGGTAATAGATCCAAGGCAAACGCCGATCCAGGACAGTAAGAATCCCCACCATAAACCGTAGGCAGCGGAGTTCCCCATTACAAGGACGATAAGGGGCAGTATGGGCAGAAACGCCTCTATAAATGGAAGCAAAATACCCGGAATGGGACCTAGCTGTGAATACTGCTCAAGCCATCCCTGTACTTGATCCATGTCAATTTCCTTTATATGGGTCCATAAATTCTGAAGCCATTCCAACATGATGAGTAAGTCCTCTCCCTGCCTAGGGTAAAATTATGTATTTTCTGGTCGATCTCGGATGGAATATATTATAGCATAACGGAAACCAATATTATAAATTGCAGGTATTGGACCGGATGGATGAACACAAATAAAGCTCAAACTCCCCGTAAGCAGCGGTGAGTTTGAGCTTTAACCGTTAACGGTTGTTATCCAGAATGGGTGGGCAACGCAGCTTTCTTGGTTTCTGGATATGAATTCGGAGGAAGATCCGGCTCGACCCCATTCCAATCGATTCGATTCTTGCTCCGCAGTGACCACACGACCAAGAGAATAATTCCGATGATGACCGAACCGATCGTGACCATATAATTGCCCCATATAGAAAGGTATTCAATCTCGATGAGTGCATAATTCGAAGGCACCACGACATACCGGACCATCTCCAGCCAGGCCAGGTGAAAGCCAATATTCATCCATAGATTGTTGGATACGATACGGCACAGCTGCAATACCGTACCAAATGCAATTAAATTGATGATATACTCCACCGTAATCAGATCCCATGTACCTATTCCTATGGCTATCATGAATCCCGTTACGGCGATAGGTGCAAGTACGAATAACACAACCTGAAGGATCAGCGCAAGCCAGCGCGGAAAACGGGTGTTCAGGTTTCGAAACACATAACCGCGGAAGGTTAATTCTTCAGGAAAGGCTTCATAGAAAAAAGCAATGGGAACGTTGATGAGGATAACGAGCATCGTAGCAACAGGGAAGTGGAATGCCACGATTCGGAGCCACCCGGCGGCACTGCCAATCAGCAAGGCTGCTGTTGTGACCAGGGCAAGGAGACCAATGCCGAGAAGGAAATAACGAAAACCGGAAGGAGGAGAGCTAAGACCAAGTCCGCTCCAGGGACGCTGGTCGACATAACGCCTAAGCAGATAAATCAGCGGTACGGATACACTTGTCGTTACGACTGCCAGGAGGATTTGCAGCCCGAGCGTGGGGATCTCGTAGGAACTCGCTGTCGTGGCTATCACAACAGCTAGTCCGAGCCCTGTTACAAAAGCCAGCCACCCAAGGACGACACGCCAGAACAGGTTTAAACGGCCCTCCCGATCACGGAATGCCCGAGAGACACCATGCCTAGCCTTCGATTCAGTTAATGTGCGAATGGCAAACTCGCTCCTCTTCTAAAACACGCTGCGCGTGTTCACTATTCTTTTTGACATTAATATATATAGTATTGGTTCTACCAAGGTGTTCCATAAAGAGAACCTATTTTTACGAGGGTAGGCATCGTAGAAGCAAACCGAGGAAACTGAAATGTTGTTTATCGTACGTTGTATTAAAAAAAACAGGAAGTGTATAATGGGGTTATGCCGAAAATCGTAGATCATGATAAACAAAGACAATGGGTCGCTGAGGCTGCCCTGCGGGTGATTCAGAGGGGTGGACTCGAAAAAGCGACGGTACGTAATATCGCGGAAGAGGCGGGTTTATCCGTAGGTTCGTTGAGGCACTATTTTACCAGCCAGGCTGAGCTGTTAGCTTTCTGTATGAACCTGATTATCGAACGGATTGAAGAACGTTTTTCTTCTCTAGCCTTAAACGGACCCGTCCTTGAGGATGTAAAGAAAGTGTTGATGCAATTTCTGCCGATGGATGAGGATAGGACGATGGAAATGGAGGTGTGGATGTCGTTTGTTGCCAAAGCGCTAGTCTATCCCGAGTTAAGAATAATGACCGATCATATGTACGATGGTTTAACCAAGGCGTGCCATTATGTGGTGGATACCCTGGTTGCCCATAAGCTGGCTAAACCGGAGCTGGATCTTGAATATGAGAAGGAGCGAATATACGCATTGGTGGATGGGTTAGCGATTCATCATATCATGAGGCCGCAGCAGCTCGCCACAGAAAAGATCGAGAGGATTATCGATCAGCATCTGCGTTCCTTATGTCTGGATGACGATACAATGGCCTAAAAGACCCATGTTACTTTGCGTGTCAACATTGACATGTCATTCCTTTTTTTAATACAATGGTTCTTCGACAGGCACTTCGTGTGAAAAAAGATACAAAAGGAGAATGGCATGGTCAAAAAACACAAAAATCTGACAGTCGGCGAAATTCTGAAACGGTTCATCTTTATCACCATCGGTGCAATTCTGATGGCCGTGGCGCTTGAAATATTCCTGGTGCCCAACGAAATTATCGACGGTGGTATTACTGGTATTTCCATCGTATTATCATCGATTACGCCCATCAATCTGGGTGTGTTCCTATTTATTATCAACTTACCGTTTCTGTTCATCGGTTACAAGCAGATCGGTAAAACGTTCGCATTTTCCACATTATACGGGATTGTGGTATTGTCGGTGGCGACAACCTTCCTGCATCATGTAGACCCGTTTACGAACGAGAAAATTTTAGCGGTGCTGTTCGGTGGTTTGGTTCTGGGGCTGGGGGTAGGTCTTGTCATCCGTTATGGCGGAGCGCTCGACGGTACGGAGATCGTTGCTATCCTGCTGTCCAAAAAGCTGCGGATGCCGGTCGGACAAATCATCATGATTATCAACGTGTTTATTTTTATTACGGCAGGGTTTGTATTTGGTGCAGATTCGGCCATGTATTCGATCTTCTCATACTACATAGCGGCAAAAGTGATGGATATAGTGGTAGAGGGCTTGGACGAGTCCAAATCCGTTACGATTATATCCAATGAATACGAAGAAATTTCAAATGCTATCATGCAGCGTCTGGGCCGCAGCACGACCATGATCTATGCCAAGGGCGGGTATTCCAAAGAGGATACGCAGATGATTTATTGCGTCATTACCCGGCTGGAAATTGCGAAGTTGAAGACGGTTGTGCAGGAAATTGATAAGAACGCATTTATTTCGATTCAAAATGTCGCGGATGTGCTGGGCGGGAGCATGGCGAAGTCTGATATTCACTAGGGTACAAGCGTACGCTTTTAGTGTAATAGGTTGATTAACGAACAGCGGTTTTTTGCAGATCGTTCTGCAGAAGGCCGCTGTTTTTTGTGGCCGCTATATGCGATCTATCCCTGAGATAAAGAAGGATTGCCCGAGGCTCTGACAGATCTTCGTAGAAGAGGTCTATCATGAAAGCACTCAGGCAATCCATCTATCATTTCTCATTTTCGTACTTCAAAAAATTCGCATTCATCCCGCTTATGATAGCCGAGCGAACTGACGCTGGATTGTGTAATGACGGTTTCGTCAGTGAAGCGGATGAGGAGACTGCCGGAATCAATCAGATGATTATCCTTGAAGATGCGTATACGGATCTGCTGCTCCATAACTTCCTGAAAGTCCTGGTCGGTTAATAGCGGTCTGACTATCGGCATGGATCATCCTACTCCTTACGTTTGAATGGTGGATTGTTCGTGAAAACGTCCTAAGATAAAGGGGGATTGGTATGACATTTGCGGCAAACAGGGAAGTAGGTATCATTCCCACCAATCAGGATCTGCTCGCCGGCATACACGGGCTTACCGTCAATGACGCGAAGGTTCATGATCGCTTTGCGCTCGCAGAACCAGCAGATCGTCTTCATTTCCTCGATTTTATCAGCGTAAATCAGCATCCAGCGGCTGCCTTCAAACAGCTCGTTCCGGAAATCATTCTTCAACCCGAAGCCCATGACAGGCACATTAAGCTCATCTACAATCCGTACTAGCTGCAGGATGCTGTCCTTGGACAGGAACTGGCATTCATCAACAAGAACGCAGTAAGGCTTAGGCTGATGATCCTTCACAATCCCATAGATGTCGGTCGTATCGGTTACAGGTATCGCTTCTCGGCGAAGGCCGATTCGTGAGGATACATACCCAACGGCATCCCGGTCATCAAGAGCGGACGTAAAGAGAAGCACCGGTTTGTTCTGTTCTTCGTAGTTATGGGCAACTTTCAAAATTTCGATGGATTTACCACTGTTCATGGAGCCGTATTTGAAAAATAATTGAGCCATGCTTTCGTTCCCTTCCTATAAATGCAATGTTGCTTCTTCGCGTTTAGTGGTGCAAAAATCTTACAATATAATATATGACATGCAGATTATATTGTCGCATTATTGGGCATCTTTTGTCCATTGCCTGTAAGGACTATATTCTGACATATATGACTTGGGCGCGGAATGAAAAAAAGGTTTGACAACCTTTACCAGTGGTTGTAATATAACGGCATATCAAATGAATCACGAGATAATCGACCGGATAACTGGAGATATCGCGCATATGAATAAGTACGATGATGGATGGACGTACTTAGACAAGCGCTATATCTCTTTTTTTATGAGATAAGAAAGCATAAACTTCAGAGGTTTATCATCCTTATCTTGCAAGAAAGAACTTCCGCTATATGCGGTCTGTCTTCTGAGAAAGTACGTCGTTAGTGGGTTTTGTTGTCTCTATAACCAAGTAAACAGGTGTGAATAATTATAATATGGGATGGTGAAACGAATGTCAGCAGACACCTTGATTATTCAACAGGTAAATAAAATTTTTCAAGCCCCGACGGGGAATGTTACCGCGCTGAAAGGCATTGATTTGCGGGTTCGAAAGGGAGAATTCATTACGTTAATCGGACCGAGCGGCTGCGGCAAGAGCACCCTGCTGAAAATCGTTGCCGGTCTGGACACATCGTACGAAGGGAATGTCTTGTTGAATGACAAGCCGATATCCGGCCCAAGCATCGAGAAAGGGTTTATCTTTCAAGAGCCGCGGTTGTTTCCATGGCTGACCGTGGAGAAGAATATCGCAGGTAATTTGTCGCTGAAGCAGAAGGACATCCGCAAGAAGGTGGATGAGTTCATCGAGCTGGTACGGCTCAAAGGCTTCGAGAAAGCATATCCCAGGGAGCTGTCAGGGGGGATGGCTCAGCGGGTAGCAATCGCCCGGGCGCTGCTGCGGAATCCGGACGTGCTGCTGCTGGATGAGCCGTTTGGCGCGTTGGATGCATTTACGCGTTCCCATATGCAAGAGGTGCTGCTCGATATTTGGCAAAATAACCGCACGACCATGCTCTTTGTCACCCACGATCTGGATGAAGCCGTGTTCCTCGGCGAGCGTGTTGTTATTATGAACCCGAGACCGGGCCACATCCGTTCCATTCTGCCGATTGATCTGCCGTTCCCTCGCAAACGGACCGGCTCCTCCTTTCAGGAGCTGCGGACCAAAGTACTGCGCGAGTTTGAGAAAGTGGAAGAACCGGAGTTTGATACCGGTGCGGGCATTTAAACACGCAGGATGATGCTGAACGTCTAGCAGGATAGATGAACGATAGAAAACAGGGGAGAGAGTTTGAGCATGAAACTGAAGAAAAAAAGTGTAGTCATTATGGTATTCCTCATCATGTCTGTCTTGGCATCCGGCTGCGCGGGCGCAAACAGCCAGCCCAAGGTTAGCGCTGTAGAGAAAGGAGCGGACGGCAAATACAAAGATCTGACCGTAAGACTCGGGGTACAGGGCAGCGGCGGTTTGTTTGGCAAGGCCCGCGAAGAGAAGTGGTTTGAGGAGGAGTTTGGCAAGTTGGGCGTCAAGGTGGAGTGGTCGGAGTTTCAGAGCGGCCCCCCGATGACCGAAGCGATGGCTTCGAAGCGCCTGGATTTTGCGGGGCTCGGCAATATGCCGATTATCGCTGCCCAGGCAGCAGATATCCAGTTTAAGGTCATTTCCCAGAGCCTGCACGGTCAGAAGAATGTGGCTATCATCGTGCCGCCGGGCAGTACCGCGCAGACCTTGAGTGATTTGAAGGGCAAGAAGGTAGCGGTGACCAAAGGGAGCAACGCCTTTAACTTCCTGTACCGGGGATTGGTGGATCAAGGAGTCAAGGTGTCCGATATTGAAATCATCCAGCTTCAGCCCGACGAAGCCCAGCCCGCATTCGAATCGGGCAGCGTCGATGCATGGGCAACCTGGGATCCGTATATCACCTTGAACACGCTGACAGGCAAAGGCAAAGTGCTGGCGGACGGCGAGCAGCTTGGCGTTCTGTCACCATCGTTCAATATCGTGCGGAAGGATTTTGCCGATCAATATCCGGATTTGGTCACGCTCTATCTTACAGTGCTGAACAAAACGCTCGCTTGGGAGAAAGAGAACGAGGCCGAGGCGCTAAAGCGGTATGCCGATGAGCGCGGCATTCCACAGGAAGTCATTCAAGGCATCTTTGACCGTTCGAGGTCGATCAACATTCCGGTGACGGATGCCATTATTGCCGAACAGCAGAAAACGGCCGATTTCCAATTCGAGCAGAAAACAATCCGCAAAAAAATCCAGGTTAAAGACGTGTTTGATAATCAGTACATTGAGGCTGCGTCTAAATAAGTGCAAATCATCTGAATCGGAAAGGGGGTAATCGTATATGCTCCAAGAAGGGATCAGCAAAGGGGCCGTGGTTGTGCCCGCCGAGTCCATTCGAAGTCAAAATCGGCTAAAACGCAGGTTCCGGCTAAAGCTTACAAACGCACTGATCGGCTGGCTTGTTCCGCTCTCTATTATCATCGCATGGCAGACCGCGGGAGCTCTGGGCTGGCTCAACCCGATTCTGCTTCCGACTCCGCTCAGCATCTGGAATGAGTTCGTTCATCTAACAAGCACAGGCGAGCTGATCAGGCATCTTGGCATATCATCCTGGCGAGCACTGCTCGGATTCCTGCTTGGCGGCAGCCTGGGTTTGGCCGCGGGCATATGGGTAGGATTTTCGTACAAAGCCGAACGGCTTGTCGATCCTTCCTTGCAAATGCTGCGGACGCTTCCCCATCTGGCGATCGCCCCGCTATTCATCCTTTGGTTCGGTTTTGGGGAAACCTCGAAAATACTTCTTATTGCCAAAGGCTCGTTCTTTCCGCTTTACGTGAACACCTTCCTCGGCATCCGGTCCGTGGACAACAGGCTGTTTGACGTAGCACGCGTTCTGCAGTTCAGCCGCTGGGACCAGATTCGCAGGCTGATCGTTCCCGCCGCGCTGCCCCATATTTTCCTTGGCATCCGTCTCTCTATCGGCGTTGCATGGCTTGGACTTGTAGTGGCGGAGCTGATGGGCGCAAGCTCCGGCATCGGGTATATCATCAATGACGCGCGATCCTTCTCGTGGACCACCGTCGTCTTCGTCGGAATTATGGTCTTTGCACTCGTCGGAAAGCTCTCGGATACGCTGGTTAAACGGCTCGAAGGCAGACTGCTGCGTTGGCAGAACAGCTACAAGGGGGATGACAAGTCATGAAAAGTCCAAGTGCCACCCGTGAATTTACGGAGAAGGATTGGTTGAAGGTCATACCAAGGCCGCTTCATGCCTGGCTTGTGCCTATCGCGATTCTGGCTTTATGGCAGGCAGCGGGTGGTTTCGGATGGATTTCAGCAACCCTGCTGCCTACGCCGCTAACGATTGCCAAGCAATTCGCGAGTTTGGGGGCCAGCGGTGAACTGTGGGAGCATTTTCGGATCAGCATCCTTCGAGCGCTCTCGGGCTTTTTACTGGGCGGTTTGACCGGTCTTGCCTTGGGGGTGTCCACGGGTCTAGGCAAAATGGCGGAGCGAACGCTGGATCCCTCATTGCAAATGCTGCGTACCGTACCGCTCTTATCGCTGATTCCGCTGTTTATTCTCTGGTTCGGCATCGGGGAATTCTCAAAAATTCTGATGATTTCCCTGGGGGCTTTCTTCCCGATGTATGTGAACACCTTCCTCGGCATTCGAAACGTGGATACGAAGCTGTATGAAGTATCAAGGATCTTTCAATATTCCAAGCCGCAGCTGCTGATCCGATTGATCGTACCGGCCGCCTTGCCGAACATTTTGCTTGGCATCCGCCTGTCGCTCGGCGTCTCCTGGCTTGTTCTGGTCGTCGCGGAGATGATGGGGACCAGCGCGGGCATTGGCTATATGATTCAAGACGCCAGAGCCTATTCGCAGACGGATATCGTGTTTGTAGGCATTATTATTTTCGCGATCGTGGGCAAGCTGTCCGATTCCGTGGTGCGTCTGCTGGAGTCCAGGCTGCTGAGCTGGAGAGAGACCTATAAGGGCTTCTTCTAGGAGGTTAAGTCGACAATTTATTAAAAGGAGTGTTAACGAAGATGGGAACAACCAACCGCAGAGATCACCAGATGCATCTGGGTGCGTTTATCTATTATGCCGGACATCATCATGCCGGGTGGCGTCATCCAGCATCCGATGTAGAAGGAATGTTTGGAATTGAGCTGTATAAGCAGCTTGCCGCCACAGCGGAGCGGGGGAAGTTCGACATGATGTTTTTTGCCGATTTGCTGTATGTGACCCAGGTCGAGAATTCCGCCTCCGGCATGCTGGACCCGTTGACGCTCTTATCCGCTCTCTCTACCGTTACGGACAAGCTGGGACTGACCGCCACGGTCTCCACAACGTACAACGAGCCCTACAACGTGGCAAGGAAGTTCGCTTCTCTCGATTGGATCAGCGGAGGTAGAGCGGGCTGGAATATCGTAACGTCCCAGCTGGATATCGAAGCCCACAATTACGGGAAGAACAAGCATCCGGAGCATGGCCTGCGTTATGAAATGGCACGTGAGTTTGTTGAAGTGGTTACCCGTTTATGGGACAGCTGGGAAGACGATGCGCTTGTGCTTGACCGGAAGTCTGGTAGATTTGCGGATGGAGCGAAGGTACGGCCTGTGGATTTTACCGGACAATGGTACTCCACGAAAGGCCCGCTGAACGTACCGAGGCCGCCGCAAGGCTACCCCGTGCTGATACAGGCTGGTTCTTCCGGTCGGGGACAGGACTTTGCCGCGCAATATGGCGAGGTTATCTTCACGGCACAGCAGTCCAAACAGGCAGCGCAGGAGTTTTATGCAAGCGTCCATTCGAAGCTGTCTCATTATGGGAGAGGAAGAGGAAGCCTTAAAATCATGCCGGGCTTGTCGCCTGTCATCGGGTCTACTGAAGAGGAGGCACGGCGCAAGGCGCAGGAGCTGCTGGAATTGATTCCGCCAGCGTCGGCAATCACCGTTCTATCCGGGTTCCTGAATTACGACCTGAGCGGTTATCCGCTGGACCAGCCGCTACCAAGAAACATCCCGGACCCCGTGGCAGCTTCTAACGGCATGAAGAGTCGGGTCCAGTTATACATGGATATGGCTTACCAAGGAAATCTGTCGATCCTGGAGTTAGGCAGAAAGATACTGACCTCAAGGGGACATATGCAGTTTGTTGGGACGCCCGAGCAATTAGCGGACATGATGCAGGATTGGTTTGAAGGTTATGCCTGCGACGGATTTAATATCATGCCGCCGGTTCTGCCCGGTGATCTGGACGATTTCGTGAATACGGTTATACCGGTGCTGCAAGAACGAGGCTTGTTCCGTACTGAATACAGCGGAACGACGCTGCGGGAGCACCTGGGCCTAACACGTCCTGAACCCGGGCATTTTCGCCGGGAGGCTCACCAAGCAGCCGCGGATGTAATCTAAGCGAGCCATGTTGTTAAAAAAACGTTTCGAGTGACCGAGGTTTAGGGGTCATCTTGGAATGTTTTTTATGTACTATAAAATTCAAGTGGCGGCTGGTTGGATTTGATTTCGCTTGCGTTCTTAGCATAATGCACCAGGGTTAAACAAAAAAAGGTATAATATTTCTCAATCACTTTGTCAGAAATAACGAACTTCTCTGGTCATATAAGTAGTCAACGATACGAAAGAGGGTTTGAGCAATTGGAAACGACAGCAGACAGCAGGGTCCAGTGGGATGAGATGGAAGATCAGGAGTTGGTGAAATATGCGCAGGCAGGGGAGCGGGAAGCATTCGGGGAGCTTGTTCGGCGTCATCGGTCCAAGGTTTATGGCTATGCCAGAGCTATAACCCGGGAGTCCTACCTGGCAGAGGACGTTGTACAGGATGCGCTAATCCGTGCGTTCATGCATCTGGGGAAACTAGTCGATGCCCGGCGGTTCTTGCCGTGGGTGCAGCGGATCGTCCGGAATCAGGCCTATACCCGCCTTAAGGGAAGCCCTGCGATGAAAGAGCAGACATTCACCGAGCTTGAAGGCAGGGGAAGAGCTGATGGTGCCGGGAGTTCAGATCAGTGGAACAATCTGGACAGTATTCTGGGCAGGCTCCGTCATTCTGCAACCGAAGCTGCCGCTGGATTCCACGTTCCGGAGGAACGGATCGTCCAGCGAGAGACGCTGCGCTTTTTAACGGACATCATTCAATGTCTAAAGCCACGCGAACGGCTTATTTTCGAATCCCATTTTTTCGATCAGCTGTCTCCGCAAGAAATTGCCAACTTGTTTCAGCTCTCCTCGGCCAATGTGTATCAGATTATTTCGAGATCACGGAAGAAAGTGATCCAAGAAAAAATCCGCGTCACCGTTGACTCTTATATTAAGATGAGAAGGGACTTGGGAATTATGAAAAAGAAAATTCTGCCTTATGAAGGACCGTTGAAAGAAATCAAAACTTGGACAACCGCTGCGGATGCCACGTATAAAATGCTTCAATTTACAGATCGGAAGTTATCCCTGCCGATGGTCATGGGGCTTACAGGTCATGCATTCCGGATCAACATCATCCCGGATGAAGTTCACATTGCAGGTCCAACGTCGTACTTTTTTGGTGAAGTATTATCTCGGGGCCTTCATAATATCGGGTTCCATTCCAAGTTTGTAGATGGCATGTCGGACGGCGTCGGCACCAATGCCAATCTGCTGGATCCAACCGCTTTGGAGAAGAGTGCCATGAGCAAGCGCAGCATTCATCAGGAGCTGCCAAGGGCCCTTGATCTGAT
This sequence comes from Paenibacillus sp. EZ-K15, assembly GCF_002573715.1. Lineage (GTDB taxonomy): Bacteria > Bacillota > Bacilli > Paenibacillales > Paenibacillaceae > Paenibacillus_AQ. Next base: position 631,284 of record NZ_PDHM01000017.1, on the reverse strand, counting down.
TCATGCTTCACTAGACCGGGGATACCCTGTGCTGGCTTGGGATATATTCTTCCCGGAATTTGGTACACTGTATGGTTACGACGATGAAACGAGAACTCTCTATGGGGAAGTATGCGGCAGAGTGGATACGCTGCCCTACGAAAATCTCGGCAGAAGCGTGATGGAAGATCTATTTGTTCTGGCTATTGAGGGCTCCGTTGATTTAACGCTTCAGCAGCAGCTTCGACTTGCGCTTGAAACCGCCATCGAGCAATATGAGGGGAAAGAAAGCGTGGTGCCGACGGCAGTGAAGGGGATTGCGGCATATGATGCTTGGGTTAAATCGCTGCAGGGGCGGAAGATAGAACCGAACGGTCATGCTTACAACATCGAGGTATTAAGAGATGCCCGGTATTATGCTGCTGAGTTCTTCAAGGAACTGATTGCAGCTTGGCCGGATGCGAATAAGGAAGGACCGGAGCTCACGCAGCAGTTTAAAGAAGCCAGCGTGTTATATACAGGAATGTGTGAGAAGTTCAGTGTCCTGCATCAGATGTTCCCATTCCCGGTAGGTGGAGAGCCTAATTCGGAGGAGCAAGCAACGAAGGCGATATCGCTGGTAGAGGATATTAAAGCTCTGGAGATCGAAGCTGTTGCTAAATTGAGAGAGATTTTTGCAAAGTTGTCCTCCTAAGTTTGGTTAGTCATCAATGTGAATCGTATAGGGACCACGGTTAGATGTACGATTGATCAATTTGGTATTTACAATGTCGAGATTTTGTCTTAAGATAAGTCATAATTCAATATCAAACAGTGTTAACCCCACTTTTTACTGTTTTCTGGTCTCCAAAACAGTGAAAAGCGGGGTTTTTTTTGTTGCGGAGGGAGAGTATTACGTTGTTGCATTTGTTGAAAAATTCATTCTACGTATTTTTGGGAGCTTGCTGTTTCGGTATTCTGTCAACGGTTGTAAAGCTTGCTTACCAGGAAGGGTTCCAATTTCAGGAGGTTATGATCAGCCAATTCGGGACAGGCTGGCTCATCCTGCTGTTGCTGATGCTGTTTTTTGGACGTCAAAAGGTTACGGGCAAGCAATTCCTAAGGCTAGCTGGGGTTGGGTTATGTACATGTCTTACAGGCGTCACGTATTACCTTGCCCTTCAGAGCATTCCGGCATCGATTGCCGTCGTTCTTCTATTTCAATTCACCTGGATCGGCGTCATTATCGAAGCCATTGTGAAACGGCAATGGCCGGATAAATCCACCATTATCTCCGTTATCATCCTGTTCGTCGGGACGATTATGGCTGGGGGGATTTTGGGTGCAGGCGAGCTTCAATTGAATTGGAAAGGGACTTTATTGGGGCTGGCTGCGGCCTTGATGATGGCTTTGTTTGTCTTCTTCAGCGGCCGGGTCGAGACGCAGATGTCACCGATTACCCGGAGCTTCTATACCTCAACGGGTGGTCTGATTCTGCTGACGATCCTATTCACGCCGAAAGTGTACACGGAGATATCCCTGTTTGACAACGGGTTATGGCTGTTCGGCTTAATCTTAGGCGTATTCGGCGTTGTTTTGCCCGTACTGCTATTCGCACTGGGCGCACCCAAAATCAGCACAGGACTGGCAACCATCCTTGGGGCTGGAGAGCTGCCCGTCGCTGTTATCGCTTCGGTGCTGGTGCTGAGCGAGCAGGTGACTGCTCTGCAATGGATCGGAGTTATCGTGATCCTGCTGGGCATTGCGTATCCGCAGATGGCGGCGCAGAAGCGGGGCAGGGTGCCAGCGGTACAAAGATGAGATTCAGAAGAAGATAATAGCCTGGAAAAAGTGTTTTTATAGCATGACATTCCTGACGGTCTTTCTTCTCATGTTCTTTCCTTCTAGGAACTGCGTTGGTTAGCAAGTGGTGAGCGAATCTGCTTCAAGCTATTCTTACATAGTTTACAAAAAAGTATCCATATACTAATATATGGGTAATAAATGGCTAGGGAGGAATCATGATAAATTACGAAGTGTTTGCCCTGCGAACGGTTTCGCAACCCTATATTAATTATAGTTATATTGTATTTGATAAGGGCAGCCACGCCGCCATCCTAATCGATCCTTCATGGGAACTCGATACCATCCTAGCCAAGCTAAACGATTTAAACGCAGATGTGAGAGGGATTATGTTAACCCATTCCCATTACGATCATATAAACCTGACGTCAGTGTTAACTGAGATTTATGAATGCGGTGTATTCATGTCGAGTGTGGAAATAGAAGAGTATGGATTCAATTGCCCCAATTTGATAGGTTTATCCGATGAAGAGACCATCCAGTTTGAGGAGACGATCGTGACGTGCATGTTGACACCCGGGCATACTTCGGGAAGTATGTGTTTTTTGCTTGAGGACTGTATGTTTACGGGAGATACACTATTTATTGAAGGCTGCGGAGGATGCAATTTCAAGGGCGGATCCGCTGAGGCGATGTTTGATAGCATTCAAAAAATCAAATCATTTGCGGCACCTGAAATGCGCGTATTTCCTGGGCATTCCTATGGAACCCCACCCGGCCAAACAATAAGAAAGTTATACGATCAGAACATCTACTTTCAATTGGATTCGCTCAAGCATTTTGTCGATTTCAGAATGAGGCCAAATCAAGAGGGAATATTTAATTTTCGATAAAATGGGAGTGAATGAAAGTGGGGAAATCCATTGTGAATGGATGTCGAAACCATGAGTATTTTGCGATTGCCCGAGAAATAATACCACGTTCATGAACTGTATAGGATAATAAAATACGAGCATAAACGCCTTGCAAGATATGGTTTATACAACGATATCAAGCGCTACGAAGCTGGCATATGATAAAAGACGTTGTAACCTTCTGGTTGCAGCGTCTTTTTGACGTCATTGCACTAAAGTTGCAGTCGCACCTCAAAATCAACTACTATTTAAAGAGGGAACAGAACTTCTAGAATGTTAGCAGCGTGTTTTGTTTTTATTTACTACTCGAGTCATCACGGCTCTGAATCACACAATCGAAAGGAAGTATCCCATGAATTCTATGCAAATCGAACAGCTCAAAATCATTCGGAACGAAATTACCCGATTTATGATGAAATACAAATTCGCCTTAGATGAGATCGAAACCAAAATGGAAATATTAAAAGAGGAGTTCCAGGCTCTTCATGATTATAGCCCGATCGAACATACGAAGTCCCGCCTGAAATCGCCGGAGAGCATCATGAAGAAGCTGCTCCGAAAAGGCGGAAACATATCTCTCAGTTCCATCGAAGATAACATTAAAGACATCGCGGGTCTAAGAATCACCTGCTCCTTCATTACCGACATTTACAAAATCAGCGACATGCTGCAGAAGCAGAGCGACTTAACGGTCCTGAACGTCAAAGATTATATCAAGAATCCGAAGCCAAACGGATACCAAAGCCTGCATCTGTTAGTCGAAGTGCCTGTCTTTTTCTCCGACCGGGTGGAGAAGGTATGCGTTGAAGTCCAAATTCGGACCATTGCCATGGATTTCTGGGCGAGTCTGGAGCATAAAATTTTCTATAAATATAATAAGTCGGTTCCCCAGCATCTGCTGGAAGAGCTCAAGAAGGCGGCGGATACGGCTAACGCGCTGGACCGTCAGATGGAGCAATTGCACCACGAAGTGCAGGCCATTAAGGATTCGGAAAGCAATGATTCGCTGCTGGAGGAACTGAAGAGCATTCAGATCAACAACCGCAAGTATGAGCTTCCGGCCGGATTGCTTGAAGTGTTGACCGAGGATAATTAAAGTTCTGGCAGTGGCGTGAAAAAGAAAAGCTTCATCTGTTTCATCCACCGTACACCGGGTATATATATCCTAAGTGGGAAGTGGAAACACATCAACACCAGACGGATAATAAGACGTTAAGTCGGAATTACCGAAAGGATTTGATACCCATGTACAGCATAACGAGGAATAAGGACGACACTACCTGAATTATTCCAAAGTACACCTTAAGCAATGGAACGATTGCGTTAGAATAGAAATAACCGCTTCCCACGAAAAAACTCTGCGAGTGATCTCGCGGAGTTTTTTTTGCTGTCGATAACCATCCTGGCATGCCCCTGGATCTGCACGTGCACAAAGGGAGTAGTATGCATGATGTACTAATTGTGTTCCTGTTCCTGGTGGAAAGCCGATGACTGTGTGAACGATTCTGTTCACAATATTGAGGGATTGGCGGCCCTCGAAAGAACGGACTCTATGATATACTTAGAAATTGGATACAATGGTAACAAACATGATGAAGATGTTATGAACCTACATAATAGAGGTGTATGTAAAGTGACAACTACCGTAGTCATCGGCGGCGGCATTACCGGACTTTCGACCTTATACTATTTGCAAAAAGAATTAAATCGCCATCAACAGGATATGGAATTTGTGCTTATCGAGGCAAGTGAAACGCTGGGAGGCAAAATCCGAACCGTTCAGAACGGTGAATTTATTATGGAAACCGGAGCGGATTCGATCGTATCCCGGAAAACGAATGTGGCACCACTTCTGGAGGAGCTTCAGTTAACAGACCAGGTTGTGTATAATGCCACGGGGACTTCGTTCATATATACGGCTGCAGGTTTGAAAAGAATCCCGGATGAGAGCGTATTCGGCATACCGCTTAGCCTGAAATCCTTGGCGGAAAGCGAGCTCGTGTCCGCCGAGGGGAAGGTGGAGGCGCTCAAGGACTACTACACGCCGAATGAAACGTTTACCAAGGATGATTCTTTGGGCGAGTTCCTTGAAGCCTTCCTTGGCAAGGAAATCGTTCAGAATCAGATCGCTCCGGTCATATCGGGCGTATATTCCGGAGAGCTTCATGATCTCACCATTGCGTCTACGTTTCCTTATTTACTAGAATACAAAAATGAACACGGTAGTATCATGGGTGGTCTAGCCGAGCATAAACAGAAGTTCCTGGGCTCAGGAAATAAGAAGTTTGTTTCCTTCCAAGACGGAGTCTCCGTATTGATTGATGCACTGGAACGGACCGTGATACAAGCAGGCGCGAAGATATATAAGGGCGTTTCCGCAGAGAAGCTGGAGAAAATGGCTAGCGGCTACGGGATAACGTTGGCAAATGGCGAAAAGCTTGAAGCTGATTTTGTTGTATTAAGCACAATGGGATCCGCCGCGAAGGAGCTGCTGCAAGATCCGCTGCTTAACGAGGACTTTGACCAGCTGTATACCAAATCGCTTATCAGCGTGTATCTTGCCTATGATATTCAAGACGAAGAGCTTCCCTACGATGGAACGGGATTCATTACGGCCAAGGGAACCCAGTTGAAGTGTGATGCTTGTACCTGGACGAGCCGGAAATGGGAGCATACTTCCGAGAACAAGCGGTTATTAATGCGATTGTTCTACAAGAGCTCCAATCCGCATTATGAGGAGTTCATCCGATTATCCGATGAAGAATTGAAACAGGTCGGGATGGAGGATATCAGCCAAAGCCTCGGTATTAAGGCAGAGCCCATCTCTTGTGAAGTCACTAAATGGCATGATAATATGCCGAATTATCATTTGAAGCACCGGCAAATCGTGGAGTCATTAGAGCATAAAATGGGTGACCTGTACCCTAACGTTATGCTTGCGGGATGCTCCTATTATGGAGTGGGTATACCGGATTGCATTGCGAACGGGGAGAAGACGGCAGGTCTGATCGTGGAAAGGATGCTTGGATGACAATTTATATCGCGTTGCTCAGAGGGATCAATGTCGGCGGACATAACAAAATCAAAATGGCCGATCTAAGGAAGATGCTTGAACGCATGGGACTAACTCGCGTGCAGACTTACATCCAGAGCGGAAACGTGCTCTTCGAATCTGCGGAATCCAAGGAAACGCTGCGCGTCCAAATGGAACAAGGCATACTTGAAACGTTCGGATTCTCGATATCGGTGATCCTTAGAACTTCCGAGGAAATCGAGGGGATCGTTCGGAACTGTCCATTTTCGGAAGAAACGATACGTCAAGCGGAGGAAGCATCGGAGTTTGAGAGCCTTTATGCTGCCATGCTGCCGGAAGCGCCTGCTGCTGAAGATGTGGAGAAATTAAGGCTTTATGTAAACGAAAAGGAAACCTTCGAGGTTATTGGTGAAGATGTTTACTTACTGTTTAAGGAAAGCGTTCGGAATTCCAAGCTGGCGGTTCAGTTGACGAAGCTCGGCGTACCGATGACGATGCGGAATTGGAAAACCATGAACAAGCTGGTGCAACTGTCCCAGACAATGAAGAGTGAGTAGTCGCCATCATTTATACAAATGAAGGGGTACATAGGCTAATCTCAAAATTCGAGAGGAAGTTCGGGTTAAAGTGTTTCACTCCCCGAGGAACGGGTAAATATAGAACAAGTGGGAAGTGGTATTGTCAATCGACGGACGGAAGAACATGATGTCATTCCGAAAGGCAGTTGATTCACCATGAACACTCGCAAAAGGAGAAGGAGAGCGAAGTTTCTTCGATTCTTTTCAGGTAAGGCACCCTAGCAATTGGAAAATGGCTGCATAATGAATTTTAAATCGCTTCCCACTGATAAGGATCCTGCGAAATCATTCGCGGGGTCTTTTTTTGTGCGGGAGACCGGAGTAATTGATAGTATCTGAATAAGCTGAAGCAGCATTCCATGAAAGAGGATCCTGACGGATGCTTGCCTAAAGATGAACCGGATAAGACGTGAATAGTCTGGAAGTAATGGGCTTTATACGCTATGCTGCCCCCGCTTGTGGACCTTGAGATAGGGGTAACTACTTAATATATAGTAATGAATATCTGTTAACAAATTGTCCTATTTTACTAGACGTTTAACTGATCCCGGGACTTGTGAATCATTTATCAGATTTTACATAAATCGGTTTAAAAATCAAAGGGAATATGCAATTATTGATCTTAGGAGGTGAGGTGTTAAATGGATCTCTTATAGGGGATAGCCTAAATCTAAATCGTGAGGGATTTAATATTGAAAGCGCTTTAATTAAAATTTGGAGATCCCATGGAGACCTGGAGAATTGGGAAACTGAATTGATTGTTCAAAAAATCATTTCTAGGAGGTTTTCCATTGTCTAAGATCGTCCTGAATCGATGTATATCCTGTTTTTTGATTCTCTGTATCGTGTTGTCGGCCTCGTTTGCCGGTTTCCCAGGACAGGCTTCAGCCCAGTCATCCAACGCACTGAACAACGTACCTGAACTGCTGATCACCGAGCTTGTCCCTGATTCTACGAATGTAGGAACCGCCGACGGTTATGAATTTATTGAAGTATATAACAATACCGACCAAGACATCGATTTCAGCCATTACAAAATTCGTTACCGTTACTTGGAGAGTGATACCCTCTGGGCTCATGTACCCGATGAGGTGATGATTCCATCCAGAGGCACGCTGGTGTTCTGGATTATTAACGCACAGAACAGCAAATCAACGATTGCTGATTTTAATAAAAATTACGGCACCAACCTGATTGAAAACACCGATGTCGTCAAAATATTCTCAGGCGGCATGTCCAATTCACGCATGCGGGAGCTCGTGGTTGTGACGAACACCGGCCGTCCGATCGTATCCGCATTTTTCAATGACGGAGACGTTCATAACGCCGCCGATCAGGGGATCTTCTATAAGTACCCGGAGGATGGCAGCCTGAAGATGCAGCGGATTTCCCAGCTGGAGCATAAGGCTACGCCGGGTTCGCTGCAGCATTCCGAGGTACCTGCGGAGCCGGTACATATTGATGTGACCAAGGAACCAACGGTCACCAACCGGACGACAACGACGAATGTGACGCCGGGCGAAAATCTGGAAATTATCGCAGAAGCGCACGATGATCGTATGATTACTTCGCTCGCGTTATCTTATCGTGTCGATGGACAGAACGATTACAAGGTCGTACAGCTTCAGGAAGGAAAGCAAGGCCTCGGTCATACGATTTCTTACCTGGAGCTGCTGGGACACACCAAGCTGGAGTATTTTTTCACGGTGTCCAACACCTTTAAGGAAGTAGAGAGTCCCAAATACGAAGTCGATCTCACGGGGAATGGTGGCAGCGCCAGCCTGAATGTTGACGATCAACAGACCGTCACCGGGATAACGTATATTCGGGGTGCAGCAGGTGGGGTAGAACCTGCCGATCTTGAGCTTCAAATCGACGGGCAGCCGGTTCAAGGTACACCCGTTATGGAGCATTCCGCTTATTTTGTTTTTGAAGGCGATGGTATTGACGATGGGATCAACACGGTAACCATCGGCAAGAATGTTCTGTTCAAGACCGAGGCGAACATTGACGGCTATCAAACCATCGTTGTCCCCATCGAACCGCAATGGTTGATAAGCGGCACAAACGAAATTACCCTTCGGGCCGGTGATAATGAGAAAACCTATTTCGAGGATGACAAGCCGACCGGAAATATGGATGACTTTAATGCCCGCAATGTACGGCTGTTGTTAGGAGATGGGACAGAAATCCGGGATCCGCAATTTAGCGATCCTGCGCTTATCCATGACCTTGGTGACGATGGACGGTTTCTGCCTTTTGTTGCATTTCAATTCGATATTCCAGCCGATAAAGTAAAGGCCCTGTCTTACGCATGGGATACTACGACGGTTACAGACGGGCAGCACAAGGTTGAATTGAATGTAAAGGGGAAGTCTGAAGCATCTGCCAATGTTCAGGTAGATAACAATGGACCGGTAATTAGCGTGACCGTTGAAGAGGGGAAGAGCTATAAGGGAAGCATTCCGATCAATGTGACTGCAGAAGATAGCGTATCCGACGTGGAACAGGTGAAGGTCCTGCTGGATGGTCGAGCCATCCAGGTGCCATACGATACTTCGTCGTCCGAGCTTGATCCAGGTGATCATAAGCTGGAAATCCGGGCAGTAGACAAGATCGGCAACATCTCGGAACGTACGGTAACGTTTAACACGGCACCGGAGCATCCGAATGCACCTGTATTGGTCTCACCAGCAGATATGGAGAGCGGAACCGGGTTGTCGCCGGAACTGAAGGTTCAAGTCAGCGATCCGTCGGATGACGAGCTTGAGGTCTCCTTTCATCAGGCGTATCCGTATCATGCATTAAGTGGCGATCGAGTAAAATTATCCAAGAACGCCTCGGATGAAGAGCCACCTAAGGACAGGTTCCCAGTGAGCGAAACTGCGCTAACTACAGAGGAATTGAAGTTGGTAGCAGAGTCCAACGATCAATATGTCACGGTGGATTCCACGTCTAAGTTCCCTTATATCCGGTTTGAGGTAGAGCTGGAGCATCCCGTGGAGCCGCGTGACAGCGTTGAAGTTATTTGGGAAGGACACACGGTGCTCGGACGCAAGGTCACGATGTATGCGTGGAACCACAACCTGAACAAGTGGACGGAAATTACCAAACATATTGCCCAGTCTGAAGATGATTTTACGCTACGAGGCGAACTGATGGCAGCAGACTACGTCCAGAACAGCAAAGTGGATGTCATCGTACAGGATGAAATTCCATCCCGTGGGGATTATGATTACACTTTTGTATGGGTATCGGATACCCAGTTCTTAACGGAGCTGTACCCGCATATTCAGCAGAAGCAATTCGACTGGATTGTCGATTCCATCGATGATATGAACATCAAATATTTGTTCCATACCGGTGATATCGTGAATGATCCGACAGCTGAGTATCAATGGAAACGTGCCGATGATTACATGAAGATGCTGGAGGATGCTAATCTGCCGCATGGCGTGCTCGCCGGAAATCATGATGTGGGAAGTTATGATTGGGATTACACGACCTACAGTCAATATTTCGGGGAGGACCGTTACAAGAATCAGCCATATTACGGAGGTTCCTACAAGGACAATCGCGGACATTATGACCTTGTCTCCGTTGAAGGCAACGACTTCATCATGATGTATATGGGATGGGGCGTTGAAGACGAGGATATCAAGTGGATGAACGAGGTTCTCGCAGCGTATCCAGACCGTACCGCATTCCTGAATTTCCATGATTATATGCTCGCGAACGGAACTCGTTCCGGTATAGGTAACAAATTGTACAAGGAAGTTGTCGTTCCGAATCCGAATGTGGTTGCCGTTCTGAGCGGCCATTACACGGGAGCCAGTCTGCTTAAGAATGAATTGGATGATAATGGTGACGGTACTGCGGACAGAACCGTGTATCAGATGCTGGCAGACTACCAAGGACATGCCGATGGCGGCAGTGGTTACTTGAGACTGCTGCATTTTGATAAGGATAGCAATCAGATTTACGTAAATACGTACTCTCCTTATCTGGATAAGTACAATTATTATACAAATGGCTCGGATGAGTTCAAGATGAATCTGGATCTTGAACCGAAATTAAAGCGGGTAGCAACGGATTCGATCCATGTAAATCATCTGAGAGGAGAGTCTATCGGTACACCGCAGAACGTGGATAGCGGCACTGAGGTTACTCAGCCGTGGACAGGACTGCAATCCGATGGAATCTATTCGTGGTATGTCGTCGCACAAGACAAATTCGGGGGAAAAACCCTTTCGGATGTGTGGACATTCACGACAGATGGCGGGAATCTCAACGCTCCGACCAACCTGAAAGCACTGAATGTGACATCGTCAACGGTTCAAATCGGTTGGGATCCCGTAAACAGTCCAGACCAACAAGTCGTGAACTTTAATGTGTATCAGGACGGGGAGCGCGTGGCAACGGTCACGGATAGCGTATATGAAGCGACAGGGCTAACCCCGGACACGCTGTATGAATTCAAAGTAACCGCCGTGGACAAGCAAGGCACGGAATCGGCTCCAAGTGAGATTTTAACGGTCATCACTCAAACCGTAGAAATTCCGGGTGCACCTGTATGGACAGCCGGGGAGCTTGAATTTTCGGACATCACGTCAAACGGCGTATCCATGAGCTGGCCGGAGGCGACCGCAGTTGATGGCGTGGATGGATATCGTGTATATCTGAAAGGGCGGAGTGAACCGGTTGTTACCGTGACAAATGATGTGTATTCACATACCGCTTCCGGTTTGGAGCCGGACACCCGATATCATTTTACTGTAAAAGCCTATAACGCTGCAGGAGAGAGCGTCGGACTTCATAACTCAGTCACAACACCGGCAGCAGCAGTAGACAAGAGCGAGTTAATCGGATTAATCGCATCGGCACAGCAAAGGCTCGACGAAACTCGGGAAGGCACATTGCCGGGGCAGTATCCGGTCGCAGCAAGGTCTGCACTCCGTGCTGCCATTGAAAGAGCCAGCGCCATAGCGCAACAGGATCATGCAACTGCCAAGGCAGTAGAGAATGCGATCATGGCTCTGCAAGCCGCGATCCGTACCTATAACGCTTCGGTAGTACCTTCAACGGAGAATCCTCCATCATCGGGATCAGAATCAGAATCAGGATCGGGGTCCTCTGGAGGACACGTATTATCTGGAGATAACCGTTTAAAAGAACTTGAAGTGATCATCGGCGACAAAGCAGCTGAACTTACCCCTGCATTCAATGAGAACGGAACTGAGTACCGACTTGAGACGGAAGCCGAATCTGTGCAGCTCCGTGTTCATGCGTCGCATAGCAAGGCAACAGTCCTTCTGGGAGAAGAACCCCTGAAGAAGGATCAGGTTATCGAGCTAAAGGAAGGGGATAACCTGTTGAAGCTGGTGATTCGGGCGGAGAACGGGACGACCCGAACCTACCAGTTAACCATTCACCGTAAGGCGAAGCCGGGGACCGAAGAACCGAAGCCGGAGCCAAAGCCGGTTATGTTAACAGACATCGCGGGACATTGGGCTTCGTCGGCGATAGAGGAAGCGGCTCAGCTCGGTATCGTTGGGGGTTATCCGGATCATACCTTTAAACCGGACCGACAAGTAACACGCGCCGAATTTATGGTCATGATGGCCAAAGCACTCGATGGACAAAGGGATGCTGGGAAGCTGGATTTCAAAGACAGTTCCCAGATCGGATCCTGGGCGCTTGAAGCGATTCAATGGGCCGTATCCGAAGGTATTGTGAAGGGATATGAAGACGGCACATTCAGACCGAATCAATCTGTCAACCGTTCTGAAATGGCGGTCATGATCACTCGTTATCTGGGCCTTGCCTTACCAGAAGCAGAAACGGAATTCCGCGATCAGCAAGCCATTCCAGCTTGGGCACAGAAGGAAATCGCTGCCGCCACTGCGGCTGGCATCGTGAATGGCCGCTCGGGTAACCGGTTTGCACCACGGGACTCCGCGACCCGGGCGGAAGCCGTCATGATGATTCTTCGTATGCTGGAGAACGTGGAGAAGCAGTAAGAAATAAGAACAAATAAGAGGCTGACACTAGAGCTGGAGCTTTAGTGTCAGCCTCTTTTTAGGTTGAAGGCTAATGGAGATTCATGTTAAGGGTATGGAGCAATGAATTAAACCCACCGTCCACCGCGAAATACAGGTTCAATCGTGCCGTCAGCCAGCACACCGTCAATGTCCAGTTCAGCCGAGCCGATCATGAAATCAACATGGGTCAGACTGACATTGACTCCGCAAGCTAGAAGTTCTTCCTTGCTCATCTTGGTGCCACCCTCGATATTGACAGGATAGGCGCTTCCCAGCGCAAAGTGGCACGATGCATTCTCATCGATACCGGTGTTATAGAAGACACGGTTCAGCTGGGATATTGGCGAATCATGCGGAACGAGTGCCATTTCTCCTAGATAGGACGCGCCTTCGTCCGTTTCCAGCAGTGTTGTAAGATGCTCCCGCCCGGATTCGGCTTCATATTCGACAACCTTGCCGTCCTTGAACGTGAGCTTTATGCCTTCTACCAAGCGGCCGTTCAGATTAAGCGGAAGTGTACTGGTTACGGTCCCGTTCACGCCTGTACGGTGCGGCATTGTGTAGATTTCTTCGGTTGGCATGTTTGCCACGAAATATACGCCGGCTTCATTCTCGTCACCGCCGCCAAGCCAGAGATACCCTTCCGGCATGTCCACGCGCAGATCCGTTCCCGGCGCACGATAGTGGAAACTTTTATAGCGTTTGGCATTCATGTGATTCTGGCGCAGCTTCAGCTGAGCAATATGATCCCGCCAAGCGGCAACCGGATCTTCGCTATCCACTCGATTCATCTGGAATACCGCATCCCACATCGCTTGAATACGATCCTCTTCGGGAAGATCCGCGAATACCTTATCGGCCCAGGCACGGGTAGGTGCCTTAATGAGCGACCAGCTGATTTTATTGTTGCGCACATAAACCTGGTATTTCTCGTTAGCTACGGCAGCGGCCTTCACGGCTGTAGATACTTTGGCTGAATCAATGCCGCGGAACAGTTCCGGATCCGGAACTTTAATGCGCAGAATGGCCCCTCCACCTTCTGCAAGCTGCTGCATGGCGTCGGCCTGCCACTGCGGATAATAACCGAAAGAGCCAGCAGGTGCTTTCTCGTAGCGAATGCGGGTGATTCTCTCATCATCCCAGTCGACTTGCACATATTTGGCGCCTGCATCGTATGCTTTGGCCACGATGTGGCGTGTCAACTCTACGGATTCGATTGGAGCATTGACAATCAGTACTTGGCCCGGTTGAACGTTTACGCCTACCTTAACGACCAGCTCCGCGTATTTTTCCAGATTTTTCTCGAAATTGTCCATATGTAGATTTCCTCCATTTCAGATGTACACTTTATTTTAACATGTTAAGGAGGCTTTCAGATAACGGATCTAATCATGAAAATGAACAGCCCAGAGCATCATGACGCTCTGAGCGTTTATTTCGTCAGACAGGGACCTGATTCTTTTTATTCATCGTAAGGGAGATTTGTCTTTCAAGCAGTCTTTTCAACTCATGGAGAGCTGCGATCTGACCATCCACATGACTTAACTTCTCTTGGTAAATGGACAGCATTTCCTCGCAATACTCGTAATCATCTGGAGAAGAGATTTCACCTTTGAATAAAGCTCTGATTTGATCCGTCGTTAATCCCAGCTTCAAATACAATTGAATCATCTTGACCCGTTCGATGGCAGATGTGTCGAAATGACGGTAATCATTATCAAGCCTGTCAGCTTCAAGCAGTCCCTTTTGTTCATAATGCCGGATGGAGCGTGCGCTGACTTGGCTGATTTGTGATAATTCACTGATCTTCATTCCACATGAACCTCCTTGCATGAGTTGGATACCCAGATTATACGCTACCAAGTATGTGTGCATAAAGTGTCTGGGCTTTATTTATACGTATTCGAAAAAAAGAGGAATCGGGGACAAAAGTGTGACAGTCACCTGTCATACTTTCTGAATTACAATGACGACAGTAAAGAAAGAAACCTAATTAGAAGGAGTGTATGAGAACGTGAAGACACAATCGACCAACAAATTGCCCATCGTGCTCGCAGGCCTGCTGCTCGGCATCTTAATGGCCTCCATGGACAATACAATCGTAGCTACCGCAATGGGGAATATCGTCGGGGAGCTCGGAGGACTTGATCATTTCGTATGGGTGACCTCCGCTTATATGGTCGCTGAGCTAGCGGGAATGCCGATCTTTGGCAAGCTGTCCGACATGTACGGTCGAAAAAAGTTCTTTGTATTCGGGATGATTGTATTTATGCTGGGTTCCGTACTGTGCGGTACGGCGAACTCCATTACAGAACTGGCGCTATATCGAGCAGTGCAAGGTATCGGCGGCGGTGCGCTGATCCCGATTGCATTCGCAATTATGTTCGATACGGTTCCCCTCGAAAAGCGGGGTAAGCTCACCGGGTTATTCGGAGCCGTGTTCGGATTATCCAGCATATTCGGACCGCTTGCAGGTGCGTATATTACGGATCATATTACATGGCAGTGGATATTCTATATTAACTTGCCAATCGGCATCGTGGCTTTCATGATGGTTACGCTGTTTTATAAGGAATCGCATGAACGTTCCAAGCAGCCGATTGATTGGATGGGAGCCACTACACTCCTGACGGGCGTCATCTGTTTCATGTTTGCTTTAGAGCTTGGCGGCAAGCAGTTGGCGTGGAATTCCTGGATTATCCTGGCGTTGTTTGCAATGGCGTTTGTCATGCTGGTTCTCTTCGTGCTTGCTGAGAGAAGGGCGCAGGAACCGATTATTTCCTTTCGTTTATTCAAGAATAAACTCTATACATCCAGTGTGCTGTGCGGTTTATTCAGCGGAGGATCGTTCATCGTGGCTTCCGTATATATTCCGATCTTCATTCAAGGGGTACTCGGTGGAAGCGCAACGAACTCGGGGCTCGTCCTGCTGCCAATGATGGTGGGTTCGGTCATCACGGCTACAGTCAGCGGTTTTCTGATGAGTAAAATATCGTATCGCAACATCATGATCCCGACGCTTGTCCTGTTCACGGGAGGGATGGTGCTCGCTTCGACGCTAACTGCGGAATCCAGCAGGTTCATCGTAACCCTATACATGGTACTGATCGGGCTTGGCATCGGCGGATCGTTCTCCGTGCTGAGTACAGCCGTCATGCATGGCTTATCCTATAAACAGCGCGGGATGGCGAGTTCGACCTTTAACTTCACGCGATCGCTTGGGATGACGATTGGAATAACGGTGTTCGGGTTGATACAGAGCCGATCCTTCACCGGATCCCTGTCATCGGGAGGAGTGAACAACGGCGGACTTCCTGAAGGATTCGATCTGAAGGATCCCCACATCTTATTGGCGCCGGAGACAAGGTCGCTGATTCCGTCAGAGCTGCTCAAACCGATCTCGGACAACCTCGCTTCCTCCATTGCCGTTACATTTGCCTGGGCTATCGTTCCTGCAGCATTAGCGCTTGCGGCAGCAACGTTAATGGGGCGCAAAAAGTTGGATGAAACAGCGGAGTTAAAGAGGGAGGCGGTGGTTGGTTCAGAAGAGGAGGGAGAAACTCCGGATAATGAAAAGCTGGTGATGGTGCCGTAGCGTTTACGGTATGTCGGTATGATCTGGGTTGAATTAATGAAAGAGTTGTCCAATAAACGGATTTGCTCATTGGACTGATGGTTCGTCAGGTTGAAAACCATGTCCTATGAAATAATGGCGGTGCTCAGGATGTTATCCTTTGCACCGCCATTTCTTGCTTTCCGGCCGGTTGCCCTTAACTGAATAAGAGGGCATCCCGCCAGAACCAAGACCTTTTGGGACCCCCCTCTTACCGTTAACTCTTAATGGCACCCGCTGCAATATCGGAAATGAATTGCTTGCTGATGAACAGGAACATAACGATCAGCGGAATGACGGCGAGCAGCGTACCGGCAATGACCATCGAATAGTCGGTCGTATATATTCCGTTCAATGAGGAGAGCGCAACCTGCAAGGTGAATTTGTTCTCATCATTTAGAATAATAAGCGGCCATAGGTAGTCATTCCATACGCCGATGAACGTGAAGGCGGCCAGGAACGATAGGGCGGGACGCAGAATCGGCAGCGATATATTCCAGTAGAGGCGGAAGAATCCGCAGCCGTCGATTTTTCCTGCATCTAGCAGCTCCGAGGGCACCGACTCCTGTGCATATTGCCTGATCCAGAAGATCCCGAAGGCGTTTACCATTCCGGGAATGATCAACGCTTTATAAGTTCCTACCCATCCGAACTCTGCCATAATGACAAACGAAGGTACCAGGGACAACTGGGCAGGCGCCATCATGGTGGCAAGCAGCAGCACAAACAGCCATCTTTTGCCTGGGAATTGGAATTTAGCGAACGTGAATCCGGCCAAGGAATCAAAGAATAAGACTAACAGCGTACAAGCGGAAGCAACGAACAGGGTATTCCAGAAGGCGCCGAAGAAATCAATGCTGCTCAGCACTCTCGACACGTTATCAAGCAAGTGAGGACCGAACCATAGTTTCGGGGGAAAACTGTAAATGTCCGAAGTGGTTCGCGTTGCCATGACAAGCAGCCAGTAGAAGGGGAAAATCGACAGCAGCAGTCCGGCGATTAACCCGATGTGAAGGAATATGGATTTCCATTTGAACATACGATTCACCCCCATTTCAGTCATTGGACGGACTGCCCTGCACCATTTTCCAGTTCACAATGGAGAAGAGTGCAATGAGCAGGAACATTCCCCAGCCGACGGCAGCGCCATATCCGAAATAGTTATTCACGAAAGCTTCTCGGTATAGGTAGAGGACGATGGTCATACCGCCGCCGCTGACGCCGCCATCATTGCCGACAAGCACCTGCGGTTCGGTAAAGATCTGCATGCCGCCGATGGTCGAGGTGATGACCGTGAAGAGAATGATGGGCCTTAGATTGGGAATGGTGATCTTGAAAAAGGATTGAATGCCGGAGGCCCCGTCGATTTTGGCAGCTTCGTACAGGACGGTCGGGATGCTCTGCAGCCCGGCAAGATAGATAATGGCGTTATACCCTGCCCATCTCCATATGACCATGACCGAAATGGCGAGCTGTATGCCCCATGTCTTATTCAGCCACTCGATAGAGTTCAGGCCGAGCAAGGACAGAATATAGTTGAGAAGGCCGTAATTGTTCGAGAATACGGTGCCGAACACGATGGCAACCGCCACGAGTGAGGTGACGTTCGGCAGGAAATAGCCGATCCGGAAGAAGGTGCGGAACCGGACAAACGATGCATTCAGCAGGAAGGCAACGACCAGCGCAATAAACAGCATCGGTATCGTGGAGTAGATCCAGATGAGCAGCGTGTTGCCGACGGCTCTCCAGAATTCTGGATCGGTGAGCATGAATTGGTAGTTGCCCAGCCCGTTATAGGTCATCTCGCCGATGCCGTCCCATTTCTGAAAGGACAGGAACATCGAGAAGGCAATCGGGAACAGCCCGAATATGGCAAATAGAATGTAGAAAGGGGAAATCGCCAAATATTCTTTGCGGTGTTTCCATATCTGTGCAGACAGGCGGTCTTGAGATTTCGGATGCTTAGGAACAGGCTTCTGTTCCACAGGCGTATGATTCAGCATTGGATTATCCATCGTACTGTAACCTCCTCAAGCGGTTGGTATTTAAGTACTTATAGAGGTAGTTCAAAAAGTCCGCTTTTGATAAGAAAACCTCTATCGAGGCCACTTCAAGGATGAGCGACCGCGATGCATAGGTAGGTTTTCTTGCGATATAGAATTTCATCAGTTCCACTGATAACTCATAAATTCTATATCTAACACGAAGCGAATCAGGAAGCAGCTCGGCATCGAATCATGAATTCAGCCGGGCCTAAGCGGATGCTTACGAAGTCATGTTTCCTGCGGAAACATCTTAGGTGCTCACGTACCCAAAACGTACGCTCCGCTCCTGACGTCCCTAGCTTCATCTAACTAAAGCGTTTTGAAAAAACACACATCGGAAGCATAAGCTTGGTGCTGAAAATCGACCTTTTTGAACACGCACTTATAGCAATCGAGAAACATACAGGTAAGAACCGGATCCGGGTCAGCGCAGCAGTTCTTTTTTGACCCTGGCCAGCGCGTCTTCCCAGGCTTTATCAGGATTTTTGCCTTGGAGCGCAACGGATGACAGCTCTCGATTGACAATGCCGTTTACATTAGCGAATTTACCGCCGAAATAAGCAGGTTTGACGTTACGCGCAGATTCCGAGAACACCTCGCCAGTTGCCTGATTCCCGAAAAATTCCTCGGGCTCCTTCATCACGGGGGCATCCAGCGCGTCTTTGGCGGAAGGGAAAAGGTTGATCTTCTTGAAGGATTGAACCTGATTTTCCGGATTCTGAATATATTTCATTACTTCAAATGCTTCCTGCGGATATTTACTCGTCTTCATGATGGCTAGGAAGGAGCCGCCATTGTTGCCGTCCCCGCCAGGGGCGCGTGCGACTCTCCATTTACCGCTGGTATCCGGCGCCGCCTGCATCAATATTTCCTTCATCCACACCGCACCGACAAAGGAAGCGACCCGTCCATTGTTCATGGCAGCATTCCATTCGGAGGAGGAAGTATTAGCGTTGGCGCTTAGCTTCATCTGTGAAGCCTTCACCGCCGTATCCCAGGCCGTCTTCATGGAGGATTCAGGGGTTTCGCCGATAAACGTATTGTCCTCGGCAAAATATATGCGTTCAGACTGAGCATTCATTTGCGTGTAAATGTTAGTGATGTTGTCGAGCATTTTTACTTTTTGATTAAAATGCTCCTGCAGCTTCTGCCCGGCTTCCAAATATTGATCCCAGGTGCCGAGCTGCGCGTGGACCTCTTCCGGTTCGGTTGGCAGCCCTGCTTCCCCGAACAAATCTGCCCTGTAGTATAGGGCGGTTGGCCCCGTATCGATCGGAAGGGCAATCATGGCACCTTCCGGGGTAACGCCAAGCTTCCATTTCCAATCCAGGAAATCCGGCTCAATCTCCTTGGCGCCCAGCTCATACAGATCGTAGAAACGATCCGAACTCGTAAACAGCTCTGCCACCCAGTCGTTAAAAGCAACGATGTCCGGACCTCCGGAACCAGCCGCCAGCGTTGTTTTTAGCTTCGATTTGAAGTCGCCACCGATTTTTTGCGCATCGATTCGGATCCCTGGAAACTCCTTTTCAACGGACTTAATCAGCTCATCGTCCAGGCTTCGGTTCCAATACCAAAGTGTAAGCGTTTTCGTTTTTTCGGTGGAAACATTTCCAGCGCAACCGCTGATGATCATAACAAGAATCAGTAACCCCAAGCTAATCATCCTACGTGTATTCACTATCGTCAGCCTCCTAACGTGGTGAAGTCGGTGATGCTTAAATCTTATTCAGTTACCAAGCTTGCGTGAGTATAAATATATGATTACGTTTATAAACATTAGACTAAAAATCGAAACAATCCATAAAAAGGAATAATAAATGGACAACCCGGGGGGCGATATCACGGATCGATCAAGTCTTTCTGATATATCATTGCCTCCTCCTTCCATAGGTTCGTTAGTTATGTCATGCTCGTCGTTAATATTCCGCATCACCTGCACGAATGGGTTCGGTCGATGAGGCTTAGAATCGGATGACCTCCTTTCTTTGACTTTCTTGTATAATAGCTTCAAACTATTCTCAGTATAAGTTAATATTGTATGGAAAATGAAGTGCTAGATTGGTAAATTCAAGGGGATTAGGTGAGGTGAAAAGAGTGAATGACCCGCATAACCGTCGCTTGATCATCAGCTCCTACCGTGAGCTTGGGGAACACGAGCTCACGGGGAATCTTAGGAATGACGTGGCCTCCTTTCTGCAGAAACACCAATGTCCCAAGACAGCAGAGCATGTGCTGAAAGTGGGGGAGGAAGCCCGCAGAATTGCTGTTCTCTATGGCGCCGATCCGACCGCTGCTGAATATGCCGGGTATCTGCATGATATTAGCGCCGTTTTTCCGAATCATGTCCGCATTCAAGTAGCACGCGAGATCGGGGTAGAAGTATTGCCTGAAGAAGAGCAATTTCCCATGATCATCCATCAGAAAATATCGGCATATATGGCCGAGGATTTGTTCAAAATTACAGAATCTGAAACCTTGAACGCTGTTGGTTGCCATACGACGTTAAGATCCAAGGCTACATTATTAGACAAGGTACTGTTCGTCGCGGATAAGATGGAATGGGATCAAACGGGAATCCCCCCGTATTTAAAGGAGATTACGGAGCAGCTGCAAATCTCGCTGGATCATGCCGCATTTGAATATATTCAATACTTATGGAATCGGCGTGAATTGCTGAAGGTAATCCATCCTTGGCTTCGAGACGCATATGATGAATTACGGGATTCACTAAACCATAACCTCGGCAATCCGAAATAAACGAAGTTTGGAGGCGGGTTCATTGACGCAAATTGCATTGATCTCCGACATACATGGAAACATTCCTGCCTTGGAGGCCGTTCTGAAGGATATCAAACAGCGCGGAATAGAAACCATCTATTGCCTGGGTGACTTGATTGGGAAAGGCCCGCACGGAGATATCGCGGTTGATATGGTGAGAACCCATTGCCAGCAAGTCATCAAGGGGAATTGGGACGACTTTATAGGTAAGGAAACCGATGATCCGGTCCTCCAATGGCATCAGCATAGACTCGGAAGCGTGAGGCTTCAATATCTTGCCGAACTTCCGTATATCCTTGAGTTCATGATGAGCGGTAAATGGATCCGGTTGTTTCATGCATCGCCCCGCAGCGTGTACGAGCGAATACAACCATGGGATGACCAGGAGAAGCTGGAAACCTTGTTTCACAGTTCCCCGCTGTGCGGAGACCCGAGAATCGCGGACGTCGCGGGTTACGCGGATATTCATAATGCATATCACCAGCATCTGGATGGGAGAACGCTGTTTAATACCGGAAGCGTCGGCAATCCCCTTGAAATGCCTGAAGCCTCGTATGTCATTTTGGACGGAATCTATGACAGCGAAGATCCGGCTCCTTTCAACATTCAATTTATTCGCGTGCCATACCCTATTGAACAAGCCGTACAGGATGCCTTGGAATCCGGCATGCCTTCACCTAAGGAATATATTCTCGAGGTTAGAACGGGGCGGTATCAAGTAAGGAAAGACTAAGGATAATATCGATTTCTGAAGAGCCGGTTATGCCGGCTCTTTTTTAAGAGATAAGAAAGTATAAACTTCCAAGGCTTAGCATCCTTATCTCGCAAGAAAAACTTCCGCTAAATGCGGTCTGTCTACTGAGAAAGTACGTCGATAGACGTTTTTCTTATGGTAGCAATCACATGAATTCCGTTTAACATTATTACCCATTAAAGGATGAATATTATTAAATAAATAGGAATGAGTGTTCTTAAATAGGTCTTAAGAAGGGTAGGGAGTCAGGCGCAGATTCGATATGATTAAGAGTAATGGATAATTTTGCGTTGCATGACCAGCAGCGACTTGATTTAGGAGGGTATGAGTTTGGTTGAGATTACAGAGTCATGGATCGATTCGCAGGCACCGAATAGTGCGGCCATAAAGAATGGGCAGGGTCTTGTCAAAAAAGGACGGTTTCTGCAGCTCCATTATTCGGAGGATCATGCCGTACTTTTTGGCACATGTGCAGGCAGCGGAAGTTCCGATTACCAGCCGTCCGCCGATTTTGCGGTACCAGAGAAGCCGGTTATGCGGTGTACTTGCCCGAGTCGGCAGTTTCCGTGCAAGCATGTGCTTGGACTGCTCTATGCGTATGCAGAGGGAGCTTCGTTTACACCCGCCGAGGTGCCGGAGGATTTGGCCGCCAAGCGGGAGAAAGCGGAGAAGCGGGAAGAGCGTAAGCTCAAAGAATCTGCCGAAGGGGCAGCACCCAAACCGAAGAAGGTCAACAAATCGGCATTAAAAAAGAAAATCAATGCACAGCTGGAAGGTCTGGACGTATTGGAGAAGCTGATCCACTCGTTGATCCGGAACGGATTAGGAACATTGGATAAAAAGGAACAAAAGCTGATCCAGGAACATGTAAAGCAGATGGGCAATTATTATTTATCGGGTGCTCAGTCGGAGCTACGCCGCCTGGCGCTGGTGCTGTCGGACAAAGACCAGGAGAAAGCTTATACATATGCGGTGGAGCAGCTTGCTGTTATGAACGCAATCATTAAAAAAGGCAGACAATACCTGACTTCAAAGCTTGAGGATCCGGATATGGCACTGGACCATGAGTCGACGATTGAGGAATGGCTAGGGCATGCCTGGCAGCTGACGGAGTTGCAAAGCTTCGGACTCGTAAGTGAACAGGCAGAGTTGATACAGCTTTCCTTTCTGAGTTATGCCGACGATGCACGGCTGGAGCATGTGGATATCGGATACTGGATTCAGAAGGACAGCGGCGAAATTCACCGAACGATCCAGTACCGTCCCTATAAGGCCGCCAAGCTGATGCGTGAGGAAGACAGCTTTTTCGAAAAAGCCCGAGTCCCAGTACTTTACCGTTATCCGGGGGATATGAACCGACGGGTCCGCTTTGAAGAGATGACTTCAACTCCGATGACAGCAGAGGATTTGGTTTGGATTCACGAATATGCCGCGGGTTCTTATGCTGACAAGGTTAAAAAGGTGAAGAACCAGCTGAAAAATCCGCTCGCTGACAGCCATCCCGTGATGCTGCTTCATGTTTCCCGGATCAGCCGGAACGCCGAAGGTCAGTATGCCATCACGGATGAAGTCGGACAGTCAATTGCGCTTGGTGACGTATTCTTACAGCCGACGATACCGATGCTGCGGTATCTGCCGGAGGAGAAGCTGAGCGGCGTCTCCATGCTGGTTATGTTTGAGCACAGCCTGACGACGGGCCGCCTCTTGGCGCAGCCGCTGACCATTATTACGAATAACGAAATCATCCGGCTGTTGTACTGAGCAGGGTTAACGAAGGAGGAACGACCATGAGTACGGCATTACTGCAGGAGCTTAACCAGGAGGTTAGACGTTTATATATTGCCGGCAGCGAACTCGCAGCCGGCGACTTTCGCCTCAAGAGGCTGTTGCCGCAGTTTCAGCAGCTGGGAGAGCGTGCTCCCGTGTTCAAGAGATTGGGTGAAGGGATCAGTGCTCTAATCGAACCGGAATCCGGGAAGGAGACCCATTCGGCACAGTTGCTTCAGGATTTGAACCAGCTGCTGAGCTCGGTGCTGCATACGCAAGGAACGACAGCCACTGAAGGAGAGCTGCACCCGGTAGACCATCATCCGGTTTCACTGTCATCCCACTTGTCCTTCCGCAAGCTTTCCGCTGTACAGACAGCGCTGACAACAACGGGCGGCGGCCGTTACGAGATCATAGAAGAAGCATGGAAGGAAGGCTTGTTCCGGGATTTCCGGCTGGTATACCTTGCAATTGAAGCCTTGAATGACCCTTATGTGGAGATTGGAGAGCTTGCGGCGAATGATATATTGCCGTCGTATGGTCCGGAAATCATACCACTTCTGATAGAAAGTTTTAATCCAGAGGGCGGTAAGCCGGAGTCGCGCAAGCTGAAGGTGATGGCCCAAACTGGCGGCAAGGAAGTAGCAGAGCTGATTCGACAGGCGGCCGAGAACGGTAGCGATGAGGTGCGGTGCATGGCGATCAAACTGCTTGCACGCTACGAAGAGTACGAAGCTGATCTCATGGAATGGAGCAAGAGCAAGAAGAAAGTCATCCGTGAAGCGGCTTATGGCGCACTGGCCGAGAACGGTTCGAATCAAGCCGTGGAGCGATTATATGAAGCCGCTCAAGGAAAAGACAAAGAGGTGGTTAACCCTGCCCTGGGCAAATGTCGTTCCGCATTGTTGACGGATTGGCTTGTACGAGACATGTCCGCCGAGCTTCAAGCGATTTCCGAATTTCTGGATGACAAGCAAAAGCTGGAAGAGAGCTGGAGCAAGGTGAAGCGCTGCTTGTGGGCACTGCACGATAAGCAAAGTCCGGCGCTCGAAGAGTTGTACCGGAACGTGCTTCAGCAATATTCCGTATATATCAAGTCTTTGGGCTGGACATACCTTATGAATGAAGCGGTTATCTACATGAATCGCGTGGATTCCGAGGAAGCCAGGGAACTGCTTCGCCAAAACGCGGAGAACGATTTGGAGCAATACAGACATAGCAGCTCATATGTCCGCGAGGTATTCCAAAAAGCCGCGCGCGTGCTCCCGCCGGAACGCGTATATGAACAATACAAGGACGTTCTGTTACAAGGCTTCGCCTCCTCGTCGCTTGGTAACGCGGCCAAAGAACGAAAAAGTCTTGTGGACACCCTTTCAGATATGGTTATTCATAGGC
The DNA here is from genome assembly GCF_002573715.1 of Paenibacillus sp. EZ-K15. Taxonomy (GTDB): domain Bacteria; phylum Bacillota; class Bacilli; order Paenibacillales; family Paenibacillaceae; genus Paenibacillus_AQ. Next base: position 606,601 of record NZ_PDHM01000017.1, on the reverse strand, counting down.
AGTATAAACCGTATGAGGAAGTTATGCCGTTTACGGGGAAGGAGAGTTACACGTATTACGTGGAAATGCTTCCGCAGGAGCAGCTGCAAGCAAGCTGGGATGACAGATGGATTGAGCTGTTTATCGAGCAGGATGAGCTTGCGCTGGTAAGTGCGTTCGCCCGCCGGGGACATCACGGAGCCGAGTCGTATTTACTGGCAAAGCTGAAGAATTCTCCGGAATTCCGCAACCGTTTTGCCAATTTGATCATTATGGGGCTTGTTCGTTCCGGCATGAAGGATGAAGCTTTATTTGAAGCTATCGTGGTCGCACTGGAGGATAAGCGCAATCACGACTGTTACATGATTGAACCATTTATATTCAAGCAGCTTTGCCGATTGCCTGCAGGGTATTATGACCGCGTTCATGCGGTGCTGGGCAACTATCGGGACAACGCTGAGGATCAGCTTCGTTACATCCTTCGGATGATGAAGGAACAAGACATTTAAAGGAGTGAAACGCCCATGGCAGCAGGACAAGAGCAATTGCAAGATATCATGCGGCAGCCCGCGGAAATACTGTTCCGTCACGAGCTGGAAGCGCTGCGTAAGGAGGATTCCGGGAAAATTCCTGCCGGATGGCAGATGTCGCCTCAATCCGTACTCAAATTCATCGTTGGCGGCAAGGCAGGCAAAACGGACATCACGCCTAAATATATTGGGAACAAGCGGCTGATCGAGATGGCGGTCGCTACCTTGGTAACTGACCGTGCTCTATTATTGATCGGGGAACCCGGTACGGCCAAATCCTGGTTGTCCGAAAATCTGGCGGCAGCGATCTACGGGAATTCCGGGCTGGTCGTTCAGGGAACGGCAGGAACGAGTGAAGAGCACGTCCGGTATTCGTGGAACTATGCCATGCTGCTCGCTCAAGGCCCGACTCCCGAAGCGTTGGTGCAGAGTCCGATCATGCGGGCGATGGAAGCGGGAGGGATAGCCCGCTTTGAGGAGATCTCCCGCTGCGCATCCGAGGTACAGGATGCACTGATCTCCATTTTGTCCGAAAAGACGATATCGGTGCCTGAGCTCGGTAAAGAAATGAACGCCCGGAAAGGTTTCTCTATTATCGCTACCGCGAATACAAGAGACCGTGGGGTCAATGAGATGTCAACGGCGCTCAAGCGCCGTTTCAATATTATCGTTCTTCCCGCTCCAGCGGATCTGAATACCGAAATCGAAATCGTAAAGAAACGGGTGTCCGAGATTGCCTCCTCTTATGATCTGCAGGCTGCTGCTCCCGCAGATGAAGCACTGCTCAAGGTCGTGACGATCTTTCGTGAGCTGCGTAGCGGCATGACTCTAGATAAAAAGGAAAAGGTGAAGTCCCCGGCAGGAGTGATCTCGACGGCTGAAGCGATATCGCTCCTGACGAACAGCATGGCGCTGGCAGCGAGCTTTGGCAGCGGTGAGCTGACGGACGAGGACTTGGCAGCGGGACTCCAAGGGGCGATTGTTAAGGATGATGATAAAGACCGGCTCGTATGGAAGGAATACCTTGATAATATTATGAAGAAACGCGGAGCCGAGTGGCGGGGCTTATATAACGCATGCAAGGAGATCAACCAGTGAATGCTGCCGGCATACATGTTTTTGGAGTTCGGCATTTGTCGCCCGCCGGTGCGAAGCATGTACTGGACTTTCTGAATAAGATCAATCCTACGGCGGTGCTCATCGAAGGGCCGTCGGATGCAAGCGGGGAAATACGGCATCTGACCCAGGCAACAACGAAGCCGCCGGTAGCCATATTGGCGTTTACCGAAGAACTGCCCGTACGAACGGTTCTGTGGCCTTTTGCGGTTTATTCCCCGGAATATCAGGCCATGAGATGGGCGCAGAAGCACGGAGCCTATGCCGCATTTATCGATCTGCCCTCATCCACAGCCGTCTGCCTGCAGGAGCTGCGCCGAAGCTCGGACGGCGAAACGGGCGGGGAAGAGCTTGAAGGTGAGGATCATGGATCCAGCTCGGGGGCAGCTGAGCCGATGGACGAGAGCCAGCCGGACGAAAAATCCGTATATGAGCGGATTGCCGAGCTCGCCGGCGAATACGATTACGATATGTATTGGGAGCAGAGTTATGAACATAATCTGAGCGAAGGGTCTTACCGGCAATCCATATCGGCTTTTTCTGTTCAGATGCGAGAGCTGTCGGAGGAGAAGGAACGACGGGAGGATACTGTGGAGTACGCCTACAATGCCGTCCGGGAGTCGTATATGCGCCGTCAGATTGTTGAAGCGATTGCGGCGGGGCATGACCCCCAGCGCATTGTGGTCGTGTGCGGGGCTTACCATGCCTCAGCCCTTAGCGATTTGTCCAGCCCGATGAGCGATGAGGAATTGAATCAGCTTCCTTCCCGGATAACCAAGCTGACGCTAATGCCATATTCCTATTATAAGCTGTCGTCCATTTCCGGTTATGGTGCCGGAAATATCGCTCCCCATTATTTTGAGATGATGTGGGAACGAATGAAGGAGGGCTCTTTAGCGGAATTGCCGCATCATTATTTATCCATGGTGGCGGGCTCGATGAGAAAGAACGGTACCCACCGCTCCACGGCGGAGGTGATCGAAGCCGTCCGGCTGGCGGAGTCGCTGGCAGCGCTCCACGGGGGCGGTCTCCCGACACTGCGGGATTTGCGGGATGCGGCCCAGACGCTGCTTGGGCGCGGCGAACTTGCCGTCGTGGCAGAGGAGCTTGCACGTGTGGAGATCGGCACGGCGATCGGCGAACTGGCGGAAGGCGTCAGCCAGACCCCGATCCAGGACGACCTGAACCGTCAGCTGAAGAGGCTGAAACTGGAGAAGTATAAATCGGTTGTTGCCAACGATTTAATCTTGGATTTGCGCGAGAACCGGAGAGTAACCTCGAAAGAGTCCGCGTATCTCGATTTGAACCGGTCCTTTTTGTTTCATCGCTTGAAGCTCTTGGGAATTGATTTTGTTAAAGCCAGGCCCAGCGGGCAGGAGCAAGGTGCGTGGGCCGAGCACTGGGTTGTGCAATGGGCACCGGAGGTTGAAATTCAGGTCGTTGAATCGACGCTGCTGGGGGAGACGGTAGAGGTGGCTGCCGCTTATATGCTCCAGCAAAAGCTGGCGGGCTGCAGCTCGATTGCCGAAGCCTCTACGCTTATCCGGATCGCCTATGAATGCGGGATGATTCATCAGATGGAAGCGGGTCGGCAGACCCTGCAAAAGCTTGCTGTGGACAGCCGCGATGTCGTTCAGATTGCGGCAGCTTCCCGGGAGTTATCCGTGCTGATCCGTTTCGGCGGGATCAGGCGGATGGATACGGTGCCGCTAGTACCACTGCTGCAGCAGCTCTTTATGCGCGCTTGTTTGTTTTTGATCGATGGCAGCCAGTGCAGCGACGAGGTATCAGGCTCAATGATAACCGCCATGAATGAGCTGAACAGTGTCGCTTTGGAGCATGCGGAGCAGGTGGATGAGGAACTTTGGCTGCAAGAGCTCGGGCATTTGTCCGAAAGAGATGACCTGAACGCCCGGTTATCGGGATATGCGTGTGCGGTATTGATGGAGCGGAATGCGATTTCCGCCCGGCAGTGTGCCGAAGAAGTGTCGCGCAGATTATCCCCCGGCATTCCGGCCGATTTGGGAGCAGGATGGTTTGAAGGCTTATCGATGCGGAACCGATATGCTCTTCTCTCGCGGTTAAGTCTGTGGGAACAACTGAATGAATACATCCAGTCCCTGGAGGATGATGAATTCACTCGTGCGCTTGTATTTCTGCGCCGGGCGTTCAGCAGCTTTTCGGCGAAGGAGAAGACGATGATTGCCGAGCTGCTTGGCGAACTATGGGGCGTGAATGCAGAGCAGGCTGCCGAGATTTTGACCGGTGACCTGAAGGAGGAAGAAGCGAAGATGATCGATGATTTGAATGATTTTGATTTTGAGGACTTTTAGGCGATGAGCTGCATACCGGAACCAAACCAAATATCGCGTTGGCGGCTCATTCTGGGCCAGTCGGCTGAACCTCAGCTGGCGGGCTACAGCCCCGGAGGGAGCATACAGCTGTCGGAGGAAGAGATGATTATGGACCGCGCGCTGGCCGCGATTTATGATAATACGGACGGCGGGGCGGAAGCCGGAAGTGCGGCCGCGGGGCAGCGGGCAGCCGGGCAAGGAAAATCGGCTCCCCGGCTTGCGCAGTGGCTGGGAGATGTTCGCTCCTTTTTTCCTGAAGACGTGGTGTCCATTATCCAGAATGATGCCATGGAACGAAAGGGCTGGAAGCAGCTGCTGTTTGAACCGGAAGTTCTGGCTACCGTCAAGCCGGATATACAGCTGGTTGGCACGCTGCTGTCCCTGAAAGGCAAGATTCCCGAGAAAACCAAGGATACGGCGCGCTTGCTGGTGAAGGCGGTTGTGGATGAGCTTGTCCAGCGTCTGCAGGATGATATTCGCCGGGCTGTGACAGGGGCCTTGAACCGCAGACAGCATACACCGCTTCCTTCGCTCAGCGGTATTGACTGGAAGCGGACGATACAGCGAAATCTGAAAAATTATGATGCGGACCGCAAGCAGATCGTGCCGGAGCGTTTTTATTATTTTGACAGGGCAAGAAGGAGCAAAGAATGGACCGTTATTGTGGATATCGACCAGAGCGGTTCCATGGCGGAATCCGTGATCTGGGCTTCCGTTATCGGATCCATTTTTGCAAGCATACCCTCGCTCGACACCCGTGTGGTCGTATTCGATACGGAAGTCGTTGACCTGACGGAGCAGTGTGCCAATGATCCGGTCGATATGTTATTCGGCATCCAGCTTGGCGGCGGTACCGATATTCATAAATCGGTCGCATATTGCGAGCAGTTTATTGAAGAACCGAAAAAAACGCTGTTTATCATCATTTCGGATCTGTATGAAGGCGGCAATCAAGCCGGGCTGATCCGGCGAATGCGTGAACTGCGGGAAGCGGGAGTCAAGACGATGTGTCTCCTCGCACTATCCGACGAGGGAAAACCGTTCTATGATGAGCAGGTAGCCAAGTTACTGTCCAGAGACGGAACACCTTGCTTTGCATGCACCCCTGCACTTCTTCCGCAGCTGGTGGAAGGCGCCCTCAAAGGGCATGATCTGGCGGAACTTGCGAAGAGGTTAGGCACCAAGGGGATTTAAATCGGAAGAAAACGGGCTCGGCTGGGTCTTCTTCTATCATAAATGGAGCCACATGGTGGGTTAATTTAAACCACAAACCCGAATGACTTGTAACATAATACACCTAAAAAGACCTCACGGACGATCCTGTAAACAACGGATCATGCGTGAGGTCTTCTATTTGTATTATTGTTGGTTCTCGGAGCTATGACCAGCGGTTGGCTGCTGCTGCTCTTTAAACACCTCGGCTGCTTCTTCGGCGGAGATTTCGGTGTCAAATTCACCTGGAATCGGCATTTTGTTCAATTTCGTGGTTTGAACTTCTGCTTTTGTCGGTTCGTTACTGTTATGGTTTTGTTGGCTCATGTCGGTGGCACCTCCTTATCAAAGTACGTCTTCTGTATTTTGCCAACCATTCCCTAAAATTATGCAGAAAAACGGCATTGAAGCTTGGCATGATCCGAATAGAGCCAGCTGTTCCTGATTCTATCGACAAATAATTAAACTGTATATTCAACGGATGCCTGTTTCTCTGCTATCATAGGAATAATCGTTCAATGATTGACGATAATCCGCAGTACATATGGAACGGAGAATGTACTATGAGCAAGTCTTATTCGTTCTTCCCTTTAGGGGATTCGGCTGTTCTCATTCAATTCGAAGATATCGTTAGCGAGAAGGTACATCGCCAGGTCACAGCTATGACGAGGCGATTGGAACAGAACCCTTTTCCAGGCTGGATCGAATGCATCCCTTCGTATACGAGCGTAGCGGTTTACTATGATTATAATAAGATCGGCAAGCCATTGAGTTTCGATACGGTGTTTGCTTATGTCTGTTCGATGCTGGAGCAGCGGATGGAGGCGGAAGCTGGAGAGAAGAACATCACGAAATATGAGGTTGTTGACATTCCGGTTTGTTATGGGGGCGACTATGGGCCGGATCTGGACGAAGTGGCTCAGCAGAACCACCTTTCTCCCAGGGATGTCATTCGTATTCATTCCGGGCAGGATTACTTAATTTACGCCATCGGATTCGCGCCCGGATTCCCCTATGTCGGAGGTGTCCCGGAGCAAATTGCGACACCGAGGAAACAGACTCCCCGGCTGCAAATACCGGCTGGATCGGTAGGGATCGCCGGCACCCAAACCGGCATTTATCCGATCGAAACGCCGGGCGGGTGGCAGATTATCGGCCGGACGCCGCTCGTTTTATTTCGTCCCGAAGCCGAGCCGCCAACGCTGTTGAAGAGCGGGCAATATATCCGGTTTCGGCCTATTCAAGCGGAGGAATACGAACGGTTAAGGGAAGTGGGCCTATGAGTATAACCGTTATAAAGCCAGGACTTCTTGTTACTTTTCAGGATGCGGGAAGACGGGGTTACGGCAGATACGGGATTATTACGGCAGGAGCAATGGATAATTCCGCTTATCGGATCGCCAACCGACTAGTTGGCAATGAGGATGAACAGGCCGTTCTGGAAATTACATGGTCAGGATTCGCGGTTGAATTTCATAGCGATCGGTGGGTTGCCATTACAGGCGGGGATCTATCGCCCTCGATTGAAGGCGTGAAGGTTCCTATGTGGCGTCCCGTGCTGATCAAAGCGGGCCGCGTTCTGAGCTTTCAACAGCCGGTAACGGGTTGTCGCGCTTATATGGCTGTATCGGGCGGATTTGATGTCTGCCAGGTAATGGGCAGCAGCAGTACGTATTTAAGGGCCGGAATCGGAGGATATGAAGGGAGGCCGTTGAAGAAAGGGGATACGCTGTTTGCTCATCCTTCTCAGCTTCCTCTGGTCATGTCTGAACGCTACCTTGATGATTATGGCGGTTTCCTCACCGTGAATTGGGCCGTCTCTGCTGAAGGGTATCCTGGTCCAGGGCAGGAGGCGGTGATACGCGTGCTGAAAGGACGTCAATATGATGACTTTGACGCCATCAGCAAGCAGGCGCTGTTCGAAGAACGGTTCACCGTAACTCCGCAATCGGACCGTATGGGCTACAGGTTGTCCGGTCCGCCACTTCAACTAAGCCATGCAAAGGAATATATATCCGAGCCGGTAGCCCATGGAACGGTACAGGTACCCGCAGATGGCCAGCCCATCATTCTAATGGCGGATCGGCAGACGCTTGGAGGCTATCCCAAAATTGCGCAAGTGGCAACCGTTGATATTTCGCTGATCGCTCAGCTGTCTCCTGGGGCAGCAATTCGTTTTGCGGGTATTTCGTTGGCAGAAGCAGAACAGCTTTATACGGCTCACGTTCGAGAGTTTCGAATGTTGGAGGCCATGATCAAGCTTAAATTAAAGGAGTGGTGAGTCAGCATGGTTCGAGTGGACCTGAACTGCGATATGGGAGAGAGCTACGGTGCTTACAAGTTAGGCCATGATACGGAGCTTCTTCGCTGTATAACTTCGGCAAACATTGCTTGCGGATTTCATGCAGGTGATCCGGCGGTCATGAGGGCAACGGTCCGTCAAGCGATTGAGAGCGGTGCCGCAATCGGCGCGCACCCTGGCTTGCCCGATCTGGCCGGCTTCGGAAGAAGAAGAATGGAGATAACGCCTGCCGAAGCTTATGACATGGTAACCTATCAGATTGGAGCCCTGATGGCTTTTGCGATACAGGAAGGGTCCGAACTGCAGCATGTAAAACCTCACGGTGCTCTGTATAATATGGCAGCCACCTCCAGACCCCTTGCGGATGCGATTGCATCGGCAATCAAGCATATTGATCCGACACTCATTCTGTATGGGTTGGCAGGCAGCGAGTTAATCGCGGCGGGTGAGACGGTAGGGCTTCGCACAGCTAGCGAAGTGTTTGCGGATCGTACCTACCAGGATGACGGCACCCTCACGCCGAGAAATCTGCCGGATGCCTTGATAACGGATCCCGAAGCTGCGGTTACGCAAGTCGTACGGATGGTGAAAGAAAGAGTGGTAGTTACCCTGAGCGGCAAGGTGATTCCCATTATGGCAGATACCGTCTGCATTCATGGAGATGGCGTGCATGCATCGTTATTCGCCAGCACCTTGCGATCACGGCTTGAAGCAGAAGGCGTAAGCGTTCAAGCGCTGCTATAATAAAAGTTAGGATGCTATTTTCGTGACCCGGCAGCTTATATAAACGAGTACAGGAGATATGATATATGCTAAAAATATTAATTTCAGGCTTTGAACCATTTGGCGGAAGCTCTATCAATCCAACGGAGAGACTGGTTGAGGAGATCAAGCACGACTCCTTCCCCGGCGCAGAAATCAGAACGCTGCTGCTTCCCGTACATTACGATGAGTGTGCGGAGATACTGCTGCAACAGATGAAGGCATACAAGCCCGATGCGGTCATCGCCTGCGGCGTATCGGGTGGACGGACCGCCATTACACCGGAACGGATCGCCATTAATATCAAGGACATACCGCCGGAATCGACGATTTCGGATAATCGGGGGGCAAGACCTCAAGATGAGCCCATAGACGCTGACGGACCTGATGGATTATTCTCAACCCTTCCCATCCGTTTGATGGTCAACCGGCTGAAGGAAGCGGGAATTCCTGCTTCGGTATCCAATACGGCCGGAACGTATATTTGCAATAATACGATGTATGCGATTTTGAACGAAATTCGCCGTAAGCAAAAATCTGCCATTGGCGGCTTTGTGCACTTTCCAGCTTCGACGGAGATGGCCGTGGAGAAGCCGTCCTTGCCGACTTTATCCCATGAAACGATGTTGAAAGGCCTGCGGATCATCGTACAGGCCACGATGGATGAATTGAACGGACGAGCTTAAGTTACGGTTGCTCAGCCCTTCTGCAATGAGTATGTAGATACATGATGGAATACATGATTAATATCCAGACAAACAATAAATCCCGTAACCCGCCATCCATGAGAACATCATGACATAGCGAGTAACGGGATTTCTTTTATTTTCTAACTCCATTTTTCATGTCATTAATCGACTTCATCTTCGATTACCGGGACGCAAGGGGAAAGAAACGGGTCGCGTTGTTCCCGTAATAGTCCGCGTGCCAGCACCTGGACCCGGAACTCGTTGTCATAACCCTCCAGATTCTCATCATCTCTGGTATACAGAAGACCGTATGAACCGGGAGCGATTTCGCCAATCAATTGATACAGCGCCACGATCTCGGCAGCCTCGGCTCCCTTGCGGTTCGTAAAACCTCCGACATGAAGGTAATAGAAGCCGTTAGCCGCATTTAAGGATAGCAAGCCGCTACCCCATGCAAATTCGGTCATCTTAAGCTGTATTTTCTGAATAATCATGTCGAGCTGCCCGGCATCCGCTTCCGCAGGATTTTCCTGGATAGTAGCCCAGCCGTGAAATTCATACATGAATGCTCACTCCTTGTCGTTATAATGGATCGGTATCAATGTGGACTTCTATTCCATATCTTTGGCTGTATTCATGTAATTTGTCAATAACCGATTGGGCAGGCTCCCCTTCAAAATGATAATAGACCTTCCTTCCGGTTTGCTCCGCTGCTTCAAAGGTCGCTTTCATTTGATCACGGACCTTTTTGTTAACCTGCTGCAGGGCTGGCTTGGTCTGGGCAATATATTCATCGCTAACGGCGTCGAATTCCCGCCCGATAGGGTCGGAATCAAACTTCATTCTCGATTCTCCGCCAAGTCGCTCCGCAAGCGCATCCGCGGCAGCATCCGGCTTGTTAACCTTCTGCAGCTCTCCGGAATATCTCGGCACCTCTTGCGGGGTTCCTTCAGCTTCGTCAGGTTTTTCTTCATCAGGTTTGTCATTCGACTTATCTTCATCCGGCTTTTCGTTGTCCGGCTTATCTGTATTCGGCTTATCATCATCAGGTTTATTCTCATGGTCATCATCCGGCTTCCTCGGATTCTCTTCCGGTTGTTCATTCGTACCGTCAGGCTTTCGATCATCGCGAGATCCGCCAGAGGGAGTATCCGGCTCCTCGCGCGTTTTCAAACCGACTTTCTCGGAAAGCGCATCCAGCCACCTTCTTGAACGGGGACCCAGCTTATTGGACAGCCAAGAGACCCCTTTACCTATCGGAATCCGGCTGAGGATAACGGCTAACACGGCAGCGGCCGCATTTTGTGGGGATAGCAGCTTCTTCGGGTCGCGGATGTATCCGGCAATCTCGTGTCCGCCACCGGCAATGCCTGCACCGGTCATGGCAATGCCAAGAGCGGGCCAGAAGCTGACAAACAGCAGAGAAAGGGCAAAGGCTCCCAATATGATACCCGCTTGTTCCCAGCCGCTAAGCCGATCCCACCAGTTCTGGAGTGAGTCGAACAAACACGCGAAACAAGAGGAGTCGCCAGCTATCATCGAAGGGCCGATACTGGACAGGATCCCGGCAGCAAGCATGAGGATGCCGATGGCTCCCAGAACGGCAGTATACTTTCTTACATTTTCATGAACCTGATCTCTTTGGCCTGCTGCTTCGAGATTGCCGTACAAAATCGAATATCCGAGCTCGCGTCGTTCTCGGTAGAATCCAATCAAGTAACCGAGGCGTTTCCTGTCTGTAAAAAGTGCCCGCGTCATCTGCCAACACTCCGTTAATGGATTGATGAGGGCCTCACCCTTCAGAACCGGAAGACGGTCACGGATTCGATGCAGATCGAAATAGTCGATGAACAACCCAGCAACCAGTAGGACCAGGAAGAAGCCTTCGGTTCGGTAGCCCTCACCGGTCCATTCATGAATAGTAAGTACCCACTCCGGCAGCCGATTCTGCCCATTCCAGGCAGCATGATTCAGGATAGCCCATAGCAGAAGGAGCGCCGGAAATGCATAGGCCCAGCGTGAGAGGCGTTTGGCGTACCGGAAAGCGATGCCTATTCCGAGTGCGATTATAGCACTATGTACAGGATGCGTAACATTCATCATGGTCGGAATAAAGCTTTCCTCGAAGTAGCCCGGAAACCAATCGAAGAACTCCCAGTGGAGCGTTTTGCCGCCGAGAAAAGACACCCCGTAATTGCTTTGGACTAAGCGCCTCGACAGCTCCTCCATAAATTGAAAGCCGATGCCGGGAGCAGCCCCTAATAAAACATAATCGCTCAGGCTTAACGAAGTAGCTCTTCTTGAAAAAAATAAATACAATCCCAGAGGCAATAGCTTGTAGATTTCCTCAACGACCGGGGTCATGACGGCGAATGACCATGTGTCGTTAGTCCGTCCTCCAAAAATCAAATGAAGTCCCTGTATGGTCCCATTGGTCAAGGGAATGACCAAAAGAACGCCTGAGAGAACAAACAAGCTGACCTGCTTCCAGGTAACGGTTTTGCTCCGGCTGAGCAGCCAAAATTGCAGCAGTACGTAGAAAGACCACGAATATTGAACAAGCATGGTCCGCGATTCTTCAATCAGAACCAGACTTAAAACGAGCACCAGCAGGGAAAGCCAGGAAAATAAGTGATACACTTTGGCAATGAAAGGGTATCTCCCAATCCATTCCCTCCAAACCCGATATATCCCCTCGACCGTGTCTCTGATTCTCGTCCGAATGACCGCAATAGACGATGTAATGGAATCCACCCCCCGCTGAATGAACCATTAGCTTAGAACGTTCACAAAAGACAGTTTGCTATATATTTACACAATGAGTCCTCATCGTGAAACATTTTCTTGATCAGCATATGCGGCTCGAAGCGGAGGTAGTGCTACCTAAAAAGAAACCCCCTGATCAGCCGGCAGAATATCCGGATAACCAGGGGAGTGGAGGTAACTATTTATATTTTACGACGATGGCATTACTGACCTGCCGCCCAGGGGACGTTAAGTAAGATCCATTATAATACAAGCCGCTGGAGGCACCACCATCCAGATTCATCGCTTGGTACGCCCCAGCTTGTTTCATAATTTCCGCAAGCTGGGGGATGGTTGCTCCGCCTGTCGTTAACAAAATCAGCTTATGATCCTTCGTGATTCCGAGCGCGCTTCGTGCGCCGCCGCCAGTTAGAATCTTCGGATCTTTGAAGCCTTCTTTCTTGACGTCCAGAGTCACCTTGCCGTCAGTCAGTAGACGCGGGCCACCTTGAAGTGCCCCTTCCAAATGTCCGGCATCATATACGGATCTGAAATCAAGTCCCGGAATCATGGTGGCCAGATTGTTGCTGTCATAGGTGAAGATCGTCCGATTATCCCCCGAAGCCTTGTGCAAAATATTGCCTTTGCTGACCAAATAGCCGTAAGGCGCTTTGTATGCGCCGGAAGTGTAGGCATCAAAGAACGTACCGTTTATAGCCACTACGGCGTTACTACGCTTGGCTATACTGCGCAAATCCTCGACCTTCCCTGCTTTATTGCCTGCCAGAACGACGTCCAGTTCCACCTTCGGATGGAGAAGTGAAACGGTGACCACCTGTGCGCTGAAGGAACGGGAGCCCGCCTTGAAGGTTTTCCTAGCCGTCGTTACGGGCTTGGTTTGGCTGGATATTAATGTTCCCGATAGAACAGGGAGCGTGTTTGCTACATTCCCGTCCGTGATTTTCAGGGTGGATCTATTATGGCTCCAGGATAGCTGTAAGCCCAGATGTTGGCTGACAAATTGCAGCGGTACATAGGTGGAGCCGTTCTCGGAAAATGGGGCTGCTTTAGCCTGAACCTTCTTGCCATTTACGTAGGCATTCCGACTGCCCAGGTATAGCGTGAGAGCTGTATCTTCGCGAGTAATAGTGAGTTTTTTTTCAGCGGCTGTATACGCCACCTTTACGCCGTCATAGGTCTTGAGTACCCCAACCGAAATATAGGATTGGCTGTTCTTATCCACATAAGCCAAATTCTTGGGGGCGGATGCGGCATACAGCGGCGTTATTACCGTCAGCATGGCTAGTACAACGATTGCAATGATTCTTTTCATGTTTCCTTTCAAGCTCCTTTTCTCTTTATCTGTATTTGCGGCATAGGATTTGTGCCTATACTTTATCGGAAGATAAGGACTATTTATTTAGGACAAAAGTCCAATACCTGTCTTGTTTTTGTAAAAAAATTCCGATAACCCATTGACAAAGGACTTTATCTCTTATATGGTTAATTACATGAGTAACTAACCAATGATGCAATGAAGGTTATAAATGAAAGTTGGTGAGGTAAATGGCATTTCAGATTGATGACAGCAGACCGATATTCATGCAAATTGCCGACAAAATTGAAGACGACATCATCGAAGCACGACTGCCTGAGGAGACACAGGTTCCATCAACGAATCAGTTTGCAGCCTTTTACCAGATCAATCCGGCAACGGCTGCCAAAGGCGTTAATCTGCTGGTGGATCAAGGGATTTTGTACAAGAAACGGGGGATTGGCATGTTTGTAGCTTCAGGGGCTCGTGAATTGCTGATGGAAAAGCGCAAGACGGAGTTTTATGAGCAGTACGTTGTCGCCATGGTTAAGGAAGCGGCGAAGCTTGGGATTACCAAAGATCAATTATCGGAAATGATCCGCAGAGGGGAGCAAGACTGATGAGCCAAACCGTGATTGAAGTCAAGAATTTGAGTAAGGAATATAAGGATACTACAGCCGTCGATAATGTGAGCTTTACGATAGAAGCCAACAAGATCTACGGATTGCTCGGGAGGAACGGTGCTGGCAAAACGACCATCATGCAAATGATTACTGCTCAGTTATTCGCAAGCCACGGGGAGATTCGCGTATTTGGTGAGCATCATTATGAAAATCAAAAGGTCATCCAGCAGGTATGTTTTATAAAGGAAGGCCAAAAGTATCCGGATCTGTTTACGGTTAGGGATGTGATGGAAACTGCAGCGAATGTATATCCGAACTGGGATGCGGAATATGCCAAGGAACTGATCGAGGTATTCCGACTGCCCATGAAACGACTCGTGAAAAGATTGTCCCGCGGCATGCTGTCGTCGGTCGGTATCATTGTCGGACTCGCCAGCCGCGCACCCATTACGATTTTTGATGAGCCTTATCTAGGTTTGGATGCCGTGGCTAGAGAGCTGTTCTATGATCAATTGATCGAGGATTACACCAATCATCCGCGTACGATTATTCTGTCCACTCATTTGATTGACGAGGTTAGCAGACTGTTAGAGCATATCATTGTGATTGATGGCGGGAAAATATTGCTGGACACGGATACAGATGAACTGCGAGGACGCACCTATAATGTAATCGGACATCAATCTGCGATCGAGTCCTTCATTCAAGGCCGGGAAGTCATTCATCGGGAAATGTTGGGATCGACGGTCTCGGCGACGGTCATGGGAACCTCAGAAGCTGTTGTGAAGCAAGAAGCTAAGCAAGCGGGCTTGGAAACAACGCCTGTATCCCTGCAACAATTAATTGTTCATTTAACGAAAAATGGAAAGGTGGCGAACCGCTGATGAGAGGAATATCCAGTGTCATTAAGATTCATCTAAGACATAAACTAAGTTGGTTCTATTTGCCTTGGATCATCATGTCCTTCAGTTTCTTGGTCAATCTGCTTATCGGCGTGTTGATTGGGGGAGAGGCATTATATACAGGTGGCCTGGCGACGATCTATATATTCATGTTCGTTACCGCGTTGGTCACGGCAGTGCAGTTGTTTCCTTTCTCCATGGGGTTTAGCATACGTCGAACGGACTTTTACCTAGGGACATTAACCTTTATTCTATTGATCAGTATCTTCAGCTCGGCTGCGCTGGTGGTTCTCTCCCAAGTTGAGGTATGGACCGGATCCTGGGGGGATAAAGTACACTTTTTCCATTTGCCGTATCTGAGTGATGGTTCATGGCTTGTCCAATTCGTTGTGAATGTCATATTAATTCTAATGTTTGCCATGTTAGGATTAGGAATCGGAGCGTTTTTCTTAAGATTCAGAGGAATCCGAACTTTCATCTTGCTGGCCGCCGTTATGATCCTCATCTCGGGCTTGAGCTTGATCGCGATGCGATATGAATGGTGGGGTCCGATCTTTATATGGTTTACAAAGCAAACTGCATTCGATCTGACGCTATGGATGATTCCAATTGTGCTGATCATTGCGCTGTGTTCTCGTCAGTGGCTTCGCAAGTCAACGGTGTAATAGCTGCGTAGTAACAAAGAGGTGTTCCAAAGATCTTTAGATCTTGCGAGGCACCTCTTTGTTGTCTGAAGAGACGCTACGTGTATATAACATTTCTTCTATCGCTGTTACCACAAACCAAAGACGTCCGATTACTCGGACGTCTTTGGTTTGTGCTTCTGTTTGTTTAACGTCTTCGCTCCCGCAAGCGTGGTGCCCAGCGGAAACGAGAGGAGCGGGTGTTTGGATATGCCGATTTGTTGGGAGGTATAGATGCCGGAGTGCCCCGAGAACAGGTAGCTGATCACACAGGCCATAAACATATACACGGCGCCTTCCCCGCCGAACAGTTCGATTCCCATAATAAAGCAAGCAATCGGGGTGTTCGTCGCTCCGCAGAAGACTGCAATAAATCCTAATGCAGCCAGGAACGGGGCGTATAATCCGATCCATTCCGATAACGCGTTGCCCAGCGTTGCCCCGATGGCAAACAGTGGGGTTACTTCTCCACCCTGGAACCCTGCTCCGAGCGTCAGCGAGGTAAAGAGGATTTTGCCGAGAAAGGCGAGAGGCGATACCTCGTCCGTGAAGGAGGCTTCGATCAGGGGGAGACCCAGTCCCAAGTAATCGCGTGTCCCAAGCAGATAAACCAGTCCAATGATGATAATGCCGCCGACAGCGCTTTTGATCATCGGATTGCGGAAGAAATAGCCGTACCATCGCTTCAAGGAATGGGTTAGCCCACTGAATAGTCGGCTTGTCAGACCAAAGAGTATCGAGGCCACAATCACCTTCATGATCACTAGGAAACTCAAAGCCGGAATTTCTCCGATCGGATAATGCAGATGGCTGACACCCCATAGGGAGGTGGCGGTCAGATTCCCGACCAAGCTGGCTACGAATGCAGGTAATAGGGCTTGATGCGAGATCAGTCCGATGGCAAGGACTTCAAGTCCAAATAGCGTTCCCGCTAGCGGCGTGCCGAAGATGGACCCGAAGCCGCCGCTAATTCCGCAGATCAGCAGTATTTTTCGATCCGCCGGCGTGACGCGGATAAGCTTACCGAACCACTCCGATAAACTTCCTCCCATCTGAACGGCAGTACCCTCACGTCCTGCAGAGCCCCCAAATAAATGCGTGATTAATGTTCCGATTAGAACTAAAGGTGCCATTCGCAATGGGACGGATTCCGTACCGCCATGGATTTGTTCAAGGATGAGATTATTCCCCTTGGTACTGCTCTTGCCAAATTTGTAATAAAGGTAGCTGACCACAGCGCCTCCCAAGGGAAGGAAGAACAGCAGCCAAGGATTCTCCATGCGAAGGGAGGTTACATAGTCCAGACTGTAAAGAAAGAAGGCGGAGGCACTGCCCGTCATCAATCCAACAACACTTCCCAGAACGATCCATTTGATGAAGTAACCGGACAACAAGGCGTATGGCCATTTTTCGGTACCTTCAAACCATTTTTTAATCATGCAAATTCACCCGTTTCTATATATTCGCCGCTAAACCCTTCAATACACAAACAGACTCCTACCAGGAAAGCGACCTCTGGTAGGAGTCATTAGCTATCGAAGCGGTTATGGCGAACTCCATCGCCTCATTTAATTAGCATTTATTGTAATGGATTAGAGGATTCTGTGTCAATGGCGCAATCCATTAGAAGCGGAGCTTTTGTTGAGTCAAAAGAGGTACCGCTTTTATTTGGAAAAAAGTGCTTGACTTGGACATGGACTTTTTTCAGATGAGAAATTCAAGATGTCCATGGACGCAGGAAAGACCTTTATTTTATAGTTACAGATGATAATGAGAATCAATATCACAGTATTGAGGGGAAAATGATGTCATCAAACACGTCCAATCCAAGTCTTACAGATTCCGAGGCCCACGTTAAACTCAAGGGGCGACCATGGGCTGCAACCCTGATTCTCACCGGAGGTGTGGCAGCGCTGGTGCTTGGCATAGCTTTATCGATATCGCTCGGAGCGGCAGAGATTGATCTGCGAAATGTATGGGAGGCGGTGTTTTTCTTTAATCCCGATGTGACGGAGCATCAGATCATACAGGAACTGCGCTTGCCGAGAGTCCTTGGTGGGGCGATGGTGGGTGCCTGTTTTGCCGTATCGGGCGCGATCATGCAGGGGATGACTCGGAATCCGCTCGCTGATTCAGGTTTGCTCGGATTAAATGCGGGAGCGGGGTTTGCCATTGCCCTCTGTTTTTCCTTTTTTCCGGGGCTGCCTTATATGTACCTGATTCTGTTCTCATTCCTTGGAGCAGGATTAGGTGCGGTCCTCGTGTATGGGGTCAGTTCCATGGCAAAAGGGGGACTGACACCGGTTCGTCTTGTTCTTGCGGGTGCTGCCCTAAGTGCTTTGTTAAGTGCGCTTAGCGAAGGTATTGCATTGTATTTTCAGGTCGGTCAGGACATGGCGTTCTGGTATGCCGGCGGAACCGCGGGGATTAAGTGGGTCCATCTGAAGATTATGCTGCCGTGGATCGTCGCTGCTATATTGGGAGCTATTGCATTGTCACGCTCCATTACCATGCTCAGCCTCGGCGATGAGATCGCCCGCGGACTCGGGCAGCGAACGGGACTTGTCAAGCTGGCAGGAACGGTGATCGTGCTGGTGCTGGCAGGGGCTGCCGTCTCGGTTGTCGGTGCGGTAGGCTTTGTCGGTCTCATGATTCCGCACGTCACGCGCAAGCTGGTCGGTGTGGATTACCGCCTCATCATTCCTTGCTCGGCCGTTCTTGGGAGCTTGCTGGTCGTCATTGCCGACTTAGCAGCAAGAATGGTGAACCCTCCTTACGAGACACCGGTGGGCGCGATCATCGCGTTGATCGGGGTGCCCTTCTTCCTCTACTTGGCACGCAAAGAAAGGAGGGAACTGTAATGGAGACCATCACAAACACCATGCATGGGCGAAAAGACAGGAAGCGCAAAATCATAACCCTGTCTGTGCTGGCTGCACTGATCGTTTTGGTATTTCTAATCAGTATGAACACGGGAGTCATTCGTTTATCGCCGCTTGAGGTCATCAAAACACTGTTTGGCAGCGGGACGGATAAGCAGGAGCTGGTGCTGTTCGAATTCCGCTTGCCGCGGATCGTCATCTCGCTGCTTATTGGGGCCGGGTTAGCGATATCCGGATGTGTGATGCAGGGAATCTCCCGTAATGAGCTGGCTGATCCCGGAATCTTGGGGATTAATGCAGGAGCAGGCTTGATGGTGATGCTGTTCATTTCATTTTTCCCGAGTACGACGGCGGCCCCAGTCTATCTGCTGCCGGTGCTTGCACTGATTGGGGCAAGCTTAACCGCTGCATTAATATGCGTGCTGGCCTATAAGAAGAATCAGGGCTTTAAGCCGACGGGGCTGCTGTTAACAGGGATTGCCGTTGCGGCTGGCATTAGTGCGGCTATGATCGTGCTAACGCTGCGTTTGAGTCCTGAAAAATACCAGTTTGTTGCCACTTGGCTAGCAGGCAGCATTTGGGGTTCAAGCTGGAAGTTTGTATTGGCATTGCTCCCATGGATCCTTGTGCTTCTGCCCTTCGTCATGTATAAAGCGCAGGTGATGAACGTGCTCAATCTTGGAGAATCGATGGCAACCGGACTCGGTGCTTCCGTCACAAGGGAGCAACTGAAGCTGCTGGCAGCGGCGGTTGGCTTGGCAGCCTCCTGCGTTGCGGTAAGCGGTGGAATTGGATTTGTCGGACTAATTGCGCCCCACCTGTCCAGACGCTTGGTCGGTGCAAAGCATCAGATGCTGCTGCCGGTAACGGCGCTGGTCGGTGCATTGCTGGTCATCACAGCCGACACCCTTGGACGCTGGATCATACAACCTTCAGAGATTCCGACGGGGATCGTGGTTGCGGTGATTGGTGCTCCCTATTTCTTGTACCTGTTATCCAGGTCGAGAGGTTAAAAGGGGAAGATTGTAAGACCTTAATACACGCTTTTATTAAAGGGAAGGACTTGCTCATTTCTATAATGGAATTACGGATCAAGGAGGTCCTTATGCTGCGTCGATTTTTTTCCTATTACAAGCCTTATAAAAGGCTGTTCATCCTGGATTTTTGCTGCGCTATCTTTGCGGCTTTACTTGAATTGATATTCCCGGTTGCTGTCAATCGCGTGATTGACGACTTGCTGCCGAGTGGTAACTGGAAGTGGATCTTATACGCTTGTTTGGGTCTTCTCGGCATTTATGTTGTCAGTTCCTTCTTGCATTACGTGGTCACCTATTGGGGGCATAAACTTGGCATCAACATTGAGACCGATATGCGCAAAAAGCTGTTTGATCGGGTTCAGAAGCAATCCTTCCGTTTTTTTGACAATAACAAGACGGGACATCTAGTCTCGCGGATGACGAATGACCTGATGGATATCGGGGAAATTGCCCACCACGGTCCGGAAGATCTGTTCATTGCCGTCATGACGCTTGCCGGAGCCTTGGGCATCATGCTCGGGATTAATTGGGAGCTTGCGGTGATGACGTTTGTGATTGTTCCATTGATGGTCTATTTATCGCTGTATTTCAGCGGAAAAATGTCGGCTGCGTTCAAGCTCATGTTCTCCGATATTGCCGATTACAACGCACGGGTGGAGAACAACGTCAGTGGTATCCGCGTGGTTCAAGCCTTCTCGAATGAGGAGCATGAAATGGCTCGTTTCGCCGAGAACAACAATCGTTTCCGCGTGACAAAGCTGATTGCCTACCGCATTATGGCGTGGAACTCTTCGATTAGCTTTATCCTGATGAAATTCATCTCCCTGTTCGTTTTGGTATGCGGTACTTGGTTCGTGATCGAAGGCCGGATGACCAACGGGGAATTTATCGCTTTTGTCATGCTGTCCAACGTCTTCCTCGGCCCGATTAAACAGATTAATGCGGTCATTGAGATGTATCCGAAGGGAATCGCCGGCTTTAAGCGTTATTTGGAGCTGCTTGAGAGCGAACCGGACGTTGCGGATACGCCTAATGCGAAGCCGGTTCACGATCTGCGGGGAGACATTGCCTTTCACGGGGTATCCTTCGGGTACGAGAACAAAGATCAAGTGCTGCAGGATGTCAATTTGTCCATTCGAGCCGGTGAAACCGTTGCGCTTGTGGGGCCGTCCGGAGCGGGCAAAACAACGTTATGTTCATTGCTGCCGCGTTTCTATGATACAGACGCCGGACGAATTACGATTGACGGGATCGATATCCGAGATATGACGCTGCAATCCCTTCGTTCCCATATTGGCATCGTGCAGCAGGATGTATTCCTGTTTGACGGCAGCATTCGCGAAAACATTGCCTATGGCCGACTGGATGCTGCAGATAGCGACATTATGAAAGCTGTGAGCCGTGCCCAGCTTGAGGAGTTGGTCGCTTCACTTCCGGATGGGCTGGATACCTTAATTGGCGAGAGAGGCGTTAAGCTGTCCGGCGGACAGAAGCAGCGCCTGTCGATAGCCCGGATGTTCCTCAAGAATCCGCCGATTCTTATTCTGGACGAAGCGACGTCTGCATTGGATGCGGAGACCGAAGCAGCGATTCAGCAGGCGCTGGCCGAACTGTCGGAGGGACGTACGACCCTGGTGATTGCACACCGGCTTGCAACGATCAAGAATGCAGACCGCATTGTGGTTGTTGCAGACAAAGGTATCGCCGAACAAGGTATCCATGAAGATCTGCTCGCAGCGCATGGCATATACAGCCGATTACATCGAGCCCAATTCGGGGCTTAAATCCAGCTATCATTTTTTTGGGAGGATATCAACATGTTCAAGTCTAAATTACGCATCATGCTCTCCGCGCTCGTTATATGTTCGATCTTTATTTCGGCATGCAGCGGGAATGGGAATACCGTGAATAATGGCGTCTCTGCCGGTGAAACAGCTGCGAGCACGGACACCCCCAAGACAGAAGCCCCAGCCCCTGCGATAAGAAAGGTGGCTACGATTAACGGAGAGATCGAAATTCCGGCCACTCCCGAGCGAATTGTAGTTGATGCCTACCTGCCAACTCTGCTGCTGCTCGGAGAAAAGCCGGTCGGCGCGACAGCGACGGATCTCGAGAACGTCCATATACAAGACATGATTGAGGGCATAGAGAACACGGGGGAAAGCGCTCCGGAAAAGATTGTGGAATTGAACCCCGACCTGATTATCAGCGCTAACTCGGACCCGGAATTATACGAGAAATTGTCCAAAATCGCACCGACGGTCATTCTCCCTTATGAAACCTATCGAGGCGTACACGAAGAAGTGGAGGGACTCGGTGCTATACTGGGCAAAGAAACAGAAGCAAAAGAATGGCTCGCCGGTTTCGATGAAAAAATAGATGCGCTGCGCACAAAAGTGAACGGTGTGTTGGAAGAGGGAGAGACGTTCTCGATCTTTGGCGCATTCGGCAAAACCTTCTATCTCTACGGAGATGGCATTTATCGAGGAGGCTTGGCGATCTACAAGGAGCTCAAGCTTACCCCTCCGGCAACGATCCAAAAAGAATTGATTGATGCCAACGTGACTTACAAAGAGGTTTCCATGGAAGTGCTCAAAGATTATGCAGGCGATTATATCTTCTTTGATGAGTCTAACGGCGCCGAGATGGATAAGAAGGACAAGGTGTGGACTTCGATTGAAGCGGTGAAGCAGGATCGCGTGTTTTATCTCGATGCCAAACGATTTTGGCCGTTTGATCCGATTGCTGTCCTAGCTCAGGCGGAGGAAGTGACGGAAATGATCATCAGCCAAAAAGAGAAGGAAAACGCGAAATAACCAGCGAGCTCGGTGATACCGCACGGATAGTGATGGACGGCATGAATTTGTTTTTGTTTGCATTTTTATTCTGTAATGCAATGGCAGACCCTGAACAAGAGCGGTCTGCCATTTGTGTTCTCATGAACATTAGTTCAGTGCTAGGAATGCGGGCCGCTATTATGCGTTCGTGTGATGGAACAGTCGGAATCTCAGATGCGTGACATTCGGAGATTCGATGACAGCGGTCCGAACAAATTCGATATTCGGCGAGTGGATATGTTCGAACAATTTCTGACCGTTGCCGAGGAGGATCGGTACCAGCGTGATCAGGAGTTCATCCAGCAGACCTGCTCCGATATATTGCTGTATCACGTTGGCGCCTCCGGCAATTTTAACGTCTTTACTCCCCGCCGCAGCTTTGGCATGTTCCAATGCGCGTTCGATTCCATCCGTAACGAAGGTATAAGTCGTGCCGCCATTCTTGATTTCTGCGGGGCGAGCTTCATGAGTCAGTATAAACACCGGCATATGAAAAGGAGGGGTATCTCCCCAAAATGGATGGCCATGATCGAACATCGTACGGCCGAGGATGACAGCGCCGGTTCTGCGATTGGATTCGGCGATCAACTCCGCGTCCTGATTAAACTCGCCCCCGGCCAGGCCATGCAGTTCGCGCCCGCTCGTGAGCTCATAGATCCATTCGTGCAGTCGTTCACCTCCCTTGCCTAGGGGCAGCCGTGCGCTATGATTCGGACCTGTAATATATCCGTCCAATGACATCGACATTTCAGCAATAACTTGAGACATGGATTGGTTCACCTTCCATCCGGAAATTTCCTTGTTGCCTGCATTTCTTTAGTTCCCTGTATTGACTCGTATTTACGAAAAACGTTTATTCCGGGATCAGTATAGCATTCATGATATGTCTAATTTCTTATGATTTGCTATCTTCGAAGATGCCATAGAAGAGGGTGTATATGAAAAGGGCAAGGTCCTTGATCACGGACCTTGCCCTTGTTGTTATATCAGGATTGCTTATCAATCAGGTCTAGCGTGCATCTGTGGTTGTGGGCTCGTCCGAGACTTTCAGTTTATCATTCAGGATACTGTCCTCAAGCACGCTGAATTTGTCCCCGTATACTTTCGTGATATGTTTTTCGCCCCATGCACAGAGCATATCCAGAATTCCGCTTAAACTTATGCCGTAATCACTCAACTCATACTCCACTTTGGGCGGCACTTGATTATGAATAATGCGATTGATCACGCCATCGTCCTCGAGCTCCCGCAGCTGCTGCGTCAGCATTTTTTGCGTAATATTCGGCATGAGACGCTTCAGCTCGTTGGTTCGTTTACGTCCATGGGTCAGATGGCAGAGGATCACGCATTTCCACTTGCCCCCGATCACTTCCAATGTTGCTTCGACGGCGATGTTGTATTTCTTCGTTTGCATATGGAGCCTCCTATTCTTGAAAGGTACTAAAAAGTACCTAGGGTACTGTCAGGTACCTACATTACAAAAAAGTACGTTCTTCACACAAAAAACGATATAGATCATAATAGCATTTGCCAGCTGGATTACACCATACTCAATATTTTTACAATATACAAGCAAGAGAATAGGATAGGGGGAAATATCAACACCATGATGATAGATAAGAAAAGAAGTTTGCTGGCGCTGCTGGCACTTGCCGTCAGTGCCTTCGCCATCGGAACAACGGAATTTATCAGCGTAGGGCTGCTGCCGTTGATTGCGGAGGATATGAATATATCCGTGACGACCGCCGGATTAACCGTTTCAATGTATGCGCTTGGCGTTACCTTCGGTGCGCCGATCCTTACGTCGCTGACATCAAGGATGTCTAGGAAGACTTTGCTGCTCTGGATTATGATCATTTTTATTATTGGCAACAGCTTGGCAGCGGGCGCAGCTTCCATTGGTATCCTGCTTGCAGCACGCGTGCTTTCGGCCTTTTCGCATGGCGTATTTATGTCGATCGGCTCGATCATTGCCGCAAGCGTGGTGCCTGAGAACCGCAGGGCATCCGCGATCTCCATTATGTTTACGGGGCTGACGATAGCCACGGTTACCGGCGTTCCGCTTGGTACGTTTATAGGTCAACAGTGGGGCTGGAGACTTGCTTTTGTCGCGATTGTTGTGGTCGGTATTGTTGCGCTGATCGCGAACAGTATCCTGGTCCCTTCGGACTTGCCTAAGGGAGAACGAACTTCATTCCGTGACCAAGCTAAATTGCTGACGAATGGAAGACTGCTGCTTATGCTCCTGATTACGGCTCTCGGTTATGGCGGGACCTTCGTGGTCTTCACTTATTTATCCCCATTGCTGCAGGATATAACAGGCTTCAAGGAAAATACGATGGCCGTCATCCTGCTTGTATACGGGATTGCCATTGCGGTCGGTAATGTGATCGGGGGGAAGGCAGCCAATCGTAACCCGCTTCGAGCACTATTCTATATGTTCATCGCGCAAGCGCTGGTGCTGTTCACGCTTACGTTTACCGCACCGTTTCAAGTGGCGGGACTGATCACGATTATTCTCATGGGATTTTTGGCTTTCATGAATGTGCCGGGACTACAGGTTTATGTCGTAATGCTGGCTGAGCGGTTTGCACCGGGAGCTGTGAATATGGCTTCCGCGCTGAACATTGCCGCATTTAATGCTGGCATCGCCATCGGAGCTTTTCTGGGCGGCTTGATCACGAATTCCATGGGCCTGATTCATACGGCTTGGATCGGAGCGCTGATGGTACTCGGCGCGGTGGTTCTCACCGGATGGAGCTTGAAGCTGGAACGGAAGGAAACGGAGAAGCCGAGTAAGCAAGCAGCCTAAATTAGCCTAAATGATAATTTTATGAAGGGAGGTGATGTCTAAGCGTATTATCGGAGATACTGCAATATAGGTTTAACTTATTCATAATTAAAAACGGAGGTTTATCAACATGACAGCAAAACACTTACAAGATACAACCACTTTATATAATGGCGTCAACATGCCTTGGTTTGGACTAGGCGTATTTAAGGTAGAAGAAGGACCGGAGTTGGTGAATGCCGTACGCACGGCCATCCAGCATGGATATCGGAGCATTGACACTGCCGCCATATACGGCAATGAAGAAGGCGTTGGACAAGGTATTCGCGAGGGTTTGGAAGCTGCCGGTATCAAGCGGGAAGATCTGTTTGTCACATCTAAAGTATGGAATGCCGATCTCGGTTATGAATCGACTTTGAAGGCTTACGATGAAAGTCTGCGGAAGCTGGGTCTGGAATATTTGGATCTGTACCTTATACACTGGCCAGTTGAAGGGAAATATATAGATGCGTGGAAGGCGTTAGAAACGTTGTACAAGGAAGGACGCGTGAAATCCATTGGCATGAGTAATTTCCAAATCCATCATCTGGAGAAGTTAATGAAGGAAACGGAAATTAAACCGATGGTCAACCAGGTCGAATATCATCCAAGACTAACGCAAAAAGAACTGCAGGCGTTCTGCCGTACGAATGGAATTCAGCTTGAAGCATGGTCTCCATTAATGCAAGGACAGCTGCTGGATCAAGAGGATCTTCAGCACATTGCAGAGAAACATCATAAATCCATCGCTCAGATCATTCTTCGTTGGGATTTACAAAACGGCGTTGTCACGATTCCGAAATCGACCAAAGAACATCGGATTGCCGAGAATGCGGCAATCTTTGATTTTGAATTGTCCGATGAAGAGATGCAGCGCATCGACAGCTTGAATCAAAATCACAGAGTGGGACCGGATCCGGACAATTTTGATTTCTAAGAAATCTGCGTTTACGCAAGGATAGTGGTGTAATAAATATTGTGACTCTCCTGGACCTCGGACGGTAACGACGGGAATCAGGAGGGTCCATTCCTACATAACGGAAGGAGAGAGCATAATGAATTTGGATCTGAAGGGAAAAGTCGCATTGGTAACGGGTTCGACATCCGGCATTGGCAAAGCGATTGCCATGTCGCTTGCAGCCGAGGGAGCGTCCGTCATTATAAATGGAAGACATGAGGAAAAAGTAAAACAGACGATTCATGACATTCACGCTGTGCATCCGGATGCCGAGCTTCGTTTTGTCGTGGCAGATCTTGGAACGGAGGAGGGCTGTCATCAGGTCAGGGAAGCTGCTCCGGTCGTTGATATTTTGATCAATAATTTAGGGATCTTTGAGCCTGCTGAATTTTTCGATATCCCTGATGCGGAGTGGTTCAGGTTCTTCGAGACCAATATCATGAGCGGAGTTCGGTTAACCCGGCACTATTTGAAGAACATGATCAATCGCAATGAAGGTCGAATTATTTTTATCGCGAGTGAAGCAGCCGTCATGCCGTCCCAGGAGATGGCACATTACAGCGCAACCAAGACGATGCAATTGTCCCTTTCCCGGAGCTTGGCCGAGCTGACGACAGGAACCCGCGTAACGGTGAATACCGTCATGCCCGGATCCACGCTTACGGAAGGCGTTGAAACGATGCTGAATACGCTATATCCAGATGAGGATCTTTCGATCGAAGAAGCCGAGCAGCGGTTTATGAAGGAGAATCGGCCGACTTCCATCATTCAGCGATTGATCCGACCGGAGGAGATTGCGGATTTTGTTGCGTATCTCAGCAGTCCCAAATCCTCGGCGATTAACGGTTCAGCGCTTCGAATCGACGGGGGCTTGGTACGAAGCGTATTCTAAGCATCCGAGGTGTTGTGAACGCTCTGTTAGGAACGGTATTTCTGCCTAAAGGATTTGGGTTTGAAGCCTGTATGACGAATAAAGCAGCGAATGAAATACGGAAAAGAACCGAATCCGGATTCTTCGGCAATGCGTCCGATCGGATCGTTGGTGTGGATCAATAATCGCTTGGCTTGTTCGATCCGATGCCGTGTTAGAAATTCCAGGGGCGTGCAGCCGAACGTTTTTTTCATGCAGATCGACAGATAGTTCTGGTGGAAGTGCATGGCATCGGATAATCTCTGATAGCTAACCGGTTCTTTGTAATGTTGTCTCAAATAGTTGGCGGTTCGTTCAGCTATGGCATATTGAGGATTCTGATGCTGGATTCCGTCCTCTTCGGCTTGAAACAGCAGGAGCAGCTCATGCAGCAGCTGCTGCTGCTTCCAGCGTGCCGCGGAAGAAGACGATGGCTGAAGGTTCTGCAATTGCTCTATCAGGAGTCTCGCCTGCTCTATCGAAGGTAGCTCTCCATACTTGGGTATATAAAAAGAGAAACTCTCGATCTGTACAATAGGCTGATCGGTTTGCGATAAGGCAAAAAGGGTCAGTTCCTCCGTTTCAATCCAACGACCGAACGTCTGAAAATGCAGCCAATAAAAGTGGGTCTCCTCCTGACAGGGCAGATACGTACGGTGCGCGGCATCGGGTCTTAAAATCAGGTGGCAGCCGGTCTTTACCCTGTAAGCAACTCCGTTCTCCTCCAGAAATAACGCCCCTTTTGTCACCAGAATCAGATCAAAGACCCCAATGTTATAGCGATCCGGATGTTTGTCTCCTACCTGATAGGTATCTTCTCCACAAATCATATAGTGGGGCAACGGCGGCGCCGTGAACTGGAAGATCATCTGCGACCAGGCCTCCTCCTCAAACGAACTTTTCTCTATGATAATCGCTTTACTGATCCGGATTCAATAAGACAACATGTTGTAATCGGATAAAAAGATGTTGTTTCTGTGTATAGGGTAACGCCTGGCTCAGATGGTATATTTCTACCAGAGTGTGCACCAACAAGACAGAAACAAGGAGCGTGGAAGTCGATGCTGCATGAGACTGCGTTTAACAGCTTGCCATTAGGAGCAATTAAACCGGCTGGCTGGCTTAAGAGTCAGTTGGAGATTCAAGCAAGCGGGTTTACCGGACATTTGGAAGAACAGTGGAAAGACGTAGGGGATGAGAACGGGTGGCTTGGAGGCCAGGGAGAGAGCTGGGAACGGGGACCGTATTATGTCGACGGCTTGCTTCCGTTAGCTTATTTGCTCGAAGATGAGTCTTTGATTGCCAAAGCGAATCGGTGGATCGAGTGGTCGCTTGCGAGCCAGCAGGAGAATGGCATGTTCGGTCCGGCGCGCATTACCTCCGTGAACCAGGATATCGATAAGGAGCAGGACTGGTGGCATTACATGATCATGCTGAAAGTGATGATGCAGCATGAGGAAGCAACGGGCGATGAACGGATCGTCCCTTTTCTAACCAAGTTTTTTACTTATGTCCATTCGGTTATCGAGGAACAGCCGCTGCGGGGCTGGGCCCAAACAAGGGGAGCGGAGATGCTGCTGTGCATCGTGTGGCTGCATAAACGTACGGCGCAACCTTTTCTGTTAGAGCTTGCGGATATCGTTGCCGGACAAACAACGGACTGGACCGATATCTTTCATGATTTTCCGTTCTGGCGCAAGGTTGAAGAGTGGGATTGGACAACCCATGTCGTGAATGTGGCGATGGGAATCAAAACGCCGGGCGTGCTGTATGAATTAAACGGAAATTCGGTGGAGCGGGAAAGCGTACATCGGGGCATCGATTCTTTGATGACGTACCACGGTCAAGCGCACGGCATGTTCTCCGGGGACGAGTGGTTATCCGGCACCCACCCGAGCCAAGGTGTGGAATTATGTGCCGTTGTAGAGTATATGTTCTCGATGGAGCAGCTAACGCGTATTTTCGGGGACGGACGCTTCGGGGATATCCTGGAGAAGGTCGCGTTTAATGCGCTGCCTGCCGCCATCTCTCCGGATTGGACCTCGCACCAGTACGATCAGCAAGTCAACCAGATGATCTGCAATGTCGCTCCGCGGGCATGGAGTAACGGCCCCGACGCTAACGTGTTTGGACTGGAGCCGAACTTCGGATGCTGTACCGCCAACATGCATCAGGGCTGGCCCAAGCTGACCTCGCACCTATGGATGAAGGATAATGAGGACGGGCTTGTCGCCGTGTCCTATGCTCCATGCACGATGAGGACTACGGCCGGTCGTCAAGGCGTTCCGGCTGTCGTCGAGGTAACCGGCGAATATCCGTTCAAGGATCGCGTTCAAATCAAATTGTCGTTGGAATCCGCGGCATCGTTTCCTCTATCGCTGCGCATCCCGGCCTGGTGCGACGAACCCGTCATAACTCTGAATGGGCGCGAATTGCCATTCCAGGTGAAGTTCGGTTATGCACGAATCGTACAGAACTGGCAGAACGGCGACCGATTGGAAATTCATTTGCCCATGGAAGTGAAGACCGTGTCACGCAGCATGTACGCTACCAGCATTGAAAGAGGGCCGCTGGTGTATGTGCTGCCCGTGAAGGAGAACTGGCAGATGATCCGGCAGCGCGACATGTTCCACGATTGGGAGATATACCCTGCATCACCTTGGAAATACGGTTTGGTTGCCGATACGTCATTCGAGGTACTTGAGCAGGATATGGTCCCCCAACCGTTCCTGGCGAAGGATGCACCTGTCAGGGTGAAGGTTAAAGGCCAGCTGATTCGGGATTGGAAGATGGAAGGCAACAACGCCGGAAACCCTCCGCTGCATCCGAACACGGCCGGACAGCCCATTACGGAATTGGAGTTAGTTCCGTACGGAAGCGCCAGGCTTCGGATCGGTGAATTCCCTCTGATTGGGAGCGGAAAAGAGCCGCTATGAAATAAGCAAGAAGATGGGTTGAACCATCGAAAAACCGCGTGGATCGCGGTTTTTTTGTTGTACAGATATGTGTTCAAGGTTAAGATAAGTGTTTACGAAGCTCAGGAATACACATAATATGGAGTTATTGTAAAAGATGGCATTGGACCTCGTGCTCAGATGTTAGAAATCAATCCATATGGAGGTGATCGTATGAGATAAGAGACATGGAATGCGTTGGTGAGAAAGGGAAAATTGACGAAGGAGATCTTCATGAAGAGAAAAATAATAGTGGTCCTATTGCTTGTATTTGTTATTCTGATAAATGGCAATGCTCAACGAGATTCGATCGATATACCCCTTTATGAAGGCAGAAGCCTCGTTATTGGTGTGATCGGAGAAACACCGCAAGTTAGGGAGAATGGGCATGTGGATTTTAAGGAGGTTACGTTTCAGCAGCTGGAGGATCTAGACATTCCCGCGGATCTTGACGCCATTTTCATAACAAAAGAACATCTGGTGGAAGCTTCTGAGCCCAAGTATACAGAAGTGTATAATAAGGCTGAAGTTCCCTTTTTCTATATTGAGTCTAAAAAATCTCATGTCCCCTTCACGATCGAAGAATTGTCCTACGATGAGGTTCCGGATCTTTCAACGGATATGTACGCAACAGGATACTATGGCAAGGATGATCAATACTGGGGTTACGGTTTGTACAATGACGTAATGAATGAGACCAATATTAAAGCTGTCTATTCCCATATTTTCACGACCCTCGAGTCGTTGCATAATGACGGAGGAACGTAATTTGAGAGAAATAAATTGGGTGGAGAAAACAGAGACCCTCGAGTCATTGCTGGAACATGAAACTACAATTCAAGTCGTCCCGTTAGATTCCGGTCTGGAAGCAGAGGTGGTGAAGATCACCACGTCAACGGCAGACTATGTACTAAAGATATGGAACAAAGAGTCCAAACCCAATGTTCAGATGCAATATCAAATATTGAAAGCATTGTATTCGCATGGAAGAGCGTTGTCCGTGCCTTTGGGCTGTGGGACAGACCGGAATGGCAATCCAGCAATGCTGACGAGTTACGACGGTACGCCCGTCCAAAAGGTTGATCAGCCTAAACTAATGAAACTTGCGAAGATGTTAATGGATATACATAAGCTTCCCATGGATAGCCTGATCAGCTCCGGGCTGCCGAGTTATGACTTTGTTTCCTATTTCTTTCCTCGAATTGATGAGTTTCCTGATATCCAACATCCATTGATGGAGCTTGTTCAGCGTGCGAACTTAAAACAAGCATGTGCCATCCATGGCGATTATCACCTGGGCAATATTCTTGAGAATGAAAACGAGCTGACCGTAATCGATTGGACGAATGTCCAGATGGGCGATCCCCGATATGACATGGCATGGTCGATTATCTTAATGTGGATATATGTAAGCGAGAAGCGAGCTTCCTTCTACCGTGCTGCATTTTGTGCCGAGCACCGCTACGAAGCCGATGAGCTTGAGCTGTTTGAAGCCATAGCGTGCCTGCGCTGGGTTTTGCTTAGTAGAGTGGACCACCCTCCCATAAGAAAGGATACGATCGCAAGGGTCAGGTCGATATTGAAGAGCAACGCGTATTTAAAATTCAAGCCTCTTGAATTTTGATTCCCAAATAACACAGCCTGGTTCCTAATAAGAAGTGGACAGTTGTGGAATCTTGCAGCAGTACACTTGGCCCCATAAGATACTAGCAATTAATCCGGTTGACCGCAGTGGAAGCATCAACCGTCTTGCATGATGGTAAGGGGCTTTTTTCTATTAGAATTTGAGCGTGATAAGCCTTCCAATCCACCAAGATTGAGATAAGTTGAAGGTCTACAAAAAGCTCGATTAAACTTCTCTCCGAAGTTTTAATAAAGAGGGTTGACATAAGTATGTCCCATCTTGTAATCTGTGAATGTAATCGTTTACGTAATCGATTACATAGTGGAATCATGACGTTTTGAGGTGAACAATGTTTGGCAAAAGCAACGATTAAACAAGTAGCAGCGGCAGCAGAAGTATCCACGGCAACCGTTTCAAGAGTGCTGAACGACAGCGATTATGTAAGCGATGAGATTAAAGAGCGAGTGATGGCGGCGGTGAACCAGTTGAATTACCGTCCAAGCGCCATCGCCCGCAGTCTGAAGCAGGACCGAACCTATATGATCGGCGTCATCGTTCCCGATATTTCCAACCCTTATTTTATGGGCATCTCCAGAGGCATTGAGGATATTGTAGGCAAAGAGGGCTTTCAACTTATTTTCTGCAGCTCGGATGAGAATCCCGACAAGGAAAGACGATTGCTTAAGCTTATGCAGGAAAAGCGCGTGGACGCTGTCGTATTGGCGACGTCAGGCGGTAATGATCCAGCGATCAAGCAGCTGGCGGATTCCAAAATGCCGATCGTTCTCGTAGACCGGAAGCTGGACTCGCCGGAAACGGGGATGAATCTCGATCTGGTAGCCGAGGACAATACCGAAGGCGCATCCCGCCTAACCCGGAAGCTGCTTGAGGATGGGCATACGGTTATTGGTGTGGTAAACGGTCCGACAAGATCCAGCACGGGCAGGGAACGTCTTGACGGTGTTCGAAAGGCGATGAAGGAATACGGGCTGAACGAGGAACCCATGGTGTATAACGGTGACTTTTCCACAGAGGACGGAATCCGAGCGGTACGGCATTTTCTGAGGTCGGAGCATCGGCCCACCGCTGTTATATCCCTGAATAACCGCATGAGTCTTGGCGTTCTGCTTGAGATTGTACGCAGCGGTCTCAAGATTCCGACCGACATGGCGGTAGCTTCTTTCGGTGAGGTAGAGGCCGGTCCATTACTCAAGGAATCGGGACTCTATTACATAGAGCAGCATCCCTATGACATGGGGATTAAAGCCGGGGAGGTTCTTCTGCTTCGAATTGGCAATGAGGCCCCGTTGTCCGAACCAGCTTTTGAGATATACCGTAATGAAGTGAAACAGTTAAATTGATCGTATGAAAAGTTGCCGCTCTAAAAACAGAGAGGATGATGACGATGCATTATCAAACTAATATCTGCAATCGATTGCAGAACCAACTGCCGAAGATCGGCATTCGCCCTGTCGTAGATGGTCGAAGGGGAGGCATTCGGGAATCGCTAGAGGACGTAACGATGGATATGGCGAAGCGAACTGCACACCTGCTTACCGAACGGCTAAGGCATAGCAACGGGCTTCCGGTCGAATGCGTGATTGCCGACACCTGCATTGGAGGAGTAGCCGAAGCCGCACGAACGGAAGAGAAGTTTGCCCGGGAAAATGTAGGGCTTACCATTTCGGTGACCCCCTCTTGGTGTTATCCAACGGAAACGATGGATACCCACCCCACAAGGCCGAAAGCGATTTGGGGGTTTAATGGAACGGAGCGTCCCGGTGCCGTGTATTTGGCGGCAGCTCTTGGCGCGCATAATCAGAAGGGACTCCCGGCCTTCTCCATCTATGGACGCGATGTGCAGGATATAGGGGATACCGAAATTACGGCTGACGTGCAGGAGAAACTTCTGCAATTTGCAAAGGCCGGCCTTGCCGTAGCGACCATGAAAGGGACTTCGTATCTGTCGATGGGCACGGTATCCATGGGAATCGCGGGCTGTATCGTCGACGAGAACTTTTTCCAGAAGTATCTTGGGATGCGCAATGAATACGTGGATATGACGGAATTCGTAAGACGAATCGAGCTGGAAATCTATGATCATGACGAATACGAGCGGGCGCTGGCCTGGATTAAAGAAAATTGCAATCCGGGGGCGGACGTCAATCCGGAACACTTAAAGCGAACCGATGAGCAGAAGCACCAGGATTGGGAGACCGTCGCGAAGATGGCGTTGATTGCTCGCGATTTAATGGTGGGCAATCCGAAGCTGGCGGAAATGGGATACGGGGAGGAAGCGCTCGGGCGAAATGCACTGGCTGCAGGTTTTCAAGGACAGCGTGCCTGGACGGATTATTTCCCGACGGGGGATTTCATGGAGGCTGTACTGAATTCCTCTTTTGATTGGAATGGTCTGAGAGAGCCCTACATGGTCGCAACGGAGAACGACAACTTGAATGGGATTACGATGCTGTTCGGACATCTTCTCACGGATGCAGCCCAGGTATTTGCGGACGTTCGTACATATTGGAGCCCCGAAGCCGTCAAGCGTGTAACAAAGTATCAGCTTGAGGGAATCGCAGCGCAGGGCGTGATCCATCTGATCAATTCCGGGCCAGCTGCCCTTGACGGAACGGGAAGACAGACGAAGGACGGCAGACCAGCGATGAAGCCCTTCTGGGAAATCACACAAGAGGAAGTTCAAGACTGTCTGGATGCGGTCAAGTGGTGTCCGGCGATTGATTTCTTCCGGGGCGGGGGCTTCTCGACCGACTTCACGACCCGGGAAGGTATGCCGGTAACCATCGCGAGAATCAATATGGTTGGGGGTGTCGGACCAGTCCTTCATATCGCCGAGGGAATGTCCGTTGAGCTGCCAGAAGCCGTGCACGATGTATTGGATCAGCGAAGCGATCCAACATGGCCGACGACCTGGTTCGTACCGAATCTGACGGGCGAGGGACTGTTCAGGAATGTATACACCGTGATGAGCAACTGGGGATCTAACCATGCCGCTATGAGTTATGGTCATATCGGCGGGGATCTGATCACCTTGGCTTCGATGCTCCGCATTCCAGTATGCATGCACAACGTACCGGAGGAACGGATATTCCGGCCAAGCGCCTGGACCGCCTTCGGCGGACTGGAGCCGGTCTCGGCCGATTACCGGGCCTGTGCAGCTTATGGTCCTTTGTACAAATAGGAGGGGGATAACATGAAGCAGTTATATACCATTGGCGTGGATTTCGGTACGGAATCGGGCAGAGCTCTGCTGGTTGATATCACGACCGGGCAAGAAGTTGCTACCCATGTGACGCCATACACGCACGGAGTCATGGACGAGGTGCTGGTCCACTCGGGTTTGAAGCTGGAGGAGGATTGGGCGCTGCAGCATCCGGGAGACTACATCGAGGTACTTCAGCAATCCATCCCGCGTGTGCTGTCGGAGGCTAACGTATCGCCTGATCAAGTCATTGGGATCGGCATCGACTTTACAGCATGCACGATGATGCCCCTGGATGCCGGGGGAACTCCGCTGTGTATGATGGAGGAATGGAGGGACAATCCGCATAGCTGGGTAAAGCTGTGGAAGCATCACGCGGCGCAGGAAGAAGCGAACCTGATCAATGAAGCCGCTAAACGGCGAGGGGAGAAATTTCTTGCCCGCTATGGAGGGAAGCTCTCCTCAGAGTGGATGCTTGCGAAGTCTTTACAGATTCTGAATGAAGCTCCCAAGCTGTATGAACAGACTGTATTGTTCATGGAGGCTGCCGATTGGGTGGTCATGCAATTGACCGGTCAGCTCGCGCGGAGCAGCTGTACCTCAGGCTACAAAGCCAATTGGCATAAACAGGAGGGATATCCGTCCAAGGAGTTCCTGCAGTCGCTTGATCCTAGGTTTGGTGACCTTGTGGAAACAAAGCTGAGAGGTCCGATCAAGCCCTTGGGCTCGAAAGCGGGCGGATTAACCGAATCGATGGCAGCCATGACCGGGCTTCTGCCAGGCACCGCGGTAGCTGTAGCTATCATCGATGCCCATGCCATGGTGCCGGCCGTCAGTGTCGTAACCTCCGGTAAGCTGGTGCTTGCCATGGGAACCTCTACTTGCCACTTGATTTTAAGCGACAAGGAAGTGACGGGCGAAGGCATTTGCGGCGTTGTCGAGGACGGGATCATTCCCGGTTATTACGGATATGAAGCGGGTCAGTCTGCCGTTGGCGACATCTTCGCATGGTATGTGGATGAGGCTGTGCCCGATTATGTCCGTTGTAAAGCATCTGAAGAGCGGCTTGGCATTCATGAGTGGCTTGAGAAGGAAGCGGCTGGGTATGCGCCTGGCCAAAGCGGACTGCTGGCTCTCGACTGGTGGAATGGAAGTCGTTCTGTCCTGATGGATGCCGATCTTAGCGGTGTCATCCTTGGTTTGACCCTGCAGACCAAGCCGGCGGAAATATACCGGTCGCTGCTGGAGGCCACTGCCTTTGGAACGCGGGCGATCATCGAAGCTTTTACCGAAAGCGGCGTAGAAGTCCAGGAGCTCTATGCTTGCGGCGGATTGCCGCAGCGAAACCGGCTGCTGATGCAAATTTATGCTGACGTTACCGGCAAGGAAATCAAAGTAGCGGATACCATCCAGACGGCCGCATTTGGCGCTGCCATGTTTGGCGCCGTGGCGGCAGGCAAAGAGCAAGGAGGCTTTGGGAACATCGTGGAGGCTGCGGAATCGATGGCACGTGTTCGAGAAGGCACTTTTAAGCCGAACGAAGCTCATGTTCGTGTGTATGACCAATTATACAAGGAATATAAAGGACTTCATGATTATTTGGGCAGAGGCGAAAACGGGGTGCTGAAACGCTTGAAGGCATTAAGGAGCGGTAAATCACCGGAATGAACGTATGAATAAACGCGTGGCCACAACGAAATATCGCCGGGTGGCATTGGATTCATAAATAGGGAATGCAGGTTTTCGAAAGACCTGCATCCCTTCATTCACCAATTCTGCAATCGATGTCACAATTCATGAAACGGTTGGAAGAAAATTGTTCAACCATGATCCAATCAACCTAAAAGGAGCGAACCATCCATGGACAATCAAGCAGCATTATCTTCACTCAGCCTTACCCGAACCGGGAAAAGAAAACGGGAATCCAGCTACGACCGTTCGGGAGGGAATAAAGACTACTTCTCCATCAAGCCAGGCGACCTGACCGAAATTTGCAGCATTCCGGGCGCTGGGGCCATCACTCACATCTGGATGACAATGGCGAGCGATGTTCCTACGGAGGAATTGTATTTGCCGCGTAAAATCGTTCTCCGCATGTACTGGGACCAAGAGACGGAGCCCAGCGTGGAAGCGCCGATCGGTGATTTTTTCGGAATGGGGCACGGCCTCACCAAAAATTATACGTCAGCAGCATTGATGATGAGTCCTGAGGACGGTAAGGCATTCAACAGCTTCTTCCGTATGCCGTATGCGGATGGAGCCCGCATTACGATTGAGAGCGAGGCGGACCATCCAATCAAATTTTATTTCTATGTGGATTACGAATCATACGATAAGCTGCCCGAGGAGGAGCTGAGATTCCATGCCCAGTGGCATCGGGAAAATCCGACCGACGGGATACCGGATAACGGGGTGGATAACGCCTTCTACGAATTCGGCGGGAAGAATACGACCGGTAGCGGCAACTATGTCATTCTGGATGCGGTCGGGAAGGGTCATTACATCGGCTGCAATTTCAATGTCCATAACCTGCGCGATACGCGGGAGTGGAACTGGTACGGCGAAGGCGATGACATGATCTTCATCGATGGGGAGCCATGGCCTCCGACCTTGCACGGAACGGGCATGGAGGATTATTTCAACACAGCTTGGTGTCCGCAGCAGGAGGTATGCACCCCGTATCATGGCATTATTTTGGGAGGGGGACCGAACTGGAGCGGCAAAATCTCCACGTATCGGTATCATATCCTC
The DNA here is from genome assembly GCF_002573715.1 of Paenibacillus sp. EZ-K15. Lineage (GTDB taxonomy): Bacteria > Bacillota > Bacilli > Paenibacillales > Paenibacillaceae > Paenibacillus_AQ. Next base: position 569,383 of record NZ_PDHM01000017.1, on the reverse strand, counting down.
GACCCGATCATGTTCGAGAGCAGCATCAAGGTCACGATCGAGCACGGACATAACAATCATCGGAGCGACGATGTTTCCTCTACGGCGTACTGGTATCAGGCTGAACCTCATCGTCCGTTCCCGGCGCTGCCGAAGGTCGATAAGCGATTGCCTTTGCCGGATATCAAGCCCCTCAACCCTGCAAGCATGGATATGATATTCGGCCATTCCAACCCTTGATATCAAGGGTGGAATTTCGAATCGAAAGGGGAGATGAGCATGAAAATGAAATGGGCCCTGCTCGCCGGCCTACTCTTGCTGCTCTGCGGTTGCACGAGCGGCAGCAAGGCGAATCCCCAGCTTGATGGAGCAGACAAGGGCTTTTTATTAAAAGGCATTACCGGCCTGGAACAAATTTCGCAATTGACCGGCGAACAATCCTCCAATCGTACTGATCGATACGCAGTGTACGGTACCGATCTCGGATCCATGATGAACGACGGGGAACGAACATACTTCGTGTTTGGCGATACGTTCGGCGAACGGGCGCCAGATCAGACAGGCGGAGGGGGCAGCTACTGGCGCTCCAATACGATGGCTTATGCAACGGATGCGAAGCCGTCTGACGGCATCACGTTTGAAAACATGGTGACGGATGAATTCGGGACAGCCAAGGAGCTGCTGCCCTCCACCAAAATCGATTATGAAGAAATGACGAAAATCCCAACCCACGGCATTGCGGCAGGAGGTGCATTGTATTTGTACTACATGTCGGTCAATCATTGGGGAGATCCCGGGAAGTGGGATGCCAACTACAGCAGCGTGGCCAAATCGGTCGATAACGGGGAGACCTGGGAGTTGCAGGATCAGCTGCGCTGGCCGGGTGGCGGCAACTTCATTCAGGTCAGTCCCTATAAGGTGAAGAATGACGCAGGCGGAACGGACATTTATTTCTGGGGTATTCCTTCCGGACGCTTTGGTGGCGTTCAGCTCATGAAGGTGGGAGAGGAGAACATCGAGAATCTGTCTGAGTACGAGTACTTTAGCGGGTTGGACGCTGAAGGCAATCCCCGGTGGAGCACCGATATGAAAGATGCACAATATGTGGTGGATGACACAGTCGGCGAGCTTTCCGTTGTATGGAATTTTTATCTAGAGCGCTGGCTGATGACATATCTGAAGGAAGGTCAGGGTGTTGTCATACGCGAAGGCATGACGCCATGGGGGCCGTGGGGAGAACCTCTGGACTTGGTCCGAGCAGAAGATTATCCGGGACTGTACGGTCCCTATATGAATGATAGGTATACCGAGAATGACGGGCAAACGATCTACTTCACACTCTCTTTATGGGACCCCTACAACGTCTTCTGGTATAAGGCTTCGCTTGAAAAATGAAAACGGATTCAATAAATGTTTGGTTTAAATGCGAATCGCGTTTAAATAGTGTGATCCATTATAAGGAGGGTTCATGATGCAGAAAACAACCATCAGCTTCAAATCTTGGCATGTTCTGTTCTCCGCAATTCTGGTTCTGGCGCTGCTCGTTACGGGCTGTGGCGGGAGATCCGGTGGTCCGGGCGGAGGAGACTTAAGCAATCCCCCGGGTAATGAAAGCGCAAACAACGGCGGCAGCACCGGCGACAAGGTTGTCATCGACTTCTGGGCGCAAAAATTCGAGGATACCACCGATGCCTGGTTCAAAAAATGGGTCGGCGAGTTCAACAAATCGCAAAGCGAGGTCGAAGTGAAGCTGACGATCGTTCCGGCTGACGCTTGGGATCAGAAGATGAAGGCAGCGCAAGCCGCGGGGAAAGCGCCGGATATCCGAACGATCAACTACGGCAATGTGGCCAATGCGGCGAAGACGGGTCAGCTCATGGCGCTGAACGATTTGATGGATTCTGCGGCATTCGATGATTTGTATGACAACATGAAGGGTTTTGTATCCGTCAACGGTCAGTATTACGCTTATCCGAAGCTGGTAGAACCGTCTGCCGTGATGTTCTATCGGAAGGATATGTTCCAGGAAGCCGGGCTTGACCCGAATCAGCCGCCGACGACGTGGGCTGAACTTCTGGAGACGGCCCAGAAGCTGACCAAGAAGGGCGTGTTCGGATTATCGATCGCGCAAACCGCTCCGGATCTGGGCTGGTCGAGCTGGGGGCTGCAGTATAATGCGGTAGGACATCTTGCGGTTACGGAGGACTGGTCCAAAGCGGACGTGAACAATGAGGGATACAAGGCGGTTCTGGATTTTTACCAGAAAGCTTATCAGTCTGGCGTCATGCCAAAGCAGGCTCTGGCCGGATATGCGGATATCAAGCCTTTTGGCGAGGGCAAGATTGCCATCCAGATTTGCGGTTCCTGGGCCATCGGGCAGCTTCGCAACACCTATAAAGATATGGTGGGTAAAGTGGGGATCGCGCCAATGGCATCTATGGACGGCGAATTGACGAAACCGACGGCAACGCTCGGCGGCTGGTCGCTGGCGGTAGATGGCAAATCCAAGCATCCGCAGGAATCGGCCGATTTCATCTCTTATCTCTTGGCAGGTGATCCGAACATCATGATCGACTTTTTCAAGACATCCCAATTCTCCAAGTTTTCCCCGCGCAAATCGGTGGACGAAGCGATGAAATCCGATCCGGATGCATCCAAGGATGAATGGCGCGCGCTGGTCTCTGAACAGATCATTCCGTACTCCCAAGCCGAACCGATCTATCCATGGGACATCAGCTTCGCGCTCGCCACATCCATCGAGTCCGCCATGAAAGGAACGTCGGTGGATAAGGCGCTGGAGAAAGCGGAAAAAGATATTAACGATTTTATTACCAAAAACAAGCTTGCCGGCACAAATCCGAAAAATTAGCGCTTTGGCGGCCATCCGGGATCGTCGTCAGATACGCGATTTCGGATGGCTGCCTCATCCTTAGGCCATGGTGGTGACCCTACATGTTAAAGAAAAATTACCGGCAGGACAACGGAGTGGCTTATATGCTTCTAGCGCCCATTGTCATCCTGCTGACCATCTTTGTCATCATACCTTTCTTCTATGCATTGCGCGTGAGCTTCTATAATTGGAGCTTCTACCAGGATTCCACTTTTGTTGGCTTACAGAATTTCTATATGGTGCTGACCGATGACCTCTTTCTCCAGTCCATCTGGGTAGGACTCAAGTTTGCCCTTATAGTCGTCCCGACGATGCTGATTCTATCCTTTCTGTTCGCCAACATCATTAAGAACCTAGGCTCCGGCTTCGCAAGCGTTGTGAAGACCTCGGTGTACATCCCCACCATCATTTCCGGGATCGTGGCATCGGTCATCTTCGTTTTTATCTTCGATTATGCCGGCGGCTTGGCCAATTACATCATCGGACTGTTCGGATATGAGCCGAAAGCCTGGCTTGCCGATGTAGCTACGGCGCTGCCGAGCATCGCTGCTCCTGCCGTATGGCTGGGGTTTGGTCTTACAACGCTGATCATGCTGGCAGGTCTCCACGATATCCCCAAAAGCTACTATGAGGCCGCGGAATTGGAGGGAGCGGGCACCTTTGTCCGCATGTGGTACATCACGATTCCGCTCATGCGCAACGTGATCCTGTATTTACTTGTAACCGGATTTACGGCGCAAATCTCACAGTTCGAGCTGTCCCTTGTGATGACGGGCGGCGGACCGCTTAGCGAGACCACAACGCCGAACCTGTACATCTTGAACCATTTCCGCAACGACGTCATGGTCGGCAATTCCATCGCGGCATCGCTGCTGTTGTTTGTGGTTCTGGGCAGCATCTCGGCGATCATCTTCAGAGTATTGAATTCGGAAAAAGCGATCGACGGTTAGGGAAGGCAGGAGGATAACATTTATGAAAAATTTCAACGGAGTTCAAAAAACATTGATGACACTCTTGACCGGACTGGTGACGATCATGGCTCTGTTCCCGCTGCTGTGGGTTATCATTGCCGGGTTCAAAGACAAGGCGGAGGTGCTTGCTACTCCGTTCCGATTCTTCCCCAAGAAGTGGATGGTTCAGAATTACACGGACATTTTGAGCGACTCGACCTTTATCCATTCGATGCTGGTCACTTTTGGGGGCGCCGTCCTATTTGCTGTGCTGAGCTTGGCCGTAAACGCGACTGCGGCTTACGTATTCGCCAGGCTGGAATTCCGGTTTAAGACGTTTCTGTGGGTCTATGTCATCATCACCATGTTCATTCCCGGCATGGCTATCCTGCTGACCTCCTTTATCGTGGTGAATGAGATGGGCATGCTCGATACGCTGGCGGTACTCGTATTGCCCGGTATTGCTTCTGCGGGACATATGTTCTTCATCCGTCAGTTCTACCTGAATATTCCGATCGCTCTGGAAGAGGCGGCTCTGATTGACGGAGCCGGCAGGATCAAGATCTTTTCGCATATTTTCATTCCAATGTCGTTCCCGGTCTTTGTCATTGTGGGCATCGGCTCCTATTTGGCCTATTGGAATTCCTTTATATGGCCAACGATGACGATTACTAACCCGGAGCTGTTTCAAATTATGCAGTATTTATACACTTTCCGTTCCGAGCGTGCAACGGAAATGGGCATGCTGATGGCCGGATCGGCGCTTTCCTGTCTGCCGACCATTATCCTGTTTCTCTTCTTCCAGAAGCATATCATTTCAGGAATCAAAATCTCCGGATTGAAATAACGTTCTGAGCCATAAAGGTGGAGGTGGAGGTGGAGCATGATTATTCTTGAGAACAGACTTATCCGGCTTGAGATCAGCGAGACTAACGGAACGATCCAAGTCGTTCGCGATACCTTAAGAGGGATCGATTATATCGCGGATTCAGATATTGCGGATCCGTTTCGCCTTGAGACAGACGAGGGATTTAGCAGTTCCTTTCAGAAATTTGAATGGAGCAGGGAAAGTACGGGATCCGGGCCGGATCAAGTTCGACTAAGCTGGCACACGCAGGAAGGCATGATCGTAAACTCGTTCGTGACACTCGCGGCGGAGGGGGATGGTATTGAATTCCGATGCGGGGTTGATAACAACTCGGAAACCAGATTGCTTAGCTTGGAATATCCGGTTATCCCGAACTTGACCACAATTACGGAGCATGGCGGGAAGGATTATTTTGCCCATCCCTTCGCTACCGGGTTTGAGGTCAACAACCCGCTGAAGGTTTTTGAAATCGACGGGATCGGTTTTCGCTTCATGCCGTACCCGGAAAGCTTCTCAGGGGCGACGATGCAGTTCTTTGCCTATTACGGCAAGGACAGGGGTGGGCTATATTTTGCGGCTCAGGACGGCGAAGGCCATCCGAAATGGCTGAATTTCTTCAAGAACAGGAATGGCATGCTGGAAGCCTCCGTGATCCATGGCTGCAGTGATATGGGACCCGGCAAAGGGATACAGCCTCATTACCCGGTGCAGGTGTCGCTGCTGTCAGGAAGCGGGTGGTACGAAGCTGCCGACCGATACAAGAGCTGGGCCGTACGGCAGAGATGGTGTTCACGCGGCATGCTTTCGGGCAGGGCGGCGAAGGAGGGCAGTCAATGGCTGCATGAGGATATGGGGGCAGCGACCTTTGGGATTAATGCGGGATCGGACCGCACGGCCTGGATTCAGCAATATCATGAAAGCATCGGAACGCCGATGTTTCACATCCTTGGCCCAGATTGGACGCATCGGCCGCAGACGTTCGGCAGCGGCGTGCCGGGGGGATATGACGATTGGTTCCCGACCCGCTTCAACCCGGAGAACATCGCTCTGATTCGCAGGCTGGGCCATCGCTTTGCTCCTTTCGAGTTCGATTACCTGTATCATTTTGACGGAGCCGACGGTGCGCTTGGCAGGGAAGCCGAGCAGAAATTTCCCAAACTGAAAAAGAGCGTGGATGCCTACCGCTTCCCGTTTCTCTGTCCAGCACATACGTATACCCATGATTTTCATGTGAAACGGGATGCAGCGCTGCAGCAGAGTGATGATATCGATGCAATTTACTATGACATCTCCGCCAACAACATTCTGAAGATCTGCATGGACGAAAGCCATGGTCATCCGGTTGGAGCCGGCAGCATCATTGAGGAGGCCTACCGGCGGAACTATGCGGATACGAAGGCGGCCATGTGCGAAATTGCGGGACGTTATATCCCCATGGGCACCGAGATGATCAATGAGACGATGCTCGATCTGATCGACTACTATCAAGCCCGGGCTGGAGGGCAGCCTGCAGCGCCGCTTGAAGGCTGGCCGATCCGGGAGTTGCTTAAGTCAGGCGATGCCCGCCTGATCCCGATGTTCACTTACGTATATCATGAGTACGGCGCGCTGAGATTGGACGGATGGGGCAAGCTGACGGAAGAAATCGGGGAACTGTACTATTTTACGGTGGCACGCACGTATCTTTGGGGCGGTTTGTACGAATTGAATTACGAATACAGCCCGATGGAGACGCTGGACGGAATCGAAAATACGGCGGAGGAGCATTACTATCCGTTTGATCCGCGCGGGTATGTCTTCTCGACGAACAAGGCAGATTACTTGGCCCTGTATGCGAGGCTTCGGACCGGGGCAGCAAAGGCGTATTGGTCGTATGGGACCATGCTTCGGCCGCTCTCCTTCGACAGCACTCAGACTTCGATGAAATGGTTTCATTATAACCATGGTAAGGAAACACCCGAGTATAACAATGAGGGGGAACTTTTGACCGACTCTGTCATACACGCGGCATGGCAAAACGCCCAGGGGCATGTCGGTTTATTCTTTGCGAATGTGACGGAAGAGGAGCAAACGATCCATATTGAACTTCACCTAGAAGACTTCGGGAAAACGGAAGTGAGCGGGCGGCTGTTCACGCTTATGGGAGAGCAAGCCGTTGATTGCGATCCGCAGCAAGATGCTCGGCGTTTGCTTTCGCTTCCAGCCCGAAGCATCGTGATGCTGGAATTGACTTAGCCTTTAATTCGAGAACATATATAACGTTCGGCTGCTGAAGCCGGTGATATGAAGGAGAGTGTCCGTAATGTTTATGAGGAAGATGACGACAAGCGTTCTCGCCTTGTCCCTGACATTCGCTTCCGTTTGGGCTGGCAGCGCCGAAGCGCTTACGCCGGAAGGCACGAAGATGATATCTCGGGTAACAGGTGCAACGCCTGCCGGAGAGACCATGCCGAATCCGAATCAAACCCACATTAACTACAATGTCGGCGGGACGGATTTGGGCATCGTGTGGGATAAGGGCGGCGGCGAATATTTCATTGCTTTCGGCGATACCAACGATACGGCAGGCAACTGGAACCGAAGCAATTTGCTGGCCATCTCATCGGATACGAATCTGGAGGATGGTCTTGCGTTCTCCACAATGATTCAGAGCAAGCCCCGCCACGCCAAGGAAATTCTTCCCTCCAAAAAAATCAACAATGATGAAATGACGGTCATCCCGACGGCAGGCGTATCCGTCGGCAACAGGCATTATATCCATTATATGTCCGTCAACCACTGGGGACCAGCCGGCCGATGGTATACGAATTACTCCGGCATCGCTTACTCGGATGACAACGGACAGAACTAGACAAAGAGTCCGTCCGCCCGCTGGTATAACAACACGTCAACCTGGAACAATCCTTTTCAAATGGCAGCATTCCTTAAGGACAGCGGATTCGTCTATATGTATGCTACGCCGAATGGCCGCTTCGGGGACGTATATCTTGCACGGGTACCGGAGAATGGGCTGCTAAATATCGGGGATTATCGTTATTGGGACGGGAACGGCTGGTCGGCCGCCCAGTCTGCAGCCCGGCCAGTGGCGATCGGTGTGGCAAGCGAGATGTCCGTAGCTTACAACACCCACTTCAAACGTTACATCATGACCTATCTTAACGAAGATCGGCAGGCGATCGTCATGCGGGATGCGGCAACGCCGATCGGCCCATGGAGTGGAGAGAAAATTCTGGTGCCTGGAGATTTCACGGGCCTTGGTCAGTACAATGCGTATATGCATCCGCTGTCCAATAACGGGCCTGAGCTGTATTTTATCATGTCCACCTGGTACCCGGATTACAATACCCATTTGATGAAGGCAACGCTGACCCCTGACATGCTCGGCGAGAATATCATCTCAGACCCGGGCTTCGAAACGCAGAGAAAAACGCCGGTCATGGCCCCATGGTATGTTACGGGCGAGGGCGGCGTGGACCGTAAGCTCGGAAATGCCCGAACCGGTGAGGATAATGGCTATGTGCGCAACGGCAGCGGCTGGAACGCGATCAAGCAGCGGGTGGCAGTACAGCCGTACACCAATTACACCTTGAAAGGCTGGGTTCGTACATCCAGCAACAATACGAAAGGCTACTTCGGGGTAAGGGAGCCTGTCGATGGTGCCGTCATTAAGGAAACCGTCTTTGCCCAATTAAGTGATTACACGGAACAGACCGTGACCTTTAATTCCGGGAACCGTTCTGTCGTGGAATTGTACGCGGGGATGTGGGCTGACGGGGACACCTGGCTTCAGCTGGACGATGTGTCGCTGGTGAGGGATTCGAATCTGGTGGGTCATGCCGGATTTGAATCGCAAACCTCTTCAAGCCTAACGTCGCCTTGGTATTCGAACGGAACTGCCGGTGTAGACCGCAATCTCGGATTTGCGCGCACCGGGGCGAACAACGCGTATGCAAGGGCCGGCAGCGGCTGGAATGCAATCAAACAGGAGATTTTTGTCGAGCCGGATACCGAATACACATTATCGGCATGGATCCGTACCTCAGACAACAACAACGACGGATATTTCGGCGTCAGGGAGCTTGGCGGAGGTCCGGTGCTGAACGAAACGATATTTCAGCATATTCCCGGTTATACCTTGAAGACGGTTCGCTTCAACTCGGGCATTCATCACAGTCTTGAAATCTACGCCGGGATGTGGGCAACGTCAGCTACGTGGATTCAGGCGGACGATTTCAACGTGGTTAAGCATTGACGATAAGCAAAATGGTCGGATAGAGGAGAAGGGAGGCACTTATGAAACGATTACCGGACACTTATGTGAAGCGTTGGGTTTACGACAATATCGGGCAAATGGCACCAGAGGTAAGTCTCAATCAACTGGATGAAGAGACGATCCATTGCGTGCTGACATTTGAGCTGGAGCAGGCGATTCAACAGGATGACTGGCAGATGTGTTTGGAGCCGGCATTCCTGCCTCATTTTCACTGGGCACCCCATTTAACGCCGACTTCCCGGCATGTGATGGACCAGCACTGCTTTCGTTCGCCCGCGCTCATCGTTCATGACGACACCAGAACAATTATGCTGATACCGGATCTGGATCTGATCACGAAGGTTGCGGACGCTCGTTGGTACATGGACTTGGATGCCCCTAATAACCTGCTTGTCTTGGGAATGAGCCGAACAAGGGTGAGCGAACATGTGCTGTTTGAGAAGGTGAAGGGGGCTTCATATCCTTCCGGAACGATACGCATCGGCTTCTATCTGAAATTGGTGGAAAATGATCAGGGCGGATTGAACCCCTGGCGGCTGGTGCTGCAGTTTCTATGGGACAGATGGGGCAATGCCCAATTCTCTCAAGGCATCCGTAGGGAAGTCCGTCTTGACCGCTATGTAAGGCATGCCTATGACTGGGCTTTTCGTCATTGGAAAGACACGGTATGGCAGGAATTTGAATGGGATGGACGGAACATAGGGGCTCCGGTATTCATTGCCGATGTGAGTCAAAGCCCGAATTATCCGGGCGTGCCGAACGAACGGGAGAACCGATCGATCTGGAATCAGGCCTGGTTCAGCTCCCTTCGCTCGGCGCAAGGCATCTATCGTTATGGTATTGAACAGGGCGATTCTGAACTGGTTCGTAAGGCTCTACTCATGAAAGAGCTTGCTCTCACGGCTCCGCAGCGTGAGGGGTTCTTCCCCGCCGTCATTGCAACCGAGTTGAAGAAGATGGTGGTGGATGGACAGGAAGTTAACAGGTCTGAGGGCTGGGAGTTTGCCTTCTGGGGAAATTCCAATCGCAACCCTGCCGATCCTTGGGGGGCGATCGCGAAAGCACCTTATCACGTGCTGGATATGAGCTGGACGGCGCTGCTCATGCTTCGCTGGCATGATGAACTCGAGCCAGATCCAAGGCTGTTGAAATATGCCGTGTGCTATGCGGATGCGCTTGTGGCGCTCCAGGACGCGAAAGGTTATTTTCCGGCCTGGCTGGATCAAGATACCTTCGCGCCGCTGGATATCCTTCGGGAATCCCCGGAAACGTCGCTCTCCGTCACTTTTTTACTGAAGCTGCATGAGCTTTGCCCGGATTCTAAATACATGGAAGCAGCAGAGCGGGCGCTGAAGGTTGTTATGAAGGAGATCGTGCCGACCGGCAGGTGGGAGGATTTCGAGACGTATTGGTCCTGCTGCGGTTATGGCCGTGAAGAGCTTCCCGGCCACAAGGTGGCAAGGAATAACATGTTCAAGCAGTGCAATTTCTCCATGTTCTGGACAGCGGAAGCGTTATACCAGATGTATAAGACAACCGGCGACATGCGATACATGAACCTTGGTCAACGTGTGCTGGATGAAATGCTGATGACGCAGGCTTCCTGGCAGCCGCCTAATCTGTATGTTGATGTACTGGGCGGATTCGGTGTCATGAACTGCGACGGGGAGTGGAATGATGCACGGCAGAGCCTGTTTGCCGAGTTGATTCTACAATATGGCGTGGAATTAGACCAGCCCGAATATATTGAACGCGGGATGGCCGCTTTGCAGGCCTCGTTCGTCATGATGTATTGTCCCGAAAATGAAAAAACAAAACAGCAGTGGGAGCAGGCGTATCCTTTCTTTAATGAGAAGGATTACGGCTTCATGATGGAGAATTACGGTCATGATGGTGTTGTGGACGAGGAGGGACGAGGCATGGGGACATTCACCATCTTCGATTGGGGGAACGGTGCGGCCGCTGAAGCTTACCTGCGGATAAAGGACCATCTGGGTCAAACGTTGAAAGAGCGGTACGGATACGATATCACATACTAAAGGAGCGATAACAGATGATGAACTTTAATGGGCTCAACATGCACCTCGGAAATTTATCCCGGCTGTCCAATGCGCAGACGAGATCCATCAGTGCGGAGAATTTCACCGGTGAAAAAGGAAAGGGCGGCATGGCCACCGATGGCACGGGTGCAGCGGCATCTAGGGATCTTGGTGTGGGCTGGAAGGTCTCTCCATCCGTGGAAATTTTACCAGGAGAAACCTTTGCGATGGGTGACATTCAGGGTCCCGGAGCGATTCAGCATATCTGGCTAACCTGTCATCCGACACTGTGGCGCAATCTGATTATCCGCATGTATTGGGATGATGAGAAAGACCCTTCGGTTGAAGTACCCGTCGGTGATTTGTTCTGTAACGGGTGGGGCGAGCGCAGCGATGTCAATTCGATACCGGTTGCCGTGAATCCAGCCGGCGGCATGAACAGCTACTGGCAGATGCCCTTCCGCAAGCATGCCCGATTGACGATGGAGAACCGTGCGCCGGAAAAGGCAGTCCTTTACTACCAAATTGACTATACGCTGACGGACGTCCCGGAAGATGAGGCTTATTTTCACGCGCAGTGGCGGAGAACGAATCCCGTTCCTTATAAAGAGGTTTACACCATTCTGGATGGGGTGAAGGGACACGGGCACTATGTAGGGACTTACCTCGCCTGGCAGGTGAATAATAACGGCTGGTGGGGCGAAGGGGAGATCAAGTTCTATATGGACGGGGATCAGGATTATCCGACCCTATGCGGTACGGGAACGGAAGATTATTTTGGCGGAGCCTGGAATTGGGAGCAGCCAATGGGTACCTATCGAACCTACTCGACGCCTTATCTGGGGATGCACCAAGTGCTGAAACCGGACGGATTGTATCGAAGTCAGCAGCGTTTTGGCATGTATCGATGGCATGTCATGGATCCAATCCGCTTTCAAAGCGATCTTCGAGTGACCATTCAGGATCTCGGCTGGAGGTCCGAAGGAAGGTATCTTCCGCAGCAGAGCGATATTGCATCGACGGCGTTCTGGTATCAGGCCGAGCCCCATGCGCCATTCCCAGAGCTTCCGGATAATGATGAGCGGGAGGTTATATAAAGGAGTATTGCTTACCTGCCGGTAAGGTGATAGTGTGAATCCATGGAGCCTTTTGCGGGAGCACATGGCGTTTCCATGGTTGTTAATGGAGGATAGGATGGACAAACATACGATTTATACGATTGCTGAACGGGTAGGCGTATCCCCTTCCACGGTGTCCAGAGCCTTGTCGGGAAGAGGTTACTGTAGTCCCAAGACGAAGAGCAAAATTCTGGCGGCTGCCAAAGAAATGAACTATGCGCCCGATCAAGCAGCAAAGATGCTGAAAATGAGACAAACCAACAAAATTATTTTTGCCGTGCCCGATATATGCAACCCTTTTTATTTCGATATGATCAACGGAATTAATCAGGTGCTGGAAGAGCATGATTACTTGATGATTCTGTTTTACACCAAGCACAGGCTCCAGGAGGAGATGAAGGCGATTCAGACTCTCCGGGAAAATGTGGCCGACGGCATGATCATGGTCTCCTTTCATTTCGGTGAAGAGAATATCGGGGCCATCAATGCGCTGCAGGCGCCGGTCGTGCTCACGAATAAATATGTCTCGCCGGAAGGGAATGACCGCTTCGATTATGTGTATGTGGACACGTATGATGGGATCAAGCAAAGCACGGAGCATCTGATCCGTCAAGGTCTGCGAAGCATCGCCTATATCGGTGGCAATCTGAGCGAGCAGACTGGCCATGAGCGGTTCTGCGGGTATCGGGATGCCATGCTGCAAGCGGGGCACCCCTTGCTGCCGCGTTTTATCGCCGAATCCGATTATACGGAAAGCGGCGGTTATGCGATGGCGAAAGCGTGGCTTCAAGGGACCGACCATCCGGAGGGCATTGTCGCCGCGAACGATTTGATGGCAATCGGGGTTATGAAGGCCTGCGAGGAAGCCGGTCTGCGCATTCCCCATGACGTTGCCGTTGTAGGCATGGATAATCTGGACCTTGCATCCCGCGTATATCCCAAGCTGACGTCCGTTGCTTTACAGCAGGAGGAAATCGGCCGCAAGGCAGCACAAATCCTGATGGATCGCATCTTGGGAATTCCGAGGGAAGAGCGGGCCGTGAAATTAATGCCGCAGATGGTTGTGCGGGATTCCAGTGTAAGGATTTGAAGAAAGAATAGAGTGCATTGAGAATGGCCGTGCGCATAGTAACGGGCATAATTCCCATGAACGCTCGATCGTTAGCTGATATGAAATTTAACTGAGCATGGTGATGAACCGTCCCTCGCAGTGAAGCTGCGCAGCGGACGGTTTTTTGTGTTGCAATGACCTACTTTGGTACAAAACCGGAATTGAGCAACAGAATGTATTAAGAGTAATTATTTTTACGTTTTGAAGTAATTAATTATTGACTCTAAGAGTAATTTAAAATACCTTATAAAGTAACAGAGTAAATATGAGACATGGAATGGCTACTCTGATTATGGCTGTGAAGGGAGAAAGATGGATGTCACAGGTTCATAGGCTACAACCGGATATTCATACGCTTCATGGATTTTTCAGCAGGGAACTGGAGCCCGCCCTATATATTCAATCTGGGGATACTGTCGTGTATCAAACCTTAGATGCGGGTTGGGGGCTGGAGAAGCGCGCTGCCCCAGGCGCGGCGAGAACGAAGTTTACGGAGCGCAAGCCGGAGCGGCAGGAGAAGCAGTTCGGGCATGCGTTATTGGGTCCCGTCCATATTCAAGGGGCTAAACCCGGGCTTACATTGGAGATTCAGATCAACGAAGTTATTCCCGGATCGTGGGGATGGACCTCTGCCGGAGGTTTTCCGAGTTATTGGAACGAGAAGCTGGGCATGGCCGACACCGAGGAAGTGACACTGGATTTTGAATTGGATGCCAGGACAATGACAGGCAGAAGTCAGTTCGGAGATTTCAAGTACGGCATCGGTCTGAAACCGTTTATGGGGGTTATGGGCATGCCGCCGAAAGAAAAAGGTCAGCATACGACATTTGTGCCGCGCCCATATGGAGGCAATCTCGATTGCAAAGAGTTAACGGCTGGAAGCACGTTGTTCCTGCCAATCCCGGTGGATGGCGGACTATTCTCAACAGGGGACGGACATGCGGCGCAGGGCGACGGCGAAGTTAGCGGACCTGCCCTGGAATGTCCGATGGAGAAGGTTAGCCTAACCTTTCATGTCCGAGACGACATGCCCATAACGATGCCCAGAGCCAAGACGAGTACCGGGTGGCTTACGATGGGGTTCCACGAGGACCTGGACGAAGCCATGTGGATGGCCTTAAGCGGGATGCTTGATCTCATGACCGAGCTTTACTCTATTTCAAGAACGGAGGCGTACGCCTACGCCACCTTAACGGTGGATCTGCGGGTAACCCAGATCGTGAACATCCTTAAGGGCGTGCACGCATTTTTACCTTTTGGGGCGTTGAGGTGAAAGGAAGTGAAGGGGGATGGCACAGACGGATGAAAAAGGGAGATAACGCTTTGATCTAACTTCATAAATAAATATCCATTTTTAAGGAGGTCTAATGTATGCAGTTGTACGAGACGATGGTCAATAACCAAGGGGTATATATTCATGTGGCGGAGGTACATCGGAAGCTTAGGAATGAACAAACCTCACTGGTCATCATCCCGGGATTGTCCGAGTCGGCTGAGGATTACATCGCCATTATGGAAAAGCTGACGCCCAGACATATCGTTGTTATCACGCTTCGTGGCCGGGGCCGAAGTGATTCGCCTGCTTCGGGATATACACTCGAAGACCATATCAGCGACATTGATGCGGCTATTTGTCATCTTGAACTTGAGCAATTCGTACTCATGGGATACTCCCGAGGGGTGTCCTATCAGTTAGGCTACGCCGTTCAGAATCCGGAACGCATTCAAGTCTGATCATCGGAGACTATCCCGCGGTTCATACCCAGCTGCCAGCGGGATGGGTGGAATTCTTCGCTTCGCTACCTCCTTGGAGAGGAAAGAAGCTGTCCGACCGTATGAAAACATCGGCTTTACAGGCACTGCAACAGGAATCGGCTAAGGTAGAATTGTGGAACGACCTAACCCGATTGACTTGCCCAGTCCTTATTATCCGTGGCGTAAAACCACATCCCGGGTTATCATTAGAAGCAGTGGAACAATATAAGGTGTCGCTGCCTCAGGCAAGCATCATGGCGTTCGAGGAGCATGATCATAATATTTTTGAACCGGATGTGGATGTGTTTGTCCGCACCGCAGACTCTTTTCTGAAAGAGATTAGTAAGAACCATCAATCTATCACTAAAAAGGGTGTACGCACTTGGACAATCTGAAGCTGAATGTATCACTTTTACGACAAAGAGTTCCGAACCTGACCAGCGCAGCCAAATCCGTGGGATTACGGCCGGCCACGGTCTCCAACCTATGCACAGGAAAAATTCCCGTTGGTCGGGCGGAAGTCCGCACCATTGCCGCATTGGCATCTCTGGCAAAATGCAGTTTGGATGAACTGATCCTGCGCGGGGAAAGCGTGGAGATGATCGAAACGGGCATTAAGCCCCTTGATCTATTTGCTCCTCTGGCCAAAGGCGGTACCGTCGGGCTGGTCGCCCGTCCCGGAATGGGCCAATTGGTGCTGCTCGGTGAATTGTTTCATCACTTCAAGCAGGAAGGGTATATGACGATTCTGCTGAAGCCGGAAGGCGAATATCCCGAGCTGCAGGATATGCTGAATGATGTAGAACGGGTTGCCAATTCTATAGGAGAAACCTATTCCATTGTGACGAATGCAAATCCCGATAAAGAGATTGTGTTTGCAGCGGACCGGGAGCATGTCTTGACCGGCAAAATCTACGACCTCCAGGAACGTCTCCAACAAGAGGGTTTGAGGCAGGTCACGACTTTTCTTGTGGACCTTAAAGGTGCGGTTGTCGATGAAGACATGCCTTACGGTCCGCTGGAGACGCTGTGGTATTTCGATGCCGATCTGGCGGCAAGACATATGTTTCCTGCCGTGAATCCGTTATATTCTACATCTTCCGTATCGGAAGGCGTTCACCTGGATCAGGCTCACTTATCGGTCCAACAGCGGGCCCAGAAGCTGCTGCGCCGTTATCGCGAGCTGCGTTCACTGGTTCAAGTGCGAGGATTGCAGGCCATTCCGGTATCCGAGACGGAGGTTTATGAGCGTGGAGCACGGCTCGAGGCTTATCTTACGCAGCCTTTTTACGTTGCCGAGGCTTATAGCGGGTTACCAGGCGAGCGGGTACATTTGCAGGATATGCTGCATGATGTTCAAGCTATTTTGAATGGCAGCATGGATCATCGATCGGTGGAGAGTTTATCCTGGATCGGATCGATAAAATAGCGCTGTAATCATCAAAAGTCGAATTCTCGTAGTTTGTTTATCGGGAATATCGGCTTTTTTACATGATTCCGCATAATATAATCCGTATGTCCCATAGCTGATAAGCAAAGGCCAGTATATAATATGTGCTAGTTTGTATCGTGCGGATGGCAGGAAGGTTGCACTGGACAACTGAAATGCCATACTTGTACGGGACACGAGACCATACATAAAGGAGAAATGGACATGAAGAGAAAAGGTTGGCTTATCGCATTTGCAGCGGCATTATTGTTAACACTTATCGTAGTACCGGTTCAGCAGTCTTTTAGTGCAGAGGGCAATCCGACGGCAACCGCCATTACACAGAGTGCTCTGAACGATCAGTTCCACTTGGATCATGTCGTTAAGATTTATGTGCCTTCAACGGTGAAGGGGGACATTCCGATTACGGATGCAGCTCATCAGAAGTTTGTTGACCAAACACTGACAAAGCTGTCCGGCTGGTTTGGCGGGGCAACGGCGATTCCGGGTGAAGGGGCATGGGTGGACAATAACAAAACACTCATCAAGGAAAAAGTAACGATCGTGTACGCGTTTGCCGAGAAGCTGGATAAGGACTCGCTTAATCAAGTGGTGGACTATGCGAAGAAGCTTAAGGACGATTTGTCGCAATCCGCCATTTCGCTCGAGGTTGACGGTAAACTGTACTTCATCGAATAGTTGATTCTCGGATCAACGGTGTGCTAAATAGGGGAGGTCTCCCTGCTGTCAGCGATGGCAGAAGAGGGAGACGTCCTCTTTATTATATTTGGACTTTAATAGAGAAACCTCCACAGATAAAAGGTGGCGTAGGATTCCCAGTTCGCCCATGCTGCCGACAGCTCCTGGATGTCCTTCTTCGTCGGTTTCGCCTCCAAGCCTAGCAGATGTTTGATGGCATTGTGCAGACCCACATCATCGATAGGAAAAGCCGCCGGCACTCGCAAACAGCGCATCAACACATAATTTGCCGTCCACGGTCCGATCCCGCGGATGCTGACCAGTTGTTTCTCCGCTTGTTTCAAGCTGCCTGCTTCAAGCAGCTGCTCCTTCGTCAGTTTCCCTTCTACCATGAGCTGAGCGACTCCGATGAGATACTCGCCTTTTTTCACGGTCATACGAAGTCCGTCCAGATCTTCAACACGCAGTGGTGCAATGTCTTCAGGTCTTGGGAAGATCCAATAAACCTCTCCTTCACACTCCACGCGGTGGCCGAAGGCTTCAACGAAACGTCTTTTTAACGTATAGGCATAGGCCAGATTAATCTGCTGCCCCAGAATGCCCCAGCACAAAGCTTCAAACAGATCGGGAATGCCCATGTTGCGAAGCCCGTAGAAGGATTGAACGGCTTGACTGAGCAATGGATCTGCTTCCGCCATCGTATAGAACGGTACGAGATCAGTATTCAGATCAAACCAGTCTCGGACATAACCTGCTATTTCCGCCCGCTTGCAGGGCTCGGATGGGGCGGTATTCCCCAAAAACCGAACAAGGATCGCCTGTTCTTGAGGCTCCGCACTGACTTCAATCACAGCGATGTCACCATCAAGCGGGATAGCCCGGTAGATGCTGTCATTCCGGATATGAAAAAGACATTCGTTCGGCGATCTTTGCAAATAATTGAGGTTCTCCGTAAAACTGAACTCCTTCGGTACGAACAGCCTTATGGCTTCGGCATGATCTTCCCAGCTGTCCCGGGGGAGATGGTTCTCCATAGTATAGGGCTTATCGTCATGGTTCTGGTTTCGCTCCTGCATCTTCATCGTTTCCTTTCGCACCTGAACTCTTCTATCAATTTGCACCGAGAGGACACCCTCTTCAAGCGACGCGACGCTAAGGGGGTGAATCGGTGAATCTCCGATATCTGTATAATTCTTGTAAATCCCTCTCATTAGACATACCCATGTGGTACAATA
Organism: Paenibacillus sp. EZ-K15; assembly: GCF_002573715.1. GTDB lineage: Bacteria > Bacillota > Bacilli > Paenibacillales > Paenibacillaceae > Paenibacillus_AQ. The sequence goes on along the minus strand of NZ_PDHM01000017.1, from coordinate 551,037 downwards.
GGACGGAACATACGTTTGTATTCTAGGAGGGGTGAATGTGTGTCAGAATCTGTATTCAGAACGTATCAAATCTGGATCAAACCCGGTCATCGATTGTTTTCATATGCAGAACAGATGTGCCAGGACGCGAAGAATTTGTATAACATAACGAACTTTTATATCCGGCAGGTATACACTGCGCTCAGGCAGGACAAGCCTGTTGAGCCTTTGCAACAACAAGTCATGGATACACTGCAGACGAATATTGGCCCGATGAACGAGTGCCAGCTTCAGGCTCATCAGTCAAGATTACAGAAACAGCTTCAAAAACCACCGCATCAGCGCAAGGGTTCTCGATGTAACTTGTTCGGAATGCCAACTAGGGAATCACCTTATATTGATTTCCTTTTCCTCGATTGTTTGTTCAAGGTGATAGATCAAGCAGACTACAGAGCACTACCGACACAGAGCAGTCAGTGGGTGATGAAGCTTGTGTTCTCTACTTGGCAGTCGTTCTATTCGAGCCTGAAAGATTACCGCGCACATCCTAACAAATACACTGGCAGACCGCGCATTCCTGGCTACACCCGCACGAAGACCCGAGAAGTCATCCTCACGAATCAAGACTGCGAGATCAAAAACCACAAGTACCTCAAACTCCCCAAGACGAAACATCGGCTTAACATCGGAAAGCTCGGCTATACCGACGGACAATTAAAGCAGGTGCGCATCGTTCCCAGATACAGCAAGTACGTTATCGAACTGGTTTTTGCTTGCTCCACAGAAGAGGCTGATGTCAAGAAAGAGAATATGCTAGCGATTGATCTGGGTATTAACCGACTTGCAACCATCGTCACCAATACAGGTCACAAACCCGTTTGTGTAAAGGGCAAGCCGCTTAAGGCGATCAATCAGTATTACAACAAGCTCAAGGCACATTATACCGGGATTCTCCGGAAAGGGAAGCAGCCAAAGGAAGGTTCGCATACCTCCAAGCGTCTGGAGCAACTGCATCTAAAGCGTCACCAAAGAATCAAGGACATGTTCCACAAGACGAGCTACAATATTGTGAAGCTTGCCAAGGAAGAACAGATTGGAGCCATCGTCATCGGATACAATCAGGGATGGAAGAACCAGTCCGAGCTAGGCCGGCGAAACAATCAATCGTTTTGTCACATTCCGCATCAGATGCTCGTCTCGATGATTCGCTACAAGGCAGAAGCCTTGGGGATTGAAGTCATCCTTACCGAAGAAGCGTATACATCCCAAGCAAGCTTCCTTGATCGCGATCCGCTGCCCAAGTACGAAGAAGTGGGGATACGATCATTCTCTGGCAAGCGAGTACATCGCGGGCTATATCAAAGCCGAACCAGCCTGATCCATGCCGACGTGAACGGTGCAGCGAATATCTTGCGCAAAGTATTCCCAAAGGCATGTTCCGATGGGATAGCGGGGTTGGACGGTACCCAGTCCGTCAACGTGTCAACTCCACTGATGTTAAGCATCTCTTGATTTGCAGGGATGAACCATCAGAAATCCCCACTTCAACTGAAGCGTTAGCGTAGGTGAGTGGCGGGAGTATTCATACTAGTTGTACCATAAACGCAGACCGTATAATTTTGTTATCTTGCTCTTCTATTCCAAAAAGCGTACAACAGGATTATCTTGTGGTTATAATGTTAGCGGAGGTGAGGATACGTGGCAAACCGAATACAACCGACCGAAGCCCAGTGGAAGGCCATTATCAACAACGACAAGGATAGTGACGGCAAGTTTTTCTATGCGGTGCAGACAACAAAGATCTTCTGCAGGCCATCCTGTAAATCCAGACCCCCGAAGTTTGAAAATGTGCGCGTGTTTCAATCGGCGGATGAAGCGAAAGCTGAGCGTTTCCGGCCATGCAAAAGGTGCAAGCCTACGGGAGAACGTCTGCCGGACCACGAATGGATTGAACTCGTCACCGAGTATATCGATACTCACTACATGGATCATTTGTCGCTTGATGTATTGGCCGATGTGAGCCACGGCAGTCCGTACCATCTGCACCGGACATTCAAGCGTGTCAAGGGTCAGACCCCGATGGAATACATTCAGGATTACCGTATCGGCAAGGCCAAGGAGCACCTGACGAATTCCAGCTTGGCCATTTTGGATATCGGCCATAAGGTGGGCATAGAGAATACGGCTTATTTTATCACGCTGTTTAAGAAGAAAACGGGGATGACCCCCCTTAACTATCGCGGGCAATATTTAAAAAATACGAGTGCGGAGGTGCACGATCATGAAATCCAATCATTCGATTACCATTAACTGGACTCAACTGCGCCATGATAATTGGAGCGTATACATCGCGGCCACGGAGCAGGGCTTGTGCTACGTCGGATCACAGGATAAACCTTTAACAGAGTTGGAGGACTGGGTACAAGCGAAATTCCCTGGCAGTGAACTCGTGCAGAATGATGAAGCTATGCAGCCGTATGCCGCCGAGATGATGGAGTATTTTCAGGGGAAACGCGATCGGTTTGAGTTGGCCTTGGATTACAAGGGGACCGTTTTTCAGATGGCGGTATGGAATGCGCTATGCCAGATCCCGTATGGGCAGACTTATACGTATTCTGACATCGCCAACCAGATTGGAAAGCCGGCAGCTGTTCGAGCTGTAGGAGCGGCTATTGGGGCTAATCCGCTGCTGATAACAGTGCCTTGTCACCGGGTAATTGGCAAAAGCGGCGCATTGACAGGGTATCGCGGGGGGCTTGCCATGAAGACCCGACTGCTGGAGCTTGAGGGTGAGCGAGCCAGGAAGAGGGAGAAGATGAATTATGCCTAATTCATTGCCGCAACGCATAGAAGGACTGGATTGGGCAGGGATACAAGGAGCTTTGGATGAACAGGGATATGCTGTCCTACCAAAGCTGCTGCTATCTGAAGAGTGTACAGAGATTATCAACACATATTCGGAAGAGGAACGGTTTCGAAGCACGATCAATATGGCTAGGCACCGGTTTGGGCTCGGAGAGTACAAGTATTATCAAGCTCCGCTGCCAGAATCGCTGCAGCAGCTTCGGGAAGGCCTCTATCCAGAGCTTGCGCTGACGGCTAATCGTTGGTTGACGCAGCTTGGACATGAGGAGAGGTATCCGGCGAGCTTGGATGAGTTTCTTGGCATGTGCCATGCTCAGGAGCAAAAGCGTTCGACGCCGTTGATTTTGAAATATGAAGAGGGCGGCTATAATTGCTTGCATCAGGATTTGTACGGAGATGAATTTTTCCCGTTTCAAGTGGTGTTTGTTCTGAATGAGAAGGAAGTCGATTACACGGGAGGAGAGTTTCTGCTCATCGAGCAGCGGCCGCGGTCGCAGAGCCGGGGACATGTGATCACGTTGGAACAAGGTGCGGGGTTAATCTTTCCGACTAACCATCGTCCCGTTCGTGGAACGCGGGGGTATTACCGGACCACGCTCCGGCATGGTGTCAGCACGATTAAGTCGGGGACCCGATTCAGCCTCGGGATTATTTTTCATGATGCAAAGTAGAGGGGCGCGTGTGTTCACTCATTCATTATGGGTTGTGAGGAGAGAAATAGTATAATAGAAGAAAGTGTAGGAATGGGGTGTCCGAGGTGAAACAAGAAGTGCTCTATAAAATGCCGAAGACCCTGCTCAATAAAGGAACGGGATTCCTGAATGGGTACAGTCATACATTGAATCCGTATACGGGCTGCACCTTCGCTTGTTCTTATTGCTATGTCCGGCAAATGCCGGTATCGATATTCCGCAATCAGGAATGGGGGAGCTGGGTTGACGTTAAGCTCGAATCTGCTGTCATCCTGCGTAAAGAACTGAAGCGTGCCAAGTCCAAGGGACCCGTCACGATCTTCATGTCTTCCAGCACCGATCCTTACCAGCCGATTGAGGCCAAGGAAGAAGTGACTCGCGCATTGCTTGAGGTGATGGTCAGCGAACCGCCGGATTTTCTGCTCGTACAGACGCGCAGTCCGTTGGTCCGGCGGGATATTGATCTGCTGCAGCAGTTAGGAGAACGCGTGCGGGTAAGCATGACGGTCGAGACGGACCGTGATGAGATGCGCAACCATTTTACGCCGTCAGCCCCGCCGATCCAAGCGAGACTGAAAACCCTCGAGCTGCTGAGGGACGCGGGAATTCCCGCTCAGGCAGCTATTGCGCCCGTGCTTCCGAGCACGGAGGCTTTCCCGCAGATCCTGCGGCCGCTCGTGAATCGCGTGTGCATCGACGATTATTTTATGGGGGATGGCAGTGGCGGGAAACGTACGAAAAGACTGCCGGTTCAAGCTCTGTACGAGGAGCTTGGGGAGCAGGAATGGTACGATCCAGCTGCTTATCAGGTGGTCTATGATCGATTTAGCAGGGAGTTTCCGGAGGGGCAGTTGTTTGTGAGCCAAAAGGGTTTTGAACCTTAAGGTTTAGGTTGGCAAATTTGAGAAGATGATGCGTGATCCATGGATTAGATACATTATGATAGGTTTAGGCCAGGACCGGAAGATCGTTTCTGGTCTTTTTTGTCATGTCTGGCGGTAGATGATTATGGTATGATAGGCGAAAATAACCAGTCAAACGGCAGAGGAGCGAATGCACAATGAAGATGGATTTGACGGATAAAATTGCGTTAATTACGGGGGCCGCAGGCCAATTAGGCCGCGTCATGGTCAGAACCTTGGCGGAATGCGGCGCGGATGTGGTTATCCATTACCGGGGGAGCCAAGCCAAGGCAGAAGAGCTTCAGCGCGAAGTGGAGTCGATGGGAAGACGGGCTTTCCCGGTGCAAGCCGATGTAACGGATCAAGCTTCCGTGAATGCCATGCGGGATGCGGTGCTTGAACACTTCGGCACGCTGCCTCATATTATCGTTGCCAATGCCGTCGAATCCTATCAATGGACATCCGTCTTGGAGCAAGCGCCGGAAGATTACGAGAGTCAGTTCCAATCCTGTGTCATGCAAAGCGTCTATCTGGCGAAAGCCTTTGTTCCTGCGATGATCGAGCGTCAAAGCGGCCGCTTCATCGGGATCAACACCGAATGTTCGATCCAAAACTTCCCGAGCCAATCGGCTTACGTTGCGGGAAAACGCGGCATGGACGGTGTCTACCGCGTGCTGGCCAAAGAGATCGGCGAGCACGGTATCACCGTCAACCAAGTTGCGCCGGGCTGGACGATCAGTGATCGCGATCGCGAGAACGGAACCGAGCACAGCGCCTCCTATGAAGCCTCCGTTCCATTGAAACGCCGCGGAACAGACCAGGAGATTGCCAATGCCGTGGCATTCCTGGCTTCGGACTTGTCGTCTTTTATTACCGGGGCGTATATTCCAGTGTGTGGCGGGAATGTGATGGTGGGGATCTAAAGGTTCGGGTAAATGGAGTGAGGTCAGCAGTGTTCATGAACTTCGTAGATTCTCATTGTGGTGGGGATTTGCGAAGTTTATGGGTATGGAGTTATATGAAAGGACTGCTAATTATATTAAAATCATATTTAAAAACATAAGATTAAAACAATAAACAAGAACGCTTGTACGTAGATGT
>NZ_PDHM01000017.1:0-545488 GCF_002573715.1 Paenibacillus sp. EZ-K15 | reverse complement strand
GTAAAATATAACTACAATTGAATCTTGGGTGGGCATGGTTTCCCTTCGAAAGGAGGTGAAGCCATGGAAGTAAAAGATGCAATAACGATCATGCTCCTATTTGGAACGTTCATTCTTGCTCTTTTAACATACATTAATCATAACAACAAGAGAAAGTAAAAACCCACCCGAAGATTGGAAGCAGAAGGTGGGTTTTGTTCCTACGACTTAGAAGGGAATAAACCATCCAAGCCAATTGTATGGACCAAGTGTTAGCCGCACTTGGTCTTGTTAAATATATATTACCATATTTGAAAAGATGTATCAAAGAATTAAATGAAATTGAAAACATTGTTTAAAAGGCATTATTATTACATATTAAAAGTGTTACGAAGAGGGCATCCCCATCAGTTAACACGATATCTACGATGCGGGGGCTTTTCGGGTTCGTAGATACAAGAACGTTATCCGAAATCCTTGAAAAAAAAGGAAAGGACAAAAGCTAAGGAGTGGAAAGTATGATTGAAAAAAGAAGATATATTCATATAGGTGCAGAAGGGTGGGAGGATGATGTAGAAGCTGCCCAGGTGGATGTAGTTGTCACATTTCCTGATTCAACAAGATGGATTTCAAATTTCTATACGATCAAATGTATTGAATCAATTAGAAAAGATTATTTACTAAATGGGCATTGTTTAAACGGGGCATATTGGTGCGGATCTTCTCCAGTTGTCATTGTTGATAATGTAAGCCGAGAAAGAATAGAACAAGTAATTGACGAACTAATTGAGAATGCTGGATTTCAATATGTATTTGAATATTTTGGTGCAGTTCAGGAAGAAGATATTAATCGATCTAGATACCCTGATTATTTTTTTGATGAGGAATCTAAAATAGATCCCTCATATGTATCTTATCATGCAAGTCGGTTGGTACAAATGTTAGAACAATCAAGTGAAGAAGTTAGACAAACAATAATGAAGGACATATTTAAGATAGCTCAATGATGTCAAGGACTTCGGATAACACAATATTCGCGCTACGGGCCGATCGGCCCTTGATCTACCTGAGGTATTTTCGAAGGAAAATAATCAGGTGGACACATCCATTCCTCTAAGATAAGAGCTATCTAAGGGGAATGGGCGTCGTGAATACGGGAACGGTATACGAAAGTCCCTAAGAGCTAAATAAAAAGAGGTAACCAATATGAGGCCAAATATGTCATGATTATAACGAGTAGATAAAACACACAAAACGGTGATGTATACATCCCTATTAATTGAAAGGATTATCAAGGTGGAAAATCTAATAATAGAACCCTACAAACCCGAGAGGGATATATCTTCTATCCAAGCCATGTTGTTTGGGGATGAATACTTTAAGGAAAAGTTTCGGGAGACCGAAATCAATTTTCCTGAAGGTATATTTGTTGCTTGTTACAACAATGTGACCGTGGGATTTCTCTCCTTTAGCGGTTTTAAGGGGAGAGGAACCGAGATGACAATCTTTGTAAGAAAGGAATATAGAGGAAAGGGCATCGGTAGTAAGCTTATTGAAAGCGCAGAACAATTACTTAATCAATACGAGGCAGTCGAACGTTCGATTGGTGCATGTATGGACGGCGATCGTTCTTCTCTGCAATTTGTATGTAAGAACGGCTACCATATACTTCATTCTTCTTACATCATGGTGCGTGAAGGAGAAATTCTTCCTGAAAGTCATTTTCCTATCAGGCAGTATGAAGATGATGATTATCCTGTGTGGCATGTTATTCGCGAAATGGCTTTTTACAAAATGCGTGAACGAGTTGGTATTCTCCCATCGTATTATATTGCACCTTCAGAATGGGAACGGAATAATTTTTTGAAGGATAGAAACAACAGATTTGTAATGGATATCGATGGTGAAATAACGGCATGTGGAGTTATTGACGGCTGTGAGCTGCGTCAGGCCGCAGTTCGGCCAGATATGCAATCTCGTGGATACGGTAAAGCCCTCGTTTCATTTCTTTTGAATGAGATGACGCATCGTGGCGAAAAGATCGTTAAGCTTGAGGTGGTCAAAGGCAATCCTGCGAAAACGCTGTACGAGAATCTAGGCTTCAAGGAAAAATCCTTGTACCATATCGTAACTAAATATTATAGACCGGACAGCCGATTGAGCAGACCGCCCGACGAGATGTATTAGAGCATTTGTATAATTCGAAGAAGCGGACTCAGCAGCCATATTTCAACTACCTAACCGTAGTTGTGACTCCCCCCTTGGAGCTTAGTGGAGTTGAATGTCGGGAAAACTAAACGTTATGTGAATCAGCGTGATTTTAAAAAACTAAAAAGATGATCCATAGAGGTTCTCCATGTTAACAACAAAACGATGTTTACTTTCTATAATTCAAGAAAGTGATTATGAAAATGTAAAGAGATTATACATAAACGAGCATGTTCGATCTTACCTTGGGGGAACAACTGATGATGAACAATCCCTGAGAATCAAATATTTCGAAATCATTAATAAATCTAATGAGGATAGTTCAAGTTATTGGATTGTGAGAATGTCAGAAAGCAAAGAATTTATCGGCTTGATATCTTTGGACGAATATTACGATGGTAAAAACATTGAAGTGTCGTATCAGTTCCTTCCAGAATACTGGGGAGTTGGTCTTGCAACGGAGGTTATTTGTAGATTGATTGAATATGCTTTTAATGAACTTGGAATACAGAAGTTAGTAGCAGAAACACAAACGGCAAATATAAGATCCTGCAAGTTGTTAGAGAAAGTAGGTATGATAATGGAGCAGAGAATTATAAGGTTTGATGCCGAACAAGCCGTTTATAGTATACAAAGATTATGAAAGGTCCGTCGTTTAATAGCGTATTTCCTCTGCGGGCTCTGCCTTTGTAAGAAGTAGTGAGCAGAGAAGTAGATTCGCGAACATCCCTGTGAGGCTCAGTCCGTTGGACCTGATCGTTGGTAGCCCCTTAAGCCTTGGGTTCGTAGATACCAGAACGTTATGCGAAGCCCTTGCAAATCTGAGTAAACGTAAACTATCTAAGGAGATACTTGGGATTATGATTATTAAAATGACACATGAAAATATAGAGGATTTTAATAAGGCTAATGAAGAATTGACTGTATTCGGAAGGATAATTCCTAAATACGAAGACGATGTTTGGACTTACACGGAAGAACTATTCTCCGAACAATATACTAAGGGATATGACAATGAAGACATCGACGTAAGTTATATAGATAACGAAAACAAAGCTGTCTACTTCTATTATGTTGACAATAATTGTGTAGGCCAAATACAACTTCGTACTCATTGGAATGGCTATGCTTTATTAGAAGATATCGCTGTTGCAAAGAATTGGAGAAACAAAGGGATTGGGAAAATACTACTAGATAAAGCAATTGAATGGGCAAATGAGAATAAACTTTTCGGTCTTATGCTCGAAACTCAAGATGTTAATATTTCAGCATGTAGGTTTTACTCCAAAAACAATTTTATTATCGGTGGTGTTGATAATATGCTTTATTCAAAATTTCCGACAGCTAATGAAAAAGCAGTATTCTGGTATAACAAATTTGAAGATTGATAAAGATTGAAGCAATTTGAAGATGGGCAAGGGAATCGCATAACAATGCGTTTACGCAGCGGTCAGGCTGACGCCCGTGGGCTGCTGGAGAGACTTCGAGGAAGAGGTACCTGCAGACCGTTATATGAGAGATCTGTAATACAATTAAGCGAGGATACTATGTGGCGAAGCCACTTAGTCGCTGTGCTCCCTTAAGCCACTCGGACTCAAGAACACAACAACGTTAGGTGAAACCATGTATAATAAATAGATCAAACCAAAGAAGAGGCGATATTTTGCTTGTTATCCGATCAACAAAGAATTTGTTAAGGGATATGAAATCGATAAAACCATAACCACAATTGACATAGCTGATCCGTTCTTTAGTTGGCATGCTAATCTCGTTTTTGTGAACAAACGGAAGCATATAGTTTTAATAAATGATTTGTCGAGATTGAGTTTGACTTTAGCAGGAATTAGAAGTACCCAATACAAAAACCTGGAGAATATATTTAAGGAACAATTAAAGAATTATCTAATATCTGAAAACATTAACAATTCAACAATTAATGAATACCTAAACGAGTGTAATGAAGCTGTTTAATTATTATGATTTAAATAGATGGAATAATGATAGAGTTTACAAATCGATAGATCTAAATAATCAACGAGAATATCTTAGACCTATAGATTTATTTAATAAGGAATTAGAAAAACGGTACATAAGATTATTTGACAGTTAATGAATCAAGGTTAATAAAATCGTCTAACATCACGTTCCCCAGCGGAGCTAAATAGCTCCCCGGTCCTGTATGCCTGCTGGAGATATCGCAACCTTAGTACCTGAACCCTAAACAAAAGGAGAAAAAATGAACAACATTAAAAGCTTTCTGAGAGATGTAAGAGATAATAATTATAAGGTTCCTGAGGGAACAGATATTGATCAAGTAGTTCAAGAAATGATTCAACACATTGGGTCGATCGATGAGGAATTAAGGGATCAGCTCATTTATGGAACTTTAAGTAAATGGATAATGAATCAAGAACTAAGTATAGAAACAGTAAGAAAAGTATTATACGTGACTTTAGATGATGATCATTTATTCTATGGAATAGGGGATAACGATCAAGATACAGTATTTACGCGTTCTTTTTCAGTATTGTTCATACCACTTGCTTTACATTACAACGATATCTTCAATTATTTAACAGAAACGGATTATGAGTATATATACTCTAGAGTGACTTTATATTTTGAACTTGAAAAGGATTTTAGAGGATATGTATTAGACAAGGGATGGGCACATTCGATTGCACATGCAGCTGATGCTTTAGATTCTATTGTCGCCTCGTCCTATTATTCTTATGAACAGATATTGTTTATTTTAGAATTGGTAGGGGCAAAGGCTTGTGTTAATAACTATTATTTTACAAACGGTGAAGATGAAAGGATAGCCGAAGTCGTTCTTCAAATTGTAAAGCGTAATACTCTAAAGCAAGATATTTTAATTAATTGGGTGCAACAACTTGGAGGCTTTGAAAGATTGGGAATATATCCTCAAGATGAGATTATAAGAGGAAATACCAAAAACCTTTTACGAAGTGTCTATTTTAAATTACTGGATATTAGCGGATCTGAAGTTATAACAAATGAAATAATAAAAACATTAAAACAGCTTTAAAAAACAAATCTATTTCTAGTTAAATCGAAGAAATCTTGAACAACAGATAACAACATATTCACGCCGCGAGCTTTTCGCCCTTAGTTTTCGAAGAGGTAATTCTGCGTAGACAACCCGGTAAGGCTAAGCGGCGTGATCCACCCATTTTACGCGCCATAAGCCTCTCGTATCGTAGATACAAGAACGTTATATGCAATCCCTGCAGCATTGCTCCGGATGCTGTCCAAACCAAGGATGAATCGCATTTCTTTAAGGGTGAACATCAGAATTATACGCGGTACATTGATTATCTAGGATTTCTCAATAAGTATAGGGCATATTGTGATAACTTGTATGTGCTTGGATATTTTACACATTTAATCGCCGATGATCAGTGGTTGAAGGGCTTTTATATGCCCTGGTTGAGGAATCGAATGGAGGCGGACCCAGGAGTATATCCGCTGTATCACGATGATTTCAGATTACTGAATGGGAAATTGTTAGAACACTATGGTTGTACGGAAGAAATGAGGAGAGCAATCGGTATATCACCAGAGATCATTGACCTGCAGGAGGTTAAGACCAAAGAAGTCATTGAATTTGTTCCGCATGTTTTTGGTGATATGAATTATGAAAAACAAGTATTAGATGAACCTTTAAATGTCTTTAGTTTTATTCAGATCGAAGGATATATTGAAACATCGGTGAATATAGGGGTCATGATTTTACAACATATTTGAGGAAAGGCAAAACCAAAATGATTGAAAGGAGAATGTATGAAAGAATTTCTTGTGGAGCCAAAAGGGACTACATATAAAGAATTATTAGATCTAGCATTTAGCATATGTGATGAGCTTCTTTTAGTTAAAAGGGACCAACTTGATCTAAATAAAAACGCTGAAGAATTTATTGAAGACATAAAGCCATACATAAAAGAAATAAGAAAGCAGGACGAATGGCCAGGAACAACTTTACTTGGACACTATGCAAATGTTTATTATTTATATTGTAATCAAGAATTGAAAGAAGTTTTGATAAGGAAAACAGAGCGCTTATACCAATGGTTATCACCGGAGTTGCTTGAAGATATTTGCTTTTTAAAAAATGGAGAAGTCTGGCTAGCTACTGTAACACATGAAAAAATAGGAGTTATTATGACAGAGGATCCAGATGAAATTAATAAACTCAGAGGGATAGGAGGAATTATCATCTCATAAAAAGGGCTGGAAAATTGACTGCTATATTTGAAAAGATGTATCAAAGTATGCAACTCACACCCCTGTGAGGCAAGCCCAGTGGACCTTCTCGAGCAACGATGTGGAGAGTAAAATGAGTGATTGACTGCACATAACACTACGTTTCAAATTTTATTTGAAGGTGATTACAACATGAATAAGTTACTTATTGATGAACTGGAAGCAGGAGAGAATTCCTTTTTATTGGATATTAGATGCAATATAAATTGGGATCATGATAAATTTGTTAACCTAGTCACATTAATTAATGAATATACTGAAAGTATAAAAACATGTATTCAACTAGATCGACAAATTGCAAGTGGAATATGGTACATCTTTACTTTTGTTCAGGATTGGACTTCACATGATAGTTTTAGAAATAATAATACCAGGTATTCAATAGATTATTATAATGAAGCCTACGACTTACTCTACGAAGTTTGTAATTACTTCTTCACTGGCATATTGAATTATATAGACGATAATTTTTTGAAATCTGAAATAGATAAATTCAATGATACTTATGCAAGCTAATTCAATGAAGTAGGGTACTGCTGATGAGAAAATATTCTTTTCAAGGGAGACTTTTATGAATCCACCCAAGCATATTGTTTCGGCAGCCGCCATTGTAATAAATGAAAAAAACGAATTGTTGCTTATTAAAGGACCAAGAAGAGGCTGGGAGATGCCTGGTGGTCAAGTTGAAGTAGGAGAATCTTTAAGTCGCGCTGCCATAAGAGAAACCAAAGAGGAGTCAGGGATAGACATAGAAATTATCAAATTCTGTGGGATTTTTCAGAACGTAGGAAATTCAATTTGTAACACACTATTTTTAGCGAAGCCTATAGGTGGAGAATTAATACAATCATCAGAGAGCTTGGAGTCAGGCTTTTTTCCATTAGAAGAAGCACTGAAAAAAGTTGAATGGAAAGATTTTAGACAAAGAATTGAGCACTGTTTAAGCCCTGAAACGCAACCGTTTTGTATTGAATTTAATGACGAGAAGAATATATGAGAGTATATAAAGAAGCTGCATACATCTTCTAACAATGTGCTGACGCTGCAGGACGTAGTACCCTTGGTCTACCCGAGGCAATAAAATCTTTAGTAGTACTTGAAATGCACAATTTCTATGTTATGATGATCAACAATAAGAGCGGATCTCTACTGAGATCCGCTCTTATATTTTTTATAGGAGATGATGTAGATGCAAAGACCTTTAGTAGTTGCTGTTAGCGGTTATTCCGGGTCTGGAAAGAGTACATTGGTTATTGAATTAGCTAAAGAGCTACTGTCTTGCGTAACATTGTTTTTCGATGACTACGTATCAAGAAAAGACTTTCCAGAGAGTATTGTTAGTTGGATTCACAGTGGCGGAGATCCAAATGAAATTAAAACACCATTGCTTAGAGAACATTTAATCTGTCTTATAAATGGTGAATCCATAATCCTAAATAAGGGAATTGGTTGGGCAGAAGAGTATGGTAATTTGAAACCAAAAGAAAAACTAGAATTAAAACCAGGTGAGATCATATTACTTGAAGAGCCTTTTGGAAAGGAAAGGGATGAAGTGGCAGATCTCATAGATTTAGTGATTTACCTGGATGTTAGTCCCGAGGTATCTCTTGGAAGAAGAATCTATGATCTGATTAAGAACTTAAAGCATGATCCGGAAGTTTTAATAAGCTTGCTAGATCATTTTTTATCGGATTATTTATATGGAGGAGTCAAGGAGATGTATTTACTCAATGGAATCCGGGTAAAGGAAAAGGCTGATCTCATAATTGATGCAAATCAAGAAAAAAATAGCGTGGTAGAGCAAGTAAAAAGAGAAATACTTAGAACAATTAGAAAACTTTAAATGTACAATCAGAAAGAAGTATAATTCAACTAACAATCACTTCACACAGCAAAGGAAGATACCCATGAATAAAGGATTATATTATTTTCTTAAACGGAACATCCAGTTCGGGAAAGACAAGTCTAACATAGAAAATACAAGAATTAAGCGATGATCCATATTTTCATCTGTCGTTAGATGTGTATGAAAACATGGCGCCAGAAAAATATGTAGAGAACAATTATTGGGACACTCTTAGGAAGTGTGCTTCAGCGATGCACAACAGTATTAAAACTTTCAGTAATGAAGGACTTAATGTAATTGTAGATCATGTTATTTTAGACATTCCAGAAGAGGATGGTTGGCTTGAGGAATGTGTAACGATTCTATCAGATTATCCAGTGGTTTTTGTTCGGGTCAATTGCCCTGTATATGAATTGGAACGTCGAGAAAGAGATAGAGGCGATAGAGATATTGGACAGGCTAAGTGGCAATTGGAAAGGATTCATGGACATGGAATATATGACCTGGAAGTTAATACTTTTGAAAACACAATTCAAGAATGTGCAGAACAAATTATGCGGTTTAGATTGCAAGCTAACCATTTAAATGCATTTAGAAAATTGCATGAAAAAATGAAAGGAAAGAAGTAATTCAAGCATACAAAATTACAGAAAAACATATAAAATGAGGTGCATGAATGCTTTTTCATTTTAGCGAAGAGGCTGATATTGAAATCTTCATCCCAAGAGAAAAACAGAATCGACCAGATTTTCCGGCAGTTGTTTGGGCAATCGATGAGGAACATGAATTCTCCTATTACTTCCCAAGGGATTGTCCGCGAATCGTATGTAGAAGAACAGAGGATATCAGTGAGAGAAACAATGAGTTATTTTTTAATAATACGTTGGCTGACATCATTGTAACTGTAGAAAATGATTGGTATGCAAGAATCGTTCAACAAACGTTGTATAAGTACCAATTTGAAGACGAGGGGTTTGAAGTTTTTGATAAGACTGCAGGATATTATATTTCCTATCAAACCGTAAAACCAATGGGTATAGAGAAGGTTGATCGACTGGTTGAGAGACTTTTAAGTAAGGGAATTGAATTAAGGTTTACACCCAATTTATGTCCTCTTAGAGAATCAATAGTTTCTTCAGATTTTAAGGAATATGGAATACATAGATTTAATAATGCCAAGAAATTGTAGGGGGGAGCAGATGCTCCGTAAACTAGCAGATCTAGAACCTAAAACACTTGCTGTGATGCAGGGCTCTTCTTACAAGGGTGATGGTAAGAATGTTATTGAAGAACTTATTAAAGTAATGCAAGAAATGTAAGGCTGCCCGCTGGTTCGTTTATTAGGGTCAGTCTTATACAATACTTCCTCATGTTTAACTTAATTAATCCAACTTACTTTTCCTGATGCCAGATGATACTCCCCACCGATTATTTGCAATTGATCGTCCGCCAACTTCTCATTTAATGCCGAATTCTCATGTAATTCATCCTTAACCAATTTGATATTTTCGATTACGGTCCAGTCCACCAGTTCATCTCGCGTAATGCCAGCAGACAGGCCTTTTCAGCTAGAGGCTCAATTTTATTTAAAATGGATTGTAAATACAAAGGATGCTTTCTTTTTTGTAATGCTTCAATAATAACGCCGCAGTTCTCATGTCCTAAGACTAATACAAGGGGAACGTTTAAATGATCCACAGCATATTGAACGCTGCCCATAACATCATCATTCACGATATTTCCTGCTACCCGAATGACAAAGAGATCCCCCAGGGATTGATCAAAAACAATCTCTGGGGCAACCCGGGAATCGGAGCAGCTAATGATGACAGCAACTGGTTTTTGTTCGGAGACTAATTGTGTTCTAGCTTGAATCACATGTTTTTCTGCTAAGTTCCCCATAACAAATCGTTGATTTCCTTCTTCTAAAAGACGATTGGCTTGATTGGGTGAGATCTTGGCATATGCATTTTCCCCACTCGTGTTCAATGGATGCCAATCTGTACAGAGCTGTAGACTAATCGAAAATACAAAACAAAGCAGGATGCGGGAGTTTTTGAGTGACACAACAGAGGCCTCCCATAAATAATTGAATATTTAATTAAGGCGTGATCTCCCGGGCGTATTTTCAGGTGGAGTGGTACAGTAAATAAAATTTGGGAGATAAATCAACAACGCTGCCAGATAAGGCATCATTGTTGTTATTTCGTGTTCTGAAGCATTTGACGATAATCATGTAATTCTTTTTGAAAACGATAAAAAGGACCTGATAACATTTTAATGCTTCTTTTTAGGCTGATTTGCTTTTTTGGATCATCTTCAAAATACTCCAATTGGTCGATATTTTTATCTATTTTTTCCCGAAGTGTGAGTATGAACCCAATCGCAATGTGAGTTCTGGCTAATTCTTGAAGATCAGCAGCCAAAGCTTCGCTAAGATTTCGAATATCCGGAAGGTGTAACGACTTTTCCATGAAGAAAACTTCTGGGGTGAAATCCTCACGAAAATCTTGTCCCGGTACTTGGTCCCAAAAGTCATTCCATTCTCGTAACAGGCCTGTTTCATACAACAAAAATTTAAGAAACCCACATAACCATGCCGTACAACTTGTATTACGTTGCTGGCATCCAATTCCGTCCGCAAGATGCCTGCAACCATTACAGCAGGAGCCTCCATTGGCAATGCAGACTTTGCAAATAGGATCGGATCCGACCTCATGCAGAGCTTGAATACCAACCGTAATGATTGCTTGTCTGCTCACTTTTTTTAATAAAGAAGTCGATGGGTGAATGGATGGCGAATCTTGTTGAGATGGATCATTAACCATAAAGCCTGACATTCGCATCCACTCCTCATTTATTAATGGTATAAAATCAAATATTCAAAAATTTGAATATAAAGGGTATTATACGATAGTTGCAACCAAATAACAATCGATGCTCATGCGTTTCTTTTTTACGCGATGTTTGGTATACGGTTGTGTTATTATATTCATATATTCAAAAGTTTAGCCACTAAGGGAGTATAGCCATGAACCAAAATCAAAATATTCAACAGTTTAAAGCCGATTTTTTTAAAGCGCTGGCTCATCCGATGAGAATTCGAATTCTTGAGGTGCTGAGCGAAGGAGATAAAAATGTCAACGAATTGCAAAGTATTTTGGGTTCAGAAGGTTCAGCCGTTTCTCAACAATTGTCAGTATTACGAAATAAAAATGTAGTTACTGGCTTAAAAGACGGAACATCGGTCATTTATTCCTTACGTGACCCGTTGATTAAAGAATTGCTAGCTGTTACAAAGCAGATATTCGATAATCATCTCGTTGATGCGATTTCTTTGCTTGAGGTCATCCGTAATGAACCATAACTAAAAAAACAAGGGCATCCGTGAGCAACACTCAGGAGCACCTTGTTTTTTTAGTTTATAGAATAGAGGAATTGCTTCAATTTTAGCGATTGACATTATTCATTGGTAGGAGTAACATCTCACATATATTCAAATAATCAAATATATGAAGAAGAGAAGGTAAAGCAGATGAAATGGACGGGAAGATTTGAGGGATATCATGCATCCGCATTTCGTAAAGATCTTATTTCAGGCCTGATTGTTGGTATTATCGCCATTCCATTAGGAATGGCGTTTGCTATTGCTGCTGGTGTCAAACCCGAGTATGGCATTTATACAACCATCGTTGCCGGTATTTTAATTTCTTTGCTCGGAGGCTCTAAATTTCAAATTGGGGGGCCTACCGGTGCATTCATCCCCATCCTTTTCGCTATAGTCATGCAATATGGATACGAAAATTTGCTGATTGCCGGATTCATGGCTGGCATCATCCTTGTCTTAATGGGATTATGTAAACTTGGTGCGTTGATTAAGTTTATTCCTCGCCCGGTAACCATTGGATTTACGGCTGGAATCGCAGTAATTATCTTCAGCGGACAGATTGCTAATTTTTTGGGTCTAAGTGGTATCGAGAAGCATGAAAATTTTCTGCCTAACATGAAAGAAATTGTGATGCATCTGACAACCATAAATATCTACAGCGTCATAACAGCCGGGGTTTGTTTGGTTGTCCTTCTCCTTACACCCAGAATGATGCCGAAGGTTCCGGGATCCTTAGTGGGGCTTGTCGTATCCAGTGTGGTTGCGGCTGTGTTCTTCAAAGGTGACGTAGCAACGATTGGATCATCGTTCGGAGCAATTCCTAGTACATTACCTCAATTCCATTTTCCGCAAATAACCTGGGACCGTATTGAAACGCTGATTCGTCCCGCTTTTATCATCGCGATGTTGGGTGGTATTGAGTCTTTGTTATCGGCAGTTGTCGCTGATGGCATGACCGGCAGTCGTCATCATAGCAGTCGTGAACTGATTGGGCAAGGCATCGCGAATATGGTGACACCTCTATTTGGAGGTATTCCAGCAACTGGTGCCATTGCACGGACAGCAACCAATATCAAAAACGGTGCGGTCTCGCCTATGTCCGGAATTATACATGGTATTGTTGTTTTTTTGGTCCTCATTTTATTTGCACCTTACGCATCTGAGATTCCACTTGCCAGTATGGCTCCCATCCTGATGCTCGTTGCTTGGAATATGAGCGAACGGAAAGAATTTGCTCACGTCTTGAAAACCAAAACGAGCGATTCCATTGTACTCTTAATTACATTTATACTAACCGTATTTACGAATTTAACGACTGCTGTTGAAGTGGGATTAATCTTAGCTGTCATTCTGTTTGTGAAACGAATGAGTGACGTTTTGAGAGTAACTAAAGTGCTTCCCGATCCAGCTGATAACCATGAAAAAGTAAAGGCACACATGGTAACCGAGGGGCATGATTGTCCCCAAATCGGTATGTACACAATTGAAGGTCCGCTCTTTTTTGGTGCCGCGAACATGTTTGAGAAGTCGATCATGGATACGATTCATCAAAGACCTAAAGTCTTACTTCTACGCATGGGGAAAGTACCCTTTATGGATACGACAGGGGAGCACAATTTAGCCAGCTTGGTTAAACACTTCAAGAAGTTTGGTGGGATGGTTCTTATATCTGGTGTCCAACCACAGCCTATGGAAGTATTGAAGAGAACGGGCTTGTTTGATTTTATCGGGGCGGCTCACTTCTTTGGGAATACAGGTGAGGCGATTGATTACGCATTATTCCAATTGGATCATAACCAATGTTTAGGATGTAAACATTTTGCTTTCCGGGAATGTACCGCATTATCGAACAAGGAGCTCCAAAAGGAAGCGATACAAGGAGCTCGTTGCTTAGATAGAGCAAGTCGATGAAATTATATGATCTGTGGTTTCTGCCGTAACTTAAACCAGCGTGTGCCAATGTGGTATCGGCACGCGCTGGTTTATAGCTATTAACATGATTCAAATTCCCTAGAAGTTAGGAACCAATCGAACAAGTTTATCCGGAGAGCCGTCACCATTTTTGTCGCCATTATTACTGGTAACGAAATAAAGCGAACCGTCCGGTGCTTCGACAATGTCGCGAATGCGGCCGTATTTATTAACAAACAGATAATTAAGATCACTACTGTTGATCGTCGGCTTCCCGTTCTGCTCTCCAATGACCATGCGGATGATCTGCTTACCTTTTAAGTTGGTAACAAGAAGATTGCCTGCCCATGGCCCTTGAGTCACAAAGGTTATGCCAGAGGGAGCCCAAGTTGTACCGCTTGCATAAATCAGTGGGGGCGTTATACCCGTTTGATTCTGATTTCCGCCGTCATATTTAGGCCAGCCGTAATTGTTACCGGGCTCTATGAAGTTGATTTCGTCCTTGGAGGATTCACCATGCTCCGATTCAAAGAGACGGTTCGTTCCAGGCTGCCATGCTAATCCTTGAGGGTTCCGGTGTCCACGGCTATAAATCGGAGAAGAGGCCCCAAATGGATTGTCGGCAGGAATGGTACCATCCAAATTCAGGCGGAATATCTTCCCTCCGAGGTAAGAGAGTGTATCATCTTTATTTCCGTAGTTGCCGTCACCGAAATACAGTTTGTTGTCCGGGCCTATTTTCAAGCGGCCGCCATTGTGATAGACCGCACCAGGAAGATTAGTGATCAGTACCTTGTCAATTGTAGCTTTGTTATTATTCTCTTTAAGACGAACTACCCTGTTGGCTACTTTGTTGTCGGATGTTTTGTAGGAATGATAGATATACAGGTAATGATTGGTGGCAAAATTAGGATCAAGCGCCAGTCCCAATAAGCCGCCTTCACTCTTAGGCATATAATAAAAAGGAGAACTGAGCGTAATGACCGGCGTTGATTTCAAATTCCCGTTCTCAACGACACGAACTCTGCCGCTGTTGCGTTCCGTGAAGAAAATCCGTCCATCCGGTGCGAAATCGATAGCCCATGGCGTTTCCAAGTTGTTAGCGACAACCTCTGGTGTATATGGATCGGAAGAGGCAGGGTTCGTTTTAACCGACAACGCCTGGCTAGCCTCAGATATATTTCCTGCTAAATCCCTGGCTTTAACGGTGAAGCTGTATGTGGTATTTGCCGTAAGTCCTGTTACCTTGAAGGATGTGGCAGACGTGCTGCCTGCTAATGAGCCGTTTCTATAAATATCGTACTCGTACACGCCTACGTCATCTGTTGATGCCGTCCAGGTCAAATGGACTGATGAAGATGTTTTGCTTGAGCTTTCAAGTTCTGTCGGGGCAGTCGGTGCCTGAGAATCGGTTTGGTTCGTCGTTTTCACGGTGAGAGGACTGCTGGCATTGGAAATATTCCCTGCTGTATCTCTTGCCCTGACCGTGAAATTATATGTGGTATTCGGGGTTAAGCCGGTAAAGGTGTAGGAAGTATCCGTTACATTCGCTTGCGCCAACACATCGTCTTTATACACGTCATAATCCTTCACGCCAACATCATCCAATGATGCAGTCCAGGATATGCTTGCCGTTGTATCGGTTACACTGGTTGCTTGCAAGTGGGTCGGTTCGGTAGGCGGGTATACATCTCCTGACGCATTTACCTTCACCTTGTCAAAAATAGCCGTGCTTAATTTAGACTCATTATGGCTGCTGACAGCCAATCCTACATACAACGAGGCATTCATGTTTAGAGTCACATTGCCTAAATCTCCCCAGTTCAAGCCGTTGTTGGATACATATCCTTTGATGACGTTGCCTTTACGTTCCAGCTTTATCCAGGCTGGACTCGTCGAAGCAATTTTCTCGCTTTGGGAAGTTCCGCCTGTTTCGTCCCGGTACTGGAATGTGAACCCGTTCGAAGGCGTCAACAGCAAATCGACATGCTTGGAATCAGCATTCAGCGTTTCCCTAATCATGATACCGGCCTTCGCGAATTCGTGTGAATTGGTTTGAGAAGAGACAAGGGCGATAATTGCACCGTCTCCCGTCCAGGGCTGGTACACATAATTGAACTGATCTGATTTACCCCAGATGTCCTTGCCCGCACCGCTTACGGAAAATTGATCAGCAGTTGGATCATAAGAAGCATTGCCCTTCACCGACGGTGAACCGATATTTTGTTGCTTCCACGGACTCGGCACAGCAGCAGCTGCCGTTTCTTCCTCAACCTCTGCTTCAGCAAAGCCCGATGTAGGAAATAATGTGATCAACATACAAATGCAGAGACTTAAGACCATCATTTTGCTTCGTGTGATCATCGCGACACTTCCTTTTTAATTTTTGGAATGACAACAGGGGAAGGCTGTGACAAACAATGAAATCCTCCTTTCTAAAAATTAAACCGCTTATACTTTCGTTTTCTACTTTACCACATTTGGATAAAAAAGGGTTTCCTTTTTTGAATAAAATCCAAATGTAATGTTTCTGAGAAGAGAAGTTAATTTCTTCTGTAATTTCTGGCTGTCGCCTTCTTGTGGACAGATGTATAATCATGGAAGAAGCCCCGATACAAGAACATATGATGGATGATCCTTAACGGGAACGATGTAGTGGTCGTACATCAAAGAGGTATCGATTGAATTGGAAAAGGAGCGAAATTAACACATGATTTTATGGTTTAAAAATCTTCCTGCAACAGATCTTGATTTTTCTTCATGGATTCCTTTTATTCGAAAGCCTTGGTTCCGAACACATTATATGAAGTTTGTATATTTGTTAATGATAAGTATTGCATTAGCGCCTGGACTTGTTTTTGGCTATGATGTAATCTCACAATTGATCACGGCAACCAATCAAGTAAGTATCAGTACCAGTAATAGTGTTGTATTTTATATAACATTAATCCTATTTAGTGCTTGTATATTCGTGATACATGAGTTCTTTCACATTATAGTTATCTATAAGCTTGGTGATATAAGTTTGACTTTTAGCGGCATATTTTTTTGGCTTAATACAGATACTCCCCTATCTAAAAAGAGGTTTTGGTTATTCATGAGTCTTCCGCTTATGATGTTGTCTATAGTTCCAGCTTTTGCTTCAATATTTATGAACGGATTTATGAAATCAATCATGTTATATATTTGTTGGTTTAACATGGTCATATCATCTTCTGATATCATAAATTCTTTTTTAATTCTTATTAAACCTAAGAATAGTATATTTTGTAGAGGATACTACCGTTTGCAGTAATATCTTCATGGACTGCAATAGCTTAGAAGCGAGGTGTAGCTTCATTGGAGTATTACTTCGGAATTGTCCCACCCATGGATATTCACGATAAAATTATGAAATTAAGAGACAAGTATAACGGTCATCAAAGTTCCGGACCCCACATCACGGTAAAAGCATCATGTGGACTAACGGAAGATATAGGGTGGCTGCCGCCGTGTCAAAAGGTGATTTCGAAATTTGGTGATTTTCCAATACGTGTGGGAGCCCCGAAATATTTCGGGAATATGGATGTCCTTTATTTAGAAGTGAAATCCCATGAGTTAATAGAACTACATAAGAGACTTGTATCGATATTTAACCCCAATCAGGAACAAATCATGAAATGTTTTGAGTTAGAACGATACAAACCGCATATCACGGTTGCTCGAAAATCTGTTGTTTCTGACTCGATCATCGAAATGAAGAAGGAGCTGGAGTTGTATGTTAGCTCAGTTCAAGAATTTCAAGCAACCCATATCAGCTTGTTCTGCAGAACGAATAATCAAGAGAAATATAAAAAAGAGCTGATTTTTGCCTAACGAGTTGATACCTATGCCATTAAAGGAGAACGTAACGAACATGATCATACTAATCAGCGGGAATAGCTGCACGGGTAAGACCTATATGGCACAACAATTGCTGGAGAGGTATCACGTTCCATATCTTTCGATCGACCATTTGAAAATGGGATTATACAGAGCGGATATGAACTGTGGCTTCACCCCCCTGGATTCAACAGAGTTTATCGGTGAAAAATTATGGCCGATCCTCAAGGGGATCATCAAGACGAACATCGAGAATAATCAGAATCTAATCATCGAGGGCTGCTACATCCTGCCTCACCATCTTCAGGATATCGAGCCATCCTACTCAGTGTACATAATACCGGTATTCTTGGGGTTCTCAACCACGTATATTCAGCAAAACTTCCAATCCAGCATCATTCAACATCGAAATGCTATCGAAACACGCATGTATCCTGAAGAGGGAAACGTTACTGATTATATACAAGTGCATGATGCTTTCCGTGAAAAGTGTTTAGCTTCTGCTGTCCCTTATTTTGAAATTAAAGAAAACTACGAAGAAGAGATTTCAAAAGTATATGAATACATCGAGGGTGAAAAGCAGAGGATCGCGAAGATAAAACACAAGTCGTGATATATGAAGTATGTTCCCTATTTAATAATGTGGAGTAGCCTATGAAAAAACAACTATTACTTGTCCTTGCAGTGGTCCTATCCATGTTTTTATTATTTCATGTTAATCAATGGATGAAGAATGAATATGAAATATGGACAACCATTGTAAATCGGGAGTGGGATGCAAGAGGAACGGGTGTGTATTTTTATGAAGAAAATAATCAAAAATATGGTCTCTACATGATATATGGAAGTGGACTTCCAGTCATTTCTTCTCATATATCCAAGGTCAGAATCATAAATAATCATGAGATTGAGATGGAGATTCCAGATCATCCAATAAATTTGCAGTCAACAGATCAACAAGTACAAGCATCCAGATTAAAATGGAGCCTGGGTAAGTTGACCATGGACGGGCTGATATTTGAAGCCTCGAAGACATCTGAGAAACATAAGTGGGTTTTAAATCTACGAGCGAAATAATATCGCTGTAATCGAGGAAAGGAAGGAGTTATGGAACCTAAAGAATGGAGGGAATACATGCATGATCATAATGGATTTGTTAGAAAAGGACACAGAAAAGATATATCAAACTGCTAGGCTACTGCATGAGAGTTTTGAAGCATGGCCCACAATAGATTCTGCCATACGTGAAGTTTTGGAATCCCTTAGTGATGATTCTATTAGTAGAGTAATAGTTAATGGGGATGAAGAAGTTATCGGGTGGATTGGCGGGAGAAGTCAGTATGACGGGAATGTGTGGGAACTGCATCCATTAGTTATTAGAAAAGATAGTAGAATGCGAGGCTTCGGCAAGTCATTAGTGATTGATTTTGAACGTCAGGTCTACCAACGCGGAGGTATAACCATCATATTAGGTACGGATGATGAGTATAGTCAAACGAGTTTAGCTAATGTGAATTTGTATAATAGTATTCCGGAGTACCTAACCAATTTTGAAAGTCTAGATCACCCAGCGAACTTTTATAGAAAGCTAGGTTTTGCAATCGTCGGCGTTATACCAGATGCGAATGGAATAGGAAAACCGGATATTATTATGGCAAAGCGTGTTAAATCAGTAGATTAGGTTAAAGTAATAGAGTTCCCTAACGGACGATACTGCCGTTCAGTCCAAATTTATGAAACATGAAGGGCTCCAGATGCTGCAAAGCTATTGCAATTATATTGATACGGGAGTCGATCAAGACCTTGGTTTGAATTTTGATGAACATGATAAACGGGAGGCGTTCTTATTGTTGATCTCACAGATGAATCCGGAGACATTAACGAGAGAACAGATCACAACGGTGGTATTCGGAGCGGAAACGGAAGTGGATGATGGTACTGAGTCCGGAGATTGTATCTTTGTGTTTGGCGGAAAAAACCTAGACCGAGTATGGAAAGCGGTTGAATTATACAAAAGCGGACGCGCCCCCTATCTATTATTCACGGGTGGAGACCGATTTGGCGAGTGGGAGCAGCCCGAGGCAGTCATGATGCGGGATGAAGCGATAGAATTGGGTGTTCCGGCAGAATCCATTTTTATTGAAACGATGTCCAATCATACGAAGGAAAACATTATGGCCTACCTAACCGTGCTTGATCGGGCATTAGGGTTACAACGAATCCATCGACTCATGCTCGTCAGTGCACCTGGTCATATGCGCCGATGCCAGCTGATGCTCAGGACCTTTATGCCTCCTTGGTATGAGTATGTGTGGTGCCCGGACCATCGTTCTCAAGGGAGGCGCGACAATTGGTGGACCGATCCTATCGAAGAGAAGCGTGTACTGAGTGAGCTTAACAAAGTGATTGGCGGGGTAAGGGGCCGATATTTTGTTGATGCGGATATTGAAATTTGAAAATTATCAGGATTTCGCTGAGTATATCCAGTTTTTAACTATGGGGTTCAAACCTGCTGTCTTGAAGCATGTTCGATAAGTAAGCTACTTATTTGTGATATCGCATTTGAGGGTCTTGCAAACTCCAACGGAGTAGGCGGAATCATCCTGGAGAAGCGGAGCGGTCCCCTTTGCACCCGGATTTCAACCTTGGAGAAGTACAATAAGAAATCTGGGAACAACAGGGATCGAAAGCATGATCCGCATACGTAGTGCTGCTTCACGAAGAGTTGGTTTTTTTTCACCATTGCATACAATGATCGAAGCGGCCGTCCTCCTTGAACACACTTCAAGGAGGACGGTTATTTTTATCTTGCAAAATAGGGAAGCAGCCATACGCCCAGGCCTAGGCCCGGGCGCATCTTGTTTGAAAATCTTCTTACATAGACTAAATTGATCCTCCAGAGCTATTTATAATATTTAACATATAAAGTAAATTTTGAGCATATGAATCAACTTACGAAATATGTAAATGAATCAAAATTGAGTAAATAAGATGCATCGACTTGGTTTTAGAGAACTTATCAAGATCATGAAATTTATAAAGGAGGTGATGTCGTCTTACATCTAGATAGGCTAAATTATCAATTATTGAGGAGGGATTAATGGATGAAAAAGGGTTTATCCAGAGTGCTGGACAAATCGAGAGTGCTGATGTTGCCTTTATTGGTCGTCGTGTCAATGGTGTTGAACTTTTTTCCCCTTGAGGTGTCTGCAGCAGAACGAGGTGCTTGGGCACCCAATGTGTCTTACGCCGTAAACGACAACGTGACATACGATGGGAAAGCGTATAAAGCTATTCAACCTCATACCTCATTACCCGGGTGGGAACCGCCTAATGTTCCTGCATTGTGGCAGTTTGTTCAAGGTGGTGGAGGCAATGATACTGTAGCTCCGACAACTCCTACGAATGTAATTGTAAGCGCAGTCACCTCTTCTAGCGTTTCTTTATCCTGGCAAGCATCTACGGACAATGTAGGCGTGACAGGATATGATGTATACCAAGGCACATTCCTTGCCATTTCTGTTACCGGTACGACAGCGACAATAACGGGCCTTTCACCGAAAACGACATATTCTTTTAAGGTCATTGCTAAGGATGCTGCCGGGAATCTTTCCCCTGCCAGTGCGACCGTGAATGCAACAACTACAGAAGGACCAGGCGGAGGTCCCCAGCCGACGAAGCATATATTGACAGGGTACTGGCAGAACTTTGTCAATGGTGCCAGCAAATTGAAAGTGAGAGATATACCGGATCAGTACGACATCATTGTGTTAGCGTTTGCCGAGATGGACCCTGCTAACCCTGGTGGTGTCACTTTCACTGTAGATTCTGCACTATCCGCTGCTCTCGGTGGGTACACAAATGCTGAACTGATCGCGGATATTCAGGCTAAACGTGCTCAAGGCAAGAAGGTCATTATATCCGTTGGAGGGGAAATGGGGAACATTAATTTGAATAATCCTTCCCCGAATGTAGCGAACTTTGTGAACAGCATGTACGGAATCATTACTCAATTTGGGCTTGATGGGATAGACATTGATCTGGAGCATGGCATGAATGTACCTAATTTAACCAATGCGATCCGTCAACTGAAACAAAAAGTAGGAAATGATTTTGTTCTGACGATGGCTCCCCAAACGATAGACATGCAGAATCCAAACACCTCCTATATGCAGCTTTATAACAATCTAAAGGATATTACAACCGTAATTAACGTCCAGTATTATAATTCGGGGTGCATGCTAGGTCGTGACGGAAAGTGCTATTCCCAAGGCACTGTTGATTTCCTTACGGCTCTTTCGGACTTAACGCTGCAGTGGGTATCACCTTCCCAATTGGGATTGGGAGTACCTGCTACCTCTTCAGCAGCTGGAGGCGGATATGTTTCTCCAATGGTCGTAAATAATGCCCTGAATTGTCTAGCAACTGGAAACAGCTGTGGAAGTTATAAGCCCGTTGCTAAATACCCTGATATACGGGGAGCAATGACTTGGTCCATTAACTGGGATGCGACCACGAATTACACGCTTGCCAAAACGGTGAGACCATTTTTGAACACGCTGCCTTAACATTCATGATATTTGTACAACTTAAGTAGAATTTTTTGAAAATAAGGAAACCTCTCTTTGATATGTGGTGGTATAAAACCTCCATTATCATAGAGAGGTTTCTGTTTGGTTTCCAAACTCCAACGGAGATGGCGGAATCATGCTGTAGAAGCGAAAGCGGTCCCCTTTGTCCCCGGATTTCAACCTTGAAATGGGATAATAAGAAATCTGGGGGCAACAGGGATCGGAAGCATGATCCGCATGCGTAGTGCTGTCTCGCGAAGAGTGATTTTAATCTCCATTGCATTTTCAATCAAAATGAGCCTCAAGGCTCCCATATCACCGTTGGGTACGGGAGTTGGTCATAAGCACTGGCCCAGTAATAGGAGTCCGCCATGATGCGCCGCGGCAGGAAACCGATCTCGCCTCGGGATACGGAGATGAGCTCGGATTGCGATTGGAACACGCCTTCCGCATTTGTCACGGCATTAACATATTTGCCTGCCATATGGGTAAATCGTCCGCTGATCTTGGCCGTAACAGGCAGCCTTGTTTCTATATCGACCATCTGCATGGTTACTCTGGCGGCACCATTAGAATAGGTGATGGTCATCTGATCAATGACCATGGGTTTCATGGCGGATGGTGCCGTTGTTGCTGAAGCAGTCGGGCTAGGAGCTCCTTCATTGCCGCTGATATCGACCGCCGTGATTTTATAATAATAGGTGGTGCTTGGCAGCAGTCCGGTGTCTTTGTAAGAAAGTCCTTTAGAGGTTCCGGCGTAAGTAGCGGGCCCGATCTCAAAGTCGGCTTCGGTCCCGCGGTAGATCCGATATGCATTCACGGCCATGTTATCCATCGCCATATTGTAAGTTATATTGATGCGTTGAAAATCAAACGTGACCGCAGTTGTCCCGCTAACCGTGCTTGGCGGTTCATTGTCAGCGGGAGGCTGCCATGCGTAGCCGCCAGGTCCCCATTCGCTTGGAAAATCAACGATCGAGGAGTAATGATGGAGAGCAATGCCTCCAAACGCCGAATCGTTCAGAAAAGCGTCATACACCTTGTTTAACTCCTGCTCCATATAAGTTCGCCCTTCTTCATGGAAGCTGATGGTTTCCGGATCCCCGCCATCCGCGATGTCTTTCGTCTCGACTCCGATCACAACTGACTTCGGCTTTCCGATCGCATTTGCATAGGCCAGCTCATTTAGCGCTTGCGCGATAATGCCGGCACTGCCTTCCGCCTGATCGCGATAATTCATAATCGAGATATAATCGGCCGTGTCCTGGATATGCTCAGACAGCCATTTCGTCTTTCCGTTCCATGTAATATTGCTGGCGTCGGCCGAAGTGTCGTACCATCTTGGAATCGCCGCGCCGACTGACAAGGCGAGTCCCGATGCCTGCTTACGTTTCATTAGCAGCTGCAGCATATCCAGGTACTGAATCTGGACGGAAGGCTTTGCTGTTTTGAAATCCGGCAGGATATACGGCTCTGTATCCAAGTTCACGCCATCAAAACGAGCAGACTCGACTGAGGCCAAATTGTAATTCAATATCTGCTCAAATTCCCTTACGGCATGAGTCTGATATCGACTATAGGCTCCGAAGTAAGGTGGTGTGGTACCACCGGCGATCAACGCTTGAACCCGAAAACCCTCGGCGTGTGCCCACTCGATGAATTGTTGAACCTTACTTCGATGATCCTCCAGCATTTTGGTTCCGTTATATTGACCTACAGCCAAATAAAGCGTCGTAATCGGACGTTGATCAAAGGTTGTGGTATCCTTTGCCATGGACGAGAGGACAACGCGGGAGTTCGGATTCAGAACGAGAGGGTAGGAGGCATTTTCCCAGATCCAGATCGCACGATCTTGATCCGTCAGCGGTTCTGAGTTATAGGTGCTGCTAGTTACCGTTTCAGGGTTCGTCGCGGAGGGATTGTATACTTCTTCAATTACGTTAACGGGAGTTGGGTGGATGAGGTCCATATATACGGCATCTGTAACCGTCGCGGGATGTTTTCCTTGGTTTACCCAGGGCTGCCCCCCTGTTCTTGCATAGACCGTTAGGCTATAGCCTATATTGCCATAAGAATCGGTTGCTCTGGCTTCCAGGCTGTGAACCCGTAGCGGGGATTGACGCGAATCGAATGTATATTTGTAGCCGTTTTTGGCAGGGGAGACCTGCAGCCATTTTCCACCATCGATGCGGAGCTCAACCAGTGATATCGGATTTTTACCTGCTGCGGATATGTTAATATCCATTTTGTTGCGCTGCAAAGTATACTCAATAGGGCTGGTAATCTCCACTTCTGGAATATGAGCTTCGGGATTATCGATGTTCAGGTGAATCCAAGGAGACCAGATGCCATAACGCGTAACCGCGTCATTTGCTTTCAGCACCATTTCGACTGAACCGTCCAATTGACTCGTGTCGAGCTTGTAGGACCAGGTCCCGCTGTCATCACCATTGGGATCATCCATCTGAACATCCGTTACAAACTCTCCGTTTACGATGAGTTGAAGCTCATACACACCATTGTAGGTCCCGAATAACTCAGACACACCTGGTTGAAGCGTTTGCCCAGCCTGATGGGAATCGATTGTAATTAACGCTGCTGCCTTGGCATGGGGGAGTGGAACCCAGATTGCTGAGATGAATACTGCCGCCAGAAACAAAAGCCCGCACCTACGTAAATGTGAAAGCATCATCGTAGTCACATCCTTGTCAGTTTGATGTAAACCTAATGGACTCTACGGCAGTTACAATGGCTTGCTTATCCTAAGAGTATACATTTGCGTAAATATGAAGCGCTTACTTTTTAATATTACGAAAAAAATCGATTAGAACCGATATTAGGTGTGTGTCAGGTTATTATTTTGGAATAGGGGCATGTCTTTGGGTATTTTAACAAGAGCTGTGCTCATCTCGAAAAAGTTCGGATTGGATAGGATTTGACGATTCAGCTCGGGTCCAAACGCAAAGACAGATGAAGGCTGGTGGCTTTTCCCCAGGGCAACGAGCTTACCGTACTATTCAAATAATTTTCGTGAAGCAACCTTTGGTGCAGACCAAAGGTTATTTTGGTTTGGATACAACATCATAAGCCAGCAACTTTTTTTGATCCGCATCTCCGTCTTGAGACCGAGGGCAACTCTGAACCTGAGACGGTGTGAACCTGTGCAGATCTCCTTTATGATGAGATTAACGGAATTTTACTGGAGAATCATGGAATGAAATATTCAATCAAATATTCAATCAAATATATAGTGGGGTGTTCCAACTGCTGCGAAAATTACTTAAAACCGTCATGCAAAGTTCCTGGATGATGTGGGAACGTATCTTCAGCTTCATTTCCAGGTTCCGCAGCTCGCATATCTCGCGCTTTGGCATATGCACGGTCATGATTAAGAAGCATCGAGGCGAGTGCATCGTCTGCGAGGACTCGACGGTCATTCAGAATGGAGATCTGGTAGGCGAGTTACATTTGGATAATGAAACGATTCTGAAACTCATCCGATCGGAAGGGCCAGATCGTGCGGCTCTGAAAATAGCAAGACTTGCCAGAAAGTCCATGCTGCAGATTAGCCGTGCATATGAAGGTCAGTCGGAGTTCAGCGAGGTCAGCGCATTGATCGGAATTACGCTACTGCACCGTGGATTAACGCACGGGCTTGGTTTTGAGCATCAAGCGATGAAACCGGATTTGTTCCAGAAGCTGACCACTTCCTACCTGCGAATGCTGTTATCCGTGATGCACCCGGATGGCAAGAGCCGGATTGATCGAAGAACCGAATTACTCGTTCCGATGATGTTAATACATACACGCTCATCGCTGATGAAGCGATTTTCAATGGCGGATAAGCGGCCTTCACATGAAGAGGGGCATGCCCTCTTGGTATCGGCTGCGGTTGAAGCTTGAATAAAAGAGGCATTGCGACGTACATAGGGTAATCCAGTTATAAACTGCTAAATAGGAGTTCGACAAGAAATGAGGAGAGCAACAGATGGAAGAATGGTATAAACTTGACCACGCCGGGAAGCTGTTTCCCGCGGTTGCGGGAAGGGAGAATTCATCAACCTACCGGTTGTCGATGATGCTGACAAGTCACGTGAAGCCATCGGTTTTACAACAGGCGCTCGATAGCGTAATTAAGAGATTCCCTCTATTGAACGTTGAGCTTAGAAATGGCCTGTTCTGGAAATTTCTGCGGGAGAAGGAGACCCGTTTGATGGTGGAACCGGAATCCACCTATCCCTGTGCTCCTGCAGCCCTCTCGACGGAGAACGGAAGCTTGGTGAGGATTTTATATCATGGCAACAAGATCAGCGTGGAGATTTTCCATGCGCTAACAGACGGCGGTGGGGCTCTGGAGTTTCTCAAAACCTTGGTGTTCCAGTATTTATATCTGCTCGGTGAGCACGTGGAGGACAAGGAAGGTCTGATTCTGCCGCCCGCTTCATTTGCTCGTTATGCCGAAGCACAGGACAGCTTTAAAGCTCATTATACTTCAGTCATGGCCGAATCCAGAATGTCGGAGGCCCTGCAAATTCCCGGTACCCGATTCTCGCCTTATGGACATAACGTCATCCACGGCATGATTCACGCCTCGCGCCTGAATGGGGCGGCCAAGCAGAAGGGAGTGACCCTCACCGCTTACCTGACAGCGATTTTGATCATGGCGGTTTATGAGACCATGTTGCCTTTCAACAAAGGAAGTCGGCCGATCGTGATCAGCATGCCGGTGAACCTGCGAAAAATCTTCCCTTCCAGCAGCCTGCGAAATTTTTTTGCGGTCATCAACATTGGCGTACAGATGAAGGAAGGCATGACATTGGATGATGTACAAGGCATCGTGCATGCACAGATGAAAGAGAAAACGACCAAGTCTTATCTAAGCCAAGCGATGGCCAGCAGCATGAAATACGAGAAGAACCTGTTATCCCGATTCACGCCGCTGAAATTGAAGGATCTGGCGATTCGTTATGGATTCGACCATTACGGAGAAGAGGCCAAAACGCTTACGCTCACCAATCTGGGCCGAATCGACATCCCTGCGAGTATGGCTGCGCATATCGAGTCGATGGAAACCACGATGTATCCTACGGCCAAGAGTCCAATGAACTGTGCCGTCAGTTCGATCAATGACCAGCTTACCATCACCTTTGCCAGGAATATCGTTGAGAGCGATGTGATCAGGCACTTTTTTCGTCAGCTTGCCAGCTTAAGCGGATTGGATATAAGGATCGTCAGCAACGATTGGGGGATGGGTGCATGAGATGTGAGAGCTGTGGGGTATCCGTAGACCCGGCGCACGCAACATGTCCCTTATGCCGAAGAAATTTACAAGGTAAGGGCAACGCACCATCTGTGGGAGATAATTCTTGGTACCCCGTCTATGAGGCTGTAGAGGAGCAGCGTGCAAGCAGTCTGTTATTCAAGTGGCTTACCTTCTTTGCCGTGTCCGTCATCGGCTTATCTGTTCTTATAAATATTCTGGGAAATCACGAAGTATGGTGGAGTCTGTACCTCATGCCCTGCGTGCTCTATGCATGGCTGTTCATCAGACATACCTTGATGTCCAAGTCGCACCTTGGCGGCAAAATCGTTGTGCAACTGCTCGGGCTGTCCGGCATGCTGCTTTGGCTCAACGTCGTAGCGGGTACGAATTACTGGTCGACCGGCTACGTCATTCCGTTCCTGATGATGGCGGCAACCCTTCTGATTACCGTAATATGCTGCACCAAAAAAATGCGCTGGCGCGAGTTCGCAGGTTTCTTGTTAACCCTGATCTTGCTTGGGTTTGTGCCCTTATTGCTGTATGCCATCGGCATGTCGCACGTATTATGGACAGCCGTTGCGGCGGCCGTATATTCCTTATTAACGTTTAGCGGGATGTGCCTGATTGCAGATAAGGGATTTCGAAAGGATATGAAGCGCAGATTACATTTTTGACAGGAGGTAAACATCATGTGCTCCATTACGATTAGAAGAATGGCAGATTATGAACGAGACGTTCGCGATGAAGTGGCGGAAGTGTTTGTCGATGGGTATTATAACGAATTGTCCTATTTCACCCAGGACCGAAGCACATTGAAGAAAGCCTTCCGGAGTTTCTTCAGTCCTGAGGTATTTTATGTAGCAGAGGTCCAGGGAATCATGATCGGGATTTTAGCCTGTTCCCATCATGGGCAGCGGGCCATGCTGGTCGAATTAGCTCCGCTTCAGGAGGCTTTTGGAGACAAGACAGGGGAGCTTGCATATAATGTCATGAAAAATGAATTTAACCCGGCATTGCCCTATGATGACGAGACGGGTTATATCGAATGTGTGGCAACTACCACAAAAGCGCGCGGCAAAGGCGTTTCCACCGCTTTAATGAAGCATGTCATGGAGGAGCTGCCATACAAGCGTTATGTTCTGGAAGTGACCGACAGCAACCAGGTCGCGCTATCGTTATATCAGAAATTAGGGTTTCGGGAATTTGAACGCAAATCCGAGGATGATACAAAGGAAAAAGGGTTCAGCGACCGTATTTATATGGAATGGAGAAAGTACGTACCGCGCAGTTAGGGGAAAGAGCGGGTTTGGATTGCGTCGTCTCATTTCGAGAAACCAAAAAGGCTTACAG
Organism: Paenibacillus sp. EZ-K15; assembly: GCF_002573715.1. Taxonomy (GTDB): domain Bacteria; phylum Bacillota; class Bacilli; order Paenibacillales; family Paenibacillaceae; genus Paenibacillus_AQ. The sequence goes on along the minus strand of NZ_PDHM01000017.1, from coordinate 516,827 downwards.
GTAAAACCGTCTATGGAGATTGTCCATGGACGATTTCTTTTTTTCTCAATAAGATAGCCATGTAGCGGGCATATCCATCGCATTTTTGTGTAAATAATCGACAGGCTGTCACTCATAAGATGAAGAAGTGAAGGGTTCATTCCTAGGGATTGTGGGGAGGTGGCATGACTTGCTGTCGATGTTGCTCTTTATATTTTCCGTCGGTGCTGCAGTGGCCAGCGTGGACACCACCTGTGGGCTGAATGTGTTAGGCAGTCTGGAGGGCACGAAGGTCAGTAAATCCAAATATGCGCTGGTGTATATCGTGTCCTGTACTCTGGGCGGCGCTATGACGGGACTGGCGATCGGGTTCATCAATCTTTTGCTCAAATTAACCCCTGTTGGTTTATATCAAAACTATATTATTGTCGTGCTGTTTGCCATACTCCTGGGCTTAGAGTTCATTCAGAAAACAGGGATTCTCCCATCCGGAAATTTCATCGTTCCCTCGGAATGGATCAAGCACGCAGGGTACCTTTCCGCGGCATTATGGGGGCAGATTCTGGGCTTGGGTTTTATCACATTGCAGGTGGGCGTCCTCTTTCACGCCTATATCCTGGTCTCCTTGTTCGCCGCTTCATGGTGGCTGAGCCTGCTGGCAGGGGCAACGTTTGGTGTCGTTCGCGGTACCGTGTTCAGCCTCCCGCTGATCCGATCCATCGTGTACCGTATGCTTGAAAAAAGGGTACGCAACCTCACGCTTCTCACGGCCGTGCGGCAAACGGTATCCAAGCTGCTGATTATTGGTTCCATCATCTGGATCATCAGCTACTGAAGAGAAAGGAGCATACGGGTCCATGTATTACGCTTTGCTCGCGATATCCGTTACTCTGCCCATGCTGTTGTCGGTGGTGAGCTTTGGCTGGAGCCGTGTATTCGGTGACCCGGATCTTTTCCCCGGAAGTGCCCGTCTGCATGTTCTGCTCACCCTGCTGCAAGTCCTGTCCGTTACCATGGTATATTGTTTTCCATCGCGGCTCAGCTTCCTGGGCATCTCTTTACTCTATTTCGTTCAGGGCTTGGGTGTCGCTTATTTCATCCGGAAAAAAGGAAGGGTGGACTGTGGCTGCCTCGGACCTCAGATCAACTCCAAGCTTGGCTTTCCATTGATTGGGTTCAATCTGGCGATGGGTCTCATGGGGTTGGCCTACAGCCATCCTGTCTGGTTTACGCATAGTCACTCTTTCGAAGTTACTGGTCTACTTATGGAGGGAATGATGCTGCTGCTATCGTTGTTTATCATCATAGGGGTTCCGGATGCGCTGCATGCGATCCGAATATACCGCGAGATTGCCGCACCTTATGTTTCGAGAATAAAAAGGTTGTAAGGAGGCCGCGATGAACACGTTCTTCTGGATCTCATATACCGTGCTGTGGATTCTGGTCGTACCGTTGGTCATTCTGAATCTGGTCCTGTTCCGGCAGTTGGGGATTATGGTGATGGGTACCGCGAGAGGAGTGAATCAGTCCGGCATTCCGGTCGGCAAAAAAATACCCGGGGCCACAACGACGACCTTGCAAGGAGCCGAGTGGTCCACGAGCGAGCTGATTGGCACGCCTTCCCTCATGCTGTTCGGATCGCCGACGTGTAAGGAATGCGCCGATATTTTGCATGATTTTAGGCGGATCGCCAGGATGAATAACGTGAAACCCATTCTTTTGTTATTCTCGTCCGCGGATTTAGCATCGGATTATGTCCGAAAAATGGCTTATGACGATGAGGTGCTGATCGTAAGTTCGGAGTTTGCGAATCATCTGGATGTGCAGGTCACCCCCTATGCCTATGCGGTGGATATGAACGGCGTTATCAGGCATAAGGGATTGGTCAACAGTCGGGAACAGCTTGAAGCGTACGCGAAAGCATCAAGGGCTTCTTAAGATGAGGTGAGAGTATGTGGCGGAAGCCGGAGAACAAGGACGAAGAGACGCAGGTGTTGATCAGCCGGGTTACCCGGAAGATGAATCGGAAGTCGCTACTGAATAAATTTGCGCAAAAAACGGCCGAGACGCTTGCCAAAGTATTGGTCCGGCCCGATGATGATGATATCGTCAAAATCTCGTTTGCTGCGGGGCCCTGCCGGCCTCCGCATGGACAATATTGCTCGGGCTGCGGCGCAGATGCTTCCTGTCCGTCCGATTATATTATTTGCACACCCAAGACGGTGATTAACGATTGCAAAGGTCTATGTCCTTATCCTTCCGGGTGGTGGTATACGAGTGATCCAGTAGGACATCGAGCCAAGTGTCAGGATTGCATCTCGCAATATGTGCACCCTTATATCGGCCGAGATTGGTGTTATCAGGGAGCCCAAGTCTATGGGCGGTATGTGATCTGTGCATGCAGGTCAACGGAGCTGTATTGATAGAAGAATAAGGTATGTGATTTATGCAATTCATGATGAAATCAACATTGTAATCCAAGGTGGGAGGTGCCCGGTATGCAGCCGGATTTTTCGGCAGCTTCCAGCTGCTCGGAATCATTGCAGATGATCTATGATGCTTATTTTGCCACTTTAAATATTCAAAAGTCCGGCAGCAATGCCTATATGCTCGCTCCATCCGCGGGAGAAGGTGGCTTCTACCGCTTGCGGACCTATAGCGGCCTACAGATATGCTATTCGGATTATCAATATCATCGCCGGTTTACGAACCGGTTTCAATCGAAAGAGCCGATGATCGAGATTCAGTTCAATTTTAGCGGAGAACGGCATATCCATATTGGCGGAAAGGATCGCACCCTGGACCGTGGGACAAGCGCCCTGCTGTTGATGGAGGATATTGACGTTCGCTTTGCGCTACCGAACCAAGAGCGGCATCAGTCTTTCTCGCTTGGCGTTCCTGTCTCCCTGTTTAATTTTGCGGTGGCCCAGACTGCAGGACGTGAAGAGAATCATTTCAGGCAGCTGCTGGATGTTTCCGAATTTCAAAAAATCCACTTGTCTTTCAGCTCCTATGAACAAGAACTGATCAAGAGATTGATTCATGATGTTTGTCAGCCCATGCGATCCATGCTGCTTGTTGAAGGTACAGCCTATGAACTGCTGGATCGAACGATCCAGCAGCTGTTCGGTCATGAATCCTTGCCTGAAGGGCTATCAGCGGCTGATGTACGCAAGCTATGCCTCGCTCATGGGATTCTGGAGTCGAGATATGCTTCACCGCCTTCGTTGCTGGAGCTGGCCAGAGAAATTGGGCTGAATGATTATAAACTTAAGATGGGCTTCAGGCAATGCTACGGGACAACCGTATATGGGTTCATCCGGAAGGTCAGGATGGAGCGGGCGATGGAATTATTGCATAGCGGGGAGGCTAACGTGACCGAGGCAGCCTTGGCCGTAGGTTATCGCAATGTGAGTGCATTCTCGCAGACATTTCGCCAAACCTATGGTGTCAGCCCTTCTGAAGTTAAGAAGTACTACTGATACAGAGATTTACACGAATTCGTTTAACTTTCTTGTGATCGAAATAAGGCGTCCCCGTTTGGGGACGCCTTATTTTGTTTAAGTCGTCGAATCAAGCATCATTCGCAGAGGGCTGATCCCGTGTTCCAAGCACAACCAATGCCATCAGAAGGACAATGATCCCGATCAGCGCAAACGGGAGATGTTTGTCCACTCGATAGAGGGTCGTGCTGAGAATCGGGGAGATCATGGCAGCAATGCCCTGAACGGCAGACACCAGGCCGGCTACGCCGCCTTGCTGCTCGCGGCTAACCGCAAGCGAAGCGCCTGCCATAAATCCCGGCATCATCAACCCGGTGCCCACACCGAATAAGAAGAATGCGATGAAGTAGCTTATCAAGCTTCCGGTGAAGAGCAGCAGCAGCATACTGGCCATAAGCAGTACAGCGCCGATCAGAATCATCGCTTTTGGCGGCCATTTGAGTTTCTTCATCTGCAGGCCCTGCGTGACAATCATGGCGACTCCGCTAATCATCAAACTGAGGGAGATCATACGGGCTGTTTCCTGGGTCGTCAGATCGAGCTGATCCTGATAATAAAACCCGCCGATGACTTGCACCGTAATGATGCCCAGCATGGTGGCCAGGCCCGCAAATAAATAAAGACGAACTCCTTTTTGGAACGGATTCACACGGGGGGCCTTCTGCTGAATGACCGGTTTTGTGGCAGGGACAAGGTAAAGTACAGCAACCACAGCGATTACCGGTAGAAGGGCGCCAGCATACAGCGGGGCGATCAGGCTGATGAGCGCAAACCCGCCGGCAATAGCAGGACCCAATACTAAGCCTAAGCCGTTAGCCGAGCCAAGAAGTGCCATTCCGGCGGAGCGCCCTTTCTCGTCGGTCACATCGGCGATATACGCCTGAGCTGAAGAGGGAACAGCCGGAATAAAGAAACCCACCATAGCCCGAGTAACAATGAGCAGAAGGATAAGCAGCGCACCGGAGATTCTATCATGAAGACCCAGGTACATAACCGCAGTGAATAACATATAACTGACGAACATGCCGATAAAACCAAATACAATGACAGGCTTCCTGCCCTTGGAATCACTTAAATTTCCCCATACCGGTCCCATGACGGCCATTGCGATGGAGCCCAGGGATATGATCAAGCCGGAATGCGTCTCGCTTAATCCCAATTCTCTGATCAAGGGCGGCATAACGGGAGCGATGATCATTAATCCGACCATGGCGACAAATACGCTGAAGAACATGCTGATCCGGATTCTAGCCATTCTATTGTTTCCTCCTATCGTTCCGATTTGAAGCAACATTACGTTGTGAACATTGCTATTCATAAGCCTAAAGTATACTCGCGATTATTCGCTACCTGCTGGCGGATGAAGTTGTGGCGGAACGGATTATTTTAAGGGATAGGATGAATGGCTTTCGTATACTTCCATGTATTGCTTATTGAGAAACTATAAGGCGGTTTTTAGAAGTGGACGTAGACAATAATAGTTCAGGCAGCAGGTTCAGAAGCTTTACCAGCGTTCGGGCATCTCCGTAGTTCCAGCGTTCTGCCTCCAACACATGAACAAGGCCGTTCCGGACAGCCGGCAGGTTGTCCCATAGCGAGGACTGCATCATGTCTTCCGCAGCTTGCCTGGATACGGCATTGCCCGGTATAAGAATAAAGATACGGTCACCGGCGAAGAAGGGCAGCTCCTCAGTCGAAATTTCCTTATAACCCAACCCGTCGTTCAGCACCTTGCGAATAGGCTCCGTCGGTTGAAATCCACGCGCGTGATATAGACCTGTTGACATACCGGACATTCCCATAACGAAGAGACGGGATCCATGGTCATATACGAAGACGGACGCGGTTTCGCCAGGCTTCATGGCTTGCTGCAGTTCCCTCCACATGTTATCCGTCCTGGTTCGATACCAATTCAGCCATTGGTCTGCCTCATGCGCTCTTCCAAGCCAATCGCCAAGCGTATGCAAACGATGGGCGAGAGGAGCGAAGGAATTGAATGTGACAGTAGGGGCGATTTTTGAGAACCATCGGTATTCTTTTTCATCGGCATGGGCCAAAATGATCAAATCCGGTTTCCATTCCATGGTTTCAATCGAATTCTTCCGATGGCTTATATCAAGAGCATATTGAATATCAGCCTGCTGGTTATGGGTATTGGTCAGGCAATTGCCTTCCATTGGCCGCATTCCGATCGCGAGCAGATCACCGAAAGTTTCGCCGTAATACAGAATGCGATTTGGTACCGACGGAATATCGACTTCATGTCCGGTCCAGTCGTTTACGCGTTTACTGACGTCCATGCGTTCGGCGAATTGCTTCGGTGACATCCCCGTAATCTGGCGGAAACGGCGGCTGAAGTAGTATTCATCCGTGTATCCAATCTCTTGGGCGATGTTTCGCAGCGGTTCATTCCTTTGCGCTAGAAGTTCCTTGGCGCGATTAATGCGCAAGTCGGTTAAGTAATGCAGAGGTTTTTTCCCGGTTCGTTCCTGGAATATGTGCGTGAAACGCCAGGTCGATAATTCGGCCATCTCCGCCAGTTGTTTTACCGTCAGATCAGGATACATGTAGTGCTCGTCAACATATTGAATAACGCTCTCTACGGCTTGCACAGAGGTTGGTTCACGGTCTGCCTGAATATTTTGCTGAAGCAAAAAGACGAGCAATTCGTGAAACTTGGCATGCTGCTGCACCCAGTGGATATTAGATGAATATTCACCGTTAGAATGTAACGATTCAATCAGCCGGAGCAAATGAGAACTAGGATACGCACATAATTCAAACTTCCCCGGAATGAGTTCGTCTTTGTATGTTGTATGCTGCTGTTCACCGACTTGAATGACCGCGAAGGCAAGCGTGGAGTATTGAATGGCGTTGTCCGTTCCGTTATGAACCTGATAAGTGGTGCCGGGACACAGTAAATAACACTTGCCAGGCGTAATCGTGAGGACATATTGATCGATATGCAGACTGCCTTTACCTTTGGCAAAGATCAACAAGGTATGGGAGTTCGACGTCAAACAACCCGATGTCCATCCGATGGACTCCGTTCGGCTATCCGCATCCACTAAATGATAAGTTAAGGAACGATAGGGGATCTGAAAGGGATTCGCCTTCATGATGGCAACAACTCCATAATATTAATGATAATGATAATCAATATCGATAATTGTAAATAGAAAAACGAGACAATTCAATAGGTAAGTATTGAACTGTCTCATACAGATGGTCAGTTATTCGGTTATCATATTCGGAAGCTCTTGAAGTAACCATTCCCTTGTAGCTGCGTCACTACCGGATTTAGCAATGTCGATGGTATACACATGCCCATCCTTGACAGCAGGAAGGCTAGCCCAGATCGGACTGTTCATCATGTCTTGTGTGGATTTCTGAGCTTCGGGCTGAACCGGATTCAGGATAAAGATTCTGTCTCCGGCAAACTCGGGAAGGTTCTCCATCGAGATCTCCTTGAATCCACTGTCTTCATCCAGCAACTGTTGAATATTTGGCGTGGGCTTAAAGCCGTTAGGATGATAGAGTTCTTGAGATAAGCCCGTGCTGGCCATGACAAAGAGCCGGTCCCCCGGATAATACGTGAAGACGGAGGCCGTCTCATCGGGTTTCATGCCGACGGATTGCAGTTGCTGCCACATGGCATCTGCCTTAGCCTCATAATCGGTTACCCATTGTTCAGCTTGCGCCTTTCTGCCGAGAATATCGCCAAGCTCTGGCAAACGTTTATCCAAAGGAGCAAATGTATCAAACATAAGAGTGGGTGCAATCTTGGAAAGCTGTTCGTACGCCGTTTCGTCCGGGTCCGCCACAATAATCAAATCCGGATTAAGAGCGAGTACCTTCTCGAAGCTGATCGGGAAGCCAATGTCTTCGACGTTTTGAGTCTTATCTTCATAAACTGATCCTTTCACCCGGTCCATATCGGCGCCGATCGCTTGAACACCCAAGGCGAATAAATCGCTGAAGGTTTCCCCGGAAAATATGATGCGCTTTGGCGATACGGGGATATCAACACTGTGTCCTTTATAATCCGTATAGGAACGCATAGCATCTTCCGAGCCAGTATCGGATGGGGGGGAGTCGTTAGGGCTGACGGTTGGCTGAATAGCAGTTCCTGCCGTTCCCTGCTTCATAGAAGAAGGGGGGCTGCTCCCATTGCATGCCATCAACATGAGACTCATCAATGCAAGGATGCTGATAGTTATGGGCAATTTTTTAGTAGGTTTCATGGTTTCTCCTCCACAACGGTTTTCAAAACTATTAGAGATAATGATAATCATTCTCGTTAAAAACATCATAGCGGATGCTTGTTCCGGACTCAATGGACAAAAGAAAAGGTTCCTTTTCAGTTTGTACAAGCCGTTTGAAGTGGATAACGAAAGTGACAAAATTCATTTCGATGGTTTTGCACATCGTTCATACTTGGGTTCCAAAGACTGTATGCATGTCAGGAGGGAGCATGTTGTCGAGAATAAGACGCGGAGATATGATCCTGTTTGCCTTGATCCTGATCCTTGGCTCCTTCACCGGGCTGCAGTGGTGGAAGCATAGCCATGTGGATTACCAGCAGGGAGAACTCAAGGCCTTGATTACGGTGAATGGCAAAGAATACGAGACTGTCCCGCTGACCGGGGACGAACGTATCATTGATATTAAGACCAAGTTTGGACACAACACGTTGAAAGTGTATGACTACGGGATCCAGATGATTTACTCGGATGCCCCGAAAAGAATTGCACTGGATATGGGATTTATCTCGGAACCCTATCAGCAGATCATCTGCGTACCGACTAGAGTCGTGGTCGAGGTGTTAGTTCCCGAACACGAACAGCGTGAGACGGAACTGGATGCTGTGGTAGGCTAAGTTCAGGGTTCAAGAGGGTATGGCTATCATAAATTTTACTAAGAACCGGGGGTTATTGCCGGTTCTTTTCGTTATTTAGGACATTGGCGTGAATGTAAGGTTAGCGTAACTTTTTAGCTGAAAGGATAGTTATAATTAGAGAGGAAGTGAAGTCGTGTCACCATAATTTTCCGAAAAATAGGAACGAAGGAGGCTGAACATGCTTTCCATTATGAAAGGGCCGTACCTGCAAAACCCGACCGAGCACACCATGACCGTGATGTGGGAAACGTCGCTCCCTGCAACTTCCAGGGTGGACGTCCTGCATGCCGAGAGAATACATAGCGGACATCAAGGGAACTACAAGCAGCCTGTTGACCTATTCGGTACTTTCGCTGATGAGTCTCCAACACGGATACACCAAATAACCGTGAAGGGCCTCGAGCCCGGAACCACTTATTACTACAGGATCTACTCCCAGCATGAATCAGATGAGATTGATTCGGGATTTTATATGTTCAAGACGGCGGCAGGACAAGGAGAGCCATTCTCTTTTACGGTGACCAGTGAAACCGGGGGATATAGCGGGTTCGATTCGTCGGGAGGACATATTAATCAGAGAATTTTCAGCCGGATGAAGCAGTATCGACCCGATATCGCCTTGTTTGTAGGAGATGTCGTCCATGACGGGAAGACCGCTGAGGATTGGGACAAGTATTTCTTTGGACCAGGACGAGATTTTTTTGTGGATACGCCTATCTACAGTTGCCTGGGAAATCATGAGGACAACGCGTCATGGTATTACGACCTGTTTGCTTTTCCCGAACCGAAGAATTTCTACGCATTTCATTACGGAGACGTTCATTTCATCTGCTTGGACAGCACGGATTTAATCAGGAAAGAAGATTATCCTCGCAGCTCCGGCGTGATGAGTCCAGGAAATGCGCAGTATGATTTCTTGGAACGCGAGCTCTCAACATGTTATCGCAGGTGGAAAATTGTATATTTTCACTACCCGCCATATGTTTCAGGCGGATATCAGGTAGAGGATTTGCGGCAGCTTTGCCCGGTATTTGAACGATATGGGGTGGATCTGGTTATCAACTCGCATACAATTGTATATGAGCGAAGCCACCCCTTATCGCAAGGAACCGTGGATTATGACAACGGCATCGTGTACATCGTAGCAGGCGGCGCTGGTGCCATGCCGGGCTGGTTGCTACCGAAGAGGGAATGGCATACTTCGCAGTCATTGGCGGTGCCTCATTTTCTGCAAGTCGTTGTATCGTTGGATCGCTTGGAAGTGCGCGCCATCGATGATGAAGGGCGATTGTTTGATACGCTGCGAATACGAAAAAGCACTGAAGGCAAGAGGGATTACACATAGAAGAGATATGGTTGAATGAAGGTCTCCAGTCCAAGCAGTAATGTGGGGTGAAGATGAATATGATCGCATTGATATTAATTGTAGGCTTTTTATTCGTTGTGGTATATTTGAGGGCGATCTGGAACGTATTGCTGGACATTCGAAACGAGTTAAGAAACGATAGTGACAGAGGGGCATGATTAGATGATGAACGAGAAAAAAGACTACTCCCACGTATACTGGATTGGAGGCTCCCCCTGTTCAGGCAAATCCACGATTGCCGAAATGATCACGAAAGAGTACGGCTACACCTATTATCAATGTGATCTGTTCAACGAGAAGCATGTGAATGCATGTAATCGGTCTGAGTTTCCCACCATGTTCCGATTGAAGGATATGACATGGAATGCGTTGTGGTCACGACCTGTAGAGCAGCAGGTCCAAGAAGAACTGGATTTTTATCGCGAGGAATTCCGGATGATTGTGGATGATGTATCGGACATGCCGGACACGAGCCCCGTCATTGTGGAGGGCGCAGCACTTTTACCGGAAAAAGTAGCACAGCTGGTATTCAGCCCTCATCAGGCGATATGGATCGTGCCGGTAGCGGATTTCCAGAAGGAGCATTATGCGAAGCGGGAATGGATCCATGATATTCTGAATCAATGCGATGATCCTGATACCGCGTTTCAGAATTGGATGGGGCGAGATATCGGCTTTGCGGCATATGTGGCCAAGGACGCCATGGATCGGGGATTCAAGGTTATCTTCGTGGACGGAAGCAGAAGCATTACGGAGAACTACGAAGAGGTTAAACGGCATTTTAATCTATGAAAATAGCAGGGAATAAAATGAAGAAAATCAGAATTGCATTATTGGTTTTGCTGGTGCCTTTACTTCTGTCTCCCTTTGTGTACGTGCAGGCGAACAAAATGATCTACGCTAAGAAGGTGAATGCCTACCTGCTTGAAGAAGAACATCACAGCAAGGATGAGATAAAGTCGGTAAAAGGCGTCTGGGGCGTTAAGCTGCCTCCCTTTTATGTCGTCGTGGTGTTCAAGGACGAGCCTGATGTCGAATATATTTATTTTGCCCACAATTCGATAATGCAGTTCGAATACCGATTATCGCCAGAGGGGAGAGCCCGCGGAATTACCCGCTCGGACCTAAAGCATTATATTCCCAGGGACTGATATGGTATTATCTGATTTCAGTTTAAGTTGTTCAAGGGGGAACTTTGCATGTCCATTACGCTACAAACTTCACGTCTATTGTTGAAGAGCATTGATCAGGGTCGGGCATCGGATGTGGTGGATTTTATAGTCAAGAACGATGACCATTGGAAGGTATGGGAGCCCGCTAGAGAAGCTGAGTTCTATACCATCGATAAACAGGCGGAGATTCTGGCTGCGGAGAGTCGAAGCATAGCTGACGGATCTATGTTTAAAGTGTGGCTGCATCAAGATGATGAAATCATCGGTTCGATTGCGATCAGCAATATCGTTCGAGGTGCCTTTCAATCGGCACATGTGGGATACAAGCTGGCACAGGCTCATACGGGGAAAGGGTATATGACCGAAGCGCTAAGGGCCGTGGTCGCCTATTGTTTTGATACGTTGGAGTTGCACCGGTTGGAAGCTAACATCATGCCAAGAAACAAAGCTTCGTTGAATGTAGTGAGACGACTAGGCTTCTACGAAGAAGGACTGGCCATCAAATACCTGAAGATTAACGGCATCTGGGAAGACCACCTACATATGGTTATCCGCAATGAACGCTTGGAGTAAACGCATGGAAAAGGAAGATATATACTTCAATGATTTTTAAGACAAACCGATCATCAAGACTCAGACCTGAGATGGAAGCATTTGGGGTGCTGGGTCTTTCTCACAAATACGATAAGTTCAGGAGGTTATCGCTATGCCGTGGCCCATGGTCCATTTTGCGGTTGCCCAGCAGCTCTGCATACCGGAGCCGTCTCCGCATTTGCTGATAGGGAGCATTGCTCCGGATGCCATTCATGTTAGAGGCAAGATCACGAGAGAACAGAAAGGGATCACGCATCTGGTATGTGACGGAAGGCTGCCTGATGCAAACCTCATCAAGGAGAACTATCTGCATTATCTAAATCTGAAGCCGGGGAAGGCATGGAAAGAATATATATACGGTTATTTTGCCCATATCTACACGGATTTACGGTGGGTTCAGACGTTATACGCTGATTTTAAGCAAGAAAACATAGAGGACAAAGAAAACATTAGATTTACATATAACCAAGAGGTCAGTCAGCTTGAATTCGAATTGAAACGATCACAGCATTGGACAGACTCCATTTTGAATAAACTTAAGGATTCGGAAGGGCATGCCATGCCTCTTTTTGTTGAGAAGTCAGAGGTGGAGCAGTACCGAACGATCAAATTAGAGTGGCTGTTGGATGAACGTAATGAGCCGAAGGTTGAGCTGATTTATTTTACCTTAGATAAAGTAGAAGTGTTCATACAGGATACAGCTGGCGAGTTGAACACATTATTCACCCCTTCGGGGATTCATGCACATGGAGGTTAAATTGAAAAGAAAATATGCTGACCGGATCGATTGGCGAAGAGTCGTAAGCAGAAATTTCAAATGTGTATACATGGAGGAACAGGTGTTCAAGGGATATGTTACTTTACTTAGCCTTCATCAAGTAGAGAAAAGGTTATTCGTGCAATATCAAGACGAAGAATTGTGCATCGCAGCTGACGGGTACTTCTGGCTTCAGCAGTTTCCAGTGAATTCTAACTTCTGTGTGACCACGATGTTGAACCAGAACCATGAAGTGGTGCAATGGTATATCGATATTTCAAGGACGAATGGGATTAGTGACGAGGGGATCCCATATTGGGATGATGTCTATCTGGATGTTATTGTGCTTCCAGACGGAAACTTCTTCATTAAAGATGAAGATGAACTTGAGGAAGCCTTACGCCAAGGGCATATTGAACGTCAAGATTATAGGCTGGCTAAAGAAACGGCGGAGAAGATCAAATTGGAAATCCGATCTGGAGAAAACATGGTGATCAACAATAGTATCAGGCACTTTCAGCAATTGATAAACCTCTAACCATCCTCATCCCTGATGATCAAACATGGAAACCCGTCCAGCTAACCGACGAACAAAAGGATGAGGTTGAAGCCCATGTTATGAAACACACCAAAAATCTGTGAGTCTATTGTAATTGAGATACTAGGAGGACTTTTTATGCTTCAAGTAGAAGTTAGGCGACCCAATCGCGGCGATATAGATGCCATGGAGGATTTTTTCAGGGTCGTGATTACCGATACTTTTGCCAAAGAAGGTTTATCAGATTTATCGGAGGACATAGAACAGGAGATCGACAGCAAAAATAGGTACTTGAACGCGGATTTTGATACTCACGGAGAGGAGAGATACTTTCTCATCGGACTACTAGACAACAACATTGTGAGCTGCATCGAGTTTGGACCATCCAATACATTGATCCGGGAAGCTACTGATGGTGAATTGCGTGATGTGGTTGAAATCGGAACGGTATTTGTTCATCCTGATTACCAACAGCAAGGGATCGGAAGTCTAATGTTAAATGTCATGTATCTTACCCTTCTCATTAAAGGAATGACTGAATTTTGTTTGGATAGCGGATACTCCCAAGCACAGAAGATCTGGAAGAAGAAGCTGGGTGAACCCGATTATGTCCTTCAGGACCATTGGGGGAGCGGAGCAGACCATTTGATATGGAAAAGAAGGCTCGCGGATGTTCCAGTTCTATTCAGATTATAGACGGTTATTCGAACAATCGAAGCCAGGTGGAAGTTCTGGTTGAAAGCAGACATTTTTATTTATTGAATTAAAATTCATGTTATCGTATATTTATTCCTATCATATTGTAGGAGTGGTATATGTGCATAAGAGAATCGAAGAGCTTACCTTAAACGCTTGGCCAGCGCTCCAAACCTTGACACATCATGGATGGCTGTTACGATTTGCAGACGGTTATACCAAGAGATCCAACTCCATTCATGCTCTCTATACGGAGCCTTCCAAAGACCTTTATGGCCAGATTGAACAATGTGAGCGTTTATATGTGAAGGCTGGGCTTGACGTCATATTTAAAATGACACCATTCAATCCGCAGGAACTCGATCCTATTTTGGAATCCAAGGGATATACCATACAGGATCCTACCAGCTTTAGAGTGTTGGATCACTTGGATGATATTGAGCCTCCATCCCATGAGGAGGTAAAGATCGAAGAAAAGCCAACCGATGAATGGCTGGATGTGCTCGGGGATATTACCGGAATTTCCGAGAGAAACAAGGCTGTGAAAAGAAAGCTGTTTAACTATTCCGTGATACCGTATGGATTCTTCATCCTATATGATCAAGCTGAACCTGTAGCATGCGGGATCGGAGCTTTGGAGCAGGGCTTTGTAGGAATATATGATCTGGCTACGGCTCCGGCATGTCGAAATCGCGGGTTTGGCAAACAGTTACTGTTACATATACTGCAGTGGGCTAAGAAGAATGGAGCCACGAGCAGCTATTTACAGGTGGTACAGAGTAATCTTGCTGCAAGCCGATTGTATGATCGTCTTCAGTACAAAGAGATTTATTCCTATTGGTACAGACACAAGCGTATCGAAGGGGAAGCACATGCAACCCAAATCATGGATGTTCATGAATCTGACCCCTTACGTGAACAAGGGGTTACTCAATCTGAGGAACAGTTGTATAATCATGGAAGATGCCTGGCACGGATGACCCGGCTTTAGATGATGTTATCCGATGCGGAAAGTTGGTGAATCCATGTTTGATTTATCATCGAAATATTATGATGTAATTTACAGCCTTAAGGATTATGAGCAGGAGGCGCAGCAGGTCCGGGAATATATTGAAAGACAGGGTAAGGATTACCGGACCATGCTTGACGTTGCCTGTGGAACCGCGGAACATGCTTTGTTCTTAAAGCAGTACTATGCAATCGATGGTATCGATCTAAATCCCGAATTCGTCTCGATAGCGAAGTCGAAAAATCCTGAGGGTGATTATTCGGTTGCCGACATGACTCGTTTTTACTTGGACCGGAAATATGATGTGATCCTGTGTCTATTCAGCTCCATCGGATATGTGAAAACGCTGGATCTATTGGTACAGACCCTTACGCAGTTTAAGGAGCATCTGAACGAGGAGGGTGTCATTCTGGTTGAGCCGTGGCTTACACCGGATGTCTGGACCGCCGGAAGAGTGGACACGATCATGACTGAGCGTCATGGGATCCATATGAGCAGGATGTCCCATTCGGACCGCGAAGGCAATATTTCGATCATGAAATTCGAGTATTTGTTTGGAAGTGAGCATGGAATTGAGCATCACACGGAGGAGCATCGTTTGGGTCTCTTTACCGTGGAAGAGATGATCAAGGCATTCCAGGAAGCGGGCCTTCACGTGGAGCACGATCCGCAAGGCTTGATTGGAAGAGGCATGTATATTGCACGAAATATGAAGTAAGGAGGAGCTTGTAATATGTACGTCTATAGGCCGCTGGCAGACGAGGATTTATCAACGATATGCAGCTTTCCTCAAACGCCGGAGGAGCTGTTTTACGTGAGTCCCAGATCGGAGTTTCCTTGGACGCCGGAGCAAATCTTGAGTTTGCTAGAAAATCGATATGATCCTACGGTTATTGTTGAAGAATCTACAGGGCAGGTTGTCGCTTATGCAAATTTTTATGAGGATACTGATCAATCTCTGTGGCTCGGCAATGTTATCGTTGCTCCGTCGCATAGGGGAATGGGAGCCGCGCAGAAGCTGTTACAGACCATGATGGATATAGCCAAAGAGAAATATGGAATGACAATCTTTTATCTTAGCTGCCATAATACCAACTCCAGAGGGCTGGTTTTTTATCATAAGCTTGGATTTGAGCCCTTCGATGTCCGTATTACGACGTTAGATGATGATCAGAAGATGATTACCATTCAGATGAGACTGAATTTGGTCTAAAGCAGGATGCGTTGTTCAGTCTGGTTCTTGGAGTGAAAGGGGAGTAATGTATGTCCAGCATTCAGGCGGTGCTGTTTGATTTTGATGGTACTCTAGCGGATACGCTGCCGCTCTCGTTTAAAGCGTTCCGGGCGGTTTTCATGAAATATGAAGGTAAAACGTTGACGGATGCGGAAATCGTGCAGACGTTTGGGCCAACGGAGGAAGAGATTATAACTGAAAATCTCTCGAATCCAGCCCATGTTGACGAAGCCGTAGCCTATTATTACGAAGTTTTCGAGAAGGATTTTCAGAAGCATGTACATATGTCGGAGGCGATTCAGGATCTTATTAGGAAGCTGTGGGATTTACATATACCCATGGTCATTATTACGGGCAAGAGCAGAAGGTGCCTGGATATATGTCTAAGAAATCTGGAGCTGGACGGTTTTTTTGCTGCTACCATCACGGGTGATGAGGTTGAACGTTCCAAGCCGGATCCGGAAGGGATACTCAAAGCCGTTCAATTGCTGGGTCTGAGTACATCGGACGTGGTTTTTGTCGGCGACAGCGATGCTGATATAGCGGCAGGCAAATCAGCCCAGGTGTTCACCATTGGAGCGCATTGGTTTGATACCGTACAGAACGTAGAATTTAGCGTTGAGCCTGATGATATTTATACTCGGCCCGATCAGCTAATAGCCCTCGTCATGGGCCAGGGAAATTGAGCGAGGGAATGAATGCAGGAGGACTATATTGAACAACAAGACAAGTATCCATTCCCCAGGAATGCCCTTCACAATTGAATGTGAGGACATCCTGCTCAGGGAATATATGGTGGAAGACCTTGATGCGATCTTCAAGATCACGCACGAACCGGAGATCAGACAGTTCCTGCCCGGTTGGGATGTATCCAGGGAACAGCGACTCGAATGGTTAATCAACTATGAAATTGTGGAGAATCGACAGTTCTTGCAGGCCGTTCATGACGGCGGGGATGTGGGGCAGCTGCGTCTGCGACTAGCCATGATCTTAAAAGAAACAGGCGAATGTATCGGCTGGTGCAATACAGGTCCTAAGGAAGAGCTACCTCAGCCCAATCGAGAGATTATGTACGGAATCTCAAATCAGCATTACAATAAGGGATATACAACGCAAGCTGCACGGGCATTAATCCAGTTCTTGTTCCGGAATACAAGCGAGCGCGAGCTAAGCGCTTTAGCCGTCGTTCATAATCATGCTTCCAATAAGGTAATCCAAAAATGTGGGTTTAAGTATATGGGGGATATCGAGCTTGAGCAGGAGAGATATCATCTCTATAAACTCCGCAGAGAGAGTTAAGGAGGTATGATGAAACAGCTTGCCTTGGGTGCAGGAATCTTCATTTTGGTCGAATTGCTTCTATTTATACTCTTTGGAGTAGACGAATGGATCATGCTAATACTAGCAGCAGGGGTAATCATTACATTGTTATTGTTAATACTTGTTCGTCTATCGGAGCTGGTAAAGAGTAACAGGGATCATCTAGAGCACCAACAAAGGCAGAAGATTCGGGAATTAAATCAACAATCCAGATTGGAATAAGTAAGCTGTAAGGAGGCGCACCCGTGCGTTACAACGTTATTTTATTTGATGCAGATGAAACATTATACGACTATGCCAAATCGGAGGCTTTTGCGCTATCCGGCGTTTTTGGCGAGATTGATCAGGAGTGCACGGATGCCATCGTAAACAGCTACAGACGCATTAACCAGCAGTTGTGGCATGATTTTGAGCAGGGGAAGGTTACACAAAGGGACTTGCGTACGGCCAGGTTTGACCGGCTGTTGGCAGAACACGACATCAAGTGCGCCTTGGATGCCAATGCCTTTAGCGATATATACATAAAATATCTAGGGCAAGGCTCCTTTCTGATGGAGGAGGCAGAAGAGCTGTGCAGTCAACTTGCGGAACGCGGTCAACGAATGGCTATCATCACGAACGGAATCAAGGAAGTGCAGTTTAACCGAATCAGCCGGTCGCCGTTATGCGATTCCTTTGAATGCATCATTGTTTCGGAGGATGCCGGGTCCCAGAAGCCCCACGAAGGCATATTCGATTATGCATTCGATAAGTTGAATCACCCCGACAAGAAGGAAGTTCTCATTGTCGGCGATTCATTAACTTCCGATATACAGGGAGGCATTCGTTACGGGATTGATACCTGCTGGTATAACCCGCTGCGCAAGGCAAACCCAACATCCATTCAACCTAAATATGAGATCCATTCCCTTATGGAACTGCACGATATTATTTCATCTGAGTGATCTCTTCGTATCCTGTACCCGATGCGGCTTCGTCGAAGTATTCAATCCCGATGTGCTCAGAGGCCATAAAACCGGAGTACTGGGAACGTTACTCGATATAATCTGGCGTTAACTAAAATACATATCAACAAAGGAGCATGAACATGATACAGGCATTTATTTTTGACATGGATGGGGTCATTATTGACAGTGAACCGCTTCACTTTGAAGTCGATATTCAGGTGATGAACGACTACGGATCGGCGATAACCCATGAACAGCTGGAGAAGTATGTGGGCATGACCAATCCGGAGATGTGGGCAGCTATTAAAGATGAACATCAGCTTGCTCAATCCGTTTCGGAAATCATTGAATACCAATTGTCCAATAAAATTGAAATACTCACCTCACGGGAAATGGAGCCTATAGATGGCATACGAGAGCTCCTTGCAGAGCTTAAAGCACGTAACATACCGGCGGCTATTGCATCATCATCGCCACCTGTATTTATTTCGGCCGTTTTGCGTAAGTTCGATCTCCTGCATCATTTTGAATGCGTTGTGAGCGGTGAAGAAGTGGAGAAGGGAAAACCGGCACCGGATGTATATCTTAAGGCGGCTGAATTGCTCGGTGTGGATCCGGAGCATTGCATGGTGCTTGAGGATGCAAGGCACGGCGTTGCTGCAGCGAAGGCGGCTGGCATGAAATGCATCGGCTTCGTGAATCCGAACTCGGGGAATCAGGACTTATCGCAGGCTGATCATGTGGTGAACTCGGTCCGAGAAGTCGCGCAAATTTGTCAATTTGAATAGTTCATGGTCTTAGAGCTTGGCAGTTTGGCCGCATATTGCGGCTAAGCTGTTTTTTTGTTTTTGGTCCAAATGGTTATAAACTCAACTTATTGATCATAAAACTCGTTTATACTATATCTACTATATTATATCTACTATTAGTATCTAGACCTAAGTCTAGGTTGATTATCGTCTGAAGACGGAAGTCATCCTTCTTCAATCATGATATTCTTACATTAACATGATATGTGAGAGGAATGTGAACGGATGATTTCGGATATAAATTTGAACCACGATATCGCACAGTACACGGACTGCCAAGTGTGTAGTCTATCAGAGGAGACAAGGCCTGATGGATTTTTTACGTAATTTAGGCGATATCGGATTATTTATTCATGCCATGATCGATGCGATTATTTTTCCGATTCCGGCACTTTTCTCGCAATTGTCTTTAAGTGCATTGAGTCCGGACCGTGCGATCTGGCTCGCCTCGATCGGTTTTGTCGGCTGCTTGATCGGAACGCCGATCGGTTATGGAATTGGCAAGGCTTCCGGAAATTTGGTCTTAACCAAGGTCATGAAGAAAAAATGGTACGATTCCGCCACCGCCTTGTTTACCAAGCATGGCGAAGCCGCAATTCTTGTCGGTGCGTTTACACCGATTCCTTTTAAAATCTTCACCATTCTATCCGGCTGCATGAGCTATCCCTTATGGAAACTTCTCACCTACGCAGCGATCGGACGCGCCGTGAAGTTCTATACCGTAGGTGTGCTCTTCTACGTATATGGCCGTGCTGCAGAGAATATGGTGGACAGCGTACTTACGATTATTTTGATGTCCGTAGGTGCTCTGATTGGAGGGATTTGGCTGACGGTTCACTTTATCAAGAAACGCAGGAAAAAACGTTCGGAAATCCCTGCCGTGCAGGGTTCAAAAGATTCAGTTGATGTAACGGCAGGTGAAGAATGAATGATCGAGCGATTACGAAGATTTGATCACCGGGTATTTGTCTGGTGCAACCAGACGATCAGCAACAGAGCCTTTGATCGGCTGTTCGGCGGCATTACCCATCTCGGTGGAGCCACCTTTACGATTTTGAGCGCACTGCTCATCGCCTGGGCTGCATTTGAAGCATGGGACATAACGGCATATCAGAGTGCCATTGCCTTAACCATTAGCCATCTGATTGTTGTCCTCATCAAGAAGATCGTCAGAAGAGATCGTCCGTTTCGGGTTCTGGAGCAGGTGAAGATTGGAAATTTTCCATTGAAGGACTATTCCTTCCCGTCAGGACACACCACGGCGATCTTTGCCGTCATTACACCATTGTTGTTTCTGGTATCTCCGCTGCCAACGATACTGCTAATTATCCTGGCTGCGCTGGTCGGTCTATCCCGTATATATTGGGGATATCATTACCCAACTGATTGCCTGGCAGGCAGTCTGATTGGATTCGGTTCTGGATGGCTGGTCGTTTACCTGATGCATGTCATTGGAATCACATAACGTTAGATAAGGAGTAATATTCATGAGATCCATATATGAGCAAAAAATCATCATATTAACCGGAAGTCTGGGAGAGGGTCACAACCAGGCATCAAAGGCCATTGTGGAATCAGCAAAAAGAAACTACCCTCATCTGCGCGTGAAAGTCATTGATTACATGGAGTTAACCCATCCACGGCTGCATGTGGCTGGTCAGTTTTTCTTTGTGCAATGGATGAAGCACTTTCCATCCTTTTATGGATACTTATTCCAGAAAACGCGTGAGGAAAACACCCTCATCCAGATGCTGAAACGCTTTAGTACCTTCAGTCTTCACAGGCTCAGCACGATGCTGGAAACGGAAAATCCGGCTATCGTGGTCAGTACCTTTCCGCCGGCAGCAGCGGGCATGTCTCTGCTGAAAGCGATGGGGTTCACAAATGTGCCAACGGCAACCGTCATGACGGACCATACGGATCACAGTTACTGGATACACTCTCATACGGATTATTACATGGTTGGTTCCGATGTGGTACAGGTTGCATTGGAGCGCAAAGGCGTGCCAAGCGAAAAGATCTCTGTGACCGGCATACCCGTTAATCCGCTGTATAGTCAACCTGTCGATCCGGAACGGCTCCGAGCCTATTACGGCTTGTGTCCATCCGAACAGGTCGTGCTGATTATGGGCGGTGGAGAAGGGATGATCGATAAAGAAATTATCGAACTCTTGAAATCAAGGGCATACCCGCAGGGTGTTCGGTTTATGGTCGTGTGCGGCCGCAACATGAAATTATATCAATCACTGCTGGAAGAGTTTTCAGATCATCCGCAAATCACGGTCATGGCTTACGTAGATCGTATGCATGAATTGATGGCGATAGCGGACCTAATGGTGACAAAGCCGGGAGGCCTTACGATTTCCGAGGCATTAACGATGGAACGGCCGATGCTGTTAGTGAAACCCTTGCCAGGCCAAGAGCAGGATAATGCAGACTACCTGGTTGGAATAGGCGTGGCACGGCAAGCCATGGCGGGTGAACTGCAGCACCAATTGCTAACATTAATTACAAGTCCGCCCTTATTGCAAGAAATGAAGCGAAGAGCGGCCATTAACACGCATAAAGATTCGGCTTTATCAGTCCTGACAAGATTGATGGATATTCACCAGAATCAGCGCCATTCTCGTGAATGGCCTGAAGATATGAATCCGGTGCCTTACGAGGTGCTGAACAAAGAAGTTTATGTAAATGATGCTCTACAACACTACTATGACAGTTATCGGTAAGATGAAGGAGTTTTCCCCATGAATTTGTTTGAATTGGTTGAGCAGTTATTTGAACAATACGGCTACCTGGTGTTATTGATTGGGCTTCCCCTTGATTTTATTGCTCTTCCAATTCCTCCTGGAAATAGTACCTTAACCTATACCGGGTTTTTAACCTATAAAGGAATCATCGATATGGTTCCTGCCGTTGGATCTGCTTTTATGGGAGCGGCCATGGGGCTAACCATTACCTATATCCTGGGATACAAGCTGGGGATGCCGCTTATAGAGCGCTATGGAAAATGGCTGTTTATCAAGCCGTCCCTTGTAGAGAAAACGCAGGCCTATTACAACAAGTATGGAAATAAGCTGCTCATTATTTGTTTTTTCATACCCGGGGTCAGGCAATTTATCGGGTATTTTATCGGCATGATTCGGGTTCCCTATCGAACGGTGTGGCTGTATGGGTACACGGGCGTGGCCTCATGGGTGTTGGTCTTTTTCAGCATAGGCTTTATATTCGGCGAACAGTGGCAGTACATTCTGAATGTGGTTGAGCATTATTTGAAAGTGATCTTTATCTGCCTGGGGAGTTCATTTCTCGTTCTGCTGGTGTGGAGTCGTGTTAAACGTGAGAAAGCCAAGAAGCTGTCCAAAGTGACCAGGAATGAATAGTTATAAATGAAAAGAATACTTGCTAAAGATGGCCCAGCAAACGTGGTTTTATGGTATCTGTGCTGGGTTTTTATGTTTGGGACGAGCCTTACAGAATTTATGATATATTCTAAATAAGTCAGCAGCACATACATAAGGAGTTTGAAGAATAAAGGATGTAGTAGGGGGCAGATCATGAGCAAAATCATACCATTGTTCAGGGTATTCGATGAAACGAAGGCAAGGGAATTCTATATCCAATATCTTGGTTTTACCTTGGATTGGGAACATCGGTTTGATGACTCGGCACCGCTCTACATGCAAATAACAAGGGATTCGTTAACGATTCATTTGACGGAGCATTACGGGGACTGTTCTCCCGGAGCAGCCATTCGCGTGGAGATGGCAGGGATTGAAGGTTTTCACGAACAGCTGTTAAGCCAGAACTATCCGTATTCCAGGCCCGGAATCGAGACAGCACCTTGGAACAGCAAAGAGCTATGTGTCGTTGATCCATTCGGCAACCGAATCACTTTCTACGAGGAGTTGGAATCCAAGTGAAGAAGCTAAACAGGATGCGATTTGAACAAGCCAGGCAATATATGCTGCACCAGGCCAGGGACCTTGAACGGGCACTATTCCGGTACGAATTCGAGGACGGGTCGTTTACGGACGTATTAACCGAGCTCGGCAGATATCAGAACGAGGACGGTGGATTTGGTCATGGTCTTGAGCCCGATCTTCGCTGCAAGGAGTCATCTGCTCTGGCAACAACCAGAGCGCTTGAGATTCTTCGGTTAAATCCAGATCATCCGGAGCGCAGCGAACGGGTTATATCTGCGTTAAAGTATCTTGAGCACTCCTTTGTGCCAGAGCGGTCAGGGTGGGACATTATTCCTAAGGAAGCCGAGCAGTCTCCGAGGGCGATCTGGTGGCAGTACGGAGCCTTCAAGGATCATTGGGGAAATCCGAATGCGGATATCATCGCGTATTTTATCGACGAGCGGGAGTTATACCCTTTGGAGTCTTTGGATTCAAGGATTGATGATGCAGTGAACTATCTTAAACAATCCAGCGATCTTAATGAAATGCATGAACTGTTTTGTTATTTGCGCTTGAACGAAAGATTGCCGAAAGAGCAGGCGTCCGAGATCGGAGAAACCCTTGAGGTCTTCATGGATAATTGCATAAGCAGGGATCCTGGCAGCCGTGAGGGATACGGAGCAACACCTCTTAGCATTATGGATTCTCCGGATTCACCTTATTTTGCTAAATACCAAGAGCTTCTGCCGCTGGAACTGGATTTGCTCATAGAGGATCAAGGGGAAGATGGTGCCTGGGAGCCCAATTGGAGCTGGTACCAGTACGAGGAGGTATGGCCGTTGGCCAAGGAGGAATGGAAGGGTGTTTTGACATGGAATGCACTTCGAACGCTGCGTAATTTTGAAAGGATTGCGGTGGATTGACATCGGATTAGGAATACTGGACTCGTTGTAAAATGCTAATATCATTACCATAGGAATTTTACAAAAAATGATGGTCAAGGAGTGAGGGAACATGGATTTGAGATACCCGATAGGGCAATTTGAATGGGAAGGGCACTCCGCGCCTGAACAAAGGGAGCTCTGGATTCAAGAGATTAAGAGCCTGCCGGAGAAACTGAGGGCTGCAGTCCAGGGGCTAAGCCAGGAACAGCTGAATGTATCTTATCGAGATGGCGGTTGGACGATCCGTCAAGTCGTTCACCATCTTGCAGATAGCCACATGAACAGCTATATTCGGTTTAAACTTGCTTTAACGGAAGACAACCCAACAATTAAGCCTTATGACGAGCAGAAGTGGGCAGCCCTTCAAGATTCATTGATCCTGGACATTGACGCATCGCTTGTTTTGCTTGATGGCATGCATGCCAGATGGGGCGCTTTGTTAGACATCATGGATAACGGAGACTATCTCAGAACGTTCTATCACCCTGAGAACCAGCGAAAAACCAGTCTGGAATACGCCACGGGCATGTACGCCTGGCACGGAAAGCACCATACTGCACATATCACATCTGCAAGAGAACGATTGAAATTTTAGATATAGCACAGCCTACTCCGTCAACTGGCGGGGTTTTTTTACATGTCACCATGTCGTGATATCTAACTTAATTGTCGCAATTTTACACTGTGAATCGGGCGGTTCGTGTGATAGATTAATGGCATGATGTCTTAATATTAGATACTGAGGTGACGAGAATGATTAGAATCGGAAAAATTAGTTATTGGCATGTGCACGCGTGGGATTATACGAAACAAGCGCAGGAGCATCCGGATGCTCAAATCGTAGCGGTATGGGATGAGAACCCAGAGCGCGGAAGAGAAGCGGCGGAGAAGCAGGGTGTACCTTTTTATGAATCCTTGGATGACATGCTGCAAAGTGACGATATCGATGCCGTGATCGTGGATGCTCCGACATCCATGCATAGAGAAGTGATGTTGAAGGCAGCGGCAGCAGGCAAACACATTTTCACGGAAAAAGTAATTGCTGCCACCCTTCAAGAGGTCAATGATATCATCAATGCCGTGAATGAGAACCAAGTCAAATTAACGGTGTCGCTTCCGCGACTGAATGATGGCTATACCTTGGCGATCCGTGAGGTATTGCAGCAGGAGTTGCTCGGCACCGTAACACTCGTTCGTGTACGCTTGTCTCATAATGGCGCGACTGCTGGTTGGCTGCCAGAGCATTTCTATAGCCTGGAGGAATGCCGCGGAGGCGCCTTAATCGATCTGGGATGTCATCCGATGTATTTGACACGCTTGTTCCTCGGTGAAGAAGCGGTTGATGTCAATGCGAATTTCGGTTACATCACGGGGAAAGAGGTGGAAGACAACGCCGTTGCTACGCTCTCTACGGCTACAGGGGCTGTCGGTGTGGTAGAAGCCGGATTTGTTAACAGCTTCTCGCCATTTACGATTGAAATTCATGGTACGGATGGAACGATTCTGTATGGAACGCCTGACGCCAAGCTTCTGATTCGTTCAACGAAAAAAGAAGAGTACAAGGATGCGTGGATTGAGCTGCCAGTACCGGCGAATCGTGCAAGTGCATTTGAACAATGGATATCTCATATTCAAGAAGATACCGTTGCAGAGGAAAATATCGCATATGCGGTTGAACTAACCAAATTGATGGAAGCATCCAACCGTTCGGCCAAAGAGCATCGCGCCATTCGTTTGGATGAACTGCAAGCATAAGATACAGGGATGATGCATCAGGATGAATAACCATTTTCCATACGAATTGATGAAAGATCGGCAGGATGCCTTGGAGCGACTTGATCTGAGAGTTTATTGGGGTCGTTATGAGATCCGGGTTCTTCGGTTTCATCTCACCACCTTCCCGCCAGGAAAGATTGTTTCCTTTCATAAGCATGCGGAGTATGAGTTTCATTTCATACCCCGCGGCAAGGGGAGCGTTATTATGGAAGAGGAACCTTATGCGCTGCGGGAAGGCATGTTTTATTTAACGGGTCCGAATGTGCTTCATTATCAGGAGGCGGATGCAGCGGAGCCGATGGACGAATTATGTCTGCACGTGGACATTATTCAACGCGATGAGGTATCCGATCATGAGAGCCTGGCACTGCCTGTTTCGGATCCATGGGAAATGGCGGAAGCCGATGACTGTATGGAGAAGCTGAGGGGATTACCGCTGAAGCCAACGATGGATATCCATCGCGCGATGCCTTATTTCCTTGAGGCTTATCAGGCTTCTCAGGAGAAGTATTCGGGTCTGTATACAACGATTAAGCAGTGCATTATACAGATATTGCTGCGCGCTGTACGCGCATATGAATCCGAGCCATCAGAAGCGGAACTGCCTTCAAGAGATATGAAGGCTTACCGCTATCAATTGGCCCTGGAGTATATTCATGCAAACTCTTCGGGAGAGGTTGTACTGGATGACGTCGCGGAGAAGCTGCATATCAGCTCAAGGCAGCTGCAGCGAATATTCAAGGAGCAAGCGGAAGGGCAATCCTTCAGCGAAATACTGGAACATGTCCGCCTTGAAGCCGTATGCAGGAAGCTGATCGATACCAATTGGTCGATTGATAAAATCGCAATCCATGAAGGCTTCTCAAGCGGAAGTTATTTGCATACCGTGTTTCGAAAGAGGTATGGATATACGCCATCAACATATCGAGCAATGAATGTGAAATTGTAGGGGGAGTATCAGCCATGAGCAAAACCATTCGAATAGGAATTATTGGAAGCGGCGGCATTGCGGGGGAGCATGCAAAATATTATAAACAAATTGACGATGTGCAGATTGTTGCCGTAGCTGATATTTTACCCGGCAGAGCCGATCAATTTATTGAGCGCTGGGGACTTCAGGGGGCGATCGGATTTGATGATCACCGCAGATTGTTGGATCTTGACCTGGATGGCGTAAGCATCTGTACGCCAAACGTCGCTCATTACAGTACCACGATTGATGCGCTGTCAGCGGGCAAACACGTAATGCTCGAGAAACCGATGTCGGTCACTTTGGATGAAGCCATCGAGATGGTCCAGATCGCGAAGAAGACCGGGAATATGCTCAATGTAGGCTTCCAGCCGCGGTATGATCCGAACATGGGCATCATTAAGAATCTGATTCAAAACGGCGAGCTTGGAAAAGTCTATTATGTGGAAACCGGAGGCGGTCGCCGCCGTGGAATGCCGGGTGGCACGTTTGTCCGACAGGAGATTTCAGGGGCAGGCGCCATGGCGGACATTGGCTGTTATTCCTTGGACATGGCCCTGAACGCACTTGGATATCCTAAGCCGTTGACGGTTTCCGCGTATACATCGAATTATTTTGGCACGAATCCCAAATATCACTCCGAATCCGGAGCGTTTAACGTCGAGGATTTCGGCGTAGCGATGATTCGATTCGAAGGAGACCTTGTGCTTAACTTTAAAACTTCGTGGGCTATGCATATGGATACCTTGGGGGCGACCATGTTCCTTGGAACGGATGCGGGCATGAAGATTACACCGGCAGGTTCAGGCCCTTGGAGCGGTGTGTGGGATGGGAAGGTAGGATCGATCTCCTTGTTCCATGATATCCAAGGTCATCATACCGAAAGCGCAATACCGCTGGTCCACCATGAGCTTAACGTATTTGAGGAGAAAATCAAGGATTTCGTAAGCGCTGTGCGCGAAGGCAAGCCGGCACCGATCCCGGGCGAGCAGGTGCTTCGGAATCAAGCGATTCTGGACGGCATTTTGCGGTCTTCCCAAAGCAAAAAAGAGGTTGAGATTCATATTCCGGACTTGGATTGATGGTAAGAAAGCCGCGCGTGCAGCGCGGCTTTTTTTGTGCATTATGATACTTGTAGGATGATATTTTTAACATATAAAAGCTTCCATTTTTTAGATGGATATGATAGTATAAATGCGAACAATTGTTCCTTGAGAGAGTTGGATTGGACCTAGACATAATATCCGGAATGAAGGATGGTGCAGACCTGATGACTGATCGATATGCTGAAATCGATGAGGTAATCGCGTATATTCACAATAATATATATGAGCCTCTTCCGTTATCGACACTGGCGGATTACATAGGATACAGCCCATATCATTTTTCGCGTATATTTAAGGATCGAATTGGACTGCCTCCATTATATTATGTGTCCTCGCTTCGTTTGGAGAAGGCGAAGGACTTGCTATTACATACACATCTGAGTATCCGGGATGTCGCCATGGAGATTGGTCAGCAGAGTCTGGGTACATTTACAACACGCTTTACGGAAAGAGTAGGAGTGACCCCTTCCCAGTTTCGAAACTCGAGGGAAGAGGCGGACGAGCATCTGTTATCCCTGCAGAAACTGAACAGCTGGCGTGACTCCATACCAGTTGTGAATTCCAATCTGACAGTTGAGGGCACAGTAGAGGCAACGGCTCCATTTCAGGGTGTCATCTTGATCGGGCTGTTCGCCAAGCCGATTCCCGAAGGTTTACCGTTATACGGAACTTTGTTATCTTCCGTCGGCTCGTTTCGGTTCGGCGACGTCAGACCTGGTACATATTATCTGATGGCTACTTCGGTTCCATGGGGCATGCAGGCGGTCGATTTTTTGCTTCCCAAGTCTACTACGCTCCGCACCCGTTCGAAGGAACCCATTATCGTTACCCCAAACTCTAAGACCCCGCATCTTCATGTAACTTTGCATGTTCCCCGGCTGGATGATCCGCCGATTTTGATTTCTTTGCCATTATTAATGAATCACTTCCTTAAAAGGGTTGCTCCCATGTTACGTTAAATTGATGGGTATGATGAGTGCCCTATGCATTCGTTGACATTTGAGTTGTGATTCCTATACTTAAATGAGGGCGAATGTTATAGGCAGTATTGTTTTATGTAAGTAAGAACGAGAGATTTGAGGTGTCACCTGTGATTGTTGTAAGCTCGTGTTTAGCCGGTTTGCAGGTTCGTTATAACGCTACGGACAGTTTGGATGCGAACATTCAACAGCTGGTCAAATCGAAGAAAGCTGTGACCGTATGTCCCGAACTTCTTGGCGGATTCTCAACTCCACGGGAGCCTGCGGAGATCGTTGGAGGAAACGGTGACGACGTACTGGCAGGGAATGCTAGAGTGGTTGAATTGTCCGGGAAAGACGTGACCGAGATGTATATAAAAGGTGCCTACCAAGCGCTTCGAGTGGCGCAAGAGCTCGGAGCATTGCTGATCGTCCTGAAAGAGAGCAGTCCTTCCTGCGGCAGTGCCATGATTTATAATGGAGAATTTGCCAATGAGAAGATAGCCGGTTGTGGCGTAACTACGGCTCTGCTGCGCAGGGAAGGTTATAAGGTTATTTCAGAGCACGATCTTAGCGTATATGCAGCACAGCCGGAATACGCATCTCTTTTTATTGGGAGATAAATCAAACGTCTTCGTTTATATATTTTCGTCCTGCTCTATAATTATGATAGAATTATCATATCGACTGCTTACATGTTGTGATTCTTTATATTGGAGGGAATTATGGAACTCATAAATCAAACCGAAGTACAACAAATGATTGATAAATTGAAGGACCAGGATTTATATATTCACCTTGAGATGACAACAGGCGCTTATGCTGCTCATTATGACAGCACGAAGCACCCCGCGGCTAACTTTATTACGAATGCAACCATTCGTTACAGCCACGGTTCGATATCCGGCAATGGACCCTATCGGGTTGGATTGAAAATGAGTCAGGGCTGGGTATATACGGAAGGACTCACCCATTTCGAACAGACGGATACCGATCGGCTGATCATGGCAGGTCATGACAGTCAGGGCAAACTGGTTGTCGCTTTGCAGCTGAGCCGGGAGCCTTTTTAATAGAGAGAGGAGACGAGGATTGATGGAGCAAAACATACTGGTCATATTGCCGCACCCGGATGATGAAGCATTTGGTTTATCCGGAACGTTGGCTAAATATATTATGGAAGGCGCTCATGTTACCTATGCTTGCCTAACGCTTGGGGAGATGGGCCGCAATATGGGCATTCCCCCGTTTGCGAACCGTATCACGCTTCCAACCATTCGCAAAGCAGAGCTGGAAGAATCCTGCAAAGCGATAGGCATACAGGATTTGAGATTGCTTGGTTTCCATGATAAAACGATTGAATTCGAGGATCAAAATAAGCTGGATAGCGCGATTGCTTCTCTGCTTCAGGAGATAAAGCCATCGCTGGTGTTCACGTTCTACCCTGGATACAGCGTTCACCCTGACCATGACGCAACGGGCGCGGCTGTAATCCGCACGATTCTGCGGATGCCGGCCGGGGATAGACCAGTCGTTCAATGTCTGGCATTCTCCAACAATTGTGAGCAAGAATTGGGTAAACCGGATGTTTATCAAGATGTATCCATGTTTATGGTACAGAAGCTGAACTCCATTCAAGCCCATCGCTCTCAATTCCAAGCAGCGGAGCTGCTGGGCAAGAAACAGATGAAGGCCAAGGAAGTGGAGCAGCGCTTCGGGACGGAACGTTTCTGGACCTATACATTTGAATAAATCCCCATCATGGGATGGACCCATAAAAAGAGCCGCAGAATTAGCATCTGCGGCTCTTTTTTGCATGGTTTGGTCTAATGCATTGCGGAGAGAATGAATCGGCGTGCCGCCTCCTTAGAACAAATCGGATGGACATCAATACGGTAATTATCGATTAAGTCTTGCATGATGAAGGATGCAGCGATTCCGGCCCCGCCGAGATCCATATGCTGACTAATTAGGGGCTGCTAATGGACAAGGGGTAAAGCGTTCCTTTCATGCAGAAGGAGGTTTTGCCCGTCTCCTCTGATACAACGAGTACCAAGGCATCGCTGATTTCGGACAGGCCAATGGCTGCACGGTGACGTGTTCCGAGCTTACGATCACCATAGGTTTTGGCTGTTAAAGGCAACACGTTCGCAGCGGAAATAATCATCTCTTTACGTACGAGCACAGCCCCATCGTGCAGCGGGCTGCCGGGAACAAATATGGATTCAAGCAAGGGACTTGTGATTTCTGCAGACAAGGGAATCCCTGGCGTTATTAACGAATCCAGGCCATCTTCCCGTTGAATCACAATGAG
The DNA here is from genome assembly GCF_002573715.1 of Paenibacillus sp. EZ-K15. GTDB lineage: Bacteria > Bacillota > Bacilli > Paenibacillales > Paenibacillaceae > Paenibacillus_AQ. The sequence goes on along the minus strand of NZ_PDHM01000017.1, from coordinate 486,032 downwards.
CGCACCTAGTTTTTTTTGACTGAGATGATATATGGATTTCGCGATTTCTTGGTATTTGCTTGTGAAGGGGAAGAGAAAACAATTGAGATAATACGTTGATGAAATCGATTCAGCTTCTAAAAATTTAGTTCTGACAAGGTCTAACTCACCCAGCAGACATGAACTATCCTGGTCCAAATTGACGATAATATGCTGTAATTGTCTCGTGATATCTAAGAGCTGTTCCTTTAATTTGTTTTTCAGCGGCGTAAAATTACAATCTTGATTTTGCATCCGATATCTTCCTCCTTATCATTGGTATCATTACCATTCGGGGATATCGATATTCTCTAAAGCAGGTGGAGTTTCACTTATAGTTATACTCGGAAAATCCGATTTATTAGTAAAACTGATAAATGCTATAAGAACATTGTAATTGACCGGTCCAGGTAAGCTGTGATAGGTTCAAAGGAGAAATAAAATTAATTGTATCGTAATAGTAGGAATTAATAATGTGCGCTTTTGAGAGGTGGATATTGTTGGAACTTCAAGTAATGAACAGTCCTTTTAATCAGGAACAGGTGGAGCTGCTGAACCGCCTACTGCCCACACTGACAGAATCCCAGCGGACCTGGCTCAGCGGATTTATCGCTGCATTACAGGGAACGGCAGCCGCAGCAGCAGTTGCGGCAGCACCACAAGCGAACACGTTAGCCGCTGTATCAACGCCGGTGGCAACAGCTACTAAAGAAGTCACCGTCCTATACGGATCACAGACAGGCAATGGTCATGGATTATCGAAAAAGTTATCGAAGAAGCTGGAAGAAGTTGGCCTGCAGGTTACGATGTCTTCTATGAGCGATTTTAAACCGAACAACCTGAAGAAGTTACAGAATCTCCTGATTATCGTCAGTACGCATGGAGAGGGCGAACCGCCGGATAATGCAATCCCATTCTATGAATTTCTGCATAGCAAGCGGGCACCTCAGGTTGACCATCTTCAATATTCCGTACTGGCGCTGGGGGATACCTCGTATGAATTTTTCTGCCAAACGGGTAAAGATTTCGACAAGCGGCTCGAGGAATTGGGCGGCAAGCGGCTGACACCAAGAGTAGATTGCGATGTGGACTTTGATGAGTCGGCTGCAGAATGGATGAATCAGGTTCTGCTATCGTTGAACGAGGCTGGAGCGGGATCAACCGTTGTTGAAAATGTGAGTGCGGTAGCCCTGAGCGATAGTACGGAATCGGAATTTTCGAGAAGCCATCCATTTCAAGCGGAAATCCTCGAAAATTTGAATTTGAACGGAAGAGGATCAGACCGTGAAACTCGTCATATCGAAATTTCTCTTGAAGGTTCAAATTTGCAGTATGAGCCGGGTGACAGCTTAGGAATCTATCCGGAAAATCACCCGCAGCTGGTGGATGATCTCATCGCTGCTATGGGATGGAATGCTGATGAAGTGGTTGTCATTAATAAACATGGTGAAGCGCGAGCACTTCGAGATGCCTTGCTCCGTCACTATGAAATTACGGTTCTCACGAAACCTCTGATCGAACAAGTGGTTAAGATTTCAGGGAATACAGGACTTCAAACGTTACTGAAGACAGGTCATGAGCAGGAATTGCGCACCTATATTGAGGAACGGGATTTACTCGATCTGGTACAGGATTATGGTCTGCAGCAAGTGGCGGCAAGCGATTTTGTATCCATACTACGCAAGATTCCGGCCCGCCTTTACTCTATCGCTAGCAGCTCCAAAGCGTTTCCCGATGAAGTTCATGTTACCGTTCGAACAGTCCGTTATGAAGCACATGGCCGCCATCGCTACGGCGTATGTTCCGTACAATTGGCAGAGCGTCTGGAAGCTGGCGACTCGCTGCCGGTATACATTCAGCATAACCCGAACTTTAAGCTGCCTGAGAATCCAGACACTCCGATCATTATGATCGGACCTGGTACAGGCGTGGCGCCTTTCAGAGCATTTCTGGGGGAGCGGGAAGAGATGGGAGCAGAAGGGAAATCATGGTTGTTCTACGGAGATCAGCATTTCTCAACGGACTTCCTCTATCAGATTGAATGGCAGCGTTGGTTGAAGGATGGAGTACTGACGAGAATGGATGTTGCTTTCTCTCGGGATACGGACCAAAAAGTGTACGTACAGCACCGCATGCTGGAGAAGAGCAAGGAGCTATATCAGTGGCTCCAAGAAGGAGCCTGCGTCTATGTTTGCGGCGATGAGAAGAAGATGGCTCATGACGTGCATTCCGCCCTGGGGTCTATTCTCGAGCAAGAAGGCGGGATGAGTCCAGAAGAAGCTGCGGAATATCTGACGCTCATGCAGCAACAGAAACGTTATCAGCGGGATGTGTATTAAGATCATCCCTGTGGTTGCGAGAGGAGAAAAAGGAACATGTCTGATAATAATCTAGTATCACCCCATAGTGCGCCACATAGTGATGTTGAGGACATCAAGCGTCGAAGCAACTATCTGCGTGGCAGTCTTGTAGAGACATTAGAGGATCGCATTACGGCATCGATTCCCGAAGATGATAACCGGCTGATGAAATTTCACGGCAGTTATATGCAGGATGACCGGGATTTGCGTAACGAACGACACAAGCAAAAGCTTGAGCCTGCTTACCAGTTCATGCTGCGTGTTCGTGCCGCTGGCGGTGTCGTAACTCCGGAGCAATGGCTGATGATGGACCGTGTAGCCCAAAAGTATGCCAACGGAACGATTCGCTTGACCACTCGCCAATCTTTTCAGCTTCATGGCGTACTGAAGTGGAATATGAAGAGCACCATTCAAGAAGTGAATGAAGCGATGCTTAGTACATTGGCTGCTTGCGGTGACGTCAACCGTAACGTGATGTGCAATCCGAACCCTTATCAATCCGAAATTCATTCGGAGGTATACGAATGGGCACGTATGCTTAGCAGTCATCTCGATCCGCGCTCGCGTGCGTATCATGAGATTTGGCTGGACGGCGAGAAGATTGTAGACAGCCTGCAGGAGGAGCAGGAGCCGATTTATGGCCCGGTGTACCTGCCGCGGAAATTCAAGATCGGGATGGCTGTGCCGCCTTCCAATGATGTTGATGTGTATTCCCAAGATCTTGGCCTCATTGCAATCATTGAGGAAGGACAATTGAAAGGCTTTAACGTTTCGGTAGGCGGTGGCATGGGGATGACACACGGTGATCCGTTAACCTATCCTCAAGTGGCAAAAGTCATTGGTTTCTGCAAACCCGAGCAGATCGTTGACTTGGCCGAGAAGACGGTGATGATCCAACGTGATTACGGAGACCGTGCGGTGCGCAAGCATGCTCGTTTCAAATATACGATTGATGATCGCGGAATCGATTGGTTTGTCAACGAGCTCACAAGCCGTCTGGGTTGGAAGCTGGAGGAGGCAAAACCGTTTCATTTTGATCATAATGGTGATCGCTACGGCTGGGTTAAAGGCAGCAATGGCAAATGGCATTTTACATTATTCATCCAAAACGGACGTGTGAAAGACGAAGCCGATTACCTGCTGATGACAGGTCTGCGTGAAATCGCTCAAATCCATAATGGAGATTTTCGTCTGACGGCCAATCAGAATCTGATCGTTGCCAATATCAGCAGCCACAAGAAGAAAAAGATTGAAGAACTCATCAAGCGTTACGGACTAACGGACGGTTATCATTATTCTGCCCTGAGACGAAATTCCATGGCATGTGTAGCCCTACCAACATGTGGATTGGCGATGGCAGAATCCGAGCGCTATTTGCCGACATTATTGGATAAAATCGATGTCATTCTGGAAGAGAACGGACTTCGCGAAGAGGATATCGTTATTCGAATGACCGGCTGCCCGAATGGATGTGCCAGACCGATGCTGGCCGAAATCGCATTTATCGGAAAGGCGCCTGGCAAATATAACATATACCTGGGTGGAGGTTTCTCCGGACACCGACTGAACAAGCTTTATAAGGAAAACATCGGTGAGGCCGAGATTTTGGATTCCCTTCGTCCCATCATGAAGCAATATGCACAAGAACGCGAGCAAGGCGAGCATTTCGGTGACTTTGTTATTCGCGCCGGTTACGTGAAGGAAGTATTAGACGGGCAACAATTTCACGCATAATGATACTCAATTATAAACAAACCGGAGTTCTTCTTGAGGAGAGCTTCGGTTTATTTTGTTTACTGCACATGGGATTGAGATAAATTAAAACCGTTTGGGGAGTTCGTCCGTCTTAACCCATAGAGCATCATATAGAGAGAGAGAAGGAGAGGAGATCATGATGGGCTCCCAAGCAGAGATGAAAAAGGTGGTACTGACAACAACGGAAGAAGAAACAGATTTTTACCAGGCTATTATGGAACACAAGGACACACTGATCCATATTGCTTACAGTTATTTGCGCAACCGATATGATGCTCTGGAAGCGGTGCAGGAGATGACGTGTAGAGCATGGGTCAAGCGTTCAACGTTAAAGGAAGGGAGAGCATTCAAAGCCTGGATCATCCGCATCTTGATCTATGTTTGTATTGACGAACAGAGACGTCGCAAGCGAGCTGTCCCACTGCCTGATCATGAGCTGGAAAAAGCGATTGTCGAACCGGCTTTTGGCGGGTTCAATCATAACAGGCTTGCTATGTGGCCCGTTCTGAAAAAGGTGAAGCCCAAGTACCGACATGTGCTGATATTGAAATATTACAATGACATGACGCTGAAGGAGATAGCAGCGATCCTCGGCAAGCCGGAGGGAACAGTGAAGACATGGCAGTACAAGGGGCTGGCGCATTTACGAAAATTAATGAATAATCGGGGGGAATGGCAAGATGACTAGTCCTGAAGAACAAGCAATGCTTGCCGATGCGGAACAGATCCGTCAGGAACAACGGCAGCAGTTTCATGCTACCGATGCTACATACGCTATTCAGCGCGGGTTGGCGATGGGACGGACGCGAGGGATATCTCGACATCATTCTTTGAAAGTGGCTGCTCTCACACTCATAACGATAATGGCTGCCGGTTTGTGGCTGCTCAGTCCGTTCAAGGACACCGTTGCTCCACAGGCAGCCAAGGAGCAGACGTTGGATTGGGGAGCACTGAGCAAGTTTAAGGCAATGGACTATGATATCGATCAAAGTACATTGGAGTCGGCGATAAGAAACAATTATATCCAGATGATCAATAAGTCGGCGAAGTCGGGACCTTACCAGATTAACATTAACGCTGTTACAGCGGATGAGAACAAGTTAATATTGTTATATACAGCCAAGACGGATTCCAGCCAGGAGATCTATAATGTGAACAGCGTTAGAATAAAGGATGCGCAAACAGGCCGTTCTTTAGGAAATACCTCAAAAATAGGAGGCTGGGAGAGTCAAAGCTGGCAAGGGCGTGGAACATTAAAGTTGGATCGCAGCCAACCTTTCCCTAGAAGCATTGAAGTGGATTTTCAAATTGCATCCGTAGATCGAGGCAAACTGTCTGATCCCAAGACAGGAACGGTCAAGTCAGAGATGAATTACTCCGAGAGGATGAAAATTAAGTTCAACTTGGATCCGAAATTTGCTTCAATCAAGACGGAGACGTATCAACCAAATCAAACATTCAAGCTAGGCGATCATCAGATTGTGTTATCTGAGGTTGAGATTTCTCCGCTCATGACACAAGTAAGATTCGCTTACGATCCTGGGAAAAAAATTGATTTTCAAACCAAGATTTCGATAAGTGACATGGTACAACCATTCGAAATTGTATCGAAGACGGCAGATGGGCGAACTTATAAATTGTCCAGCTTGTCGGGACACGGAACGGAGGATGGGTCTCAGTATACGTTCAGCAGCAATATGCTGGATGATCCAGAGTCTATGGTACTGAAGTTGTATCCTGAATCCCGTTCATCGTATGCATCTGAACAAGAAGTAGAAAAACATATGCTGGAGTTCAAAATAAAATAAGAGAATAAGAGCCGCCTCTTGAAATGTGTGAGACGGCTCTTATTGTTGTTCATTGCTCCAATACGCCGGCTGTGCTCGTTTTCTTTTTAAACAACGGGATCAGCAGCGCCGAACCTGTCAGGAACAAGAGTGCGCTGACCGCATAAACAGCGAACAGGGACAGTTGGTCTTTGAGCAATCCCCCCAGCGACATACCCAGCACCATCATTCCCATAAAGATCGGGGTCAGGGTCCCGCCAACCCGACCAATGTATGGCCCATCCGTATTGTTTAGGATCAAAGTATTGATTCCAATGTGGATGGAGGGATAAAAGAATCCGTTAAGCACAAGAAGCAGCAGCGTAAATATTATGCTGGTTGACCAGCCGATACCGAGGTTCCCGACAGCACTAACGGTCAGACCGAGCGCTAGTAAGGCTTGAGGGGTTATTTTCTTGGCAAATGCCATGACGAAGCCTCCTCCGACGAGCATCGCCGCCCCATTGACCGTTAACAGCCATTGCAAGAATGACTTATCCTGACCGAGATTCTCAATCGTTACAAATATCGCGAGCGGCTGAATTAGTCCGGCTGCCAAGCCAGCCACGGCAAAGGTCACGCCCAGTGTTCGGAGCGTTTGATTATTCCATACATAACGAAGTCCTTCGATAAGCTCTTGTTTCAGGTTCTGCTGCTTGGATTGTGTCTTTTCCTGCAAATCACGAGGCAGCAAAGTCAGAATCAATCCAGAACCCAGGAATAACGCGCCTGTTGCGATCAGCGATATTTCAATGCCGAACCTTTGATATACAAATGCACCTGCGATCGGGCCGATGACCATAAAGAAGGCAACCATGGATTGAAACATGGCCATCACGGATTGCAGCTGTTCAGCGGGTACATGCTGTTTGAACAGCTTCATCGCTGAGGGCTGAGAGAATTGTGACAAGGCGGCTGAGAAGAACGTGAGTACCAGCAACGCCTGCCACGACCCGTTATGAACGGCAATTAGCACGAGAAATACCGATAACGCAGACAATGCATCAGAACTGACCATAGTACGCTTGGGTCGCCAGCGGTCCGCGAAAGTACCGCCGATGAAGGCAAACAAGAAAATGGGCGCAAATTCAGCTACGGATATGAGGGATACATACACAGGGTTATTGCCTGTCAAGTCGGTAACGTATAGCAGAATGGCAAAGTTGCGAACCCAAATGCCAAGATTCAAGAGAATGCGTGACAAGACAATCGTTCGAACATAGGGATTGTTAAGCAAAATGAAGGTGTCTCCTTTCGGATCTGTACTTAACAGATGGGATATCGTAAAAAACAAGCGAATGCGCATTTCGTTGTTTTATACATAGACATAATATTATTTTGTCTATAAATAATCAACTGTTTTTTTGTTTCATCTACTTTTTCGTAAAAAAAGCGCAGCATTTGTTCATGAGCAGGAAGTGCCTTTGAGACATTCGAAGAGGGCAGCACCAAGACCAGCACGAACAAGACTTGCAATGGCCGGAGGTTCGTCAACCCGGCATACATATCTGGGGGCAATTCCAGCCACCTTCAATAATTTCTCGTTCATTTGTTGGAATATAAAATCTTCCTTATAGCCAATAAAAGTTTTATCCTTCAATTCATCCAAGTTAATGGGTGTATGGTCAGCGAGGCTGTGCCCTTGGGGCATGGCATGGGAAAGACAATCTTACTCGTCGGCGATCATCACGGATTGATGATTACGGGGATGTGTCTATTTTCCGGATATACGCCCTTAACCTTGTTCAAGGGACTTAATAGAGATATAATGGACAGGGGTATTTATTGAATACCGGCTACAGATTCAATGATGAAAGAGAGCGGAAATGTATGGGCCGTAAATGGAATAATATTAAGGAAAAGAAAGCATCCAAGGATGCTAATACAAGTCGCGTATACGCGAAATTCGGTGTAGAAATCTATGTTGCTGCCAAAAAAGGCGAGCCGGATCCCGAGTCCAACCGTGCGCTGAAGGTTGTTCTTGAGCGTGCCAAAACATACAATGTGCCGAAAGCCATTATTGACCGTGCCTTGGATAAAGCCAAAGGCAGCGGGGATGAGAATTATGAAGAGCTGCGCTATGAAGGTTTTGGTCCGAATGGTTCGATGATCATTGTTGATGCTTTAACCAACAACGTCAATCGTACGGCGCCTGCTGTACGTTCTGCCTTTAATAAGAACGGCGGCAATATGGGCGTGAGCGGTTCAGTATCATATATGTTTGATCCAACCGCAGTAATCGGCGTTGAAGGTAAGTCGGCTGAGGAAGTTATGGACCTGCTGCTCGAGGCCGATCTGGATGTCCGTGACATCCTGGAAGAGGAAGAAGCGGTGATCGTCTATGCTGAACCCGACCAGTTCCATGCGGTTCAGGAAGCATTCAAAGCCGCTGGAATTACAGAGTTTACCGTTGCCGAGCTTACCATGCTGGCTCAGAATTTTGTCACCTTACCGGAAGAAGGACAGGTACAGTTCGAGAAGCTGATCGATGCACTGGAAGACCTCGAGGATGTTCAGCAGGTGTATCACAACGTGGAATTTGAGGAATAGTTAAGTAACGATTGATATCTTACTACATTAAAAAAACATCGTATTCAGGAATTCCTGAGTACGATGTTTTTTTGTTTTTTGGCGATTTATTTTAGCTACGGTAAGCAGCCAGAACATCAGCTTAGTTGTCGGCTTGAACCATAATCACTTCGGCGGAAGTGAATGCGGGTATGGACATGGTCATGATCGGGGAGTGGAAGACCTCGATTTTCATGCCGGGTTCCAGCTTCTCGTCGGGATTCAGTCCAATCACTTGAGTATCCTTGGAGATGTTGATGATGATATCGTTATCCGTGGATTGATCTGAACCTACATTGATATACAGTTGATCCTTAGAAGTGCGTTCGGATGCAGTTATCGTGCCTTCGACTTTGGGCGCTGAGGTATCGGAGACCACGATCTTATCTGCATGCGACAGGGCAGGGTAAATCACGGACACGTATTCAGCTTCGATTCGCAGACCCGATTTCAAGGCTTCAGCTGTTAATGATTTGCCCTCGGCATCTACAATCTTTGTGTCGCCATCAACAGCGAGCACGATGTATTCGAGGTCACCTGCTTTAACTGGTTTACCGGAAACACTAATTCTTCCATCCTTCATTTCTGTAAGGATTCCGTCAATGCCGGCTGCTTGCTCCTGATCGTATACCTCGGCATCCGCGTTGACCCGAATATAATTCGTTGTTGATTGAGGCGGCATACTTAACGCAACGGCAGGTCCATAGAAGGAACGAATGCTCATGCCGGTTTTCAGGTCGCTTGCTTTCATTGTGTTGCCATTTTGATCGATGATTTTTGCTTTTGGATCCAGATGAAGCAGAATGGTCTCTTGGCTGTCGTTGTACAGATTGGTTCCCTCCACAAGGATACCTTGTTTGTTAACCTCGGAGATAGTTCCATCTATAACGGCAAAGTCGTGATCCTGAACAATAATCGTAAGCGCCGAACCTTGAGCGGGTAAGCTCTTCGTTATGTTTGGACTATAGAAAGCTTTTATCGCTTTGTTTTTATCCACGATCGTTTGCAGCTGGACCTGGTTCCCTTGGACATCGATGATTTTAGTATCCTTGGATACGGAGAGCCTGATTTCTTGTTGATCGGTTGCTGCCAACCCCCGGCCGGCTACGGTAATCCATGTGCCTGTTTTGTCATTTACGAAGTCCGTTATGTAGCCCATCGTTCCAGGCACGCTCTTCTTCACCTGGTTCACGATGTTACCTTGTCCCGTATGGGCTGAAGCAGGTGGGACGTCCTGTGCATTCGCTGCTATCGGCAGTGCCGCCATCGCTAGAACTGTAGCGGTTGTTAGTACTTTGTAGATTTTTTTCATGGTAGTATCCTCCAAATGTAGATTATCCTAGATCGCTAGGATTCAGCTAAGTCGTATAATGAATTGGTAAAATGTACTTGCTGCAATATATCCATAGACGGACGGGACGTGCTAATGTTGCACAGAAAATGAAAAAATCTCTTGTGAGCATCGTGGCAGTCCAAAAATAAAAAGATCGCCCGATGCTGCGGGCGATCTTGGGGAGCGTAATGATTATGCAGAAATGATTAGGCTTTTATCCGTCCAGGGGTGCGAATAAGCAGGGCCAACACTGTAATAATTGCTGTAAAAAGAAAGATCATATTAAATCCATGCTGAATGCCAAAGGAATCGGATACTTCTCCGATCAAGAGTCCAACAACGGCACCTCCCAAACCAGAGGCAACGTAGATGAGGCCTTGCAGTGACCCGGCCTGCTTCGTGAGTTTCGAAGCAATGCCCTGAGCCGTCGGGAACAATACGGACAGGGCAAGTCCGAACAGCATCATCAGATAGCTGGCGTTCACAACCAGGACCCGCCCGAGAATCAAGGCTAGAAAAGCGAATACGGAGAATCCGATCAAGGTGCGTCTTTCGCCAAGCTTGTAGATGATGAACCCGCCCACGAAACGTCCAATGGTAAATAAGAAAGCAAAGCTGGCAATGATATACGCTGCCGTTGAGGCTTTCTGCGCCGCGTCCATCCCGGCTATGTCCAGCGACGTATAGAAGATAGGGAAGAAATTCAGGAATCCGGCTTCTGCTGCAACATAGAACAAAATGAACAGAATGACGTATAAAATTTGGCGATCCTTAAACAATCTTGCAACCGACATCAAGCTGACTTTATCTTGTCCTTCGGAGACGACCTTCCGTTCCGGTTTAAACATCATAAGTCCAGCCAGAATGAGGGCAATCACGACGGCTACTCCGATATAGAACATCCGCCAACTGATGTTGTGAGAGAAAATCGCATTCAGTACGAGCGGAGTAACAATCATTCCAACTCCGAATAACGCGTTGGCTAGGTTGAACACCACGCCGGATCGTTCCTTGAAGAAGGTGGGGATCAGCGTCGCAACAGAGACTGTCATGGAGCCGATACCAACACCGACAATCAGATAGAATCCGAGAAAGAAGGCCACGGCATAGGAGGAGCCGGTTCCGATTAAACCGAGAATCATCAGGACCGTACCGAAGGTCATGACGATCTTGATGCCTTTACGGTCTGCGAATATACCGGCCACAAGGCTTGCCAGCAAAAATCCTACTTGAAAGACGGATACCATAACGCCGACTTGGCTGAGATCCAGATTGATATCGGTCTGGACCTTCTCCAGAATGAGACCCTTGGTGTTCTGAATTCCGCCGAGTACAAACATGGTAGCAAAGATGAGAAAGTAAATAATGGGGCGCTGTATTTTTTGCATGCTAGTTCATTCCTTTCTCTCGATAGGTTTGTATGGCTTCAAACAGATCATCCGCAGCCCAGCCGTAACAGTAGTACAGCAGTTCATCTGCGGCACTACGCTCACCGGCCTTCACGGCCTCTATCAGATTCTGAGGAGAGATGTTCCACATCTGAATTCCGCTATAGATACGCGTATCGGGGGCGGATAGATTTCGCACCTTGTTGTTCTGATCAGCGACAAATTGAATAGGGAACCCTTCTCGCTTAAACGTCTCATAGGACAGGTCGTACGGAAGCTCAAAGAATCTTTTAAAAGCCCGGAATGCGCGTTCCTGTTCCTCTGCAGTATCCGCTAAATAATGAATCAATCCTTGTACGTCCGCACCGCCGCCCAGCTTATGATACGGAAAATGTTTCAAGGCGGGCGCAAACTTCGTGATGCTTGCATAATCCTGACCGAGCATCCAGCTGTAAGCAGGAGGCCAGAGATCCAGCCACAAGGTAAAGTCTTCGTTTACTTTCCTTACGCGATCGATGAGACGTTCCACGAAGCCGGTTACGCTTCGTTGACGAAACGTGATCCATTCTTGTATAAGCTCATGGTTTTGGGCAAACGTTACGGCCTCCTCGAATTTTTTCTCTGCAATTAGGGAGGTCCATTGTCTCAGCGTATCCTTGAGGGCGCTTACATCAATGTGCTGTTTTAGCATTTTTTTCTCGCAGTGCGGACAGAAGCAAGTTAACAATCCTTTCGGGTTCACTTCTTCGCCGCCCCAGTCCGGATACCGGATGCGATCAATCATGTAAGTGGTGTATCCGTAACGCTTGCGCAAGTCGAGCAATGCTGTTTCCCAGAAGCCGATGACATCGGGGGCATTGGGACAGAGCCAGTGAGGTATGACTTGTCCATCCATATCCGTAACTAGGTTGTTGGCGAGCAAACGGCCTTCAAAATGGCCATTTAAAATATTCAGCCACGGGATAATCTCGTACTCTTCGTCCTGCAGTGATTCTTTAATCATCATCAAGGGGTCCTGATCCGGGCTGAGGGTGAGTTCTCTTCGCTGATCAAGTCCAGAGCCCTCATAAGAAGGAAGGATGGCGTGCATCGTTCCCGTACCGAATACAACTTCGTGCACGGCGTTTCGCGGTAAACGGCCAACAGGGTTCGGATTTCGTTCGAAAATGGTATTAACTTCAGGGAAGATATAACGGACATCCTTCAGCTTACGAATATAGGACATAATCTGCGGTATACCTTCGTCTACAATATCATGCGGGTGCAATTGGATTCCTGACATTGATAATCACGCTCCTGTTAGTAGAGTTGTTTGTCATTCATATATTGAAGCGATGGGTAAGCTTGCTTCAAGCCCAGAATGGCTATGCCTTGCAGTGCCGATTGATGCTGTAGGGTTGAAATCTCGATCGTAACATCGGTCACGTCCGTAGTGTGGAGCCCCACTTTGGCATTCAATCCTTCGAGCGAGAGGGATTGCGTTAATCCACCCATAAGCAGGATCTTCTCCGGATTGAGCAGGGAAATAATATTCAGAATGCCCAGGGCCAGATGCTCCTCGAATCTAGAAACCAAATGACATGCCTGGATATCTCCCTCCACAGACATCTCAAATACTTCTTTAGCCGTAAGCTTCTTATCGAAAATCTTAAGCGCAGCAGCTTCCAAACCGGAACCGGAACATATAATTTCAAAGTGTCCCTTGTCCGATGGGGTATACAAATGATGCTGCTGAAACAGCATGTAACCAATTTCACCTGCTGCGTTTCTTGCACCTCGTATCAATTTGCCGTCAATCAGAATAGCGGAACCCAGCCCGGTTCCAATGCCAATGAGCACGGCAGAGTTTAAATTCTGCAGCGCACCGGCATACATCTCGCCGACAAGCGCAGCTCGCACGTCGTTCTCAACGGTAACGGGCACCTGAAATACGTTGCTAAAGTACTGCCTTAGATCAATGTTCTTCCATTCCGGCAAGTTGGGAGATCCTTCAAGGACCATGCCGCAGGATGGATCAACGATTCCGGGAGTGGCAATACTTATGAATGCGAGGCGGTTGGCCGGCTGTCTGGTAGATTCAATGAAATCTTTGATGTCGGTTGCCATATGGTCTAGAAATTCCCGGCTTGACTGATGCTTATAAGTAGCAACGGTATGCTTAGCGATGCATTCGCCGGCCAGATTGAACTGTCCGAAATGGAGGGTAGTCCCCCCAAGATCAACGGCGATACCGAAGGCGGCGTTCTTGGCAAAATGAAGTCTTGTGCCGCGTTTGCTTAAATCCGCGTCATCCTTCTCGTCAAAAATTAACTTCTCCTCAATGAGTGTCTTAACGATATCGGACACGGTTGCCTTGGTTATCCCGGTCTCTTTGGCAATGTCGGTCCGGGCTATAGGTCCCATATCCTTAATGGTGTTGAGCACAATCTCTTTGTTCATCCTGCGAATCGTGCTGGGCAAATGTACTTCCATTGTGTGCGATCACTACCTTCCTCTTTAAACACTCTGCTCTTTAAGTTTAATAAATAAACTTAAAAAGACGGATGTGTGAGATTCCCAAAACGTTTATGAAGAACAAACATTGAAAACCTCTATTTAAGTTTATAATATATCCTTAATGAAACCGGTGTCAATGGAAATTCATTAAACAATAAATGGTTGCCGACTGGATCACGTTCAAGTCGTCGCATATCTGATACCATATTGTTGGAGGATCATGTTATTGATGAAAAAGACGAGGGGGTGGCGCAGTGAAGGAAGAAACGCTGCTTCAGCTATTGGACGAGTTGAATCAGCAATAAACATTCTATCTTTATTGCTGCTGATTTTCCGTCACGGATTACAGACTATAGTTAAGAATATCTATAGGGAGAAGGGCCGTCCATTCGGACGGTCTTTTACGTGTTTTAAAAGAATCAATGTGTTATTTATAAGGTTCAGCGGTTTACAAATGAGCATCATTTAGGATATAAACGATCTAAAAGATGACAACAGCTTCAAACCAGCGTGAATAGTTCAAGAATCGAGGGATGACCTATGAATCTTCATGCACTTCGCATTTTTAATGATGTGTCGAAGACGGGAAGCGTTACGAGATCGGCCGGCAATCTGATGTTAAGTCAACCAGCCGTTACAGCCCAGATCCGCAATCTGGAGCGGGAGCTCGGCATGAAATTGATAGAGGCTAACGGACGCAATATTCAATTGACTGAAGCGGGTATAGCGTTGGCCAGGCATTCCCAGCGGTTATTTGCGATGGAAGCCGAGATGGAAGAGATGATGGAGGCCATCAAATCCGGTCAGCAGGGAAGCTTGCGAATATGCGCAACGGAGCTGCCGGAGAGCACTTTGCTGCCCGGGTGGCTGGTTGGATATAAACAGCGGCATCCAAGAATGGATGTGCAGCTGCTGAAAGGAAATTCTCGAACCGCGCTGCAGCGGTTGCAGAATGATTCGGTGCATATCTCCATCGTGTGCGGCAGCTGGCCTATTGAAGCGGAAGATATTGAGTCCTTTACGATTATGGAAGATGAATTAATTTTTGCTGTACCTGCCCTTCATCGACTAGCTGATAAAGAAGTTACTTTCCTTGAGCTTATGGAGGAACCTTTTGTACTGAGGGAAGAGGGAAGTTACACGCGAAAACAGTTATTGTCACTGATCGAGGGCTCGAATGCATGCGAACCTCGCTGTTCCATAACGATAGAGGGGTTGAAGGAATCAATTGAAGCGGTTAAAGCTGGATACGGAGCCGCACTAGTTCCTGCTCTTTCTATCAAGAAAGAACTGGCTTCGGGCGAACTTGGCAAGGTTCAAGTGTCGGGCGTAACTTTCCCGCACCCTATTCGGGTATGCACCAAAAGACAAGAAGCGGGACCCGCGCAAGTCCATACTTTTATATCCTATATTCAAGCGGATATCCGCGAAAAAAACCAGTATGTCCATGGATGATGAAGGTTTGCCCTTGATTCATCCATTTTTTTTTATGAAACGGAGTGAAAACAGTATTATTTCTTTATCGGTATTTGGAGTACACTCGGTTAAAGCGGACGCTGGATAAAGTAAAGTTTAGAAGGAGTGGGCTACATGAGAGCATACCTGTTTGAACATTTGGCATTTGTGCGTACACAAACGTTGAATCTTGTAAGGAATGTCCCGGATGATATAGCGGAGATGATTCCGAGTGGAATGAACAACCACGTAAAGTGGAATATGGGACATGTCTTATTCACATTGGAACGGTTTGCGTTCGGCGTAAATGGAGAGAGCATGCACCTTCCCGAGCATTATACCGAGCTGTTCCGGACGGGCTCTAAGCCAAGGGAGATTAGCGCAGAATGGCCATCCATGCACGAGCTTGTCGAACTGCTTGCGGTTCAGGTCGATCGAATCGAACACAGGTACGCGATGCATCTGCACGATACGGTCTTATCTCCCTATACAACTTCTAAAGGTTTAAAGTTAACCAGGGTAGAAGAATTCTTAAGCTTTTGCTTATATCATGAAGGCATGCATTTTGATAAAATGAAATCGATTCTCAGCCAAAATAACCGGGAATTTGACATATTATGAAGGAGTCTCATAATTTAGGGCGAATATATTCGAAGTAGTCTGTACAGTGAAAGAGGGTGACCCGGCGTTATCAAGAAAGATCTGTATATACGGCGAATCGCATTTGCCTCTGTATTGAAGTGTGAGGAATGAGGACACTTAAATACAACTTGAAGAGGAGTTAGGCAAATGGATATCGTTACCGAAAGATTAGTGATTCGCGAGTTTGAACCAGAAGATTGGCAGGATGTTCTGCAGTATACTTCCGATCCGGTGGTGATGCATTACATGCCTGAGCCGGTGCATACGGAAGAAACAGTAAAAGAATTTCTTGCGCAGAACAAGGGCGGTAAAGCTCATCATTTTGCAGTTATGCTGCAGGGAGAACAGCATGTGATTGGTCACATGGTGTTTCATCCATGGTTCGGCGAACATACGTATGAAATCGGCTGGGTGTTTAATTCGACCTATCATCGTAGGGGGTTTGCCACGGAAGCCGCCAGAGCTTTGCTTCAGCACGGCTTCGAGGTATTGGGGTTGCATCGAATCATTGCGACATGCCAGCCCGAGAATACACCTTCGTACCGGGTGATGGAGAAGCTAGGCATGAGGAGAGAGGGCTATTTTCAACAGTGTATCCCTCGTGGCGATATTTGGTGGGATGAGTATTCCTATGCTATGCTAAAGTCTGAATGGCGTACTATTTCATAGTTCTGTTGTTTTAACATGCTGTGCCCAATGTATCTCTCATAACAATGAGGTGCATTGGGCTTGTTTGTTTTGAAATCTGTGAATAAGGGCGGCTTGCCTAGAACGGATGCCGGAGCTAGATTAAGATTAGGCTTGGAGGTGCAACATGATGCGAAATATGCCCGCGAGGGAAACGGGGGGCAGAAGAAAGCGTATTGTGATTCAAGTTTTACTTGGACTAATGGGAATTCTGCTGATTTATACGATATATGTAGGGAACATGATTTGGAACTACGCGCAAAGAACAGTAAATATCCCGGCTGATGCAGCAATAGTGCTCGGGGCTGCTGTATGGGAGGGGGAGCCTTCGCCTGTTTTTCGGGGACGCATCGATCATGCATTATGGCTGTATGACCGTCAGTACATAGACAAGCTGATATTTACAGGGGGGCGTAGTTCGGAGGATGAACTTGCCGAATCGGAAGTCGCCAGGCAGTATGCCATCAAGCACGGTGTTTCAGAGAGCGATATCCTTATCGAAACGGCTTCGACGATCACCGAGCAAAATCTGCATTATGCCAATGAGATAGGGGATACAGCAGGGCTGTCCTCCTATCTCATCGTGAGTGACCAACTGCATATGAAGCGTGCGATGATGATGGCAGAAGATATGGGGCTTAAAGCCAATCCTTCACCCGCATCCCGGAGCGCGTATCAGAGCCTGAGAAGCAAAGTCCCATTTTTAATCAGAGAAGTCTTTTATTACATCGGTTATCAATTGGTTGCACCATTCCGATAAAGGGTCTGCCCAGAGGAAGGCCGTGTTCTGTTACAGATTCTTGAGATCGTTCGCAAGCATCTGATGGCTCCCCTTGTCGGTTACCTTATCGAGATACCTTGTCGCGTTTTCTTTGGACGCCATGGCTTGCTCCTTGTTTCCTAGGACCAGATAGGCTCGGGCTTCCGCTTCATACCCGTAACCTATATAGAATGGTTCGAGGTTTGCCGATGATCCGACAATGATGCAGCGCTTGGCATAACGCAGAGCTTGTTCGCCTTGACCCACTACCGCATACACTCTGGAGAGCAGCCAATATCCTATGGAAAGGTTGCGCTGTGTATGATCTTCAACCCGTGTCCAGTGCCAGAACGAGCTGTGACATATGTGAATCATGTTTTCTTCGTCTTCCGGTGTACGCTGTTTGTTCTCCATGATATCCCATACCTGATTGAAGCAGTCCATCGCAAATTGTTTATGTGTTTTTGGTTCCTGATTGTCCATGCCGTTTCCTCCGATAATATGTATGCGTTATAAAGCCGGTAAATGGATCGTAAAGGTTGTCCCATGATCAGGTATGCTCTCTACGTTCATCGTTCCGCCATGATTATGAATAATGTTCTTGGTAATCATCATTCCGAGTCCTGTCCCGGTGTCTTTGGTCGTAACAAAAGGCTGTCCCAGGGATTGGATTTGCTCCTGCGTCATTCCAACCCCTTCATCCTGCACGATAATTTGAACCTCTTGAGCGTTGTGCAGAATGTCCAGGGTAATGGTGCCACCTTGATTCATCGCTTCCATGGCATTTTTCAGCAGATTGATGAATACTTGCTTGAGCTGGTTGACTTCACCCTGAACGAAGACCGGTACCCTCGGATAATGAGGGATGATCTCGATATTTTTGAGGGCTGATTGAACCTTCATAAGCGTAATGATCTGTTCCATAATGGCATACACGTCGATGGGTCCGCTGACGTGAACGCCCTGCGGTTTCGAAAGTACCAGGAGTTCATTGACAATGAGCTCGATGCGTTTGAGCTCCGATTCAATGATATCAAAATAGAGCTCGTTGCTGTGTTCCGCTGATCGCAGCAACTTCACGAATCCATTAATCGAAGTTAACGGATTTCGAATTTCATGAGCAATGCCGGCGGCCAACTGGCCGGCGGTGGTCAGCTTCTCGGATTGCATCACGCGATCCTCTTCCATCTGCTGCTCTGTGATATCTCTGAAGATCCCGACCGCCGCTTTCTCGCCATCATAATTGATGATGAACGTGAACCCGTTGACCATTTTCTCTTGCCCGTCCAGGCAGCGTATCAAATAATCGACGCTTCCGATCTCTCCGCTCTCCGCATATTTTGCCCTGCGTTTCATCAATGCGTTATGGTACGATGCGTCGACGATCGCGTCGGTTGAAATTCCAAGGACGTCACGAGGATGCGCAGCGTTAACCAGTCTGAGCGCGGCAGGATTAACATAGTGGACATTGCCTTTTTTTGTGATGAGTACGGAGAGGGGCAGTCCTTCCAGCAGCTGCAGAAACGAATGTTCCTTCTCGTTGAGTTTCTGTTCCTTCTGCTCCAGCTGTTTCATGAGCAGTCTCAGCAGCGTTCGATCCTCAAATTGTACCAAATATCCCTTGGGACCCTGCTCCGGATCCTGCTCAACGCTGCAACGTGCATTAAGGTATAACTCGCGATCGGACGGATGGCGATAAGCATGTTCAAACGGGGTTACGGATTGCTGAAGGCCATGCGCAGCTCTTGCGTTCTGAACCACTCGATTCAGTAACTCGCGGAAGCTGTTTTCTTCTTGCGGCGCCCCGGCAGTTAACTCATGCTGCGTGTATCCCAATAGATCACATAGTGCCGAATTGACCTTGAGAATCGTTCCATCAAGCGATACCATTGCCATTCCGATTACAGATTGTTCAAAGGCAAAATCATGATTAGGGCTGGAATAAGGCAGCACTGCAAGTCTCCTTTCAAAATTCTGGGAGGATTGAATGTACCCATATTATAAGTGGGTCGAAATCATTCATCAATCCTTTAAAGCGATAGATTTTAACGGAAACATCTTGTTTTGGCGAAAAATCAGTGAAATCTATCACATGTCATAGACATGAAAGAAATAGAGCGGGGCTTTTAGAGGGAGATGACGTACTCAGTTCAAGAATGACAAGGCAGCAAGAATGACAAGGCAGTGAGAATGCCTTGCCATTCCAAGGAGAAATCGATGATATAACGAGCCGGTTGTATCAGATTTTCATTGCATGATCTAATGAGAGCCTAAGCTCATCCGTAATGGGTCCCATAGGCAGTCGAAGGGTGTCCGATGAGATGATACCCTGCTTGGCAAGCAGCCATTTTAGCGGAGCAGGATTCGACTCTTCGAACAGCTTTCGAATAGAGGGAAGCAGTATGTTAAACTCGATCTCAGAACGGGGGAAATTTCCTTGGGCTGCTAATCGAAACACCTGAATGAAAACTTCGGTATTCACATTGGCCGACGCCAATATTCCACCAGAGGCTCCATGAACCAGCATTTCATGAAAGAGGACATCGTTGCCGCATAGAACGGGCTTCGTATCGTATGGGGATAAGCTTCTCATAAGCTCTGTACTCGAAGTGCTGTCTTTCATCCCGATCACCCCGGGTATCTCCATGATTCTTCTTATGGCATCAACCGGTAACCGGATTCCAGTACGCGAAGGAACTTCGTATAGTATTACCGGGATCCCGACCTCGGCCACCCTTCGGAAATGCTGCAGAATGCCATCGATCGAAGGACGACTGTAATACGGCGTGACGACCAATACCGCATCAGCACCGATATGGCCTGCCAGTTCCGTTCGCTTCATGCTGGATACCGTATCGTTCGTACCGGTACCAATGATGAGCGGCAATAGCCGTCCGCCCAGACTCCCCCGTGTTTCCTCCACAACCTGCACGACTTCCTCCCAAGCAACTGTCGGCGCTTCACCGGTCGTTCCGTTGATGACCAATCCCTGAATATCGTAGGATAACAAATTCTTCAAATAATGATGATAAGAAGGAAGATCCAGTTCGTAATCCTGTAAAAAGGGAGTGATCACAGGAACAAAAATGCCATGCAGTTCTTGCTGACTCAACATAACCTTTCCTCCAATTCATGAGTGATGGCTATACTTTAACATGGGAATTAAGATCGGAGTTATCTATAATAATAGATAATTACTATCAATATTATTGATAAGGAGATAGGGATGGAACTCATCTACCTGCAAACGTTCAGGGAGGTTGCGATTCGCCAGAGTTTTACGAAAGCCGCGAATGAGTTGGGTTATGCCCAATCCAGCGTAACGACCCAGATTCAGAAGCTGGAGAAGGAATATGGCGTCAAGCTGTTTGAACGTTATGGCAAAGGCTTGCGCCTGACGAAGTCCGGCGAGGAGCTGCTTAAGTATGCCGTTCAAATGCTGGATCTGTACCAGCAGTCGAAGGAAAAGCTGACCAAGCAAGGCGGAGGCACCTTATCGATCGGAACGATAGACTCGCTGGCCGCTTATTTTCTTCCGTCCGTCATTCACCAGCTGAAACAAAGGCATGAAGATCTTGTCATCCGCTTACAACCGGATCGTGAAGATAGCATCATCAGTAAGGTGAGAGAGGGCGAGTATGATCTCGGTCTTATTTTGGATGGAAAACCAGAGGACTCCTCCTTGAATTGGATCGCCATTCGGGAAGAGCCCCTTCTGCTGATTGCCCATCCGGATCATCCGCTTCTTGTTAAACCCGTCATAGAGCTAGAACACCTGGCTAATGCCGAATGGATTATGCCCGAGGATAGTTGTAATTACCGCGTGATGTTGGAAAAGGTGCTGCGTGCTAGCGGAGTTCCAATGCGAATAGGCCTGGAATTGGGCAATCCGGAGGCGATCAAGAGATATGTGATGTCCGGTACGGGCATCTCATTATTGCCGAAGATGGTAGCAGAGGAGGAAATCAAACGTGGTGAGCTTGCGATTCTTCCCTTTGCGCATTCCGACATTCGACTGGACATTCAGTTGGTTATTCACCCCAAGAAGTGGTTTTCTCAATCGCTGAAGGATGCGATCGATATGCTGAAGTCTAAATCCTAATAGCGCCTTATGGTGATATTGCAATTAACGGGAAGATTAAGTATGATTTAAATAACAATGTATAGGTTTATGTGTGACTGGCGTAGCATGGGGGACCATGAGGGAGCACATAGATGACGACGGCCGTACGCCTGGGCAGAGGTAAGGGAAGCTTATTTTCCTTACCTCTTTATTATTTTCTGCTTCTATAAATCTCTGAAACTACGAAAAGGGGATAAAACAACGATGTTAAAAACGAAGAAAATACTGCTGCTAGGTTCGGGAGAACTGGGAAAAGAAGTCATGATTGAGGCGCAGAGACTGGGTGTTGAAACCGTAGCCGTCGATCGTTATGCCGACGCTCCTGCCATGCATGTTGCCGATCATAGCCATGTCATCGATATGCTGGATGGGGAGAAATTGCGCGCCATCATTGAGCAGGAGAAGCCGGACCTGATCGTACCTGAGATCGAGGCGCTGGCCACCTCGGAGCTGGTTAAGCTGGAGGAAGAGGGGTACCGGGTTATTCCTACTGCCAGAGCTGCAAAACTTACGATGGACCGAGAAGGGATTCGCCGGTTAGCTTCAGAGGAGTTAGGGCTGCCTACTGCGGGCTATCGATTTGCCGATACTTATGAGGAGTTTAAACAGGCTGTTCTGGACATGGGGTTTCCGTGTGTAATTAAACCTCTGATGAGCTCCTCAGGCAAAGGCCAGAGCGTATGCCGCTGCGAAGGAGATATCGAGCCCTGCTGGAACATCGCCATGGAGGGCGGCCGTGTGCAGAACGGAAAAGTGATCATTGAGGAATTCATTACGTTCCTGTCGGAGATCACGCTTCTGACCGTTCGTTCCGTCAATGGAACAAGCTTCTGTGCACCAATCGGACATATTCAGGAAAGCGGGGATTATATCGAATCCTGGCAGCCACACAATATGTCGGAAGAGCAAATCGAGGAAGCTAAATATATTGCAAGGAAGATTACCGATGAGCTTGGCGGTTATGGATTGTTTGGGGTCGAACTGTTCCTGACTGAGGATAAAGTGTATTTTAGCGAGGTGTCTCCGCGACCGCATGATACAGGATTGGTTACACTGGTCACGCAAAATTTATCTGAATTCGCGCTTCACGTCCGTGCCATTCTTGGGTTTCCGATCCCGGAGATCGAATTGATCACGCCGGGAGCCAGCCGTCCGCTGAAAGCGGTGCGAGAGCTGGAGAATTACACAATTACCGGCGCCGAGCAAGCATTGGCTGTTCCGAATACTCAGCTGCGTATTTTCGGAAAACCGGTGACCAAGGTCGGAAGACGGGTCGCAGTTGCGTTGTCAACCGCCGGCACAGTGGAGGAAGCGCGTTCGCGTGCGAAGCTGGCTTTGGATAAGCTTGCTGTTGAAGAAGCATAATCATTTCCGATTCTTAGGGTGGTGCTTCCATAATCATGAGAAAAAAGGTCAACCGATTAACCGGTTGATCTTTTTTCATTGACGTTATTTCGTGGATCAGAATCGGGTATGAACCGTTCTAATCATCATGTCTTGTTTTCGTTTTGGTTTTGATGATAAATATGCAGAAATTTATGTTCTTTCATGATAAGATACACAAGAATACAAACGACCCGCACCCATTATAATGTTTTCAATGAGATGCTCTATGGGCACGATTTAAAGCGTTATAATATCAAATAAATATATAGAGGAACGTTTAAGACGGCATAGGAGAATCTACATGAGAGACATGACGCAAGGAAGTCCGATCAAGCTGATCATCATGTTTACGATCCCGCTTTTGATCGGAAATATTTTTCAACAATTTTATAATATGGCGGATACCCTGATCGTGGGGCGCACCATTGGTGTGAACGCACTTGCGGCTGTTGGCTCGACGGGCAGTATTTTGTTTTTTGTCATTGGTTTTGCCCAAGGTTTGACGGCCGGTTTGTCCATCATAACGGCGCAGCGCTTTGGCGCCAAGGATATCGCGGGTGTTCGCAAAAGCGTGGGAACCAGTATATGGATTAGTCTTATATTCACAGTTTTCCTTACCATTGTGAGTGTCATATTCACGAGGCCTGTCCTGGTCATGATGAACACGCCGGCAGAAATTTTGGATGATGCTTATTCGTATTTAATCGTTATCAACTGGGGTGTTGGCGCAGCCGTCCTGTTCAACTTGCTGGCGAACCTGCTCAGAGCGCTTGGGGACAGCCGGACGCCGCTTCTCTTCTTGGTGGTCGCAAGCATTCTGAACATCGTACTCGATCTGTTATTTATTCTTGTATTCAAGATGGGAGTAGCCGGAGCGGGGCTTGCCACGGTGGTATCGCAGCTGTTCTCCTGCGTACTCTGTTTATTATACATTCATAAAAAAGTTCCGCTGCTGCAGTTCAAGAATGCCGATTGGTCCATCGATTGGACATTTATACGCAAGCATATGTGGGTCGGTTTCCCGATGGGCTTCCAAGCCTCCATCATTGCGATCGGAGCCATCATTCTACAAATTACGCTTAACGGTCTCGGGGCAACAGCCGTAGCCGCATATACGGCGGCCCAGAAGATTGACATGCTTGCTACGCAACCCATGAGTTCCTTTGGCATTACGATGGCGACTTTTGCTGCCCAGAACTTCGGAGCGAATCGCATAGACCGAATCAAGCTTGGAGTTAAACAATGCATATGGGTCTCGGGATCCTTCAGCCTCGCTGTGGGCTTGCTGGTTATATTTGCGGGTCCTGCAGCCGTCAGCCTCTTTGTCGGTCAAGGACAGGAAGAATTGCTGTCCCTTAGCAGGCTGTATTTCTTATCGAACGGTAGCACCTATTTGCTTCTGTCGCTGTTGTTCATCTACCGCTTCACGCTGCAGGGACTGGGGCAGAGCTTTATCCCAACCGTAGCCGGCATCATGGAACTGATTATGCGGGTATTGGCTGCCATCTTCCTGACCGCGCAGATTGGGTTCCTCGGCGCAAGCCTGGCAAATCCGCTGGCTTGGCTCGGAGCCGTCATTCCGCTCGGCATTGCCTACTACTTGAGCATTAAAAGATTAAGCGCGCCTGCCAAACCCGTCTCCGTACCTGTTCAGGCGTAAGGATTTTTACACAATTGAATTTAGAACGAATCATGACTTAATGAACAGAAATCATTCTGTTGTTCAATAGCCATGCATTCGTTCTTTTTTTTTGCTTCATCAAGCTTGAAAAAAGATGCATTCCAAATTTGGATGCGCCGGGGTAAGATCACATTAGATTCTTTTAACTAATTTGACAGATTAGAACAGGAGAGGTTGCCTTGTATAAAGTGTTGTTAGTGGACGATGAAGCCGATGTTAGAGAGGGACTCGTGCAGGAAATCCAGTGGGGAGCCTGCGGATTTACGATCGAGGGAACGGCGGAGAACGGGAGAGAGGCCATGGAGCTTGCGGAGCGATTGGAGCCGGATGTCGTCATTACCGATATCAGTATGCCGTTTCAGGATGGGCTCCAGTTGGCCTCGTGGCTCAGAGAGTTTCAGCCGCTGTGCAAAATCGTGATCTTAACCGGATACGATGAATTTGATTATGCCCGTCAAGCGATTACGCTCAGCGTGGACGAGTATTTGCTGAAGCCATTCTCTGCCGAAAGCTTCATGGAGCTGTTGGGAAAGATCAAAGACAAGATCGACATGGAGGTTGCGGAGCGTGAGGACGTGCGCCAGTTGAAGGAGCATTACCGCACGAGCCTGCCTTTGCTTCGGGAATCGTTTCTTGCGTCTCTGCTCACCCGGAAATTGCCCCGCTCGATCATAGAGGAGAAGACTCGAAATTACGAATTGTCTGTGAATGGAGGTTGTTACCTGGCTGCGGTTATGGCATTATATCCCGCATCTGTAGATAAGGAGCATACGTCCTCAACTTCCCTTCGCCATTCGGGAGACTTGGATTTAATGCTGCATGCCATGCTGAACATTGCTAAGGAGCTTCTGGATCCCGCATTTTTTGTAAGCGCATTCATACATCAGGACAGCATCGTGCTGTTGATTACGAATGACGAGAGCGAAGACGAAGCGTGGTTTAGCGAGCTGCAGGTGACACTTGACCGCTTGTTAAAAAGCATTCTTCATTATTTGAAGCTGCCGGTTACGATTGGCGTGGGCTCTATGTTGCGGAATCTGTCCGACCTTAAGTATTCCTATCAGGATGCGCTGCTGGCGCTCGACTACCGGTTGATTCTTGGTGCCGAGAAAGTCATCTTCATTGATGATGTCGAGCGCCCGAGACCGGAGGGAGTTCGTCTGGATGAATTAAAGGAGCAAGCGCTGATCCGCAGTCTAAAGCTCGGAACGGAAGAGGAATTAACTGAAGCAATCTCGCACATATTTGATGAACTCATGGGTGCCTCCTGTACCATTCAGGACGTTCAGGTATACCTCCTGGAGGTGGTAACGACTATATTGCGATCGGCCCAAGAATCCGGGATTGAGATCGAGGCGTTGTTCGGCGCTGGATCTCAGCTGCATGCGGAGATCTTCAAGTTTTCCGGATTGCAGGAGGCTAAAGCTTGGCTTCAGGATGTCTGTTTAACTATACGCAAGCATATTGCCAGCTCCAGGCAGCATGCGTACAAAGACATCGTGGAGAAGGCACTCCAATATACCCGGGAGCATTACGGTGATTCGGAGTTATCGCTGCAGAAGCTGTGCGTGCAGCTTCATATCAGTACAGGCTATTTTAGCGCTGTGTTCAAAAGAGAAGTCAAAATGACCTATGTGCAGTATTTAATGCAGCTTCGGATGGAAACGGCCAAAGAGCTTCTTCGATCATCGGACCTTAAAGCCTTCGAAATTGCGGAGCGTGTCGGATTTGCCAATCCGAATTATTTCAGCTTCTGCTTCAAGAAGCAGGTCGGCATCTCACCCAAGGAATACCGGACACAAGCGAGGGGGTAGAACGGGTGAAAATCACGCATGCCAAGCGGGTCTCGATCAAACCAACCATTCAGCGATGGGTTAGGCGATTTCGCGCACACAGCATTCAATCGATCATCATGTGGTCCTTCTCGGCATTTATTCTGCTTATTGTGATTGTGGTAGCTGTTCTGTTGTTCAATAAATTCTCGCGATCGGCGGAGCAAAGCGTGTTTTTGAATGCCCAGCAAATCGTGGATCAGGTCAGCTATAATCTCGAGGATTACGTGGACGGGATGGCACAACTGTATCGGGCCATTGAGGAAAATATGCTTGTGGACGGGCAATGGGACGATGAGCAGGTGACTCAACAGCTGAACACCATCATGCGAAGTCGGGATGACATCGTCTCCATCGCTTTATTTAATGAACAGGGCGATATGCTGAGGAACCACCCGGCCATTCCGGTTAAGCCCAGCGCCCGGGTGACGGAGCAGAGCTGGTTTCACTCGGCCATGAGAGTCTCCGACCATCTGAGCTTCTCGCTGCCGCATGTGCAGAATTTGTATGACCATACATTTAAATGGG
Organism: Paenibacillus sp. EZ-K15; assembly: GCF_002573715.1. GTDB lineage: Bacteria > Bacillota > Bacilli > Paenibacillales > Paenibacillaceae > Paenibacillus_AQ. The sequence continues at coordinate 459,194 of NZ_PDHM01000017.1, read as the reverse complement.
TGGTCACGATGAGCAAAGGAATTACGGTTGTTCATAACGGAGAGCCGACGTATGTCATTCTGCTGGTGGATATCAACTTCAAGAAAATCGATGAGCTGAGCAGCCGCATCAGCCTGGGGAAGCGAGGGTATGCGTACATCATCGATGAAGGAGCGGGAAACATCGTGTATCATCCCCAGCAGCAGTTAATTTACATGGGGCTTCGGAATGAGAGCGTAGAACGGGCACTTACTTCCTCGGACAGTTACATTGATGAATCGGATGGAGTCAAGCGGCTGAATACGGTGAAGTCGGTCGTTAATATCGGATGGAAAATCGTTGGGGTTTCCTATTTGGATGAAATCATGACCACAAGAGAAGAGGTCAATCGTTATCTGGTTCAAGTTGTGGCGATTGTTCTGGTGCTAGCCATCGTGGTTTCCCTGATTCTCTCGGCTATGCTGACCCGCCCCATCCGCCGGATGGGCAGAACGATGAAGGCAGTGGAACGGGGCGATTTCAACGTGGAGCTTCCGATGCAGGGGCCGCTGGAAGTGGTACAGCTGTCCAGCCGATTCAATCTGATGCTGGATAAGATCAGGCAGCTCATGAAGCAGATTGTGAAAGAGCAGGAATCGAAGCGCAGATACGAGCTGGAAGCTTTGCAGGCTCAGATCAACCCGCATTTTTTATATAACACCTTGAATTCGGTGGTCCGCATGGTGGGCATGAGCAAGAAGGAGGAGGTCATTACGATGATTACTTCCTTGTCGAAGCTGTTTCGTTTGAGCTTGAGTAAAGGGAAGACATCGATAAGCGTCCGTGAGGAACTGGAACATGCAAGGCATTATTTGACCATCCAACAGATGAGATATAAACAGAAATTCGATTTTATGATCGAAGCGGATGAAGCCGCGCAGTCTTGTTACACGTTAAAGCTGGTGCTTCAGCCCTTAATTGAGAATGCCATCGTACATGGCATCGAGTATATGGTGGATCATGGACATATCCAAATAACGGCTGCTATAAAAGGCGACCTATTGGAGATGACGGTTAGGGACAATGGAGTCGGAATGTCTCCCGAGAGGGTTGAAAGGATATTAGAGGATGAAGTGCTGCGACAAAATCCGGCTCCATTTATCAATACGGCAGGCTCCGGCGTGGCCGTTCGAAATGTTCATGACCGCATCCAATTGTATTATGGGCATCGTTACGGTCTGGAATTTGAGAGCGAGCTCGAAGTGGGCACTACCGTTCGCATACGCATTCCGGTCATTCACGATATAGGGGAGGGGCTAGAGAATGATTAGAATTCGTCGCGTGGTACGTAAACCGGTTGTACCCAAGGCCTTACTCGTCGTGCTTATCCTATCCTTGGTCCCCTTAACATCGTGTTCATCAGGCGCAACCAACGATGAGAATGAAACCGAACTCCGGCATATTGCCCTCGTGGCTCCCATACACGCCGAAGAGCAGGGGGATGCTATCCGATTAGGAGCCGAGGCGGCTGCCAAGGAATATGGAATGGTGCTTGATTATATCCCGCTGGAGTCAAGTGACGATGAAGCCGAGCAGCTGCAAGCTGCATTGAAGGTGTTGGAGAAAGGCTCCTCCGCGATTTTGATCGATCCCGCATCCGAAGCCGTACTGCAGAAATTAGGGGATCAGGCATCAGCAGCTGATATCCCTGTCATTGCATTGAATGATGCGCGAATGACCACAGGAGTCCTGTCCGCCATTGCAATCAATAATGAGATTGCTGGACGTAAGGCGGGGGAGCAGCTGGCCGACTTGCTTGAAGGTCGAGGCGTTGTCGCCATCCTTCGATCCGACAGGGAGGATCCCGACTTAATGGCCCGCGAAGAGGGCGCCAAACGGGTACTGTCGGATATCGGCGGAATTGAGGTAGCGGACGGCGCCGCTTGCGGCAAGCGTGAAGATGCATGCTGGCAGGCGGCCAAGCAGCTGCTGGATCGGGAGTCAGTCGACGGGATTCTGGCACTCGATATTCAGGCCTCCTTGGGTGCGGCGAAAGAAGTCATAAGACGGAAAGTTCAGGGTAAGATCAAGATTGTCACCTTCGGCAGCGACCTGGAGCAGCTTCAGCTTCTGCAGGATGGCATCCTTCATAAGCTCGTTGTACAGAATGGGTTCAGCACGGGTTATCTGGGGGTAGAACAGGCCGTGAAGGTATTGGATGGTTCGAAATATGACAAGCCGATTGTGCTTGAGACCAAGGTAATTGATGCCGACAACATGTTCTGGATGGATAATCAGAAGGTGCTGTTTCCATTTGTGAAGTAAAGAAGAAGCGACGCTTAGAAGCAAAGTGATGAGAATTTTGCTAGAAAGCATGAGGATTTTGAATTCGAATGTCAGGAGCATTGCGGCATAATGGCGGTAGACAGTGAGATATGGCCTATGAACGCCGTATCCGTCACTGAAAATTCGAATGAAACAAGGGAGGTCAACCCAGGTGAAGAAAAAATGGCTGATAATCCTTATGGCCGGTATGATGCTGACCACGGCGGCATGCAATAACGGCGGGAGCAGTTCAACCGGCAGCGAAAGCAAGGAAGGTGACGCGGCGAGCAGCAGCACACCTCAAGTCGGGGTGGCGATTTACAAGTTCGACGATACGTTCATGACAGGCGTTCGAAATGCGATGTCCGATGCAGCGAATGGCGTAGCCAAACTGGATATCGTGGACAGCCAAAATGCCCAGCCAACTCAAAATGAGAAAATCGATCTGTTTATTTCGAAGAAATACAGCTCCATGATTATCAACCCGGTGGATCGGACGGCGGCCGGCGTCATTATCGATAAGGCTAAAACGGCGAATACGCCAGTGGTCTTCTTAAACCGGGAGCCGATCGCGGAAGACATGAACAAATGGGATAAGGTGTATTACGTAGGGGCGAAAGCGGAGGAATCCGGCACGATTTCGGGTCAGCTTATCGTCGATTATTGGAAGGCCAATCCTAAGGCGGACAAGAACGGGGATGGCAAGCTGCAGTATGTATTGCTGCAGGGTGAGCCGGGGCATCAGGATGCCGAGCTGAGGACCAAATTCTCCGTTCAGGCGATTCAAGATGCGGGAATCGAAGTCGAAGCGCTTGCGGTGGATACCGCCATGTGGGACCGCGTGAAGGGACAGGAAAAGATGCAAGCCTTCCTTGCTTCCCATGGCGACAAGATTGAAGCGGTTCTGGCCAACAATGACGATATGGCGCTCGGCGCTATTGAAGCATTGAAAGCAGCGGGTTACTTCAGCGGCGACAAATATATGCCGGTCGTGGGCGTAGATGCGACAGCTCCAGCCATTCAGGCGCTGGAAGACGGCACGCTTCTCGGCACCGTGCTTAATGATGCCAAGAGCCAGGGTAAAGCTTCCGTTGCGATTGCCGCAGCACTATCCAAAGGAGAAACGCCGAACAAGGACAACACCGGATTTGATATTACCGACGGCAAATACGTATGGATCGCTTACAAAAAAATAACGAAGGACAATATCGCCGACGCGAAATAATAGCAGGGTTATAGGAAGGGGCAGCGGCTATTCGTAGCGTTGTCCCTTTATATTCGGCTCTTTTCGACCCGGCTTTCGAAGGAGGTATCCCCAGGTGACGGAACCGTATGTGCTGGAGATGCGGAATATATCGAAGGCGTTTCCAGGTGTACAGGCGCTAAATGGCGTAACATTCAAGGTGAGACCAGGCACCGTCCATGCCCTTATGGGCGAGAACGGGGCAGGTAAATCAACATTGATGAAATGTTTATTCGGCATCTACAAGCCTGATGAAGGTGATATTTATTTGAACGGCAGCAAGGTAGCCATCAACAGCTCCAAGGACGCACTGAATCATGGAATATCCATGATCCATCAAGAACTTCATCCCGTGCCGCATCGCAACGTGATGGAGAATATATGGCTCGGAAGATTTCCGATGACGGGCTTCTGGCCTTTGAAATTCGTGAGTGAGAAACGGATGGCGAAAGATACGCTCCACCTGTTTCGCGAGCTCGATATCGATATTGATCCCAGAGCAAGAACAGGAGCCCTTTCTGTGTCCAAGATCCAATCGCTTGAGATTGTCAAGGCGGTGTCCTATCACTCCAAGGTGATTGTCATGGACGAACCGACCTCATCGCTGACCGGGAATGAGGTGGAGCATCTGTTCAGCATCATGAACAGGCTGCGTTCGCAAGGCGTGTCGATTGTCTACATCTCGCACAAAATGGAAGAAATTTTGCGCATTTCCGATGACGTGACAATCATGCGCGATGGGAAATATGTGGGAACCTGGCAAGCCGGCGAGCTGACAACCGATTTGATTATCACCCGCATGGTGGGGCGGGACTTGACGGAGCGCTATCCGGAACGGACGAACGTTCCCGGCGAAACCCGGATGCAGGTCCACCAATTGAGCTCCACGAATCGGAAATCGTTTCAGAATGTATCCTTCGAGCTAAGACGAGGAGAGATCCTGGGTATTGGCGGCCTTGTCGGCGCACAGCGAACGGAATTGATTGAAGCTATATTCGGGCTTCGTCCAGTGGCTTCCGGAACCATCTCGATTAACGGGAAGCCGGTAAGGATCAAATCACCCTCGGACGCCAAGAAAAATAACATGGCGCTGCTGACGGAAGACCGCAGAGTCACCGGCATATTCCCAGTTCTGTCGGTCTATGAGAATACCGTCATTGCTAATCTTCGCCGGTATCAGAACTTCGCGTTCCTGTTAAATGAACGCAGAGGAATCGAGGATGCGCGAACGAACGTGGAGCAGCTGAGAACCAAAACACCCTCGGTCCATACCCAGATTCGGAACCTGTCGGGCGGCAACCAGCAGAAGGTGCTGCTGGCAAGGTGGCTTCTGACCGAGCCTGAGATCCTTCTGCTGGATGAGCCGACACGTGGCATCGATGTGGGCGCCAAGTTTGAGATTTATTCGATCATTACGCAGCTAGCCAAGCAAGGAAAGAGTATTATTATGATTTCCTCCGAAATGCCCGAGCTGCTTGGAATGTCCGACCGAATCATGGTGATGAGCGAAGGGCGGATGACGGGAATTCTTGCAGGGCAGGAAGCAAGTGAAGAGGAAATCATGCGGCTTGCCGCACAGCAGCGGTCAGCTGATTCGGGAGGGGAAGTCGATGAATACGCAAACCATCGGTAAGGTAAAAGATTATTTGGCGCAGCGCGCCATATTTGTAGTATTGATATTACTTGTAATCGGGATTGCCGTCGCAGATCCCAACTTTCTGGCCTTCTCCACGCTGCGGGATATTTTGCAGCAATCCTCCACCCGATTAATTATCGCCCTTGGTGCGGCGTTCATTCTGATCACCGGCGGGGTTGACCTCTCCGCAGGACGCGTTGTCGGATTAACGGCGGTTGTATCGGCTTCCATGCTGCAAACGGATGTATACGCCAACCGCTTCTTCCCGGACCTGCCTCAAGTATCGGTTGTATTGCCGATCCTTATCGGTATAGCAGCGGGACTTATCGTTGGGTTAATCAATGGTTTCATCGTGGCTAAACTGCATGTTCCGCCATTCATAGCCACGCTCGGTACGATGGTCGGCATTTACGGCGTCAATTCCATCTATTTTGATATGGAGCCGAACCAATCCCAGCCGATTGGCGGTTTGAGACCGGACTTTACCGTGTGGGGCAGCGGCTACATTGACTTCGGCGGCGGATATTCACTCCCTTACATCGTCATTATCGCCGTCTTCGTTGCGTTCATCTGCTGGGTCATATTCAACAAAACCCGGCTCGGCAAAAATATGTATGCCATCGGCGGCAACGTGCAAGCGGCGCATGTATCAGGGATCAATGTAGCCCGCAATCTGATAGCGATCTACGCGATTTCCGGTGCGTTGTACGGCATCGCTGGTGTATTAGAGGCTGCGAGAACCGGGGGCGCGACGAATAACTACGGCAACATGTATGAACTGGATGCGATTGCCGCATGCGTGGTTGGCGGGGTATCCACTGCGGGAGGCATCGGCACGGTGCCAGGCGTGATGGCAGGGGTTCTTATCTTCGGTGTCATCAATTACGGATTAACCTTTATCGGTGTCAGCCCATACTGGCAATTGATCATTAAAGGGCTTATTATCGTAGCAGCGGTCGCATTTGATATTCGCAAATATATGGCCAAAAAATAAAAGGAAAAGAAGCCGCTGGAATATATCCTGCGGCTTTTGTAAAGATATCAGGAAGTATAAACTTCGAAGCTTGGGCCTTCCTGATATCGCAAGAAAAACTTCCTCTAACCGCGGTCTGTCTTCCGAGAAAGTACGTCGATAGACGTTTTTCTTTAGATATCAGAAAGTATAAACTTCGAAGCACGGGCCTTCCTGATATCGCAAGAAAAACTTCCTCTAACCGCGGTCTGTCTTCCGAGAAAGTACGTCGATAGACGTTTTTCTTATAATCATCAACTACAGGAGGTGCCGTCATGACTACAGGTAAAAAACAATTAAATATCGGCGTGCTGGGCTGCGGTCCCATATCGCAGTACGGACATTTCGAGGCTTGCCGGAGAGCGCGCAATGCCAGGCTATACGCGATATGCGATGTCGCGGAGGATTTGCTGGGCCGCATGGCCGAAATCCACCAGCCAACCAAGATCTACAATGACTATGACAAGATGCTCGCCGATCCCAAGGTGGAGGCTGTTATCATTGGCATCGCAGATCAATTTCACGTGGAAGCTGCCCTTAAAGCCATTGTTGCAGGCAAGCATGTCCTAGTTGAAAAGCCTCTAGGCGTCAACGTAGAAGAGTGTGAGGAATTGCAGCGGAAGGCACGGCATTCCGGATGTATTGTCCAAATCGGAAATATGAAGCGCTTTGACCCGGGCATCGCGTATGCCAAGCAGTTCATTGATCAAGAAATGGGTGAGATGCTGGCACTGAAAGCATGGTACTGCGACTCAACCTACCGGTATACGGTCACCGAGAACGTGCAGCCGCTGGTGCAGCTTAGTCCGAATGCCTTAAGGCCGGAAGGCAATCCAAAGCTGGATAAGCTGCGTTACTTCATGCTGACGCATGGCAGCCATCTGGTGGATACGGCTCGCTTTTTAGGCGGAGAGATGGAAAGCGTTACGGCCTGGAACACGCAGAAGTTCGGAGCGTATAACTGGTTTGTCACGGTGCAGTATGCCTCGGGCGCTGTAGGACATCTGGATCTTACGGTTGCCGTGCGGATGGACTGGCATGAGGGCTTTCAGATCTACGGCGAACACGGAAGCGTTATTGGCAAGACCTATAATCCTTGGCTTTTTAAGTCCAGCGACGTAGAGGTGTTTTCGGTACGGGATGGTTGCTATCATCGCCCGCTTGGGGAAGATGCGCATTTCTTCAAGCTGCAGGTTGAAGGCTTTGCGGAAACGATTCTGGAGCAGGCACCGATGAGAGGGGCCAATCTGGAGGATGGAGTTGCAGCCATGCGTGCCATGGCGGCGATTGCACGATCGGCGGAGAGCGGGGATACGGTAAAGCTGGCTGACGTAACGGGAGGTGTATGAGGCATGAGGCTTGGCATTTTCTCCAAGACGTTTGAACGACCTACTTTGGAGGAAAATTTGGACGCAGTGAATGCAACCGGACTGAGTGTAATTCAATTCAATCTTTCCTGTGCGGGTCTCCCATCACTGCCGGACGAGAACGATCTGGAAACTGCGGTGCATATTAGAAAAGAATGTGAGAAACGGCTTCTTCATATAGCCGCAGTATCCGGAACCTTCAATATGATTCACCCGGACCGGCAGAGATTGCGGGATGACATCCGAAGATTTCGCCGATTGGCAGCTATGTGCCATTCGATGGGGACGTCGGTCATTACCCTGTGCACCGGCACAAGGGATAAGAACAATATGTGGAGGGAACATCCGGACAATGATTCAACGGAAGCGTGGGATGACCTGTTTACGACCATGCATGAATTAGTGAATATGGCAGAGGAGTTTGAGCTGGAACTGGCTATTGAACCTGAGCCGGCCAATGTGATCAGCGATGCGGTCAAAGCCAGGCGGCTGCTGGATACGATGGGTTCTCCCCGGTTAAAGGTAGTCTTGGATGCAGCGAATTTGATCAGTCTGACCGAGAGGAGGCCCCTGACAGAGGTTATCGATCAAGCGCTGTCACTGCTCAGTGAACATGTCATTATTGCGCATGCCAAGGATTATTCGACGGTAGACGGACTACAGTACAAGGCAGCCGGAACCGGCGAACTGGATTATAAAGCTTATATGAAACTTCTGCACGCTTATCATTTCAAGGGTCCGCTTATTCTTCACGGATTGTATGAGCGTGAAGTGCCGCAGAGCATTTCTTACCTGAAGTCCCAAATCACAGCGGCCATGTTATGACACGAACTTCAACGCTATAACAGCTTCGGCCTTATGAATATAATGGGCTCCTGGGTTCATCCTCATCAAATCTTCACAAGTTTCAGTTACAATGGAGTCTTATGTTAAAGTTGACTTGTACTGATGAAGGATTCAATAAGGAGAAACCAGAATGAAGACCATATTAATCGTGGATGATGAACCGAATATTCGAGAAGTTCTTGTATCCTATTTAAACAAAGAACATTGTCTGACGCTGGAAGCGGCCAACGGTGCCGAAGCGTTCGATTTCTTGCGAGAGCAATCCGTCGATCTTGTCATATTAGACCTCATGCTCCCGGATATGGATGGCGAGCGGGTGTGCCAGGAAATTCGAACGTTCAGCTCGGTACCTATTATCATGTTAACGGCTAAGGTGGCACAGAGCAGTCGGATTGGCGGGTTTGCGATCGGAGCCGATGATTATATCGTGAAGCCGTTCGACCCTAGGGAAGTAGTGGCAAGAGTCAAGGCCGTCTTGAGACGGGGAGATGACAGCAAGCTGCTGGCGGACGTTATTGTGTATCACCAGGGAGCGCTGGCCATTCATTCGATGAAACACGAAGTTACCTGCCATGGACAGGTTGTAAACTTGACGCCAAGCGAATACAAGCTGCTGCTTCTGTTGGCCAAGTACCCCCAGCGCATTTTTTCGCGCGAAGAACTGGTCGACCGGGTGTTAGGCTATGACTTTATCGGCGACATCCGAATCATTGATCAGCATATCAAGAATCTGAGGCAAAAGATTGAATCCGACCCCAGACAGCCTAAGTATATCATCACCGTTTACGGATTCGGATACCGCTTTGGAGGTGATGGGGCTTGAAGCATCGGCTGGACCTGAGGCTTGCCGCCATCATTATCAGTATCACGGCAGGGATTCTGATCATGTTTACCGTGATCAATATTGTGACCAACCATTATCATATCGCCATGTTCCAGCAGCAATCATCCGTGTATCATGGAATGGCTGAGCTGAATTATCATTTGGAGCAGGCACAGATGCAATCCATCATTTTGACATGTCTCCTATCGATTGCCATTGCTTCCGTTATAGGCATATATGTTGCGAAGAGAATATCGGCTCCCCTCGTCCAGATGAAGCGAGCATCTGAGATGATGACGCGGGGGAATTGGGACATTCGTGTGACAACCAAAGGGTACGATGAAATTGCAGGACTCGGTTCTTCGCTGAACGAGCTGGCGGTGCAGCTACAGAAGCAGGAACTGCTTCGCAGGAATATGACCCAAGATATCGCACATGAACTGCGAACGCCTTTAACCACATTAAAGAGTCACACTCGTGCACTAGAGGATGGGGTATGGGAGCCGACTGCAGCTCGGTTTCAAACGTGCCTTGAAGAGATTGATCGATTGATTCAGCTCGTAACGGAGCTTGAGGATCTACACGATATGGAATCGCCTGAGTTTCAACTATCCCGAACCAAGCAGGAGCTTGGCCACATTATGGAGAGGGCCATCACCTTGGCGGCAGCAATGTATCATGAAAAAAAGGTGGACCTGCAATATGTCAGCGGTTCGCCGATCCTAGCCGAGGTGGATGCCGACCGAATGCTTCAGGTTCTAATCAATATGTTAAGCAATGCTTTGCACTACACGCCAGCTGGGGGAACCGTACAAGCCGAGCTCGTGGACGAAGGGGCAACTGCTCTGATCCGAATACAGGATTCAGGTCAGGGGATCTCTTCCTCCGATCTGCCATATATTTTCGAAAGGCTGTATCGGGGCGATAAGTCAAGGAATCGGTCAAGTGGTGGGAGCGGGATGGGGCTTGCCATCGTCAAGCAGCTGGTATCAGCGCATGGCGGTCAGGTATGGGCTGAGAGCGGAGAGAAGCATGCCGGCGGCAGCTGCTTCTATATTCGGATTCCTAAGGAAAAATAGATGAATTGACATGCCAAAAAACCGGATCAGAAGATCCGGTTTTTCCATCCCATTAGCTTGGCAGCGGTCTCAACATAATAGTAATCCCCATAGATCAGCGAAACGTTTATATTTTGCCCGGCTGGCAGATGTCCCGTGGCTTCCTTCAGGATGCCTTCATACGCGGGGTCATCCCATTCGGCGTAATGGGCCGTCAAGGAGTCGATGATGCGCAGGGCACTTTCACGGTACAGAGCGCTTTCGGTTATAGGCACCAGGTCCGCGATTTCAAGAAGACCGGAAGCAGCGCAGGATGCCGCTGACGTATCCCGGGGTTCGGAAGTCATCGAAGATGATTCCGTCTCTTCACGATTGGAAGGTCCCATCTCCTTGCGCTCCGCACGGAAATCCCAGCGGGGGATGGAATCCTCCTCAAGGGAAGCTATGAAGAAATGGGCAACCCGCTTGGCGGCTTCAAGATACTGAATATCGCGGGTATAGCGATAGGTGTTAGCCATGCCATGCAATGCCCAGGCCGCTCCCCGGCTCCACGCAGATTCCGGTCCATAGCCTTGTCCTCCCAGCGCTTCGATAAATTCTCCCGTTAACGGATCAAATCGGCAGATGTGCCGAACGGAGCCGTCCGGCCTTATGAAAAACTCGGCGACCGTATTGGCTTGCTCTCTGGCGATATGAGCGAATCTCGGGTCGCCACTCTCCTCGGAAGCCCAGAATAGAAGGGAGAGGTTCATGGTGGAGTCGATAATGGACCAGCCTTCATTCCCATGATTCCATGAGGTTGGTTTCACCTGATTCCAAGCACGTATGAATTTCCCGACCGGGTTATATCTCCCGGCGAGCAATGTAGCGGCCAACAGTCCTCTCCGCCTGGCATCCAGATCGCCTGTCAGTATATATTTGATGACGGCTGTCGGCAGAAATTGAAAGCCGACATCGTGATGGAAATTACTGTCCCCGATAAGCGCTTGTTCAAGCCGAACATCCCATTCCCAAGCCCATTCCTTATACTGCGGCTGCTTGGTCATATCATACATGATCCAGAGCATACCCGGCCAAAAACCCGAGGTCCACCAGTCGATCCGGGTGGAATCATAGATTCCGTTCTTTGTTGCATGAGGAACTTTGCCTTGAAGCTGTCCGGTCATACGCGACAGTTTATTTTCTATTTGACCCCATAATAACGAATAAGGCGTTATTGTTTCCTGATGTTGTCCGTTCATCGTTAACCTCCCAGTACTTATGTCATCGTTTGGCTAATTATCGCAACTGCTTTGATCCATTGTTCCATAGAACGCCGCCAAATTCTACATACACAGCTTAAGAACTATTGAAATAACAAGTCGATCTTAAAAAAACACAAGCCTTTCGAAGCACCTAAAAAAAACACAAGGGAACCGATCATGTTCCATTGCTGCTCGGACCACGAAACTTATAGGATAAGGGTATTCATCACATCATCATTCCTAAGGAGGCGAAAGCCGTTGCCGCAAATTACGATTAAAATGTATGAAGGACGCACGGATCAGCAGAAGGACGAAATCGTTGATGTTTTTACGAGGGAGTTGTCCCGGATCATTGATCGTGAGCCTGAATTTATTAGCATTCAGTTTGACGAAATTCCGATTGATGACAACGCACCGGCCAATTTGAGAAACAAGAGGTGATGACAGATGGCCGCAACAAGCAAAGCAGCGGTAAGCCCGAATCTAGAGGGAAAGATTGATAAACGGAGAAGAATACTTGGCTTCATGTGGAAATACAGGGCGCTGTACTTCATATCACTGCCTGGATTGCTGTTCTTCGGATTATTCAAGTATGTACCGTTAATGGGCTCCGTGATCGCATTCCAGAACTACAATCTGTTTGCAGGTGTGACGGGAAGTCCCTGGGTGGGCCTTGAGCACTTTCAACGCATGTTCCAGCACTATGATTTTTTGAAAATTCTGCGGAATACGCTTCTGCTGGGTACATACGACATTCTGTTTGCTTTTACCGCCCCCATTGTTCTGGCTTTATTGCTCAATGAGGTGCGCCAGGTCGTTTACAAGAAAATTGTACAGACGATATTCTATGCGCCGCATTTTCTGTCATGGGTCATTGTAAGCGGTATCTTTGTGGGGATCCTATCTCCATCGTCGGGGATCGTGAACGTTATGCTCAGCTGGTTCGGCATTGAGCCGATCTATTTCCTTGGCGAAGATTCCTACATTCGAACGGTATTGGTGGGCTCAGGACTATGGAGAGATGTCGGATGGGGGACCATCATTTATCTGGCGGCGCTCGCAGGCATTAATCCTGACCTCTATGAAGCCTCCGAAATCGATGGAGCGGGGAGATGGCGCCAGACGCTCAGCATTACCCTGCCGGCGCTGCTTCCCGTGATAACAATCCTGTTCCTGCTCAAGATCGGAGACTTCATGGATTATGGGTTTGAACGCGTATTCGTATTTCAGAACCCGCTCAACATTCAGTCCAGCGAAATCTTGGACACGTACATTTATAAAGCCGGCTTGCAGCAGCTTCAGTACAGCTATGCCACCGCTATCGGGGTGTTCAAATCCGTTGTCGGCTTGTTCCTGATTTCCATTGCAAACACCATCAGCAAGAAAGCGACCGGCGAGTCGCTGTATTAGAGGGGAGTGACCACCAACGTGAAATATGACAGTGCAGGCAGAAAACTGTTTCTTGTAGTGAACTATATCATCCTTACTTTTCTTGCACTCACCATGCTGCTCCCTTTTCTCAATGTCATAGCTCAGTCGTTCAGCAGCCCGGGCGCTATCGATCGCGGAGAAGTGATGTTCTGGCCGGTGGAGTTTACCTTTGCCTACTACCAGCATGTGTTCAACGATATCTCCATCTGGAGGGCATTCGGCATCAGCGTCTACATTACGCTATTCGGAACCTTCATCAATCTGGCAGCAACCGCTTCCCTGGCGTATCCGCTTTCCAGGCCTGAATACGTCGGCAGAAAAACGATCATGATTATCATCCTGATGACCATGATTTTCACGGCACCGCTGATTCCGCAATTCATTCTGATGCGCGAGCTGAATCTCGTAAACACGCTGTGGTCTTTGATGCTGCCATCGGCGATCAGCGCATTCAATCTGTTTGTGCTTCGAACCTTCTTCACCCAAATTCCGAGCGAACTGATCGATTCGTCCCGAATCGACGGATGCAGCGAGGTCCGCACGTTATGGAGCATTGTGCTTCCGTTATCAAAACCGGCGCTGGCGACGGTGGGCATATTCTACTCTGTAACCAATTGGAATAAATACATGGACGCGCTTTACTATATCAATGATCGTGCCAAGTATCCGCTCCAGGTAAAATTAAGGGAGCTTCTGGTAAACGAAGGGCTGACCGATACAGGCAACCTTGCATTCGAGGCAAGTTCACAGTCCGTACAAGGCATACAAATGGCGGTTATCCTGGTAGCAACCGTGCCCATCATCCTCTTGTATCCGTTTTTGCAGCGCTTCTTCATTCATGGGATGATGATCGGGTCGATCAAAGAATAACCCTAAAAAAACGACAAACCGAGCCAAAGACATTCCTTGTTCCCGCCTAGACGGCTCTCTATACTGATATTAAGTTTGAAAGCGCTATTATAAGCGACTATATTAGCTTGAAAAGAGGGGTATTCATGAGAAAAAGCTGGACACGTGCGCTTACGTCAGGTCTCGTACTGGCCATGCTCGTTGGCTGTTCGGGTAACAATGGCGGAGGCGGAGGAGCCAATGCCGACGGCGACGGTCAAGGCGGGAATGAAGCGGGAGCCACGAAATTTTCCATTTCGATGCGGACGCTTAACGTATCCTACGTTGAGAAGAATCCGGATATCAACAAGGATAAGTATGTGCTGGAGCTAGAGAAAATGACGAATACGGACCTGGATATCCGCCTGATTCCGCATAACGAATATCAGGATAAAATGGTGCAAATGTTCGCAACGAACGACATTCCGGATGTGGTGCAGGGTACTGGCGGAATCAGCGGTCCCGAGCTGGCGGGTGCCGTAGAGAACGGAGTCTTTCTCCCGCTGAACGACCTCCTGCAGGAGCATGGGCAGGACCTGCTCAAGTTTATCCCTGAGGAAGCCTGGAAGCGGATGACGGATTCCAAGACGGGCAATATCTACGGGATTCCTGAAATCTTGTCCAATCCATCCAGACGAGCCACATGGATTCGGACCGACCTGCTGGAGAAAGTAGGCAAGGAGATCCCGACAACGGTGGAAGAGACGATGGATGTGCTGCGCGCATTCAAAGAAGCCGGGGTGGAGCAGCCTTATGCTGGACGACAGAATTTCAAATACGCGGATACCTTTTTCGGCGCCTATGACGTGCTGGGTTACCTGAACCAATTCAAGGTGTTCCCGGATGGGAAAGTAAAGCCAACCTTCTTCGATGAAGAAAATATGAAGCAAGCCATTCAGATCTATAAGACGATGCATGAAGAAGGATTGATCAGCAAGGAATTCGCGACCATTGAAAGCGCGGATTTCAAATCCATCGTCACGAGCGGCAAAGCCGGCATGTGGTCCATGAACGCGAATGAGCTTCCGATCTGGGGTACCCAGCTGAAGGAGAATGTGCCGGACGCGAAAGTGGCGCTGATTCCTTCACCTGTTGGACCTGACGGTAAAGGGGGATATGCCCATTACAATCCGGTCACGCGTTCCTTCTTCATCAACGCGAAGGCGAAGGATAAAGCGGAGGATATCGTGAAGTTCTTCAACTGGATGGTCAGTGAAGATGCGGAAATGTTCTTCAGCTTCGGCATCGAGGGCGAGGATTATCAGGTAACCGACGGCAAACCGGTCTTCGAGGTTCCAACGGACACAGCAGGTGCGGATAAGATGCGTTATTTGAACTACTGGCTGTGGCTGGTGCAGGACACAACCTACAACAAACGCGTATCCGAGTTGTCCGATTCCGGCAAAGAGCTGATTGAGGCTTTTGATAACATGCTTTCGAATGAGGGCCGCCGCGGCATTGAATTCGATCCGCGACTGGAGGCGATGGTGAAATATCCGGAGCTGAATCCGAAGTCGGATGAAATGCCGCCGCTGATTCTGGAGCATGTGCTCCGCATGGTATACGGCAGGGAGCCTATCGATAACTACGGCAAGGTGCTCGAGGAATATCTGTCCAAAGGCGGCAACGAGATTATTGAGGAAGCCACGAAACGATATAACGAAAAAGAAAACGCTTTCGAATAAGCGGAGCATGTTTTAGTATAGTGTTGAAGAATGACTCCTCTGCTTGTCTGGCAGAGGAGTATCTTGCTAAAGCTAAACTACTCTCGCTGTCTTGAAAGGGGAATGGGCGATGTACCGCATTCTGGTCGTTGATGATGAACCTATGATAAGAATGGGCTTGGCGAAACTGATCACGCAGACGGATCCGGCCATGATTCAAGCGGCAACGGCCGGCAACGGCATGGAAGCATTGGAAGCGATCCAGACGACACGACCGGACTTCATTTTTACGGATATCAAGATGCCCAAGATGGACGGCCTGGAGCTAAGCAAGCAGCTATATGAAACATACGGCGATATCACGGTAGTTGTCATCTCCGGTTACAGCGATTTCGAATATGCCCAGAGATGCATGTCGTATGGGGTTAAGGAATATCTGCTCAAGCCCGTGACCAAATCGGTGGTACATAACACCATGAATAAATTGATGGCGGATCGAAAGTCCATGCAGGCGAAGCAGCGGTTCTATTTTCCGCTCTCCAAGCTGGAGGATTGGCTGGAGCAGCTGGAACTGGCCGTATGGCATTTACAAGTGAACGATATCCAGAACAAGCTGCAAGAAATCGAGGATTACTGCAACGAGCGCAGGCTCGAATCGATTCAGCTTCAGGAATTGCTGGATGAACTGTATGCGAAACTGATCAAGCAGTTAAACGGCCGGGATGTGTATTCGTTCGAGCGTATGACAGGCATTTCGGGGCCTGCACCCGGAGGGAACCATCATTATTTCGAGAGATTTCGTCAAGCCGTGGATCAGACGGTCAAGCTCATACGCGACAAGCGGAAAGGAAATGCCAAGGAGCCTGTAGAAGAAGCGAAGGCCTATATAGAGCGCAACTTGTCCCGTGATCTCTCACTCGATGAGGTTGCCGATATGCTTGGGCTCAACCCGTCATATTTCAGTCAGCTGTTTAAACAGATGACGGATGAGACTTTTGTCCATTACCGGATCAAGAAAAGAATGGAGAAAGCGAAGAAGCTCCTCGCCATTCCGCATTATAAAATTACGGATATTTCGTTCGAAGTAGGGTATGCGGATCATCCCCATTTTACGAAGACCTTCAAGAAGGTCACCGGATATACCCCTTCCGAATATCGGGAGCTGCTGGGGATCGAATGATGCGCAAGAGCCTGTCTCGTCAAATCTTCTTGTACTTCTTTATCGTTATATTGTTCTCGCTTTCTACGGTTGGCGTATTCTTCTATATCAAATCATCCGAAGCGATTGATGAACAGGTCGAGAAGTATATGACCACCGTCATCACGAACGCGGCAAGGCAAACGGATAACCAGTTGCAGATATTCGAGCGGATCAGCAATACGATTTTGCTGCAGGATTCGGTCAAACGCTTTTTGGATATGGACCCAAGCGACAGCTATGAGCATTATCGATTTACCAATCTTATCCGCAAGGATGTCTTTCAGAAGATCTTTATACAATATCCGACGCAGACTCACATGATGTATATTCTCGGGTTTCATGGCAGGGCGATTTTTGATCAGAATCAGAGTTTCTCCGCCATGTCGATTGATCCGTCAGGCCGCCTTCGCGAGCTGACGGAGAAAACGCCGGGGAGCGGGGAGATCGTCATATTGAAGACCAGCTTGCTCGAGAAGGATCGGGACAACGTCATTACGGTAGCGCGCAAAATCCGGGGAATGAACTCGTATGCCGTGAAAGGCGTGCTTGCGGTTGAGTTCAATGAAGACCAGCTGTCGAGTTTATGGAATGGCGTCGATCTCGGGGAGCAGGGCTTCTTCTTCATCCTGGATCGTGAAGGCGAGGTCGTCTATGCCCCTGAGCACGTGGATATGGACGGCATTACATCAACCGACCTGCCGGCGCGTATTATCGCCAAAGGCGATCATCGATTCATTGAACCGGTGCTTGGAGACAAAACGATGATCATTACGCGCCAGTCGGAGTATTCGGGCTGGAGCCTCGTCATTATGATGCCGTTGGATGAGCTTCGGGCACCGATTTCAGGGGTTCGGTCCACCACCATTATTGTGGGCTTCGTTACGCTGATTATTGCGCTCATTCTCGCCTATCGATTCGGAAGATCAATCGTGAATCCGATTCGCAATCTGAAGAACGGGATGAGGCAGACGGAGAAGGGAAACTGGACGCATATCACCGACGTGAAGCCGCGGGAGGACGAGATCGGCGGATTGATCCATAGCTACAATCTCATGGTCAGCCGTTTGTCCGACATGATCGAGCAGGTATACGACACGGAGCTCCACAATCAGAAAACGCAGCTGGAGCTGCAGGACATCCAGCTGGAGCGCCAGCGGGCAGAGTTCCAGGCGCTACAATTACAGATCAATCCGCATTTTCTCTACAACACACTGGAAACCATCAATTGTTACGCGATCGTTCAGGATTCCGACGAGATCTCGGACATGGTAGAGTCGATGGCTTTCATGCTTCGATACTCCATCCAGACGAATCTGGAGGAAATTACGATCGCGAACGAGTTGAATCATGTACGGCATTACATGATGATCTTGAAGCATCGAATCGGGCGCGATTTCGAGATCGAGGTGGCAACGCCACCCGAGCTCCTATTGGAGAAGATGGTCAGGCTCTCCTTGCAGCCGATTGTCGAGAATATTTTTCAGCATGCTTTTCCGGAAGGGATCGAAGCATGGCACTACATTCGGATCGACACGAGAATAGAACAGGACAACTTGCTCGTTATCGTCGAGGACAACGGGGCAGGTATAGCGGACCGTAACCTTCATAAACTGCGCAAGCGGCTCGAGGAAAACCGTCTGGTCGATGATGATGACGGAATACATGTTAGGCGCAAGGGTGGAATCGGCATCGTCAATGTCCATCGGCGAATTCAGATGGTTTACGGCGAAGAGTACGGGATTACGGTACATAGTTCGCCGGATCAGGGCACGAGCATTGTCATGACGATGCCGCGAATGGAAAGAGTGCTTGAACAAAAAAGCAGACTGAAACAGCTGCAAACCTAATCAGGAGGGATCAATATGCATATTAACTTATCGGGTAACATCGCATTAGTCACAGGTTCGAGTGGAGGGATTGGTCGTGCAGTTGCGTTGAAGCTGGCAAGAAGTGGGGCTAAGGTAGCCCTAAACTATCTGAGCAGCAAGGATGCCGCTGAAGAAGCCGTGGCGGAGATTCGAGGTTTTGGCGGCGAGGCTCATGCATTTCAAGCAGATGTTACGCATGTGGAGCAGGCAAAGGCACTCGTAGCTGAGGTAGAGAAGGCATTCGGCGGCCCGGTTACGATTCTGGTTAATAATGCAGGGCATTTGGTTGAGCGTCTGGCGAATGCGGAAATGACCGAGGAGCTCTACAGCAAGGTCATGGATGTAAATATGAAAAGCACGGTATTCGTGAGCAAAGCCGTCATTCCGGGTATGAAAGCCGCAGGTCAAGGTCGCATTGTCAATATGACCTCCGTTGCGGCACATAACGGCGGCGGGCCCGGCGCAAGCATTTATGCAGCCAGCAAAGCTGCCGTCCTGAGCTTTACCAAAGGGCTGGCGAAGGAGCTCGCTGCAAGCGGTATTAACGTAAACGCCGTATCGCCAGGCTTTATCGGACAAACGGCATTTCATGCCACCTTTACCCCGGATGACGCGCGAGTAGCAACGATCAAGGGCATTCCGCTGGGCCGAGAGGGCACCCCGGACGATGTCGCCGGCTCTGTTCTGTTCCTCGTCTCGGAGCTGTCTTCTTATCTGACGGGGGAGACGATCGAAATTAACGGCGGCATGTTCATGCGATGAGGGATTGGATGAAGGTCAACGCGAAGTCGAAATTCTATCCGTGGAGCGAACGCACAGTCGATATCCTGAAGGCCGAGCTCGATCAAGTCATCGATCGGAGGCTGGATGTTCCCGTTGATCCAGGCGGCTGGTGGCACCAATACGTGTGTCCCGAACATCATACGGAACTGATGTTTGATCCACTGGAGGCGGACTGCAGCACCTTTCGTTGTCCGTATGGTTGTGAAGTGGAAGGAGAACCGTACAGGGGGGCATGGCTGGTATTCAAGCATCAGTCCATGGCCCGATACGTCCTGCAATCTGCCGCCGTCTATGCCGGTACCGGAGAGAAGGCCTACGCCGATCTTGGAAAAAAGTTGATTGTCCGCTATGCGGAGCAATTTCCGCTATACCCGGTTCATCCCGATGCCCAGCCCTGGATGCTGAAAGGGCGGGCATTCCATCAGGCTTTGACCGAGGCCATCTGGGCCACGACATTGCTTCGCGGCTATCTGCTTCTGAAGGATGCGCAAGTGTCGTTCGACGAGGCTGAGCACCGGAAGATTGATCAATTCCTGCACATGCTCGAGAGCAGCATGACGGAATATCATCATGTGTTGACCTGGGAGCGCGGAAATCCCGAGAACAACTATACCGCCTGGCTGATAGCCGCGCTGTTCAGTATCTATGCGGTACAAGGCGAAACGGAGAAGCTCCGGCAGCTGGTCGCGAAGGAAGGCGGCCTGCGGCATCATCTCAGCATTGCCATCAGACCGGATCAGCTTGAATTCGAAGGCAGCATTTATTACCACGTATTCGTACTCCGTGCTTACCTGATTGCTGCGGAAATGGGGGCAAGGGTTGGTGAAGAGCTTTTTTCCCTGAGAGGAGAGCAAGGCCAATCCATGCAGGGCATGCTGGCGGTACTGGTTCGATTGTCAGACCCAAACGGCTTTCTGCCTGCACTTCACGACGGTCCTTATTGCAGGGCTCCTTATGCTCGAGAAATTGCCGAGATTGCGGAAATCGGTTTATCCGTATATGGAGACAAGAGTTATCAGCGATTGCTAGAGAATGTATATCGTGAACTGAATGGAGAAGCCGGCCGGGTTGGCATGCTGGAAGCTCTGTTATACGGAACGGGCCATTGGGATGGTCGATCCGGAGTGGCTTCTTTTGAGGCGAAGGGTTCTCATAAGGAGACAGCGGGAGGAGTATGGGAAGTAGGGGACATCATCGAAGTACGAGTGACACGAGAAGTCCAAGAAGCAGGCGATGCAGAACATGCAAACCAAGCAGGTCATGAACTAGAAGGTAATGAAGCATGGGACATCGAAGGCCGAAACGAGGACGGTTTCCCTGATCTGTCTACTCCTGCCGTCTTTCTTCTTCACAGTGGATTTGCCCTGTTGAAGTCGCAGCATTCGAATGGACTTCAGGCGTTGGTCGATTTTGGCCCTCATGGTGGATCACATGGTCACTTCGATAAACTGAATTTGATGATTCATGTCGGGAATCAGCCTCTTTCGCCAGACCGCGGAACCGTACCGTACGGTTCGATTCTGAAGAAGGAATGGTATCCCCATACAGCCTGCCACAATACCGTCTCGGTTGGACGTCGCTCCCAGAATGCGACCGAGGGGAAATGCATTCGGTATGAATCGGGTTCGAAATTTTCCTATCTCTGGGTTCGTTCCGATCAGGCTTATGAACAGGGCGTCCTGGACCGGCACCTGATATTGACCGAAGATTGGCTGCTGGATTGGTTCGAAGTGGAATTGGCAGAGCCGGCAGCTGTGGATTGGTGGTTTCATTACGTTGGCAAGGGAGAGCTTAGCGGACTTCCAAATGCTGATCAGGGCCACGTTATAACGAATCTTGGAAACGAAGATGGATACGCCTATGTAAAAGAGAACTGCACCCACGTCTTGTCCGAGGATGGCTTGCAATTCAATCTCCACATTGCTAATGCATCAGGGCCGCTGGCGGTAACCTCATTTATCGCCTTCGAAGGTATGGAATGCTCACAGGTGGAGTCACCTGGAATTGCGGACGATCCCAGCCGATTGATGGAGGGATTACGGCTTCACCGGACAGATTCGCAAGCCCGCTTCATTGCCGTTTACCGTACCGGCACTGAGCCGCTCACATTGGAATGGAACCGGTCGGAGGATGGGGACTGGCTCAGCCTGTCCGATGGAAGGACCGTGAGAAGTTTCACGATGACCAACAACGGGTTGAAGGAGAGGGTACTCGATGAAAACCTTGTTTGAACCGAAAAGCGGATTGTTGTCCGTGCCATATCAACCGGATGAAGAGAGTAAACTGCTTGAGAATCCTCCCCGCTTCACCTGGATGCCGGGACAGCTGGAGAACGACCGTTATATGCTGCAGATTTCGACCTCACCCTCGTATGAAACGGAAGCGACAACGACAATCGCACCGATTCCCTATAACTTTTACACGCCGAATCACGCTCTGGAGCCTGGTACTTATTATTGGCGCTATGCCTTGCTGACAAAGGAACAAGGGGAGGATACGGCAGACATTGCCCTTAACCGTTCTTCATGGAGCCAATCCCGGATGTTTCATGTCCCGGAGGGCCTCCCTGAGACCCCCCTGCCTGACCGAGAGGAGCGGTATGAACGCACGCATACCGGGCATCCGCGGTTATGGCTGGATGAGAAGGGGGTTGCAGCGTTCCGTGAACATTTAAGTCAGGATGATGATTACTGCAGCTGGCGCGCATTTTACGAGAAATCGGTCATTCCGTGGTTGGATAAGCCATTAATTCCGGAGCCGGAACGTTATCCCGGCAATAAGCGTGTCGCGAAGCTGTGGAGAAAATTGTACATGGATTGCCAAGAAACGCTGTACGTTATCCGGCACTTAAGCGTGGCAGGCGTCATTTTGCAGGATGATGTTTTGATCGCCAAAGCGAAGACTTGGCTGCTTCACGCTGCCCGTTGGGATACGGAAGGTACAACGTCCAGAGATTATAACGATGAAGCCGCGTTTCGGATGGTTGGTGCACTCGCATGGGGATACGATTGGCTCCACGATTACCTTAGCACAGAGGAGATTGATCTCGTCAGAGGAGCTCTTCTGCGGCGTACGAAGCAGGTGGCCTTCCATGTGATGGAGCGCTCGAAAATCCATCATGTCCCCTATGACAGCCATGCTGTTCGTTCGTTGTCCTCCGTGCTTGTCCCAGCCTGTATTGCCATGCTTCATGAAGAGGCTGAGGCACAGACATGGCTGGATTACACGTTGGAATACTACGCCTGTCTCTATTCGCCTTGGGGCGGAGAAGATGGAGGCTGGGCCGAGGGGCCGCTCTATTGGACAACCGGCATGGCGTTTGTGATCGATGCGCTTAATCTCATTCGCAGCTACGTATCGATTGATTTCTATAAACGGCCGTTCTTTGGGCGGACGGGCGATTTTCCACTCTACTGCAGCAGTCCGGATACGATTCGGGCCAGCTTCGGGGACCAATCCTATCTCGGCGAACCCGTCAGTCTGAAAACGGCTTTCAATATTCGCCAGTTTGCAGGCATTACAGGGAACGGATTATATCAGTGGTATTATGAACAAGTAGCCAAAGCGGATACGGACGCCGACTCCAAGTTTTACAATTACGGCTGGTGGGATTTCCGCTTTGACGATATGCTGTATCGGCATGATTACCCTCAGGTGGAAGCTGTTTCTCCTTCTGTTACCATTCCGTTTTCTTTCGATAACGCTTCGGAAGCGAAGGATGGGACCATCCAATCCGTCAAATGGTTTCGGGATATAGACTGGGTGGCGATGCATCACCGGATGGATGATCCGGATGAACATATCATGCTGCTTGCAAAGAGCAGCCGTTACGGCTCCATGAGCCACAGTCACGGTGACCAGAACGGATTCCTGCTGCACGCGTATGGCGAACCACTCGCTATTGAGAGTGGATATTACATCGCTTTTGGAAGCACAATGCATATGAATTGGCGGAGGCAGACGCGTTCCACGAACAATATTCTCATCGATGGCCTTGGTCAGTATGCGGGAAAAGATAAGGTGCTCTGCATCGAGGCCAGCGGAAAAGTCGAGCAAGTCGACGCGTCACCGGGTTATGGGTACACCCGTATGAACGCAACGCAGGCCTACCTGGAGAATGTCCCTTATCTTGAGCGGTATGTGCGCGAGATCTATTTTTTTGACGAATCTTATTTTGTCATCGTGGATACGGTGGATCTTACCAAGCCAACAAGCATCGAGTGGCTGTTTCATACGCTGAATCGGATGAAGCTGTCGGGGCAGACGTTTCGGGTGTTGGGCAGCAAAGCGGAAATGGAAGGGCGATTCGTGTACAGTTCATCCGGAGACTTGTCGCTGAATCAACATAATCAGTTCACCGATGTCGACCCCGAAGAAATCGATGGGCTGGATAAACAGTGGCATCTTCATGCTGAGAGCAAATCAGCCGCAAGCCATCGCATTGCTACTCTTCTGGTTCCTATGAGGGCGAATGAGAGTAAATACGTCTCGTATTTTCTGGACGATCAGGACCATGGGGTTCATATCTATTTCACGAATGAAGATGGGAAAACAAGAAAGGTTGAAGTGCCTAAGGCATATTAAGTTTTAGAGGCGCTGATTCGCTCCAGATTTCTCAAAAAAGACTCAACCTCAGCGAAAGCTGCTGGATGTTGAGTCTTTTTTTGCATATTCATCACAAAACTCATGGATTCAGCTGCCGTTATCGTAGAGCCCCTGGCGGGACAATTCGCTAAGGATTGATTCTGGAATCTGGGTCTATAACAGTCTAGCCTGAGAAGGAGTCATGCCCTTGTACTGCTTGTACAGCTTGGTAAAATAATTCGGGTTGCTGCAGCCGACGATGCCGGCAATCTCGGTGATGGTTAAAGTCCGTTCACGAAGCAGCTTCTCCGCTTCATTCATCCGGATCAGGTTGACGTAATCCACGAATGTGCGCCCTGTTAAACGTTTGAACATTTTGCAAAAATGAAACGGATTCAAACCGACCTCCGCAGCGGCGGTCTCGACCGACAATTTCTCACCGATGTTGCTCTCGATGTGTTGAATGAGTTTTTTATAACGATCCCGATTCGCAAAATACGGCTCGGACGTCTTCTCCGTGAACTGTGTGGGCATGAATGTGCGCGCCAGCAGAACGAACAGGGTGTACAGCTTGGACTTGGCAATGAGCTCATAGGCTGGACGGCGTGTTACAAGCTCTTCAATGACTTCATCCAGCAGCGGATAGCAGTCTGCGCTAGACGGGTGGCTCTCGGCAGGCTTGACGGGGAAACGGAGCCGGCCTTCCATATAGGGAGCGATGTAACGCTCATGAATCGAATCATGAAGAAAATCGTTAAAGAGGGATGCATTCACCACGACACAGTCAAATCGGATGTCTCCATCCTCAAGGGCATATCCCACGTGCAGGCTGCCGCCGGGGATGATGATAACTTCACCAGCCTTAACGTCATACGGAGTTGTATCAATATGGAATACCGCGTGGCCTTGGCGCATGCTTATGATCTCAAAGTGCTCATGCCAGTGGAGATACAGGATACAGTCTTTCGTTTTGGCATGGGAGCAGGAGTTATTAAATACCTGCACGGGATAGGCTTTATAGTCAAGTCTCGTATTCTCATGGAGCTCTCTTGGATTGGACACGCGAATTCACCTCGGACCGCAAGATAGGAGTGGTAATGCACAAGGTTGTATAGAGAAATTGTTGAGTTTCGCCATTATAATGAAGTTGCTTCATATACAATAAGCCAATATCGGAATGATGACAACGGTTTAGGAAGAAGAATTGTAAGCGGTTTACAACAATATGACGTACTCAGGGGGAGTTAGCGGGCATGACCACGACATTTAAAGTTGTGATAGCTGGATGCGGCAGTATGGCGAATACATGGGCGGATTATGCAAAAGGGCGAGAGGACGTTGAAATCGTAGGCCTCGTAGATATCCAAGAGAAGTTTGCAAAGGCATTTGCCGATCGGCATGGGCTTTCTTGTCCCATATATACCAATATTACGGAGGCCCTTACTTCAAGCGAAGCGGATATCGTATTTGATGTGACCATTCCCGCCAGCCACTATGGGATCAGCACGGCAGCGCTTAAGCACGGGTGCCATGTATTCAGCGAAAAACCGTTAGCGGAATCGATGACGGAATGCCTGGATATCGTGAAGCTGGCCGAGTCTGTGGGCAGAACCCATGCCGTCATGCAAAACCGCCGATTTGATCCGCGAATAAGGGCATTTAAGGGATTGATAGACAGTGGCACGATTGGAAAACCAGGATTCATAGGGGCGGATTTCTTTCTTGGCGCCCATTTTGGCGGGTTTCGGGACCTGATGGACAGCCCATTGCTGCTCGACATGGCCATTCACACCTTCGACCAGGCCCGAATGATCAGCGGAGCCGATCCGGTATCCGTGTACTGTCAGGAGTTTAACCCGCCGGGTTCCTGGTATGCCGGTAATGCGATGGCGATATGCATCTATGAAATGTCGGACGGCTCCGTGTTCAATTATCGCGGTTCCTGGTGTGCCGAAGGCGCTCAGACTTCCTGGGAAGCCGCATGGCGCGTAACGGGAGAGAAAGGAACTGCGATCTGGGACGGTCATGATGAGATTTATGCGGAGATCGTGGCGCAAGGGGATCAATCAGGCAATTTCATTCGGAAGTATGAACGGATGGAAGGGACGCTGCCTGAAATGGATAAGACCGGCCATTACGGCTGCTTGGAAAATATGTTTCAAGCCCTCGAAGCCGGCATCAAGCCGGAGACGGATTGCAGCGACAACGTCTACAGCATGGCGATGGTGCTGGCTGCCCTGGAGAGTGCCAAGACGGGACGGAAAGTCATGATATCGGAGTTCATGAAGGGAACGGGGGTTTAGCCTTCCGATATTTTGATGCAACTTTAGCCTTGGCTGGACGGTAGCTTACACATGCAGGTGGTGTCAGAGGACAAAAACATATCCGGTAAAAGAAGCCGCGGAATCGCGGCTTTTTGGTTTTTCATACCATGTTAAGAAAATGATAGACAGTAACTGCTTCTTCGGTGGGAGTGACGCATGATGCAGGAAGTAACCGATTGAAGAGGGGGAGGACAGTATTCGTAGTCTTGCCTTAATAACATCGTCTAAGTTCGTTTCTCGAATCAGAATGACCACGGTGTAATGTAAAAGATGCCTTTTCAGGAGTCCTTGCTTTGAAGACACTCCTCTTCCGCGTTATTCCAAGATTAC
Organism: Paenibacillus sp. EZ-K15; assembly: GCF_002573715.1. Taxonomy (GTDB): domain Bacteria; phylum Bacillota; class Bacilli; order Paenibacillales; family Paenibacillaceae; genus Paenibacillus_AQ. Next base: position 432,609 of record NZ_PDHM01000017.1, on the reverse strand, counting down.
AGTCGATTCCTCTTATCTGGATGAGTCAGGGCTCTGGAGACAAGTCATTACCGATCTGGAAGCTTATGAGGAAGCATCCTGCACAGCCATGTTCGCCTATGCCTTTGCCAGAGGGGTGCGGTTCGCCTGGCTGGAGAATCCCGCACCGTTCGCCGATGCTGCCATTCGGGCATGGTAGGGGCTGACCGGAGAAGCCATCGATCGCCGGGGGCAGCGTGCACGGAGTATGCAGCGGATCCCGGTATTCCTTTACCGGGGATTACTACAAGCATGACCTGCTCACCGTGGTGAATGACAATCACGGGACCGACACCATGATGCTGGCGGGCGTGGAAATCATAAAATTGAAAGGCATGCTGGGCGGTAAGTAAGGCATACACTTTCTTTAAAGCGCTTAACCCTTAGTTGGTTAGGCGCATAAATCCAATAGATTAAGCGCTTAAGCACTTGATTCATATAATGCTCTTTTCTTATGATGCAATGACGATGAAAAGTTGAAAAGGAGATGAACCGGATGACGACGACACGATTAACGATGGCACAGGCGCTGCTGAAGTTTTTGGATGCACAGTATGTATCTGTCGATGGAGTGGAGATGAAATTCGTGCACGGGGTGATGGGAATATTCGGACACGGCAATGTAACCGGTCTTGGCGAGGCCTTGGAACGAAGCGCGGGAGAGCTGGTTTATGTTCAGGGCAAAAACGAGCAGGGCATGGTGCATGCCGCGGTGGCATACGCAAAGCAAAAGAACCGTCGGCAGATCTGGGCCTGCACTTCGTCCATCGGACCCGGTGCGCTCAATATGGTCACCGCGGCAGCTACGGCAACGGTGAACCGCATCCCGGTACTGCTGCTGCCTGGGGACAACTTCGCCTGCCGCCAGCCTGATCCGGTGCTGCAGCAGATTGAGGCCCCGTCGGATTACACCGTGTCGGCTGCAGATGCATTCAAGCCGGTGAGCCGGTATTGGGACCGAATATCCCGGCCGGAGCAGCTTATCGCGGCCGTCCGTCAGGCGATTCGTGTGCTGACCGATCCGGCGGAGACGGGAGCGGTTACGCTGGCGCTGCCACAGGACGTGCAGGCCGAGGCATATGATTATCCGGATTCGTTGTTTGAGAAAACGGTACACGTCATCGACCGCCGCCCTCCGTCGGCGGAGGGACTGAAGCGTGCGGCGGCACGGATAGCAGCCAGCAAGCGTCCGCTCATCATTGCAGGAGGAGGCGTGCACTACAGCGATGCAACCGCCGATCTGGCTGCATTTGCGGAAGCTTTCGGCATCCCGGTCGCAGAAACGCAGGCAGGCAAAAGTGCGCTTCCCTGGAATCACCCCCTGAACCTGGGCGCCATGGGCGTAACGGGCTCGCTGGCAGCGAACCGCGCAGCGACAAAGGCCGATCTGATTATCGGTATCGGCACCCGGTATTCGGACTTTACAACGTCCTCCAAATGGGCGTTTCAAAGGGAGGGCGTGTCGTTCCTGAACCTGAATGTCAACGGCGCGGACGGCGCCAAGCTCGGCGGCGAAGCGCTGATTGCCGATGCGAAGGAAGGGTTGAAAGCGCTGCATCAGGAGCTGTCTCGGGATGGCTATCAAGCGGGTTACGAAGATCGAGAGCTTGCACGGTTGAAAGCAGAGTGGGACAGCGAGGTGGATCGCTTGTACGCTGCCGAGCATCCGGACGGCTTGTCTCAGACGAGAGCCCTTGGCGTCATCAATGAGTTCATCTCTCCATCTTCCGTCATCGTCTGTGCCGCAGGCAGTCTGCCGGGAGACTTGCATCGGTTATGGAGACCTTCCGAACCGAAGACGTACCACATGGAGTATGGCTTCTCCTGCATGGGGTATGAGGTGAGCGGCGCCTTGGGAGCGGCCCTCGCGGAGCCGGACCGTGAAGTCTATGCGCTGGTCGGCGACGGCAGTTACCTGATGATGCACTCGGAGCTGGTCACCAGTTTGCAGGAAGGCCGGAAGATTACGATTTTGCTGTTCAACAACCACGGTTTCCAGTGTATTCATAATCTGCAGCGGAGCAACGGCAGCGACGGGTTCGGCAACGAGTTCCGCCGCCGCGACGAGGGGACTGGTCGCTTGTCCGGAGAATACCTCCCGATTGATTTTGCCGCGCACGCGCGTGCGCTCGGCGCTAAAGCCTACAAAGCCAACACGCCGGAGGCACTGGAAGAAGCCCTGCTCAAGGCCCAGAAGGAAACTGTCACGACACTGATCGAGATTCCGGTCGTCCCGGGAACGAACACCGACGGTTATGAGTCCTGGTGGCGCGTAGAGGTGCCGGAGGTGTCGGCCTCAAGCAAGGTGACCGAAGCGCAGCGCCAGATGGCTGCACGAAGCAGGGAAGCAAGACCCTACTAAACAAAACAAAGGAGCGCTGGTTATGAGCAACAGGCTGTTCAAGCTTGGGATCCATCCTATTAACTGGGTCGGCGAGGACGTTAGGGAGCATGGGGACGACACGACCTTTGAGATGATTGTAGATGATATTACGGCTTTGGGTCTGACAGGCACGGAGATGGGAAGAAAATTCCCTAAGGATCGGGCAGTACTGAAACGGGAGCTGGATGCGCGCGGCATTCAGCTGGTCTCCCAGTGGAAGTCGGTGCTGTTCTCCGATCCCGACTATCGCAAGCAGGAGCTGGAGGATTACCGACGGCACGCGGAGTTTCTGGCCGGGTTCGGCAGCAAGGTCATCAGTACGGCGGAGATAGGGGGATCACTTCACTTCGACCCCCGCCGGACGCCGTATGAGAGCATCGTTCTCCGTCTGGATGACGCCGGATGGGAAAGCCTGGCGGAGGGACTGAACCAGGCTGGCGAGATTGCGGCGAGCTACGGCATGAAGCTGGCTTACCATCACCATGCCGGCACGGTCGTGGAGCAGCCGGACGAAATCGACCGCCTGATGGCCATGACCGATCCATCGCGGGTGTTTCTCCTGTACGATACCGGTCATGTCTATTACGGGGGAGGAGATCCGCTTGAACTGCTACGCAAGCATTATGAGCGGATCGCGTACATCCATTTGAAAGATGTACGGCTTAATGTTTTGGAGCAGGCACGACAGGCTCGCTGCGATTTCGTGAGCTGTATTCGCAGAGGTGTATTCACGGTTCCCGGAGACGGCTGCATTGACTTTGCGCCGATTATCGGCGAGCTCGTAAAGCGCGGCTACGATGGTTGGGCGATGCTGGAGGGAGAACAGGACCCTGCACTGCATCCTGCCAAGGAGTACGCTCAGCGGGCCATCGAATACCTGGACCGACTGGAAGGCCGGGTAAGTCCGCAGGGCTGAAGTCTAGCGGCTCGTGAGACAAAACTAGGCTCATGGGCGACTCAACAGAGCTCGAAAACGTAGCTATCAGCTTGCTTCTCTAAGTCACGGTCACTCTTATCAAAGTGCCGAGGATCAAGAGCTGCAAGTGATTACGGCCATTGGCGAACGGAATCATGCAGTCATATGCATGCTCAGCCACGGACGATCTGATCAAGGAGGTTAATCCATGAGTGAAATCATGTTCAATAACGCAAAACCGGTGGACTTTGTGGCTGTAGGGAGACTGTGCATCGACCTGAATGCCAATGAGATTAACCGGCCGATGGAGGAAACGAGCACGTTTACCAAATACGTGGGCGGATCACCCGCCAACATTTGTATCGGGATGGCGCGTCTGGGACTTAATACGGGCTTTATCGGCAAGGTCGCGGACGATCAGATGGGACGTTTTATTACAAAGTACCTCGAAGATAACGGGATTGCAACGAAGGGCGTGACAACCGACCGTACGGGAGCCGTAACGGGTCTGGCCTTTACCGAGATCAAGAGCCCGACCGACTGCAGCATTCTGATGTACCGCGACAATGCCGCGGATTTGCTGCTGGAGACAGGGGACGTAAACGAGGAGCTGATCGCCTCTGCCAAAATGGTGCTGATCTCCGGAACCGCGCTCGCGGCCAGCCCTTCCCGGGAAGCCGTGTTTCTGGCTCTGGACTATGCCAAGCGCCACGGCGCCGTGATCGCGTTTGATCTGGACTACCGTCCGTACACCTGGAAGTCCCGGCAGGAGACGGCGACCTATTACAATTTAGCGGCGGAAAAATGCGACATTGTCCTCGGCACACGCGAGGAGTTCGACATGATGGAGCAGTTCGGGGGCAACCCGGAACGAAGCGACCGAATTACGGCGGCCAAATGGTTTGATTATAACGCCAAGATTGTGATAATCAAGCACGGCAAGGAAGGTTCCATCGCATATACCCCAGGCGGTGCCAGTCATACGGCCCAAAGTTTTCCGGCGAAGGTCATCAAGACGTTCGGGGCGGGGGATTCATACGCCGCCGGCTTTCTGTACGGCCTGATGCAGGGCTGGCCCATCGAGCGCTGCATGGAATTCGGCAGCGCGGCAGCAAGCATCGTCATCTCCAGCCACAGCTGCTCTGATGCGATGCCGACGAGCGCGGCGGTTCACAACTATATCGAGCGCTGCAAGCGAGGCGAAATTACCGCTAATTCCTAAGTTTGTCCATGCTCAGGATCTTTATTGAGATCTATCAATACCGAGATTTCGCGTTCTTAAGATTTCGCATTTTTGAGATCAAACCTGTTTTGAGACTAAACCTGTTTTGTGAGTACCCCTGTTCGTGAGACTACACTCTTGCTTGAGATTTCACGCATTCACATAATTTTGCCAACTCATCTCTACTTACAGAGCAGAGCATTCATTTTTACTATCTTTACTGATCCAATCGAAAGGGGCAAACCAGCCATGACGCAAACCCTAAGCAATTATATCGGCGGACAATTCGTTCCATCCCGATCAGAAACAAATGATCCGGTATACAATCCGGCGACGGAAGAGATCCTTGCTTACGTCCCGCTATCCACCAAAGAGGAAGTGAATCAGGCCGTACAAGCGGCCGCCAAAGCAGGGCGTGCCTGGGCCAAAACGGCCGTTCCTCGCCGCGCGCGCATTCTGTTCAAGTATCAACAGCTGCTCGTGGAGCACTGGGAGGAGCTGGCACGCCTGATTACGGCGGAGAACGGCAAAAGCTATACCGAAGCCTACGGCGAGGTGCAGCGCGGCATCGAGTGCGTGGAGTTTGCGGCCGGTGCGCCTACGCTGATGATGGGCAAGCAGCTTCCCGACATCGCCACCAACCTGGAGTCCGGCATGTACCGGTATCCGATCGGCGTAGTGGCGGGTATCACACCGTTCAACTTCCCGATGATGGTGCCGTGCTGGATGTTCCCGCTCGCCATCGCTTGCGGCAATGCGTTCGTGCTGAAGCCGTCGGAGCGCACGCCGCTCTTGGCTCAGCGTCTGGCGGAGCTGTTCACCGAAGCGGGTCTGCCGGACGGCGTTCTGAATATCGTTCACGGCGCTCATGATGTGGTCAACGGCATTCTGGAACATCCCGGCATCGCCGCCGTGTCCTTCGTTGGTTCCCAGCCGGTGGCGGAGTATGTGTACAAAACCGCTTCTTCCCACGGAAAGCGCGTACAGGCCTTGGCTGGAGCGAAGAATCACAGCATCGTGATGCCGTCTGCTGACTTGGATGCTGCCGTGACCCAGATCGTCAGCGCGGCCTTCGGTTCTGCCGGTGAGCGCTGTATGGCCTGCTCCGTCGTCGTGGCCGTGGGTGACGTGGCGGAGGCGCTGCTGGAGAAGCTGAAGCAGGCGGCCGATGAGATTACCATCGGCAACGGAGCGGACGAAGGTGTCTTCCTCGGACCGGTTATCAGGCGAGCTCACAAGGAGCGCACGATCTCTTATATCGAGGCGGGCGAGCAAGAAGGTGCCAAGCTGGTGCGCGATGGACGGAGCGACGAGGCCGTGAGCGGTGACGGATATTTTGTCGGACCGACGATTTTTGATGAAGTGACCAGCGAGATGAAGATTTGGAAGGACGAAATTTTCGCCCCGGTGCTGTCCGTCATGCGTGCGGAATCGCTGGAGGAAGCGATTGAAATCTCCAACCGCTCGGATTTCGCGAACGGGGCCTGCCTGTTCACGCAGGACGGCAGCGACGTCCGCAAGTTCCGCGAGCATATCGATGCCGGGATGCTCGGCGTCAACCTTGGCGTTCCTGCGCCGATGGCGTTCTTTCCGTTCTCCGGCTGGAAAAACTCTTTCTATGGGGATCTGCATGCGAACGGAACGGACGGCGTGGAGTTCTATACCCGCAAGAAAATGGTAACGGCGCGCTGGTAGCCCTTATGCAGAGGAGACGTTCATATGAAAACCATTAATATCGGCATTATCGGTGCCGGACGAATCGGCAAAATCCATGCGGATCATCTGCTGCGCACGCCTGGTGCGAAAATTGCGGCCATCGGCGATTTGTTTGCCGGCGACGAGCTGAGGGCCTGGGCCGCGGAACGCGGCATTCCTGTGGTTACGACTAATAGTAACGATATCTTGGAACTTCCGGATATCGATGCCGTGTTGATCTGCTCCTCGACGGATACGCATGTTCCGCTGATCAAGCAGGCCGCGGGGAACGGCAAGCATATTTTCTGCGAGAAGCCGGTCAGCATGAGCGTGGATCAGACCCGCGAGGCGCTGGCGGCCGTGGAAGCGGCCGGCGTGAGTCTGCAGATCGGCTTCAACCGCCGGTTTGACCACAACTTCAGCCGGGTTCGGGAGATTGTGTCCGAGGGGAGAATCGGGGAAACGCATCTGATCAAGATTACCTCGCGCGATCCGAACCCGCCGCATCCGGATTACATTAAAGTGTCCGGCGGACTGTTTATGGATATGGCCATTCATGATTTCGACATCGCCCGTTTTCTATCGGGCAGCGAGGTGGTCGAAGTGTACGCCCAGGGAGCGGTATTCGTGGACCCTGCCATCGGAGAGCTGGGCGACATCGACACTGCCCTCACGACGTTGCGGTTTGAAAATGGAGCGCTCGGCGTCATCGACAACAGCCGCAAGGCCGTCTATGGTTATGATCAGCGGATCGAGGTGTTCGGCTCCGGCGGAAGCGTCTCCGTCGACAACGACTATCCAAGCACCGCTGTCGTCAGCGGACCGAACGGCGTTACTCGCGACAAACCGCTGTACTTCTTCCTGGAGCGGTACAAGGAAGCGTACATGAGCGAGACGCGGCAATTTATCGAAAGCTTGCAAAACGGCACACCGGTGCCGGTCAGCGGCCATGACGCTCTTCAGGCAGAGCTGATTGCCCTGGCGGCCAACCGCTCGCTTCAGCAGGGCCGCCCGGTAAAGCTGGCCGAGATCACCACCGGCATTTCGGCAAGCTAAATCCGGAGAGGCTGTAATTGGCAGCATGATGTCGGAAGGATGCCTAAGCTGGCTGAACAAGAAGATATAATCGTTTGTGTTCGCTAACCTCTCGATATCTGCTTGGAATCGATATATGAGAAGCTGTCGCCCAAGCGCTGGATTATCTTGCTCAAACGGGAGAGCGTATCTGTTGGAACTACATCATTAACAGACCAGATCCATAAAAGAGGAGGAACACCATGCCGAACTTAATTATTGTACCTATAACGAGCCCTGACCTGGACGGGCGCGTGCTGTCCATTACGCCGCAAAGCGCAGGCTGGGCATATGTGGGCTTTGAAGTATTTCGTTTAAGGGAAGGACAGACGCTGAGCCGAGCCACGGGAGATCAAGAAGCGGCTCTTGTTCTGTTAACCGGGCGAGCCGACGTGAAGGTAGGGGGAGAGAGCTGGGACAACATTGGCAAGCGCATGAGCGTGTTTGAAAAGACGCCTCCCTATACGGTTTATGTGCCCTCACAGAAACAGTTCGAGGTCACGGCACGAACCGAAATGGAGCTGGCGGTGTGCCTTGCCCCGGGGAAAGGCACTCACCAGGCCCGTCTCATCGCGCCGGAAGATGTCGGCGTGGAGCACCGCGGGAGCGGGAGCATGTCGCGTCTGGTGCATAATATTTTGCCGGAGCAAAAGCCGGCGGACAGCCTATTGGTCGTCGAGGTGTTTACGAACGGGGGCAACTGGTCCAGCTACCCGCCGCACAAGCATGACCGCGACGAGCTGCCGGAGGAATCGCTGCTGGAGGAAACCTACTACTTCCGGGTTCAGCCGGAGCGCGGTTTTGCCGTTCAGCGGGTCTATACCGATGACCGTTCGCTGGACGAAACGATGGCGGTCAAAGACGGCGAGGCCGTAATGGTGCCCGAGGGCTACCATCCGGTATCCGCGCCTCCCGGGTATGATGTGTACTACCTGAACGTCATGGCGGGGCCGAAGCGAATATGGAAATTCCGCAATGATCCGGATCATGATTGGCTTATGAGATAAAGCAGGCTAAATCAGGGAACGTGCTATGGACCAGGATCCTTAGGTGTGCATGTCTGCAGGCAGTATTAACGACAAAACGGCCTTGTGTTAAACGAGATGAAAGCCCATAATAAATGGAAATGCCAAAATTAAACAAATGGAGCACAAGGGATGATAAGAGCGACTATTTATGACGTTGCGCGCGAAGCCGGCGTCTCCATTGCTACCGTCTCTCATGTCATGAACGGCAAGGGCAAGATCAGTCGCGAACGTCGTGAGGAGATTCTGGATATCATGCAGCGCCTGAATTATCGGCCGAACGCGATTGCCTCAGCCCTCGCCGGCAAAAAAACCTATACCCTGGGATTGCTCGTCCCCGACATCTCCAACCCCTTTTTTGCCGAGATTGCACGCTCGGTCGAGGATCACGGGCATCAGCTTGGATACAGCGTGATCATCTGCAGCACGGACAACCAGGAAGAGAAGGTAAAGCGCTATGTCAGCCTGCTGAGGCAAAAGCAGGTGGATGGCGTTATTATCGGTACGGGCGTATCCCATGGTGAGCTGCTCAAGCCGTTTCAGGAGCATTCGCTGGCTATAGCGCTTATCGCCCGGGACAATCCGGCACTTGGCGCCAGCAGCGTTCGGGTTCATGACTTGGAAGGGGGCCGTCTCGCTGCCGAGCATCTGCTTCGTCTCGGTCACCGCAGGCTGGCCGTACTTGCCGAGCATGAACGGGTGACGAGCAGCAATGAGCGGGTAAGGGGTTTTGTCGAAGCTGCCGCCTCGTTCGGCTTGGGGCTTTCCCCCGACTATATTGCGGCCTGTGACCATAAGATCGAGGACGGATTCCGACGAGCCAAAGTTATGTTGGAGCTGGAGGAACCGCCTACTGCGCTGTTTTGCTGCAACGACATGCTGGCGATCGGCGCCCTACAGGCGATTCGCGAGCTCGGGCTGCGCGTTCCTGAGGACTGTTCGGTCGTCAGCTTTGACGATACGATTCTGGCCCGAGTAACAGATCCGCCGCTCACTGTTATTGCCCAGCCGATGGAACAGATGGGCCGCCTGGCGGTGGACCTTGTGGTCAGGAATCTGGCCAGCCAGGGAGAACCTGCACAGCGGATTGTGCTCCCCCCGAAGTTGGTCATCCGCCGATCCACGGCTCCGCCGCCGGCATAAAATTTTCTGGAGACGATATCTTCCACAAAAGAATCATTCTGCACGTAAAACGGGCAGAGGCGTTATGAAGGGGTATTGGCAGTCGAATTACTGCTGATCTACTAAATAACGTCTCTTAAGTCCGTTATTTTTATTTAGAACTTCATTTCGCCTACATCATAAGGTTTTTTTCAATCATCTTAGAGGTACACTTCGAGACACCAATCAGCAACCCGTTATAGGGTTGAATGATCCGCATCTTTTGAGGTTTTGCGGAACTCTGCGGGTGCCATACCTTTGTACTTATGAAATGCTTTACTGAAATGAAATTCATCATGAAATCCGCATGCGTTGGCGATAAACCTCAGGGTATATGACGTGTATACCAAGTAACGCTCTGCATGCCGCATACGGATCTCGGTCAGGTAGTCCTTGGGAGAAACATGCAGATGCTTCATGAACAGCTTTCGCAAATACGACTCCGAAATGGCATGTTTCTTCGCTAACGCTCCAATATGAAGTGGATCGGCGTAATGGTCCTCGATGTTTGATTTAATCCGTTGATATGCCTCATATGCGGGCTCTATTATCGGCGGCTTGTTCTGCTGATGTAATTTGGCGATTAGCCTTAGAAGAAGGGCACTGCTCTCCAGTTCACTCTCCGTATTCCCGGGAACCCAAGCCCGTGTCACCTCGTTGAAAGCATGGTCCATCCCGATGGCTCTCTCGCCTAGATAATGGGCAGTAAATGGGATATCTAGCCGCTGAACGCTTTGAGGGAGTTGCCATTCAGACCGGCAATGATGAAGGCTGCAGCATTCAAACAGCACCATGCTTATGGTAAGAGGGGCTTCCGGAGCGCTTTTCATACGCATCATCTGCAAGCCCGGTTCCATATAAAACAGCATGCCTTGATTTACCGGATATGCTTGATCCGTATGGAAGATCCCACTGCCTTCATGGATCCAGTAGAAACTGTGCACCGCTGTATTATTACGGATATCAGACCAATCGGAAGAGGTCATCTTCCGGAAGGTCCAGTTGATCCGTACAACCAAATCACGTGTATTATACACTGCAGTCCAGCCTCCAATCCGATAGGTGATATAAGAAAAGAATAACTCAAGACCACAACAATCGCCAGGACGTAAGGAGCGATTTTTACATGTTTAGTATCGGCTTTTCTATGGAGTACCCTGCAACAATAATCTAGTGTTATACCTATCCGGATTTTGGGGAAACCTCAAGCCGCATGATAGATAGGAGGAGAAGAGATGCTGCGATTATTTGATACTCACCAAATTCGAAAGTGCAAGGAACTGGAGGGAATATGGGAGTTTGCTCCAGTAGCCGGCGTGGGGGAGCAACCGGCCAGCTTCAATGACAAGTTGCCTGTTCCCGGTTGCTGGGAGATGCACCCACGCTTCGGAAACTATAGGGGAGTCGGGGTATACCGCAAAATCATTTCGCTGTCTCGGAAAACCAATTTGCGAATCGAATTCAAAGGGGTTAGTCACACGGCACATGTCTATTTCAACGGGGAATTGGCAGTCTCTCATTATAATGCATATACCGCCTTTGACATGATCATCCCGGAAGTTCAAGCCGGTGAACATGAACTGTTGGTGTACGTGGATAATTCTTTCAACGAGGAATCAGCCCTTCATGTTCCTAATGATTACTATACGTACGGCGGCATCATTCGACCGATTGCCCTGGAAGAGATAAGCGATTTATACATTGAAAACGCCATGTTCACTCCATATAAACAGGACGGGGGTTGGCACGGTTCTTGGAAGGTCGTGATTCGAAACACCGGAAGCCTTGTGAAGAAAGGATTACTCCGAGGTACGCTGGCTGAGGTGGAGGTACCGCTCGGAAGCTTTGAAGTGAAGCCAGGCGAGCGGGTCGAACGAATAGCCACCGTGTGCTATCCAGGCGTGTTGGAGTGGTCGCTGGACGACCCGAATTTGTATGTGCTGCGAGCGGTACTTGCCGTTGATGATACGGATTGTGATGATTGGCTGGACCGCATAGGCTTTCGCGAGATAACAACGCATAACGGAAAAATCCAATTGAACGGCCAAGATCTCGTATTCAAAGGCGTTAACCGGCATGAGGACCATCCCATGGCTGGTTCCTCACTACCGCTGCCCCTCATGGTAAAAGATTTGGACCTCATGACAGAGCTTGGTTGTAACTCCGTTCGGACGAGCCATTATCCGAACGATGAGCGGTTTCTCGATCTATGCGATGAACGAGGTATTGCGGTGTGGGAAGAAAATCATGCCCGCGGCTTGAGTTTGGAGCAGATGCAGCACCCGAATTTCGGTTGGCAGAGCGAGCAGGTGACTCGTGAAATGGTGCAGCAGCATTTTAACCATCCGTCCATCCTTATATGGGCCATTCTGAATGAATGCGCCAGTCACACCGAGGAGGGGAGAGCTCACTACGAGAAGCAGTTAACCATTATTCGGCAGCTTGATCCAAGCAGGCCCCGGTCTTTCGCTTCCCATCATCGGGATCAGGAGAAATGTTTTGACTTGGCGGAGATCGTGTCGTTCAATCTCTATCCAGGCTGGTATACCGACGAGAATCCCGGGGAACTGGCGGATCTGGCTAGGGGTTGGGCAGATGCGTTGGGCGGAGAAGGAAAACCCATGATCATGAGTGAATTTGGAGGGGACGGGTTCTACGGATTCCGCAGTCCGAATCGGGAGAAAGGCTCCGAGGAGCGTCAGGCCGATATTATTGCGAGCAATCTGAGGGCATACATGGAGCGCGAATACATTTCCGGGATGTTCATATGGCAATTTAGCGATTGCCGAGTGACGGAAGGGCTTGGCTGGTTGCTGAATCGTTCATGCACGCGGAACAGCAAAGGTATTGTGGATGAATATCGTCGTCCGAAGCTGGCGTATGAAACCGTTCGACGAATCTTCTCGGGGGAACCCGATAATATTTGACTGAGTGGTACATAAACCCTATACTTTTAGGTAACAAAGATCATGTTCAAAAGGGATGAGGGAAATGACCACGAACGGAAGACCGCGTGAGTTCAAGAAGGAAGCTGTCATTGATGCTGCCACGGACGTGTTCTGGTCCAAGGGTTATGAAGCGAGTTCCACGCAAGAGCTGTGCGAGAAGACAGGGCTGGGTAAAGGGAGCCTGTACAATGCGTTCGGCAGCAAGAATGAGTTATTCGAGCAGGTGCTTCAACGTTACAATGATGAAGGCCTGGAAATATCCAGAGAGATTCTGGGCCGGTCCATCCCGGTTAAGGAAAGGCTGCGCGCCTTGTTTGAATGGGCGATCGGCATGGATTTTTCGGACCCTAATCACCGCGGCTGCATGGCGGTTAATATCAGTATGGAACGAGCTGGGCGGGACCCGATGGTTGAACGAATATTCGGGCAATATATTTATGATCTTGAGGAAGACTTGATCAGCGTGATGGAAGAGGCGATCAAATCGGGGGAGATTCCGGCTGAACGCTCTGCGAAGCAGCTGGCCAGCTTATTCTTAAGCAGCTACTATGGACTGCGGGTGATGAACTCCGCTACGATGAATCGTGAGCTGGCCGATCGAATTGTCGAAAGTACACTCGACGCTATTTTTAGATTATAGATGAAATTGATGGGTATTAAAGAAAAGGCCGTATCCAAGGGTGGTTCAAACCTACCTTTGGGGATACGGCCTTTGGCTTTTTTATTGAAGTGCGCAAATAAACGAATATATGTCACTTGAGACGGAGGCATTAGGCTAAGGACAGCATTTTTTCACCGAAATTTGCATCCTCCAGCAATGGGCGGCCGATGGCTACCATATCTGCCATCTCATCTGCTAGAATGAAATTGGCGAACGCTTGGGTGCGGATATTGCCGACCGCGATCACCGGTATTTTTACATATTGTTTGATCACCGCAGCATAAGGTGTTTGGTAGCCCTCCGGTGTGGCTAAAGGTTCTGCAGGAACGAGACCGCCCGAAGATACGTGCACGGCATCCAGTTCGGATTCCAGGTACGTCAAGGCGAGTGCAACCTCTGCTGGTGTCAGACCGCCATCGGCAAAGTCGGATGCAGAAACCCGCAATTGCACCGGGTAGCTGACCCCTACTTCGGTTCGGATGGCCCCCAGAACTTCTTGGATCAATCGGACTCTGTTCTCCAGGCTTCCTCCATATGCGTCCGTTCGCTGATTTGACAGCGGAGAGAGAAACTGGTGGAGAAGATGACCGTGGGCGGTATGAAGCTCGATTCCATCAAAGCCAGCCTGCAGGCTTCGACGGGCAGCCATCCGGAACTGGTCGATGACTGCGTTAATGTCGGCTTGGGACATCGTTTGTGGCAGTCCATATTCATCATCGTAGGCAATCGAACTAGGGGCTAATCTTTTATCGGTGACGCTGGGCCATGCTTTTCTGCCGGCGTGGGTCAATTGGATGAAGATTGGCGTTCCTTTTGAATGGACGTCATCGACAATCCTGCGTAATGGAGCCGTATGCTGTTCGGTATATATCCCGATATCATCTGGGAACAGACGGCCATTTGCGGACACCACGGTAGATTCGATAATGATTAAACTGACATGTTCTGCCCGTTCACTGTAAAATTTCACATGATAATCGGTTGCATAAGAATCCGGCGTTCCCTGATTTTGCTGCATAGGAGCCATGATCATTCGGTTCTTCAATTGTACCGTTCCGATTTGTATGGGATCGTGCAGGTTGATTGTCATTGTGTATTCCTCCTTGAATGAATGCTTGTTAACCTAGCTCTATTGTATAAATCATAGCAAGAATAAAAACATCCGCGGGAGGTAATACTGGTTCATGATGAACCACTCAGATTCACCCTGTTCCTCGCACCTAAAGAAAGAAAGCTCCTTAGGCGCTCAATATAGGATCGACGTCAAAAATCCATCACCCGTTCAATTTGTTATTTGAACGGGTTGATGGTTTTTCTACTTTATGCTCCCTGATTTCATGTATGGTCCGTGCGCTTGAATTGTGTTCTAACGCTTCTTGGTCTCCAGTTGATCATGAGAACCAGCTGATCCCTCATATAAGGGACGGGGTATTGGAAATTGTTCTCGATCCAGTGGAATACCAGGCCGAGTAAGGCGTGCATGTTGTAGATGATGAGTAGTTCATGGTTGAGTTCTCCCCTGGGGTAGTCCAAATCCTCCATGGCGATTTGTTTTAATGCCGAGAACATTTTATCCCGGACAAGCGGTAGAACATCGCTTTTGAATAAGGCCGTATATACGTCTGCATTTTGATGAATATGATCGAATATTTTTACCGCATTGGCAGGTAGCTCATCGATATGAAACACGTCGGCTTCCCCGTAAGGAGCCCTGAAGGATGCGATCAGTTCCTCCATTAAAGGAGTCAGGATATCATCCAGAAGAGCCTCTTTGTTGTCGTAGTGGGTATAGAAGGTTCCTCGATTGTAATTGGCTAACTCTACGATTTCCGTAATGGAAATGCTGGAGAAGCTCTTCTGCGAGAGGAGTGATAGAAGTGCTTGCTTTAAAGCTTCTTTGCTGCGGACGATGCGACGATCGGTCATTTTATTGCTCGATTGCATAGATTCGAGTCCTTTCGGTTAAAGATATAACGAATTTAATAGTTAAAATATAAACAAATTTACGCTTTTTGTTCGGTATCGTACATTTTCACGTTTTTTAATGATTGTGACCTAAATCATACTACGATTATACTAGAATTGACATATGTCGTGTATTGTACAGTTGTTGATTTGTTGTCCCTAATTTCTAAAATGATATCACAACCTATTATGGGGGTATGGAACATGAGATTATCAGGTAAAGTTGCGATTGTTACAGGTGCTGCTTCCGGTATGGGAAAAGCGACAGCGGAACTGTTTGCTGCCGAAGGCGCAAAAGTTGTCGTGTCTGACCTGCGTCTTGAGGCGGCGCAAGCCGTTGTTGATGAAATTACAGCAAAAGGCGGCACGGCCCTGGCACTGGTAGCGAATGTGGCCAAGGAAGAAGATGTGCAGCAACTGGTTGATGCTACTGTTAATGCATATGGAACGCTTGATATTTTGATCAACAATGCTGGCATTATGGACAACTTCGTACCGGCTGCGGATCTAACGGATGAGTTGTGGGATCGCGTATTTGCCATCAATACAACGGGACCGATGAGAACTATTCGTAAATCGTTGCCAATCTTCCTGGAGAAGAAGAGCGGAGTCATTGTCAACATTGCCTCTGCTGGAGGTCTTATGGGGTCCAGAGCAGGTGCAGCGTATACGGCCGCTAAGCATGCCGTTGTCGGATTAACCAAAAATGTCGGTTTCCAATATGCAACGCAGGGAATCCGGTGTAATGCGGTCGCTCCAGGCGGCGTCAGCACGAATATCGGCACCACTCTAAACGCGCCGAATTCGTTTGGTATGGAAAGAGCTATGGCTGGTATCAACCTGAACCCGCGGGCAGGAGAACCGGAAGAGATCGCAAAAGTGGTATTGTTCCTGGCTTCAGATGAAGCCAGCTTTGTAAACGGTACTGTTGTTACAGCCGATGCAGGCTGGACTGCCTATTAATAAGCATTTGCAAGCGCTAGGGCTTTCTAAAGGACATCTCCTTTAGGAAGCCTTGTTTTTTTGTGGCGGCATGAAGGTTGAAACTTTTCCAGCTCATAAATAAACCTTTACTATTCTACACAACCTAAATCAGCCTATTGACAGACATGCCCATGTTACATAGGTTATTCTTCTCGAGGAAGGAGCAGATGTTTTGTGGAAATATTTCTTATGGTACTTATTTTTCTGGTTCTTGTCGGTATTTCCAACATCATCAATCGATTTCTGCCATTCATTCCTGTCCCGTTGATCCAGATTGCGCTTGGGATCGGGGCCGCCTATATCCGCGGGTTCCATCACGTGCCCCTGAATCCGGAATTGTTCATGGTCCTGTTTATCGCACCGCTCTTGTTTAATGATGGGAAGTTGACCCCACGGAGCGAGTTGTGGAAGCTCAGGTCCAATATTCTGCTGCTGGCGCTAGGTCTCGTATTTGCAACTGTTCTGATCGCGGGACCTTTCATTCATTGGCTTATTCCGACCATACCGTTATCAGCTGCCTTTGCGTTGGCTGCGATACTCTCGCCTACCGATGCGGTTGCGGTGGGCTCCCTGTCAGGCAGGGTGAAGCTGCCGGGGAAAATCATGCATTTACTTGAAGGCGAAGCGCTTATGAATGATGCGTCCGGTCTCGTTGCGTTTAATTTTGCGATTGCAGCTACAGTGACGGGTTATTTTTCTTTAACGAATGCCATCGGCAGTTTTTTTGTCATTGCAATTGGAGGCATCGTTGTCGGGGCGCTTCTAGGATTTCTTGTGATTTGGTTCAGAATGCTGCTGCGCCGGCTCGGTATGGAGGACGTTACGCTTCATATGCTGATCATCATTCTGACGCCATTCATCATCTACCTTATAGCCGAGGAATTTCATCTATCCGGGATTCTGGCTGTCGTTGCGGCGGGTGTCACCCATGCCGTGGAGAGGGATCGTATGCGATCAGCATCCATTAAACTTAGAGTTGTATCGGACAGCACCTGGTCTGTAATCCTGTTCACGTTAAACGGGCTGGTGTTCATTCTGCTCGGGCATGAAATCCCGGGGGTCGTCAATCAAATATGGAGTGATCCTGCCTATAACAATGGACAAGTCCTCGGTTATATATTCCTAATAACGGCTGTTCTGATATTGCTGCGTTTCGTATGGGTATGGGCTTCAACGAACCGCCAGTTCAAGTCTTCCCTGCTGACTGCACTGTCGGGCGTACGGGGGGCATTAACGCTGGCTGCGGCTTTCTCCATCCCGCTCACCCTTGCGGACCATCGTCCATTTCCAGAGCGAAGCTTAATGTTATTCATCTGCGCGGGTGTCATCCTGTTAACCCTGGTCATCGCGAGTGTGCTGCTTCCGCTGCTGACACGTGAGAAACCTGTGAATACGGCCGCGGTGATTGATCGTGAGAAAGAAGCACGGCTTCATATGCTGCAAGCGGGAATACGTACCGTGCGGGAAGAAATGACGGATGAAAACAGGGAGGAGGCGGTTCAGCTTATTTATGCGTATACCAAGCGGCTTCAGCAATCTCAAATAACGGATAAGAGCGACATGCGAGAGTTCTGGGAAGCCACGATCACCGTCAGAAAAATCGGACTTACTGCGGAACGGAACGTTACAGAAACATGGCTTAAGGAACATAAAGCTTCTGCAAGGGTCGCGGAGCAGTTCCTGTCCTCGCTGAACAAAGTTGAGATGCTGCTTACCAGCCGATATAAGTTCAGGCTGCTCACGAAGAATTTATGGCGGAATTTAAAGCGCTTGTTGAAAAAAAACGAGTCCAAAGAAATGCCCATGTCTCCGGATCACCCGGATTGGGAGATGTATAAGGCATTGAAGCTGGAGGCCATTCGTGCAGCAATCCATGAGATCCAAACGGTGAAGCCGGCGCAGAGGCAGGAAGTCCTGCAAGCGGTTATTGCAGACTATCGTGCAATGGAGCATTTTCTTCAGAATGATCGTGTATGGAGCCGAAGAAAGCAGAAGCTTAGCAGTGAACGCAGGGAACTGGAACTTAAAGCCATTCAGTCAGAGCGTAACGAGATTCAAAGCATGTTCGAACATGGCGATATTGACCGGGCACTTGCGAGCCATCTGAGAATGGATGTGAATTACCGAGAGGCGAATTTGTATGAGTCCCAAGCACTGGTTGAAGACGAGGGCCATTAGATGATGGTCCTTCCTTGTTGTGCTTGATGGAGTGTCAGGTTTACGTTACAATAATGAAAAGCTATGATGGGAACATCTGCTTCTGCTGCAGAACACCTATTAAAGGTTTAAAGGCAATCTCATTCTTAAAAAGGGGGTAGGAACATGAGCGTAAATAAAGAAGTGGCTTCCAAGAAATCGACAATGGCCTGCCCGTCCACCTATAAAACCTTCAGTCTCGCCGTGCAGGCGCTTGTGACGCTTGAACGTCACTCCGGCAAATGCTCAAGCGGCGATATCGCCTCGTATCTGCATTCGGAATCGACGTTGATTCGACGCGTGCTGAAAACACTCGCGCAAGCCGATATGATTGAATCGCGTGAAGGAAGAGATGGTGGATACCGGCTGAAGAAGAACGCCTGCGATATTACATTGGCTGAAGTGTACTCGATTCTCCAGGTCCACAGCTCAATCAGTGACAGTATGCTGGACGCAGCATCCGGTCATTGTTTTGCTGAGGAAATCAAGGAATCCTTTGTTGGCATTTTATCCGAGATTGAGGACAGTACTTTGAAAATACTGGAATCCCGCACGATTGCGGACATCGCTCAGTGACCTTTCAAAATGTTGTTGACAAAGAATTTCAGTCTGCTATATACTGTGCATTAAATAACACAGTTAATTTGCGATCTAAACTGTGCAAAAAAATGCACAATATAATTTTGGAGGGATAAACCATGTCTACAATAACAAAACCCGATTTTCAAACCGTGATTCAGGAGCGCCACTCGGTTCGTCAATACGACCCGTCGGTAAAGATTCCAAGAGAAGAGATGGAAGCGATTCTGATGGACGCTACACTGGCACCTTCTTCAAGCAACCTGCAGCCATGGCGCTTTCTTGTGATCGATGATGCTGATCTCTTGAAGAAGCTGCATCCCATTGCCAGTAATCAGGAGCAGGTACTTCAAGCCTCGGCCGTGATTGCTGTGCTGGGAGATATGAAGTGGTATGAGAAGGGCGAGAAGATTTATTCCATATCTGAAGAAGCGGGATATATGACCGAAGAGGTCAAGCAGCGCTTTATCTATACGGCCGAAAATCTTTATGCGAATATGGATCAATCCGTAAAAGAAAGCATCGTGGATGTGGATGCCGGATTGATCTCCATGCAGCTGATGCTGAGTGCACGTGCCAGAGGGTATGATACCGTACCGATGGGCGGATATAACAAAGTTCAGTTCGTGGAAGAGTTCAATATTCCATCCCATTACCGCAGCGTCATGTTGATTGCCATCGGCAAAGCAGCCGCTCCAGGTCGGCCAACGGTAAGATTGCCGCTTGAAGACGTTGCTTTCTGGAATGAAATCTAAAACCTAAATCGTAACGAAATAAGGAATTCTTGTGACAACCGCCTCATCGGAAGGTTATGTAAGAGATGAGGGTGGTTGTTGCCGATTTTGACGAGCACGAACGGAGTCTGGTAATATAAGGGAGAGGGATCTTCCGGACTGAAAGATCCCGAGCGATGCGGCGCATTGCTTGGACTTGGAAGTACGATTACTTTCTATTCGGATAAGCTCGATCAGATTTGGAAGTAATCCACATTGAATATCACATAATTTATGTTATGTAAACCGCGAATTGGCGTCTGCCAATAAAATATGGGTCGTTTTACAAAGGTGATGGAATTTCATGGATATAATCATATCCTCACTTTACTTAACTGGATTTTAGGTTGCCTTCATCTCTCGTTAAGGTTTGGACCTTATACTAAGTATGTCACTACAAGTGATGGAAGGAGCAACGCAGATGAACAAGAAAAACAAAATGAGTATGTGGTCGTTAGGACTTGGAAGTGCTTTTCTGATGATGATGTTAGCTAACCATGACAATGTGCATGATGGACAAGCCCGATCCGGTATCGCTTCAAGTGCAGCTAAATCCAATGTGGCCATCCAATCCGTTAATAAGAGCTCGGCAGTCAAAATGCCCGAGAACCAGGAAATCACCCCCGAAATGATTAATCAATTCTTAAAATTAGTGGCAGAGACATAAGATAATGTTGATTCTCTATACGTAAACGGTTTTGAAGACCAGTCCCATGCTCAGGGGGCTGGTCTTTTTGGCGTAGGCTCAAAAGAGTCTTAATCAGAGCGATATTGCTGACAGATGTGTTGCTAATCAATCGGCTGTAAATTATTTTAAAAACAGGAACCCATGTTCTTGTCATATCTTCCCAGGAAGCTTATTATTATCAAGAGGGTTAACCTGAATCGGGGGGATTACAGACGAATGCAAAGCGATCACACATTAAACAGCAAGCGAAGGACCGCGGGGATTGGCATGTACCGGGAGATGCTATTCCGATACGTATTCCCGCATAAGAAACTGCTGGCAGCGCTAACGATGCTGCTGTTATTTTCAATCGGGCTGCAACTGATTAATCCGCAGATCATCCGGTATTTTATCGATACGGCTCAAGGAGAGGGAAATCTGACATCCCTTTATTATGCGGCAGGTTTTTTTATCGTATTTTCCTTGCTCCAACAAGGCGTTTCCATTGCGGCTGCTTACTACAGCGAGAATCTGGGCTGGACGACAACCAACAAGCTTCGTGCTGAATTGGCGGAGCACTGTCTCTCGCTGGATATGAGCTTTCACAAAACCCACACGTCCGGCTCTTTAATCGAACGGGTCGATGGCGATGTGAATGCGCTTGCCAATTTCTTCTCCAGCTTTATTATTCATCTGTTCGGCAATCTGCTCCTTATGATCGGAATCCTGGCTCTTCTATATCGAGAGAACTTCTGGATTGGTTTTGTCATGACGGTGTTTGTTGTCGGCAGCATCTACGTCATTCAGCATATCCGGCGATTTGCGATACCGGTATGGAAGCGCTGGCGCGAGCTGAATGCGGATTTCTACGGATTCATTGGCGAACACCTCGAAGGTACTGAAGATACGCGTGCCAACGGGGCGGCTGGATATGTCATGAACCGATTCTACGAGATGGCCAGACGCATGCTGCCGGTTCGAGTTCGTGCATTCATCGGATTTTTCCTTATGTGGAGTACAACGATATTGGTATTTGCGCTGGGCAATGCGGCCGCATTTATCGTCTGCGCCATACTGTGGAAGAACGGACAGGGCGGTTTAACGATCGGCTCCATCTATTTGGTATTTTATTATACCGAGCTGTTAGCCAAGCCGATTGAGAAGATCCGTACCCAATTGGAGGACTTACAAAAGGCAGATGCCAGCTTGATGCGGGTCCGGGAATTGCTGGCAACCGAGCCCCAGATCAAAGATGGACCTGGAACTCCGCTTCCGTCAGGTCCGTTGTCGGTGGAATTCCGTAACCTAAACTTCTCATATGAAGAGGGCGGGCAGGCTACGCTCAATAATCTGCAGCTGCGGCTCGAGCCAGGCCAGACTCTAGGGCTGCTTGGGCGTACAGGCAGCGGCAAAACGACGATCGCCCGCTTGCTGCTGCGTTTCTATGATCCTCAAGAGGGAAGCGTCGAACTGGCAGGAACGGATATCCGGGCCTTCAAGCTTCATGAACTGAGGCGCAAGGTCGCCATGGTTACGCAGAATATTGAGATTTTGGAAGGGACTGTTCGTGATAATCTGACCTTGTTTGATGAAGGCATCGCGGATAGCCGAATCATATCCGTGCTAGAGGAGCTTGGACTTGGGGACTGGTATGCTTCGCTTCCGGAAGGGCTCGATACGAACCTGGCCTCAGGCGGGGGGAGCCTGTCGGCTGGTGAGGCCCAACTGTTGGCATTTGCCCGTGTCTTTCTGACGGATCCAGGTCTTGTCATCCTTGATGAAGCATCATCCCGCCTCGATCCGTTAACGGAATACCGGATTGAAGCAGCCATTACGCGTCTGCTGCAGGAGAAGACGTGTATTATCATTGCCCACCGCTTGGCTACGGTTCAACGTGCCGACCGGATTCTTATTCTGGAGAATGGTCGAATGCTCGAAAGTGGTCGTCGGGAAGAGCTTGCCTTAGACCCGCAATCACGGTTTAGCCGCATGCTGGCCGTTGGAATGGAGGAGGTGCTGGCATGAAAACAAGACATTTTTTCTGGCGGTTGATTCTGTACCGGCCGGGTTTATATCTGATCAACCTGCTGGCATGGTCCCTTATCCATATGGCACCACTGATCCCCGGACTGTTAACCAAGGCTTTCTTTGACCATCTGGAAGGTACATATGCTTTTCCCTACGGCGTTTGGGCGATTGCCGTGCTGCTCATTGGCGCTGCTTTAGCCCGGATTGCGCTGATCTTCGGCGGTTTCATGACAGACGTGCATTTCCGCTTCCGCATCAGCACCTTGCTTCGCCGCAATATGCTGTCCCATGTAATGAAAGAGCCTGGAGCACGGGCAATACCTTGCTCGCCGGGTGAAGCCATCAGCAATTTCCGGGATGACGTCGATCAGGCCGAAGAAGCGACAAGCTGGTCCGTGGATACTTTAGGACTGGTCGGATTCGTTATCGTTGCCAGCTGGATTCTTATATCCATTGATCTGCAGCTGACGATTCTCGTGTTCGTACCTTTGATACTAGTGGTCACTGCAGCCCAGATTGCGACCGCACGCATCCAGAAATACAGGGCCGCGAGTCGGGAATCGACGGCAAAGGTAACGGGTGCGATTAGCGAAATGTTTGCCAACGTGCAAGCCATTCAAGTCGCAGGGGCTGAGAAACGCGTAGTGGAGCGGTTTGTAAGCCTTAGTGAGAAACGGCGTCAATCCATGGTAAAGGATAAGCTGTTAACGGAAACCTTATCTTCCGTATTCACCAATTCCGTTAACCTCGGCACAGGATTGATCCTCGTGCTTGCGAGTCTTAAGATGCGTGGTGGCGATTTTACGGTTGGGGATTTGTCGCTCTTTGTATATTATTTAACTTTTGTCACACAGCTTATATCGAACGTAGGCAACTTCATGACCTACTACAAGCAGATGAGCGTCAGCTTTCAGCGCATCAAATCCATGCTGCAAGGGGCACCGGCTTCGCTGCTTACAGCAGCCAATTATATCGGTATCGGTAAGGTTAAGAACAAACAGAATAAAGAGAAGGAAGCTAATCCTAATCGTAGGACACAGAAAGATTTGTTGACCACTGAAAGATTCCATCCTTCTGCCATTTCCGTAGCCGAAGACGGCGTAGAAACAGCTTATATTGAGGCACCTCCTCTCTCGCTGCTGGAAGCGCGAGGTTTGTCGTATCAATATCCGGAAACCGGCCGTGGCATCTCGAATATCAATCTGACCCTTAAGCGCGGTACCTTTACTGTCGTTACAGGGATGATCGGCAGCGGTAAAACGACGCTAGTTCGCACATTGCTGGGTTTGCTACCTGCCGAAAAGGGTGAAATCCGGTGGAACAGCGAAAGGGTAACAGAGCCTGCTGATTTCTTTATACCTCCTCAGAGTGCATATACAGCGCAGGTTCCTAGGCTGTACAGTGATAAACTGCGAAACAACATCCTGCTAGGCATAACCGAGGAGCCTGGCAGTCTGGACCGGGCACTCCATGCGGCCGTAATGGAAGAAGATATCAAGCATCTGCAGCATGGCCTGGAGACGATGGTAGGACCACGAGGAGTCAAGCTGTCCGGCGGTCAAGCTCAGCGGACAGCGGCCGCAAGGATGCTGGTACGGGACGCGGAGCTGTATGTATTCGACGATTTATCCAGCGCATTGGATGTTGAGACCGAGCGTAAGTTATGGGAGCGGCTGTTCAGCGAGCGCGGCGGGGCGACTTGCCTTGTCGTATCACATCGAAAAGCAGCACTTCACC
Source organism: Paenibacillus sp. EZ-K15 (assembly GCF_002573715.1). Classification (GTDB taxonomy): domain Bacteria; phylum Bacillota; class Bacilli; order Paenibacillales; family Paenibacillaceae; genus Paenibacillus_AQ. Next base: position 408,577 of record NZ_PDHM01000017.1, on the reverse strand, counting down.
ATGCGGACCATATCATCGTGTTGAATGGCGGAGAGATTGAGGCTGAAGGCACGGCAGAACAGCTGCTGGCTTCAAGCGAAAGTTTCCGGCAGCTGTGGTATGGCGAAGAAACAGGATAATAAGTAAGATCAAGATTGCAATCGATAGAGTAAAAGATGTATCCATTTCACCATAGACAGAGGAGATATCCCCCCATGCAAAAAGCGGAACAAATTCAGCTGGAATTCCGTTCGGCAGAACACCTGCCTATCTTGAATGAATTCGAGCTTCCGGATGATCAAGTCCAATTTACCGCTCATCCGAAAGAAGCATTAAACCTAGTGGAAGGTCAGTTTCCCATCGTCATTTTAGCTGATGATCATCCTGTCGGCTTCTTTATCCTGCACGCCACGGAGCGCGTCAAGGAGTATACAAGCAATTCTCATGCCATGCTGCTTACTACCTTATCCATTGACCATCGTCAGCAGCGTAAGGGGTATGCCAGAAGAGGAATGCTTGCGCTGCCATCGTTCATTCGAAGTCAGTTTCCTTCCTGCGATGAAGTGGTGTTGGTCGTGAACCATAAGAATGTTCCGGCTCAGCAGCTGTATGAACGGGTTGGTTTCGAAGATACGGGCAGGAGAAGGATCGGGCCTACGGGAGAACAATGGGTTATGAATATAGCCATCTGATATAAAAATGCCGCAAAGACACCTGGTCTTTGCGGCATTGCTTTATTTTACTTGGTTGACGCTCCGCCAGGTAGCTTCCAAATTTGAAGCAATATACTCCAGAATCGGTTTGCTGTAGAAATAACCGCTGTGGGACAGGGGATTCCAGCAGGTCAACCAGTTTCCCACGTTAACGGATACATCGTTTCGCACCGTGCGGTCATATGCTTCATTTATACTCTTAAGGGGATAAGCAAGGATATCGTCTTTATCATAGAAATTGACCCATTCCCCCAGCAGTTGATCATGATAGTGCTTCAGATGCCCGGAAGGGACGTTGATCGGCTTGTCAAAATCGCGGTACCGCATGCTCCACAATGGTAAGGTGGTTCCCAGCGTATAGAATAAGGTCAGGAGTTCTCCGCGCTCCAGCGGAGCTTTTGGGTCAACGACCAGACGATACCCGCGGGAGGAAAATTGCAGATCATAGAAGAAATTGCTGGCGATTACAGATCCCAGGCTATGAGAGATCACGCATAATGGAGCCTCGGGGCCGGCAGAGAGGGCAAGACGGTGCAGCGCCTCACTGATCGTCCGATGAACGGCCTCATAGTTCTGATCTTCGGTTTCCACGGGCTGATAAGCCACGGCATCCGCCAGATTGTGGATCACGTACTGCCGAAGGTGCTGATAACGTAAACGGTAAGGTTTAATGCTGCTGCTGATTAACTCAGACTCGCGTGCCGCGAATACATCGGCCCAATGAACAGCCTCCATGGCCAGTTGCTCATGCGGAATACCGGAGGTTTGAGAGAAAGTCTCTCTTAATTTTTTCATAAATTTATCCGCATAGTCTTTCTTTTGTGTTCCCAATCCGTGTACAATGATCACTGCAATTTTTTGCTTCATCTAACTGCAGCTCCCTTCATCGGAAATGGAATGAATGGATATCTTTTACTCTTTATACGCGATTTATAGTCGAATTGTAAATAGGTTATTACAGAACGGGTGAAACCGGTAAGGTCAGTAGCTCTTTAGAGTCATTCCGTTCATGGCCAAATTTGATTACAATGAAGGGATATCTAGTGGTAACATGATAAGTAAAGAGGCGGGTATATTCATGTTTTAGATTGAAATAGGAGGAAAGGTATGTCCTACAAACAAATGAAATGGTTGATTCTGATCATTCCTACTTTGACGATTGGCATTTGGGAGTATGTTCGGCATGAGTTCCTGCTGCCTTATATATCGATGGATCTTGGCAATCTGCTGGCACCTGTTATCGTGTTCTTGGTTTCCATACTGTTTCTTACCCAGTTGTTCGCATTGATTGAACGAAACCAGGAGGAACTGAACCAATCCAGGGCATTGCAAGCCGCCATGCATGAACGGGAGAAGATTGGCCGGGAGCTTCATGACGGAATCGCCCAATCCTTGTTTTTGCTAAACGCACAAATTGATCGAATTGAGAAATCGGGAGTAACCGGAGAAATTCCATACCAGGAAATTAAGGAAAGTGTCCACCGGACCAATACCTACGTTAGAGAAGCCATTGCTAATCTCCGGTATCCGGCAGATCCGCAGGCCATTCCGTGGATGCATAGCATGAACAGCTTAATTGAGGAAATCAAGCAGGAGACCAATCTGCATTTCGACGTTCAGTGGGAAATCCCGGATGCCATGCTGTCCGCCAAAGAAAAGGTGGAGCTGTTGGCTTCAATCAGGGAATCTTTGTTGAATATTCATAAGCACGCCGAAGCGAACCATGTGAAGATAACCGCGACAGCGGCGGATTCAAGCTGGCACTGCTCCGTCAGTGATGATGGCAAAGGTTTTGATTTGGACAAGCCGCTCGGCAGCAACCGGTATGGAATCAAAATCATGAAGGACCGGGCCGAGGCCATGGGCTGGAAGTTCATGGTGGAAAGACATAACAACAAGACGATAATCAGCATTCGGAAGGAGAATACCGCATGAACGAGCAGCCTTTTCGCGTGTTAATCATTGATGACAGCGATCTTGCGAGAGAAGGAATTCGCACCATTCTAAGCAGCGACCCGACCTTTGAGGTCGTGGCCGAAGGACAAAGCGGCGAGGAAGCGCTGGAGCTGACCGAAATATGGATGCCTGATATTATCCTGATGGATATTCAGATGCCTGGGATGGACGGATTGGAAGCGACCAAGCGAGTGAAGGACAAGTTTCCTTACGTTAAAATTGTCATGGTTACGGTGTCCGACGATATCGCTCATTTGTTTGACGCCCTGAAACGTGGAGCGCAAGGCTATCTGCTGAAGAATCTGAATCCCGAATCATGGCACGAGTACCTCAAAGCCATTGCCGTGGACGAAGCACCGATGAGCAGGGAGCTTGCTTTCCGTATCCTGAAGGAGTTTTCGCAGCATGACAAGCCGAATCCAAGCAATAGTCCATTAACGGCGCGGGAAAAAGAAATTTTGGGACTCGTAGCCGAGGGGTTGTCTAACCGCGATATTTCGGTTGCCTTGTGTATATCCGAGAATACGGTCAAGAACCATCTGAAGAACATTTTGCAAAAGCTCCATTTGGAAAATCGGGTACAGCTGACCCGTTATGCCTTTGAACAAGGGTGGATGGGGAAGAGATAACGGTCACGCCCGTGTCAATATTAAAGAATGACTTTAAGCGAGCCAGAGAGACGTCCAGGGAGTGTACGCGTTCATTTCTGTTTAACAAGGAATATGCCCAGCGCAATGATCCCGATGCCGGCCCAATTTTTCCATGTTGGAACTTCCTTCAGGAACAAGTAAGCCACTCCTAACGAAATCAGGATTTCCAGGCATTTGGAGAAGATCAATGTATAGCCTAACTGGTCGGTGGCTTTATATCCATAACGGATTCCGTATCCGATGCACATGTTGGCAATGAGAAACAGAGGAAGCATGAATAACTGAAACTGCAGCGTTGGCCAGAACAAATGCTGGATATGCTTGGTTTGGTACGAGAAGACAAGGTTGATGATCGACAGCCCGCCGAAAAGTAGACCGACACTGTAGATATAAAACATAAAGCGCCTCCTGTAACGATGTCTTTGTAGTACGCCATTAATGTTTCCACGCGGCAACTTTTTTATCCAAGGACAATGAAACGAAAGTTCTCTCGTGTTATATCATGACAGCTTGGCATAGCGATTAGATTCATAAGTATATTATCGAAAAAAAGGATGACTCCCTTCCGTGCGGAGTCATCCTTTTACATATTTGTTGCGGAATTTCATGACTTTCAGTTTAATATCCATGTATAACATTGGATCGTTGGCTTCGTTAGTGAGCTTGATGAAGCCTGCTGTACACACCGCCGGAATGAATCAATTCCTGGTGCGTTCCCTGCTCGGCAATACCATCGGAATTGACGACGATAATTCGGTCCGCGCTCTGAATGGTGGTCAGTCGGTGAGCGATTACCAGCGTTGTTCTGCCGACGGACAGCTCAGCCAGGGACTTCTGGATTTGCGCTTCCGTCTCTGTGTCGAGTGCCGACGTGGCCTCGTCCAGGATCAGGATCGGTGGATTCTTAAGGAACATTCTCGCGATGGACAGGCGCTGCTTCTGTCCGCCAGACAGCTTAACCCCACGTTCCCCGATCACCGTTTCCATACCGTCCGGCAAGCTTCGAATCAGTTCATCTAGCGAAGCACGCCGTGCGGCTTCCCAGATTTGCTGGTCCGTTGCATGTAAATCGCCATAAGCGATGTTGTCGCGGATCGTACCGGAGAACAGGAACACATCCTGCTGCACGATGCCGATATGCTTGCGGAGGTTTTGCAATTTGATATTCCGGATATCGATTCCATCCACCGTGATCTTGCCCTGATCCACATCATAGAAGCGGGGGAGAAGGCTGCAGATGGTTGTCTTTCCCGCGCCGGACGGTCCGACAAACGCGACCGTTTCTCCAGCACGGATCGTGAGATGTATGTTATTCAGTATCGTTCGAGAAGGTTCGTATCCGAAGGTAACACCTTCAAAGCGGATATCTCCCCGCACTGAGGACAGGGATACGGCGTCAGGTACATCGGCGATCTCTGGATCGGTATCCATAATCTCCAGGTAGCGTTTAAAGCCGGCAATGCCTTTGGGATAGCTCTCAATGACGGCATTGATCTTCTCGATCGGACGGAAGAAGATGTTGGAGAGCAGCAGGAAGGCCATGAATTCACCCATTTCAATTTTGCCTTGGATGAAGAACCACGCGCCGCAGATCATGACGAATACCGTGATCAAACGCATCAGCATGTAGCTGATGGATGAGCTTTTTGCCATTGTTTTATAAGCCAGCAGTTTGGTGGCCCGGAATTGCTTGTTCTCTTCCTGAAATAATTTATTCTCATGCTCTTCGTTTGCAAACGATTGGACCACACGGATACCGCCAACATTGTCTTCGATGCGGGCATTGAAATTCCCTACATTACGGAACAGTTGACGATAGGTCGTGGTCATTCTGCTGCCGAACTTAATGATCAGCCATGCCATCAGCGGCACGATGATAAAGGTAAGCAGCGCTAGCTCCAGGTTGATGTAAGCCATTAAGGAGAAGGAACCGAGCAGCGTCATAACGGCGATGAATACATCTTCCGGTCCATGGTGGGCTACTTCTCCGACATCATTAAGATCATTCGTGATGCGCCCCATAAGATGTCCAGTTTTGTTATTATCAAAGAAACGGAAGGATAACTTCTGAATGTGGGAGAACATTTTCTCTCGCATATCCGTCTCGATATTAATGCCGAGCATATGCCCCCAGTAAGTTACGATGTACTGCAGCGCGGTATTCAGCGCATAGATGGAGAGAAGGACGATGCAGGCAATCAGGATAAGCGGCCAATCCTGGCTTGGCAGCAGATCGTCAATGAATTTGCTGACGGCAAGCGGGAAAGCAAGCTCCAGCAGTCCGGCAATAACGGCACATGTAAAATCCAAAATAAACAATCCCTTGTACGGCCGATAGTACGAAAAAAACTTTCTGATCAAGAATTATCACACTCCAGGTTCTACCTCTGTCAGGGTTATTGGGTTAAGATTAGCGGACAGCCATTAGGGGCTGTCTTGCGATGGTTTCGTATCATACAGCTCAAAAGCCTGAATGTACTCCTGAATGATCTGGTCTACTGCTTTCAACTCTCCGCTGACTACTTCTCTGATGGCTTCAAAGTCCGGGTCATTGACTTGCTTCTTCAAGGTCTCCCGTTTCACAACCAAATTGTCGAGAAAAGAAAGCGCGCGCCCCCGGCGGAACGTCTGCGCCATCTTGCCGCCTTCCCTGCCGCCGTGGCCTTCCTCACGCCGTCTTCCGTGTCTCCCGCCGTGCCGGTGGTTATCTCGGTCGCGAGGCTCCGACCGTTCTTGACTCGATGTATCCTGTTCCTCTTGGAGCATAATATCAACCTCCTCAACGATAATAACGTATACGTTTGTATACCACTTAAAGTGATTGTATACATTTGTATACGATTCGTCAATCTGTTTTTCTCCATTGGATTGGAAAAATTGAGGAGATCGATGGTAGATATGCTATGATGATAATTAGCTGTCCCAGGAGATTGTCATGGATGATGAATACGCACACCGGGATCAGAATGAACATGGGAAGGGAGCTGTACACTGTGAGTGAACATCATCATGAGTACTGGATGCGTCAAGCGATTGCAGAGGCCCATCGAAACGTTCAACTTGTGGAGGGTGGTCCTTTTGGAGCGATTGTGGTGAAGGAGGGTCAAGTGATTGGCAGGGGCCGGAATCTGGTTACCGCGCTGAACGACCCGACGGCTCATGCCGAGGTGCAAGCCATAAGGGAAGCATGTCTGCACCTGGAGGATTTCCAATTAAAAGGCTGTACGATTTATACCAGCTGCGAGCCTTGTCCGATGTGTCTGGGGGCCATCTACTGGTCCAGGCCCGATGCCGTTTATTATGCAAGCACGAAGAAGGATGCGGCTGAGATCGGATTCGATGATCATTTTATATACGATGAAATCGCGATGCCGATGGACCAGCGCTCCATCCCTATGAAGCAGGTTCAAACAGAGGATTATTTACTGCCATTTCAAGCGTGGAGCTCTGCTGAGCGCAAAATCAAATATTAATAATAAAACCGGGCTCCCTGCATGGGAAAGCCCGGTTTATTCTTATTTATGGATAGGGATGCCGAAATATGTATAGAGCGCTTCGGCATATTCCTGCGCATTGCCCGGTTTAAAGGTGTGGACGCCGCCGGCCTTGTAAATTCTGAATTCGTCATCATCCACGGTGTTTCTGCCTTCGGCCGTACGTATGGATACCCGAGCTGTTTTATTAAACGGCGAATCGGGGGCATACTCGCACCAGAATGAGGTGGTGATGAAATCTCTCGGTAAGTTAGGTTCCTCCGTAAAGGAGAAGACGGGATCCCAGGCTTCTTTTTTCCACTCTTCGAGCATCCAGCCATATGCTTCGGTTTGGACTAGCCGGTAGGTCTCGTTCCCCTGGGTCTGCACAAGGCCATCAACCAATTCCAGAGGGTGGCGCGACCCTGCTCCTCCGACGCCGACATCGGCAATATACCGCTGTTCTTCGATATCCACTTGCAGAATATGATGCCGACGCTTGGCAGGCGTATCGGTTTCATCCCGCCAGAAGCGTCCGAAATAATGAGTGACCTTAAATCCCAGTTCCTGCAGCAGCCAGCCAAATAGCGCATTGAGCTCGAAGCAGTAGCCGCCGCGATGCCGGGTTACGATTTTATCGTAAAGATCGGGGATATCCAGGGAAAGTGGAATTCGATCAAGGATATCGAGATTTTCATAGGGTACGGTATGCACATGCTGTTCCTGCAATCTGGCGAGCATATAAGCGCTGTTCACAATCGGGCCCGTGTATCCAATACGCTCAAGATATTGGTTTACGTCCAGGCCATGAATCGGGTTACTCATTCGATCACCGCATCTTTCGTCTTTGGTCAGCTTGGTAGAAGTAAGCCGTATATAATTATATACTTTATATCATATATTTGGGCTTTCTAATAGAGAACAAGAAGGAGGCGGAAGGGACTCTGCTAATGGATAGCATGGATAGTTTGTAGAATGACAGTAGGTTTATTGGGCTGGAATGGAATGACCACCCAATTTTATCCGGGGAGTTAGTCCCATCGTAAGAGGGGAAGTTGGCTGCTGCTGAAATAGTCATTAAACAGGTGACTAAATCCCTATGTTGTCCAGCACAAAAAAAGGGTGTCTCTTACCGCCGATCCTACGGCGAGGGACACCCTTTCTTAAGGAGTATAGATCAACTCAATATTAACCGCAGGTGCAGTTCAGAACCGGTTTACGTGCCGCCGTCGTTTCGTCGAGTCGTTTCACGACCGTGGTATAAGGGGCGCCTATGATAACCTCCGGCGTGGTTTCGGCTTCCTTGGCGATCTGAATCATCGTGTCGATGAAACCGTCCATCGTTTCTTTGCTCTCCGTCTCGGTCGGCTCAATCATGATACATTCCTCCACATTGAGCGGGAAGTAGATGGTTGGCGGATGATAACCAAAATCAAGCAGCCGCTTGGCAACATCGAGGGTGCGCACGCCGTACTCCTTCAGTTTTTTGCCGGACAGCACGAATTCGTGCTTGCACAGCCCCGGGTAAGCTACTTCGTAGTATGGAGCCAGACGATGCATCATGTAGTTGGCATTCAGCACGGCGAGCTCCGAGACGCGGCGAAGTCCTTCCGGTCCATAGGTTCGAATATACGTGTAGGCCCGGACCAGGATGCCAAAGTTGCCATAGAACGCCTTCACGCGCCCGATCGACTGTGGACGGTCGTAATCCCAATAGAAGGTGCCGTCCTCGCGTTTGGATACGATCGGTTTTGGCAGGAACGGGATCAACAGGCTCTTCACGCCGACTGGGCCTGCACCGGGACCGCCGCCGCCATGCGGCGTGCTCATCGTTTTGTGCAGGTTGAGATGGACCACGTCGAAGCCCATGTCGCCGGGACGGGTAATGCCCATGATGGCGTTGGAATTGGCTCCGTCATAGTATAACAGGCCACCAGCTTCGTGCACGATTTCCGCAATTTCCACGATTTGCTCTTCGAACAGCCCCAGTGTGCTAGGGTTCGTCAGCATCAGTGCGGCCGTATCATCACCAACGACGGCGCGCAGGGCCTCCAAATCCACCATGCCGCGTTCATTGGACTTAATCGTGATCGTGTCGTAACCGGCAACCGTTGCACTAGCGGGGTTGGTACCGTGCGAGGAGTCGGGAACAATCACCTTGGTTCGCTTCTCGCCACGGCTTTCATGGTAAGCACGGATCAGCATCAGCCCTGTCCATTCCCCATGCGCTCCCGCAGCGGGCTGAAGCGTTACTTGATCCATGCCGGTCAGTGCAGCGAGATCATTCTGCAGGGTATAGAGCAGCTCCAGAGCGCCTTGTATGCTTTCTTCAGGCTGGTACGGATGAATCTTGGCAAAGCCGGCAAAACGGGCAACATCCTCGTTGATCTTCGGGTTGTATTTCATCGTGCATGAGCCGAGCGGATAGAAGCCGTTATCGATACCGAAGTTCCGTCTCGACAGCTCGGTATAGTGACGAATGACATCCACTTCATATACTTCGGGCAGTTCGGCCGGTTTGCTGCGAAGCAGGCTTTCCGGAATCAATGAAGCGGCGTCGGTCTCCGGGACGTCGCATTCGGGCAGGGAATAGGCGACACGGCCGGGCTTGCTGAGTTCAAATATCAAGGCTTTTTCCGGTTTCATACGATCGCCTCCAATTCACCAATAAATTGGTCGATTTCTTCCTTCGTCCGCCGTTCGGTCACGGCGATCAGCATGCATCCTTGAAGCTCAGGGTACACAGCGCCAAGATCATAACCTCCGATATAACCTGCACCCAGAAGCTTCGAGTTGACCTCATCCACGTTTGTTCCTTCAGGCAGTTTCACCACAAATTCATTAAAGAACGGCGAGCTGAACGGGAGGGAGAGGGAGCCGTTTGCGACACGGTCGGCAGCGTAATGGGATTTGCGCACATTCAGCAGCGCTGCTTCCTGCATGCCGGCTTTACCTAGGGTAGACATATATACGGACGCACACAGCGCGAGCAGCGCCTGGTTCGAGCAGATGTTCGACGTTGCCTTTTCACGGCGAATATGTTGTTCCCGCGCCTGCAGTGTCAGTACAAATCCGCGTTTGCCGTCCTGATCGACGGTTTGACCCACGATACGACCAGGAATGCGGCGCATCAGCGGCTCGGATACCGCAAAGAATCCGCAGGTCGGTCCGCCGAGAGATGCCGGAATGCCAAGCGGCTGGGCATCGCCGACAACGATGTCGGCGCCAAGCACGCCAGGGGATTCCAGTAAACCGAGGGACAGCGGGTTTACGCTCAGTACAAGCAGTGCTTTTTTCTCATGAACCAGCGGCTCGATCGATTTCACGTCTTCAATGCAACCGAAGAAGTTAGGTGATTGCAGAAGGACGGCGGCGGTATCTTCCGTTATGGCAGCGGCGAGAGCATCCTGGTCGGTAACGCCATTAACGATGTCGACTTCCACGACTTCCAGATCGAGGCCGTGAGCCGAAGTCAGAACGATTTCCCGGGCTTCGGGATGGACGGCACGCGAAATGACGATTTTCTTCCGTTTGGTTGCCCCGCTGGCGAGCGCCGCAGCCTCAGCAAGTGCCGTGGAGCCGTCATACATACTGGCATTGGCAACTTTCATGCCGGTCAATTCACAGATATAGGATTGAAATTCAAAAATCGCTTGCAGCTCGCCTTGGCTGATCTCCGGTTGGTATGGCGTATAGGCCGTGTAGAATTCAGAGCGGGAAATCACATGATTGAGCACGACCGGAATATGGTGGTCGTACAAACCGGCCCCCAGAAAGCTTGTATAACGGTCAAAATCGGCATTGCGGTCCGATAGGCGGCGCATATGCTTTAGAAGTTCAGGCTCACCCAGCCGTTTTGACATGGGAAGGACGCCGTTGTAACGGACCGCTTGTGGGATATCGGCAAACAGATCTTCGATCTTTTCCGCGCCGACTGCAGCAAGCATATCGGCTTGATCCTGATCCGTCATAGGCAAGTAACGATGCTTCATGTTAAGGCAGCTCCTCTTTTGTAAAATGGTGTCTTTACCACTTTGGCTTGTAACTTCTTACCGCGGATCTCGACCCATACCTCGGAATCGAGGCCCGTATATGGGGTTTCGATCAGGGCCAATCCGAGATTTCGCTTGAGTGAAGGGGATTGGGTACCGCTGGTCACTTCACCGATTGGTTCTCCTTCATGGTTGAATACGGGATAGTGGGAGCGCGGAATTCCGCGCTCGATGAGTTCAATGCCGACAAGCTTACGCGGTACACCGTCTTGCTTCTGCTGTTGAAGCGCTTCCCGGCCGATGAAATCGCCGCTGTCCAGCTTCACGAAGAAACCGAGACTGGCTTCAAGCGGAGAAATCGTGCTCGAAAGCTCTTGCCCGTACAAGGGCAATTTCGCTTCGAAACGGAGTGTATCGCGGGCGCCGAGTCCGGTTGGAACAAGACCATGTGGTTCTCCGGCAGCTAATAGTTCTCTCCAAATTGCGGGAGCATCCCCAGCGGAGCAATAGATTTCAAAGCCGTCTTCTCCGGTATAACCGGTGCGGGAGAGCAGGGCGGTGCAGCCGCATACCTGTGCGTTCTGAATAAAATGGAAGGAAGGGAGTTCGCTTGGCGCCTCATTGGTTACCTGTGACATGATGTTCACGGCGGCAGGTCCCTGAAGTGCAATGAGAGCCGTCTCAGCGGACACATTACGGATGGTGACATCACCTGCAAGATGATCTTGAAGCCACTGGAGGTCTTTGTCGATGTTGGATGCGTTTACAACCAGCATGAATCGATCTGCCGACAGTTTATACACAAGCAGGTCATCTACAGTACCGCCGTTGTCGTAACACATTAACGTGTATTGGGCCTGGCCAATCGATATGCGGGTTACATCATTTGTGGTCATCTTCTGGATAAAAGCTTCAGCGTCTTGTCCGGTGACGATAAATTCACCCATATGGGAGACGTCGAACAGGCCGGCGTGCTTGCGTACGGCTTCATGCTCTTGCACAATGCCGGAAAATTGCACGGGCAGCTCCCAACCGCCGAAGTCGATGCAGCGGGCAGAAGGAAATTCGGAATAAAGCGGGTAAAGCGGTGTACGTTGTAATGAACTCATCTCTTCACCTCTTCTAATTGGCATGATCAATCGGGGAAACACCAAAAAAGGACAGACAGAAGGAAAACAAGCTGCGCTGAAAAAGCCCGCTCGTTGCGTAATCCTTCTGCTCTGTCCTTGGTACCTGAGAGTTACCCCACATGTCATGTAAGTATAATGTCAAGCGTGTGTGAGTTTCCCCGTGGGTGATTCTACATTCAGAATTCTCTCCAGAGGTGCGTCCGGTAAAGGTCCTTTTGCCTGAGAGATTCACCGTGTTAGGGCTTACTCCTTCGGCGCTACCTGTCAATCTTGTCGGTAATCTCTCCCGCTACCATCATCCGCGTGAAAATTATTGAGTTGTCAGATCTTTCTACGTTCTTGTGATTATTATAAACGTGCCGCTCCATAAAGTGTCAACCTTTATTTCACCAAAATATTTTCATTCTTAAAATTTTTGTCAGATATCTTGACATCACTTCATCCCTGTTTTATTCTGTGGGAGAATAAGCCAACCGAATATGCGGATGATGATGGATGGGAGAGACCGCCACGCGAAGGTTGAAGCCTTGGCGGCACCGAAGGAGCAAACCGTTACGCCTGCCAGGCTGACGAGTAATCTCTCAGGTAAACGAACCGCCATCTGACGCAGCTCTGGAGAGTGCGCAAGCCACCCAAGGGGAAAGGTCGAACCGAAAACAAGCAGCGGTCGATCATAAACTCTCAGGTACCGAGGACAGAGAGAAGGCGAATGCCTTTTTTCGCGTCCTTTTTTTCATTTATTCACCTTAATTTCATTTCTTTAAGAAAAGAGGAGTATCCGTAATGAGTGAAATCAGAGAGAATTTGGTGTACAGCGACGATCATGAGTGGGCGTTGAAGGTAGATGGAAATGTGGTGCGCGTCGGTATTTCTGATCATGCGCAATGCCAGCTGGGCGATATCGTATTCGTAGAACTCCCCGAGGCGGGCGCTGTCGTTGCCGCAGGTGACAGCATCGGTACCATTGAGTCGGTCAAAACCGTATCGGAACTGTATTCCCCTGTATCCGGTACCATCACGAAAGTGAATACTTCCCTGGAAGATCAGCCGGAGCTTGTGAACGGAGAGCCGTACGAAGGCGGATGGATCATTGAGGTTGAGGTGGAAGGTGACCTGGAGGAAGCACTCGGAAAGCTGCTCACCTCAGAGGCATATCGTGCCAAAGTGGATTAAGTATTGAATCATAACCTTGAATAATGAAACATAACGGCTGCTACTCGTGATGAGGTTTACGAGTTGCAGCCGTTTTAAATTTTTTGTGTTAATGCTTGGAACCTTGCAGGTTCGATATCAAGTGCTTGAAGCCACACGGCGCGCGATCCGGCGTGCTCGAAGCTCAGGCAGATTCACGATCAGAATCCCGCCGATGATGAGCATGCTGCCAATGATGGAATAGGAAGAAATCGCTTCGTCGTACAGAAATGCGCCCAGTCCCAACGCGATGATTGGAGAGACAAAGAGCCAGGTGGACGGGAAAAAGGCATTCGTTGCTTTTAGCAGCCAGGCATACAGACTATGGCCCAGCATCGAGCCAACCATCGTCAAATACAAGACAGATCCGATGGCTGGCAAAGTTAGAATACCATTCCATTGTACCTGTTCACTGAACAGGGATAACAGCAATAGGGCTGCGCCGCCATACATCATCTGCACCGCATTGATCGTAATCGGTGAGACATTCGGCATGTCAAAGGACAATTTCCGGGTAGCTAGGGAGCCCACACTATAACCGATTTCGCCTATAAGAATTGCGATACAGCTCAGAATCCAGATGAGATCGCTCCCCATCGCTAACTCGGGCATAATGAGCAAACATACCCCCGCAAAACCGACCGCGCACCCCCAATAATCACTGCGCCGGGCATTCTTCCGCATCACGACCGATTGGATCATCAGAATCATCATGGGGCCTGTTGCCGATAGGATGGCGGCGATCCCTGAGGACACGTGCTGCTCGGCCCAATACAGCGTTGCAAACGTCAAGAATGTGCTGGTCATCCCGATTAGAAGGAATTCCTTTCGCAAGAGAAGGCTCGGTTTTGCCTTCCGCTGCAATATCATCCATAGGAAGATGAAGGCGCCCGCCAGAAGAAATCGAAGTCCCGCTGAGAGAAACGGCGGCAGTCCTGCTTCAACGCCAATCTTGATAGCGAGAAACGTCGTGCTGAATATGGCGCACATAAGCAAGTAGTTAAAAATAATCATGTAGCATCCTCCTTTTTCTATACTATAATAGGTAGTTGATAGAACAGATTGGCGGTTCGTAGAACAGATGTGATTTATGTGGATTGGGGAGGAGCAGATGGAATTATCAACGCTGGACGACAAAAATAAAGGTAAGCGAACATTACAGCAGTCGGTCTATGACACGATACTGGAAGGAATTGCTCGGGGAGAGTGGAAGGAGACTGACAAAATCCCGTCCGTGAGGGCGATGGCCGAGCGTTTGAATGTTCACCGATTAACGGTGCTGAAGGCTTATCAGCAGCTGCTTGAGGACGGGATCGTGGAAGTAAAATATAAATCAGGGTACTTCGTAGCGGGTAAGACGGAAGACGCATTATTGGAATCCCATACATCCAGCCCGCGATGGGCATATCAGGCCAAATCGATGTATGTCAATCGCAGTCGCTTGTCCGACATTCACAGGCATCAGGTCGAATACCAGATGTCGGAAGCGCTGATTGATCCTGGGCTGCTGCCAAATGCATTCTTGTCCAATCACGTGAAACAAGTGTTTGACATGTATCCGAAGGTATTAAGCACGTATTCTTCCGTGTCCGGAGATCTGGAGCTGCGCGAGGAGATGGCTCGTTATTTTATGGACAAACAAGGCATAACGGTCCATCCGGAAGAGCTGCTCATTACAACGGGATCCCAGCAAGCGATCGACTTGATCTCGCGTTCGCTCGTCAAAAGCGGAGACTGTGTGTTGATCGAACGGCCGACGTATAGTCCGGCGATCGATGTTTTTGTGCAGCAAAATGTCAAACTGCTTCCAATTGAGATTACACCGGAAGGGTACGATCTTGAACGAATTGAAGGTCTTATGCGAGCGGAGAAACCGAAGCTGTTCTATATGAACCCAACGTTTCAGAATCCGACGGGATATACGGTGCCGATCACACAGCGCAAGGCGCTGGTTGAACTGGCGGAGCGATATCAGTGCATTCTGGTGGAGGATGAGGTGTATCACGACATTTATTTTGGAGATCCGCCGCCGCTGCCGTTTTTTTACTACGACACCGAAGGTTATGTTATTCACATTCGAAGCTTCAGCAAATATGTGGCCCCCGGCTTGCGGATATCGGTCCTGGCTGCCCGTCCGGAACTGATGAATGTCATCCTTCCGATCAAGGCGCTGTCGGACAACGGGACCCCGCTGCTGACGCAAAAGATTTTCCAGCATTATTTCTTCTCGAGCAGACTTCAGGAGCATGTGGCCAAGCTGCGGATTGCGCTGGAGCTTCGTAAAGCGAGGATGGAGAAGCTGCTTGAGCCTACAGAATGGCGATGGAACAGCCCCGGCGGCGGCTTGAATCTGTGGATACGGCTGCCGGAGAATATCAACGTGGATGCGTTGCTGCAGCAATGCCTGGCGGAATCCGTAGCTTTTGTGCCGGGGCGTATATGCGACCCGCTGGATCAGATGGATTCGTGGATCAGGCTGAGTTATTCGTATATCAGCGAGATTCAGCTGGAAGAAGGGATACGTCGTCTCATCGAGATATCGGAACGGGTGTGTTATGTGCAAAATCGCAGCATATGTTTGGAAAATCGTTGAAGTACAATCAGAGCAGACCACCTCTAGGAAGGGGGCTGTTTTTTTGCTGGAGACAGGAGATGCAGGCGCGAAAACCCAATCGAACGGTTTAGATGAGCTTTTCATGAAGGATGTTTGAAACTGGATTCGTATTCCATTTTGCAGGGTAATTACATTTCGGGTTCGCAAGCGGATCTATTACCAAGTGCAACTTCGTCAGACACTCATCTACTACCTACATACCAGGAGGTTCCGACAAATGGATAATTCAAACGCCAATTCGAATGCTAACAGCAGCTACAACAAGACGAGCAAGGACCAACAGCTGGAACAATTCACGGTAGACAATGACGCTAAGGAACTGACAACCAATCAGGGACTTAAGGTCTCTGAGGATGAACATTCGCTTAAAGCGGGCGAGCGCGGTCCGACCCTGATGGAGGACTTCCATTTCAGAGAGAAGATGACGCATTTCGATCATGAGCGGATTCCGGAACGGATCGTGCATGCCCGCGGTTTTGGGGCTCACGGTTATTTTCAGCTATATGAATCCATGAAAGATTATACAAAAGCCAAATTTCTGCAGGACCCTTCCGTCGTCACCCCGGTGTTTGTCCGTTTCTCCACGGTTGCGGGCTCCAGGGGATCTGCCGACACGGTCAGGGACGTACGCGGTTTCGCAACCAAGTTTTATACGGAAGAAGGGAATTATGATCTGGTTGGCAACAATATGCCGGTCTTTTTCATACAGGATGCCATGAAGTTTCCTGATTTTATTCACGCTGTTAAACCTGAGCCTCATAACGAGATTCCACAGGCGCAATCCGCCCATGATACGTTCTGGGATTTTTTCGCAAACAATTCGGAAAGCGCGCACATGATTATGTGGGCGATGTCCGACCGCTCGCTTCCGCGAAGCTTCCGAATGATGGAGGGCTTCGGCGTCCATACCTTCCGTTTCGTGAACGAAGAAGGGAAAGCGCATTTCGTGAAGTTTCACTGGAAGCCCGTGCTCGGCACGCATTCCCTCGTATGGGATGAAACGCAGAAGCTGGCAGGCAAGGATCCTGACTTTAACCGCCGCGATCTGTGGGACGCGATCGAATCAGGGAATTATCCGGAATTTGAGTTTGGCGTTCAAATGATTCGGGAGGATGAGGAATTCAATTTTGGTTTTGATATCCTTGATCCGACCAAGATTTGGCCTGAAGAACTCATTCCCGTCAAAATCATCGGTAAGATGACGCTCAATCGTAATACGGATAATTACTTTGCGGAGACGGAACAGATTGCATTCCATCCGGGACATGTCGTACCGGGAATCGATTTTACCAACGATCCGCTTCTGCAAGGCCGTTTATTCTCGTATACTGACACCCAGCTTTCACGGCTCGGCGGACCCAATTTCCACGAAATTCCGATCAACCGACCGATCGCACCGGTTCATAACAATCAGCGTGACGGGATGCACCGCATGACCATCAATAAGGGACCGGTCAGCTATCATAAGAACGGTATTGCCGGCAACACGCCGAAGCCGGTTCCGGTGAAGCGCGGCGGTTACGAGCATTACACCGAGAAGGTGGAAGGGCGTAAGGTGCAGGCACGCAGTGACAGCTTTAAGGATCATTTCAGTCAAGCAGCCCTGTTCTGGAACAGCATGTCTGAGGTCGAGAAGCAGCATATCGTAGCCGCATTCCAGTTCGAGCTTGGTAAAGTGCAGCGAAAGGAAATTCGCCAGCAAGTCGTCGACTTGTTCGCCAACGTCGATAGCGGACTTGCCACACGGATTTCGGAGGGCATTGGAACCATACCTCCGCAAACCAGCGGCTCCGCTTCCAGCGAGTCTTCTCCGGCACTGAGCATGATGAATACCGTGAAGCTCCCGTTAACCCGTAAAGTGGCGGTGCTGGCAGGCAACGGATTCACGGACGAACTCCCGTTTGTGCTTACGCAGCTGCAGCAAGCCGGCATCATCACCGAAGTGGTTAGCGCGAAGCTTGGCGTCATTCAAGGCAAGGCCGGCGCGGAATTGGAAGTGAACCATTCGCTGCTGGGGGCGGATTCAGTCTTGTTCGATGCGGTGCTTGTCGCAGGCGGCGCGTTAAGTGTATCGGAGCTCCTGGCGGAGCAGAAGGTGCTGGATTTCGTCAAGGAAGCGTATCAGCATTTCAAACCGATCGCAGCCATCGCCGAAGGGGCTAATTTACTTCCTTCATCCAGCGGCGAAGGGATCGTTGTTGCTCAGGAGAATGAGGATCTGAAGCCGTTTGGCGAAGCCTTCATTGAGGCGATCGCGGCGCATCGCCATTGGTCGCGCACCATCTAAGAATGGATTGCCCTTGAATTAATAAATGGATTGCGCTATAATCCCCCTTAATCACTGGCTTTAATCACTGGCTAAAAAAGGTGAAGGGGATACAAATATGATAAACATTAAATTCAATCAACTTCATCATCACAAGCAGCGTTAGCACGCCTGTCATTCTACAGGGTGGGCTAACGCTGTTCGCGTTGGCCTCCCTGCCGCATATCCAGCGCGCGGGACCATGAGGTCCGGCGCGTTTTTTATTTTCATTAGAACGAAAGGATGAGTAGCGATGCAGAACGTAAAAGGAACGTATGATTATTTTGGCCAAGAGCAGGCGGTCCGAAGAAAGGTGCAATCGACGCTGCGTGAAGTGTTTGAATGTTATGACTATGCTGAAATGGAGACAACCATTCTGAATGAATCGGACCTGTTGTCTTCAAAATACGCAGGAGGGGAAGAAATTCTGAAGGAAATGTACCAGCTGACGGATCAAGGCACGCGACGTCTGGGGCTCCGGTACGATCTGACGATTCCATTCGCTAAGGTGATCGCGCTGAATCCCGCCATCAGCCAGCCATTCAAGCGTTATGAGATGGGGAAGGTATTCCGGGATGGCCCCGTCAAACGGGGAAGATTGCGGGAGTTTCTGCAGTGCGACGTTGATGTGGTGGGGATCTCGGGACCAGAAGCGGAAGTTGAGCTAATGCAGCTTGCAGCCGAAGTGTTTCGGAGACTTGACATTCCGATCATTCTCAGGTGGAACAATCGAAGCTTTCTGGGTGAAGTTCTTGGCGCTATGGGCGTACCGGAAGAGATGAAACCATCCGTCATGCTGACGCTGGATAAGCTCGATAAGATTGGCAAGGAGGGGGTTCGGCAAGAGCTTGCGGGCAAGGTACTCGCTCCGGAGATTTGTCGTCAAATTCTGGATTTTGTTGATTTCAAGGAGCCGACATTTGAGCAGATAACAATCAAATACAACGTGGGCAACGAGCGCGGCGCCAGAGAAGTACAGATCCTGCAAAATATGCTGCAGCGCGTCGGGTTGCAAGACATCTGCGTATTTGATCCGTTTCTATCAAGAGGTTTGTCATTTTACACGGGAACCGTATACGAAATTTTTGATGCATCGCACGATTTCCGTTCAAGCTTGGGCGGTGGCGGCAGATATGATGCGATTATCGGGCAGCTCGTTGGACGTGAGGATATTGCCTATCCTACGGTGGGGCTTTCGTTTGGCATGGAATCCATCATGGAGATGATCCGGAACCGGTCGATTGAAACGAACAAGCCGCTCGTTATCGTTATCCCGATAGGAGAAACTGTCCCGGAAGGGTTGACGGCAGCAGCGGCACTCCGGAATCGCGGGATTCATACCCGATTGGCGAGCAACCGGCGCAAATTGAAAAAAACATTAGCTTCCGCTTCAGCTGAAAGCATCCCTTATGCCATTCTGATTGGTGAAGATGAAGCGGCGGCAGGCGTCCTTCGATTGAAGAAAATGACCGAGGGCACAGAGCTTACACTGACTCTGCAGGAAGCGGTAGAGCTTATCATTCAAACCTGTGAATGATGAATGCCTTTGTTATTTTTCGAATATAATGGATTTTTACCGAAAAGGTACTCGCGCTCGAAATGATCTCCAAGTAGAATAAAGCGTATAGATTTTACCAGGGGGAGCGGATTGCAATGCTGCACGAACAATTCTTTATGCTGCACCAAAAGCTTGCTGTTAACGCTCCAGCGAATACAGCTACGGAAGTGACACTTGAGCAGATTGCCGATACGCTGTATTGCACAACGCGGAATGCCAAGCTCGTTATACGCAAGCTGGAAGAGAAGGGTTGGATTATATGGAAGGCGGGACGTGGGCGCGGAATCCGTTCCAAGCTTACCTTTCTGGCCGATCAAGCAAATCTGCTACAGGAGGCAGGGCAGCAGCTCGCGATAAAAGGGGAATATAAGCAAGCCTTCGAACTGCTGCGTACCTATGGTCAGGGTATGCACACCAACGATTCTTACGTGGAATGGATGAACGGGCATTTTGGCTTTAGCAA
The DNA here is from genome assembly GCF_002573715.1 of Paenibacillus sp. EZ-K15. Taxonomy (GTDB): domain Bacteria; phylum Bacillota; class Bacilli; order Paenibacillales; family Paenibacillaceae; genus Paenibacillus_AQ. The sequence goes on along the minus strand of NZ_PDHM01000017.1, from coordinate 388,553 downwards.
GGAAATGAACGAAGGGGAAGAAGAAGCAAGGGATTCGCTGCGTCTTCCGGTTTACCGCCTGATTGAAACGTTGGATCCTGCCGAATGCTACTACAGTTTTCAAGCGCACATGGTCCAGCAGATATTTGACCGGTTGGTGATATACGATAATGCAAACGATCAATACCTCCCGGTTATTGCGCATTATTGGAGGAGCAACGAGGATGGAACGATCTGGACTTTTCATCTGCGTAAAGGAATACGGTTCCATGACGGTAAAGAATTATCGGCGGAGGACGTGAAATTCACGGTAGAGCGCCTGGGACGGGATAAACGTAATGCTTGGATCGTGCGTGAACTGCAACGGGTAGAGGTGGTGTCCCCTCGTGAGGTTCGTTTTATTCTAAACAAGCCGAATCGAATTTTTATCCGTTTTCTTAGCTCCACATGCATGTCCATCGTGCCTAAACATTTGGCAAGCGTCCATGAAGAACAGTTCTGGAAGCAGCCTGTCGGAACGGGACCCTTTCGGGTAGAGGAATGGACCGATGATCGGCTGACCATTCATGCTAACCCCCATTATTATCATGGGCGGCCGCATTTGGACAACATCCACATTATCTTGATGCCGGAAGATGCGGAGCATTGCGAGGTCAGCTGGGAGCGGCTGCTACGGGATCCGGCGCATATCGATCATAACGGTGAGAAACATGCTGTTGATGTCATCGAATCTTCTGAAGGCTGCACGACGTTGATTACATGGAATATGAAAAAACCGGGGCCCTATCAGTCCATCGATTTTCGCCGGGCATTCAGCCTGATTCTGAACCGAATGGAGATGATTCGTGAACTTGGCGACAATCGGCTTTACCCAGCCAAAGGCTTCATCATGGATGAGCAAGCGCCTTACCGTAAAGACCGATATGATCCCGAACTCGCAAAGTCACTGCTGAAACAGTCGGGTTATGACGGCTCTCCCATTACGATGGCTACGCTCGCTAAGCATATTAAAGACGCCGAATGGGTTCAGAATCAATGCGCTTCCATCGGGATTCCATTGATCATCCGAGAGGAGAGGATGGATACCTTACACCAACTGGATGTAATGCACAGCATGGATTGTATCTTGCACGGCCTTGTTCTTCCAGGTGAAGAAGTATGTTTAATCGAGAACTACGTGCAGAAGGGAAGCGTAGTTAAAGAGTTCATGGATCCTTCGCTGCATCATTGGGTGAAAGAATGCATAGATGATGCGCTTGCCAGCGAATGGTATGAGGAGCGTTTGAGTATTTTATCGCATATTGAAGAGAGGCTTCGGGAGGAAGCGCATGTATCATTCTTGACTCACACGAGATTTTACGCAAGCTTGGATCCTTCTTATAAAGGGGTTGTCATCAATAATCTGGGATGGCTGGATTTCAAGCAGATTTGGAGAGAATGATTTCTTCCCATAAAAAGAGCAAGCGCGAATAACCGCGCTTGCTCTTTTTACTTATAAGGATTTCGTACGGCTTCTTCGGGATCTCCGCTTTCGAAAGAAGCCATGAAGTTTATCGAGAATTCGAATATGGGTTGAGGTATGCTGCGATTCACATGCGATATCGTCATGAATAATGAATCTTCCTTGACGATCAAGTTCGTCCCATTTTGCTTGCTGGTATTCGTTCAGTTTTTCCAGTGTATATACATCGTTGTTCATGTTAACCTCCCTATCAGACATTCGGATTTCGCTGTAACGCCAGTAGAATGTCTTGATACTCTCATTATGGAGGTCAACCGAATTTGTAAAAAGTGTAAACCTTGGCAGCCCTTTTTCCCCTTTTCATGAACTAAAGGACTACCGCAGAGAAGAGATTAGACTTTATGATCACGATGCGTGATGGTGGAATTCTCAATCTGGATCGTTGAATGCTCGATGTGGAATCGGCTGTCCAGAAAATCAATCGCTTGTTGCAGGATCTCATAACTGTTCGCGTCATCTTGGGCGACGAGATGGCAGCTCAAGGAGTCGAAATTGGACGTAATCGTCCAAATATGAAGATCATGGATGCCGGTGACCCCAGGAATAGACAGGAGGGACTTGGTTACCTCTTCAGAGTTTATTGTTGCCGGTGCGCCCTCCATCAGAATATGAACGGTATTCTGTATGATTCTCCAGGCGCTCTTCAGAATCAAGATTGACACCAGGATGGATATGATCGGGTCCGCAATGTACCATCCGAAGGCAATCATCACGATCCCGGCGATAATTGCGCCGACAGAGCCGAGTGCATCACCGATAACATGGAGGTATGCGCTGCGGAGGTTCACATTGTTCTTCACATCCCCCGTCCGCATCAAGAACCAGGCGCTGAGAAGGTTGGCCAACAGCCCGAGGGCTGCAATGAGCATCATGCTTCCGCTGGCGACGGTCGGCGGGTTATCAAAGCGCTGAATCGCTTCCCATACGATAAAACCGGCGATGACAAACAAGGCGACTCCATTTAATAGTGCTGCCAATATTTCAAAACGGTAAAAGCCGTAGGTTTTATTCGGCGATGCTGGCTTCGTAGCAAACCATAATGCGACCAGACTGAGCAGCAATGCGCTGGCATCACTTAACATATGTCCGGAATCGGATAACAGAGCCAAGCTGTTGGTTAGCAAGCCCCCTATAAACTCTAGAATCATGATGCCAATTGTGATGATGAGGGCAATGGCAAGTCCTTTTTTGTTTCCTGAGCGGGCATGATCATGGTGGCTGTGATCATGTCCATGATGGTGGTTATGATGATGCATAATCGAAAACTCCCTTCGGATCCATCTGTTGATTGTAATCAAAGATCATAAAACAATTCTATTATATATAATATGAGCATATGCTCATATACAATGTAATCCCTCCGTTTGTTTTTGTCAAGTTTTTCCGAAGGTTTTGTGGAAGTGAAAATGATTTCTCACTTATTCATTTATCTAGTATGCTTGATAAGCGAGGAAATTAAATTTTTCGTGTGATGATTTGTTCTTATTATCGGTTGAAGAGAAGGAGTGATATGCGACATGGGAGAACAACGTAAATCGATTAGTGAAGCTTATGGCGAAACAGCCTATCCATTGATTGGACATAGCAGCAGGAATCTCGAGGTGTTGCTTGAGGCATTTCGGGATGTGGATGGGTCGCAGATGGGGGATACATACGGCAAAGGCGCCATCATTGAGGAGTTTCAGGCACGCATGGCAGAAGTTCTGGGCAAGGAATCCGCTGTCTTTTTTCCAAGCGGAACCATGGCGCAGCAGATTGCTTTGCGGATCTGGTGTGATGATGCGGAGCTGAAACGAGTGGCCTATCATCCCCTCTGCCATCTGGAGATTCACGAAGAGGACGGGCTTAAGGAGCTGCATCATATTGAGCCGATTCTTCTTGCCGATAAGGAGCGTTTGATTACGCTTGAAGACGTGCAGCGTCTGGATCGCGATATTGCTTGTTTGCTGCTGGAATTGCCGCAGCGTGAAATCGGAGGGCAGCTGCCCGAATACGAAGAGTTGGAAGCGATATCGGCGTATTGCCGTTCGCAAGGCATTAAGCTGCATCTGGACGGGGCAAGATTGTTCGAGATCACCCCTTATTATCAAAAAACGGCGGCAGAAATCTGTGCTCTATTTGACAGTGTATATGTGTCCTTCTATAAAGGTATAGGTGGGATTGCCGGCGCCATTCTGGCTGGCGGCACCGATTTCGTGGCGAAGTCTAAAGTATGGAAAAGGCGTCATGGCGGTGATCTGGTCAGCCTATACCCGTATATCATCAGCTCGAATTATTATTACACGGAAAGAATCGGTAACATGGGCCGGTATTACGAGGAAGCAAAAGAGCTCGCAGCGCTGTTTAATCAATGCGAGGGCGTGAATACGAAGCCTGTTGTGCCCGTATCGAATATGTTTCATGTACATTTTGAATTGAATAAAGAACAGCTTGAACCGATTCTTATCGAGGTTTTCCGCACGACGGGCATCGGATTGCTCAGTTATTTAAACGAAGCGGGGGAAACTCAATGTTATACGGAAGTTCACATTGGGGAACGGTACGGTAAAACACCGAGAGAAAGCATTCAAAAGGCTTTCCAATTGTTGAATGAGAAATTGCAGGAAGCTGTGAGCACATGACAAAAGGACCTGAATGAGGTCCTTTTTTAATTTGCCTGTATTCATCCAATCGGTCCCATATAGACAAGTTCGGACGAATTGGCCGGATGCTGGGCAAGACCAATGATATCACCGGCTCTAGGAATTTGTAGTTTCGATACGAGGGTCTCCAGCGTTTTGGTATATTGGCTTCCATCGTTCTCGGTTACATCCAATTCCAGGATGACAACCGGGTCGAAATTGATCAGCTTTCCGGTATCCCGTACGGTTCGTACTTTAGCGGTGGCCGTTAATGCCAGGGCTCCGGTCGCTGCCATCTGCGCTTGCTTCGCCTGCTCCAAACTTTGATTGATGGCATTGCGATGCTCCTTCGGTACAAAACCTTTCATCATCATGCCGGTTAAACCTTTGTTCATCATTTTATCTGCTTTTTCCAGCGCATCCTGCGGACTTTTCTTTTTTCCAAACCATCCCATAAGCTCAGCACCTCACTAGTAGAATCATTTATAATTCCATGTTACCCGTGGGGCTCTGAGGAGACAATGGTTTGGCAAGGATACAAAACTTCCGGCGTTAGGAGTGAATCAACACGATACTTTTTCAAAAACTTTTGCCGAATTAAAAGGTTTGTGCACTCTTTATCCTGTCGTACAGCGATTAAAATGAAGGGAACGGCAAAAGTTTTGCGGGTGGGGCATGCTATCGCAACCTTTTAAGCTCATGAATTATTTACTTCGAAGCAGATAGACCAGCTTTTTGTAGTAAGATGCTGACTCTTTGTATTTCCTTAATTCCTCCGATACCGTTGCCAATGCTTCATATAAGGATTCAAGTCGCAATGTAAGCTGATTGGACTCGTAGTATGGTAGACAAGACAGGGCATACCCCATGAATTCATCATGATGACCGTGAGCCAAGGCTAGCTGACATTGGTAGTAGGCAACCGACATCTCTTGATCCGTTGTTAGCTCTATCGCTTTCAGCTCTCGAATATACTGGGTTAAAAGCCCCCACTGCTTTTGTGCTAACGCCAATTCACACCGGTAAATCAATAGGACTGGACGGAATTGCTGCCGTACTTCCACTGCTTCCCGCGCGAGAAGTCCTTCAAAACGGTTGATTTCTTCTTCCGCTTTTTCATGATCTCCCTGCATCGTCAGCATGATGATCCGGTTGTTCAAGATGGTTGACACCATGTTCCCCTGGTTTACCGCATAGACCAAATGGGCTTCGGCCATGGAGAGGGTAACCAGCGCCTCCTGATACAGTCCCATGGAATAACAGTAGCCGCTGTACGCGATGTACAGATCGGATAAGCGGTGAAACAAGCGGTCTTCATAAACCTGTCTCATCGTTCCTTCAAACACCTGCTTGGCCTGGTCATATTGCTTCAAAAAGATACAGGCCTCCATCTTGAAGTTTTGGGTGGTCAGCCATGAATCGGTGCCGATCTGAACATGTTCGCTTAACCGGTTCACTTGGCTTAAAGCCTCATGATAGCGGTTCTTGGATCGATAGAACTGGATTTTATAGAACAGCATCGCTTTTTTCGCGGGCAGCGGGAGATCAGCGTCATCGGGACGGCCGTATTTTTCTAAATAAAAATTGAGGTAATTCTGGTGCAGATATTCATGGGACACCGCATCGTTCACTTGTTGATAATAGACCGCCTTCATTAAGGCCGTTGTGAGTTCTACCGTAAGACTGTCATGTCGATCCGGAAGATCGTGTATGCGATCCTCTGTAACGTGAGAGACCGAGTGGGATAATTCTTCAAAGATATGTTCCGCGGTCTCGAGTGTATCCTTATCGGAATTAGCTGCATTGACTAAGTAGGAGGGGGTCACTTGCAAACGCTGTGCCAGATGTTCGGCAAGGTCCTCGGCCAGTGGATAACGATCGGCAAGGATGTTCGCAAAATGGGTGGTTGTCACTAATCCTTCAACTAGCTCTTTGCGGGATATTCCTTTTTTCTTGCACAAGAAATCAATGCGTTCTTTTAACACGAAAGGAGACTCCTTCTATAACTGGATTTTGGGAAAAGTATACCATGCCGAGGGAGTCCAATCCGGACTGATGGTTAAAAGGGGAACAAGGTCCTAGTCACTTGAGAGTAGTGTGTCGGTTAGCGAGGAAATGTGTCTTAGAGTGTCGAATGATGTATGATGCATTGGTTGTCGATCCATATATTTCGTTTCATAAAATTGCATAGTTGAATACTCCGCTTCCTGTATGTATAGCGAATTACATATTCGATTCAATGCTTGGTGGTGAGGTCAAGGACTGGAGTGAGCAAGCGTTGGGACAAAAGAAGGAAGCTACCGTTGCGAGCGAGCCTGGAACCAACAGTGAGGCAACTTCAGACGCGAAAGAACCCTTTGTCCCATTGTCCGTATCCTTGATGGATTTAACGGGGACGTATGTTCATGCAGGGTATGGAGAAATGATGGTTGAACTTACAGATGGAGAGCTTCGGGCAGGATTCAATTCAATGCTGTTCCCCCTCACACATCAAAATGCCAATCAGTTTGAACTCCATGTTACGGAGTTTGATATTAAAACCAAAGCGACTTTTCTTACGAACTCGAACGGGAATGTGGATCGCTTATCCGTTATTTTGTTATTCGAGCCTGGTGCAAAGGAAATTGAATTTGTTAGAATAGAGAGTAGAAGCGAGTGAACTTTGAATCATCCAATTTGGCGAGGTGAAAATCTTAATGGCTCACGTTAGAAGCACAACCGTTCAAGTCGTTAAATCAGGCTCCGGGCAAAGCAGCACGGAAATATCGAGCATAGAATTTGTTCGGAGCCTTCTTCAACATTAATTAGAGCTGCAATATTTCATGTGCCGGCTTTGCTCACTATTTACAAGATTCTATGTAGATAGGAGCAGGGAGAATGAAATACGAGAAAGCACTAGATATTTTGCCTGAACATGTAATCAAAACCATTCAACAATATATTGATGGAAGTTATATTTATATTCCGAGAAAGACGGAGAATCGGAAGTCCTGGGGTGAACAAACTGGGGTCAAGAAGGATCTGGATATTCGGAATCGGAGCATTTTCAAAAGTTATTTGCATGGCGACTCCATCCGTACATTGTCAGAACGATATTATTTAACGGAGCAATCGATCCGTAGAATTATTCGGGCAGAACGAATGAAATAGGCGAGATCATAGATAATTTAGTAAGACTGTTATATAGCATTAATCACCAGAAGGAAAGAGCGGCTAGGTCACTTGTCCTGGCCGCTTTTAAATTAAAAAAAGTTACTTATCAGAAATTTGGAACGAACTTTTGATATTTTGTACGTCTAAAAACATGCCTTGATAGTCGATCTTGGCGTTATTATCCGATGGATCGTATTGGACATCGGTAGGCGTGTGGAATACATACACCTGATTACCTCGTTCTCCGACCTGTACCGCTGGTATTTGTCCCTTGATTTCTTCCTCCTGCTCAGCCCAGTCATTCTTGGACCAGACGGAGATGGTGAACAGTGTGCCCTGGGTCATTGTATTGACGAAATTCAGATGATGGCTGTTCCCGACGGATTGATCACGGACTTCATAGCGCGTGTCCCAGCTCTTGGGAATCTCGAGTCGAAAGTGATAGGTACTGTTTGTATACTTGTGGAATAAATCAGCGTGAGAGTAAATCCCCAAGGTTGGAGATACGTTATACAGTTCATTGTATTTCATGGAGAACCGCTCGATTAGGGTCACGGCCTCAGCACGTGTGATTTCTTGATTTGCTTGATAGCCCTCAATGTTATTTCCTGATATCCCTTGCGCAATGCCTAGGTCAAGCATGTATTGGATGGAGTCCTTTAGATCGTAATTTTTACCGGTGGCGTTCGCTAACAACTGAGCTGCCAATCCGCGCGTAAGCTTCTTTTTCGGTGACGTAACCTTCCAGCCTAAATTCTGGGCATACGTGATATAGGGTTCTTCCCAAGGTGTCGTTGAGGAGTCGTGAGGGATAAGCTTCGGGTTGGCAGCTCGAATGAGCATCGTCAAAAATTCGCTTGGTGTCACGGTCCGTTTCGGCTTGAAGGTTCCATCCGGATACCCATCAACTACGTCTTGCTCCACGGCCCATTGAATGTGAGAGTAACCCCAATGATTCAATGGTACATCCTTGAATGGAATCTCTTCTGCTAGTGCAAACACACTATTCGACCCAATGTAACAAGTCGTTAGCAGAGTTACAGCCAGCGCTTTCCCTAAACATTTCATATCCGGTTTCTCTCCTCATCGCGGCAGATTCATTATGTGGAATATAATGTCATCTTTGGACTTGTCATGCAAGAGAAATTCCAACGAAATTGCCAAAATTGCTCTGTAATGATTTACCAAGTTAAGGAAAAGCATTAAAATAGAGGTTAATGACATTCGCAAGTAGAAGGAGTTATACATGAATCCATCATATACCCAGCGCATACAAGAAGTTTATCCACATTTACATATTCAAGACGTTGAGATTGACAGCATCGGTCAGAACAACGATGTGTTGATTGTGAATCAAACGCTAGTCTTCAGATTTCCCAAGTACGCAGCAAGTCTCAAAGCCATGATCAGAGAAACACAATTATTGAATGGGATCAAGACCAAGGTAACGCTGCCTATACCGAATCCGATGTACGTTTCATTTGACGATATGCAGGTGGGCAAAATGTTCATGGGCTATCCGTTAATCGAGGGTCAACCGTTATGGACAGAAGATCTGCTTCCACACCGGAATTCGAACATCGAGGATAGGGTAGCGGAACAGATGGTCGAATTTCTCGTTCAACTTCATGCTGTGCAGATCAATGAATGGATCGCTGACGATACGGATATCGTAAATGTCCACGAAGAGATGTCCGGATTGTACACTAAAATTCAAGACCAATTGTTTCGTTATATCAGGCCTGATGCACAAGAGGAAATTTCAAGCAACTTCACCAGGTTTCTGAACAACCTTGGCAATCATGACATTCGTCCAACCTGCATTCATGGTGATTTTGGCACGTCCAACATCCTCTGGAGTCCGGAGAAAGGCCGAATTACGGGTATTATAGATTTTGGAGGCTCAGGGATGGGAGATCCGGCTTATGATCTAGCGGGAATTCTGTCGGGGTACGGTCAAGAGTTCTTCGAAAAGTGCATCGCCATGTATCCGAATGGAGACCAAATCGCGGAGCGTGTACATTTTTACAGAAGCACATTTGCCTTGCAAGAGGCGCTGCATGGAGTTATTCATCAAGACGCTGAGGCGTTTGAGGCAGGCATACGAGATTTTAGATGAGACAATATCAGAGTTGAATCCTACCATTAAAATACATAACAGCGAGGTAAACCAATGAACGTTACATTAAAGGTGTTAGATAACACGGAGCTGAAAAGCATCTGGAAAGAAGCGTTTCAACAGCAAAATATAAAGCGCCCGGATGAGTATTATGATTATTGCGAATATGAGAACCAAATCGGCAAGCGTGTCACCTTGTTGGCTTTTGTTGATGAGGAGCTGGCTGGTGTTTCCCACTTGAAATACGAATCGAGTTATCCATATTTTCGAGATCAGAATATTCCGGAAATTAATGATCTGAATGTGTTCCCAGCGTACCAGAGAAACGGCATAGCTAACAGCATCCTAGAAGAATTCGAGAACATCGTCCGTCAAAAAATGCCGCGTATCGGTATCGGTGTGGGATTGTACAGAGACTATGGTGCGGCACAAAGAATCTATGTCCGTCGCGATTATATTCCTGATGGCAACGGGATTATGTACAGCAATGAACCTGTGGTGCCCGGTGACATGGTATGTGCGGATGACGATTTGAATCTGTATCTGATTAAAGAGCTCGTTAAATAAAACATTTATTTACCATGCCAACGATTGGCTTCAGTTATATAAGTTTCAGGAGAGTGAACATGAGCTTCTTCATGCGATTAAATATATCGAGTTTTTTGTATGCATGGTTTCCGATTATGAATCCGGCAGACAAACCGAATCCAGTAACAGGACTCATTGCCATTGCAGTTTTGGCGTTGTACCCATTCTACCTGGCGATCGTTCATCTGTTTGGAACTGGTGTATCAGGTTCAGAAAGGAGCGGGCTATGATCATCGGCGTACTTATCGTGGTGCTTATTATTGAACTCATTGTGATTGAGGTCAGACTCAAAAAGAAGTTGGATAATGACGAGAGAATCATTGAGAGACTCGATCTTATGATCAAAGATATACGTGAATTAAAGAATAAACAATAGAGTTACGATCTAGAGGAGTATGAAAAGATGGGCAATGTGGATAAACGCAATCCGACTGAGCCCAACTAATTATGGTTAAAGTGACCGGGAATTTTAAGCGTGGTAATGAGAAGGATCATAAATAAGCTTGAACAGGAGATCGAACGATGAATAAAGGGTTTTCCCATTGCTTGCAAATTTTCCCGACGTCTAACTTCGAGAAAACCAGCGAGTTTTATGAGCGAATCGGATTCCGTGCTGTGAACTATTTTGATGCAGCAGAGCCGCATGTGTGCCTCTACAAGGACTCTGTTGAGATTGTATTAACAAAGACGGAGATGGAGGTTGTTCCGAATCGAATCCGTTACGGATATGGGTATGATGCTTATTTTATTACTTATGGACAACGGGAAATCCAGCAAAAGCTTATCGATTTGGACGTGAAGATTGTCAGAGCCTTATCGACGACGGATTATAACAATCACGAGTTTGTGTTTGAGGATGTGGACGGGCGCTGGATCGCGGTTGGTAATAAGCTATAGCGCCGTAAGCGTGAAAAAAGGGGGGACAAGACATGGTTGAGATTCTGGTCGTCAGACATGGACAATCGGAAGCGGATATTTTGAATCGGTGTGAAGGACGGGCTGACTATGCGCTAACTGATCTTGGCCAGCAGCAGGCGCGGCTTCTAGCGGAGTGGATTCATCGTGAACATACGGTGGATGCCATTTTCTCCAGCACGTTAAACCGGGCCAGGCAGACCGCGGCAGCCATAGCTGAAACGACAAAGGTCCCCGTACTATGACGATGATTTAATGGAGCAAAACAATGGGGTCATAGCCGGTATGTTGAGAGAAGAGGCTTTACTTAAATATCCTTTGCCTGTTGGAGGGAGAAAGCGGCATGATGCGATTGAAGGTGGAGAATCTGAAGTACAGTTCAGAGCAAGAGCCGAACAATTCATATCCAAGCTGTTTACTACCATCCATAGCGAGCCTGACTTGAAAAGAGTATGCATTGTCTCCCATGGCGGGATGATCTCGATGTTATTCCGAAGCTTCTTAAATCTTCCTTATCATACGGACATTCATATCCCGACTGGCGACACAGGCGTTCATCTATGGAGATATGATCGGAGCGGGAAAAAGATGATTGCGGCTACGAATTTGCAGGAGCATCTATCGTGAAATATATATTTAAATCCCGCTATGGCCATCGTGCTGGTGCGGGATTTTTCATAGGTTTAACAATGATCTATACAATCGTAAATATTATTAACAGATCAGAGAAACTTTTTTACCAAAATTTGCGTCTAATAGTATGACCTCAATAAATATCAAAAAAGGATTAGAAGGAGTTATGGAATGAAACTGAAGAAACGATCATTGCTAACCGTATTGGCTGTTGCCCAATTAGCTGCAGCTTATCCGGCGAGCGCGGATGCAAATACCGCAGACAAACCACAACAGTCAGTCACCCAAGAAGTATACGAGCAAAACGCTGCGGCAACCAAAGCATTAAAATCCGGGGGTACAGACGCTGCTCAAGAAACAACCGATACTACAGAGACAACCACTCAGACAGAGACAGTGACTGAAGGGTCTCAAGTGCCGAATGAAGAAGAAACAACCGAAGTGCCGGTTGAGGAAACTGGCGAAGTGAAAGATCCGGCAACAACTACGGAAGAGCCGAGCAACCAGAATAACCAACAAACTGTAACAGGTAAAGAACTTATTCTATATTTTAATAGTACAAAAATGGTACAAGACGGCGTTACCTACAATGCACCGCAGCCGATGCAAGTCAAAAAGGGAGTATCCTATGTTCCCATTCGTGCCCTTGTGGACCGTGTAGGCTTCAAGGTCACTTACGATAAGAAGACCAAAGAAACCGTCATTACCAAAGGAACCACTGAGCTTCGCTTCAAAACAGACAGCAGCAAGTATACCGTAAATGGCGTAACGAAAGAAATGAAGGGAACCTCCTACCAGACGAATAGCACCTTCATGGTTCCGCTGACAGCTATAACCCAAGCACTGGATATTAAATATAAAGCGGATAATGTAGGCAAACGTGTCATCATGAATCTGGAAACCAAGCCCGTAGCCAAGTTTACGGTGGGACCTAAAGAGATTTTTGCAGGAGAAACAACAGTGACTTATACACCGCAGCTGGAGAATGTACAAGGTGAGATCATCGACGAACGCTGGGAAGGCAAACAGGATATTTTCGATGCACCAGGCGAATACATAGTCACTTACTCGGTTCAGGATTCTACAGGAGCGTGGAGCGAGCCTTATAGCCAAAAGATTACGGTCATTCAGCCGAATCTACCTCCCGTTGCCATGTTCGAGACCGATAAGTCCGAGTATAAAATGGGTGAGTTGATCACCTATACGAACCTAAGTACTGATGACCAGGACAAGCCTGAGGATCTGACGTACAAGTGGGAGAATAAACAGTATGCTTTCTTCACACCGGGCGTTTATACGATCAAGTTAACGGCCACCGATAAGAAGGGACTTAGCTCCACCTACGAGGCGACAATTAACGTGACGAACGAGACGTTATATAAAGAAGAGGATTTCAATATGCTCTTTATCCCGGAAGGAGAGAAATTCACGTTCCTCGGTAATGTGACTTCGCGTCCAAAGATCAATTATGATTTTTACGACGAGCCAAGTACCTTGATTCGTAGTAACAGTCCCGAAACCGTCAACACCGAAGGCATTGTGTACCAAGAGACGGCGGTTGGCGATATGCGCTTTATGATTCACCATGTGAACAATTTGAATAAAAATGTGAAAATGTACGTTATTGCAACAAACAAGAACAGCACTCCGGTAACGCTCAGACAAGATTACTTGGGATTTGCAGGCCCGTCGCCGATCGCAACGGCAGCAGGCAAGAAGTCTGTGCTGAATTACTTCGAATCCATGCAGGACGATTCGAAGCGAACTTCAGTAACGCTTGCACCAGGTGAACAGAAGCTGGTCATGACGGAACTGAGCGACGTTAGAATGAAGCAAGGACATGTCATCTCCCTATACTCGGATATGTACAGCGACCTGCCGATTCAGTTCGATGTCGTGATGATTGATGAGAAATCCGATCCATTGAAGGTTCTGAGCACGCTGCCGATCCTGAATCGCGATGGTGTTCACAACCGCGGAACCTATCCGGATTCGACGCGGGTCATCCGTTATTCCGAACTGGTAGGTGCAGATTCCGAACGTCTGGTACTTGGAGACAATCAGGATGACCCTAACCTGGAAGGGATGGACCCTATGGTTGGAGACATTACGCACAACACGGGTAACTTTGGTGTCTTATATAAAATTACTTTGGATCGCGTAGCGCCGGATACCCTGATCTCGTTTAACCCACGGGGCGGTAAGTACTCGGGATATGCCATGATTAATGGAACGATTGTACCGATCTATTCCCTTGGACAGGTAGCTCCTGGCGAGCAAGCGGTTCTCTACCGTACAGGTGATTATGAACAAAAGGTTGAAATCATGCTGACAGCTGCGCCGGGAAGCAATTTGCCAGTAAACCTGCTGTTTACCCAAATGCCTTAAGTTCTTCATAAAGATTTGATGGCATAGAGGCTTTACGACTTAAGCAGCTGCTTGAGGAGTGAAGCCTCTTGCCGTATCATTTATAATAGTGATGCTTCGGCAGAATCAGATCCATTCGAAGATGTAACAGCATTCTGCTAATACGGAAACTTTGGAGTGATGGCGTGTGATTAGATCAGTGGATCTTCCCTCCTGAAATAGAACGATTTTATTTTAGGAGGGCATAAACGATGAAATTTCATATTATAGATGTTGAACAGTGGACGAGAAAGCCTTATTACGAACATTATCGATCGAATAAATGTACCTTCAGCATTACCGTGGATATCGACATTACTCGCTTGCTGTATTCGTTAAAAGCTAATGGATTCAAGCTTTATCCTGCTTTTATTTATATGGTTACCAGAGTTGTCAATAACCGGGTCGAATTTAAAACGTCCTATAGTCCCGAAGGGGAATTGGGTTACTGGGATCGGATGACGCCAAGCTATACTTTTTTCCATAACGATGACCATACCTTCTCCTGTTTATGGACAGCATGTTCGAATGATTTCTATCGATTTCACGATCATTACGAGCAGGACATGGAGCTATATCGGGATGCAAAAGGGATTTTCGTTAAAGAGAATCCACCGCTGAACACGTTTCCCATATCCATGATACCCTGGGCAAGCTTTAGCGGATTTAATCTAAACATTGTCAATGAAGCAGACTATCTTCTTCCTATCATAACCGGAGGAAAATATATCGAGCAGGGTGGCCGTATTCTGCTCCCAGTCTCATTGCAGGTGCACCATGCTGTGTGTGATGGTTACCATGCCAGTATGTTCTTTCAAGATTTGCAGAGTTTGGCGGATTCATGTGAAGGTTGGTTAACATAATTCAAGCCCTATGAATGTTCAACTCGACCGTATATTAACGGGTAATTGTTCATTCACGGCAATCATGAAAAATGAGAGACGACTGCTGCGCAGTCGTCTTTTCTATTCACACCAATGATCTCGACTCTATAAAATATCCTCATATTATCTTCACAAGTTTTGGTTAATTACATACAACCTTGAAAAAAGGTAATCCTATGAACGCTAAGACCGAAAGGAGAATGGATGATGTCACATGAACAAGTTCAACAATGTATCGAGGAATGCTTGCGCTGTATGGTAGCCTGTAACCATTGTTACACCGCATGTTTGGATGAACATGATGTGGCGATGATGAAAGAATGCATTCGCTTGGACCGGCAGTGTGCGGATATTTGCGGATTTGCGGCTCAAGCGATGTCCACGAACAGTATGTATGCCACAGAAATATGCAGGATCTGCGCCGATGTCTGTGAAGCATGCGGCAACGAGTGTAAGAAGCATGATATGAAGCACTGCCAGGAATGTGCTGAAGCATGCTTCCGATGTGCGAAACATGCCGGGAGATGGTTGCTTAATTAAGGCATCCATCGAACAGGAGGACGATGCGGGAAGAACCGCTATTTGCGGGAATCGGCCTATTTTGGGGCACATGTAGACAGAGTAATCTCCGCTATAAGCTGAAAATCGCCCGTTATGGAGATCATGGGGACAGAGGATCCGCTATTTCGCCGAAATCGGTCCATTATGGAGTTCACGCGGACACAGGATCCGCTATTGCACCATAATCACGGGTTAATCCCCCAATTATCTCGCAATAGCGGATCTCTTGTCCGCATATTGCTACGGAAAGCGTAAAAACAAAGAAATAGCGGAACCAGTGTCCTCAAATATCGAAACTCGATGGACATTAACGATGCCGGGTGGCGGATCATAATGAGGGATTCGGTACACGGCTATCGCTGCTGAACTGAATAACAATTATACGCAGAAATCGGACAAATTGGGCAGATGCAGACAGAGCATCCGCTATTTCGTCGAAATCAGCCTATTTTTGGGCACATGCAGAAAGAAGAGTCCCGTCATATGCTCAAATTCGCCCAATAAGAGATGATGAAGACAGAGGATCTGTTATATTGCGGAAATCGGCTTACTTTGGGGCACATGCAGACAGAGTAGTCTCCGCTATATACTGGAATTCGCCCATTAGGAGTTAGGAGAACATGAGGACAGAGGATTCGTTATTCTGCCGAAATCAGCCCATTATGGAGTTCACGCGGACACAGGATCCGTTATTGCACCATAATAACGGGTTAATCCCCCAATTATCCCGCAATAACGGATCTCTTGTCCGCATATTGCTACGAAAAGCGTAAAAACAAAGAAATAGCGGAACCAGTGTCCTCAAATATCGCAAATCCATGGACTTTAACAATGCTGGATGGCCGTATCATAATAAGGAAATCTGTACACGGCTAACAGGCATATGGTCGACTGTCATTCAAGCATGCCTGATAAACTGAATAACAGTAAAACAAAAAGCTTACGCCGTTACATAACGGGTAAGCTTTTTGAATTTAACGATTAATGAACGCTGATCTGGAATGTTTCCCATCCCGATACGATGGTCTGGTTGTCGATCAGAAGAGAAAAATGAGAAGGATTGAATAGGGGCTTTCTACGAAGCCTTTGCCGATGCCAGAGGCGTTAAACCCATATGCTCTTGATCCAGCTGATGGCAGCGGGAGGTAACGGTAAATGCTCCGATAGCGAACACAACGGCAGCCCAAGGCAGGTATTCGAGACCAACGTTATCCACGACAAGGCTGCCCAGTAGAGAACCAACGGCGATACCCAGATTGGATGCGACCGGCATAAGTGTAGAAGCGAAGTCCTTGGAGCCGGCTGAAGATTCATCCGCTAGGTCAATCAGGTATAATTGAACGGCGGTACTGAGCGCAAAGGAGAAGCAGGCGACCAGCATTAACGACACTAAGGCCATCCACGGGAGTGATAGGGCAAGAGCAAGCGCCATCATAATCATCGCTTGGATGATGAAAATCACTTTTAATTTTACCCTTGAATTGCCTTGCGCTACCTTGGCTCCGAGCCAATTACTAAGAATGGTGAAGGCGCCATAGGCCAGCAGAACGGTACTGATCCATTGCTGCGGAATTCCCATTACATTCTCTAAAAGCGGCGTTATGTACGTGTATACGATAAATACAGAGCCTACTCCAAGGACCGGAATGAAGAAGGCAAGTCGTATCCGCTTGTTCTTGAACAAGGCAAATTGCTGTTTCATGGAGCTTACGCTAATGGTATTGCTCTTGGGCATGACAACCATCATCAAAGCTAGCGGGATGATCCCGACCAATGATGTGACAATGAAAGCCGTTTGCCATCCTGCCATCTGGCCGATTTGCGTTCCGACAGGAACGCCAAGGACATTGGCAATCGAGAAACCTCCGATGATCCAGGCAACCGCACCAGCCCTGCGGGAAGCGCTCATATGCTCGCTTGTTGCGGCAATGGCCAGCGATAAAGTTAATCCGCACAAAATCGCGGTGATGATGCGAATGAATAACATGACGGGGTACGTGGTGGCAAAGATGGTCAAATAATTAAACACTAACACCGCAATATACGCTGTCAGAATGATAACATGCCGAGGAATACGTCCGAGCAGCGTGACCGCAAACGGCGTTCCGATGGCGTAAGCAATGGCGAAGCTGGATACGAGGACACCGGCTGCAGCAAGCGAAATGCTGAGACTTACGCTGATGTCTTTTAATAATCCAACAATGACGTATTCGGTAGTACCTAGTACAAAGGCGGCAAAAGTAAAGGCGATAATAAAGATGGTTTCTCGTGTTCTGGTCATGGTTGTCTCTTCTCCTGAATTCTCTTTTTGTATGCTTCGATCTTACGTTATGAAAGGCTTTTCAAGTCAAGCCTGAGATGAGGATTTTAAAGCGATGCACCTCCAGCTTCATGCTATAATGTAGGGAAAAAAGTGGAGTGGGTGGATATCTTGCCGAATCAAACTTCAAAACGCAGATGGCGTGCAGACAAACTATCGCAGATTGGTTCTTCCATATTCGCCGAGGTCAGCGAGTGGAAACAAGAGGCTCTTCAAGCGGGAAGAGATATTATCGACTTGAGCATCGGCAGCCCTGACCGTGGTCCTTCTGCGGATATCCGTGAGGTCCTTAGCCAAGAAGCACTGAAAGAAGATAACTATACATATCCAGGCACTAGAGGAATCGCGGAGTTTCGAGAGCAGTCAGCGGCTTGGATGGAGTACCGCTTTGGTGTAAATGTCAATCCCGATACCGAAATACTGGCATTGATGGGATCCCAGGATGGATTATCGCATCTGGCTCAGGCCATATGTAATCCGGGAGATGTGGCCATTGTACCGAATCCGGGTTACCCGATCTATGCCGGAGCGCTTGCGATTGCAGGCGTTAGGCCTTGGTATCTTCCGCTGAGGGAAGAGTTTGGATTTGTGCCGGATCTGGACAGCATTCCGGAGGAGATTTGGGCGAAAGCGACATTCATTCTGCTGAATTTTCCGGGGAATCCGATTGCGGTCCGGGCTGATTATGCTTTTTTCGAAAAATTGGTCGGGTTGGCAAAACAATGGGACGTACTTATCGTTCATGATCTTGCATATTCCGAAATGGGTTTTGACGGCTATCGCCCCATGAGTATTCTGCAGGTTCCCGGCGCTATCGACATCGCGGTAGAATTTCACTCCTTCTCGAAGAGCTTTAACATGGCAGGCTGTCGCATCGGCTTTCTTGCCGGCCATGAGGAAGCAGTGGGCGCGCTGCGGGAGTACAAAAGCAACATCGATTTCGGCGTGTTCAAGCCCGTTCAGATTGCGGCTGTCCATGCATTGCGTCAAGTCATGGCATCAGGTAATGAGGAACAGGGTGTCGCTTCACTATATGAACACCGGCGTGATGTCCTCGTGGCATCACTTGCCGAAGCAGGATGGGTTGTACCTAAGCCGCAGGCCACGATGTTCCTATGGGCCCGGCTCCCTGAAGCTTTCCGTGATGTTCAATGGAGCTCGCGCCGCTTCGCCCGCGAATTACTGCTTGAAACCGGCGTAGCGGTTATTCCTGGAGATGCTTTCGGTTCCGAAGGAGAGGGCTATGTGCGAATCGCGTTGGTCCAGGAGGAGCCAGCTTTGCACGAAGCGGCACATCGTATAGGGAAGTTTATTCGGGGGCTTAAGTCGTAATGAAATGGCTGGGAGTTTCCTTTGTCATGTTCCTGGGGCTGGCGCTGTTCCCACAGAGTGCGGGCGAACACATTCAACATCCTGTATCGTACATTGAGGAAGTTGAGGGCGATACAAGCCATACTCCCTATAAGGTACAATTCATAGACTTAGATAAGTTCCAAAGTATCGGTGCATACGAGAATACGTTTACCACCGTACCGGATAATGGAAATGAATTAACCGTTAAGGTTCGTAATATGAACAGCTCGGGCAAAGTGATTCTGAATGTCTACCGAGGAACGGAGGAATTCGGGTATATGGATGTCAAAGCCGGCAGGGAGGGCATCCGAACATTTGTCATGAATGATGGGAGCGGAGTAACGGGAGATTGGAAGGTTTACATTACGACACGTGACGGTCATGTGATGAACCTCCAGGTTCAAGCAGGGCAGCATTAATCAATGCTGTAATTCAATTGTTAGTTATTTGAGTCATTCGCTATCCAACGTTAATAGAGGGTGAGCACATTGCGGAACTATGTCCCTATACAAGCTCCAACGATAGAGAATCCGTCTACGGACTCTTCTTACACCTATCACGAATATCTGCCAAGCCCGGCATTAAGTCCTTATGTGGCTTGTTATTGGACCTTGGATTATACAGTTTCGTCACTTCAGCAGCCGCTTCATCGCATTCTTCCTGACGGTTGCGTCGATATTATATTTAATCTGAAGGTACGGGATGCTTCAACCTCCGGCTTTATTACCGGACTGATGTCATCTTATGAAGCCATGAGATTGACGCAGGATCAGTCATTGTTCGGTGTCCGCTTTTTTGCGGAGTCCGTCCGCCCATTCATACGTTATCCAGCTTCCGATTTCCGGGAGGGTCCTGTGTTCTTAGAGGAAGCATGGGGGCTGGATGTGAATCAGCTGAACGAGGAAATGGTCACAGCACTGGATTCTGCCCACCGAATGGATTTGGTTGAAAGGTTTTTAATGGGCATCTTAGGACAGAATAACGTCCGTTCCGAGCCGCTGCTGGAGCATGGCATGCAGTTTTTGTACGCTGCTAAAGGAAGAACAACGGTTCGTGCCTTGGCCGAAAAACTTAATTATAGCGAGAGAACCATAAGAAGAACATTTCAGAAGGAACTCGGCGTCAGTCCGAAGGAAATGTCGGAGATCATTCGTTTTCAAAATTTGCTGCAGGAGTTGCATCAGGCCAAGCCGATCCGATTTCCTGATATTGCTGCCCAATACGGCTACTATGATCAGCCTCATTTTATTAACAACTTCAGGCGTTTATATGGCATGTCACCCGTACAGGCTTTGAAGTGATCAATGATGGAATTGTTGATGTGTAGAAGCACGTTGTCCGTTTTTTACAATCATTCAATAGAGTCATCGACGAAAATAAGTATGAGGTAACGATGATGCATAGGAGGTAATGCCATAATGAAAGCACGTATATCCGTACTTACAATCGGCGTCGATGACCTGGAGCGGTCATTGAAGTTTTACCGCGATGGACTCGGACTCCCGACCGAAGGGATCATTGGGACGGAATTTGAGCATGGGGCTGTAGCATTCTTTGAATTGCAAGCGGGCGTGAAGCTGGCGATATGGAATCGCAAAGATCTGTCAGTTGAGGCGAATGTTCCTCTGTCCCCTCCGAGTTCCTCAGAGTTTACCATCGGTCACAATGTCGGCAGTAAGGAAGAAGTGGATGAGGTGATGGAGCAAGCCAGAAGCGCGGGTGCAACAGTAACCGTGCCAGCACAAGACACATTCTGGGGGGGCTACTCCGGCCATTTTCTCGATCCGGACGGACATTTGTGGGAGATTTGCTGGAATCCTGCTTGGGAGCTTGATATTTCGTAACGGATGTGATAAATTAAACAACGATTGTTTTGAAACTGAATAAAATATTTGAATGTATAACCTCATTAATATGGTCTGAGGGTCTCTACCAGGAACCGTAAAATCCTGATTACAGAAAATGTTTCTCATTTTTTGTAATCAGGATTTTTTTTGTTGATTTTAGGCAAATATGACCTCGAAGAAAGGGGATTCCATTCCAGATGAATCTGAAAGTATTAATTCTAGCGATTTCGACGATATCCGTCGGGCTGGTTGAACTTATTGTTGGCGGAATACTGCCGCTCATCGCCGACGACTTGCATATTTCACTCGGCACGGCTGGGCAGCTGATTACCGTGTTCGCCCTAGTTTATGCGGTAGCAGGACCGGTTCTCCTTGCGCTTACGGCAAGAGTGGAGCGGAAACGGCTTTATATGATTTCCTTATTTGTTTTTTTTATTGGTAACTTGCTGGCTTATGTAAGCCCGAATTTTACGATGCTGTTGGCTGCTAGAATATTAACTGCCATGAGCACAGCGCTGATTATCGTGTTATCGTTGACCATTACCGCCAAGGTGGTTGAACCTGAACATCGGGCGAAAGCATTAGGCGTTATTTATATGGGAATCAGCTCGTCATTGGTGCTTGGCGTGCCGCTCGGTATTTTGCTTAGTGAAGCTTTTGGATGGAGGGTACTGTTTCTCGGTATCGGCATTCTGTCGATTGGCTCCATGATCTTGATTTATATGTTCCTGGATCGGATCCAGCCTGAAAATGTCACGCCGTTATCCGTTCAGATCAAGGCGCTTGGCAAATCGAAAATCGCCGGAGCGCATCTCGCTACCTTATTCATGCTTGCAGGGCACTACACGATTTATGCATACTTCACGCCGTTTCTTGAATCCGAGCTTGGGCTGAGTCCATACTGGATCAGCATCTGTTATTTCCTGTTCGGACTATCCGCAGTCGGCGGTGGGGCCTTTGGAGGCGCACTCGCCGACCGGCTGGGGTCGCATAAGAGCATTGTAATCATCATTACGTCATTCATGTTGGTGCTGTTCCTATTGCCGTTCTCCACATTCTCGATCGGCGTATTTTTGGTCGTGATGATGATATGGGGTGCATTAAGCTGGAGTCTGGCCCCTCCGCTGCAGAATTACTTGATTCAAGTGGATCCGGGCTCGTCCGATATCCAGCAGAGTTTCAACAATTCCTCGCTGCAAATCGGAATTGCACTGGGATCCGCTATCGGCGGCCTCGTGTTAGAGCAGGGAGGTACCGTATCCAGTACGTCTTGGGTAGGCGGAGGAATTGTCATGGTATCGCTAATCTGTGCCGTTTATTCCTTAACGAGACCTGCGCTTGCATTGAAGACAAGCAAATAGTCCATTATGGCTCATTATCAAAAGACAGCTGCGATCACGCAGCTGTCTTTTTTCTCCGCTAGAAGCACCGCTAGAAGCATAAGGTATAAACGCGTTCTGTAGGAGAAGATACTGCTGCGTTAAAGGCTGATATACGGAATTGACATCGGATCGAAATAACCTTAAAATAAAATTGTTTCATGTGAATAAATATTTTGTGTTATATTTAATTTTTTCCTGTTTTACTGATTAATTATTTATTCAATAGAAACAATATTCTGATTAGAAGGGGCGTGATATGGGCTGCACAACTGAAATCAGCATAATTTTCCGGGGTGTAACTTCTCTGGTATGCTCATATTGTTTCTTGCGAAACTAATTTTGGTTATAATGAAAAAAAACAATGAGTCGAGGAGCTTGCATAATCATGAGTACGAGCAAAATAAAAAACGCTATCCATGAAAATTTCATTCAATTTCTGCAGCAAAAAGAACAATATGAGAACCGGTTAAGCAGCGCTTTTATCGAAGAGCTCCGGAAAATAATAGAGATAGAATCCACACTAAACATAACGGAACTACATACCATCGCGTGTATTGGCGAGCAAGAACCGATTAATGTTACTTCCATTGCCGAAACGATGAACCTGAGCAAAGGGAACACCTCCAAGATAACCAATAAATTATTGAAGGCGGGTTGGGTTCGCAGGGCCCAGCTCAATGATAACAAAAAGGAAGTGTACTTCCGGCTAACAGCGGCCGGGAAAAAGCTTTTTGCTATTCATGATGAGCTCCATATCAAGGAGCAGCAGAGGATGAACGATTTTTTGGATAGATATAGCGAATCCGAGCTTGACCTTATGAAGCGATTATTTGGAGATTTGGTTGACTTTTATCATTAAGAATATGTTCGCCGATGCGATACTTGAAGATCTTGAAGGGTTGTTCAAGCGAGCAATGGCTGGGGGTTGAATACATGAGTTTCGTGAAGACGATCAGAGAACGAAGAAGCATCCGCAAGTTTAACTCCATTCCCGTGAACCAGGAGCTGGTGATCGAATTACTCTGCGCTGCGCAGCAGCTTTATGCGTCCAGAGAGGAAGTGGCCTTCCGAAGCGTGTATGCGGGGACGGCGGATTCGAAGGAACGTTTGGCTGTCAGTATGCTGGAACCGCTGGTGAAGAACAGACTGGTCAAATGGCTGCCGGAAAAGGTTCGGGATTTCGTTCGGAAGAGGGTCACCGATATACCTGGCCATCTCATCATCATTGCCTCTACGGATGCGGACAGAAGGAAAAGTGATATGAATTATGCGGCGGTCTGCGGGATCATGCAAAATTTTCAGCTTCTTGCCTGGCAACGTCGTCTAGGTACGCTGTGGGATACTGAACCGATGATGCAGAGCAAAGAATTATTCGAGCTGTTGAAGCTGCAGCCTAATGAGAGGCTGGTCGGTATTTTTCATCTCGGATACTTCGACAAGGCTCCAAGAGCCAGAGCACGAACACAGGCAGAAAAGAAATGGACGATTTTATCAAGTGGAGGAGGGGTCATTTGATGTGCTATAGCGCTAGACCCGTTTCCGAAAATCATATACTGGAATTATTAAATGTTGCTGTATGGGCTCCTAATGACGGAATGCGGGAACCTTGGCGGTTTATATTTATCGGCTCCGGCAATACAGACATGCTATCTGAATTGCAGGACCAGGCTTCGGCCTATCTGATATTGGTTATTAAGGAAGATCATGATCCCCATAAAATAGAAGAAGATTACGGAGCTGCAAGCTGCCTGATGCAGAATTTCCGTCTGCTCGCTCAGGAAAGCATGCTCCATGTGCGAATGACGATGAATGACTGGATTTATGATAGAGCTTGCACCCGTCGTTTTGGTGTTCATGATGACGAACGGATTGTTGCCGTGCTGGAAATGGGATATCATGAACAATCCATGGAGCCTGTGAAGGTAGAGAGCACACCGGACCTTACTTTTGAGTTGTTGTAGATGGATGCCATGCAAGCCTACGATAATGATCACATTATATACTCACAAGAGTCGCCAAATAGGCGACTTTTTTGATGTAAACTCATATTTGGAGGCAGTCAGGGTCGTCCTGGATCTAATTAGCGGGAAGGGGCGGGTGTCTCATAAATGGAGACAAAGAGGCAGGAAAATACCTGTTGTTCGTTGAATATATCCGAATACATACTGCAACCGCAGGAGGAGAACAACATGAAGTCGATCACCGTTCAAAGTCTTACGGAAATTTTTCATTTGGAAGTACTTGCAGGAGCCAATCGCATGGATCGTATGATTACCCGTCCACAGACGCATAGGCCTGGGCTGGAGTTTGTCGGGTATTTCGATTTTTTTCCTATGGAGCGAGTACAGGTGCTTGGCCGCAAAGAAATCAACTATTTATTGACGCTTAGCATAGAAGAACGCAAGTTACATATCGGGAATATCGTCAAATATCATCCGCCGTGCTTTATTGTCACGTCAGGACAGCAGGAGATTCCTTATCTGACGCTATTCTGTAATCAGGAGGGCATACCATTATTGCGGACGACAGAGACAACAACGGAATTTATCGCTAAGTTAGACAGCTATTTGGTGAAGACACTGGCACCGGAGATGTCGATCCATGCGGTATGTGTGAATGTATCGGGCATAGGAATCCTGCTTCGGGGTAAATCCGGGATTGGCAAAAGTGAGACAGCCCACACCTTGATCAGACGTGGTCACCGGTTTGTGGCAGACGATATTGTGGTGCTTAAAAAGCTGGGCCCTTCGACTCTTCTTGGCACGCATAATGAGACAACACGCGAGTTTCTGGCGCTGCGCAGCATCGGCTTAATTAATGTCGTTCGTCAATACGGACGCACGGCGTTTCAGGACGAGACGCGAATTGTGCTCGATATTGAGCTGTCGCCTTGGCGGGAAAATTCCCTAAACAACGAGCTCGAGGCGGTACCTCAGTTTACAGAGTATTTAGGCATTCAAATTCCGCATATCGAGGTTCAGCTTCAGCCGGGACGCGACGTCGCCAGTCTGATCGAGGCGGCGGCCAACAATTGGTATCTTAAACAACTCGGATACAGCGCGGCAGAAGACTTTATGAAACGGATCGAAAACGAGATGCAGTCGTGAGCCGGCTTTAGGCAAACAGCAGATTTTTTCTTGTCGTGTGTTATGTTATGGATGATGCTCAAGAGTCGCGAATATTGTCCGATTATCCCCTTCCGCGTTCTACTCCGCTGTCAGCAGCATATATTTTCTGAGAATAACGCTATTGGGAGGGTCAAGATCAATGAGTGATCCCTTGTATGAACACCGGTTTTGGTTACAGATTCTTGGCGACCACTGTCGTTTTATTTTTACTGCGCTTTCACCCAAGGAAAAAGGGGATATCGCCACAGCCGAGTCCTTAATGGCTAAATTTGATATGCTGCTTGGGGAGGCGCGGCGACCCGATGCCTCTACATTCATCGAGAAACTGACGAAGGATGCCTATAAAGCCTCTTATGAACTGCGCGAGTTCAAGCTGAATTTGCTGGAACGACAGCTTGCAGGCAAAATTGATTTTCTCCTGACACCTTCCTTTGTCAACCATATGGTCAATGAATTGGAGGAATACCTTCGGATACTACAGGCGTTACAAGAAGGTAAGGGCGTACCTCTGTTCCATCCTTTGCATTATGATATGGTGTGGCTGCAGGATGCATATGGTCATGCAGCAAGCCTAGCGGCCGATCTGGATTTTGCTGAAAAGCCGTTAATTGCAAAAAGCATGGCGTTTCAGAAAGATTTTGAAGGCTTTTATCTAAAGGCAGTAGAAATGACGGGTTATTTAAGGACGCATATAAAAGATTTCCCTGCCCTGCGCAAATTCCATGCTGATGTAGATATGGAAATGAGGGTGTTCATGCACTTTCTGGCGGAACTCGAAGAATTTGAACTGCGCGGAGAGGTGCTAGACCGGATTAATCCGCTGATGCCGGATCATATGTATCGTGAAGAGTGCTACTATTTGTCCAAGTTGGCTGCTTTGGGTGAAGTACAGAACCCGAACTGCGATCCGACAAAGCCGAGAGTAACTGGTTGAAGAATAGTGTCCGCATGCCATGCATTTGATCGAAAGCCTGCCACTCGGTGCATGCTGATCCATAAAAAGATGGCGGTGCTCTGGATATTGCCGAGGTAGTCGCTTAAATAAGCAAAGTCTCTTACGAAGTCGTCATATTGGCGGCTTTTTTTATATACAAAAAGGCTGGGAGTTTGTAACGATAGCCGCCTAACTAACCAGTAGAAATCAGTTAGCTGCTGGATCGGATTGCATGGTAATATGAAGTAAAATGCAACGTAGGAGAACGGATATGATGGATCGGATAAAGAAATGGGCTAGGTTGCTAAAAAGTAAGGTCTTTTTACTTTATTTTGCTTATAAAGATAGTCGGACTCCCTGGTACGCCAAAATATTCGCCATATGTGTTGTCGCGTATGCCTTTAGTCCAATTGATTTGATTCCAGATTTTATCCCTGTACTAGGCTATCTGGATGATGTGATATTAGTCCCTCTTGGAATTGCGATCACATTGAAGATGATACCGAAAGCCGTGGTCCAAGAGCATGAACTACAAGCCGAGGAACGGATGAAGCGCGGTAAACCGAAAAATTGGTTTGCAGGTAGTATGATTATTATAATATGGATAGCGGCTGTGCTATGGATTTCACTTATTGCATATCGGCATGTGTTGAATCAATAGGATGCGATAGCTTCAATGGATCAAGGAGCCGTTTGCTAGCAACGAAATGATAGGAGTCGTACTTTTGCGGCTCCTTTCTACTTTTTTTCAGGTGATCTCATCAACGGTTTCTTCAACAGGGACGTTAGGACTTCAACAAAAGGATATTAATGATTTCGGACGAATACTTTCAATAGAACATCTCGTTTTTGGGAAACTGCAATGACTTATTAGTCAGTGGGTGCCGTCCCGATAAAAGTGGAGTTGACCAAATTTTAAAGAATCCGCGAGGTGTAGTTGGGAGGGGGGAACGTGATGAATTCGAGTCAAAACCAAGGAAGGCCGAATGTTTTACTCATTACAGTCGATCAGATGCGTTTTGATTGTCTCAGCATAGCGGGTCATCCTGTCATTGAGACGCCCAATCTGGACGAGCTTGCGAGGACTGGTGTACGGTTTAGCCGTGCCTATTCTGCCACACCGACTTGCGTACCTGCAAGGGCAGCCATATTCACCGGCCAATCACAGCGGGCTCATGGCCGTGTCGGCTATCAAGACTGCGTGCCATGGGATTATAAGAGAACGCTGCCTGGGGAATTGGCCGGTGCCGGTTATCATACACAGTGTATCGGCAAAATGCACGTCTATCCGGCACGGAATCTGATGGGGTTCCACAACGTCATGCTTCACGACGGTTACCTGCATCACAACCGCAATTACCACAGTATTCCGATGCAGGAGCATTACGATCAAGTCGACGATTACTTGCAATGGCTCCGTGAGAGGGTGCCCGGCGCGGATATGATCGATCTGGGTCTGGATTGCAACGCATCGACCGTCGCCCGTCCTTGGCATTTGGCAGAAATGCTGCATCCGACGAATTGGGTGGTCACGCAGTCTATTGATTTTCTACGTCGCCGAGATCCCAGGAAGCCATTCTTCCTGTGGATGTCTTTCGTCAGGCCCCATCCGCCGTTCGACCCTCCGCAGGCGTATCTGGATCTGTATGAGGATGCCGATATTCCGGAGCCGCCGGTGGGTGACTGGGCGCAGACGGAAGACCCCGATCTGGCTGGGTACTCTCCTACCACAGGGAGGGGACTGGTACCGAAACGCCGCTTGCGTAAAGCGATGGCTGCCTATTACGCCCTGATCACGCATATTGATCACCAAATTGGCCGCTTCTTGCAATCGTTGAATGAATATGGCGAGCTGCAGAACACGGTCATCCTGTTTACATCGGACCACGGCGAACTGCTTGGAGACCATCACTTATTCCGGAAGTCTCTTCCGTATGAAGGAAGCACCCATGTACCGTTTATCGTCAATGATCCGGGCAACCGATTAGGCTTGAAGCGCGGCATGGTGTCGGATCAAGTGGTGGAGATGCGGGATATCATGCCTTCGCTGCTGGAAGCGGCTGGCGTGCCTATACCGGATACAGTCGAAGGAGAAAGCATCTGGAGACTTGTCTCAGCAGAAGAGAAAGAAGGACAAAGCGTTCGGTCTTGGCGCCACCATCTGCATGGCGAGCACGCACAAGGAAAGCAGTCGAATCACTGGGTGACTGATGGGAAGGAGAAGTACATCTGGTTCTCCCAAACGGGTGAGGAGCAATTCTTTGACCTGATTGATGACCCGCAAGAACTGCATAATGCAATTGCGGATGAAGAACGCCAAGAACGTATCCGATATTGGCGCTCTGTTCTCATACAGGAGCTTGATGGTCGTGAGGAGGGCTATACGGATGGGCAACAGCTGATCACAGGCCGGAAACCATCAGCAATATTATCCCATATCAAAATATAGCTGCATTTTTGAGTGTGCTTTATTCGAGCCTATAAAACACGCAACAGGTTGAATCTTACCACAAATAGAGGAGGATTCGGTTCCATTCTGTTACAATGAAGATAAAATCTTTTAGAAACGAAGTTGAATATGAAAATTGAACTAGGACAACAACAAATAGAATGTCATGTAGAATATGGCCCACGCAAAAAGGTCTCAATCCAAATTGATCCCTCAGGGCTTGTTACGGTGAAGGCACCGAATCATACAGGTGATGATGTGGTGCTGAACGCTGTGAGGCAGTTTGGGGATAAAATTTTGAAACAACTGCAAGCGATTGAGGCAGCTCGAACTGCTCCGAAGGTCAGAGCATACGAAGAGAGTGGCAAATTCCTTCATCTTGGCAAATATTATTCGCTTGATGAGTTAATCGAAACGCATGGGCTTACGGAAGAAGCGCTCCAGCATGAACTGAAGAAGTTTTACTTCGCCAGCTGTAAGAAGGTGATCGGGGAACGGATAAAGATCTATCAGAAGCAGCTGAAAGTCACGCCTAAATCCTTCACCATTGAGGAATCGCGAACGAAGTGGGGCAGCTGCAGCTCGACTAAGCATCTCACCTTCAATTATCGTCTCGCGATGGCGCCTCTCGAGGTCATTGACTATGTGGTCATTCATGAGCTCTGTCATCTCATTCACATGAATCATGATCGCTCCTTCTGGCGACTCGTTGGCAGCATGATGAAGGATTACAAAGCGAAGGAAGCGTTCCTCGCGAAGTATGGACACGCCATGACATTATAATGCGCTGGAGAAGAATGTG
Source organism: Paenibacillus sp. EZ-K15 (assembly GCF_002573715.1). Classification (GTDB taxonomy): domain Bacteria; phylum Bacillota; class Bacilli; order Paenibacillales; family Paenibacillaceae; genus Paenibacillus_AQ. Next base: position 358,957 of record NZ_PDHM01000017.1, on the reverse strand, counting down.
AACAGCAGTTAGCATGTACGTAAACAAGTAACTGAGAATATTCCCAAACCAGTACGAATCATGATCAAAAATAAACACATATGTAATGCTTAAGCCGCCAATTAGGTGGCTTTTTTCTTATCCAATATCGAAGCGTGGTCTATCCATTGAGCCCAAAACAATGTAAGGCTCCCCCTTATAGGCCTGAACCAGAAACGCTCTCAGATGTTCCTGACCAATTCCTGGAGCAGGTGGCTTGTGAAGAAATCATAAGGGAGAGTGTTCTATACCATAATTTGGAAAGGGAAGAAAGTGACGTTTACGATATCTTCACAGCTTCAACACAATTAATATGTATGATAAAGGAAGAGTCATTACTGACCCGAATATCAGTAGGAACATGCCAGCTATGAAGGTTATTTTATTCATCATCCTAAGCAAGATTGAATCTTACTATGCATGAGGGTCTGGAAAGGAGGTGAACATCATGAACTCCAAGTTCATCGCGATAGTAGGTGCTGCTGTTTTGACACTTGGCATCGGAACTGCGGTCTATGCTGCGGAGGTGGCTCCAAGTACCTTTAAAGACATGATTCCATTCATGAAAGAAATGCATCCTAATCTCAGCGATTCCGATTTAGAGCAAATGTACAATAATTGTCACGGAAACTCGAACTCTCAAGGGATGATGCAAAATAACTCTATGATGCCAACGGTAAATTCAGGATCAATTTATAATTGATTTGAACCAGCAAAAAAGACTGTCTATGCACAGTCTTTTTTTGTTTAGATATTTTTGTTTTGTCATCACTTTAATAAAGCAGGGATTGTTAAAATCAATCGTACAACTGATGATCCTCTTGAACTAAAGCGATATATTAACAGCTAAAAGGGCAGGTTAGTTCTTGGTGAAGAAGTTAAGCTAACAGGGGAAGGAGGGGAAATCAACAAAAATGAACTGTATAAAATGACGTTATTGATTCAATATTAAAGATGTTTGATCAATATGAAATTAACTTAACCTGGTGAAAAATACATGATACCAACTAATCAAATATTAAATCTAATCATGTTGGCAATATTAGGAGTATTTCATTTAAATACTCCTGTCTTGCCGATTATACATGATCAAAGCAATCTTGAGATTGCAATTTACCCTGAACGTCACAAATTACTTGTACGGGAACATGGGCAAGTAATTAAGACCTACTCTGTAGCAGTTGGCAATCCGTCAACTCCGACTCCAGTGGGAGATTTTAGAGTTGAATATAAAGGAACGAATTGGGGCCCCTCATTTGGCCCACGTTGGATAGGATTAAATGTACCGTGGGGGAATTTTGGAATTCACGGTACGAATAAGCCCTATTCAATTGGTCAACACCTTAGCCATGGTTGTATCCGGATGTTTAATAAGGATGTCATTGAGCTGTACGAATTAATTCCGATTGGAACCAAAGTAACGATATACGGTCATGTACTTGGAGACACAAATCAAAATCCGAGGGATTTAGCTGAAGGGGATGTTGGTGGAGATGTGCAGCTTATTCAATCCAGACTAAAAAGTGCAGGATATTACAATGGGGAATGTGACGGGAAGTTCCGCTTCAATACAACCGAGTCACTTAAGAAATATCAGAGGGATCATCACCTTATTCCAAATGGTGTTGTTTCTCGAAAGGTATATGAAGAGTTTGGTTTGATTAAATAGATGAGAAAACAAGGCAAACAGCCCTCATTCTGCTTAAGCAAAATGGGGGCTGTTTGTTGGCGGCAGAAACGGATTCACGCGACCATCACAAAGATCAACCAATTCATCATCGTCCATGCTGCTCGTGCCGCCGGGTGATTGAAAAATTTGATTTTGATATTGTTATTTAGGACCAAACCGTGTCATACTCGGATGGCTTATTGGGTGACTTCCAAGTATCGACTCTATTAAGAAAACGAGTTGCTCCCAAAATACAGGTGCAAAAGTTCTTGAACTAAGATAATCTGAATTTTAGATATCCTTCATTTTATAAACATGTCACACATCTGCTGGTTATCCCCGGATTCCGGAAACTATCATTGACAAAACCTAAGATACGGCCCATAGAGGCTAACGAAAAGAGGCTGCATGATACAAGAGAGAGAGGAAAGCCATTTCTTGCTTCTAACTAAATTAAAACTGCCCCAGCCCCTTTATCAATCGGTGCCGCGTCCCCGGCTGCTTGCGCGATTGAATGCGGGACTAAACCGCAGGGCGACATTCGTGACGGCTCCCGCCGGATACGGTAAAACGACGCTGGTCAGTGATTGGGCCAGACAACTGGACCTACCCGTCGGGTGGTTATCGCTGGATGACAAGGATAATGACCTCATCCGATTTTGGAACTACTTCATGAAAGCGATCGAACAGGCAATCGGTAGTTTGTCGGACTCCGTTCGTGCCTCGAACTCAATGCTAAGCCCGGGCCAATACGAGCCATTTATGGTTGCTCTGTTAAATGAATTGAACAGCCTGAATGAGCCGACTATTTTGATATTGGATGACTGGCATGTCATACATAATACGGATATCCAGGCGTCCGTTTCTTATTTTCTGGAGTATTTGCCTTCCCACGTGCATCTTTGTTTCTCAAGTCGAAGCATCCATGGATTTCTAAAGTCGAGATGGATTAGTCGGGACTGGATCCAGGAAATCCATACCCAGCAGCTGTGTTTCAATTTGCAGGAGACGGTGAATTTCTTCCAAAACGTTGAGAAGAGGGAACTGCAGAGAGAGCAGATTGAACGAATCCAATTTCAAACCGAAGGCTGGGTGACAGGACTTAGGCTGATCTCGTTGTCTATTCATGATGATGAGTGGATGGGGGCTTTCAAGTACGTACATTCCAACCCGGAACGCGTCGAGCTATATTTATTCGAGGAAGTGTTTGAATCGTTGGACGAGCCAACAAGGCAATTTCTGTTGAACGTCTCGATTTTACAGCGAATGAACGGGCAGCTATGTAAGGCTGTAGCTGGCGAACATGGTGCAAAGATGCTAGCGGAGCTGGATAAACGCAACATGTTCCTCATCCCGCTGGATGAGAACAGGGACTGGTTCCGATTTCACCATGTATTCGGCGAGTTTTTGTTGAAGCAGCAGCGACGCCTTGATCCTGCGAGGACAAATGTGCTCTTCCAATCGGCTGCAGCCTGGTGTGAATCGCAGGGACTGCTCGAAGAAGCGATAGATTACTACTTGGCCGGAGCCTATCATTCGGAAGCGATACGTCTGCTAGAACAGATGAGAAGTTTGATGGTCCGCAGGGAATTTTCGACCATGAAGGTGTGGTTGTCGGCGATTCCCGAGGAACTGCTTATGCAGTATCCGTACCTTTATTTTTCGTACATTTTTTCGTTATTGTGGTCCCAGGAGCTCGAGCTGTCGGAACGGTATTTACAGCTAGCAGAAAAGCATTATGCTGCTTCCTCAGCAAGCTGGAGCCCGGAAGAGAATAATCGCTATTTGGGATATTTGTATTATGTAAGGAATTTTAAAGCGACCCAATATGACATGGATATGATAAAAGGACTGGAGTATATCCATCTGTCACTTCAGCATAGTCCTAAAGGAACGGATCTGATCTTTGCATCTCCTCATATGCCACTGTCTCCTTCTATATACAGGTCATACAATGGCAAGCGCGGCCAACATTTGCCTCGAGGCCTTTCGGATACCTTCTTTTTGAGCATGATCGAGTTCATGAAGCTAATGGGCCTGCAGGATTCGGTCGTTGTTTGTTATGGAGAATTACTCTACGAACGCAACGAGCTGGAGCAGGCGGAGGCTTACTTGAAGCTGGGCTTACAAGGCACGAGTCAGGCGCATTATCAACCAGAGAAGGTATACGTTCCCGCGAGTCTTTTCATGTCACGTATCAGCAAATCCAGGCAGGACATCAGTCAAGCCGAAAAATGGCTGGAAGAAGCCTATAGAAGGGCGATTGAGGATGGTGCTAAGGAAGCCCCCATCTTGCTCGATGTCGAAATGGCTCGTCTGCGAGTGGAATTAGGAGACTTATCTGCAGCTATTGAATGGAAGGATCGCTACAAGGTCTCGTCGGATGATCCGGTATCCGTATATCAGCTATTCGTTTATATCTTCCTCGTTAGAGTGTTGATGGAGACCGGCAACAGTCAGGAGGCATGGGCGTTATCTGAGAGATTGCTGCAAATCGCGGTAAAAGGCCATCGTCCGATGGACGCATTGGAGATCCAAGTGCTCCAGGCGATGATGCTGCAGGTGAGGAACAAGCCGCAACAAGCGCTGCTCAAGCTGGAAGAGGCGCTTACATTTGCGAAGCCCGATGATTATATTCGTGTGTTTGTTGATAAAGGCCATCTGGTAGCAGAGCTGCTAGCGGAATATGTCCAACATCGTCAAAAAGGGAATATTCGAGATAAAAATGCGCCTTCACTTGCCTATGTGCGGAGAATATTGTCCGCTTTCGGAGGAACAGCCGAATCTCCGGTACAAGGCAAAGCAACATTAGAAAAGCTTCTGACACCGCGAGAATATACGATATTTCGTTATATGGAGGAAGGGATGGACAATCCGGCAATCGTTGAAACGCTTGGCATCGGAATGGGGACCTTGAAGGCACATATCAATCGCATTTACAGCAAGCTGCAGGTGAAAAACCGAGTCGAGGCGATTAAAAGAGGTAAAGAGTTTCAGGGTTAAACACGAAAGATTGTAACAGCAGGCTCGCTGAACGGCGGGTCTCTTTTTATTCTTTTATTCTGTGAACTATAACCGGGCCTATAACCGGGGTTAGATTCGAACTATAGAAAAATCCAATATAATGTTCATCGTGGCAACTGAATAACGAAAGGAAGAAAAGATCAGATGAGACGCATCTTCTGTATTTCGATGGCATTATTTCTCGTGATAGGCATCATCCCGTTTCAAGCATTCGCTTCGAATGATGCAATGTCCGGTGACGGGACGGCGAACAATCCTTACGTCATTACAACGTTAAGTCAATTAAATGCCGTACGTAATGATTTGAACGCTCATTACAAGCTCGGAGCGGATATCGATGCTTCGGAGACAGCAAATTGGAGTAACGGGGCTGGCTTTATACCTATCGGCAACGACGGAAACGGGAATAGCCCGTTCACCGGTGTCTTCGATGGAGCTGGACATGTCATCCGCAATCTGACCATTCATCAGCCCAAGATGGACATTGTCGGCCTATTCGGGATGGTGGGTTCGAACGGGGTGATAGACCATATCGCTCTCGTAGGAGGTTCGATCATCGGAAACAACCATGTAGGTGGGCTTGCAGGGCGTAACACTGGAACGATTGAACAGTCCTACGTTACCGGAACGGTTAGAAGCCAGATGGCCACCGTTGGAGGGTTGGTAGGATACATTGGCATTCACGGTAAAATATCCTCCTCTTACTCTACGAGTGCCGTCACCGGCACCGATTATGTCGGTGGTTTGGCAGGGCGTAATGACGGAACGGTGAGTGACTCCTATGCTGACGGTACGATCAGCGGCACCTCTATAGTCGGTGGGTTAGTAGGGGACAATGAAGGTGGGGAAATACTCCGGTCATACGCCACGGGTGCCGTCAGCGGGAACGCTGAACACGTCGGCGGACTGGTCGGTTATAATATTTCTGCTCTCATTAGTCAGTCATACGCCACGGGAGCTGTCCATGGCGGGAGTGCTGTCGGCGGTCTTGTGGGCAGTACGGGCCACGGATCGATTATTCAGTCATACGCCACTGGCAGCGTCAGCGGGCGCGATCAATCTGTAGGCGGTCTGGTTGGAAGTAACAGCGGAACATTTAGCGACAGTTTCTGGGATGCCGAAACGGTCGGCTTGGATAACGCCTGTGGATACGATACATATGGATCCTGTACCGCGAGCAGCCTCACTACTGCACAGGCACTAACCCCATCGAGCTATTCGGGCTGGGATTTCAACAATGACTGGTTTATGGTCGAGGACTCGACGCGACCATTCCTTCGCTCCGAATGGTCGGCCGAAATTGGGAACACGCATCAACTGCAACTGATGGCAATGGATCTGTCGGCGAATTACACACTGACGCAGGGTATTGATTTCGACACGACGTTCACTGACAACAGTCGCTCCGATATGTGGGCGACGAGTACAGGGAACGGTTTCGGCTTTGAACCTATCGGTAATGACAGCACTCCGTTCACAGGTACGCTCGACGGCCAAGGATATGATATTACGGGCCTTTATATCAACAGGAGCAGTTTGTTGAGTGTCGGTATGTTCGGTCATATTTCTAGCGGTAATATTCGAGACGTTCAATTAAAGAACGGGGATGTCACCGGCGGCCTTCAGACAGGCATGCTGTCGGGACAGAACGGACCCAGCAGTCAGATTATGAAGGTCCATGTGACAGGGAATGTTACCGGAGCAGACAAGACGGGTGGTCTGGTCGGGAATAACGACGGAACGATCGGCAGTTCTAGTTCGAGTGCGACGGTCAATGGAATGAACGAAGTCGGTGGACTGGTCGGAAGGAACAGCATAGGGAGTGTTACTGAGGCTGTGTATGCTACCGGGAGCGTTAGCGGAATCAGCCACATCGGTGGATTGGTCGGCTTGAATGCGGGTCTAGTAAATAAAGCGTACGCAACGGGGCAAGTGGATGGTCAATTCAATGTCGGCGGATTGGTCGGACTCCTTGATATGAATAGCCAAGTTAGCCTGTCCCTCGCCGCCGGGACGATTACCGGAATGGATTTTGTCGGAGGCCTCGTGGGGCGGAATGAGAGCGGCAAGGTAAATCATTCGTATGCAATCGGTTCCGCTTCCGGTCGTTCCGATGTTGGCGGACTCGTGGGAAGGAATATCGGTGACATCAGGACCACTTATGCCGTCGGCGGTGTAACCGGCAGCGGCGAAGTCGGCGGCCTGGTCGGACGGGAATTCGGTACGGTTACCGCGAGCTTCTATAATAAGGAAACGACTGGGCAATCCGATACTGGCAAAGGTGAACCGCGGGTGACGTCGGAAATGAAACAGCATGCACTCTTCGGTACCGAGTGGGACTTCAGCGGAATATGGGTATTACAGGAGGGAGCCATGTTTCCTGTTTTACAAGGAATTGCAGCTAACCTGGAATGGGACGCTGCTCCACCAACCGTCTCCAGTGCGAGGATCGAACGTGAGCATCCGAACAACGTCATCGTGACCTTTGATGAAGAAGTCAGCCTCACTGACGCCGGGGGAATTACAATTACAGCGGACGGGAAGCCTGCTACTATTGCTCGGGTGAACGGATCGGGAACCCATACGCTTGTCTTTAACGTAGATGAAGCAATTGAAGAAGACCAACAAGTTTTTCTATCCTACGATAAACAATCTGGAAGCATTTCCGATCACGCAAACAATGCGTTGCTCAGTTTAACGGATCGAATCGTCGACAACTTGACTCGTCCCGTTGACCATACACCGCCATCCATTTCCATTACGATGACCACGGCGGATGGAATGGAATATGTTGACCGCACGTGGAGCAATCAAACGGTTAACGTAAGTGCAGAAGCATCTGACGAGTCTGGCGTCACTTCAATCACGTATTCGCTAAACGACGGATTGTCGTGGAGCCCTTATTTATCTGATATCGTCCTACGCGAAGAAGGTGTTCATAGCATCTCGTTCAAAGCCGTCGATACAGCGGGCAATGAATCGATTGAACGACGCACAGTCTGCATCAGCACAACGGGAATAACATTGACGCCTACACTAGTGAAGGCGGACGGAAGTGAATATACGAGCGGCGAATGGACTAGGTCGAGCGTAACCTTGAGCGTCTATGCCGAGTCAGGAGTCAGTGAGATCGCTAATCTGACCTACACCCTGAATGGGGGGACTTCCCAAGCCTACGACAACAAAGCCCCCATTGAAATATCGAGCGAGGGCGAAACTAACATTCGTTTTGAGGCGTCCAATCAAGCGGGCAATACGTTATTCCTGGACATCACGGTGAAGATCGACAATACGCCGCCTTTGGTCACGATTTACCCGAATGGAAGTGAAATGCAGGCAACCTCGGTAGCACCGAGGGTAACGGTGATTGATTCAGGAAGCAGCATAGATAAAGCCTCGCTGGAGTTTCATTGGACGACCGATTCGTCCATGCCAGCGACAGGCTGGAGACCATTTGTGAACGAGGCCACGCTTGTGAAAAGTGGCGTTGACGGTGATTGGTACTTGCATGTAAGAGCACAAGACCAAACAGGTAATGCGGTTAACGTCACGTCCAGCCGATATCGTTTGATAACCCAGAAGACGAGTGAAGCAAGCGATGCAAGTCTCACTAACGGCAGCCATATATATTCACTGCCGAGTAACACCTTTCTTGTAGGCTTGGAAGGGAGAACCATTGCTTTTGAGGGGGGACAGATTCTCATCCCTGCTAAAGCGCTGAAGAGGCCATTTTATTTATCCATAAATCTAACACTTCCAGATGATGATGAATTTCCCCTATCCGCAGGAGAACGATTAGCTAGTAAAGTGGTTGAGTTTAAGAAAGATGTATCCGGAAAATTCGATAAAGACGTAACCATCATCCTGAAATTTGACGTCAACGCTATACAAAAAGGCAGTCATGAGCTCCAACTCCGTCAGTTTAACGAAGATACGAAGGAATGGGTAGCGCTGGATAACGTCAACATAGACTGGGATGAGGGTACCATAAGTGGTACAACCGACCACTTTACTCCATTGGCGATTTTCGCGAGAACGATTGTGCCGGCTGAAAACGGTGTTACGTTTACCGATGTGAAGGGTCATTGGGCACAAAAGAACATTGAGAAACTCGCAGGAAAAGGCGTTGTGAACGGTTATACAGACGGAAGCTTCAGACCTGACCGCACGATTAGTCGAGCAGAGTTCACGGCAATCTTGGTTCAAGCATTGGACCTCACGAGTAAAGGTAGTAAGGAATTCGCCGATACAACGGATCATTGGGCGAGGCAAGCCATTTCAACAGCATATTATTACGGAATCATTCAAGGATACGATTCGGTTACCTTTGGCCCCGACGATTTCATTACGCGCGAAGAAATGGCACAAATGGTGGTTCAAGCTTTTCGATTGGACCAGGCGCTTCCCAACAAAACCTTTACCGATCAGGATAAGATTGCGGCTTGGGCACGGAAAGCGATGATGATTGCAGTAGATCATGGAATCATGAAGGGTTATCCAAACGACATGATAAAACCCAAGTCTCATGCTAGCCGTGCAGAAGCGATTACCGTGATTTGGCGCGCCATGGAGATAAAATAAATAGCGCGATTAAGGAGTACCAGATAACGGAAGGACTTGCCGGCGTTTAGATCCACAAGTGTCGGAGGACAAGAACATACACGCTTAAGAAGTCGCCAATTTGGCGACTTCTTTTGATTTAGGCTTTAGCCAGTTGAGTGCGTGAAACGCGCGAAACATAAAACCACCCGCTATGCGGGTGGAGGGATCGAGGGTTTTACCAACAAGACCATCCCGATAAAATTGAGATGTTCAGGCGGGGGTGAAAGGGATGGTCTTAGATGGCAAACAATATGCTTTTTTCAAAGTATATTTAGTATATTTTTGACAATGAAGATTAGTTAGTATAGAATATACTTAAAATATTTTAATTAAATTTTTTGAAGTTAACCGTCAAAAAAAGGGGCAGGATATGCTAAATAATCTAATTGAAGATTTTTATATGAAGCTTACTATGAGTTTTTACAAAAATGCATCTCAAAACGAAGCTTTAGACATAGGAGATATAAGTACCGTAGAAATGTCATGTCTCGAAGTTGTATATTTTTTGAAAAATCCAACCTATAGCGAGCTTGCAGAGTTTCTTAATATATCACAGCCAAACGCAACCTATAGAATTAACAAGTTGATTAAGAAAGGATATCTTACAAAAGTAAACGACAAAAAGGACAGACGTATATTTTATCTTCAAGTAACAGATAAATTTATGGACTACTATTGCCTTAATGATAATTATTTGAATAACGTAATAGCAGAATTAGAAAAAAGATGTACTGCAAATGATATACAACAATTTGAAAAGATGCTGAATATTATAACAAAAGACATTATGGAGTGATCAACAATGGAATTGAAATTTAAAAAATATAATAAAAAATATTTAGAGAGTTGCGCAAATTTAATACGTAGTACATGGCCATTTGAGAAAGAGTTTAATCAACCCAAAAATCCAGAAATCATATATCAATCGTATGTATTATCTTGCGAAATGTATTCGGAGCACCTTGACTTGATTGTTGATGAATATGATAACGTAAAAGGAATACTATTTGGTAGTATAGAAAATGCAGGTTTCTTCAGCCAAATGAAATATAGAGCTAAAGGATTCAAAAACAATTTGAAAATTCTGTATTATTTATTACGCGGAGGCTTTGGAAATCGTAGAACAGCCTGGAGAATTAGAAATGAGCACAATGAAATAGATACTTTAGGAGAGACGACTGATAAACAATTTGACAGCGAAATTAACTTATTTATTGTTAGTCCAGATCTTCGCGGTATGGGGTATGGACAAAAATTGATGGACCGCTATATAGAATTTTGTAACTACAATGAACTTCGTAGTGCGTTTTTATGGACAGATCTTGGATGTTCTTATAATTTTTATGAAAGATACGGCTTCAAATTATATAAACGATTTTTCCATGCAAGTTTAAGCGAAAGTGATAAAAAACAACCAAATGGGATGATATATTATTTAGACATTCAATAAAAAGCAACTTAGTAGCCACATAAAGAATGGAGATTATTTTATAGTGAAAATAACAATGCAAAAACCTAAAGGAGTATGGAAAAAAAGAATTCTTATATCTCTCCTAATAGTTTTCGGATTGGCTCTTGCGGGAGTCAGTTATTGGAATTTTTCACCAAAGCCAAAGGCATTCCTGATTAAAAAAGCATTTGAAGGCGGAATGTTTGTTCCTTCTGATAACTATGACAACGCTCTAAAAGAAACAGAAATCATTGAGGATATCAATTATAATTCCAAATTTCCGGATGGCAAATTAGACATCGTTTACCCAAAAAATCATATGGAAAAAACACCTGTAATCTTTTGGGTGCATGGAGGCGGATTTGTAGGTGGAGATAAATCAGACATCACGGGGTATGCAGTAGAATTAGCAGCTCGCGGATATACAGTGGTGAATATAAACTACGCTCTTGCTCCTAAAAGAGAATATCCTACGCCAGTACTCCAACTAGGTGAAGCTTATGAATATATCAAAGAAAATGCTAAGAAATATGAGTTGGAACTGGATCGTGTTTATTTTGCAGGAGATTCTGCTGGAGCGCAAATATCTGGTCAATTCGTTAATATTCAAACATCTCCTGAGTATGCCCAATTGACAGAGATTGACGCTATTGTTGATCCTTCCACAATAAAAGGCCTGCTGCTATTTTGTGGCCCATATAATATGCCTGAGTTAGCTAAGATGGAAACAACTAAACAAGCACAAGACTTTTTGCGTGCCGCCGGTTGGGCTTACTTTGGGGATAAAGACTTTGAAAAATCACCTGAGATAGAGATCGCTTCTATTTTTAATTATGTTACAAAAGATTATCCGCCAACATTTATCACGGATGGAAATACTGCATCATTCGAAGCTCAAGGAAAGGCATTGGCGTCTGCTCTGCAAAATAAAGGAGTACCCGTCGATAGCCTCTTCTTTGACAAAAACGTTTCTGGCGAGTTAGCACATGAGTTTCAATTTATTATGAATACCCCGGCTGCTCAAGAAGCATTTAACAAAGTTCTTGAATTTTTAAGTGAAAATAAATAGTTTGTCTAATGTTTGTATTTTGAATAAGATATATGCCCTGTTAGAATAACAATTATAACTGAGTTTATAGATGCGGACAGTCAAAGGAGAAAAAAATGCTAACGAGACAACAACTACAAGACATTGAACAATTGCAAAAAGAGTGTGAAATTCATGATCATGTACAACTGAAGCTTAACTGGGAAATGCTAAGAGATCGCCAAACGGAGCCGTTTGATTTTTTTCATTATGAAAATGGCGAACTTATAGCGTTTTTAGGTCTGTATGCTTTTGGTTCTACTGTCGAGGTATGCGGCATGGTGAGACCAAGTGAACGTCGAAAGGGGCATTTCGGGCGGTTGTTTCACCTAGCAATGGAGAAAGTAAAATCAAATGGTTACAAGAAAATCTTGTTAAACGCGCCTGCGGGATCTGCTGCGGCAAAATTCTTTTTGAATAAACAAGGTGCTGAATATGCATTCTCGGAGCATCAAATGGAGTGGCGCGAAACGCCTCTGGAGCAAACAAACGATATTCTTCTGAGGCAGGCAACCATAGAAGATTACGAAATGAGCGTTCGTTTGTCCGTGACGGCGTTCGGATTGGACGAAGATGACGCGAGAGCGATGGAAAGCCATCATTTCGCGGATAACACGGATATGCGCATGATTGACGTGAACGAAGAAACGGTTGGGAAACTTCGGGTGAGTCGAGAAGAGGGGCAGGCGTGGATTTATGGTTTCTCTATATTACCGGAATATCAGGGCAGAGGCATAGGCAGAAAAGCGCTTCGTCAAGTCGTTAAAGAGCAAAGCTCTGCTGGATTTACGGTACACTTAGAAGTCGAAACGAGAAACGACCATGCTTTGAGATTATATGAGTCGGTTGGATTTGAGGCAGTGCATGTACAAGATTATTATAGATATGAATAATGGAATCGTGCTTCCAATGATGCAGAAAGCTGCGGACAAAGGGGGAAAGGAACACTGGAATATCAGCCCCATGGAGGTTATTCTGGAAATGAAGGAGAAAATCTTATATCATTTATTGCCAGAGGATATCTAAGTAATAAGCGACTACATGCTACTACATAATATTAAGGAGATACGATGGATAATTCGATACATATTCTCGTAGCCGAGGACGATAGTGATATTAGCCAGCTGCTATGCAGCATTATAAGAAAAAGCGGCTACGTTCCACAGCCCGCGTTCTCCGGCACAGAAGCGCTTCTCTATCTCGAGCAGCGCCAATGGAGCATGGTACTGCTCGATCTGATGTTACCGGGAATGACAGGTGAGGAACTGCTCAAACGGATCGACGGACGGAGAAATGGTCCAGTTATTATTATTTCAGCCAAGGGCGAACAGCAGACCAAAGTATCGGCACTGCGGGGGGGTGCGGACGACTTCATTACGAAACCGTTCGATATCGAGGAAGTGTCGGCGCGAATCGATTCCCATCTGCGTCGGTTTGCTCAGATAGCGCAGCCGATTGTGCCCAACGTTCTGCAGCATAATGGACTTGTGCTCGACCGCGACGCTAAGTCCGTAACGACGGATGGGATAGAGCTTGCATTGACCGCCCGGGAGTATGAGATTCTCGCATTGTTAATGTCAGTGCCTAAAAAGGTATTCACGAAAGCCGATCTATATGAAAGCGTATGGAACGAGCCATTCTATGGAGACGTCAACACGGTCAACGTACATATGAGCAATTTGCGCAGCAAGCTGGCAAAGGCCGCGCCGGGCAGCGAATTTATCGAAACGGTATGGGGCATAGGTTACCGGCTCATGCCTTAAGACATTCTTAAGATTTGGCTTTAGACCCTCTTAATTTTTTGTTTCTATACTTGGTCTATCACATAAGGGAGGCCAAGACGACGATGAGCGAATATGTATTGCAAACGAACCAGTTATCCAAGAAATTCAAGGGTAGCCTAGCATTGGACAAAGTGAATTTATCAATCCGCAAAGGCTCTATTTATGGCTTTATTGGGCAGAACGGAGCAGGAAAATCGACGCTTATACGCATCGTTACTGGGCTTGCTTTTCCAACCGAAGGAACGATCGAACTGTTCGGCGCCAGCGATGAGCGGGCGTTGATTCAAGCTCGTAAGCGGATCGGGTCGATTATCGAGAGCCCGGCGTTGTTTCCCCATATGACCGCCGCTGAGAATTTGGAGGCGAACCGGATTCTTCGCGGCATCCCCGGCCAAGATTGCGTCGCAAGCATGCTTGAACTGGTCGGACTACAGGGAACGGGCAGGAAGAAAGCGAAAAATTTCTCGCTTGGAATGAAGAAGAGACTCGGTCTCGCAATCGCCTTGCTAGGTGATCCGGAATTTCTCATTCTGGACGAGCCGACCAACGGGCTCGATCCGATGGGTGTCATTGAAATGCGCGAGCTGCTCAAGCGGCTCAACCGCGAGCGAGGGATTACGATTCTGATCTCTAGTCATATTCTGAGCGAGTTGTATTTACTGGCGAGCCACTTCGGCATCATTCATCACGGCCAGTTGCTGGAGCAGCTCACTGCCCAAGAATTGAACGGCAAATGCCAGCAGTACGTGTTTATAAAAGCGGATAATCCGGACAAAGCGGCAACTGTAATTCAGAATGAGCTTGGCACAACCGATTTCGAAGTGATGCCCGATGGCGCCATTAAGCTGTATAGCAATATCGAGCACCCAGGTAAAGTATCTTCGGCACTATTCACCGCGGGCCTGGAGATTGAGCAGTTTATGCCGATGGGCGAAGACTTGGAGAGCTATTTCACGGAGCGGATCGGGGGTGCCCTACATGTATAATTTAATCAGAGTCGAGCTATTCAAGCTGCGCAAGGACAGATCTTTCCGTGTGCTATTGCTCACAATCGCTGCTCTTTCACTAGCGTATCCACTGCTCTATTATTTTGACAATATGTCCAATGGAGATCCGCAGATCACCGGTGCCGAATTTCTACTAAACTTTATTACGGGCAATGCCTATGTTATCAAATTCGGGGTAGCCGCTCTGGCGGGATTCTTCATCTCTAACGAATATTCGACAGGTGTTATGAAAACTATTGCATCGTCGGGCAATGATAGAGGGCGGCTGTTTGTTGCCAAAGTGATCGGATTCGCAGTCGGTGCGATGGCTATCTCTCTTGTATTTCCGATCGTCAGCACGATCGAAGTTTCAGTGCTTGCAGGTTTCGGTCAACTGCCGGAGGGTCTCGACACGTTCTTCATACCGAGAGTCCTCGGACTAACACTGTTGTATGCTTCGGGCTACGCGGCGGTTGGGGCCATGTTCACAACCGTATTGACCGATAGCGGCAAAACGATCGGCTTCTCGATGATTTTCTTCCTAATGATTGATTCAATTATGACCGGTTTGGGTGAATATGTCCCATTGTTTACTACGCTGTACGATTATTCTATCTTCAAGCTACTGGGCAATATCAGTAAGACCAATATCGACAACGGTGATCTGCCAGCACTTCTGCTCGTACCATTGCTGACGATCGTCATATCCGGACTGCTTGGTATTCTCGTGTACCGTAGAAAGGAAATTAAATAAAGGACGAGAGAGGCGGGAGAGTCTTGCTTATCATAACGCTCATATTGGCTACGGTGGTGGCTCTCCTGCTAGCCCGTCTGCTGCTGTTGAGGCGGGAGTTGGGGAGGATGACAGAGCAACTGCGCCGTTACAATAAACGGACAACCGGCAAAAAAATCGACTTAACTCTATTCGACAGGAGGCTCGAAGCGCTTGCGGTACAAATTAATCGCCAGTCCGATCTCATCGTCGACGCGGAGGCCCTCAGAAGACGAACCGAGAATGAGTTAAGGCAGGCGATTGCGAACATTTCCCATGATATTCGGACTCCTCTGACATCCATAATCGGTTTTATTCAACTACTGGAAGCAGAATCTATTACGCCTGAGGAGAAGCTTGAATACGTCACAATCGTTAAAAATCGTACGAGACGGCTTCAAGCGCTATTGAACGATTTCTTCGAGCTGTCGTTAATCGAGTCTTCGGATTATCGACTTAAAACCGAGCGTATCGGAATGACCACCCTCCTGACAGACACTCTCGTTGGTTTCTATGATCGGTTCAACGAAAGGGGTATTACGCCGGAGATCCGATTGCCGAAGGAAGAGGTGGCTGTATATGCCGACGAATCTGCTGTGCGAAGGGTCCTCGAGAATTTGCTCGCCAATACGGTCGAACATGCTACCGGTCTTGTGGTCATTCGCTTCGAGCAACATCATAAGACTGCCGACTTTACGATTGTTAACGAAGCAAAGGGGTTATCCGAAGGCGATGTGAGGTTCCTATTCGATCGCTTTTATACGGTCGACCGTACCCGATCCGCCCAAGGATCGGGACTTGGTCTTTCCATTGCCAAAAGTTTAATGGACAAGATGAATGGCTCATTGACAGCGGAGCTATATGGAGGTAACTTGACGATGACCTGCCGGTGGAAGTTGAGATCCAATGATAGATGACGGTGTCGGATTTCCCGTGAAACAGGCCTCATAACCGATAAGTGCCATTGAGGATACGAAATGATAAAATTCCCAAGATGTATCAACTATTGTATGACTAGATGCGTTCTATACTATAGAATTTAGATGATAATGCTCACAGCATATCTGTATATGGAGTGGATAATCATGCTATCCGAGCATGAACGAAACATAGTGAAGGGTGGTCTTTGTAATGAGTCATTCTCCATTGGTGGATAAAGGGTGGGTACATTGATAAGAAAACAGGTGAATGTACACGTCAATGAATGTATTCGAGCAAATCATTACGATCGGCATGATTGTATTGTTTTAGGAACGGAGGGCTCGGATAAGCTTGGTATAATATAGATAGGAGAAGAGCCGCTCTCATACGGAGCGGCTCTTCTGCCATTGTATATCTTTTTCTTTCTGCACTTAGAGGTAAGCTGCTTCGCCTGCACAGGTATAGCGCCTGCCGAGACTTCTTCCCAGTAGGTGACGCCCCTCAGCATTGAGACATACAGCTTTAAATATGCCCCGTTTTGTAATGGTTTGCTAGAAGAAAAGGACAATGATTTCGGCTTCCCTTCGTTTGTATAGCTAACCAATACGTAGATATATCTACCATTATTCCCAATGCCGGGAGCACAATCCACGATGGTATAGTAGGTTTCTTTGCCCATCGGAAGATCTGGGGTCAATTTGACAGTTGACATAAAAATCACAAATAGTGCAATTCAAAATGCGAGGATTGCAAATGCTCTTTTCATATTCAATGCTCCTTTTTCTTTATGAATTTAGGATGAAGCGATATCTTTGTATTTCAAGCGGCGGATGGACCATGCTCCGAATAGCAGAATAAAGGTGCTGTTCATGAACATAAAAACGAGGCTCTCCGCAAGGGTTAGTCCTTTTTGACTCAGGACACCCATGCCTATGGTCAACAAAGAGTAGGGAAACAGCATGCCAAAGTTCAGCACATACAAGCCGAGTCCCAGAAAAACGGCGCAAAGGCTGATACCGATAGGCGTAGCGAAACTTCTGATCCTTATGGACAGTCCCAGCTGCAGTGCTGCAATGGAAATGGAAGCGAACCATCCGCGCAGGCTCCAGGCTACTGTTTCCATCGGGAATGGACCCGGAATGGAGAACAACCGGCCAGCGGCCCAGTACATGAACATAAAGAAGGTCTGGGCGGCAAAGATCAGCATGCTGACAGTAAACAATTTGGCAACAAACAGGTTGGAGATGGGCATCGGGGAGGCAAGAACCATATTCCAGTTACGGTTTGCGTGTTCCAATCGGCATACGAAGGCACAGCAGATGGCAATAAGAATGGGCAGAAAAAACTCTCCATAAAACAAACTGACTTGTGTCCACAGGCTGTACCACCCGTTCTGCAAGGCCGCTTGGTTGAAATAAAAGTTAAAGCATCCGATCAGCAGGCTGAATACGGGCAGTATCGCCAGTACCAGGCCGATGCGGGAATGTCGAAGTTTGAGCCATTCGGCGGAAATGCTCCTGAACATGGGGTTCCTCCTTAGATCTCTTGTTTTGAAGTGTGAATGCTCCCTGCAAAATAGAAAACCGCAGCCAGAAGAATAGAAGCAATCAGCAATCCAGCAGGCAGCGTGCCGGTTAGATATGAACCTGAAGTAGAGCTGTACACATAGGTAACTGGACTTAAATCCATGTAGTAGGACCAAACGAACAGGTGACGAATGCCGGACGGAAATAGCCCGGATGTCGTTCCGATAAAGCCGCCCAGCATGCCCAAACATAAGGAGAAAGCCTGATTCCGTACCGTAAGGGACAACCATTGCTGGAGAGCGATGATGACGAATGTTGTTACCATCGTTCCGATGGTAAATTGGACGAGCAGGGAAAGCGGTAAACTCCCGCCAATGCCTTTGGATTTGCCGAATCCCACGATGAAAACTGCCTGCGCCATAATACCGTAGAGGATCAGGCTGTTCGCACATATGTATTTTGCAGCGTAGACATGATTCCGACCTATATTGGTTGTCATTAACATTTTCCACGTGTTTCCCTTATGCTCCATGTCACAAATGCGGGAAACCACAATAGCTGAAATAATAGGAAGAAACAGACCGTTCATGGAAGAGATGCTGAAGATCAAGGCTTCCCAACTCGCATTTGCAGCGCTCCTTGAGATGGAAATACTCATGGACATGGAGGCCCAGACCATCTCAGCAGCAAGAAACAGCGTAAGCATGACCCAGATCAGTTTGCGGCGCATTTTGAAATACTCCAGTGACAGAGCGTTCATTACAGGCTCCGCTCCCTTCCGGTCAAATCAAGGAAAATGTCTTCCAGGCTCTTTTTATGCTCCTCAATCCGGATGACGGGCAGATCTTGTTCCACCAGCACCCGATTTATGCGTGAAACTTCCTCGTCCGGGAGATGTTCAAACACAAGCTGTTTCCCCTGGATCTTGGGTAAATATCCTTGGGTTAGCAGAATCTTCTCCGCTCTTGTCGGGTCCGTTGTCTTGAAACGAATGGTGGCTTTGTTGCTGGTTTGGAGGTTCTGCATCGTCCCCTGAAACAGCAGCTTACCGTCATTAATAATGCCTACGGACGTAGCAATCTGCTCTATCTCCGACAATAGATGGCTCGACAACACCACGGTAATCCCGTATTGTCCGGGGAGGGATTTGATTAACTCGCGGATTTCGCCGATACCCGCAGGATCAAGGCCGTTCGTTGGCTCATCCAGAATCAGCAGGCTGGGAAAGGCGAGCAAAGCCATGGCAATGCCTAGCCGTTGTTTCATACCCAAAGAGTATTGGTCTGCCTTCTTATGCTTATGGTTTTCGAGTCTTACAATTCGGAGTACCTCGTCTATATTCTTGCTCGGGACGCTGCGGAGGCGCTGCATGACCTTCAAATTCTCAAGTCCTGTCAGATGGCCGTAATATGACGGAGATTCGATCAGGGAACCGGTCTGGTTCAGAATGGACGGGCGATGATTGTCCAAGTCTTTGCCAAACACTTTGACCTTGCCTTCGGTAGGCTTAATGAGCCCGAGCAGCATCTTAAGCGTGGTTGTTTTGCCAGCTCCATTCGGGCCCAGGAAGCCGAAGATTTGTCCGGGTTGCACTGTTAGATTCACCTGGTTTACACGGTGTGTACCACTGTAAGCTTTGGACAGGTTTTGGGTCTCCACGATGGGGGGCGACGTAATTAACATTGATTTCAACTCCATTTCATAAAGGTCTCTGTTGCTCACTATAGAACAGGATTCTTGCGTTCCGCTGAAGTTAACCTTACATTTACCTTAAATAGATTAGGAAAATATCGGCTGCATGCATTCGTCATGTATACTAAACTGGGTGATGAGAATTGGACTTGATAAAGAATAAAAAAATACTGATTGTTGACGACGAGCCTGAAATACGGGAGATGATTGAACGTTTCCTACGAAGAGAAGGCTTCTTCCGGATCTATACTGCTGGCAATTTCTCGAATGCCCTGTCTGTTTGCAGATTGGAGAAGCCAGATGCGGCCATATTGGATATCATGCTGCCGGATGGAGACGGCTTTTCGCTGCTTTCATCCATCCGGTCGTTTACGGACATGCCTGTACTGTTTCTGTCTGCGCGAGGTGAAGATGAAGATCGGCTGCTCGGGCTAGGCTTGGGCGCTGATGATTATATGGTCAAGCCCTTTTTGCCCAGAGAGCTTATTCTCCGACTGATGGCTATTTTGAAGCGGGTATATGCCTCCAACATCGTAGAACGGTTACCTGTATTTCGGTTAGGTGCTCTAACGGTAGATTTGGATAGCGCTGTCGTACTAAGGGAGCACAAAGAATTCTCGTTGACTGCTAAGGAGCACTCCATACTGATGAAGCTGTATGAGAATCAGGGCCGGATCGTAACCAGTGACGCTTTATGCCATGCCGTATGGGGTGATGGGATTTATGGTTATGAGAACACTTTGATGGTGCATGTTCGACGCATTCGGGAGAAAATCGAGGAAGATCCATCAAATCCGGTGTATTTGTTAACCGTGCGTGGACTCGGGTATAAACTCATGACACAGGAGTCCCGATAATGGATGGCGTTATCCGGATATTACGGCGGTTTGTCGGTTCGACGATTCTGGTTTCCTTTCTTCTGTTGCTGTTCAATCTGGTATTACTCGGTTCATTGATTTTCCAGGAAAACCACAAAGGGGCTTCCCCTGAAGCAATTGTGCAAAAATTGGCCAACGAATTGGTTCTGCAACAGGGAAACTATGTGCTTGGCCATGAGGGGATTCAACTGCTGGATACGCACCAAACTTGGGCCATGTTGATGGATCGGGATGGAGAGGTACAGTGGAGCGAACGACTGCCTGAGGACATTCCAAGGTCCTATGATGTAACGGACGTAGCCAAGTTCTCCCGCTACTATCTGATGGAATACCCCGTATATGTATGGGAACGAGAAGATGGATTGCTGGTATTGGGATATCCCAAAAACACCTACGGAAAATATCAAATCGACTTCTTGGTCGAGTGGCTAAGGTCCCTACCTGTACGAATTTTGTTGTTACTGTTGTGCAATGTAGCCCTTGCACTGCTGGTTTCCGTGCTAATTGGAACGCGGGTCATCCGGGGAATAAGGCCGTTGATTCATGGCATCCATGCTCTTTCCAAGGAAGAGCCGGTCCAGGTGGATACAGGGGGTATATTCAATGATGTGTCCCAAAGCATCAATTCGACCTCTCAGATGCTCCAAGAGAAGAATGATGCACTCAAAGCGAGGGACGTTGCGAGATCGAACTGGATCGCAGGCATCTCCCATGATATCCGGACACCGCTATCCATGATCCTGGGTTATGCGAGCGAGTTGGAGGACCAGCCGGAACTGTCTACTGAGCATAAACAACAGGCTGCAATCATCCGTCGCCAGGGGGAACGCTTGCGATCTTTGGTGAGTGATCTGAATTTGGTATCGATGCTGGAATACGATATGCAGCCATTACAGTTGAAGTCGATTCGTCTATCCGCGTTGGCCAGACAGGTCGTATCCGACTTTTTAAACAACGGCCTCGATGAGAGCTATGACATTTCTCTTCATGTGATGGACGAGAGTCTGATCGTGAGCGGGGATGAACGTCTATTGTATCGGGCGATAACGAACCTGGTACAGAACAGTATCAGGCATAATCCGGACGGATGTAAAATTGAATTGAAAACGGGTCCGGCCGACGGGGTGTTTTATAGCTTTGTGGTATCGGACAACGGAAAAGGCATCCCGAAAGAAGAACTAAAGGGCGTGATTTTACTTCCCTACACTTCTGGACGAACACGCCCGAACCGACAAGGACATGGACTGGGACTACCCATGGTGGAGAGGATTGCCAAGGCTCATCAGGGAGAACTGATTCTGGAGAGTGATCGAGGGGAAGGACTTACAGCTGTTGTAAAACTGCCCGCTTCTAAGGTTGGACAGTAAGCATTGTATCTAATTACTAACATATTCGTTAAAAAGCCGCGAATATCGCGTACATAGACGAACGGATGATCATTTAATGTGTTGGGTATCGTTTATTATTTTAAGCGTAGAGGGCATTAGAGGCAGGACGAGAGAAAACAGCATGAGAGATTGACCCTCACCCTCGTGCTGCCCTTCTCGTTCTAAGAACCCGCCTTCTTAACGACAGGGATCCAAACTTCCATTTCATACATGCTGTTGCCTCTATCGTAAGTCATCTCAAACTCAGGCCCATTTGCCGGTTCGTAATTGCAGGTTGGAAACCACTCTGCCCAAATGCGCTTCCACAATTCATGAATACCGCTTTGCCCGTCGGGGTAGAGGCCAGTTGAGAATATCGCGTAGGTTTGAGGTGGGATCGGGAGCCTTTCAAACCCTTCTGGCATGCCACTCTGGGGCATAAAGTAACCGATCATGTAGGAAAATTCCCCACCTTGCTTGTTGTATAGCATCCCATGGATCTGACCATTTCCCCCCAAACCCGCAGCTGTACGAATTCGATCAACAGTACCGTCGGTTACACACGTAGTCCAAAAAGCAGGTATATCAATAAAAGGATGATTGTCATCGCTATTAACAACTGTCGTTACACCGAACATCTCAAAAGCCTGTTTTTCTTCCATTCTGTAATTCATCTCAACATCTCCTCGAATCGAAATATGAAAGGATAACCGAGGATAGGCCTTCAGGGTAACGCCTTTGTCGCGCGCTGACATTGGCATCACACCGTGCATTTTTTTAAATGCCCTAGAAAATGCCTCAGGCGATTCGTAACCATACTTTAAAGCGATGTCGATGACCTTTGTACCGCTCTGCTGCAGTTCAAATGCGGCAAGGGTCAACCGCCTACGCCTAATATACTCTGAAAGCGACACATTCGTTATGAACGGAAACATTCGCTGAAAATGGTATGTTGAGCAGCAGGCAATTCTAGCCACGATATCGTAATTAATCGTATCAGACAGGTGCGTTTCTACATATTCCATTGCGTTGTTCATACGATCCAGCCAATCCATACAGACCATCCTTTCAAGATTGAGTATAGGGGATGGTAGCCAATGAAACCTAGCAATCCATGCACCGAAATATCATGTTCGAGATGATATGAATAAATCCTTTTTTGTTGATTGTTAATTCAACGATTACCTGCCCGGGTACAGTTTTCATGGGATTTCATTTTGCCAAATGAGCTGAAGAGTGAGTATACTATAAGAATGGATTGATGTAGTAAACCAGATATGGTAAATAAAGGTGGACACATATGGCTAAATCCGACCGGTATACTTTTCAAAATAAAATGAAGCGCATGGTCACCGACCTGCGCCAAAAAATTAAAAGCGGCACTTACGCTCAAGGCGATTATCTTCCGTCGGAAATGTCTTTGATCGAGCTGTACGGTCTAAGCAAAAATTCAGTCCGGCAAGCGCTGGATCAGCTGGTCCAGGAAGGATTGATCGTTAAAGTGCCCCGTGTGGGCACCCAGGTGGTTGCTTCTACCGGACAAGTCCGGAAGATTCGTTTCGGTATGTACCCTTCACTATATGCAGAGGCGGAAATGGAGGCCTTACTTTCTCTATTTCAGGAGCGCCACCCGGATATTTTGGTGGAGATCGTAGACCTGCCATATGAACATGCGGAAAGCATCGCGAACCTGATGAGGCTTGGCATTGTGGACGTGCTGTCCGTCAACATGCAGGATATGATGCACTTTCAGGAGAGCGGAAGTACCGGTCTGTTTCTCCCGCAACAGCCCTATGCGTCAACCTACACTTTTTTGCATGCTCCGTTCGTGGATGCAGAAGGCCGGCTGGCGGCACAGCCGTTCATTCATTCTCCCGTGATTTTGGCTTACAACAAGGAGCATCTTCGGGAAAAACGACTGTTTGAACCGGACAGTGGTTGGAGCTGGGACGATCTTCAGCGAATGCTGCGGGAGCTGAAAAGCCCCGGACGTTACAGTCTGGCCCTGCAATTGTATTCGCTGAACCGATGGCCCATTTTCCTGGTGCAGAATAGAGGCGATGCGGAGATTGATTCGTCATGGAGCCGGGCGATCGAGGGTCTGTCCTGGCTCCGGGGGCTAATTCACGAGGACGGTATGTTCCCGTTGGCGCTGGCTCAAGGCGCTTTTGAAGCGGAGAATCTGTTCCGTGAGCAGAAGGTCTCCGTAATTCTGACGACGTATTATCTGCTCAACCAGCTGAAGGGGGCGTCCTTTACGTATGATGTGGCGCCTCTGCCGCATTTTGAGAATGGAACAACATTGCTATTGGGCACTGGGATCGGGGTAAACGCCTTCTCCAAGGAGCGGGAGCTCGCCCAAAGCTTTGCCGATTTCCTGGTCTCTGACGAGGTGCAGGAATACATCCGCAGGCATTCGTACAGCCTCCCAGCAAACCGCTATATTACCGAGAATGTGGATCCGGAGATGGAGGGACGGCCATCCCGTCTCAATCTGCACCGAGAAATGGCTCATCTATATAAAACATGCAAAGATATACGACTGAGCCTGGATAAGATGCAGCTGTTCCGCGAGCAGTTGAAGCAATACTTCTCTTATCTGATCGATGAGGAAGAGCTGATATCTGTTCTGGGAAGTAAAACAACAAGAGCCCAATGGATTCATAAGCTGTGACCAATGTGGTCGCGGCTTTTTTTTGCTTGATTGGAATTATAAATTTTCAGTGATACTGAATGATTCTATCATTCTAACGTAAAGACCAGATAAGAACCAGTTGACACTATATAGGGGATATGCTAAATTCTTTGCGAGTATATGAACTACATAAATACCAGAACATCATGATGAAACCAATCTTAATCGGGGAGGGATGCAGCGATCCTTACTTGGTAAAACGATCAGTTTACCTCTACAGGTCGGTCAGTTGTTTTGTCTACAGTACATTCCATTATAGAAATGAGGATGAATTAATGAATGTAACCCACAGCAAGCCTCACGTGAAGAAGGCACTCCATCGCCTGTGTCTCACGATTTGTGTCACGTTACTGACTGCGGTTTTCTTCCCCACAAGTGCCTCGGCGGACATTGGGAAGACTTACAGTAATCCTATCGATTTGGGATCTCCGATGCAAAGCGTTGCGATTTATGACGGGGCATTTGGAATCCAGGACGGGCGTGAGGTTCTGTATACAACAGTATCAGGCAAGCCAGCTATCTTTCATGTCATTGATCTGAAAACCAAAGAAGTGCTGAGCACGCACCCGTTAACGGGATCCGAAAGCTCTTGGACGCATATTACGACCCCTGACGGGACGGTGTATATCGGGGGGAACGGCACACTGTACTCTTACTCTCCGGAGACTAAACAATTGAAAGTTCTGGGTGGCATCGGAGAACAGGTCGTATATGGCTTGTCTCATGATGAGCAGGGCCGGGTCTACTTCGGTTCTTATCCCAATGCGAAAGCCGGCCGCTATGATCCCGCTACAGGGGAAATGAAGGACTACGGCATTGTAGGCACGGGCCAAAGCTACAGTCGTTCCACTGCGTATCATGACGGATACCTGTATGTCGGTATCGGGATAGAAGGCAGCATTGTGAAGGTCAATATGGAGACAGGCGAGAAGGAGAACATCCAGCTTCCGAGCTACAACGGAGCGGTTGACATCGGTATGGTGAACCAGTTGGATGTCGCGGGCAAATATTTGGTTGCCGGCATCAGCAAAGGAAACAACGCTCTTCTGTTCTATGATCTGGAGCTGCAACAGTGGAACGAGACATACCACTTGAACAATAAAGGCATTCGTCTCTCTTACGGACCGGAAGGAAGCGGTACAATCTATTTCGTGCAGAATAATCATCTGATGGAAGTGGATTTGAATACCCTTGCTGCCGTTGACACCGGTGTGGTGTACGGAACGTTCCTGCGCAATACGGCCTGGGTTGAGGTTCCAAATGATCCGGATCTTCCAGGTGTTTCTCTTGCAACCGTTCAATTCGGCGGCAGCGTTGCCTTCATGAATCTTACGTCCAAGCAGGTCAAAGCGATTCCATATCCGGTGAAGGGCAACCCGATTCCTGTCCAGACGATGGAGAACGGTCCGGATGGACGATTGTTCATTAGCGGATACCCTGGCGGGACGGGGTCAGCGTATTCGATTGAGAACGGTACCTTCGAAACCTTCCCTATGGGGCAGTCGGAAGGGATGGTGTCCATGAACGGCAAGATGTATATGGGCGTTTATCCTGGCGCGGATATCTTTGAATACAATGCGGAGAATCCGACGCAGCGCAAGAGCCTGTTTAAAATTGCCGGCCAGGATCGACCGTTCATCATGAGAGCCGCGGAAGGCAAGCTGTTCATCGGTACCATTCCGGATTACGGCAAACTCGGCGGCTCCCTGACCATTTATGATCCGGCCAACGGCAGCAATTATGCCGAATACAAGAACGTCATCAACAATCAGTCGATTGTCGGCATTGCGGTGAAAGATGGCAAGGTCTATGGTTCCACCACCGTCGCTGGCGGACTGGGCATCACTCCTTCAGAACCGGCGGCCAAATTGTTTATCTGGGACATCGCGACCGGCAAAGTGGAGAAGGAATGGGTACCTTCCATTGAAGGCGCTTCTCCCACGCCTCATATCATCAGCGGTACGAGTTTTGGTCCGGACGGGCTGCTGTGGGCGGCTTTTGACGGAACGCTATTCGCTGTAGACCCGAACACCCAGGAAATTGTAAAAAGCAAAACGATTTACGAAGGTGTTGAGAAATACGGCAATTGGCGTCCGGTATATATTCGCTGGAGCGAGGACGGCCTCATGTATCTAACGCTTGCCGGTCATGTCACCGTGGTCGATCCGGAAACGATGGAGCATCAGACGCTGGCGGAATCCCAGCATGTGAATTTGGGTTATGACGGCAACATTTACTACACAAATGATACGCAGCTGATGAAGATTGAAGTGTCTGATGCGGCGACACCGGATAGGCTGGGCTCCCTGATGGACGATATTCAGTCCTGGAAGTCGCAGGGGGATATCAGCCATCCGCTTAGCCAGCAGATCGGCAATGCACTGAAACAAGCGGAGCTGAAGCATAAGCAGGGCAAGAAGGATCAGGCCGTGAAGCATCTGAACGATGCGCTCGAACATCTGAATAAAGCCAAAGCGGGAAGTATTACGGAAGAGAAACGTTCGGAAGTGGAGCGGCGCATACAAGCGGTCATTGGTGAATGGTCCTGATTTAGCAGAAAACCGAGTTAAATAGAAATTATTTGCAGGAAAAAACATCTGCGTATAAAAAGTCGCCCATTGGGGCGACTTTTTTGTCTTACCGATGTGAGCTCTGATGCCGACGTGAGGAGAAGAACTTAATATTTTAGTGTCTATTTAGGAGATGATTTTGAGATGATGTGTTAATATAAACATGGTTTTTAAGATGGGTTGAATGAATATTTCCAAAGAGCTATTCAGCGTTTTTCTCAGGATTGTAGCTATATAAAGGAGGGGAAAGAACCGTTGATTACAGCCAGCGAGGTCTTTTCGATAATCAATGATGGCAGTTTTTTTGAGGATGTCTTCAATAAAGATACGGATTGGGATGCCGAACTAGACGCTAGGGATGCTGTCGAATTTGACAGGGCATGGAATGCTAGTTACGAAAAAGTGAATGAAATGGATTCCTCTGAAAGTAAGGTAATCAGAGAAATTAGGGAATTTGCATTCAAGCAAACTTTTCGGATAACTCAAAACTCAGAACTCGCGGGTTATACGTCAGACGATCTTGGTCTAATCTCCAAGGCGTATGAAAACAAGTTCAATATTGAATTTATTCATCAGCTATGGGATTCTTATCTCCAAGGGAATTTCCCAAAATGAAATATGGTGCAAGTTTTTTATAGATGGAAAGGGGAGCAAACATGAAAATAATCATGGTTGGGGCAAGCGGTACGATTGGACAGGCAGTCGCCAAAGAACTAGGAAAAAACCATGAAATTATTCGTGCTGGAAGAAACGGAACAGACGTAACGGTTGATATTACATCGGTTGATAGCATCAAAAACATGTATGAGCAAGTTGGGAAAGTGGATGCAGTCATTAGTGCAACGGGAGGCGCTCATTTTGCTTCTATTACAGAATTAACGCCAGAGCTAAACGAAATAGGGATTGAAAGTAAACTTAAAGGGCAAATCAATTTAGTCCTTTTGGGAATGGACTACATTAATGACAGCGGAAGCTTTACTTTAACAACGGGTATCATGATGGATGATCCCATTCCTCAAGGTGCATCGGCAGCCATGGCCAATGGTGGTGTTAAAGCGTTCGTTAAGTCCGCCTCGATTGAAATGCCTAGGGGAATCCGTATAAATAGTGTTAGTCCGAATGTCTTACAAGAATCACTAGGAAAATATGGCGAGTTTTTTCCGGGCTTTGAAGCAGTTCCTGCTAGTCGCGTAGCTCTTGCTTTCAAAAAAAGCGTAGAAGGAGCTCAAACCGGACAAAATTATGAAGTTTATTAATCACATATATTGAAAGCCGCGGAAATCGCGGCTTTTTTTGTTTTAACGATCCCGAAAAATCATGGAAGACTAGGACTTCATGTACTAAGCCCTAACCAGTCACTACCAAGTGCCCCAAAAGTCCCTCTTGCTGTGCCCACAAAAACTTGATTGTTTGGGCTGTTTTGTATGACCAACCGAAGCACACCTTTCGGACGAATTCCGACAAAACTTTATAGACGAAAAGAATCATTTTTTCGGGAAGTTTCATGAAATGGGTGTACGCTGGGGGTTGGATATAATACGATCAGACAAAGTGTTTTTGTTCATGAACACGAACGAAATCGAATCATACCGATAAATGGAGGGAAACACTGTGAAATTATTAGGGACGATTATGATTATAATGGTGAGCATCTTCTTGCTCGGCATGGGTTGTACGGATCAGGAAAAGGAAGTGGAAACGACACTTGGACAATCCGAGAAAAACGGCGACGATATACGCATACCG
This sequence comes from Paenibacillus sp. EZ-K15, assembly GCF_002573715.1. Lineage (GTDB taxonomy): Bacteria > Bacillota > Bacilli > Paenibacillales > Paenibacillaceae > Paenibacillus_AQ. The sequence goes on along the minus strand of NZ_PDHM01000017.1, from coordinate 330,170 downwards.
CACAATGAACGGCTTCATTTATCCACCGACAAGAAATGGATCGAGGAAGAAGGGCATCAGTCCGATCTGATTCGATTGCAATGGACGGCGGAAAGGGCCAAGCCGGCGATCGTCTGGGTTGACGAGAATGGCAAGGACAAGACGGCGATCATTTCCCATGACAAGGCAAACAATCCGGAGCAGCAGGATCATAAGCATATCTCGTTCGAGACGACCATGTCGCCGACTGGTCAATACCCCAACCAGTTGTTTACCCGGTTTGAAATTCCGTTTGACACCGACGTAAGCGAGATCCGTACGCATTCGTCCAATTTCAATGTCATGAGTGGTATCTTGCGGGTAGCCGGCGAAAGCGGGACGAACCGGGATATCCAGCTAAGTGCAGCCGGCAAGGATAATGAGACGACACCGAGATGGGCCATACGGGCCGACAGTTTAGAGGAATCGGGTGACAATGCGGGTGCCAACCTGCAGTTCGTCCGTTATGGAGATGACGGCAAAGTGCTCGATTCCCCGCTCACCGTGCAGCGCAGTGACGGCAATATCGGAATTGGTACGAATGAACCCGACACCAAGCTCGATGTAAACGGGGATATGCTGCGTCTTCGCGAAAAGTATACGCCCGCTTCGTCCAGTGCTGCATGCAGCCAAGGACAGATCTCTTGGGACGACCAATATGTATATGTTTGCGTTGCCCAAAACAATTGGAAAAGGACCGAACTATCCTCCTGGTAGTTTTTACGCCGCTGATCTGCATCAAGATCAGCGGCTTTTTTTGTTATAAGCTTTGTTCTAATGCCGCTGATTTCTTCGACTAGAGTCTAGGTCCAATTCAGTCTCAGGAAGGATTTGGAGTAAACGAGCCTAAGGTACAATGAGATGTATGAAATCTACATTGGATCTTCCGCAATTTACTTCAAGCTTTAAGCAGAAAGGTGTCCCAAGACCATGAGAAAATTGAAAAAAACATTAAGAATTATCGGGGTAACACTAATAGCGCTACTCATAACAGCCCTAATTTTTCCTACATGGACATCGTCCATCAAAGGTGAAAATAGTATTAGCATATTAGAACAAGTAGAGATCAATGGGAGTAAGCAAGAACTGATGATACGCGGCGATGACAAGAACAATCCCGTCATTTTATTTGTGCACGGAGGACCTGGAGCCCCGGAAATCCCATATGCCGCGGCATATCAAGACTTGTTGGAAACCCGGTTTACGGTTGTTCATTACGACCAAAGAGCCAGTGGGAAATCCTATCATTTTTTTGAGGATTACGCTAATCTTTCATCGGAATTGCTGGTAAATGACTTATTGGCTATAACGGATCACGTTTCGGAACGTCTGGGCAAAGAAAAGGTAATCCTCATGGGACATTCTTATGGTACGTATATTGCTGCACAGGCGGCCCATAAGGCTCCCGAAAAATATGAGGCTTATGTCGGGATTGGCCAGATGGGGGATACCGTAACAAGCGAGATGGACAGTTTGACCTACTTAATCAGCCAAGCTCATCAGGCCGGCAACGCGGAAGACGTCTTATATCTGCAAGGCCTAACCGATAAAATCAAAAAGGGCGAAATGTTCACTCCCCGAAATTATGTCATTCAATATGGCGGAGCTTCAAGACTTATTGACAGCCCCGACGGCAATAGCCTTGGGATGCTATTAAGCAGCGAGTATAACTTAATGGACGTCATTCGATATAACGTCGGGATATCTTTTTCTCAAAAGGTTTTGTTGGAGGAGGTTATAGAACATCCGTTGCCAACGCTTGTAACGAAACTTGAAATACCGTGCTACTTTATCATGGGCGATTATGACTACATGACGTCCTCTCATGCAGCAAAAGAATTTTTCGATAAGCTTGAAGCCGATCAAAAGGAGTTTATCGCGTTTGATCAATCTGCGCATTATCCGCAATTTGAAGAGAAGGAAAAGTTTTTTGCATGGGTATCCGAGACATTTCTTTAGCATTCATTCCGGAAGTACTGGTATTGGGCAATTCACCACTATAGGCAAATGACATATAATGTAGTATTTCTTTTAAGTAAAGGAGAGCTATCATGTACAAACTCACTTTAACTGCGGCTAAGAAGTTATTGGAAACTGCTGAACACCAAGCGCGACAAATGGGTCTTAATTCTGATGTAGCGATCGTCGATGAAGGGGGGAACCTTATTGCCTTTCATCGGATGGATCATGCCAGAATAGCAGGTATCGATATCGCCATTGGCAAAGCATGGACCAGCGTAGCGATGCAAATGCCGACGGCGAATTTAGCGCAATCTGCGCTTCCAGGCGGAGCTACATTTGGCATTAATACAACGAATCAGGGGAGAGTCGTTATACTTGGCGGGGGGATTCCGCTCGTTCACGAAGGCAGGGTTGTCGGCGGCATTGGTGTAAGCGGAGGAACTAGCGCACAAGATATCGATGTAGCCAATGCTGCAGTGCAAGCGTTTGAAAATATGAGAAGTAATGATATCCAATATGCAAACGCACGGATTGGCACTGTAAAACAATCGTTTACTTATTAACGGCTCTCATGTTCGATTGTAAGAGCAGGCTGCTTCTGTGCAAGAAGCGGCCTGTCTTCATCCTATCTAAGAGTATAAATGGACTTACGGTGCGATAGCCGGAAAGGAAAACATCGTAGGACTAACATATGTACATTTTTAAAACCTCGATAATCGTGGTTTTTTTGCTTTTGACAAGAATAATAATAAACTTACAAATACTTATTGTTTATTTTTAATTACTTATATATACTTATTTATAGAATGAAAATGCTTAAGCAAGGAGGGGTAAGAGGTGTTCCAAGAGGAACGATTAGTAAACATCCTGGATTACTTAAAACAACATAAAACGATGAGTGTTGGAGAGATATGTTCGTTCTTTCAAGTGTCGCGGGATACCGCGCGCAGGGATATTGTCAAATTAGTTCAAGAAGGAGTTGTTGTTCGCACGCATGGAGGGGTAGCCTTGCCTGAACTGCAAAAGGAACTTACTTCTTATCAGGAACGACTTATAGACGAGCCCACGAGCAAGAAGGTGATCGGCGAGTATGGCGCTAAACTGATTCGGGACCATGAAACTGTATTCTTGGATGTATCTACGACCGTACAATTTGTTGCGGAACATATTCAAGCGAAACAGATAACAGCGGTTACGCACTCCATCGATAATGTAGGGATACTCTCCAAACGAGAAGATCTGAGCATCTACGTGCTCGGCGGTTACCTGCATACCCAAAATCGATTATTATACGGTCCTTCCGTCATTGATAAAATCAGTGAAATTCGTGCTGACAAGGCGTTCATTGGTGCAACGGCAATCCAGCCAGACGGACTCTATTATCCATATGAAGAAGATGTCCGGGTGAAGAGAGAAATGGCCCGGCGCTCGGATCAGGTCATACTTGTTGCAGATCATACCAAATTCGCGGTGAAATCGAGGTTCAAGTTGGACTTTGATCACGTGGATATTATTGTAACTGATCAATCGATTCCCGTTGAAATACAGGAAATATTAGACCACAAAAATATTACACTTATAGAATGTCAGACCCATAACCAACAGGATGGAGTTGAGTCGAAATGAACAACCAAATCATTCAACATGTCAAAGTGCATCTGCCTCATCAAATCCTTCCTTCTGCAACCGTCTGGATTGCGAACGGGAAGTTGAAGCGAATAGAAGCGACGCAAGAACTGGAAACAATCGAAGCTGATGCTGAACTAATTGATGGCAAAGGAATGTGGCTCATACCGGGGATGATAGATGTTCATATTCATGGGGCCAATGGCTATGACATGATGGACGGAACCGAGGACAGCATTCAAGAAGTATCACGCGCTTGTGCTGCAACCGGATGCACTTCGTTTCTGGCGACTTCCGTGAGTTCGACGATAGAGGATCTGCTCAATATGATTCGCAGCGTAAAATCTGTAATCGGACGTGAACAAGGGGCAAAGATTGTCGGCATTCACTTGGAGGGACCCTATTTGAATCCGAAGCGTAAAGGGATGCAAAACGAGAAATATCTTCGCCACCCGAATCTGGAAGAAATAAAGTTAATTTTTCAAGAAGCGGGATCGCTCATTAAAATGGTCACGATCGCACCTGAATTGCCTGGAGGCTTGGAACTGATATCCTTTCTGAAAGAGCAGGATGTTGTGATTGCCGTAGCTCATTCCGATGCCACATACGAAGAAGCAAAGCTGGCTTTCGCAGCCGGTGCGAGTCATGTAACCCATTGTTTTAACGGGATGAGACCGATTCACCATCGAGACCCCGGACTGATTGTAGCCGCATTCGAAGAACCACATGTAAGCCTGCAAGCGATTGTCGATCAAGTCCATCTTCATCCAGCCATTGTCAGATTGATGCATCGTCTCAAAGGGCCTGAAGGCATGGTGCTTATTACGGATGCGCTTCAGGCGATGGGATTAGGTGATGGTAATTATATGTTTGGTGGTCATCACGTCACAGTTTCCGAGGGTATTGCAAGGCTTGCGGATGGCACTTTAGCATCGAGCACCGTGACTATGAATGAAGCGTTACGTCTCACCGTGGCTAACGGAATTTCAATGGAGGATGCGGTGCACATGGCTTCAACTACGCCAGCCCGTATTCTGGGTTTATCTCACAAAGGAAAAATCGAGGTAGGATACGATGCGGATCTCGTCCTGATGGACGAAAGGTATCAAGTGCAGTGGACGATTATTGAGGGTAAACTGTACCGATGAAGGAGACGTAGAAGCTTCTCCATCGGTGGCAACATCGCTTGAACGCATGATTCGTACGCGCAGCGTCATACAACAGACAGCGGGGGCGTCCCAGGTCAAAGGACCTTTTGGGACACCCCTTTTTTGCATTTAAAAAACTTAAACAGCTTTTTTGTTCGTAATTGAATGGATGCAAGCTGTTCAACAACCCGTCCGAATCTTTATAAAAACCATGACAGGCGATAACGCCCCTAGCATAATGAGTCTGGTTAAAGCTATCAATTTGCCATTAGAAGCCGGATGAAAAGAAGTCATCATTGTGGTATCAGAAAGTCATATGGATAGTGGTTGACCAGAATCATTGGTTATAGAATGAGGTTGTAAGGGTTTACATGACGTGACAAGAAGGGGCTGGAACATGAGGGGTTCGTCTCATTTAAGGAAGAGGCTGAAGAAGTATAAGTGGCTGCTGCTAATGACATTGCCGGGGATCGTCTACTTGTTCATCAACAACTATGTCCCGATGTACGGCGTGATTCTAGCATTTAAAAACTATAATTATGTCGATGGCATATGGGGAAGTGCGTGGGCCGGTTTCGATAACTTTAAATTTTTGTTCAACTCACAGGATGCGTACGTTATTACCCGGAATACCTTCCTGTACAATTTCGTTTTTATTGTGCTGAACCTAGTTTTAGCCGTACTGGTAGCGCTGCTGATTAATGAAATTAAGGATAAAGCGATCAGCCGGTTCTATCAAAGCACATTCCTGCTGCCGCATATCATCTCGATGGTCGTGGTCGCCTATCTGGTCTACAGCTTTTTGAATGTGGATAGCGGTCTTGTGAACAGGTTATTGATCCATTGGTTTGGTTCGGAGGCGGTGTCTTGGTATGGAGAACCCAAGTATTGGCCTTACATTCTGGTCATCGTAAATGCATGGAAGAACGTAGGTTATCTATCCATCATCTATTTCGCCTCCATTATCGGAATAGACAAAGAATACTATGAAGCTGCCACGATTGATGGTGCAACCAAGTGGAAGCAGATGACCCGGATCACCATCCCGCTTATTTTGCCTGTCATCACCACCATGACCCTGCTCGCGGTCAGCGGCATTCTCCGGTCGGATTTCGGATTGTTCTATCAGGTTCCTATGAATACAGGCGCTCTGATCCCGACAACGAATACCATCGATACCTTTGTCTATCGTGCCATGATTCAATCGGGGGATATCGGCATGTCGACTGCAGCTGGATTCTATCAATCCGTCGTTTGTTTAGTGCTCATCCTAGTAGCAAATACGGCAGTAAGACGCATTAATAAACGTGACGCTTTATTTTAAACAGAGGGGGAGAGATAGAAATGGTGAAGGAATGGAGCCCTAAAAAATGGATCGGCGCATCTTCGATTCACCTGTTTTTCTGGGCATTTACAGTCGCCTCGTTAATTCCGTTCATCCTGGTCTTTATGGTGTCGATATCCAGTGAAGATTCCATCTTACAGAACGGATACTCATTGTTTCCCAGTCACATCAGCTTTGCGGCCTATCAATTTTTATTCAATGATTTTTCGGAAATAGCGAAAGCTTACGGAGTTACGATCTTGACTACGCTGGTTGGAACCGTCGTAAGCCTTTTGATAACAGCGCTTTTTGCTTATCCGTTATCCAGACCCGAGCTGCCGTTTCGCCGCACCATTTCCTTTTATATTTTTTTCACCATGCTGTTTGGCGGTGGAATGGTACCTTGGTATATCACTTATGTAAATATGTTTGATCTGAAAAATACGATTTTTGCCATGATCATCCCCAACTTGCTGTTAAGTGCCTTCAATGTGCTGCTCATGCGGAGCTTTTTCGCCTCGACCATACCCGAATCCGTGGTTGAATCCGCGACGATTGACGGTGCAAGCGAACTGAAGATTTTCTTTAAAATCGTCGTTCCGCTTTCTTTGCCGATTATGGCCACGATTGGACTGTTTAACACGTTATCCTACTGGAATGACTGGTATAACTGTATGCTGTTTATTGATAAACCCGAGCTGTATAACATCCAGTATTTGATGACAAAGACGCTCACGAACATTCAGTATCTTCTAATGAAGTCCAACAGTTCGGCTCAGGTTGGGGACCTGCTCGCCAAGATGCCGAGGGAAACCGTCCGCATGGCCCTTGCGATTGTCGGCATTGCCCCGTTGATGTTCGCCTATCCGTTCTTCCAGAAGTATTACATTAGCGGGATTACAACCGGTGCCGTAAAGGGTTAGCAGCCCATGCGATCGTTCATTAGAGGAGGTGGGGCAGGTTAGGCGATTCGCACTCCAATTCATGCGTTAGATTAAAGTTCATTGTTGAGAGGAGAACTCAGGGATATGAAAAAAGCGCATCATCTGGTGCTTATGATCATGCTTTGCGGAATGATGGCATTAACAGGTTGCAGTAAGGGGGGAACCGAGAATGCTTCGGATACCGGCGGCAAACAAGCCCAAACGGATGAAACAGGACAAAATTCAGATTCCTCACTCAAACCTTATAAAATAACGCTCGTATATCCGGCAACCGCTCCTAAAGACTTGCAGCTTGTTCAGGAAGAAATGAGCAAATATCTGACGGAAAAGATAAACGCAACCATCGAGCTCAAGCCTATTGAGTGGGCTTCTTGGGATGATAAGACCAACTTAATGAAAATCTCGAATGAGCCGTTTGATCTGATGTTCACGGCCAGCTGGTTCTCGTATCCGAAGGATGTCGCTAAAGGGCAGTATCTGGAACTCGATGATTTGATGGCCCAATACGGAAAGGATATTCCGGGTATCCTTGGTGAGGAATTCATTAAGGGATCCAGAATTGGCGGCAAGCTGTACGCGCTTCCTACCAAGAAAGAATTCGGCCAGGGTTTCGGATTCCTGCTCGACAAGAAGTTGGTGGATAAATACAAGTTTGATACGAATGGCATCAAGACGCTGGAAGATATGGAGGCCATGTTCCAAACCATTAAGGACAATGAACCTGGCGTGACTCCAATCGTTTCAAGCAAATTCACCAATATTTGGGAAGCTGCCAATTACGATGGCATCGTTGCCAACCTCGCGATTCCGCGAGGAAGCAAAGAGTTGAAAGCGGTGGATACCCTGGAGGATCCGAAGTTCCTCGAATTCTACAAACGTATGTTTCAGTGGAATCAGAACGGTTGGTTTGATAAGGATATTCTGACATCAGACGCTGACCAAGGCATGAACATGATCAAGGCGGGTAAAGCTTTTGCGGTTGCCCAATCTTTAAAGCCAGGGAAAGACAAGGAAATGAGCATAACATCGGGTGTTGAGGTTGTGCAGGTAGAGACGGCAGAGCCTTTTACTACGACAGGAGACGCACAGGGCGCAATGCTGGGAATATCGCGAACGTCCAAAGATCCTGCAAGGGCCATGATGTTCCTTAATCTGCTGTACAGCGATCCGAAGCTGCTCAATATGCTGGATTGGGGTATCGAAGGGATTCATTATGTTAAGAAATCTGATATCATGATTGATTTTCCTGAAGGCGTGAACGCGGACACGCAAACCTATCCGAATCCGGGAGGCTGGATGTTCGGAAACCAGTTCAACTCCTATCTCTGGGCAAACGAGGATCCGAATAAGTGGGAAGAGTTCAAGAAGTTTAATGAAAGAGCGGAGCATTCCATCGCGCTCGGATTTGCCTTTAATCAAGAGCCTGTCAAATCGGAGATGGCATCCATTGCGAATGTCGAGAAAGAGTTTGGAGCTTCGTTAAGGTCCGGAGCCGTGGATCCTGAGAAAATCATTGCCAAGTGGAAAGAAAAACGGAAATCTGCCGGCTTTGACAAGGTTAAAGTTGAAGTTGAAAAGCAACTGGCGGCGTGGGCAGAAACTCAGAAATAACGAAGATATGAGAAATAGGGGATTCCGAACCGGGACTATCGTTGTATGTCCTATAAGGGATTCTCTTTTTTCCTGTATGTGACTATACTCAGAGTGTAGATGACTTACTATACTGCAGAAGCACATTCTGCTAACCTTTTCATGAAGCCGGGGTTGTGTATGCCTATGTTGAATATTAAAGACTCGCTTCGCTTTAAGCTAATCATCGGTTTCTTTACGATCGCGGTACCTCTTGTGGCCCTGCTTCTCTACAACAACTACTATGCATCCAATACGATCAGGGAGCAGGTGGCGGATTCGAATAAAAATTCGATGATACTCTATTCGCACCAGATTGAGGCAGCACTGAATAATGAGACGAATTTTTTGTACAACATTGCTGTTGAAGATCCGAATATTGCGGCGCTCTCACAGCTTTTGAATGATCCCGATGAGTATTTTCTTGCTAAGGCCAGAATTTTGAATACGCTTACGCGATATCACCGGTTTGACAACAGCGTCGATCTTCAATTTATTTACTCCGTGCAGAAGCAGGATTTATTCAGTACACCTATCAAGACCCAATCTTTCAATGAATTGTTGTCCATCAAAACAACCATTGAACAACTGGTCAAGGAGGTTCAACCGGACAGCGCTTATTTCCGTGAATGGAAGGCCATTGAGTACAGCCAGCATAAATACGCCTTGATCAGACTGGTGGATACGGGAGATGATTTTTACCTCGGGGCGTTTGTGGAACTGGAGAATTTGATGATACCGCTGGATTTGATTCATCTGGAATATGGCTTTGCCAGCTTTGTGAATGAGCAGGGTGCATTGATTACCAACACGACAGCTATCGGAACGAACCGCCTGAATACCTCTCTTGCCTCTGAATCCAACGAAGTCTATCAAATCGTGAAGAAGGATGATCAAAAATATATCGTAGTCATGAACCAAATTCAGGGCACTGATGTCATATTAAGCGCTTTTGTACCTGAGTCCCAGATGCTGAAGAATCTGTATCACTTTCGTAGAGGGATTATCATCATATCCATCGTGGCTTTCATCATTCTGATTATCTATCTGGTTTATCTCAATGAGATCATCCTGAAGCCCATGAACAATCTTGTCCGCGGAATGCGCAGGATCAAGCACGGCGACTGGAATACGCGGCTTCATGCTTCTAAAGCGAAGGAATTCACCATGATCAACGAAACCTTCAACAGCATGGCCTCCGAGATTCATGAACTGAAGATCAGCGTTTACGAGGAACAGATCAAGGCGCATAAGGCCGAACTTAAGCATTTACAGCTCCAAATCAATCCCCATTTTCTATTGAACTCCATTAATATCGTGTACAATTTGGCTGAAATCAAAAATTATGGCGTGATCCAGCTCATGTGCATGAACCTCGTCAAGTACTTCCGTTTTACAACGAAGACGAATCAAATCGCGGTGACGATCGCGGAAGAAATGGAGCATATGGAGAGTTATATCAAAATACAGCAGGTCCGGTTTCCAGAGCGAGTCACCTATGAAATACACATATCGGTTGGCGCAGACCAAGCGGCAATCCCGCCGCTATTAATTCAGCCTTTTATTGAGAATGCAATCAAATACGGATTTGATTTCATGGATCATCCTTTTCATATTGCCATTCATATCAGCCTTTCCAGGCATGATCAATTGGAGATTGTGATCTCTGATAACGGGAGTGGCTTCTCCCAGGAAGTCCTGGAGCAATTACAATCGGGCGGTTACATGGAGAATCAGACAGGGGAGCATTTAGGAATCACCAATGTACAGTACCGCCTTAAGCATATCTTTGGGCATATGACTCGCCTTGAGTTTGATAACGCTCCGGATTCCGGGGCTAGGATAAGAATGGTACTTCCTTTCCGGACGGTAGAGCAGTTTACTTCATATTGATGATCTGTATGGGGGTAGTCGCATGTTTAAGGCACTTATTGTAGATGATGAGATCTATGCGGTAATGGGAATTAAGAGCGGTGTGAATTGGCAGGAACTGCAGGTATCTGAAGTGTATGAGGCTTATAATATGCGCGATGCATTACAGGTTTTTGAACGCACTCCGATTGATATTATGATCTGTGATATTGAAATGCCCAAAGGGACAGGGATTGAACTGCTCGAGCGGGTGAATGATATTTCTCCCGATACAGAGACCATTTTTCTGACCGCCCACTCTGCCTTTGACTTCATGAAGAGAGCGATTCAGCTGGATGGCTTCGATTATTTGTTAAAACCGATCGAATTTGATGTGCTTCAGGCAACCATAGCCAAAGCGTTGTACTCGATTAAACAGGAGCGGGAACTCCGTCATATGCGAGAGCATTACAAACCATATTATGAGCTGTGGCGGAAGAAAAAAAGCCTGATCACGGATAAGTTCTGGAATGATGTGTTTTCGGGAAGAATCGTCTGCACTCCAGCTAATGTTACGGATGTTCTTGAAGAGCATGAGCTTAGCGGATTACAAGATGCTGTATTCATGCCTGTTCTGGTGAGCGTGGAATCCTGGCTGCGCGAGCTCAGCACAAAGGATGAAGAGATCATGGAATACGCCATCCGCAAAGGTGCATCTGAAATGCTGCTGCCTTCAGGGAATGGAGAGGTCATTCAGACCAAGCAGGGGGTGAATGTCGTCCTTATTGTTGGAGAAGAGGGGGCGGAGGGGGATGCCACTCATGAACTAAACTTGCGCTGTGAAAAATACATTCAGGACTGTTATACCTACTTCGGTTGTAATATTTCCTGTTATATCGGCCATCGGTCCAATATGTATGAAATTGCCGATACGTACAGGCAGCTGCTGGAGATGGAGTACAACAACCTGAATAAATCCAACCAGGTGTATAGGCTGGCTTCATTAGGCAACTATTCCATTAAGACGATGATTCCGCGAATATCGACCTGGACCCTCCTTATGGAGCTTGGGCAGCTGGAAGAAATGCAGCGAGAGATTCATGGGCGTATGGAAGAACTGAGCAAATATCCGCAACCTTCGGTTAGTGAGCTTGAAGGCTTCCGACAAGAATTTATGCAAATGGTGCACTATATTCTTCACAAGAATGGACTGTCTGCGATTGAGTTGTTTCAGGATCAGGCAGGAATTCATCTGTATGCACAGCCGCGTAATCTTGAACAATTGAAAGCTTCGGTGCTTCAAGTCGTTCAGGTCATTCATGATCAGCTCCATCCAAACTGCTCCGTGATTCAACGTATACAATCCTATATTAGGGAGCATTTGCACGAACCGATCACACGAGAACAGCTGGCCAGCTTCGTACATCTCAATCCTGCTTATCTGTCCCGTCTGTTCAAACGCGAGGTAGGCGAATCGATAACAGATTACATATTGCATGTCCGGATGTCGCAGGCTAAAGATTTAATCTTAACCTCAACCATCCCCATATCCGAAGTAGCCAAAACCTTTGGTTATCATAACTTCTCGCATTTTTCCAAAATGTTCAGAAAAGTATACCGAGTTTCTCCGCAGGAGTTTAGACAACAATCATAATCTCAACGGGGGGTTCTATTCAACGAAAAAAGCCTGTATTTCCTACTCGAGGAAATGCAGGCTTCTATGTGTATTTACCGAATCGGCTACACTAGTGTCCCTCCTACTTTAATTAAATTCATAGTCGATTACATGACAACCTTAAAAAAACAACAATACACCTTAATTTAGTCCCTTTCCGAATTAGAGAAATGGGATTAGAACTAAGATACCATACAATAATTTGTATACATCCCAGAATGTGGTTTTTGTAACTCCGTGAGAGGGGGATTGCTTATACCGAGTGTTCGCTAGCCGCTTTACAACTTCATATTTAGGGAGGTATCGATTGGATGGTCGAGGCGAGAAAATATTCTGCGCTGGTACTGGGCGCGATCCTTGCTCTGGTTCTATGTGGGTTTCCTCCGTCTTCAACAGCAGAAGCTGCCGGGGTGCACCCGTCGCTTCCGGATTGGTCCAAAGCGGGCTATAAGGGCGGGACACCTCTCCCGGATGGTGGGACGGTTATTGATTTGGTCAGTAAGGGTGTCATTGCCAATGACGGTGTGGATGATTCCGATGCACTGCAGGCGGTCATCGACTCGATCCGCAACGGTTCTTTAACCGTGAATGGTGCTAAGGTCAGTGAGACAAACCGGGCTGTTTTGCAGTTTCCTGCTGGTCAAATCAATCTGAGTAAATTCATCCGAGCGGATGCCAGCTGGGTTACGTTCAGAGGTGCAGGCGCTGACCCGGCCACAGGTACGAAGATCGTGTTCAAGCCTGCCAGCACGTATGCTTCGGACGACGGCCTTCCCGTCATCGATGGAAAGCTTTGGCCCGGGTATGGGGCATTTCGTGTGGAAGATCGGACCAAAAGCCCGAGTGAACCCGATTATGAAGGCAGCATCAATTTCCATTGGAAAAGCGGCGTTAAAGTAGCAAGCGCAGGCGGAGGAACGAAAGGCAGCAGTCAAGTGAAATTGGCGAGCGGAAGCGGAAGTAAATTCAAGGCGGGAGATACGATCTATGTCGGAGCGGCCAATACGCCGGCCTTATATCAGCTCATGGAGGCGCCCGAGTCGTATTGGATCAATCAGCACATGCGCAGCCAAGTGTTTAAGGTGACAAGTGTGAGCGGGGATACGCTGACCATCGACAAACCGCTTGAATTTGACATCCCGTATAGCAACGGAGGAGGAATCTTGGGAACAACCTACTACAGCAAGGTCATGCCGATCAAGCTGGTAGAAGGCGTCGGTTTTGAACATTTTTATTTCACCCAAGATATTTCTTACACCCCATACAGCCACAAAAACGCAAATGATTATGACCCGGTTGGTAACCCGGACGGTGTTGGTCTGAAGTATACCAACGAGGCTCCGGAATATGCGATCCATGCGATTGTTTTTAAATGGGCCCAAAACGGGTGGGTGAAAGGCGTTCGTACGTACATGACGGGCTCGCACCCGATCGTGACCGAATTTGCGAGACATATGGAGTTTAGGGATAATATCATTTTCGGCTCATGGAATAAAGGCAAGGGAGGGCACGGCTACTTCCGCGGATCCAAATTATACGACAGCAAAATTATCAACAACACGATTGACCGTGTTCGCCATTTAACGCTTCAATGGTCGGCAACGGGCAACGTTGTCTCGGGCAATACCATGACGGTGGATATGAACCTGCATGGCGGTTGGGAGCGACGCAACTTGATCGAGAACAATACGATAGCCGTTCCGTATCTTCATCGCAGCTGGGGCGAGGGTGAAGGTGGCGCAGAACCAGAGGGTGGAACATGGTACCCCATCTGGTATGGAGCGGGCCTTCATGCTTCCAAGTGGTCCGGCTCAACGGGTGAGCAGAATGTGTTATTTAATAACAACATGAGCAAGCAGGAAACGGAAGGCGGAAGTTATACGACCTATACGCCCTATCATGATCCTCACCGTATCTATCAAATCGGTTGGGACGGAAGCAAATGGACGCATCTGGAGAAGCCGGCCGGCAGGCTGATCAGTACCTGGACAGACAACGAAAAGGTGGATTACGGGCTTTCTCCGAATAAAGGCGTTTATGACTGCCTGACATTCTCCGGAAATTCATTATTGGGAAGCGGAACGGCAGTGTTGGATTGCAGGTCAGACAATACCGAAGATACGCAAGCGCCTACTGCTCCGGCAAACTTGGCTGTAACGGAGGTAACCGCGTCCAGTATCTCGCTTTCTTGGGGAGCTTCCACCGACAATGTGGGTGTTACGTCTTATGAGTTATATCAGGACACAACCCCAGCTGCAGTGGTTACAGGCACAAGCGCGACAGTGAACGGGTTAAGCGCGAACACGGCATACACGTTTACAGTGAAAGCCAAGGATGCTGCTGGCAACGTATCTGCTGCAAGTAATGCGGTAACGGTAACGACAACCAATGAAACAACGCCTCCCGCCGGGAATTTGGCCCTAAACCAAACCGCAAAATCAAGTTCAAATGAAACTTCGAGTTTAGGCCCAGCCCAGGCTTTCGACGGTAGTACGACCACGAGATGGTCAAGTGCCGAGGGAACTGATCCCCAATGGATTTACGTTGACCTTGGTTCTGTGAAAAGCATTAATAAAGTCAAACTCATATGGGAAGACGCCTATGGGAAAAGCTACAAAATTCAAGTGTCGACGGATACGGCAGCGCCTGTAAATTGGACGGAGGTATACTCCACTTCAACCGGTGACGGAGGGACGGACGAAATCGCATTCGCAGCACGGGATGCCAGATATGTAAGGATGTATGGCACGGTAAGAGGAACATCCTACGGGTACTCTTTGTACGAGTTTGAGGTGTACGGTTCCGCTGCTTCAAGCAGCGATACGGATCCCGGCGATATGATCAGCAATGACGCAGGGCTTATCTTTTAGAAGTAACTATGGTCACAGGCAAGATGCCCGAAACCAATCCAATAGGAGGAATAGGAATGTTTAAAAAATGGTCAATTCACGCACTTTGCCTCGTCCTTTTGATGTCGACTTTTCTCTCACCGGTGTTTGTACAAGAAGCCCGCGCAGCAGGCGAGCAAAAGCCGTTTCCCCAGCAAGCAAACTTTGCTGGGATTACGAAGCCGAATCATCTCTCGCAGTCGCAATTGAATGCAGACGTTATCGCTTACTATAATTCATGGAAATCCAGCTATTTGAAGAACAACTTGTCATCCTTGCCCGGCGGATATTATGTGAAAGGCGAAATTACAGGAGAACCTGGCGGGTATAAGGCGTTGGGCTCTTCCGAAGGTCAAGGATACGGCATGCTCATTACGGTGTTAATGGCCGGCTATGATCCGAATGCCAAAACCATTTACGACGGCCTGTTCAAAACGGCCAGAGCTTATAAAAGCAAGGGAAATCCTAACCTGATGGGCTGGGTCGTAGCGGACTCAAAAAACGCGCAGGGAGATTTCTACTCGGCGACCGACGGGGATCTGGACATCGCTTACTCGCTCATTCTTGCTCATGATCAATGGGGTTCCTCCGGTACAATCAATTATTTGGCGGAAGCCAAAAAAATGATTACGGATGGAATCAAGAAAAGCAATGTCACGACTAACAACCGGTTAAATCTCGGCGATTGGGATAGCAAAAGCGCACTGAACACGAGACCTTCGGATTGGATGCTCAGCCATTTAAGAGCCTTTTACGAGGTTACCGGCGATTCAACGTGGTTGAATGTCATCAATAACCTGTACAACGTCTATAGTTCATTCAGCGCCTCCTATTCGCCGAACACGGGGTTGATTTCGGATTTTGTCGTTGACAATCCTCCAAAGCCCGCTCCACGAAATTATTTGGAAGAGTTCCCGGAAACGGACGAATACAATTATAATGCCGCTCGGGTACCACTCAGGATTGTGATGGATTATGCGCATTATGGTGAAACGAGAGCCAAATCGATCACCGATAAACTGGTTGCCTGGATCAAAGGAAAAACAGGCGGCAACCCCAACAATATTCGGGACGGGTATCTATTGAACGGAACGGTGTCTCCATCGGCAAGCGGGGCGGAAGGCGTTTTTGTCGCTCCGTTTATTTCGGCAGGAACCCCGAATAGCGGAAACCAGGCCTGGATCAATAGCGGCTGGGACTGGATGAAAAGTCATAAATCCGGCTATTACAGCGACAGCTTCACCCTCTTAAACATGCTGTTCATTTCAGGTAACTGGTGGAAGCCAGGAGGGGGAGGCAACCCAGCAGATACGCAAGCACCAACGGCTCCGTCGAATTTGGCGGTTACTGGAAAGACTTCGTCCAGTGTCTCTCTTTCATGGAATGCTTCTACGGATAATGTAGGGGTTACGGGTTATGAGATTTATAACGGCTCAGCACCAGCGGCTTCAGTTACAGGAACGAATGCGACCATCAGCGGCTTGAGCGCCAACACGGCCTACACCTTTACGGTCAAAGCCAAAGATGCCGCCGGGAATATATCGGGCGCAAGCAATGCAGTGACAGCCACAACAAATAACGATACATCGTCCCCGAATCTTGCCTTGAACAAGACGGCCGTTGCAAGCTCAAGCGAAGCCTCGGGCTTTGAGCCTGCTAAAGCTTTTGACGGCAGCCTGGCAACGCGATGGGCAAGCGCAGAAGGTGTTGACCCGCAATGGATTTATGTCGATCTCGGCGCAGTGAAGAACATCAACCGAATCCAATTAAATTGGGAAGCAGCCTATGCGAAGAGTTACAAGATTCAAGTGTCTGTCGATAACGGTACACCTACCAATTGGACGGATGTATTCTCCACAACAACCGGGAATGGATCCATAGATGATATCGCCATTTCGGACCGAAACGCGAGATACGTGAGAATGTACGGCACGGCCAGAGGTACCTCTTACGGATACTCCTTATATGAGTTTGAAGTGTATGGAACCGATTCTACGGGCGGTTCGGATACGGAGACACCAACGGTTCCAACGAATTTGGCAGTAACCAACACGACCTCCTCCAGCGTTACGCTTTCATGGGGTGCTGCAACGGACAACGTAGGCGTTACCGGTTACGATGTTTATGAGGGCGCCACGTTGGCTGCCACCGTAACCGACACGACAGCGACGGTTAGCGGGTTAAACGCCAACACGACCTATACATTTACGGTCAAAGCGAAAGATGCAGCCGGCAACGTCTCGGCTGCAAGCAAAGAAATCAGTGCGACCACTAGCGGGGATACGGTGAACCCTGTCAAACTTACAGCGATCGAGGACAGCTTCGTTCGTGGCGGTACGTATGCCGGGGATCAATATGGCTCCCAGAATACGATGACTGTAAAGCTGCGCGCCTCCAATGCCTCTTACGATCGAGCAGGATACTTGAAATTTGATACTACCTCATTAAGCGGGTCCGTAAGCTCTGCTATTCTCAAAATCTATGTAACCAATATTCATAGCAATACGAGCTCCTATACAGTGGAAGCCAGGGGAATCAACAATGATGCATGGTCTGAAACGTCGATCAACGCAACTAACCAGCCGACAGAAGCCGGGACTGCATTGGGGACCGTGACGGTAAGTCAAAAAGGTGCCTATGTGAGCTTCGATGTCACTTCATTTGTGAACAGTCAATCGGATGGAGTCGTAAGCTTCCGCATCGTCGGTCTAGATGAAGATATGGGCGCAGATTATGCGACCAAGGAACATTCGGATACGGCCATTCGTCCTGTTCTTATCATTAACGGAGATTAATGAATACATTAAAACCACGATCAAGTGAAATCTTGGATTAAGACAGAAGGGCTGCCATTTGGGCAGCCCTTCACTTTGTTGGTCATGAACCATAGGATTACAGACATCCTTTCAAGAAACGGGACACCATGATGCCGATTAGGTTTTTATCTAATCGGCATCAGCTTTCTTTACAATGAAACTAAACTAGCATAATAACATTTAGTGCTCCGGATCGCCTGTTTTCTAATGTATGTAAAAGTCGTAAACTATACATGCTATCATGATAAGGATCTATAATTTATGATGATATTTGGAATCTATGAGTCACTTTATCATCCGTTCAATATATACAATAAAGATATATCGTTTTCAGTTAATAAGAAATGAGGGCCCAATATGCGTTACCTTTATGAATTTATCGAGCATCAAGATGACATGCCTTTTAAGCTGTTTGTCAACAGTGTGAAGCAGGTTCCATTTCACTGGCATAAAGAGGTGGAGATTGTCTATGTTCTCCAAGGTTCTGTTATCATGCATCTTGACCAGAAGCAGTATACCCTGCATCAGGACGATGTCATTGTGGTGAACAGCATGTCGATCCATAAGTTTGAACAGAATAACCCTGACAATATTTTATTAACGCTTCAGTTTGGCCCGGAGTGGCTGCATAATAATGTTTTTATTTCCTGTAATTCAACAACGGAGGCTGAGCCGATCGGCTTCCGATTTGACACAATCAAGCAGGAGCTTGCAAAGATGGTGTGGGAGATGAACAAGAAGTCTCCTGGCTATCGAAGCTACACGATGGGAAGGCTGCAAACTTTATGTGGGCATTTATTGCGATATTTTTCGGAAGGAATCAATCCGGAAGCTGAAGATGGCAGCAAGAGCTATGACTATAAAAGGTTGAATCGGGTTCTTACCTATATCGATCAAAATTATAAAGAGAAGATAACATTGCAGACGATGGCGGAACATGAGCACTTAAGTTTGCATTATTTTTCTCACTTTTTCACCGGTAAAATCGGTATTCCTTTCCAAAAGTATTTAACGCTGATCCGTTTGGAGAAGGCCCAGTCGGAGCTTTCCGGAAGTGAAAAGAGCATTACCGAAATTGCAATGGATTGCGGTTTTGCGAACGTAAAGCTATTCAATAAGTATTTTAAAGAAAAGTACGGGTGTACACCAAGCTCGTATCGTGAAGCCGCTGCTCCGCTTCAGGATAAGCCTAATCGAAAACCGCTTACATATGAAGAGTCCTCTAGTGGGGACTATTATGAATTAGATACGATCAATGCGATGGGGTCGTTATATCGATATCTTGAAGTGAAGTCGGATCAAGAACAGGAGAGAGCGAACCCTCTAACGGCGGTTGTTACGGATCAGGAGCAAATTCGGATTCTGCCGGGAATGTCGTCAACAGGGTACAAAAAACACTGGAATGTTACCACAACAGCAGGCAGGGCAGTTGAAGGGCTGCGCGATGACTGGCGTCGGCAGCTTTCCGAGCTTAAAGGACGAATTCCTTTTGAATATATACGTTTTCATGGCATCTTTAATGATGAGATGATGGTATACAACGAAGAGGATGACGGTACTCCGGTATATAATTGGGCTTATGTTGACAAGCTTTATGACTTTCTTATTGAGCTGGGAATCAGGCCGTTTGTGGAGCTAGGCTTTATGCCGACCTTGCTCAGCCGTTCCAACGAAACGGTATTCTGGTGGAAAGGGAATATTTCCCCTCCAGCTGATCAGGCAAAATGGGAGGCGCTTGTTCGTGAGTTCGTTCGGCATTGCTTAAATCGGTACGGGGCTGAGGAAGTAAAACAGTGGTACTTTGAAGTATGGAACGAACCGGATTTATCAGGCGTTTGCTGGGCAGGAAGCAAAGAGGAATACTTCTCCTTTTATGAATCTACCGTTCGAGTGATCAAGTCGGTTCTTCCTGAACTAAAAACAGGCGGACCTGCTTTAGGGTATGGTTCACTTTGGAACGACACATGGGCCGAGGAGTTTATGGAATATTGCAAGAGGCATCAAGTAGCGATCGATTTCTTTTCCTTTCATATCTATTCGGAGTATCCTCAGCTCAAAGCGGAGCAGAATATGTTAACGAAAATGATGCCTCCAACTTTTTATAAAGAGAGCATTAGTCGACTGCAGGAAAAAATGGAGCTTGCCGCTTTCCGTGATTTGGAGCTGCATATTACCGAATGGAACTTTTCCCTCTATGACCGGCATCTGTTGCACGATACCATGTTTATGGCTCCATTCGTGATGTATCATGCGATGAATACATTGGGAGACGTAAAAGCATTGGCTTTTTGGTGCTTCACTGATGTGTTTGAGGAAAGTCTTGTTCCATCCTCTCCGTTTTATGGAGGCTTTGGTTTAATGAATCGGGATGGACTTAAGAAGCCGAGTTATTACGCCTTTGAGCTTCTTCAGAAACTGGGTGAAGAGATAATCGTTAAGGGTGATGGTTATGTAGGTACTCAGAAGAAAGACGGGAGCATACAACTTCTGCTGTATCATTACGTCCATTTAGATCATATGTTTTCAAGCGGAGACTGGTCGGAGATGTCCAATCATAACCGTTACAGCGTGTTCGAAGAGAAAGGCAGCAAGGTGTTTCAAATCAACATTCCTCATCTACCGGGAACCTATAAATGCACAACCTATCAGATGGACCGGGATCATGGCTCCGTTTTTGATGAGTGGGTTCGCATGGGAGCACCCGAAATCTTGACGGAGGAGGAACTTGCATATCTTCACGGAAGAAGCGGCCCGGTCATCCGGACAGAGATATTACAGGATCAAGGTTGGCTGAAAGAAATCAATCTTCCACCGCATGGTGTGCTATTGCTCACATTAGAGAGACAGTTTTAAACACAATCTTCAAGAACACCACCTCCATGAGAGGGGGTGTTTTTTGCTGTCGATTCCAGGTAGATGCGATTAGCCGGATCTAAGGATAAGAATTGAACAAAAAACGCCCATAGGCGAGGCAATTTACAACGAGTAAGCGTTAACAAAAGTACCTATACTATAGCTATGTGCACAACAGAATTACAGGAGGGGAATCAACAGATGAAGCGTTTCATGAAATGGATGACGGAATCATTTGCGCCAAGATTGGATGCGATTACAAATAACATTTGGATAGCATCAATACAAGAAGCCATTATGGTTGCCATCCCGATGATTTTTATTGGTTCTATTATTACTTTGATCTCAATTTTGCAAGACTTCATTCCTGGCATGCCGGATTTAACGCCGATCACAACATTCAGTTTTGGCCTTCTCGGTTTGTTTATTGCATTTCTAACGCCGTATACGGTTATGGAGAAAAAGGAGAGGCACAAAATCAAGCTGCTCGCAGGAATGACCGGTATATCCTTATTCCTCATGCTGCTTAATCCCGTCGTAAACGAAGACGGAACCGTTCAGTTCATTCTTGAGCGTTTCGGTCCTGCGGGTATGGTTACGGCACTCATTGTAGGCGTCTTCATCGCCGTAATCATGAATGTCTGCGCTAAGTTTTCTTTCTTTAAAAAAGGGTCTTCCATGCCAGAGTTTATTATGGATTGGTTTGACTTCCTGGTACCGATTGCCGTGATCATGGGCATAGGCTGGGTTCTTGTATATCAGCTCCACTTTGACATCTTTGGACTAATTGTGAGCGTGTTTGAACCTATTAATGCTATGGGGCAAAGCTTGTTCGGGTTTATTCTATTTAACTTTATTGGGGTTGTACTGTATTCCTTCGGAGTTAGCCCATGGGTTCTGATGCCAATATGGTATGCCATATGGATTCCGGCGATTGAGGAAAATGCGGCATTGGTTGCGCAGGGACTGGATCCTGTCAACATTAATACATTTGAAACATTTTTCTCCGGATGGCTTGGAATCGGAGGGATGGGCGCAACATTGCCGCTTGTTATCTGGTTCCTGTTTGCCAGATCCAAAAAGCTGAAAACCATTGGTAAAGCAACATTAATTCCTTCCCTGTTTAATATTAACGAGCCTGTTGTGTATGGAGCGCCAGTTGCCTTCAATCCGCTATTGATGGTGCCTATGTGGATTAATGGTCTCATTACGCCCATTATCGTCTACTTAGCTCTTGATATGGGTTTTGCACAAATACCAAGTAAAATCTTCCAGCTGTGGTATACGCCGATCGGGGTATCGACTTACCTTATGTCCGGATTCAATGGACTTATTCTGCTCGCCGTCGTCTTGCTGATTGTGTTCGCCGTATGGTTTCCGTTTTTTAAACTGTACGATGCGCAAGAATTGAAGAAAGAGCGGGAGTTACAAGAAGAAGCTTGATATGAAAGGGTGGATACAAATGAAAGCATCGATCAACGAATTGATAAAGGAAATGACACTTATTGAAAAAGCATCCCTGTGCGCGGGATTAAATATGTGGATGACCAAGGGGATCGAGAGACTCGACATTCCGCCGGTTCATATGTATGACGGAACGAATGGGATTCGCAAAACGAACAGTGACGATGAAATGGGGATCACGACAGAGAATGTTCCCGCAACTTGTTATCCTACAGGCTCCGCTATCGGTTCTTCGTGGAATACTGAACTGCTGCACGAAGTTGGGGAGGCACTCGGTAATGAATCCAAAGAGATGGGAGTCGAATTGCTGCTCGGCCCAGGAATCAACATGAAGCGGACTCCGCTTGGGGGAAGAAATTTCGAATATTACTCCGAGGATCCCTGTCTGACAGGCGAACTGGGCGCTGCTTTCATCAATGGTCTCCAAAGCAAAGGAGTTGGCGCTTCGCTTAAACACTTTGCTTGCAACAATCAGGAATTCGAGAAAATGGTGACGAGTTCAGAGGTGGACGAACGGACGCTGCGCGAAATTTATTTAAGCGCCTTTGAGCGAATTATTAAAAAATCGGATCCTTGGACCGTCATGTGCTCCTATAATTTGCTTAATGGCTCGTATACTAGTGAGAACGAGCATTTATTAAATGATATTTTGAGAGAAGAATGGGGATACGAGGGCGTCGTGATCTCAGACTGGACAGCTGTGAATGATCGGATCCGTGGGCTGAAAGCAGGACTTGATCTCGAAATGCCGGGGCCAGCCGGTTATAACACGAATGCGATTATCAAAGCCGTGGAGAGCGGAAATCTTGCAGAAGAGCAGCTCGACAAAAGCGTTGCCCGTATTCTAAAACTCGTAGAACGTGTAACTGGTATTGAAGAATCTGCTCCGGTATCTGATATGGAGTACCACAATCTTGCGAGAAAAGCTGCAGCAGAAAGCATTGTGCTCCTAAAGAATGAGAATGGCATTCTTCCGATCCATGCGGAGTCAACCCATTCCATTGCAGTTATCGGCCGTTTTGCCAAAAAACCTAGAATTCAAGGAGCCGGCAGCGCAAAAGTAACGCCTACACATATTGATATTCCATTTGAAGAAATGAAGGCGTTGGCTGGAGATTCCGTTGAGATGAATTATGCTCAGGGCTACCCTGAAGATGACTCCATTCATGTGGAGATGATCAAGGAAAGTGTCGCATTGGCGGCGAAATCGGATGTTGCAGTTATCTTCGTTGGCCAGCCTGAGTACGCCGAGTCCGAGATGCGTGATTTGAAGGGCATTGATTTGCCAGAACAGCAGATTCTGCTTATTCAAGCGATTGCAGCCGTACAACCTAAATGTATTGTGGTGACCAGCAGCGGTTCAGCTATGGCGATGCGTCCATGGGTTCAGCATGTTCCCGCTGCCATTCACTCATGGCTTTCCGGACAAGGCATGGGTAAAGCAATTGCCGAAATCTTGTTTGGACAGGTGAGTCCATCCGGTAAACTATCCGAGACGTTTCCGGTTAAACTTTCTGACAATCCTTCACATATGAGGATCCGTGGTGAAAACGGCAAGCTATATTATCGTGAAGGGCTGTTCGTCGGCTATCGATACTACGATAGGAAGGAACTCGCTCCACAGTTTCCGTTTGGCCATGGCTTGTCCTACACTTCATTTGCCTATAAGGATATGAAGGTAGCTCAAACGGAGACAGGGATCACAGTCTCTTTCTGGCTGGAGAATATCGGAAACCGAACAGGGAAAGAGGTCGTTCAGCTTTACGTCCACGACGAAGAATGCACATGGACACGTCCAGAGAAAGAATTGAAGGCATTTTCTAAAATCGAGTTGGCTCCTGGGGAGAAACAGCAGATTGTCTTTGAACTTGAAGAGAGAGACTTTGCTTATTACAACACCAAATATAACCGCTGGCTAGCGGAGAGTGGTTATTTCCAAATTGCGCTTGGCAGCTCTTCTCGTGATATCAGAATTACGGAGCGACTGTATTGTGATTTTGGGAAGGAAGAAGTATCCTTTCATAAATTCAGCTTGGTTAGCGATTGGATCAACGATCCCACTGCGAAATCCGTATTGGAAGAGTGTCTGAACGAGATGAACCAGCATGTCGTAGAGAAGATTTACCTCAATGAAGAGTTCATCGGATTTTGGGAAGACTGTCCAGTCATTAAGATTTTGCAAATGTATGGTCAAACTTGGATGGTTGACCGCTCACCGGATGAAATCATTGAAGAGCTTATAAGTCGAGTCTATCAGCGACGCGGTAACATGTAAGACAAGATAATATTCCTTATAATAGCTTGGGATCTGAAAAAGGATCCCGAGCTTTTTTAGTATCCAAAAAACCGTAAAAAGGTGGGAGACAAGGTTTCTCCTTTCACTCTCTGCAAACCATCATTTTAATTAAAAATTTTGACATTCACTATCAATTGATATAGGATGTCATTATAAATTCGATATCGAAAGGTGGTAACTGTCATTATTGATCAAGGGAATCGAAGATGGTGGGTGCTGGGCGCTCTTGCAGTAGGAATCCTTGCAGTCGGACTGGATATGACAATTCTTAACCTCGCCCTGCCCGTTCTTGCTACGGATTTGCATGCAACAAATGGAGATCTGCAGTGGTTTGCAGATGCGTATAACCTAATATTTGCTGCTATGCTCTTGCCAGCTGGCTTGTTAGGTGATCGATTGGGAAGAAAGCGGATGCTTCTTATGGGCTTGCTTGTGTTTGGGGCGGCCTCTGCAGGATGTGCTTACGCCAGTTCATCCTGGGAGCTGATTACCGGACGCGCCTTTCTGGGACTTGGTGCCGCCTTATTGGTACCATTGTCAATGTCGATTATACCGGTGTTGTTCTCTGAGGAAGAACGCCCTAAAGCAATAGGCGTATGGATGATGGCGAACGCGATCGGCATACCGTTGGGGCCGATTGTTGGGGGCTGGTTGCTGAATAACTATGAGTGGGGATCCGTTTTCCTTATCAATATCCCACTAGTCATCATCGCCTTAATCGCCGTTTCTATCTTGTTGCCTGAAACGCGCAGCGAAGACAAGCACAAAGTGGATGCGATAGGGATCCTAGCTTCGAGCCTTGGGTTGGTCGGCTTGACATACGGAGTAATTGAAGTAGGCGAGAAGGGCTGGGGGGACGTTGCAGCTTTAACTGCTATGATTGGCGGGATATTTTGCTTAGTATTTTTCATGTTTTGGGAAAAACGAGTCAAGTATCCGCTTATTGATCCCTTTTTATTTCGTTCATCCAAATTTACATGGGGCTCGATATTGGCAACAGTCATCTCTTTTGCCATGTTTGGAGTATTATTCGTTACACCGCAATATTTCCAAGCGGTTCAGGGGGTTGATGCGTTAGATTCGGGATTGCGTTTATTGCCTTTAGTTTTTGGCCTTCTGATTGGAGCCCCTATATCCGATAAACTGCAATCGAAGTTTGGCACTCGGACTACATTGGTACTTGGTTTCTTAATATTGTCTGCTGGCTTAGCTATTGGAGCCAATACGGGTGTAGATAGCGGTTACGGTTTTGCCTCAATATGGGTTACAGTAGTCGGTTTGGGTATTGGCTTGGCTTTGCCCGCGGCAATGGACGTTGCGATGTCGCCGTTATCGGCGGAAAGAAGCGGCGTAGGTTCGGCATTCATTATGTCATTGCGGCAAGTGGGGGGGACGATGGGAGTTGCTATACTAGGGACCGTTCTCAGCACGAACTATCGGAATAATCTGGACTTGATCGATTTGCCGGGAGATGTTGCAGAAGTCGTGCAGCGCAATGTTTCCGCTGGAGCAGCCGTGGCACAAAAAATTGACTCGGCATCTTTATTGAACTCAGTACATGCTTCGTTCGTTGCCGGAATGGAGGCCATGTTGTGGGTATGCGGCGGAGTCACGGTTCTAGGACTCCTGTTGACCGTCATTTTTATACAAAAGAAAACAAGCTCCAACAGAGCACCTGAGATTAATCAAAATGTGACTGGGGAATAGCAGTCTGTTTCGATTCTGCTCTACTACGAAAGGCGGAGGCTTATACTTTTGTTTGCGAAATTGAGGAGTGGACGCAATGATAATATCACGTATCTTTCCTCAGAATTATGTAAAGTAAAATAATAATTAAGGGGGTGTACTATGTCTGCCATTCTTTTTCGAAATCTAAATAAAACCTATAACGGCAAGCGTGGTGTGATTGATCTGAATTTAAAGGTAGAGCGAGGCGAAATCTTTGGATTTATCGGGCCTAACGGGGCTGGAAAATCGACAACGATACGACTGCTTATGCAATTGATTGCTCCTACATCAGGAGAGATCTTCGTATTGGGACATCGTGTCAACGGCGACGACCCTCAACTGCGCAAAAAAATAGGTTATCTCCCCGGCGAGGTTCGGCTTTATCCAGATATGACAGGGAATCAAATTCTAAACTTCACGGCAAACGTATACGGAATAAACTTAAAAAAGTCGCCGATTCATGACTATGCAGAAAGACTTCAATGGAATGGGAATCAGAAAGTTAAGTCCTATTCACTCGGAAATCGAAAGAAACTCGGCATTCTTCTTGCGCTTATTCATAATCCCGAATTGCTTGTTCTAGATGAACCCACCTCGGGATTGGATCCACTCGTGCAGAAGCAATTTTTCCAAATCCTCCGTGAATGGAATGAATTAATGGGAACAACGGTGTTCTTTTCAACTCATATCCTTACAGAAGTTGAAAAATTATGTGATCAGGTTGCTATTATCCGAGACGGGCGCTTAATACAAGTATCAACGCTATCGGAGATTTCCGCTGCGGGCGAACATTTCATCGAGGTTTCTTTTTCTGAAATAGATGAGCTCGGTCAACTGCAGGAACTGTATAAAGTTGATCGAAATACCAAATGTGAAAACGGGATATACCGGTTTCGCATTCAAGATAAGGAACTTCGTTCTCTTCTTGCTGTGCTGTCCAAAATGCCAGTTAAGGATTTGAGCGTGCGAAGAACGTCGCTTGAGGAAAAATTTATGAGCGAGTATGTTTCGGAATCAGATGGAGGGCTCCGACATGAATAAAATGATGCGTTATGAGTTTAATCAAAATAAAAGAAGCTTCTGGATTGCACTATTAGTCGTAGTACTTCTCCAAGCCATCCCCGCAGCAGCCTCCCAGTCATATTTGGAGAGCGTAAAGAAAAAAATGCAAGAAGAGCAATTGGAAAACTACTCCGAAGGCCTTTCAACTTTTGAAGGATGGGTATCCGGACAACCATTTACGTTTTTTTTACTTCTCCTTGGCTTTTTCTCCATGAGTTGGGCAATTGGCTCCATTGTCAAAGAGCGAGATCGTCATACATCGGAGTTCTTATTTACGCTTCCGTATAGCCGAACATCTATTTATTGGGCTAAATGGCTTGCGCATTTTTGTCAAGTGATGGTCATTGCTATTGTATCGATAGGAATTGTCTTGTTGATAGGGAGATTTAACGGCATGCTGAATGCACCTTGGGCAGTAACGAACGTTATGTTGGCAGGATTATTGACCTCACTAGCATTTATGGGAATTGGACTTGCCTTATCGCCATGGCTGAGCTCTGAACGCGGAGCTTTGTCGATTGGGATTGGAATCGTATCCATTATGTTTTTATTACATATAATCGCTGGACTGAATGATAGTCTTATGTGGATGGGTAAGGCTAACTTGTTTCATTTGTTTGATGCGGCAGCCATTAGTAGGGGGGAGGGGCTGCCTGTCGCATCCGTGATTGGCGCTCTGGGGTTACTTGCTGCAGGAAGCTGTGCAGGATGGGCAGGTATTGTTCAAAGGGACATGTAAGTTATGTTAACTTGCTTACCATTTCAATAGCGTGATAAAATGATCTGAAGTCTCGATTCTTTTAGGTTCCTTTGTTGGATTGACGATGAATTAAAGGCATGAAATGGTCGGGCGTCTAGATTCGTTGTTTTAAGAGTACTCATCGTCGAATCGAAAACGAGTTCGAGCAAAATACCTTTGGGGAGTGAGCAGAGTGTCATCAAGTAACCAAAAACCCATTGGGTTGCGAGAACGTAAAAAAGCTAAAACCATGGCTGCAATCCAGATGCATGCATTGCGTCTATTTAAGGAATTTGGCTATCACGAAACTACTGTGGAGCAAATTGCAGAGGCTTCGGAAATTTCTCCAAGTACTTTTTTTCGTTATTTTGCAAATAAAGAAGACGTCTTGATTACTGATAATTATGATTCCCTTCTAATCTCGGCTTTCGAGGATCAACCTTCCGATTTTAACCCACTTCAAGCTGTTCGTCATGCAGTGAAATTAGCGATGACTCAGATGTCTGATGATGAATTTAAGACGGTGAATGAACGGCATCAGCTGATTATGACTGTGCCTGAACTTCGAGCAGCAGCAATAAATAATTTGGCTCAAACCATGCAAATGCTTGCTAAAATTGTTGCGAAAAAAATGGGGCGGGAGGAGGATGATTTGGCTATTCGCACATTAGCCGGCGCCATCATTGGAGTTAATATCTCGGCGATGCTTTATTACGCTGAACATCCCGATGTTGATTTCACAAAATTGCTGGATGAGTCTTTAACCCTACTTGAAGAAGGATTGCAGCTATAAATTTATAATAAAACTGTGACCCGTAGGATGTACACTTTGAAAAGAGTGTGCTCCTACGGGTTTTTCTATGTTTTATCAGGATGGGATCGTGATTATGGGCAAGTCTGTGGAGCAATCAGCACATCCTTACGGATATGGTTTACGGAATCCACCTGAACAAACTACTTGCGAAGTTCGTTTTAGACTGTAGTGATTTTCCGTGCTGTCACATTTTTGGGCGAGTTGTTCGTTGTATAGAGTGAAAGGGGGGGAGAGGGCTTGAATGACGCGGAGATAAGTCAGATCATTGCAGATGTGTTGGATGGGGGGACAGAACAATTCGAGAAAATCATGAAGGTTTATCAAAAACCGATTTTTCTCTACTGTTATCATATGCTGGGTAATCATGCCGAGGCCGAAGATAACGCACAGGAAGTATTTTTGAAAACATTCCGCAACTTGCGGAAATATACTCAATATGAGATGGATTTTGGCGCATGGTTATACAAGATAGCCTATCATCAATGTATTGACATCATCCGTAAGCGAAAGCTGGTGAAATATTTACCTTTCTTTTACCAGGATGATAAAGAAAATAATGATGTCGATATGCATATTGAAGCCAACTATTTTGATGAATCCGTACATCAGGCCATGGCGAAATTATCGGCGGAAGAGCGTAATTTGTTAATCTTACGTTGTGTCGAGGATAAGAGCTACCAGGAGATCAGTTTGATTCTCGGCAAGAACAGCGCAAGCCTTCGTAAAAAATACGAACGTACATCTGCAAAATTTCGAAAGTATTATGCTCAAGTAAAGGGAGTGGGAATGTATGAATATGGACAGGGAACGGGATTTGAAAAAACTGTTTGATGACCCGCGCATTCCCGACGTCGACCTGACAGGAAAAGTAATGAATACACTATATGCTCAGCCAAAAGAAAAGGAGAGGTTTTTTGTGAAATATAAAGTTGCTTTAACTGCGTTTGTAGGTATGATGTTAATGGCATCGACGGGTTATGCGGCAGTTCAATATCATTCTTTGAACAACAAGGATGGCGAAGTCGTATATGAGACTAAATCGACGAAAGATTATGGAAAAACAGAATCGAAAGAGGATAGGAAGCATGGCGAAGAATTTTATGCTCTTAAGGAGAAGGTGCTAAAGAGCGGTGAAGCTGGACTGTTCTATCTGGTTGCCAATAACCCGAATCATCAAACGGATCTTGGAACGAAGATGACTCCATTCCAAAATCTCACTCAATTGCGAGATAAGATTACGGATAAATCCGTTAAGATTCCAGACAGTGTCAATGGAAATTATACATTCAAACAAGCGGAAGTGATGTTTAGAAATGCTCAGGAAGTAAATCCACCTTCTCCGGAAGAACAAAAGGCGCTGGCGGAAAAACTGAGAAAACAGGCGGAGGCATCCAATCAGGGATATGCCATGATGCCGGTTGAAATGACAGATCAGTTTTTCCTTCTCTTTGCTAAGTATCAAAATGGCGAAGATGAAATCGCGGTTGATATCACTAATGTGAGTGGAAAGGGCATGAACGCTGGAATGTATATTGACGAGAACGTTGAATTTAAGCAGGAGAAGGTTCAAGTGAAGGGAGTAGAAATGCTGCATATAGAATATGCTCCTTCGCAGTGGCACCATCTGACATGGGTATACGAGAGCCCAGACAAAAAGGCGAAATACGTCTATACTATTCGTGGAGACATGAAAAAAGTAAGCAAAGAAACCTTGATGAAAATTGCCGAAAGCTATTTGGAATAATAAATTTTAACCAACGGGAATCTTCTCCAATGCGAATTGGGGTTGATTCCCGTTTTTCATGATAAACAGTTTTTTATGTAGGCAATTACTTAAGGGAACTTAAAGATTATTTATAGTTCGCTTGGAACTTTATGCCTTCTCTGAGCGTTGTATTTGTCGTGAAGCAAGAAGCCATAACAAATGGGAGGGCTATTCATGCTTAGAATTGAAATGAAACGATGGAGTAAACTCCTCAAAGGTCAACTACTCCGGCTTATCATTGCAAGTATTGCCGTGGGCTTACTTACTGTCCATGGCGTGTTGGCAGCACCACCTTCGCAAGTGAATGCAGAAGCAGCCGATATTTCGTTACGCAACTGGTATCCTTCCTCAGTCTTCAAAGTACCAGAAGTAAAACCTTCTTGGACGGTGAAGGTGGACAACTATCTGGATATGGACGACGAGAATTATCTAGGTCGCCAGGCCATTGCTGAAGATGGCAAGGTGTTCGCATTCACCGGGAAAAAGCTGATTGCCATCGATGCGAGTACAGGCAAGCGGTTATGGAGTTACGGTAAGGACCTGAAGCCTTATGTTGTATTTCATAATGGCGTTATTTATGGCCTGTCGGGAGATCAGAAGCCATACGCTCTGAATGCAAAGACAGGCAAACCGAAATGGCAGTCCAACACATCCATCTTTATTGATACGCAGCTACGTAGGGAGGTATTGGTGCCGACTTTCGACACGCTCTATGTGATCAAAGGGAGCATGACTTTCGCATTTGATAAGTTGACAGGAAAGTTACGGTGGAAAACGAACGAGGCGTCGGGAGAAGGAAACGGCACTGATTACCTTCAGGAGTCGGATGGAGTCATACTTCGGACGTTCTTTGTGCAAGGAGCGCTCACGTCCATCCAATTGACTGCCTATGATAAGAGGACGGGCAAGAAGTTATGGGACCATTTTGGTCAGGGAGAAGCTCTTCAAATCAAAAATGGTCTGGTGTATTCGGTTGATTATTATTCTCCACTGCTGACTGATTATCAGTCGCTGCCGGACCGCAAATGGATCGTAAATGTGTATAACCTTAAGACCGGCGTAAAGAAGAGCAGCCGAGAATATAGCTGGAAAATGTCGGGGGAGCCGCCATATGAGTACGGCGGAGGCGGCTTATTTATAAACCAAGGGAAGTTATACATGGATCAGGGCAATAAGGTGGCCGAATACAATTTTGACACCTATAAGAAAGGTGAGGTTCCTCTGCGAACTTTCCCTCGCCCTTATGGGGGCGACTGGGAGTTGATCGGACTGGTTCAGGAACGGTTGATTTTCAAAGACAGAATGACTGGTGAACTGGCCGGCACCAAACTTGCAAATGGTCGACGGATCGGATGGAACGGTGATGCACCTGTTGCGCAGATTGACGTATATGGAAAAGGCTTATATCGGGCGCAGCGTAACGGTACATTACTCGGCATCAATATGTTGACGACGTTGCCGGTTTTTAGAGTAACGACGGGTGCAGATTTACACGAGTCGACGCTAAAGACGAACGGTATGATCATTATCCAAGCAGAGGGTAAGCTCCTCGGGGTAAAGGTACCGGCATCACTGAAATAAGGGAATAGCTTGTGTTACTTGAATCATATTTCGTTTAGCAATAAAAAATCCCACCAACGAAATTGGATGGGATTTTTTGTTTAAGGTTGGGTGAGTGTTTCTATCTTATGGATGCTCGGTGAGGCTGGATAAAGGGACGGTCATTTCCTGCTCCGAGTTTCCGATCGGATAGACCCGAGCGGTTTCATCCTCATTAACATGCTGGATAAAAATAGGGGTATCCTGATAAGTTACATTTTTCATAATGGCCGATTCCGAAATTTCAATCGCTCTTTGTTTGTTCATGACAGTTCTCCTTATTTCGAAAGGTCTTTCAATGGATCAACCCGACGTTGAGAGGCTTTTTTTATGTCTTGATCCAGCTTCGATTGTCCTTGAATTTCTTCGGCAGCCTCCATTTGATCTTTCAACTGTTGTTCTACTTGCCCAATCCCATGCGCTTCTTGATGCTGTTTGCTCTTCGCCAAAACGATCCCTCCATGTTGTGATAAGTCCTTTGTAATCTCTGCATTACTACAATGCACCAAAATAATCGAACTTATGCAGTTGTTCACGTGCGTTCGTGAAGGTCATCTTCCGAAATCATAAGAAGAGTGGTATCATATTGATTGGCTAATAATTCCAAAACAGGAGTCGCACAAACTTCTTAACGAATACTCTTCGAATGAAAACATGATCGTGATCGAGATTACAGATCAATACAAAGTCGCTCGCTTGAGCGGCTTTTATAATTATTGGTCTATAGGACTCTTAAAAAGATGGAGGCATCCTGAATGGCAAGCTCGAAGCTATTGCTTAAAGCCGCAGAATCTTTCGAATTTCATGTAGGAACGTTAGTCTTCCTGAGTAACTCAACCAATGAAGTATATCGGTTTACGAAGGACAATCAGTCCTATATCTTGCGGTTATCTCAGAAATCACACGAATATGTACCGAAGATAAGGGCGGAGGTAGATTGGGTTTATTACTTGGTGAAGAACGGAGTACGTGCTTCATTACCGATTCAAACATGTAATAATGAGTTAACGGCCATATTCTGCGATGAAGATAAGTGGTATATAGCAACTGCTTTTCATGAGGCTGCAGGTCGCTTTTTTGATAAGCACAATGAACAGCTATGGGGCCCGAAGATATTCAGAAATTGGGGAGAAACCATGGGAAGGATGCATAGGCTATCGAAATCATATGAAGCATCAGACATCCTTGTGAAGAGAGACAGCTGGAGCAGAAGAAGCATCAATAATCCTCATCTGCAGCAAGGCAGTTTCAATGTACTTCTTGAAAAATTGATCTCTATCGAGAGTACGATTGACTCACTGCCTAGGTGCAGCGATTCGTTTGGACTCATACATCATGACTTCCATCCTTATAATTTTTTTATCGACAACAGTGAAATAACGGTTTTTGATTTTGATGATAGTATCTATGGCTGGTTTTCATTAGACATTGCAATAGCGGCCACTCATGCCGTTTGGTGGGGAGTGCATACAGAAGATCGTGTCACAAAAAGCAGGTTTGCCCAACTGTTCTTGCGTGAATTCCTCATGGGTTACGAGAAGGAATACCATCTCACCGAGTACTGGAAACAAACAATCCCCATGTTTATGGAGTATAGAAATATTTGTTCTTTCTTCTGGTGGCTTAGTGAATGGAATGGGCATGAGAGCTGCCTTACAGAGGACCAACAGAATGCAATCAACCATGCTGTTATGCTGATTGAAAGAGGCTTGCCTTTTGATGGCTGCGATATTCAACTTTAGCAACATGATGGCTTAGTTTAATGGAGGTAGTAAATTGAGGTTAAAAGCGTGTATATTGATCGTCTTCATGATTTTGACGGGTTGCTTTGCAGGAACTAAGGGGCAGATCTCGTCTGAGACCCATTCGACATCTTCCAAGATCGAATTTACACCGGTGGATTTGTTCCAAGGGGACGCAGCAAAGTTTAAGCTATTCCTCGGTCCGATGACGGGTGCATTTAAATTAAAGTATGAGGGAAATAAACCTAACGTCAGCTTGGACATCGATATTTGGAAGAACGGGCAGAAAGTAGATTCGGCAGGGGCGATCGGAGATTTGTTTTACAGTTCGAACGAGCAAAAGGGAAGCAACGAAGTAGAACTAATCATATCCGTGGACACGGAATCCATAGAGGGTCAAAAGGAGTTCAGCAAGATTAAAGTCAACACCATTTCTCACTCGGGATCAAGCCTTTCTACCATTACTATTCCTTGGGACAAAAAGTTGACAGCACATGGTTTGATTCAGGATACGCGTCCACGTTCGTTTACGATAGACCAGCCCGTTCATGTATTTGGTATGCATGCTACAAGTACCAATAAAATACATACAGCGGATCTTTCAACGGAATCGTTGAGAAATACGGAGTGGGCACTTGTGTTCACCTTGCGTCTTGATGAAGAAGATAGGGAATAAACGCTTTGAGTAACAGTGCTCGGTCCATGATCACAATTAAAGCAGAAACAAGACTGGCGTTGAGGAATGAAAACAGGTCAAATATAATGGGGGGGAATTATAAAATAACGTTAAGGGGAGATTGTAGTGAAGCAAAACAAGTATGATGATCTGGGATTTTTCGAGAATTACAATCAACTTCCCCGTTCAATCAAAGGATTAGAAGGAGCAGGAGAATGGGGTGCCTTTCGATCGATGTTTCCGGAACTTAGGGATAAAAAGGTGCTTGATCTCGGCTGCGGATTCGGGTGGCACTGCAGGTACGTAAGAGAACAGCATGCACGGTCTGTGGTCGGAGTGGATATCTCAAAGAACATGCTGGAGAGGGCAAGGTTGATGACCGATGACACGAATATAGAATATGTGCAGTCCGCAATAGAGGATTATGACTACCCAGCTAACGAGTTCGATCTCGTGATTAGTTCGCTTGCACTTCATTACATTCGTGATTTCGAGGATATCTGTAAAAAGGTATATCAGAGTCTAACGGCTGGAGGTTCGTTTGTCTTTTCAGTTGAACACCCCGTGTTTACTGCTGTGCCCGAACAAGATTGGTATTATGGCCCCGACGGGGAGAAGTTGTTTTGGCCTATCGATCACTATCATGAGGAGGGCGCACGCCAAACTAGATTTCTTGACAATGAAGTCACCAAGTACCATCGGAATGTAGCCACACAGATGAATGCGTTAGTGAAAGCAGGATTCCAGTTTAGGGAAATGTCTGAGCTTAAGCCAGAACGCGACCAGCTTAAGGATCCAGAATGGCATGATGCATTCCGACGCCCCATTTTCTTATTGATCGCCGCAGATAAGCAGGTCTGACCCACTTGTACAAGATAAACAGAGGGACACCTAAATAGGTGTCCTTTTTAGTTCATGAGGAGAATCGGTCAAGGTGACGACCATTACATATTAAACTGCCGGATAATATTCATTTGATTTCGGGAACTTTCATCGACCGTATGGAGTCTGTTTTGGTAAGGGGGCGAACAGCTTGAGGGAGATGCAGATGCAGCATTCTGCGGAACTGAATATTTCGGACATCCGGATGCTAATGGAATCCTACGGTGAGGATGTCTGGAATTATGCTTACGTGATCACCAGAAATTCACATACAGCGGATGATATCGCGCAGGATGTGTTTATTAAAGCTTATCAAAATATTTCCTTCTTTCGCGGGGAGGCTTCCATCAAAACTTGGCTGCTCAAAATCACCCGAAACACAGCGCTTTCCTATCTGAAACGAGCGTTTTTGCGTAGAGTGGTGCTGATCGGCGGGCGATCGCCGGGTGATGGGCTGAACGGGACGATGTCTTCGCCATCTGCCGAGTCGGAGTATTTGAAACGGGAGGAGGCGGATGAGCTGTGGCAGGAGGTTCTAAAGCTGCCCGGTAAATTTCGAGACCCCCTCGTGCTGAGTGTACATCTTCAGCTATCCATAGAGGAAATATCCGGCATTACCGGTCTTTCGCCAGGGACGGTAAAGTCTAGAATTTACAGAGCTAAAAAGAAGGTTGCCGCCAGATGGGAAGGAGCGAACGACGATGAATGAATGGAAGCCGGATTGGAATAAGAGACTGGCTGGACCGCCCTTTAAGGAGCGGCGATTTAAAGCTGACATGATGGAGGATGTGGAAAAAAGACTTACGGTGGTTGAAATGAAACGAACCCGCCGTGGATGGAGACGACCTGCTGTAGCCATCATTCCCGCGATACTGCTTCTGTTAGGGGGTGGGATCTGGTTCGGAAACCAGACCCCATCTATTCCCCATCCGGTAGCTCCAGGTCCAGGCACACAGGGGGGAGGAACGTTTGAATCCAGCATCCTGCTTGGAACAGGAGGCGACTTCGACTGGTGGAACCTTGCGAAAAATGAGATCAAACAGGCTAACGACCGCACGATCGTGACACTGACCGAAGCTCTCTTGCAGCGAGAGCTTGGCATCTGGGGCGGCCTATCGCCGGATATATGGGAGCATCCTGAGGTGAAATGGCCGCTTGACCGCTATGATGTGTCCAGCCCTTGGGTATATGAAGTGCACGTGAAGGAGATAAACGCAGAAGAAGCGCAAACCGTATATCGACTTCGTCTGCTGCTGCGAGATTCGATTCCGATGAAGTATGAGGAAACGATAGACGTTACTATTCGTAACGATTCACACAGGATCTCGCTTATTGAGCAAATCGACATAGACGAAACGGGAGCACCTTTGGATGGAATCAAGGTTGGAGACGAGCAGGGGAATACCGTGATATTAAGGGAGGATACGGAGATTGGCCTGAAGATGACCGGAACTCTGATCCAAAAAGAAGGGATGATCCGCTCCATCCACGTTCAGTATGGCGACACGGAACATACCTTTCATGATTGGAAGAATGTGAGCAACGAAACCTACTATCCAGACGTTGCATTGCTGCCTGCAAAAAATAACAAGGAGGATGTACTTGCAATCATTTTGACAACCGGCTACGGTACTGGCATTAGAGAATCGGAGTTGAAACTTCTAACAGAAAGTTTTAGAGAGGTGATGTCAGCCGATCCGGTGCTTTCGGTAAAGTCCAAACTAAGCTACAAGGCGACAGCAGAAGCGGGAAAACGGATTTTTCAATTCATGCTGGACGGGGTAACTCGCACATTTGAATATAAGGAGGAAGACGCCGGTTTTTGGCTGGATCAGCCCGCGCTTGGCAACATAGTTAGGTATTACGTTGAGGGAGGCACCTTATACGCATCGGTGCCGATTCAGGTTTCGCCTGGCGAATTCCCGGTCGCGGTCCGGTTGCGGTACGAATACGACGGTACAGCGTTTCTTGTGTCGGAGGTCTTGTTTGAAGAGATGTGAGGAAAGCGATCAAGTGATGATCTTGCATACAACGACCATAATCAAAGGCATGAAGTAATCTTTTTGCTGACTAAAATGAAAGGGGCCGTCCACTGCCATCTATGATGACTTTTGGACGGCCTTGGAATAAAGTAGTTTCAACAATGTTAATGCATTTTAACCTACTTCTATCGTGGAGAGGCCTCATTTAGACGATTGGTTTAGCCGGAGGTTATACTCCTACTAGTTCCGGAAGAACTCGACCTGATCGATATCCGCCCATTGGGAAGAGGACGAATTGGATACGTAAAATCCGATCGTCGCCTTGCCGCTCGTCACTTGGATATTGGATATTGTGACAGGCGTCCACGCCGTTGTCAACGGA
Source organism: Paenibacillus sp. EZ-K15 (assembly GCF_002573715.1). GTDB lineage: Bacteria > Bacillota > Bacilli > Paenibacillales > Paenibacillaceae > Paenibacillus_AQ. The sequence goes on along the minus strand of NZ_PDHM01000017.1, from coordinate 292,305 downwards.
CACCCGGTTTGAAGCATGCTGCCTCCATAGTCCTTCACTTCCATGACACAGCTGTTCTGGCCTCCGCTGCTGCGCATGCGGGCACGCATCGTATACGTGCCGTTATCGAGACCGCTAATCGTCTGTCCGACATATGCGGTCGAAGGTCCGCTTGTGCCTGCGAGACCGACAAAGTAAGAGCCTTCGGCAGCGGGAAGCCCAACACCATCATTAGCTCCATGAATAAGAATCCGTTTCGGGTAATCATCGCCGTACGTCGTCCAGCCCGCCACATTGGCTGTTTCAAAGCCAGGATTGTTAACGACATTCGTTTGCGGCGGTGTCACGGCATGCCCGAAGCGCAGATAGATGCCGTTTGCCGGATAAGTTGCGCTGGTGACGGCAGCGACGCGAGTCGAATCGATGGTCATCAGGGCATTCCAGTTGGAGGATTTCGTATCGGACACCGGAAAAACATTGGTTTTGTACTGCCATGACGCGCCGTTATCGGAGCTGATCATCGTAAACATCGAGGTGTAAGGATCTCCCGTGTTGGCGCTGCTGTCATCGGTCTGGAATGCAGCCATAAGACGGCCGTCGTCAAGCTTCACGACGAACGGAGCACCCGCCTTTTTGCCATTGCCGCTGGGAACGTACATCGTTTGGCGGGGAACCGACCAATTAAAGCCGTCCGGCGATATTTTATACTTGATGACAAAAGGGTGGCCGGCAACGTCCGAGGCTTCGAATACGGTTATATACCGCCCGTCGTTCATTCGCGTGATGACCGGCATACCGTCGCGGGAGCCGGCTGCCACTCCGTCACTGACCGTGATGCGGCTGCCCCAGCCGCTTCCGTTCCAGGTCTTCATATACAAATTTTGCAGCCCGGTCGTTCCGACCGCAGCCGGACTGTCGTCCGCATAAAGCACCGCAATTTTGCCGTTGATCATGTCCAGATGCGGCTCCCACAAACCTTTAAAGCTGGAGGCGGTTGAACTCCCGACCAATCCGCCAGGCAAATCGCTCCAGGTGTAACCACCGTCGACGCTCCGCCTGACGTTAAGCTGGATGTCATAGGTCGAGCCGTTCTGTACGACCTGCCGATAGGCTAACCAAATTTCCCCGCTCGGCAGCCTTAACATTTGGCCATTCCCCACATTGCCGGCGCTGCTTGAGACAGCTGTGATCGGAGCGCTCCATGTATAGCCGCCGTCCTGTGTTCGGGAGACCACAATGCGCGTGTTGCCTCCGCCAGCGTTGGTGTCGAAGGATACGAGCCACTCGCTCGGCGTAAGCTTGAGCAGCCGAGGATACCATACGCCTCCCGATGGCGGCGTATAGATGGCAATCTGCTGCGAAGCTCACGCCATACCTGATGAAGCGGCATGAACCGGCGACAATGGAATTGCCGTTAAAGTAAGTGCAAGCATGACGACGAAAGCAAGTGGTTTCTTCCAGAAGCCTTTGTTTCGTTTCATATGCAATGAACCTCCCAACCCGAATTAGAAAGCGCTTTCTAAAAGGGATTGTATCGCAATTAATATCATTTAAGATATACTAAATATATATTATTTTTCAGTGGGGACTGACGTAAAAAGCGAGGTCAGACATGGAGCATCCGTTATATAAACGTATTCAGAACGACATACGCCAGCGCATTCAGAGCGGCGAGTTGCAGGCAGGTGCCTTGGTACCATCGGAGAAGGACTTGGCTCAGCGGTACGGTGTGAGCCAGATTACATCCAAAAACGCGCTCAACGGTTTGGTAGAGGAAGGCTTGTTAGTGCGATATCGTGGAAAGGGCACCTTCGTTCGGGAGCTGGGCATTCCGGAAGGGCCAAATCTTCAGTCGGGTAAGAAAAAGACGATCGCGATTATTTTGCCAACGATGAAAACCAAGATCGACCAGCAGCTGCTGGATGGTCTGGAACGTTATTGTGCGGAGCGGGAGTATGACCTGTTGATCCGCATTACACGCGAGTCGCAAGAGGAAGAATACCGAGCGATCAAGCAGTTCCAAGAACGAGGCGTCGATGGGTTTATCATTTTCCCGGTCGAGCAGGAAAGCTACAATAACGCAATTCTACGCTTGTCGCTCGATCGGGTTCCATTGGTGCTTGTCGACCGTTTCTTGAAAGAGATCAAAGCGTACAGCGTCAGCTCTGACAATTACGGAGGCGTTCGCGAAGCTATATCCAGTTTGCTTGCGGCGGGGCATAGGCGCATTGCCTTCCTGTCACCGGAAATTACAAATTCGGTTACGGACGAAAGAGCCAAAGGCTTCGAGGCCGCTTTTATGGAACAGGGCTTGCCTATAGACAAGACACTATGGTGCATGCTGGATTTGGAAACTATAGCAGAGGGGCACGGACAACGGGAGGTCGTTCGTTTTCTGCACGATCGGAGCGATATCACGGCGGTCTTTGCCGTTAACGCAGAATTGGCCCGCTATACCCATTATGCCATTCGGGAAATGAGGACGGGAGCAGGGAACGAACCTCAGCTGGCCGCCTTTGACGATCCGGATCTCGAAGGCATTCCTTTCGTCCGTCAGCAATTGGATGAAGTAAGCCGACGTGCCGTTGAGTTGCTGTCGGAACAGTTGTCCGGAGCGTACGAACCAAGGCGTGAAGTCGTACCGGTCCATTGGATTTGGCCGGAATGAATCGGACTTCACGAAGTTCGATCTAAGAATACAATGAAATAACCCATCAAAAAACGGTCTGAACTAAGTTCAGACCGTTTTTAATTGATATAAAGAAGGTTTGCGTCTTGGAGCGCCTACTGTTGATATCGTCTGAAAAATCTCCATTAAGAGCAGTCTGTTTCCTTTGGAACCCTCTTGATAGGTGTTTTTAGTCATTTACAAACACCAAGTTATATTATAATAATATACTAAATATACTATTTAAATCATAAAGGTTGTGATGGGCATTGAAATCTCTGCCGCTATACAAAAAAATTCAGGAAGATATCAAGCGGCTGATCGCCATCGGCAAGCTGCGGGAAGGGGACCGGGTCCCTTCGGAGAGAGAATTGTCCGAACGTTACCGCGTCAGTCAAATTACAAGCAAAAATGCGCTGGTCGGACTGATGGAGGAAGGCTTGCTTGTCCGGATCCAAGGCAAGGGCACCTTCGTCATGAGCAGGCCGGAGAACGCCACGGCGCTTGAGCAGTTGGGAGAATGGACAGCAGGTCCGGGCAAGAGCGGACGTATCGGGTTAGTGCTGCCGACGATGAAAACGAAAGTGGACCAGCGTTTTTTGGATAACATCGAGAAGTACGCGTCTGCCGCAGGCTATGAAGTGATGCTGAGAATTACACGCGAATCCCAGCTTGAGGAGTCCAAGGTCATCTCGTCTTTTCTGAAGCAGGGGGTGGACGGCATGATCATTTTTCCGGTTGAAAACGAGACGTACAACGATTCGATTCTGAGGCTCTCGCTGGACCGTTTCCCCTTCGTTCTGATCGACCGGTTCTTGAAGGAGGTCAAGACATACAGTGTAAGCTCGGATAACGTAAATGGCACAAGGGAAGCCGTGGAGTACTTACTTAACAAAGGCCATTCGTCCATCGCGTTCATCTCTCCCGAAATTACGAATACGGTGACTGACGAGAGGGCCCAAGGGTTTGAGCAGGCTTTTCTGGAGCACGGATATTCGATCGACAAAAGCTTATGGTGTCTCCTCCCGCTGGAAGAGATCGCATCAGGTCAATCCATCGAACATATCAGGGCGTTTTTAGATGGCAGTCCCCATATCACCGGCATCATCACGGCCAATACGGAGCTGTGCAGAAATGTTTATAAAGCCGCAGTTGCATCCGGTAGACAGGTGCCGGACGAACTGGAGCTGATCACATTCGATCCACCGGATCTGCCGAACGTCCCGTATATTCGCCAAAACGAGGAGGAGATGTGCAGGTTGACCGTAGAGCTGTTAATCGAGCAGATCGAAGGAGCTTTTGAGGCGAGAAGAATCGTGGTACCAATTATGCTGGTAAAAGAGTAAAGCGGAAGGTCGACAATGGAGGAGAGTACCTATTTTATATTAAATATAGTATATAAAATTATATTATTATAAGTTATCATGATTTCGTAAAGCGCTTACACCACATCTTTTAAAGAAGAGGGGAATCGCATGAAATCGAAGAGCAAATTCGCAGGCATGATCATGCTGCTGCTGATGTTCGCCTTAACCGCTTGCAGCGGCGGCAATGGACCAAAGGATGGGGCAACTCCAAGCAACCCGGACACTTCAACACCTGGCAATGAAGCTTCCACCGGGCAGGACTCAAAAGAACCTGTAACGATTGAGTTTATGGGCCACGGCAATCCGAACGAAAAGAAGATTTTCGAAAAGCTGATCGCTTCCTTCGAGGAGAAGTACCCGCACGTCACCGTTAAATACACTTCGGTGCCGCCAGGCGAGTACTCACAGAAGATGACGACGCTGATCAGCTCCGGCAAGGTTCCGGACGTATTCTACGTTGGAGGTCCCGAGTTTTACCGCTTCGCGGAAGCCGGAACGCTCCTCAACATTCAGTCCTATCTGGACCAGACCTCATTGTTTAATCCCGATAACGTATGGAAGCAGGCAATGGACCGCTACCGCTTTGACGGCAGCAAGGTCGGTGCCGGAGACATGTACGGACTGCCCAAGGACGTAGGACCATGGTCATTTGTTTATAACAAGGATTTGTTTGACAAAGCGGGCGTACCTTACCCTTCTGCAACGGCAGGGGAATGGACCTGGGACAACATGCTGGAAGCCGCCCAAAAGCTGACGGTCGACGCTAACGGCGACGGAAAGCCCGATCAATATGGTGTAGGCGCTTACAGTTTGGAATCGGCAGTATGGGGCAACGGCGGTGAATATATCGACTACGCCACCGGCACGGTAAAGGTTAACGAGCCCGAATTCTATGAGGCGATGCAATTTGTCGCTGACCTGAACCTGAAACATAAGGTCAGTCCGAATCAGGAAGCCGAGCAAGCGATGAATGCATATACCCGCTTTATTAACGGCCAGCTGGCGATGTTTGCGATGGGCCCATGGGATCAGCCTGCATTCTGGGAGCTGCCCTTCGGTTGGGACATTGCTGCATGGCCGGCAAGCCCGAATACGGGACAAACGGCGACCTGGCTCGGCTCGATGGGATTTTCCGTTTCGGCGAAATCCAAACACCCGCAGGAAGCGTTCGACTTGGCGGCCTTTCTGTCCCTGGATGAGCAAGGGCAGCGCGAAAACTATCAGCTTGGTCAAGCGGTTCCTAACCTGATCGACATGGCAGAAGGCGAATTTAAGGAAATGGACGAAGGACCGCAAACACGGCAAGTATTCCTCGATATTATCCAAGATTACGGACGCCCGGACGTGGTGGCTTTCTCGAAGGATACGCAATGGATCGATACGTTCAACCAGAACGCGAGCAAAGTATGGAACGGTGAGATGTCGGCGAAAGACTTTACGGCCCAGATCCAGCCGAAGATGCAGGAGCTGTACGACAAAGGAAATAAATAAATAATGCCGCAGAGGCAGGGGGCGTCAGCCATCCATATCGGCGCCTCCCGCCGTACGGACATCCTGTCATAACGAATACAGGCGAAGGTGGAATGGAATATGGGTACCAAGCTTGGCGGGTATCGCAGAAGAGAACTGGCGTGGTTGTATCTGTTTGTGGCTCCGCCGGTTCTCGGGGTTCTTTTGTTCGGCCTTGTGCCGATATTGTTCTCGATCTATATCAGCTTTCATAAGTGGGATATGCTTACCGATCCACAGTGGTCGGGGCTCGCAAACTATAAGGATCTGTTGAAAGACGAGAAAGTGTTCAAATCGTTGTACAATACGATCTATTTGATGATCGGCATTCCACTTGGCATGATCCTCTCGATGCTGCTGGCCATTTTGATGAACCGCAAATTCGCCGGCATCTCGTTCATGCGGACGATTTATTATCTTCCGGTCATATCGCCGATTATCGCGGTATCACTGCTGTGGCAGTGGATATTGAATCAGGATTACGGATTGCTCAACAACTTCCTGTGGGAAACGTTCGGTATCACCGGGCCTAACTGGCTGGGCAAGCCGGAGTGGGTGAAGCCTTCGCTCATCCTGATCGGGCTGTGGAGCGGCATCGGCGGGAACATGGTGCTGTACCTTGCAGGACTGCAATCGATCTCCTCAACGTATTATGAAGCTGCGGAAATCGATGGTGCCGGTGCATGGCACAAGCTGACGCGAATTACGATCCCGCTGCTCACGCCGATCCATTTTTTCGTCATCGTCATGGGCATCATTGGCGCGTTCCAGTCATTCAGCCAAATTTACGTGCTTGCGGTGGATGGCGGGCCGGAATACAGCGGTGCCACGGTCGTCTATTACATTTTCCAGCACGCGTTCGAGTACTTCAATATGGGCTATGCCAGCGCGGTGGCCTGGGTACTGGGCATTCTCATCTTTATCGTTACGCTCATTCAATTTAAGCTTTCCAATCGATGGGTTTACCAAGACTAGGGGGGAAATCTGTGAAACGGGAAAAAATGACGGACCTCTGGTCGCTGCTGCTGTTGCTATGCGGTTCGATCTTTATGATCGCACCGTTCATATGGACCATCTCGACTTCATTAAAGGATCGGCGAAACGTATTTGAAATTCCGCCACAGTGGATTCCCGATCCGTTAACGTTCGATAACTACGCAAAAGTCTGGCTGGAGTCGCCCTTGCTACACGGATTCATGAACAGCTTGATCATCGTGGTGATCGTCCTAACGATTGGGATGCTGGTATCCGCGATGTCTGCCTATGCGTTCGGTAAATTCGAATTTCCTTACAAAGGCATGCTGTTCATGGGTTTGCTCGGAACGATGATGATTCCGTATTCGGTCGTTATGATACCGCAGTATATCGGATTTTCCAGGTTGGATTGGGTGGACACACTGCTGCCGCTCATCGTGCCCGGCCTGTTCGGCAATATCGTTGTCATCTTTTTTATCAGGCAATATTTGCAAAGCGCGATGCCGACGGAATTGATCGAAGCGGCGAAGATCGACGGCTGCAGCTTTCCGGGCATATTCTTCAAAATCGCGCTGCCGATCATGAAGCCGGCGCTCGCCGCCCAGGCCGCACTTGGCTTTATGGGCATCTGGAACGATTTTCTTGGTCCGCTGATTTACTTGCACACGCCCGAGAAGCAAACGATTCAAGTGCTGATCGCCTCAATGCAGGCTATGTACATTGGCCAGTCGGACTATCCGATGATCATGGCCGCTGCTATCATCGCCATGGTGCCGGTAATCATCGTGTTCTTTTTCTGCCAAAGATACTTTATCGAGTCGATGGCAATCAGCGGAATCAAGGGGTGAGGCATGTGCCGATAAGTATGCCGCGCCTGTCGAAGATCGTTTGTTGTCTTGGCACGTTAGGATTACTGGCCGGATTGGCATTGTCAGGATGCGATTCAAGAACGAAACCGGAGGCGGTCGATTTGGACATTTACAACGAAAAGATGTACGCCAATCCTTTTCCTTCCCTAGAGGAAGAATGGGAGGATTACGGCAACGGGGATCCGTATGTACTGCGGCATGACGGCCGCTATTATCTGTATGTCAGCACGAAGGATCACCGGACGGGCATCAAGGCGTGGATATCGGACAATCTGGTCGATTGGAGGTATGCGGGTCTGGTGACGGAGGATCCCGTATCGACCGGCGCCTACGCACCTGAAGTGATTTACTGGAACGGCTGGTTCTATCTCTATACGTCTCCGGCAGGAAGGGGGCATTATGTGTTTCGCAGCGAATCGCCGACAGGCCCGTTCGAACGGATCTCCGAGAACGTCGGGATGAGTATCGACGGCTCGGTGTTTATCGACGATGACGGCTCCTGGCTGTTTACCCATGCGGGTTCGTCGGGCATTGTCGGCGTTCCGATGGATGGACCTGCCGAATTCGGAGTGGGTCAGACGATCCCAGGGCCCTATCTGGGACATTGGACGGAAGGGTCCATGATTATCAAACGAAACGGAACCTATTACATGACGTATACCGGCAATCACGTGTTCAGCAAAGGCTATCGCATTCACTATGCCGTGTCCCATGATTCGCCGCTCGGTCCGTATACCGTTCCGGTCAACAACCCGCTTGTGATCAGTACCAAGCCGGAGTTCTACGGGCTCGGCCACAGCTCGACCGTATTGGGACCCGATCTGGATTCCTATTATCTCTTATATCATAACTTGACGGGAAGATCGCAAGAAGGCCCGCCTGTCCGTCGCATGAACATCGACAGGCTGGTCTTCAACGGAGACAAGATGGAGATTCTGGGGCCTACAAATTACGATCAGCCCGTTCCGGGAGGGCCGGTCTTTGCCGATAGGCTGGATGCAGCCGCCATCGATCAAAGCCGGTGGGAAGCAGTGAATTCTGGAGGAATGGCACAAATCATGAGCAAGGAGAGCACGGATCGAAGGTATACGGCCGAATACAACGTGGTCCCATCGAAGGCTCGCGTCGCGGCGTTGTTCGCGTATCAGGAAGCGAATCAATACGGATTCGCCGAAATCGAGCCCGAGCGAAACCGGATATCCGTGGGCAGGATGGAGGGCGGAACGCGCGATGTGCTTGCAACGGCGGAGATTGCCGAAGACACGGATTGGTCCAAGCTGCACACGATTCGCGTCGAGCGCGGAGAAGATCGGCTGCGGGTTTACCTGGACGGCACTCTGAAGCTTGATCAATCAGCGGAACCGTTTGGACCAGGCAAAATCGGTTATCGATACGAAACCGGCGAGCCGAGCTTTTCGTATACGGCATTCTCGAATCACGCTTCCGGCAGCAGTGACTTCGAAACGGCCAAACCGCTTCCGGGCAGCATTGAGGCGGTACATTACTTAAGCAATGAAGGCAGAGGATTCTCGGTCCGCCATCCATCGGCAGCAGGCGCATGGCGTAGTTCTGACGGTACGGCGATCCAGGTGGCAGAGGATGGGAGCTACTCGGCATCGCTGACGGAAAAAGGCGACTGGTTGCGTTATGCGGTGAACGTGTCGGAATCCGCCACGTATGCGCTGGACCTAACGGTCAAGGCCGGAGCGGGGCCGGCATCCTTCAAGCTGCTCGTGGACGATAAGAAAGCCGGGAACTATAAAGTCGACGGAAGCCATTACTCCGGTAGCGAACCCTGGGTTAAAATTCGGGTTGGATCCCTAAAGCTTGAAAAGGGATTACATAGCCTTGCCATTCAATTAGACAGCGACCAAAAGATGGAATGGAAAACAATGGACTTCGAGCTGGTCGACGAGCAAACGTTCAAGTTGGAGCATCTTCTGGAACAAACAAGCTCCGAGGATGTCCACGGCCAGTGGATCGAAACCACCGGCGGTTTTGCAGGCGCTGCCGATTCCGATGCCAAGATGTATGGAGGAAGCACACTTTGGACCGACTATCGCATCCGAACGACCGTAAAGCTTGGCGACGATCCGTCCGGTCAGGCGGGCGTGCTCTTCCGAGTGACTAACGAGTCGGATTTCCGGGATCAAGTGAGCGATTCGCTGATGGGATATTTCCTTGCGGTCAGCGCGACGAAGCTTGAGCTGTACAAGCATAATTACGATTCCGAATTGCTGCATAGCGTCAAGGTTTCGCTGGAACCAAACGAGCCGGCAAGCTTGCGAATTGAGGCGGTTCGAGGCACGATTCGCGTATATCTACAGGGCGGGGAAGAGCCGATCCTGACATATGATGATCCCCAGGCATTCATGCAGGGGAGAGTAGGCCTGCGATCGGTTCATGCGGAGCAGATCGAACTCGGCGACTTAACGGTGGAATCCATAGGTACGAAATAGATACGATAAACTTACAGAAGATGGAGAGTGGAACATAATGTCTAGCTCGCACAAATATATTAAAGACTATCCCAGACCGCAATTGGTACGTGAAAACTGGGAAAATCTGAACGGGGAATGGGATTTCCGGTTCGACGACGCATGGGAAGGGGAAGGTGGCAAGTGGTACGACCGTCTTGAAGCCGACCGCAAAATTACGGTCCCCTTCGCGTTCGAGACGAAAGCAAGCGGTATAGCAGATGAATCGTTCCATCCTTGCGTATGGTATGAGAAGATGGTTGCCATACCTGCTAAGGAAGCAGGCAAACGTGTCTTGCTGCATTTTCAAGCGGTCGATTACTCGGCGACCCTGTGGGTCAACGGCCACAAAATCGGTACGCATGAGGGAGGATACGCAGCCTTTTCCTTCGACATTACCGAAGCGGTCGAGCTTGGCCGAGAGAACAGGATTACCGTTCGAGCCGTGGACAGCAACAGCTGTACCCAACCGCGCGGCAAGCAGCGATGGATGAAGGACAACTTCGGCTGCTGGTACGTGCAGACGACGGGGATATGGCAGACCGTATGGATGGAGTACGTGAATCCGATTCATATCAACCGGGTGAAAATAACCCCGGAGCTTGAGCGCGGGGCAGCGAACTTCCATTACGAACTCGGCAATTCCGGGCATGATTATGATGGATTGACCCTGCAGACCATCATCCGGTTTGACGGTAAGCTGATCCGGTCGACGGAAACGAGCGTAGAGCGAGGCACCGTAGCAGTTGATGTGAGCGTTGTTAACGAGGCCGTGGGCGAATGGAAGATCAAGCCATGGCACCCGAACCATCCGAATTTATATGACGTCGAGATGATCCTGAAACAAAACGGTAATCCCATCGACACAGTCTATTCCTATTTCGGCATGCGGAGCATCCGGATCGTAGGCGATCAAATTATATTGAATCATACGCCGATCTATCAGAGACTGCTGCTGGACCAGGGCTATTGGAACGATACGCATCTGACGCCTCCGTCGGAGGAAGCGCTGCTGGAAGACATCGACAAAACGCTTGCCCTCGGCTTTAACGGCGTGCGCAAGCATCAGAAGCTGGAGGATCCCCGTTACTTATATTGGTGCGACCGCAAAGGGCTGCTGGTATGGTCGGAAATGCCGTCGACCTACGAATTCGGGGACGATGCGGTGGAGCGATTCACGAATGAGTGGATGGCTGTCGTCCGGCAGCATTACAATCATCCTTCCATTATCGCATGGGTACCGTTCAACGAGTCCTGGGGGATAACAGACATAGCCACCGACCGCAAGCAGCAGCAATTTACCGAATCGATCTATCATTTGACCAAGGCATTCGACCAGATGCGGCCGGTCATCGTGAACGATGGCTGGGAGCATACGGTTTCGGATATCATCACACTCCACGATTATGAAGAGATAGGCGCTATGCTGGAAGAGCGATATCGGGACAAAGACGCGCTGTTAGGCAACGAATTTGCGCATAACAAGCATCGTTATCCATTCGCACAGGGTTATGGCTATCGAGGCCAGCCTGTGATCATCAGCGAATATGGCGGCATCGCCTTTACAAGCGAAGAGGGTTGGGGTTACGGCAATCAGGTTCGCAACGAGGAGGAATTTTTGAAGCGATACGAGGGAATTACGCAAGCGATTAAAAACTTACCCTACGTGAGCGGATTCTGCTATACGCAAATTACGGACGTACAGCAGGAAGTGAACGGCTTGCTGACGATCGATCGTAAACCGAAAGTGAATATGGACTCGATACGAAGCATAAACCTGGCGTAAGCATCAAGAGGACGTTCACTCATACTTTTTTTCTTGGAATCGATTAAGTTTCTCGTGAGATATAGGCATGCACAGCGAAGAAGGGACCTGTCAATCGACGGGTCCCTTCTTCCAGCCGTTTTGGAGTTTGTTTTTCATATAACGGGCAAATACAACGTGCCGGATATAGGCCCACAATGAAGAGTTGCATGAGGCTCAACCTGAACAGAATGGATAAGCGCGAAAAACTCCACGAAAGAGCTGGTAATGACAACACCTATTCAATAAATGCAAACGTCGGACAATTGATGGGCAGTGTGCACTGATGCATGCGGTTTGCCCTGATGTATGCGGCGTGCACTGATGTATGCGGTGTGCGTCTGATATATGCGGCGTGCACTGATGTATGCAGCGTGCAACAGGTGTATACGGTGCCCAACTGATGTATGCGGACAGGAGATCCGCTATTTCCGAATAAATGTGCCAAATTCAAGTATTCGCGGACACAGAATCCGTTATTTTCGGCTTTTTCCTGTTTTTAGGGTGATATGCCAGGCAATAGCGGAATCTGTGTCCGCTTAACCTTATATTTAGCCCCTTTGCTTACAAATAGCGGAATCACGGTCCGCATGGAGTTAGTCTAACAGCTTCTATCTCGTAAAATGCCCCCAAAGCATCATTGGTTTCCCATAAGGGTTTCTCTATATTTTAAATATTTTCGTACCTGGCGATAAATATTCAGATTATATTAATGTGTCCAAAAGTAGATAAATTGGAAAGGATAATAGCGATACAAGAAACATGTCGTGTATCTATGAGTCTTATATAATGGCGCGCATCATGGAGATGTACCCTATGGTCGAATTCATGTAACTTTGACCGACCGATACACCCGAGAAATGGCGCTACAATAATTATATTACAATCCAAAAAGTTATCTCTAGTAAGGAGAACAGTATGCAATGTAGACGGGAGAACTTTATGTTACGACGTAAGTTGTTGTCCTCAGAAAACCACTATCTCTGCAAAGAAAATGAGGATATTATGTTCATATGGAAAGGGACTGACGAGAGAACTAAAAATGAACGGGAGGTTATTCTTATAATATGAAAGATATGAATTATTACAATACCTTTATTCAAGTTGCCGAAGACTGCCCTGCTAGCGCGGCTATAATTCGGAAGGCTAAAGGTGAGTCTAAGACCATACCGGTTATTCAGTATGAAATGATATCGAACCATCCCTACCAGTACACGCAAGAGGATGTGTTATTTGAAGTGTTTGCCGCGCGCAATCATATCTCGGAAAATGATAGGGTATCCGCTCGCGAGAAGTTTTTCTCCAAAGGGCAGCCTTGCCTGCGGACCTCATCATTGGGCAAGCGCTATGGCTGGGGTATTCATCATAACGCTCAAGGAAAAGTCGCGATCTATGCTGTAGAGTCAGACGATTATATAAAAATCATGAACGATAAAGGCATTACTCAAGTAAAGGCGATGCGCTCCAAACGAGCATAGGAGATATCGGAAATTTCATGTTCGCCTACACAGTCCAAAGAGACACACAAGAATTGTAATCAAAGGATCGGAACATAGATCATTGGATCGGCCGCCGTTCTGATGGACGTAAAATGAGCAATTAAGAAGAAATGTCACATGAGGTTTTAAGTTAAAATGAGTATAAATCGCGTGAGATAATACACGAAAGGGTGGGATGATGTCAGAAGCCGAAGATGATAAGAAAATCCATTGGAAAAGGAATATCATTCTCTTCTTAAGCAGCCAGACACTCTCACTGTTTGGTTCTGCCTTGGTGCAATATGCCATCATGTGGTACATCACGCTAACTACGCAGTCAGGCATGATGATGACGCTGTATATTATTTGCGGATTCATTCCGACGTTTTTGCTGTCGCCGTTTGCGGGCGTATGGGCGGACCGCTTCAATCGTAAATCGCTCATTATGATTGCGGATGCTATGATCGCGGTGGTTACGTTAATTTTGGCCATTACGTTTCTGCTTGGCTACCAAGCAGTTTGGCTGCTGTTTGTCATTTCTGCCGTACGCGCACTCGGGGCAGGCATTCAGACACCAGCGGTCGGGGCGATATTACCTCAAATTGTGCCGCAAGAGAAGCTAACGAAAGTTAACGGAATTAACGGCAGCCTGCAAGCACTCACCATGTTCGTAGCGCCTATTGTCAGCGCTGCTTTGCTTACCATGGCAACGATCGAAGTGATTTTTTTTATCGACGTCGTTACGGCTGCGATCGCGATCTTTACCTTGTTTGTTTTTCTCAAAATTCCGCTGCACAAAAAGGCATCTGATACGCAAAGTACAGGCTACCTGGACGACTTCAAGGAGGGCTTGGTGTATATAAAAACAGCATGCCTTTTTAAAATCCTTTTTTATCTTCTTCGCATTTTTCTTTGTGCTCATGGCACCTGCTGCCTTTCTGACTCCGCTGCAGGTTACCCGCAGCTTCGGTGACGATGTATGGCGCTTAACGGCAATCGAAATCGCGTTTTCAGTCGGCATGATGGCAGGAGGAGGGATCATTGCTTCATGGGGCGGGTTCAAAAATAAAGTGTACACGATGGCTATAGCCAGCTTCATCATGGCCGTGTCTACTTTTGCGCTCGGCATTGTACCTGTATTTTGGATTTACTTAGTCATCATGGCTGTATTTGGAGTAGCGATGCCCATATTTAATACGCCGACGACCGTCATGCTGCAGGAGAAGGTGGACGAAAATTATCTGGGACGTATATTCGGTGTCTTCGGGATGATCTCGACTTCGATGATGCCCATCGGGATGTTGATATTCGGCCCGCTTGCTGATGTGGTTAAAATCGAATGGCTGCTGATCGGTACCGGACTGTTTATGTTCGTACTTACGGTGTTCTTCGCTCGCAACAAGCGATTGCTTGAAGCGGGTTTGCCGCTGCCAAAAGAACAAGAAGCCACATCGGATTAATGCTTCAAGCCTGGACCACAGCGGCTTCAGATCTAGTACGTCCGTCTGCCATGGGATGTTTCTCCAGTTATAACAAGCGAGGATGAATATCCGAACGCCCCATTCGTTAAAGGATCAGCAGAAAAAAAGGATCAGCAGAGAATCGACATACCGAATGAAGTGTGGAAGCTTATACGATGTGTCCCAGGCTGGTTTCCGGTTGCGCAGGAACCATAAAGAATATGGCCACGTCATGAATATAAGGAGCTAGTGACCTTTAGAGGTTACAGCTCCTTTTGTCGTGAGACAAGAATATCTACGTCGATGAAGCCGTGGTTATCGAGACTCTGATCCATTCTTTATTTTTCTAATACCAACTGGGCGTAGTTTTTGACAATTTTCGCTCTATCGAATCATGTTATATTTATTGTTGACAGATTTTAACACCAGGAAGATAATAATTGTAACTATGGTAAAAGGAGGGAATGTGTTTTAGGAGTTTTTGTTCGAAATGGAATTTCTAAACGTAAAGATTGGGTTGTACCTCGTATATTAACCCACTAAAGGAGTGTAGTCATGTACGATAAAATCGTAGACATTTTGTGCTCTATCAAAGAAGACCAACCGGAACTCCGCCAAAACCTGTCCCCCGATACGGATCTAAACAACGATATAGGCCTCGATTCTCTGCAAATGATCCAGTTTATGCTCAAAGTCGAAGATCAGTTAAACGTGGTTATTGACTATGACCAATTCGATTACGAACATCTCCAGTCGATCGACTCATTTATCACTTTTCTGAAAAGCTGCCAATCGCAGGAGCAGCCCCTATACGAAGATGTCAAGCAATGAAGCCGGCGTGATTCCGAAAATCGTGATGGGTACTTTCGATCCCGAAACACGTTGGAGGGATCCGGATCTGGCCCGGCTGCCCGCTATGCCCGATAAGGACCGGGAATCGATTGTCCTCTGCATGGACGAGCTGCTATTTCCATTTTGCGGACCGGACGATGTCCTTTACAGTCGTTGCAAAATCGATCCGGCGCTGCACGAATACCTGAACGGGCTGGGTTTTTCTTTTCAGTCCCGTTATCACTATGATTTGAACGATGAGCATAAACCTTTACCAGGATCAGACGTTTTTAAGCGGTGCATGTTCAGCCTTGCAGCCGAACAAGCCCAAAATCCTATAACGGCAAACAGGGTGCTGCAGACGGCCGGTGCCGGTTATTCGGAGGGTGCACTCTTGCCGGGATCGATCTCTTCCTCATATGCCGCAAACGGTTTGCGCCAAACACAATCACCGGATGAAGCGTTGCTCACCAACGCCACAAACATTCTATCACCGTACGCTATTACGGCAGAAACGGAAACTTACCTCCGTACCGCCGGACCGTTTGGTCCTTTACCGGACATGGAGACGGTTGTACGTGTCAATTCCAAGATATACTCGAGCAGACTCCTTGCTAGAATTGGCGAGAAGCGCTACGGGATGGAGGCAAACAGCGCTGCGGAAATAGAGGCAATTGGAACTACGCTTTTGAGGCGGGGACCGTATTTGCTGAAAGATCCATTCGGTGTTTCGGGCAAAGGTAACCTGCTCATTGACAGCGGAGCTATGCAGCGAAGGATAGCGGAGCACCTGTATAAACAGGAGGGGAGTGGATTGCGCGTTCAATTCCTGCTGGAGCCCCTGCTGCCGAAAGTGACCGACTTCAGTTCTCACTGGTTTATCCAGGAGAACGGTGAGAAGGAGTTCATCTCCGTTCAGCGGATGATGAATCACCAGCAAAATTACAGCGGGTCTATCCAAGCCGATGAAGATTTTAACGACATGCTGGAGAACGCCGGCTATTTTACCGTGATAGAGAAAGCGCTCCGGACCCTGGCTGAGGACGGCTACCACGGCTTTGTCTGCTTCGACTCCATGATCCTGGAGGACGGAGAAGTCGTATCCATCGTGGAGATCAACGCCCGCAAGTCCATGGGACTGATTAACGCGTATCTCGATAAATGGTGGGAACCATACGGCCTTACCGGCTGGCTTACGTTCTTCTCTCTCGGTCTTCCGGAAGGCTTCACATTCGGGAAACTCCTGCAGTCTCTGCGCGAATCCGGTCTTCTGTTGACAGCACCCGGGGTTTACGGGATCGTTCCTTTATCATCCAATACCGTCATGGTGAACGAGATTCTAACACGGCGCCGTATCGCCGAAGGAACACAGAACAAACGGGGGATACCGAAGGGACGGCTGTATGCAGCCGTGCTGGGGCGTGACGACGAACATCGCAGTGAATTGGTCAAAAGCCTGCGTCAGATGCTCGCCGACTTATCCGTTAAAGTGTACAACTAAATCTGGAACTCGGAGGCTGCGCATGTATTCATCTTCGGTCACCTTGCTGGCGTCGGGCAATTCGCTTGGCGCATACATTCCGGCTATGCATCTGCATACGTACCTGCAAGGCAAAGGTATCGGAACAGAGGTTCATGTTCTGGAGAACTTGTATCACGAGGAAGTACGGCACAAGATACGCTCTACCAAAAAAGCATTCCATGCGGATTTCTCCGTTGCCCGTATGGGCCATAAGCTGGCCAAGCCCGTTGACTCTTCCCTGGACGAGGAAGCGGTTCGGAGAATGCTGGACGACTGGAGACAGGCCGGTGTCTCCCGCTTTGCCGTCTTTACCGGCTTCTGGCTGCCAATCCTGGAGCGTTATAAGGCAGCTGCCGGCATCCCGCTGGACATCCGGCTGATTCGGTTGGATGCGAGTGATACGCCGTCTTATAAGGTACACAAGCAATTATATTTAGGCTACGACAACATCTGGTTCTACGAGCCCTCAAAGCTGTCGCCGCGCAGTTACCTTGCTTCGGACGAAGTGGAGCCTCTGCCATACGCGCAGCGTACCGGACGCATTTTGATCCATGGCGGCGGCTGGGGGATCGGGACCTATGCCGGAACGATCTCAGAACTTCGTAAGCTCGGATACAGCCTTGATGTGATCGTTTACGATCCCTCCGAGGTGGAGGAGGACGACGGGGTTACGCGCTACTTCGGAACGGAGGCCTTCTGGGATCCGTGGAGCAGGGATGCGCGGGGACGGCACACATTTCCGCCGATGGTCCGTTATGTCCGTGAAGACGGCGTTCTCCGGGAGTTTCCACTCGGGGATTACTCTGCTTACACGGACCTCATGCGAAATTGCGTTGCAATCATCAGCAAGCCGGGGGGAGCGACCCTGAACGACTCGCTGGCGTTCGGAATCCCTTTTGTCATGCTGGAACCGTTTGGCGACCATGAACTTCATAATTCAGCCTATTGGGAATCCTGTGGTTTCGGTATCCGGTTTGGGGAATGGAAAGCTCAGGATTTTTCGAAACCTATGCTAGAGGAGATTTGCAGACGTTTGCTGGAGCAGCGATCAAAAATCAACCATTATGGGAGGAACACCTATGCAGCCGAAAACAGCAGTTACCTTTGACCAACTGACGTTCCGTAATATGAAAAGAACCCTGGTACCGCTAGCGGAAACGGGAAGGAAGCTCAAAGAGGACCCGACTTATGCGGCCCCTGTGCCTTATGAGATTGGGATCAAACTCAATAACGGATGCAATCTGCGCTGCAAGCATTGCTTCGAATGGAATCCGGAAGGCTTCCATCATGGCTTTGCAAAAGAAGTAAAGAACGACGAAATCGAGATTCCTGTCGTGGAGAAACTTCTTGCCGAAACGAGAGAACGCAAATCGCGCGTGTTCCTGTGGGGCGGGGAGCCGCTGTTCTACTCCAAGTTCGATGAACTGGCGGAGCTGCTGGCCAAAGAAGACCGGTATACGACCATTTGTACGAATGCGATTCTCATTGAACAGAAGCTGGATTCTATTCTGAAAATGTCGGAAAATCTGGTCATGCTGGTCAGCCTGGAAGGCTTCGAGAAAGAGAATGACGCAATAAGAGGCAAAGGCACATTCAAGAAAGTGATCCACGCCATACAACTCCTGCTGGATCTGCAAAAGCAGGGCTTGTATAAAGGCAAAGTATCTGTAGCTCTGACAGTAAATGACCAGATGGTCGGCAAGCTTTACAGCTTTATGGAATACTTTGAAGAGATGGGCGTAGATTCCGTGTACTTCTGCTTCCCTTGGTACATCCCTTCCGGTACGGCGGAGAAAATGGACACCTATTTTGATGCCCATTTCCCTCACCTTGCTTCCCGCTTTGCGGACGATCACAAGAACAGCTGGCACTCCTTCACGTTTCATATCTCGCCGGATAATTTTGATACATTGATCGAAGAGCTGAAACGCGTCAATTCGCGCGTATGGAATGTACGTATCCGCTATCAGCCCGCGCTGGAGCCCGAAGAGGTGGAAGGGTTTATCCGGGGAAGCGAGAAGCCGGCCATGAACCGGACGAAGTGCTTCTCGATCTCGAACCGGATGGACGTGATGCCGGACGGCAAAGTGAATCCGTGCAAATTTTTCCCGGAATTCAGTGTCGGCAATTTGTACGAAGATAGCGTGGCGGATATTTTCCACGGCGAAGATCTTCGCAAACAGCGCGAGGTTCTGGCCTGCGGTCTGATGCCGATTTGCTCGAAATGTGTGCTGCTTTATAACAATGGAGTTTAAGCGTTTAAACTTTATGCCGTTCATTCAGGCAGATCAGGCAAACGTTTGGGAGGAGCGGAGATGGACTATATCCGTGTGCGGGAGCTGCACAAATCGTTTGTGTATTACCGGAAAGAAGCAGGACTCAAAAATTCATTGAAAAATTTGTTTGCTCGCAAGTCACTGGTGAAGGAAGCGGTTAAATCCGTTTCCTTCGATATCGGTCCCGGCGAGTGCGTTGGTTTTCTCGGGCCCAACGGGGCGGGCAAGACTACGACGCTCAAGATGTTATCGGGCATTCTATATCCCACGAGTGGAGAGGCCGATGTACTCGGCTATGTCCCGTGGGAGCGAAAGAACGAGTTCAAGCGGCTATTCTCCATTGTGATGGGTCAGAAAAACCAGCTTTGGTGGGACCTTCCCGCCAGCGAGTCGATTTATTTGAACAAATGTATTTATGACGTGGACGATGATCTCTACCGCCGGAGTCTTGCCGAGTTATCGGAAATGCTCGATGTGCAGGACCTTCTGGACGTGCAGGTGCGTCGGTTATCCCTGGGGGAGCGGATGAAGATGGAGCTCATCGCCGCTCTGATCCACCGCCCTAAGCTGCTTTATCTCGATGAGCCGACGATCGGCCTCGATTTCCCTTCCCAGAAGAAGGTCAGGGAGTTTCTGAAATACTACAATGAACAATTCGGCGCGACGATTCTGCTGACGAGCCACTACATGAAGGATGTGGAGGATCTGTGCAAGCGGACGATCATCATTAATGAAGGCAGTATTCTGTATGACGGTGATCTTCATAAAATCAACGATCTTTTTGGCGAGAACAAAGTGATAAGGCTGCAATTCTCCGAACCCGTTGCTGAGCAGCGGGTGGCCAAATTCGGAAAAATAGTCAGCGCAGACGACTACAACGCAGTTTTGGAGCTGCCTAAGTACCGCTTGAAGGAAGTGTCGCGTGCCGTGCTCGACTCGTTTCCGATCGTGGACTGGACAATAGAGGACGTGGCGATCGAGGAAAGTATTTCGATGCTCTACCGCAAGGAATCCGTCGGATGAACAGAGGCAAATTGTATAGGGCTGTTTTTTCAATGGGCGTCCAGCATTCGATGGAATACCGTTTTCACTTCTTTCTTGGTCTTCTGGGGGCCACGTTTCCGATTCTTGTCCAGTATTTCATCTGGACGGCGGTGTACCGGCATTCCGGTCAGGATGCGCTGTTCTCGTATTCGTACGGTCAAATTATATTGTATACGATCTTGGCGGGATTGGTGTCCAAGCTGATCGCTACCCAGTTCGAGCACCAGATTGCCGACGATATCAAAAACGGTGGTCTTAACAAGTATTTGATCAAACCGATCAGCTATTTCGGGTATCGGCTGGTATCTTTTTTCGGCCAGAAGGCGATCTATTACGGGATTACAGCTTTACTGCTCATCGGGATTATTGGGTTCGCATCTGCTGGTGGCGTGCTCGAGCTCCAGGCTATACGCCTGATTCTGTTCGCGGTCACGCTATCGGGGGCGCTTTTGCTCAATTTCCTGATCGCCTACTGCATCTGCGCGAGTGCTTTTTATCTGCATGAGATCTCGTATTTTTTTGTCATTACAAGTCTGCTCGTCAATATTTTGAGCGGAGGCATGTTTCCGCTCGAGATTTTCGGGGAGTCGGTTGTGAAGGCACTTCAGTACACGCCATTCCCATATACGATTTATTTTCCGGTCAATATCCTCAGCGGCAAAGCGGAAGCAGCGGTTATGTACCAAGGGCTGCTCATCCAGTGTGGGTGGATTCTACTGTTCTTTTGGCTATCCCGCCTGACGTGGCACGTTTCCATGAAGAAATATTCGGCAGTAGGGGGGTAACGGATGTTGCGTATGTTAAAAATCGCGAGGAAATACATGCGGCTGTACGGTTTATTCATCAAAAATTGCCTCATCGCTCAAATGGAGTTTCGGGGCAATTTTATGATGAGCCTGCTGGTCGAATCCGTCTACCTGCTCGCCAAGCTGTTATATGTGCTCGTCGTGTTCCGCACCGATCTTCATGTAGATGGCATACCGCCCGAAGGGCTGCTTCTATTTATAGGCATGCATACGGTGGTGACCGGAATTTATGTCGGCCTGTTTTTTACAAATTTCATGAAAATTCCGGAATATATTAAGGACGGTTCGCTTGATTTAATGCTGACGAAGCCGGTATCCCTTCAGTTCATGGCTTCCTTGCGTTACGTCGATTTGGCGCTGCCGATCCCCGATATTCTGGTTGGGTTCGTCATGGTCGGTATCGGCTGGCATGCCATGGATATTCCACTGACGCTCCTGCAGTTTGCAGGGTTTGCCCTGCTGCTGCTCGTCTCTGTTGTCATCACATACTGCCTGATGATCATCCCGGCGCTGCTGTCATTCTGGTTCGTCCAGACGGGCTCTGTATCAGAGATCGCGCATTCCATTTGGGACGCCAACAATTTCCCTATGGCTATTTACCCGGCCTGGGTCCGACGGATCGGGACCTTTGTTATTCCTCTATTCCTCATTACCAATTTCGGACCGATGTTTCTGCTTGAGCAGCTCAACTGGCTTCATGTGGGACTGGCGCTGGCCGCTTCGCTTCTGCTCTTCGCAGCTGTACGGCTGCTCTGGAAACAGGCCGTAAAAGGATACAGCAGCGCGAGCAGTTAAGCCAGCAGTTTGGTGGGGCTGAATGCCAAACTTGCATCCATGCATGAGGAAGGAGAGTAGATGGGTCGGGCTCAATCGCAGGAACACTGCTGGTCAGGATTCCGGATCACTTGTCAGAAAGGGGAGAATCAGATGAACGCGTTTCAGCTTCCGGTGGTGAATCCGCCGCTTAAAGGATTTTTGCGGTGGGCTTACACACTCTCGATCACCAGCATCCACGAAGAAACGATGCCTTGGTATTACAGCAATTTTATCCAATTGTTCTGCAAAAAAAACTTTCTGGAGGACAGCAGGCAGTATTATGTCGATTTTTTTCGGGGCAAGCCCAACGAACTGAATTTCAACAACCCGTTTCTTCTCACCTGCTCGGTCAATTATACGATTCTGGAGAGTTTGGCATTGGACGCCTGGCCGAAATTTTTCGCGGATCAGATCCAAAACGGCTATTATTGCGTTGTGTTTTTGGACGAAGCCAGGCTATCGCCCGCGGCCTCCTATCAGAAGGAGCCGTTCCCTCATCATCTTTTTCTATACGGTTTCGATTGGGACGAGAGTGTCTTCTATGCGTCGATGTTCGATCATACGGGAGTTTACCGCAATTTGCAGATCCCGTTCCGGGAGTTCCAGGAGGCCGTTCAGTCCATGAGGCATCTTCTAAAGGAGAAGCTCACGGCCGACCATCATACGTACTTTTATAAATATGAGCCGCATTCTCCATATCCTTTTGATAAAACAGCCGCGATTGACCAGCTGCGCGATTATTTAAACGGAGAAACTCATCTAAACCGGATCAATTACAATTCGGACAACGAGGAAGCTTTTGGAATCAAGGTATACGATTATTTGCGGCTGTACTATGATGCCGTAGAGGGCAACGATTCCCGGCTCGGTGATCGTAACGATGTAAGACACCTTCATGTGCTCTGGGAGCACAAAAAGATGATGAGCGAGCGGATCGGATACTTGGTGGATGAGGGGATCATCCCGTATGATGAAGAGCTTGTGGCTGGCTACAAGGATATCACCAAAAGGGCGATGAAGCTGAGAGATCAGTATATTCGTCATGAAATTCGCGAAGATAAAGAAATGTTTGAACGGCTGAGGCTCCGGTTCGATGAGTTCCAAAAGGAAGAGCCTGTTCTCCTGCAAAAACTGATTACGCTGCTCGAAGGCTGAAAAAAAGCCCCCGGGGAGAACCTTCGGAACCGGTTGCGATACATACCGGAAGGCCTGGTTTTCTACGGGGGCTCTAATTTACATTCATGAAAGTCAAAAAAGGAGTGATTTAATGACATTAGCAGCAGTGAAAAAACAGGATTTCGATTCATTGAATGATGAAAGACTCGGGTGGGCTTGCATGGAACCAACCTTCCTTGAGATTCGCGGAAAAGATATGTCCGTGAAAGCACAAGTAATTTCTCAACTCACCAAGGGAAAACAGGTATTATGTATGTTTAGAGTATTATACGATCATGCGAAAAACTCGGTGAGTGAGTACTATAGGTATAGAAAAACAGTTGATGATAGAAGAAAAAGAAGTTGAGTTATGGGTTCCAGTTGTTAAAGCCCGTTAGAAACATTGGAATATACTGTACAGCCATGTTTACAGAAAGGGCCATCCCATAAAGATCGGCCCTTTAATTAATTAAAAAAACGACCGCAGCCGGCCAGAACGATCGAGAGAAGACGAACGGGATACACCTTCGAAGCTCTCTCAAACGTTGCATTTCTTTGTGTTTCATCTCCTGTATCCGGATTCCAAGCACTTTTTTAGCATTTCATTCTCCCGCTTGAATCGCTGTACTTGCCTACTTGATCGATGTATTCATCTCGTCATCCCCGCTAATCCACCAGTCCGAACTCACCCAATTCTCGATATTTTCTCGCGTATTTCCCCTGTCTTAATCTTATACGAATAGTCTTTAAATTTTTGTCCTCTGATTGTCACGAAAAAGCACCCCCTCGAATTTCATCGGATAAACCCGGATCTGATCTGGCTTCTTTTCAGAATAGCAAAATGAAGAGCGAAGGCAACTCCTCAGACCTTAAGAAAAAATTTATTTTCCCTTACACTTTCCTTAAATTCTTCCATTCAAACTAACAGTATGACCATGATTGAGGTTAAAAACAGAACGAAGTTTCTACTATTCTTACTCACTTTAAGGGTGGGGAAAAGGAGTCGTTTTTTTGTTTTTTTATCACAGTTTAGGAGGCTTTTACATGGAGAAGAAGACGGTTGCGGTATTGTTTGGCGGTTGTTCCGGCGAGTATGAGGTATCTTTAAGCTCAGCTGCTGCAGTGATCGGACATTTGGATATTGAAAAATATAATCTTGTATTAATCGGAATTACACAGGAAGGATCATGGCTTAGATATAGTGGAAATCTTGAGGATATTCGCAATGACCGCTGGCATGCGCATCCGAGTTGTATCCCTTCCTTTTTCTCGCCTAGCCGGGAAATCAAAGGGCTCATTGAGCTTGTTCATACAGAATATCATGTGACGCCGATTGATGTTGTACTTCCGGTGCTTCACGGCAAATACGGTGAGGACGGAACCTTGCAGGGATTATTGGAACTGGCGGGTATACCATTTGTTGGATGTGACATGCTGTCATCCGCATTATGTATGGACAAGGAGTTGGCCCACACATTGGTTCAGGCTGCAGGTATGGACACGCCACGTTCCTTGACGGTCTATAGGGGTGGAAGTATGGAAAAGGTAT
Organism: Paenibacillus sp. EZ-K15; assembly: GCF_002573715.1. GTDB lineage: Bacteria > Bacillota > Bacilli > Paenibacillales > Paenibacillaceae > Paenibacillus_AQ. The sequence continues at coordinate 267,720 of NZ_PDHM01000017.1, read as the reverse complement.
TGGCAGCAGCAGAAGAGCTGGGGTTCCCGCTTTTTGTCAAGCCGGCGAGGTCCGGGTCTTCACTAGGCATTACGAAGGTGCATGACATGAAAGAGTTGGCAGCAGGGACAGCCTTTGCCTTTACACACGACAGTAAAGTCGTCATTGAGCAAAATATAAACGGATTCGAAGTGGGCTGTGCCATTCTAGGCAATTCTGATCCTATAATCGGCGCGATTGATGAGATTGAACTAGAGGGAGGATTTTTTGATTATTCGGAAAAGTACTCCTTGCACAGTTCGAAGATTCACTTGCCTGCCCGCATCGATAAGGACACGGCAAACAAAGTCAAAGAAACTGCGCTGGCTATATATAAAACGCTTGGCTGCAGCGGGTTTGCGCGGATAGACATGTTCCTTACCCCTGACGGAAGGATTGTGTTTAACGAGGTCAACACGATACCGGGTTTCACGTCGAACTCCCGCTATCCGAGCATGCTCCAAGCCAGCGGCTTGACTTATGCGGATATTCTTGACCAACTGCTACAGCTCGCCGTTGGGGAGGTTTGAGACTTATGGAGAACATGAACATCTGGCATGGTATCCGCAGGCCTTATTTGGAACAGACTGCAGAAATTGAACTTGATCGGGCAGCCGTGCATCGTGGACATCTCATTCTAGTAAATCGCGAGCATCCTGTTAAGATGGTTCCGCAAGAGCTGAATCTGCTTCCGGTTAAGCACATTCAAGCAATTGAGACGGAGCAGCAAAAGATGTACCTAGAGCAAATCTGTCTGCAGCAGTTGACCGCATTATTGCATGCATGCCATGGGTTGGAGCAAATTGTGGCCGTTAGCGGTTATCGCTCCAGCATAGAGCAGCGAGCGCTTTATCAAAGTTCATTACTGGAAAGAGGGGCATTGTTTACAGCCAATTATGTTGCCCGCCCCAATGAGAGTGAGCATCAGACGGGACTCGCAGTCGATGTAGGGTATAACGACGGCATCATCGATTATATTAGTCCGTCCTTTCCTGATCATGGTGTTTGCGGGACATTTAAGCAGCTTGCATCGAAATATGGGTTTATCCAGCGGTACAAGGAGGGCAAAGAGCAGATTACTAATATTGCAGAGGAACCCTGGCATTTTCGATATGTCGGATTCCCGCACGCGGTCATTATTGAGCAACAAGGACTATGCTTTGAGGAGTATATTTCGTGGTTAAAACCATTTCCGCTTAGAAAAGAGCATCTCTATTTCGAGTATGAAAACTCTATGATCGAAATTTATTCCGTGCCAGCGCAAGCAGCTATGACAAAGATACCAATCACGAAGTGTGAACGATATCAACTATCAGGTAACAACGTAGACGGATTTATAGTTACGGTATTTCATGAAAAAGGCAGTGGATATGTTGGCATCTAGAAACAGCTTCGGTGTAATCGATCAGCTCAAAATCATGGCGGCCATCGTAAAAGAAATGGGTCGAAGCAGCACACTACCGGTCAGCAGGCCAAGAGCCTGGGCGGAGATCAATCTAAACCACTTAAGACATAATCTGAAAGAATTGAAACGCGTTCTTCCTGATACTTGCGATATGATGGCGGTTGTGAAAGCAAATGCTTATGGGCATGGTGGGCCCGAGGTGGCCAAATTTCTTGCTGGCGAAGGCGTGGGATATTTTGCGGTGGCGGCTTATTCGGAGGGGATTGCGTTACGAAAACAAGGCGTTTTCGTTGAGATTTTGGTATTGGGATATACACCACCTGAAGCCTTCAGCGATTTGGTACGATATCGACTGACACAGACAGTGGTGAGTGTTGATTATGCGGAAGAGCTTAACCAGTATGGACGAAAGTATGGCAACAAGATGAATGTTCATATCAAAATTGATACGGGGATGAGCCGTCTTGGGGTACTCTATGACCACTTCGAACCTATCTGCAATATGTACAAGCAGTCGAATTTGCAAGTAACCGGTATTTACAGTCATCTATCGATGTCCGACAGCCAGAAGGAAGAGGATATTCTCTACACTAAGCAGCAAATCGACCGCTACCATCAAGTGATTGAGCAGATAAGGAAGGCAGGTCTTGACCCCGGCATGCTTCATATTCAAAGCAGCTATGGCATTTTGAACTATCCCGATAATGGCTACAGTCTGGCGCGTCCGGGTATTGCTCTGTACGGCCTGCTTTCCAATGAAGATGATCGGCCCAATGTAAAGATTCACCTGCGTCCCGTTCTCTCCTTGAAGGCAAATGTTGCTCAAGTCAAGACAATTCAAGCAGAGACCCCCGTCGGATATGGGCGGAATTATATACCGAATCAGACAAGCCGAATTGCGGTAGTGTCCATTGGATATGCTGACGGCATTTCAAGGGCATTATTCGAGCAAGACGGATTCGTCTTGGTCAGGGGGAGAAAAGCGGATATTGTCGGCAACATATGCATGGACCAAATGATGATCGATGTCACTCATATTGAAGGCGTTCAGGCGGGAGATACGGTCACACTCATCGGACAAGATGGAAAGGAGACGATCACAGCAGGGCAAATCGCTCGCCGTTCCGGTACGGTGACCAATGAAGTACTCAGTGGAATCGGAGAACGGGTTGAAAGAGTGTATATAAATTAAATTGCTGTTCAGATCGTATGACTTGAAGAAGATATGAATCGAAGGTTGAAAGAAATTACACGAACTCGTTTTAAAAAGAATGGTGCAGATACAGAGACTACATCCAACTTGAGAGTAAATCTATTCTATTTCAGCACGTTTTTTATATTTTGCACCTTAATTATAAGGCTGGCGGTTCTTCAATTCGTAGAAGGACCCGAACTTAAAGAACTGGAAACTAGCGGCCAGGTCAAAAATATCCCGCTTTTGCCGGTCAGGGGCAGCGTTATCGATGCTTCGGGAACTCCGCTTGCTTATTCTACATCATCGCAGGCATTGTATATTACGCTCCTCAAAGATTACAGTTCATCTGATAGAGGGATGAAGAATCGGCCAGAGATTGAAAAGCTGGCGAAAGAAATAGTTACAGTCATTAATCAATTCGGTGATCCCAAAGCAGACAAGCTGACGATCGAAGAAGTGATGAAAGCGATGGACCTTGATTATAAAATGCAGCTTGGTTATGAACCGCGTCGGATTAAGGCAGAACTTTCGTCCAGGGAAGTCGCTTATTTCATGGAGCATAAAAGTAAATACCCTGGTATAGAGGTTGTAGAAGAAAGCCGGCGGCAATACGACCCTGATAAAGTAGCAGTCCAGGCGATTGGCTACTTGAAGGAATTTCGGGGAAGCAAGGAAATCGAGAAATATAAAGAGATGGATGCCAAGAACAAGACTCAGAAGGATTCTGGGCTTGTCTATACGGAGCGGGAGAAAGTCGGCGTAGACGGTTTGGAGATGATGTTTCAGGAGGAGTTACGCGGAAAGAACGGCTACATGAGTATCCCCATAAATCCGAGAAACATGGCTGACGGCGTGCCTGCCATGATTCCCCCCGAGAAAGGCTACAATATTCATACTACCATTCATAAGGATATCCAGGTTGCTGCACAGCAGGCAATCGTCGATCAACTGAAATGGCTTCGTACTCATCCGGTTTCCGGAAAGTTGCACGGTGAAGCCCAAACCGGTTATGCAGTTGCCTTGGAAGTGAATACAGGCAATGTTGTAGCTATGGCCAGCATACCTGACTATGATCCGAATGTGTGGGAACAGGGTTCAGATGATTGGAACACCGTATTGAGCCACTACGGGAACGGAACGATTTCACCATATGCCTCTGGTCGATCCGGTAACAAATTAGAATCACTAGTGCTCCTGGGTTCTACCGTCAAGCCGTTAACGGTATTGATTGGCCTTAATGAACAATTGTTTGGTCCTAATGATTATTATATCGATCAGGGGGCTGCTTTTTTTGGAAAGGATAATTCCAGGGTTCGGAACTCCGGGGGGAAAGTATTCGGGGCGTTAAATGCAAGAAAAGCCATTGAGAATTCCTCTAATGCTTTTATGGTCGATTGGATCGGGGAAAGGCTGCATACGAAATATGGATCTAAATCTATTGAGGTATGGGACAAATATATGAAGGATTTTGGCTTAGGTGTTTCAACTCAATCCGGGTTGCCTTATGAGCATGTTGGAATCGTTGAATATGAAAATATTGAACAAGCAGGCAGTTATTTGGCGGCCATGGCGTATGCTTCATTCGGTCAATCGGGTAAATATACAACCCTTCAATTGGCACAATATGCAAGTACACTAGCGAATCGCGGTGTGCGTATAAAGCCTCAGCTTGCCAGCAAGATCGAAGATCAGAGTGGTCAAGTCATTAAGAAATACGAGCGCGAAATATTAAATAAAGTAGTATTCCCTGAGCAATTTTGGGAGGAAGTGATAGCTGGGATGAATACACAAGGGCTTCGGGCTTTTGAAGATTTCAAATATGATTTTGCGCGAAAAACAGGTACATCGGAGCAAGATATCTATGTGAATGGTCAAAGAAAAAGACTAGAGAACGGTGTTTTCATTGCTTTCGCCCCACGTGAAAAACCGAAACTTGCAGTAGCTGTCGTCATACCTGAAGGTGGCTTTGGTTCGCAGAGTGCTGCACCGGTGGCTCGAAAGATCTTCGACGCCTATGATGAATTTTATGGACTCGATGGCTCGCCCAAACATATAAAAAAAGATCATTGATCATGCGCGTGGCAACATGGAGTGAAAATAGAAACCGTCAGCAATTGTTTGCATTTATAGAATAAGCCCATAATTTATTGTGAAACAGAGAGGAGTATTACCGTTGATAGACAAGTTTTTTACTAGAAACAAGCACTATTGTATCCAAAGGATTTTGGGATCCTGGATGCTGCTTAATCTATTAAGCTTATCGGCAGCACCGGTCATTCTGCTGGCTGCTCCTAGCACCATCGCTACGGCGGAAACCACAGATACGTCCAGTACAGGCGAGTCGGCAACAGAGAATAACAAGACCAAGTCTGATCGAATCCCATCGGTAGAGCAGCTCGGATTGAACGTGAAATCGGCCGTACTGCTGGAGCCGTCCACGGGTCAAGTGCTCTTGTCCATCAATGCGGATGTTGCGTTGCCCCCAGCCAGTATGACGAAAATGATGAGTGAATATATCGTAGCGGAACAGGTGAAGCAAGGAAAGCTGTCTTGGGACGATACGGTAACCGTTCGAGAAAATGCGGCGAATACCATCGGCTCCCGAGTATTTCTGGCCGAAGGCGATCAACATACGGTTAGAGAGCTTTACACTGCGATGGCTGTCGGCTCGGCTAACGATGCGACCGTTGCCTTGGCGGAGCATGTTGCCGGCTCAGAGCAAGCCTTCGTGAAGATGATGAACGAAACGGCGAAGAAAATGGGCCTTAAAACAGCATTCTTTATCAATTCTTCAGGGCTAAGTCTTGCGGATATGCCGGAGAAGTTTCGTCCGGCAGAGGACAAAGAGACGGTCATGTCCGCGATGGATGCCGCCATCCTGGCGAAATTTCTTATTGAAGACCATCCGGATTTTTCCGAATTCACGGCTCTTCAAAACTATAAATTCCGTGACCGTGACGATCAACCGATCATCAACAATAACTGGATGCTGGCAACGAACAAAAACATTCCCAACTTCCTCACGTATGCCTATGATGGCTTGGATGGGTTGAAAACAGGGTATACTGAGGCTGCAAAATACTGCTTTACCGGGACTGCTGAACGTAACGGTATGCGCCTAATTAGTGTCGTTATGGGTACAGCATCGGAGCATGCACGTTTTAAGGAGACACGCAAAGTTATGGACTACGGATTCAACCATTTTGAAGTGCGAGAATTGCACCCTGAAGGGGCGATCGTCGAAGGCTTCGAGCATGTGCAGGTGAAGAAAGGCAAAGTGAAGGAAACGAAGCTTGTAACCGACCGTGCGCTAACGCTCGTCGTGCCTAAGGGTTTTACGGGCGACAACCTTCAGGTCAAGGCCAAACTGGACACCGACACCTTGACAGCACCAGTCACCAAGGACATGAAGGTGGGATCCGTGACTTACAGCTACAAATTCGAAGGTATGTCCAGCATTCAGAGCGACACGCTGAATTTGGTTACAAGCGAGGTGACTAAGAAAGCGGGCTGGTTCAAACAATTCTTAGGCGCGATTGGCGATTTCTTCGCGAATTTGTTCAATTCGATCAAAAATCTTTTCTAGAGGCTGCTTGTTAAGCATATTATATTAAGTTTCTGAACAAAAACCTGCCAGCTATTGCTTGGCAGGTTTTTGTTCATTTTATCATTCTAGTTTATATGTTCTTGTTGGAGGCCAGTTGCTAAGGATAGCCCTATTTTTCAGCAACGATAGTGAACATAGCTCTGTGACGGTTCAGGATTTTTTCTCCTGCACTATAAAATTTAGTATCAAATCCTTTATGGACCTGAATTTTAGTAAAACCGATAAATCTAAGCATTTCGCTATCCCAACCCGGTCTTCTTACGTAGGTCAATGGCAAGGTAAGCGCCAGTTGATCACCTTCTTCAATGTCTTTCTCTTCGCGGTAAGGCAAATAGCCTTGCTCAATAGCTTCCTCCTTATCTTTACGATAAAGATCTGCCTCCTGATGGAAGCGGAGTAAGAAAGCTCGGCATTCTCACGGTCGTGGATCGCATCATCCATCAAACCATCGCCCAGCAGTTGCAACCGCTATTTGAGCCGCTTTTCTCGGATGGAAGATACGGATACCGCCCAGGGTGGAGCGCTCAGCAGGCGATCCGAAAATTGAAAGCTTATACGGAGCAGGGATACGGCCACGCGGTAGAAATTGACCTCTCGAAGTACTTTGACACGCTGAACCATGAGCTGTTGATGAACCTCCTGCGCAAACAAATCGAGGACAAGCGCGTAACCGACCTGATTAAAAAGTACCTGAAAAGCGGAGTCATTGAAAACGGAGTACGCCACGAAACGGAAGAAGGCTCTCCTCAGGGAGGTCCCCTATCGCCGCTTTTGGCGAACATCTACCTGAACGAATGCGACCAGGAGATGAGAAGCCGAGGAGTGATCGTCATTCGATATGCAGATGACATCGTGGTACTGGTAAGAAGCAAGCGGGCGGCAACGCGGCTTTTGGAATCCTGCCGGTCGTATCTGGAGAACAAGCTGAGGCTCAAGATGAATCCGCAGAAGAACATGGCTGCTAGCGTTGTGGCGCAGAAGCATTTCAAATTCCTCGGCTTTGCCCTGGGGAAGAACGGAAGCGGCGTGTATATCCACGTACATCGACAATCCCTGGCAAAAAGCTGAAAGAGCTAATGAGCCGGAGTCAAGGCAGGAATGCAAGGCAGGTAATGGAGAACGTAAAGGTCTACATTCGCGGATGGATCGGTTATTTCTATGTAGCCGACATGAAGCGAATCCTGCAAAGCTGGAATGAATGGCTGCGAAGGCGGATGCGCATGTACATCTGGAAGCAATGGAAGAAGCCGAGAACGAAGGTAGAGAACCTGCGGAAGCTAGGAGTGCCGGAGTGGCAGGCCTACCCATGGGGAAACACCCGGCTGGGTTACTGGCGCATTGGCGGAAGCGCGATCCCGCAACGCTCTGTTACAAACGAAAAGCTCGCACAGGCAGGGTATTATGACTTACCTGCTGAGTACGAGCGTCTACCTCAATTGCACTTAAACGGTTGAACCGCCGTATACCGAACGGTACGTACGGTGGTGTGGAAGGTCGGCTACTCAACTAATGGGTAGCCTCCTATCCGATTTTATGGTTTCATGATAGCCGTGTTAGCCTAACTTCTTCGATAATGCATCCCATATGCTCATCAGTTGAGTAATGGCGGCATCCATCGCTTCGTATGAAACACCGTCCCGCGCTTGTGTCGACATTCCTTGCAGAAATGTTTCGAATAAGGTTACCAGCATGGGGATATCCGTTGAATCCGGCAACTCTCCATTGGCTACGGCCCGCTCTATACAGTCTTTTAGCCAACTGTGGACCCTTGCTCGTTCCTTGGCAAGCATCTCTCGGATGTGTTGTTGTTCGGGTGAACAATTCACAGCGGACAAAATCAACAGACAACCGAGAGGGTGGGAACTTTCTGTCTGCATTTGAGCCGATCGTCGTAGCCCTTGTTCGATAGCCGTTTTTGATGTCACGCTTGTATCCCTGAAACTTTCAGAAACTTGTCCATACGTCGAGATATATTGATCCATTACTTCTCGGAACAGAGATTCTTTTGATTCGAAAGCGGCATAGAAACTCGCTGCAGATATATCGCCCATGGCAGCACGTAACTGAGCAAGCGAAGTGGATTCATAGCCGTGTTCCCAGAACAGAAGCATGGCGGCAGCAACTGCCTCGTCACGATTAAAAGCGCGTGGACGTCCCGTTCGTGCCATATAATTGCCCCCCTTCATTACTTTTATACTAATCGATCCAGAAGTCCTTGACAAGGGAGAAGGATGAATTTAATATATGGAATGATCGATCCATAATTAAATTTATCATGAGGGGGAAAATATTTTGTCTCAATTATCATCTTCCACGGGTACGGCACAAACGGCAATTACGCCTGCCGGACTTCCTTGGTTAGCACTGCTCGCGCTTGCGATGACAGGTTTTATTTGTATCTTTACAGAAACCATTCCAGCCGGTTTACTACCGCATATCTCGGGAGGTTTGAATATTACAACAGGAATGGCCGGACAGCTCGTAACTTCCTATGCTTTGGGTTCCATTGTGGCGGCAATTCCGTTTGCTATGTTTACCGGTGGGATGAGGCGACGTCCGCTTCTGCTAGCCATTATTGTAGGTTTTTTTATCTTCAACTCGATTACCGCCCTGTCAAGCAGCTATGCATTAACGCTGGTCGCTCGATTTTTCGCTGGTGTATCTGCCGGTGCCGCATGGGGGATGATCCCCGGATACGCACGTCGCATGGTTCCGGATGCTTTAAGAGGCCGTGCCTTGGCAGTCGCGATGGTTGGTACTCCGATTGCTCTTACGCTAGGCGTGCCGGTTGGCACCTTGCTCGGTGATCTGATCGGTTGGCGACTTGTATTCGGACTCATGTCGCTTCTGACTCTCGCATTAATTGGATGGGTTCTGTGGCAGGTGCCGGACTATCCCGGGCAGCCTGCAAATCAACGTATGACGATCCGTCAAGTGTTTGTTATGCCCGGCATCCGTCCGGTTCTAATGGTGGTACTGACGTGGATGCTGGCACACAATATTTTATATACGTATATCGCGCCGTTTCTTGAGCCTTTGGGACTGGCTGGGCGTGTTGATCTGGTTTTGCTTGTATTTGGAGCATTCGCACTTATTTCGATCTGGATTGTGGGTCTGTTGATAGATCGACACCTGCGCCTGCTTGTCCTACTTAGTCTGTTGGGCTTCCTGCTGGCAGCCGCAGCACTATGGACGGGCGTCACATCGGCATTCGTCGTTTATGCGGTCGTGGCATTATGGGGATTTACCTTCGGCGGCGCCGCAACCATACTGCAAACAGCGCTTGCCGATGCAAGTGGTGAAGAAGGTGTGGATATCGTAATGCCAATCAATACTACAGTCTGGAATCTGGCCATCGCAGGTGGCGGGATTGTCGGGGGTGCTTTGTTGGAGTTTATTGGAGTCAAGTCGTTTCCGGGAGTGCTGTTGATTCTGCTGCTCATTGCATTGACTATTGCGTGGAGTTCGAAGAAACATGGCTTTCCCAGCAAAACATGAGACTTTATAGGTTTGTTTTTCATGCAGAGAGCATTTGAGATCATGTAATTGATCAATGCATACGGATTTCTTACCGGTATAAACGATGGCGCAGAGTACCCTTAATCGGAGAATGAAAAGGTGCTGAAAAAGAAATCGATGGATAAAAACTTGTATAATCCATGTTATGCTATGCTTGTAATATATTAACGTTAATATAGTGATGAAATCGGTAGTAACGGTATATACTCACCTGAAGTAAGTATGCCAGTAAGGATCTTTAAAACTCATAAAGGAGAAACATATAATGAGTATAGAATCAGAACTCTCGTCTCAAATATACCGGCTTGGGGAATTACACAATGATTTTAGAAACGGTGAATTTGAAGAAATGAACACGCTATATTCAGATGAATTTCAAGGCATCCTGTACATGCCTTCAACGGGAAAAATGGAGATGTATAATGCCGAGCAAATCAAAAAAGGAAATGAAGATGCTGCACGTTATTACAAAGGCAAAAACATTAAGTTTATTTTTTCGGGACTGAAAATCCTTCCCCAATCAGAGGATCAGGCCGCAGTTTCATATGAAGTCACGCACCTAAACGATACTAAAATAGTACGAGCCATTTCACTCGAAGTGTGGAAAAGAGTAGACGGCAAATGGAGAATGATTCGCTGGTATGAGGAAAAGGGGGAGGCCCTTTAAAATATATGATCTCACTTGGACCCGTTACATGGGATATCCTGCACCCCTAATGTTGAGTTAAGTTTCACCCAAGCGATTCGAAATGGGGTTGGTATGAAAGGAGTGCGCATGGACCAAAACATAAAATTAATGTTCTTGGATGAACATGCCATTGAAGGTGCAGCACGGTTCGGAGTTAGCCTCAAGGAGCTGACTTTCATTGGAGGATTTCAAAATTTTATATATTCCTACAATCGCAATCATATGAAATATATCCTCCGTTTCACTCCGAGCACTCATCGTACAGATAAAGGACTTGCAGCTGAAATAGAATGGATTCGTTATCTATCAGAGAATGGTTTGGCAGTCTCAGAATCGATATCATCGATTAATGGAAAGGACTTTGAACGAATCCAAGGAAATCTTATTGATTTCTACGTGACCTCATTCAGATATGCACCTGGTCGTAAAATCGGATACCCAGAATGCCTAGATAATCCAGTACTTTACGAGCAATGCGGCCGCCTGACTGGCCGTCTCCATGAACTATCGAAGCGTTACAAACAAAAGGCAAATAGACACACATGGGAATGCAATGAATACCTCTTACAGGCCAAACATTATATACCGGCAGAGCATCTACCAATTCTTCATGCGCTTGATGAACTAAGAGGACATTTGTCCAGTCTCCGTGTTACTACTGATAATTTCGGTTTGATACACGGAGATATCAATGTAGGAAATTTCATGGTTGATGAATCAGGGGAAATAACGCTCTTTGACTTCGATGAATGCCAGTACAGTTGGTATGTCGAAGACATTGCCATCCAGCTTTATTATTTGCTCTACGTATTCGGGGAAGATTCGAAGGCTGAGCGTAAGGTGCAGTACGAACTTTTCATGAAACATTTCGAGCGAGGCTATACAGAGGATGGCCGTCAAATGCCTGACGGCTGGAAGGATCAACTGGAGCTCTTCCTGAGACTGCGTGAAATTATCGTGGTTGTCGGTATGCACCGGAGTTGGGATCTAAGTCAAGCAGATGGTTGGACCCGTGATTTTTTAAGGGATAGTAGGATGCGGATTCTAAAAGGAATTTCGTTGATCGACGAATTACACTAACTGAATCAGCGTTCGTACCACATGGAATGAGACTAATATCGTGGATTAAAACGCTGCGTGCAAAGAGAGTCTTTATCATAACTCATGATGGAACGATAACAAACTACCGATGCTTGTTAGGTGAAGATGGATTAACGAGGGATGATTTCTTAGGGGAAGCTGGCTGGTGCAAGGTGAAAATATAATTAGAATATTGGCTAATTCTGGAGCGGAATTTAAGAACCGCGAAATGAGGGAGGAGATGGCGGCTGAACAAGCGCACATGGTATGTCTTTCTGGCAATTTGCGTCCTGATTCTAATTAGTGCGATGATATATTCGGCGTTTCAAAACAGAACATCGTTTAAGGAGATGGTACTGGATCAGTTGATTGAGCCTGGGACCATTAGCCATATGAGCGTCGGGAAAAATCGGTTCCGTCCGAACGAGCAAGTGATACAAATTACAGATCCCGCGGAGATCGAGCGCATCATGAACAGCTTTTCCGAAGTCAAACTGCGTAAAACCAGCAGAGTGGATTACGATGGCGACGAATATGAAGTTTGGTTCCAGGGCCGGAATGGCCCGACCTTCGCCGTATACTTCTATAGTCCGGACCTCGTGCGAATCTATAACGGTTCGAGCAATCATAAAAGGTATGGCAAGGAGTATAAAATTGTCAACGACTTCGATCGTGGGATCATCGAAAATCTATTCAAATGAATGAATGAGGAGAAAGGTCATTGGGACGATGACGTTTCTCTTCTTTATATTTTGAAAACCCAAGACCGATTTGATGATTATTTAATTATATTCAGTCCTTATCATTTTTAATCGTCTTCTGCTGTTTTGAAATAAATACTGGAATGTTCGTTCCGGTTAGGTTATACTCATTATGAAAAGGAGGAGTGAACCATGGGACGGACCAAAGAATTTGATCGAGAGCAAGTACTGCGCAAAGCCATGATTGTTTTTTGGGAAAAAGGATATGAAGCTGCAAGCATACCGGATTTACTGGAATCCATGGAGTTGAGCAGATCCAGTATGTACGAAACGTTTCAGGATAAACAGACACTGTATTACGAGGCCATCCAATATTATAAAAAAATGTCGCAAAAAAAACGTGATCTGATGATACATGGAACTTCTGCGATCACAGGGATCCGCCAGTATTTCGACCTGCACATCATGAACGCTTTTGCCACGCACGGCGAAGCTTTCCCCAATGGATGCCTGATTACGAATGCTTCCGTTGGTTTAGATACGGTGGATGAGCCCTTGCAGAATACGATTCGCCAAAGTTTTACGGAATTGGAGCAGCTGTTTTATGAGACGTTAAAGAAAGGGCAAGAAGCGGGAGAAATAGCTCCGGAGAAAGATATTAAAATGTTCTCGTACCTGCTGCTGAATCTCAATCATAGCATTAACGTAATGGCCAGAATCCAAAGCGATATCCATAAAGTCCACGGTATGATGAACGCGGTCTTCGAAATGCTGTAAACCTATTTTTTTAATCAAACCGGAACGATCATTCCCGAAAATATCCCCCTTGAGTATGAGCATAGGGGGCTAGCTATCTCTATACTGGAACGATTGTTCCTATATTTCGACTTAATAATTCACAAAATAAGGAGTGCTTATCATGAATGAAAACGCAATGGAAAGGTTGGAGAAATCCGTTTCTAGATGGATCACGCTGGTTCTTGCTGTTGCCTGTGGTTTGATCGTTGCAAATCTTTACTATACACAACCTTTAATTGAATCGATCAGCTCGGCCATAGGGTTATCTTCGGAAGCTGCAGGGTTGATCGTCACGCTGACACAAATCGGCTACGGGATCGGCTTATTATTTATCGTCCCTTTGGGGGATTTGCTTGAAAACCGCAAATTGGTGGTTACGCTGCTGATTCTGACGTCTATTGTTTTGATCATCGCCGCTGAAGCCCGAAGTGCGGCTTTGTTTCTTGCCGCTTCCTTGTTTATAGGTGTCGGGGCCGTTGCGGCCCAGATCCTAGTTCCATACGCGGCGCATCTTTCCCCTGAGGAGACGCGTGGACGTAATGTAGGCAACGTAATGAGCGGTCTGTTATTGGGTATTATGCTGGCCCGTCCGGTTTCGAGTATGGTGGATACATATTTCGGCTGGCATGCCATCTTTATTATTTCCTCCGCTATGCTCTTGGTACTGGCTCTTGTATTGGCAAAAGTCCTTCCGGCAAGGCAGCCGCAAACTAAGGACAAATATCCGGTAATCATCTCATCCATGCTGCATCTGCTCAAGACAACGCCGATTCTGCGGCGCCGCGCACTGTATCACGCGTTTTTGTTCGGCATGTTTAGTCTGTTCTGGACAACGGTTCCGCTCGTTTTAACGAGTCCGGTGTTTCATTTTTCTTCAACAGGTGTAGCACTTTTCGCTTTGGCAGGGGTTTCTGGTGCGGCGGCGGCTCCTATTGCTGGCCGCTTTGCAGATAAAGGCCTGATACGTTCGGCAACGGGATTGTCCATCGCGCTGGTGATTCTATCGGGACTTTTGCCGATTATGTTTCCAGGAGGTTCTATATTCGCTATCGTAATCCTCGTAATAGCTGCTATTTTGCTCGACATGGGCGTGTCCGCTAATTTGGTGTTAGGACAGCGAGCGATCTTCGCTTTGGGAGCTGAGGTGCGCAGCCGACTGAACGGCATGTATATGGCGATCTTTTTTGCGGGTGGAGCCATAGGCTCCGCAGTCGGGGGATGGGCTTACGCCATGGGCGGCTGGAAAGCGGCGATGTGGGTTGGCGTTCTTTTTCCGATCTTGGCATTACTGTACTTTTTTACGGAAAAAAGAGGGGCACACGGCGATATAAGCTGAATGACTGTTGATTCTTTCAGGAATGAGGGCATCGATGTTTTTTAACAGGCACTAGTTGAGAACGTGTGAATATATCGGAGTTTATGTTTGACATAGCCGCGGAATATCGCGGCTTCTTTAATTTTTTCGCAGCCATAATTTAAACATGAATCGAAATAGTAGGCATTTCATCTACAAGGGAAAATATGTATCTTCATTTGCTTTACCGATAGCATTTCGAATCTTGTAGTGTGTTATCCTAGGTTGGTCAGAAAAGATTATACAGTTAAACAAATGGGGGGATTAGGTGAGTCAGGAAATCGCAGCCGATATCGCTATGGAGTTCAGAAACAATCAAAAGGTGCTGTCGCCATCGGTGATGAAACCCGGCAAGCCATTCTTAAAACATTGATAGAGGGGCCGCAAAATCCCGGAATGAGAGTGGGAGAGATCAGGTTGAATACTCATCTATCTCGTCCAGCAGTTTCTCATCATTTGAAGATTTTAAAAGATGCTCAGATTGTAAGTGTTCGTAAAGAAGGGACCATCAATTACTATAGGCTGGATTCGAAAAGCAAGCTTCAGTCTTTAAAAAATCTAGTTCATGTAATCGAAAGAGCGTTGTTGCAATGCGAATAAATCGTAAGAAGGAGTGGTCACAGATGTATCGAACCGTCGAGGCGGCAAACGGTGTTCAAATTCCTCAGCTTGGTTTTGGCGTGTATAAAATCGAGAAGGGAGCTGTCTTTGAAAAAACCATCGCAGCGGCAATTCAAACGGGATATCGTCATTTCGATACAGCGAAGATATACGGCAATGAAGAAGCGTTGGGCCGAGAATTGCAAAAAAGTGGTCTTCCACGAGATGAGTTTTTCATTACTTCCAAGGTATGGACAACCGATCTTGGATATCATGCAACGAAAAAAGCGTTTGAGCAGACTTGTCGGAAACTGAATGTTACGTATCTCGATATGTATTTGATTCATTTTGCTGGACCTCATTACGAGAAAGCGTGGGCGGCGATGGAGGATTTGTACATGGAAGGGAGAATTAAAGTCATTGGCGTAGCAAATTTCGAAATCGAGCACTTGGAGCATCTCAAAAAGCAATCTCGGATATCACCGATGATCAACCAAATCGAAACGCATCCGGAGTTTCAACAACACGATTTGCATGATTATATGGTTCGTGATCGGATACTGCATGAAGCTTGGGGGCCACTGGGACAAGGAAACAAGGCTTTGCTGGAGCATCCGGTTCTCGTTGAGAGTGCCCGTAATCATCAAAAGTCAGTTGCACAAATCATATTACGTTGGCATATAAATCGGGGGGTTATTATCATCCCCAAATCGTCAAATCTGCAAAGGATAAAGGAAAACAGCGAAATTTTTGACTTTGATCTGAGCGAGGAAGAAATGGACCGAATCCGGCAGCTAGACACAGGTACAAGATATTCCGTTAACCCGACTGGCTACATGATAAATCCGATTTACGTCCAGTTGATGAAGCTATTAGTAAAATAAGTGCGGTCTGTTCTTAAAGATAATAGCACCATCAATGTACACCTTATTAGATGTTACAGAACAAGAACATAAACGCGGTAACACTACAATTACTCCCGAAACGGCAGAACAGGAGGATTACATGCTTTTATGGTAAACTTCTAATTAAGAAGTCTAGGCAAGTAAGGAGTGGAGTAGTTGTTTGCTGAGCAGCGGCATCAAATTATTATTCAGAAACTGAATCAGGACAAATCGATCCGAGCGTCGGAGCTCATGGAGCATTTCGGGGTTTCGTTCGAGACGATCAGACGTGACCTCGAATATTTAGAAAGCGAAGGCTACCTGCGGCGGGTGCACGGCGGGGCGATTCTGAAGGAGCCCGACTATAGCCGGGAAATCCCGCTGCCGATCCGCGAATCTATATATATGGAAGAGAAGACGGAGCTTTCTCAAATCGCGGTTCGTTATGTGACCGAAGGGATGTCTATCGCGCTTGACCCCAGTACGACAAACAACCAGATTGCGAAGGCGCTGAAAGCCAAGTTCGATCGATTAACCGTGATTACAAACTCGCTTCCGATCGTCAACGAATTAGTTTCGATGCCAGGGTATACGGTGATTATGACCGGGGGCGTTATTCGGCATGAAGAGCAAAGCATCATCGGGGATTTGGCGGAAGAGTTTTCATCGCGATTTCATGCGGATTTGTTCTTTATGAGTATGAGCGGGGTTACGTTGGAAGCAGGGATTACAGATTACGGAGTCGGCGAAATTCAGGTGAAAAAAATAATGCTTGCGAACGCGAAGCGCTGCATCGCCCTCGCAGACAGCAGCAAGTTCGGACAAAATTCATTTATCAAAGTATGCGGAGTAACCGAGGTCGAACGATTTGTGACGGATTCCAAAATCGACCGGGATATCGTTGAACAATTTAGCCAAAGCGGCATCGAAATCGTCTATAAATAATAGAATCCACTTGAACGATTTTTGGTTTCCACGAACCAGGGATCGTTTATTTTTATGTTTAACATCGGTTTTTTGGTTATAAGCTGTTGTGTTTATGTGTATTTATGTGTTTATGGGACAGGTATGTTCGATCAACAGATTTCGAAACAAAACAGATTGTAAATCATAAATATTTGTATGTGATTGATTGTATATATGTGGTATTATCTGTATTAATCAAGAGTCGAGGAAATAAACAATTGCTTCTCAAAGGGAGGAGAAACCAATGAAAATCCACTTTCTTGGAACGGCTGCAGCGGAAGGATTTCCAAACCCGTTCTGCCGCTGTGACGCCTGCTGCAATGCGAGGTCGCTCGCAGGAAAAAACATTCGAACGAGAAGCTCTGTATTGATCGATGGCATTATCAAGGTTGACTATTCCGCAGATTCCCATATGCAGGCGCTCCGTGATCGGATCGATTTGGGCGCGGTTGAGCATCTATTGTTCACGCATACGCATTACGATCATTTTCAGCCATCGGATCTGTACAACCGTATCGAAGGATTTGCGCACGGTATCGATCACCCCTTACATATTTACGGCAACGATTCGGCCATTAACCAGACTATAGCCGCACTTGGGCCGGACGCTGGAGGCAGGTTCGCGTTCCACTTATTGCGTCCGTTCGAGACGATTTCACTCAGCGACACACAGGTCACCCCTTTGCTTGCAAATCATGACCCCATGGAAACTTGTTTGCTGTTTTACATAGAAAAAGGGGGTAAAACGCTTTTTTACGGCAATGACACCGGATGGCTGCATGACGACACTTGGAAATGGCTTCAAGGCAAAGTAATCGATATGGCGATAATCGATTGCACGCATAGCTTTACGAACAATGATCGTAATCCAAACCATATGGGGATTGAAACTGTGCTGGAGGTTCAGCGCGTGTGGCGGGAAGAAGGTACGCTTGGGAGTAACAGTCTTGTATATGTGACTCATTTTACACATAACTCCGGATTTCTGCATGATGATTTTGAACGAGCTTTCGAACCCGCGGGCATTAAGGTGGCTTACGATGGCCTAATCGTCGACCTATGACGAGTGACAGCAGCAACGCAATGGAACAGCGCCAGATTAGGATTGTCGGCATCGTAACCGCGCTAACTCTCTTCGGCGATTCCATGCTGTACATTGTCCTCCCAGTGTATTGGAAGGAAGCGGGACTGGACGCGCTTTGGCAGGTAGGCGTACTGTTGTCTGTGAACCGACTAGTAAGGCTGCCCCTGAATCCTGTAATTGGCTGGCTGTATCATCGGATGTCGCTTCGAACCGGTCTGTTCATCTCCGTTTTGTTAGCGGCGCTTACTACAGTAGGATACGGCATCTTCAAAGGGTTCGTTCTTTGGATAGTGTTGCGAGCGGTGTGGGGGATTGCATGGTCCTTGATGCGAATGGGCGGGTATTTGACCGTCATTCGCTACTCCGACGATACGAATCGAGGGCGCTTAATGGGAACGTATAACGGGTTGTGGCGCCTTGGCAGCTTGGTAGGCGTACTGTTCGGAGGGTTGCTTGTGCCCTTCTTCGGGTTACGGTCTGTCTCGATATGGTTTGGCATGATGGCATTGGTCGGACTTCCGTTGATCGCGGCATCCATAAATCAAGGGAAAGCTTCCGGGACACATCAAATGGAACTAACTCGTAGTAACTTAAATACGGTGTGGTCGCTGCAGGTGAAGAAAATCGTTCTAAGCGGATTAATTATATCATTACTGCACGCCGTGTTCGGCGCGACACTCACGTATCTTATCGACACGAGTTATCCAACGGGGATACCATGGTTCGGATTGATCATTGGCAGTACGGCGTTAGGCGGCGTATTGACAGCGCTTCGCTGTACTTGGGAGCCGTTCTTAGCTCGATGGTTCGGACAGCGTACGGATGGACCGAGAGGAAGGCTGCCATTATTTATGCTATCGTTGGCGGGTGCGGCAGCCGGTTACGCATTACTTCCGTGGCAGCTGCCGATCGGTATTTGGATTGTTATTGTTATTTTCGTCATGATTACAAGCACTGCGCTGGGTACGATCATGGACGCAATGGCTTCTGACGCCGCGAAGAGCACATCCGTTATTACAGTCATGACCGCTTATTCCGTATCCACCGATTTAGGGGCGGCGATCGGTCCGACATTGATTTATTGGGTGGTCGGTTTGCAGTATGGCGTGACATCGATGTATTTGGCGTGCGCTGCTGTATTCATTTTAATCGGGTTATGGTATTGGAAGGAATATGCGACAAAGGGGCGGGTATACCTTGGTGAAAAAGCTAAAGTTACGTGAGGATGGAACGTTTGTCATCGTGCAGTTTTCTGATGTTGAGTTTATTGACGCTGAGGACCTGGATCCGGAGACGCCGCTTCTCGACTCCATGACGAAGGCGACGATGGAGAGAATCATCGCGATTGAGCAGCCGGATCTTGTTGTGTTTGCAGGCGACTTAACGGCAAGTGCTAGAAGCAAAGATCCACTTCAATCGTTCCGAAGCGCGGTCGCTGTCGCTGAAGAAAACCGCGTAGCGTGGGCGGCTGTGTTTGGTAATCATGACTCGGAAGGGAGCTTGCCTCGAAAGAGAATGCATGAGGAGCAGCTCCTACATGAATATTGCGTAGCCCAACCGGATCCTCCGGGGGTTAGCGGAGCGGGAAACTACGTGCTGACGATTAACGATCGGGCGGAGAAGCCAGCGGTCTCGTTGTTTTTCCTCGATAGCGGCGATTACTCACCGATTGAAGCGGTGGGCGGATACGACTGGATACGCCGTGATCAAATCGAATGGTATGTATCCGAATCACGGCAATTGGCCGAGCGAAATGGCGGGGCGCCTTTGCCCGCACTGGCTTTTTTCCATATTCCGCTGCCGGAATACGATGAGGTATGGAAGACGAAAGTGTGTGAGGGCCATTGCAGCGAATGGATCAGCTCGCCGAAGGTAAATTCAGGCTTGTTTGCCGCCATGGTAGAGATGGGCGATGTGATGGGTACGTTCGTCGGACATGACCACTCAAACGATTATTGCGGGACACTGCACGGCATACGTCTTTGCTACGGGAGGTCTACTCGTTACGTTAGTTATGTAGATGGTGTGCGTAAGGATAAGTTTCCGACGGGAGCAAGAGTCATTCGATTAAATGCGGGTGAACGACAGTTCGAGACATGGATCCGCCAGAGCGACGGACTAGTCGCGAAATTACCGATACATAAGCCGGACACTCGGTAAGTGAATTTAATTGAATAAGCTGCGAATCTTGCACACTACTTACTTCAGAATGTACAGGCATCGATTTAACATGACAATCTTGAAGTGAACAAAATTTTGCACGGGCCATTCAGCCTGTGCTTTTTTTGTCAGGCAGTCATGCTTAATGAATGGACATTTACCAGTATGGAAAAAGAAACGTTATGACTTCGAAAGCCGCATTGTATGCGTCTTTTTTTGTTTTAAGATGGACTGACTGAAAACAATAGACAAATAAAAAGGAAGCTAACAGAAGTCAGATACCGGCAGCTGTTTTCTAAACTAACAGTTTAAACACTTGAGTTCATTTTTGCACAAAAGGGTCTCCATGAATTGAACTGTCTTTCATGAATTGCCTGTGGGTATAATCAAATTGCAAAAGGCACTACACTAACGGCAAAGGAGTTGATGCCGTATTCTGGACGAAAGAAGTACCCGGATTTTGACGCTGCTTTATGAGGCGGCCGATTATGTGTCGTTGGAAGAACTGATGCAGAAGGTCGGTATCTCCAGACGAACCGTTTATTATGATATGGAAAAAATAAACGATTACTTGAAAGCGATTCATCTTCCGCCGGTCAAATATGTCAGGACAGTTGGCTATTATTTGCCCGATGAGAGCAGGGCCGGTCTTCCGCAGTCAACCGGGAAGCCTCATACACAGCAGTATTATTTGTCCCCACGGGAAAGAATGGCGTGGATGTCGCTCTATCTGTTGTCGGCGGAGGGTCCGCTCTTTGTTCATCATTTGACGGATCTTTTGCAGGTTAGCCGAGGAACTGTGCTCAAAGATTTGAATATGGTCCGGTCGGACATGTTGGCCTCAAAACTCAAGGTAACCTACGATCGCAAGCAGGGCTATGACGTAAATGGGGAGGAACGTGACAAGCGGAAGGCTCTGAACTATTATTTCGGTCAGGTTTTCGGTGATGCAGGTTGGGAGCAGGTATTTAACCGAAACCCGGAATCGGAGGGACCGGATCTTGCCGAAAACTTATTTCCCCCTATGAAGTCGGGACACCTGAAGCGGGTGTATCGCCTTATCTCGGATAGCGAAGTAACGCTGGGCGTAGATTTGACGGACGAGATGTTATTTCATTTGACGGCACGCTTCCTGTTGTATGTACGACGTATTCAGGAAGAGCAGTTTATCTCAATAGACGAAGATGAACGAAACGTGCTGAGGCGGATGCCAGAGTATGAAGTTGCCGCTGGGGTTGCTGAAGGTCTCGGCCAAATGTTCGGTGTCTCTATCCCGGATGAAGAAATCTGCTACTTTACGATGCATCTGCTGGGAGCGAGAGTCAACCGGATGGAACAGATGACCGGATCCGAAGAAGTACTCAAGCAGCTTCGGCAAGTGACCAGACAGATGACAGATGATTTTCAGCGTTACGCCTGCGTATTCCTGCCGAACCGGGAAGCGATGGAGGAGAATCTGCTTGTCCACTTGAAGCCGGCTTATTACCGGATCATATACGGACTCGGGCTTGAAAATCCGCTGCTCGAAAATATCCTGTCCAAGTACAGGGAAGTATTCGAGCTGACCCGTCGCTCCGCGACACCGTTCGAACAACTGGTTGGACGTCCGCTTGACGACAACGAAATCGGATACCTTGCCATGCATTTCGGCGGTTGGCTGCGCAGAGAGAACACGAAGCCGGCTGTACGTAGACAGGCCGCCATCGTCTGTGTCAACGGCATTTCCGCTTCGCGAATGTTGAAATCGCAGCTGGAGAACCTCTTCTCGGCAGTGGATATTACAGCGGTACTCTCGCTGCGGAATTACGAGACGTTTGATGAAGAGAATGTTGATTTTATTTTCTCAACGGTACCGCTGCCGGATAGTAAAGTGCCCGTTCTCCTAGTGAATCCGATTCTCAGCGATAAGGATAAGGAACACCTGCTGAACCAAGTCAACATGGTTGCCGGCCGTAAATCAAAGACCCCGGCGTACTCGGTTCAAGCGCTGCTGGACATCGTCCATAAATATGCCGCGGTTAGGGATGAAGCAGGACTTACGGAGGAGCTTAACCACTACTTGTCTGTTGGGAAAACATGGCTGAGTGAAGCACGCAAGCCATCATTGTCGGATCTGCTCACTGGACAGATGATCCAAATGAAAAGAGAAGCGGCCGACTGGCGGAGCGCCATACGCGAAGCCTCCGAACCCCTGCTGAAGGATGGGCGCATCGATGAAGCTTATATCGATGCGATGATTTCCAAAGTGGAGGCGCTCGGCCCATACATCGTCGTTGCACCAGGCATCGCGATTGCGCATGGCAAGCCGCAGGATGGTGTCCGGCGGCTGGGAATCAGTCTGCTGCGACTGGAGCAACCCGTCGCCTTTTCAGAAGAAGCAAGGCATCAAGTTCAGATTATTCTGGTACTGGCGGCGATTGACGGCGAATCCCACCTCAAAGCGCTGTCGGAGCTGACCATCCTGCTCAGGGAGAAGGAAAACCTGATCCGTCTGAAAGAGGCCAAGACGAAAGAAGAGATACTACAGCAATTACACACCGGTCTTTAGCATCGATTAGAATACCGGACTTGGGAGAGATGAGAATGAAATTTTTGGAACCGTCACTAATTGCCTTGGATGTGGAGGCCGAGACGGCTGAAGAAGCGATCCGCTTAGCAGGAGATCTGCTGGTAAAAGCAGGTGCGGCGGAAGAACGTTATGCCGACGCCATGGTGAAATCTTACCGTGAAAGAGGTCCGTACTTTGTTCTTGCACCACATATCGCACTTCCGCATGCTCGTGCAGAGGATGGGGTGAATGAAGCGTCCGTCTCGCTGATTAAATTGAAGAAGCCGGTCGTATTCGGCCATGCGGCCAACGACCCGGTACAGCTTGTATTTGCGCTCGGCGGCTCTTCAAGTTCGGAGCATATCGCCATGCTGCGCAAGCTGACCACCTTGCTAAGCAGCCCGGGCAGTATTGAACATTTCATGAATGCAACTGATGTAGAGACAATCCAACAACTCATTAGGGGGAACGAACAATGAAAATTTTATGCGTATGCGGTCTTGGACAAGGAACGAGTCTGATTTTGAGAATGAATGTGGAGAACGTGCTGAGCGGTATGGGAGTAAATGCCGACGTGGAGCATACGGACGTTTCCACGGCATCCGGAACCGCTGCAGACTATATCATAACAAGCAATGAACTGGCACAAAGCCTTCAAGGTCATGCGGCCAAAATTGTTATCGTCAACAACTATTTTGACAATAACGAAATCAAACAGAAGCTGGAAGAAGTGCTGTAAACCATTAGAAAGGGAGAGGGCATATGGACGTACTTTTTTGGATTGCCACCAACATTTTTGGAACGCCCGCCATTCTGCTCGGATTTATCGTTCTGGTCGGCCTTCTGCTTCAGAAGAAATCAACGAGCCAGCTTGTAAGCGGCACCTTTAAAGCGATCATCGGCTTCCTCGTCATCGGCGCAGGCTCTGATGTCATCGTGAAAGCCTTGAATGTATTCGAGCCGATGTGGAAGGAAGTCTTCGGATTGGAGAGCGGATCCCTTGGTACCTTCATGGGTCAGGAGGCATTCAACTCCAAATTCGGAAGCGCCGTTACGCTTGCTATGCTTATCGGTTTTCTGATCAACGTTCTGCTGGCACGCTTCACCCGGTTTAAATTTATTTACCTGACCGGGCACATGATGTTCTGGACGTCGACCGTTTTCGCTGGCGTGATCGTTCATGCGGCCAGCGGCATCTCCATCTGGAAGCTGGTACTGATGCTCGCTGTCGTCCTTGGTGTGTACTGGACCTTCCAGCCGGCGCTGGTTCAGCCGTTCCTGCGTAAAATTACGGGCAACGATAACATTGCGCTTGGTCACACATCGGCTTCGGTTGCTTTGCTTGCTGCCTTGTCCGGTAAATTGTTCGGCAACAAAAACAACGATTCCGAGAAAATCAAAGTACCCAAAGGCTTTGAGTTCCTCCGCGACTCCAACGTCATCACTGCGCTCAGCATGGGAGTTTTGTTCCTGATCGGGGCCATTATTCTATCGACGAAAGGCACACCGGCGGCTGCGGAACTGATGAAACAATCGGGTGACCAGAACTTTATTATTTACTCTATAATCCAATCGTTTACATTCGCAGGCGGAATCGCCATCGTTCTGATGGGGGTCCGGATGTTCGTCGGTGAGCTGGTACCGGCCTTCAACGGGATCGCGACCAAACTCGTACCAGGCGCCAAACCGGCACTCGATGCGCCAGTTGTGTACCCTTACGCGCCGAATGCGGTGGTTCTTGGATTCCTGGGAGCTTTCGCGGGAGCGATTATCTGGCTGCTTGTACTTGGCAACACCGTTGCTTACATTTTCGTGCCAACGATGATCGTCTTATTTTTCCACGGTGCTACGGCTGGGGTGTTCGGGAACTCGACAGGTGGTGTTCGCGGGGCCGTTATCGGCGGCTTCATCACTTCCACCGTTGTAGCTTGGGGACAGTTTCTGATGGTTCGCTTCTTCATCGCCTCGACGGTGCCGGATACAGCCATGTGGGCAGCTGATTCCGATATGTTCATCATTGGACCGATTCTGCACTTCCTGGCGAAGTTGTTCTTTTAACCATCCGACAACAAAGACGGCTGAGTCCTCTCGACTCAGCCGTCTAAAAGATAACAGAGTGGAGGAGAAACGATATGGGCTTTATCCGTACTTTACATGGAGATATCAGCAAAGAGGAGCTGGGCTTTACGTATTCCCACGAACATATCGTATGCCGCCCGGCCTACTGGCAAGAACGGGGAGAGGACGATTTGCTGCTGGACGATAAAGAGAAGTCCAAGCGCGACGTTCTTGATTTCAAACAACACGGCGGACGCTCGATCGTGGACGCTACAGCCATCGATTATGGGCGAGATGTTCAGGCGGTACAGGAAATCGCAATTGAAACCGGCATTCATATTGTAGGAACGGCGGGATTCAACAAGAGCTTTCTGTGGGATGCCAAAATCAAAGAGGAGCTTAAACCGCTGATCGGCCATTATGAAACCTACGCCCAGTGGATTGAAGCAAAAAGCATCAACGAGCTGGCGGATTTCGTCATCCGGGAGGTGGAAGAAGGGCTGGAAGGCACGCCTTTCAAAGCAGGCCAGGTTAAATTCGGGACAGGCTATAACCGCATTACGCCTCTGGAGGAGAAGACGCTGCGCGCTGTAGCGCGCGCTCATCATGAGACGAAGGCACCCATTCACTCCCATACCGAAGTTGGCACCATGGCATTGGAGCAAATCGAGCTCTTGAAGAGCGAAGGTGTGGATCTGTCTTTTTTAAGCCTGGGACATATGGACCGCAATCCCGACCCCTACTACCATGAGCAGATCGCCTCAACGGGAGCTTACATGAGCTTTGACGGTATCGGCAAAATCAAGTATGCACCGGAAAGCACCCGAATCTCGCTTATTCTGGAGCTTGTCCGCAAAGGCTTCGAAGATCAGATTCTCATCAGCGGTGATACCGCCCGGAAAACCTACTACAAGCATTACGACCAGGGTCTCGGTCTGGAGTACATTATTTCCAAATGGGTACCGCGCTTTGTAGACGAGGCGAACCGAAACGGCTTTGATGGACAAAAACTGGTGGAGAAATTCTTCGTAAGCAACCCGGCCAACTGCTTTTCATTTAAAAAGTAAGGGGGGCGCCACGATGAAATTCGAACTCGAAAATTCGGTTGAGGTGAAGGATAAAATTCGCCACTTCCGCGCTGCCATACTTCCTATTGGTGCCGTTGAAGCGCATGGTCCCCATCTGCCGCTGGGTACCGATAACCTGCTCGCGACCAGACTCGCGGACAGATTAGCAGAGCGGACGGAAAGCTTCGTTCTGCCGACCCTTCCCTATGGACAGGTGTGGAGTCTGCGCAATTTCCCGGGGAGCATCAACGTCTCAAACGAAGCGCTCATCCGACTGCTTGCAGATATCGGCGAAAGCTTGTACCAGCAAGGATTCCGCATTTTCGTCATGGTCAACGGCCATCTCGGCAATGCGGTTGCGTTGAAGGAAGCTGCGAGAATGTTATACGAACGGGTGCCCGAACTTAAGGTGTTCTATTTCTTTTATCCTGGCACGAAGGAAGTAACGGCTTCGGTACGGGAAGCTTCGGCTGCACACGCGAGCTATATGCATGCCGATGAAATCGAAACATCCTACATGCTCTATCTTGCGGGCGAATATGTGGACATGAGCAAAGCGATCGATGGCGCCCCGAATATCCCGATCGAAGCGGATTGCACACCAACACCGTGGGAGGAAATGACTTCTTCTGCCGTACTCGGGGATGCAACGCTGGCAACGAGGGAGAAAGGGGAGAAGATTATCGAGCGCAGCCTGGAAGTGATGGCCGAGATGGTGCTCCGGGCTAAAAGAGCATTGTCAATGGATCATCCACCGGAAGAGAACAGATAGCATTGTAAATACAAGAACAACGAGGTGAAAGAGACGATGATGAACACCTATTTTGATGTGATTGGCGGGTTGTTGAACAAAGTCCGAACCGAGCAGGCCAAGTCGATCCGTGAAGCGGCAGAGAAAGTGGCAGCCTGTATTCAGCAAGGTGGTATTATACACTTATTCGGCTGTGGACATTCGCATATATTGACCGAAGAAGTCTTTTACCGAGCAGGCGGACTCGTACCGATTCGCCCGATCCTGGTCGAGAAGCTGATGCTTCACGAAGGCGCGGTCCGTTCGTCAGAGCTGGAAAGACAAAACGACCTTGCTGTCGATTTTATGAAGGAGCAGGATATCCGCGAGGGCGAGGTTGTCTTCGTACTGTCCACTTCGGGCCGAAATCCCGTTCCGGTGGATGTCGCTTTGATGGCGAAGGAGAAGGGGGCCTTTACTGTAGGCATTACCTCACTGGAATATTCCAAAAGCATGCCGTCCCGGCACAGCAGCGGCAAGCATCTGGCCGATGCCGTTGATCTGGTGATCGATAATTTCTCGGTCAAGGGAGATGCCGTATTGAGCCATCCGGGCCTCCAGGTGCCTTTCACGCCGAGCTCGACGGTCGTCGGGGCCCTCATATTGAACTCCCTGTTCGCCGAATCTATTGAGATTATGATTGAACAAGGCTTCAAGCCCCCTGTATTTCTCAGCGGAAATATCGATGGTTCCGATGAACACAACAACGCGTTGGTTGAGGCTTATAAAGGACGGATCGCTTTATTGGCATGATCAGGATGTACCGAGCAGTAAAGAAAATATACGAGGTCTGACATAGAGGAGGAAAGACATGTTCGCACAAACCGTAACCATACAGAATGAGCAGGGCTTTCATGTCCGTCCAGCTCAGCTTTTCTCGGAAAAAGCAGGACAGTTTGGAGCAGAGGTTCATCTGAAGACTAGCGAAGGACGCACCGCGGATTGCAAAAGCATGCTGGAGCTGATGACGCTCGGCGTTGAGCAAGGAGCTGTCGTGACCATCGAAGCTAATGGAGATGGAGAACAAGAGGTAGTCGAAGCGCTGATACAGTTAGTCGAAAGCAAGTTTGGTGAAGCCTGATGAAGAGGCTGCATATTCAAGGAATCGGCGTATCGGAGGGAATCCGGATCGCTAAGGCATACATTTACAAGCCTTCGCTGGGGACCAGCAGTGACAGCAGCCTCGAAGAGAAGTTTATTCCGGATACCCCGGTCGCAATCGATGCAGAGCTTATCAAGCTCCGTGAAGCCAAAGTCGGCTGCGCGGAACAATTGGAGGAGCTGACGGAGAGAGCGAAGGAAACCGTGGGCGAAGAGCAAGCCGGCATTCTTGCGGGACAGCGGAAGCTTCTGGACGATCCTGCCTTCTATCCGAAGATGGAGGCAAGAGTCCGAGAGAAGCTGGAGCCAGCCCCAAGGGCCGTTGCCGAAATTGTGAGCCAGGTCGCTTCCATGTTGGAAGGCATGAACAATGATTATATGAAGGAGCGGGCCGCGGACATTCGCGATATCGGTAATCGTCTTCTCGCCTGCTTGTCGCCAGGACAATCGCGTGACTTTACGGGAATCACCGAACCGGTTATCTTGGTCGCTGACGATTTGGCGCCGTCGGATACGGTACAGTTGGACCCTGCCTTGGTTATCGGCTTTATTACCCGTACTGGAGGAGCGACCTCGCATACCGCTATTCTCGCACGGTCGCTCGGAATTGCCGCTATCGTCGGCGCTGGTGACGGCGTCGACGGCATCGAGGACGGCGATACGCTGGTCCTTGACGGCTCAGCCGGGCTGTGCGTTGCCCGGCCGGACGAGGCAGAAGCGGAGCAGTATCGGCTCCGCATGCTGCAGGACCTCGAGCGCAGACAGTCGCTCGAGGTGTACGCGGCGCGTCAGGCAGTGACCGCCGACGGCGTGCGCGTGGAACTCGCGGCGAACATCGGCAGCGCCGCAGAAGCCGAGACCGCCGTCCGGCAGGGCGCGGACGGCGTAGGGCTGTTCCGCACGGAGTTCCTGTTCATGAACGCCCCGGCCATGCCGGGCGAGGAGGAGCAGTTCCGTGCGTATCAGGAAGCGGCCCGGATGATGGAGGGCCGCCCCGTGATCATCCGCACGATGGACATCGGCGGAGATAAGGAGCTTCCGTATCTGCAGCTGCCGAAGGAAACGAACCCGTTCCTGGGCTACCGTGCGATACGGGTAGGACTTGTTCGCCAGGAGCTGCTTCGCACGCAGCTAAGGGCGGTGCTTCGGGCCAGTGCCTTCGGTACGGTGAAGGTGATGTTCCCGATGATCTCCGGCCTCCAGGAATGGAGACAGGCCAGAGCCATCCTGACAGATGTTCAGGCGGAATTGAGGCAAGATGGCGTCCGGTTCGACGAGAAGATGGAAGTTGGCATCATGGTTGAGATTCCCTCAACGGCCGTGTTGGCGGGACTATTCGCGAGCGAAGTCGATTTCTTCAGCATCGGTACGAACGACCTCGTGCAGTATACGGTCGCAGCGGACCGCATGAATGAACATGTCGCACACCTGTACGATTATTTCCATCCAGCCGTGCTTCAGTTAATCCGCACGGTCATTGAGGCTTCCCACACGGCCGGTAAATGGACCGGCATGTGCGGCAGTATGGCGGGCGATCCGCTGGCGGCACCGCTCTTACTCGGACTAGGTCTTGACGAATGGAGCATGGAGGCCGGCGGTCTCAGCCGGATGAAGGAAAGGCTCGCTAGCCTGGATCGTCAGGAATGCCGCGAGCTGGCAAAGCGCATTCTTCGCCTTGATACGCCCCAAGCGGTTCGTCAGGCGCTGGAGGAATTTCATCACGCCCAAAAGGCAGTGGTATAGATTCCGTATCCACATGGCTTGGCCTATTAGCAGGCGTTGAGGGTGTTCCAAGAAAGTGTGGTATGCCCGTATGAGAGATCGCTAGTTTGGGTCAAATAGATGCTACAAATAAAGAAATGGCGGTACAGGGGGTTACTCCGGTACCGCCATTTCTTTTTTATCGAATATCTAATGATTTGAGCATAGTTACACTCGCTTGATAGTATTGAGCGGGAGTTAACCTAGAATGTAGCTCAACTGCATGCTTACCCTTTACGACGCAGTGCATTGGCAATTAGGCCCACGATGAAGCCCCAAACGGCATTTACCGCAAAGACACTTACCATTGCCAGTGGATTAGTTAAAGGACCTTGCAATTTTCCATCGATAAGGGGAGAGGCAATACCGCTTATAATGATAGCGAATAAGGCATAACTCAAACCCGCAAAAACAAGAATGACAACGGGATAAGCGGTTCTTTTGAATAGAACGATCATGAGCCAGGCCAAGGAGATAAGGACCGTCATCAGAATGCTGCCGAATGCTTGGCCGATCAGATCCATGATCCCGGTCATCTTCATGATGGGTCTGATAAGCGCTAAAGCGCCCAGTCCAAGAATAAAAAGCAGATTTTCTTTCACAATATCCATTG
This sequence comes from Paenibacillus sp. EZ-K15, assembly GCF_002573715.1. Classification (GTDB taxonomy): domain Bacteria; phylum Bacillota; class Bacilli; order Paenibacillales; family Paenibacillaceae; genus Paenibacillus_AQ. The sequence continues at coordinate 237,723 of NZ_PDHM01000017.1, read as the reverse complement.
TTCTCATATCCATTCCGTTCCTTTCCGATGTTGGATGATGAAGTCGATAAGCCATAGTCCAATTCATTCCCCAACAAGTATGATGATTGCCGATGCCCCGGTGCTTCAAGTTCTCGGCTGTTATTAACATTAACAAATCCATGTTGTGAACTTATGACGATACTTTGCGATTTGCGTGAATTTTTTACGATGGATTTCCCGATCTCCTGACAGCCATAATATGCTAGACTACCTATATATTGCTTTTAGGAGTCCATCATACGATGAAGACATTTACCATCTTGTACATTGAAGACGATCAGGAAATCGGTTCCTGGTCCAAGGATTTTTTAATCGGTCAAGGCTATGAAGTGATATGGGAGAGCTCAGGCCATGATGCGGAAGCAGCAATGGAACGTTGCGATCTAGTCATTTTGGACATTATGCTTCCGGGTTTGGACGGATTCACGGTCGGTCAGCGGCTAAAACGAATCAATCCCGCCGTACCCATCCTGATGCTTACGGCTAGAACCGCAATCGAGGATAAGCTTACTGGCTTGTCTTTTGCCGATGATTATATGACCAAGCCGTTTCATCCGGATGAGTTGGCTGCCCGGATTCAAGTCCTCCTCAGGCGTTCCGTCACTGCGGAACCGGAACGGCTTCTGATCCGGCATTTAATCATTGACCGAAAAGGAAGCCGTATATGGAATTCCGAAACTGGGGAAGAGATTGTGCTTACAGGTAAGCAGTTCCATATATTCATGTATTTCCTGGACCATTTGAATCACATATTGACCCAGAAGCAGATTTATGAAGCCGTTTGGGGTGAACCGCATCTGAACGGAGATAAAACGCTGAACGTGCATATCCGGCATCTGCGCGAGAAGATTGAGCTGGATTCCGGTTCCCCCCAAATTATCGAGACGATCCGCGGTGTAGGATACCGGGTGCGATCATGAGGATCCGAGGCTCGTTAATGAGCAAATACCTGATCTTTATTTTGACAGCCTTACTGCTATGGCCGATTATTCCAGCCTTGTTTTATTTACCTGGCTATATGTTTAGCGATCATCCAGTATATCGTCCTGAAGAGATAACCCGCATGTGGCAACAGGAGGCAGCCAACCTGGACGGTGCAGGAAGGGATAGGATTAATTCCAAACTGCGGGAGTTGAACGAGGACTATCCGAATGCTGAGATATTCTGGGTGGACCCATCAGGGATGACGAATGCAGTCAGGGACCTCTCGGAAGATATACCTGAGCAATGGACTTATCTGGATATTCTCTCCATTCAAGAGCAAGATCGTAATCAAGAAACGCTGGTCTTAACCTCCCTCATCGGAAACGATCCGAAACAAGGTTTTATGGTGATGCGGGTCCCGGAATCCCATATCCTTAATGCAGAAATGTCGCTTTCGGGAAACTTGCCCCTAATCTTTCTGTTTTTAATGATCTGTGGATGCTTCTTTATGCTGTCATGGCTGTTCTTCATTAAGCTTCGCAAAAGACTGATCAGGCTTCAATCGGCAATGACCGTAAACGGATTGAAAGAAATTCCGAATGAAGTCACGATCATGAAGGACGACGAGATCGGAGAACTCGAAGGCTCTTTTAACCGGATGGTGAAAGAGCTCAAAGAAAGTCAAAAACGGGAGCGGGAGGAGGAGGAACTGCGTAAGCAATTTATTTCAACGATTTCCCACGATCTTCGAACCCCGCTGACTGTCATCCGGCAGCATGTCCATACCGTTCGAAAAGACCCTGCTTCTTCCCAGGGACAGGTTTCACTTTCGGTCATCGAGCATAAGCTCGATGACATCAGTAATCTGATGGATAATTTGCTGTCATACACGCTGTTATCGGCGGGGAAGTATCCGCTACACAAGCAGCCGATTGATATTATAGAAGAGGTTCGGAATCGAGTGGCTCAGTGGTATCCGGTATTCGAGGCTAAGGAATTTGATGTCCTTGTCGAGCTTCCTGACCAGACATTAATTTGGGATGCGGACCCATTGTGGTTTAACCGGATCCTGGATAATGTGTTTCAGAACGTGGTACGTCATGCGGGAGCGGGTCGGTACATTGGCATTCAAATGATTGAGCGTCAGAAGCAGCTGATGCTGGTCATCAGCGATAAGGGGCCTGGATCCTGCAACGAGTCACCTGAAAAAGGCGCAGGAATCGGGTTGTCCATTGTATCGATGATGGCCAGGGAGATGGATATGCAATGGGAATTGAAATCCGACGCAAACGGAAGTGCGTTTTATATTTGGAAGGATAGCAGTTGCGGTGTTATAACTAACGTGACAGATTAAGCATTGAAAGGGTGATGGTAAAGGGAACTAGTGTGACATAGAAATCGCCCGCATGTTATTCGAATTTAATATACGTTTCCTTTCGAAGACCAAGGAAGAAGCTGCGTTCAAGTCACTCAGAGTGACTTATACGCAGCTTCTTTTTTGAGTATTGACATACCTAAATCCGGAAAGAGAGTTCTACGGCTTCTCGTCAACGAATTTAATCCAAACTTAAACTTGAGGTCACTTTGTTTTTCGATTAGGGAGATAGAATGGAGTGTGAGGTAAAGGCCGAGTTATTTAAGGAGGTAAGTTAACCAACATGAAGGTTGAGCATAAGAAAGTTTCCGTCGAGTTGCAGGCACCGCAATGGATGAAGATGCGTAGAATTTGTGGTTATGGCGCTGCCATAGCGGTGACGCCGTATCTATTGATTAAAATGGCATGGACGCTCGGTTACTTCATACCAACCGAGCAAATGGGCGACACGAGTTGGCGTGCGATCAACGCAGCTACCGCAGTGCTTGCCGCTGTTGGAATCCTGCTGGCAATGGCGTTCACCAGGCCGTGGGGCGAACGTCTGCCTGCATGGCTGGTAGCCTTCCCAGTATGGGTTGGTACCGGTCTGCTCGTTCCCATGTTGCTCTTGGCACCGGTGTTAGGACCGGCGGCTATGACTCGGGATCAGGCGGCGGGGGCCGCCGACGTTTGGGCATACGAACAGTTCTTTGTCATGGTCTCGCTGGTTGGCATCGGCATTTGTCTGCCTCTCGCCTTCGTAGGGTATGCGAAGACACGGTGGCCGGAGGCGTTCGGTGATTCGATTGACTATAGCAGGTCACCGGGTAATACTTGGAGATTGCAGCTTACATTGTCCAGGCTGGTTGGAGCCGGCTGTATCCTGTTAGGTATCATTAAGGTGTTCTGGGCTGCTGGAGGCACCCTCGGTATTGATCCGGCCAGACTGGACGATCGTGATGTATGGTGGCATCTGCTGACGTTTAGTACCGGAGCGTGGTCCATTGCGGGGGCGTGGGGATTGCTGGTGTTAACTTCCCGCCGCGGACCGTTGAGATTTCTGTACCCGATGGCGTCAGTATGGATTTCGTCGGGCATGCTGTTCTCTTATAACCTCTTTGCCGCTATTCGTACCGATTCGCAGTTCTCGCCAGAGTACCAACTGCTGCGGATACTGACCACAGAGGCCGGTGTCATCTTAGGCGTCATGATGTTAATGATCATTCTGTTTGTTTTGCACGATCGACGAAGAGCCTTGTAGGGTTGCTTACCGGACGATTCGTTGGAACAAGTTAATGTTTATTGCGATATCGATTCGGAACAGTACGTCGTTCAAGTTACTGACATCCTTGCCTATCGGAAGGAAGAAAACAAACATGCTTATGAAGTCGCGGATATCGCGGCTTTTTTGTTTAGGCGAATCCAAACATACAGACCAACCAAGAGAAATGATTGTTCAAAAGTATGATTTTAACAGAATGAAGGCAATCTATACATGATTGGCTCACTTATATCAAAGTAGTGGAGGGTATGAATGTCTATTTTTAAACCATCGCAAATGGCGCGCTCGATTTATGAGATTGACGGAGAAACACTCCAGCAGGCAGGTATTAAAGGGATAATCCTTGACTGGACTAATACCATAATGACGAAGAATGCTGACTCCATAACAGATTCGATGAAATCTTGGCTGACTAATATGCAGTCCCGATATGGAATTAAGGTGATCATCGTCTCTAACAGCAAACCTCCGGTGCGTGACCACGGACAGATCCATGAGATTCCAGCTTTGTTCGAAGCCGGTAAACCGAAGAAAAAAGCGTTTTTAGCCGCATTGAATATACTTGGAACCCGTAGTAACGAGACAGCCGTTATTGGAAACGGCATAATTACAGATTTATGGGGTGGAAACCGTCTAGGGATGTACACGATTTTTATATCTTCTTCATGGGTGAAACCTCGGATATTAGGGGTAGTCAAACGACTATTCGTAAAAGTGCTTCGAGTATAAACGAACGTGCTACAGAATGAACACAATTGATGTGAATCCGCGGGGTGAATGGATTGGATTTTTTCGAGAGTAAAGAATCGTTGACAACCATGGAATGGATCTTAAGAGCTATTGTTAGCTTCGTTTTTTTACTTCTTGCAGCTAAATTAATGGGGCAGCGTTCCATATCTCAATTGAGGTTTCTCGATTTCGTTTTGGCTCTAACGCTCGGTAATATTATAGCTCACCCGCTTTCAGACGAGAAACTGGGGTTAAAGGGATCTATGATCACGACTATCGTTCTAGTAGTTTTATACATTGCAGCTACGTGGTTGAGTCTGAAGTGGCCGTTCTTCAAACGATATCTAGATCCATCACCAATCACACTTGTTAAACATGGACGCATCCAGTTTCATAACTTATCTAAAGCAAGGATCTCTATTGATTTTTTATTTTCTGAGTTAAGAAAAGAAAAAGTGGAGGATATACAAAAGGTAGCCCTTGCCGTATGGGAGCCGGGCGGAACCATATCCGTTTTTATGGACACACCATTCCAACCGGTTACTCCGGCAGATATGAAATTAGAGACGGAGCCGTTTAAGATCTCAAGGCCGATCATCGTAGATGGAAAAATCGATTTGTCGCTCCTACAGGAAATGGGGAAGGATTTAGATTGGCTTCATTCAAAAATAGCACCTTCTAATACGAATATTCACGATGTAATACTTGCGACTATCGAGAACGAGAACGTGCGAGTTTATTCAGAACCAAAAAAGTAGGAGCGCTCCGGCTACGTTCCCTATTGAATTGGAAATCTTGAATGGTCTAATCAGATCATTCGATGGAGGCATTATCAGCGGGCATCCCCTTACGGGGACATGCTCATGGTAATGCCTTTTCTTGTAGCTTTTTTAATATACCAGAGACGTAGATTGTGAAAGGATGGATCAAGAAAATCATGAAAAAATGGCTCCGTAAGGATGCTTCGGCGACCATGTTCTTTCTCGTGCCAAGCGGTATCGGATTTGCACTCTATTACCTTATTCCATTTGCCATGGGCGTGTACTATTCCTTTATGAGCCAATCGGTAGACGGCCATTTTGTGGGTCTCGGTAATTACGTGGAGCTGATTGGAAGTGCTTCCTTCCGCAAGGCGGCATCCAACACGTTTTACTTCATAAACGGGAAAACTCCACGAAAGAGCTGGAAATGACAATACCGATTCAATAATGTAAACGTCGGACAATTGATGGGCAGTGTGGATGATGTGTCCGTGTGCACAGCTGTGCGCGGTGTGCACTGATGTATGCAGTGTGCACTGATGTATGCAATTTGCACTGATGTATGCGGTGTGTGCACTGATGTATGCGGACAGGAGGTCCGCTATTTCCCAACAACTGTACCAAATTCAAGGATTCGCGGACACAGGATCCGTTATTCTCGGCTTTTCCCTGTTTTTGCGGTGATATACCGGCAATAGCGGAACCTGTGTCCGCTTAACCTTATGTTTAGCACCTTTGTTCACAAATAGCGGAATCACGGTCCGCTAGGAGTTGGTCTGGTAGCTTCTTCCTCATAACCCCCTAAAGTATGATTGGTTTCCCATATGGGTTTCCAACAATATCAACTTTATGGGGGTTGACTTCATTAATATGTATCCCCAGCCTCTATGTATCTTCAGCCTCTGCTTTTATATGTTCTCCGTGAGCAGTATCGCCCTCGCCGCTGACCCCCTTGACCTTTACCATCTCCAGTACCTTTTCGGTCAGTTTTATTTCCTCAATCGACATGGTTAGCGGCAGCCTGAAAGTTATGGTCAATCCCAATGAGTTAGCAGAATGCGGCGGAACAGATGAATAAGCGACAACGAGCAAAGTGATTGCTTTCCATCTGGATTATCCATCTATAGGAATGCTAAGGGGCAGCTTATATTAACAACAAATAAACCGGCACAAGAATGTGCCGGTTGACTGATATTTCTGATACCTAAAAAAGCCATAGATACATGATAGTGTATTAAAAAATTCAATATAAGTCTATTACTTTTTTTGGATAAATTGTATGTTATATAAGCGACCGCGGCGCAAAACGAATAAGCCAAGATAATGAGGGGAGAAGCCTTGCATGATTACACTCAGAAAAATCACGTTAGAAAACCGACGTGCCATATTTAATCTGGAAGTTGAAGAAGATCAACGGCGATTCGTTGCGTCCAATCTATCGAGCGTGGCTTCGTGTTATGTCCTTGCAACCAATGACGGACATCCATTTCCATTTGCCATTTACGCGGATGAACAGCCGGTCGGTTTTGTTATGATTACTTATAGAATCACCGGGTACGAACTCCCGACCATCGCGGACGACAGCTATTGCATCCTGCGGCTGATGATTGACAAGCAATATCAGAACAGAGGCTATGGTCGGGAAGCCATGACAAAAATCTTGGATTTTATCCGCACCTTTCCGGCAGGGCCTGCACATTACTGTTGGATTTCTTATAAGGCTGATAACGTGGCCGCCAAAAAGCTTTATGAAAGCTACGGCTTCCGTGACAACGGCGAAAGCATCGGAGACGAGCTAATAACCGTGTTACGACTCTGATTCACTGCTTCAATGAATCAACCTTTGAAGAAGCTGTCCCAAAAGTTAAGATCTGTTCGCTCGATAAGACCGCTCGATAGATGAAAAAAACAGCAATAATAAGGAAATGGCGGTGCTAGGGAGGTAATCCCTGCACCGCCATTTCTGGCTTTTGGTCTATTGCTGCCTTCTTGAGCAAATTGTGGGCGAGCGAAAGTCACCCGACTCAAGGCTAGCAGTTTCCGTACCTTCTCTGCAGTTTGGGATGATGGCTAAGCCGCTTATCGGCTTCATTCAAATGCTCAATAATAGAGGCTGGCAGGTTCATTAGGATTCTCCTCCTAGCTTGGTATCTTATTTTGTCATTCCTTGTTCTAGTGCGAGTTGTTCGGTGTTCGAAGGCCATGTTCACACAACGCTTGATGGAGCACAATATGTAACTTATGAAACTTGATCATAGGTTCATAATTCACACATTCTCAACATCATATATGAGCAATGATCGCGGAGATTCGAATGAGAAAAAAGATGATAGCAGCGGGATTACGCCGGACAGAGGGATGACAATGCACATCTTACACATTTACGATGTCATGCAGTCTTCTCTACACTTTGGAATGTAAGCGTTACCTGTTAACCACTGAAACGTGATGTACGTAAGTGAACCAGATAACCTGACATGAATCGATATTTGAGAAAGGAGGGGAAGCATGAAGGGGAAAAGACTACTTGCTGTGATATCCGGAAGACGTTCAATCCATCGCGAAACGAAGCCGCTTAATAAGGGTGTGAACCAAACGTCTCTTGGTAAAAGAATCAGGGTGAACTGGGAGCTCTATCTGTTCTTGGCGCCGGTCTTGCTGTATTTCCTTGTATTTCACTATGCGCCGATGTATGGTATTCAGATTGCCTTTAAGAACTTTATCCCTAGCAAAGGCATCATGGACAGCCCATGGGTGGGCTTCGATCATTTCGAGCGTTTCTTCAATTCCTACTATTTCTGGGATTTGCTGTGGAATACGTTCAGCCTCAGCTTCTACGAGCTGTTAATCGGGTTTCCGCTACCGATTATCCTGGCACTCGCTTTCAACGAAATCCGGACGGGTCCCTTCAAGAAAATAGTCCAGACCGTTACGTATGCGCCTCATTTTATATCCGTTGTTGTCATGGCGGGTATGATTATTACGTTCTTATCGCCGTCCACAGGCATACTGATCCAATTTATCAAATGGATGGGCATCGATGCGCCGAACTTTCTGTCGGATCCGGCCTGGTTCAAGACCGTATACGTTCTGTCCGGGGTCTGGCAAAGCACCGGATGGGGGACCATTATATACCTGGCTGCGCTGTCCGGTGTCGATCCCCAGCAGCATGAAGCTGCGATCGTGGATGGAGCCAGTCGTTTCAAACGATTGTTGCACATCAACCTGCCGGCCATACTCCCAACCATCACCATTTTGTTGATTTTGAACATGGGCAACATTCTTACGATAGGCTTCGAAAAAATACTGCTGCTGCAGAACTCACTGAATATGGAGTCTTCGGATGTCATTTCAACTTATGTCTACCGGACCGGTCTGGTAGACGCGCAGTACAGCTTCTCGACAGCCGTTGGCCTGTTCAACTCCGTTATTAACGTCATTTTACTGGTAACGGTCAACCGGATTGCCAGACGCACCAGCGAGAACAGCCTATGGTAGAAAGGGGGAAAGTACATTGGTTACCGCTATGAAGGAATCGAAGTGGGACAAGATTTTTCTTGGCAGCGTCTATATCTATTTATCCATCGCTCTGATTGTTGTTCTGTATCCGCTCATTTATATTCTCAGCGCATCGATCAGCAGCCCGCAGCAGGTAAATTCGGGTGCGATGTGGCTGTTTCCCAAGGAGATTACCTTGGCCGGATACCAGCTGGTCTTCGAAAACCCGAAGATTTGGAACGGATATCTGAACACGATAGTCTATACTGGGATAGGAACGCTGTTGAACCTGGCCGTAACTCTGCCTGCAGCCTATGCGCTCAGCAGGTCTGATTTAGTCGGTCGTCAACTGTTCTTGGGATTTATTCTGTTCACGATGTTCTTTACCGGAGGGCTTGTGCCAACGTATCTCGTAGTCCGGAATTTGGGGCTGATCAACACGATGGGGGCGCTCATTCTTCCCGTAGCAGCATCGGTATGGAATATAATTGTTGCCCGGACGTTCTTTCAGACGACGATCCCGAAGGAACTGCAGGAAGCGGCATACATGGACGGCTGTACCAACCTGAAGCTGTTCGTCCGCATTATTCTGCCGCTGTCCGCACCGATTATCGCAGTCATGGCTTTGTTTTACGGGGTCAGTCACTGGAACAGCTATTTTCCGGCTCTGATCTATCTCAACGATGAGAGCAAGTACCCTCTGCAGATGGTATTACGGCAGATTCTGGTTCTTCAGGAAATGACGGCGGAGACGACCGGCGCGGGAATCAGCGGGGATGCCGCCAGGGCAATGAATTCCAAAGCCGAAACCGCATCACTGATCAAGTACGGGGTTATCGTCGTATCGACACTGCCGATTGTGGCTCTCTATCCTTTTTTACAGCGATACTTTGTCCAAGGGGTCATGATTGGCTCTGTAAAAGGATAATGAAAGCGTTTTATAAAAATATGAACTTGAGTATTCAAAGGGAGGAAACATGGATGAAGATGACAAGCAAACCTTGGAAGCTGGTGTTGACGGGCATGACGGCCCTGTCTTTGCTCGCCGGATGCAGTTCGGCCAGCGATACGACTACTGGAACGAAGTCAACAGAAGCAGCCGCAGTGAATAAGGAAGGCTTCCCGATTGTTAATGAACCACTAACGCTGACGATGATGGCACCTGATGTCGGTGTTCAGAACTGGCAGGATATGATCGTTCTGCAGCAGATGAAGGAAATGACGGGCATTTCCTTCCGATACTTAAACGCTCCGAAGGATAGCTTTGATACGAAGAAGAACCTCGTATTTGCCAGCGGCGATTACCCGGATGTCTTCTATGCTGCAGGCTTGACGGCGGCTGAACAGATGAACTATGGCGAGCAGGGAATTCTGATTCCGCTTGAGGAGCTTATCGAGGAATATGCTCCGAACTTCAAGGCGCTGATGGACGAGATTCCCGAGATCCGTAAATCCATTACCGCTCCTGATGGGCATATCTACTCCTTACCTGCGATCGATTTAAGCCAGCACTGGTATCGCAACCCGATGTGGTATAACGGAGATTTCATGGAGGCCCTGAATATCGACAAGCTTCCGGAGACGACCGAGGAGCTCTATACCTTCCTGAAGCGGGTAAAAGAAGAAGATCCGAACGGCAATGGTGTCGCCGATGAAATCCCGATCTCTTCCGTATCGACAGCAACGACCAATGCTCGGGATATTCGTACTTGGCTTCTTGGCGCTTTCGGCGTTTATGAAGACGAAATTTATGTTGATGATGAGGATGTTGTTCATTATACCCCGATAGAAGAGGGCTTCAGAGAGTATCTGGTCTATATGAACCGTCTATGGAAAGAGGATCTGCTTGACCACGAAAGCTATTCACAAACCGCAGAACAGAAAAAGGCCAAGGCACAGAACAATCAGGTGGCCCTGTTCTCCGACTGGCATGCCTACATGACCAAAGGGGGAGAACCGTCCACCAAAGATCCGATGTTCGCTCCGGTGAAGAGCGATTTGGTAGACAAGCCGGCCATCGCCAAGAACAGAGGGATTACTACGGGAGCTTTTGCCATCACGGTTACCAATCCTGCCCCTGAAGCATCGATGCGTTGGGTGGACTACCTTTACTCTTATGAAGGATCGCTCTTTTTCAACAAAGGACCTGAAGGCAAGCTGTGGGAGTACACGGATGAAGCCAATCGTGTGAAGCGCTATCTGCCTGTTCCAGACGGCAAGGAAATGGAGGATTACCGTGCGACTTTGACGCCAAATTACGGCATTCCGGCTCCTACCATCAACACGGACGATATTAATAAAGGATTGAAGACCGACTTTGATCTGTGGGTTGAGAAGGAAACGAAGGAAAAGCTGCTTGATCGCGGAGCCAGACCTCCGTTCCCTGCTTTGTTTCTTACCGTTGAAGAGCAAACCGAGATTAACAGTCTGAACTCTGATCTGAGCACGTATGTACAACAGATGGAGGCGAAATTCGTTACCGGAGCAGAACCATTGTCAAATTGGGATAACTACCTGAGCACGATGAAGAAAATGGGTGCCGATCGGGTCGTTGAAATCTACCAAGGTGCATATGACCGCTGGAAGTCGAACTAAACATAAATTGTGCCTAGTAGAATTCAAGTGGGCCTGATTAATCCTGAATATCATACAAATGTGGAGGCATAGTCTATGAAAATTACGAGACATCCGAACAATCCGATCGTCGTTCCGGGGAAGTACGAATGGCGTAAAGTCACCGTATTCAATCCTGCGGTTATTATCGACAACGGCAAGTTTTACATGATCGAGCGTACCGCAGGCTCGCTAACGCCTTGCAAGAATGTTTTGGGACTGCTGGAGAGTGAAGACGGAGTGAATTTTACGCACGTAAAAGACGAGCCGATCGTGACTCCTGACATGCTGGGCTTTCCATATGGAAGCGTCCAGGACCCGCGGATTGTCAAAATTGACGGCACGTACTATCTAAACTATGCCCTTAGGCCGTGCGCCATGAGTTACTATCCGACAGGAGCGGGCATACCGGAGCGTTCGATTCCGAAATATCCGGACGGGTGGGGAGAAGAGGAAGGCCACTGGCTCACTCGCTCTTCGATTGTGAAGTCGGACAATCTGATCGACTGGGAATTCGTTGCCGATACGACACCACTCGACATAAACGACCGTGACAACATTCTGTTCCCTGAGAAGATTAACGGAAAATATGTATTGCTGCGCCGTCCGGAGGAATACGTGGGTGCAGCTTACGGAACGGACAGTGCGGCGATATGGATTACGTACTCGGAGGATCTGGTTCACTGGGAAGAGCCCAAGCTTCTGGCTAAGGCTGAGAATCCAGCTTGGGAATCCAGGAAAATCGGCGGAGCAACGCCGCCTGTGCGAACAAATAAAGGCTGGCTGGTCCTTTACCACGGGGTTGATGATCAGGTCGTTTACCGTGTTGGGGCGATGCTTCTTGACCTGAACAACCCCGAGAAGGTCATAGCAAGAACGAAGACTTTCATTATGGAACCGGAAACATACTATGAGAAATTCGGTTATCAAATTCCGAATGTTGTGTTCCCGACAGGAAACGTGGTCAAAGATGGCCTGCTCTATATCTATTATGGTGTTACCGACACTGCAATTGCACTGGCTACCGTGCCGATAGATGAGCTGGTAGAGTATATCTTGAACGAACCGCAGCTAGCGAAGTAGAAGCACAAGGGCCCTTTCGAGACAAAGTCTCCGAAAGGGCCCTTGTGTTATATATCCACCCTGTTCGAGAGATGTTGTTTGCGGTACTGACCGGGCGTAAGTCCGGTTTCTTTCTTGAATTTGCGGATGAAATTGGGTGCATCCAGGTAACCGACCTGTTCGATGATTTCCTTCAGGGGAGCGCTTGTTGTCACAAGCAGCCGAATGACTTCTTCCATACGCCTCTTCCAGATATACTGCGAGAAACTGATCCCGGTTTTCTCTTTAAAGCTGCGGCTTAAGTAAGAGGTAGAGACGGAAAATTTAAGGGCGACATGCTCCAGGCTGAGCGTATAGTCGGCAAACTGCTGATTTACATAATGTACGATATCATCGATCAGTTTAGGCGCTGCTTGCTCATGGTTACGCTCAACCTTCTCGCAAATCTCTGTCGTCAGCGACAACAGCTTGTCCTCAAATTCCTCCAGCGTCTCAAACGACGTATAGTCCGAGATGTTGCTGAACACTTCGTTCATTCCGACCTCAGAGGCGGACCGAAGCAGTGCGTTTAATAGATCGAAGCAAATGCAGCGCAGCAGATGAATCTGCAGCAGCGGTTCGCTCCGAATGGTCTCCATCATCTCGGCGATCATCTGCACGGCCACCGACTCGTTGCCTTGCTTTAGGCTTTGCTCCAGCTTGAGCAGCGACTTTCTTGGAAGCCACACGCCTTTGGCGACAGGATGATTCTGCTCTGCCAACTGGTCGAAATAGGTGATACGGCTGCTGCCAACCATTCGGTGCTCCAGTGCGGTTGCGGCTTCGATGAAGGATTGGTTCAGTTGCCCCAAATCCCGGTAGGGCGTACCTACGCCCATGCTCGGATCGAGCCGCGTGTTCTCGGAGATCAATGCCTGGACCGCGCGAATGATCTGCTCCATCAGGAGCTTCAGCGAATCTTGACCAGGGTCAGGAAGTGATACGATCAGCGCAAATTGATTATCGGCTGAGAATTCAACGCCATAGATATTCGCATGAAGCCCTGATGGTTCAACATGGCTGAGAATTTTATGCACCTGCCGACGATCATTCTGGACATCCTCGGCCGCATCGTTTTCTTCCCAGGACAGAATCACACAGAAATAAATGACTTGTTCTTGGGGAGGTTCTAGTCCGACTGCGGCGATCATTCGCTCGATTTCGGGATCATCCGGCTTGCCGTGCTTCAGTAGAAGCAGCATGCATTGGTTGCGCACGAACGGCTCCTGCATATCGATTCGGGTGCTGTAATCGTGAAGGGTCTGACGAATCCATTCCCATTCATTGCGCGTTTTTGGCTCTGGAGTATCGTTGATTCTGAGCTTGGCGAATTCCATCAAATCCTTAATCGGGTGATATTGGCGTCTAGCCAGCACAAAAGCGGCGAGCACTCCGGTTATGACTGCGATGACAAACACCAGCAGAATGAGCGTCTGTACATGAGCGACCCGGCTGAAGAACTGGTAGCTTGGCATGATGGTCATGTAGTTCCAGCCGTTCTCCCCGGATTTGACTGATACGACGGAATACTTGTCATTATTCAGGGAGAGATTGTGTATGCCGGCATCAAGCGCAGCCAATGACCCGAGATGCTCTTGGGACAGGGTTACGCCATGATTGTTGGCTGTAAGCACTTCATTATTTTGATTGAAAATATAGCTGCTCCCGGTGAAATCGTTAAGAATAGAATCCATGACCCCGGTAAGATTGGACTCTTTCACCATATATACGACGCTTCCGTAGGGATAGGGGGCATTGGGCTTGATCGGTACGATTACGGTCAGCATCGCCTCCTGCCTGGAGCTGTTGATCGTAACATTCTCGGCAGGCCGTATGAACATCTGATTCGTTTCGTTCAGAGCAACGATTATATCCTCCAGACTCCAGTTCTCATAACGATAAAAGGAATCGAACGTAACGTTAACATTCGTCAGGCCGCGGTAAGAATAGATAACCGGGTCGTTATGATAGTATATGAAGATGTCTTCAATGATGCTGCTGTTCGCTTTATAGTTGGCCAAAGCTTGTATGGCTTCCACTCTGTAATAAGAATCACGGACCATATAAGGGGTTAAGCGTCTGTCGTAAGCGATTCGGCCGGAAAGCTCCCGAAGCTCTGCGATACGGGAGTCGATGGTCATTTTTACCTGGTTCAATTGATTGATGTTGGATTGTTCAATCTCGGTACGAAGCCCGCTGACAGCGCTATCATAAACAAATATCGTTACTCCCGTCAGGGGAATCAGGAAGATCAGAATATAAGACAGAACGTATCTTAGGAGCAGCTTCGACTTAAAGTGATTCCAGTTTATTCGGAAAGTGAAAGTGGATACGATGAATGATTTGAGCTTGTGAATGATCATTTGGGTGAATCCTCCATTGCATTCTTTCATGTCTTGCGATAATTCGATTTCATCAACCACGATGTGCTGTCCAAACATTATATCATTATAATGATATAATTTGGCGAAATATGAAGAATAAACTCATAAAATTATTCATTACAAGACATCAGACGTGCATGGTTGGAGATAGAGGAGAAGGGTATGGGAGCTAGCAGCTACCGGATGGCCGGACAGCTGCTTTTTGGCATTTGGTTTGAGCAAAAGGCGGTTGCCATTCTGCTGGGCTTATTCAGCCTGGGCATCCAAGATATCCGAATTGGACCGAAACTGCCGGAGTTCATCTCCAAGGGCGTACTGGACATCCTGGTCGATATGTTCGGCCTGAAGCTGATTACAACGGCCGAGGAAGACATGAATGCCATGCTGGCATTGTCATAATCATTCAAATGGTATGATAAATTAAACGGCCTTACCCTAATGAAATTCAGGACTAAGGCCGCTTCAATCGACTCTTTTGGAAATGGCGGTACAGGGATGACCTCTCTGGGATCGCCATTTTTTTCATTTTTGCTGGGCTTAATGATGTTGGTTTTTTGCTCCCCACTCACATAACTGTTCCAAGATGGGTAATAGCGTTTCCGCTTTATCTGTAAGACTGTACTCGACTTTTGGCGGAACTTGAGGGTATTCTTTGCGTGTCACCAGACCATCCGCTTCCAATTCTTTGAGCTGTGAGCTCAATGTTTTGTAGGTAATTGCTCCTATTTGTCTTTTCAGATCATTAAAGCGAACCGTTTGGTTTTCTGCCAAAAGGTACATAATAACCATTTTCCATTTACCACCAATGATTGAAATGGTATAACCAAAAGGTGTATCTTGAACATTTTTAACCTTACCTTTAAATTCCGCCATACTCATACTTAACACTATCCTTTCGGGTAGTACCTATCATAATTGTGCGTACTATTTTTTTATTTGTGCTCAGTCTATACTAACCTTACTTTGATGTAAAGGAGAGAAACAAATGACTAAAAAAACAATACGCCTGTTAATGCCACAGTGGCAAGGGGGTAACAACCCGAACTACTCTTTTGGAGCCGAGCTGCTTGCTTGGCTAGCTCCGGACAGTGATCAGCCCCTTATCCATGTACCAGTTCAAGCTTATGATGGAACTCCGCTAGAAAACGAGGACGGTATGAATGGAAGAAAACAGCTGCTTGCACAGCTAGAGGCTGCTCATCATCTTATTGAAGCTCATAAGCCGGATCGCATCGTCATGTTTGGTGGTGATTGCCTAGTTGAACAAGCTCCATTTGCCTATTTAAACGAACGATACGGCGGGGAATTAGGTTTAATATGGATCGATGCTCACTCGGATTTAGTCAATTATGTCGGGTATGATAACGGACATGCATTACCTCTCGGGAATCTTTTGGGAGAAGGAGATGAGGAGTTCGCCAAACATGTAAAAATCCCGCTAAAACCTGAAAAAGTCTTTATTGCGGGATTAGCAGCTCCAACAGAACAAGAATTTGTAATGATTTCAGAAGCGTTTCAAAGACTAGGTGTTGCTCCTACAGAACCAGACACGGAAATGATTCAAAGGCTTGGTATTAGAACTGCCGGAACGAAAGAGTTAGCGAGCGGTACTGAATCTATAAAAGAATGGATCAAAGAAAGCGGCATAAAACACCTGGCTATTCACCTTGATTTAGACGTACTAGATCCACAGGCATTTCGTTCTTTATTATTCGCGAACCCTGAAGAACCCTTTAATTTATCTCCCAAGGGAACCATGCAAATGCCTCAACTAGTGAGTTTGATTAAAGAATTATCTGAAGCAACAGATATCGTTGGATTAGGTATAACAGAGCATTTGCCGTGGGACTCCATTAACTTGAAGAAACTCCTTGGAGAAATACCCATTTTAAAAAACTAAAGTTATAAAAGAATTTTAATAGAACAACGAACGGCATATACTTAGAAAATACATTCCGCACCCTAGCTTTAGGGTGTGTTTTTTTATGGCAGCAAGTGCAATGCTTCAGATTGATTTCGTTTAAATGAAGGCCATTCATTGAGGAAGGCCTTCACATCTTAATATCAATATAAATATAATAAAAAACAGTAATTATTTATTGTAAAACGATAAATTTATTGATAAAATCAAATTCATAATAATGAAGTGAGGTGCTTTTAATGAAACGTGGATCCACACTCTTTCTAAGGATAGCTGTTATTCTTATTGGAATCCCAATTCTTGCATTGTGTATATTTGTGGTACCAGGGATAGCGAATTTCACTGCAGAATTGTATCCAGATCATACTTATTTGAAATATCTCGTTCTCATCGATTTGTATGCAGCCGCGATACCTTTTTATTTTGCTTTGTATCAGGCTTATAAACTTCTAGGCTATATTGACAAGAACAAAGCTTTCTCGGAATTATCCGTACGCGTTCTAAAGAATATAAAATACTGTGCAACCATAATCAGCAGCTTGTTTGTGGTAGGTATGCCACTCTTCTATCTGATTGCGGAGAAAGACGATGCCCCAGGTATTATACTCATCGGAATGGCCCTGATTTTTGCGTCCATGGTGATTGCCGTTTTTGCTGCAGTTCTTCAGAAGCTACTACAAGAGGCAATTGATATAAAATCTGAAAATGATTTGACGGTCTGAGGTGATACTATGGCGATTATAATCAATATTGATGTGATGCTGGCTAAACGGAAAATGAGCGTAACCGAACTTTCGGAGAGGGTTGGAATAACAATGGCTAACCTTTCGATATTGAAAAATGGAAAAGCCAAAGCCATCAGGCTTTCAACATTAGAAGCTATTTGCAATGCGCTGGAATGCCAACCTGGAGATATTTTAGAATACAAAAGTGACGAGAACACGTAAGGATCATAAGCAGAGATCTAAAAAGTCGCCATTTTGGCGACTTTTTTGTGATTCATAGCTGATAAGATGAATGTCTGATGGGGAACTGCAGCGAATCAATAAACTGACGGACAGTTTAGTTTGCGAAGCAGGTTAGGATCACTCTTCCTAATATGTGGTAATATGGTCGTCAAGAACAATTGAAGAGGGGTTGGATACTTGATTCGGGGAGTAATTATCGAAGGGTTTTTTTGTTATAGTAACGAAAACGATAGTTCAACGACTAAGAGTAGTGAGTCATCTATCGTGTGAACATGAGGAGGTTAAGGTATGATGAACGACTGCAATGAGGGTAATACTCAGGAAAATAGTGAGATTGATAATGATCAATGGATCTGCGAAGTGGATCAGATTCTTCATAAGATGATCGACAAGTTAGGTGTAGCATATGGCATCGTAAGGGAAAGTAATAACCATGAGGAGCCAACATGCTGGAATATTCGTATCGAAGATTCTGAAACCGTACTCACATCAACCATCTTACTCGAATATATGAGCCGAAATAAAAACTTGAAGGAAGTATTGTCTTTTTTTATGTGCGATCGGTTTCCACACTATAGATAAAGAGTGTATTAACGTGTGAAGTTATTCAACTAATGGTCAGGAGAGCGAAAGGGTAATTTAACGTTGCAACTTATGGAAATTAAGATCGTCATATAATGAAGGGGGAGATTATGATGATTTTTCTTTTAAGAAGTATAGTGCTTATACTATTCGTATCTTTAATCGGGTGTCAGCAAAATACGACCTCAACAGAAAAACTCACAACTGAAGCAGGTATTGAAGATTTTGTGGAGCCAGAGCCATCGGATTGGGTGAAATATATAACGCCTGTCAGAGAGTACATGTATTATAGAACGCAAGCCGTGGTTAACAAGGATATTCATATTTTGTGGGATCATTACCCAGATCTAAAAGAGAATGTTGACCACAAACAAGGGGTCAATATTGAGAAATATGAGGTTGAATCCTTAAATCAAAATGTTAATTTATTGGATGCCAATTATAATATTGAAGATTATGAACGAATTAAAGTGAAAATGATAAACGATAATAAAGTGGAAGTTCTTATTCATGCAAGTATGATTTATTTGAGAGATGATTTTGATGAGTCCGGAGGGGAATATTTAATTAAGCTGTTCTTAGAACATAAGAATAATCATTGGACCGTCGTAAAAACTGACGAATATACTTTACCAGAATACAAAGAATGGATGAAGGAAAAGGAACAGATATAATCCATTGTTAAGCTTATCTATTCATAAAATAGTAGAAATAAACGAACCATTCCTCTCAGGGATTGAGTTCGTTTTTTTTCTTTCTAAGGTGTTGGAATGGAATGTGCGCTTTTATGGATTGCTCGATTACATCAGTTTTGGATATATATTCACAATCCATATGTTGATATACTAGCGTACACATAGAGAAGGAGGTAAGTCGAATGGCTCTAAGAAGCGGATGACAACAGGAGTTAATTTTGATCAGCGTGCAGGTGGTCGTGTTGGACTTGTACGTGCAGAAGAAAGAGGGGAGAAGACATGGAGCGTCTCGTTGAAGAGAATCTCAAAACCGTGAAGCAGCAAATGGAATTGGCATGCCAAGCCTCGGGTCGCCAGATAGAGGACGTGAAATTATTGTTGGCAACCAAAACCGTTCCGCTTGAAAAATTGCAAATGGCCATACAAGCGGGGGAGACTTTATTTGGGGAAAACAAAGCACAAGAACTGCGGGGCAAATTTCCACTTATGCAGTAGTACAATTAGGTGGAGTGGCATTTTATCGGACATCTGCAAACCAATAAAGTGAAGGACGTTGTCAAATATGTTACGCTCATTCATTCTGTGGATCGTTTGAAACTGGGGCAGGCCCTTCACCATCAGCTCGTTAAAGAGAACAAAACCATGGATATTTTGGTGCAAATCAACACGTCCTATGAAGAAAGTAAATTTGGTGCTCCTCCGGAAATGGCAGTGGAGTTGGTAGAACAGTTGTCCCAGTTCGAAACGTTAAACGTGAAAGGCTTAATGACGATTGGCAAACTGAATGCAACCAACGATGAGACCCGGCATTGCTTCCGGTTACTAAAATGTATTCAAACACAAATCAGAGAGAAAAATTTCCCTCGTGTGAAAATGGATATCCTCTCGATGGGTATGTCCGGTGATTTTAAGGTGGCCATCGAGGAAGGAGCTACCATCATCCGCGTAGGGACTAGCGTATTCGGCCAACGTTACTTGCCGGACAGCTATTACTGGAACGAACACGCGCAACAGGACGATTAGGAGAAAGGCAGGAGAACACTCATGAACACAACAACATCCCCTTCGCTGCGCGGCCGCGATTTGATATCGCCAACCATAGCCGCTTTAATATCTGTCATTGTCAACTATGGGGGCACCTTTATTCTCGTGTTTCAGGCAGCAAAAGTCGCGGGTTTAAGTCCCGAAATGACCGCTTCCTGGATTTGGTCCATCTCCATTGGAGTGGGTGTGACGGGGATCTGGCTAAGTTATCGTTACCGGGAACCGCTTATTACGGCTTGGTCAACACCAGGTGTGGCTTTTCTCGTTTCGGCCTTAGCGGTAACCCCTTATCCGGAAGCCATTGGAGCTTACATAATCTCTGCCGTAGGATTTATTGTTTTAGGATTATCGGGCATGTTCGAACGATTTGTCCGGCTTATTCCTCCAGGTATTGCTTCTGGACTACTAGCAGGCATTTTACTTCAGTTTGGCATTTCAGCTTTTGGGGGAGCGAAAGTTGACCCATTGCTTGTCGTTGTCCTGTTTGCCGCTTATATCGTGCTACGACGGTTTACATCCCGCTATGCGATTGTTGGCATACTGGCCATCGGACTGATTTATTTGATTGTTATGGGAAAAGCGGATTTCAGCACGATCCACTTGGCGATTGCATCACCGGTATTTGTCATTCCGGAGTTTTCACTACATGCTACATTAGGCGTTGCATTGCCGCTGTTTATTATTACTTTGACGGGACAATACATGCCCGGAATGCTCGTTTTGCGGAATGACGGGTTTAAGACGAGCGCAAATCCGATTTTGACCGTAACGGGTCTGGGTTCACTTCTTGCAGCACCTTTCGGCTCGCATGCTTTTAATGTAGCAGCCATTACAGCAGCGATTTGCACAGGGAAAGATGCGCATGAGGATTCCACAAAACGCTATATCGCAGGCATTGCCTGTGGCATTTTTTATATTGTTGTCGGCATTTTTGGCGTGACGTTGGCTGCTCTGTTTTTGATTCTGCCGTCTACCTTTATCGCGACATTAGCGGGATTGGCATTGCTTGGCACCATTGGTGGTAGTCTTGCCAATGCTCTAACGGATCCCAAGGGACGGGAGACCGCATTGATTACGTTTTTAGCAACAGCCGCGAATGTCACTCTACTTGGCGTCGGCGGCGCATTTTGGGGACTTGTTGCGGGATTGGCTGCTCATCTATTGATTCATGGGAAATTTTATAAAAAGCAACACAGTTCAAGTGGAGTACAGCAAGTGGAACCAAAACAATAGTAGGCGAGAACATGAAAACAGGTATAGAGCGGGTCAAAAGGCGGGTGGCGGGGTTGTTGGTATTATAAAAGCAACCCCGCGAGACGATAAATGCCTTCTTCAATGGCAGCTTCATCTACTTTAGCAAAACCCAGTACCCATCCTTTTCGATTGCTTTCCAAACCATACGTACTAAGCGGATAAACACGGATACCTTTTTCGAGCGCTAACTTCGTCACGGCTTCTTCGTCGAACGACGGCTCTGCCTCAAGAAGCATATGCAGCCCTGTTTCTACGCCGCTTAGTGTGAAGTGTTCACTCAGACCCGTCGCGATGATAGCTTTCGTCATAGCTTCGTGTCTGCGCCGATATACATTTCGAACTCGTCTCATATGGCGCATGAAATGACCATGTTTAATAAAATGAGTAAGCGTTAATTGCTCCATAATTGGAAGATGACGATAGGTTAGTTCTTGAACTTGGGCAAGCCGGCGAATAGCCTCATTGGGACCAATGATTGCCGAGATGCGAATTCCAGGAGCAACCATTTTGGAAAAACTCATCATGTACAAGGTATTTTGAGGACGCTGACTGAACAAGGTTGGAAGTGGATCGCCGCGATATCGAAATTCACTGTCGTAATCGTCCTCAACAATCCAAAACCGCTGTTCAGCAGCCATATGTAACAATTGTTGCCTGCGAGGCTCCGACATAATAACTCCAACCGCACACTGGTGGGATGGCGTAACAAACACAAGTTTGGACCCAGGGTGAATGCGGTCTACATACAGCCCGTACTCATCGACCGGAACGGATACAACTTGCATACGCCGATACTTCAACGCCATCCAGGCAGCGGGAAAGCCGGGATCTTCAACCGATACCGTATCTCCTTCATGTAAAAGGGCTTGGGCGATTAGATCAATGCTATGTTGTGCGCCTGAAGTTAATATGATTTGATCG
This sequence comes from Paenibacillus sp. EZ-K15, assembly GCF_002573715.1. GTDB lineage: Bacteria > Bacillota > Bacilli > Paenibacillales > Paenibacillaceae > Paenibacillus_AQ. Next base: position 215,671 of record NZ_PDHM01000017.1, on the reverse strand, counting down.
ATATTCACATGAACGCCCCGTTCAAGGGATAAATAACGTTGAATCTGTTCTCGCAGCGGCAGGAAGCCATAAGCGTTGCCGTAAGCCCAATTGTCCAGGTTTGTTTCTGTGGACGCATGTAAAAAAGATTGTCTCCAATTCTTTTGAAAATGTTCGTCCAGATAGGGCTCATGGGGACTGAAATCGATGTCTACTTTCCGATGTTCTTTGTCTCCGAACCAACTGTGCAAATGACCGACTGAAGCGTTTAATAAGGGCAATTCGGGGAGGAGGGGCCCTTGGGTAGCCGTATCCTCTGATAGACGAGAGGCATATGACCATTCGCTAACTCTTGTCCCGCCGCGACGAGAGGTGACGGTGTACCCGCGGCTGAATAATTCTTCGTAAACAATCTGTATGGTTGAACGGGAAACGCCAATCAATGGAGCGAGTTCGCGGGAGGGGAGCAGTAATTCGCCTGGCGGCCATTTTCCGGTCGTAATATTATGGATTGCTTGATCCAGAAGCTGCTGCCAGATGGGACGTTCATCATCTCGGTTAACTTTTAGCATACATACACCTCTGATGTTATTATGGATTGCTCAATTTGCTGAATTATGGATATTAAATAACACTCCATTGATTGATATACTATCATGACAATCGTTGCTTATACAACACAATATAAGTAGACAAACGAGCATACAGAGAGGAAGAGGGTTCATGAAATATTTGGAACAACAAGACAAAGCAGTGGCACATGCTATTCGGCAAGAACTTGTACGGCAGCGGGATACAATAGAACTGATTGCATCGGAGAATTTTGTAAGCCAGGCTGTCATGGAAGCCACAGGTACGGTACTGACCAACAAATATGCGGAAGGGTATCCGGGAAAAAGATATTATGGCGGATGTGAATATGTTGATATAGTAGAAGAGCTTACCACTTCCCGTGTCAAAGAGCTTTTTGGTGCGGAACATGCCAATGTGCAGCCTCACTCCGGTGCGCAGGCGAATATGGGAGTTTACTTTGCATCGGTCAAGCCTGGTGACACCATTTTGGGCATGAATTTATCCCATGGTGGACATTTAACGCACGGGAGTCCGGTGAACTTTTCCGGTAGACTTTACAATTTTCTCCCTTATGGTGTCGATGAACAAACCGGACGCATTGACTTTGATCAAGTGCGAAAACTTGCTCATAAGCATCATCCGCGCATGATCGTTGCTGGCGCCAGTGCTTATCCTCGAACGATTGAATTTGAGTTGTTTGCCCAAATTGCTGCCGAAGTTGGAGCCCTTTTCTTTGTGGATATGGCACATATTGCGGGAATTGTCGCTGCGGGCTTGCACCCCAACCCGGTACCGCATGCGCATTTTGTAACGACGACGACGCATAAAACGTTGCGAGGACCAAGAGGCGGAGTCATCATGTGCCGTAAGCCATGGGCGCAAGCCATTGATAAAGCGATTTTTCCTGGGTCACAAGGCGGCCCGCTTATGCATGTCATCGCGGCCAAAGCGGTTGCTCTAGGCGAGGCATTGCAACCGGATTTTAAAACGTATATGGAAAAAACTCTTGAAAATGCTAATGTACTAGCGGAAACACTAATGAATGAAGGGTTAACCGTTGTATCGGGAGGAACAGATAATCATATCGTTTTGGTTGATTTGCGCACGATTGGACTTACGGGCAAAGAAGCTGAAACCATCCTTGATGAAGTGGGGATTACCGCTAATAAAAACGCAATTCCTCATGATACGGCAAGCCCGTTAGTAACGAGTGGCATTCGCTTCGGAACCCCTGCTATGACATCAAGAGGATTGGGTCCCAAGGAAATGAAAGAAGTTGCCCATCTGATTGGTCTTGCCTTTAAAAATCCGAAAAGTTCGACGGTCAAAGATCAGATATTGGGAAGTGTACGTGAGATTACTTCTCAATTTCCTTTATATGGTGGGCTTTAATAGTGCCAAAGATTGCGCGAGCCTTGCTCCAATCCACGCCCAGACTGCCTTGCCAGCCAGCCCAAGGCATCTCCATATCGGAACGGCCTTTGGTATTGTCTAGACTGGACTCAGCGTTGATGATGGACTCCATATCCGTCCAGCGATCCGGGGCAAGCTCTAGGATGCGATTGGGAATCACACCGACCATGGCGAGCGCCTTGAGCATGCCGCGGCGTATGCCGGCGTGTCCTTTGATGATTTTTTCGGATGTGAGCCGCTTCTCGTATTTCCCCGGCGTTTCGGCCGCTTCCGCGCGGTCCAGGCTATGCAGTAGATCGCTGAAAGCCTGCTTGTCTTTTTCCGTTGGTTGAATAGGGCCTTGCTCCAGCAGTTTGACGAACTCGGTCATGTCTACATACGCGCCGAAGCTCGATCCGCTGTAATTATTACCTAGATGCATTGCATAACGGATGTAGGACAAGTTGTCCCAGCCTTCGTCGCTATGACTGAATGCGCACACCCTGCAGGCAAGAACGCGCTCGGCTTCCTCATACGCATGCGTCCGCGCATGTATCATGGAATGGTAACTGGCCAGCGAGGATATCCCTCGCGGGTAGCTCCCACCGACCCCGGCGATAAAGGCGCTGCCTACGCTGCTCCAGGAAAGGAGGGGGTTCGTCTGCAGCACGATCAGCTTGTCGATGATCTCGTCATGACGGATGTATTGCAGTTCATTCGGGACCCATCCGCTGGCGTGGAGCAGCTCCTGCTCGGCCGGAGTAAGTGTACCCGTCTTATAGATGGAAACCTTGCGTTCCCGATCATAGTCGTTATTCGAGTGATGGTACAGCTTTTTCAAAACGCGCAACAGCTTGTTGTTCATGGATAACTCCTTTCAATTAAGGCGGGATACACACGTTCTTCTGATAACCTTGGGTTGTCACATTCCATTATAATAGTATCGGGCAACGTAGGCATGCGCTTAAAGGACCAGGCGGGACATAGAGGAAGCGAAGAGGAACGGGATCGAGGCAATAGCTCGTTTTTTACGACTCAAAGTAAATGAACGGCCCGTGTCTGGAAGGCGCAAGGATCCAGCTTCGTTCGATATAAGTTTCTGAGGACAAGAACACTTGTCCGATTAGATAAGTGACAGATGTACTCAGCAGTGGTAGCCCTGTTAAGCTATCGTGCTGAATTGATTTAAACAAAACTTTACCTTGTACTTCCTCCTGGTCAACTTTACTATCTTTTATAGATGAAGTTTATAAAAAAGGAATTTCATCAAGAGTTAAGGATTTTGATAAAAACTATGTAGTCACATTTTCATCTAATCGATGGTTAAGGGGAAATTAAATGTTAGAACAAGTTGATATAAACAGCATCCTCAAAGATCTTCATGACTGTTATTGCATCTAAAAATAAGACTGGTTCTACGGATGGGCGGGTTTATATTCTTTCAGAGCAGAGCGAACCGAAATACGTTTTAAAAATAGATCACTCGAACCAAATTACCTTGGCGGAACAATTTCTTAATACACATCGGCACATTAATCTTTTGCCTGAAATTCTCTATACTGATCCTGCAAAAGAGTATATCGTATATTCATACATTGCGGGTACAACTCACACTGCCAGCGGTTTAAAAATCAATTGGTTGACAACTTTGACGAGAGAACTCTTCAATCATTACGAAAAATGTCTACATACAGACCAGTGGGGAAGACTGGGATCACCAGTTCAATCCTGGCATGAATGGAACATTCGGAGTTTAGAAGATACTAGACATAATTGGGGAAGCCTTTTGCCAATTGAGGATTATTATAGATTGGAATCCATTGTAGAAAAAATATCCAAAAGTGCAGAGAATGAAGCGAGATTTTTACTTCATGGAGATACTGGTGTCCATAATTTTGTGTTTCATGAACACACATTGGTTGGTGTTATCGACCCTTCGCCAATGATCGGTCCTTTGTTATATGATTTTACGTATGCTTTTTGCTCCTCTCCAGAAGATTTAAACCTAGAAACGTTATTGGAAGCATTCAATTTGCTGAATCATGAACCTTTGGAGAGATCAAGGCTTATTGAAGAAGTCATCTTTCAACTATATTGCCGTATTGGTATCTGCATACAACTCCATCCGCATGATTTGGAGAAATATCTAAAAGCGTGGGAATATTGGAAAGCCCTCTTAAACTAACGGGGGAATGGATCGGACGTCAATCCAGGCTGGCCAATACCAGCATTACTAGCGCTCTCGGGCTGCGCCCATGATTTTAGAGAATGTCATGAATGAATAGAGCATCGGAATGACAAGATAAGAAAGTGGTATACATTTCAATTTCCAAAGGAGGATATCTGTTATGGCTCACCAGAAGAGAAGGAAAGAAGCTGCCTGGAAGTCACGAAAGCAAGAACAGCATCCCCATGGTAAAATCAAATCGCTCAAGGAATTGTCCAGCGAATAGAATGAAGAGTATACTACTTGGAAGAGAAAGACTGTCGGCGTAAAATACCGGCAGTCTTCTTTTTTGTAATCCTTCATCAGACATCTCGTTTGTCTATGGAAAAAACTTGAAAAATATTTATATTGCAATTATAGTAGATATTGGAATTAAAAATAATATTTGTATGAAGAGGAGCGTGAGCCTATGAAAAAGAGAATTGCTAGTATTCTTACCGCTACTGCAGTTTTATTATCTATTCCAGCAAGTGCATTTGCATACACGCCATTACAAACTCAATTATCCAGCATTATCACCCCGCTTGCTCATGATGAATGGAGCTTCGTTGTATCAGGTGAAGATGAGGTCACTTTTGATTATTCAAAATCTGATGGAGTGAACTTACGTGTCTGGCTGGGGGATGATGAACGCGCTGGTATGGAGCTCCTTGTGTATGATCCAAATGGCAACCTTTTTGCTTCAGGTAATTCAACATCTCGGACTGATTATCAAGTTAAACTGGAAACTAAACCAAAAATCGAAGGAACCTATAAAATCAAAGTGGTTGTAAATGATGGTGGAGGACCCTACTGGATTTCATTGGCTGCGAGATCCTACTAATGCTTGGACCGTCCATAATTGGACGGTCTTTTTTAAGCTGTTTTTTTAACAGACTCATAACGATTCTGGAGATAGCTTGATTGCGCAAAAATGAATACACAATATGACTTGACATTGGAGCTTACTCCAATGTTATTTTGAATACATGGAAAAACTTTATTCTATTCAAGAGGTTTCGCAGTTACTTGGGATTCCAAAGGATACACTTCGGTACTATGACCGGATTGGAATCGTTTCGCCGTCCCGTGAAGACAATCGGTACCGCAGGTATTCGAAGAATGACCTCATCGATTTGATGAATATTCAAATCATGCAGTATGCGGACTTCACTCTTGACGAGATCAATGGAACGTTTGGGTTCCACAGGATGGAGAATGTAGACCCTGCTTATTGCCGTGAGGTTGCTTCGTTCCTCGATGCCAAGAATGCAGAAACGCGTAAGAAAATTGCCCATCTGGAAAAGGTCAGTCAATTGCTGGACGTAGCAGCCGAAACGCTAAGGGACTTTAATCATGAAAGCGACCAACGGCTGGCAGAAATCGTTCGCGAGTTATACCGGTCTATTCGCAAGAAGGAACCGGGAATATCCGAGGAGGGATGTCATGGGCATCAAGGTTAGGAATTTTTATTTTTTTTTTGCTGGCATTCTGGCGATACTGTTTGCCTTTACGCACGCATGGAACGGGCAAACCGCTGTACTGCCGACGCTTGATGTAAGTGTGATAGCGTTGGACACCCGAACCGTATTCATGTATGTCTGGCATATCATCACGGCAGAAAATCTGATCTTCGGCATCGTGTTCATTTTCATGTCATTCCAAAGCGAGCGATTGAAGATCCGGTTTGCCGCATGGACCATCGTGTCGCTTCTGATCATCCGATTAATGGTCATTCTTGGCATAACCGCATTACAAGACGTATCGGCACTTAAGGATACGTTAATCGATTCGATTGCGATCGTAATCTATGTCACCTTCATCATAATGGGCATAAGAAGAAAGCCAAAGGTGATCAGAGGTCAGATGCCCCAATCCGGTCGGGTGGAGTGAAGAACTAAGCCGGGAGAAAGCATCGTTGGCAGCTATGAGCCGGGGATGGAAAAAGACTGTGACAAATCAAAGAAAAGGCTGTCCATTCACCGGGTGATCCAGCGAAAAGGATAAAGAATATACTATTTGGATGATAAAGACTGTCGGCGTAAATTACCGGCAGTCTTCTTTATTGTAATAATCTTTCCATCTTAGCTGTAATGTTCATTGTCAGCATATGGCTAAAGCAGATTACGACTAAAAATGGTATTGCAAATTGAAGTTGAATTGTTTAATATGGATATCACATATCCATATTAAGAGCGATCTTAAGAAGGGAAGCAGGGAGGAGGGGAAGGAGACACGCAGTTCTCTAGAAGTACAGCAGGGGCAGGAACGTTCGGGAAAGTGCGAATGCTTGGAAGAGAAGGTACTGGACGGTGCGAAACTGCATTTGTACCTCTATGTTGATGGAACACACGATCCAGTCCGTAAGGGATGAGGCTTTTAAGCAATGGAACAATAGCTGTGAACAAGAAGTGATACATGTTTTGTGCTTCAATTATGGATAATATAGATCTGTTAAAGTCAGAAACTATAGCGATAAGAGAGAGGGATATTATGAACGATTTTTTTAATGAGGCCATTTGGGAGAAGGCTTGGAAAGAACACGGTGAACGCGTTGTGAACAAGATGAAAAAGACCGGAATCGAACCGACCCGGGCCTTTGATCATAAGGCGAAGACTTTCAATGAGCAATCGTTTAATGAAGAGGGAAGAAAACGGACCACACGAATCATGAATTGGCTTGAAGGACAAGGGGTTCAATTCGACAACGCCTCTGTACTGGACATTGGCGCCGCTTCGGGAGTATTTTCGGTGCCGTTTGCAGAGCGAGGGGCACGCGTAACTGCCGTAGAATCCTCTCAACCATTGATTGAACTGCTGAAGGAAAATATCACAACATTCGCCGATGACCAGGTACAGATTGTACCTGAACCTTTTGAAGATATTGACGTGCTGGCCAGAGACTGGAGCAATGCCTTCGATCTCGTTTTTGTCTCGATGTGTCCGGTCATTCTGGATTGGGATAGCGTCGAAAAGATTTTACAATGCGCCCGGGATTATTGTTATATCAGTATGCCGGCAGGCTCTATGGAGCTCAGTTTGGTGAATGAAATCTGGCCGCTCATCACCGGTCAGCCCTTCCAATCGAAACACATGGAATTCGGATATTTGCTTCATCTACTGTATCTTAAAGGCTATTCCTATGAGTCCCTTATCACACGGGAAACGAAGACAACGGAAGTCTCAAAAGAAGCGGCGTTACTGGAAATGATGAACTGGCTTCGCAGTCGCGGTCTTGCTGCAGATGATCAGAATCGTAAATTGGTTGCAGACTATTTGGAGCAAGCGTATCCGTCCGGCAAAGTAACCATCCGACAGAGCGGTCGTTATGGCAAAGTACTGGTTCGAATTCAGGAACAAAGCATGTACACAAGAACAATTTGAGTCAGATCAAGAATATGAAAGGATGATGATAATGGCTATCCAACACGTAACAGATTCTACTTTTAAAGGGACGGTGCAAACCGAAGGAGTAACCGTGGTGAATTTTTGGGCTTCTTGGTGTGGTCCATGCAGAATGTTTGCACCCGTTCTAGAGGAATTTGAAAGGGAAGCAAAAGGTTCCATTAAAGTAGTTAAAGTTAATGTAGACGATAACCCGGCGACGGCTTCCCAATTTCAGATTATGAGCATACCGACCACTCTCATATTCAAAGATGGGAAGCTCCTTTATAAAGAATCAGGCATATTGCCGAAACATGTCTTGAAGCAGCACACTGCCTCCAATTGAAGGGAACAGAATGAAAACAGTCTTCATGAATAGAAATGAGATCCCAAAGGGATCAAAATATGCGAGAGGCGCTTTTATGAATAGAGAGAAAAGCTAATTCCAAATTCGTCGTGACTTCATGGATTACCTCAATGTAAAATATGAAAAGATGGGAGATGAGGAACGATGTTGAAATTAGTAAAGGCTTTACTGCTGGGATTGAGCATGACTGTAATTGGTTTAGATTCTGGAAATGTGCAATCTACCGTCGTGTCAGCAGCCGGTACTGAATATTATGTCGCCACCGACGGTAGTGACTCCAATCCGGGGACTATTCGTGCGCCATGGAAGACGCTGCAGCATGCGGCTGACGAGGCTGATCCGGGTAGCATGATTTACGTTCGGGACGGCGTATACAATCAGAAGCTCAAGATAACACGCTCCGGAACAGCTGCACAAGGTCCCATTACTTTCACAAACTACGGTTCGGAGAAAGCCATCATTGATGGTGCTGGACTTTCAGTCAACGGGATCGAAGGGCTTATCGAGATAAAAGATGTGGATTACATTACTATTCAGGGCTTGGAGATTCGCAATTATACGACGACTTCCAAAAACGCGGTGCCTGTTGGAATCTACGTTCAAGGTTCTGGCGGCTTTATTAATCTGACCAACAACAAGATCCATGATATCAAGAGCACGGTCACACCAACCGGCAGTGATTTGCTTGGCAGAGATGCTCATGGTATCGCCGTATATGGCACCAAAGCTCCAGAATCGCTTCATGACATTACGATTCATGGTAATGAGCTGTACAATCTTGTCCTGGGTTCCAGTGAAACACTGGTACTGAATGGTAATGTAGATAAGTTCGCGGTAACGGACAATCTCATTCATGATAACGACAACATCGGGATCGATATTATCGGTTTCGAGGGGACAGCGCCGGAAGAAGCCTACGACCAGGCCCGAAATGGCTTGGTGAAAGGCAATCGGGTATACAACATTTCTTCCAACAACAATCCTTCTTATGGGAAAAGACTCCCGAATAACAGTAATTCAGCTGGCGGTATTTATGTTGATGGTGGCAAAGACAGCATCATTGAGCAGAACTACAGCTACAACAATGATATCGGCATTGAAATCGCCTCCGAGCATGCGGGCAAATCCACCAGCAATATTACGATCCGAAGCAACATGGTGCACAATAACCGGTTGACAGGGATCGCCATGGGTGGATACGACGAGGAGCGGGGCTCAACGGTGAATTGCAAGGTAGTGAACAACACCGTCTACAATAACGATATTTTAGGTGATGGTAGCGGCCAGCTCTATGTCCAGTATGATACGAGAAATAACGTGATCAAGAACAATATCTTTGTGGCCAGTTCTACTGGTGTGCTGATCTACAATGAATATGTCAAAAATTCAGGAAACGTCGTGGATTACAATCTATATTATTCTCCAGGCGGTAGTGCAGATGCATTCTGGACATGGAAGAACAAAGACTATACTGGCTTCTCCGCATATAAAGCGGGAACCGGTAACGATGCGCATTCTTTGTTCATGGATCCTAAATTCGTAAATGCTCCCGGTGGCGATTTCCATCTTCAGTCTTCGTCCCCAGCGATTGATGCTGGTTCGACGGATCACGCGATCATCGGAACGCAGGACATTGACGGAGAGCCAAGAGTGCAAGGGGCCAATGTAAACATCGGCGCAGATGAGTAAAGCAATACCTTTTTAGAAACGGGTAAAACAGAGCTGAAATGTTAAGAGTGCCTAATAGCAAGCGGGTTCGGCAGCATTCGGAACGTTCTTATTTCGGATATTTGGTATGTATTTTGGGCTGCAGCTTGGAACGCATCCATCAAAAAAGTCGCCAATTTTGGCGGCTTTTTTGCCTTCCATAAGTTCTTCCCCCTGGCACTTTGTGAGAGTTTCTGCTTGACATTATTTTGTTTACCAGTAAACTAAAATTGTTGAATGGTTAACAATAATTCCAAAGGAGGTGACTCTTATGACCTTAAATAAACGCAAAGAGGCGATTGAAGCAGTCCAATACTTTATCATGAATCGAGAGAAGAATATTCGGAATCGGAGCACGTCGATCGAAAGTACTGTCGGTTCAGATTCAGTGAAAAATTGGTCAATGACGCAACTTCACATCTTGTCTTTAGTAAAGCGTCACCCATGTCAATTGAATAATACGTCTTTAGCCACGGAACTAAATTTATCAAAATCCGCTATAACTAAAGCCATTAATACATTGATTCAACACCATTTAGTCGTGACTGCAAAGAAAACGGACAATCTCAAAGAAATTTATTATGAAGCGACAGATCAAGGGAAACAGCTGGCTACTGCTCATGATAAGCTGCATCACCAGGCTGAAGAGAAGTATTACGAACTGTTCAGTCATTTTAATGATGAAGAAATCGATGTTATTATTCGCTTTCTTAATGCGTGGTTGATGACTTCGGAATACAAATAACTCTTCAGGAGATGACTAAAATGAACAAGCAGGAAGCCATTCGTTTTATTTCGCACATGTATAACGACATTATTGTTAATTTTGATTTTGTTAAAATACCTGATTATTTCCATAACGACTACGTTCAAGTGACTGATGGCAACAAGATAAACATGGAAGAATTTAAGAATCACCTAACAACATTAAAAGCTTCTGTGGACCAAATTACCGTTTCTCCATTTTACGATACCCTCTATGACGAAGAGCTCCAGACTTTGACATTGCGATACACTGTAGATGTTACCAAGAAAAGCGGAACCCGCGGATTAATAGAGCTTATCGCCATTTTTGAGATTAAACACGACAAGATTGTACGTTGTAATGAACTGTCGCATGCCCTTCATCATGATAACGAGTTTAAGGAACTTGCAAGTATTTCTTCTCCAGTTGTTTAATATTGCTGTCCTGAAGCTCATCTACCCGTGACTTAGCCAGCAGGCCAATCCAAGAATTAGCGAAAACATATAGCCCGAATGAGCCATTTTCATATATAGACAATTAAGAGAAAATGAAAAAATCATGTAATAATACCGAGTCGTATGGCTGCTGGAACAAGAATAAAAGGGAGGTAGCTTGAAAAATGAATAAAACAGGAGTTTGGTTATTTTTTGCATGGACTGTATCAGCTGTAGCAACTACCGGAAGTTTGTTTCTTAGTGAAGTATGGCATTTTACGCCATGCGTCTTATGTTGGTATCAACGGATCTTCATGTATCCATTAGTCATTGTTTTGGGAATCGCAGCATATCGGCAAAAGACGCACATCGTCCCATACATCCTGCCCCTGGTTATCATTGGCGGAGGCATATCTACATATCATAGTATTATTCAAAAGCTCCCCAAAGAGTCGGATATTGCCGCATGCGGACCGGTCTCCTGCTTGAACGACTATTTGAATTGGTTCGGCTGGTTAACCATTCCGATGCTGGCATTTGCCGCGTTCGTGCTCATCGCTGTAGCTCTATTAATGGCCCTGCGCTCGCAGAAGCAACAAACAAACCAGTGATAAGTAAATGACACGTAACAGCCGGCCTAATGGCCGGCTGTTTTCAATCATCACCCACTTTTTATATCTTGCGGTCTTATTCCATATCCCTATCCTCCAACAAGGAGCTTGTGATACATTACTTAAAAATCATGAGGAGGAGATGGAATTTGTATGAGTGGTGTGGCATATAAGGGTATGCCATGTGGGACTAGCGTTTCGCTTGAACTCAACAAGTTTGCAATAAAAAAAGCGACAGGATTCAACCTGTCGCTGGTGTTCCAAGGAAAACTATAATTTCTTCGATGCTGGTATTGATGTAAGTGTTCATTCCAGATATGTACTTGCTGAACTCTTCCGAAGACATTTTACTTTTGCCTTGCATATAAGACTTGATCTCTTGAATGCTGTCGGATTTGTATTTGTTCAATTTCTTTAGCATGACGTTGCTTCTTTTTTTCATGTCGGATGTCTGCTTGCTGCAAGTTTTCTTTGCTTCGCTGAGACTTTTTTTTGCCTTATCAAGTGACACCTTCGCTTGGCTCAATGCTTCTTTACTGGCTTTAGCCTTCTTAAGGCTGTTATATTCAGTAGAAAGTTGTTTGAATTGAGTGGTTAGCGAGGTCACATTCACGCACACAGGGTGCTTGTACGCTTTTTGGGCAGCCTTCACTTTTTTCACCTGTGCGTTATAGTCCTTAAAGTACAGTTTATGAATCTCAGACGTAGAAACGGATGCTGCAAAAGCCTGTGACGGAATGAACAACGCCAGCATCAGAAGTAATACAAAAGTCTTTTTCATTAGGATATGCACCTCTTCAGTTGTAGTGCTTATAGCATATACCATAATTTGTCACCCATCAATATTTAAGTAGAAAACTTATTTTTAGTCTCTCCAATACAATGATAACGCAGCTTTATAGCTATTCTTAATATTCGCGTACCTTCATACAATGAATGGATGCACGATCCTATGAAGAACGGCATATAAGGTGCGGCCGGGAAGGGGGATGGAATGCTTCTTGGAACGATATTACGTATGTGTGAGAAACCGAAAATAGATGGAGGAATGCTCGTACAGGACTTGAAGCCAAAAGCAGAGATTCCAACCGGAATGGAAGTCAGCACTTTGCTGGTTGTCGGTCATTCGCCTGGACCCCAATCAGGGGTACAGCGGGGTGTAAGAACATGGCCTTGACGGGGAGCGGATTACTGATAGTGGCACTGACTGGCTTGATGGGGGCGCCGCATTGTCTGATTATGTGCGGAGGGATCGTTTCGTCTCTGGCCCTTCGAACCAGCGGCTCTCCGCTTGCTTCTGTGTTAGCCTACAACGCTGGCAGAGTGACAACGTACACGGTGATTGGAGGCTTTATGGGGATGGTAGGCTCCTTTCTGGATGTGGCTGGCAGCTTTGTAGGCTTCCAAGGAGCGGCCAGCATCATTGGTGGACTGCTCATTCTGCTGTGGACATTTCGTCGGTACACATTGCCCATTTATAACACTCATCTGCCGAGACATTCTTTTTTTCACCTGAAATTGGAACGGCTTGGTCAGCGGTATGAGTTGTTTGCGACATTTTTAACCGGCCTTTTGCTCGGTTTTCTTCCATGCGGTTTGACCTATGCGATGCACATGAATGCAGCGGCATCCGGTTCTAGTCTGGAAGGCCTCTTGATCATGCTGGTATTTGGACTTTCGACTTTTCCCATTCTGCTCCTAACGGCGGTGTCTGCTGGCAGTCTAACGAAAAAGTGGCGCAGAGGAATGCGGAAATTCGGCGGAATTCTGGCCTTTATAATGGGAATACTGTCAATTTTAAAGGGACTTAGCGCCAACGGATGGATTCCGGGTATCCACCCATGGTTATGGTAAGAAGGACTAGCGAACTTTGAGCAGCGTCCTTACTGTGACATATTGATCCTCCCAACGAAGGACCGCTTCCGCGTGCCAAAGTCCTTGCATAACAGGTACGGCAGTTGCGATGTATACACCCGGCTTGGATTCGACAATTACAGCGGGGAACACACCACAAAACATATCGGGCATGGTGAGGTTGAGTTCAATATCGGCGTTAGCAACTGGCTTCTCAGGTAGCTCAGTAATGAAAACCTGAAAGGATGTTTGCTTCATGGGTTCGGCAACAGATTGAACGGATTGTATTTCCATGCGAAGCTGCCCATCGGTATAAAGATCTTCTACTTTGGGACGATCGTGAACCTGCCGGTACAAAATCACAGCCGCGATCATAAAGAGCAACAGAAAAGCCATGCCCCATCTTGTCTTCAAGATATCCCTTCTTTCGCCTGAAAACATGAGTATTCTCTCATAGGTATGTAAGAAAAGGTCAGAACATGCACATATAGATGAGACTCTAGTTCTGGATATGTGCCGGAACCCTAATATGGAGAAGAAATCCGTACCGGAACTTAATCCCCTCCGCAACCTTCTAGGGATGTTGGAACTTCCCTGGGACCTGGTTGTGGATTTTTTTGATAGTGGACTCTGTAAGATCGTTTGGGATTTGGATGGAATATGGATGGATGGGAAGGCGGCTCTCCAATCTTAAGAATTGATACGTTTCCAGTGGGAAAGTCCGGTTGATTTCTCATTCCTTGAGAAAATGATCGAGTTTAATATTATGGATAAGGCAGACTGTTCAATTTTTTGGCGGAAATAAGAGTGCATAAGGAAATCCCCTTGGAAAAGGGGATTTTGATTTCTGATCGAGAAGTCGCCTTGTAGAGAGTAGATTGAAAAATTGTGCCATAAATGAATGAAACGAGACGTTACTTGACAACGTAATAACGAAAGGGAGTCATGGCACAATCAAAACTGGAATAAACCTCTGCTGCTTTAACTGGAGCTTAGTTGTTTTTAGTCAGAGGTTTAACCATAAACATTCTCAGTTAAGAGGGGAGAAGTACTGTTGGAATCACTTTGGTTGGAGTATGCATGGGCATTACTAATTTTAATTGGATTGGAAGGTTTACTATCGGCGGATAATGCCCTTGTACTGGCAGTGATCGCGAAGCACTTACCGGAGGACCAGAAGAAGAAAGCTATTAATTATGGGATCATTATGGCTTTTGTTTTTCGCTTCGCTGCTCTGTTTGCAATATCGTTTATTGCGAATGTCTGGCAAATACAGGCGATCGGAGCTGCTTATCTTCTATACCTCGGGTTAAAGCACATCATCAAAGCGCGTTTCGGTAAGGAAAACACGAATATTCGCGAGGACGTAAAGAAAGATGCTGCCGGTAAAGGCTTCTGGCCAACGGTAAGCAAAATTGCTATTGCAGATCTCGCCTTTGCAATTGATTCCATTCTTGCTGCAGTGGCTTTGGCACTGGGTCTCCCAGATTCCCCGCTTCCGGATTTCGGTGGTATGGACGGAGGACAATTCTTGGTTGTCGTGCTTGGCGGAATCGCCGGGCTCGTTCTGATCAAATTTGCTGCCACATGGTTTGTAAAGCTGCTTGCGCAACGGCCAGCACTGGAGACCACGGCTTATGCCATCGTGGCATGGGTCGGTGTCAAGCTCGCTGTGATTACTTTGGCCCATGAAGATATCGGGGTGTTAAATCATGATTTCCCACATAGCACAGTCTGGACCATTATCTTCTATGGTGTCTTGGTGGCGATAGCTCTTCTCGGTTGGTTTGCGCCTGCGAAAAATAAACAGTCACAGACCGGTCAACTCTAGTCCGTTCTTTCCTTCATTGCTGACAAATGGCTTTCCCGTAAGGGAAGGCCATTTTACATGTTCCCCTTATTTAGTTGACACGACACTAATTAGTTTCCTATAATCAATATGTCACTAAATGGTGTCCAATTAGAATAAAGTCATTTGGAAAGAGATTGGAGTCTGAAGAGGTTTCGCTTCTTGATAATCATATTTAGGAGAGAGTGTCGTGAGAGAGAATAACCAGTCGCGAGATGTGTTTGACGCGATTGCAGATCCAACAAGACGCCAACTGATTCATCTGTTGGCACAAGCAGAGGAGATACCGCTTCATGAATTAACGGCACAGTTCCATATGGGCCGAACAGCGGTATCCAAGCATTTGACCATCCTTAAAGAGGCCGGCCTGGTACATGACCGAAAAGTCGGCCGAGAAACACGGTTTAGGCTAAACGCTTCTCCATTACGAGAAATTGAAGATTGGGTGGCTTTCTACAGCAAAGAAGAGTGAGTTTCACATGATCTATGGATTTCTTCCTCAATGTAACATTTAGAAATGAACTCCGATCGGAAGGATGTTAGCCATGAGCGAATCGAATCAGGAATATATCATCATTTCAGCCGCGAGGGAAAACAATCTCAAGAACGTATCCTTGCGCATTCCCAAGCGGAAGATCACGATATTCACCGGGGTATCCGGATCCGGCAAGTCATCGATCGTCTTCGATACGATTGCCGCAGAATCGACACGTTTACTGAATGAGAACTTCAGTATGTTCGTGCGTAATTTTCTTCCTCGCTATCCACAGCCAGATGCGGACGCCATCGAGAATCTGAGTATGGCTGTAATTGTCGATCAGAAGCGGCTGGGGGGTGGTTCCCATTCCACGATGGGTACGATTACCGATATTTCTCCCATTCTCCGTCTACTCTTCTCCAGAGTGGGACAACCTTATGTTGGCCAAGCGAACATGTTCTCGTTTAACGATCCGCAAGGCATGTGTCCCGAATGTAATGGGATTGGTCGTAAATTAGGCGTTGACATGAGCAAGGCGCTGGACATGTCAAAGTCGCTCAACGATGGGGCGATTATGCTGCCGGACTATTCGGTGAACGGCTGGGAGTGGAACATGATTGTGCAGTCGGGGGACTTTGATCTCGATAAGAAGCTGAGTGACTATTCGGATGATGAACTGGAGCAACTGCTGTACGCCAAAGCAAGGAAAGTGAAGATGGATTTCGCCGGCAAGGCAACGAATATTACAGTGGAAGGCGTTATTGAGAAGTTCACGAACAAATACATCAAGCAGGATGTGAAGACGAAATCCGAGCGCACGCAAAAAGCTGTTGCACCCTACATTTCCGAGGGCCCATGCTCCAGCTGCCGCGGTGCCAGACTAAGTCAGGCAGCGCTTAGCTGCAGGATCAATGGACTCAACATTGCGGAGATGTCCTCCATGGAGGTCGGTCAGCTCATTCGTGTCATTCGGGAGATTGACAACGCGATCGCCGTGCCGATGATCAAGTCACTGACGGAGCGGCTGCAGCATCTGGTGGATATCGGACTCGACTACCTGACGCTGGATCGTGAAACGGACACATTATCCGGTGGGGAGTCACAGCGCGTCAAGATGGTGAAGCATCTGAGCGGCAGTCTGGTAGATGTCACTTACATCTTCGATGAACCCAGCGTTGGCTTACACCCCCGTGATGTACACCGGTTAAATGAATTGCTTCAGAAGCTGCGCGACAAGGGCAATACCGTGATTGTCGTCGAGCATGATCCCGATGTGATCAAGGTGGCGGATCATATCGTTGATGTAGGGCCTCACGCCGGCAGCCGAGGCGGTACGATTGTGTATGAAGGAAACTTCCAAGGCTTACTGGAGGCAGGTACGCTGACAGGCACCCATATGAAGCGGCCGCTCCAGCTGAAGCACGATTGCAGGCGGCCTTCCGGCAAGCTGTCTATCCAGGATGCCACACTTCACAACCTTCGGAACGTGAGCTTAGATATTCCTACCGGCGTGCTGACCGTCGTTACAGGAGTTGCCGGCTCGGGCAAGAGTACGCTGATTAACGAAATATTCCTCAGCCAGCATCCGGATGCGATCGTTATCGACCAATCGGCAGTAGGCGTGTCAACACGTTCAAATCCCGCGACCTACACGGGCATTATGGATGATGTGCGCAAGGCGTTTGCTTCTGCAAACAAGGTCAACCAAGGCTTGTTCAGCTTCAACTCCAAGGGGGCTTGCGAGAACTGTCAAGGGCTGGGTGTAGTGTACACAGACCTTGCATTCCTCGAGAACGTAAAGCTGCCATGCGAAGTATGCGGAGGTAGAAGGTTCAAGGAAGAGGTGCTCGCATACAAGCTGAACGGCAAATCCATTGCAGAAGTGCTGGAGATGACGGTGGAGGAGGCATTGGAATTTTTCGAGCTAAAAGAGGTTGTGCGCAAGCTGCAAGCGATGAGTGATGTAGGGTTGAACTATATTACACTCGGCCAGCCGCTCAGCACGCTCTCAGGCGGGGAATGCCAGCGAATCAAGCTGGCAAGCGAGCTGCATAAGATGGGGAGCATTTACGTGATGGACGAGCCTACGACTGGCCTACATATGTCAGATATCGGTGACCTCCTGGGGATCATGAACCGACTTGTGGATGCCGGGAATACAGTGATCGTTATCGAGCATAACCTCGATGTGATCAGTCAAGCGGATTGGATCATCGATATGGGACCGGACGGAGGGAGCAGGGGAGGCCAAGTGGTATTCGAGGGCACACCTTCGCAAATTATCCATGCGGAGCAGTCGATTACGGGAAGATACTTGTCGTAATCTAAATCCACTTTTTGCTCAACCAAGGCTGCCAGCAGTATCGGCAGCCTTTCGTTTAGTAACGGGTAATTAAGTTCAATACTATGCATTAGATTCCTCCGATACTACCGGACGTAGACAATATTATCAGATTGAATAGGATTCATTGATAACAAATAAAAACAGACCAAGGGGTTCTTGATATATGTATTATGAAATAAATGGCGTAACGGTTGATTCTGCTGAGGTTTTGGATTATTTACAAAAGAACTATGTGCTCCATGTCTGTAAATATGTGCAAGAGAAAACCGGATGTACACTAGCCGAAGCAAGGAAGTTATACGTAAAAATGCTTCAGAACGAAGGCATTGAAGAAAAACCGAGTACCTTGGAGATTTTAACGTACTTAAGGGCTGAATACGAAGATAAAGACTGATATCATACTGATAATAGTAGTAGCTGGCACGGCTACGGCTATAACGCGGATGCGATCAATCATCCGTTCCTGAGCCAGCGGCCAATGATGGAGATTACTGAGACCGAGACAAGCCTTTTCACTCGATCGGGTTTATAGTATGCTAACCATATTAGGGAGGAGTGGGAATTTATGGTGAAACAACTGATCGTCGGAGACGCTCTGCACGAATTGGCCCATACGCGCCGCATTCTGGAGTGCTTACCCGAGGAGCATATGACGTGGAAACCGCACGTCAAATCCATGACGTTAGGCGGGCTCGCCACGCACCTGATCAACTTGCTCAACTGGCAAGTCGCGATTTTTCTTTACCCGGAATTCGATCTTTCGACCGTGCCGCTTCGGCGGGAAGCTTTGGAAAGACGCAAAGACATGTTGGAGGAATTCGACGCGAACGTTATCAAGCTTGAACAGCTGTTAGCCGAATGCGACGAGAAAGCGCTCGCCGAGGAATGGACCTTGCGGAACGGCGACCATATCATTCTGCGCCAACCGCGGGCAGTCGCGCTTCGCACATTCGGTTTAAGCCATATGGTTCACCATCGGGCGCAGCTCGGGGTATATTTGCGGCTGCTTGATATTCCGGTGCCGGGCATCTACGGTCCCTCAGCCGATGAGGAAGGCAAGTGAAAGAAAAGCCCCGAAAAGTCGCAGGGCATTTGTCAGAGGACAAGAACATATACACATACGAAGTCGCGGAAATCGCGGCTTTTTTTTGTCAGCCGATATGGACAGAAAATTAGTATCCTAACCGAGTAGATGATACTCTAATTCCAAACGACCTCGGCAGCCTAGCATGAAGATAACGGGTGGTTTTATTAAACCCATTATTAAGGAAATCGGGCGTTTTCGGGTGTGAAGATTGGGTTATTCAAAAGAGCAATCTGTAAGAAATCCATGCATTATTAATTTGCTATGATTGAAAAAAGGAGTTGTCAACAAGTCAATTTCATTTTGGAGGGATGGACATGAACCAAAACAATGCAACAAACAAAATTGCAACGCAAGTAGGTGAATGCGAGATTGTGATCACCCGCGTATTTGATGCTCCACGCGATCTTGTGTTTGATGCTTGGACGACAGAAGAGCACCTGTCGAAGTGGTGGGGTCTTCAAGGTTTTACGATGACTACACAGCAGTTTGATATGAAACCGGGCGGTACATGGGAGTTTATCATGCACGGTCCTGATGGCGTTGATTTTCCCAACACCAACGTCTTTGTTGAGGTCGTTAAACCCGAGCGAATCGTTTTCAAACATGCTGTGTTTCCTCATTTTCTGGCAACAGCAAACTTTGAGTACCTGGAAGGTAAGACCAAATTGACTTATGGGACAGTTTTTGAAGAAAATGCCGCTGTATTCGATAAGGTGAAAACATATGCCGTCCCAGGTGCCGAACAGACCATGGATCGTCTTGAGGAGCATCTGGCAAGTATGTCTTGACGCTAACGGGAAATGCTGCTTCAAATCAGGAAGTGTATAATCTTCGATTAGAAGTAAATTAGATTTAAACACGATGTAAAAACTGCTATTAGCGGCTTTTTTTTGTTTAATTGAGACTAAAGCTTATTTCGATTTAATCTGAATGTTGAAGGAGTGTACGTATGAAGACATTAGGGTCGATGAATGTAGATGTTATAACGTTGTTTGTGGAGGATTTGCAAAAAGTGAGAGCGTTCTATCAAGAAGTATTTCGATTTTCCGCCATATATGAAGACGATGTGTCTGCAGTATTTGATTTCGGAAATATGAGCATTAACCTCCTGGATATTTCCGAGGCATACGGTCTGATCCATCCTGGAACAGTTGCAAGCCGAGAATCCGGATCTCGTTTCCAGTTTACCATTAGGGTGGAAGATGTGGATGCAGTATGTAATGAATTGAATAAACAAGGCGTTACTCTACTTAATGGTCCAATGGACCGACCTTGGGGGGTACGCACTGCTGCCTTCACAGATCCTGCAGGACATGTCTGGGAGATAGCGCAGCAATTGATATAAATTTAAAATTTCTCGTATCGATCTTGACTGCACAAAATAGCCGTCGGAATGACTGGCAACCGAGGGTGCTCCTAAGTACCTACAGGAAACGGTTAGTTTGGGAGACTAATTTCAGTCTTCAGGCGGAGGTCAACGATGACGATGTCCTTATAATAAGGAATGGAAAGGAGAGACATACCAATACTTAATGTGGGCATCTTTTAAAGACAAATTGGAGGTTGAAAAGATTGAATAGGCACGACAAAAGCACCAATGCACCAAGCCTTCTTCGCAATCGGTTTCTGCAGACGATTTTATTATCAAGCGTACTCCTGCAGATCGGCATCTGGGTACGTAATTTCGCTATCCTCCTGTATGTTGCGGATAGAACAAATAACGATCCATACGCCATTTCGCTTATCAGTGTAGCAGAATTCGCACCTATTTTTGTTTTTTCGTTTATCGGAGGCACATTTGCGGACCGCTGGAGGCCAAAGCGAACGATGATCTGGTGCGATTTATTATCCGCGGTTTCGGTATTCGTAGTGCTTCTGACCATACATTTCGGTTCTTGGCAATCCGTCTACCTTGTCGCATTCATCTCGGCTATTCTTTCGCAGTTCTCGCAACCTTCAAGTATGCGGTTATTTAAATATCATGTGTCTGAAGAACAACTGCAGCAAGGGATGGCTCTATTCCAATCGCTGATGGCCATCTTCATGGTGCTTGGCCCTATGCTTGGCACCTTTGTTTACAGCACGTTTGGCCTTGAAACATCAATCGCTGTGATGGGCGTGGTCTTTCTGCTTTCCGCACTCGTCCTGATTCGCCTTCCTGAGGATAATATGAAATCTCAAACGGCCGCAGTCAAAGGGCAATTCCGTAAAGATTTCGCGGAAGGCTTCCGCTATGTTTGGCAAAGCCAAGTGCTGCGTATGCTCGGACTCGCGTTCATTCTCGCAGGACTTGCTGTTGGCGTAGCCCAAGCTCTCAACCTGTTTATTGTAACGGAGCGGCTGGGTAAGAGCGAGGAGTTCCTGCAATATCTGCTGATGGTGAATGGCGTAGCCATGCTGATCGGCGGGGGGATCGTTGCCGTCTTTGCGAAGCGGGTTCCGCCACAGATACTTCTTGCAATAGGCATGCTGGCAGGCGCGGTCTGCACAGCCATTGTCGGTTATTCGACGAGCGTTACGGTCACGCTGACCGTTCAATTTCTGAATGGGCTTGTCTTCCCTTGCATTCATATCGGAATCAGCACCATGATCCTGAAATGGTCACATGCTTCCATTGTCGGTCGGGTGAACGGGGTTCTGAATCCGATGTTCGTAGGCATGATGGTCATTTCCATGTCTTTCGCTGGTGCGTTAAAGGATGCCTTTTCGCTGAGTACGATATATGGCGGAGCCGGATTACTATTTCTTCTTGGCGCACTGGTCATGGTACCGATCATGAACCAAAAAGCGCCAGATAACGTACTTACTGCACAAGAGATATAATCTCGCGATATCTATAAGGTTTGATGCAAAAGAGCCGGCTATGAAAAATGAGTCGGTTCTTCTTCATTTCCTGGTGGTTAACTTCCAGCACAATAACAGTATGTGAGGTGGTTGCATGGATAACAAATTATATGATCGCATCAAGGGCGGCCTGTACGGAGTGGCTGTAGGCGACGCTCTTGGTGGAACGACGGAGTTTATGAGCGAGCGAGAGATTAAGGAGAAGCACGGCTATTTGACGGAGATTATCGGCGGCGGGGTGTGGCAGTTGGAACCGGGGGAAGTGACCGATGATACGATGATGACGCTTTGCGTGGCAGAAGGGATACTCGAAAATCCTGATGAGCCGCTGGAGGCGATCGGGCGTTCCTTTATGGAATGGTTCCAATCACGGCCCAAAGACATAGGAAATATCATCCGTCATGTTTTTCAAAAATACGAGGGAGACTGGCTTGAAGCCGCCTTTGTTGCGCACATGGATATGGGGCAAAGCGCCGGGAATGGTTCCCTTATGCGCTGCCTGCCGGTGGCCCTGGCCTATAAGGACCCGGTGGATATTGACCGAGTGACAATCTTGCAGTCACGGATGACGCATTATGATCCAAGGTGCGCCAAAGTCTGCGTCATGTACAACCGAATGGCTCAACGCCTTCTACAGGGCGAAAATTTAAGAGCAGCCATCATGGCCGAGGTGGTGGGAAGCGAATACGAAGGCATCATTGAAGCACAGCCGGATTGCCCGGCAAGCGGTTTTGTGGTGCATACCTTCCGGTGGGTACTACATATTTTGCTCCATACATCAGATTTTGCAGGTGTCGTACAGAAGGCGGCAAATCTAGGGGAAGATTCCGATACGATTGGCGCCATCGCCGGTGGGTTAGCAGGTATCTACTACGGATATGAGGACATTCCTGCGAGATATGCGGAAGCGATCCTCATCCAAGAGAGACTCGACCGGATAATTTCGCAGCTGTATGCACTGAAAACTTCATAGAGTTGTTCGTCACCCTTATAGAAGAAAAAAAAGTTGAGTTATGGGTTCCTGTAATTAAAGTCCGGTAGAAAACACTCCATTACAAGTGTTTTTTCTTGTTAATTGAAACCTGTATCTAATGACAGCTGTATCGTAAATCATCCTCTGTATAAAATAGGATGCTTCAACCATAATAAGACAGATTGTTTTATTCCAAACATACGGACGAGCAGATGAATGTGAAAACCAAAATATTCTGATCGCAGGGAGAATTGTAGCGGCAGCCAAAGCGGGCAATCAGGCAGATGTAACTAAGTTAGAGGCGGATTGGCATAGAAACGCCGACGATATCGCCAAATTTTTGAGCGCGGCGAACCCGAACTGGCAGTTTAAAGTGCTGCAAGATATGCTGTATACGCATCTTCAGTTGATTACGGAAATCGTCGTTAACTCTCTCAAAGGAGATTGGAAAGCGGATATTGCAGCAACCGACAAAAACGAGATCCATATGATTCATTTAGCGGATATCCTGACGGAAGGCATTGTCAAACAATTTCCTGAAAAATTTTGAAGCGGTGGTTATGAAGCAGGTATTGTTGGAACAATTATTGGACTTTAGACTCAAAAACAGCACCTTGTTTTCCATAGGTGCTGTTTTGGTTTAAACTCGTCATTGATTCAAATAGGATAATCGTGTATTTTAAAGGAATGATAAACCTCTTATTCCAGATACGAGTAATTATAAAAAACCTGCATATTAGATCTTGAGTGATACTGGCCGCTATTTTTGAAAAGGGGTGACTTTAGAATGCTCTTTATCAGTATCATGTTGTATGCAATCATATTCGTCTCCGGGTACATATGGATCAAAAAAAAACTGAAGGTATCCTACGATTCAGATACGCCGCTGTATAAGCATATCAATCGATTTCATCGAATTGGGGAGTCCATCATTGTAGCTGTTTCCCTAATCGCGATTTTCTTTATGTGGTTTGTTTGGGAGTGGAGGGTGTCGGCATATCAGGACGTTATTCTTGTGATGGCTGTTCTACACGCTTTCCGATCCGTTGTTGAAAGACGCTATAAGAAGGAATCCAAACAACACCTCCTCAGTGCTTATGCAAGTGTTTGCGGTCTACTCCTTTTCCTTGGTATTGAGCTATTTGTGTAACAACACAAGAAGAACGGAAATTCTATTAGAAGATTTTCATCTAAAACAAACCAATAACAAAGCAAATGAAGCTTTCCACAATCACTCGAAGGGGTGAATATGGAAAGCTTTTTTATTCTCTTGTGGAAATATTCACTCCGCACAACGATGACACCTCGTCCTGATCATAAAGCTTAAGGATTGTTGCAGTGTGGACTAAAAACAGTTGCAATAACCAACTATCGGCGAAATTGTGATACAAAGTATGCAGGTTCCTTGGTGTTCCAGGGAGCAATTCGCTCTGTCAAATATAATTCCAGTTCGATGGCTTGGCAGCCAGTCGGAGGCTAAGCCCGTTGCACCTTCGAATTGGGCAGAGCCTGTAAAATGAGAGAGAGGTTGTCCGAAGTCACGTTTGGTGACTTGAAGGACAACCTCTTTCTTGATAATGATGTTAATTTCCATAGTGTAATGAACCTACTCGCTGAATCTGAGGTATATTTAAATAGGCTGCTTTGTTGGACGAATAACCATTTCGCTTATGGAAACGCTATTTGGTGTTCCCACTACATAAGCAACCGCATCTGCGATATCTTCGGATTTCATGCTGAGCTCAGGGTTTGCAGAATTTTGTTGTACCCACTTTCGGTTCTCTTCATGATGAATGGACGTATATAGTTCTGTATCAACTGCCCCAGGAGAAATAACGATGGATTGAATATTGTTGTCTCTTTCTTCTTGACGCAGTCCCTCCATAATGGCTCTTACAGCAAATTTCGTGCCACAATAAACAGCCGAATCTGGATAAACAACATGACCAGCAACCGAAGATGTCGTAATAATTTTTCCGGTCTGCTGCTTTTGCATGATTGGTAAAACGGCTGAGATTCCATTCAAAACGCCCATAATATTTACGTCCAACATGGCTTTCCACTCTTGTTTTCTGCTCTCAGCGAGCGGAGCTGTGGGCATAATACCAGCGTTATTAAAGATAGCATCAATTCGCCCATATTCCTTCATTGCCAAATCAATAACTTTTTGCACTTCTTCATCATTCGTTACATCCGCGGTTTGATAGACTATGTTTGCATCGGGCATGGAGGCTTTAAGTTTCTTCAAACGATCTTCACGGCGAGCTGAAATGACTAATCTGGCTCCTTGCTCTGCTAATTTACGTGCTGTCGCTTCACCTATTCCGCTGGATGCTCCCATAATAATAACAACTTGGTCTTTAACATTTGACATAAAATGTTCCCCATTTCCAACATATTTACCTCGTAAGGTGTTATAAGGCTATCACTTTGAGCAGACTTTAAGTCAAGCTGTATTTAAATTCAATTTTTGTTTGACTTAGAGTCAACTCTAAGTGTTACGGTAGAGAAGGAACTTCTCATTAAACATAAAAAATTCCGAGGGAGCGTATAGGATGAACCAGGACATTTTTGCAAGAGATCGCGCAGGTGAGGTCATTTCACTTCGTGACCCTGAATTTTATAAAATGGCAGATGCTATCGAACGTGCGCAGAAGCTTATTGCAGAGTTAAATACGGGGTATCACAATAAAAATAAAGTAAGAGAACTTTTTAGCCATTTAACGGGGAGTAAAGTGGATCATACATTTGAGTTGCTACCGCCGTTCTACACGGATTACGGTCAAAATATTAGAGTAGGGAAAGAGGTATTCATTAACCAAGGATGTACATTCATGGATCGGGGAGGTATCACGATTGGTGATAACGTGTTAATTGCTCCTAAAGTAAACCTTGTGACCATCAATCACCCGATATCTCCAGCTCAAAGAAGATCAACCGTTTCAAAACAAATTGTTATAAAAAAGGGGGCATGGATAGGGATTGCAGCAACCATTATGCCTGGTGTAACGGTCGGTGAAAATTCAATTGTTTCGGCCGGGGCTGTGGTTACAAAAGATGTACCTGATCATACAATCGTTGCAGGCGTACCCGCAAAGATCATTAAAACCATTGAAGAATAGAGGTTTCATTCGAGGAGATACTTTCAAGGGTAAAATGTAAGGGGTGAACATATGTCTTATCGAATAGGAGAAATGGCTCGAATATTAGGAACTAGTGAGCATACACTTCGTTACTATGAAAAAATGGGTTTAGTAGTGCCCAAAAGAGATTCTAACAAGATCCGCTTCTATACGGACGAAGATGGGAACTGGCTTAAATTCATTCTACACATGAAG
Source organism: Paenibacillus sp. EZ-K15 (assembly GCF_002573715.1). Classification (GTDB taxonomy): domain Bacteria; phylum Bacillota; class Bacilli; order Paenibacillales; family Paenibacillaceae; genus Paenibacillus_AQ. The sequence continues at coordinate 189,506 of NZ_PDHM01000017.1, read as the reverse complement.
CAAACAGGGATGTCGTTAGAAGATCTTAAAAAATACATCGATCTTTTGGAGAAAGGACAAGAAGGATTAGACGAATTATTGCAAATATTATATAACCATCAAGAGGAAGTCAGAGCTAAATTAAATATATATCAAGAGAATCTTAAATTGTTAGAGAAGAAAATTCAATTCTACGAGGAAAGTCACAAATTGGGAAACAACAAAAATCTTTTCAATAAATTTGTAGAAGACGCAGAATGCTGATTTTCTCTCGTGACCTGGAGTTAACTCCAGGTGGTAGACTTAAATTTAAGGAGGGACGTTCATGGAATATGTGAAACTAGGGAATACCGGACTCGACGTATCCCGCATCTGTCTTGGATGCATGGGATTTGGCGTAGCAGAGCGGTGGGTCCATCAATGGGTGCTTAATGAGGAGAACAGTCGTCCCATTATTAAAAAGGCATTGGGGCTCGGCATCAACTTTTTCGATACGGCGAATGTGTACTCAGACGGTACAAGTGAGGAAATTGTGGGCCGCGCATTGAAGGATTTCGCCAATCGGGATGAAATCGTCCTCGCGACGAAAGTTCATTTCCGTATGCACGAAGGACCGAACGGCATGGGGCTGTCCCGGAAAGCGATCATGAGTGAAATTGACAAAAGCCTCAAGCGCTTGGGTACCGATTATGTCGATCTGTACCAGATCCATCGATGGGATTATGATACGCCTATCGAAGAAACGATGGAGGCTCTTCATGATGTGGTGAAAGCTGGAAAGGTCCGCTATATTGGAGCCTCAGCCATGTATGCATGGCAGTTTCTAAAAGCGCAGCATGTCGCCGAGATGAATGGCTGGACTCGGTTCGTTTCGATGCAGAACCATTATAACCTCATTTACCGCGAAGAAGAGCGCGAAATGTTGCCGCTGTGCAAATCTGAAAAAATAGGCGTGATCCCCTACAGCCCTCTAGCATCGGGACGATTGACTCGCGATTGGTCAGAATCGACGCACCGTTCAGAAACAGACATGGTTCAAAAATCTAAGTATGATGCCACTTCCGATGCCGATCGGGTAATTGTGGAACGGGTTGCACAGATTGCGGCAGAGCGAGCCATTCCCCGTGTACAGGTAGCTCTTGCCTGGTTGCTGCAAAAACAACCGGTTACCGCTCCTATTGTCGGTGCGACCAAAATATCGCATCTCGAAGACGCGGCAGCCGCTCTTACGGTTAATCTTACACCGGAGGAGATTGCCTCCCTTGAAGAGCCGTATGTACCTCACCGGGTTGTGGGCGCATTATAACCTGTGCTTGTTAGGAAAAGGTATCGATAGAAGAGAAGCGGACAAACATTGGATAAAACCGAGTTGCGGGACCTCTACCTACAACGCGGTTTTTTCTATTTTGTGATAGGGAGGTGGGCGAGCGAGTTCGATTTTACGGGAAAATAAAAAAACTTGGCAGATACGCCAAGAATATAAAAAATCAATTGAACGCAAAAAAACGCTATGCTATAATCAGTAGCGCGAATGAAAATCATGTGTAATCAGATATTATAATTACTTTTCCTAATTTAATTATACATCGGTGGCCATGATTTGTCAATGCACTTTTTTTAGACCAGATTGAAAAGGAGTGTGTTCAGAAAAACATGGAAGCGAAGGAATGGCGGTTAGAACAAGAACGGCTGGATCAGGTAAGGGAAAAGCTGAAGGCGAGGATCGACGAGTTGGAACCAAGCGTTACCGGGATGCGCGATCAGGCTGCTGAGATTCGCAGGCGATTCTGGGAAGAGGTTACGGTCAACACGAGCTCGGACGAAGACTTTGAAGAAACATTTTATACGATTAAACAACAGGCTGCGGTGTTATCTGAAAGGGAGCGTCGTCACCGGCTTCTGACGCAACAATGGAGGAGCTTGCATCGGCTGTTGCCTTCTCCTTATTTTGGGCGCGTCGATTTTCTAGAGGATGGCCTGAATGTGAGTGAGCAGATTTATATCGGCGTATCTTCTTTCGTCGATGAAGATGGATTAAGCTTCCTGGTGTATGATTGGCGCAGTCCTATCGCGAGTCTCTACTACGACCATTCCCCCGGTGCGGCCTCTTACGTCACGCCGGTCGGGCAGATCACAGGTATGATGGAGTTGAAACGGCAATATCAGATTCACAATGGACAAATTCGTCATTTGTTTGATGCGAACGTAACGATTGGCGACGAGCTGCTCCAGCAAATGTTGGCCAAAGGCGCGGATTCTCAAATGAAGAGTATCGTATCAACTATCCAAAAGGAGCAAAACGCCATCATCCGAAACGATCATAGTCGGCTGCTCATTGTTCAGGGGGCGGCAGGGAGTGGGAAGACCTCCGCGGCATTGCAACGTGTAGCATATTTGCTGTACAAAAACCGCGATTCGCTTAAGGCTGACCAGATCGTTCTATTCTCGCCAAATCAAATATTTAACAGTTACGTATCCTCCGTCCTTCCCGAGCTCGGCGAGGAAAACATGCAACAGACGACACTGCAGGAATATATCGAATATTGGCTGGGTGCATCCTTAAGTCTGGAGGATCTCTTCGATCAGATCGAATATGTGCTGACCGCACAATCAACTCCCGATTATGAGGCTCGCCTTCAGGGGATGAAGTACAAGGCTTCCGAGGCTTTCTTGAGAGCCCTGCAGAACTATGCGCAATGGCTGGGGCAGGAAGGCATGCTTTTCAACGGCATTCGATTTCGGGATCGTGATCTGATTACGGCGGAGCAAATGAGAATCCAATTTTACAGCTACGACCTTTCCTTGAGCTTGGCCAATCGTGTCGATCTCCTGCAGAAATGGCTTCTGAAGGAACTTTCGCTAATCGAACGCAAGGAGCGCGGGGCGTCCTGGGTTGAAGAGGAACTTCATTACCTTGATAACGAGCAATATGCGGAAATTTTCAGCGAGCTGCATAAGGATAGGGAGGTGTTTGACATTGCCGAGCGTTACGCGGTAGTTCACGAGAAAATAAGCAATAAGCGAAGAGAAGATGAAGGTGACTTTGACTTCGCCGAGCGGGAGGAGGAATTGCTCAGTCAAAGGATCGTGAAGAGGAACTTCAAACCGCTAAGACAAAGCGTGAAGAAATTATCATTTATCGATGTCCAAAGCCTATATGTCCATTTGTTTGACGAAGAGGTTGCTTATCGAGAGAAGACAAATGAGACCGAGATCCCGGTTCTATGGCCTGAAATTTGCAGGCAAACCAAAGAAAAGCTGGAGCGGTTCGAATTATTCTATGAGGATGCGACTCCGTATTTGTATCTAAAAGAGCTGATCGAAGGCGTTCGGACGAACACGGAAATTCGGCATGTGTTCGTCGATGAGGGGCAGGATTATTCGACGTTTCAATATGAGTATCTAAAAAAACTATTTCCTCGCGCCCGCATGACGGTACTCGGTGACTTCGGGCAGGCGATCTTTACGCAATCAACGAAGCTGCAGGATTCCGATTCACCGCTGTTTCGGCTATATGGAGAAGCAGAAACAAGCTTGATCCGCCTTGTGCGCAGTTATCGTTCAACTCGGGAGATTGTGGATTTTACGAAAGTGCTGCTCTCCGATGAGTCGGAAATCGTCCCTTTTGAAAGGAGCGGACCGAAGCCTCTTCTTATGAAGGTGGAGGACGGAGAGATGCATGACGAACGTATACTGAAAGACATCGCGGCACTTAAAGCCGAAGGCTTTGACTCTATTGCCGTCATTACGAAGACTGCGGCTGAAAGCCGCGCAGCCTTTGAATCGTTACGGGTGCAAGGAAGCGAAGCATTGCAGCTCATTACGAAGGAGACGGTTACCTTTGAAAAAGGAGCGATGGTTATTCCCGTATATCTCGCCAAGGGTGTTGAGTTTGATGCAGTCCTGATTTATGAGGCATCATCTCAAGCTTACAGCCGGGAAAACGATCGCAAACTTCTGTATACAGCATGTACGCGTGCCATGCACCGACTTCACGTATACACAACGGGAGATTGGTCGCCGTTCGTGCAGGCATTGCCTGCTGATTTGTATGAGAAAGCAACATATTGACGGATCGGGGATGACTCTCTTCGAGATTGCTGCTCAAGTATCAGCCAATCTTCGAAAACAGATCAATTTGTTCCTCGACCATCCATAGACAGCTCGAGTGAGAAGAAAGCAGGGATCATGTCAGCTCCTACGCAAACAAAGGCCCCGACTCGCTCATATGTAAACAGCCTAGGCCGTTTGTCGGCCAAGGCTGTTTTTTTTGCTACTTGTTAGTCTTAACTGTACATCATTACAAGGCAGAGGACTTTCTTACCGGCTGGGCGCTGTGAGGCTTGTCGCTAGACATGACACAGCTCATCGTCTTAGCCGATGTCAAACGCTGACGGTAGGTTCAACTATAGTTATTCTATTATGGACTGAATCGAGATTAACCGTTGCGCCAATCGGCAAAGCGGCTTTATAAAAACCATGACCTGTAGCAAGGTTCGTTACAAGCGGCTTACCAAGAGGTACAACAAATTCGTTGATTACATCTTCATAGGATTTGCCATAAGCCGCCTGGCAGCCTGAGCATTCTCCCATAATAATGCCGATACAGTCACGAAATTTTCCGGCAAGCTTCAAATCATTCAAGTACCTATAGACGGTATTGGTAGGTTCATGTGTTTCTTCAAGAACGAGAATTTTACCCCGTGTATCGATTTCGAATGGCGTGCCTAACGTATCGACAAACGATGTCAGATTACCACCCACAAGCTGCCCCGTAACGTTGCCCGGAACACGGCTTATCAGCGGCATCCCCTGTGGATTCAAGATGGACCGGGTTAATGAATATACGGATGTCGCAGAAAAAAACTGATCGAAATTATAAGCGGGCGTTACGGGTTTGAAGTCAATCAGCAGCAGACTATGGAATGTTATTAAATCCCCATATTGATGCAGTACATTTAATAGTACCGTGATGTCGCTGTAACCCGTAACGATTTTTGGATGATTTCGTATCTCATTATAATCAAGGTACGGAAGAATTCCGGCCACTCCTGTACCGCCTCTGGTGGGCAGTATCATTTTCACCTGCTCATCTCGAAACATCATCATTAAATCGGAAGCCCGCTGCTCGTCTGTGCCGGCAAGAAATCCATTCTGCGCATATACATATTGACCCAAAACAACATTAAGCCCCATCGCTCTCAAATATTCGATCCGTGTATTAATGATGTTCGCAGCGAGCGGGCTACCTAAGGTAACGATTCCAACGGTATCGCCTCTCTGCAAGATTGGCGGACGTATCGGCATATCCTCGTCTTCCTTCCCTGAGAATAGAAGAAGCTATCGTGATTGTGTCTTTCTTTAGAATATACTGGCTAAATTCGCAATGCAGTACTAAAAAAAGATTTTGAATGAACGTATCCTTTGTTGAGATAGAGGAAGGGGGAAGGCTTTGAACCGGCTCGATACTGCTGGTACTACCTTCTATGAAGACTTCGATTGATGGATAGCTGTCTCGATGTAAGCTCTCAAAGTCTTGATAAACGTGCGCATGGCGTATCCGACATACCTGTCGCTGCGGTAGATCAGACAAATGTCCTGAGAAGGCGTAGGGTTCCTAAGATGCACAACCTTGATGTCCGGATTGACAATATTTTCCAACAGGAGTCGCGGCAGAACACAAGCGCCAACTCCGCTCTGTACCATCTGAAGGAGGGAAAATAACGTTGTCATCACCATATGCGGTTGTACAGTAAACCCGGTCTCCATGCAAAAGCGGTCGATCAGCTTTCGGCATTGGTGGTCTGCTGGAAACATGACCATCTTTAAGCCTTGCAACCTGCTCAAGGGGATGAAGTTCTCCGTGGCAAGGGGATCATTCATACTTACAGCCAATGAGAACTCCTCATGAAACAGGGGAATTGACGTGAGACGTTCATCGATAACAGGTCCAATAGTTACGCCGACATCGATGCTTCGGTCCAGAACTTGTTCTGTTACTTTCGTAGTTTCCAAAAGGGACAGCGAGATGGTGGGATAGGTCTGATGGAAGTTTAGCAGCATGGCATTGAACATAAGATCCGCGTCACCGGGCAAGACCCCGATGGAAAGAGATCCGCCTTGCATTTGCTTCAGATCTGCAATGGCATCGCCCGCTTGCTGCAGATGCCTGAACACGGCAGCACCATGTTCACGAAGAATGGCTCCAGCGTCTGTAAGGACAATTGTTTTTCCCACACGATCGAACAACAGAACCCCGAATTCTTCTTCCAATCTTCTTATCTGCTGGCTGATGTTGGGTGCACTGACTCCCATTTTTTCGGCTGCTCTCGTGAAATGAAGCTCTTCACAAATGGCCATGAAATATTGCAGTTGTTTTAACTCCATCGCTCACACCTTCTTTCTATTGCATCGTGTATCATGCTCAATGATAATTGTTGCTCCGACTTCTTCTTCTGTCAAAGAATAATCGTTAACTGATACTTAACGTTCCGGTAACGCCCACTGCATTGATGGTAAGTTCCATGAGACATAAAATGGGAACATATCAAGTGGTTCTCATGATAAAGGAGGAAATTAGCATGTCTGAAATGATTATCAATACGGCAACAACCGCACGTCAAGTACTGCAGCAGCAGGTGCAGGCGATCCCTGAGGAACAGTTCGATATTCAACCCGCTGGTTTCAACAATACAATCCGTTGGAATGTCGGCCACATGATTTATTGGATGGATAAGTATTCTCCCTTGATCTTCGGCTCTCCGCCTGTCATACCGGACACTTATGAAACACTGTTTAACTCTGGAACCAAGCCGTTGGATTGGACGTTTGCTCCTCCATCGAAGGAAGCGATGGTCGAGATGTTAACGGCGCAGCTTTCCCGTTTATCTGAGTTGACACCTGAAATGCTGGGCGAGAATCTTTTGACTCCGTTTGCCTTGGGACCGTTCCAATTCAACACCTTTGGTGAGTTGTTAAACTTTATTCTGATTCACGAAGGTTTTCACCTTGGAACGATTTCGAGCCAGCTAAAGGTTCTGTCGTCGAGTTAACCAATGAAGTGCAGGCGTCCTATTTTTCACGTCTCATCTAACAAAACGGCTTGATGAAAAATTAAAAAAGTGAGTGACTAATAAACCATGTTGAGGAGGATTCTTTCATGGAGAAATCTCTAGACGCAGTCCAATCCCGTACTTGTGAAGTGTTTGATGCCTTTCGGCATGCTTTGGAGACAGGGGATACAGCCGATTTTCTTATAAAGGTTACGGAAGATTTCCATTTCTTCGTTCCGCTCCCGCTAGAGGGGTGGAATCACGAGCAGCAAGGCAAAGAGCGCTTCGAGGAATTGATCAGGTTCGAGCGCTCCGTATTTCAGATGCAGTTGACTCCGCTGATTGTGCTTGAGAATGAGGGCAACGGGATGGTGGTATTTCGCTCGGAAGGCTTGTTGAATGGGCGGCCTTTTCGTAATGAGCTTGCAATCGTCTTCGAGTTCGAGGAAGAGCGGGTCCGCTCCTTCCGCGAATATGTAGGTATGCCGTTAAAAAACTACGAGACCCCATAATCGATATAAAAGCTACACTGCATATTGGAAGCCGGGGTCCATTCGGATCAAGGCTTCCAATACACGTTCCAGGCGTATACTTTATGAGCTACAAGTCTATTTATCCTTCAGATTAATTCTAAATCCATCTCCCGGATTACCACCAAAAACGATTGTTCCACTTTCAGGCAGTACTACCGAATGATTATTGCTTGCCTTTGAGAAGTTCATCACATTTCCATTTACGTCATAAACGGCAAACCCTCCACTTGACGGAGCCTCAACAGTCATGACTCGATTGGCTGATTTTTCATCAATCTTATACCATACAGCCTGACCATTGAATGGTATGTTGCATATCGAGGAGCCCCCTGCATAAATGGGTTGAATCGCATCTTCACTAATATAGGATTGTCCATCAATCTTTAAATACTCCGTATGGTTCAATTTATAGAAATTCAAATCAAATGCATCTCTTCCGTTCATCATCGGAATTTCGACAGCATTTACTGCTTTATTCTCGTCCATAATTTTAGTGCCGTTTGCGTACCCATGATCCATATCAACGGATATATTCTTATTTAAGACCTTTGGTGCTAGATAAAATCCAGAAGTTATCTTTTCATCCAATGCATAATAACTTTTTCCGTTTCTATTTTCCCATACCTTTTTAGTTGTCTGATTTAGAGGATTGGTATCCAGCTTTTGATATTCATACATTACCGCAACGGTTTGACCTAATCCCGGAAGATTCGTATACGCGTTAACCTTTAAATAGGTTTTTCCATTCTTTTGTTGGTCAAAGCTAATGGCTACATTTCCATCCTTGTTTTTAAATTGTCCATTGCCCGTGTATACATATTTTTGTGGTGGTATCTCTCCCCCTGATAGAGCAGGTAAATCAATCTCTCCGTTCTTAATTCCAATATTTATTGTCTTGCCCACTGAACCGTATACTCCAGAATAAGAGAGATATTCCGATGGCATATCCACTTTTATGGAAGGCTCAAATGTTTTCTCGGGTAGAATGTCTTTAATCATGCCTTTATCTTTTAAATATTCTAATAAAACGTTGGATGCAAAGGCATTATTGAAAATTGAACTCCCTCCCGATGAAAGCACAGCTATAGAAATATCATGGTCGGGTAGGGTAGTCAAAGCTGCGTGATACATAACGGTATCCCCACCTTTGGATAATGCCGTTATTCCGTAATCACTAAAAGGTGCTAAGCGAACGGCATCCCAACCAAGACCATAATTCACGATGTTTGTCTCTTCAGAAACCCAGATTCCATTTCGATACTCATGATTTTGCATGGCTTTTGCTGACTTCTCAGATAAAATATCCGTTCGATTCCCGATTAATACTTCAGCGAACGTACTTACTTCTTCCGCCGTGGAGTAGATGCCTCCTGTTCCAAGAACATTGGCATTCTCAACGGGTAAAGCCTGATCGATCCCAGGAAAATAAGTTTTTGCCAGTCGTTCTCTATCAAATGAATCGAGTGGTGTTTTAGTAGAGTCTAAATCCAGCGGGGTGCTAATATATTGTTCAATAAATTCGGTATAACTCAAACCGCTCACTCGTTCAACCAATAATTCAAGCAGCTGAAACCCATCGTTACAATATACCGAATATTCGCCTGGGTCTGACTTTAAAACTTCTGATTGTAATTTTACCAATAATTCATCATGATTTTTTGTATCATTATCATCAAACAACATGCTATTCCCATAGTGGCTACCATAAAGCCCTGATGAATGATTCATTAACATTCGTGGCGTAATCTCTTTATATCGTTCATCCGCCATTTTAAACTCCTTGATATACGTGATCAGTGGTTTATCAATATCAATTTGATTCGAATCAGCTAACATCATCGTTGCAGCAGATACATGCATTTTACTGACCGATCCTATTCCAAACATCGTGTCTTTGGTTACCGGTTCCTTGGTAGCTTTATCATATACACCAGCGCTATCGGATAACACAATGGATCCATGATCCATAATCGCATACTGCAAGCCACTTACATCATAATTGGACACCATCTCCGAAGCCAATGCTTGAGCCTTTTGCTTAACAGTATCATGATTCGCTTGAGCAAAAGCAGGTGTAACCGGTAATGCAAAAAGCATAGCGGTGATTAACACAGAAGCTATCTTCTTCATTAATAATTCCTCCTAAAAAAAATTCGGTATTTACTACCTCACGTAAGCTTAATAGATGGGAGTAAAAATGAAGTAAAGTCAAAGTAAAAAGGAAGCAGGACGCAAGATATGTAATATGTAGGGGATGAATATCGATGTATATATGAACGGAGCAGAGCGGATCCGTACCTCTCGCGAGGAGCTAGTCGCCTTATTCATAACCGGAGTGTATCTATGCGTGTTAAGAATATATTATATTTATGTGGCTGTTTCGAATACAATGAACGTATAGCCAAGAGCGAGATCACGACTGGAGCAAGCGATCTGTCCAGAACGCCTTAGAGCGCTCGACCTGGGACGGTGTTCACGCGTGAATGAACCCAATACAAGTTCATCGGAGGGGATACGAATGGGAAAACAGTTTCCGGCCATGCTCCCCGAGCATATGGCCTTTATCCGAAAGCAGCACTTATTTTTTGTCGGAACGGCCCCCATGTCGCGAGATGGGCATGTCAATCTGTCGCCGAAGGGATACGACACGTTCCGGATTTTGTCCGATCGTAAGGTCGCGTATTTGGATTTGACCGGGAGCGGCAATGAGACCAGTGCCCATCTTGAAGAGAACGGTCGAATCACGATGATGTTCTGCGCATTCCAGGGGCCTCCGAACATTCTGCGCCTGTACGGAACCGGAACGGTAATTCTTCCGGAGGACAACGAGTGGGAGTTGTTATACGGGATGTTTGAACCGATGTCTGGAGTCCGGCAGATCATTACAGTCGATATACATAAAGTTCAGACATCCTGCGGTTATGCGGTACCATTCATGTCGTACGAAAAGGAGAGGGAAACGCTCCAGCGGTGGGCGGAGCAAAAAGGTGAAGAAGGCTTGCACAGCTACTGGCAAGAAAAAAATTTGAGCAGCCTCGACCGATTGCCAACGTCTCTAGCAAAACGTACAAGGACATAAAGGAGGGACCTCGATGATAAAAGGTGAAAGGAATTCAAAAATTGATCCCTATTTTAACAAGCTTAAGAAGTGGAAGGAAGAATTCAAGCTGCTGAGAGAAATCGCTCTTGACTGCGGGTTGACCGAGGATTTTAAGTGGATGCATCCTTGTTACACGCTTGATGATAAAAACATTGTTTTGATTCATGGCTTTAAAGATTACTGTGCGCTTCTGTTTCACAAAGGCGCGTTATTAAAAGATCCCCATGGGATCCTAATCCAGCAAACGGCAAATGTTCAGGCAGCGCGTCAGATTCGGTTTACCAATGTTCAAGAGATCGATGAAATGCAACTTATCTTGAAAACATATATTGATGAAGCCATTGAAGTTGAGAAAGCCGGTTTGCAAGTGACCTATAAAAAGAATACGGAATACATCATTCCGGAAGAATTAGAAAATAAATTCGTTGAAATCCAAGGCTTAAAGACGGCTTTTGAAGCATTGACTCCGGGACGGCAAAGAGCATACATTCTGCATTTTTCTACACCCAAGCAATCCAAAACTCGAGAGTCAAGGGTTGAAAAATATATCGCACATATCCTGGCTGGAAAGGGATTAAACGATTAGTATTTGTTGTCTATCTATGTCAAAGGACTAGAACATACATAGATTAACCTCCGCGCTAAACGCGGAGGTTTTTTGTTTGCAGTTAGTCACTTATTTGGGTGACTTGGGAATTCCCCTCGCTAATATTATTCCTCGAGGGTGATGCCGGCAGCTTTCAAATGCCCGTAGGCAACGATTCTACTAAACTGAGATGAAACTTCACTCGCAGGAAGAGGTAGATCGTTTTTAACCCACCAAATGACAATCCCCATGAAAGACGATACGAGGTATTCGAGCAGCAATTCCCTAGATATTGCTAAAGGGGAATTACCCTGAGCAGGATTATACCCCTCATTTAGTTTATCTTTGATAATGCTCTCCATTTTCGCTCGAAACTGATAGATTCGATTCTCTTCAATTAACATGGCATTGTAAAAAGAGGTATTGTGCGAAATGTGCTCCAATGTCGTTTGCATGACTGTCTCGAGTATAGCAATACTGAAAGGACTTATGTTGATTGGACAAAGAACGACTGCATTCTTTAATTCGCTCAACAACTCATCCATACATGTATTTAATAAATCAGGTTTATTTTGATAGTGAAGATAAAAAGTATTTCGATTGATCATTGCCCGATCGGCAATATCCTGGATCGTTATTCCTTCGTATCCTTTTTCCTGAATAAGCTCATAGAACGCCTTTCGAATCGATTGTTTCGTGCGCAGTATTCTTAAATCGGTTTTCTTCTTCATTGTTTTCACTCTCCTATATTAAATTTGAGTCGTTAAGCGACAAAGTTATTTGGATTGTATGTTATCTTTCAAAAATAAAAATATTGAATATTGAGTGCTGTATTCGTCTTTATTATAATGAGCGAAAGATAAATAAACAACATGGAGTTCATTATTTATCTAATGACTATAAACTCAAATTGAAAGAGGTGAATGAAGATGAGGATGATTGTTATTGTTTAGGCTGGTCCGAGTTTAGGCCTATTCATCGCAAACGAAAATTTTAACTTTTGATAAAATAAGGAGGATATTCTAATGACATTAAACAATCAAAATGAGCTTGTCCGTAAGGCAATCGCTGTGCTGGAAAGTTTCGAGAGCGGTAACCCCGATGCTATTACAGCTTATATTCATCCAAATAAATATATTCAGCACAATCAGGCCCTACTCGATGGTCGTGCGGCCATGCTTGGTGCACTTGGTCATTTAAAGGAAATTGGTACAAAGGTAAGCATTAAGCGCACTTTAGTCGACGGCAATTATGTTGCCATTCATTCCGTATATGAATTTTTTGGCCCCAAAATCAGCTTTGATATTTTCCGATTTGAGAATGGACTGATCGTCGAACATTGGGACAATTTGCAAGAGATGGTGGAAAAGACACCAAGCAATCATACGATGGTTGACGGTCCGGACACAATTAAGGATATCGACAAAACTGATGAGAATAAAAAAGTTGTCAAGAGCTATGTCGAGAACATCTTGCTTGGGAAGAATCCGGACCTGCTTAGCTCTTACTTTGATGGGGATAACTACATTCAGCATAGTCCACATATTGCAGACGGCCTTTCCGGTCTCAGTGCTGCATTGCAGGCACTTGAGGAGAAAAATATTGAATTTCAATATACGCAGGTTCATCAGATTATCGGACAAGGCGATTTTGTTCTTACGGTAAGTGAAGGTCTATTTGTTGGCCAACCTACTGCTTTCTACGATTTGTTCCGCGTAGAGGAAGGAAAGATCGCCGAACATTGGGACGTAATTGAGGTTATACTACCGACAGAAAAACGAAAAAATTCAAACAGTAGATTTTGAAGTTGTGTACACCTGAATCACAAGAAAGACATCGCCGAATTATATTACGGTGATGTCTTTCATATCACGAATGAACATGAGTAATACATTTTGTAATCAAATGGATACAGATGCGTTGCTACAGCAACGCTATTTTTGTTCATTTTTTTCACATCTACATGGGATCAATCGATTAAACAACGAAAGTAATAAGGGTGGATAAGTATGAGCTTATTTAAAAACAAATTCATTGTTGCATTACCTATTATCGTTATTGCAGTCATCTTCATTTTTAGCCTTGCAATGATTCCTAGCATCAATCCCTCTCCTCATAATTTGCCAATTGCTATTGTGAATGAGGATCAAGGCTTGACGACCCCAAAAGTAAATATGGGCGTGACGATCGTGTCTGATATGAAATCAGAAACCTCTGTAAATTCGGATGGAGAGCCAGCGATTAAATGGATTGAAATTGGTAGTGAAGTAGAAGTAAAAGCAGGGCTCAATAACCAAGAATACTATGCTGCATTGGTGATTCCCAAGGATTTCAGCGAGAAGCAAGCATCGCTTTTGACGTCGGATCCGTCTACACCCCGGATGCAGATTTATGTCAACCAAGGGATGAATGCATCGGCCTCTAGTATGGCTGAACAAATGCTAATTCAAGCGGTTAATGGCATGAATGAGAAGATACGTGCTGAGCTATTAGCGACTTTCGATCAGCAAGGCGCTACGATCTCGACGAAACAAGCCGCTGCATTAGCTTCGCCCATTGTTAGCGATGTCATTAATGTGAATCCAATCGGTACGCATATTGCAAATGGAAATTCACCTGTTTTGATGTTCCAACCTCTGTGGATGGCCAGTTTAATCGGAAACGTGATTTTCTTGCTTGTCAAAAATAAATTAAATGAAGTGAATCGTCATGAACGGCTTCGGGCGAATATAGCCCAAGTCTTTTGGGGAGTGATCATTGCTTTGGCGGCTGGATTTAGCTTAACCTGGTTCGCCGAGCGTTGGGGCCTACACATATCTCATTTCACGCATACAGCATTATTCTTGGCCATTGCATATTTAGCATTTTTCCTTATGATATCTGCTATTTTTTCTTGGATTGGATTTAAAGGCATGATTATTTTCGTATTGTTCCTATTTATCGGTGCGCCGCTCCTTAGTCTCGCTCCTGAGTCATTATCTCCGTTTTACCGTGATTGGATCCTACCATGGTTGCCGATGCGCTTCATGGTTGAAGGGCTGCGTGAGTTGTTCTTCTTTGGGCAAGGGTTGAGCTTGAATCATCCGACAAATGTGTTAATCTGGATCGGCGTTGGAGGCCTTTTGGTCTTGCTAGCATCTGCCTTTAAACGTTCCCGTAAACCAGAACAGAAGAAAGAGGTAGAGCTGGCACATAACCCTTAATAAAATCATCTTTTGGCCACCCGCTTGATTATCGGAAATGGCTAAATGCTCGAAGTATAAGATTTCTAAGAATGGAAGCGGGGCTCTCTTATCCTATGGATCACTGACATACTGTTGTCAAATTTCAACGTCTACAATTAGCGTTGGAAATGAGAGCGATTCTAACGAAATCAAAAGTAATCAAGGAGGAGTACATGAAATACGCTTATGCTTACGTGCTAGATACAATGGCGGATTGGGAGCTTGGCTTTGTAATGGCAGAGCTCAACTCAGGTCAATACTTTAAAAATCGAGGGAGCCGTATTCCTGTAAAAATGGTTGGTGTATCGAAACGTCCGATCACGACAAAGGGCGGTATGACGATTCTTCCAGATTTGACGGTCGATGAGATCACGCCTGAAACCTCCGCGATACTGCTCTTGCCGGGGGCGGACCGTTGGCATGATCCCGAACATGCAGCAGTTGTTGAAAAAGCAAAACAACTACTGGACGCAGGCGGTAAAGTTGCAGCAATATGCGGAGCGACTACCGCCCTTGCAAATTCCGGTTTATTGGATGATCGACAACACACGAGCAACAGTCTGGAGTATTTGACTCTGTTCTGCCCCACATACAAAGGCGCTGCCTGTTATAAAGACGAGAAGATCGTTGTAGACGGAAATCTTATTACAACCAGTGCTGCCGGCGGACTTCTATTAGCTCGTGAGGTTATGGCGCTGCTGGATCTATTTAAAAATGAAACGCTAGAAGCCTGGTATAACTACTTTAATACTGGCGACAGTCAATATTTTCATATCATGATGGAGACGCTGCAAGAGGGTAATTCATCCTTCAGAAATTAAAACATACTCTAAAGAGTCTGCAATTGGAGTAGAGGATTGTCGGAGGATTAGAACATATACGCATAGGAAGTCGCGGAAATCGCGGCTTTTTTGCTATAACGATGTAGCGACACGGATAAATTCAGAAAGACAATATTGTTCAAAGGGGCGATTCAGGTAGTCGTTTTTTTACCAAAATCATAATTTGGGTTGCACCTAACGTAACGTAATCTTTTATACTTAATCTACCGGTGCATAGTTAGCGCTAACAAAGGAGCACTTATGAAACGAAATTGGAAGGTGGGGGATCTTGCCAAACAAACGGGACTCACCGTGCGGACTTTGCGATTTTACGATCAAATCGGTTTGTTCTCGCCATCCGGCAAGACGGAGTCCGGTCATAGACTGTACGATGAATCTGACCTGTCACGCCTGCAGCAGATTATATCGCTTAAGGAATTAGGCTTATCTTTGGAGGAGGTCAAATCCGTCCTGAACGACGAGCAGATCAGTCCAGTAGAGATCGTCAACCTGCAAATAGCCCGAATCAAAGAACAAATCAAGCTGCAGCAAATGCTTCTTGAACAGCTTCATCATGTATCCAAGTCGATGCAGGGGATGGCTCCATTAGCAGTTGAAGACTTCACCGATCTCATGCAAGCGATTAAAAAGAGCCATGAGAAGTTAGTCATCGGGCGGAGAACGAGCTGGGAGCACCATCTGGATTTATTGGGTGATTTTATTGCCGAGGAAGAGAGAGAATCGAAATCTAAGGAGGATTAACTGTGAACGAACGATTTGTCAAACATGCCACCTTCGTCGTGGAGCGGATTTATGCAGCTTCGCCTGCAAAGGTCTATCAAGCTTGGGCCGATCCGGCTGCCAAAGCAAAGTGGTTCTCAAAACCCGATATTTTTGAATTCCGTGTCGGTGGACGCGAATACAGCAGTGGAGGACCGCCAGAGGGTCCCGTCTTTACCTTTGACGCTTGCTACCAAGAGATTGTGCCGGAAGAGCGTATCGTCTATAGCTACTCCCTGGATTCGGACGACATTCGTATGTCCGTTTCGCTCACAACAGTCGAGTTCATCCCGACCGAGAGCGGCACAAAGCTGGTCTTCACCGAGCAGGGGGCATATTTCGACGGATATGATACGCCGGAAGTGCGTGAGCATGGCACGAATGAAATGCTGGATACACTTGGCAAAACACTTGAATAGGAGGTATACCCGTGAAGTCTACCATTGGTGAGAATGAAATTATATCCTTACGAGAATTCGATTTTCCGCGTGAGCGGGTCTTTGAAGCTTGGACCAATCCGGATCAGTTGGCATGTTGGTGGGGACCGAATGGATTCACCAATACGTTTCATGAATTCGATTTAAAGCCGGGCGGTACATGGCGGTTTGTCATGCATGGGCCGGATGGCGTGGACTATCCCAACCATAACGTTTTTGAGGAAATCCTGCCGTTGGAGCGAATCATACTCAGGCATTTGTCAGGCCACGAATTTCAGTTGACGGCTACATTCGAGGAACTGGGCGACCGTACAAGGGTCATTTTTCGCCAGCTTTTCATGAACACGGCGGAGTTCGAAGAAGCTAAGCAATACTGCGTCGAGGGCAATGAACAAAACTTAGATCGAATGAACGCTTTGCTGGAAGAATTAATGGCGTAGATTTTGAGAATATGCAAAAGCTATTCATTTCCCCAACAATCGAAAATAGTTATTACCAGAATACGTCGATGAACATTGTAACCCCCACTGATCAAAGGAAGAAATCAGTGGGGGTTTTGTATCTTGAGCAGGGGAATTCGACACCTTCTCGCATAACTAAACCATCAAGTTGGAAAATAGCCGCGAGAATGGATGTTTATTTTTTACTCTTTTCGACTTATAAACTCATTCGGAACATCTTCACCTTCAGGGTTATTATTTTTAATTTGGCTAAGACGTCCATTGCGATACTCCCCACCATGTACTTTGTTCTGCCGCTGACCATTATTATCCGTACGATCATGCTGATTATGATTATAGTTCTTGTTATTTGCCATTTCACATTCCACCTTTTTTCTAAGCTGTACAACATAGAGTGTGTACTGAGATCAGATTTATGCAGAAAAGTAATTTTGTTGAGTATAACCAGTATTTGTATTTAATGCATGCAAGTAAGGTTAGCATATGCCCAGTAAGCGCGATAATGCAAGAAGGTAAGACATATGTTGCCGTAGAAATACGGATCTAACTGGGCGTTTTTGCCTAATAAAGTTTGGGAAACCTAATTGACTAATTGAAGGAGAGTTGCATAAGGAGCAGGAGGTAAAGAGACTAGAAATTAAATTAATTAAAGATCCATTGGATAACAAATCGTTAATCTGACTCATCGCCCCATTCCGTAGAAAAATTAACCGTTCCCAGTGGAGGCAAGCTGTCACCGAAATCCGTTACCAATCGTGCAATGGTAGCAGAGCTGATGTACAACTACGGTCAAAAGCCGGGAAGCTTCTTAAGAATTAGAATTAAGCGAGCCGGTATTATGAAAATATACTGACGGAGTTAGAGCGGGAGAAGCCTCCCGCTCTTTTTGTTGCGCTGAAGTGATATCCCGATGTACCTTATCTTATAATCCGTTCAAAAATGATGTCGGTTCGAGAGGCTGGCTTCAGAGCAATTTGCCCCGTTCCAGTTCAGTTACCACTGCGATTTCAAGCAGTTGTTTAACTAACGGGCAGATTAGTTCAATCAAGCCACTATATTTTGAGCACCAGCAACCATAAGATTTGGTATAAAGTATAATGAGTCGAGGGGGGGACGAAATGATGAAAGTGGTCATAGTCGCTTTTGTATTTGTACTGATGTTTGCTGGATGTACTTCTAGTGACACAAGTAAAATTATCTCTGATCCCATAACCACGCCAGCGATGAATACAGTAACCGCTAATGAGTTAAATTCCCGGCACATCATCTATAATCATAACTATGACAATATGGATCGTGGGAATCATGATTTAGAGGGACAGGTTGTGATTGATTTGCAGTATTACAATGAGCATGCGATTAGCCGAGGTGATATCGTATACTTCAAAAACCCTGAAACTAAAAAGAATCTTGGAGAATACAGTATTTCTAGAGTAATCGGGCTACCTGGTGAAAAAGTAAAGATTGAAAATGGACAGATCTTTATTAACGGAAAATGGCTTGATACTTTTTACGGAAGAGCACATCGATTGGGTGATGATCTCGAAAGTTTGAAGAAAGCTTTAGAGCGTGTTGACTTAGAAGAGCACATCCGAAAAAATATTGAAAATAATGTGGATTATTTTCAACAATGGAGTATGAAGGAAATCGAGATCCCCGAAAACAGCGTTTATCTCGTAGGAGATGATTGGGTCCGCAGTAATGATAGCCTATTGTTCGGTCCATTACCCACAGATAACATTGAGGGGAAAATGGTGGGGGTAATTCGTAGTTGAGGGGATGAGTCTTACGCGCTTAAATCCGAATATCTCGATGTAATTTGAGCGGCAAACGCTGTTGACTTCAGTTTTAGATATCTTGCTTGACATCATTTGGTTTTATCTTGTAATCTGTTTCTGGAGATGAAGGAAAGGGGACTCGTATGCCAATGTGGACTTCCTTGTAATGGTTTATTGTAGGTGATCGCGTGATTCGACCTTGGCTATTTGCCATAGGTTTGGAGAATCATGCCATCCTCAACCATTTCAAGGGATACGAGAGACCGTTTATTTCACCCGCTCCCGCGAATACTTGATGTATCCGCTTTTTTTGTTTAAGGCAGCGGAAGCAATTCATCTCCAATCATGAACGACTCTCTTGTCTTCTCATAACAGGAGGTATTTCTAATCATGACGAGATTGCAAGGGAAAATCGCCATTGTCACCGGCGTAAGCCGTCCTGGGGGAATCGGAGCTGCGATTTGCCGGACTTTGGCTCGCGAAGGTGCTGATCTATTCTATACCCATCTATATGATTATGATAAAACATTATATCCGAATGACGCAGACAAGAGTTGGCCAGATTTATTTGCCGACGAACTTCGCCAGTTCGACGTTCAAGCCGCACATATGAATTTGGACTTAGCCGCTTCCGGTTCGGCTGTCAAGTTGCTTCAAGAAGTCCGGACTACGTTCGGGCTTCCGACGATCCTCGTCAATAATGCTACGTATAGCGTCGATGCCGACTTTCGTCAATTAAATGAGGCTCTCATCGATGCTCATTGTGCCGTAAACATTAGGGGTACTTTCATGTTATGTGTCGAATTCGCTCGTATGCTTGAGGAAGAGCAAAGTGCACATTCTGCTGGGTTACTCGGGGGAAGAATCATTAACCTTACCTCCGGTCAAGGAAAAGGCCCCATGCCAGGTAATCTCATCTATGCTGCAACGAAAGGAGCCATCTCCGTATTCACCGAATCATTGGCTGCAGAGTTGGCTCCGCTTCATATCACGGTGAACGCTATCGATCCCGGCCCTACCGATTCGGGCTGGATGTCCGAAGAGGTGAAAAAAGCCCTGCTTCCGAGATTTCCAATGGGGAGGATCGGTCTTCCTGAAGATGCGGCCCGTCTAATCGCTTTTCTAGCAAGTGAAGATTCACAATGGATTACCGGACAGATTATTCATTCCAGAGGCGGTTTCTAAAATAAATTTGTTTCGCCAAGTATTTTAACGATGAGTTACGGCTTTTCATTGCGCTATCGGGAAACGACAGCTTAATTAGAAAAAAGAAGGCAACCGGTCATTGTGATCGGTTGCCTTTTGTTAAACTAACGAGCAGTTTAATGGATACGATACCCTTTCTCTTAATATGACATAAGATGACATATTTATGATCTATAATAGTAGGAAATCAAGAAAGGAGCAACAAGTCATGAGCCGAAGAATAATTTTAGATTTAGCAGTTACGTTAGATGGTTTTATTGAAGGGAAAAATGGGGAAGTAGATTGGAGCATTATGGACTCTGAGATGGGGTTTATTGATTTCTTAAATCAAATCGATACGATTTTGTATGGAAGAAAAAGTTATGATTTATGGGGGCGGTTCACGCCGGATACGGATCAGTCGGATGCTGAGCAAGAATTATGGTCAAACGTTCACAGTAAAGAAAAATATGTGTTCTCCAGGACGCAAACAGGGAGCGATCATAAAGCGACATACATCAATGATCATATCCTTGAAGAAGTAAATGCATTAAAGAATAAGCCGGGTAAAGACATCTGGTTATATGGGGGAGCAAGTCTTATTACAACCTTTATTCAGTTAGGGCTGGTTGATGAATTCAGATTATCAGTTCACCCAGTCATCTTGGGAGAAGGAAAACCGTTGTTTATGGATATCAAGCAAAGGTTGAATTTAAAGCTGGTGAAAACAAGACCGTTCTCCTCTGGGGTTGTGCAGCTCATCTATCATTTGGATGGGAACGAAGTGAACCATATTAACCTGAAGACGCCTTAGTTAAAACATAACTCTGTTTGATCATTTCACGGATTTCTTCTTCTGGTACGGTGCCGTCAAGAATAATAGAATTCCAATGATCTTTATTAAGATGAAAGGCCGGAACTACTGCAGTGTATGCCTGCCGTAAGAACTCCAGCATGTCTGGTTCACACTTAACATTGATCCAAATATGATCCTCTTTTTCAAAAATCCAAGCAAAAACTTTCTTGTTTTCTTTATGTCGAATCACAGTCCAATTCTTATCACGAAACGGACGATCCTCATACGAATGGTCCAAACTCAAGCAGTAATCAATGGCTTCTCGTCTATTTCTCATCCATAACTCCCCCAACATATAAAGTATAAAAATGCCGTGACTTTAACGGCATTTTTTATGCTCTCCTCACCAATATCAAGCGTAGGACTACAGACAACATAACAAATATTGTTGTTGGAGGACAAGCCGTAACTGAAGTGATGATTCATGGGCATCAAACGAATTCAACGCACACATGCCTTAGAAATAAACATTAAATTATCAAGCTAAGCTTTTATAAATTGAAATGGGGAGGATCAAGGGTGTGCCGACTTTAACTTAGCACTTGCATCCATGTTGTACAATCCAACTAGATACGTAAAGGAGGAGATCTTTTTGGGAATTGATAATCTTGCTTCCACGCCGTACCGAAGCGCAAAGCCTGGCGAAATCATTACTTTCGGCACTTACCCGCAGTCTGCTGACGGTGCAGACAGATCGCCGATCCTGTGGAGGGCGCTGCAAAATTCAGGAAGAGAGCTGTTCATGTTGAGCGAGTATATTTTTGGACTGCAGGCGGTATCACGGCGAATGCGTGGATATTAAGTGGCGTGATAGCGTGGATATTACGTGGCATGACTGTGATTTACGCAAGTGGCTGAACGATGAATTCTATAACACCGCATTCAATGCCGCCGAAAAGGAAGTCATAAAGACGACGCACTGTACGGATAACGGAGAAGATAGCCCGGATACGGGGGATATAGTTTTTTTGCTTAGCGTGACCGAGATCAAGGAGTTATCTGATATCCACGGAAAGGAGTTACGGCACGCCGTTGGAACGGATTTTGCCAAATCGAAAAAAAACGATGGATGCAGCTTATATGTATACGATAAAACAAACAAAGATAACTATATCATCAGAAAGGGCGAAGAAGTCGGCTGTTCCTGGTGGTGGCTGCGAACACAAGCCTTCGCGTGTTTTTTTGTCGGTCCTAGTTGCAGCATTCGCAGCTATGCGAACGTCAGTCTAACCCGTGACGGCGTGCGTCCCGCTTTAAAACTTACTCTGAAATAGAAGGGGCGCTCCCTGATGGGTGAGGTTCTAACCCGGACCTTAAAGCACCACCGACAGAACGTGAGGCTGTATATAAGTTGTTTAAATACAGGGGAATGTTCACCTCGAGCCGCGCCGCTTAACGGTGAAACCGGCTTCATAATCCGTTCGGGGAACGAAACTTTGGCCGCTATATGTATACAACTACGAAACGGAAAGCTTGCTCGGGTTTAGGTATTCGATTGCAGTTTCAATCTAGCGACCATTTCGATGAAGAACATTTCATGGAAGTGGTCGTTTGTTTATGTATCGCAACCAACAAACGCCTGTCCTTCGCAGTCGGAGGTCAATGCGCATAATAAGTCGAGTAAATCAATCTATACTGGTCACTTTACTTAATGGATCTCTTTATCATCATTTTTTGTTGCAAATACAACATTGTTATATTAAAATAAACATGCGTTTTATTGCATTTACAACATAAATAAGAACAAGGGAGTCAATGTATGAAGGGAATTCTTCGTGAGATTGGCATGATCGCAAGGGCATTAGATTCCATAAGCAATATAGAATTTAAAGAATATGACCTGACAAAAGGACAGTATTTGTACCTTGTGCGAGTATGCGAAAACCCAGGAATCATTCAAGAGAAGTTAGCTGAAATGATAAAAGTAGATCGAACAACCGCAGCCCGTGCTATAAAAAAGCTTGAACTTCATGGCTTTATTGAAAAGAAAGAAGATCAACATAATAGAAAAATCAAAAAACTCTTTCCAACTGAGAAAGGGGAACGTGTGTATCCTTTTATAAAAAGAGAACATGATTATTCCAATAGGGTTGCACTAGAGGGATTTTCCGAAAGCGAAGCAGAAACCATGTTGAATCTCCTGCAGAGGGTCAGAAAAAACGTAGAAAAAGACTGGGAGTTTGTAAAAAAGGGCAACAAAAGATTGTATTGAATTATTAAAGGGAGGAGAAACCAATTGACACTAAAAATAAGAAAATGCTCGTTAGACGACCTAGCCATACTTCAAGATATTAGTGTTGAAACATTTAATGAGACATTTAAGGATCAAAATTCACCTGAAAATATGAAAGCCTATTTAGAAAGAGCATTTAACTTAAACCAATTGAAAAAAGAGATATGCAATAGTTCTTCGGAGTTCTATTTTATTTATTTTAATAGGGAAATCGCCGGATATTTAAAGGTAAACACCCATGATGCTCAAACTGAAATGATGGGTAGTGATTCGCTTGAAATCGAGAGAATATATATTAAGGGCAAATTTCAAAAACATGGGCTTGGCAAGTTTTTGCTGAATAAAGCCATGGAAATAGCGATGGAACGTAATAAAAAGAACGTCTGGTTAGGCGTGTGGGAACGAAATGAAAATGCTATTGCTTTTTATAAGAACACGGGGTTTGTTCAAACTGGAATCCATTCTTTCTATATGGGGGATGAAGAACAGAAGGACTTTATCATGACCATTGCATGCATGCAACAATGAAATGGCGTTCAGCTATATCGTGGTTGTTTGAATATATTAAATGATAAGGAGGTTGTATGATGGGTACTGAAATTGACAAAATTCATCATGTCGGGCATGTTGTCCAAGATATGGAGGCAGCATTGGAGTTGTACCGTAAGCTAGGCTTCGTATGCACGCCGCCGGCGTATCCGATGATGGCAGAACAAGAAGGGGAGGCACCTAAACCGTTTGGAGCAGCTAATGCTCATACGATTTTGTCGACAATTTTATTGAAATCGAACGATTGTGCAGGAAGGGGGGAGAATTCCCGACGACGCCCATCTTATACCGCTTTCGACTCCTCCGGCCGTAAGATCTCGAATTATAGCTTCGATCAAACGTATGGTTGCGACGATCTCTGGATGTCTCGCCCGTTTCGAGGGAACGCATATTTTGGTCTTCTCCACTTTTGATGCAATCACTTCTGCGGCTCGTCTGGAGCAGGGAAGAGTCGAACACGGAGGTGTCAATACCGTACAACGTCCAGTGGAGACGATGACCGGTACTCAACTGGTTCCTGTACGTTTATTGGAAGTCGATGACGACCAAGTGTCCGAAGGACGGTTGGCATTTGCCGAAAATCCCCCATCGGATGTATTGAAAACAAAGATTCATACGGATCATCCGAATGGGGCAATCGAGTTAGTCGAAACAATCTTGTGCGTCGAGGATGGAGAGCTTGATGCAGGTGTGGAGCGGTATCGACTTTATTTAGGAGTTGAGCCGCAAACAGAAGGGAAGGCAATTGGATTTGATCTTGGTGGTGGAGGCATTACGATCATTTCAAAGTCTCATTTAACCGATTTGCTTCCGGGAGAAGCGCTCCCTTCTTTACCGGGATTTGTTGGATATGTGGTAAAAGTGTATGACCTTTCTGTCACTCGGCTGCATCTTGAATCGAAAGGATTTCCTGTGATCGAGACGGCGGGAGGAGATATTTTTGTACCAAGCGCTTCGCTCCTTGGAATCACTCTCATTTTCAGACAAGGTTGAGAATCTGACTTCCATATGCGCCAGCTCGAACAAATTGTATGAAAGATCAAGGGCTTGCAGCATCGACTAAATACAATTGGTAAGCGCAGAACTTATTGTTCTGCGCTTTTTTTTGTCATCACCATTTGGAAAAATTATTACTTGAAGAAATAATTTTATTGACAGTATAGGATAGGGGGGTATACTATAAATACGAATTCGCCGGTAAATGATGGTCTTAAATTAACTCTCTCTTAGGCGGCCGTCGCGAGGGTTAATTTATTGGATCAATAGAACCTGGTGATATGAAGCTAAAGGAGGTTAAATTCAAAATGTCAAAACAAGGGCAGGTTCTTTCACAAGCAGATCCAAGACGATGGATGGCACTAGCATTGTTATGTCTTGCGAATTTTATGGTGATTATGGATACATCGATTATCGGAGTTGCATTGCCAGCAATCAAAGAAGCGCTTGGATATACTCAGGAAAGTTTACAGTGGGTCTTTAACGCTTATGTGATTTTCTTCGGGGGGCTCTTACTACTAGGGGGCCGATTATCAGACCTCTTTGGACAACGGCGCATGTTCATGTGGGGTTTTATGATTCTCACAGTAGCATCCTTACTCGCTGGTTTTGCATGGAACGAAGAGTCACTAAACATCGGTCGTGCACTGCAAGGATTCGGTTCCGCCTTAATAGCACCTTCAGCTCTAACCATCGTGATGATGTTGTTCAGTGGAAATCCTAAAGAATTGGGGAAAGCACTGGGTTTCTGGGGTGCTTCGGCAGCTGCTGGAGGATCAGCAGGGGTATTTCTGGGTGGTGTTATAACGGAGTGGTTAAGTTGGCAATGGACCTTCTTAATTAATGTACCTGTCGGGATTGTCGCCTTACTTTTATCTCCTGGTCTTTTAGCAAAAGGTATACGTAGAAAAGGAAGCATCGATATAGCAGGATCCATCTCGGTCACAGCATCATTGGTTCTAATCGTTTACGGCATCGTAACGGCAGAACATAACGGCTGGGGCGCACCGATCACCGTGTGGACACTTATCGCTGGGGTTATATTGTTTATCCTTTTCCTCATCATTCAGCTAATCAAAAAGGAACCGCTTGTACCCCTTCGAATCTTTAAGGCGCCTAACCTGGCTGCCGGCAATATTGCGCTTATCATGTTATCTGGTGGTTGGATACCGTTATGGTATTTCCTGAACCTGTATATGCAGCAGGTACTCAAGTTTTCAGCTTTCGCCGGAGGGGTTGGTCTGCTTCCGATGACGATTTTGATTGCTATCTTCATGATCGTTATTACGGGCAAATTGATCGGTAAATTCGGTATAAAAGCAAACATTGTGATTGGATTGATTGCCCTTGGAGGCTCAATGCTCTTGTTCTCAACCAATACGCCTGTGGATGGCAGTTTCCTTATCAATGTACTTCCAGCTTCACTTTTAGGTGCTCTCGGAATGTCTTTAGCCTATATTCCTTCTATGATGGCTGCTATGTCGGGAGCTAAGCCTGAAGAAGCGGGGCTTGCATCTGGACTCGCTAACACAAGCTATCAGATAGGATCAGCTATAAGCCTTGCTATCATGGTAGCGATCGCTGCATCAACTACGGCTTCCATATCAGATTCTGATCCTGTGGCAGCTCTTAATCATGGTTTTCAGCAAGCTTTCCTTTGGTCTGGAATCGTTGCTTTTGCGGGTGCGATATTAGCCTTGATGTTTATCCGTTCGCCTAAACAGACAGATTCATCAAACGTTCCGAAAGCTATGTAATCGTGGTTCAACAAAACTGAAGAGATGGCTAACCAGAGTAATGACTGCTGTTTTTCAACTAAAGCGTAAACAGTGGGACTTATGCAACCTCTTGATAGTTAAAAAACAAAAACGATGACTTTGTGGCATCGTTTTTGTTTATAATTGAAGATTGAATTTATCAACTGTCGGTAGACAAAAACTTATATACTTGCCGATTAGATGGATGCCTGATGTTGATCAACATTGGTCTACTAGACAGGAAACAGGAAACTTCATTCATACCAAGGCGGCGTTTCTTTTTGCCTATCGGCGATTTCCAACGCTTTAGCGATCACGGAAGATTTACCAGCCTATACGGATGATCAGGCCTTTCGGATCGCCCACTTCAAGGTAAGCGGCCTGGCCGTTGACATCGTCATATGGAAACCCGTAGGCCAAACGGTTAATGCTGTGGTCGTGCCAGAATTTAGCGTAATAATTGGCAGGTGCAGCCTGATAGTAATTCGACACGTTATTCCAGTCATTAGTCGTATATACATGGCGATTGATGGCTGCACAGGTTGCCGCATCCGTTAAAGCGCCGTCGCATCGGAAAATATCCTGTGTACTGTATGGAGCGTACCCGCCGAAATAGTTGGCATTAACGCCACCTTGTGCGAAAGAACCGTGAATCGGCGCGACGATGCGATAAGGCGCTTGAATTGTGGCCAGCGATTTGAAGGCGGCCGGAACTTCGGTCTGGAATTTGGCGAAGATTCCGTTTCGGGTCTCGGATTCGAATTCACCCACGGTCTGATCGAAGGAACCAGATTTGTTGATCAGTCGATGCTGGATTGGAAAACCGAATCCGTCGACACGTGTCGTATTGCCGTGATAGCCAGCCGCGTCAATCGTGAATTCGACGAAATCGAAATAGATATCGCGGTTTGGATCGGTCGGATTGTTCAGATCGGGGCCGGCGAATCCATCGTTATAGGTCTTCATGTACATTGGAGTGCCAACGCTAAGGAACATTCGACCCGACGTGATCCGGGGCAAGGTGACCCAGGAAGCATCGCTGACCTTGTGATAAATGTTGGCGTAGTTGATACCGTTCTTGGTTAGATGTCCTGGCGCATCATTCAAGGCGCTGGAGATGGGGATCAGATTGCCACTCAGGTCCAGATAGCTCCACTGATTGTTAACGGGATTGATGCCGAGAACGCCCCAGTATATTTGCTGGTCGGTATAAGCACCATTGGTCCCGTTCATGATCTTCACCGAAACGGCGCCGTTTGGCGGCATGGGGATCGAGGATGGATGAATGTCATAAATGGAGCCGGAAGAAGAGGGAGGTGGAATGGAACCGGCGGTGTAAGTAAAGACACCGGTGTCGTAGGCTGGGGTTCCGTTATTGTAAGTAAAAGAATACGCAATCACGTGGCCGGTGGCAATGCCTGAGATGGCCTGTTCATATCGGGATTTGCTAGCGTTGTAAGCCATTCTGAGATTCTGCTGTTCTCCGCCGTTCACTTTATAATGGACATCGACCCAATTCGTATTGACGGTGGATTTGAACCATACGGTGGCTGCGCTTCCGGATAATTCGACGCCCTGCGTATAGTCTGCAGCTTCGGCTTTCGTACCGAAGATGAAACAAGAGGTCAGCAGCAACGACAGGATCAGCAGGTAAGGCATTCTCTTTCGCATCATCAGAGTTCCTCCTTTAGAATGGGGATAAAATCAACTTCGCAATTGGGTTTGAAACGGCATCCCTCCTTTGTTTTGCGGTTACAAAAGGATTATAATCTCGTTTACCAAAATATAGTAGTATTGGAATTTCGGGATGGGGTTCGCAATTTCGGATGTGGCGCATTCATCGCGAAGTAATGACAATTGAAGGCAAACCAAAAGTCAGCTAATCATATGGATTAGCTGACTTTGTTGTTTCCCAAGCAACGATGTTCCTTGGATGTATATGACGACAGAGAGGATCAATCCATAACCACGAAATCATCATGCAATCTGCGGAGGCGGTAAGCGTTCATAGCGAATTCACGCAATTCCTCAAGAATGCTGTAATTTGCCCATGCGCCTGCAATAGCGCCGATCCCGGGCACCATCTGCAGCATTTTCCGAAAGTCCATGGCGTCGCGATACTCGATCTGAAATGTCTCCCAGTCCATATTCTTGGCGTAATCGGCATCGGAGTGCCATTGTTCCTTTTCCATATGCCAATGCTTGATGGAATGGAGCAACTTCGCACGGTTTTCCGGACCCGAAAACGTCATTTGAAATACCTTGAGAATGAATACCCGCTCGGAGAAGTGTTTAGTGTCATAACCGTAAACATGGGCCAGCTCAAACAAATATTTCATCTTGATCGCAATTAAAGCTGGAAAGTCCACCATGCTAAGCATAATGCCGCCAGCCCCTGTTCCAGCGCCCTCGGCAACCGCGATTTTTTGGTACAGGGCAAACAACTCTTTTGCTTCTTGATCGGCAGCCTCCAGTTCCAGTGTACGCTCCACCCTGCGACTTGGCGTATATTCCGCACCGAACAATGCCGTGCGAACGATTGATCGAATGGTGGTCGTAATGATGCTGTGCACCTTCGGGGGAATCAAATGATTGATCCGATTGCCGATGGTTTTCGATGTTTTTTCCAGCCAACCTGGCGGTTTGAACATTTTATGTTCCCAGTCGGCAATTTCCCTCTGTACTTTATGTTCGTAATTCATGATCAATCGCTCCTCAAAAATACTTGGCTATATTGTAACGAATATCTCCGTGTTTCGAAACAGACTGCAGGAGGTAGCAGACCTCGACTAAAGTCCAGTTTCGCATGGAGGTAAGAATAAGATGTATACGTTCATCTTAAAGGCTATCAAAGGTTATCTCATTTTCTTGATCGTTAGTAGCAGTTTTTTGAATCCATTTTTGAATCCATTGTGCAGTTATTTCCGGGTGGGAAATGGGGAACTGATGTCCTAACGGTAAGTGAGTGATTGGATTGCGGCTCCATTCATTCGGAACAGAATACTCCAAATCTTTATCTCCCCAAAGGATGTTTAGCTTGTTCAAATCAATCCCGTCAGGATTCGCTTGAATCGAATGGGGGTTTGAAATAGCTGACATTACTTCCGAAGTAGATGTTCTAACTCGAGGCGACTGCAAATCTTCCATCACGTAATCTAAATAGGAATCGGGGATCTCCTTCTCATTCAAAAAGCTTCCGTTTGCCAAGAGCCTTCTTTTGAACATCGATTTATTCATCAGTGATAAAAAGAGCTTTGTTACATGGGAAGAGCGATATTTGTAGTGTGCTGGATGTAAAACAGGTTGCAATAAAATTAACTTTTTAATTCGCTCTTGAAGTTGTTTTGCTGCGTGCGCTGCGACCAATCCCCCAAAAGAATGTCCTATTAAGATAACCGGTGATTGAAAGCTAAGGATCAAATCAACAACGGAATTCATGTATCCAACCATCGTTTGGGGATTGTGATGATAAGGTGACCGTCCAAAACCAGGCAGATCTACAAGCCAAATCGGTTGGTGAGGCAAGGAGTTTGCCAATGGAATAAAGCAATCCGCACCAGCAAATGTACCATGGAGCATGATGATCGGTATTCCGTTTCCTTCCCTTACCAGTGCAGTCAAGTTCCCAACTCGGCTATTGCGAAAATTATCGGGATAGGTTGAATTCTTATGGGACAAACGATGGTCCAAGTCAGTAATAACAAAAGGTAAGGTAGCTTGTTGAAGCGATACATTCAAACTGTGTTTATCACCTATTTCTTTACTTGACGTTGTAGGGAAATCAGGCTTTACAATAAATTCCATAGAGGCTTCAGGGATTTTCACTAATTTTTCTACTCCCAAACGAAGTAAACCTTTCATTAATTTTAGCGAAACTATGCCTACAGGAGCTTTTACACGAACTTCTTTTGCGATTGCTGTAACGAGTTCCTTCATATTAGGCGTATTATATTTCTCATCCAGCAAAAAATATGTGTTGTTTACCGGCTGATCCTCCTCAACTAAGGCAGATACCAAAGAGGCAACATGATCCACATGAACCATAGGTAACCAGTATTCTTTTCCTCCAGGGACGAGAGGCATTAGTTTTCTCCTCGTGGCATCGACCAAAATACTTAAACCGCCGAGCTGCTCTGTCTTTCCCGTTACGGAATCTCCGATTACGACGCCGGGGTTAACGACAGACAAAGGTATGCCTAGATCACGCATGGTTTGTCGAATATACATATCCGCTTTGAATTTCATTTGTTCATAGGGTGGGGCTTTCTCTAGATGGAAGCCCGTCTGATCGTCTGAGAAATTCTCCTCGTTATAAGGGCTCATAAATCCGACTATGTGTATGAATTGCTTCAAAGTTTTTTTCTGATGAACCGATTGTGCAATTGCGGCGATTTCCTTGGAGGCTTGAAGAAAGACCCGTTCTGCTGTGCCTTGATCCAGTTCTATATTCATAGGGCCACCTGCATGAATAATGATATCGGTATCCATAACTAGCTGTATGTCATTCCCCTTTAACCCCAGATTTGGCTGGGTAAGGTCGCCCAGGACGGGAACCACATTTTGATGTCCAGAAGACACGAATGAGTTTACCAAGTTGTTGAATTTGTTCATGGAACGAACCAAAACGATGATGCGATGATGTTTTGGAATAAGCTTTATGATCTGCTTTCCGATAAAACCTGTCCCGCCTGTCAAAAAAATATTCATATTTGAAATTTACTCCTTCGATCTAGTACCGTTCAGTACTAATAATGGACAAAAAATTACTTCTTTAGCAAAAATGCTATAGAAGTAAGGATATTACTTAATAACAAGGGGTTGTTTGTGGCTTTGGTGAGGAACAGTCCACCTTCTATTGAGGAGATAATCAGTGCTGCTGTTTGTTTAATGGGTGTTTGTTCCGGTAACTCTTTATTTTGAATGGCTTCCGATAACAGTTTTTCGAGTAAAGTGGTTTGGTGCTCGAAGAAATCCCTAACCATTTCTTGAACTTTGATCAAGTCATTAGAAACTTGAGTAAAGAAGGTAATAAATGGGCATCCTCCTAAGTAATCAGTTCCAGTATTATCCTCAGCTATAGCTTTCAAGAGACTTTCTAGCTTGTCAGTTACGGACAAGTCCGATCGGGCAAGAACGGTGTCGATCCGTTCTTGATAATGAATGATAAACTGGCTCATAATTTGTAGCAACAAATCCTCCTTACTTTTGAAGTGATAATAAATGTTTGTTTTTGAAACTTTACAATGGTCAACGATATCATCCATGCTTGTTAGCTGGTAACCTTTTGTTAGAAACAAATGTGCGGCAACTTGTAGTACGATATCACGATTCGATTTTCTTTTTCTTTGTTTTTCCATACTAGTACTATATAGTACTAGTATGTGAGTGTCAACTAGAAGAACCTGATGCTTCAGTGCTAACAAATCAAAAAAATGTGCAGGGAGAGTATATGTATGAACAATGACATTTTTGAAAGAGACCGCTCAGGTGAGGTTATTTCAATACGTGACCCAGAATTTTATAAAATAGCCGACGCTATTTAGCAAGCGCAGAAACTGATTGCAGAGCTAAATACGGGTTATCACAACAAAGCTAAAGTCAGAGAACTATTTAGACAGTTAACGGGATATAACGTGGATGATACATTTGAGTTGCTGCCACCGTTTTACACAGATTACGGTCAAAATATTAGAGTGGGAAAGAGGTTTTCATTAATCAAGGATGTACATTCATGGATCGGGGAGGTATCACGATTGAAGACAAGGTGTTAATTGCTCCAGAAGTAAATCTTGTTACAATCAATCATCCGATATCTCCGGCTCAAAGAAGATCTACCGTATCAAAACCAATCGTTATTAAACAAGGGGCATGGATAGGAATTGCAGCAACCATTATGCCTGGTGTAACGATCGGTAAACATTCAATTGTTTCAGCCGGAGCTGTTGTTACAAAAGATGTTCCTGATTATACAATTGTTGGTGGCATACCTGCAAAGCTCATCAAAACAATCGAAGAATAAAAACCACTGGTGAGTATTGAAATCAGTGGTTTTAGTTTTATGAATTACCGATGATATAATTAAATTTTTTCCATGATATTTACTCTTGTGAAGAACCCTTTGAGTATGAGGAACGAGATATTTAGTCTTTTTCTAGAGCCTGGCTCGGCGTAAAGGTTGCATTTCAAAGGCAGAAACCCATCAAAGCTGTAAAAACAAGAGAGCGCAAAGGCTTATGAATGCCATGTGCTCTTTTTATTGATTTTATATTACACTACTGTTATATTATACGTGTGAAATATTTATGAAGAGAGGAGCTATCTGGTGAACCTTTCTAACGTAGAATTTATGTTGCTCCAGATCCTTACTGAATTGGATCAAGCTTCAGGATACGATATTAACAAATTAATCGATCAGCGCGGCTATCGGCAGTGGGCGCATATTGGCACCACTTCGGTGTATACGGGACTGAAAAAATTGAACGAAAAAGGATTGGTCATGTCAGAAGATTCCGGTGGAAAATCTGGAAAAGGACCGATGCCGACCCGATTTGCTATTACGGAGAGTGGGACGGCTGCGCTGAAGGACGAAGTCTTATCCAGTCTCTCCAGAACGCGGGAGCGGGATCAACGTTTTGACCTTGGACTAGCGGCATTACCATTCATCGAGAAAGACGAAGCTATTGAAGCTTTGCGAAAAAGGCTGGATCTTCTTAGTGAGGCACTAAAGAACATAAAACAAACCTACGAATCGCAGGGCGGCGCCCGGCTGCCGCTTCACGTGAGATCGTTATTCCAACATCCTCTGAATCTAATCGAGAGCGAACAAACATTCGTGATGAGTCTAATCCATGAATTGTCGGAAGAGAGGAATTAATATGTCCCATATCATTCAGGGTTTTGTTCCGTATGATGGAACACATTGTGAGACCACGGCAGTGGGCAATTTGCTTCAATTTGCAGGCATCCGGCTGTCGGAACCGATGTTATTTGGACTGGGGGAAGGTTTGGGTTTTATTTATTGGGATTCGAAAAATATGGACTTTCCTTTTATCGGAGGGAGGGCGAAAACGGATACTTTGACTGCGCGTATCGCAACTAGGCTTAACTTAACTCTGAACGTTCAAGAAACAACTTCGATTGATAAAGCGAAGAAAAATGTCCAAAGCTTCATTGAACGAGGAATTCCGGTTGGGCTTAAATTAGACTCCTATTACTTGGATTACTTTACAAGTAAAGTTCACTTTGCGGGCCATTATGCAGTGATCTATGGGATGGATGACGAATACGCATATATGGCCGACACGCGACAGCAAGGCGGACTTTTGACGACACGTTTAGATCATCTGGCCATGGCCAGAAACGCCAAAGGTCCCATGAGTTCCAGGAATCGTTCCTTCACGGTCAAATCCTTCGGCGATCTTCCGCCGATGAAACCCGCTGTTCGTTCGGCATTGGCCCAAAATGCACATGACTATTTGAATCCGCCCATCCGCAACGCAGGCAATAAAGGCATCATAAAAATGAGCAGCGAAATCTTGAAATGGCCGTCCCGCAGTAAAAACTTTGAACAAGATCTGTGCCTGACCGCGTTATTGATGGAAAAGGGCGGAACCGGGGGTGCGCTTTTTCGAAACCTTTATCGGGATTTTCTGAAAGAAAGCGCGGACTTGTTGGGCGATCCCAAAGTAGAGAAAGCATACTTGCAGTTCGCGCAACTCGCTCCCATGTGGACCGGCGTTTCATCCATGATCGACCATGCCGGGAAAACAAGGAGCATCGAAAGCTTGAAACAAGCCTCAATCCATTTGCTTGAGATAGCGGAAAAAGAACGTAGATCGATGGAGTTATTGTTATAACTATGGATCCATGGCTTGGGTTGAAGTGTGGTTGCCGCACATGAGAACATATATCTTGAACAGGCCGCAATAATGCGGCTTTTTTGTATACACGATGTTTAAGCCTACCAAATGATTTTCAATTAGGTTTACCAAATGAATATCATTGTTTTCATAGGAACAAAATACTACAATTGGATTAGCGTCAACACAACAAAATTGGCATTATGATGAAATTTTTCAACTTGTCCAAATTAACAGCTAAGAGGGTAGCAGAGAGGGAAGCTGCAATGAACAACAATGAATTAAAGAGGGGACTCGAAGCTCGTCATATTCAGATGATTGCTTTGGGCGGCACAATCGGTGTCGGGTTATTTATGGGCTCGGCAAGCACGATCAAATGGACAGGTCCATCGGTGATGCTTGCGTATGCAATTGTCGGGATATTTATATTTTTCATTATGCGCGCGATGGGGGAAATGCAGTACGTAGAGCCGAGCACGGGGGCCTTTGCGACCTTTGGGCATAAGTACATTCATCCTTTGGCAGGGTATATGACGGCTTGGAGCAACTGGTTCCAATGGGTTATTGTCGGGATGGCAGAGATCATTGCCGTAGGGACCTATATGAAGTATTGGTTTCCGGATTTGCCCGGTTGGATACCAGGGATCGTCGCAATGGTGATACTCGGTGCAGCCAATCTATTCTCTGTGAAATCATTTGGTGAATTTGAGTTTTGGTTTTCGATGATTAAAATCGTAACCATCGTCTTGATGATTGTTGCTGGGTTTGGACTGATTTTGTTCGGAATTGGTAACGGTGGAAATGCGATCGGATTTTCTAACCTGTGGCAGCATGGGGGCTTTTTCACAGGTGGGTGGTCAGGCTTTTTCTTTGCCCTCTCGCTGGTGATCGGGGCTTATCAAGGGGTCGAACTGATCGGGATCACAGCAGGTGAAGCCAAGAACCCGCAAAAAACGTTAATGAGCGCGACGCAAAGTATCATATGGCGGATATTGATCTTCTATATTGGCGCGATATTTGTGATTGTAACGGTCTATCCTTGGAATCAATTGCAAGCCATCGGCAGCCCGTTCGTTGCGACTTTTGCGAAAATCGGCATTACTGCAGCGGCGGGGCTCATCAACTTTGTTGTCATCACCTCTGCCATGTCAGGTTGTAATAGCGGAATTTATAGCGCAGGACGCATGCTTTATACATTGGGAGTCAATGGACAGGCACCAAAAATATTTACGAAACTGTCCCATAACGGGGTGCCTCTGCTGGGAACGATTGGCGTACTCGTGGGATTGGGTATTGGCGTATTTTTAAGCTATATCGCACCGGAAAATCTGTTTGTGCACGTATACAGTGCCAGCGTACTTCCCGGTATGGTGCCATGGTTTGTTATTCTGATCAGTCAAATCAAATTCAGAAAAATCAAAGGGGATGCATTGGAGCATCATCCGTTCAAAATGCCCCTCGCCCCAATGACAAACTATGTGACCATCGCCTTTTTGTTTATGGTACTGGTCGGTATGTGGCTGAACGATGAGACTCGGGTTTCCCTGATTATCGGCATTGTTTTCTTAGGTATTATTGTGGTTAGTTATTATGCTTTAGGAGTTGTCAAGTCTGCTCCAATAAGTGCACAAACCGATCAAGATAATAGCGGCAAATGAATGGGCTAACATCCATTAAAAGTAACCAATAAGCATCCCTTTCTCTCTATAAGAAGAAGGGGATGTTTATTTTTAAGGTCGAATCGATCGTTTGAGATGGATACGATTCCTTGTGCTCGTGAGATAATAGGGGATAGCCGGCAACTGACCAAGCTCAATAATAATTAGGTTTGAACAGTTGCTGCTTATGGGCAGTATAAATTAAATCTTTCTTTTATACCTGCAACGACTTCTTCAGGGATCTCTCTGATCTTGATGTCTCCACCTAGAAAAAGCAGCCAATTGGTTATTTCGGTTAATTCTTCTGAATGATGAACATTGATAAAAGTCTTTAAGGTGGCTGTGGTTTGGTAAGGATTCGTATATGAAACTGAAAACTTTAAAGGATGGTATTTTTTGAACTGGGCAATCGCTTTTGGACCGAGATCAAGGACAAGGTTGATTTCTTCTTCCTGCTTACTTAGTTGTTCTAATATCTTTTTCTTACTTACTCTTTTTTTCGTAGGGTATGGTTCTACATGGGTGAGATTGTCGACAGGTACAATCCGCCTCTTTTCTTCCTCCAAGTCAAAACCTTCAATTAGCCATAAGCTTTTTTCACGATAAAGATGCAAGAGATACATGGGATAAGACTTGATTACCTTCTCTTCTTTGATGGATAGCCATAAATATCTGTCCAAAAGCAGGATCTGAATGAGCTTTTCTAACATCGGATGGGGCA
The DNA here is from genome assembly GCF_002573715.1 of Paenibacillus sp. EZ-K15. Taxonomy (GTDB): domain Bacteria; phylum Bacillota; class Bacilli; order Paenibacillales; family Paenibacillaceae; genus Paenibacillus_AQ. The sequence goes on along the minus strand of NZ_PDHM01000017.1, from coordinate 152,941 downwards.
GGTCAGACAGATCAAGAAGGTCGGGGTTATGAGGGTTGGTTCCTTCAAAAAGCAATATCTGATTTAACAGAACAAGGTCATCTTGCTGGTTTTCCGAGATGAGCCCTAGTAATTTTTCAGCTAAAGATTGACGACTCTTGAGATAAGGAAGTTGTTGATTTCTTGTAGCCATAAAGGCTATAAACAGAGCTTTAATTTCATTATCGGTAAAGCGGACTGTGGGCAGGACAGAGTTGTTCATGACAAAATAACCCCCATCCCTCCCAACTTCAGCGACAAGTGGCATCCCCATCGCTTCAATTTCTCTGATATCTCGAATCGCTGTCGAGCGAGAGATATTAAATTCCTGCATGATTTCAGATATAGTAAAATGGGCACGATTATTGATATAGCGCATGATGACATTAATTCGTTCAACTTTTTTCATAGGGCCTCCCCTAAACGGTATCATTTTTTGACATGGTTTAAGGATATTATAAACCCATCAAGTGAAAAGACAAATCATTTGATAAATTTAAAAAAGAGGAAGGTTTTAAATATGACAAATTATACGCTTGAGGAAAAAGACAGCTTTATCGTTTTAGGAATTGGAACTGAGCTGCAGAGCGATTACACAGACTATGCTGGCATAAACCAAGAGAAAGCAGATTTTTGGGAGGCAGTGAAACAAGATGGAAGGCTTGTCACTCTGAAGAACATCGCCGCAAATGACTACATTTTTGCCGTGAACGAAGCGGTGAACAACAAGATGATGTACTATGCTGGCGTCATGACAGAGGAATCGCTACCCGAAGCAACCAGGGTTATTCAGTTTCCTAAGGGGGAATACCTTGTTGTTAAAGGGGAAGGGAAGACGGCTGAAGAGTTGAGTAATACACTTACAGGCATTGCCTTCGGACAAGTCTTGCCAGAAGCACAGAATATTGCCTACGTTGGTGGGCCGAATGCAACGGTTGAGATGGGTCAACGGAACGGGTTAGTATTTGGTGAAGTATGGATTCCCGTTGTTAGGAAATAAGTGAACGCTTCCGATGCAAGCTTTGCTCGAAGTAGGTTCTAAGAAGTAACGCTCACAAAACTTTTAGGAGGGATGCAAATGTTCTATATTGTTGATTTTAAAAATGTATCTACGGTTGGGTTAGAATCTTCACCCGCAGCAGACGCGCTTGCTGGTTTACGAGCGAATGAAGCCCGATACTTTATGAACAAATACAAGCATGAATTTACGGTTGAACCAGCAAGCGAAAGCCAGGAGATCCTCGAATATGTGAACCGTATTTTGAAAGAAGAACGTGATATTGAGTTTGCAGCCAAACCTTTGGAAACGTCGCGTTTTCAAGTGGAAAATATTAAGTTTACCTACGTCTTTTATGAGGATGGTCTTGCGCTCAATGTCATGTATACGGTTGATGACCCTAAGAAGCGGGCCGTTGGTTTTAAGCTTTCTGAGGGGATGGAGGTACCACCGGAGTTAGAAGGAAAGTTTAAATTTGCCAGGCAGAAGTCTAAATTAGCTGGAACGATCCGGGGCTCGTTTTTCGTCATTAAGGGAGAATATTAAAGTCTTCATCAGTAGTAACTCGAAAAGTAAACACAACTCGCGGAACACGCCTTGCGGCGTGTTTTTTGCTTTTTGCAGCATTTTATCCAATCGCTCATGACGTGCATAGTCCGACCTCGCATTGGCTAGTTAAGCAACCCTACAGTTGCTTATACTGGATATATGAATTGGGACAAAGACGCTATATTCAAAGCACTAGGAGACTCGACTCGGCGGCTTATTTTAGACGAACTATCCGAACGCAACGAGCTTACGTTGTATGAACTAACGGTACGTCTCATTATGAAGCACGACCTGTCCATTTCGCGACAAGCGATAGCCAAACAACTTTCTACATTAGAAGATGCAGGACTCGTAAAATCAAAACGAAAGGGAAAATATCGAGTAGTTATATTCAACAACGAGCCACTTAAAAATTTGCTGAAAGGATGGATAGAATAATGAAAATCATTGTTACCAGTATATTCGTAAAAGATCAAGACAAGGCACTGGAGTTTTATACAGAAAAGCTGGGGTTTCTAAAAAAGGAGGACGTTCCTGTCGGAGAATTTAGGTGGATAACGCTTGTTTCTACCGATGAGCAAGACGGTACCGAGCTTTTACTCGAACCGAATGACCATCCTGCAGCCAAGGAATATCAAAAGAAAATATTTGCCGATGGCATCCCAGCAACAATGTTTGGTGTTGCAGATATTCATAAAGAGTATAAACGATTAGTGGAAAAAGGCGTAAAGTTTACTATGGAGCCGACAAAAATGGGCGAACTCACTATAGCTGTATTCGACGATACATGTGGCAACCTTATTCAGATTGTGCAAAAGTAACACGTAGGACAAGAACATACACACATAAGAAGTCGCGGAATCCGCGGCTTTTTTTGTTTTATACCCAAAACAATATATAAAACCTTATCAGCTTCAGCCCATACACGACATCGAACTCCTTCATACGTTATATGTAACCTGCCTAATTGGTTGATGAAAAGTATGATCATTTATTAATAAGGAGTTGGATAGATCGTGAAATCAGAAATTAAGCTTACTGGGCGAGTGATTTTTAAGGGTGACCCTGGTTATGAAGCCGCTCGTAAGAATTGGGATCCGCATACGGACAGATGCCCTAAAGTTTTTGTTTTCGCTCAAAAAACACAGGATGTAGCCAATGCCATAAGATGGGCACGTAAAAATAATGTCCCTATTCGTCCGAGAAGCGGAAGGCATGCTCTAGAGACCAACCTTTCACAGGTTAATGGAGGCATTGTCATCGACGTTAGCCAAATGAAGAACATTAAGTTGAATAAAAAAAGCGGCACTGTTGTAATTGAGACAGGTAATCGGGTAGGAAGAATTGTAGATAAGTTGGCGCGGCAAGGTTATATGGCTCCATTTGGTGACAGTCCAACGGTTGGTATCGGCGGAATCACACCCGGCGGGGGAATTGGGCCGCTGCAAAGAACGACAGGCCTCATCTGCGATAACCTGGTCGAACTCGAAATGGTTGATGCTAAAGGGAGAGTCATACGGGCGAACAAAAAACAAAACTCCGACCTCCTGTGGGCTACCCGCGGTGGCGGTGGCGGTAACTTCGGCATATATACCAAATATAAATTAAAAGCACTGCGCGCTCCAGCCCAAGCTACCGTATTTCGCATCACCTGGCCATGGGAGCAGTTCGAAAAAGTCGTAAAAAAATGGCAAGTATGGGCACCTAACGCCAGCACCAAGTTGGGCAGCGAATTAAGCATCGGTCCCAAAAAAGGCGGGAATGTCAGTATGTTGGGGGTGTACCTGGGATCAAAAAGCGAGGCTATCCGCCAGTTAGAACCTATTCTTAGCGTGGGGACGCCTACTCAAAAAACCATCCGGTTGCTACCATATTTAGAAGCCACGAAGTTTTTGCTGGCTCCCGATCCGATTCTTACCCAAAGGTTTAGCAACCAGTTCTCCAGCGGCTTCGGCAGACGCCCATTCCCGGATAAAGCCTTTAAAGTCATGCGTGAGTTTTTAGAAAAAGCAGAGGGAGGGACTCCAGCCGGTTTCTACTTCCTTAACTGGGGTGGGGCTGTAAGTCGGATCGCACCTAAAGCTACAGCATTCTATTGGCGAAAAGCTAAATTTTATGTCGAATGGAATAGTTCATGGGTTAAACCATCTCATGCGGCTAGAAATATTGCCTTAGCCAGGAACACCAGGAAGAAACTGCAGCCTTATATTGTAGGGTCCTATATTAACGTTCCAGACCAAGGCATAAAATGTTCAGGGCCGGTTTATTATGGAAAGAACTATGCCAGATTGAGAAAAGTAAAAGCGAAATACGATCCGAAAAATGTATTTAACAATCCGCAGAGCATTCCACCGGCTTAAAGAAACAGAGCAGCTATGGTTTGGATTCAGATGGTGTAAAAATCGTAGGGGAGGTAAATAAGCAGCAAGACGCTGATCATCGTTTATGACCAGAAGGACCGTCCTGTGTGGGATGGTCCTTTTTTTGAGTTCATTTTTATTTCGTAATTATTACGATTTTCATTGACAAAGGCAAATCCCCACCGTATAATTCTTAATCGTAATGATTACTATTAAATGGAGGGGTTAAGTATGAAACTTAAACTTGGGATGGGCGTTATTTTAGTAGCATTGGGGTTATTGCTTGCAGGGTGTCAAAGCGCTGATCCTAATGAGAATCGTCCTATCAATGAGACTGAGGCAGACAGCGGTACTCATGAAAGCAGCAACAATCATAGTCATGATGATGAGGACGATCATGACCACAAACACAATCATGATCATGATGAGGAAACAGAAGCGATCTACAAGGGGGTCTTTGATGACAGCCAAATCCAGCATCGTACCCTGTCAGATTGGGAAGGAGACTGGCAATCGGTTTATCCATACTTGCTGGATGGAACACTGGATGAGGTGTTTACGCACAAAGCGGAGGATACCGGAAAAATGACGGCGGCAGCGTACAAGGAATATTATGAAGTCGGCTACAAGACCGATACGGAACGTATTGTCATCGAAGGTGACACCGTCACGTTTTTCACGAGCGGTCAGGAGCAGTCGGTCGAATACCAAGCCGATGGATATGAAATACTGACTTACGAAGCAGGTAACCGCGGGGTCCGTTACATATTTAAATCGGTTGAAGATATCGAGGGACTGCCTCGCTACATTCAATTCAGCGACCATCGCATCACGCCAAGCAAGTCTGATCATTTCCATTTATATTGGGGAGACGACCGCGAGGCTTTACTTCAAGAGGTGACGAATTGGCCTACCTATTATCCGTCCGCAATGGATGGCCATAGCATTGCCCATGAAATGATGGCACATTAACGGCTTCGAAGCTCGATATCGGCGTTCTGGAGTACATCAATTTTGCCCTTGATCACAAAAAGACCGCCAGGATGGCGGTCTTTCAGCTGTTCATGAAGTTTATGATTGGAGGTATAGCGCGTAAACAAAAAAAACCAAGGTGTAATTAACCAGGTTCTTTGATATTGCATATAAACAGACACGATGCTATAATCAGATCACGTCTGACAAAGTTTAATTAGACATAAATATCTTATCTTACATTTTAATTGTACCATGTCAAAAAAACCTTGTCAAATATTTTTTTCTCAATTTAATGGTTAGGAGAGATGTTGAATGAGTTCGTTGGTTCTCGGTTTTCAGGAAATGGAAAAAACGCAGCTTTGGCTCGTTGGCGGAAAAGGGTTACATTTAGGGGAATTATCAAAAATTGAAGGGATACAGGTTCCCGAAGGATTTTGTGTTACAACCGTAGGATATCAAAGAGCCATCGAACAAAATGAAACGTATCATGATTTGCTGGGTCAACTAACCATGTTAAAAACAGACGATCGAGATCAAATTGGTGAAATCAGCAGGAAGATTCGTCAAACCATTATGGAAGCAGAAATTCCATCCGATGTCGTGACAGCAGTTACTCACTATCTCTCCCAGTTTGGCGAGGAACATGCGTATGCTGTGCGTTCCAGTGCGACTGCTGAAGATTTGCCACACGCCTCTTTTGCCGGTCAACAAGACACCTATTTAAACATCATTGGCGTCGATGCCATCTTGCAGCATATCAGCAAATGCTGGGCTTCCCTATTTACGGATCGCGCTGTGATCTACCGGATGCAAAATGGATTTGACCACCGTCAAGTTTATTTATCCGTTGTCGTTCAAAGGATGGTTTTCCCACAGGCTTCAGGGATTTTATTTACCGCCGATCCGATGACCTCGAGCCGAAAGCTGCTATCCATCGATGCCAGTTTTGGACTTGGAGAAGCACTGGTCTCTGGCTTGGTATCTGCCGATTGTTATCAAGTACAGGAAGGGGAGATCGTCGATAAGAGGATAGCAGCCAAAACATTGGCGATCTATGGACGAAAAGAAGGGGGAACAGAGACACAGCAGATCGATCCCGATCAGCAAAAGACTCAAACACTTACAGATCAACAAATTTTACAACTGGCACGCATCGGGAGACAGATCGAAGCTCATTTTGGTTGCCCGCAAGATATTGAATGGTGTTTGGCCCACGATACTTTTTATATTGTCCAGAGTCGGCCCATCACGACTTTATACCCCATCCCTGAAGCGAGCGATCAAGAAAATCACGTCTATATCTCTGTTGGTCATCAACAAATGATGACGGATCCCATAAAACCACTGGGATTGTCTTTTTTTCTGTTGACGACTGCTGCACCCATGCGTAAAGCTGGTGGAAGGTTATTTGTTGATGTCACACATAATCTGGCTTCACCTGACAGTAGAGAATTTTTATTAAATGGCATGGGACAACACGATCCGCTCTTAAAAGACGCACTTATGACCATAATAGATCGAGATTTCATAAAATCATTACCAAACGATAAAAAAGAATCGAGTCCCAGTAAAAGCAATAAAGGTATGCCGCCTGCCGGTGCTCAACCACAATTCGAAAACGACCCGACAATCGTTTCTGATTTGATTAGGCGTAGTCAAACATCGATCGAAGAGTTAAAGCATAACATCCAAACGAAGACTGGATCGGATTTGTTTGATTTTATCCTGGAAGATATTCAGCAATTAAAGAAGATCTTATTTGACCCACAAAGTTCGGCTGTGTTTATGGCTGCCATGAATGCTTCATCATGGATCAATGAAAAAATGAACGAGTGGTTAGGTGAAAAAAACGCAGCGGATACGCTTTCTCAATCTGTACCCCATAATATTACTTCGGAAATGGGTTTGGCGCTGCTCGATGTCGCAGATGCAATCCGTCCTTATCCGGAAGTCATTGATTATTTACAACATGTAAAAGACGACAACTTTTTGGATGAACTGGTAAAGATGGAAGGCGGGAAGGAAACCCAAGACGCGATCTATACTTATCTCAGCAAATACGGCATGCGCTGTGCCGGAGAAATCGATATCACCAGAACTCGTTGGAGCGAAAAACCAATTACGCTTGTCCCGTTGATCCTGGGTAACATCAAAAATTTTGAACCTAATGAAAGCGGTCGGAAATTTGAGCAGGGGCAACAGGAGGCTTTGAAAAAAGAAAAAGAACTATTAGAACGATTGAAGCAATTGCCAGATGGTGAACAAAAAGCCAAAGAAACCAAACGAATGATCGACCTTATCCGGAATTTCATCGGCTATCGGGAATATCCAAAATACGGCATGGTGAATCGCTACTTCGTTTATAAGCAGGCTTTATTGAAAGAAGCCGAACAACTCGTACAAGTGGGCCTTATTCATGAAAGAGAAGATATATATTATCTCACGTTTGAAGAACTTCACGAAGTCGTACGCACCAATAAACTGGATGACCCGGGTTGCATGGTCGAGCAGCAAGCGAAGCTTGCGACCAGACAGATCATCAGCAAACGAAAAGACGAGTACAAATTGTATGAAAAATTAACTCCCCCACGTGTTATCACGTCGGATGGTGAAATTATTGCAGGTAAGTACAAACGAGAAAATCTTCCAGCCGAAGCGATTGTAGGTCTAGCTGTTTCTTCCGGAGTCATAGAGGGGCGAGCACGTGTCATCTTTAACATGGAAGATGCGGATCTGGATGATGGAGATATATTAGTCACCTCCTTTACTGATCCCAGCTGGACACCTTTGTTTGTATCCATAAAAGGCCTGGTCACCGAAGTGGGTGGACTGATGACCCATGGAGCCGTTATCGCGCGTGAATATGGCTTACCCGCCGTTGTCGGGGTGGAAAATGCCACCAAGCTGATAAAAGATGGGCAACGAATTCGCGTGCATGGAACAGAAGGGTATATCGAAATATTGTAATGACTGAATAGGTGAAGTAAGAGGCGATTTATTCCCAGTAGAATTACTAGGAGTAAATCGCCCCTTAAACTTTTTTCAACATCCGAATTGCTTATCCTTTATGCCCCGGGAAACCTCAATTTTTCTTCCTCACTAATATCCCAAACGATTGTTGAACGTCCAGTAAGCTGGAGTATTCTGCCCATATGGAAATCGAGAAACAAGATGACTAAATAGATTTTGAAAGTCGCATAAATTGCGGCTTTTTTTTGCTTTAAGTATATAAGTTCGTCAAATTTATCGTCAAATCGGATCAAAACACAAATCTAGATTATTGTATTTGGATTGACCATATCAACGTATGTTATCATAGTAAAGCAATGAGTAATTTTAAAACTGAACGAATACTTGGAAATACTTGGAGGGAGTACTCATTAATAACGTCGACCTGAATGAAGCAATGTCCATGTTAAAGAAGACGAGCCGTACTTTTTATATACCCATAAGTTATTTGGAATTAGGAATACGGGAGGCAGTTGCATCTGCCTATCTATGTATGCGAGCAATAGACGAAATCGAAGATCATCATGAACTCACTGACGAATTGAAAGTTGAATTACTTTTTGGGATTTCTGAAATATTTAAGTCCCAGGATGTTATGGAAGTTATGGAAGCAACACGAAGATTACTATCACCTTATCGGGCGGTATTACCTGAAGTTACGATGCAGCTAGATAAATGGGTGCTTCTTTGTCCGTCTTCCGGAGTCGCCATCGTAAATCATTACATCGCAAAGATGTCGTTACATATGTCTGATTGGGTTCAGAACGGGTGGAATATTCATACAGAAGAGGATCTGGACAGATATACCTATAGCGTAGCTGGTATGGTTGGAGAGATGTTATCAGAACTTTGGTTATGGCATGACGGGACGCAATCTGATCTAATGAAGGCGATTGCCTTCGGAAGAGGATTACAAGCGGTAAATATACTCCGAAATAGAGATGAGGATCTTAAACGTGGTGTTGACTTCTTTCCTGATGATTGGGGATTTAATGAGATGCACCAGTACACATGCCGTAATTTACAAATCGCCGATTCTTATGTAGCAGACCTGAAGGATGGTCCAGCGTTAAAATTTTGCAAGATTCCATTAGCGTTAGCTCATGCTACCGTCAAACTCATTTCTGCGGGCGGAAGCAAATTAACGCGGGATACTGTTCTAAAAATTGTGAATCGTGTGACTGGATAATGTAATTGTGTAATTGTTCATAGTTAGACTTGAACAAGGAGCCGTAAGCAGTGGTATATCGGCTTCTTTCTGTTCGTTCTTCTGTCCTTTTGAGCAATGTGACAAGAATGTCATACGGAATGGAATATTGTTAGGTTAATCGATGGGAATATATAGACGTCTACCTTATACTGGAAAAGGCTTGAACGAGTTTTTTCGAAGGAGGACATCCATTGATGACTGATGTAGTTAAAGCAATAATACTTGGGATAATAGAGGGCTTAACTGAATTTTTACCGGTATCGTCTACTGGACATCTGATTTTAGCAGGCCATCTACTTAGCTTTGAGGGAGACGCTGCAATCACTTTTAAAATTGTGATCCAGTTAGGTGCAGTCATGGCAGTTCTAATTCTTTATTGGAAAAGATATTTGCAGATTGGGGTTAATCTGATTAGAATGGATTTTTCCCAAAGTAAAGGATTAAATGTTATTCATATGATTTTGGCTATGTTACCAGCATTAATCCTATATCTTGTCTTCAAAGACACAATAAAAAGCCAATTATTCGGCCCAACCCCTGTCTTGATCGGTCTAGTAGCCGGTGGCTTGTTGATGATCGTCGCAGCACGGAGCAGGAGAACTGAAACCGCTGATACGATGGATGGGATTAATTACAAACAAGCTTTCGGGATTGGCCTGTTTCAATGTTTGGCTTTGTGGCCGGGATTTTCAAGATCGGGGTCCACGATTTCCGGTGGCCTTTTGCTTGGTACTAGTCAAAAAGCCGCCGCAGATTTCACATTCCTTATTTCCGTGCCTGTCATGTTTGGCGCAAGCTTGTTAGATTTATACGATAGTCGCGATTTGCTGAATGCTGACGATCTCTTTCTAATGTTAATTGGCTTTACGACATCCTTTATTGTGGCCATGATTGCAGTAGTGACGTTCATCAAACTGATTAAGCGACTTCGATTGGAATGGTTTGCTCTGTATCGTTTTGTCTTAGCCGCGCTCTTCTATTTAATCGTCATACTGTAAGGCCCTAATAAGATGAAACGCAGCCGGAAAGCTGCGTTTTTTCGTACCATCTATAGATCTGCGAATAATGAACGCCTACAGGGAGCAGATGCTGGAGATGAAGGGAGAACAACCCATGAGAAGAAGACGGAAATGGTCCAAGGCCGTATTGGTCATTTTACTGATTGCGATCAAGAGATTGTCGTTCATTCCTGTCTCACAACCGGACGTGAATGAGGACCTGGATACTTGGAGAAAGGCATTAGCGGACCGTCATTTTGATGTGTTGCCTCCAGACTCCTTGCAAAAAGTCTATAGGCTGATAACGGCAGGGCGGTCAGGATAGACCGCTCCGGAGATATGGTATTGATGCCGCGTAAATCGCGGCTTTTTTTATTGAACGATAGCGTGTCTTTAGCTGGTTGTTTGCTCCCAGAAAGGGGCCAAATTGACCGATATAACCTCAATGACTTCTTTAAACATCGATTCCACTGAACGATCTTGAGGGTTCCGGCTCCACTGCAAAGCCGATCCGAATATGCCCCAACTGATAACGAGTGCCGCAGCTTCCAATTTTTCTTGCGAAAAGCCCTGTGTGTCCACTTCATTTACCCGTTTAAGCAGAAGTCGATGAAGATCCTGACGCATGGCATTTTCAAACATCGCTTCAAACTGCTTGTCTCCCGGCATACTACATTGTTGAAACCGTAAAAGAAAATCGAATATGGTTTGAATAAGGATGCGCAAATTGTCCGCATTGCATCTTGGTTCTTCCGGCAGTCTATCCCTTATAGTCATTTGGAACTTTTCTGTCATCCAATATTCAAGAAAGTCATATTTATCCTGAAAATGAGCATAAAATGTTGTTCGATTTACGGTTGCTTGATTCGTGATATCGTGCACAGAAATGGAATAGATGTTTCTCTTTTTCCCAATCAAATCGTTAAAAGCCTGCACGAACAATTGACGGGTTCTTTTAACACGCGGATCCTCGGGATTTACCGACATTTTACCGCCCTCTTTCTTTCGAACTCAAAAAACAGACAAAAGGGCAAAAATGTTGGGAACACAACAAAAACAGCTTTTTGCAGGTTGTTCGCATAACGCAATCCTTTTATCTTTTACTTAAGAGGTTGTTCAAAAAATCACTAAAATCCATTGATCTGTTTGTGTCTGATTTCAGCGACTTTTGTTAACACGCACTTATACGATTATGATTGCACAAACAAAATCGTATGGCAAACTCTTTATCTGATTTGCAAACGAAAGGATGAGTACTGAAATGATTGTTGTTACAGGAGCGAATGGAAAATTAGGCCGGAAGGTCGTAGAGGAACTTCTCAAGCGTGTGCCTGCCGGGAATATTGGTGTAAGTGTCCGTGATGTGAACACGGCAGAGGATCTAAAAGAACGAGGGGTTCGTGTCCGGCAAGGAAATTTCGATGATTCCGAAAGTCTTCTACACGCCTTTGAGGAAGCGTCTCAAGTTCTTCTTATCTCGTCCCACTCCTTGGGAGAGGTTGCTGTTCGTCAGCATCAAACCGCAATCGACTCGGCAAAGAAAGCGGGTGTTGGTCGACTGCTGTATACTAGCCAAATGTTTTCATCTGCAACGTCGCATTTTCCTCCCATGAACGTTCATGCTGCTACAGAAGAGATGCTAAAATCTTCGGGAATGGCTTTCACGTCGCTGCGAAACGGCTTTTATGCCGCATCAGCGATGATGTGGATGGGTGATGCCTTGAAAACAGGGAAATTGATTGCTCCGGAAGATGGTCCTGTTGCCTGGACCAGCCATTCCGACCTGGCTGAAGGCACAGCGGTCATCCTGACAGAGCAGAGATATGACGGTATAACTCCTCACCTTACGGCTTCCGAAGCGATTGACATGGGTAGAATCGCATCGATTGCTTCCAAGGTCTTGAATCGACCGATTCGGCGAATTGTTGTGTCGGATGATGAATATCGGAATCATTGATGTCCCGAGGACTGCCGGAAGCGATGGTCGGCATGCTTACGGGTATGTTTCAGGCAAGTCGACAGGGAGATTTCTCGCAAACCAATCCCGCTTTGGAAAACCTGATTGGCAGATCCCCAGTGAATTTTACGGATTTTTTAAAAGACTCGATTTCTCAAGGATGAGAGTATAGTCGGTCTTTATACACCAGTGAAATAAAACACCGAATCATAAGGCATTTCAGGAGGTTGCCGGTATATACTTCAATATCACTATAAAATAAACTTCGTTGTCGAAGTTTATTTTTTTCTTGGTAGAGCAAGTTGGCTTTTCACCACATATTCACTGAATAAATAACCCGGAATAGCGTTCTTTTTTTGTTATTTATCTAGGAATGTTAGCTCGAACTAACAACTGATGTTAATGATGATTGGTAGATTATCCGAGTGAGAATATTATAATACGTAAGAATAAGTTATGTTTATTATCTCGGAGGGTGTGAACTAGGTGGAGAGAGTGATACATAGTGAAATAAGAGGATCAGGACAAAAACCTAAAAGAAAATGTAGAGTACTGAAAATGATTTTACTAGTACTTGCAATCATAACTGCAATTGCCGCAATTGCTCTAGTCATTTATGCTTATCAAAATACGAATTATGATAAAAAACCATTAAAGCAAACATATCGAGCCGGCTATATAGAAAAGCAGGTTACTCTTGATGATGGAACGATATTAAATTACGCTGAAGGACCAGATCATGGACCCGCTCTTCTATTAATACACGGGCAGTCCATGCAGTGGGAAGATTATTCAAGAGTACTTCCGGTACTCGCTGAATATTATCATGTATATGCAATTGATTGTCACGGGCATGGAGATTCCACTCATGATGCTGCCAAATATACAGCTGTTGCTATGGGACAGGACTTTGTTTGGTTTATTGAAAATGTCATTGGTGAACCTGCTGTGCTGTCAGGCCATTCTTCCGGTGGTATTTTAGCATCATGGATCGCAGCTTATGCACCGGAGCTCGTGCAAGGAATTGTTTTGGAGGACCCGCCATTTTTTAGTGTGGAGCCCCATGAAATGCAGGATACATTTGTGTGGCTTGATAGCTTTGAAATCGGACATAACTTTAAAAACCAAACCGTTGAAGATGATTATGTAGTTTACTATATGAAAAACAGTTATTTATGGGGAAAGTTTGGCGATTTAAGAAAACTTACCGCAAGGAGTACGAAGGAGTACCGGGAAGCACATCCTGGAGAGCCGTTGAAATTGTGGTACGTACCATATCAATGGATACATGGTACCCTTTATTTAGATGATTTTGATCTTGATTTTGCAGAGACTTTTTATACAGGTACTTGGTTTAAAGGTTTTAATCAGGAGGAAACCTTGTCCAAAATCAACACTCCTTCTGTTTATATTAAGGCAGCCACACAATATGGCGAAGATGGAGTGCTTTACGCGGCAAATCGTGATGAGGATGCTGAAAAGGTGCATAGTCTTCTAAAAGGAAATGAGATGATAACGATAAAATCCGGACATGATATTCATTTTGAGAAGCCAGATGAATTTATAACGATCATGGTTGATTTTTTGAAAAAAATAGAATAAAGCTTGATGCCAGTCATTACGACCGTATTCGGGATTGGTTACAAATTCGAGAAACTTTCATTGTCCTGAATCAAATCGTCAAAGCATTCATTCGAGCATTTCTAATCAACCATTTTTCAAGGGGGGGAGAACTTCATGGAAAAAGGGAATCTTGGGTTCAGCAAGATATGGGCAATTCCCAAAGATAGCATAGCGGCAGGTCGTCGTCATACGGTTGGTCTAAAATCAGACGGCACGGTCACGGCTGTCGGTGATAATAAATATGGCCAATGTGATGTAAGTGGTTGGCGCGATATGTTGGCGGTTGCGGCTGGTAATGTTCATATGGCGACGAACACGGGTAATGCTCATACCATCGGGCTTAAATCGGATGGCACGGTGGCGGCTGTGGGCTGGAATAAGTATGACCAATGCGATGTTAGCAGCTGGCGTGATATGGTGGCGGTTGCGGCGGGTTGGCGTCGTACCGTCGGGCTTAAATCGGATGGCACGGTGGTAGCTGTGGGTCGAAATAATGAAGGCCAATGCAATGTAAGTGGCTGGCGTGATATGTTGGCGGTCGCGGCGGGTGACTGGCATACCATCGGTCTTAAATTGGACGGCACGGTGACGGCTGTGGGCAATAATCAATATCGCCAATGCAATGTAAGCGACTGGTGCGGCATCGTGGCGGTTGCGGCGGGTTATCTTCATACCGTTGGGCTTAGATCGGATGGCACGGCGGTTGCTGTGGGTCAAAATAAGGTAGGCCAATGCGATGTGACCGACTGGTGCGGTATTGAGGCGATAGCGGTGGGTAGTCATCATACCATCGGGCTTAAATCGGACGGTACGGTGGCAGCTGTAGGCTGGAATGAGTATGGTCAATGCAACGTAAGAGACTGGCGCGATATTGTAGCAGTTGCGGCGGGGTGCGCTCATACCATCGGCCTTAAATCGGACGGCACGGTGATTGCTGTAGGTGATAATGAATATGGCCAATGCGATGTAAGCAGTTGGGCTAACATCCAACTGCCCGGCAATTAGATTTCAATATTAATAATACATATAGCATATAGGGGGCACGCCGACTGGTGTGCCTTTTTACATGAAGCGCAGAAAAAAGCAATACTTTATAAACATAACGGTTTGAAAAGTATTCGGAATAAGCTATTCTATAAGCAAGGAATTCGTATGATACTGAAATATGGAGGCGTTTTCATGGATGGTTGGATTCAGGCAGGTACGGTAGAAGAGCTTCGCGAGCAAGGACCGAAGCTGATCAAGGGGGGCATCGTAGTATTTTATCACGAGGATGACGTGCACGCGCTTGACAACCGGTGCCCGCACCTTGGTTTTCCGCTCCACATGGGAAGTTTATGCAACGGAATTTTGACATGCCATTGGCATCATGCAAGGTTTGACGTATGCAGCGGCGGAACGCTCGACCCTTGGGCTGACGATGTACCGGTACATGATTTTACCATTCATGACGGACTGATTTGGGTCAATCCCAAATCCCGGAACAGCAATCAAGTACAGCTGTATAAAGATCGGCTTCTGAGCGGCCTTGAGCAAAATATCGGTCTTGTCATAGCCAAGGCCATCGTTGGATTAATGGAGGCAGGTGTTCCAGAGACGGAAATCGCGGCGATCGGGATCGAATTTGGGGTCAAACAGCGCAGGCAAGGGTGGGGCTCCGGGTTAACAATTCTGACCGCGATGGCCAACGTCCTGCCAAAGCTTGATAAACAAGGCCGGATCCTTGCGTTGTTTCAGGGCTTGCTGCACACGGCGCGCGAATCAGCCGGTAGCGGAACGCGATTCTTGCTCGATCCACTTCCGAATGCAGGCGTCTCCGAAGAACGGTTGACGGAATGGTACCGTGATTGCATCGAAGTTCGGGATACGCGCGGTGCGGAACGGGTGCTGCTGACCGCCGTGCAGTCAGGGGCGGATAAGAAGCGATTATTCTCTATGATGAGCATGGCGGCGACGGACCATTTTTATATGAATGGAGGTCATACGCTAGATTTCCATAATAAGGCGTTCGAGAGCTTGAAATACGTCGGGCACGAGCAGCACAAATATATCCTCGCTTCGCTCGTTCCGATGTTCGGGAACGCATCGCGCAGCGAAGAGCTTCATAGTTGGCAGTCCCCGGTTAATTTGGTTCAGCCGATAAAGGAAGCATTTGAGGAGTTGTCCAAGAATGGCGTTTCATCAGGAAGCGGGGGCTCTGGCATCGATGACGAGGCGCTGCTCCAAGCGCTGCTTGGCGACGATCCGCTTGGAACAGCGCACATGTTGAAGGATGCTTTACTCAGGGGCGCCTCTCCAGTGCGCATCTCGCAAATTGCCGCATTGGCTGCGGCAGAACGGGTCGTCCGCTTCCACACGCATAACGATTTCGGAGACTGGATTTCAGTGCTGCACACGTTTACACATGCTCACGCCGTTCACGAAGGATTGATCCGTTCCGCCGATTCATGGCTGGTTCGCGGTATTTTCCATACTGCGGCTACGATTTACCTCGATCGGTTTTTGAACATCCCCGCTGCCCCGAGACCGGATGCAATAGGTGCGACTGAGGAAGAACCACAACCCACCGAGCTGCTTGAGATTCTCGACAAGCAACAGCAAGTGGCGCCGGCGGCGGCATGGGTGATTCGCTATCTGCGCACCGGCGGAAAGCCGGAGCCTTTATTCAACGTATTGGGCCATGCGCTGCTTCGAGAGGATGCGGAATTCCACACCTTCCAAATGTACGAAGCGGCCGTGGCGGAATATGACCGCTGGGCTTCCGAGTCTGGACCTTTCGCCGAGAGTGCCCGCGAAACTTTGATCCTTGCGCTTACCCGCTATTTGGCGTCGCACGCTCCAACTTCCCGTGAGACGCCGCATACAGCTAAAATTGCATGGCGGCTTCATCGGGGCGAGAAATTGTTCGAAGAATAATAAAGTGAGAAAGCCGCTACAATGATTGTAGAACAAGGCTGTCGAGGTCTTCTCGACAGCCTAATCTTTAGAAGTTGTTGAATAGCTCTTATCTATAGCTTGTGAGTATTACCAAGGTTGCTTTGTTGGTCCAATGGTAAACTCATTCACATTCGTATCTTCCGGCTGATCAATCGCGAATGCCACAACATTGGCAACTCGATCAGGTGTAATACCATATTGTTTGTACAACGCAGTCATACCTTCGGACATATTCTTATCCGTGATCGTATCCAACAATTCCGTATTGATCGCTGCGGGATAAATCGTTGCAGTGCGAATGTTAGTCCCTTCTTGGGCAGATTCCATACGCAACACTTCCATTAAATCCCGAACAGCCCACTTTGTTGCGCCATAAACCGCACCGCCTGGGTAAGCTTTAAGCCCGGCCACTGATGAAGTAGTGATGATATGTCCAGACTTTTGCGATGTGAATGTTGGCAATACTGCGGCGATACCATTTAATACACCTTTAATATTAACGTCAACCATCTGGTGCCACTCGTCAGTTTTTAATTCGGAAAGGGGGGAATTAGGCATTAGTCCAGCGTTCAAGAAGATTACATCGACACCGCCAAAAGTGTCTTTAGCTAGCTGAACAAGCTTCTGATTATCATCTGGATTAACAACATCTGTTACGCGATAAGCAGCTTGTCCACCAGCTTTTTGGATTTCCTCGGTCAATGCTTTTAATTTGTCTTCGCGACGTGCGCCCATAACAATTCTAGCACCCTTACTTGCCAATAATTTCGCAGTAGCTTCTCCAATTCCGGATGAAGCTCCAGTGATTATAACTACTTTGTTTTCAATCGTCATCTTGATTCCTCCTTTGAGTATAGGTTGAGTTTAAACCATAGAGTTAACTCTAAAGCAAGGGGAGGATTTTAACAATTTTAGAGATCAGCTAACGGAAAGAGCCACCCGTATTTATTCATCCAAATTACAGGAGGCTCATCTATTAATTAGAAATAGGGATTTCTATTTTGTTGTTTTTATGAATATCTTCAGTTCCGGCTTCTAATGCCGTTTTGTAGTATAAGCATTTATGCTCGACCAGTTCCATTGTCTTTTTTAGTTCTTCCATCTGTTTTTCCACTATTGCTTTGCGTTCCATAAACATGTCGAATCTTTGTTGCAATGTGGTATCTCCATCAGTAACCCAATCTATGAAAGTCTTTATTTCCTTAATTTGCATACCAGTGGATTTCAAACAATCAATTACCTTTAATGCGGCAATATCGGATTCTTTAAACAAACGTTGGCCACTTGCCGAGCGTTCAACAAAAGGCATAAGTCCTTCCTTGTCATAGTAACGCAAGGTATAAGCTGTAACATTTAGTTCCATTGCTACTTCACTGATCGAATATGTCTTCATCATATCTCTCCTAATCAACTACTATAGACTTCGAGTTCACTCTATGAGAAGTGAGGAGAGTATCATAGGTTTGGATGAATGTCAATTTACTATCCTGAAAAAAACGATGTGTTAGCATCGGAAAGTCATATTCGGTAATTCCCCGTCGTGGGTATCTGGCATATTGCCTCGTCGAAGCGGTGGGTTTATCATTAATTATCATGATTCCCCAAAAACTATCGTTCAAGAGCCAAATGATGTAAAAAAAGAATGCATCGAACCCATGGGTCCGATGCATTCTTTTTATAGCGAGTTATATGTTTCATCATTAACGGGTTCTAACCAATCCGTTTCACCCGGTGTGAGGGCTAAGTGCACAAACCAGCTGTTCTTAGTGGCACCATGCCAGTGCTTAACATGTGGTGGGATATTTACAACATCTCCGCTCTTAAGCAACTGAGCGGGTTTGCCATCTTCTTGGTACCATCCTTCACCACCAGTCACCAATAGTACCTGACCAACCGTATGAGCGTGCCAGTTATTGCGGGCGCCTGGAGCAAAAGTTACATTTCCAATAGCTGTGTTAAGAGGGCTTGCGTCCGTGAAAACCATGTGTAAGTAAACATCCCCAATAAAATGGGCTTCTACTTTGTTCCCCAATGGGAAGATGGTGCTATTCTTTAATTCTTCATGTGCCATAATGTCATCCCTACTCTCTATTCTTTTTTATAAACTTCTTTTGCGATGTTAAATGCTGACCAAGCCTTAGGCCATCCTGCATAGAATGACAGATGGGTAATTATCTCCGCAACTTCCTCTTGGGTTATTCCGTTAGTCTTTGCTCTTTGAAGATGCGGAGTTAATTGCTCAAAGTTCCCTCCAGCGATTAATGCAGAAACCGTAATCATACTTCGATCACGAGGGGATAACTCCTCTTCTCTGGACCATACTTCACCAAATAAGACGTCATCATTGAGTTGAGCGAATTTGGGTGCAAACTCTTCGAGTAAGTCACGTCCAGCCGTTTGTTTTTCAGCCATATCATTCATTCCTCCATTCATTTCATGGTTAGGAATAAGTATAGACCTTAGAGTTACCTCTAATGCAAGTAACCAGGTTGGGAGACAAGGTGCATAACCATTACCTTTATTTATATCGAGTATAACAAATATCAATTATTATAATATGCCTTATTCTATTATCATTAATTTTGTAAGCCAATCAACATAGGAGTCATAACTGTAAGCTGCAAGGGATTTTGTTGAACAAATCGAGTCGGAGATAGGGTGCCGATTACGACTATGTCCGTCGGACCTAGGCGAGAGCGGGTCATTCTGCGATGAGTACGGGCTGACTTAAAGGGGGAAGTAGTATCATGGCATTGATTGTGTTTACTTTCATCGGGGTGTTTATCGGCGTATTATCCAGCCTTTTCGGCCTAGGTGGCGGCTTCGTTGTCGTCCCAATTCTATATGTTTTCCTTCCTCACGTTGTTCCTGCAGAATATGTTATGCATACAGCTGTGGGGACATCACTGGCTGTCATGATTATAAATTCAACGAATTCCACCTATAATCATTCGAAGCAAGGTAATATCAATTGGATGGTATTTAAACAATTAGCTGCTTTTATCGCATCAGGCGCTCTGATCGGCGGGCTGTTGGCCCGCTATATCGATGGTGGATTGCTCAAATTTGCATTTATTATGCTACTTTGTTATGTCATTATATCTAATTTGTACAAGAAAACAGCGAATAGCAACGATGAATTCCCGATCTCTCCTCTGCCAGGACGCATGTCCCGTTTCGTTGTTGGATCGTTCATTGGCATTATTTCAACGTTGCTAGGGATTGGCGGTAGCGTTATGACGATCCCATACCTTAGAAAATATGGGATGCGGATGCTGCATGCGGTCGCTTTAGCTACACCGCTAGGTCTGCCTGTCGCTATTGTCGGTGCATCTACTTATCTTGCTTCAGGATTACGGGTAGCGGGTATGCCAGATTCGACCATTGGATTTATTTATATACCTGCATTGATTGGATTTTCGCTTGGGGGGCTGATAGGAGTACCAATCGGGAGAAGGTGGGCTCAGAAAATTCCAGATACTTTGTTTTTTAGAATTTATATATGGTTACTTATCATCGTGGTTATTATGATGATTATAGAATAACCCACCAAACATGATAACTTGTTCGATGAACCATTCGGCAATATAAATGGATTTTAGTGTAAAAAGTCTGTTTCTGGTATCTCCTCTCATCTTGATATTTTGATGCAGAATCGAGGTATAATAAATATTAGTAATAATCTAGTAGAACGCTGTATTCTCTTTATTTAAAAAACACGAAGGAGGGATTTTTATATGCAATATGGACCTGATCCAAATGCAATCTACCCAAATGAGGCAATTAAAAGTATATGCTATATTAAAAACGTTGTAACACGCTCAAATATTATGATCGGTGACTACACATATTATGACGACATCAACGGGGCTGAAAAGTTTGAAGAGCATGTTACACATCACTATGAATTTATAGGAGATAAGCTGATTATCGGAAAATTTTGCGCAATAGCAAAGGGTATTGAATTTGTAATGAATGGTGCAAACCATAGAATGTGCAGTGTCACTACCTATCCATTTAACATTATGGGCCATGGTTGGGAGAAAGCGACTCCGACACTGGCAGACTTACCCCTTAAAGGTGACACTATAATTGGAAACGATGTATGGATCGGTCAAAATGTCACCGTAATGCCCGGTGTACATATTGGCGATGGGGCAATTATTGCAGCCAATTCTGTTGTGGTAAAAGATGTTCCCCCTTACCATATTGCAGGCGGGAATCCTTGCAAAGTCATTAAGAAAAGATTTGACGATGAACTCATCGATTATCTCCTTCCCATTAAATGGTGGGATTGGCCTGTTCGTAAGATATTTGATAATCTTGAAACACTATGCAGCGGGGATCTGACAAAAATCAAGGGGATTTATTAGCTCATTATTTGCAAAATAGGGCATTCTCGGGGAAATCCCGTAACATGGAACCCAGCCTTTCGTCCTTATACAGGATGAAGGGCTTTATAATTTATTCAAAAAACTTGATTTCCAGAAAACAAAAGTATATGATTGACCCATCAACCATTGATGAGTCAATGAATTGAAGGGGGGCTATATCATCTCTACATGTCATACAGAAGACCTGCTGTACTTGCTAATGCATCTGAATAAGCATATTGCGACTCGGTTTGAGCGATGTGCTGGAGTTAGTCCCAATCGGCTGGAACTCCTCTACAAACTGACGGGAGGCGAAATTAGCCAGTCGGATCTGCAGAAGGCAGTGTCTATTGATCCAGCTGCGGTGACCCGTCATGTTCAGCAGTTGGAAGCGGAAGGAATGCTTCTGCGAACCAGATGTGAGAATGACAACCGGATTACGTTGGTTCAGCTAACCGAAGTGGGCAAAAATAAAGTAGCAACGTTTAGAGCGGAGAAAGATCGATTTATGGAGGAACTGCAGGCAGACCTTACAGAATCAGAACGACTTGCGTTTGTTCAAGTGCTACAGAAGCTGAACAGCCAGATTCAACAGATGAAGGAATCTAGTAAGACCAATTAACTTATAGAGATTAAAGGAGAGAATATCATGACTGTAACTTCCCTAAACAATAATTATAAAGAAATTATTACTTCCCGTCGCTCTGTGCGGGTATATGACCCATTGGTCAAAATCAGCCATGAAGAAATGACTGAAATTTTGAAAGAAGCGACTTTGGCTCCATCATCCGTTAATCTTCAGCCTTGGAGGTTTCTTGTCGTTGATAGCCCAGAAGGAAAAGCAACGCTTGAAGAGCTTGCACCAGGCAACAAAACACAAGTTTCTACTTCTTCCGCAGTAATTGCTGTATTTGGAGATATGAACGCATTCGACTATGCAGATGAAATTATGGGTAATGCTGTGGAACGTGGATATATGCCACAAGAGATTAAGGATCAGATGATGGCAAACTATACCGATCTGTTCGGACGTATTCCGGCACAGGCTTTCCGTGAAATGATCCTTATCGATAGCGGATTGGTTTCCATGCAGCTTATGCTTTCTGCTCGTGCCCGTGGATATGACACAAATCCAATCGGCGGATACGATAAATCCCGAATTGCAGAAGCATTTGGTATGGAGAAAGACCGTTATGTACCGGTAATGCTCATCTCTGTAGGTAAAGCTGCCAAAGAAGCACGTTTGACGACTCGTCTCCCTATAGATCGTATTGCGGAATGGAAGTGAGGTAACAGCGATGATTATTATCCATGCAGAAATGAAAGTAAACAGTGAATTAGAGGCAGAATTTTTGGAAACCGTAAAAGAACTTATTGAGGCATCCCGTGCGGAAGCAGGGAATGTGTCGTATAAGCTCCTGAAGGATACAGATAAGGATGACACATATCTCATGGTCGAACAGTGGAAAGACCAAGAAGCAGTAGTGGCTCACAATGCGAGCACCCATTTTCAGGCGTTTGTAGCTAAAGCTCCAAAATACTTGACAGCCCCGTTAATGTTCAAGCTTTTGCAGGTCAACCTATCAGCAAATAATTAACGATCTACAAGTAAAGAAAGTCACCCATAATTGGGTTGACCTTTTTTTGCTTTGCTTTACTATATACTGCTACATTTATATTTACTAAAATGCGGCAATCCTATCCTCCATGTGCGTTTTTGGATAGAAACCCCTTTTTCACAAGCAAATCTTCGGTGGCCTCCCACAGCTTGTTCTGCATTACCACATCCCCCCCAGGCGAAACAGGTTCAATTGATTTTCCGGTTCCAACATTAAAATATCCGCCTGTCATTTTTTGATATTCGGGCTCAACTATTAATCGGGTGATAATATCTGCTCCTTTTCTCGGATCTCCAATCCGAAGTGCTTTTAACAATCGTTCTAATACGGAAGCGAACCAAAGTTCTCGTCCGAGTCCAGTAACATTAAATCCCGGATTTAGTGCATTTACGCTGATTCCCGTACCTGCCCACCGCCGTGCTACTTCAGCGGTGAACATGATATTTAACAATTTGGTTTTCCCATAGATGGGGGATGATCCGCGAGAGGTAAAGGGAGTTGTATCAGTCAAATCATCGGGTAGCTTCAAAATACCATGACGTTGTGAAGCTTCAGAGGCAACATTGACAACTCTTGCCTCGTGAGCATTTTGCAGGGACGGTTTTAGCATATGTGTCAAAAGCCAGGGCGCTAAATAATTGACAGCCATCATTTCAGGAAGCCCCTCAGAAGTGATACGAGGCACAAAAGCATGGATCCCCACATTGTTTAACAACACATCAATTTTAGGATAAGCGACGGTTATTTCGCTGCCAACCCGGTTAACGTCCTTTAATAGCGAAAAATCTCCATAAAAAAAGTCAACTTTAGTTGATGGTGCAATCTCCTGAATCTGTTTTCTCGTCGCCTCAGCGCGTTCTTTACTCCTGGCAGTCAAGATAAGATCAAATCCGCGTCTTCCTAATTCGAACGCGACAAGCTGTCCCAGACCACTGGTAGCACCTGTAATGACAATTGTTTCTTTTTTAGACATCGTCATTTCTCCTTCATGTGATACAATTTTTTTGAAGCTATCATTGCAAACAACAGGTAAAGTAGAGCGTTTATTTAGTTGACATATGCAAACTATAATGATTTGATTGATATATGTCAATTAGTTATTTTTGATCTAGAGAAAGGTGATTGAGGATGAAGGATAGTGAAATCAAAAATGAATCGAGGGAGAAACTGGAGATTGAATTGGGCGAGCAGCTTAACGCTCTCAGCAGTGCTGCACATGCCCTGAATGTCAGAGCCGCAGCGAAATTCGATTCCTCCTTGCAGCCTGCTGCCTTCCATATTGTTCGTTGGCTGTATTCCTATGGCCCAACTAATGCCGCCACATTAGCTGAATCAACTGCGATGGACCGAAGTTCGGTCAGTCGCCTTGTCAAACAACTCCAGTCTCTGGGATATGTGAACAGAGAAGTGTCTCCTAATGATGGACGGGGAATTGTGTTGTCTCTTACCGAGTTTGGACAAGCAAAAACAATAGAAGCACTTAAGGAAAAAGAGTCTGTTTATTATGAACGACTCTCTGACTGGAAAGATGCGGAGCTTCATATTTTTATCGAAATGCTCAGGCACTTCAATGGATTCAATCGTCGATAAGTTCGTTCGGCTGTATGATGCTTGAAAACACCTGCAAACCTGGACTGAAATGAATGAAGCTAACGGGACACGACAGCCCAATATCGGAAGAGGTGCCAGCGAGACTACAAGTAACGTTGAAAGGTATGGGATTAGGCATGGATATTCGTAAACTAAAATATTTTATAACAGTTGCTGAAGAATTGCATTTCAACCGTGCGGCGGAAAAACTAAATATGACCCAGCCGCCGCTGAGTCAGCAAATTCAAAATCTTGAAGAAGAGATCGGTGTGCAGCTTTTGGAACGTAGCAAAAGGACAGTACTTTTAACTCCTGCAGGAGAAGTATTCTTAAATGAAGCGAGGAGAATCGTACGTCAGTTAGAGCAATCGATAGAAAAGACCAGGCTTGCTGGAGAAGGGATGGTTGGCCAGTTATCCATCGCTTTTGTCGACTCTGCTTCTGGAGAATGGCTGGTGCGGTTGTTGAGGATATTTCGGGAACTGTATCCTCAAGTTCAATTGATTCTAAGAGAAATGACATCGGCAGAGCAAATTCAAGCTCTGCAAGACGGTACGATACATTTCGGATTCGTACGGTATAGCGAGCCGGTCAAGCATGTTCGATATCAGACTGTACAACATGAATCATTGATCGCGGTTTTGCCGGAAGACCACGCATTGGCACTGGAAAGTGAGGTTTCCATTCGCAATTTGGCTGCTGAAGCGTTTATTCTGTTCCCGCGGCAGTTCGGCGCCCCGTTCTACGACCAAATTATGCAATTCTGCAAAAATCATGAGGTTGATCCCAAAGTTGTACAAGAAGCTGTCCAGATGTCAACCATCGTTAACCTGGTTGCCGCTGGGATGGGAATATCAATTATTCCTTCGTCAGCATCGATATTTGAACGAAAAGGGGTGGTGTTCCTTCCTTTTCAGGAAGTTACACCTTTTGTACCTCTATTTGCCGCCTGGAGAACGGACGTCAATCAAGCAGTAATCGCGAACTTTTTATCGCTATTGAGCAATCTTGATTAGCCCGTGCACTCAGGATTACGCTCAATAAAAGGATCTAAAATTTCATCAATTCTTTGCATGATCGAGCTTTGCAGCACTATGCCGGATGCTCGCGCGTTCTCTTGAATCTGCTCCGGTTGGGATGCACCGATAATAACAGAGGAGACTTGATTATTTTGCAAAATCCAAGCGATAGCCAGCTGAGGAAGAGTTAAATCACACTCATGGGCAATGGGAATCAACCGCTGGATCGCGTCAAGGGCATCATATTGCATCCATTGCCCCGCCAAACGTTCTAAGAATCGCGAGCCGGTTTCGTCCAGTGCCCGAGAGCCTGTGGGAAGAGAATGACCAGCCTTGTATTTCCCAGACAAAATGCCTTGCGCAAGCGGGGACCAAGTCATCTGGCCGATTCCTGCCTCCGCACAAGCTGGCAGAACATTGCCTTCGATGACACGCCACAGCATCGAATATTGTGGCTGGCTTGCCACAAAAGGAATGTTAAACCGTTTGGATAGTCTAGCCCCTTCTTTAATTTGAGCAGCGGTCCATTCACTAACACCTAAATACAATATTTTACCTTGACGCACCAAATCGGAGAAAGCAAGGAAACTCTCTTCAAGCGGTGTATGCGGGTCAAAGCGGTGAGCAAAATAAATGTCGATATAATCTGTTCCCAGCCGCCGCAAAGATGCGTTGCAGCTCTCGAAGATATGTTTGCGTGACAACCCCTGGTCGTTTGGGCCGGTACCTGTGGGATGACACACCTTGGTACTGAGCACAATGCTTTCGCGTGAGATTCCTTTTAGCGCTGTTCCAAGCAAGGCTTCAGCCCTCGTATCCGAATACACATCCTCAGTATCAAACGTATTAATTCCTTGATCCAAAGCTGCAAACACACATTTTTTAGCTAATACATCCTCGAGTTGCGCCCCATGTGTGATCCAGTTGCCATACGAAATTTCACTTACCTTTAATCCGCTGTTTCCCAGCTTACGGTATTTCATTTTGGACACCTCCTGTTAAGGTTGATCCGATTATATCAACCAAATATAAAGTGGTAAAATATATTTTTAACTACCTTTTAATACGAAAATCATATTAAAAGAGAAATTGAAGAACAAATAAATGGATTCGGATCTGAGGTGAGTGGAAATGTTGAATAAATCAAAATGTAGCATTGCAGACGAGGAGTTAGTGAGAGAGAGAAGGTAGCCTTGATTGCTCGTACAGAAGAATGGAGTGGTCGTGTAGGTTTCTAGAGGAGAGCTTAGCAGGACACCAGCTTTCACTTTTTGCGTTTCGAAACCCTTACTTGGGTAATAACTCATAATTCACCATATTAATGTGATGAAACACAAAACGATGTTGCCTCAACAGTACTCAATGACTCTAACCGATTGCAAATATCCTAAAATCAGTGGCTGTCTGATCATCCAGTGCATTCATGAAGCTGCATGAACTAAATACAGAAAGGCGTGATTTAGCGTGTATCCAAGACACTCTGCATTTATGAGGATTTCAATTTTCATCATGGTTCTAACGCTTACGGCATGCTCTGGAGCAGCTGAGCCTCCCGCCAGTCCAGAAATATCAACACCGGTCAATGAACAGGTCGCATCTCCTGAAACCGAGAACGAGCAAGCTTCCGAAGGGACGCGTCCACAGAGTGAAAACTTTGATTTGATGACGGGTGAGGGTAACCAGTCACTTACAGCCACCTTGCATCAGGGAGAAGATTTTTCCTTATACGTATTCGAAAAGTTTGCTTTCGACGCTGCCGAAGGACGTCTATTTCTTAGCAGCAATCCAGAATACTATGTTGATATTGAGTCACTGCCTACAAATTATGACCTAACGCAGCTTAAAGCTGCAGGAAAAAAGGAATTGGAAGAGTTCGGCGAAGTATCCGATTTTAGTGGAGAGCTCGTCGAGCATCCACTGGGTTCCGCCGAGCTTTACCTACAAACCTCGAGTGGTGAAGGGATAAACGATTATATCGTGTGGCAGCCTGAAACAGGCGACGCATTCCTGTTCCGCCTTCACAATCCAAAAGGCGAAGAGGCTTCGGATTTTGCCGGTCCGGTCCTCGTTTCGTTATCTACGGTTCAAAGCGATTCAAAATGAATGAAGTTTTGCACCGATTATTCCAGAAGAGACGGGAATCATGCAAGGGGCTCGAAAAAGACACTGGATCAGCTGCTTAAGTTCTGTCTGAGGTCAAGAACATTGTGCCGTAGCTGTTGATGTTGTCAACAGAAGATATAAACACTAGACTGACGACCGGTTTCAGCTAACGGGCAGAACTGCTCAGCAAGCACAACTACACAAAAAGGAGGTCAACCAGTAAGTTCTGGTGACCTCAGTTATGATCTATCCGTCTGTACGAAGCGTCAACAAGCGTTTTAGGTTATCATCAATAAATTTGTTATCGGCACTGTTGATTCCGCGACCGGCAAAATGTCCCCAGATCGACTTGATCGGATTGAAAACAGCATTAGGCATAAGCTTAGCCTCGTATTCGTTATCATCCGCAGAGCAGAAGAGATCCGTGCTCCCCGGCATGACGCAGGCAAGTGCTTTAATGCTCTTGAGCGCCTTATCGAAATCTCCGTTGTAGGAAGAGTTTGCGCTAATATCTGCATTTTGTCCTGTCCATAACATGGCTAAGACATTGTGCGGATCCATCTTCATGAAACTATCTTCCCAGACGCCCACCATAAAATCTGCCAATGAGTCAAATCCCAGCTCACGATAAAGTTCTTCTCTGTAAAACGCGTGTGATACGCCCCATCCGGCATAGACACGACCAACCGCGCGCATGTCTGCAGAAGTCAACTGATTTAGTTCACTTGAATCGAAGCGGACTGCAGCCATGAGCGGAGCTCTCATTCCTTCCAGGACCACATACGTCTGGGGCCAGGTCTTTGCAACTCCGGCGAAAGGTGCAATTCGTTCCACCATGTCGGGATAACTTGCCCCCCATTGGAATGCTTGAATGCCTCCCATTGACCATCCAACGACGAGAGCGATCTTTTCAATACCGAATTTTTCGGTCACCAGCCGATGCTGGAATTTAACGTTGTCATAGATGGTTACCCCCGGAAAATGAGCCCGGTCAAATGGGGGAGGCGTGTTACTGGGAGACGAGGATAACCCGTTGCCCAATAGATTTGGAACGATAATGAAATATTCTCGCGGATCTAGGGCCATGCCGTTTCCAATCAACCATTCATTCTGAATATGCTGATCCCCAAAAGCAGTTGGATAGACGATGATATTATCTTTCTTTTCATTTAATCTTCCATAAGTTTTATAAGCAAGAAAAGCGCTCGGTAACGTCACACCTGATTGCAAGGTTACGTCACCCAAATCAAAAATCTCATAATCCATCGTTTTGTCTCTCCCTTCAAAATGAAACCACACATGTAGCGTGTATTTCTTGTACTAAGTATAGGTCCGTGGTACTCTCAATAAAAGTGAATGAAATTCAAAGTTGTATTCAATATTATTGAAAGTAAGAAGGGGGATCATATGATGGAATTGCGCCAATTGAATACGTTCCGCACGGTTGCATCAACATTAAATTTCACTCGGGCTGCGGAAGTGCTGAACTACGTCCCCTCCAACGTCACGATGCAAATGAAAGCCTTGGAGGATGAGCTTGGTGTTCGTCTCTTTGACCGCTTGGGCAAGCAGCTCGTCCTCACAACTGCAGGTAAACGCTTTTTAATTCAGATCCAAAGTGTTTTAGACAAATTGGACGAAGCCCGCAGCGTCGTTCATGATAATGAAAATCTTATCGGCACCCTAACGATCAGTGCCAATGAGGTCATTTGCGCCTATCGGCTTCCAGCTGTCTTTCAACTATTTCGTTCACGCTATCCAGGAGTGCGTCTCATCTTCCGCTCCGTTCCCAATCAAGAACTCAAGCAAGCGCTCTTTGAGGGAGCCGCGGATGTCGTCTTTATGTTGGACGAACCCATTCGCTCGAGCGGACTTGCAGTGGAGCCGATGGCGGAAGAAACTTTCCGCTTATTCGCTGCTCCTGACCATCCACTTGTGAAACCAACGGTGCTGCAGTTGGAAGACTTTCATGGACAAGTGTTTCTTACGAATGAAAAGGGATGTCCCTATCGAACCATGTTTGACCGGCAATTTGAGAAAGAGGGCATTGATACGATTACTTATTTAGAGTTTCAAAGTGCCGAAGCCATTAAACAATGTGCAATTTCGGGAATCGGTATTGCCTTTCTTCCTGAAATCGTAACGAAAGCCGAAGTTGAACGGGGCGAACTTGTTGCTCTTCCATGGCAAATTCCGGACTTGCACGTGTATACGCAGATGTTATGGCATAAAGATAAGTGGCTTTCACCCATCATATTATCTTTCATAGAAGCAGCAAGGGAAGTTATCGGTTAAGAGGAAGAGAATCTATTATAGTTAGCTATATTAGTTAGCTACTTTAGCGAATGATTTTGGGGCCCATGCGGACACACGATCCGCTATTTACCGAAAATCGGTTCATTTGGGAGTCTATCCGGACACACGTTCCGTTAATCTAACCATAACCACAAATTTAGCCCGCAATAACCTACAATAGCGGATCTCATGTCCTCATACATCCGCTAATGAGCAGAAAAAAACAAATAGCAGAACTACAGTCCTCACACATCGGGGGGACGGTAAGCTTTAAAAGGGTCGTTGGTTCACTCATCATTCGCCTTAACCATATTAACCTAACTGAAGCACACCATTGAACCACACGGATTTGATTGCCAAGGAATCCGAGATCTTCGTTGTTGAATCACCAAGATTGGAACAGACACGGGGGATACATCCGTCCCTACCAGAATATCCACATCGGGTTTGTGCAGATCCATGGCTTTTTTTTAAGCCTTCAGGAATATTTATTTACCATTTTGAGCAAATAATTACGGAATTCTGCAACATAGGATTGGGGCTCTACGATTTCTAGATTCGTACCGAAACTTGCTAAAAATTGAAATCCAATACTGTTCTGAGGAATATGGATAGTGGCTAAGAAATATTCAGAGTTAAAGTTTTCAATGCTCTTGCGACCGTATCTTTCAATGAATTGATCTTTTACACTGGGCGCAATCAACGCCTTGATTGCAACAAGTTGAGGTTGATAACCAGCTTCATTTTGTTCTAATGCATAATCTCTAGGGTTAAATGTTTTTTCATCCATATTGAGATTATCGATCCTGGATAATTTAAATGTTCTATAGCTCTGACGATGTAAGCAAAACCCCTTTAAATACCAACTCGTTTCGCTAAAATGAAGCTGATACGGCTCAACAATTCGATTCGTTATCATGCCATTTTTATCTATATAATCAAATGAAATTAACTTTTTCCCTATTATCGATTCCTGGCATGTTTTCAAGGTTTGAAGAATCTCGGACCGACCCTCCCAATCATAAAATGAAAGTCGGACTGAACTTTTCAGTGACATGGGGTGAACCATGGCTTCCATTTTTTTAATCGTGATTTCAACTTCCTCGCTAATTAGAATTTGTTCCAATCCGCCGAGCGCAGTCAATATATTTTCTAAGTCGTAGCTGCTTAAAAGACGTTTATCCACCTTGTATTCATCCATAATACCGTACCCACCATGAATTCCATGAACTGAATAGATGGGAATGTTGGATAAGCTCAGTGTTTCCATATCGCGAAGAATCGTTCTTTTGGAAACGTTAAATAATTGTGCGAATTCTTTTGTTGAAACGATATCTTTTTTCAGCAAAATCATGATAATAGATATTAATCTCTCAACCTTCTCCATAGCTGCCCCTCTTTTGATACAAATTTTTAAATGGTGACATGCGTCTGTCACCACTAATAAATTATACTTCATTTATCAAAAGAAGGAGGTACAACTTTATGTCAGCTATTGTATATTTAAACTTTGATGGAATCGCAGAAAGAGTAATTGAATTTTATGCGGAGGCTCTAAATGCGAACGAGGTAAAAAAAGTGAAATTCAGGGATTTTCCTCAGGATCCAAACTATCCGTTGCCAGAAAATGAACTCGATATGATCATGGAGTCTTCGGTAGAATTTGCAGGCGGGAAAATTATGATGTCGGATATTTTGCCTTCCATGAAGGCGGTGACAGGTGAGCTGGTGAAAGGAAACAACGTACTTATTAGTCTAGTCATGGACGATAAACAAACTTTGGAAGAATACTTTAATCAATTGTCTGTTGGCGGCCATGTTGTGATGCCGTTATCTAATACTCCTTGGTCTTCGTGTTTTGGAATGCTGGTTGATCCGTTCGGAGTTGCCTGGAAATTTAATAGCGACGCAGATCGCTTCCTTGATAAAGTCATTTCAAACAAACAGTAACTCATTCAAAACATGGCCTTCCAATGAAAGGGCCATGTTTTGATATTCTCATTAGAAAGGAGGAGGGTGGGTTTTAGCTATGGAAATTGAACATGTAATTCCAGTAACATCAAGAGTGGATTTAAGGATTTGGCTGCAGAACCATGGCAAGACAGAGAAGTCTTGCTGGGTTTTGGTTAGTATGACGCCAACCTCTGATAAGTTGTTATATTTGGACGTCGTTGAGGAAGCCTTATGCTTTGGATGGATTGATGGAGTCAAAAAGAAAATGTCTGAAACCGAGCTGGCCCAGAGACTGTCTCCTAGAAGTAAGAAAAGTTCATGGACTGAATTAAATAAAGAACGCGTCCGCCGACTCGAAAAGCTGGGGTTCTTGAGAGACGAAGGCAGAATGGTTCTTCCTGAGATGGATCACGATTCTTTCAGAATCGATGGAGTTATTGAGCAAAGAATAAAAGAGGAAAAGCAAGTATATGAGAATTTCATGGCATTTTCAGATCTTTATAAGAGAGTTCGGATCGACACGATACAAAGTTATAAGAATCAGCCAGAGTTATTTAAGAGCAGATTAGAAAAATTCATAACCAACACGAGAGAGAATAAAATGTACGGTCAATGGAACGATAATGGCCGTCTACTAGATTATTGATATTTCTGGGTTGAAGGCACACAACCCTAGTCCGGTTGGTACCGAACTAAGGTTGTGTGCCTTACCTGTTTTATCATTGGAACTCTATTGTATTCGACATTATGAAATCAAAAAATTCCTCTAGATGATTTGCTACTCTTTCAACTTCTTCAAATTCAGGTTCATATCCACGTACGATAGCACCAATGTCATTTGTTAAATCAATTGCATAGAAGGAATACCCACCATCAACTGACATCACGATCGGCAGGTAAGAATCCCACCACGCCGTTATTTCTGATTTCCATGTCTCATCGTCCATTGCTGCTTCTAAACTGAGCAATTCAAATTCATTCCATTTAAATGCAGTATCAGAGCTAGGATTATATTCATTCTCACAAAGGAACCACGTCTTCTCACTAGGCGTGATGCATTGTTTTACAACACTTAAAAATTCTAAATATTCACTAGGAATTTCTGTATATCTAGCTATAAAGCTGCCACTTAAATTCACGTTGTTATCCGACTTTTTGGTTATCGTCCAGCCGTTTTCTTTAGCCCAATTCATAAATTCATTCATTTTGTTAATCATGGTCCACCTTCTCCCGCATTATTCACTCCCATTTATTATATCTGAAATGGTATCGAATAATAAATTGAAGACGAATTGATCTTTTCTGCACCTGAAATTGATTTCGCTATCCTATGATATGGATATCTTGCAAGTAAGGAGTTCATGTGTGTATGAAAATGATACAACGATGGGTAAGCATTTTTCTGTCAACAGTGATACTTTCGACCCTCGTCCCCTGCAGTGCGGCTGACGACACGGGGCAGTCTCAGCTCGCGACGACGCAGGAGCCTGTGAACGGCGTCCAGGAATTGTTCGGCAGCAGCTTGTTCGTAGGCGACTCTATTATTGGAGGACTGACGAACGAGGACCTGCTTCCTGGAGCAAACGTTATGGGGGGATTGGGCGCAACGGTCCAATCTACGCTGGACAACGTCGAGGAGATCACGAGCCGCAAGCCGACGCATGTGTTCCTGTCAATGGGACAGAACGATCTAGGGGAACCGACGGAGGAAGCGAAGAAGACGTTCATACAGCGTTACAAGCAACTGGTTGATCGTATAAGGGAACCATTGCCGACTGCGCGCGTGTACGTACTATCGATTACGCCGGTAGATACCACAACGCCGTTCAGTGCGTCCATGAACCTGCAGATTGAAATATTTAATACAGCCCTGCAGCAGATGGCGAAGGGGAAGGGAGTAGATTATATTGACCTTGCCCCCATTTTCCGGCAGCACAAGATTCAATACGATGAAGACGGCTCTCATTTCACGAACGCATTTTACCCAATCCTCTTGGGGTTCTTGAAGGAGCGGACGGATCTGGCCGAGCAACCGCGCGGTCCGGCGGTCACCGATCCGAACGAAGTCTACAAAGCAGCGTTCAGCCACAGTGTTTTCCTGGGCGATTCCATCCTGGGTGCGTTGTCCTATCTGAACAAACTGGATTCAGCGAATGTCATCGCTCCAAGCGGTGCGACGCTAGATCTCACTCTCATGAACGTCGAGAAGCTTGCCAACCAAGCACCGGAGCATATATTCATTCTGCTGGGCAGCAATGACATTCGGTTGTCGGATAAGCAGACATTCAATGAGAACTATCGCCAGTTAATCAGCAGCATTCGGAACAAGCTGCCCAAGACAGATATTCACATCCTGTCGATACCGCCAGTCGACGAGAACGCCCTGAAGCAAGAGCCTCGGTATGCGAACATTACGGACTTCAACCAAGCACTTGATCAGTTGGCCGATGAAATGAAAGTCGATTACGTGGACTTGTCATCCCTCTTTGCCGCCAACAATATCCGTTACGCGGACAACGGTGTTCACTTCAAGCCGGATTTCTATCGGCTGCTTCTGGATTACTTGATGGAATTCGTAAAGTAGGGATGTGGCAGGTTTAGGTGAGCAGAAATTTTGCGATTTTAGTCTCAAAATAGATTAGCGTTGTGTCTCGAGAACAACGTTTGTCTAGCATGTGAAAAAGTGCTAATATCCAAATGAAGCACATACTGGTGAGTCTGAGGGGCTAATGTTAAGCTCATTAAAACTTGAGAGGTTGTCACATGTCTAAAACAATAATGATTGTAGAAGATGAGCATATTTTACGAGAAATCATAAAAGATTATTTGCTGGAAGAAGGTTATGAAGTGCTTGAAGCGGACGATGGAAAAAAAGCTCTGGCGCTATTCCAGGAACATGAGCTGGATTTGATCATTCTGGATATCATGCTCCCTGAATTGGACGGATGGTCCGTATGCAAACGCATTCGAAAAGTATCAAACGTTCCGATTATCATGCTGACGGCCCGTTCGGATGAGGATGATACCTTGATGGGGTTTGAACTGGGAGCTGACGACTACGTAACCAAACCGTACAGCCCTGCAATCTTGCTGGCACGGGCAAAGCGGCTTTTGGAGAGCAGACAGACCCGGGAACAAGAAGACGATACATTGTCCAGCAACGGTATTTCCATCCACTTTCCATCCCGAACGGTTACGGTGGATGGGGTAAACTGCAGTTTGACGCATACGGAATTTGAAATTTTGGCTTATCTAATGAAAAACAAAGGAATTATTATCACCAGAGAACAGCTGATTACAAAAATCTGGGGTTATGATTTTGTCGGCGACGATCGGACTGTTAACAGTCATATCCGCAATTTGCGTGCTAAGTTAGGGGAGCATGCCAAGCATATTGCCACGATCGTTCGATCAGGTTATAAATTCGAGGAGAAGTTATGAAAAAAGGCATTGTTCTTAAGTTGTTCCTATTAACGACGGGATTATGCTTGTTCATTCTTGCCGTTATCTTTACCTTGCAGACCGTATTTTTCAAACAGTTTTATGTTCATCAGAAAGTGAAGGACGTGAACGCGGCGCTTCAGGCTTATGAACAAGATTACCTGAATTATGCAGTAGACACGCAGGGGACGGCAAAGCTGGAGCAAGACTTTTATCAAAAGCATAACACCTGGATCACGACTGTGGACACCCGAGGGAATTTAAAGTATACCAACGATTTCTTCATGGAGATCAAGCTAGAGCATTCCGATGAGGCTATGTTTTCCAATAAAACAATAACCATCCCCCTATACAGTTTTATCAACGTAGAGGACTTCAGCAGCGATAATCCGTTCCTCATTCCTTGGATTCAAGAACGGGAAGAGATCGCCATGGAAGGCTTGATCATGAACAATCAGCCGGTGATCCAGCGGATGGCGATGCACGCATACAATCTAAGAGAGGAAAACCAGCTGGAAAATCGGCAGATGGTCAACAAAGAGGGCGAGGTCCTCAATCGAACGAACGTGATCCAATATCGTGAAAAATATCCCACATTTCTGGTCAAAGGAATTATTACGAAAGTTCGAATACCGGAAGGTGCAGGAGTCTCGCGTTATACCAATCACTTGTTTCTGGATCGAATCAAAGCTTTCCAAGCGGATCTTTTGTACGGCGACTTTCAGGATAGCACGAACGCAAATCAGATCATTGATTATGAAGAAAACCACGCGAATTACAAAATTTTCGTGGACCGCATTCAAGATCGCGACGGAAATCCCGCATATCTGTTCGCGATGACGTCACTCCAGCCGGTTAATGAAGCCGCAGGGATGATCAAGGAATACTATGTCTACATCATTATTGCCACTCTGCTTCTCGTGGTGCTGGCATCGTTCTATTATTCTCGTCAGATTACTCGACCGCTGCTGCGCATCAACCGTACCACACGGCAAATGGCAGAACTTGATTTTTCGGAAAAAATCCCAATTACAACGAAGGATGAAATCGGGGACTTGTCTCACAACATTAACGAGCTCTCCGAGCGCCTGCACTCTCATATTCTTCGGCTTGAGCAGGACATCGAGAAAGAAAAGCAGCTGGAGCATACGAGAAAAGAATTTATATCCGGCGTATCCCACGAGCTGAAAACTCCGCTAAGTGTTATTCAGAGCTGTCTGGCCATTATGAAGGACGGGGTGGCAAGCCATAAAAGGGATTATTACTTTAAGGCGATGGAGGACGAAGTCAAAAGAATGGATCTGCTGATCGTGGATATGTTGGAACTGGCCAAATATGAATCCGGAACGTATACCATGGATATGGATTCTTTTTATATCGACGCCGTTATCGAGCGGGTATGCGCAAAATTGGCTACGGACATCGAGGCAAAGCAATTACATCTTGATATGTCACTGAAACCTGTCGAAGTGCTGGCAAATGAGCGGCGAATTGAGCAAGTCGTTGTCAATTTCCTCGGCAACGCGATTCGCTATACGCCGGAGCAGGAGTCCGTTCTCGTCAGTATCATAGAAGAGGGGGACACCGTTAAAGTTTGCATCGAAAATAAAGGAGCCAACATTCCCGTTGATCAGCTTGAGAAGATCTGGGACCGGTTTTATCGCGGCGAGCCTTCCCGAAAACGGTCGACTGGAGGGACCGGGATTGGCCTTTCCATCTCCAAAAAGATTCTGGAAATGCATGGTGTTCCATATGGTGTAACCAATACTCCTTATGGGGTCCTATTCTATTTTCATTTGAATAAGAAGGCGTAGAACCCGGTTCTGCGCTTTTTTATCAGGGACAGACCTTGATCAGAGTCTGAGGAAAAGAAAGCTTAGAACAAAAAAACACAGACGGCGACTCATTTCGCTTGCAGCCATTGGTTTACTTTGTTTTTGTCTGATGAAATGGATGCCATGGGATAAGGATCCCGTTTTGGGTCAGCATGGAGAAGAGTTTGTGAACCAACTGACCATAAGGAATGTTAGCAAGCCTAAACTGGAAGGGAAGATGGTTTATTTAACGTTTGACGACGGTCCGAGCGAATGGACGGAGGAGTTTCTTGACGTTTTGCAGCAATATGGCGTAAAGGCGACTTTTTTCATGCAAGGAAGCAACCTGCAGCGCAAGGATCTGCAAAGTGTCGTGAAGCGTGCAGCAGACGAGGGACACTATATAGGCGGGCACAGCATGACTCATGAATACAATAGACTGTATGAAGAGAGGGAATTCGTATCGGAGATGAAAGACAACTTGGCGCTCATCCATGAAATTACAGGTGAACAACCGAATTTGGTGCGTCCGCCATACGGTTCAGCGCCTGGACTGGACGATAAGATGCTGCGCGACCAAATTGCCCAAGAAGGAATCAAGATTTGGGATTGGACCATTGAATCGAATGATTGGCAACTGGAGGATCACCCGGATCAAATTGTCGAGAATATCAAACAAGCAACAAAAGTCGATTTAGAAGTCGTATTGATGCACGAAAAGCCGCAAACCCTGCAGGTTCTTCCGGAGATCATCGAATTCTACGAAGAAGAAGGCTACCAATTTGGTGTTTACGACGATAACGAGCATTTTCACTTGAATTTTCAAAAGGATCATCGCTTGTAGACGCAGCAATAGCATCCTTTGGAACAGGGAGCTGTTCTTGAAGGTCTTTTATGGACCTGTCAGGAACAGCTCCTTTTTGTTTGCCGCAACCTAAGCCTCATACTCTACGAAAGTTTGATATCATCTGCACCTTATCTTTATCTCCGGCGATTACACTTTTTTCAGGAGGAGGAGAGAACTTTATGAGAAAAGGCAGCTCGATTATAATCACCCTTTTGTCTGTGCTGGTGATCGTTCTGCTGTATCAACTTGTTTCCGGGGAAGGGACAGCAAGCGAACGTAAAGCCGGCATGGATGTCCGCTCGGATAAGATAAGAACGCTAGAACACCAGCCAGAAACGCCTTATAAGGTCGTGATTGATTCGGGACATGGCGGTAAGGATAACGGAGCAACGGGAGCCAGTGGAAAGTTTGAGAAGGATTTTACTCTGCAGCTAGCGCTAAAGGTAGAAGAACTGGCAAAACAAGAGTCGCAGATTGAGGTGGTTCTCACTCGATCAGAGGATCGCTTTATATCTTCGATTGACCGGGAACGGCCGGAAATCGGCAACCAACTGGATGCGGATTTGTTCATATCCATTCACGGGAATACGTACGAAGACGCTAGCGTTTCGGGTACAGAAACCTACTATTATCATGAAGATTCCCAGTTCTTGGCGGAAATTATGCAAAAGCATATGGTTCAGACCAGCGGATTTCGGGACCGGGGAGTAAAAAAGGAGGATTTCTTCGTCTTGAAGGATTCGAACATGCCGGCGGCTCTAATCGAAATGGGTTATTTAACGAATCCGCAAGAAGAGAAAGAAATGCTGACGGAAGATTTCCAATACCGGATGGCAAGCTCCATACTAGACGGAATTAAAGAAGCTCTAAATTTAAATTAAAGAGAGGAACATATTATATGAAAAAAATAGTTACAACCCTACTTCTTGGGAGTATTACACTTGCCTTGGCAGCATGCGGAAACGAATCTACCAGCTTGAGTCCGCAGCAACCGACCCTTCAAAACCAAGGACAGGTAACGGAATCAAAGGGCTCTGTAGAAACCGAGTATCAGGCACTCTTCCAGAACAGCGTATTTTTTGGGGATTCCATTACGGAGGGTTTATCTTTCCATGATGTGCTTAAAGAGGAGAATGTTCTGGCAGGTGCAGGAAAAACGGCGGAATTCGCACTTCAAGATATGGACGAGTTGATCAAGCGGGACCCGGAACGTATCTTTATCCTCTTGGGTTCGGATGACATTTTATGGCAAGCGGATAACCCGAAAGCCTATTCCATGAAAAACTATGCGAAGCTGATCGGTATGATCAAGGAAAAACTTCCAAAAGCGAAAGTAACCCTTTTATCGGTAACCCCGGTAACGGCGAAAGCGGAAGAACTGGAACCAAGATACAAAAATATCAATGATTATAACGAAGGCTTAAAGGAGTTGGCGGAAAAAGAGAACATTGGATATGTTGATTTGTCCCCGATATTATCAAACGGCTCGAATGATCTGTACGACTCGGACGGCATTCATTTTAAACCGGAGTTTTACAATAGAATGCTGGATCTTCTAAAAGATCAAGTGGAATAGCATGCTATGGATCAACCAACTCGGGGGTGTGAATATTGGTCTTTAGCAGCCTAATATTTCTGTTCCTCTTTCTGCCGGCCACCATTCTGATCTATTACGCATCTCCGATGAAATTTCGAAATGCTGTCCTCCTTGTTGTCAGCCTGATTTTTTA
This sequence comes from Paenibacillus sp. EZ-K15, assembly GCF_002573715.1. GTDB lineage: Bacteria > Bacillota > Bacilli > Paenibacillales > Paenibacillaceae > Paenibacillus_AQ. The sequence continues at coordinate 113,524 of NZ_PDHM01000017.1, read as the reverse complement.
TGCATGGGGAGAGCCGTTATACATTTTCATCATGATCTTCTCCACGGTCTTCGATTATATCAACGGGCTGTTGATCGATAAGTATAGACATCGGAAGCTGATTGCCAGATCGATTTTTATCGGCTCGATGGTCGGCAGTCTGGGTATTCTCGGATTTTTCAAATATGCGGATTTTGTCGTGGACAACATCAATCAGTTGTTTCACATGAATATCCAAGCGGCCGAGTTGCCGCTGCCTGTGGGCATATCTTTCTATACCTTTCAAACGATGTCATATGTCGTTGACGTTTACTTGGATAAAGTATCGGTACAAAGGAATTTCATCTCTTTTGGGGCATATGTGACGATGTTCCCGCAGCTTGTAGCGGGTCCCATCGTCAAATACGGCGATATCGCGAAACAGCTCGTTTCTCGTAAGGTGTCGCTGGACCGTTTTGGCGAAGGGGCGGAGCTGTTCATCAGGGGACTTGCCAAAAAAGTGCTGTTGGCTAATAATATCGGATTATTGTGGGCGAGTGTTAAATCGACGCCGATCGAGGAACTGAGCGTACTCTCCGCCTGGCTGGGCATTACCGCATTTACTCTGCAAATCTATTTTGACTTTAGCGGTTACTCTGATATGGCACGAGGACTGGGGAAAATGTTCGGATTTGATTTCATGGAAAATTTCCGTTATCCCTACGTCTCTAAAAGTGTAACCGAATTTTGGCGCAGATGGCATATTTCGCTTGGCAGCTGGTTTCGGGAATACGTTTATATACCGCTTGGCGGTAATAGGTCAGGGTTTATGAAGCAGCTCCGGAATTTACTGGTCGTATGGTTTTTAACCGGATTGTGGCATGGCGCCAGCTGGAACTTTATCGTGTGGGGCTTGTATTTCGGTTTCTTTGTAATCATCGAGAAACGATTTCTTTTGCAAAGTCTTGGACGTTTACCCGCTTTTGTCGGCCATGTCTACACGCTTCTGGTCGTTATGATCGGATGGGTATTGTTCGAAATGGAGCATCTGGCTTCCGCTTGGCGTTTCATCGGAGTGATGTTCGGTTTCGGCGGGTATGCATTTGTGGATCAGCAGGCGCTCTATGATTTGTCTACGAATGTTGTATTGTTTGTCGTATTGGCAATCTGTGCAACACCGCTTCCAGGAAAGATGTTATCTTCCATGAAGGAAAGGCGGAAAATTGCCGGCGTGATTACCGTTCCACTTATCTATCTTGTATTTATGCTCCTGTCGACGGCTTATTTGGTCAATGAAACCTACAATCCGTTTTTATATTTTCGATTTTAAAAGGGGACAGCCATGGGATATTACAAAAATTTCAAAAGTAAATTGCTGGCCTTATTGCTGCTCTTGTTTATAAGCGTCATCGCAGTTCTTAATCTTTTGTCGGCGGATCGTTCATTTTCGGAGTCGGAAAACCGGATGCTGGAGCAGCTGCCGCATTTCTCGCTGAAAGCATTGCTGTCAGGAGATTTCACTGCCGATTTCGAAAAATATGTATCCGACCAATTTGTTTTCAGAGACTTTTGGATGGGGGCAAAAACCGATATGGACCGCATGATGGGGAAAAAGGAGAGCAACGGAATTTACATCGGCAAAGACGGGTATCTGATTCAGAATTTTATTCCCCCCGCAGAAAAGGATTTGGAGGAGAAGGTTGATGCCATTCATGCGTTTGACCACGCCACGCCCGGTTTGGACAAATATGTGATGCTGGCGCCAACGGCAGCAGCTATATATCAAGACAAGCTTCCAAAATATACGATCATCGGCGATCAAGAAGCCTACCTGAAAAAAGTAAAGCAATGGATGTATCCTAATCTTCGTTTTATTGATGTTTTTCCAAGTTTATATGCTGCGCGTGATCAACCTATATATTATAAAACCGATCATCATTGGACGACGAAAGGCGCTTATATCGCTTACCTGGAACTTTGCAGACAAATGGGGCTGACACCTCAGAAAGAGGAAGAGTTTAACATTCAGCAAGTAACCGATGAATTTTACGGCTCGCTTTATTCAAAAAGCGGTTTCAGACATGTACAGTCCGATCGTTTGGAGCTTTATTTGCCAAAGGATCAAGAGAAATATACTGTAACGTATGTCGATGAAGAGAAGACCACGGATTCATTGTATGCGATGGAGCAGCTGCAGAGGAAGGATAAATATGCGGTGTTTCTTAACGGTAATCATGCACGAATCCATATTAAAACGGCTAATCCGAGCGGTAGAAAACTGCTGGTGGTCAAAGATTCATACGCTAACAGCCTCATCACTTTCTTATTAAAGCACTTTAGCGAAATACATGTGGTAGACCTTCGGTATTATGAGGAGGATTTAGCGTCGTTCGTGCACGAACAGGGGATCCAGGACATGCTATTGCTTTATAATGCGAATACGTTTTTCGAGGATCCATCCATAAAAAATGTAACGGAGTGATCAAAATGAAAAAACAATGGACAGAGAAAAGAAGTTTTTACTCGGTTATGCTTGCATTCGTCGTCGTGATGGGCGTATTGTCCGGATGCGCAGGCAAGGATGAGAAGACTTCAGAACAGCTGTCGGTCACCGAAATCGGAGAAAGTATCGGACAGGCAGTGAGCCTAAAAGAAATGAAAAAGCAGGATCTGAATAAGCTGCAGAAATTGTATAAGATGGATACAGACAGCGTGGATGATTTTATTCTTTATACGTCTACATCGAATGTAAAAGCTGATGAATTGGCCGTCATCAAGCTAAAGGATGAGCGTCAGGCAGAAAGCGTCAAAGAGAATATTGAGCAACGAATCGAAGCACAGAAAATGAAATTCAAGGATTATCGACCAGATGAATACTTTCTGGTCGATCATCATGTATTAAAGACGAAGGGGCCATTTGTCTTTTTCGCGGTTTCTAAAGACGCCGAATCAATGGAACGCACGTTTGACAGTGCTTTTTAAACCTTTTCCATATCCTTCTGGAACTCAATGTGCATTCCATATTTCGATGATTATCGAATAGAACTCGGTTTATACTATATACAAAAGTACGCCAGACAAAAATAGATGGGGAGGGCTATGGTATGGACATGACAAAACAGCTTGAGAAGCTTGCCATTTTTAATAAGCTTCACTCCAATTTCTTTATTTTGCCCAATGCATGGGATGCTGCGAGCGCGAAAACTTTCGAGAAGTGCGGCTTCAGGGCCATTGGCACGACAAGTGCTGGCATAGCGGTTTCCCATGGGTATGCGGATCGGAATATGCCCTTCGATCGGATGCTGGCTACGGTCCGCAGGATCGTGCAAGCCGTGGATATTCCGGTTACCGTGGATATGGAAGACGGGTATGGACAAACACCTGATGAAGTCGCCGAGTCGGTTAAGCAGGTGATCAAGGCAGGCGCGGCGGGGATAAACATAGAAGACAGCCACATGGATCGCCAAGCGCCGCTGCATGATATTCCGGTCCAGCAAAATAAAATAGCCGTGATCCGGGAGCTGGGGAATGCCATGGGTTATCCTCTCTTTATCAATGCCCGCATCGATTCTTATTGGATCAAGTCCATGCCGCCTGCCGGGAGGCTTGAAGAGACGATCAAACGGGCCCATGCCTACCAGGAAGCCGGAGCAGAATGTATTTTTGTTCCTGGAATCCAGGAAATCTCCGACATCCAAACACTGCGCAAAGAAATAAGCTGTCCGATCAATGTATTGGCCGGGCCGGGAATGCCTTCCGCAAATGAACTTGAAGCGCTAGGGATTCAGCGCATCAGCACCGGCTCAGGACCTTTTCGCGCCGCAATATCGCTTCTGCATCGCATGGGCCAAGAAATGTTGGAGAAGGGAACTTTTGAGCATATGACTTCGAGAGTCCTTTCTTACGACGATTTATCGGAAACGTAGCCTTGGTAGCAATCAACGGAGATAGCGTCTGCGTAGATCTTCATTCCCGCAACGCTATGGCTGCCGGTGAATCGGTAGCGATGGAGAACAGTTAAAATGTATCCCTGGAGAGTGGGCTTGCCCCACTCCTTTTTTTATGGGCAGGGATTATAATCCATCGTGACAGTGAAAAGTTTGGATGGAGGGGGGAGTGAACGTCAGAAAGCGGGCTGCTTGCTTCCGGTAAAATGTTTAGCGCCTTTCACAAAAAACCAAGCAAGAATTCATCCTGTCGAACAGAAGCTGCGCCGCCTTATTATCATGGGGCAGATGAATAATCTTGAGGAGGTATTTATGCTTACCATTACAAGAAAAGCAGTTAGTCTGTTGGTAGTGCTTGCCTTAATGATCACAGGATTCTCACCCCGAACTGCGGATGCCGCAGAAATCGATAGCTATTCAATTTCTTCAATGGATATGACGGATGCCGCTGATCCGGCATCTTTGGCACTGACCGCCGATGCTCCGGCCACGATACAAAATTACCCGATGCCAGCCATCTATACCGCATCCGGCGTGTTTTCGTTGAAAGCGAACAACGAAGCGATACCTGTAATCAGTTATCTGGCTGATTATGATTATGCTCAATTTTCTTTTTCCGGCACGGTCCGTATCGAAGTTACCAACAATGTGCCGATTACATCATACTCCATCAGTCCTCAGGCTAAAAATATCGAAGGCACGGTCAACGGGAACAAGCTGACGTTCTCGCTTTCATCCTCAACCTATGTCATCGTGAAAATCAATGACCAGAGGAAGAAGATTGTCATCGCAGCAGATCCCTTGGAGACGGATATTCCCCCGTCCACAGGTGCCGGGATTTATAATGTGACGCAGTCGCCATACCACGCGGATAACACGGGTAGATCGCTGGCATCGGGCCCGATTCAGCAGGCGATCGATGACGCCCATCACGCCGGAGGCGGCGTTGTATTCATTCCGGCAGGTGTTTATAAGAGCGGGAACCTGACATTAAAAAGCAACGTAACCTTTTACCTGGCCGGCGGCGCCGTCATTGTCGGCACGGGCAAGGGGGAAGACTACGTGATTGATTTTCGCAAGGATTCACGGAATGCGGATGGAACGTATTTTATTCGTACTGCCGTAGACTCCAGCAATATTACGATACGGGGACGGGGAACCATTGATGGAAAAGGCATTGCGATGCGAGAGCGAAAGATGCCGGCGCCGAATAAGAATGAAGGGTTCCTCAATAACCTGCTCGTTCCGATCGCAACATCCAATTTTACTTTTGACGGCTTAATATTGCGGGATGGCGGCTTCTGGTCGTTTATGGTGGTTCGTTCCGACAATGTGACCATAAACAATCTTAAGGGATTCCAGGATTTATACAAAATCGAGAATGACGTTATCGATATCAATGAGAGTCAGAACGTGCTTGTTCAACATTCGATTGCCATTTCGGATGATGACACTTATTCCACTAAAACCTGGCTGCAAACGGGGATGTCTAAAGACTGGCCGGGCGAGCTTGAACATTTGGAAAACGTGGTCTTTGATGACGCTTTTGCATGGACAAGATGCGCGGCTTTCAAGATTGGCATGGGCGTAGCCCAGCCGCAAATTGGCGTAACCATCCGAAATTCGTATGTGTATCAAAGCGCCCGAGCATTGCTTATTGATCATGGATACCAACTGAATACTCTCCCGGAGGAAGGTTACGCCCAAAATATTACGTTTGAAAATATCGACATCGAACGCGTCGGTATCAATCAATTCGGGAACTATTGGCTTGGAGTGTCCACCAGCACTTCCGGCGATGTAAGCAATGTTGTAGTTAAGAACATCAATGTTCGCGAGACCGGCACCCAGAAATCCAGAATTTCCGGGAATGCCACGAAAGGCGGAAGGGTTAACGGCGTCACGTTCACAGATGTTTATGTTGGAGGCAAGCTTGCAACAACCCTGGACGACTTGAATGTTACCGTTAATAACAATGTAAATGGGATCGTTTTTGCCAATTCCAAGCCGCCGCTATTCAGCGACAATTTCGAAGACGGAAATATGGCGGGTTGGACGTCGATATCCGGCGGCTGGACCGTCCCGACAGTCGGCACGAATCACGTGCTGTCCAGCGGGAACCAGACAACCACCTCCCTGATTACCGCTAATAGCGGGGGTTCATGGACGGATTACGTTTATGAAGCCAGATTAAGAATGCCCATCACCAATGCCAACGCGGGCATGGTCTTCAGGGTGCAGGATGCAAACAATTATTATATGTATCGCATTCATTCATCGAATCAACAGCTGGAGTTGTTCAAATCCGTGAATGGACAACTGACGCTTGTAAACAGTAAGCCGTTCACGGCGATTGAGAAACAGTGGTATAAGGTTAAGGCGGTTATGCAAGGGAACACGATTTCCTGTTACGTGGATGGAGAATTAAAGATGGAATGGACCAATCCTGTAACCGAATTGACGGCTGGGGGGATCGGATTCCGGACCACCTCGGCTGGCGTCCATTTTGACGATGCCGTGGTTAGTCTCCTCAATAAAGCGCCCGAGGAGATTGCCCTTTCACACAACAGTGTTGTTGAAAACACGACGGCGGGAGGCATGGTCGGAACCTTTTCCACCAGCGACCCAGATGCGGAAGAAACATTTGCTTATATGCTGATAGCAGGGGCAGGGGATGTGGACAACAGCAGCTTCACCATTTCGGACAATAAATTGTTTCTAGCCGTAACGCCTGATTACGAAGCCAAGGATAGCTACAGCATCCGGGTGAGGAGTACAGACTCAGGCGGACTGTATGTTGAGAAGACCTTTACGATCCATGTCACGGACGTGAATGAACCTCCCGTGAATCCGGATCCTACGGTCATCCGATTCAGCGACGATTTCGAAAATGGAAATGACGGAGGATGGACGTCTGCTTCAGGCTCCTGGGATGTAATAACTGACGGCACGAAAGCCTTGATCCAGAATCAACCAGCCACTGCAGTCATTACTGCCGGCGATTCGTGGACGGATTATACGTATGAAGCCAAAGCGAAAATGCCCATCACCAATGCCAACGCAGGCATTCTCTTCAGGGTACAGGATGCGGGTAATTTCTATATGTTCCGAATCCATTCTGCAGCCCAAAAGCTGGAGTTGTACAAATCCGTGGAGAACGTCATGACCCTTGTATCCAGTACCCCGTTTACAGCTCAGGCGAACCAGTGGTATACGATGAAGGCTTCCATTGAAGGGAACACAATAAAAGGTTATGTGGGTGGGGAATTAAAAGTGGAATGGACCAATCCCGAGACGGAACTGACAGCAGGAAAAATAGGATTTCGGACCACTTCGGCAGGCGTAGCTTTTGATGATGCTGTGGTACTGGCACCTGCACCGATCTAACTAGTACGGCATCCCGTACCGTGTCAATAAGAGCCGATACACAGGTTGGTCAGCGTTAATGGGATCATACGAAGGAGCTGCCCCTAAAGCCATGAATGGCTGCTAGGGACAGCTTCGTTTTTTTGCATTGTCGTACAGGGGATGCAGTGACATAATCAAAGAATAGAATTTAACGGAAGGCGTGAAAAGCTTGGAGTACCTCCGCAGGCAATCATTCCGCAACAAACTCAAGGTCGCTTTTCTGGCTGTCATCGTGCTTTCTGTCCTGATGACCGGAGGGTTGTCTTATTATATCTCGGCTGCCACGCTGGAAAAGAATGCGCTGAAGCTCACGCAGGACACGGTGGTCAGATCCGCGCAGATCGTGGATGAGAAGCTGAACAAACTGATGCTGATTATGATGACGTTTATGATCAGCCAGCCTTTCTACGACATGCTGAAGGATGCCGCCTCCGGGGATGCCAGCAGATATTACACGCATCTGAACGATCTTGATAACGTTTTCTCGCAGGCGCGGATCGCCGAGCCGCTAATCCAATCCATCTACGTATTTACGCCGATTGGCGAATTTTATCCTTCGTCCATGAACCGAAATCGGCTCACCGCATTCGAGGATACCAATCTGTATGCACGCATCGAGCAGGAGAAAAAGAACCTTTGGGTGGAAGGTCATGAGGATATGCTCTTCTCCGGCAAGGAACGCGTCATCTCGCTTATTTTGGAGCCGATCTTTGACACGCCGGTCAGCGGTGTTTATATTGTCGTGAATATCCGTGAGGACGGTTTCCGCAAGCTGGTGCAGGGGAACACCGCGGAAGGGGCGTCCAGCTTCTTGCTGAACGCTGATGGAGAGGCGGTTTACCCCTTGAAGGAACCGCTGGTCAGGCAGGCAGTGGAGACGGGTAATTTGAGTGGCATGATGAACCGCTCGGAGGGAAGTCAGCCCTTTGAAATGGAGGGCCAAACCTATCTGCTTAATTATGCCCGTCTCGGCATAGCGGATTGGACGATGACCACCATCCGTTCCCGGGCCGACGTGCTCCAGGACATGGTATACGTCAAATGGCTGATCGCCGGGGTTACGCTGGCCGCCTTTACCGTCACCACGCTGATTTCTGGAGCATTTGCACGCTATTTGCTGAAGCCGCTGCAAGGGCTGCTGAAGGTGATGAAGCGGGTCGAGAACAACGATCTGACCGCCCGTTTTGATAGCGGCAGCGGAGATGAACTGGGTCAAGTGGGATTCCGGTTTAACCGGATGCTGGAACAAATTGTGGTGTTGATTGATGAGGTTACGGAAGCGCAGACGCATAAGCGATCGGCGGAGATCAAGGCGCTGTCGGCGCAGATGGACCCGCATTTTCTGTACAACACGCTCAACACCATCTACTGGAAATTGAAATTGAAGCAGATCGAGCCGTCGCAGCAAATGGTCATGTCGCTTTCCCGCCTGTTCCAACTCGGGCTGAACAATGGTCAGGAAATTACGACAATGTCGAAAGAACTGGAGCATGTGCGCCAGTATTTGGAACTGCAGTTAAGCTGCTATGAAGACTTATTCTCTTATGAGATCCATGTACGCGAACCGGAGGTGTCATCGCTTTTGATTCCGCGCATCATTTTGCAGCCGCTGGTGGAGAACAGCATTTTGCATGGTTTTCGCGACCTGAAGAACGGCGGCCTAATCGAAATCGAAATTAGCGGGGATGAGAAACGCTGGACGATTGCCGTACGTGATAATGGAAGGGGAATGGACCAGACACAAGTGCGCGCACTCTTTTGGCTGGAGTCGAAGAAGGGATATGCGGTGTCCAATCTGATCCGGCGGCTCCGGCTCTATTACGGGGACGGTGCGGAATTTCACGTAGACAGTGCGCCGGAGCGTGGAACCGAAATACGGATTTCTTTGCCCAAGAAAGGGGAGCATTTGGATGAGCAATCCTGAGGCGATCAGTCTCTGCATTATCGACGATATTAAAAGCGTGGTGGACGGGCTGACCGCCATGAACTGGGAAGAGCAGGGGATTCGGGTCGCAGGTGTATCGAGCAATGGGGAAGAGGGGCTGAAGCTGATCAGCGGGTTGTGTCCGGATCTGGTTATTACCGATATCCGGATGCCGATCATGGACGGGCTGAACATGCTGCGTTTGGTTCTCGAAGAGAACCCCAGCTGCAAGGTCATTCTGATCAGCGGCTATGCCGACTTTGAATATGCGCAGCAGGCGGTGCAGCTGGGGGCGTTTGATTTTGTGGTGAAGCCCTTCACCGAAGAAGATATGATGTCGGCTGTGCTGCGAGCCAAAGCAGAGGTTATGGAAGAGAGGTCCAAACGGATAAGTTTGAGGGAAATGGAGAACAAGCTTCGCGAGAGCATGCCGGCGTTGCGGCAGGAGTACTTTGGGCTGCTCGTAAGTCACCGCACAACATGGGAAGAGGCCTCGGAACGGTGGGATTTTCTGAATATTGAGTTGGAGCCGCGCGGCTTCGTGGTGATGCTGATTGAAATTGATCGTTTCCGGGAGCAAGTTGCCGAGCAGTCCGTGAAGGAGATGGAGCTGATCCGGTTCTCGCTGTTGAATATTATGCAGGAGACGCTTGCCCATTATGCGCACAGCGTTCTTTTCCGCGCCCGTCATGATCAGTACCTGGCCGTACTGAACGATTCAGGACCGTCCAGTCCGATCGAAATTGCCGAGCAGTGCTGCCGGAATATTGAACGATACACCAAGTTTACGGTCTCGGTCGGGGTCGGCGGCAGAGTGGAGGAGATCAGCGGGCTCCCGGATTCTTATCGCCAGGCTCATCGGGCGCTCTCCCATCACTTATTCACTGAAGGCAATGCCGCCATTATGTATGACGATATCCCCCAAAGCGGAAGCCAGGAGCCGCTGGCACTGGAATACAAGGACGAGCTCCTGCTGGCCCTTCGTTCCGGGAATGCTGTCCGGACGGACGCGATTCTGTCCGCGATTTCGGAAGCGCTGCAGAAACGGATCTCCCGGCAAAATGCGGATTATCTCCTCAGCTTGTACGATGAGCTGGCCGCTTCAGCGATCCGCACGCTTTACGAAATGGTTCCATATTCGGAGATACAGCCGATGATTCAGAAATTCAGAACGGTACAAGGGACGGCGGGGCTGCCGCTGGCCTCTTTGCAGCGTCAACTGCATGCCTTGTGCACGGAGGGGGCCGAGCTGGTTCGCCGGAACAGCTTATCCGAAGGGCAGAAGGTTATTTATAATGCCATAGGCTATATCAAGGGCCGCTTGTCCGAGGATATTACCGTTGGCGAATGTGCCGCGCATGTGCATCTAAGCGCCAGCTACTTTTCCAGCTTGTTTAAGCAGGTGACCGGGATGACGGTCACGCAGTATATCACCTCGGAACGCATACAAAAAGCGAGACTGCTGCTGGTGGAGGGAGCGCAGGTGCAGGAGGTGGCTGCGGCGGTAGGGTATGAGGAGCGCAGATATTTCAGCGAGATGTTCAAGAAGACCACCGGCCAGACACCGTCGGAATTCAGGGCGGGCTATCACATGGACCGGCCGGAGGCGTGAGGCGAGTGCTGCAGGAGACCATAGAATTCTATCCCTTGAGAGTGAATTTGCCTCACTCCTTTTCCGGGAAAGGGATTCTATAATAAAAAACGAGCTCATAATACAATCGTTAATCAAAGGGGTAGAATGTATGCGAAAAAAATGGTTAAGTCTCGGCTTGAGCCTCATTCTGGCCGCCGGAATCGCAGGCTGCGGCGGGAACGACAACAACAATGGCAATGGCGGTACTACGAATGGTAAGTCTGACGGCGGAACGGCAGCACCATCAACCGAGACGGGCCAACCCGTACAGCTTAAATACTGGACTGACGACCGTCATGACCAGGAGTATATCAAGGAATTAATCAACAAGTTCAATGAAACTAACGGCGATAACATCCAGGTGGAATTGACGGTCATGTCCGAGAATTACGCGCAAAGCGTCGACATTGCATTTTCCAGCAACCAGGCGCCGGATGTGCTGCGTCTAAAGAGCGCCAATACATCCGGATTTGTCAAAAAAGGGTATCTCGCGCCGATTGACGAGTATTTAACCGATGACTTGAAAGCGAAGTTCGGCAGCCTGCTGATCGACGATGTCAACCGTTTTGATGGCAAGGTGTACTCGCTCGCCAATACCGGCCTCACCATGCGTCTGGTCTACAACAAGGATCTCTTTGCCAAAGCGGGCATCGAGAATCCTCCGAAGTCGCTGCAGGAAATGGTGGAGGATGCCAAGAAAATTACCGAAGTCGGCAAAGCCGAGGGCATCTATGGTTTTGCGCTGAACTTCAAAAATCCGAAGCAAGCATTTGACCGTTCCGTCCGGGAGATTCTTTCCTTGAGCGGTTATCAGGGACTTGGCTTTGATCTGAAAACAGGCCAATTCGATTTTGAGCCTTACTCGCAGGTCATTGAATATTTCAAGCAAATGCATAAAGACGGAAGCATTCTGCCTGGAGCGGAAGCGCTGGACATCGACCCGCTGCGCGCCCAATTCGCCGCAGGCAAAATCGGAATGTATCTTTCCTTCTCGACGGAGCCAGGCGTGTACATGGATCAATTCCCGACCGAAATCAACTGGGGGGGCGCGTTGGCTCCAACGCTGGACGGTGAGATCAAGGGAACTTCCGAAATCGTGTCCGCCGGAACGTGGCTCGGCATCAGCGCCCAATCGGCCAATAAGGAAGCGGCTTGGAAATTCATGCAGTATATGTACGGCGATGAGAATCTGAAGACCTATCATGAAAAAGGCTTCGGTATTGCCATTGTGCCAAGCATTGTAGAACAGGCTAAAGATCCGGAGATCAATGGCATGGAAGGCTTCCTGGTCGGGGAACACGACTCGCTCTGGCCTGCTTCGCCAAACGTTACTCCGGAGGGTTCCACCTATGCGGACGCTTTCTTCAAATATATCCTTACCGATGAAGACCTGAAAGCGATTACGGAGGATTTAAACACAAGGTACAACGCCGCATTGTCCAAGGCGGTGGAGAAAGGCGAGGTCACTGTAACGCCGAACCCTGCCTTTGATCCAACTAAACCTCAGGGAGAATAACAGGCAAGGATGGGGCTGCCGCACACGATTTGGCGGATGCCCCTTTTCTTTCCCCGAAGGAGGAAGCAATCGTGAGTATTAAATGGAAACGGCTGAGGGAGAATGCTCTGTTTCTGTCCCCCAGCATCATTTTGACGGTGGCTCTGGGCATCTATCCCTTGTTATGGATGCTGCGTTATATGTTTTATGACTATGCCGGATATGGCGATGCGCTGTTCGTTGGTCTGGACAATTTCCGTCGCCTGATGCGCGATGCGCTGTTCTGGGAATCGGTTGGCAATACCTTTATCTACGCCGGGGGCAAGCTGCTGCTGACGCTGCCGTTGTCCCTGCTGCTCGCGGTCATCCTGAACGGCAAGCTGCGGGGCGGAAATCTGCTGCGCGGGATCTATTTTATGCCGACGATCATCAGTACCGCGGTTATCTCCGTGGTGTTCTATACGATCTTCAATTCCTATAACGGGATGGTAAACACCGTATTGATGAAGCTGCATCTTGTCTCGCAACCCATCGATTGGCTCGGCCCAAAGCATGCGATGCTTACGGTCATTCTTGTGGCGGTATGGGGCGCGGTCGGTAACTATATGCTGCTGTTTCTGGCTGGCTTGCAGAGCATTCCGCAGGATTTGTACGAAAGTGCGGCCATGGACGGCGCGAATGCAGGAAGACGGTTCTGGAGCATTACGCTTCCGATGCTGGCTCCGGTTGCCCAGTTGGTCATTATGCTTGCGATTATCGCATCCCTGAAAGGCTATGAGAGCATTATGCTCATCACGGAAGGCGGACCGATCGGCAAAACCGAGGTCATGTATCTCTATCTGTATAAACAGTTGTTTCCGGTTTCCACGGGTTCGCCTGTGGAGCAGCAGCTTGGATACGGCAGCGCCGTTGGCTTCGCAACCGCTGTTATTGTGGGTGCGATCACTGGTTTGTATTTCTTATTAAGCCGTAAAATGAACAAGCTTTATTAGAGTTTCTTTTAAAACCCACTTAACATGATTTTTGAACATGCACTATATGCAACAATAGACGCCAACTTAGCGATGGCCCTTACGATTTGACAACAACGCCGCAGACCGATTGATCATGAACGGCTGCAGGCGTGCAGGAGGATCAGCAGATGAACGATCAGGTATTACCCCAACAGCCGGATGCGCGCGGCAAAATCGCCGCCCGCCCGCCTTCCGGTCACATAGGCAGAATTGCGGGCCGTACGGTGATGTGGTTGTTCTTATTGATAACGGCGATACTGACATTATTTCCCCTGTTGATGACTTTGTCCGGTTCGCTCAAGACCGGCGCCGAAATGATGACCGGCGGGAGCCTGCTGCCGGCCAAGCTGCAGTTCGTCAACTATGCCGAAGCCTGGAAGCAGGCTAATTTTGCCCGCTATACCTGGAACAGCGCTTTTGTCAGCATTATGGTTACCGCAGGCACCCTGCTGGTAGCTGCCATGGCGGCTTATGTGGTGGACCGTCGCCATTTTCCCGGCAAATCCCTGTATGTGACGACACAGGCGTCGATGATGTTTATATCCGTCGGTGCGATCGTGCTGCGCCCGCAATTCGATTTGATGGTCGCGCTGAACCTGAATACCACGCTCTGGGGCGTGATCCTGATTCTGATCAGCGCCCATTCCAGCACATTTTTTATGCTGCTGGGTTTCTTCAAAGCGATTCCCCGCGAGCTTGACGAAGCGGCCATGGTGGACGGCTCCGGCTTTGTCCGAACCTTCTTTCGGATTATTCTCCCGCTCCTGACGCCGGGGCTTGGCGTGGCCGGGCTGTTTGCTTTCCGCCATGCCTGGAACGAATACATTCTGCCGCTGGTGTTCACGATGACGAATCCTCAGCTGCAGACGCTCACCGTCGGGCTGGCGAATCTTCGTTACGGTTCTTCCGCGGCCATGCAGATCCATTTGATGATGGCGGGAGCATGCCTGTCGATTCTGCCGATGCTTCTCGCTTATATTGTGGCGAACAAATCCTTTATTCAAGTGACTGCGGGTTCAGTCAAAGGTTAAACTCAATTCCAAATACAAGGAGCATGATTGCAAATGAGTGATTCTACAGTGGGAGCGTTGTTTTCCAGCCCGATCATGACCCGGCATTCCGCGAATCCGATTCTGACTCCGGGTGATGTGCCCTACGGTCCGTCGTTGGTCTTTAATGCCGGAGTTACCAAATTTAAAGGCAAATATGTGATGGTTTTTCGCAATGACTACGGTGATGAACTTAAAGGGATTGTTGCCCCTCATCATACAACGAATCTTGGGCTGGCCTTCAGCGATGACGGCATAAAGTGGGATGTGCAGCCGGAACCGTGCTGGTTCTGGCATGATGAAGAGGTCATCCGAGTGTATGACCCGCGTCTAACGGTAATCGGCGAACAATGTTATATGTGCTTTGCGGTCGATACCAAACACGGGCTGCGCGGCGGCATCGCCGTCACCGAAGATTTCCGATCCTTCGAGGTGTTGAGCCTGTCGCTGCCGGATAACCGCAACATGGTATTGTTCCCGGAGCGGATCGGGGGCAAGTACGTCCGGCTGGAGCGTCCGATGCCTGTATACAGCCGGGGCGGGATAGACCGCTTCGACATGTGGATGAGCGACTCGCCTGACCTGAAATACTGGGGAAACTCCAAGCTGCTGCTGGCGGTTGAAGATGTAGCTTATGCCAATGACAAGGTAGGCCCCGGCGCTCCGCCCGTCAAAACGGACAAAGGCTGGCTGACTCTGTTCCATGCCGTGGACATCGATCCGAGCAGGGGCAAGAACGGCTGGGAGGACAGCTGGAAGAAGCGCTATACGTCCGGCATTTTACTGCTGGATCTTGCCGATCCCAGCCAGATCATCGGCATGGCGGAGACGCCGCTGCTTGCCCCGGAAGCTGCCTATGAGACCGATGGGGGCTTCCGCAATCATGTTATTTTTCCGGGGGGCATGATTCTGGAAGATACCGGGGAAGTCAAAATCTACTACGGCGCCGCCGATACTGTAGAATGCCTGGCAACTGCGCATGTAGATGATTTGCTGCATCTTTGTCTGAAAGACACAGTCCATAAGTAATGATGACATGTTAAAGCTATACAGAATGGGGAGGTTTCTATGAAAGGACATATTACGCTGCCCTCAGCCAGTATTCCGGTTGCCCGCGAGGTGGATGTGCTTGTCATCGGCGGAGGCGCTTCCGGCATCGCCGCGGCCATTGCCGCTGCGAAAGGGGGAGCGCAAACGATGCTGGTGGAGCAGCGAGGGTTCCTTGGCGGCATGGGCACGGTTGCGCTCGTTCCGGCTTTCTGTCCCTTTACGGATAAGCGGAAGCCGATTATCCGCGGTCTCGGCCTTCAATTGATGGAAAGGATGAAGCAGGCATGCGATCCTCAGTACCGTGAGGATTATCAAGAGATGCTGGATTGGGTGCCGATCGATCCCGAAGTGCTGAAACGGGTTTATGACGATGCCATTCTGGAAAGCGGCGTGACGCCGCTGTATCACACCTTTGTTTACGAAGTTATCCTTTCTGAGGACCGCCGGAAGGTTGAAGGTGTCGTTGTCGTTAACAAAACAGGACGTTCTTTCATCTCCTGCAGGTATATAATCGATTGCTCGGGAGATGGGGATATTGCCGCACTGGCGGGAGTTCCTTTTCAGAAGGGTGGCGAAGCGGGCGAACTTCAGCCCGGCAGCATGTGCTATCTGCTTGCGAATGTGGACCGTCAAAGGTTTACACGGTACTTGGAGGAGAGCGGGGATACGGGCCAACTGCACAAGACGGTGGAGCTGGCGATCGAGGACGGTGCGCTGCCGGAGGGCCGCAAGTCGATCTCCGGCCTTGCTTGGGTTAGCGACTATTTGGTAGGCGTCAACTTCGGCCATGTATTCGGCGTGGACGGCACCCTTGCCGAGGATTTGACACGGGGGGCGATTGAAGGGCGCCGCACGGCGGAACGCCAGCTGCAGTTCTTCCACCGCTACGTGCCGGGCTTTGAGCGCGCCCATATGGTAGCGAGCGGGGAGCAGCTCGGCATCCGGGAGACGCGGCGGATTGAAGGAGACTATATCCTGACGGTCGATGACTTCCTTGCTGCGCGTTCCTTCCCGGACGACATTGCACGCAACGCATACTACATCGATATTCATCTCGCCAACAGCAAAAGCGAGATGACCTTTAACCACCTGCCGCCCGGGGTTTCACACGGCGTACCATACCGGATTATGCTGCCGGTTGGCATCGACAACCTTTGGGTTGCCGGACGCTGCGTATCCTCGGACCGAGCAGTGCAAGGCTCCCTTCGGGTGATGCCGAACTGCTTCTCCATGGGCCAGGCATCGGGAACGGCTGCTGCATTGGCGCTGCGAGATGGCACCGGCTCGCGCGGCATTTCCGTAGCCGAGCTTCAGCAGCGGCTGCTGGAGCAGGATGTATGGCTGGGAGAAGATTTCATTCCGGCTGATAAGCAGAAGGAAGGGAATGCGCCGTGAAGCAGCTTCCATTAACGGATGAGTGGTTTCACGGTGCCGTGTCGCTCGAACACCGGGAGGATGGTATCAAGCCGTGGCGTATTCCTTACATGGATTACGAGCTGTATCCGCCTGCGGGAATCGATGGCAAAGCCGAAATATGTGCCGGTGTTCGCCTGCGGCTGCGGACGGACTCCACCGAGGTGGCAGTATCTTTTGCACCGCTTGCGGACTCGGCCGCCATGGATTGCATGGCAGGTGGGGAATTATGCCAGACGCTCAGCCTGCCCGTCGGAGCCACAGAAGCCTTGTTCAGCGGACTTAAGGACGGAATCAAGGATTTGGAGATTTGGCTCCCTCAAAATATAGGAATAACCGTCACCGGCCTACGGATTGATGTCCATACTGTCGGAGTCCCGCTGCCGGACCCCCGGCCCCGCTGGATTACGTACGGGAGCTCCATTACCCAGTGCGTCGGGGCTTCCAGCCCCTCCCGCGCTTGGCCTGCCATTGCCGCCGAAGCCTGCGGCTTCAGCTTGACCAATCTTGGCTTCTCCGGCAACTGCCACATGGAACCGATGATCGGGCGTCTGATTCGCGACTTGCCGGCTGATTTCATCTCGATATGTGTAGGCGTGAACATCTACGGCGGGGGCACCTTAAGCCCTCGCATGTTCAAGCCGCTGCTGATTGGCCTGCTGGAGACGATACGCGAGAAACACAGGGATACCCCGCTGCTTGTCATTTCTCCGATCTATGGCACCATCCGCGAAACGAAGCTCAATTCGCTGGGCTTCACCCTGCCCATCATGCGAGAATTCATCCGCGAGACCGTGGAGCTGCTAAGGGATCGGGGTGATCGCCAGTTGTACTATCAGGATGGCTTGAAGTGGTTCGGTCCGGAGGATGAAGCCTTTCTGACGGATGGTCTGCACCCTGGAGCCGAGGGGTATGAGCTGCTGGGCCGGCGTTTCCGCAATCTTCATGAATTTGCGTTACGGGCTGTACATCGAAACGCGGAGTGAGGAGTTTCTATTATATTCGGGATAACCAATGGGAATCATGGCGGATCATGTTTGAACTTTGTTTTGATTGGACGAAAAGAACTTGAAGACCTTAAAGCCGCCTCATGTGCGGCTTTTTTGGTTTGAAGTAATATAAATTCTTGTTGTTACTTAATGTAAAATTCATATGTTTTTTTGGAATGATAAGAACTTCATCACTTGACCGATTAGATGATTAACTACTGTCAGGTGCATTTACTGCTTATTAAGCTAACGGGCACTTTAATGGAATATATTATCCATTTATGGTTGATGAATTGGTATGCTCAACTATTTTTTCGACTGCAATATGAACTAACATTCGCGAAAATAAACTAGCGACTTCATATAGCAGCTATTGAATAATCCTAATAATAATATGAATGTATCAGAAAGGAAGTACACTTTGCCCAAGCACATAAAGATCAACGCACTAATACTTATTATTATCATTTTTATAAACGTTGCGGTGTACAGGCATTTGGAAAACCAGGCATCTGTTAGATACAACAGCCTCCATTCCCTGTATCAGCTGAAGAACGACTCGGCATTTGCCTATTTAATGAAGCACGCTTTTGAAACGATTCCGCTTGCTGATACGCTGATGGCGATCAGCGAGTCGAAGGAAAATGTAGATCCTGTCAAGATACGGCAATGGATCGATAAGGCGAAGACCCAAGCGGAAGACATCGATGAGCAGCTATTAACGATCATTGAATTTAGCGATACCTTCACCAACAACGCGGTTCCAAAGCTTTCAGTTAATAATACGGCAATGACAACGGATAACCAGCAGGACATGTTTATTCTCGCTTTTCAGGCAAGGACATGGCGACCGTTATACCAAATAAGCTATTCGTATTGGAAGTCTAATCCTAAAACAATCGACGCCAAGACCAGAGAAACCTTGCGCTCGCTGGCGACTGAGCTCCGTGCGTTAAACCAAACGATTATGTCGTTTAAGGACGACGCACATCACATGTTTTTCGAGGATCAAATAGAGTCATATAAAGCGGAATTGCTGCGGCAGTTAAAACCGCATCTTGAACGACTGAACAAGATCCAAGATGACTTTACAGGTCAAAAATAAAGCGAATGAAGGAATGGGTAACATGCTACATCCTAATCTAAAGAAGATAATGGACTTTTTAGAAAAATAAACCTCAGCCTGGTAAACTACCAATATAAAGTTTGAGGAGGAACTAGGCTTGAAGAGTTTTGTGAAAAATTCTGGCCTCATCACTATGATGTTGTTCATTGCATTTAGTGTCGGCTGCAGCGCAAGTGAACGAAGTAATCCACGCATCCCAGAAGAGATAGTAACGAAAGAAGCTGTTGAGTCCATGAATATGAATCCCCAAGCTGATTCAGGAACTGAAGAATTTAGCCAAGCGGGAGAACGTATGGATCTAATATTATGTACTCCATTAAGATGTATCTCGAAAGACCGGAAGTTTCTCAAGCATTTCGCAATCAACTTGCCGAAACGATAGAGCTTGGATATGACTTGTATCGAAAGAAGGACATTCCGGAGTTCGAATCTTTAGTAGTCCATATAAAAAATGAGTAAAGGTCGTTGAATCCTATTTTTGAGCCCGCCTTGACCGAAATATATAACTTGTGTTAAATTTTTTCATGTAATAACAATGATGAATTGAATGGGAGGGATAAAGTGATGACTGCTTCTGAAATTGTAGATGTAAATGTGAACCTGTCATTTAAGGCGAGGTTTGATCAGGTTCACAAAACAACAAATCAGATACCGGAACTTTATCCTTCTATGCATATATACAGTTCGTGACTTATTTATAGGGAGTCTCTTATTTTTGTATAGGTATAGTTAGGTTAATGTACGCAAAAAAGCACCGGTAAGCTGGTGCTTTTTTGCGTTTTCTCCGTTTAAAGGGAGATAGATATGAAGCATTTATCTAAGTATGAGAAAATTCGTAAGATCTTATCGGATCTAAAGCAACCGAATTATAGATATTCGCAAATAACTGAGGCAATCTTCAAGAACAAGATTGGATCTTTTGAAGCAATGAACAACTTGCCTAAGCAATTAAGAAATGAATTAATCAAAGAGCTTGGAAACAATGTGTTAAGCATTACACCAAAAATGGAGCAGAAATCCAATCAAGTTAGTAAAATGCTGTTTGCCATCCCTGGCGATGAATTCATTGAGTCCGTTAGGTTAAGTTATAAAACCGGATGGGAATCCTATTGTATCTCTTCGCAGTGTGGTTGCGGATTTGGTTGTACATTTTGTGCTACGGGAACACTTGGTTTGAAAAGGAATCTTACAACGGATGAAATAACGGATCAACTTCTTTACTTTACTTTGAATAACTATCCCTTGGACAGTGTGTCCTTTATGGGGATGGGGGAGGCACTTGCAAACCCATATGTATTTGATGCGTTGCATCTGCTTACGGATCCTAAACATTTCGGATTAGGACATCGAAGAATTACGGTTTCCACAATAGGTATATTACCTGGAGTAAAAAAGTTGACGAAGGAATTTCCGCAGATTAATTTAACCTTCTCCCTACATTCACCGTTTAATGATCAGCGAAGCGAGTTAATGCCAATTAACCATCATTTTCCATTGGAAGAAGTTTTGACCGTGTTGGATGAGCATATTCAACAAACGAAGCGAAAGGTCTACATTGCTTATATCCTGCTAAGGGGGATCAACGATTCAACTAAACATGCTGAAGCTGTTGCAGATTTGTTGCGTGGCAGAGGGTCATGGGAACATTTATATCATGTCAATCTAATCCCTTACAATTCCACTGATGCCACATCACAAAGTTTTGTAGAGTCGGATCAGAACAGCATCAATATGTTCCTTAAAATCTTGAAGTCCAAGGGAATCCATGTCACCGTGAGGACCCAATTTGGATCAGACATCAACGCAGCATGCGGCCAACTATATGGATCAAACGGGAAAATTTAATAACTCGACCAACTGAACAGGGGGGAAATACAATGTCCCTTAAAAATACAACGATAACACATGTGATTCTCCATGCAGAGCCGGTTTTGAGTATTTGCATGGAGTAGCCAACAAAATTTAAACTGGCTTTGCTACTTGAATTATAATTTCAAGGAGTGAGTCGTTCGTGAGATATATGAATGCTACTGTCGTCTTGCCGGAGGAACTAGTTGAAAAATTGCAGGAATATATACAAGGCGAATACCTCTATATACCCGCTAGAAAAAATGAACATAAAGTCTGGGGAGAGCTGTCTGGCGCACGAAAAGAGATTAACAAAAGAAATAATGATATTCTGAATGCATATTTAGCTGGCGCTTCGGTCGAGGAACTCGCAGAATCATTCTTTTTATCAACCTATGCTATCAGAAAAATAATATATCAGAAATAATTACCTACTAATCCCTTCAAGCGTGCTAAAATCGAGCACTGTTACTAGAAGGGATTTTTTAACGCAAAGAAGAAATCGGGAATTCAGAGCAGCCACTTACATGTGATGGAGCTTAAGCTAACAAATATAAAATACTACAGCATCGTTTTGTATATAGATCATGAATTTTCAATCTGCTATCGTTTAGATGTAAGAGACACACTGGCTGTTAGCCATTTAAATTTGCATCAAGAGGGGGTCGAAGTGATGGATGTTATCGTAGATACTTCGATTGTAATCATTATTTCTGCTTACTTTTGAGCTGTCCGTTCCTATAATTAAGTTCACTCTTACGATGATAATCAGGAGGTAGCTAAGTTTGTTAATCGTTTCTATTTATAATATGGAAGGTAACATTACGGGTGAAATCGAACTTGAAGAATCCATCTTCGGGATTGTCCCCAACGAATCGGTACTGCATGAAGCTGTTGTAAACCATCTTGCGAACAAACGCAGTGGAACACACTCGACTTTAACTCGTGGCGAAGTTAGAGGTGGAGGTAGAAAACCCTATAAACAAAATAAAATTAATAGATCACGAGCGGGTTCCATTCGTATGCCGCACTGGCGTCACGGAGGTATTGCGTTCGGTCCCAAACCTCGTGAATATGGATATCGTCTCAATAAAAAGGTTAAACGTCTTGCGATCAAATCAGCTTTATCCGCCAAAGTACAAGATGATGAACTCATTGTAGTTGACCATATTAAGCTTGAAAGCTACAGGACAAAAGGTATCGTCGCGATGCTTAAAGCTCTTCATGCCAATAAGAAAGTGCTAATTGTAACACCTGAGGTGGATCACATCGTGTATAAAAGTGCAAATAACATTCCAGATGTGCAGACAACTGAAGCCAACTCGTTGAATGTATATGATATTCTTAATTGTGACACGCTCATTATAGCTAAGGATGCTATAAATATAGTTACAGAAGTCTATAACTAAAAAGCACAATTGGAAATGGAGTGATGAAGAAAAGTACAAGGCCCATATGAACTTTTAGAGTCGCAGAACAACGATCTCCAAATGGATAAGATCCCCTTTAAGTAGACCGTGTGCAAGCACATTAAGATCACTTGGAGGGGATTTTTCATTTACGAACCCTGTAAATGCAGCTTCTTCCACCCGAAAGAATGTACTCAATCCGTTCGACAGTAACATCATTTCCAAGAACATGTTGAAATAATTGCAATTCGTTCTTACATAAACCAGTACATGCAGCGGCTGCTTCACAAATCGGACAATGCTTTTCAATAAACAAAAGACTCTTATCGTCTTCTTCCTTGATCTCAGCCATATAGCCCTCATTTGTTCGAATTTCCGCCAGTTTTTCCAGCCTTTCTATCACATCAGAAGTATCGCCAATGTACTTCATATATTGTTCTTGCATGTTCTTATTTCGGACAGTCAGTAGTTTATCCATTCCTTCGTTCCCGAATGCCTCTTTCAATGAATGGATTAGACTGCGTGATAACTCCGAATAACCGCTAGGAAAAAAACGATCCGCTGCCGGTGTTAGTCTCCATAGTTTGGTTGGTCGGCCCATGGGACGAGGTTCTTCTTCGTATGTAACCAATCCTTCTTCTAATAGCGCACTCAAATGTTGACGAATCGCCATTCCTGAAAGAGAAAAGTGGGAGGAGAGTGCTAAAACGTCCATTCTACCATGCTCTTTTAGCTGATCGATGATTGCTCTCCGTGTCCTTGTGGAGGCATCCTTTTTACTTTGATTTCGACTCATTTGCATACCTCCATTGGAACCATTCAATCTACGCTAACGTGTACATTTTAAACAAAAATGTTGACAAAGTCAAAAACGAAATGTACCTTATACTTTGTAAAGGGAAATGTTTACTAAGTATCCGAGTTCAATGTATGCATCATCATTTGGAGGGATAGGCAATGATTCAGATCACCGAAACAGCATCAAGAAAAGTAGCCGAAATCATAGCAAACGAAAACATTCCTAATTCGTTTCTCAGGGTAGGTATTGAAGAAGGGGGCTGCAGCGGACTATCTTACACGCTTACCGTGGATGAATTGCAAGGAAATAGAGATATCATCCTGAACCAAGGAGAGTTCCGCATCCTGGTGCATGCTAATAGCGTTGAGTTCATTGAAGGACTTGTCATTGACTATGAAGAAAGCGGAATGTTAGGCGGCTTCACCATGAATAATCCCAATGCAAAAGCTTCTTGTGGATGCGGAGCCAGTTTCCGAATGGCGAATTATCGTGGCGAAGTTAAAAAATGCGATTAGAAGCCGAAGCAGAAAGGAGAAATATGAATGAGGTCACTGGTAGTATCTGATAGAGCAATCTATTCTTTTAAGCATGACTGGGGCTTGGAAGAGGGACAACACGTAAGAATTTATGCTAAATACGCGGGTGGAGGTTCAGATGCTTTCACTGTGGGTCTAAATGCCAATGCAACACCGATCGATCCTGTATGGATTCAATCCATAGCAGGGATTCATTTCTTCATAGAGCATACGGATGCATGGATTTTGGAGAAGCAGTTCCTTCAAATCGGTTGTGACGAGGAAGGGATAACTTTAGATAGAATAACGTATTGAATTTCCGGGTTGTGCTCCTGAATCACTATGACAAATTCGCAAATGTTCTTATAACAGTGTCTTGGAGATACGAATGCTGGGGTAAACATTTATTTTCAAGACTAATTTGGAGCTTTACATAAGGAGAACTGAAGGATGGAATTGACCTCCGAAAATGCCGGGGTTTTCGATGCCAAGTATAGAGCACTAACTATAGGGATCATTCTTGCGGTAACGACCGTTGCCTTTGAAGGACTGGCGCTTGTGACGATTGCACCAACCCTGGCTCAACAATTGGATGGGCTACATTTGTTCGGGTGGATATTCAGCGCTTTTCTTTTGGCACAAATCCTCGGAACGATGATTATCGGTCAGCGGATCAACCGAATCGGCCTTTTTGCATCGTTTGGCATATCGATTCTTATTTTTGTAACAGGTATCGTGATTGCGGCTGCTTCCTTGAACATGATGATGTTACTCGCAGGGAGAGTGTTTCAGGGATTTGGTGCAGGGGCTATTATTACGTGCGTGTATTACAGCATTACTTTGGGTTATCCAGATAAGCTGAGATCGAAAATACTTGCTTTGTTTTCTGGGGCTTATATTTTGCCTGCATTAATCGGCCCTTATATTGCCGGATTCATAGCGGAGTATGTGTCCTGGAGATTTGTTTTTTGGCTGGTTCTTCCTTTCATTGGTTTGGCTGTACTGCTGACGCTTCCCGCTTTTCTCAAATTTCCTGTGAGATCGGATTCTGCTCCAAAGAACAGCCGGAAAGAAGGATTTGCGTTACTTCTAACGATTGGAACGGGCATGCTGCTGGTTGGATTAAGTCTGATAACCAATTGGAGTGGTATATTGCTTTCGATAGCAGGATTGGCGATCTTGATTCAGCCTTTGCGAACATTGCTGCCTGAGGGTACCTTAAGCGCTAGAGCGGGTCTGCCCGCTACGATTGCTTCAAGAGGATTCTTCGTGGCTAGTTATAATGCGACTGAAAGCTATGTCGTCTTGGCTTTGACTGATGTGAAAAAGCTTCCTGCAGATTTAGCGGGACTAATTGTGGCCGCGGGTGCGTTAAGTTGGTCAACGGCAGCTTGGCTACAGTCAAGGCTTGATGTTAAAGACCACGGGAAGGGACGAAAGAAACGGGTAATCATCGGCATTGGATTTATGTTCATTGGAGTTTTATCAGTACTGCTGGCTGTTGGCCTACCTACAGGGGGAATTGGATTTGCAGTTATGTCGCAGCTTTTCACTGGGTTTGGCATCGGTCTAGCACATCCAACCACTGGAGCCATTGCGCTGCAGCACGCGAAAGCAGGGGAAGAGGGGGAAATATCCGCCAGTCTTCAGTTTACAGATGCATTTAGTCCTGGCTTGAGTATTGGAATCGGCGGAGCCCTCATTGCGATAAGTCAGTCGCTGGATTTGGGCATATTGACGGGGATATTATTGGCTTTGTCTCTCCAATTTATCTTTGTGCTCTTGAGTTTTGCGATTTCCTTCCGCATCAAAGATTGAACAACCAGCAAAAAGAACATTTACTTAAGAGGATTTTAACCATTGGATAATTATAACATTGACAACTGTAGGTTTTTCCAAAATAATAGAATGTAATTGAATACTGGTACCTTTAATTCAGTCCAGAGAGGCTGGCAAGGGCAGCGGATTTTTATAATCACGCGAGGATCAGTGCGTATTCCGTCAGGGGATGCTCTGCGTCTTCGCGCGGGTTATGATGTGAAAAAGAGGCTACTTGTCAGTGAAGACTTGACGAGTAGCCTCTTTTTTCTGCTTCTTTGGTATCAGAACACTTTAACCTGGAGGTATTCTGATGAGCAAACAAGATCAAGAGTTTTCGTGGCAAGCCGTACCGAAAACGCAGAGAAATCATTTTTGGAAGACGTTATCCGTCATGTTAGGATTCACTTTCTTTTCGGCAAGCATGCTGGCAGGGGGGACGCTCGGAGTTGGCTTGACGTTCATGGAGTTCATTGGAATCGTGCTTGCGGGTAATTTGGCACTCGGCATCTATACGGGAGCGCTGGCACATATCGCTGCCAAAACGGGCCTTTCCACGCATTTGCTGGCAAAGTATGCGTTTGGTGAGAAAGGCTCGTACCTGCCTTCGTTCCTGCTCGGCTTTACGCAGGTCGGTTGGTTCGGTGTCGGCGTGGCCATGTTCGCGATACCGGTTGCCAAAGCGATGGATTGGAACGTGTACCTGTTGATCTTCCTGTTTGGTCTTGCCATGACGGCATCTGCCATCTTCGGCATGAAGTCGCTCGTCATTCTGGGTTATATTGCGGTTCCGGCTATTACCATTCTCGGCGGTTACTCCATGTTCGAAGGGGCAGGCTCCTTGGGCGGACTGCAAGGATTGCTCGATTACACCCCGACCCAGACGCTCACCGCAGCAGCGGCATTGACCATTTGTATCGGTTCATTCATAAGCGGCGGAACGCTGACTCCCGATTTCGCCCGGTTTTCTCGCACGTCCCGGCAGGCGGTTACTGCAACGGTCATTGCGTTCTTCCTGGGGAACTCACTCATGTTCCTGTTCGGCGCAGTCGGCGCAATGGCATATAAGCAGGCAGATATCTCGGAGGTCATGTTCCTGCAAGGCTTGATCATTCCCGCGATCATCGTTCTGGGACTGAATATTTGGACGACCAATGATAACGCTCTTTATGCTTCCGGGCTGGGCTTTGCCAACATTACGAAAATTCCGAAAAAGTTCTTCGTCATTGTAAATGGCATCGTGGGTACCATATTGGCCATGTGGATGTACAACAATTTCGTCGGTTTTCTGAATGTGCTGGGCGCGGCGATTCCGTCCATCGGGGCCATCATCATCGCGGACTACTTCTTTGTGAAGCGCAGAAACTATAAACCGTTTGCCGACATGACTTTCAAGAAGGTAAACTGGATAGCGATGGTGGCTTGGGCTATCGGCGTTGCCTTTGCCCAGCTGGCTCCGGGAATAACGCCATTGAACGCACTCATCGGTACGGCGGTGGTCTACATCGTGTTAATGCTGGTCGTGCCTGCCAAAGAATCCACAGAAAAGGGGAAAACAAATGATTATACAGAACGCAAAATTGCGGGGTAAAGAAGGTTTATGGAATATCGTCGTGAAAGACGGGAAGTTTGAGCAAATCACGCAGTCACTGGAAACAACTGCGAATGAGGAAGTCATTGACGTGGGCGGCTCGCTTGTGCTGCCGCCGTTCATTGAACCTCACATTCATCTGGACACAACATTAACGGCAGGCGAGCCGGAATGGAATTTGAGCGGAACGTTGTTCGAAGGCATCCAGCGTTGGTCAGAACGCAAGGCGTTCCTCACGCATGAAGACGTCAAAACGCGCTCCAAAACGGCGCTCAAGTGGCAGATGG
The DNA here is from genome assembly GCF_002573715.1 of Paenibacillus sp. EZ-K15. Taxonomy (GTDB): domain Bacteria; phylum Bacillota; class Bacilli; order Paenibacillales; family Paenibacillaceae; genus Paenibacillus_AQ. Next base: position 86,252 of record NZ_PDHM01000017.1, on the reverse strand, counting down.
CGCAGGGCATCCAGCATGTACGGACGCATGTGGACGTTACCGATCCAAGCTTGACCGCGGTTAAAGCGATGCTGGAAGTGAAAGAAGAAATGGCACCGTACATCGACATCCAGCTTGTCGCTTTTCCGCAGGAAGGCATTCACTCTTACCCGAACGGCGCGGAATTGCTGGAAGAGTCGCTGAAAATGGGCGTTGACGTGGTCGGCGGCATTCCGCACTTCGAATTCACGAGGGAGTATGGCGTCGATTCGATGAAGGTTGCGTTTGACTTCGCCGAAAAATACGACCGTCTTATCGACATCCATTGCGACGAAATTGATGACGAGCAATCCCGTTTCGTGGAAGTCGTCGCCAAAGAAGCCTACGAACGCGGACTGGGCTCCCGCACGACAGCAAGCCACACGACGGCGATGGGGTCATACAATGATGCCTATACGTACAAATTATTTAGATTGCTGAAGATGGCGGACCTGAATTTCGTCTCCAACCCTCTGGTTAACATCCATCTGCAGGGACGCTTCGACACGTATCCGAAAAGAAGAGGGCTGACTCGCGTCAAAGAGCTGCAGGAAGCCGGTCTCAATGTGTGCTTCGGTCACGATGACATCTTTGATCCATGGTATCCACTAGGCACGGGCAACATGCTTCAAGTGCTGCACATGGGCATCCATGCATCGCAGTTGCTCGGTTACGATCAAATCGTGAACTCAATCGATCTCATTACGAAAAATAGCGCGAGAACGCTGCATATCGAGGACGCGTACGGTATTGAAGAAGGCAAGCCTGCCAACTTCATCGTTCTTGAAGCGGAGAACGAATATGAGGCTATTCGCAAACAGGCCGCAGTGCTTTATTCGTTCAGAGGCGGCCGCAAAATCGCAGAAACGAAGCCGCGGGACACGTCGATCGTTCTTGAGGGCGGTTCAGAGAAAGTTACTTTCAATAAATAATCTAGCATGTATTAAAGTCCGTAATGTTGAACTATTGAAAAAAGCCCGCCATCACAACTGATGGTGGGCTTTTTTCTATTGCCAGAAAGGTGGTAACGAAATGTGGAAGAACTGTTGGCGCCTAATATATGTTGACATGTATATACACTAAAGTGTATATTAGGTGCGCGAACACATTAGTCATCCAAATAACGTTACTCACTTTTGCCGATCTTGGTCCAACATTGTTGAACTACTTAAAAAAGGTCCGAAATCAGTAAGAGAAATCGTCAAAGCCCTAGGGATCAGCCAGCCGCACGTATCCTGTCTTTTGCTCGTTTTGAGCGAAGCAGGGATAGTGCGCTCCCGTAGCAAAGCGCAGCTTCGAATATATCTATCATCGAAGAGCGTCTCGATCATTTTGAGGAGTAAAAGCTGGACTACTAGAAAAAGGAGGAACTATGACAGGTATCAATAGTTTTATTACGAGTTACATGCTAAATTACCGGGACGTCTGGAACAAAAGGCTAGATTCACTTGAACACTATCTAACAAGGATAAATGCTGATTTTGAATCGTAAGACATTTTGCTTAAGGAGAATGTGAATATGAGAGATCTTCAAACTCTGAATCGTTTGGTCGGCACTTGGGATATCAGCGGCGGAGCCGAAGGAACGGTAACCTATGAATGGATGGAAGGCGGACATTTTTTGATCCAACACGTCCAGCTTTCCCAAAATGGGCAAGAAGTGAAAGGCATTGAGTTTATTGGGCATTTGAAGCCGTTCGGCGAGAGAACAAGCACGGATATCCGATCCCGGTATTATGATACGCTAGGCAATACTTTCGATTATGTTTATGAGATCGAAGGAGACACGCTTGTCATTTGGGCAGGTGAGAAGGGATCGACTTCATACTTCAAAGGAATTTTTAGTACTGATGGGAACTCCAATGAAGGTGCATGGAGTTATCCCGGTGGGGGTGGATATGAATCGACGATGACGAGAGTCACGGACAACAGGAGGGATAGAAATTGGCTAAGCAGCTAGTCCATGCAAAACCTATAACAAAGACTGCTTCCAGATTTGCGCTTATATCAGTCCTCGCTGGGACGTTGTTCATTTTAATCCTTTCTAGTCTTCATATTCTGGAGCCTGAATTTGATCCGACATGGCGCTTTATCAGCGAGTATGCGCTTGGGACCTCTGGTTGGATGATGCATTTGTCTTTTGGAATGCTGGCGGTTGCCCAAATCAGTGTCACGGTTACGATTTTCCCGCAAATTCGTACCATCACAGGATACATAGGACTTGTCATACTTGGGATCAGTGCAATTGGCGTCATCATCGCGGGGATCTTTGTCACCGATCCAATTTCTATCCGTCCAGAGGATGCAACGTTCAATGGCAGAATGCATTCGATTGGAGCGATGCTTGACTATACGCCACTAGCCTCACTCCTGATTAGTTTTTCGCTAACTCGAGTCGATACTTGGAGACCGATTAGGAGTCTACTCATTCTAAGTTCTGTTATTGCAATAGTCGCTATGCTTCTATTTGTACTTCAAATTCCCCAAGATGGACAATTTGGACCCGATGTTCTGGCAGGTTTGTTCGGACGATTCTTAATCGCAGCCGAAATTGCATGGCTACTCATTGTCGGAATCCATGCTGCAAAGCTGGGATCTTTTAAAAGGAAATAGCTGAGGCATATTATTGCGAAAAATTACATTTGGATACGTAATCGATAAACCGGCTGCAATCTGTTGCAGTCGGTTTAAGTCTATAAGGATGCTCAACTACTTCACAAAATTCAATCCATCGGCAACAAAGTACGCCATTGACTGTCTGAACCGAAGATTAGTCATATGAGCGATGTGTAAATACGAGAGGTTCAGAGGGCATCGCAGTCGAGCAGAAAAATGGCTGAAAGAACTTGCAAAAAAGAGAACCCAATATGTTTCCACATTGGGCTCTCGGAATGATACCGTGATTGGCTGAATGATAAGAAGCCGTATGAATCGAGAGGTTCATGATTTTAATGCTGTAATTTTCGGAAAACACGATAGCTTCTTTGAGCGCATTCGGAGATGGCAATGGGGTGAAAGCCACTGACATCGGCATACAACGTATCGTTTAGCGGCGAGATCCACTTCTCAGGGAGCGCCGCCGCTCCAAGCGATGCGCCAAGAATGGAACCGACGGTGGCGCCATTGCAATCGGTGTCCCAGCCACCAAGTACGGCTGTCGTTATGCCTTTCTCAAAATCGCCTCCGGAATGAATGAGTGCAGCCGCGCATAATGCAGCATTGTTATTGGTATGAACAGGGTGATAGTGCTTAAATGCTTCCCATATTTTACTCACCAATTCTAATGAATCTTCCGTTTCCTCAGCAATGTTGACCGCTAATGCGATATCTTCTGCAAGACGGCTGCGTTTCGGAATTTCACTCAATCCGATCTCAACAATTCGCTTCATATCACGTTCAACGAATGCGGCGGCAATCATAGCCGAACAAAACATGGCGCCGTAAATACCATTCTTCACATGGGAGAAGGAAGCATCCCGCCAAGCAAGCTCAGCTGCAAGCTGGGGCTGGCCGGCAGCGCCGTATGCATAGCCGTCCACACGGATTTGGGCGCCGATCCATTCGCGGTAGGGATTTAGATAAGAGCGTCCCCAATGGATATGTTTCTCCCAGTCGTCTGGCCGATCGCCGCTAATATGTGAAGTGATACGAGCGAAATTAAGATAGGACTGGGCTTCAGCCGTGAATACCTGCCCGAATGACAAATGACGATGCCACAGCTTGCCCACATCCCAGGAGTTGAAATCAAGCCCGTGTTCCTCAAGCATGAGCAGGCCGAGAACGGTATATCGAATATCATCGTCTGTTTCCATAAAGCGAATGTTTTCCCGGCAGCTGGCCAAGCTGCTCCACCTTGCTATCTCGATACCGTACTCGGCTTCTGCAGTTGATTCGCCCGGTGTATAGTGGCGAATCGGCCATTGCCCTGCGCCTTCGAACCACAACTTCATATTGTGCCAGCCGGGTCTTTCGTCGGAGCCTTGCATGAAGGCAGGAGACTCCAGAGGTTTTCCGAGCGCACAACCAGCCGAACGGCCGAGCCAAGCACCATGAAATTTATCCTGCCATTTAAGTTCATCCCAGTTTCCGGACAGTGTTCTTGGTCCATCCGGACGTTCTGCGCGAATGGCTTCCAATTCCGACGGCTCGATATACTTGAAATCCGCACGTGGTTCAAGAGCCATTAAAGCCTGGTATACTTCCATTAGCTTTGCTTCGTCTGTGCCGGCTGCTTCCAGACGTTCGGACATCCCCTCTGCATTACAGCCTTCTTCTCCGCGCTGTTTTATTTCTTCCCGAACTAATTCCCTCAGTCCAATCCATTTCGTCATAACGGTTGCCCTCCTGAAATAGGTGAAATCAATATATGCCTTGATTATAACCAGCCATGCCGGCAATGGCTTCTCAAATCATGAAAGCATTATTCTCATTTTTTGCTCATTTTCGTAATCCCCATAGATTGCCGATAACGGTTCGGAGACAGGCCGACAGTGTCTTTAAAAACGCGGTAAAAGGTCGGCAAGCTTTGAAAGCCGCATTCGAATGCAATATCAGCAACAGCTTTGTCCGTTCCCGCCAATTCCCGCTTGGCAGCCTGGATACGCAGTAAGGAAACATACTCCGAGAAACGATAACCGGTCGTTTCCAGAAACGCCCGGCTCACTCGAGAGACGCTTAAACCAAGTTCATCAGCCAATTCCCCTAAGCTAACCGGCTCGTTGTAACGATGCTCGACCAAAGCAGCAAGCGAGTGCACCTGGCGAACGGAATGTACCATATGATGACGCTCATCATCGGTTAGCAAACCGTTGTAATGTCGAAGAAGACGTCCGCACAGCTGAATGAGCGCGCTTTTGGCCATGACCAAATAACCTGGGGACTTCACCCGCAGTTCTTCAGCAATAGCCAGCATCCAAGGAGTAAGTTGTTTGGCGAGGGGCGATCCGCCCATAATATGATTGCAAAAATGAGTGGAGCGATAGGAAAATGGCAGCAGCAGACCGGGTTCCTCCGCTAGCAGCAGCGCAGGATCAAAGTTAATAAAAAGATAGCGGCTGGGGTCGTCGGCGGCAGATTGGGCAATATGCCGTTCCTCATTATTGACCAGGAACAAGTCGCCAGGGTTAGCTGCATATTGTTTGTTGCCGAAGAAAAAATAGCCTTTGCCTGTTAAACAAAGGCCGATCTCCAGACTCGCGTGCACATGAGGTGGCTGTCGATAAGTGGCAGGGGTCCATTCGAAAGCATTGATAGCAATGGGATGATCATAAGCAATATGAAGTTTCATTATGATCCAATGGCCTCCAGACAATCATGAATTTATATGCTAAGTATATAGACAAGGGATGCCTTCAACCAGATACGGTTATTTACTTTCATACATACATTTTGAGGTGTTTCTAAATGAAAAGTAAACGCAGCCGTTGTATACATCAAACACAGTAAATATTTATTTTTGTCTGGTGTCAAGAGGTGTATACGAAAGTAAAGACTAGTATATAGAACAGCGGGGGGCTTCTTTTTATACTTGAAATATGAAATACTGCAGTATCATTTGCAGCGAAACTATAACGAAATGTACCGGAGGGGTAAAATTTGAAGAGCAAAAAGGCACTTGTCATGATCTCCTTGACGCTTGCATTGGCGATTTCAGGCTGCGGCTTCAAATCGTCGTCTGAGCCAAACCAACCACCTGGAAATTCCAAGGAACCAATTGAAACAACAGGCACAGGAAACAGCAATGATATCATTGAGGTTTCAACGGTTTCGCCAAGCGATCCTTACTTGAAATTTGACGAAGGTGAAGACTTCGACAAAAACTCAGTTTATGACGCTTATGAAAAAGATATCGGTGTCAAAATTACAAACAAGTGGATTGCCGATGTAAGCCAATTTAAAGAGAGAGTAAAAATTGCTATCGCTTCCAACGATCTTCCGGATTTCTTGCTTGTAAACGCCGCACAGCTTAAAGAGCTTACTGAAGCGGATATGATTATGGATTTGACAGAGATTTATGATCAGCATGCTACGGAAGAGACGAAAAAGTTTCTGACCATGGACGGCGGCATGCAGATGAAAACAGCGATGATCGACGGGAAAATGATGGGTATTCCAAGCTCATACAACCCGTTCAACTATCAATTCTTGTTCGTTCGTACCGACTGGCTGAAAGAACTTGGCTTGCCTGAACCTAAAACAATGGATGATTTCATTAAAATTGCCGAAGCGTTCAAAACCAAGAATCCTGGCGGGACAAAACAAGCTTTCGGTATTGCGGTCAGCAAGAACCCATTTAGTACAGAGACAGGTGTTACCGGTCTGAGAGCGTTCTTGAACGGCTATCATGCTTATGAAAATATTTGGATGGAAGACGGGAACGGCGGTTTGATGAACAGTGATATTCAGCCCGAGATGAAGCAGGCTCTTGCAGCGCTGCAAGACATGTTCAAAAAAGGGTTGATCGATCCTGAGTTTGCGGTTAAAGATACGGAAAAAGCTGCCGAGCTCATCTACGACGGCAGCATCGGCATGGTATTTGGCGCTTCCTGGACACCGGCGCAGCTTGCGCAAGGGGCTGTGAAAGACGGCAAGGTTGTTCAAGAATGGGGAGTGTTCCCTATCCCTTCCATAGATAATAAGCCTACATTGAATCAAATTGGCCTTGGCGTTGATGAGTACTATGTTATCTCTAAAAAAGCCAAGCATCCGGAAGGCGTGGTCGGTTTATTAAACCAATGGATCGTTGTTGACAATCATCCGACAGAAGAGCAGAAGGTATACACGTATGGCAAAGACCCTGTGGAAAAAGGCAACAACTACTGGCTGCTTAACCCGCTTCGTGTAGGCAAACAGTCTGACAATAACGGCGAAATTCTGCCTAAAGCCATTGAAAACAAAGACGAAAGCATCCTTGAGACAGTAGACCAAAAAACGCGTTATGCACGCGCCATGCAATACGTTGAAGGCGATACAAGCATGTGGTGGGAGTATATAATCTCTGGTCCTAATGGAGCCTTTTCGCATATTCCAGAAATTCAAAAGAACAAGCAATACTTGCAAAACAAGTTCTACGGAGCGCCTACTCCGACGATGGCAGACCGTCAAGAAATCTTAACGAAGAAACGTGATGAAATATTTATCAAAATCATGATGAATCAAGTATCCGTAGACGAGTTCGATACATTCGTTGAAGAGTGGAAGAAGCTTGGCGGCGATGAAATCACGAAAGAAGTTAACGAGTGGTATAAATCGCTTCAATAGGATCTGTAGCGCAGGGAGGGATTGAATCGATGCAATCCCTCCTTTTTTCAAGAACAATCAGGTTCTTGAGCAGGGAATGCGCACAGCATGAAAAGTGAATCAGCGAGGTGAAGATATGAATAGTCTGACGCGCATGTGGAAGAAGGAATGGCCGCTTCATTTGATGCTGCTGCCGGGTTTAGCTATGATTGTTATTTTTAGTTACATTCCTATGACAGGAATCTTGATGGCTTTTCAAAAATATGTGCCGAATAAAGGGTTGTTTGGCTCCCCGTTTATCGGATGGAGGAACTTCCAGCTGTTAATGGATTATCCGGATATCGGCCGCATCTTCTTTAACACGGTATACATTGCTGTAATGAAAATCGTTGCCGGTTTGTTCGTGCCGATCACCATTGCGATTTTGCTTAATGAATTGCGAAGAGAATGGATGAAAAGAACGTTCCAAACCCTGGTCTATCTGCCCCATTTCTTATCCTGGGTACTGCTGAGCGGTATTTTGGTCGATATTTTGTCTCCTTCCTCCGGCATATTGAACCAGCTGCTTGGATGGTTCGGCATGAAGCCGATATTCTTTCTTGGCGACAATAACTGGTTTCCTTATGTCATGGTCATCTCCGATGTATGGAAAGAATTTGGATTTGGGACCATTGTTTATTTGGCGGCGCTGACAGGAATTAATCCTACGCTTTATGAAGCCGCTCAAATCGATGGCGCGGGCCGCTGGAAACAGACGCTTCACGTGACGCTGCCGGGTATGATGCCGATCATCGTTCTAATGCTTACGCTTAATATCGGCAATGTGCTGAATGCCGGATTTGATCAAATATTTAACCTGTACAGCGCACCGGTTTATGAAAGTGCCGATATCATCGATACTTTCGTCTACCGCATGGGGATCCAGCAAGCCCAGTTCGGATTTGCCACAGCTGTCGGCTTATTGAAATCCGTCGTATCCTTTATTTTCATTTCCGTATCCTACGTACTCGCATACCGACTAGCGAATTACCGTATTTTCTAATAGATGAAAAGTCGGTGATTCAGAAAGGAGACTGACCGTGGTTATTAAACCGTCATTCGGAAGAAGGGCTTTTCAAGTTTGCAATCTGATCTTTCTTGCGTTTATATCTTTTTTATGCTTAATGCCGATCATTCATATTTTGGCGATATCCTTTAGCTCGGGTTCGGCGGCGGCAGCCGGGAAGGTTGCGCTGTGGCCTGTAGAATTTACAACGGCGGCTTATGATAACGTGTTCGGCAAGCCTGAATATTTAAGAGCCTTTGGCATCTCTATTCAACGGGTTGTTGTCGGGACGGCATTAAGCATGCTGTTAACGATTGTTACGGCTTATCCTTTATCCAAGGACCGCAATACGTTTCGTCTAAGAACCGTTTATGCCTGGATTTTCGTTTTTACGATTTTGTTTAACGGCGGACTTATTCCTACCTATTTGACGATTAAAAGCTTGGGACTTATCGATTCTCTCGGAGCGCTGGTGTTTCCTATGGCGATTAACGTGTTTAACGTCATCCTGCTATTGAACTTTTACCGCAATTTGCCCAGGGAGCTTGAGGATGCTTCACGGATTGACGGAGCCGGGCATTTTGCAACACTTTGGAAAATATATGTTCCGCTATCGTTGCCCGCATTGGCGACAACGGGGCTGTTTACGATGGTAGGGCATTGGAATAGTTGGTTCGACGGCATGCTTTATATGAATCACCCGGAAAATTACCCGCTGCAAACTTTCTTGCAAACCGTTATTATTAAGATGGATTTCCGATTTCTTAAATCAGAAAATGTGGAACTCATGCTCCAGCTGTCTGACCGTACAAGCAGGGCGGCACAAATCTTCGTAGCGGCTTTCCCGATTCTTATCGTCTATCCATTCTTGCAGCGGTTTTTCATCAAAGGCATTGTATTGGGAAGTGTAAAAGAATAGAGAGGAAGGTCGTAGATCTCGGGCACAGGAGAACAGACGATGAAAAGTATATTCTTTTTACAGGATTCCTCTATATTCAAAAAAATTATGGCTGCCTTTTTGGCGGCCTTACTGCCGCTTATGGCAATTACCTGGATGATGAATGAGCAAGGGGCCAATCATATCCGCAGTGAAATATCCGATTCGATTTTGAATACGACGCGGTTTTATTTAGACTCCTTAGATCAGGAAGCAGACCGGATCAGCCGATATTTGCCTAACTACGTCATGGACAGGGATTTAATGGAAGTGGCGGCGACAGGCGAGCAGATGAACTCTTATGATCGGTCGTATAAAATATTGGATATTCAGCACCGCCTGGATTTGATGAAAAATTCCAGTCCGTTCATTCGCGAGGCGAAGGCGTACATTCCGCATATCGAGCGCACGGTGCTGAGCAACAGCTTTGAAACCAAGCTGAACGCGGAAGAATTTGAAGCGATGCAGCCAGAGAAGAAGCTGTATACGGAGCCCTTTATTTATTGGCAGGACCGGCTGTTTATCACGATGCAGTACCCTGCAGGCAAGAAGGACCCGCTCTATGTGGTAGGCGTAGAGCTCTCAACGGGCAAAATTAAAGAAACCTTAGCGCAAATCGGCAATAGCAGAGGAGGCCAGACCGTATTGTTTAATCTGGAGCGCGGTCTGGAAATCAATAGCGGCTCCGATCTTGAATTGCATGATTTGATGAAGCAGCTGGCTTTTGAGAAGCAGGCAGCAAAAATGGATGAAGGCTATGATACGATCCATTATAAAAATAAGCGATTTCTAACCGTATTCAAGTATTCCAGCCTCTGGAATTCATACATGGTAACGAGCATACCGGAAGAGATGATTCTCGGTTCGCTCCAGGTATATAAAGCTTTGTTTTGGTGGGCTTGCGCGCTTGCTGTTTTTATTTTTTTATTCTTCACCTATTTTATAGTCCGGTTAATATACCGTCCGTTGTTAAAGCTGGTGCGTTCCTTCCGCCGCATGCAGCAAAACGAGCTGGAGCCGATCTTGATCGACCGCAGGAAGGATGAGTTCGGCTATTTATACCAGGCTTTTAACGATACCGTGAAATCTTTGAAAACACTGATTGAGGAAAATTATGAGCAGCAAATACGCAACCAGCGTTCGGAGCTGAAAAGATTGCAATCGCAAATTAATCCTCATTTTTTATATAATTGTTTTTTCGTGCTTTGCCGCTTGATTAAATCCGATAGCCAGAAGGAAAAAGCCTACCAGTTCTGTTTATACATCGGGCAATATTTTCAGTTCATTACACGCCAACATGATGACGACATCCCGCTGGAGATGGAGCTTGAGCATTCCCGCACATATGTGGAGATGCAGTCGATCTGTTACGGGGATCGAATCCAAGTGCTGTTTGAAGTCGAAGCCCAGCCGATTGAAGTCCCCCGATTGATTTTGCAGCCTATTATTGAAAATGCTTACAAGTACGCCCTCGGCAATATGCGCGGCACGGGCGAGCTATGGGTGCACAGCAAGCTGCAAAATGATGCTTTTTACATTTATGTAGAAGATAACGGCGAGTTCATGACGGACGAGGAGATCGAAGCGCTTGGCAAGAGGCTGCGTTATTCAACCAACCAGATTGAGGAGACAACGGGCATGCTTAATGTTCATCGCAGAATTCAGCTTCGTTATGGAGAAGAGTATGGGATTACCGTATCACGTTCTGAGCTTGGCGGGCTTCAAGTTATTATTAAACTGAGCATGAGCTAAGGAGGAATCGCCATGTACAGGCTTTTAATCGTGGATGATCTGCCGATTATTGTAGATGGTCTTCTGGAGTTGTTCGAGAAGACGGAGCATTTGGAGCTTGAAGTCATGAAGGCCTATTCCGGCGAAGAGGCGCTTGAGGTGCTGTCACATCACCGGATGGATATTGTGATTTCGGACATTAAGATGTCCGGCATAGAGGGCATTGAGCTTCTGCAGGAAATAAAATCGCAGTGGCCGGCGTGCAAAGTTATTTTATTGACAGGGTTCAATGATTTTCACTATGCGAAGAGCGCCCTTTCATTTGGCGCCTTTGATTATTTGCTGAAAGTGGAAAGCGACGAGAAGATCATTCATACCGTTGAACGGGCGATAGAGGAAATTGAAGAGGAACAGGATCAGGCGCAAATGATCTTGCGTGCCCAGTCCAAAATGAGAATAGCAATGCCTTCCTTGCAGAAGGAATATATCTGGGGCTTATTTCAAGGCAAGACAATGACGGAGCAGCAGCTTCGGGACGCTTTTGCGGAAATTGACATTCCGCTCGACGCATCGCTGCCTGTCTATTTACTGATTGGTCGGATCGATGCCTGGAAGGAAATGTTCACGGCTCCGGATAAGGCTTTGCTCGCTTACGCTCTGCAAAATATCGGCGATGAGTATTTATCCGCCCATATGCGCTGCTTCTCCGTCGTATTTGATATGAACAAAATGGTCTGGATCTTTCAGCCTAAAGCTAGTCCGGAGTTAACGGCGGATATCGGTACTATGGAATGGACCAGAGCATACCGCTATGTAAGCGGCAATTTGGAGACGATCCAGGCGACCAGCAAAAAGTTGCTGAGCCTCTCCGTATCTTTTCTTATTGGCAGCGAGGCTGTCCCATGGAATCGGCTGTCGGATCGTTTTCATGCGATGAAATACGGTCTTATGCAAGGCCATGGCTTGTTCCATGAGGTCATCATGACGGATAAAGATATTCAAAAGTCCGAAGAAAAAGAGAAGGCGAAAAGCTATCATGACAGCTTTTTACACGCTCGCGTACAGCTGCTGATGAGCTGTCTTGAAAATAATCACCGCGAGCAGTTTAATCATCTATTTGTTGAATTGACAGACATCTGGAACGATCCGGACACTCCTTATGAGCGCAAGGTTGAGTTGTACCATTTCCTATCTGCGGTATTTCTGGCGCATTTGCACAAAAATAAAGATATGCGAGACTATATGAATACCCAGATTAATTTGGATATGCTGTTCCGCCAGGAGGAGACCGCTTCATGGACGGAGCTCATTCCATACTATTGGCAAATTGCGGACTGCTTTTTTGAATGGAATGCAATTAGAGGAACAGAGCTGCCGGCGGAGGTCGTCAATAAGGTGCATCGTTATATAGAGGAGCATATTGCGGATGATATATCCCTAACCGCTATTGGGGATTATGTCAGCTTGAATCCATCCTATTTATCAAGGCTTTACAAGCAGATCACGGGAATTGGACTCTCTAAATACGTAAATGATTACCGTAATGTCATTGCAAAGGACATGCTGCTCAATACATCCATGAAGGTCAATGAAATTGCCGCCAAGCTCGGCTACAATTCAGCGCTGGCCTTTATCCGCTTCTTCAAGAAGCAAAATGATATGACGCCGCAGGATTTTCGGACGGCCCGAGCCGAAACGATGCAGCAAGGTCAATAAATGTATATGGAATGTAAGCAATGATCTATTTTGATGCGCGGAATCACCCCTTACAATGTAATTATGATGCAATTGTATAGGCAAGGGGGAGCAGCATTGAAAACATTAACAGCTGTACTATTAGGCGCAGGCAGTAGAGGAAGATACATCTATGGACCGTATGCGGAAAAATTTCCGAATGAGCTGAAGTTTGTTGCGGTAGCCGAGCCGGATGATGAACGCAGACAACGCTTTGCAGAGATTCATCAAATCACTGAAGAACACGTTTACAATTCGTGGGAAAAAGCATTCGAGCAGGGAAAAATAGCCGACGTGATGATCATCTGCACGCTTGATCGGATGCATTATATACCAGCAATGAAAGCGATGGAGCTTGGCTACCATGTCATGCTGGAGAAGCCGATGTCGCCGAATGTGCAGGAATGCATAGAACTGGAGCAAGCTTCTCTTAAGCATAAGCGTTTGCTGGTGGTCACGCATGTGCTTCGCTATTCCCCGTTCTGGTCGGGCATCAAGAAATGCATCGAGGATGGGGAACTGGGCGCAATCGGCACCATTCAGCTGACCGAAAACGTAGGCTATCACCATATGGTTCATAGCTACGTACGCGGCAATTGGCGCAATTCCGAGGAAACAAGCCCGATGATTTTGGCCAAGTCCTGCCATGACCTGGACCTGATCTCCTGGATGATGGATGAGCCGTGCACAGCGGTCAGCTCCTTTGGCTCTTTGCTTCATTTTAAAGCCGAGAACGCGCCGGAGGGTGCAACGGACCGTTGCATCGATGGTTGCGAAGCAGAGAGGGAATGTGCCTTTTCAGCGATTAAAATGTATTTGGAGCAACCTGCCGATCATTGGGCGCGCTATATGACGCACGATTTATCACAGGAAGGCATTATCCGTGCGCTTAAGGAAGGACCGTTCGGCCGCTGCGTCTATCGCTGCGATAACAATGTTGTCGACCATCAGGTCGTCAATATGGAATTTGCCAGCGGCGCCAACGCTAACTTTATTATGTCGGGATTAACCAAGAGCGCTACTCGCCGTGTGCAGATTATGGGCACGCAGGGAGAGATCATTGGCGACATGGATAAAGGCTCTTTTACGCTGTACCGCTATGCGACGGGCGAAGAGATTGAAATTAAATGCAGCGTGCAGGGAGACGGCCACGGCGGAGGCGATGAGCGCATGGTGGGTTCCTTCCTCAAAAATGTACATAAGTTCGACCGCAACCCGTCTCAAGGCCTCACATCGGCTACAGCTTCCTTGCAAAGCCATTTGATAGCGTTCGCTTCCGAACGATCTCGCTTGGAGCAAGGCAGAAGCATAAAGCTGACAGAGATGTATGAGAAGGAAGAAGCGGGAGTTTAATTGTTGAAATCTGTGGAACTCTCCGGCAAAGGCAAATAGAACAGAATTACTTGCCGTGCAGTAACCATGGCGGACATCCGCGGCGTCGGGGGTTTGGAAGTGCGTACCCCGGACGCCGTACAAGTTCGCGAGCAAAGAAAAAGGAAATGGGGTATATGAATTTTTTATTTTTGAAAGCGATTCCAACAAAGGCTTTTGCCAGATTTCTTGAAAGGGGGGATCGATTCAGGTATTCATCACAATGGGGTAAAGATTTCAGGCATTTCTTTCAGTTGAGAACAAAAAAGGAGTTGACCAAAATGAATTTGAATAAGAAATGGGGAACCGTCCTGATGGCAGCCGTATTGCTGATGGCCCCGGTTTCTGCGGTCCAGGCGAAAACGCCTGTTCCGGAAGTGATGATTGCACAGGCAGGCGATGCAGGCCAGCCGGAAGGAAATGAGGCAAGAAATCCACAGTTCGTACCAGATCTACCGACGGATGCTGGGGAACCAGCAGCGGAACAGGCAGGATCAGCTCCGAGTCCAAACCAAGTGGCAGCATCTTCGGCAGTGGAGGAGACGCAATTCCGCAATCTTGCGGCCGGCCTTCCTTATGAATGGTCTGAGGAGCCAGACACGTCGCGTCCTGACGGCGAGTACAAGCTTACGGATGGAAAATACGGCACATTGGATATGAATGACCCGGCATGGGTAGGGCATCAACGTGGAAAAACGCGGGAAGTCGTCTTTGATCTCGGTGAGGAAAAATCAATCGGAAAGATTACAGCACACTTTTTCCAAGATTATCCTACCAACTCGATCCTCGTACCTTTGACGGTATCCATGTATGTCTCCGACGATAAAGAAAATTGGGGACTGTTGTCCCATAACGCCACCCAACTGCTCTGGGGGGAAGGACCGCCAAGACAGGAGATCTTTGAATGGGACGGCAGCCGGGATGGAATCAAAGGCGGGAATCCGAACGGCAAGCTGGCGTATGCCCGTTATGTCAAAGTCACTTTTACGATGCATCCAACACAATGGTCATATATTGATGAGATCGAAATTCGGGGCACCGATGGGCAGGCTGACGGGGCCGTAAAGGTCCCTGCCGAGCATCCGCAGTTTATGGCCCCGGGAGAAGCCACTGGAGGCATCCGCAATCTCGGACTGCTTTATAACGGACAATATCCAAATGGTCTGGGTGATTGGAACAAGGAACGGATCATCCCTAATATCAGTTATGTAAATAAAGATGGCGAGCCTATCGACTGGTTTTTTGACGGGATATTATATCTCGGACTGGCTTCGCCTGCCGGCCGTGACTTCGGTGTCGGGCAAACGATTCTGGAGGACTGGAATTGGTATTTGGATAAAACCTTCGCAGCCGCAGGGGATATGCAGCAGTTAAATGAGGCTACAGTGGAAGTCGGATCCAAGCTGAATCAGCCTGATCATAAAATGAAGGTTGTGCTCATGATTCCGAACCCGGGGGAATACGTAAACGACTTTGGTGACGTTGACGGTGACGGGGTATCCGAAAGCTTCAGAGACTCGGTTGTCGGCAAAGAGAAAGCGCAAGAAAACCGGATAAAAGCGATGCAGTGGTGGCTGGATCAGGTCCGCCAAAGATGGCAGGAGGCGAACTATTCCAATCTGGAGCTTGTCGGCATGTACTGGCTGGAAGAACAAATCAGCACAAGCGATACGGGCCCGGATTTGATTAAAGCAGTAAGCGGCAAAGTCCATGATATGGATCTGAAATTTTTCTGGATTCCGCATTCTTTGGCATACAAAGCGTTTATGTGGAAGGACGTTGGCTTTGACAACGCTGCCTTCCAGCCAAACTATTTCTTCGAGGATATGGGCTACGACCGTCTGGAGGATGCCGCCAACCTGGCGAAGCAATACGGCATGTCCAATGAAGTCGAGTTTGATGACCGGATGCTGACTGACGGTGTGTTCCGTGAGCGTTTTATCGACTACTTGAACAGCGGCGCTGAAACCGGCTTGATGCAAAACGGATTCAGAGCTTATTATCAAGGGAATAATGCCGTTTACAATGCGGCGGTCAACCAAGATCCTTCCAATCGCATTTTGTATGATTGGTTGTATCAATATGTGAATGGAACATATGAAATCAATAATGCGGCTCCGCCGGAGGCAGCCGTACAAATAAATGGACAACCTCTTCAAAGTGGTGCCGTGGTAAATGAAACAGAGCCGTTCCAGTTTACGTGGCAGTTAAAGGATGACGATGGCGTGACGAAAGTGACGGCTCAGTTTGACGGCAAGCCTTATACGGCTGGAACAACCATAAATCTGTCGGGTGCACCCGGAAAACATGAATTGGTTATTACCGTAACGGCCGGCAAGTCGCAGAAAACGTCTTATATCATCGATGCCCGTGCAAACGCGGACAGCATGAAAACATTGGTGAACCGATTTGTAGAACAAAATCAATTTACGAATGCCGAAGCGCCTCGTTCTTTGAACAATTATCTAGAGCTAATGAAACGCTACGAAGGAACGGATGCGACACAGTTTGACAAATATCTGAAAGGATTTAACGAGGAACTTGATATTTTGTTGAAAGATGGCGTTATAAAAGAAACGGCGTACAACGCGCTGAAGGAAGACGTTTATTACCTCATTGGAAACTTGGCGCAAAATAAAAAGGCGGAAGCTTCTTCGGTAGAAGGCGGCAGCCCGAATTATCAACCGGAAAAAGCAGTAGATGGATTCCCAGCGACAAGATGGGCCAGTGATTACACGAATAATAGCTGGTACCAGGTCGATCTTGGCGAAACCAAGGAATTTGATACCGTACGAATCAGCTGGGAATTTGCGCGTGCTAAAACCTACAAACTTCTTGTATCTGACGATAAGCAGAACTGGATCAGCGTGGTCAAGGACAATGACGGAATGATTACGGCACGTGACGGAAAAGAAACGGTTCATTTTGAGCCGGTCAAAGCCAGATACGTCAAATTTCAAGGGCTCGAAAGAAATACGGATTATGGTTACTCCTTCTATGAGTTTGGCGTGTACAACCTGGCGGGAGGCGACGGGGTAACCCCGATCGACGGCGTAAGAGCTGTGGCAGATGTCAGCGCAGGAAAATTGACGATTGATGGTCTGGTCATGGATGCAAGCAGTCAGTCCAAAGTGAATTTGAAAGTGCTCGATTCGAAAGGGAAAGTTCGGTATGAAGGCCAGACGACAAGTACAGTAACGGGAAGTTTCCAATTCACGATCAAGCTTACCGGTTTTCTAAAAGGAACCAACGATGCCTATCTCTCAATAGAAGGTATGTCGACTCCCGTGAAGTTAACATTTGAATACAAGCCACAGTGAATGATGATTATTTCTCGGGCAAGCGCAGAATTCGATAACAAACGGCTTGTTTTCGTTGATTTCTGCCTTGGACCAAGGCATTTCATGACAAATTCTGTTGCAGCGTGATGCAAATAGCATGCGGTATACAACGTATGAAGAAAAGAAACGTGGGAATGATATAGGTTCTTATAGGCCATGTCCAGTTCGGATATGGCCTTTTTTTCGTGTGTCATTTTCTATTTTTTTGCGATTTTCACGGACAATACGTCTCATATAGCATACGAAAAAAATAGTACAGTACATCAAATTATGCTGCTTGCTCTCCTGTAAGTCCCCCTTTATCATAAGTCCAAGCGGAAGCGTTTTCAGCATGGCCGTTACGAAAGTGTTCTCCAAATGGTTTGTGCCGGATGCAGCGAAAGGAGGGATCAAAAATCGAGAGTTCCATACGAGAATACAATAAAAGAAAGGATGATATGTCAATGAACAAACCTAGGTTTCAAAAGTCGTTGGTAACGCTTTTGTTTTTGTTTACACTGGTCATTGGTTTGTTAGGGTTCAATCATTCGCAAGCCTATGCGCTTGACAATGGGCTTGCAAAAACGCCTCCGATGGGCTGGAATGGTTGGAACGCCTTTCATTGTGACGTTAATGCCGATCTCGTGAAGAAAACGGCGAAAAAGATCGTTGATTCCGGGATGAAAGAAGCGGGCTATCAGTACGTCAACATCGATGATTGTTGGATGCTTAATCAACGCGATGCAAACGGCAATTTAGTTCCCGATCCGGAGAAGTTTCCAAACGGGATGAAGGAAGTCGCTGATTATGTTCACTCTCTCGGTCTGAAAATTGGTATTTACGCAAGCGCAGGTACCACGACTTGTGCCAATTATCCGGGGAGTCTCGACCATGAAAAGATAGATGCCCAAAGTTTTGCCGAGTGGGGAATCGACTATTTAAAGTATGATAATTGTGGAGACCCTCAGGGTCGACCGGTAAAGGAACGCTATGAGAAGATGCGCGATGCGCTTGCGGATACAGGACGGGACATTGTTTTCAGTATGAGCGTTGGGGGAACCGATGATCCGTGGATATGGGGCAAGCAGGTGGGCAATCTGTGGCGGACAACAGGTGATATTAGTGATACGTATCTACGGATGTTAGTCCATTTCCTTAAGACTGTTGAACTGTATCCGTATGCTGGTCCGGGTTATTGGAATGATCCCGATATGCTGGAAGTCGGTAACGGGGGCATGAGTTTAGAAGAATATCGTACCGAATTTAGTCTTTGGTCCATAATGGCTGCGCCATTACTCTCGGGTACCGATTTACTGAATGCCTCCCAAGAAATTTTAGATATTTACGCCAATCGCGAAGTGACTGCGGTGAATCAGGATCCGATCGGAATACAGGGACGTCCCATCAAGATGCCAAACGACGGTACTTATGTATTGTTGAAACCGATGGCCAATGGGGACAAAGCCGTGTTGTTCTTCAACTCAACCGATGGTGCGTCAAATATGGAGATAAGTCTAAGTCAATTGGGCATACCAACCTCTGACGACAATAAGACCTATACGGTTCGGAATCTCTGGGCACATGAAACGACTACGACCACAGACAAAATCAGCGCTTCTGTTCCGTCTCACGGAATTATGATGTATCGCGTCAGTCCGGAAACGAGAAATGAGGTTTCAACTGACGGATTTAAGCGAGTTATCGATAATGACGGCAAAGAAATTTGGGTCAAATCGCTGTCTGACGGAAGCAAAATGATGACATTGGTCAACCGGACTACTATAGCGACAACAATCAGTGCTGAACCGGAAAAATTAGGTTTTAAACCTGCTTCAGTTTATTTGGCTGAAGATGATTGGACTGGCCAAACAATGAGTTATGCCAGCAAAATCGTTTCCGATGTTGAACCATTTTCAGCGGTCACCTACCGTGTTACACCGGGAACACCGAACGGGGTGCCTGCGGCTGTTGGTATATCGTTTGACGGTCCTTCTGTTATAGCCCCAGGTGAAACCACAACGATCATAACAACGCTGACCAATTATGGAAGAGTGGCTGTTCATAACCTGGATCTCAATCTAAATGTACCGGAAGGATGGACAGTAATCCCCGCTTCGGACACCACATTTCAAACCATGCCACCTGAAGGCAAAAACAATTCCGTTAAGGTGAGTTGGAAGGTGACGGTGCCTCAAGACGCTGGAGCTGGCTGGAGTCATCTTACAGCGGATGCCATGTTCGTTTCTGGTGGGGAAATTCAGGGGCATGTACGCTCAGAATATTCCGTGCAAGTCCCGTCCGCCCCTAAGGCGGAAGATACATTTATCAGCGACATGCCATTTTTCGGCAACGTTTCAAACGGCTGGGGTCCGGCTGAAAGGGATACAAGTGTCGGCGGGAGTGGTCAAGGAGATGGCAATATGATCACCCTGAACGGTAAAGGGTATGAAAAGGGGTTGGGTGTTCATGCATATTCTAAAGCTTCATTTTATATCGGTAAGAACTTTTCAAGGTTTATCTCGGATATTGGACTAGATGTTGAAACTCAGGGGGGCTCTGTCATCTTTCAAGTGTGGGGAGATGGGAAAAAGCTCTATGATAGCGGTGTAATGAAAGATAACGCGGATTCCCAGCATGTCAATGTTGATGTTTCCGATGTCGATATTCTTACGTTGGAAGTAATGGATGGTGGGGTAGGCAATGGTGCGACTCATGCTGATTGGGCTGGAGCTAAGTTGTTGAAAGAGGTGTTAGTAGATGACATCAAGATCAACGGGGAATCCTTCTCAAGTTTTGATCACGTAACCAAAGATTACTACATGACATTTTTGGAAGGCACGATATCGGATGTACCTACGGTGGAAGTCATTCCGGCCAATAACGATGTCAAGGTAGATATTTCACCGGCGGAACAACTTCCGGGTACCACCGTGATTACCGTCACCTCGGCAGATGGATCCGTAACGCAAACGTATAAGATTCATTTTAATATCACTCCACAATTGTATTTAAGCGACATTCCGTGGATTTACGCGACGACTGGCTGGGGAACGATTCATCGAGATGCTAGTGTCGAAGGGAACCCGATTGAATTGTTAAGTGATTCGGGCGTTGTCACTTATGATAGAGGAATTGGAACGCATGCTAATTCAGAAATCATTTACGACATTGCCGGGAAAGGGTATAATCGCTTTCAATGTTACGTAGGCCTTGACCAGGAGGCAAACAGAAACGATGTAGGATCCGTAGCTTTTCAAGTATGGGCCGACGGGGAAAAATTGTTTGACAGCGGGATGATGAAAAGAGACACTCCGGCCAAGTTTATTGATGTTGATGTTAGTGGAAGGAAACAATTGAAGTTAATCGTTACCGATGCCGGCGATGGAAATGGCAATGATCACGCCGGTTGGGCGGACGCCCAATTTATTGCTGACAAAGCGAAATAAATAACCAAAGTGTCCGCAACATTCGAAGGCAGAGAGAAAGCGTTCGAAAACCGGATAAAAGTGATGCAGTGGTGGCTGGATCAGGTCCGCCAAGGATGGCAGGAGGCGAACTATTCCTATCTGGAGCTTGTCGGCATGTACTGGCGAGAATTCGAAAACAAACGGCTTGTTTATCGTTGATTTCGGACTTGGACCAAGGTCTTTCATGACAAATACTCCTCGTGGCATGATACGGATAACTTATAGTTCCAAATAAATAAAAGCCATGGTCACAGCGATAATCCTACTGTTACCATGGCTTCTTTTGAATCGGTCGATGTTTATTAATCTATACACTACAATGGGTCTTTAATTAAGCGATATAGAAAATAGTGCGCTCGCATCTGGAGTTTGATCGTTTTGTGCAGGTAAGCCTGGATACTTTCAGAAAGCTTCATCGCATGCTCGATGTTCTCTAGATCTAAGCGTGCAATGGATTGTTTTAAGTTCACGGTTTCCTCGGAATAAACAGCGCTCTGCAGTACCTGAAACATCCTAATTTTAAAGAGATGCGCTTCATTATAAAGACGGTAATCGTTATCAGGGTCTCGCTTAGCCGTAAACAGGCCGCTTTGCTCCCAGTAACGGATTGCCGATTTAGGAGCCCCTGTCCGTCTTGAAACCTCTTGTATGCTGAAATGGTGGTTAAAATCGTGATCTCGATTACCTTCAGAATACGATTTTAACTCCCTCACCAGTTGATCTAAACTTGCTTTTTCCCGATGCAGCATGACCTCCCGATCCCTGACGATCCACAATGCGTCATTCAACTCATTTCGCTCAAGACAATGCATTACCTCGCTCGTAACTTCCATACCGAATCCGGCAGCCATGGCTTGAATACATGCCAGATAAGCTTCATGCCGTTCGGTATACATACGATATCCATTTGAAGATCGAACTGCAGGAGGTATCAGCCCCTTCGCTTCGTAGTTCCGCAGGGTGCTGCTGCTTAACCCGTATTTTTCTGCCAGTTTTTTTGGTCGAAAGCCCATGTTATCCCACCTTCGTGAACAATGCACAACATTAAAACAGTTGTAATGTTATTCTGGATTATTTATTGATTTCCTTCAAATTTATCCTCTAACCTTCCAATTGGCTTACATGTTATAAGATGGAGATAATCCAATTCAAGGAGGAGTATATATGACTGTAAAACCAGTATTCTGTTACGACATGACAATTGAGGAGATTTGCGGGGCAGGTAATCAATATATCGAATCGGTATGGAAAACACTATACGATTCGATGCTTGATGAGTTAACGATCGCTTTTCGTGAAATCGAGGATGCTGCCTATGGGCTTTATTTGGACCAGTTGATGCCCGTAATCTTCGATAGCCTTGAAGATGCAGGTTTCGAAACAACGGAACCCCTCAAGGAGCATGATTTTGTAATCGGGAAATGTCTGCTATTTCGCAACTCGCTTGAAAAATGGGGGACCGAGGATAATAGGTCCAGAATTTTCTGGAATGTTATACGTAGTAAGAATAGTCAACAACCCATTGGAACTTTATTGACGGAAATCCCTCATTCTCATCTGAAGTTCGACATTCCTATGGCACCTGTACTATATTCGCTGAAAGAATGTGAGAGGGAACAAATCGCGCGAGGCATTCGACGGATTAAGGAATAAAAAATAATCGTGAAGGAGAGCATGCTTAGGTCCAAATCCCAATGAAACCTGAATATTGGCGCGATCGTCAGCGGAACTCAGATGCAATCGCTTTGAAAGTCGCATAATATGCGGCTTTTTTCTTTGAAGTATAATAATTTCTTGTCGTAACTCAATGGGGCTGCGTTATTCGGGTTGCTCTTTTTACTGTATCGCCGATTTCACTTTGTCACACTTTCGGCCTCCTTCCTGTCTTGTTTAATGACAACGCATGAAGGAGGTTTCTTCGAATGATTGCAAAGTATGATGTGGCCGTTGTTGGTGGAGGTATTGCCGGACTGACCGCAGCTCTTTATTTGGCAAGAGGAGGAAAACGCGTCGTCGTACTGGAAAGTCAGAATCAGACGGGGGGAAGGGCGATCACGAACAAGAAGGACGGAATACACTTCAACTTGGGTTCGCATGCACTCTATGCCGGGGATGCGTACGACATTTTCCGAGAATTGAACTTAAATCCGGATATTTTTCGAAAAGTCGACGAGTTCACGCCGTACGGAATCTGGAAAGAGCAGGTGCACCCTTTTCCTGCGGCGGTCCATTCGCTGCTCAAGACTCCCTTATTATCGGCGGCGGACAAATATAGGTTCGGAGCCATCCTCATAAAGATCCTCAAGCTTGACACGGCCACGATTCCACACATGAGTCTGCGAGACTGGATGGAGGAGCACGTGAGAAGCCCGATGGTACGTCATCTTCTGTACGTACTGGCCCGAGGAGGAACATACGTGCAAGCTCCGGATTTACAAGTGGCGGGACCCTTGTTCAGACAGATGCAGCGTTCCATCACTGGAGTGTATTATTTGAAGAAAGGCTGGGGATCCCTGATCGAGGAAATGTGCTCGGAAGCACGTCGGCTCGGCGTAGACGTGATTACAGGCAGGAGAGTCAAATCCGTTGAGCATGATGACGGTCGGGTGCAACGAGTTCGATGCGAGAATGGCGAAACGATTGAGGTTCCCTACGTGATCCTGACGACATCGCCGCAGATCGCAAGCAAGCTGGTTCCATCTGTCGAACTGACTTCGCTGCGGACGTGGGAGCAGCAGGCCATTCCGATTACGGCCGCTTGTTTGGATATTGGGCTCCGGCGACTTCCCTCACCGCAGCATCAATTCGTCTACGGCATCGATCAACCGGTCCTTATGATCAACTCATCACGAATCAAAGGGTTAGAACTCAGCGAGAACGATGACGTTCAAGTGTTTCAAATGATCAAGTTCCAGGTGCAGGGAAGCAGTGCGCAAGAAGACCGCAGACAACTTGAGCAAGCAATGGATCTCGTTCATCCCGGTTGGAGACGGGAAGTGGTGGCGGAGCAGTATTTGCCCAAGATGACGGTTGTTCATGACTTTCCACATATGAAGCGGGTCGAGAATCCGGGTCCTGCGGTCCCTCAAATCAAGGGCTTATACGTGGCTGGAGATTGGGTGTCGCACGGTGAATATTTGGCAGGCGGGGCGGCAGCAAGCGCGAAGCGAGCTGCACTCCATATTCTCGCGCACTAGACGGACGATTTCGAAAAGGAGGTCTGTATGGACACGGAACAACTATATCAAACTTATCGGACGTTAATGTTCTCACTGGCGTATCGAATGCTCGGAAGCGTCATGGATGCGGAAGACATCGTACAGGATGCTTTCCTGGCGATGAACCAATTGCCTTCGGACGCAAATATCCGGAACGTAAAGGCATACTTGTGCAAAATCGTAACGAACCGTTGCCTGAACCTGTTGCAATCGTCCGCGAAACAACGGGAAGTTTACGTTGGGACTTGGTTGCCGGAGCCACTCGTGTATCTTGAAGAAGTAAGCTTGGACCCTTCTGAAATTTATCAACAAAGGGAAACGATCTCAACGGCCTATCTGATGCTTCTGCAACAGCTAAGCGCGGTCGAGCGGGCAGTGTTTCTCCTGCGGGAAATATTTCAATATCCTTACGACGAGATTGCAGGCATGGTGGGGAAAAGCAGCTTCAATTGCAGGCAAATTTTCCATCGGGCCAAGAAAGGTATCCGCGATGAACCGCCGGACATAGCAACGAGCACCGTTACGGAGACGCAAGTGCGGCAATTCATCCAAAGCGTGATCGCGGGGGATGCGAACCGCCTGTTGCAGTTGCTGTCTCCTGACGCCGTCCATTATACAGATGGAGGTGGCAAAGCGCCGGCCGCGCAGAAGCCCGTTATCGGAGCGACGCGAGTCATTCCGTTTTATATGCAATGGATGGATTGGTTCGGGCGTCCGGACAGCCATTATTCCTATATCATCACTACGGTGAACGGAAGCCCGGGAATCGTAATGATGATCGATGGACGCATTGCATACGTATATTCGTTCGAGGCTTCGGACAGTCGGATTCATTCCATCTATGTAGTTGCAAATCCTGACAAACTCAAGTATATGGAGGAGGTAGTAAGATGAGAATCATCGAATTGGAACTGAGAACCGCCCGGTTAGCTGAAATGAAGGTGTTCTACACAGAAAAACTTGGATTTGCTTTAGCAGATATATCGGAACATTCAATCACGATCATTGCCGGAGAAACGCGATTGACTTTCGTTCACGAGGAGGAGGGAGGGATACTGCCGTCCTATCATTTGGCAATGAATATCCCCGAGAACCAAATTCGCGAAGCGAAAAGCTGGCTTCTGACCAAAGGCTGTCAGGTGCTTTCCGCTGTTCCCCTTCCATACGCAGGAATCCAGGCAAATAAAGATATCGCATATTTCGAAGGAACGGATGCGCATGCCTTCTATTTCGAAGATCCTTCGGGGAATCTGGTGGAGTTCATCGCTCGGCATCGAATGGACAATGCCTCAACAGAGCCTTTTGATCACGAATCCATTCTGAATGTCAGCGAGATCGGCTTTCCGCTTCGCGGCAGCGTATCGGAGGCCATTCAGCGCCTAGATTCTCGATTTGACGTCACGCCTTATATCGGAGACGGAAAGACGTTTCAAATGCTCGGTGATGAGCACGGAATGTTCATCCTGGGGGATATGGCGATCGGATGGTATCCTTCGATGAAGATTCCGGAAGTTTACCCTATTCGAATGACGATACTCGATCCTAAAGAAGGGGAGTTTCAATTGGATCCGTACCCCTACTCCATTCGCGCGGCTAGGTTTTAGCATATTGAACGTGCTTTTTTCGATCTGCATCGCGGTACAGGTGTTCTTGGCTGGATTCGCACTGTTCGTAGATTCGACTCAATGGGAGATGCGCGGTAATTTCGCCATGTACTTCGCAATTACATAAGTCAGATTCATAATAGCACGTATCACATGCAAATATATCGAATAATAGGAGTGAATGGCATGAAAAAAACAGAAGGCGCTCTTATGATCATCGCTTTACTTATAGCGGCGCTGAATTTGCGTCTCGCGATTAACTCAATTTCGCCTATTTTGGACGACTTCTCCTTGGCTATCGTTGGAATGATCGCGATAAATACGCTCATGATCGTCGTGCAAGTGTTGGCTGTCCCGAGACAGTCTCGAAAGGGAGAAGAGACAGCGAGGTCTTTCTCATGAACGTTCTGATCCTAGGCGCGACAGGCCGAGTCGGCAGCCGAATCGTCGCTCAAGCATTGGAAGCGGGATATTGCGTTACCGTGCTTGCGCGTACGTCAGAGAAGTTGGCCGGGGCGAACGACCATATAACAATCATTCGAGGCGATGTCCTAAATCGCAGCGATATCGAACGATCGATTCGAGGAATCGACGTTGTCGTCAGCGCTCTAAGCACGGACGGGGGATTCGTTTTATCGGAATCCTTTACCGCTAATTATTGATGCCATGCGCAGAGAAGGTGTAAAGCGGATCGTTACGATCGGGACGGCTAGCATCCTGCAGAGCCGAACCGACCCTCGCATGCTGCGATACCAATCCGGCGAATCCAAACGCAAGACGACCCGCGGGGCGTCCGAACATCGCAGCGTATAGGAGAACCTTCTAGCAACGGAACTGGAATGGACGATCATCTGTCCAACTCACCTAGTAAACGAGGAGCGTCCAATCCCGTATCGCGTTGAACGCGATTATCTGCCGCAAGACGGCAGCGTCATCTCCGTTGCGGCTACGGCAGCATTGGCTTTTTGTCAGATCGAGAGCAAGGTATTCGTCAGATCGCGTGTCTGCATTGCTTATTAGTCCCGGCCCGAGGGGAATTGCCCACAGAGCAGGAGAAAGTTATGCATTCACTGTTTTCCACACTACCTTGTCCTCCGACACGACTGAACCCATGTCGGAGGACAAGAACATACAAGTATAAGAAGTCGCGAACACCGCGGCTTTTTTCATTCTAAGTATATAAGTTCTTGTTGTGACTCGATGACAAGAGCTTCTAATTGAATAACATCAACAGATTATTGAGCTAAAGGGCACTATAGTTGAAAAACACATCAACAAAGCCGAAAAACCTGATAGATCATTTTTGTAGCCATAATTGTGTCATTACAAATAGAGTAGAATGATCTAATGTACCTCATATGATTCAAACAATCTTTAGAGAAAACATTAAAGTACTTCGATAATCTTTTTATATTGATATTAGGGAAATCAAGGGTATGTCAGTTTTATCTTTGCACTTGCATAAATGTTGTACACTTATATTGGAATCGAAAGGAAGGGGTTTGTAATGGGAGACCCTAGCTTCGTCACTATGAGTCGGGCGGTACATTGCAGGATACGGATTATCCTCTTCTTGCGATATAGGCAGCCGATTGCGCACAACATGAGCTACATTAATTCGTGCAAGCACAACCAAATGAAGACCGCCATCGTCGAGTGATTGAACTCACTCAAGTAAGGCCGCCTTTGAAGCTAACGCCGCACACGCTGCCGGGCAGACCCTGGCTTTGACGCATGTAATCGCTCACGAGTTGGGTGCAGCGACCTATGGGATCAGCGCCTTACGTTCAGTACAATACATAAGGAAGTGAGGTGTGAGAAAAATGAAAGCTGTTAGCCCAGAACGCCAAACATTGTTGATAAAATCGATGCAGTCAACTTTAAGCAAACTAGAACATGCCTACAAGAATATGATTGAGAAAGGAACAAACGCAACCCTCGTTAAGAAACGACTGGATGCAGTGAAAATCGCCTTAGATAGTCTAGAAAATGCTTGGCATGGAGCAGATTTTTCATACGAAAAGGAAAACATCCTTGAAGCCCGAAAGGTTATAATTGGTATTCTTCCATCTGTAGAAAAACAGTATGAAAAAGCTAAAGAATGTAGTCCTCAAAAGACGTTACTTGAAAGACGCATTGCTTCTATTGAAGCAGCTATAGAAGCTCTTGAGGCCCACACACAATAAATTTTTAAGTGAAAAGTATGGCGACCAGTTATACACCGTCTAAAATAGTCTTGATATAAAAAACAACATAAGTCTATTATTTTTTGGTGAAAAAGGAATGTTATTAATGCGGCTCTCGGCGTAAAACGATACTGGATCAAGGATAGAAGACCTGCAGGATTACGCTCAAAAAATAACGCTGGAAACCGAAGCTCCATATATAACTTGGAAGTATCAGAAGAACAACGGCGCTTCGTTGCGTCGTTGTTCTTGTTACCAATTATTACGTACCTTATAATCTCATTGTCGAACATTGCGTGCACAGTAAGGAAAATAAAAAAATAAGATGAGGAAGTCACACATGAGAAAATTGCTAGTATGCACGTTAGCTATCATGCTATGTTTAGCTGCGTTTACCCCCGCTATCTACGCTTCTAAAGTCCGAGTATCCGTGGATGGCCGTGAAGTACAATTCCCAGATGAACACCCATACGTCGATCAAAAAACCAACCTTACGATGGTTCCACTTGCTTTTGTATCCGACAAGCTCGGAGCAAATACGAAATGGAACGGAAAATTAAAACAAATCACGATCTTGCTTAACCGTGACATCATTATATTGGTGATTGGCGATAATCATGCACTGGTGAATGGAAAAAGAGTAGACTTTGAAGGGTCGGCGGTGCTCAAAAACGGTCGCACGATGGTTCCGCTTCGCTTTATTAGTGAAGCCTTGCATTCAATTGTGGATTGGCAGCCCTCAAACAATCTGGTGAGCATCATGACCTCAGTTGCTCGTGTTCCGAAAGGAACATGGATATGGGACAGCAACATCCTGAAACAGGATCAAGATAAAATTATAAGCTTTGCAAGAATAAAAGGGTTAACGGATATTTACCTTCAGGTTGATAGAGATATAGATCCAGCAATATATGAGGGCTTTATTCGAAAAGCGAAGAGCGAAGGAATTCAAGTGGAGGCACTTGAGGGTCGTCCCGAATGGGCCTATAGGTCTAAGCAGGAGGATATTCAAAAATTTATAGCGTGGGTTAAAGCCTATAACGCCGCTGTTGGCCCGGAAGCAAGCTTTTCGGGTTTGCATTTCGATATTGAACCTTATGCGCTAAGTGAATGGACAAAGGACAATAAGACGATTCTTGAAAGCTGGATGGATAATTTAAGACTGATCGAGAAAGAGACCAAAGGGAGCGGATTGAACATTGCGATCGACGTTCCGTTTTGGCTAAATACGATTAATGTACCGGGGAAGGATTACAGTATGAGCGCATGGATGCTGGAGAAGTTCGATTGCCTAGTCATCATGAATTATCGGAATCATGCGTTAGGCAGCAATGGAATTGTGAAGAATGCACAGGCCATACTGAGAGAAGCCTCCACGTTGAAGAAGAAAGTTGTTGTTGCTGTAGAAACGCTCGAAAGCAAAGAGGGGCCGCGGGTCTCATTCTATTCCATGAGCAGCGAAGTGATGGAAAAAGAGTTGCAGTCCGCCCATAATCAATTGGCGCACTACGCAAGCTATGCCGGCTTCGCCATTCACGATTTCAAAAGCTGGAAGGACATGAAATAAGAAGCTGCTTTTTTGCCTCTGGACAGATTATCGGTCCCATCGTCGGAGGCGTGGTGGTCGAACGGTACGGTTTGCAACTCGGCGTGGCATCCAGCGCAATCTTTATGGCGATTGCTGCTGGTTTGTATGGACTACAGAAACGAAAGCTTGAGATCCGTGATTAGCCTATCAGAGGTTGAAATAACATTCAATGACAAGCTAGAGAAATAGAGTTCATTTAGCTAACTGGATACGGTAGTTGAACCATGATAAAGAGGCGGCTGATCAAACGATCAGCTGCCTCTCGTTTTTGGAAAATAATGAACAGCCCCTTATAACCGCAATAGGAAGGATGGGCAACCTTTCATTGACTTAACGAGTCACAGGGACAGAACTTCTCCTACTTCTCAACACGCCAATCTACCTTTTTCAAGATCAATACGATGGAAGTCAGCAAGAAAAGCAAGAGTACAAGCGTGTATGATTCATAATTGGCTGATAATTCCATTATGTATGCAATTTTAGACATTCAAAATTGAAGTGTCCAAAATATTAGACATCGTCCATCCAAGCTAATTTCACAGTTTCAGCCGTTTGAGCTTATTGTAGAGCGTAGCCCGAGAAATGCCGAGCTGCTTAGCCAGCGTGTACTTGTTCCCGTTGACCGCTTCAAGCGCCTCACGCATTAGGTTCCGCTCGTATTCGTCAAGCCTAGCCTGGTAAGTAGCACCGTTGATGGGTCCGGTACTTGGACCAACATCCTCTCCCGGCTGCGGACTCTTATCGCCGGAATAAATATGGTCTGGCAAATATTCGCGCCGAATCTCTCCTTCGGTAGAGAAGATGACGAGGCGCTCAATGGTGTTGCGCAGCTCGCGGATGTTGCCAGGCCAATCGTAATGAAGCAAATCCTCGAATACCTCCGGCGTAAACGAATGAATATGGCGGCCATAAACGAGCGAGAATTCGTGAAGAAAGGACTGTGTCAGCTCGTAAATATCTTCTTTGCGGTCGCGTAAGGGGGGAACCTCCAACGTTACGACGTTTAGCCGGTAATATAGGTCCTCGCGAAAGCTGCCGTCATCAATCATCCGCTTCAAATCACGGTTTGTGGCCGCGATAATCCGGCAGTCGGCCTGCAGCAACTTCGTGCCGCCGACCGGGAAGTAACTCCGCTCTTGGAGCACGCGCAGCAGCTTGACCTGAAGATCAAGAGGCATTTCCCCGATCTCGTCAAGGAATAGGGTGCCGCCGCGGGCCAGTTCGATCTTTCCTTTCTTCCCTTTCGGGTCTGCACCTGAGAAAGCGCCCCGTTCGTAGCCAAATAATTCGCTCTCGAACAGTGCGGCTGGTATGGCTCCGCAATTGATTGCAATGAAGGGGGCGTTCATCGACTCGCGGGACTCGTGGATCGCCTTCGCGAATAATTCTTTTCCGGTACCGCTCTCACCCAGGATAAGCACCGTCGCTTTCGTCGAACTGATCTTCTTGATTGTTTCGATACTGTGTTTAATCGCGCGGCTCGTTCCCTTGATATGCTGAAATGGGTCTGCCGCAGGGTTCAGCAGGGCCACTTCTTTCTGAAGATGATGGACCTTGCTTGTCATCTGCAGCAGCTCTTGATGCAGCCGCATTTGGGTGGTCAGGTCTGATTCCGCCGCAACGGCGCCAATAATCCGATCCTCGAGAGTAACCGGATTCGAATTAATTAGGACGAACAGGTCGTGCCGCGGCCGATGCTGCATTTTATGGGCGGGCTGGCCGGTTTCGAGCGTGCGAAGAGACTGCAGACGATCGACGGGAAAGAAATCCGAAGCAGGCTTGCCGATGATATCGTCTTTCGGAATGGAGAATATATGCTCCGCACCTGATGTCCAGACGGCTACACATCCTTCCTCGTCAATCAGCGTAATGGCAACGTCCGGGTCCAAGGTATCCAGCGTTGTTGCAAAATAAGCCTCCAGCACCCGGTGAGCCTGCACCACCGCATCCATAACATCCTGTGCGGAAAGGTAACCGAGAGCCTTGCCGTCGTTAAGAACGATCGCCAATGAACAAGAGTTGAAGGCAGCAGAGACTTTCGTTAACGGATCATCTGTGTTTACCGTCTTGACGTTGATCAAGATATCTTGAACATTCAGAATGGTTTCGGCGGCCGATACAGGCAGCAGTGCATATTGACCGGACTCATCCCTGACAAAAACAGGGGTAAACTCGGCAGCCATCCGCGCACCCCGGATGGCTACAAGGTCGGTCAGATCTACAATTATGCAGTCCGTGCGGATGAAATGCTCCACGACCGGCAATTGATGCTTCATTCGATTGCCCCCTATTTTATGGGAAATGTAAATGCTTACAATCTTGTATTAGGGCCATTATACCGGGCCTGTTTTCCAGTGTAAATCATTTGAACATATTTTTGACGACCATCCATAGATTAGCAGGCTTTTCTGCCAGCCGTCGGGTGTAGTACGGGTACCACATGCTGCCGTAAGGCATATAGCAGCGGATTCGGTAGCCTTCCTTCGCCAATTGCGCCTGGTCGTTCATTCGCAGGCCGTACAACATCTGGAATTCGTAGGCATCGTTCGGGATGCCGTTCTTAAGAGCATATCCCTTGACCCAATCGATGATGCGATCATCATGCGAGGCAATGGCGGTATACACGCCTTGGTCAAGGTGCATTTGAATGAGGGCTTTGAAGTTATCGATGACTTCGCTCATTTGCTGATAGGCAACGGATGCCGGCTCCTTGTACGCTCCTTTTACGAGACGGAGGTTTACACCAGCTTCAATCAATCGCTTCACATCTTCTCGTGAACGCAGCAAGTAGGCTTGAATCACAGTCCCGACATTGGTTAATCCCTCCCCGTGAAGGCGAAGAACGATATCGATTGTCGCTTGTGTAAAGGGGGAATCCTCCATATCAATCCGTACGAAATTGTTATCTTGTTCAGCCTGGATGACGATGTCCCGAATGTTGCTATAGCATGCTTCCGGATCAATGGCCAAGCCCATCTGCGTTGGCTTCAGCGATACGTTGGAGTTCACCTTCCGCATGGCGATCCCATAAATTAAGCGTATATATTCCTCTCTGTAGCCTGCAGCTTCCGATAACTGTGTGATTCCCTCCCCCAGATGATCCAATGTGACGATGATCCCTTTCTCGTTCAACCTCTCAATTTCATCCAACGCTTCCTCCAAGCTGTTACCTGCAATGAATTTAGCTGCTAATTTACGGCCGTACCGAAGGGCAAGATTCTCGACCAGTTTATTGCCGGAAACTGATAATAATACTTTTCGATAGAGTTCAGTACTATCCACGGTTGATTTCTCCTTTCAGGCTGTCATTGCTCGTGCAATGAATCTTTACCAGGTTAAACTGCAAGCAAAAATCGTTCCAGACGAAAGAAACAAGCACAGTTGGCACGATAATTGCTTATTATCCAAGAGGACCGGTGGAATAGGGTTTGACGCTTCCAGCCAAATCACACGAAAAAGGGTGGGTAATAATTATGAGAACTGAATTCAGGAACGAGTCGTTTGTTAACTTTAAGGATGAGCGTAACAATGCGGAATATGACCGCGTACTTGAGCAGACGGAAGCAGGACTTGGCAAAGAGTATGCGTTAATCATCGGAGGTGAGCGCATCATGACTGAGCACAAAGCCGTCTCCATTAACCCTGCGAATAAAGCTCAGGTGGTCGGTATCGTATCTCAGGCGAATGTACAATATGCGGAGCAGGCAATGCAGGCGGCTGCAGCTGCCTTTGAGACTTGGAAGCGGACTGATCCGAATGAGCGTGCACGTTATTTATTCCGGGCAGCAGCTATTTTGCGCCGGCGCAGACATGAATTTTCCGCCTTGATGACATTTGAGGCAGGGAAGACCCGGGTAGAAGCGGATGTTGAAACGGCGGAGGCGATCGATTTCCTGGAGTTCTATGGACGCGAGATACAGCGGCTTAGCCAGCCGCAGCCATTAACGGTTAGCCAGGAAGAAGAGAATGAGCTGTATTATCTGCCTTTAGGCGTCGGTGTCATCATTCCGCCATGGAACTTTCCATTGGCCATTATGGCAGGCATGACGATGGCTGCCGTTGTATCCGGGAATACCGTCGTCCTTAAACCGGCCAGTCCAACACCTGTCATCGCTGCCAAATTTATGGCACTGCTCGAAGAGGTGGGGTTGCCGTCAGGCGTCGTCAACTTCGTTCCTGGACCGGGTGGAGAGGTCGGCGATTACCTTGTTGACCACCCACTGACCCGTTTCGTCAGCTTTACAGGCTCCCGCGATGTTGGACTCCGCATCAATGAACGGGCGGCCAAGACGCAACCTGGGCAAAAATGGATCAAACGTGTCATTGCGGAAATGGGCGGCAAAGATGCGATCATCGTTGATCAGGATGCAGACCTCGATCTGGCGGTGGACGCCATAACGCTGTCCGCCTTCGGTTTCTCCGGGCAGAAGTGTTCGGCTTGTTCCAGGGCTATCGTCCATGAGAAAGTCTACGACATCGTGCTGCAACGTGTAGTGGAGCAGGCAAGTCAGCTGGTAATGGGTGTCCCGGCAGCCGCCGCAACCGATGTAGGTCCTGTTATTGATGAAAAGGCATACCACAAAATTCAGGAGTATATCGAAATCGGAAAACAGGAAGGACGCTTGGTCCTTGGTGGCGGCACAGGAGATCCGAACGGATTCTTCATCGAACCGACGATTTTCGCGGATGTAGACCCGAATGCCCGGATTTCGCGGGAAGAAATATTCGGTCCGGTAGTTACATTCACGAAGGCGCAAACCTTTGATGAGGCGGTGGCGTATGCCAACAATACGGATTATGGCTTGACCGGTGCCGTCATTTCTCGTAGCGGGCCGAATCTGGAGAAGGCAAGACGCGAACTTTTCGTTGGCAATCTGTATTTCAATCGCAAATGCACTGGCGCCTTGGTCGGAACGCATCCTTTCGGCGGATTTAATATGTCAGGCACGGATTCAAAAGCCGGCGGTCGGGATTATTTGCTGTTGTTTACGCAGGCAAAGCTGGTAGCTGAGCGCTTCTAACAGGATGAACATCAGATCGCTCAACATATATAGTCTAAAATATTAGACACGAAATCATGATGTTCATTTCGAATGTTTTTGAGTATAGTCAAGAGGGAACAGTATATTCATTGAAGAGAGCCTGCGGGAGGAGGAGAATCTGTTGCTGGGCTATCAATTAGTGCAAGACCAAAGCACGAAGCTGGCAATAACTCCTGAACTGAAGCAATCGATTCATATATTAACCATGTCTGCCGAAGACCTGATCCGGTATTTACAGGAGCAGGAAGCTGAAAACCCGGTCCTTGAACTCGAATTCAGACGGGATTACGACGCTTATGGCTACAGGAGCAGGGCCACAATCAGCAATGGGTACGAGATGGATCCATTAGGGAACGCAAGGCAGTCGCAGGACACGTTGGAGTCAAGGCTTAGGAGCCAACTGCGTATGCTCCCCCTGCCAAGGGAGGTATACCGAATTGCGGCATTTATGGCGGGGAATCTAAGTGATGACGGATATCTGGATATCCCGATCACCGAAATCAGACGGAAGCTTGGCGTATCAGAAGAGCTTATTCGGACCGCGCATGAGGCATTGCAATCGTTAGAGCCTGCCGGTGTCGGCTGCAGAGATTTGCGGGAATGCCTGCTGTTGCAGATTATTAGAGATCCGGCGGCCGTTCCGTATGCCTATGAAGTCGCAGAACGGTATATGTCGGAGCTGGCATACGGGAAGCTGGAGAAGATCGCAATGGCTTTGAACATACCCATGGAGACGGCAAGGACGGCATCGGAATATATTCGCGGATTGAATCCTCGTCCGGGGCTGGCGTATGCCTCGTTAGAGCCAGAGTATATCGTTCCGGATGCGATCGTCGAAAACTATGAGGGTGGCTTCATAGTTTCGATCCATCCGGAAAATCTCCCCAAGCTCTCCATTAACAACTCCTCCCGAGAATGGGTTAAGTTGCGGGGATCAGCCGAAGCCACTTCGTATTTGAGCAGCTGCGTCCGATCTGCCCGTTGGCTGGTTCGGAGCTTGGAGAAGAGGAACCGGACAATGATGAGGGTTGTCAATGCCATTATGGAGGAGCAGCGACAGTTTCTGGTTGAAGGAATCAAGGGAATTGCACCGATGAAGATGAATACGATATCCACCAAACTGGATCTACATGAATCGACCGTTAGCCGGGCGGTGAACGGTAAATTCGTACTT
The DNA here is from genome assembly GCF_002573715.1 of Paenibacillus sp. EZ-K15. Lineage (GTDB taxonomy): Bacteria > Bacillota > Bacilli > Paenibacillales > Paenibacillaceae > Paenibacillus_AQ. Next base: position 50,578 of record NZ_PDHM01000017.1, on the reverse strand, counting down.
ACGCCGCATGGTGTGCTCCCTCTGAAATATTTTTTCTCCGCTAGACTATCGACGACGGGCGGTAGCGGTGTATCCTCCCGGAGTGTTAAAGCCCGAATCAAGGAGCTTATCGACGCCGAAAATAAAAACATTCCCTATTCGGACCAGCATATGGCGGATATGCTGCGAGCGGAGGGAATCCGGCTGTCTCGAAGAACGGTTGCGAAGTATCGGGAACAAATGCAGATTATGCCCTCCTCGTTCCGCAAGCGTAGATAGAAAAGGGTGTCTCGGATAGCTTTCCGAGACACCCTTTCTTGGGTGCGCCCAGCATGGGCGATAACTTGGAGATGAAAGTCCGCGTATAGCCGTATGCGCGATATTACAGCGTTCGATTACAAACGAAAAGCTCTTATAGGCAGGATACTATGACTTTCCTGCGCGGTACGAGCGCCTGCGTAAGTTGCACTTAAGCGATTGAACCGCCGTATACCGAACTTACGTACGGTGGTGTGGAAGGAAGGCTACTCAACTAATGGGTAGCCTTCCATTTGATTTTCAATCCTCCTGAGGGGTGCGTCATTTTCCTTCAGTCGGCTGTTGTATCGGCATCATTCTGCTCTCGTGTCAGCGAACTTGCAAACGATCCGATTCCCTTCATCATAATGTCAAGCGACTCCATTAAATGGTAGAGGATTACCGGAGGAACGGTGTCGTCATCAGGCATCCCGGCTTCCTCTGCGAGGTTGATGATATGGTCATATCCAATAACCTGCATACAGATCTGATGCAAAAATCCGGCCGATTCATAGTAAATGCGGTTCGGCGGATTCATATCCTGCTCACTCATAAAGGCGTTCCGAATATCGCAGCATAGCTTGAACAGATTAACAGCCAATGTTTTCAGAACCGATGAAAGGTCTGCATAGGCGCTTTTGCTGCCGGAAGTAGAATCTTGGTAGTGACTTGCTGCAAAATAATCAGTACGGGTAATCTGTCTTAAGTAAGAGACGGTTCTCTCCGTTAATTCGCAATATGAATGGGGCATGGCAGCATCCGGTGCGGAATCGATACGGATTCTCTTTAATCGGGAGGCGGCTTCCGTGAGCGGCGTCGCATCGAGCTGCAGCTGCTTCGCGGATTCCCTGAAAGAACGGATCAGTCGTGTCGACACCATCATAACAGAATCCGCGGAATCGGCCGGACGTTGTCCCTCGAGAAGTTCTTTTGCCATCCATAATCGATACTTTAATCCCTCGATGGCTGTGATTAACTTGTGCGAAAGTTGATGGGCGGCGACATTTAGCGTAGTCAAAATGATCCAATCGGCTGTATGAGGGCCGTTCACGTGAATGTCTGGATCAACCACCGCATAGTTTCCTTTATCCTCAAGCATCAGCTCCAGTGCCCGGTTGGCAAGCACCTCGTTCATATTCACATTCAGGATATTGCTTGAAGAACCATGGATATAATCTGTAATAAATTGCTCCGAATGCTTTCCATCCATGATTTCATCCGTCGCCTTCATAATGAGATTTCCGATTCGCTCCGGCACGATGCTTTGATCTATGCCTGCACGTACGGCTGCACTTTTGACGGAAGCCAAAGCCTTAATAAATTCGCTATGGACGCGAGCGTTCACAGTGGGATATTCTCCGGCAGCGCGCATCGTCTCCACGCCGTAGTATGCATGGGAGGGCACGTTGACCTCTCCGTTCTTATCCCGCTCAATTCTTAACATCATCATCTCATCCCTTTCGAAAATGTTGTGTCGTCATTTCCTTATGGGGATACACGCAATTTTCGTGCCATCAAGATGGGATTTTCCGAGATATGGGCTCTTTGGATGAACAATTCATTCATCAAGACGAGTCCTTCTCTGAAACGTTAATCTTTGGCTGAAGAAGTCAGAGACGTAGAATACCGTGACTAGTGGTGATTTTTCCATAGTTTAGGCGCTAAAGATATCGTTGCTCCCCTTGTAATGTTGGTCTCGATGTTTCCAGAAAGTTCTTATTGGAACTTAGAAAAGAAATTTGGAAGATTATTTACATACATTCTGTACGTATGTTAAAATCAATCTACTTATGAAGAAGAAGTGAGAGAGTAGGGAGTCATAATGAGTGTGTATATACCTTATAGCGACCGCTGCATGACTTATTTTCAAAATTGGATAAAGGACCCTAACTCACATGTTAGAAGATTAGTAAGTGAAGGAACGCGACCACGGCTACCATGGGCTAAAAAGATTCCTCCATTAAAAAATGATGTACAAAATAATTTGAGTTTGCTAGAAAAATTAATGTGTGATAGCTCTCGCTATGTTCAAAAGTCAGTAGCCAACCATATTAATGATTTAACAAAAGATAACCCCGAAGCAGTCCTCACATGGATACAGAAGCATATATCAGATAATCATGGTACTAACCCTAAAATCATTAAACATGGATTAAGAACTTTAATAAAATCAAAGGATGAACATGCATTGGAGTTATCCCGTCAAGTGGAGCAAGGAGTGTAGGCGGACTTTAGCAGGGACATCTGGATGCAATGGTTGGAGACAGAAATAATGATGCCCCTGACATTGTGTTAATGGCAAATGATTTAGAAGAGACCTTATACGGTGAAGTTAAGCCTTAAAGCGATACGTACAAAATGCGAGGGTCTGGAGGGCGCGGTAGAGTCGGTGTGAAAAAGGGACCCCATCCAACATCGGACGGGTCCCTGCTTCATTTCTTACGTCTTGGCGGTTCCGTTAATCTTCTCGAAGTACGGGGCCAGCTTGGAGGCAAGTTGCTCAAACTGCTGCTGTTCTTCTTGGGTCAGCATCTCCTCATGACTGACTCCTTTTTCATCGGTCATCTTCAGCTTTAATTGCACCACCTGCTTGGTCAGCTCCATACACTCCTTGAATTCGTCTTCCGTGAGCTTGCCTTTTGCGGCTTGCAGCATTCCCTCAATCTCTTGATACTCTTCAGGTGATACGCCGTGTTGTTCAATGTCTTCAACAGTTCCGAATATTTCATCGGCTAGATAGGAAGAAGAAAATACAGCAGACGGAATCAGGATTGCTACTGCGATAATACCTGCGAGCATGCGTTTTTTCATGTGAGATCCACCTCTCTTTTCGTTAACATAGTGTTGATAGGACTGCCTTACACGTCCATACAAATCGGGTGGGCAGTGCATCGAATTGGCCACCTGGCGAAGCTCTTCACGCAATTCCTTGTCAATGGACATACGCGTCTCCTCCCGTCATTTCGAATCGTTTCCGGAGTTCTTTCATTGCCAGATGATGCCTGGATTTCACTGTGCCAACGGGGATCTGCAGAATGTCTGCGATTTCTTCCAGAGTATAGTCGTGAAAATAGCGAAGGATGACGACCACACGTAGTTTGTACGACAACTGACGGACAAGGTTGAACAGCTCATGTTGCAATTCAGTTTGCAATGTCCGTCCAGTCAAACTGTTCGCAAATCATCTGGCGGTTACGTTCAAAGATGCGAAGTCGGCGCCAGGCCTTTCTTTTCCAATCCTGGACAAGACGGACCGTGATTCCGTGCAACCAAAACCGGAACGGCCGGTTCGGGTCGTACTTGTGAATCGACCGCTACATGCGCATATAAACTTCATTCACGATATCCTCAATGTCTTGTTTGTTATAGACGAGAAAAGCAACCGTTCGATAGACGTCTTGGTGTGTCGCCTGATAGACAAGCTGAAAGGCCGACTCGTCGCCAAGCGTCGCTTTTTCAAGCCAGGCAAGTAACTCTTTATCATTCATGGGGGCCCCTCCTGAACATGTTACAACCCTTAATTCGCTCCCTTCGCGCAAAAGGTTCAGTAAGCGAATAAACTTTTTTGACGATACCCGCCATTATAGGAACTTCTTCGGTGTATCAGCCATGTTTTATATCAGGATTAATTAACCTCCTAGAAGTGAAATTATAGGCAATTAAAATGAGATTAACAGGTATTCCGGCGAAGGAGGTCATGGACGAGCTTGGTTTCAGGAATGTAACTCAACTCAAAGTTTGATCTTATTTAAGGTAAAGGATGGTAGTTCATATAAAGCGTTATTAACATTAATTGGGACTTATGAATATTGACCTTTTGTGAAAAAATAACAAAGGGTTCCAGGGCTAAGCATGCTGTTAGATTTCATCGCTTCATCTGATCATTAACTTTCACTAATGTTAGATAGATAAAATGGAAAAGGTGATTCATATGGATAACAACATCAATCTGAAAGTGATGTCCTACAGCATACGGCACGGAAAAGGATTAGATGGGAAAGCAAGTTTGAGCCGCATAGCGGAAGTGATCACAAAAGCCCAACCGGATATTGTTGCATTGCAAGGGGTGGACCGTTTTATGCCCCGAAGCGGCTTTCGAGATCAGCTGAAAAGGCTGGCTAAACTGCTCGGGATGCAGGCTTGTTTCTCTCCTAGCGTTAATCTCATTATCTTTCAATATGGAAACGCTATTTTAAGCCGCTATCCGATAATTTCAAAAGAAATTCAGTATATTGGCGGGTCTAAAGAGAGAAGAAGCATCTTAATGGTAAAACTGCAAATTAATGAAGACGTGGTTACAGTAGTAAATACGCATTTGGGGGTACATATGAGGGAACGGATAAAACAGAATCCAATTCTTTGGAGTGTTTTAGAGAAACTGGAACAACCGACGATCCTGGCCGGGGACTTTAATATGGAGATGGACGATCCTTTCATGAAACGGTTGAACTCCCGATGGAAAAAAGTCACGCTTCAGAACAACCTGCCTACCATGGAAAATGGTAAGGAGATCGATCACATCTTTGTAAACATGCCGACAGAACTGGCCACAGCCAGGGTTATTCCTTACGACGCTTCGGATCATTATCCGGTCATTGCAGAACTTCGCTGGCAGTAACATATGATCTTTATGGAGAATATAAGGGGCGGTAATCGCCAGACGATTTTATAAATCCATGCAACAAAGAAATTGGGATGATCTGTCATAAAGACTTTGTGTTTTATCCACGAAGAAATGAACCTCATCCATGTATAGAAGGTTGTATCGGAAATAGAAAAGGGACTGCTTGGGGCTGGACAATGCAGGTAGCGAATCATAGGAAAAATGCTCGTTGGACGATGCCATCTAGTAATTAAAATTACTGAATAGACCGATGAAGTTCCCTGAACGGAATCTTAGTCGGTCTTATTTTCTGCAAGGGGACTTGATTTTCTGTAAATAAAGATATATGATTGACCCATCAATTATTGACGAGTCAATGAATTGAAGGAGGTATTTATCATCTCTACATGTCATACAGAAGACCTGCTGTACTTGCTAATGCATTTAAACAAGCATATAGCGACCCGGTTTGAACGATGTGCTGGAGTTAGTCCCAATCGGCTCGAACTCCTATGCAAACTGACGGGTGGCGAAATTAGCCAATCGGATCTGCAGAAGGCAGTGTCTATTGATCCTGCTGCGGTGACCCGTCATGTTCAGCAGTTGGAAGCGGAAGGAATACTTCTGCGAACTAGATGTGAGAGCGATAACCGGATTACGTTAGTTCAGCTAACCGAAGAAGGCAAGAGAAAAGTAGCGATGTTTAAAGCGGAGAAAGATCGATTTATGGAGGAACTGCAGGCAGAGCTCACGGAATCAGAACGACTTGCGTTTGTTCAAGTGCTGCAGAAGCTGAACAGCCAGATTCAACAGATGAAAGAATCTAGTAAGACCAATTAACTTATAGAGATTAAAGGAGAGAATATCATGACTGTAACATCCCTAAACAATAATTATAAAGAATTAATTACTTCTCGTCGCTCTGTGCGTGTGTACGATCCAGCGGTCAAAATCAGCCGTGAGGAAATGACTGAGATTTTGGAAGAAGCAACTTTGGCACCATCTTCCGTTAATCTTCAGCCTTGGAGATTTCTTGTCGTTGATAGCCCAGAAGGTAAAGCGACGCTTGAAGAGCTTGCACCAGGTAACAAAACACAAGTTACAACTTCCTCTGCAGTCATTGCCGTTTTCGGAGATATGAACGCATTTGATAATGCTGACGAAATTATGGGTACTGCTGTGGAAAGAGGCTATTTGCCGCAAGAGATTAAAGATCAACTGATGGCTAACTATACTGATCTTTTTGCACGTATACCAGCACAAGCTTTTCGCGAAATGATTCTTATTGATAGCGGCTTGGTATCCATGCAGCTCATGCTTTCTGCTCGTGCCCGTGGATATGATACAAACCCGATTGGCGGATATGACAAATCCCGAATTGCGGAAGCATTTGGTATGGAAAAGGAACGTTATGTACCGGTTATGCTCATATCTGTAGGTAAAGCTGCTAAAGAGGCACGTAGAACAACTCGTCTGCCTATTGACCGCATTGCGGAGTGGAAGTGAGGTTATGACTATGATTATTATTCATGCAGAAATGAAAGTAAACCGTGAAGTAGAAGCAGAATTTCTGGAGTCCATACAAGAACTTATTGCGTCATCCCGCGCGGAGGCAGGGAATGTGTCGTATAAACTCCTGAAGGATACAGATCAGGATGGCACATATTTGATGGTTGAACAATGGAAAGATGAAGAAGCAGTAGGGGCTCACAATGCAAGCAGCCATTTTCAGGCGTTCGTAGCTAATGCTCCAAAATACTTGACAGCTCCGTTACAGGTTCAAGCTTTTACAGGTCAGCCTATTAGAAAATAATTAAAGATCTAAAGTCAAAAAAAGGTCGATCCCTGAGGATTGACCTTTTTTTGCGCCAGTTATGATCGAAGAGATATTCCTATAACCGGACGGTTTGTTTATAATTATCTTTTCCTTTTACACTTACTGGATAACAACCTAAACTTGAAGTACAGCCACTAGAATGAGCGATACGAACAACATATGCCATGATTAGTATCCCCAATGCGTAGTCAAAGAGGACGTATGAAACAAGGAGGTTATTTGATGGTTAATGTTTTTGCCGTAGCTGATATCATGGTCAAACATATTAAGACCCATTACCCCCAAGATGTTGCGATTGTCGGATATTACGGGTCATATTTACAGGGTAGGGCGACTGAGCGATCGGATTTAGACTTTTTCTTCATACCGGCCTCTCCTAGAGGAAAACAAGTGGAATTACAGTTTATAATCGACGGTATTAGTTTTGATTTCTGGCCTATCTGCTGGGATCGTGCTGAAAGAATGGCAACATCTGAAGATTGGAGCACGACCATTATTGCGGAGTGTGAACTATTGTATGTCCGTTCAGAAGAAGATCTAGCGAAATTCATGAAACTTCGCGAGACCATATCTTCCATGGAGGAGCCATTCAACACACTAACATTGGTCAACAGAGCAGAAGTTGTAGTGCGTGATTGTTTTACTAGCTTGATGAAGTTCCGACTTGCCGGAGACTCCATGGATTTGTCCTTTTGTCGAACACAGGCACAAGAAATTTCCGCTCACATTTTTAGATCTCTTGCATTGATAAACCAAAGATACTATACACGTAGTTGGGGACATTATCGTGAGCAAGTCAGAAATCTACCAATGAAGCCAGAACAACTGGATCTTTACCTTGACACCATAATGTTTAGCCATTCTAAAGATGAAATCAAGTCTGCTTGCGAGAAACTGACTTTAGACACACTTAATCTAATTTCAGAACGAAGAAACAAGCTCAAAGGATTACGTTCATACCAAGATTGGATGAAGGGATACTACGAAGAGGAAAGAGGAATGCTTAACAAACTCCTAACCGCTTGCGAAAAAGGTCACTATGAAACCGCGTTTTTCGTTGCTATAGGTGTTCAAGATGGATTGGCTCGTATACTGTACGCAACCGAAAAAGGACACTGGCCTGGCATTTTCAATTTGGGCGAGTATCGGGAATTTTATCATCGCTTCGGGTATCCAGATCTCACTGCGTTGCTGGATCCCAAAGATCTCGAACCGTTGCGAATAGCAGTTTTACAGCTTATAGAAAAATTAGAGAATCATCTTAGAACAGAAGGTGTATCATTGAACCAGTTCGACTCTGTCACTGAATTCGAATCATTTTATATAAACAGAGTATGAGTACATGTCGATAACACGGGTCACGATTATAGGTGTCCAGAAGTGAGAAACGGAGAGTGTATAGACGTGACAGTACAATTTCGGCCATATAGGGATGAGAGCGATTACATGGCGCTTCGCAAGGTGATCACCCAAAAGTTTGCCGACCCGAAGCGCCGGTTTTACCCGAGTCTTGGAGATTTTGACTACAACCGCGCCTTCGGCGGTGATAAGATCCTTCAGAGTCTGACAATCTGCGAAATCGAAGACGGAACGATCATCGGCGCGATCTGGCCGGGGCATTATCGAATTGTTTATTGTTTTACCGGGCCTGAATACGTTCACCTGGAAGATGAAATGTTCGCCTGGGTTGAAAGACACTACTGCGGTCTGTCGCTTGAAGATCGGAGTGGACTGGAAGTTTATATTTGGGGGTATGTCGAGGATCATCCCCGAGTAGAGACGCTGAAGGCAAGGGGATACGAGCAGCATACATGGTACATGTATTCCGGGGTAATCGATTTGGAAACTGCGAATCACGAGCCTCATTTTCCCGAGGGGTTCAAGGTTTGTCCGATTAAGACGGGTAATATTGAGCAAAAAGTTATGATCATGAGCGGTTCAGCTGGATTGACTGCGCCGGATATGAATATTTACCGCCGTTTGATGTCCTGTCCAACGTACAGTCAGGATTTCGACTTGGTTATACTAGACGAGGCGAATACAGTCGTCGGCTTTGCAAATATCTGGCTCGACAGCGAGAACAACATCGCGATTATCGAACCGTTCGGAACGGCTCCCACGCATCGAAGAAGGGGATTGGCGACAAACCTCTTATACGAGTGTATGCGCCGCTTGAAAGAAGTCGGCGTCAGTAAGCTCTACATTAATCATGGGGGAATGTGGACGCTTGAACGTGAACCGGATGACGCGATGCGCGTCTACACGAGGGTTGGCTTTCAAGAACTTGGAAATATGTTTGTATGGTGTAAGTCATTCTCATGAACTCTTAATAAACAGTTTCAGGAAAGATGCGGACATACAGAAATGGGTTATTTGCTTTCACTTCGTTTGAAAGTTGCCTGTGATCTTTTAACTCATACCGGTATGAAGCTTGATGAAATTGCGCGCGCTACCGATTTGAGTATGACACTTACTTTATCAAGCAGTTTACGGTTAAAAAAGGCATATCACCTATAGGAACATCACTCGCAAGTTCGCCACGGCCCAATAGATTCATATTTGATTGGCTTAGTCGGAGAGCCATCCAACTCAATTGACAGAGACCAGCTTAACAATTAATGTATGGGAGGATACAAGGTCATTTTATAATTGGAGGATATTTATGAATCAACGTTTTCGGATTACGAGATCCATGCAACCAAACTCAAGTGGTCAAGAGATTTCATTGGAAGAATGCCAAGCTTATTTTTCATCCAAAGCTGATTTTACTTATCAGACAGTGCTGAGTGTGAAAGGGGAGGAAAGCACTATGTCTATAGATGGGGATTTCTTTATGTGGAAACAGGGAGAAACCCTTATTCCATTCAGACACTATATGGGGGAGTTGTATGTAGCTGTTTCCCATCAAGAAATCGTATCCCTCATGATCGAAATTGCAACTGATTTTCGGGCAGATATCGTGGAAGGGTAATGTCTTTATTGCCGATTAGATGATATCTAACCAGATGAAAAGCGTCCCAATACAAACGACACAATAGTAAGGCTCTAATTCAGCCTCTGTGATTTTTCATACCAACACAATACCGACCCAGTTTTGGGTCGGTAGCATGTGAAGCGATGTGTTTTGCGGAAGTTAGTTGCCCCGAATTTGGCTCCACATGGACACCATGTCGATCCAGCCCCGATGCTCGGCGATCTTGCCGTCCACAACGCGATATTGACGGTAAAGCGTGACATCGATCGTATTGCCCGTGGGCGTGGTTCCAAAGAACATGCCTTGATGTGTGCCTTTCACAGTCATTCTCACGAGCACCTTATCCCCTTGGCCGATGATCTCTTCCACGGTGTAGCGTTTATCGGGAAATGCCTCCAAGATCGTTGCAGCGAATTTTTTCAGGCCTTCCTTGGATTGATAAGAGAGCTCTTGATAATCGTCGGTCAGAAATCGATCCACAGACTCCAATTGACTCTGATTCCAAAATGCCTCGATAAATTGAGTTACCGTCTCCACATTGGTTTGTTCCATCGTATTCATACTTAAACATCTCCTTATGAATGGGTTATTAGAATTGACTTAACGACGAAATGCCGTTCTTCATAGGCGGTTATTGAGCTTGGATTTGAGGCAAAAGCGTGGCCGTATCGAACCAGCCGCTGTGATCAGCGATGTTCCCGTCGATGACGTGAAATTCGCGGAACTGTGTTGCCTTCACGGTTCTGCCTGTAGGTGCATTTCCTGCAAAATGACCAACATGCACGGCCGTCATGAAGATTCTAGCGATGACCTTCTCACCTTGGGCCAGAATTTCCTCCACGGTAAACCGCCGATCCGTAAATGCCTCAACGATTTGCGGTGCAAAGAATTGATCGGTCTTCTCCAACATGCTCTGATTCGTAATGTCCTCGATAAACGCGATCACCACTGCTACATTTCTTTGTTCCATCGTTTTCATACAAAACATCTCCTTTTTTATGGTTGTAGAAATCGGTTATATAGGGGCAAACCTTTTTAGATTTTATCCACGAACAGGGACAATGGAATACAATCGGCTAACGCTTTGAATCTCGCATCGCAAGGATGAAGATGATCGCCGAAATCATAGTCGGGAAGCAGTTGTTCAGGACGCTGCGGATCAGCCAGCGCATTGTTAAAGTCCATAATGCCGTCAAATACTTCGTTGGTTCGGATCCATCGATTTACTTCTTGCCGGGTGAGTTCCTTTTCATTGGAGTAGTAAGGGGCGCCGCCAAATGGTGGGAGCGTGCCAGCAAAAATGCGAAGTCCTTTCTCATGTACTTTGGCTGCCAATTCCTTCATTCCACCAATAATCTGATCCGCGGTCGCGTTTCCGAGTCCGATATCATTTATACCTTCGAGAAAGATTACATCGGTAATTCCAGAATGTGAAAATATATCACGATCCAGCCGGGAAAGTGCGCTCTGTCCACCTATTGGCAAACCGACCTCAGGACCATTTTTCAAAATTTGATTGCCAACGATTCCTGCATTGAGCACGGAGATCGGAGAGGCTGGATTTTCTCGATGAAGTCGTTCAAAGAAAATATCCGGCCAACGATGGTTAGCATCTTGAGTAGAGGTACTCCCTTCTGTAATGGAATCACCAAAGGCGGCAATGACTCGAAAATGCTCATCTTGTGATAAAACCTCCATACCCGAAAGCCAGTAGTATGAATGAATCTTCTTTCAAAAAAATCCGCGTTGCTATCGTCGGTATGGTTTCCTTCGGCAACATAAGTGGACCTAGGAGGCGAAAAATGCCAAGTTGAGGTTGGGGTCGACTCAGGAACATAAACGCTGACGGTTACGTCAACATGTTCCTTTACTTGGAGATCGAAAGGATTCGTATATATTTCTTCTCCTGCAGGGATAACGATGGTGAATTGGCCATTCAAGGTAACTTGCCGACCGGTTCCGGGAACGACTTCCCCGTTTTTTGCGGATAAAGCTGCAGTCACTGTGCCGAATACCGCAGGCTTGGAACCGTAAAGATTGGAAAACTTAAGCCGGATCTTGGAGCCAAAGGCATGCGGATGTATAATCATTCGAATGGTTTGGTCCTTGAATCGGACTTCGGCAAATTTCCCATCAAAGTACGTTTGACTTGCAAACCAAGATCCCATCCAATGTCTGTCAGAATCCTTCTGTTCATTCATTATCAAGAAGAAACATCTCCTTCGGGATTAGGTTACCATTTGGTAACCTAATGGTGATAAGAAAAACGTCTATCGACGTACTTTCAAAGAAGACAGACCGTTGTTAGCTGTAGTTTTTCTTGCGAGATAAGGATGTTAAACCGCGGAAGTTAATACTTTCTGATCTCTTAAAAAAGGCTTGTGCTGTTAGTTTGCTACCGCAGCTTCTGTTGCTGTAAGCTTACGGGTGAGATCCACGAAACTGCCCACCGCATCTCGAATCCTGTCTCTCATTCCCTCATCTAACGGTGCGCCGTCGGGACCGAATGTATTCGATCCATATCCGATCGAAATCCACTGCGAACAGTTAATACCGTGCAAATTACGTACAATAGTCTGCAAATGCGAGAGCGAGCTTACTCCGAGCGGACCACCTGCGGAACTTACGGAAAGCACTGCCTTGCCCGCAACCTGGCTTCCGGTAATATAGTCCAAGGCATTTTTAAGAACTCCTGATACTGAGCCATGGTATTCCGGGGTAGCAAGGACCAAACCGTCCCCATCTGCAATTGCCTCCAAGACCTGCTTAACATTGGGATGAAAATCCCAGTTATCAGGTGAAAAAAGCGGCAGCTGCAGCTCCGATAAATTGACAAAGGTGACCGGAATTTGCTGGGCTTTCAAAATGCTTTCAATGTACTTGAGAAGGTACGTGCTTGTTGCATTTGCGCGGTTGCTTCCCGCAATCACCGTTATTTTCATCTTCAACATCACCTTTCATTTTTAAAAAGTTGGTTGTGGGCAGATGGATTTGTATGTCGCCGGCTGACAAACAGATCCGTTTGTGATAAAATGTGACCATTAGGTAACTTGTTGTGTTTTTATAATACGTTACCAAATAGTAACGTGTCAAGAGATTCAAACGAATTTATTTCAAATCGACAGAAAGGCGGTGTTTCGATTGGAGAATGACACATTCAAAGCACTTGCGGATCCCAGCCGCCGTAAGCTTTTGGACCTGCTTCACGCTTCAGACGGACGGACGCTGAATGATCTCTGTGCGCCACTAGACATGTCCCGGTTCGGCGTTATGAAGCATCTGAATATTTTGGAGGAAGCCGGGCTCATTACCACGAGAAAAGTTGGACGGGAAAAGTTGCACTATTTGAATTCGGTGCCCATACGCCAAATTTATGAGCGATGGGTGAGTAAATACGCCGAACCATGGGCGGCCCAGTTAACATCTCTTCAAAAAGAAATGGAGCGTGATACGAATATGGATAAGAAACCTCGGAATATAAACCAGATAGCGATTAAAGCAAAGCCTGAACAAGTGTGGCAAGCTCTCACGGATCCGACCAAAACGTCGAAGTTTTGGTTCAACTGCGCCATCCGAACCACCTGGGAAATCGAATCTTCATTCGAACTATGGAACGGGGAAGAGAAGAAAGCGGAAGGAATCATTCTGGAACTTGATCCTCCGAATAAGCTCGTGATGAGTTGGCGTTTTAGTTCGTTTCCGGGCACGGAGGGTGACCCCCCGTCGCGCATTACGTGGGAGATCGGTTCGCATGCCGAACTTCATGGCGTGACGCTCGTAACCGTTATACATGATGAATTCGAACAGGCGATGAGCACTGCAAAAATTCTTGAGAATGGGTTGCCGATTGTACTTTCAGGTATGAAGACGTTGCTTGAAACCGGAGAGACGCTCGCTGACCACTAAACATCCAGCATACTATTGGCTTACTGTGTTTTCTGATGAAAAACCGAATGGTTATGATGCGGAGGGTATGCCATCATAAGTACAGAGTTTCTCATGATGTTAAATCTGGATAGCTGGCCTATTGAAACAGAAAAGAAAACAAGATCATCAAGCGTGTCAAAACCGAGGAGGAAGCTCGACGTATCAATCATTTTTTCGATAGAACGGTTATCGATCTCAAAAAATTTGATGATCCAAATCTACATTTTTATGTTGGTGAAGAGAACGGGCATCCTGCATCATGGGGACGTTATTTACTATTAGATAAAACGGTATGTTTTTTAAGCGATGTATTTACTTCGAAAATTCATAGGGGTAAAGGAACTTTGCCGAAGAATGCTTATTGATGCCAAGCAGGAAGGCGCTGTCAAGTGTGTACTTGCTTCTAGTCAAATGGGGTATCCTTTATATCTAAGATTGGGTTATCGAGATGTACCACTTTTCTAAATTCGCCATCTACAAAGGGAGCGAAGATTAGTGACGATTTTTCCTCGCAGGATAGATCGGCTAAATCTGACAAAAAGCGAGCGATGATTTTCCTGTGGAAGATCGATCGTTCGCTTTTGTTTAGGGTTAAAAAAACGGAAAACAAACCGTGATGATATTATTAGGCAATGATTCAACATGATCAGGCTATCGGTATTGAGATAAAGTAATACATAATAGAGGGGCAAACATGCGGTAATGGAGTGAGACTGATGTTAGATGTAGTGGATAAGAACAATTCAATTTACCCATAATCATCAAAAAATGGAGGGTGTAATTATGCAAAAAGTAGTTTTGAACAATGGCATTGAGATGCCTATACTCGGATTTGGTGTTTTTCAGATTGCAGATGACAATGAATGTGAACAAAGCGTTTATGACGCTATTATGGCAGGCTATCGACTGATTGATACAGCTGCCTCTTATCTCAATGAAGAAGCCGTTGGCAGAGCGATCAAACGAAGTGGCGTGGCAAGAGAGGAATTATTTATCACTACGAAACTTTGGGTTCAGGATACAGGTTATGAGCGCACCAAAAAAGCATTTGATAAATCACTGGAAAGATTGCAATTGGATTATTTGGATTTGTATTTAATTCACCAACCATTTGGAGATGTGTATGGCTCTTGGCGCGCTATGGAGGAATTGTATCGTGAAGGTAAGGTTCGCGCAATCGGTGTCAGTAACTTCCAACCGGATCGCTTGATCGATTTGATGATTCATAATGAAGTCGTTCCTGCCGTAAACCAGGTTGAAACACACCCATTCAACCAGCAAATCGAAAATGCAAAATTCATGAAAGAGAACCATGTTCAGATTGAGTCATGGGCGCCTTTTGCTGAAGGAAAAAATAACTTGTTCCAGAACGAGATGCTGGCATCCATAGCTGAAAAGCATAATAAATCCGTTGCTCAGGTGGTCTTACGTTGGCTAACACAAAGAGGTATCGTGGTAATTCCGAAATCTGTTCGTAAAGATAGAATTATCGAAAACTTCAATATTTTTGATTTTGAACTAAGCCAAGAGGATATGGAGCTGATTACTACTTTAGATACGAAACAGAGCCTGTTCTTTTCACATAACGATCCCGAAATGGTGAAATGGATCGGTACCCGTAAACTTGATATCTAATACGTCTCTACCAGTCAGACAGGTCAGCAAATTGCTTAAGGGAGGTTAACGTTGTACACAAGAGTTAAAAAACTGTTTGCAATCAAAGGATATCGATTATTTGTCATATGTGTTCTATTGGTCGGCACCGGAATCTCGATTACGCTGCCATACTTAGCACTCTATTGCACAAAAGAATTGGGAATGAGTGCAGGAGCCCTTGGCGTTTTTACAGCCGTGAGTTCATTAAGCGGCGTGGCGGCGAACACGTTCATTGGTAAATATTCGGATCGCAAGCAGGACCGGAAATTCATTATTATTTTAGCAACGATTTCTTCCGCATTGGGCTATACTTCCTATTTATTGTTTGATAACTTCTTGATTTTGCTGATTATCGTTAGCTTTTTTAGTGGTTTAGGGGCTGCTGCCATGCCGCAAATATATGCTTATGCTCAGGAATCGGCAAATGAAAGCAACTCTGATGATAAGACATTTGCGATGTCTACCTTACGTACACTTGTATCTCTCGGATTTTTGATAGGACCTTTATTCGGAACAATGATCTTAGAATTTGTTGGGTACAAGGGACTCTTTCTGGGGACTTCCGCCATTTTTCTTATAATCGCATCTCTTGTGCTTCTATTTCTGCCTAAAAAAAGAGCGGTTCAAAAGAAGAAACCCGATAGTGCTGGCTCAACATCAGACAAAGGTAAGCGAATCTGGTATCCATTGATTGCCTTCATCTTTCTATTTGCGGTTAATGCGATTAACGGGATCGTCACACCTTTGTTTATTGTAAACGAGATTCATGGTACGTATACCGATGTCGGATTGGTTGTTAGTATTTGTGCTGGTTTGGAGATGCCCATTATGTTTGCGCTAGGCGCCTTGGGCAGAAAGTTATCGAACCATTCATTGATGATCAGCGCCTGTTTTATTGCAATAATTTACAATATTATTTTAAGTGTTTCTACCGATTCCTGGCAGATTATTGCAGCACAGCTTTTGCAGGCAGTGTTTGTAGCTATTGTTATGGGCAATGGACTAAGTTATTTCACGGAACTGCTTCCGAACTCCCCGGGAATGTCCACAACGATCTATTACAACGGGTCCATTATTGGTAGGTTAGTGGGGAATTTAGGAGGAGGTATCATTGCTCAGTTTGCAGGGTTTCGTGTTGTTTATTGGGTATGTCTGGCCATTGTCATTGCCTCGTTCCTTATCCTATGGAGTATAAGACCCCATAAGAATACAGGACTAGCTACTTAAGGTTTAAATAATTCATCGGGACAGCTTGGCTCGAAATGCTCCTTCCTTAAAAATCAGATAGACACATAAAAAACGGCAACCATATTCATGGCTGCCGTTTTTTATGTGGAACGATATTACTATGACAACAGGCTGTCGGCCCGCGATTAGGTAGGGGATTCATGCGTTTATCGTTTCATCGTAGTTCTCCCGCAGGCGCTTTATATCTTCTTTGGGTGGAAAACCAAACATACGAGAGTATTCACGGCTGAATTGCGATGGACTTTCGTAACCAACCCGGAATGCAACATCAGCGGCATCTGTGGACTCAGATAATAACAATTGCCGTGCTTTTTGTAATCTCAGTTGTTTTTGGAATTGAATTGGGCTCATCGCGGTTACCTCTTTAAAGTGGCGATGAAGCGAAGAGACACTCATATTTGCTATTTCCGCAAGTTCCTCAATCCGAAGAGAGTGATCATAGTTATTCATGATCTGCTCGATAACGTCTTTGATAAGATGGGTAGAACTTCTTTCTATTGCGATTTGTTCCAGTGAACCCCCATGCGGGCCTTGCAAAACCCTATAAAGAATTTCCTTCGTATATAGAGGAGCAAGTGCCGGTATATCGTTCGGGTTATCCAGCAAACGAGCTAACCTGATTAGCGCATCTAACATCGGTGACTCGATTGGGCTCACAAACATACCACGCTTAGCATTTTCATTTTTTCCGACTTGAATTTTAAAATCATGTATAACTTCTAAGATCTGACTGGGAGTGAATTCAAGATGCAGAGCCAAATACGGAACCTCGGGAGAAGCTTCCGTCACTTGCCCCGAAACAGGCAGATCCACCGATACAACAAGGTAATTACTAGGACCGTACCTGAAGCGCTCCTGTGTCAGAAATACCTCCTTCGCACCTTGAACAATAATACATATGCGAGGCTTATATATGCTGTGAGTTAATTCGGTAGTTTGGGAGCGGCGAAGAAAAAATAAAGACGGGATCGCAGTAACATGAGCACCATCCTGTCCTGAATATGTCTCTATGATTGTGGCGAGCTCCATCTGATTTTTATAGATTGAATCCGTCATATAATCCTCCTTGTTTTTTCATCTTTGCCAATTCTATTCTAATGCATGCTTTCCGGTTGTGGAAATGGGTGTAAGATTATCAGGCAATCATTTGATATGAATGGGATATCGGTTTCTTTCTCAACTGTTGCATAATAAGGATGCGTATAAATATAACCGCTTAAAGTAATAATGTTCCAAATAAGGAAAGAAAAATCATATACGAAGAATTGGAGGGAGCCGCTTTCATGAGAACTATCAATTAATACAAAAAGGAGAACCTTGTGAAGGCGCACGAGTAACCTGGATAAACCCTTCATATTATTAGACTCAAAGAAATTTCGAAAATCATCACTCATCTTTCATTCTATGCTGGGTGGCCTAAAGCTTGGTCAGCATTTAGGATTGCCAAATAAATTTATAACGATTAACAGAAAGGAGAGATTAAATATGTCACACGGAGAATTAAGCAATAGCACAATTTTTCCATTGGGAGAAAAAGTGGAAGCAAACTTTATTGGGGATGCTTACTTGCATATGGTGTTTACTGATCCAACCCCTCTCAATGCATCCATCGGGAATGTAACTTTTGCTCCGGGAGCTCGTAATAACTGGCACTCTCATAGAGTTGGGCAAGTATTGTTAGTCACAGGTGGTGAGGGTTGGTATCAAGAAGAAGGAGAACCAGCTCAATTACTCAAAAAGGGGGATGTTGTTAATATCCCGCCGAATGTAAAACATTGGCATGGTGCAACAAAAGACAGTTGGTTTGTACACTTAGCAATGACACCAGGAGAAACGGTTTGGTTGGAACCTGTAGAGGATGAATGGTTTAATAAATTATAAAACAATAACGCATCGAGTCATTTGATTCGATGCGTGTCGGACGACAAGAACATGAACACTTTGAGAGTCGCATTTTTGCGGCTTTTTTCATTTTAGGTATAATCGATAGCTCATTATTCATGCATTCTGCGGTCATTGCCTATTTCAGCTTTTACCAATATTCAAAAGGAGTTAATTTAATTTGATTTGATTTGATTTCGATATTCGAGAGGACTCATGTCATAAATCTCTTTAAAAGCAGCCCCGAATTTACTCTGACTTTTGTATCCCACTGCCAAAGCAATATCCCCGATGCTTTTTTGAGTCTTATGTAACATAGAAGCAGCCTGCCTGATACGATACTCTTTCATGTATGCCGCGATGGAAACACCGTATACTCCTTTAAAAGTAGTCTTTAGTACAGTAGGACTGATACAGTATTGCTGAGCTAGTTCCTCAATCGTAAATCTTCGTTCAAAATCTTCTGTCATTTTCTTTTGAATCTGTTTGATAATATCAACTTGCTGTCGGGCATAAATCGTCTTTTGTGTCTCACTGGCTATATCAAAGTAATAAAGATATATTAACATTTCTAGTACTTTAAGCCGGAAATAAGTGGTTCTGGCCTCGATAGGAACCGAGTACATACCGCAGAAGATATGCTGAATCTCTTCCTTGGCCTGTATAAAAAAGCACTCATCGTTTACAAAAAAACGAGTAGCCATTCCTTGAACATCAATGGGAAGATCGGGCAAATAATCTGATAGCTGTTCTGCTAACTTTTCCAAATCAATCGTAATGTTTATCCCTGTATAGTAGCCCAATGGAAGTTCAATGCAATCACTGTGGTTGCTCATTGTGTTCATGAACAAATCACCTTCGCCTATATATTGCAGGCACCCGTCCTTCATTTTACACTCGGCTCGTCCTTCCTGACAGTGATTTAGTTCCAGAATGTTACGTTTGGAGTGAAGTGTTGGTATAAAACGGCTCGCATGAAAGTTTAAAATAATCACTTCAACACCAGGCATTACAGCATACTCCGAGGCAGTACCTTGCCCATCCTTAGGATCCAGCTGGTAAACAATGTGGTCATGGTTCCGTGCTACAATCGTGCCTGTATTAAAATGTGAAAAAGCAGATGCTCCCATAGGTTGGTTTCCCCTCTGAATTTTATTTCTATTTCCCATCTTAATATATACGAATTCGAATAGACAATTTTCTAGACTCTTGGGTTTCAATTGAGAACCAATAGGTAGGATGAGTTCGTTTACACACAGTATCGCTAAAAATTATTCCAAACCGTCGAACTTTTAGCCCAAACAGATTCACTTTCCAAATTTTATTGAAAAAAATGTTGGAGAGAGTATACTTTTAATCAATCAAACGTTCATTTGATTGATGTATCGTTTGAATGTTATCAAAAAGTTCGATATTTGAAGGGAGTAGTTTTTTTATGAAAAAAACTTATAAACTGAGTAATCTGGATTGTGCGAATTGTGCAGCGAAGATCGAAAATGGTATTCGCAAGCTGGCTGATGTGACCGAGGTTAAAGTTAACTTTATGGGGCAGAGGATGATTCTGGAGGCTCCGGATGATAAATTTAACGCCGTTCTTGAGGAATCCAAGAAGGTTATAAAAAAACTTGAACCGGATGTATCCATTGAGGCTTAAGCGATAGATGCAAGTTCCTCGATTGGGTCAATAAAGATTGAACATGGTTAGCCACATTCAAATTGCGCTATTTGAGTCAGCAGTGGTTGTGATGATACAGCCGCTGCTTTTTCAAATAGGAGGAGGATAGAGACATGTCAAAAAAGGAAATAAAACAGTTGGTGCGTATCCTTATTGCATCTGTTGGTTTCGTAGCGGCACTACTGCTAAAGTTAGAGGGCATCGCTGAATTTCTGCTATATCTCGCCACATATCTCATCGTTGGAGGAGACATCATCTGGAAAGCGGTAAGAAATATTTCTCGAGGACAGGTCTTCGACGAGAACTTCTTGATGTCAGTGGCCACGATCGGGGCATTCTGTCTTGGCGAGTATTCGGAAGGTATCGCTGTTATGCTGTTTTATCAGGTCGGCGAACTGTTTCAATCCTATGCCGTTTCCAAATCCCGCAGGTCCATATCCGAACTGATGGATATTCGTCCCGACTATGCCAATGTGCTAAGAAATGGGGAATTGATACAGGTCGACCCGGAAGAAGTACAACTTAATGAAATCGTTGTGGTGAAGCCTGGAGAGCGAATCCCTCTGGACGGTGTTGTTACAGACGGTTTCTCCGCAATCGATACATCAGCTCTTACGGGAGAGTCTGTTCCGCGGGAAGTACATGCCGGAGAAAATGTGATTAGCGGCTGCATCAACCAAACCGGTAAATTGACCATTCAAGTGAACAAAGAATATGGCCAGTCCACGGTAGCGAAAATACTGGAGCTAGTTGAGAATTCTTCCGACAAAAAGAGCAAGAGTGAAAACTTTATCACAAAATTCGCTCGATACTATACCCCGATCGTTGTTTTCGCGGCGGTCATTTTGGCCGTCATTCCACCGCTTATCACGGGTCAGTCTTTTGGTATGTGGATTGAACGAGCGCTGACCTTCCTTGTCATTTCCTGTCCCTGTGCTTTGGTTATTTCGGTACCGCTCAGCTTTTTTGGCGGAATCGGCGGGGCATCCAAATCCGGCGTTTTAGTGAAGGGAAGCAACTATCTTGAGGCGATGGCCAAAACAGAGATGGTCGTGTTTGATAAAACCGGTACACTGACAAAAGGCAGCTTCGCGGTCAGTGAGATGCATTCCGACAAAATGACAGGTCAGGAACTATTGGAATTGGCAGCATATGCGGAGGATTACTCCAACCATCCTATCGCACAGAGTATCAAGAAGGCATTCGGTAGAAGCATTGATTCCTCTCGCATCAAAGATATCGAAGAAATCGCCGGTCATGGTGTGAAATCTGTGATCGATGGCAAGGTCGTGTTGGCAGGCAACGCCAAGCTCATGAAACGTGAACGCATCTCCTACAAAGAAAAGAATCTTGTAGGTACCGTAGTTCATCTCGCTGTAAACAATGAGTATATGGGATATATCCTTATTGAGGATGAAATTAAGGAGGATGCTGCGCGCGCTATCGCAGCTTTGAGATCGGCAGGAATCAAGCAGACCGTTATGCTGACCGGCGATGCCGATGCCGTAGGGAAAAAGGTTGCCGCAACGCTCAAACTAGACAAAGCTTATACTGAGCTGTTGCCCGCGGATAAAGTTGAACGAATGGAAGAATTAATGAAGGAGAAAAGCGCTCACGGAAAACTGGCTTTTGTCGGTGACGGCATCAATGACGCACCTGTTCTTGCTCGCGCCGATATCGGCATAGCCATGGGCGGCCTGGGTTCCGATGCGGCGATTGAAGCTGCGGATGTTGTGATCATGACCGATGAGCCATCCAAAATCGCCACCGTGATGAAGATAAGCAAAAAGACACTCCGTATCGTCAAACAAAACATCATTTTTGCTCTGGGTGTCAAAGGAATTGTACTGGTTCTGGGAGCACTTGGCGTCACAACCATGTGGGGGGCAGTATTTGCTGATGTTGGGGTATCCGTCATTGCAATTATCAACGCAATCCGGGCACTCAACGTGAAAAAACTCAATACGCAAAAAACAGTAGCCCGGGAGCAAGGGGAGAGAGCGCTGGTTTAATGTTCAGGGGGGTGTTACCGGATAGATTCTGTGAGTAACACGCCTCCTTTTTTATCGATTGAGGTTGTGATCTGCAAGTCCTTTCTTCGGACAAGTCATTTGAAAAAAATCATCGATCATTTGGTGAACCAGACGTGCTCTTTCATTGTCAGCGAGTGAATAATAAACTTCTTTCCCCGCACGTCTGCTTTTGATCAGTCCGTGAAGTTTCAGCAATTTCAAGTGATGAGAAACGGAAGCGGCACTTATGCCAAGAGCGGCTGAAATATTGTTCCCGCACTCCTCGCAATGACAGAGCAACCAAAGGATTCGCAAACGTGTGCCGTCGCAAAGCTGTTGAAAGACGGTGGCTCCGTCCAGAAAATATTCCACATCAGGCATTTGCTTTAAAGCATGGCTTAAATCTTGTCCGTGGTCGTGAAGTATTTCCTTGTCTTTTTTCATGGACACTCCTTCAAATAAGTAGTCATTTGATGAAACGATCAGTATGCTCATTCTATTTTAGCCTATGCATTACTTGATATCTAGTCAAGGAATCCCGGGACTTTTGCTTTCCATGACCGGTATATTCACTGTATATTCTCAAAATTATAGTTGACAATGAGAATCATTATCAACTATTATGTTAACTAGTAAACAAAATATGATCAACCCATATGAAAAGGAGTGGCGATGAAATGACAGTGAGTCTGCGAATAGAACAATTGAAGGCGGCAGTTGAAGGTAAGGAAATCTTGAAAGGTCTGAGCCTTGCGGTAAATGGCGGAGAAATTCATGTCGTGATGGGACCGAATGGAACAGGGAAGAGTACATTGGCCTCCGCTTTGATGGGGCACCCCAAGTACGAAGTAACAGAGGGAAGGGTTACGCTGAACGGAGAAGATCTGCTGGAGATGGAAGTGGATGAAAGGGCACGGGCAGGA
The DNA here is from genome assembly GCF_002573715.1 of Paenibacillus sp. EZ-K15. GTDB lineage: Bacteria > Bacillota > Bacilli > Paenibacillales > Paenibacillaceae > Paenibacillus_AQ. Next base: position 27,566 of record NZ_PDHM01000017.1, on the reverse strand, counting down.
TTGTTTCTGGCCATGCAATATCCGAGTGAAATCACGGGGGTCATGAATTCCGATTTCATGCGTAGTGCGATCAATGCAAAACGTGAAGAAGGCCAGGAGATCTCGTTGATCAAATTAGTGCGCATGATGGAAGCAAGCATGCAGACGCTGGAGATGAACCCTGAGTTTATGCATCGTTACTTGAACGAGGGCTTTTCCGGGGGGGAGAAAAAGCGAAATGAAATTTTGCAAATGATGATGCTCGAGCCGTCATTGGTCATTCTGGATGAAATCGACTCCGGTCTGGACATTGATGCCCTGCGCATCGTTGCTGAAGGGGTTAACGCTTTGCGCAGTGCAGACCGAGGATTCTTAATTATCACGCACTATCAGCGGCTGCTTAATTATATCAAGCCTGACTTTGTACATGTGATGATGCAAGGAACCATCGTAAAGTCTGGAGGGCCGGAATTAGCGGAGCGGTTAGAGGCAGACGGATATGAGTGGATCAAAGAAGAGCTGGGTATTACAGAGGAAGCTGTGACGCCGGATGAAGAAGAGTCGTTTCAAATTCCGATGCAAACCAAGTCACCGCGTATCTGAAAGGGGAGAGCCGTAACATGACAATGAACAGTGCAGAGAACCAGCTATCAGGGCAACTTCAATATGAAGCAGAACCGGATTGGCTGACCATGTTGAGGAAGAGAGGCTTGGATGCCGTCAGCACACTGCAGCTGCCCAAGCTGGAAAAGACGAATCTGCAGCGGTGGCCATTACAGCAGCAAGGCATTTACCGTAAGCCGGAGCCGGTGATGTCTCTCGATGAATTGCCGGAATCCATCAGGAAATGGGTGTACTCGGACAATGTGCTGGTACAGCGGAATTCGGGCCCATTAATTAAGTGCTTGTCAAAAGGACTTCAGAAGCAAGGAATTATTCTGACCGATCTGGAAACAGCAGCAAGGCAGTATCCGGAACTTGTAAAGCCTTATTTCATGCAAGCCGTGCAGACTGATGAGAATCTACTTACTGCCCAGCATGCCGCGCACTGGAGCGGCGGAGCCTTTATTTACATTCCTGAGGGGGTTCATGTAGAGACCCCGCTGCAGACGCTATTTTTTGTAGACGAATCCGATACGCTCTTTATGCCGCACGTTTTAGTGGTAGCCGAGAAGCGTAGTTCCGTAACGCTGGTGGAGAATACCATGTCCTCATTAGATAAGAGTGTAGCGGTAAATCAAGCCGTTATGGAAGTATTCGTTGGCGAAGGTGCAACAGTCAATGTCGTGTCATTGCACCAACTGGAAAGAGACGTAATCGACCTGACTTATCGGCGCGCAATCGTTGAACAAGACGGAAGTGTGAACTGGTTGAATGGCGAAATGAATTGGGGCAAGTCGATGAGCGATACGGCGGCGAAGGGGCTCGTTCGGATATAAAGTCAATCTTGGTGGGATCCGGCAATCAGACCATGAATATTACAGCCCGGACGGTCCATTTTGGCAAGAATTCGCCAAGCGATATGGTAATCAGAGCAGTGATGAGAGAGCAGTCAACCGCCATATTGAACGGGATCACCAAAATTGAGAAGGGCGCAAGCGGGGCGAACGGACAGCAGACAGAAAAAATATTGATGCTGCATCCCGACGCGCGCGGCGACGCCAATCCGATTCTGTTGATTGATGAAGACGATGTGAAAGCCGGACACGCCGCCAGCGTCGGACAAGTCAATCCGGAACAGTTGTACTATATGATGTCCAGAGGCATTAGCCGCGTAGAGGCCGAGCGGCTAATCGTGTATGGTTTCCTCGCTCCCGTCGTGGCCGAAGTACCGCTGGAAGGTGTAGCCACTCAGATGCAAGCGCTAGTGGAACATAAGCTGGGGCAAATCAAGGAACTAGATCAAGCAAGCATATCTGAATAAGGAGGATGACAACATATGGCCAAGGAATTGGTGGAACTGGGAGAATATCAATATGGCTTCAGAGATACGCATCAAGCGGTGTTTCAATCCGGCAAGGGACTAACGCGTGAGATCGTTGCCACTATATCGGAGATGAAGGGAGAACCCGGCTGGATGCTCGACTTTCGTCTGAAGTCACTGGAACTGTTCCAAAGTATGCCGATGCCTGAATGGGGCGGCGATCTGCGAACACTGGATTTTAATGATATCCAATATTATGTCAAGCCTTCCGAGAAGCAGGGAAAGACCTGGGAGGAAGTGCCGATTGAGATTAAGCAAACCTTTGATAAGCTTGGTATACCGGAAGCGGAACAGAAGTATCTTGCCGGTGTGTCGGCCCAGTATGAATCCGAAGTCGTGTATCACAGCATCCAGAAAGAGCTAGAGGAGCAAGGGGTCATCTTCACAGACACGGATACGGCACTGCGCGAGCATCCGGATCTGCTGCGCCAATATTTCGGCACCATTATTCCGCCGAGCGATAACAAATTTGCCGCACTTAACAGCGCTGTATGGTCCGGAGGAAGCTTTGTATATGTTCCAAAAGGGATAAAATGCGAGGTCCCATTGCAAGCTTACTTCCGCATCAATTCGGAGAACATGGGACAATTCGAAAGGACGCTCATTATTACGGAAGAGGACAGCTTTGTGCATTATGTAGAAGGCTGTACGGCACCGATTTACAGCACGAACTCGCTACATAGCGCCGTTGTGGAAATCATCTGTAAGCGAAATTCCCGTGCGCGATATACAACCATTCAAAATTGGGCGCCCAATATTTACAACATGGTGACAAAGCGGGCTGTAGCCGAAGAAAACGCAACAATGGAATGGGTGGACGGCAATATTGGTTCCAAACTGACGATGAAATACCCTTCCGTAGTGTTAAAAGGTCGTGGAGCCAAAGGTTCGGTGCTCTCGATTGCGGTCGCCGGCAAAGGGCAGCATCAAGATGCCGGGGCCAAAATGATTCACCTGGCCCCGGATACGACCTCGACCATCATATCAAAATCGATCAGCAAGCACGGAGGTAAAGTCACGTACCGCGGTCTGGCTTCCTTCGGACGCAAAGCTACAGGAGCCAAATCGAACATCAAATGCGACACGCTCATTCTCGATAATGAGTCCACGTCGGATACGATCCCTTATAACGAGATCATGAACGACAATGTTACGCTTGAGCACGAGGCGACCGTCTCCAAGGTATCCGAGGACCAGCTCTTTTACTTGATGAGCCGAGGCCTTTCCGAAGACGAAGCGACGCAGATGATCGTGATGGGCTTCATCGAGCCGTTTACGAAAGAACTGCCTATGGAATATGCGGTTGAAATGAATAGGCTCATCAAGCTGGAGATGGAAGGTAGTATAGGGTAAGCCCTATCAATTGTCCAGAATTATGGGGTTGGCAACCGAGTTCATCAGGAAGGATGGGAGAGACATGCATAAATTGGTTTTGATTAGACATGGAGAAAGTCTGTGGAACAAAGCGAATTTATTTACAGGCTGGATGGATGTAAACTTGTCGGATAAAGGCATTCATGAGGCTTTACATGCCGGCAAATTACTTAAGGAAGAACAGTTCGTATTTGATGTAGCCTATACCTCATATTTGAAGCGAGCGATTAAAACATTAGATTATGTGCTGGAAGAAATGGATTTGCTGTGGATCCCTGTATACAAAACATGGCAGCTTAATGAGCGCCATTATGGTGCGCTTCAAGGTTTAAGCAAAACCACCACCGCTGAGAAATATGGAGAAGAGCAGGTTCAATTATGGCGTAGAAGCTATGATGTGCTGCCTCCTGCTTTGACAAAGGACGATGCCCGTTATCCAAGATACGATATTAAATATCGCGACATGGATGACGAGCTTATCCCGTTAACGGAAAGCCTCAAGGAAACGGTTGTTCGGGTTAGGGATTATTGGGATAAGGAAATTGCACCGCAGATCAAAGCGGGTAAAAATGTCATTATCGCTGCACATGGCAATAGTCTACGGGCATTAATCATGTTTCTGGAAAATCTCAGTTCAAAAGAGATTATTGATTTGAACGTCCCAACGGGTATTCCGCTTGTATATAATCTTGATGACCGACTACATCCGGTTCAGAGATATTACCTAGGAAGCGAGAAACATATCGAAAGTAAGATCAAGCAGGTTGCCGAGCCAGACAGGATTATGGAATAAGGGCATGAATAGGATTGAAACTGTCGCTAATGCGTTTGGATTTATTATTTTAGTTAACTAGTAAACAATGTAAGTGGAGGGGCGGTGGAACCTGCTATGAAAAAAACGAATTTAATGAACACGCTAGAGCAACAAACTCAGAAGCCCCTAAAGCTTATACCATTAATTGTAGCGATTTTCATGGGAAACTTCCTTTCGTTGTTGAATAGCAATACGATTAATATAGCTTTACCGGTCTTGCAAAAAGAATTTGCAACCGACTTAAGTGTTGTGCAATGGACACTGACCGGCTTCATGTTGGCGCTCGGGACCTTCGCGCCTACAGCTGGCTATTTCGGCCAACGCTTCAGTTACAAGCGATTGTATATTTTCGCCTTGCTCGGCATGACGGTTGCTTCCGTACTGTGCGCCTTGTCTTGGAACGCGTCGATGCTGATCGCCTTCCGCATGGTTCAGGGCGCGTTCTGCGGTATTATAGTGCCGGCGTCGATGACCATGATATTTCAAATCATCCCCAGGCACCAGCAGTCTGTCGCCATGAGCATCTGGATCGCAGCTTCGATCGTGGCGCCAGCCATTGGACCGACTTACGCAGGTTGGCTTATCCAGCACGGCTCCTGGAAGTGGCTCTTCTGGACCAATGTGCCGCTCGGCCTGCTTGCGATCGTTGTTGCCGTTTTCTTCATTCCTTACTATCGTCTGAAAGTACCGAAGGGTTTCGATGTATGGGGGCTTCTGACGGTCATCGCCGCAAGTTCGCTGCTGTTGATCACGTTGTCGCAAGGCTCCGGTTGGGGATGGGGATCGGCCAGTACGCTGCTTTGTCTGGGAGGCGGGCTATTGGCGCTAGCACTGTTTCTTTGGCGCGAGATGTCAATCGACACGCCGCTTCTACAGCTCAGAGTATTTCTGAATCGGCGATTCACGTCAACGGTGATATTGCTGTGTATCGTGATGATCAACTTTTTTTCGGGAATGCTCCTCGTTCCCGTCTTCCTGCAAAATGTTCAGGGACATTCGCCACTTGATTCGGGGATGATTCTGTTACCAGCTACATGTGTCATGGCGATTATGTCCTTGGTTGTCGGTCGGTTGTACAAAGTGGTTGGCCCCATGCCGCTACTGCTTGTTGGCGTACTGTTAATGGCCGCAGGGAATTTGCCGCTAGCGTGGCTGAAAATCGACAGCTCATCTGCATATACGCTCTTGTGGATGACGGTCCGCAGTCTAGGTCTGGCCCTGGTGCTGATGCCGGCGACGACGGCCGGGATGGAGGAGATTTCCCGCGAATATATCGGACACGCCTCCTCCATTCAGAACTGGCTGCGGAATGTATTCGTATCGTTCGGTGTGGCTCTTTTCACCACGCTGCTATCTTCACGTACGGCTGACCACGCCGCAAGGCTGACTGATGGGGAAGTCGGACCGCGCTTGGCCCACCTGTCCACAACGATGGGCATCAACGATTTGCACATCTTATCAACGCTTATTGTATTGCTAGCCCTACCATTTGTTTTTGCAATTCGCAAAGCGCGGCAGAAGGAACGGGGAACCGACGGAACCTAGAGCGATCCCGTGCGTTAACCATCTCGTATCTTTGGTAGAGGAACGTTGCTCCCTGGTATCGGAACATGATACGATTGTTTCTCGGTTAAGTATAATTTATTGTGTTACGAAAGGTGCGAGATGATGAATACATTGGAGACGATCAAATGGCTGGTCCATGATCAGGTTGTTCATTTTGTGCATCTGAGCGAGCAAAGGATCGAATCGGAGCAGGACAAGATTTTTCGTTATGCACAGGAGCAGCAATTGGAGTCGATCCCGCGTCATTTGACTAGCGTGCACGTGATCGACTGCATCGGCAACAACGAGCCGATCAACAATACGGCGCTTGCAGAGAAGATGAACTTGTCCAAGGCCGGCATTACGAAGATCAGTGCGAAGCTGTTGGAGGAAGGTTATATCCATCGCAGGCAACTGAATGATAATAAGAAGGAAGTCTACTTCAGTCTGACGGAGAAGGGCAGACAGGTTTTTGAGCTCCATCAACAGCTTCACAAGCTGGAGGAGGAGAGGTTTATGCAGTTGCTTGAGCCGTTTAAGGAAGCGGAATTACACGTTATTCTGCGATTTCTACAAAGCGTATCCTCGCATTGGGCTAACAAAGAGCCGGAGTAGGCGAGCGGCCTGATGCCTCGTGAATTGGTTATTCAACTTTTGAAAGATGTTTCTAGTCCTCCGAGAGCGCAAATGTCTAATGATACAAACGTGTTCACATTCCTGTCGGACGACAAGAACATGAAATCTTGAAAGTCACATTAAATGTGGCTTTTTTTATTTTCAAGCATATTCTCAACAGACTTTAATCCATATTTAGGTGCTGTTAGGATGCAAAACGACGTGCAAAAGCCACGGAGAAAGATTTTTTTAAAAAAAATTGAATGCTCGAACCGTACGTGAAATACTAAATTTGAATGATATGGAAGACTCAACATTTGGACAAATAGCGTCTTAATTCGGATTAGCGGAATGCCGCAGGTGCCCAAGAAGGTCATCGCGATGAAAAACGGATTCTGAACTTGGGGATTGAACAGAGCGTGGCTTTCGATTTCATCCTATCACGAAGCAAATCGTTCCATTCGAAAACGGGGATGGAAGAACATGAATGAATCGATGAAATCCATCGTAAGCATTGAAGAAACGAAGAAGATATGATGTCCAACATTTGGACAAATGTCGGCCAATTGAAGGCCGACATTGTAATGTTCAAAAGTCGCCCGCATGTTTCTGTTTAGACAGAAACATGCGGAAGTTAGCTATTTACAGAATCTATAACGCTGGCTAAAATGATCTTACTGATGCATCAGTTTGGCAATAAATCCTAGTTATCCTATTTGAATTATGATTTTTCTTAAAAGATGGGTTTTTAAAAAAATACAAAGGTGGTTTCTATGAGAAAACAACGATATTCTGGTTTGTTATGGTTAGGGTTATTGACGCTATTCCTAATACTGTCTGCTTGCTCCTCCGGGTCTGCCAACAACGAGCCGGAGGCATCGCCGCCTTCAACTCCCCAAGCGACTGCCTCCAGTGAGCCCGCTGAGCAGGGGACGGATGGCCATCTACTCGAAGCCCCCTTGGCCGCAACCGATTTAAACAAGCTCCCGGACAGGGCGAAACAGCGAAATGATGCGATTATCGTGACACTGGTGAATCCGAGCGGGGCCTTCACACCATATTTCACCCAAGTGGGCTATGACGGGAACGTCAACTCTGTCCTGTATACTCCGCTTGTCCGCGTCGATACCGACGGTTTGCCGATTCCGGGTCTCGCGGAGAAATGGGACATTTCCGAGGATAAGCTGACTTATACGTATTATCTTTACGAAGGGCTGAAGTACAGCGATGGTTCCCCCATGACAACCGAGGATGTGGAATTTACATGGACCTTGCTTCATGATCCGTTTTATGACGGCCTCAACAGCGTGGTGGAGGCGAAGATCAAAGGTGGTCAAGCCTACAAGGACGGTAAGGCGGATTCCATTGAAGGGATTCAAATTATCGATGATCGAACCATTTCCGTGACGCTGGAAGAGACCAACGCAACGGCGCTGACAGTACTTGGCGGACCGATCTTGTCCAAAACGTACTATGGCAAGGATTATCAGTTCGGCAACCTGGATTATATTAAGAACCTGCACGCCAATCCGATCACGAACGGACCTTACAAGCTGGAGAAGTTCATTCCAGGCCAAGAAGTGCGTTTTGTCGCCAATGAACACTATGTGTTAGGCAAACCGAAGACCGAATACTTCATCTACAAGACGACGGAGGGAGACACTTGGCAGTTTATCGAAACCGGGGAAGTCGACTATGGCAGCTTTTCAGCTACGACAGATAACATCGAGAAACTGAAATCCCTTGGCTTCTTAAACCTGATTCCGTCCACGGCCAGTAACTACGGCTATAATCAATTCAATCTGGAGAGGGTTCAATTGAAAGACAAGCGGGTTCGCCAAGCCTTGACTTACGGTCTGAATCGTCAGCTGATTTACGTGGATTCCAGGCAAGGGGCAGCGTCGATCGCCAACATTCCATCATCTCCGATTCTGTGGTCTTATACCGAGGAAGGCATCAACCCGTATCCGTATGATCCGGAAAAAGCAAAACAATTGCTGGACGAAGCGGGCTGGACGGTCGGCGCAGACGGCATTCGGGAGAAGGACGGGGTCAAGCTCCGTATCAACTATTTGGGATCGAAGAGCCCGAATACCGATATTTTCATTGCCGTCGCCAAAGAGAACTATCAAGAAATCGGGGTTGATTTCGTGCCTGAGCAATTCCCGGATTTCAACACGCTCGTATCCAAGGTCAATAGCGGCGATTATGACATGGCTTCGTTCTCGACGACGATTATCAGCGATCCTTCGCAAGGGGTGGAGCGGTTCATCAAAGGAGAAACGAAGGGCTACGATAATCCACGCATCGAAGAGCTTTACGCCCAGGGTCTTGCGACTGGCGACGTCGAAGAACGTAAAGCGACTTACCACGAAATGTTCAAAATATTGAATGACGAATTGCCGATCATGTTTACCAACTATATGAAATCAGTCATCGCAATCAACGGACGCATCGACGGTTTTGAGTTGAACCCACTCGCGGGTATCGCATACAGCTTGCCGGGTTGGAATTTGCAATAAGCGAGCTGGCAGCTGGAGGGAAGATTAGACGGCTCTATCAAAGAAGACATCTCTTGCCTGAACCCATCAGGCAAGGAGATGACTGATGAAGGAGAGAACATGAGAACCTATTTGCTCCGAAGAAGCTTGTACATGCTCTTGATATTAATTGGCGCGTCCTTGTTAATCTTTATCTTGTATTCCTTAACGCCAGGCGACTATGTCGACAACAACTTGAGTTTGAGCGAGGAGCGCAAGGCGGAACTAAGGGAAATCCACGGGTTGAACAAGCCTGTCATTGAACGATACGTGAACTGGATGGCCAACATTTTCAAAGGCGATTTCGGTTATTCTTTGGCCCAGCAGCGCCCCGTCCTGGACCTGTTTCAGGATTACATATGGAACTCCTTTCTGCTGGCAGTGGTTTCGACGTTCTTCACCTGGTTCATTGCGGTCGTCGTGGGCGTTCTTACGGCCTATAAGCAATACTCGCTGCTGGATACCCTGGTGATGATCGGCATCTTCGCCGCGATGTCGATTCCTTCGTTCTTCATCGGGTTATTCTTGATCAAAGTATTCGCCGTCGATTTAAAGATTCTCCCGCCGGGTGGAATGATCACGACAGGGAGCCGGGCCGAGGGCTGGGACTACGTCGTCGAGGTACTGCACCATATGCTGCTTCCGGCAGCCGTCATGATATTGCTTGGCGTCGGGTCGCTCACCCGTTATTTCCGGAGCAACATGCTGGAGGTGATCCGGCAGGATTATGTCCGCACCGCCCGTGCAAAAGGGTTGAAGGAGAGAACGGTGCTGTTCCGCCACGCATTGAAAAACGCGATGCTGCCCGCGATTACATTGATTGGCTTCGAATTGCCGGGCCTTTTCGGCGGATCCATCATCATTGAGAAGATATTTAATTGGCCAGGCATCGGCCAGTTGTACATGCAATCTTTCACGGTGCGGGATTATCCGCTCCTCATGGGCTTTACCATGTTTTTGGCTATCTTGACGGTCGTCGGGACGCTCATATCCGATATCCTCTACCACACTTCCGATCCCCGGGTCAGGCTTTAAAGAAAGGAGGAACTACCTTTGTCGATTCCAACGACGGCAAGTCAAGCCGGAAAAGCCAGCCGAGGAATGGAGGTTTCAGACTCCTTATGGAAGCAATCCACTCGGAAGCTCAAGAAAAACAAGCTGGCCGTAACTGGCTTCGCCTTCATCGTGTTGATGTTTGTTGCTTGCTTTATCGGTCCCTTGTTCTCGCCATATGCGGATGGCAAAATCAATCCCGCCATGATGCACCAGCCCCCAAGCGGCAAGCATTGGCTGGGAACGGACCTGCTTGGCCGCGATGTGCTGACCCGGCTCTTGCAAGCAGGCCGAATTTCGCTAACGGTCGGCCTTGCGTCCATGGCGTTATCCATGTCGATCGGGACGGTTCTCGGCGTCATTTCGGGTTATTATCGTGGAGTAGTCGATCAGTTGATCATGCGAACCGCCGATTTGTTGTTTACGATTCCGGGTCTTCCGATTCTCTTCATCATGGGGGCGTTGATGTCGGATTGGAAGGTTCCAACCGACTATCGGCTGTATCTGGTCATGCTCATGCTCAGCGTCATCGGCTGGCCCGGCGTGGCGCGGCTCGTCCGCAGCCAAATGCTGACCTTGCGGGAACGGGAGTATATGATAGCTGCCGACGTGCTAGGTCTCAGCGATAAGCGAAAGCTGTTTCGCCATTTGCTGCCCAATGTCTTCCCGCTTCTGATCGTCATTGCCACACTTAGCATCGGAGGAGCGATACTGTCGGAATCGGTGCTCAGCTTCTTCGGGCTCGGGGTCATGCCCCCGACGCCCACTTGGGGAAATATGATCGATGCGGCCAACAACGTCATCGATTTTGAGAAACGGCCCTGGCTATGGATTCCGCCAGGCCTGGCGATTTTTTTGACGGTCATTGCCATCAACATTTTCGGTGACGGATTGCGGGACGTTCTCGATCCTAAACAGAATACAAGCAGGTGAACGGATAATGAATTCATTAATCGAGGTCAATCATTTAAGCACTTATTTCGAATCCGGAACCGGAACGATCAAATCGGTGGACGATATCAGCTTTCGCATCCGCGAAGGCGAAACGGTATGCGTCGTGGGCGAATCCGGCTGCGGCAAGAGCATCACGGCCATGTCGATCATGGGACTGGTCGAAGGGCCGCACGGGAAAGTGGTGAACGGCCGGATCCAATTCGGAGACAAGGATCTTTTAAAGATCAGCAAAGAAGAGATGCGCCGAATTCGGGGCAACGACATCTCGATCATATTCCAAGAACCGATGTCTTCCCTGAACCCGGTCATTACGATCGGAAAGCAAATCATGGAGCCGCTTATGCTCCATCGCCAGATGAACAAAAAACAAGCCTATGCGCGAGCGCTCGAGCTGATCGAGCTGGTTGGCATTTCCCGAGGGGAACAAATCGCGGCTTCCTATTCCCATCAATTGTCGGGAGGCATGCTGCAACGCATCATGATTGCGATTGCAATCTCGTGCGGCCCCAAGCTGTTGATCGCCGACGAACCGACGACGGCATTGGACGTTACCATCCAGGCGCAGGTGCTGGAAACGCTGAGGGAAAGCAAGGAGCAATCCAATATGTCGATCCTGCTGATTACGCACGATCTTGGTGTGGTGGCCGAAATGGCGGATTATGTCATCGTCATGTACGCGGGGAAAATCGTCGAGGAGGGAGACGTCGAGGAAATCTTCGACCGTCCGAAACATCCTTACACGAAGGGATTGCTGAAATCCAAACCGATCCTCGGCGAGCGCTCGGACCAGTTGTACTCCATCCCAGGCCAGGTACCCAATCCGCTTGAACTGATGGAATCCTGCTATTTTCATGATCGCTGTGAAAGCTGCATGGCCATCTGCCGATCCCGGCAGCCGTCACTAAGAGAGGTGGAACCCGGTCACAGAACGGCCTGTTGGTTGTATGAAGAGGAGGCGCGGCATGAGTGAAGCATTGCTGGAAGTACGACATTTAAAAAAATACTTTCCCATTACCGCCGGGCTGCTTAATCGTAACGTCGGTCACGTCAAAGCGGTCGATGATATCAGTTTGACAATTCGGGCTGGAGAAACGTTCGGCCTGGTCGGCGAATCCGGCAGCGGCAAAAGCACGGTTGGGCGCACGATACTCCGGCTTCATGAGAAAACCAGCGGGGACATCCTGTACAAAGGTATCCCGTTTCACGACCTGCCCAAATCGGAGATGCGAAAGCTCAGGCCTAAAATGCAGCTTATCTTTCAGGACCCCTACAGCTCGCTTAACCCGCGTATCCGCATCGGAGACGCTATCGGCGAAGCGCTGCTGGAACACGGTTTGGCCGAAAGAGCCGAGGTTCGTGGTCAGGTGCTGGATGTACTGGAAGCTTGCGGCCTGTCTGCCTATCACTACAATCGGTTTCCGCACGAGTTTTCAGGCGGCCAGCGGCAGCGGATCGGCATTGCCCGCGCTCTGGTACTGAATCCTGATTTCATAATCGCCGATGAGCCGGTATCCGCGCTTGATGTGTCCATCCAGGCACAGATCATCAATTTGTTTCAAAAACTTCAGCATAACCGCGGATTAACCTATTTGTTCATTTCGCATGACTTAAGCGTCGTGGAGCATTTGTGTAATCGCATCGGGGTGATGTATCTCGGTTCCATGATGGAAATGGCTTCGCGTGACGAACTGTTCAGCCGTCCGCTGCATCCATATACCCAAGCATTGCTATCGGCGATCCCTGTCCCGGTACCGAGGCTGAAGCGGGAGAGGATCGTGCTTAAAGGGGACATTCCGAGTCCGGCTCAACCGCCTTCTGGCTGCAAGTTCCATACACGCTGCCCTTATGCCTTGGCGCAGTGTAAGGAAGTCGTGCCCGAGTTCCGCAACGTGGGGGACGATCATTACGTGGCATGTCATCTCGTTTGAAGCGGCACGCCATCTTCGGATCCTTTTGTAACACATTGAGGATATGCCCGGGGGGCGTGTTCGGATTGCGGAAGTTGTAAAATATGAGCGAAATGGCTGCTGGATACCGGCAGCCAGTCAATCATAAGAGGTCAAAGAAGGAGTGCAACTTGTTGTCATATCAATTGGAATTATCATTCAGTCCTGTCAACGAACTGATCAACAGCCTCCATACGTTTCTTTGCAAAAGCTGGCACAAACGGATTGATCTTGGCCCTGCCTGGACTCAGAATGTCCATGCATCCTTGTCTCCCGAATTCGCCGATCAACTGGAACAGACCGGAATCGATTTGGAATGGAAGTTGCTTCATCTTCTGGTCTATGTGTCACCGAACAAGAACCGAGTTGAAGATTTTCTAACGTGGATGCGTAAACTTACGCTGGGCGAGCTCTTTGCCGTGCTGTCTCCATATGTCCAGACGTTTCCCGAAGATTTCGGAACGGTACGCGATCGGCAGCATCGCATGCTGTCCGAATGGAATGCAGTCTATTTTAAACATATAGACCCTGGGATCGTCACGGCTTTGCGTGCCGAAGTGGAAGAGAAGGCGGAATGGGATGAATTTGAAGCTTACGAGAAGGCGGCAGCCTTGACGAACGGGTTTTGTTTCGAGCCGGTGAACGGGCTGGAGAAGCTGGTTCTGATTCCGCATTACCATTTTCAGCCCGGCAATATCTTTTATTCATACGGAAGCCTGACCCTCTGCCATTATGCATCCAGGATCGAGCCGCTTGCCGAGGAAGACGATGAGCCGTCGCTTCATTTATACCGGCTTCTTCGCAGTCTGAGCGAGAAGAGCCGTTTGCGGATTCTGCACTTTTTGCGCAGCGAACCGCGTACTTTTATCGAAGTGGTTCGACATCTTGGCATATCCAAAGGCATAACGCATGACCACATTTTCAATTTGCGCAGTGCGGGACTGCTCAACGTTCATGTCGTTGGAGAGACGGTATCGACCTATAGTTTACGAGTGGAACGAATTCAACAAATCGAGCAGGGGCTGTTCGATTATTTGGGAATGACCCCCAGCCTGTTATCCAATCCCGTCAATGAAATGGAATAATCAAGCAAACGAGTGTTGACCGAATCGGCGGAGACACAGCTTTAAGCAGGGATGAGCTGTTTAGCTGTGTCTTTTTTTCGTTAAAAATATCAAAATTGTAAAGGAGCGAGATACCATGACTACATTAAATGAATATTTAGCACAAAAAAAAGCGGCGGCAGAGGCCCTGCGTTCTCAAGCGGAGCAAGACCCCAAGCCGAATACCTATTCTGCCAAGGTGCAGGCGAAAGGCCGCAGCGGCGTTCGAGAAATACGCATACGCGACTTCCAAATTATCAGCGACAGCCCTGAGAATTATGCCGGATATAGCCTCGGTCCCTCATCACCTGAAATTCAGCTTGGCGTATTAGGCAGCTGCCTGACTCATATTACGTTGATTCAAGCTGCGGAACGGGGTGTATCGCTGGAATCCCTTGAAGTCGAAGTCACGGGGCAATTGCACCCGCTTGCCGGCAAACCGGGATACGAGGACATTCCCATATATCCGCATAATATCGAATATAACATTCACATCGTATCCGAAGAATCCGCCGAAACCATCGCTGAGCTTCATGCAGCGGTTGAGCGCGTATGTCCGATATACAACCTGCTAAAGTATCCGCAATCCATCTCCGGTGGAGTGGTGCATCGCTCGCCTGCTAGCCAGCCAGAAGGTTCTTCCTTATAGAAATGAAGAGATAGATACATCGTCTTGACGAACGGACACACAATTTGGATTGTGTGTCTTTTATGCTATAACAGGGCACAGAATGTTTATAACAAGAGCCATCTGTCTTAGAAAAAACACCTTACAGAAAGCAAACAGATTCTTATTTTATGTTATTTGATTTTTCCGCCTTATTCCTTGGAAAATCAGCATAAACGCCATTAAGAAAAATAAAATATTGACTGAACTTAAAGGCTGTTTTCCTAAAAAATCCTTAATTATAAGATAAGATTGGATAACCAAGATAATGGATGCATATAGAAAATACATATTAGATTTGTCTTTAAATTTCCGGCCAAGTGACTTAATTATCATGGTAAATGCAATGGCATAGATAGTGATTATCCCGACAAGGATAAGAGCTAAGATCGATAAGTTCAAAAAAATCAGCCCCTTCATTTATTATGAATTACATTTTATCACATAAAAAGCAAACCTTGCGTCCGACGATAAGAAATATATATTGACAGTACAACTCTCTTTGGACATACGCGATATGATAGTTCAATAAAGACAAGAAGGAGCGCTAAGGGCAGTTATGCATAATAAAAAGATTTCAAGGATTCATAATACAATTTTCCAAACATGGTAGTATAATGGAGGGAAGTTGTTATTATTTCTTACCGCGTGCCTCTTCTGGCGCGCGGTATAAGGCTGCTGCAAGAGACACGGAGTCCGCGCTAAGCCAACGTGCCCTGTCCATCGGAGGTGGCGTTAGATGAAAGATGTGGAAACAAGCACAAGTAAAAAATACGTTTTATTTTTGCTTATGCTTACGCTGATAGTAGATGCAACATTGCTTTTAGTTAGTCTTAAACAATACTACTTAATCTTTGATACTTCTGGATGGAATAGTTTTGTCGTATTTAATATAGTAGTATTAACTTTAATGTTAGTAATATCAAAAAAGAAGATTATATGGCTTCCTATTGTCATATTATTCTTTTTATTAATAGGTTATCGGATGGCTTTTTTATTTATGGAATGGGAATACGACTATGTGGATTCACCTAAAGGAACGGAAACTTTAATTATAAAGCACCGAGTAGCAACCTTAGGCGAAAGCCATTATTCATATGAATTTTATCAAAAGTCGTTTCCTTTTCTAATGAAAAAACTACCTGAAGAAGATGTAGGAATTACGGTTTATGATCATGATTCACATCCAAATGCAGAGAGAGCATTAGGATTTGATCGTCCTGTATGGCTGAATGAAAAGGAAGTATTCTTTGAATCAAAAGATGGTCAAAAGAAGATTACACTAAACAAATAATGAACAGAGTATTAATTAACAGCCGTTTACGAGATCGGCTGCCTTTGTTCAACTATGGGCAGGATGGTGGTTGGATTCGGATGTTACAGATAAAGAAAGCTTCGGAAGTTATTAAGGGACTGACCCCATTGAGTAGGATCAATCAAAAACACCTTCAAGGGAATGTTTCAATAGAGACAACCTTGGAGGTGTTTTTACATTTTACAAGAGATTAGATTTAATTTAATATTTATACATTAAGGGGTAGTACCAGCCTATTAGCTAGAAGACTTTAGTCAATTTGATGTCCATCCAATGTACCCAATTCTTACCGTCGTTTGACAGCTCCCAACTACCTGTTAAGGTGTTGCTATCTTCACTAAACATTCCTGTAAAACGCTCCGATTTGCCCAAAATTGTCCAGGCACGGTCGATTAGGTTCGCTTGGTATGCACTGAAATTGCCTTGGTTGTCATATGAGTGTGTGGTGTAATTCTGACTGGAAGCATCATAGCCAATGATCTCAATAGCCTTAACCTCTTCTTTCCCCATATGGCCATCAACATGATGAATAAGAAAATGACCCCCGGGCAACCATTCGTAGGTATCTATTGCTTTCAACTGATCAGCTGGCCCAGACGGACTCGCTTTAATCACACCCTCTGTATTCCATTTCCCTACGAAGACATTCAAGCGTGCCATTGCAGGATCTGGTTTAGACGAATTTTGTGAAGTAAGGGCATCATCATTCTCTGGTTCACGGATATTGTTTGTTACCATTTTAATTCTCCTTTCATGCTATGTTTCTTATATCATAGCATGTAACAAATGTTATGATTTCTTATCAATTGCTCATTTAATTACTCAGGGATAACCAAATTACCTATTAACCAGAACTGCCCTTTAGAATGCACAAAAGCGACCATTTTGTAGGAATTTCACATAATCGTGACCACCTGCACATCGCATATCTTCCACCCTAATGCTAAATCGGCGACAATCCTCGGCTAAATGGCCGGGGATTGTTTTATTCTGCAACATAACCCAATGACTCCTTTGGGCGCAGCACCAACCACAAACAAAGAAAGGACATGGAATAAAACGGTTGCGGCTTTCGTAATTTATATATTGAACATATTGAATGAAATGTGGTGATTCGGATGAGCTCTACGGAAAGAATACCTTTGTATCAGAGGGTTCAAGAGTATATACGCGACTTGATAACATCGAAAGTACTGAAGGTTGGAGACCGTATACCAACGGAAAAGGAACTCATGGAGCGTTTCGGCGTAAGCAAGATTACGGTCGTTAATGCCCTGGCCGGTTTGGTTAACGAAAGAATCATAACCAGGATGCCCGGAAAGGGGACTTTTGTAAGCGAGCCTGAATATGAAATGCCGACAACATCTCCTAAAATCGCCGTAAAGCCTATCCATAAAACCAGCGGAGAAATGGGGACGCGGTTGATAGGCCTAATTCTGCCCAGCATTTATGACTATTTTACGATTAGACTTATACAAGGTATTCAGCAAGCGCTAAATGAAAACGATTACCGTTGCGTTATTTATTTATCAGAGGGCAACCTTGATAAGGAAAAAGAGGCTATTAAGACATGTAGTAAAATCGGAGTGGAAGGGTTACTGATTTTCCCGGTTGACGAGGAATTATTCAACGAGGAAATATTAAGCATGAAATTCGCGGGGTTTCCGTTCGTTCTCATCGACCGTTACCTTCCTGGGGTGGAAACTCATTATATAGCATCAGACGGTAGGCTTGGCGCTAACATGGCGGTAAATTACCTGTGGGAGCTGGGGCATCGTGAAATCGCCATATGTTCCGATTCACCCATACAAACCGTCACCGTTCAAGAGCGGATCGATGGATATATGAATGCCTTCAAGGAAAAGGGAGCACTCATAAACCCTGCCCACATCGTGACCGGTTTTGAAATCGGAAGTCTTGAGCAAGCTGAAACACATCCACTGTACCGCTATATCCAAAATCGAATGGCAACGGCCTATATTACGCTAAATGGAAGTCTTGGAGTGAAAATCTATCAGATTGCGCGTCAAGTTGGATTGAAGGTGCCTGAGGACATATCCATCATCAGTTTTGACGATCCGACTTCAATCATCGAAGGATACAGCACCTTCACACATGTTAAACAGTTTGAACGAGACATGGGCTACCGCGCGGCTTACACGCTGGTTGAGGTCATTAACAATGATGACGGGCAACACGGAAAATACTTTAAAACCCTAGTGGAGCCGGAATTGGTGATTGGCGAGACGACGGGAAAAAACGTTTTCTCCACTTCGTGATATCAACACCCGTTTCCCCCTATATAGGTAACCTAATTACGAGTCCGACGCGCTTTCTATTCAAAACCTGACAATGGAAGCGACGGTTCCCCGGGCTCTTCTACTACGTCAACTGCAACTTCCTCTCATGAAATCCTCCCATAATAAGTCCCAAATCCATAAAGAAATCCAGCAGAAGCTCTTCAAACCATTCACAGGTTGCTTTATTTCAATAAACATTTTTATCAAACAATTTCATAAGTATATATTGAATATAATGTATTCTTGCCAAGGAATAAAAACACCTGAATATGGCCGACAGCCATCGATCATGCCCCAAACGACGCATCGTACGCCCAGGGAGCAGTGCACACGATGTACAAAATAAAATTATGGAATGATTCCTACACCATATTGAATATATTTAAATTGTAGAAATGAAACCGCTTGCAATGAAGGAGGGGGAGACAGTCGCTATATACCGTCGAAACATCGAAAATTGGCTCTGTTCCTAAGCTATCGGGAATGGATTCGTAAAAATCCGATACGACGAAGTAGGAGGTGTACGGGGAATGGTACCAAAGGGTGTGGTTATCCACGGATTTGAGCAATTAAAGAAGAACAAGAAACTGAGTAGAATATGGTATTTCAGGCATATATATTTATTTTTGCTTCCTGCTATCATCTGGTTTCTGGTTTTTGCTTACTATCCGATGTACGGCATTTTAATAGCGTTCAAAGATTACAAATTCAATCTGGGAATATTGGGGAGTCCGTGGGCAGGCTTTAAATATTTCGAACAGTTTTTAAACGATTCCAGTTTTTACGATGTACTCCGAAATACGTTATCCATTAGTGCCCTTAAACTTTTTTTCGGATTTCCAGCTCCATTGATCCTAGCCTTAATGCTCAATGCCGTCATGCACAAAAAATTCAAAAGAGTGTTTCAAACGATTTCCTATCTACCACACTTCGTTTCGTGGGTCGTTGTCGTTACCTTGCTTCAAAAAATCCTGTCTCCGAACGTAGGGCTAATCAATGACATTCGGTACCAAATGGGTTTGGATCCAATCTTTTTTATGGGAAAACCGGAATTATTCTATCCATTGGTCATCATTTCCGACATTTGGAAAGGTGTAGGCTGGGGTTCGATCATTTATTTAGCCGCGTTAACGAATATCGATCCGCACTTGTATGAAGCTGCGGAAATCGACGGGGCAGGTCGATGGAGCAAACTGTTTAAGATCACGCTTCCATGCCTTACTCCAACGATCGGCATATTGCTAATATTCTCCCTCAGCGGAATACTGAACGCGGGTTTTGACCAAATCTGGCTGATGCAGTCCCCGGCAACATTAAGCGTTTCGGAGATATTGGACACCTATGTCTTAAAAACAGGCCTCCAACAGGGGCAATTAGCATATTCCACGGCCATTGGTTTATTCAAATCTGCGATTTCGCTGCTGCTCATTGTTGCTGTCAATAATATATCTAGACGTGTGAGTAACGTATCGTTATGGTAATAAGCTCAAGATGAGGAGGTGTGTGTATGGATGCGAGAAGGCTGACGCCAGCAGATAAAATGTATATGACGCTTAACTATTCGGTGCTGCTTTTATTCTGCGCTACAGCACTCTATCCATTTATCTATTTTCTAGCCCTTTCTTTCAATGACGGCTACGATGCGATGAAGGGTGGAATCTATTTTTTTCCTAGAGTGTTTACATTAGAAAACTATGCTAAAGCTTTTAGCAATTCATTGATCTTAAATTCGTTTTATATTTCCATTACCCGAACCCTTGTGGTAACGGTTGCCTCCGTATTTTTGACGGCCTTATTAGCCTACGCACTTTCGCGGAAAGGTTTGCCTGGAAGAAAATATATTGTATTCTTCTTTTTCTTTACCACCTTGTTCAGCGGAGGACTTATTCCGACTTTTATCCTGTTCCGGCAATTACACATCCTGGATACGTTTTGGGTGTTGGTGTTGCCTTCCCTATATAGTTTTTTCAATGCGATTATCATGAAAACCTTCTTCGACGGGATTCCTGAAGGTCTGTCGGAATCGGCCCGAATAGACGGAGCAAGCGAGCTGTCGGTATTTGCGAGAATCATACTGCCTCTTTCGATGCCGGTGCTTGCTACCATTGCCTTGTTTGTCGGGGTGGGCGTGTGGAATGACTGGTTTACCGGTCAATTTTTCATACAGAATGAAAAACTGCAGCCTGCAGCTACGTTCCTTAATAAGATGATCAGCGAAGCGTCTTTCCAGTCAATGACGTCGTCGTCGGGAAATAGCGGATCCGCAATTCAAAACATGACTGAGACTCAGATGGAGCTGCGAGGAGTAACGCCGGAAGCCTTGAGGATGACTTTCGTCATTATTATAACGACCCCGATCATCTGTGTGTATCCATTTCTTCAGAAATATTTTGTGAAAGGCGTACTGGTAGGTTCTCTTAAGGAGTAGTTGGTATGAAGGGCAAGTGCCTTTTATATAAAAACTTCCAATGGAAGGGGATTGTAGTATGAGGAGGAACAGGCGTAGGAGTATTTTTGGCATGACACTAATCGCTTTACTACTTTTCGTGACAATGACGGCATGCACGGGAACAAGCAAAGAAGAGGGCGCAGACACGGTTGACACGGGTCCGAATGAGTCAGGTACTGAAGAAATGAAGCCGGTAACCTTGACTTTCCTGAGTGCTTGGAACGGTGGCGGTGCCGGTTTCCCACAGGATCAGAAGAATAATCCCGTAGCCGAAAAAATTAGGGAAAAAACCGGGGTAACGTTAAACCTGGAATCCATCACAACAAGCGAAGCAGAAAAACTAAACACCATATTTGCTTCCGGTACGGTTCCGGATATTGTTAACGCACCTTTCTGGTCTACTACAGGAGGAGAAGGACAAGTCATCAAGAAAGCGGCCATGGAAGGACAGCTTCTGGATTTAACCCCTTATCTCGATAAATACCCGAATATTAAAAGACTTGTGACTACCGGGATTGCGAAGGATTTTGCCGAGTTCGATCTCAATAGTCCCGAATTTGAAGGCAAGACTTATCTCATTCCAACGGAGACCCCGGACGGAACCCCCGAGAGCATTCATAATTGGAATTACGGCCTTTTTGCCAGGGGAGATATCCTGAAAGCTTTAAATGTAAAAGCGGAGGATATTGATACGCAAGAAGAACTATATGAACTATTGGTCAAGATAAGAGATGGCGGTTTCAAGGATATTGGCGGGAAGCCGGTCATCCCGGCCGGAACCATGTGGAATGGATGGGATTACGGCCAATTCCTTGCGGGGTGGACGGATTACACAATTTCGGACTTCCGTGAAGTGGATGGAAAACTGATCCACTGGACGCAATCCGAGGATCATGAAGCTAGGTTGTTATACATGAGAAAGTTATTAACGGAAGGTTTGTTTGATCTTGAAGCCTTCAACAATACGAGCACAACAGCGAATGAAAAGCTTACGACGGGCAAGATTGCCATCTTCGGAGCCCAACCTATGTTAGCGGATTTACAAAAAACGCTGTATAAGACGAATCCGGAAATGCAATATGAACTACTCGGACCGATGAAGAATAAGAGCGGAGACATTCGAACGCAAGTGGAAAAACCCGGCCGTTCCGGTTTCCCTGCCCTTTTCTTAAGCGCGAACATCAAAGATCCCGATGCGGCATTGCGGTACATTGATTATGTCAACAGCGAAGAAGGCCGATTGCTTGCGTATTTCGGGATCGAAGGAACGCACTACACCATGGAAAACGGGCTACCCCAATGGATTCCTGATGTGAAAAAACAATTCGATGAAAACCCGGATCTGAAAAGAGACGCAGGGCTCAATTATCTTCCAGGAAGGTTCATCGGCGCATTCTCCAATGAGGTCACTTGGCCTACGCCCGAGGATCAAAAAACGGAGTGGCAAAAGCTGGAGGAGAGCTTCTCGGAGAGAATGCCGATCAAAATCATTGACAAAGTGAGCGCCAGCTACCTTGCAAGAGAGTGGTCCAAATATCAGGAATATATAAGTAAAACCAGCAGTTTGAATTTCGATGAGGAATTTAAGAAAGCATTTTTTGCGGCGTCAGATGAAGAAGCTCTAAATCTGCTTCACAGTGTTCAAGAAAAATTTAGAGCTGCCGGCGTGGAGGAAATGGCGGAGTTCGTGGCTCAAAAAGCTGCAGAACGAGATGATGTAGGGTTCTAGTGAAGGAAGTTTATCCATGATGGGATGGTGTCACAGCCATCCCAAATCACTTTGATTAAAAGATTACGGAGGGAAGACGAATGTTGAACGTTGCGATGTTAAGTAAGTGGCATGTGCATGCAGATGATTACGCAAGAAGGTTACAATCTCACGGTAACGTTAAACTCACGGCAGTCTGGGACGAACAGCCTGAACGCGGAAGCGAATGGGCTGCCCAATTGGGAACGGATTTTGAAGCGGATTTGGACACTCTGCTGCAACGGGAAGACATCGATGGCGTCGTGGTGGATGCCCCTACAAGCATGCACGCAGACGTCATGATAGCTGCCGCTGAGGCCGGCAAACACATCTTTACCGAGAAAGCCATGGCTCTAACCGGAGAAGAATGCAATCGGATATCTGCAGCGGTACGCAAAGCAGGCGTCAAGTTCTGCATTTCATTTCCCGCTCGCACAAGGCCGCACCAATTGTTCGCTAAGCAACTGATCGATGACCATGTATTAGGGGACATTACGCTTTTGCGCATTCGTAACGGCCACGACGGTGCTTTGAATAATTGGCTCCCAGATTACTGGTATGATGAGGAACAAACAGGGGGCGGAGCCATGATGGATTTGGGCTGTCATCCAATGTACATCGCCAGTTGGCTGCTCGGTAAGCCCAAAAGAATCACATCCATGTTTCATTATTTCACCAATCGTGCAGTCGAAGATAATGCGCAGTGCTCCATTGAGTTCGTAAACAACGCGGTCGCACTGGTCGAAACAAGCCTTGTTACGTACAGAACCCCTTCTGCCCTTGAGATTTACGGTACGGAGGGCACCTTAATGATCTCAGATGATACCGTTAGAGTCATCTCGAAGAAGCTCGATTACCCTTTTTCCGGATGGATCTCACCCACTCAACTCCCTAAAGAGCAGCCGCTTCCGATCATCCAATGGGCAGATGCATTGATTCATGACAAGCCAATGCCCTTTGGATTGGAGGACGGGACGAAATTGACGGAGCTATTGGAAGCGGCATACATCGCTCATAAGGAAAACCGAACGGTGGAGTTCAAATAACGCGGGGGAGGGAATACGATGAGAACCGTAAAAGTAGGGATCATCGGTTGCGGAATGATTGCGGGCGGGAAACATATGCCGTGTTTGTCCAAGTTAGATAACGTACAGATGGTGGCCTTCTGCGACTTGAAGCCGGAAAGAGCCGAGGAAGCCGCCAAAAAATACGGCACGCAAGGCGCAAAGGTGTTTACAAATTACAAGGATCTGCTTGCCATGGAAGATATTGAGGTTGTACATGTGCTAACACCGAACAGCTCCCACGCGACGATTTCCATTGATGCTCTCGAATGCGGCAAGCATGTCATGTGCGAAAAGCCAATGGCCGTCACAGGTGCGGAGGCCAAAGCGATGTACGAAGCCCACTTGCGAACAGGCAAGAAGCTAACGGTCGGGTATCAGAATCGTTCCAACGCCAAAAGCCAGCTGTTAAAAAAGATGATCGCCGATGGGGAACTTGGAGATATCTATTTTGCAAAAGCTGTCGCTACCCGAAGACGAGGCGTACCTACATGGGGCGTATTTCTAGATAAAGAGAAACAGGGGGGCGGTCCTATGATCGATATTGGAACCCACTCCCTTGATCTGATCCTATGGTTGATGGATAACTATGAACCGGAAAGTGTCGTCGGCAGTGTCTTCCATAAACTGAAGCATACGGAAAATGCGGCGAACGAATGGGGGGCCTGGGATCCAAACGAATTCGAGGTAGAAGATTCGGCGTTCGGGTATGTGAAGTTTAAAAATGGAGCTACGGTTATCATTGAAACCAGCTGGGCCCTTAACATTGCGGAAGGTGGCGGCAACCTGCTGTGCGGAACGAAGGGAGGAGCAGATTTTGCTAAAAATGAACTGCGGATCAATGGCGAGAGGGACGGGAGCTTGTTCCTGAATAAAATTGAGGTGAATCCGAATGCAAGAGAACTTTTCAGGGGAGAAGAAATGACCGATTTCGAGTATGAAGCCAAACAATGGATTCACAGTATCGTGAACGATACCGAACCCTTGGTTAAACCGAGGGAAGCTATGATTGTTTCACAAATATTAGAAGCCGTGTATATATCCGCAGATACAGGCAAAACCGTTTATTTTGATTAGGAATAAGGACGTGAAATAAAGAGTGCTTTTCCGTGGTCATTTCCCCTCATGGTAGACAGTGAAAAAAAAGTCCATGGTATCATGGATTCAACACTGTTCGACCAGAGGGGATTATTCTGTTTCCGAAGTATTACGATCCTACCAAGTAACTTAATTATCATGGTAAATGCAACGGCATAGATGGTGATTATCCCAACAAGGATAAGAGCTAAGATCGATAAATTCATAAAATCAGCCCCTTCATTTGTAATGATTTACATTTTACTATATAAAAACAAATCTTGTGTCTGACGACAAGCACATGGCCCAGTGAAGGTCGCTAGTTTAGCGGCTTTTTTGTTTTACCGGTTAGACGATATCTAATCACTTTCCAATCCCGATTTCATTAAGATAGTTGGCAGGAAGAGGTAATAAATGAATAAATCTATAGTCCACCTTTCATCGTTGTCTTCTTTTCCAATATGATGATTATGTATTGCGTTAAAGGATGGTGATTTTATGTTAGTAGGAGAATTCAAGCATCATATTATTCACAGGGATAACTGCAAGTGGAAAATCGACCGTAGCATAGTTGCTTTCTGAACAATTCGATAAAATCGTTCCATGTACATGGAGGCGACATGGATACGTAAAAGAACAGTAAAACCATTACTTCAAGTATGTTTTGATAAATTTGCCGTTGAGTTTATATATGCCTTAACCATTCACCTTAAAAAAAACGATTGGAGGACTTCAAAATGAGAGAAATAACAGCCGAAACTTTGACACCGATCTTAAGCAACATGCTCGGTACAACCATAATCTCCACCGATTTCCAAACCAAACCATTACATGGTGGTACAGTGGGGAATGTCCAGCTTGTAACGGGCAATGCCAAAACCACTGACGGCGGGACGTTGCCCTATAAAATCGTTTTAAAGACGCAGGAAAAATTTGAACGCTACGGCGATCCCGATTCCTGGCGCAGGGAATACGATTTTTATAAATCCAATTTCGGTGCTTTGTTTACTGAATCATTCCGTTGGCCTGAATGTTATCACTCGGAGATGAACGAAGAAGAAAACGAAACGCAGATATGGATGGAATATATCGACGGCATATCGGGTTTAGACTTGACCGGCGATATGTATGAACGCGTAGCCGAAGAATTAGGGCGGTTCCAAGGCAAGTTATATACTGAACAGCCAATTATTTTACAGAACTTGAAAAACCTGAGCAAAGTGGATTATATGAAGAACTTCTATCTTCGCTACCGGTCATGGAATAAAGTGTACGATTACATACGCTCCGACGATTGCGAAATCCCGAAACATCTATGTAACATGCTCATCGACATTGATGAAAACGCAGACGAAATTTTCAACCGTATTGAAAAGCTTCCCATCGTGCTGTGTCACAGGGATTTTTGGGTAACAAACATATTCTATTCAGACGGTAAAACCATACTCATCGACTGGGATACCACGGGATGGGGCTATTTAGGTGAAGATATGGCAAGTCTTATCGCGGACGAAGCCGATATTGAAAACATGGTTGCATACTACCATAGATGTATCCCGGCGTATTACAAGGGCTTTTCAGAATATGCGGATATTTCACACATAGAGGATAACTGCGTTTATGAGTTGATTCTACTTATGTTCGGATACAGGCTTGTAGAGTGGTTTATGGACGCAGGATCGGGAAATGAATTCCAAGAAACCGATGATGAAAGAACGCTGCACATCCATACCCTGCAAAAGATTTTTGAGATAAGGAATGAACAATAACAATTGGAGGTATCATGAATCTATTAGACTACGGCTTTCTACCGCAAAATTATTCAACAGGCACAGAGGGGACTTATGCAAGAGTTACCGCTGTGCATAAAGGGAGCTACAGCCTTATTACCGATTATGGTGAATGCTCCGCAAAATTAAAATCGAGTGTTTATTTCAACAACTGTACTGAGGAATTCCCCACTACTGGAGACTTTGTAGAAATTCAATACAACACAGAAGGTGAAAGCCTTATTATAAAAACGTTAAAACGCAAATCCAAATTTGCGAGAAATGACTTATCCGGTCATGGGTCTGAATATGTCAAAACAATTAAAGAGCAGACGGTTGCTGCTAATTTCGACTATGTATTCATCATGCAATCCCTTAACCACGATTTGAATCTAAAGCGATTAGAACGCTATTTAACTCTATCATGGCAGTCGGGCGCAATTCCAGTTGTGGTGCTGACGAAAGCAGATTTAATAGAAGACTACTCTGCACAACTTGCTTCAGTCAAACAAATTGCGATTGGCGTAGATGTTCACGGGATCAGTGCAAAAACGGGCTTTGGCATTGACGGACTTGCAGACTATCTTAAAAAAGGAAAGACCGTTGTTTTTCTCGGATCGTCGGGTGTGGGAAAATCCAGTCTTGTGAATGCTTTGGCTGGCAAGAAGGTGATGTCTGTCAAAGAAATTCGAGAAGAAGATAGCAAAGGTAGACACACCACCACGCATCGTCAGTTGATTAGATTGGACAGCGGCGTGATGGTTATTGATACCCCTGGTATGCGTGAGCTTGGAATGTGGAATGTGTCAGAAGGCTTGAGAGAGAGCTTTTCTGATGTAAAGCAGTTTTTAGGACGATGTAAATTTTCAGATTGTAAGCATCAAAACGAGCCTAGTTGTGCAATAAAAATGGCGATCGAGAACGGAAACCTTGCCTATGAACGGTGGGAAAGCTATCTAACTCTTAAAAAGGAAGCTGCGTTTGTTGATGATAAAGCTACTTATTTACGCAGTAAAGACCATCAGCAAGTAACTATGAAAGTATGGGAAAGGCAGAAGAGTAAGGAGACTCGTCGTACTAACGATTAACATTGATTTACTGATAAGCATATGAACTATAATTCAGCTAAAATCCTAAAGAGAGTCCACATTAAGTTGGGCTCTCTTAGTAGCATTAAACGGGCCGAAAATACACATTTCAGCCGAGTCTGTAAAATAAATTGTGTAAACTCCCAAATCTATTAAAATGGAAGTAATAGAAAGGTTGGGGAG
>NZ_PDHM01000008.1:204910-325022 GCF_002573715.1 Paenibacillus sp. EZ-K15 | reverse complement strand
CGTTTGTCTTAGTAGGTTTATTATTACTACAAGTTTAAGAGGTGTCCACTTTTTATTCTAGGTGCAAATTTGTGGCAAAAAGGGATCCTGAGTCCGTCAGATTTAAAAATCGGGGTCAAATTGAGAAATAAGGGATCTGGAGTCCGATAACAGGTCAGGGGCAGCGGCACGAAGTAGGGGAGTTGGTTAAGCTGTCTGGCGAGCGGTGTGGCATGCAGCTACATAGTGGCAGTACTGGCGACGCGGAGGTACTGCAGATGCGGCGATACTGGCGACGCAGCGATGCTGGCGACGCGGAGGTACTGGCTTGCGGTGTGGCATGCCTTATAGCGGCAGTACTGGCGATGCTGTGATGCTAAAAAAGGAGGCATCCCTTAAGATCTCAGATCTTTTGGGATGCCTCCTTTTTTAGTTTTTTCCTAGCATCATCTGCTATACGATAATACTAGCCTGCAGCATTCATTACTGAATGCCGTAAAATTCCTGCAGTTGGTCAATCATCAGATTTGCTGCCAATATGCCGCCTGCCGTGTTCCAGATTGCATCATCCACTTTGTGGGCCTGACCGTTCTTGACAACGCTCAGGTTTTTCCATAGTGGATCGTTGATCCATTCCTGCTCGGTTTGGTTTGCGCCGCCATCCCCGGTTTCATAAGTGAAGTAGAAGAGTCTGTCGGCATCTGCCTCAGGCAAACGTTCCTTCGTGATCTCGTCAACGAAATTGTCCTTCGCATTCTTCGTCATGTCGTTGCGAGCGATGCCGATTTTATCGAAAATAACGCCCGAGAACGTATTGGTATGGTACACGCGCGTCTTGCCTGCCATGAAACGGACTACGGAGACGGTTTCGTCGAGCTTGCTTCCAGCCTTCTCTTTGAAATCCTGAATCCGCTTGTCGTATGCTGCCAAAAGCTCCTCGCCTTCGGATACCTTGTTCAGCGCCTTGGCATACAGTTCAAAATTGTTCTGCCACTCGCCGCGAAGATCCTCGGCAAAAACGGTCGGCGCGATCGCCTTCAATTGCTCGTATACTTTCTCCTGACGCATCTTGTTGCCGATAATCAGGTCCGGCTGCAAGCCGGCGATCAGCTCGATGTTTGGCTGGCTCTCTTCCCCGACAACGGTAACGCCTTCCATCTGGTCTTTAATATGTGGATACCATGGGTCACCTGTCCAGGATCTAACGGCACCAACTGGTTTCACGCCCAATGCGAGAAGCGCCTCGGTTCCTTCGTTCGTGAGAACCACCACTTTTTGAGGGGTTCCCTTGATTGTTTCCGTACCCATCGCATGTGTAACTTCATAGGATTCGCTTGCTGCGCTACCTTTGTTACCACTTGCATTATTCGTCGTGTCTCCGCCGGCATTGTTTGCATTTTCTTTCGCTGGGCTTGCTCCACAACCGGCAAGAATCACGATCATAATGAGAGCCAGCAAGCTAAACTTGAGGCCTCTCGTTGGTTTATTTGCCATTCCTTTTCCCATTCCTATCTAAATCCCCCTTGTGTCATATCCCTCTACTTGAAAATCATTATCAATCACTGATTCAAAACTATAAAGGGTTTCCTGAAAAATATCAAGATATTTATGAGAATGATTATCAAGCTCATTGACAGATGGGGTCCCTTCACCTAAAATTCATATGAACTTAATTATTCATGGACTTAAGAAAGTGAGCATATATGCGCGTATTCGGACTATTCATATCGCTATTGGCGCTGGCTGCTGCCGTCATGGGCAGCATCGCATTCGGAGTAACAAACATACCTCTTCATCAGGTATGGGAATCGTTCACTCACTTCAACGGGAGCAACGAGCATCTGATCATTCTCACAGCAAGACTGCCCCGGGCGCTCATTGCACTTGCTGTAGGAGCAAGCCTAGCTGTTGCGGGTGCCCTCATGCAGGTCATCACGCGCAATCCGATTGCATCACCCAGCACGCTGGGCGTGAACTCCGGTGCAGCCTTTTTCATTATTATGTCGGCGGGTTGGCTGGGCATAAGCGGACTCCAATCTCTTACCTGGGTCGCGCTGATCGGAGCCGCGGTAAGTGGGGGTATCGTGTTTTTCCTGGGCAGCATCGGCAGGGACGGCATGACGCCGGTAAAAATCACCCTTGCGGGTGCCTCCATAGCTGCCTTCTTCCATTCCTTAACGCAGGGATTGATGCTCTCCGACGGCAAAATGTTCGATCAGGTGCTGGTATGGCTTGTCGGCTCGGTAGCCGGACGCGATTTGAACCAACTTGCAGCCGTGTGGCCGTACATGACCGTTGGCATGCTGGCTGCACTCCTGCTGGGCCGCCATCTGAACGCCCTCTCCATGGGTGATGACATCGCCCAGAGCCTCGGGCAAAAAACAGCCCTCATCAAGCTGTTAGCGGCAGTGGCTGTTATTTTGCTGGCCGGAGGTTCCGTTGCCGCTGCGGGACCCATCGCATTCGTCGGGATTATCATCCCGCATATCGTTCGGCATTTAATAGGAAATGATTATCGCTGGATTCTGCCTTACAGCGCGGTGCTCGGCGCACTTCTGCTGGTGACGGCCGATCTCGGCTCCCGATATATTGCCATGCCGAAGGAAGTCCCGGTCGGCGTGATGACCGCAATCATCGGCGTGCCGTTCTTCGTGTACATAGCCAGGAAAGGAAGACGAGCACAATGAGTAAACACCGCATATTCCGCTCCAGGAACGCTAAAGTATCGTTTATGCTGGAGAGAAGAACACTATGGGTATGCCTGATCCTATTCGTGCTTTGCATCGCCGCCATGATTATTAGCACAGGCACAGGAAGCCAGTTTGTTTCGCCGCTTCATGTCATGAAGGCATTGTTCGGTAACGCTCCGCCCATGGAGCAGGTTATCGTTATGCAGCTAAGGCTACCCCGAATTATTATCGCCGTGCTGATCGGCGCCGCTCTCGCCGTGGCGGGGGCTATTCTGCAGGGCGTCATCCGCAACCCCCTGGCCTCCCCCGACGTCATCGGTATAACGGAGGGAGCATCACTTGGAGCGGTTCTCTTCATCTTCATATTCACAGGCACCGTATCGATCCATTGGATGCCGCTATTCGCCATCCTCGGTGCTTTTTTCATTACCGGACTGCTGTACGTGCTTGCTTGGAAAAATGGCGTATCGCCGCTGCGGCTCGTCTTGATCGGAATCGGGGTATCGGCTGCAATCAAATCGATCTCCTATATGCTGATCATATCCGGACCGCTGCAGTTGGCCGACCGCTCCCTTACTTTCATGGCAGGCAGCATTTACGGCATGTCCTGGGATAAGGACGTTTTGACCCTGCTGCCTTGGATAGCTGTACTTCTACCGCTTACCTGGCTGCAAGCCCGCAATGTGAACATCCAAGCCTTGGGCGACGACGTTGCCAGCAGTACGGGCGCCCAGGTTCAGAAACAGCGCCTGATCCTAATCGGACTCAGCGTCGCGCTGGCCGGAGCAGCCATTTCGATCGGCGGCGCCATCGCCTTCATCGGTCTGATGGCACCGCATATGGCCCGCAGGCTGGTGGGTCCCTCCTTCGGGAGCGTCCTGCCCGTCAGCGCACTGATCGGTGCGATTCTTCTCCTTGTCGCGGACTTGGTAGCTCGGACGGCATTTCTGCCGCGCGACGTTCCGGCAGGCGTATTCACCGCCGCGATCGGCGCGCCGTTCTTCCTCTACTTGCTGTATCGTAACCGCAATCGATTCTAGAACCGAAAGGAGCTGGCGTCATGAATACGCTGGAAGCAAAGGGATTGGGTCTGTCCTATGGGGGAGACTTTATATTCGAAAATCTGGATTTAACCGTGCCTATAGGTAAAATCACCGTGTTTATCGGCAGCAACGGCTGCGGCAAGTCCACTTTGCTGCGCTCCATGGCCAGGCTGCTGAAACCGCAGCGCGGCTCGGTTGTACTGAACGGGGCCGACATCGCAGACTTGTCCACCAAGGACGTGGCGCGTAAGCTCGCCATTTTGCCTCAAGGGCCTACCGCCCCGGAAGGATTAACGGTGATGCAGCTGGTAAAGCAAGGACGCTATCCGTACCAGAGCTGGCTTCGTCAATGGTCACGTGAGGATGAGGAAGCCGTCACGGCTGCGCTGGCCTCCACTGGTTTGACTGAACTGGCTGACCGTACGGTTGACTCGCTATCCGGCGGCCAGCGCCAGCGGGCCTGGATCGCGATGACGCTGGCACAAGAAACGCCGATCATTCTGCTCGATGAACCGACCACCTATCTGGATTTGACGCACCAGATCGAAGTGCTGGATCTGCTGTATGACTTAAATGTTCAAGAACAACGGACCATCGTCATGGTGCTGCATGATATCAATCTGGCCTGTCGTTATGCCGATCATATCGTTGCTATTCGCGACGGAAGCATCAAGGCAAAGGGCAAACCGGGAGATATCATCAATTCCGAGCTGATGCAGACCGTGTTCCAACTGCCGTGCGAGATTATTCCGGACCCGCTGTACGGAACCCCTATGTGCGTCCCGCGCGGGAAGGGCATACGCCGGCCTTCAGCCGTCAAACCGGAACCAGCGGAACCCAAACAACCAACAACGCCGACTCCAGCTCCTGAGCTGGCACCGGTGTAGCATAAATTGCAATCAAGCCGACTCCCTTTCGCATTCAAGCGGTGGGAGCCGGCCTTTTTTATGTGGGCTGGACGCGAAGAGACAAAAGACCCATGCAGTGAGACATGCAGTGAGACATGAAGAAAGACATGAAGAGGACACAAAGAAGACCACCCCAAAACCATGAAGGCAGCCTTTATATTTGTAATAAACGCTATAAACATAGGTTTTGTCTTCCATTGCTCACATGCTGTTCCACTGACGGTTCTGTTAACGACAACTTATGACCATTTACCTACACGCGGGACTTTATTCCTTTGTCGAAGCGGAAGTCCTTTGAACAGCTTGGACTTTTCACGCTTCCGTTGTTCCAGCAGGTTCTTTACCCCTCGCATCAACATTCGGTACCGCATCTCATCTTCGTGTCCGTATTTTCGCATTTCGTCAAAATACTCGTCTGTCATCCTATCACTCCAGCTGTATAAGTCTATAGAACTAGAGTATAGGACCGAACTATACAATTTCTAAACAAGACTCGGTTGCATGCTAAGCCGTCGGCTCTGACATGGCTGAGCTGCCGGCAGCCTCCACCTGCCGTCTTCGCCGAAGGAGAAGAGCCAAAGGGATGGCCAATGCCACCAGCCCGCTTGCCATCAAGAAACACATCATCGATGCTCCGTGTGTAAACCATCCGATGCAGCCACTCAGCGGTTTCCCCGGAAGTGCCGCTACTGAAAATCCACTGCCACGCTCTGAGTCCATCTTTCCAATGAGTATAGTCGGAATTAAGTTGTTGATTACTCTATCACCCAGCATTCTCTTCTACAAGACCATATAGAGAAGTTCTATCCTCGCTTCTTGATTCTCTATTAGAGCCCTTACCCCTCGGTAATCATGGCAGCGCAAAAACCACGATCCACGGATTCGGATCGTGGCTGCTGCATCCCAAGATCGCCGTTTGTCTTGGAAAATTAGGCGTCAGACCGCTTGCCCCTGCCGCTCCGCCGGCACAGCCGAATATCGGGCCAGCTCTGCCTGCAGCTCGTTTAGCGCGTCATCCAGGCGTTCTCTCAGCTGCTCCGTGATGTCGTAACCGCCCAGTTCGAGGCGGGTGATCCACTGATCTACGGCAAACACCCCGCTGAGAATATTGGTTCCTCCGAGTGCGGATACCACCGGCTTCAACGCATAATCCACTGCGAGCAAATGCGCGATGGTGCCGCCGATGAATAGCGGGAGCACGACTTTGCCTTGCAGACCTTTTTGGGGAAGAAGATCCAAAATCGTTTTCAACGCCCCTGAATAAGAAGCTTTATACACCGGGCTGGCAATGATCACGGCAGCGGCTCCTTCAACCGCCGCTATGGCCTGCTTGATGGCCGGACTATTGAAATCGGCCCGCAGCAAATCCTTAGCCGGTAGATCCGCTGCCGAGATGAATTCGATCTCGTAGCCAGCAATGATCAGGCGATCCTCTACATATTGCGTTAATCCGAACAAACGGGACCCTCGCGTCGGGCTTCCTGCTATAAAAGCGATTTTCGTCATTGGTTTTCCTCCTTATTCGTAAACGTCATGTAGGGCTAGACGCACCCATATTCGAGTCCCATGCACCAGGACATCTTCATCCAAATCGAATCGGGGCTGGTGAATCGCATGCACAATCCCCCGATCCGGATTCCCGCAGCCGATGAAACCAAAAGCGCCCGGGACCTGATCCAGATACCAACCGAAATCCTCGCCAGCCAAGCTGGGTGGATGGAGCACATGTACCTTCTCCTTGCCCAGCACTTGCCCTGCGGCTTGCGTTATACGACGCAGCGCGGCTCCGTCGTTGACCACGGCCATCCATTCACGAAGCTCCAGCTTATAGCTGCCGCCTGCTTGGTCCGCAATGGACGCGGCCAGACGCCTTAAGCCCTCCGTAATCACAGCCACGATGTCCTTCTGAAACGCCCGGAAGGTTCCCGCAAGCTCGCTTTGCGCAGCGATGGCATTAATGGCGCTGCCTGCCTGAAGTGTGCCGAATGCCAACACTCCATCATCTGATCCAGTTCCACAGCCGCCGTCATGCCCACCGCTCCCTTTTAGGAACGGACAGCAACTGCCTGATCTTTGCTGTGCCGGTTCTCGGGAACGGGCAATCCCAAATTGCCGCGCAGCGTGTCGCTCTCGTACTCGGTTCTGTAGATGCCTCTCTCCTGCAGAAGCGGGACGACATGGTCCACAAAATCCTCCAGCCCGTTCGGCACCGCCGCAGTAATCATGAAGCCGTCGGCTGCGCCTGCTTCGAACCAAGCCTGGATCTTGTCTGCCACCTGCTCCGGCGTGCCGATAAACCCGCCACGAGGTGTGGCCGACTGCAGCGCCACTTGCCGGAGCGTGAGCCCTTTCTCCTTGGCGTCCCTTTTGATTTTGTCGGTACCGCTCTGGAAGCTGTTCTTGCCCAGGTCGCCGAGCTCAGGGAACGGCTCATCCAGCGGATACTGGGAGAAATCGTGATGCTCGAAGAAGCGGCCGAGATAATCCAGGGCATTCTCGATGGTCACCAGACTGGCTATCTCCTCATATTTGCGCTCGGCCTCTTCGGCCGTGCTGCCGATAATCGGGCTGATGCCGGGGAAGATCAGCACTTCATCCGGATTCCGGCCGAATCCGGCCGCCCGCGCCTTCACGTCCTGATAAAAGGCTGCCGCATCCTCCACAGACTCATGACCGGTGAATACCGCATCAGCTTCTTTGGAGGCATAGTTCTTGCCGACCTCAGACGATCCCGCTTGAAAGATAACCGGCTGTCCCTGCTTGGAACGGGCGATGTTCAGCGGCCCCTTTACGGAGAAGAACTCGCCTTCGTGATTCAGCGTGTGCATTTTCTCGGGATCGAAAAAAACGCCCGTCTCCTTATTCCGCACGAAGGCATCATCCTCCCAGGAATCCCATAATCCCCGGGTAACCTCCAAATACTCCGTTGCAATCCGGTATCGCTTATCGTGTTCCGGATGCTCCTTCTTGCCGTAATTCAGGGCTGAGCCCTCCAGCGGAGAGGTGACGATGTTCCAGCCTGCGCGTCCGTTGCTGATCTTGTCGAGCGACGCGAACTGACGGGCCACGGTGAACGGCTCGCTGTACGAGGTGGATAACGTACCGACAAGACCGATGTTTTGGCTGACGGCAGCCAGTGCACTCAGTATGGTGATCGGCTCAAAGCGGTTCAGAAAATGCGGGATCGATTTTTCGTTGATATACAAGCCGTCCGCAATGAAGATCAGATCGAACTTGCCCTCCTCGGCTTTTTGAACCCACTGCTTATACAGCTCAAAATTAACGCTTGCGTCAGGCTGCGCATCCGGATGCCGCCACATGGAGGTTCCTCCGCCCACACCGTGCAGGAGCGCCCCCAATCTCAATTGTTTTTGCTTTGCCATATTCCATTCCTCCTTATCGATCTTAGCGCCATCTGCTCACACGGGAGCTGCAGCCAGTTTAATGCGTTCGATCTGTCCGAGATGATTCTGTACGTGGCGGGTAAACCCGCTGACGATATCCGAGACGCTGACGGTCTCCCCTTTGAAATTGATGCCGGTTTTGGCCGTATCGGCCCCGCTCAAGCGGCGAAGCAGCAAGCTGTTGTAGTGCAGCAGCGCCCGGAATGCTTCCAAAATATCCGCGGCTCTGCCTTCGTTCGAATATTGGCCGTTGACCCAGGCATCCTGATTGAACGCAGGCAGTTGGACCGTTGTCCCGGCCAGAATGTCCCGAATCCGGAACGAGATCACGATGCTGTGATCCACCAGATGGGAGAGCACCTCCTGTACGCTCCATATATGCGGTGCCTGCTTCCATTGGAGTTGATCCTCGCTAAGGCCGGCAACGGCGGCCAGCAGCTGATCATGCGTATTAACAAAGGCTTCGATAGGGAACTCACTCATTCGATCTCCTCCAATACAAACTCGATAATGACTCTCCCGATATAAACAACAACAAGAAGCTGCCCTTCACATCGCGCTGCGGTTCATGTTCGGGGCCTCATAACGGTAATGCTTGAAACATGAATCGGTGCTTCCTTTCGAATAACAGCGACAGAAGGAACTCCTTAAGGCGATGGTGCTGGTGATGGCGATGCCTCCTCACCGGAGCGGTAATGCCCGAGCGCCCGCTCCGCCAGCCTCGTGAAGAAATCGATGCTGACCGGAATCGCCCGTTCATCCAGATCAAACGCCGGATGGTGCCACTCCTGCGTGCCTGCCGTCCCCATGAAAACAAACAACCCGGGAACCTCACGCTGGTACACCGCAAAATCCTCTCCGGCCGGCGAAGGAACCGGTATCACCGCCTCATATCCCGCTTCGGCAGCAGCGACATAACCGAGCTCCGCCAGCTTGCGGTCATTATGGACCGGCGGCGGTCCCTCGATCCAGCGTACGGCAGCCGTCGTTCCGAAAGCTGCGGCCACGCCTTGAACCACCTGGCTGAATCGTTCAAGCACCTGCAGTCTGACGTCGTCATCGAAGGTGCGTATGGTCCCTTCCAGCAGCGCTTTATCCGGGATCACATTCCAGGCGGTCCCGCTGTGCAGCTTCGTGACACTGATGACGGCGCTCTTCAGGGGGCTCACATTCCGGCTTATGATCGACTGGAGCGCCGTAATGATATGCGATGCGGTCACGATCGGGTCAAGGCCCGCTTCCGGCACGGCCGCATGGGACCCCTTGCCCGCCACTTCAACCACGAAGCCGTCGGCGGCGGCCATCAGCGGGCCCTCCTTAATGCCGATGGTCCCGACAGGCAGGTCCGGCTTGTTATGCATGCCGAAGATCGCCTGCACGCCTTCGAGTGCCCCGCTGTCGATGACCTGCCTCGCTCCCTTGGCTTTCTCCTCGGCCGGCTGAAAGATCAGCCGCACGGTTCCTCTCAGCTCCTGCTCCCGCTGCTTCAGGGCATATGCCGTCCCGATCAGGGCAGCCGTATGAAAATCGTGCCCGCAGGCATGCATTTTGCCGGGAATCGTCGAGGCGTACGGAAGCCCTGTCTCTTCCTGGACCGGCAGGGCGTCGATATCCGCCCGCAGCGCAATGATCGGCCCCTCTTGAAGTCCGCCGACTTCTGCGATTACGCCTGTGGCTAGCGGATACTCCGTAACCCGTATCCCGGCTTCCTCGAGCCAGCCCCTAATCAGCCGCGTCGTTTCGCACTCCTCGTTCGACAGCTCCGGGTACCGGTGCAGATGGCGCCGGATCTCAATAATTCGATGGATGTCTATATCGGTGGATAAAACATGGCTTGGCATTCGTAAAACCTCCTAAATAGTCACGTACCTATGACCGATTCCATTACGCTTCGGCAGGAACCTCAGCCAACGCCTCGCTCAGCAGCTCGAATGAGCGGATTCGCTTGGCAAAGGGCTGGATATTGCTGGTGACGATGATTTCATCAACGCCCGAAGCCTGTTGAAGCCGGAGCAGCTGTTCACGCACGGTCTCCTTCGTACCTTTGGTGATGAACGGCTCCTGTTCCTCGATCGTGTACGGCTCACCTGCCTGGCGTCCGAATTCTTCCGCCTGTTCCCTCGTTCCCAGTGCCAGCGTCCGGCCGCTGGCTAAATGAATCTTCACCAGCTTCAGCGCCCCTGCCAGCTCCGCCGATTCCGCCTCCGTATCGGCCACGATCACGGACAGTGCAACAAGAATTTCCGGTTCCCTGCCGTGGGAGTAGTCAAACGTGCTTCGGTAAACACGAATGGCTTCCAACGCCGCGGATTCCTCCCCGTTGATGAAGAGGGAGAACACATAGGGCAGGCCGAGTCCAGCCGCAATTTCCGCGCTGCCTGCGCTGGCCCCCAGCACGTACAGCTCGGGGGCGGTCTCCGGCAGCGGAGCGGCACGCAGCCCGGCGAGCGGATGATCCTCTTCCAGCGTGTTATGCACAAATTGGCTAAGCTCGACGATCTTATCGGTTAACGACTCCTGCTCCTGCACGCCCCGCTGCAGCGCCTGCGTGCTGCGCGGCAACCCGCCAGGCGCGCGCCCGATGCCCAGATCCACGCGTCCCGGCGCGAGCGCGGCCAGCACGTTGAAATTCTCCGCTACCTTATAAGGACTGTAATGCTGCAGCATGACGCCGCCGGAACCCACGCGAATGGTTTGGGTTTTAGCTAACAAGTAAGAAATGAGCACTTCCGGCGAAGACCCTGCTACTTGGTCCGAATCGTGATGCTCGGATACCCAGAAGCGCCGGAAACCGAGCTCCTCTGACTTTTGAGCAAGCTGCACGGTATGCGTGAACGCCTCCGCTGCCGTTTCGCCCGGATATATTGGACTTTGGTCAAGCACGCTTATCGTGATCCCCATATTGGTTGACCTCCTAAATGCTGTAGTTAAGCTCAGGCGTGATCCGCTTCAGGAACTGCTTGGTTCGTTCTTCCCGCGGATGATGGAACAGCTCGGACGGAGTCCCCTGCTCCACAATCACGCCTTCGTCCATGAACACAACGTGGTTCGCCACATCCCTCGCGAAGCCCATCTCATGCGTCACCACGATCATGGTGATCCCTTCCTTCGCGATTTTGCGAATGACCGCAAGCACCTCGCCCACAAGCTCCGGGTCGAGCGCCGACGTCGGCTCATCGAACAGGATCACCTCCGGCTCCAGGGCCAATGCCCTGGCAATGCCCACCCGCTGCTGCTGCCCGCCCGAGAGCTGACTCGGATAGGCATCCAGCTTATCGGCCAGACCGACCTTTTCGAGCAGGGTGATACTCCTCTCCCTCGCCTCGGCCTTTGGCATTTTTTTGACAACGACCAAGCCTTCCATCACGTTCTCGATCGCGGTCTTGTGTTTGAACAGATTGTACTGCTGAAACACCATGGCCGATCGCTGGCGGAGTTCATGAATTTCCTTCTTCGTGGCCCGCTTGCGATCGAGGCGGTAATCGCCGATGGCAATCTCGCCGCCATTCGGCTTCTCAAGATAATTCACGCAGCGCAGCAGCGTGGTTTTGCCCGAACCGCTCGGCCCCAGGATCACCACCACTTCCCCTTTGTTTACCGTCAGATCAATCGATTTCAGCACCGTGTTCTTGCCGTAGGACTTTGAAATATCGGTCAGTTGAATCATGCGACGCCCCCCCGATTGTAGAGATTGATTCGTTTCTCAATGACTGCGGTCAGTCTTTCGATGAGGAGTGTAAGCCCCCAGAAAATAGCTGCCGCGGCCAGGTAGGATTCGAAAAACTTCCAATTGGTCGATGCCACGATCTGCGCCTGCGCGTTAATGTCCACAACCGACACGGTAAATGCCAAGGTCGAGCCGTGAAGCATGCCGATGACCGAATTGGACAGGTTTGGTAGGCTGACGGCCAAGGCTTGGGGGAATACGATCCTGCGCAGCGCCTGCCACGTCGTCATGCCGATTGAATAAGCTGCCTCCAGCTGCCCCCGGTTTACCGCGAGCAGGCCCGAGCGGATCACTTCCGACATATACGCGCCTGCCGTAATCGAGAACGATAGGAACGCGAACCAGATCATCGGGATGGAGGATGACTTAAAGCCCCAGCCCATCTGAGCGGACAGCGCATCCACCAGCACCGGCAGCCCGAAATAGATCAGCAGCAGATGCGTCAGCATGGGAGTGCCCCGGATAAAGGTCACGTAGGCGGCAGCGATCTGGCTGAGTACTGGCACTTTATAGATCCGGGCAAACGCCGCGATCAGCCCGATCATAAATCCGGCCGTAACCGATACGACGGTGATCAACAGCGTTGTCGGGATCGCGGACAGCAAGTTTACGAATGCCGTCCATATGAAGGATGGATCGATTTTCATAGCTCCGCTCCTCCTTTTTCAGGTCTCATTCCGGCGATGATGCGGCGGTAGGCCCCTTTCTTTTGTATACGGAATCTTTCACGGGCTGCCGACTCCGGTACCTCATGGCGCATCAGACGCCGCTTCGCACGCAGCAGCAGCTTCTCCAGCGTAAAGCTGATGACAAGATAGATGGAAGCCAGCGCCAGATAAGCTTCGATAAAGTGCTGGGTGATATTGCCCAGGGTTTGCGCTTTTCCTGTCATCTCCATAAGCCCGAGGGTGAAGGCCAGCGAAGTATCCTTCAGCAAGGCAATCACCATATTCGAAAATACCGGAACGGCGATTGCGAGCGCCTGGGGGAGGACGATCCGAAGAAAGGCTTGATGTCCCTTCATCCCCATGGCATACGCCGCCTCTACCTGACCTCTGTCCACCGCCGTTACCGAGGCCCGGATCATCTCCGACATGAAGGCTCCGGTATGAAGCCCGTAGGTCAGGATCACGAATACCATGACAGGCGCCCGGGACATGTCGATATGAACAAGCTTCAGGATCTCCGGCAGACCATAATAAAACAAGAAGAGCTGGATCAGGATCGGCGTTCCCCTAAAGAACGAAATGTACACCTTGGCGAACGCGTTCAGCACCGGAATCCGGTACAGGCGGGGAAGGGCAACCAGAAATCCGACAACGATCCCCACCAGCAGAGACCCTGCCACGATCAGCATCGTGACGCCTAAGGTCGACAAGAGTTTAGGCAAAAAGCTAAGCACATACGAGAAATCGAACGGTGCACCCATGAATCCTTCTCCCTTCTTGCATGGTCATCTCATCATGGATTCGACGACGTAAAGTCGTCTCCCAGCCATTCCTTGCTCAGCTTGGTCAGCGTTCCATCCGATTTAAGCTCCCTGATCGCATCGTCAACCGCATCCGACAGCTTCTGGCTGTCCGGGTCGTCTTTGCGGAATACGAACAGGATGTCAGCCTCCGACAGGTGATCACCCGTTGTTTTCAGCTTTCCTTGCGGATCGATCAGCGGCAGCGTAAAGTCCGCACCAACGGTTGCATCCACCCGGCTTGTCGTAATCTGGCTTACGGTATCATTCGCCGCACCGTTCTGATAGACAATATGGATCGCATCGTTATTGTCCTTGTTGTAGTTTTCCAGAATCTGAGCAGCCGCACTGGTTGCACCGGTTAGCACCTTTTTCCCCTTCAAATCATCCAGCGATTGAATGGAGTCGTTCTCCTTAGCGACGATGATTTTATTTCGCCAATAGGCGTAAGGCTCTTTATTAAACAGGTACTTTTCCGTTCGCTCCGGATTCTTCTCCATCTGGTGAGCTACAAAATCAATTTTCCTCGTTTCCAGGCTCAGCAGCAGATTGGAGAACTCCTGGGTCTGCAGCTCGAACTCATATTCCGGCAAACGTTTATCGATCTCCCGCACCAGCTCAACGTCAAAGCCGGTCAGCTTGCCATTCTCGTCAATAAAG
This sequence comes from Paenibacillus sp. EZ-K15, assembly GCF_002573715.1. Taxonomy (GTDB): domain Bacteria; phylum Bacillota; class Bacilli; order Paenibacillales; family Paenibacillaceae; genus Paenibacillus_AQ. The sequence goes on along the minus strand of NZ_PDHM01000008.1, from coordinate 311,143 downwards.
CAAATTCTCGGGAAGGCCGTGCCCGTGCCGACAACAATCTTCGTTACTTTTCCTTCCGTTGCGTTCACCGTGCTGTCCTTCTTCGCTTCTCCGCTCTTCGTGTCTGCTCCGCATCCGACGATCACCCCTGCCAATGCGATGACAACAGCTGCTAAGATTGATTTCTTCACGACCTCATCCCCTTTCGATCTTGTCCCCATCCACAAATTAATAATTCCTATAGATTTAGTGAGGTTTATGTTGTCACTAACTTTACCGCGATTTGGGGAACGCGTCTAATAGAGTTTTTCTATTCATCCATGCAAATCATCAATAGGACAATTCCCGACCGAGCTCCAGCAAAGAATCCAGAAACTCATTATTCTGTCCGTTCAAGGAGATGAGATGGGTTTGCAGGGAAATGCCTGCCGTTTCGGCTATATCCACGGGAATCAGGCTTCCCTCGGCTACCTCCTGCTGAGCGCAAAGACCCGGTAGAAAACAGATCCCCGCCCGCCCCAGCACGAGCTTCTTCGCCGTCTCGGAATTATCCACCTGAAACACGATGTTCGGCGGCTGTTCCAGACTCTCGAATACCCGGTGAATCCGCAACCAGTCCAGCGAACCGCACTCGAAGAAGACCAGCGTCTCGCGCCGGATATCCCGAATGGAGGCTCTCCCGGCAGCAGCGAGCGGATGATCCTTATATACATACAAGCGGATGGGGTCCTCGAAAAAGGGATAGGATTGAAACGCCGGATTCATCAGCTTGCGGACGAAAGCCAGATCGATGTCCTTGGACGAGAGCTTGCCGGCCAGCTCTTCCGTCGGACCTGTTGTCAGCTTGAAGTTCATCTCGGGAAACCGGCGGTTGAGCACCATAAGCAGATAAGGCATTAAGTAATTGGATACCGAAACGGTGCTTCCGATTCTGAGCTCATTGGGCATGGAAGCTTTCGATTGAAGGTGGTGCTTTCCTTTTTGAAAGGTTTGGAGGATCTGCTGGGCATAGGGGAGGAATTGTTTGCCTTTGTCGGTCAGATGAATCTGTTTACCCAAACGGTCGAACAGCCTGCAGTCGAGCTCTCTCTCCAGCGACTGGATGCGTGCGGTCACCGTAGGCTGGGACAGAAAAAGGACGTCTGCCGCCTTATTGAAGCTGCCGTAATGATTGATGTAGACAAAGGCCTCGATATTTTCGATGTTCAAGCTGACACCTCCGGACATCATTATATTATACTTACTATTCCAATGAATATAGATGGTTTTAGAGCCGCAATTTCCTTATAAATTATCCTTATCTTAGGCAGTTGGCAAATTATTGTCAATCCAAATATGCTTATAGATTTTTTTAATGACAGCATTAATATTTTTGTTTTCCAATGTGTTTAATGGGAATAAGCTGCTATACTAATCTCACCTTATCAGGATATGACCGTATCCTCTGAAATTATAATGACCTAAAAAAGGAGTGGTAGCGATGAATTCAATGCAGGAAGTGATCATACGGGATGCTCATGAGTGGGAACGAGAGGCTGTTGCTGCTGTAATGCTGGAATCCTATCAGCAGTATGCCTTCGATCTGTCTACGCAACGATGGGAGGAATATCGGGATTCCATCAGGAATTCCGCGTACAGCCATGCGCCGCATGCCCGGATCGTCGCCGAGCTCGGCGGGGAAATCGTCGGCAGCGTCCAGCTCTTCCTCTCCTCGGAGGATGCGTACGGAAAACCGGAAATGGGGATCCACTCGCCCATTATCCGTCTTCTTGCCGTATCTCCGGGTTCCCGGGGACGCGGCATCGCCACGCTTCTGATTCAAGAAGCTGCCCGCAGATCGATCCAGCTCGGCGCAACCACGCTGAACCTTCATACCTCCGACATGATGGCCTCTGCGGTGAAACTCTATGAGCGGCTTGGCTTTGAGCGGGCATATGATACGGATACGTTCAACGGCGAACATCTTGTCAAAGGATACCGGATCGAACTGCCCGGCTCCCTGCTCCTACAAAGCGCCGTGTGAAATAACAGGCCAAATACGAATAACCGGACATCTTCTCCTGCATTGGGAGGATGAGTCCGGTTATTTTTTATATGTACATTTATGCGCCTGCGCCATCGTACTCGCTCGATTAAGTTCCAATTGTTGTACAGCGAATATTCGTTTCGCATCGGATCGACAGGTATTATACAATAACAAAAAAGGGGGCGTCGCTCATGTGGAGTAAATTCAGGTTGAACAGTCCGGTTTGGGCAGGCCTCGCCGCCGGTATCATCCTCGGACTTTTCCTGAAAATCGTAGAGCATTTCACCTCATTGAAGGTTTACACGCTGCTCCTAAACATTGACTACGTACCTGTCCTGAATGAGCTGAAGCTCTCCGAAATTATCGAGTTTGCGCTGCACCTCATCATCTCCGTCCTGCTGAGCATCGCTCTGACCATCTTTTTGAAGCAGAAGAATTGGACCCGCTGGCGAAGCTTGTCTTGGGTTTCCTTGGTCTGTTTGGCCGTAGGGCTTCTCCTATATCCGACCACCGTTTTGTCTGACCGTACACCGGAGTTATCCGACCTCGCTGCTCTTCTGTTCTGGCTGGCCGGTCATCTACTGTATGGTGTTGCATTAGGCTGGCTGCTGACGGGTTCACGCGGAGCCTCTGACTAGATCGGGAAAGCAGTCTTGCGAAAACGTCGGTTATGGATTAACGCAAAATGACCGCCCCACTGAAATAGGAGCGGTCACGCTATGAAACCGAATGCGCAAATGCCGCACTCATGCTATTGGATCCTTCACTTTGGCAATGCTTCGCTCTCGGATTCCTCATCCTCGACGTTTGCGTCGTCACCGGATGCCGCTACGCCATCCATGAAGTCTTGAATCTGACCGCTGTTGCGGGTCAACGTAGCAACGGAAACCTCATGCTTCTTCGCGATATCGGACTTCGTTGTTGAAATGTTCAGCGATGAAGTTACTATATATTCTAACGCACTTGCATATCCGCCCTGTTTACGGTACTTCGGATTGGCTTCTCTGGAGAAGCTGTTCCAGACCATCAGGAGGCTGAACACTTGAAACAGCTGCTGATCATCCTGCAGCTCATAATCCCGGCAGATCTGAGGAAACACAGACTCGGCAAGCTCGCGATGCTCATCAGCGTTCCAGTCCATCCATCCCAGCTTGTCGTTAATCATCTGACGCAATTGATCGACCTGTAGCTTAGGCTCTTCTGCTCTCGCACCAGGGAACTGGATGACTTTACCGTATACCGTGCGTTCATCTTTTTCAAGACAACATCTTTTGTACTTTTTCCCGCTTCCGCAGTGACATAGATCGTTTCTTCCTAGCTTTTTCATTTCCTAGCTCCTATTTGAATGATTTCTTCTATTATACATGGAAAATATGAAAATGCGCATCTCAAGCCTGTAAACCCTTAAGGCATGCCGGCCTTCCGCGTCATAACACTCTCTTACAGGGGGGGCTTCCGATAAGAAGGTGTCCAGGCAAGTTAGATAGCAAAAAAGCGCGGGTCCCCTCTATGAAAGCCGCGCCCCTTCATATTATTCTATATTATCGTCATAACGCAAGTAGGATGTAACAAATTTGTTAGAACCTATAATAGACTTGTACCATTTTTGGTAAAGATTCCATAGATCCGCGCCATAAGGCTCATTGACTTGGCCCAAACGTCACAGATAGCGACTTCATTCCGTAACCGTACTACACCCATACGCCAACATTGGAACCTGTTAACTTTTGGATCGCCCTGCTGCAGCGGCTCTATCGCCAATCACTTGCCTTAGCACAGGCTCAAGCCCATCCGCCATCAGCTTAAAACCGAGGTCCGTCGGATGAACCCCATCTACGGTGGCTTCCCCAGGATCATCACCTAACAAATCCGATCCATCCACAAACGTTAAGCTCTGATCTCCGGCCTCGGTCAGTTCCCGGATGAGTTCCATCTGGAACTTCTTCCGCGCGAGCCGCCCTTCGAGAATCTCCGGCTTAAACGACTCGGCTCCATGGCGGATGCGGGATATCAAAATGATAGGGACCTCCGGGTGAACCTTGCGGTAGGTCTCGATATACCGCGGCAAGGTCTGCCGATAAGACTCGGTGCCCCCGGAGTTCCCCTCGTAATCAATGATGAGACATGCGGGTTCCGAAATTTGGGCTGCCAGTACAGCAAGCTCCGACTCCCCTTTTCCATTGCCTGAGAATCCCAGATTGATAAACTCCAGATGGAGCCTGCGGCTTAAGATGTTCGTATACGACATGCCGGGCCGTGACGCACATCCGCCTTGCGTAATGGATGTTCCGTATACAATCACCTTTTTGGAAGAATCATAGGCTTCCGGTGCCCAGACCTCCGCTCCTGGTTCAAGTCCAATCCATATTTCCTCGACGCCCTGGTATAAGGGCATATTCAGGAGGAACGATCGTGCCTCGCTTGTCTCGGAATCAAAGATGCTGCTCTCATACTTCACCTGGCCGGCCTGAAAACGAGCCGTTCCCGCATGCAGCCACTGACCAGGGCCGCCGATATACGCATCGACGCCGCACTCCCCCGTTGGCGGCATGTGGTACATGCCGGATCCTGCGGTCAGACGCACGCGGACCGACACGCTCCTCGAATTCGTGCGGAAGCGGATCTGACCACCCGATGTGCAGTTCGCTAACACATCCACCTCCGGTCGGATGGGAACATCAGGTACCGCAGGCAGCCTGCGATATTTATGTTCAACGTCAAGCCAGGCAAAGCCCGATACTTGGAAAGGCTCTTCTTGGGGGGAATACCATAATCGTTCACCTGCTCCATCGTTCTCGATCTTCATGTTCTGGTCCAACTGATAAGGGGATACCTTCTCCGTTTCAGGGGTATTGTTCTGCACAGCTCTAGCCTCCCTATGTAGTTAGGAATGAATAGGATTCGAAACTGCTTAACTTCTTCTCAAGAGCTATATAGCCTCAACCCCTCCGGTTGCAGAGGCATCGAGCCCTACCAAGCCTTCTTACCGGTTCCAAGCCGTGACGACCTCTTCCTTCAGCTCCTTCAGCAGCTCTTCCTTGTCATCCCGGTAGAACATGTTATAGGTGTCGAACGGGATCATCCGTCCGTCGGGGTGCATGATGTGGACGCAGGATTTCTTAACAGAGCGGACGTCGAAGTTATGGGCGTCCAGGAACTGCATGATAATGACCCGGAAGACGTTGTCATAGGTTATCTGCTCCGGCACGGCGGCTAGCGGCAGACAGCAGAGCAGGCTCTTCAGGGAAAGCGCCGAGGATTGCGGCGAGTGTCCCGTCGACAGCAGCTCAAACATTTTGCCGCGGATCACGGGATCCTGCTCAAACACAATCGTGTTGCTGTCGCCCTCGAGTAGGATTTCCGGGTCGATCATTCGTGTCAACGGCAGCACTTCCCCGCCCAGCTTCAAGGCGTAACCCATGGCCAGGCAATCCGGGTGGCACGGCACCGGCAGAATGTCCGCATCCGTAAATACCTCGGACTGGTCGATGATCATCCGCCGCACTTCGCTCACGGTCAGCCGGTCGGTTGCCGGATCATACCCCTCCAGCCGGCCCGCAGCCTGAATCGGCTGAATGGTGACGCCGCGCACCGCTTTTTGCTGAAGTCCATACTGAATGATATCTCCGATCTCGCCGTCATTGAGGCCTTTCTTCAGCGTGACGACCAGCGTCGTGGATATGTTGAATTCATTCAGATGGTCGATGGCTTGCTGGCGGATGCGTCGCAGATCGGCCCCTCTCAACTCCTTCAGCACATGCGCCTCAAAGCTGTCGAATTGCAGGTAAATTTCGAATCCAGGCATGTATTCGGCCAGCCTCCGCGCAAAATCCCGGTCCTGGGCAATGCGGATGCCGTTCGTGTTCACCATTATATGCTTGATGGGACGGCTTTTGCACATGTCCAAGATGTCAAAGAAATCCGGATGCGTCGTCGGCTCGCCGCCGCTGATCTGCACGATGTCAGGCTCCCCCTCGTTCTCCACGATCCGGTCGAGCATGAATTCGATCTGCGCAAGCGACCTGTAGGAAGTACGATGCGGCGACGATTCCGCGAAGCAGATCGGGCACTGCAAATTGCAGTGGTCCGTGATCTCCAGCAGCGTGAGGCAGCTATGCTGCTCATGGTCCGGGCAGAGTCCACAATCATAAGGACAACCGTACCGGATCGGCGTATTCCAGACAAGCGGCATTTCGGAAGGCTTGATAAACTTTCGCGTCTGATGGTAATAATCGGCCTCCGTTGCGATCAGCACTTTCTCCGGACCGTGTACGAGGCATCTTTTGAGCATATAGATCATGCCGTTCTCCTCGATGATCTTGGCTTCCACTTTGCGGTAACAGGTCGTGCATATGCTATTCGTCAGTTCATGATACAGATAAGGGCGGTTTTTTGGCATAATCAAGACTCCTTTGGTCAGCTTGGAAAATGGGAACCCGGTATCGATCGGCGAAGCCGATTTCTGCCGCCGATCAGCCACGCATAATAGATGAGGCCTGCGATGCAGGCTAATTGGATATTGTTCAGTCCCAGGTAAGGATGCGGCGTCGGTTTGATCCAGTCGATCACCAGGCGGAAGAGCAAATACCCGGCCATGAACCATTGAAACATCCGCCCGGACACGTAGCCCTCGCGAGTGGATCTGCCGCGGCTTTGGCGGTACAGCGGAATCAGCAGTAAGGCCAGTACGATGAGAAACAGGATCTCATACAGCTGAGTCGGATGGCGATAAACCCCGTCGCCGAAGTCCACGCCTGTGAACCAGGTCGTCGGCGTACCATAGGTATGGTCATCGAGGCCAGTCAGAAAGCAGCCAATTCGTCCGAGTCCCAGGCCCAGCATCAGCGGGTATACAAAATCATCGCCCGTAGAATGCTTCCATCCTACCCAGCGCTTTGTCAGCTCCACGCCGATCAATCCGCCTAGAAGACCGCCGACAATCGTCTTGCCACCCCATAGCAGATGGAATTGGCGCAGCTGTTCCCAGGTGGCAGCCGGATCCTCCAACCAGAATAGCAGCTTGGAACCAATGGCCGCGCCGGCGATGATGCCAGCCAGAATCTGCAGGCTCATCAGCTTTGTCATGCCGCTCGGCCTGCGGGTCCATAAATACACGCGGAAGCCGATAAAGTAGGCCAGCGATTCAAACAGCACGTGTGGATGAATCCGCCAGGAACCCAGGTACACATAAACAGGAAACTCCATCTGTCCACTCCTTGATATCAAAACTTGAATTGGAAATGCGATTTAGCCGGAAATAGGAAAACGTTATTTTAATAAGAAAACAAGATTGCCCCGCAAATCGTCAGCAGCAGCAGCGCAAGACCACCCAAGATTGCCAGTATGGAGACGATCACGGTCACCCATACGTTCCTAGGCTGTCTCGGCGCGCCGGGACCGGTATTCATTTCACCGCAGCGGTAGCGGCAGCGACCTGTTTCCGGATTATGACATTCATCGCATACCGGCTTCCCGCAGCGCGTACACTGAGCGACGGCCGACCTTTCAGGATGATTCATGCAACGGTAGACTTCCATCCAATCACCTCACTTGGCATTCAATCCCTATATTCCCATTGTAAACGTTGCCGCAGAATTAGACTACCACTTACATTACGACACTTATCCAGTGATTATGAGTAACATTAGGCACGCACACCCAGCTGCGAAGATGCGTCAGGCGCGTTAACAATAAAAAAAGGCAAGCCATCTTCCTAATGAAAGCCAGCGTTTGCCTATCACTTTTGATCGGTTCGTTTCTATCCCCTTTTGATGCAGCTTACTACCCTAACTCCTCAACGTCCGTTGCTTCGAACGTGAGTACTATGGGATAGCGGCAATTCCTCTTTCATGAGGATAGATCCTCCCACCGCGCCCACATCTCTTGCGGATTGAGCTCATACACCCCGTTGTCCCTGAACATGAAATGATGCATGATGAACTCCCGGCGAAGAGTTGCAAAGTCCTCATGGTAACCCAGAATAAACTCGTTGATTTCCTTCTCGGTATACTTACGTCCCTTCTCAAGCCGGGATACCATATGCGTAAGCACGATGAGTTTCTTCTTCAGCTGGGCAGGGATGCTCTTCAACTTCCCGTCGGATGTGAAAAAATGGTTCAGAACAGCGTCCCTCGTCCGCTGATCTTCTTCCTCCAAGCGCTCGGGGACACCATCGGGCCTTACTCTTTGGTAGATTAGATTTTCCGTAGCAGTTGCACTATTTTTGATGAAATAATGGTTTAACGAGAAATAGATCGTGTTCTTATCCCTACGCTCTTTGATCAGGCTCGCCTCCCGCAGCTTCGCTGCATGGTGCGTGATCGTTGCCGGCGTGACGCCGATCTTCTCGGCCAGTACCTGTCCGTTCAATTCACCTTCGGCTAGCAGGATCAGCATTTTGATTCGCGTCGGATCCGCAAGCGCCTTATGATAACTAACCACCTTATTCAATTGCATGGATATGTTCACTCCCTACACAATTTGACGAACATCTAATTTACATTTTGTTAAATCAGATATTATCCCATCCGAAATTCAAAGTAAACCTCAATAGTACTTTAAATTCAGCAAGTAGGTGGCGGAGGCCAAGTCGGAGGAAAGTCCCCATACCATTTTCCGAATCCATTATAGGGATGTCAGCGTGAATTACGACGAATATGACAGCCTGGACCATAAAAGGCGGCAAGTAACGCCTGTACTTCATTCACAGGACATGAAATAGCCCGCTCCATTGTTGTAAAGGAGCGGGCTGCTGCATGACTATCGTTTCTCAAGTTTCGTATTCACATCCAGTTAACCTACGAACCGCATCTTACACGACAGCTGCGTCGACTCTGGACTGATCGGCATTCTGGCATCTCTTGCATACCTTCAGCGCCGTGCCGTCCGACTTATTGGCGACGTAGAGAAGCTTGATGCGAGAAGTGCTGCATACCGGGCATGTGCCGCGGCCACGTGATGGCATACTCCATAGTGCGCGGCCCCGTTTTGTTTTGGCCATGTTTCATATCCCCTTTATTTCATAATCTCTTTAATGTTGTTGCGAACCCCTGCACACAGCTTGTACAAGATTCGATTTCTCTTTGTTATACGAATCGTAGGAAATACAGCCTGGATATCTGTGCAACTCCATTATAGGGGACGGCCTGCCGTCAAATATAGGGAATAAACGCTTATGAACTCTTTTTTACATACGGTACATCACATCGTGCCCAGTGCTTCATGAGGTCCATTTCCGCTGTATCACGGGTACATTCGAATGGAAACTGAGCTGATACACGTCGGGATTGGTTAACACCTCCCACTCGTCGAAGCCGATCCGGTTATCGTAATACTTCAGCAGAAGCGAGATCAGGTTGCCATGCGACACGATGACAGCATTCTGGCTAGAGTTCTGCAGGACCTCCTCCACCACAAGAACGGCGCGATGCATGGCTGTACGACTTGATTCCCCGCCTTCATAACACAAATCCAAATCATCATAAGTTTGGCGAAGCATCTCCCGCCAAGTAGGCTCATTGCGACCCGATAGAACCCTCTCCGTTAATCTCTCATCCATCACAACTTCCACACCAATGAGATTCGCCAAGGGTTTTATCGTATCGCAGGCTCTACGGTAAGGACTCGAAACAATATGATCAACCCCTTTATCAGATAAAGACTCCGCAAGTTCAAGCGCTTGCTGAATACCCTGCACGGTTAACGGAGCGTCGGCGGCTTGTCCCTCAGCCTTGCAGTGTCGCACAATAAATACGTTTTTCATGAAATCAGCACCTCCTTTATAACCCAATATTACTCTTGAGCCCTTGATAGCTTCCTGACTCCGGAAATCCGTGCTGAACGATCGTCATAAACTTCTCGGAGAACCCGTGACTTGCTAAATCTGCGATTGGGACCAGGACCACATCACCTATGGGATTTAAATCGAACTCGTTCGACGGAAGTCGGATCTCACCCTCCAAGCGTTCCAGCAAAAAAGTAATATGTAACAGTGAGGGCGATGAATCCGGCTTATCGCATAGATATAGGAGTTTCTTCACTTTTGTGGTCAGTCCAGTTTCCTCTTCCATTTCCCGAACGATGGCTTCTTCCAGGGTTTCCCCTTGCTCTACCCTTCCTCCGGGAAGCGACCAGCCACGTTCTGATGAAACGCTCTGTTTGACGAGCAAAATACGTTCGTTTTCAATCAAGATTCCGGTCACTCTGACCTGCAACAGGTTGCTCATTACCACACCGCCAATTCGTTGGATTCTTCTTTCCATGAAAAATACTTAGGTCAGCTTGCAACGGACATTCTCCGCTCTTTGCACACTCTCCTTCGTCCACGGCGGTGCCTTCGGGTGATTCATGATCTCGGACAGCGTCATCCACTGCACTGACTCGACCTCGTCCGGGCTCTTGCTGTAAGGCGTCCCCTTATCATACTCGCACAAGAATACCATGTTGATGACAGGACGGTTATCGTTCGTTACAAAAGAAGAGCTGTAGACATACGTGACGTTCTCCTTCACCTCGACGCCAACTTCTTCGTAAAGCTCCCGCTTCACCGTGCGCTCCAGAATATCCAGCGTGTGCCCCTCCCTGTCGACTTTGCCTCCCGCTAACGAGAGTGTTCCGCCCGCATGCTCTTCCTTCATGCTGCGCGTAATCATCAGCCACTTCCCGTTCTTGCAGACGGCCCCTTCCACGTTGACGATAAACATGACACCCCTCCTCTAACAGGCTATTTTCTTACTTTACACGATACGGACCGTTGTTGATAAGGTGGAACGACGCTGCCTAAATGAATCAGCTCTATTTACACGGGTATTCCATAATTGTTCTCGGCATGTAACAAGACAACTTTTGTTATTTCTAACCTATTGACTCTCACCTTACAGGAGACCGCAAAATAGGTTCCAGCATTGATTCAGTAAGGAGGAATATCACCATGCCAAGCTCTATCCGTTTGCTCCACAACGGCTTCGTCCGAGCGATCCTGATTTCCAATGTATGCTCTCAACTCGGAATATGGATCCGAAATTTTGCGGTTCTGCTGTATGTCATGGAAATGACAGGCGGGAATGCTTTTGCCATTTCCATGATTTCCGTCGCGGAATATGGACCGATCTTTCTGTTTTCGTTCATTGGGGGTGTGTTCGCCGACCGTTGGCGTCCCAAAGCAACCATCGTATGGTGCGAGATACTCAGTGCCTGCTCCGTCCTCATCGTGTTTCTGATGCTGGAATCCGGCTCGTGGGGCGCTGTATTCTTCGCGACCTTATGCTCTTCCATCCTGTCGCAGTTCGCCCAGCCCTCCGGCATGAAGCTGTTCAAAATCCATGTACGGGACGAGGATGCTTCAATTGGCATGTCGCTGCTGCAAACGCTGTTCTCTCTCTTCATGATCATCGGTCCGATTCTGGGCACATGGGTATTTCAGCAATGGGGCATGTCGGCTGCTCTCGTGCTAACGAGCGGATTGTTCATGTTATCTGCGCTAGCCATGCTGTTTGTGCCTAAAGACCAAGAGGCGTCTATAAACACGACAACAGCAGTTCCCTCCGTTCTTCATGATATGGCGGATGGCATTCGTTATGTTTTATTCAAAAGAGACCTGCTGCGGCTAAGCCTATGCTTCATGGTTGTGGGACTTGGGGTGGGATTGATCTCCCCGCTCAGCGTATTTCTGGTAACCGAACGCTTAGGCTTGTCCGCTCAGGACTTGCAGTGGATTACCATCCCTTACGGTGTAGGCGAAATCCTGGGTGGAATCATAACGTTTATGCTCGCATCCCGAATCGCTCCCGGACGGTTACTGATGATGGGACTGATCGTGAACGGCGCAGGCATTCTCCTGCTGGGTCTGTCGACGGTCCTCTGGCTGACCATGCTCTCGCAATTCCTGATTGCGCTGCTGCAACCGGCTATTTTTATCGGGAACTATACCTTGGTCATGCAGCAAACGGAACAAGCCTACATCGGTCGAGTCACCGGAGTCCGTACGCCGCTCATGACCGGAGCCATGCTGATCACAATGGGATGCTCGGGTCTATTAAAGCAGACCATGTCACTAACCTACGTATACGTTTTAGCTGGCGCATGTTTTCTCGCCGGATTCTTGATGATTCTTCCACTTCTTCGTCATGGGAATCACATGATGTCAGGACGTGGTGAAGCAACCGAAACCTAACATCCCCCACAGATAAAAAACCGAGCGAAACGAAGGCTTCTCCAGACTCGGTTATTTGCTTTTTCCAGCCTAATACACCTTAATCCGCGTCGTCTTCTTCCTCAACCTTTAAGATTCTTCCCGATTTTGCAAGAATTTCGACTTCAAACAATCTGTTGTCGGACGTCAGAATAAATATTTCATAGACCAACACGCCATGCTCCAGATCCATATCGACATGAACAATTTGGCCCGGAACACGGGCAAGTGCAATTTCTTGAGCTTGCTGCATAGAGATTCTCTGCCTGGTCATCGGCCCAGGTACATGATAGTAATTTCCGTACATTCGGAAGTAACCCCCTCAATAAAAATGTCCGCTCATGTACCTTATGAGAGGGGCTACTCCTTGGTGCCTATTGACGCCGTTTAACATTCACATTTTTCGTATCATAAAGGACGTTCTACCGCTATTCGATTATGAATCGTTCCCCAATTACACATCGCATCGAGCACAGGCAGCAGCGTGATTCCATATTCGCTCAGAGCATACTCCACCTTTGGCGGAACCGAAGGATGGATGGTCCGAACAACAAGCCCGTCACTTTCCAATTCCCGCAGATGCTGGGTCAGCATCTTCTGCGTAACCTCGGGTATGTCCTTCTCCAAATCACTAAAGCGCTTGGTGGATTCCATTAGATGCCATAAGATCAAGGGCTTCCACTTCCCCCCTATGACATGCATGACCGTTTCAATGGGGCATTGACTAATGTCAGCTTTAGCAGATGTTCTCATATTAGCCCTCCTCTATGGCTTACTTTAAAGTAAGCTCCTTACTCGAAAGTGGGTTCTTATCACGATTCTATGTTGCATGTTAGTCTAAAGTCAATTCAACCGGAGCATGACAGGTAACGTTATTCAGCAGCCTAGATGCTTTCGAAAAATTTAAGGAGGATTATTGTATGAATCCATATGGTTCCAGCACATCATGGCAATCCAAGGATTGGGGGCCGCGCGCTTACTCTTACTGGCTGGTCGCCTCACTCTCGCTGTTTCTGCTGTACCTCGGTGTGAACACGTTTATTCAGCCGGAGGCCGCCATTCAAGGCTTTGGTTTAACTCTTTTTCATTCTTCAGATGCAGCCATCATCTACATCAAGGCCAATCGAGATTTATACATCGGGCTGGTGATCGCCGCCTTATTGCTCTTTCGTCTGCGTAAAGCATCCCTTATCCTACTCATTCTCAGCATAGAAATGCCTATTGTAGATGCCATATTAGTTCTGCGTAGTGACGGAGCCGCTCCAGCCAGCGCGTGGATTCATATCGGCACCGTTATTTATATATTAATCGTGGCCTGGGTATTATTCCGGGAGGAACGATCCGTTATAATGAATCATAAGAGTAAACATCCCCAGTATTTTCCAAAATAACGGATCGAGGTGAGTTGTGTGACAGGAAAGACCCTTGTTCATCATGGGTACCTCGCGGGACCGCCCCGGATTTTGCAGACGGTTGTTTTAGGTGGATTAGCACGGCTAGCTGATCTTCTGAAATACTCGAGTATAAGGATGATTCCAAGCAGGAGGTGCCTATGAGCTATCACGGATCTGATTTTTATGACAACGACACGAACTTTGAGAAGTACATGGAGCGGCGGCAAGGGCAGGAGAATGCCAACGATACACTAGAGAAGCCGGTCATCTGGCAGCTGCTTGAGGATATCTCGGATCGGCATGTATTGGACCTAGGGTGCGGCGATGCAGGCTTTGGTATGGAATTGCTCAACAAAGGTTGTGCTGCGTATGTAGGGATTGAAGGCTCTCGTAATATGGTGAAAGCCGCCTCAAGCAACCTGGCTGATTACAACAATGGAACCGTTGTGCACATGAGGATCGAGGAATTTACATATCCCCGCGATTCTTATGATTTAGTGCTCTCCAGGCTCGCCATTCATTATCTGCAGGATATCGAGCGTGTCTTTCAATGCATTCATCAGTGCTTGAAGCCAAGCGGCAGGTTTGTCTTCTCCGTCGAGCATCCCGTCATTACCTCTACGCTACAGCCGTCCGGCACAAGAACGAACTGGGTCGTGGACCATTACTTCAGCGAAGGCTACCGGGAACAGCAATGGCTCGGAGGCACCGTTCAGAAGTACCATCGAACCGTCGAGGATTACTTCAGGGCGATGCAGGAAGCAGGCTTTATCGTGGAGCAGCTTAGGGAATCCAGACCCGTGCGAGAACATTTCTTGAACGAGGAAACCTATGAGCGCAGGCGCAGAATTCCACTGTTCCTGTTTCTAGCGGGGAGAAAGAGCACGTAACTCTCATTCCATTTCGAAAAAAAGCACCCTTTCTTCCACTTCACAAGTGGGAGAGGGTGCTTTCTGAGTCACTATCGTTATTTCTGCTTACGAGGATCTACCGGTCTTGCTTCCCTTATTGAATCCCTCGGACTTGCGCTTACGTGCTTGGCCATCCTTGGGTTTCTCGGCAGCTTCCGATTTGAACTTACGTGCCATCTCTGAATACGGATTACTGACGGCTTCCGCTTTCGGCTTACGTGACGAATTCGCGTTCGAATGGCGAGCCGCATCTGTTTTCGGTTTACGAGCCGTGTCGGTCTTTGGCTTGCGGGTGGTATCGGCCTTCGGTTTAGCAGGTCTAACTGCTGCTGATTTGGCTTTGCCGGACTTGCCCGAGCCCGATTTCGGCGATCGGTCTACCTTGGCTGCTCTTAATGATCCCGACATCGGGAAAGCATGGTCCTTCACTTCGGGTATGGACTTTCCGATTAACTTCTCAATATCGCGGAGAAAAGGCACCTCGTCCACTTCGCAGAACGATATCGCCGTTCCGCTCAGTCCCGCACGCCCCGTCCGGCCAATCCGGTGAACGTACGTTTCCGGAATGTTCGGAAGATTAAAGTTAATGACATGCGACAGCTCGTCGATATCGATGCCTCGGGCGGCAATATCTGTAGCCACCAGAACCCGGGTCTCCCCGCTTTTGAAATTTTTGAGTGCAGTCTGGCGGCTGACCTGCGATTTATTCCCGTGAATGGCTTGAGCCGAGATGTTCACCTTCGTCAGGTCGCGCACAACCCGGTCAGCGCCGCGCTTTGTACGGGTAAAGACCAAGGCCGACACGATGGATGGGTCCTTCATCAGCTCATTCAATTGCTTCTGTTTGTTTCCTGTTTCCAGCAGGTACACCGATTGCTTGATTCGTTCGGCTGTAGAGGAAACCGGCGTGATTTCCACTTTTACAGGGTTTTGCAATAATGTTTTGACAAGTTGGGTGATCTCCGCAGGCATGGTAGCTGAGAAGAACAGCGTTTGTCTTTTGCTCGGCATTTTGGCGATAATTCGTTTTACGTCATGAATAAAGCCCATATCGAGCATCCGGTCAGCCTCATCCAGCACCAGGATCTCCACATGCTGCAGATCGACACGCTTCTGATTCATAAGATCCAGGAGTCTGCCTGGGGTAGCAATGAGGATGTCCGCTCCTTGCTGTAGCGCCCGCTCCTGCGTTTTTTGCGAAACGCCGCCAACAATGGCCGTCGAACGCAGCTTCGTGAACTGACTGTAGGCTTTCACGTTATCTGAAATTTGCAGGGCAAGTTCCCGGGTCGGTGACAACACCAACGCGCGAATACGGCGCGACATGCCCGGTTTAGGGGGTTGTTCGTTCAACAACTGGATCATTGGTACCGAAAAAGCGGCGGTCTTCCCTGTTCCGGTCTGCGCGCAGCCCAGCAAATCTCTGCCGGCCAACACAGCCGGGATCGCCTGAGCCTGAATAGGCGTTGGCGTCTTGTAATTCTCCTTCGCTAAAGCTTTGAGAATCACGGGGGATATATTTAAATCTTGAAATGTCATGGGGTCTCCTTTAAGGTGAATACCTATATTGTCTCATCACGTAACATAGGGCATCTCATGATCGAGTTTCCACAAGCCGTTCCTTTACGTCATAACACATAACGATACCATACATCGGTATAAAAAAAGAAGCGGAATTTTTCTCCGCCTCTTGTTTAAGCCCCAAACCGCTGCCGATACCCGCATTTTCTGCATAGCTCCTCAACGGCTTCCCGGCGCGAAAATCCCTCCACGAGATTGTTTGCCCGCTCCCCGTCAACGATGTCCGAGAAGGACTTCTGATGGATATTGCCCAAATTGATGACCCCTTCCCCATCCAGACAGCACGGCACGACCGTCCCGTCTACGAGAATGGCCGCCTGGCTGCGAAGCGCATGGCAGAAGCCTTTGCCTTCATCCTCCGGCGCTGTCAGACTTGGCCACTGGAACTCATAATCCTGGTTCAGATAGACACGGTCGGCGACCTTCACGCCACCGCCGGGTTCAACCTTTTCCTCGATTCGGTAATCCAGATTAAATTCCTGCTCCAAAATTTCGAGTGTCTGGCGGTTGCGGCTTTTCTCCAGGTTCGTTTGGTTGTCCTGCGTCAGATTCCACAATCGGAACGAGAAGATGACTTTATGCTCCTCCGCGGCACGAACAAAGGATAGGATTTCCCGTAAATATCCCTCGCGATTTGTTGAACCTTCGTGACCGTCGAAGCTGTGGAGCGAGAAGTTCATCTGTCTTAAGGCTGGCTTGCCCAGCAGCTTATGCCGGTTCTTCGCGATCAACGTACCGTTGGTCGTAATGTTGACCTTGAACCCTTTTTCATGGCTAATATCCAGCAGCTCATCGATCTTCGGATGGAGCAGCGGCTCCCCCTTCACATGCAGATAAATGTAACTCGTATGCGGCTTGATCTCGTCCAATCTTCTCGCAAAGTCTTCGACCTTAATGAAGTTGGCCTTACGCTCTGTCGGCGGGCAGAACGTGCAGGCTAGATTACAAATACTCGTAATCTCTATGTAAACTTTCTTAAACGTCTTCAAGATGTTATCCCCAATCCCGATGTCTATGATGGCATGGCGATTTGCTAGCTAAGTCGCTTGCCAATCCTTCATATCGTACCATAGGCGGGCCCTTTACAGCTACAATTACAGATGCTATCTGATGCCATTGTATTAAGCGAAACGAGGGAGATCACCTTCTTTGCTCTAATTAACGTTCATCGTTTATGTTTAAATTCATCACTCATCTGCATCAACCCATCTTTTTGAAAAGTAGAGGTGCAATTTTTTTCTTGCTCTGACCATCGTTTGAGCTAAAGCTTGTTCCGTTGTTTCTAGCTCCTGTGCAATTTCTTTATATGGTTTTTCTTCGATGTAATATAGAAACAAAGCTTGACGATACTCGGGGCTTAGCTCATTTAGAGCTTCAAGTAGTATCTCTTTCCGAATCTGATCTTCCACTTGCTCGGCTACCGTAGGGCGTAAAAAAGGGGCCTTCATATCAATAACGACTTGAGGATCTCTAAGATGATGATATTTTTTATTTTTTTTTAACAAATCATAGGCATAATTCCTAGCTATTTTAATCATCCAGGCTTTCAAATGCTTAGTGTCTTGCAGTTGAGGGGCTTTAACCACCACTTTATAGAACGTCTCCTGTACAACATCTTCTGCCAGTTCATGACTTCGTGTCAGAAAATAAATGTCCCGATAGACCAAATTCCGATAAGCTTCATAGGCTAATTTTTGGGTGTCGTGGTCTAAATCATAGAAATTAGTGCGTAAGAAATATAACCATTGTTCTTGCTCCACGTGTACCCTCCTCCGTTTTATTTTATTCATTAGCTGCTTGACGAAATTTTAAATCAAGCAGTTTACCATTACAGTAAAATATTAGCATATATTTACATGTTTTTCCTTATATATGATCGTCGAAAAAATTATATTTTTAAAAAAAGCGTCATATGTTGCTAGGATAAATCGTTTTAGTAGTAGATTAGCTCTATTGGATACATACATCGTTCAAGCTACCTTACTTATCTCAAGCAAGGTAACGAACAAGAAGCTTTGAACCTACTAGATACTTGCCATAGAAAAGAGGGGTAGCTCATATAGAGGAGGCGGAGGTGAGTTCTTTTATATGGTTGTTTGAATAGCTAATCTAGTAATTAAAAAAATATTAAATTTAAGGAGGATCATTCTCTAATGAAAAAACTTTTTTCACTTGTCCTTACAATGGTTCTGATGTTGTCACTTTCGGTATCCGCTTTTGCAACCTCAGAAGGAGAAGAAGCAATCTTTCCTTCTGGAACATCCATTACGGTCAGACCCATGACTCCGGAAGAGATCGTCCTGTTTGAGCAAAGAGCGAATGGAAACCAGGACGTAGGTCTCTTTGACGTTGGTATCTTGTCTGATAGCTGGAGTGGAAATGTGAGTGTCCCTATTAATACGGATGGAACCCAAGGAGCAAATGTGGGCCATGCATTTATTCCCTCTCCGGACAGATATGTTTCGATAGCTGTAGGGAATTTGCCAGGCACTATGCCATCCGTTAATTTAAGCATAAAAAGTCAAACCAATAGCAGTGTCAGTTGGTGGCAACCAAATATAGCTGGAAATTCGATTGTTACCATTGACACAGGCAGCTATAGTAACCATACGTTCCAAATTAAAACAAGCACGAACGAGGCTAATTCAAGAAGTGCAGCTTTTTCATGGTCGACCCATTCTGAATAACCCCAAAAAAAGCACTGCCCTAAAGGCAGTGCTTTTTTCAAAAATGGCGGTTTCTTATTTATCAAAATCATACTCAGCGAGTTCTTCTGGCGTCAATGTTGCTCTTAATTCCTCTTCAGTTTCCTTCATTGAAGCTCTTTCTTCAGGTGTCATGGATCTGACCGTAATGGAAGTGCCCGGGGGAATCTCATTTGGATGAGAATATTCATGATCATACTCAGCAAGCTCCTCGGGCTTCAACGTGGCTCTTAATTCCTCTTCAAGCTCCTCCATTGAAGCTCTTTCTTGAGGTGTCATGGATCTGACCGTCATAGAAGTTCCCGGTGGGATTTCATTTGGGTGGGACTTCCTATAACCATCGTCTACAGGTAGAGCTGGTTCTACATTTGCTTGAGATTCAGCACCACTTTTTTCATTTGCACCTATGTTTTTAGGTGCAGCCACGGTTTCATTGCCTTGGGAATCAGTGATTGTTTTATTTTCTGCTACAACTGCAGGACGAGCTTCTTCTGGCTGAGTTTCAACATTATTTCCTTCATTCTCAACTACAGCTACAGGACGAGCTTCTTCTGGATAAGTTACAACATCGTTTGCTTCATTTTCAACGACGGCCTCAGAAGGTACCGCTTCAGGAGCCGCTTCTGTTGGTTGAGCTTCAGCATGACTCTCCTTATTCCCAATGACTTTGGGCGTATTGCTAGAAGCCCATGCCGCTGCTGTTGTGCTAATTACAGCAACCAAAAACACCGCTGTTATCGTGAGATACAGTGTTTTCTTTTTTTGTTTCTTTACATTAAGCATCATCATTAATCTCCTTTTCAATTGTTTCCCGTCACCGGATAAGGAGGCACAAAATTGCACGGGTAAGTTCCTTGATCCTACCATAACGTTTAAGATCGTCTCCCCATAGCGTTTTCGCTCGGCATAAGACATCTCTTTTACGACTTCTTCATCACAAGACAGCTCGCTCCATGTGTGAATGTCCTTGCGCAGAATGTGCACCAAGGGGTTAAACCAATGTAAGGCGCTGGCTCCGAGCGTGAACGCTTTGACCCATAAATCTTTCCGTTTCAGATGGATCAACTCATGACGGATCACCATGTCCATGTTAACTGTATTCTCTATAGGGAGATAAATAGTTGGTTTCCATAGGCCGACAAGAACAGGACTCCGAATGATGGAGCTGTAGGCAAGCCGGACGTTGCTTTTCAGACCAAGGGCTTCCTTGATGAAAGGAAGCTGTTTAGCTGCTTCGCTGCTAATCGGAACGGTGGTACGCGTATGTTCTAGTTTCTTTAAAAATCTGCGATAACAATACATCTGCCATGCAGCAAAAGCTATAGCGCCGATTGCCCATAAGATAATAAGGGGAAGGGCTACGTTTGCTGAAATGGTCTGTGTTGGGACGAGCTGCTCCGAATGAATCCCTGAATATGGACCGGACACCGCATGTTGCACAGTAGAAGGTAACTCGTTCACGGAGGGGATGGTTGCTGTTCCATTGAATACAAAAAACGGTGAAATCCACTGCATACCAAGGACTACGGGTAAAAGATAAAAGCCTACTGCCATTTTGCTAATCCCATAGCGCCACTTTGTAGGAAAGGCATTGATGGGTATGATCCGCAGTACAAGAATGCAGGCTACGACGGCACTTCCAGCAACGGTAAGGGTAAACAGCAATTCAAGAATAGTATTCATAAGCCCCCTACTTTTGCGAAAACCATTGCTTCAGCTCTGCAATATCTTCATCTGAAAGCTTTTCGCCGTCATACAAAGCTGAAATTAGATTTTTAACCGAGCCTTGATATAATCCGTCCAAGACGTGCTGTGTTTCCATGAGCTTATAATCTTCAGGCGAAATGCGAGGCATATATTTATTTGTCCGTCCATGCCTCGTAACCGTAAGCGCCCCTTTGTCCACTAAGCGTGATAGGAAGGTGGAAATGGTTTGCGCTTTCCATTCTCTTCCTCTCTGGGCAAACAGACTTAGCAGTTCGGTGGATGTGACAGGCGGTGTACACTCCCAAATCACCTCCATTAGCTCCATTTCAGTATCCGATAATTTTTGAACTTGATTCACGGTGAACACCTCTTTACGTCGTTATGCGTCCATAACGAACTTAATCACTACACGGTGTAGTGATTATAAACTACTACATCATGTAGTGATATGTCAAGCGAAGATGAGTTTAAATTTACTACTGCATAGAACTTATACGAAAAATCAAAGAACCGCGCGGGAGCGCGGTTCTTTTAAACATGCAGCTACAAATAATCGAAGGCACGGGAATCCCCGGGTCCCCTTATTTTTACTCGCACAGATGGTTGTGCTAACGCAGCTTATTTTGAATCGTTGTCGTCATTCTCTGCAGCATCGCCAGCTTTGTTACCCAATGCTGCGCCTGCGATACCACCTGCAATCGTGCCGATTGGACCCAATATGGAACCTACAGCAGCACCTACGACACCACCACCTGCAGTCCCTAAGGCTTCTCCAGCGTCAATATCCATTTTGGCGTTGTCGCGGTCAGAATCAACCTTTTGATTACGATCATTTTTATTAGCCATCCATCTCACTCCCTCGACATTGTGATAGGAACAGCTCCATCTTGCCAGACGTTGTTCCAAACCATATCTTGCCCTAACGGATCTGAAAGAATTCTTTAAAAGTATACCTGCCCAGATCTCTTTCCACTCCAAAATAGGTTGCGTATTTTAGACGATGTTTGCGGATTATGGGATTATGTAAACGGTACCAACCTTGCTACAATGAACATGCAATTACGAAATGAACTTTTGTTCAAGGGGGATTATACATGAAAAAGCTATCGATTTTACTGTTAACCTGCGTGTTGATTATGGGTGCGCTTAGCGGTTGCGCAAGCGGCGAGTCCGATTCGGGATCGTCCAATAAACTCGTCATCTACAGTCCGAATAGCGAGGAGATCATCAAGACCATTATTCCGATGTTCGAGAAGCAGACCGGGATTACGGTTGAGCTTGTAACGGCTGGTACCGGCGAAATTATTAAGCGCTTACAGTCCGAGAAGCAGAACCCTTACGCTGACGTGATGTTCGGTGGTTCTATGGCCGGTTTCCGCGAAAATGAAGCTTTATACGAACCTTACGTATCACCTGAAGACAAGAACCTGATTGAAGGTCACCGTAATACGTCGGGCTTTGCTACTCCTTATATCTCGGATGGCAGCGTGCTGCTCGTAAACAAAAACCTGATCGGCGATATCAAAATCGAAGGCTATGCGGATTTGCTGAATCCGCAGCTCAAAGGGAAGATTGCTTCCGCTGACCCGGCAAGCTCAAGCTCCGCTTTCGCCCAGCTAACCAATATGCTGAAAGCCATGGGCGGCGATTATGAGAATGAGCAAGGATGGAACTACGTTGGTCAACTGATCGAGAACCTGGACGGCAAAATTGCAAGCGGTTCCGGTGCCGTTCACAAAAGCGTGGCGGACGGTGAATATGTAGTCGGCCTTACCTATGAAGACCCTTCCAGCACCTATGTAAAGAACGGCGCTCCGGTAGAAATCGTATATCCAAAAGAAGGCGCCGTTTTCCTGGATGCCGGATCCGCCATTATCAAAGATGCACCGCATATGGACAACGCCAAGAAATTCATCGACTTCATTCTGTCACAAGAAGCGCAGGATGCGTTCGGTACGCAATTAACGAACCGTCCACTTCGCCTAGATACGAAGCTTGGCGACCACATGAAGCCCTATGAAGAGATCCACATGATTGATGAAGACACGGACTATGTAAGTGAGCATAAATCCGAGATCGTTGAGCGTTATGTCGATTTGTTCACTAGCGTTAAATAAACTATAGAATCAGGTGACAACCATGAGCGTAACCATAACCATTAAAGACTTAATCAAAAAATACGACGACACAACCGTCATTCCCGAGCTCTCCCTGGAGATTAAAAAGGGTGAATTCTTCACCCTTCTCGGGCCTTCCGGGTGCGGCAAGACGACACTGCTGCGCATGATCGCCGGCTTCAACAGCATTGAAGGCGGAACCATTCATTTTAACGAGCGTGTCATTAACCAGGTGGAACCGGGCAAGCGGAATATCGGGATGGTCTTTCAGAGCTATGCGATCTTCCCTCACTTAAACGTTAGAGGAAACATCGCGTTCGGACTGGAGAATCGGAAATTATCCAAGGCAGAGATTAACGCCAAGGTGGATAACATCTTAAAGGTCGTTCAGATCGAGCCCTATAAAGATCGCATGCCGAAGAACCTGTCCGGCGGCCAGCAGCAGCGCGTTGCGCTTGCCAGAGCCATCGTCATCCGCCCGGATGTCCTGCTGATGGATGAACCTCTATCCAACCTGGATGCCAAGCTTCGGGTCGACATGCGTAACGCGATTAAAGACATTCAGAGAGAAGTCGGGATTACCACCGTCTACGTCACGCACGATCAAGAGGAAGCCATGGCGGTATCCGACCGCATCGCGGTCATGAAATCCGGCGTGATTCAACATCTCGGAACGCCACAGGAGATTTACCAGCGTCCTGCGAACGTATTCGTTGCAACCTTTATCGGTCGAACCAACATTCTCGAGGGTACTTTAACAAAATTGGCAGACAGCTATGTCCTGCACTTCGGCTCCGGCTATATGGAAGAGCTGTCTAACATCGAGGTTCCGAAATCCGATGCCAAGGCAGATACGCTAAACGTTCAGATCTCGGTTCGGCCGGAAGAGTTCATTCTGACCGAGGACCAAACCGGCATGAAAGCGACGATCGTACACAGCGTATTTCTGGGGCAGAACACCCATTATTTTGTAGACTTGGCGTCCGGTCAACGCGTGGAGATCACACAAGAATCGAAAACGTCATATATCCTCGAGCCTGGTCAAGTTATCTATCTCAAGGCCAAAAAAGAGAAGATTAATGTCTATGATGCGGCAGGGGAACTGAACTATACAAGGGGCGCTCGGCTATGAGAGAGACGCGCAAACGATTTGATGTCTGGACCAACATTTCGTTACTGATCTTTGTGTTCTACATTCTGTTTCTGGCCCTGCCTTTATTTACGATGCTGTTTAAGAGTGTGTACAACGGTACGACTGGCGATTTTTCCCTCGCCTATTTCACGAAGTTTTTCAGTAAGCCCTACTATTTAAACGCTCTGTTCAACAGCGTTAAAGTCACCGTCAGCGTAACCTTGCTAGCCGCCATTATCGCAACGCCGCTGGCCTACATCATGGCAACGGTGAAGATTAAAGGCAGTTCGGCCATTCGGGTCATGATCCTGATCTCCTCGATGTCGGCTCCTTTCATTGGAGCTTACTCCTGGATCCTGCTGCTGGGCAGAAGCGGTGTCATTACGAAATTCGTTAGCAACACATTCGGCATTACGATGCCGGATATATACGGATTTACGGGGATCTTAGTCGTCTTGACCTTGCAGATGGTCCCTCTTATCTTCATGTATGTATCAGGCGCACTGAAGAATATGGACCAGTCGCTAATGGAAGCAGCCGAAAGCATGGGTTATTCAGGCTTTGGCAAAATGCGCAAAGTGCTCCTCCCGCTCATTACGCCAACCTTGCTGGCGGGCGGCCTGCTCGTCTTCATGCGTGCGCTTGCCGATTTTGGTACGCCGATGCTGATCGGTGAGGGATACAAGACCGTTCCCGTGCTGATCTTTAACGAGTTCATCAGTGAGGTCGGCGGCGATGACGGTTTCGCGGCGGCGATCAGCGTCATTGTCGTTCTGTTCGCCACAACGATATTCCTGCTGCAAAAATTCGTAGCCAATCGTAAATCCTTTACGATGAGCGCATTGCATCCGATTGAAGCCAAGAAGAAGAAGGGCATCGGCAATATCGCGGCTCATGCCGTTATCTATCTGTATACGTTAATCGCACTGCTGCCGCAGCTCTATGTCATTTATACTTCGTTCCTGAAATCCAACGGCAGAATCTTCGTCGAAGGGTTCTCGCTCCAAAGCTATCGGGATGCCTTCAGTAATATTGGCGGCGTCATTCTGAACACGTTCTTCCTGGCGATCGTGTCGCTGGTCGTCATTATCCTGTTAGCGATACTGATTGCTTACGTAACCGTTCGAAGAAAGAATGCGCTAACGAATACGCTGGATATCTTCACGATGTTCCCGTATATCGTTCCCGGCTCCATTCTGGGGATCGCTCTATTAATCACTTTCAATAATAAGCCGCTGGCCTTGAGCGGAACAGCCGTCATCATGATCATCTCGTTTGTTATCCGGCGCCTGCCCTATACGATTCGATCCAGCGCGGCCATTCTGCATCAGATTAACGATGGGATTGAGGAAGCAGCCATCAGTCTGGGGGCTTCCCAGATGAAGACGTTCTTCAAGATTACGCTTCCGATGATGGTGGCAGGCGTAGTCTCCGGCGCGATCCTGAGCTGGATTACCATCATTACCGAATTAAGCACTTCGATCATTCTTTATACAGGCAAGACCAAGACCGTAACGGTTGCCATATACACCGAGGTCATCCGCGGTAACTACGGCGTGGCGGCAGCTCTATCCACGATTCTTACCGTCATTACGGTAGTGTCGCTGCTCGTCTTCCTGAAGCTCTCCGGACAAAAAGAAGTTTCCATGTAAATGTGATGAATTCATAACGTAGACTACATCCAAGTCGGCACCTGCAGCATGAGGGGGCGGCTTGGATGTATTTGGATGATCTGCGGATACTGCCAGTCAGTATAATAGATTTGAAGGCCTTATCGCAGATGGAGGGCAGCATGAAACCTACACATTATCGCAACTTCAAGGAATCGACCCGGCATTTATTTCGCATCTATACGATGATCCCGTTCTCCATCTTAATCGTATTGTTTTTGGCGTTCACGATTATTAATGGCAGAATGAACCTAACCCAAAAAACGACCGAAGCCGCCCAGTCTATCAGTCAGTCCATATCCGGTGTGTATCAACAGTACTATGAGGAGATTAATCGGATGGCCGTCTCTCCTACCGTGATCAATTACGTAAGCTCGCATCTGGGCAGCGAACAAGTGTATTCCGCCTTTTATGATTTCAACAACCAGCAGAAGGTCAAGAGCATTTTTCATATCGTCAATACGGATGGGGTCTTCCTGGCAAGCTCCGCTCCAGCAGATGCGCTGTATTCCAATTTCGCCTTCGGCAATCTCATTCATAGGATCGATCAGCGGCCCGGCGACACGCTAACCGAAATGAACAGCTTTCGTTATTCGCATGATCGCGATACGAGTTATACGTTTGGCAAAGCCATCGTTAAGGACAAGCGGACGATAGGTTATATCATCTACCAGCTGTACGAATCCGACATTCAGAAGATGATTTTCGAACAAAATAATGAGATCGCCATGATCACCGATGAACATAACACCATTATTGCCACGACCAGCAATGTGACCAAAGGCGTTCTCAACAAATTCAGCCCCAAGCTCGATAACAAGGGACATGTTCTGCTAAACGAAGGCAAGTACTACATGTATGCCAAGCGGATCCCTGATACACCGATTCAAGTCATTACGCTGAACTCCTATAAATCGGAGCAATACACCTACTATACGGTCTCTTTCTTTGTTCTTGCTGCCAGCCTGCTGCTGTGGGTGTTGATCCAGTTCCTGGCGAACAAAATGTCGACGCGCAATTCCGAATCGATCGATAAATTAATTCATGCCTTGGCACAGCTGCGCGAAGGAAACTTCAATGGCTATGTCGACATTCAGACGAATGACGAGTTTCAAATTCTGGGCGATGAGTACAATGTGATGCTGGATCGGTTGAAAGAGTTGATCGAGAAAAATAAAGAGCTGTCCGAGCTCAGCACGATTATTGAGGT
Source organism: Paenibacillus sp. EZ-K15 (assembly GCF_002573715.1). Classification (GTDB taxonomy): domain Bacteria; phylum Bacillota; class Bacilli; order Paenibacillales; family Paenibacillaceae; genus Paenibacillus_AQ. The sequence goes on along the minus strand of NZ_PDHM01000008.1, from coordinate 284,522 downwards.
GAAGCAGCTGCAATCGCAATTCCACCCGCATTTTATATTCAATGTACTTGAAACCCTGCGTTATGCGATTAAAATTGACGCGAATCAAGCGCAGGATATCGTGCTGATCCTATCCAGGCTGCTTCGTTACAGCATCGGACCTGATCGCAGCGTCCAACTGAAGAATGACATGAGTTATGTACGGGATTACCTGAAGCTGCAGCAAATTCGGTTCAATGATCGGCTGGAATATCGGATTATCGTAGCGGAGGAAACACTGGATGTATACGTCCCCAAGCTTCTGCTGCAGCCAATTATCGAAAACGCTATCAAATATGGCTATCAGGATCAGAGCCATGTGCTTATCGAGATCCATATCTACACTTCCACAGACAAGCTGATTCTGGAAGTCCGCGATAACGGGCAAGGCATGAGTAAAGAGAGACTGCAGGAAGTGAATCAGATCCTGCAAAGCCAGACAAACACGACGCAGCATATCGGGCTGTACAACGTTCACCGACGTTTAGTGCTTCTATATGGCGAAGGATCCGGTATTCACATTGACAGCGCACAAGGAAGAGGCACCTGCGTGGCACTTACGATTCCTTACGAATGGAGTGGATATCATGTTTAAAGTTCTGCTGGTCGAAGATGAGGATATGATTCGCAGGGGGATACGCTTCAGCATCGATTGGCTTCAATACGATTGCATCGTCATTGAAGAAGGGCTGAATGGACAGGATGGCTATGAGAAGATCTGCGAGCTAAAGCCGGATATCGTCATAACCGACATCACCATGCCGATCATGGATGGCATTTCGATGATTCGGGAAGGATTGCAGCAGCATACCTTCAGCAGCATTATTATTTCCGGATATAATGAATTCCACCTTGCGCAGCAGGCACTCCAGTTAGGCGTGACCGAATTTCTAGTGAAGCCCTTAGAGGATGAGCAGCTGGTAGCGGCACTGGAATCGGCCAAAGCCAAGGTGGATTTAATCCGCAAATATGAAGTGATCTCCAATCATCCGCAGGAAAAGGAAGAGATTCTAAACAGCAAATTTCTGGAGAAAGAAACCAAAACCTCGAAATACGTGGCCAAAATGATCGCCTATGTACAGGAGAACTATGCCAAAAAGATCAGCATTCATGACCTCGTGGAGGAGATCGGTTTAAGCGCCTATTACCTGAACCAGAAATTCAAGGCTGAGACCAGCTATACCTTCAACGAGTTTCTCAATCGCTACCGCATTCAGAAATCGATCGATTTACTGAAGTCAGGAGATAACAAAGTCTACACCATCGCGCAGGATATCGGATTTAGTGATTACAAGTATTTTATAAGTATCTTCAAAAAATACGCCCACGTCACGCCGAGTCAGTATCAGGAGTATTTCGAGGAGAAGAATGGATAGCATGAGAATAACCTGTGTCGATTGGTTCCCCGAGATTATCTAGTTAGCTATTAGAAAAACCCTGATCTTATCAGAATATCCTGATGCATAGTCTGGATGAACAATAATCACGCAATCTCATTAACGATTGCGTGATTATTGATCTAATGGGGTATTGTAGCAGAGGATGCTTCAGCTCTACTTCTGGCTCCGCGCGATCTTCAATCAGCGAGACTTTTCGGTTTTGGTTTTGGTTTCGGGTTTGGCTTTTGCTTTGATTCGATTACAATCGATACGGTTGCAATATTCGAAACTTGACTTCCATCGCGCACGCGGAATGTAAAATGGTCTTCGCCTGCTGCATCAGCAGCTGCCGCATATTCGAAGCGCCCCGCCGCCGCATCAATCAACTTCACAACCCCTTTTTTGCTCCGATCCACAATTTCGAATTGCAGTTTGGCGCCCTCTGGATACTCAGCCTGCAGGTTGCCTTTCTTTCGTTTGCCTGCCGTCACCATGAATGAAGCGTCTGCTGCAATTGGAGGCGTCTGCTGCTTGTCAAAGATCCACTGCATAGAGCGAAACAGGCTTGGGCGCTTTTCATTCCCGATCCCGGATGCCCATTCCACCCAGCCGCGCCGGCCGTTGCCGTCATTGTCATTAACCAGCAACGAGAAGCTGATAACCTCGCCCCGATCAGGCTTGATTGGCGTAAGCTCCGACCATGGCAGCGCAAGCCTGTAAGTGGTCAGCTTCTGTTCTTCATCCCGGATCACTTCGGCCTTCGCCCGCTGCACGGCCTCCGCTATTTTCCCTTCCAGGTTGCTCCAGCGGTATACCTGCGCGCCATCCGGCGTATCCGCAATGCCGAATTCATAAAACCCTTGGCTCTCGCCAGGAATGCCCGGCGCGATTGCAAATTGAATACTATCATTATTCCAAATATTGGCCTGCCCTTCAGGAGCGGCATGAACGTCGTCCTCGACTTCGGCCAGCAAATAAAGATTGTCCTTATCGTGCTGCAGTGAGATATGGCCGGTTAAATCGATACTTCCGCTATGACCGGATAACAGAACCTTTTTCCCATTAGACAAATCAATCGTGGGAGGGACTTCGGCTTGGCCTGATTCAGTCTCTGTGTCAACCGCCGTCCCATTGCCTTGCAGGATAGGATTAAAGCTGATATTTCCTGCAAACTCGAACGGTAAACCCGACCCGAACTCGACTTTGACAGCAGTCTGCAAATCCGTTCCCATCGGGGCAGCCTCAAGCGGAATAATGAAACGGCGCTTTTCCCCCGGCTTTACCTGCTCATTCCATTGCTGCTGACCGGACTGATCGCCTGCCGACCACACGGCTCCGTTGACGGATAGATTTTTTGTTTTGCTGAAATTCTCAATTTCCAGGTCTAAGGATCGGTCCAAACTGCCGTCTTCCTCCAACGTCAATGTCGGCCTGACTTTTACTTCATTTGCTTCTAAAACGGTAATAGAGTGGCGCAATCTGCCAATTGTTTGTTCCCCGTCCTTGATAGAAACAACTACTGAACGGAAAGAAGCGTCTCTCGCCGGCAAAAGGGTAATGCGCTCCTGAGACTTACTGCCATGAGAAGCTGCAATTGGCTGACTGACGCCTTCTGCTTCCAAGTCAACTTTGAACTCACCTACTGAGTCCTGGTTAAACAATTGAACGGTGAAACCTGCTTCATCTCCAATAAAGGTCTCTTCTCCAGTAATCGAGAAGGTATGATCCTCGACGATTCCACTCAAATTTCCTTTTATATATAAAATTTCTCCATTCAGCGTTAAATAGATTTTTCCGTTATGCGGCACAAATTGCTCGGAATGTCCGGTTATATCCGTAATCAGCAGCGGCTCGTTCGTTAAGACGGCAACATTCGTATCCTCAACTGCCCACACCGCTCTGAGCGCTTTGCCGTCCTGGTCAAACAAATAGCTTTTGATATCGCCTCCGTAGGTCTCCTCCTCCACAAATGCAGCATTCGTCAGTTCTCTTGCCATCGCGGCATACGCCACGTAAGCCGGCTTAGGTGTATGTGCGCCAAGTGGATCGTCTTTAAAGCGGATCAGCCCGAAGTTATGCTCGTTATAATCGGCTTGCAGACCGTCATTCATCAAGTTGTACCACACGATGCGTTCAACCCCTTGAGATAAGGCGATGACATAAGCCCGTGCCAGAAAATCGGCCTGCGTTTTCTCGTCTACGCCAATAGCAGCCTGGTGGGTCGGCCAGCCAAACTCGGAAATCCAGATCGGCTTCAGCTCTCCCCCGTTATATTCACGAATAAGCAACTTCAATTGCTCCAGCTCAGCCGCCATTCCCTCTGGCGCGCGATCCTTCACCACAGCGCGTCCATAGCGGTAAGGGTGGACAGCAATATTGTCGAGGTAGTCTATACCTCCAAGCTTTAATACTTCCTCTATCCACTCCAGATCAATACCGGCCGTAACCATGCCGCTGACTGTAAAATCAGGATGGTTTGCTTTCACGGTCTCATAGGTCTTTTTCAGCAGCTCGTAATAATACTCCGGCTTGGAGTCAGCAGGACTGTTGCCTCTTTTGCCGAAGCCGCCGTTAAATTCGTTGTACACCTGCACGCCAACCAAATGATCCTTGTATTGATTAATATAAGCGTTTACATAATTGGCAAACCCCTCACGTCCTGCATCGGTATAAGGCGTCGCATTATTATCGTAGAACGGATTATTGTATCCGCTTACAAACATACTCTTCAAACCTTCCGCTTGCACATGGGACATAAACCGTTCCGGCTGCGGAGTAAAAGTATACTGCCCCGGCGACTTTTCGATCGACCATTCATAGCCTCCGCGCGCAGTCCTTGCTCCTGCATATTTGATTAACCGGGCCAGCTCGCCGCTCCAGCCAAACGACTCTCGATGCAAATGCGCAGCAATACCGAAGGGCGAGTCGCCAACAGCGTCCCAATCATAGTCAGAAAGAAGGGCAAACGTCGTCTTCAATCTTACCGGCCCTTCACTCCCTGACAATGCAGACAAATCAAGCGAATAATATCCCAGCTCCAGGTCAGGTAAATTAATTTGCCCGCCTCCGTTCGGAGTCAGTACGATGCCTTCACGAACCAGCTGGCCGTTCAAATCGTAAACCTGCCATGCCACTTCCGGAAATCTGGTGGCTACGGTAAAAGTTACAGGTCCATTATCCAAATAAATATTGCCCAGCACGGACTGCTTGATTTTCAAATCCGGTAGGTTAAGCTTGGCTGTCATCTTATCAACCAGCATGCTCGCCGTCAGCTTCCCGTCCTTAATATCATTGCGGTCTATCATGATCGCTATTTTTTTTGCGGGGGCATTCCATTTGCCGTTAGCTGCGCCGCCCCAATACTGGCCGGAAGTTACTGAGTTGACAACTACCTGCTGCCAGTCTGCCGTATCTTGCAAATTAATCTTTTGCTGAAAGGTCTGACCTGTTGCATCGGTCGTACGGATGCGCACCGCCGTGAGCTCCGATGTTCTCACCCAAAACGCATATTGCTCTAATTCCAGTCCTTCAAACTCTTTGCGCATCGCTGTATAGGCAGCCTTATCCTTGCTGCTCTGCCTAAAATCAGCATTCAGCTTCCCCGCATGCTGGCCTGTGTACGCATCCTCAAGCTCAATAACCTCAAAGCTTCCTTGTATATTCGGCTGCTCGCCAAATGTATAATCCCACTGGTCATCGGCCATTTCAAAATCACTGATTGTATAAACAAAATCAGTCACGGCAGGGGGTTCTACAGCTCCATCGGCTTTAGCCGCAGAGCCCTCTCCCAGCATAAATAAATTCATCAATAAGGCAAGCACTACTACAGATGATACAGTTTTATAGGAAAACATAGTTATCCTCCTGTTCATTTATTGGACTCCCGCTCCTGAACTGTCAACGGATACTTATTGAGGGTATAGCTTTGTGGCTACCGGCAGCTCAATTCGCTCCACCTCCCCTTCCACAAATTGACCGCGCAATTGCAGCACAAAACGGATCTGCTCAGCACGCGCCTCCCGAACGTCCTGTAGTTTCTGCATGACGCAGATTGCAGCCGCTGTTCCGGCTGCCTCGCCGATTGCGCTGATCGAGGCCATAATCCGGTAGGAGCTGTGCGCCTCATGCGTGCCGCTTATGCAGCGCGAGCTAAGCAGCAAATTGCTGCAACCGCGCGGGATAAGACTGCGGTATGGAATGTGATAATAGCCGGGAGCAGGGATGCTCTCCAGTCTTGTCGGCCCGCCCTCCGGATTGTGAATGTCCAGCGCGTAGGCACAAGCGGCAACCATATCGTCAAACTGTCTCGTTCCGAGACAATCCTCCCCCGTCAACTCATATTCACCTACAATGCGTCTGCCTTCCCGTACACCCAGCTTAGGCGCAACATAATCCAGCCTGGCAGCGCAAAATGCCGGATGCCCGGTAATCGCAGCAAAGAGCTCCCGTGCCTGCCTGCCCCCTTCTTCCATTCCCCGAACGACTGAATCCGGCTCCGTCGGGTCTACATCCAGCACCGAGGTTGAATTGAACAGCAGTGCGTCCTCGTTCGGATACGGAAAACAAGTTACCGATTGCCTGGGATTGCTCGTACGATTCTCTGCTTTCAGCGCCAAATAATAGGGCAGCAATTCACTGCGCAAGGAATGGATTCCTGCCCATGACCGGTAATTTTGCTCTTTCAATAATGCTGGAGCAAAGCCGCTCACTTTAAAGGTAGCGGTCGCAGACTGCAGCTTGCCATCGCCTTCCCGGCCAAGCCGGTATTCAAGCCCGGCCAAATAAGATAAATTGCCATCCGCAGTGGCATCAAGATACACTTTTGCCTCAATGACCGCTTGCCGCTCTCCCTCAATATGCAAACGGGCAATTCTTCCCTGCTCCATATCTGCCTTAACGACTGAACTTCCCGTCCAGACAGACAATGTCGGCTCTGCCGCCAACAGCGACACATAAGTTGCTTTCAGCTCCCGCTCATCATAGGTAGGAACCATCTGTTCGCTATAATGCGTGTAGGCAGCGGGAAACAGCTCCCGATGGATGCCACTCGTCACCGGCCTTCCTCCCGAATCGCGAAAATTGCATATAAGCGACACGCTAGAGAACACCCCAGTACCGCCTACTTCCGCCCGCTGCTCAATCAATAGGACACGGCATTGCAGCCGCGCCGCTGCCAGGGCGGCACTAATGCCGCCCACTCCTGCCCCTGCAATGACAATATCAAACTGCTGTACTTCACCATTCATCTTTAGTAATACTCCTCTCTGTCAGCAAGCTTAGTTCCCCTGCTTGGCAAGCAATTCCGTATAGTCGCGAATAATTTGTTCGCCGCCTTGCGTACGCCAACGTTCTATCTCTTTGTTATATCCGGCTTCATCGATCGCTCCCGTAATGAATTTGACGCGGGCGTCTGTAATGATTTTGTTCAGCTCCGTTCCTTTTTCTACTGCGGTCTGGGAAATAAGCGGCTCTGCCGGATTGGTTACCGCAATCGCTTCGTTGTCCTTCATCATGGTGCGAAACTTGTTATCCGCCTCGCCCTTGCCCTTCCAAATCATGAGCGCTCCATCATAAGTAGGCAGCTGCTTCAGCGGTGATACTTCATTGCTATATGCGGTCTGATCGGAGATCGTCGGTTCGCCGGTACTGTCCTTCGTATGATGAACGCCCTCAATTCCCCAAGTCCAATTAAATATCATTTCGTCATCCACGATCTTATCGAAGAAAGCAAGCAGTTGCTTTAGCTCTGCCTCTGTTTTCACCGTCGCTTTTGGGAAGAGGAAGACGCCGAAATAGCCGGTAGTAGCAAAAACACGCTCGCCTTTCGGCCCTTTGATCCGGCTGACAATGTCTACCTTCGCATCCGGATTGGCCTTCTTCATCTCATTTCCGCCCGTAATGATAAAATCCAATGTCGTAAACATCATGCCGGCTTTGCCTTGATAGAACTGCTCACCCTGCTTGCCCGCTTTGGTCGCAGCAAAATCTTGATTCAAAAGCTTCTCATCATACAGCCGCTTATAGAACTTGAGCGCCTCCATATTTTCCTCCGTCATAAATTCAGGCACAGCCTGGCCGTCCCGCACTTCCCACTGGTTCGGGGCACCAAAGAAGGAAGCGATCGTTCGGAAGCCCGATAGACCGGCCGCCCCCATTCCGCTATTGGAATCTTCAGCCTCTACAAGACCGAATGTATCCTTCATGCCATTTTTATCAGGATCATCCAGCGTAAAAGCTTTAATCACGTTATACAGCTCATCGATCGTCTGCGGCTGCTTGAGACCGAGATTGTCCAGCCAATCCTGCCTAAAAGCGATCCCTTGGCGCGCCAATGCTCTGGCTCGATAAAGGCCGTATACTTTACCATCAACAGAGATATTGTTCAGTACGAGCGGGTTGGCATTATATTTGCTTAAATTAGGATAATCCTTAAGGTAAGGCCCTACCTCCCAAAACATGCCTGAACGCTGAGCGTTTATGATCGAGGAAGACTTGGGATCCTGTACCATCAACACTTGCGGCAAATCGTTGGAGGCGATCGATACATTGACTTTATCGTTGTAAGCCGAACCGGGAATCCATGTAATATCCAGCTTTGTGTTGGTGTATTCCTCGATTTTTTTCACGAACGGATTGTCTGCGCGCGGCGGCTCCGGCGACGAATATTGATTCATCATCGTAATATGCAGCACATCCCCCGCTCCCGAAGTACCTGAATTGCTGCTGCACCCTACTAACATGGATACAGCCAAGCTTGCTGCAAGACCAGCCATTGCGAGCTTATACCTCTGTTTTCCCACTTTCGTTTCCCCCTTCAAATTAGATCCTAGTTTATTAAAAGATGAGCATGCTCATCCTTTAACCGAGCCGAGCAGCACCCCTTTGGCGAAGTGCTTTTGCAAAAATGGATAGACGGCCAGAATCGGAGCAGTCGAAAACACGATGACGGCCATATTAATAATCTTTGACGGCGGCGGCGGAGCTTCGCTCAGATCGGACAACCCTTTTTCCGAGAGAATAACGATTTGCCGCAGCAGCACTTGTATCGGCCATTTGCTAGAATCATTGATGTACAATATGGCACTCAAAAACGTATTCCAATGATTGACCGCATAGAAAAGCGCAAATGTCGCAATTGCCGGCATCGAGAGCGGGATCACGATCCGAAACAAAATCCCCGGGTCGCTGCAGCCGTCAATTTTGGCCGATTCCTCCAAGCCGTCCGGCAGCTGCTGGAAAAAGTTCTTTATAATAATTAAATTGAACGCGCTAATTGCACCGGGCATGATGAGCGCCCAATACGTATTGGTCAAGTGTAGTCCTTTGACGATGAGAAAGGTCGGCACAATGCCGGCATTAAAAACCATTGTAAAAATAATCATCAGCATGATCGGTTGCCTGCCATACAAATCTTTACGTGCCAGCGGGTAAGCCATCAGTACTGTCATGAGCAAATTGACTAACGTTCCGATCACGGTAACCCCGATTGTAACCCCTAGGCTGCGGAGCAGAATGGGTGTTGACAAAATATACCGGTAGCCTGTCAAAGAAAACTTAGTCGGAAATAGCAGAAAGCTTTTGGCCAATACCTCCTCTTCCGTTGCAAAAGAAATCAAAATAATGTACAGAAAAGGAATGATCATCATAGCGGCGATCAGGACGAGCAGCGTCATGTTCACCGCATTAAACAGCCGGCTGGCTAAATTACGGTCATAGGTCAATGCTAGTACACCCCTTCCTCGCCAAACTTTTTCACAACCCAATTCGAACCAACGATCAGCACAAAACCAACCACCGACTTGAACAGACCAACCGCTGTACTAAAGCTGAATTGTCCCTGCGTAATGCCTGCCGTATAAACAAAGGTGTCGAACACTTCTCCAACTTCCCTATTGATCGCGTTCAGCATGAGAAAGATTTGTTCGAATCCGGTATCCAGGAATGTACCCAGCCTGAGAATAAATAAAATGACTATCGTTGAGCGGATCGCTGGCAGCGTCACATGCCATAGCTGACGCATTCGCCCTGCGCCATCCATTCTTGCTGCTTCGTACAGCTGCGGGTCAACGCCAGATAAGGCGGCGAGAAAAATAATGGTTCCCCAGCCCGTTTCCTTCCAGATCACCTCAAGCGTAATCATCGAGCGAAACCATTCGGCGCTGACGAGAAAATTGATTTTGTTGCCTCCCATCGCAGCGATTCCTTCATTAATCAGCCCGCCATCCACTGTAAAGAACGTATAGGCAATGCCGACTACGACAACCCATGACACAAAATGCGGCACATAAATAATCGTCTGAATGCTCCGCTTGAACGCTTCACGCCTTACTTCATTCAACATTAAGGCAAGCACAATCGGTGCCGGAAAAAAGAAAAGAATATTGTAGCAAGCCAAAATCAACGTATTTTTGAGCAGCATCCAAAATAGCGGATCTGCATACAGCCGTTCAAAATGCTTCAAACCCACCCACTCGCTTCCAAAAAATCCGAGAAACGGCTGATAATCTTTGAACGCCAGCAGCAGCCCCCACATCGGCGCATACTTAAATAAAATGAAATACAGCAAGCCTGGTAGCAGCATCACATACAGCCATTTGTCACGCAGCAGCCGCAGCTGCCATCCTTTCGAAAAGAAGACCACCCCAAGGCCCTCCTGATTATGATTCATCTCTACTCCACCTTTGCCTCATATCGTGTTTATTTGTGCTAATCTCACGATAATCGGCGAAAGCGGCAAGCGTCTATAATCGGGATATAATCCATAGACAGGGAGGTTGCTGTACGGCACTGAGTAATCATTAGAACGTCATCGATAATCATCGGCAATGCGCACATACAAAGAACCTCCGGCCAGCAGCGGAGAAATACATCCGGCTAGTCGGAGGTTACGGTCAGTTATGCGGTTGATGCAATTGCCGATATTGTCCAGGCGTCATGTTCTCCATCTTGCGAAAGAACCGGATAAAATTTTGCGGGTTCGTATACGTAAGTTTTTCGGCTATCTCCCCGATCTTCATATCGGTTTCTATCAGCCACCGTTTCGCCTTCTCCAGGCGGTAATGCTGCAAATATTCACTAAAGCTGATCCCTTGCTCACGGCTGAAAAGCGGCCCAAGATGGTTAGGGTGATAATTAAGCTGCGCTGCGCAAGCTTCCAACGTCAATTCTGTATCAAAACGAAGATGAATCATCTCCAACACTTGATCGGACACATGCCTGGCGTGCGATTTTCGCTGCTGCTCCAATTGCAGCATAATCGGATGTGTTACTGTTTCCCGCAACCACAGCTTGATTTCCTCCTGAGTCTTCAATGCGAGCAGCGTTTCAAACAGCTGCTTTTCTTGATCCAACGGCACCGGCGCCGCTGACGTCTCGCTATCCGATTGCCCTAGCTCTGTCAGCATGGCATACAACCGAACAAGTGATAGCTGATATTGCCGCCAATCCGCACGCTCCTGAAAAATCGCTCCGACACATTGCTCCAGCAAAGCATCAGCCTGCTCACGCTCTAACAGCTTTACCGAATTGTACAGCTCCTTGGCGACACGCTGAGGGAACACGCTGGCAACCGGATCGCCATATGTAACATCATCAATAAATAAAATCGACTCCATCCCATTACGAATCCGATAATGAAGCGCTTCAATTGCTTGCTCGCTGGAATCAGCCGCCTCGATTAACCGCTTCTGCGGACGGCTAATGCCGATACTTACTTGCAAGCCCAAATACTCGCGTACCGCTTGCTGAATGCCTTCTGCCCAACCAAAAAGCTGCACCTTTTGTTGTGCTTGTGAACCGTCAAGCCCTCCAACTATCGTAATTTGCGACTGCTCCAATAGTACGGGATCAAGCCGCTCTTTGTCCGGAATCAGTTCTCCCGCAATATTAGCAATGGCGAACAACAGCAAATCACGATCTCTCTCTTCGTAACGGGAATCTTCGAGTGAGTCAATCTGAATGGCAAGCGCAGCATGCCACGACCAATCGAGCGGATAATGATATTCCTCCAAATAATCCCGCAACTGCGCTTCACGCACTTCACCGTGAATCAGCTTAATAACAAAAAACCGCCTCAACTCACGCATCTGACCAACGACCTGTGCCGACAGCTTCGATTCCGATTGCAGCATCGCCTGTACCCGGCTGCCAATCAGTGCAAATTCATCTCCCTTGTCTTCTTGGGGTGCATCACCAATACGCTCGGCAACAGCACGGACTAGCTGGCGAACCGGCCGGTAAAACGACTTGGAGCTGAATAAAGAAAAGGCAGCAGTCAGCAGCACTAGCAGACCACAAACTGCCAGTGTCATCCAACCTATCGAACGTGAATCACGTGTAATGTCTTTAATCGAAATGGCCGAAATATACGTCCAGCCATTATAATTGGATTTGCGCATAATAACACTCGTATCATCGCCTGCCAGCTTAACATTATAATGCCCTTCCTCTTCATGCTGCTTACGAAGCAAAGGAACAAGCTCCTCAAACTTCGATGACGACGGATGACTTTGAGTCAAGACCTGGTACTCTTGATTAAATACGACCATACTGCCAATCCGATTGTCGGCCTCCAGAAGACGAGCCAGCTCTGACTCGGCGATTGTCACAATGAGCAGCCCCTCCGCCTTCAGCGAGTTAAGCGGAATCTTTTTGACCAAGCTGATGCTCGGCGATGAATCCGTCGTCGTATCATTTGTCACCCAGGCAGAGAACGATGGCAGCGTCTCATAACGAAGTAGTTTCTCCATCTCTTTGACATCATCAAATGTAAAAATATTGTTGTTATCAATCCCCCATCTCCCATTCAAATTAAGCACGGTCATATTGCTAACAGCCAGTTCGAACGTTTGACTGCGAATCATACTTTGATACATCTCACGGTACAATTGATAATCCCCGCCTGAATAGGGCAATGACATCGCATTCACGACAATTGGTAAACTAATATATTGCGTAACAGAATGGTCGATCGTTTTTAAAACCTGTTCCATCCGAAGCTGCATTTGCTGCAGTGTTTCCATTCTGCTCTGATTGACCTTTTCCTGCACGATGGACGATGATTTGTAGTAAGAGACCGTCCCTACAATGATGACTGGAAGCGTTCCGATCAGCAGACTAAACATTAGCAGCCGAAAATAATATTTGCGTGAACGTAGTTTCATCATTTCTCCTTCACTAACTCGCCAGATCTTCATTACATTATAGAAAACGGACTGTACGGAGTCTATAATCAACATATAATCTTTAAGAAGGGTGATGCTGGAACATGGCTTGTTCAACTTCAGAAGCCATAGAAGTAGCACAAAAGGATAATTCAGACGCTAAAAAGGATAATAAGTAAAAAGAGGATCGATAACACCGATCCTCTTTTCATTCAAATGCATTTATGTACAACGTCCCTTGTCGAAATAGAATTCATTTAGCCGTGCACGCCCGGGGTAGAGTTTCACCTATTATTCCTGTCGTTCATAAAGCCGGTACATGGATAGCTCACCACTCATCGTTACAGCTTGCGCAAAGGCTTCCTTCACGTCCCGTCCCTGCTGAACGATCTCATAGAACAACCGCAGAACGAACATCAGTGCATCGTTGCCGTCCGGATAGTCATCCGGCCCGATATACATCTTGCAGCCCCGCTCCAGGAAAGCGTCAGCCAGTGCTGGATCCCCCAGCGAGCAGCCGTTCGCGATCACCGTCTTCCCGTCCAGCTTCGCGTAACGCAGAATCTCGCCCGCTCCGAAACCGCCCTTCGGCTCATCATCCTGGTATACCTCTTCGCCAAGCTCCGGCATGATCAAGCTGCCTTCATCCCCGTGAAAGTTCAATAGGATCATATCGGTGCCTTCATATAATTCATCACCCGACAAGACAGAGATCAGATCATTCGGCCTCCCGATCCAATATGTAAAAACGCGCACCCCGAAATACTCCAGAGCCGCCCTTACGGCTTGGCTCTCCATATCGCAATCCGGTCCGACGACCAGAGCGACCTGCATAACCGGCTTACTCACTACTACATCAACTCCTGACAATTATACTTGAATTCGGATGTATTTATTGAAACTATGTTGTTACAAGAATTTAAACTATGATTATACTTTTCTCAATATCATCCACCATTGTTTATCATACGATTCGACTTCAATCTCTTCCAGACCTAGATTTGCTTCGCTAATCCAGCTTCTAGCCAGTTGGATATAGTTGCTGTGAAATTCAGAGGAATAACCCATTTCATCATATCCAGAATAAGTAATATTATCGAATATCATGTATCCTCCTCTTCTTAACTGCTTATGGCTTGTGTCAATGATTTGGATAAACTCATGATAGGCTGCATCCTTCAACATGCCTTTTCTATGATAATCCATAACAGCTTGCAACATTAGAGGTTCTATTGTCCACCAATCATTATTTACTGTATCAATGCCCTCACGATTGGCGATAATCGTCTGGATGATATCGTTAATAGCGTGATGAAAAGCAACAACGTGAAAAGAAGACGCTGGATAATATAAACCAATATTTGCGGCATCGTCCTCAACAACCTGTATGTTTATGTCCATTCCTTTCGTTTTCTCCTGAAAATTTTGTGTCAGCTCCCTGTTGAGATTGGCCGTCACATAGGTGCCCATGTTTTTGGAATAAGCGTCTAAAGCCTTTGGAATGTAAACAATATCACCTGCACCAACTTCCAAAAGACTTAAAGCACGGGGCATATTCAGCTCCATGAAGAGATTCTGCCAAGAGGCTGAATAATACAATTGAAGATATTCGAATACCCTCTGCTTGGATATACCTATCGGTACGGCTAATATGTCTTTCAATTTATTTTCCATTTGGACCGCGTTCATCTGTTCTAACTCAGAAATCATGTCCTGTGAAAAGTCACGTTTTAGAATATCGTTAAACACGCCGGCACTTATTTTCTCTGCTAGTGTCTGCATATTCATTAGCGTATCCCTCTCTTCGTATAGTTTCTAGAGTATATTCGAATTCATGATGTTTTTTCCTCTTTTTATTATTAAAAAGGAGAATCGTGCATGATGATCGCTGTCTGTATGAGGAAAATAAAAGACGCCGTCAAGTTCCAATAACCGGAAGATTTCATCGTTCTTGAGTTTCTTTGGAAACAAACAGTGACTTTAATTCATATGAGAATTATAAAATTCCCATAATCCCAAAAATAAAAGACCCTGCACTATATAATGTGCAGGGTCTTACTTTTCAAATTACTTACTACATTTTAATCAATTTCTGTATCCATTTGATCGTTATTTCATCTTTTACCTCTGTACTCAAATCGGAAGGAAACTGTAAATATTGTTCTACCTCAGGCATTTTATGCAACTGACTATGCACAATAGGATCAGCATTACTGTCAGCAGAATAATATTGAGGAAAGCGGTAATCTTGTCCTTCAAGTGATCGATAAACATAAAAATTGTACTCGATACCATCAACTACACAAAAGGCATGACCTTGAATTCGCGGATCGCACCAGACATGAGTCCCTTTTAGCTTTTTTAAAGAAAGTAAAAAACCGTTCTTCTGAGCTTCCGTAATATGATAATCATCCAAATAATACTTAGATGATATTCGATCAAAGTTCGTATCGATGATCTGGTAGTTCAAAATCACTTCGGCCCCCTTTTGTAGAATGGGGTTAAAATAATCCTCTTGGATCCCGCCCTTATACTTTGATAATCGGCTCTTTACCAAGTAGTCGATATTACTGTGGTCTAAATTACGACCAAACGTTAATAAAAATCGTCGTTTATCCAATTTTACTCTGAACCCCATTTTGGAAGTGAATTATGGTATAAATCAACATTACCTTTATGGTCAGGCCAATTATCTTTTGTATGAAAATGCCACCGAGTATGATTTCTAGATTGGGAAGTGAAAACATCTAGTCTCAAATATTTTATACCATCTTGTCCAAAGAAAGAAATTATATGTTCTCCTTGATTAATCCCATTCCTAAAATCGCAAAGAACCCGAGAGAGGCACTTTTTTCAAAGTATCCCTCTCTCGGGCCATGTTCAAAAAAGTAAATATAGCGGTTCTGGCGTTTCACTTGCCAACAGCTTGAGCGTTAGCTCACAATATGCGTTCCAGCCTGTTTCTTGATGGCATCGCTTAAGCTTTCCGGATTCGTAATGATGACTCTGCGTCCGGGTTTCTTTAGAAAATTAAGACTCGCCTCAATTTTAGGAAGCATGCTGCCTTTCGGAAAATGCCCCTCTTTCATATACTGTTTAATCTCTTCAACGGTGACCTCTTCCAGTGCCTTCTGATCCGGGGTACCGAAATTCACGAATACTTGGGGCACGCCCGTTGTAATAATCAGCGTTTCGGCATCTACCTGCTCTGCCAATAAACTTGTGGCAAAGTCCTTATCGATCACCGCATCGATGCCTTCATAGGTATGGTCCTTCGTCTTGATAACAGGAATACCTCCTCCGCCGACGGCAATCACGATACAGCCGGACTCGATCAGCGAACGGATGGCCTCCTTCTCGACAATATCAATGGGAGCAGGTGAAGGAACAACCCTTCGATATCCGCGGCCCGAATCCTCAATCATCACCCACTCGGGATGCTCGCGCTTCAATTCCTCGGCTTGCTCCTGGGAGAAGAAGGAGCCGACCGGTTTGGAAGGATCTCGGAAATTATGGTCGGCTTCGCTGACCTCAACCTGTGTGATGATGGTCGCTACCTTTTTCGTTATGTTGCGGTGGATAAACTCATTCGTTAACGCCTGTTGAATTTGGTAACCGATGCCGCCCTGCGTGTCCGCCACGCAATTCACGAGCGGAACGGCATTCATGCCGATGACCTCTGAAGCAACCTCGCTCCTTCTCAGCTCGAATCCAACCTGCGGCCCGTTACCGTGAGTAACGACCACGTTGACGCCTGCTTGCACCATGTCTGCAATGTTGGCTGCAATTTCACATACTGCCTCGTATTGATCCTTAATCGACTCGCGGCCATTATCCTTGACTAACGAATTACCGCCAATGGCTACAACTACAAATTTATCCATGACTAACCTCCTGGTCGATCAGCCGATAATTCTGGCTGAGTGATCCTCTATAAACGAGCCGTAAGGCGCGCCGTAAATAACGAGTCCAAGAATTCCATCTTTCCTGGCACGCCAGAGACCGTAGTTGTTCCGTAAAGATGTGTTTACATTCGAATGGAATTATCGTTTTGCAGCAGCTGTTATGGTTTCTTTCAAACTTTTGGCTCTACTATGGTCCGGATGAATAGCCTGTGCTTGTTCAATCCACGTCATGGCCTGATCCGGCTGATTAAGCGCTAACAGGCTGCTGGCTTTCTCGCAGTAATAATCCGCATGATCGGGGCCGCATTGCATGGCCTGATCCATCTCCTCGATCGCTGCCGCATAGTTACCAAGCAAATTTAAGGATTGGCCCTTATGGTAATGATATAACCCATTGGTGCGATCATGCGTGATTGCATTGTCTATCGCATCGGCAGCCTCTTGGTGCTTACCGAGCGATCTCAGGCTGTTCGCCTTGTGAAAGGAAAAATCATAACGCCAAGGTTGCTGCGCTAACAGCTGATCCATCACGATGACGGCTTCCTCGTGCCTGCCCAATTCCCTTAAATAATTGGATTTATGATAGCGGTAGAACGTCTCCTCCGGCTTCCGCTCAATCGCTTTGTCATATTCGGCAATGGCTTCTTCCGGACGTTTCATCATCCGATAAGCATTGGCGGTATAGAAATAAAAGTCGAGATCGCCGGGATCAAGCGACAGCGCTTGATTGTAAGCAACCAGAGCCTCGTCATAATGTCCTAATTCTCCGGAACAATAACCTTTGTAGTAATAGAGGTCGGCAGGATTACCCTCTTCCCCCAGCGCGTTGTCTATGATCGAGAGAGCTTCCTCGTACTTCTCTGCCTTAGCCAGCTCTTTCACTCGTTGGATGCTATCCGGGACGCTTATACTTTGTTTGTTGAGAATCTGGATTACCTTATGCTGCTTCATCTCCACGGCATGCTGGAGAGAGGACTTTCCGTCACGATCCTTCAAATGCACGTCGGCCCCTGCTTCAACCAGAAGCTGAATGATATCGGAGTACAGCCGGCCCCCGTTTCCAAGAATGACCGCCTCCAGCAGCGCGGACCATCCCAGATGATTCACATGATTAACGGCAACGCCTGCTTCCAGGCAAATCTGAACGGTTCTTACATATCCCTTTTCGCTTGACGGCAGCAGCGTTGTTCCCCCAAACCGGTTTACGCTGGTGATATCCGCTCCTGCTTGGATAGTCAGACGCAGGATTTCATGAAAACCGTTAGCTCCTCCACATAGATATGGGGTTAACATGGTGATATCTCTTGCATTCACGTCGCTACCGGCTTCGATTAACCTTTTGGCAAGGGAGATCTGATTTTTCTGTGTTGCAGCCATTAGCGCCGTCCGGCCCTGGCTGTCCTTGTGATGAACATCGGCACCACGCTCCAATAACCGCTCTACCGCAGCCAAGTCTCCTCGGTCGCATGCCAGAATGAGTTCGTCATTCATCGCTTCAGCATTCATCGAGTGACCTCCTCATTTTATGTTTTCAACCCTTGTACTTCGGACTACATATTCAGACCTGCGCATTCCGGCATTACTCTGACTTCAATTGGTTTGCCGGATCGCGTAGATCGGAAAAATGCTTATATACAAACAGTGCCGCAACCATCAGGTATGCGTATACGAACGGCATCAATGCATCTTGGGCAAATCCCACCGTAGGCGCATGGATAATGCCGAATAGGGATAGGACGGCTGCGATGACCGCGAACACGGCAGCCCGCAGCGGCTTATTCAAGATGGCGAAGATAGCAATTGATCCCCAGATCAAACTGCTGAGCGGTGCGCCGTTCCCCAGATGATTCAGTCCGTTATAATAAACGCCTTTGCTTAACAACAAATCGATGCCAACCTTGGAAGCCGTCGTCTCAGCGGCATTAAAGATGTTATTGGCAAGCGTTAAAGCCCAGTTGGCGATCCAAGGGAATAAGGTGATGAAGATAACGGGCACTTCATTCTTAGGTGTCTCCCTTACAACCTGATTGGCCGTGACCACGCCCACATAGACCAGGATCGGTACAATCGCGACAACCGGAATGATGGACAGGAGCAGCGCTCCAATTCCAAAGAGCGAGATGATTAACATGGCAAAGCCGGATGCAATCGTATACCCAAGGCCCGCGCCGATGGATTTCCAGCCGGCGTGCCCGATGTACACGGTAACCGGGAACGGGTTGCCTGTGAAGGCACCGATACTGGAAGCCACACCGTTCGTCAGCATGACGTTCCGGGTATTATAAGGATCTCCCGCAGCATGCGCGCTCTCGATATTTTCTAAGTCAAAAATATAGTTGGCGAGCCCCAAAGGAATGGCCGATGCCAGGTACGGCAGCGCATGAGGTATTCCTTGAAACAGGCTTGTAATGTGAACTTCAGGCGGATTAAAGCCCAGTGTAGACAACGCCGTCGTAATCGCCTCTGGATTTTGCAATCCGAATACCCAAGCCAGAACGGTACCGGCAATGAGCAGCAGAAAACCGGTCGGGATTTTTTTGAATATTGGAGATTTACCAAACCAGTTGATAAAGATGATGACCAGTACGATAAAAGCGACAATCGGTGTTTCGAATGATTGCAGCATCGGGTTCATGGCAAGCAGCAGCAATCCAAGGCCGGACAAACAGGACAAGAGAACGGTCCTTGGAATTACTTTTCTGAGCAAATCGCCCAAGAAGGAACCTACAACCAGGATCATGGCTTCGAAGAAGCACCATACCAGACCGATCTGGAGCGCAAATGTCGCATCATTGGTCTGTCTGAATACGGGAATCAGCACCAGAAAAGTAACGGTAAATATCGATGGGGCGCTCGGACCTGACGGCAGCGCGGTAATGTCGCTGCGGCCCGTTTTCTTTGCCAGACTATATCCAAACCAACCGTAAGCCATGCTTGCGATAAAAATAGCGAATCCGAAGGCAGGGACTACTCTTCCGTAGACCATATCTTCCGGAAAACCTACAACAAAAATCAAAAGTGAAATCATGGTCAGCAGATTGGTTAGATTATTGGCAAGCAAGCCGAAAAACGCAGCCCAATCTCCTTTTTTCCATAACATTTTCATGAGTACCTGATCCATATAAATGCCTCCTTAGATCATTACACTTATAGTGCGTGTTCAAAAAGGTCGGTTTTCAGCACCGAGAAGATTGGATAAAGCTAGGGACGTCAGGAGCGGAGCGTACGTTTTGGGTACGTGAGCACCGGAAGGACCGGCTGAATTCAAGATTCGATGCCGAACCAACTTCCCGATTTGCCTCGTGATCAAAAGCGGACTTTTTGAACAACCTCTTATAGAACTAGCATCAGGTACCCTTCAGGCATTAGCGCATGCCTGAAGGGGCACCGTTCTATGACTGAATGCGCTGGCTAAGAGCTAGTAACGCCTGTTCAAAACAATCCACCGGAGGATGCGTGATACCCGCTCCAATCATTCCGATTCCCGGGTCTTTATGCGCGATGGCCGTGTTGATCACCGGCATGATGCCGGTTTGGGCCACTTTACGAATATCTATGCCCGTTGGAATGCCGCTAAAGTTCAATAAAGGAATGGTAACGTTCGGATTTTCCGTGGTCGTAATCTCCTTCATCTTGACCGAATAATTCATGGCTTCATCCACGGTTCCGCCGACAAGCGCCACAATCGCCGGAGCGGTTGCCATCGCAAATCCGCCGATTCCGTAGGTTTCCGTAATCGCGCTATCGCCGATATCAAGGCCCGAATCCTCCGGCTTATACCCTGCGAACATGGGTCCAACCACCTTTTGCGCCGGTCCGGTGAACCAGGTGTTGCCTGGCATGCCGCTGACGCGAATGCCGAATTCGACGCCGTTGCGGGCCATGGTGGTCACGATGGTGCTGTATTCAATCCCATGCGCCGCATCCAGCGCGCATTTACAGAGCGCCATCCAGGTCGGGCCGGAGAAGTAATCGCTGCTTGCCACAAAATCAAAAACCTCGATTTGCTGCTCCGTAGGGAAGTCGGTCCGCAGAATCAGCGGCGTTAACGCTTGGATTAACAGCGTCGTGCCGGCATTGTTGCGGTTATGGCATTCATCTCCCATATGAAGCGCCTGCGACAGCATCAGACGAAGGTCAACGCCATTCTCAGAGAACTTCATCGCATCCCGGAGCATCGGGCCAAGCACGTCCCTCATCCAGTTCAGTCGGGCGATGACCGTTTCGTCGTTGGCACCCATCCGCAGTATTTTGGATAACTGCTCGCTCAGGTTCGTATACGCGATATTGCCGTATGTCCGGTTCTCCACGATGTGCATGAACATGGAGGCTGAGGTTACCCCCGCCATCGAGCCTACGCAGTTATGCTCATGGCATGGCGAGAACGTGATTTCACCCGATGCCGCAAGTTCCGCCGCTTCATCCAGATTGCTGGCCAAGCCTTCGAAGACCAGTGCGCCCGTGACCGCGCCCTTCATCGGACCGCTCATTCGCTCCCACGTAATAGGCGGACCTGCGTGCAGGATCGTCTTCTTGGTCATGCCCGGCACGACATTGATCGCCTGATCGAAACCGATCAATACCGGCTGGGAGTTGATGATCCGCTCCACGGCCAACTTGTTCGCCGCTTCGATTTTCTCCTGAATTTCCGGCTGATCCAGCTTGTCAAGCAGTGCGATCACTTCAGGCTTGCCACCGCCCGGCGGTTTCCACTCCAGGTGGGAGACCTTCCCTTTTTGCTTCAAAATATCGTCTTTAAACATTTCCAGACCCACATTGATTACGTGAAGCTCGCTGTTAAATAGCTCGTTGATTCTACTCATGTCATACTCCTTTCTCGACGAAGCCTCTGGCAAGAAGCCCTGTATTCGTACTGCTGCTGGCATAAGTAACTCCCGCAGATACCAGTTTATTTAACTGCTCTTCTACAGACGGTGTATCGAGATCCGTTCCCAGTACATAGCCGATAATCTCCAGATGTCTTCCTTCTTGTTCAGCCGCCTGCTTGGCTTCCACGATCGCCGGGAGCATGACCCCGACCGGATCCTCGTGCGCTCCGTATCCAAGAACGAAGTCCATCACGATAACGCCAACCGACGGATCTTTAGCTTCCTGCTTGAATCTGGCAATCCGGGAAGAAGGATCGATCATCGGATGAGGCTTGCCGTTGGTGAACTCGTCATCTCCGAAATCGATAAACGTGTGGCCCTGACTGACGTGAACATCCTGCAGCCGGTACTTCGGATCCTTCGGAATATTGCTGTACACATCCTCGTATTGCTCCATCGCCAGGTACATGGCTTCGTCGCACAGCGTTCCGCCGCAGAACAACCCGCGGATATATTGTTGCTCCGGCTTCAGCTTGGCCTTGACCTCCTCGATGAGAGGCAGATTCAGCGGATGCTTATCAATGGTGCTCTCGTCGACGCCCGACAGGATAACGGCTTTCAACGCCGCTTCTTTGGTCGTTTTGGCAAAATGTCCGCCGGCCTTCACGACCGCTTCTTCCGTTCCGCCGATAAAGCACACCACGACAGGCTTGCTCATGTTCTTGATCTCGGCGAGCACCTTCCCCTCCACGCTCTTGGCAGGCGGCTTCGAGATCAGGACAATGACCTTGGTCGCTTCATCTTCATTAAGCGCTCTCATGCCGTCCAGCATCATAATGCCGCCAACGCGTTCGCTTAAATCGCGTCCACCCGTGCCGATCAGTTGGGAGATCCCGCCGCCAAAATCATGCACCCGAACGCTGACCTCCTGGCTTCCCGTTCCGGATGCGCCTACGATCCCGATGCTTCCTGGACGCACTTTATTGGCAAAGCACAGCCCCACGCCTCCGATGATAGCCGTACCGCAGTCCGGTCCCATCATGAGCAAACCGCGTTCATGCGCCATGTTCTTGAGCTCGATCTCCTCTTCCACGCTGACGTTATCGCTGAACAGCATGACGTGGAGATCATTCTCCAGTGCCTTTCTGGCTTCTCTGGCTGCGAACAATCCGTTTACAGAAATGACGGCCAGCTTGGCCGAAGGAAGATTTCTCGCGGCCGAGTCGATGGTCGGGAACGTGAGTTCACTGTTTCCTGCCTCGCTTCCCTTGCTGTTAAATAGGGCTTCGACGCCTTCGTAAGCGCTTTCTACGAACTCCTCAGAGACCGCTTTAATGACGATCATCAGATCGCTTCCCTTGGCTTCCTCCAGCTCCGGGGTCATGAGACCGACATTGGCCAGTACTTCCTTGTTCATCTGCGTTCCCATTGCGATAAATGCCTGATCCACGCCATCTAATTGATTCGCTTTGGTTGACAGTGACATCAGTGAGACGGAATCAAAGTACGTATTCTTTTTAATCACAACTTTAGTCGACATGCTTTACCTCCCATTTCTTTCTATGCTAAGCTTCAAGCCATTCACCAGCCCGAGCGCGATATCCGTTCCTGATGTAGAACCGATATCGAGTATCCTGGATAAGCTAGTTATAACTTCAGTCTTACTGCCATGGATCATATGGTGCATGAACTCTCCAATGGATTCCCTTACCTGGCCACTTGCGGCTTTCTTCAAAGCCATATAGCTAATCGGATTGCTCCTATCAGCCGATGCTGCCACAACTTGTTCGCACACATGGCCGATCTTGAACAGCGGACCATTCGTTAGATTCATAACGGCAAACAATCCGACCAAGAAATCGTCGCCCGACGGAGTCAGACCCGGGCCCAAGCCTATTAGTTGAATTGCATAATGAGATGCAAGACTGACTTCGCCTTTGGATAGCGCTTCAAGAAGTCCCGTGGAGCGCTCCCTCAGCAATCTCTCCATTTCCTGATCAAAAGGATTTCCGGTCTCTGCCGATCGCTTCATCCCGCCAGCTTTGCCGTGAGCTTCAATCCATAACTGCGCTGCAGCTACATGGTTTCTTAAGATTTCTTCGTCTTCCGGATAGGATGGGAGCTTGCTCCGCCATACATGGACTTGCTGAAGCATAACGGCTGCATTCTTCCCTACGTATAACCGATCTCCCTCCGCATAGACCTGATCTCCAATCGCCAGACCCCGTTTGGAAAAGCTGTCGATGTCCGTGACCAGCGTATTCGGAGCGTTGCCCACGTTGTCAGTGGCAATCGTATATAATTCACCGTTCGGACACTTCAGATTCACCGTTCGATCAAAGATGCTGTGTACCGTCCCATGAAATTTCAAGCTTCTTATTTGTTGAAGGAACCCCGCATCGCAAGAGATGGCGGCGCTTACAACACAAACGGCTTCTGTACTGGTTCTATTCCCGCAGCTTTCCGTTCTATCGCCTCCCTTAGCTTACAAATGGACATG
Organism: Paenibacillus sp. EZ-K15; assembly: GCF_002573715.1. Lineage (GTDB taxonomy): Bacteria > Bacillota > Bacilli > Paenibacillales > Paenibacillaceae > Paenibacillus_AQ. The sequence continues at coordinate 260,729 of NZ_PDHM01000008.1, read as the reverse complement.
TTGTCTTTTGTCAGGCTATCCCTTTGAATGCGTCATTCACCTTAGATCGGCCATGCCTTAGTTGTGGATAAATGACCTTAGATGCTATACTGAATTCAAAATTAGCCAGTATATAAACGTCGAACGTATAACAGGTGAATGACTCTCCATAGCTAAAAGGATATTTTGTGAATTATATCACACTTAAAGTTATGAAGCCTTCCTGACACCCTTATTGTAATCCAGGGCTCCGCTGCGGTCATTGTACAGCGATACTAAAAACCTAGCGTATTCGCTGTGCACATTGCACAATGAAGAACAAAAACAAAGGTGTGTGTTAAGAATGCTAACCATCAGGGACATCCTTCAGATCAAAGCGATCGAAGGCATTAAGCTCGTTGCAGGTGCGGCAGGAATTGATCACCAAATATCCATTGTGAATATTATTGAAAATCCGGATGTATTCGATTGGCTGGCATCGAACGAGCTGCTCCTGTCCACCGGATATATTTTTAAAGATAGCGAAGAGCTGCAGAACCGGGTCATTCATGAATTGGCCGAGAACAATTGCGCGGGCCTGTGCATCAAAATGAAACGTTATTTTGACCGAATTCCGCAAAACATGATCGAACTGGCGGACCAGTATGGACTTCCACTGCTGGAGCTCCCTTTTGAATACACCTTGTCCAGGGTGATCGCGATCATTAATGAGATGACCAATGCCGACTATGATGCGCTGAATCGCAGATCACTTGACCTGCATAATGCGCTGTTCAAAATCCCGCTGGAAGGAGGCGGTATCGAACAAATTTCGGCCGAATTAGCCGACATCGTCCATAATCCGCTCCTGATTCTCGACAGAGACTGGAATCTGCTCTGTTATACGGACCATCCGAATAATAAGACACCGCTGCATGAGTTCTTGTCGCTCCAGAAGAACAGACCCATCTTCCCGTCCGAATTTACTGAAGCCATCCCGCAATATGTAAGCGAAATCAAGAAATCGATCCAGCGCGACTACGATCATAAGGGGCAGTCGTTCAAATGCCGTATCATGCCGATCTCGGTGTCCAGCCATGTGTACGGATACATCGTTGTCTTTCAAACCATTCGCAAGCTAACGGAATTGGATAATTTGGCTTTAGAGCACGGATCCACCGTCCTTGCCCTGGACCGAATGAAGGCAAAAGAGCTGGAGGAAGTGAAGCTCAAAATCCGGCATGACTTCTTTGACGACTTGCTGTCCGGCAACATTACCTCGACCGAGACGCTGCATTCGCAGTCGGATCTACATGGGCTGAATATCAACTATACCTATTACTGCATGGTCGTTCATATCGAACCGACCCTGCTGGAAAGCTACAAAGATATCGTATACCGCAAATACGAGCTGGAGCATATGGTGAAGAAGTGTGTCAACCTGATCCACGGCTTGTCCAGTAATGCGAACGGGGAGCTTACGTGTTACTACCGAAGCCAGCAGATCATCATATTAGTCGGGAAGAATGAGAATAAACCGCCGGTAACGGTCAACGAAACGAAAGCTTTCGCGCATGAGCTGGTCGAGCTATTGACCCGGGAAATGAAGAAAACGCAGTTTCTTATCGGTATTGGCAGTCAATATAAGACATTCTCTTCGCTTCATCGAAGCTTCTTCGAGGCCCAAGAAGCCATGCGATTGATGCAGCGATTTAAAGACATTCGGATCATATCCCATTTTGAAGATTATGCCGTCTATCATTTTCTCGATTCCAATATCAAGCCTGCCGAGATGGAAGAGTTCTTCCACAACACGCTTGGCATCATCCATCACCATGATCAAACGTTCAACACCAGCTTTATCTCTACGCTGGAATACTATTTCATGCACAATCAGAACGTAACGGAAGCCGCCAAGGCGATGTTCATCCACCGCAACACCTTTATCTATCGCATCGACAAAATCAAAGAGCTGCTGAATTCCAACTTAAAAAACGCAGACGAGTTATTCCAGATTCAGTTGGCGCTCAATCTCTATCGGCTGCTGAATAAAGGATAGGCCACATTGAACGCCCTGCTGAAATCCATATACAATAAAACTAATTTCCAGGCAAAGGATTCGATACATAGATGAATACATCAACCTTGTGGAATCAAACGCTGCATCTTGTTTCGCATGCATGCCAATGTAGAGATGGATCTGCTCGTAATCCGGAAATTCGCGGTCGCCCCAGACTCGCCGCACCGTTGCCGCATCCAGCCCATTGATCCGTTCCGAATCGTACAGCTCCATCAGCGGCGCCGTCATGCCGCCCAGCAAAAATTGACGCAGCTCGCGCTCCGGCGTCGCATCCATACTGCCTGAGCTTCCGCCGGATGACCTCAACATCCACGTCATCCGGGTCGATCCCCTGCTTCGCAGCCAAAGCCGCGCCAATGCCCACGCCTTCGCCGACGGCCATGCAGGTCGGCATCACCCGGGAAGAACCGAATACGACGGGATCGACGCTAATGCAGCGGCCGCTTAACATCAGCCGTTTGATGTCTTTGGCTATCGTCGCCCATAAGTGATGCCGTAAGGGCCAGCAAGAGACCTAATGACGGTGGAGTCGCCCGAGCCGCTGTGTGTAAACATACCCCCAAACAGGAAAAAATCAAATTTTCTTCCTTTTGGGGATGCAAGATATCATTAGCTTGATGGGCATGTGGTACTCTCCCTACTCACGAAAAAAATCGATTCACTTTCAGCCGAATTGCTATTTTATTCAGATGTTATACACATCTTATCCTGTGAGTTTTGTGGATAACTTCAGGAGTGAATGTGGGGCAGCGTTCCGCTTGTCAGCTGTACCGTCGCTCACAGCCTGTGCTAGCTGGACGGATTACAGATAGATCGATAATTGTACGCAAGCAAACAAGGAGAACATCATTGTCCCCCTTGTTTGCTTGTATTATGAAGCCGGCCATTATTGGGCCAGCACTTTCCTTACGGTCTCCAGCAGCCGTTCTTTATGGAACGGCTTTATGACAAAGTCTTTGGCCCCAGCTTGTATGGCGCTAATGACCATACTCTTCTGCCCGATGGCGGAGCACATAATGACCTTTGCCTTCGGGTCATGCTTCTTGATCGCCCTAAGGGCTTCTACCCCGTCCATCTCCGGCATCGTAATATCCATGGTGACCAGATCGGGTTTTACCCGCTTGTATAGATTGACCGCTTCTTCTCCGTTGGTCGCCTCGACCGCGATCTCATGTCCGGCTGTCCGAAGCACATCTTTCAACATTTGTCTCATAAAGGCTGCGTCGTCCACAACCATAATTTTGCCCACCTGCATGATCGTTCCTCCTTTTAAACAATGGCAGCGTCTTTGCCTCTTGGCATATATACGCTGCCATTACCACTCCTATTTCCCTACCATCACCAGTGTATCAAACGAATCTCACAAATTTCTAACCAAGTGTTATTCCCGCTAGAAATGCCACGATCAGGCGCCAGTGTGACCATGCAATACATTCCGTACATTCTTCAACAATCAACGATCCCTGCGTTAGAGGTAGAGTTAGAGATAATGACTCTGATACTTTGGAGGAACTCGCCAACTCGCCTCGCTTAGCAAGGAACATCCTCGCCCGGATCGGATATGACGGTCAGCATAACAGCAAGCAGACAGGAGCCCCTTTCAGTAAACGAAGTATTTTTTCGAGGTGACACTATCCGAAAATAAAGAAGAAGCTGCCGCTGCAGCTTCATAATACCAATCTTGTGCATCGAGGTTCAGAAGGAAAAATAACGATTCGTTAACGTCCCCCCGTCATGATGGGTTCATAGAACGGAATTACATCTTGAATTGCCGCAGTTTTTGAATGAACATTTTCACTGCCATCGTGTCAGAAGACTTAGGGTCCAGCAAAATGGAAAAATAGCGGGCAAAACGCTGCCCTTTAACGGAAATGCTGCATAGTTCACCGGATTCGAGCTCCGTCCGTATCACCCACCGGGAGAGAAGGGCCAGACCTAATCCGGCCACCACTGCTTCTTTCACTCCCTGATTGCTGTTAAAGATGAAGGAGCGTTTGATGCAAAGGCCCAGTTCTCCGATAAATTGATCGCTAAACGCCCGTGTACCGGAGCCATTTTCTCTGAGTACCCAAACCTGGTCTTGCAGTACACCCGGTTCAATGATCTTTTGCAAGCTTAACGGATGATTGCGGGGGGCGACCAAAACCATTTCATCCTCCATAAACGGGGGAGTGACCAAAATATCCTTATATTCGACATTGCCTTCCACCAGACCGATATCGAGCTCGTTGGCACGAACGGCTTGAGCAATTTCATCTGTATTGGCTATCTTTGCCTGAATGTCAACATGCGGGTATTGAAGAACGAATTCAGCTAACAGATGGGGCAGTATATATTCGCCTATCGTAAAGCTCGCCCCGACTTTTAACGACCCGGTAACCTCACCCCGCAAAAGGTGAATTTCCTCCTTGGCCGCTTCGTACGTGGTTAGAATCTGCTTTGCCCGTTTGTACAGGATATCGCCCGCCTCAGTCGTCTTCACGCGGTGGGGGGAACGGTGCATAAGCTTGACCCCGAATTCATTTTCCAAATTGCGGATATGCTGGCTGACACTCGGCTGCGAGAGGTTAAGAATCTCTGCGGCTCGCGAAAAATTGCTCTGTTCCACAACCGTTACATATACCTTTAGTGTTTCTACGATCATTGCTTGTTCCTTTCTTGTTCTACGCGTCTGCTGTTATTCATATCCTTCCAGTCGCCCCTAGCATGATTAGGCTAACCGCAGTTACGACAAACCAAACGATAAGTCCCAAAATAATAGGCTTGATGCCGGCCTTCATCATTTTGCGGAAATCCGCGCTTAGGCCAATCGCAGACAACGCCATGACAATCATAAACTTGGCTAAGATATCCAGAACATGCAGCGCTTGTTCACTAAATAACCCTAACGTATTTAATAAGGAAGCGGCAAGAAACCATACGATAAACCAAGGAAATATTTTTGCAAAGCTGTAAGAGACGGTTTGCCCCGCCGTTGCCGCCCGTTTTTTACGTACCCCCATTAAGGCAGCCAGCAGAAGCGAAATCGGAATGATCATCGTCGTCCGTGTCAGCTTGACAATGGTAGCGTAATCTCCGGCTTCATTGCTATATAAGTAACCGGCGGCCACTACTGACGAGGTATCATTAATCGCAGTTCCGGCCAACAAACCAAAGGCGTTGTCTGACATGTCAAGCCAATGGCCGAGCGGTGGGAACAGAAGAACCGCAGCAATGTTGAACAAAAATATGGTCGAAATAGCGTAGGCAATCTCGATTTCTTCGGCCTCGATAATCGGCGAAACGGCCGCAATTGCGGAACCGCCGCAGATGCCTGTTCCAGCCCCGATCAATGTTTTAAGCCTTTCCGGGATATTCATCATCCGTCCGAACCCGTAAGCCGCGAGGAAAGAGGCAGCTAAACTGACCATCATCAGTGAAAACGATTCCGAGCCCGTCTGCCATACCTGCGTCAGGCTTAGCCCGCAGCCAAGGGCAATAATGGACCACTGCAGCACTTTTTTGGAACAAAACCGGATGCCCGCTTGCGTACTTTTCGGCTTGCCTACCGTATTGTTGATCATAACGCCCAGGACGATGCCAAATACAGGACCGCCAATGATGGGCATTAAGGAACCGAGCCAGGTAGAAAATAGGGCGAGTACAAACACGAATAATAACCCTGGCCCGGAGCTTTGAAGCCATTTCATAAATAATCTCCTAACGCAAAATAATTCACCGGTGTTCCTTCATAGTAAGGAGAATAAATGGAAAAGGCCAATACGGATCCTCTATGGTGAAGATAGGTAAAAGTAATGATAGACAGCGGGAAAGCAAAAGGAAAAGATCGATGATCTATCCAGCAATATCGGTGATAATTCCGATAGGAACGATTGGAATCCTTTAACTCAGCCGTAACATAGCGTTCGTCATGAGGAAGCGGCTTGCAATCCAGGGGCACGTCGGCCCGTTCAGCCTCGGCCCTAACCAGAGGCATCGCCGAACAACATAATTTCATCTTTTTGAAAATAGGAATACTGCCGCAAAATTGCGGCAGTATTCCTATTTGAGGTAGATTTTTTGCTGAGATCAAGAAGTAATCATAAGATCCCAGCAATTAAGAGATTCATTTGGCCAACAATCACATGTATGAAGACTTGACTCATACACCTATGTTATTATACTTGTAACAATTCCCCAAAACTCTTCTATCTTGGAGGGATTACTGATGCAATCAAAACTCGGCAAACCTGTCGGACTGTTAAATGTAAATAAGGAAACACCCAAATTTTCAGTTTCCCTTCACTCGCCCTCCGATGATCTAACCCATTTTATCGAACATTATTGGGTTGTCCGCTGGGATCTTTGGGGGCAAGAACCGCACCTTCAGGAAAACTTGTCGCACCTCTCCGTTCATCTTGTGTTTGAAAAAGATAACTCCCGAATTGTGGGAGTCGTGAAAGGACGATTTTCCGTTCTTCTTCGGGAACAAGGTGCAGTCTTCGGCGTCAAATTCCGACCCGGAGCCTTTTACCCTATTTTGAAAAATCCCGTTTTATCCATAACAAACCGTACGGTACCTTTCCATACAGCCTTCGGAATGGGCAGTCAATCGCTAGAACAACAGCTTTTTTCTCAGGAAACTGCGGAACAGATGATTTCTCATGCCGAGTTTTTTCTTCGGAAACAGCTCCCTGAACCAGATATCCATATCGATTTCATCAATACCATCATCCAATGTGTCATTTCCGATAGAAGCATTGTCAAAGTTGAGGATATTGTAAACCGCTTCTCCATTCCAACGAGGCAGCTTCAACTGTTATTCCGTCAGTATGTGGGGATCAGTCCCAAATGGATCATTCAGCGCTTCCGACTCCACGAAGCAGTAGAAAAAATGAACCACGGGGATATTCCAGACTGGTCAAAACTTGCTCTGGATCTTGGCTATTACGATCAAGCCCATTTCATTAAGGATTTCAAATCCATCATTGGAAAATCTCCAGAAGAATACACCAAGCTGAATAAATCCTAGTAATTCAGTTTCATTAAATCGGATGTTTGTATAACTCTACCACATTGCCATCGGGATCCCGTAAATGGACGACTCTGGCATTCCAGTCCTGTCGATCATGTGGCTCGTTAAGGAATAACACCCCTTTATTCTTCAAACCGACGTAACCTCATCGATTTGATCCACCGCAAAACTGAGTAAGAATTTCGATGGTGACTCCACGTCGGTTGGCAGATTTTTTTCGCCAATCACTTCAGATATTTGATGACGTGAAAATATTTCGATTTTGGTTTCGCCGGTATTAAACGATGCGAACTCCATCCCCTCCGCGTAGTATCCTAATGCAAACTCCATCACATCTCTGTAAAACGCTACACTACTATGAATATCATTGGTGATCAATCTGATTTGTGACAGTTTCATTGTTTCACTACCTCTCTCTCCAGAATGGGAAAAACCGATATTACAAGTTTTCCTATGCCGAATGTAACAAAATCGCGAAATCCTGTATTGTAAAAACACGAAATACTTGCCGCGAATTGTGATATTATCTCCTTATCTACAGTCTAGTCAATGTTAATCGCCTTTCCCCTATGTTATCCTCACTTAAAATGTTGAGCCTCATCATATCATCTGTACTATTTAGTGGCTTGTCTTTCTCTTTTACAGGCTCAATAACAAATCTACAATCGTTAAATATCAACCCTATCTTTTTTGAAATCTCCTCGATTGTTTTCAATAAATTCTCTTTGAAAATTTGTATATTCATCTGTTTTATTGCTGTCCCTGACCATTAATATCTAGCATTCCTGCCGCTAGAACAGCCGAACCATTAAATCGCTTAATCTATACATATTTTGGATTTTCATGGATTAAACATGCGAAAAAGCTCATTCCTAACTCATATTTAAGGAATAAGCCTTTTATCAATGATCAGTAGGTTTGTTAGTTGTAAAACATTATAAGCTTAGTTCACGCACTTTATTATCTAATACTTGTATATTCTCACTTTTTAATAGTTGAGGATTTAACACAAATATAAAATTTAATAGCTTGCTTGCATTTATTATTACTTCCTCAACAAAAGAAACTGTGCTGATTATACTTCCCTTCCATTGTGAATATTTAAATTCCTTGTATGGTTTATAAATAAATAGATCTATTATTGATTCTCGATCAACATCCTCTACTAGGCTCACACTTAGCTCTTTTCCTTGCAAAATAAATTCAAGCCATAAGTTTGCACTATCTGGAATTCGATACGCAACATAATTATGCTCCTTTATTTTTTTTGCAATCGTTAATAAGTCAACAAACCATCGAACAAGCCTTTCCTCGCCAAAAGGACAATCATCAAAGAACAATCCGTATTTATTGCCGTTAAAATTTAGTTCAATGATCCCTTCTATATCTTGTTTTGTCTGGTCAAATTGTTTAGCAGACATTTGTTTAATCTCATCAAAATTATCATATGCTTTAAAGGAAATAGTAAACATGTCCTGTCACCCCTAATCTAATAAATCGCTTAGTTTATACATATTTGTTCCATAAACAGAATCCACATTTCCATTTCTAATAAATACTTTAATTGGCTCACCAAAAACAGTAACAGTATGCAAACCATCGGTTACTCCCTGCTGTTTTAATTGGTTAACAGCCAACGTAGAAGCTTCAGCAATCTTATTATCCGACCATTCTTTATTAAAGAAAGATTTTTTACTTAACATTTCGTTAATTTTATCATCCGACATCTTCTTTTGTAGAAATGGGAGCTGATTCTTTGTGCTATTCACAGAATGTCTATTAAGAATATGATCAACTAAATTTTGACTTAAATCACCACTTAATGACGCAGATCTCGTCGTCCCCTCAACCTTCCCCCCATCCCCACCCGAATCATGCTTCAGGTGCGGGTGAGTCTTCACGCCGATCCGGCGTGTGGCCAAGCCAGCCAGGATCATGGCAGCCTGCTGCCCCATATAATTGGACGCGCCGCCCGAATCCTCGATGTCTGCGGCAAATTTCTCCCGGGTATCGGCATCAAAGATCATTTTGCCTCCCCAGACCGCCGTGTCGATGATCTCTTCCGCTGTCCCGATGGTTGCATTATAGGCCATATCCTTTGCAGTGCCAAGCGGGTCTTCTACCAAGGATGTCGCCGTATCCTTTACCGAATTTGCCACGGACTTCGCCCCGGTCTGCAGCCCCTGCCAGAAGTCCCCTGCATGGTCCCAGAACGTTTTGGGCTCATGAGCAGCGCTCGCTGCAGCTGCCGCAATCATGAGATCTTCATGCATATCGGCTGAGATAAACCGAAAGGCAATGGTTTTCAACTCCTGGTCGATGATCCGAAGATGTTCAATCGTTTTATTCATTTCGCCATGGGCGTGCTGAAAATCTTCGAAAAACCGGGAACGGGTCGTTCCTTCCCATGAAGACATCATATACGTAATCTGCTGGTCCAGCCGATTCTTGGTCGTTTCCAGTTCTTCCGCTGCCCTGGCGGCTTCCTCCGATACCCGAATCAGCACCTCGGGCGGAACGAGTATTCTAGGCATTGGCATCCTCTCCAACGTTTCATTGGACCTTATTGTATCCGTCTTCTAGGATATGGAAAAGGTTCCAGAGTCCTTCATATCAGAGGCATTGGAGTGTGCAATTTGGAAGAAGCAAGTCATTCATGTTCCAATATGGTACAGAAGCCCCAATATACCTCTGTCGACTCTAGTATAGTGACAGCCTTGGTTGGCATGATATGTTTCCCTAATAAAAACAGCCATAAAGGGATACCTTCCATGGCTGTCGCGCTTGCTCATATTTCGTTTCACTGACCCTCAACTAGCTCTTAATAAACACAATTTTTACGCCAACTACCAGCTCCTGCTCATTCACGGCCTTATACACGCCGTATGCACCATCGCCCATGCCGGTACGAGATACGACGCCCCCATCCAGGACGCCCGCTTCTTCTCCGCTCTCGGTGATGTCACAGCAGGCATAATACCATTCCGTATCCGTATCCGAGCTATCCGATGCTGAATCCGCATCCGGAATTCGGTACTTTTGTATATCAAAAATCCCGGCCTGCCCGCTATCCACCCCAGCTACAAAAGGACACTTGATCCATTCCAGGAATACTCCCTGTTCAGCTGCAGAGTGATGGTAAGCCGTTAGCTTGGCGTTGGCTTCGCCCCAATCCGGGATCTCCACCTTCTCCACTTCCCCAACCCACGTTCCATTCAAAACAGCTTCCAACACGCCCATGATGATAATGTTCGTATCCAATTCATAACAAGGATCCGCGACAACCAATTGTCCGGAATTCACTTCAAAATTGCCCAGTTGAATGATCAATGAAAATTACCTCCAATAACTCCGTATGATGGTTCTATTTTAGCACGTATGATGGGAAGTGTTTAAATGGTGTCCGAGTGTCAGACGACAAGAACATATAGACATTGCCGAAATTGACACTTGGCCAAAACTTGTAGCGTTGGCCTGCTTCTCTAAGTCACATTTTTGCGCATGTTTGAGGCGTATACCGGCTTCACCGTCATGTCATATGTGCGCGATCGCAAGCTACATCATGCTGCCGAACGATTAAGGAATAGCCATGATAAATGATAATTCTGTTACAAAAGATTTGATTATGAAAGGTACAGCAAAGGCAGACGTCTCATTTAGCCAAGAGGAAATGCAAAGATATATGAAAGAATGAGAAGAATAACAATACAGAAATAAATGAGATTCCACAACAGGGGGGTGTTCCCAGACTCCCAGCAATAGATACCTGGAAAATTACTATTCATGGTGAAACGAAAACACGGCAGCCAGTCGATCGGCTGTCATTCGTCGTTGAACTAACGGGCAGCATTGCATAGTAAAACACTTGAATGCACTTTTAACAAATAAAAAGACCCCTTATAAAAGGGATCTTTGGCCAACCTACATCATAAGTACGCTAAAATGTAATTCAAAATGGGAATCGTTTTGAATTGATTGAGTAGTTATGTTCGGCTGCCCATTTCACAAGGCCATTCCAGAAATTGTCACAAGCTGAAACAACCTTTGAAGGTTTTGCTAACTCTCCAGACATAACCATTTGCAGAACATTGTCGAATCCTTCTGGACGACTAGGTAGTTTCAAAGCCTCCGGTAGAACCATTGAGCCAGTAGAGAAAAGCTTTTGGTTGTGTAACCCGACTAACATAGCTCCATATTGGGCAAACTCCACTGCCAAGTACGGCAAGTAGGTATGTGGGCCATTTAGACTTACATTTCGTAGTTTTCCAACAAATTCGTACATTTCTCCTACAAGGACTTCATTGATTGCACGTCGAAAATCTTCCTTTGTTGGTGACTCGGCAGCTTCCTTTAATCTTGGGAAAAAGCCTTTAGGGTCATACAGACAAAGTTGGGAAAAGAATGGCCCATGCGTCAACGGCCAGTCTCCTTCAACAGTAGAGGCGGTCTTAAGGAGAACATCCGCACTACAGACATTCACTTCTGCTTTCCAAGGCCCTGCCGACCATTCATAGCTAAAGTCTATGGACTCATTTGATTCACTTAGTACGCAAAACATCTCAATATCCGAGAAAGGGCCGTCCGTACCTCTGGAAACAGAACCGTAGACCCCAATGGCAAGGATTTTTTCTCCGTATACCTCGTGTAATCTCGAAGCAATTTCGTTGCAGGTTTGAAGTCTTTCGGTTCGAGAAATATTCATAGGTCCATTCATGTGCATTAGCGTGCATCTCCCTTTGATTTATTTGGGTGGTAAGCCACTAACACATGGATGGAGGACCTCGGGCTTAACGGGGGACTTTTTTTGGATGCATTATATTTCCTCCCACAAGGTTTTCTTATGGAAATTGTACCCAAGCAAATTTATTTTAGCAAGATGTGGAGCGGCGTTTTACAAAAAACTTGCCGTTATAGACAGCTCGGTTTGGTCTACATATGTCTAGTAAATTTTATGAGACAAAACAAGGCCGCGAACACTAATAGCGTTCGGGCCTTTATTTCGTTATGTCTAATTACCCTGAGCAGACACCGGTCAAATGCCCCCTATAGCATTGCTTTCACATGGTCGAGCGAAACCTTGACACTCTCATAGCCATCGATCTTAATGCGGTCCTGCTCAACAACGACCCACTCATAGCCCGAGGACTTGGCCTTGTCGATAATGCCTTTCAGATCAAGTATGCCCGTTCCTACCTCTGTCATCTCTTTGTCTTCCTTATTGACCATGTCCTTTACGTGAACCGTCTTGCAGCGCGAACCGAAGCGATCCATGACCTCCACAGGCTCACGGTCAGCATGCGTTGTCCAGAACATGTCGATTTCAAAGTTAAGTTCCGCTTCCGTTGTTGCTTCTCGCAGCATTTCGAGTATGGGTTGATCACCGAACTCATTCATGAACTCATGATAATGGTTATGATATAGAAGATCCATACCGGCTGCTCTGATCTTCGGACCCATCTCTTTCACGATCGCGATCAGGCTATGTACGTCTTCCATCGATTCGATCTTATAGTAAGGGATAACGATATAGGAGGAACCGATCACTTGATTGTAAGCAATCACTTCATCCAGATGATCCAGCAGCTCCTCCATTCGCGTATGGCTGCCCATTGCTTTCAGCCCCGTCTTATCCAGTATCGCCTTCATCTCTTCTGCCGGAATATCAGCAAATCCCGCAAATTCAACGCCATCATAACCGGCCTCGCTTACCTTTCTAAGCTTCGCAGCGAAATCTTCCTGATCGTAATCGCGCAAAGTATACAGCTGTAACGCAACCTTCAGAGTTGTCATGCCTAATCCGCCTCATTTCTGATGTTAAGTTCATGGCATAGATTCCAGCAACATCATAGCACAATCATATGATAGGTAAATCAACAAATGCGGCTTCCCGGACAACAAGTCATTTTTTCAATCATTTAAGACATTATTTTTACAGATACGCGTTCACCTTGTTTGTTAAGATATTAAACAAGATTCTACTAGAGAAGGGTGTTGTCAAAATGAAACGAATACTGTCATGCGCACTGGTTATTATAACAGCGCTTTCAATCCTTACTGGTTGCGGAGGCAAAGATGCGGGAACTGGTGCTAAGAACGAGGGACCTGCCGCTGAAGGAGACTTGAAGGAAAAGGAGCTTGTGAAGCTCAACGTTGTGATGATGGGATCCAGCAAGAAAGATACCGCCGAGGTCGTGGAGGCCGTTAACAAAATCACGAGAGAAAAGCTTAACGTCGAAATGGACCTTACGTACATTGCTTACGGAAGTTATGTACAGCAGACAACGATGATGATGGCCTCCGGTAAGGGAGTGGACTTGCTTCCGATCTACATGACGCCATTGGCTACGGTTGCCAACAACGGTCAGATCATCCCGCTTAACGATTTGCTTGAGAAGTATGGTCAAGACCTCGTTAAAGAAATCGGTCCTGAGTACATCGAGAGCGGACGCATAGGCGATGACATTTACGGCATTACGACAGGTCGCGACCTTGCCAAGGCCTACGGCTTCCAAATGAGAAAAGACTTGGCGGATCAATACAACATCGATTACGCCAATATCAAAACACTCGATCAGTTGGAAGAAGCGCTGACAACGATCCGCAAGAATGAACCTGACGTGATCCCTGTCGTTCCATCGAATGGTGAGCTGGTTCGTAACTGGGGCTGGGATACGCTCGGCGACGATATGACCAACCTTGGTGTATTGATGGATTTTGGCAAGGAATTAAAGGTTGTCAACTTGTATGAAACGGACTTATACAAAGATTTTGTTACACGCATGCACAAATGGTATCAATCCGGTCTCATCATGAAAGATGCGATTAACAATACGGAAAGTACCGGCACGCTGATGAAAGCAGGCAGCGCATTTGGTGGATTTGCCAACCTGAAGCCTGGATTTGCCGTTCAGGAGACAAGAAATTGGAACACGGAAATCGTCGTATCCGAAATCATTCCTCCTTATACAACAACCTCTGACGTACAAATGGCTACATGGGCGATCAGCAGCGGCAGCGAACATCCTGAAGCCGCTATGAAATTGCTGAATCTGATGTATACCGATCCTGAAATTGTGAATCTCTTGATCTACGGTATTCAAGACAAGCACTATGTAACGGTTGGCGATGCTGTGAATGGACAATCCATGATCGATTTCCCTGAAGGCGTGAATGGCGGCAACAGTGGATACCCGCCGACTGGAGGCTGGATCTGGACGAACCAAACCATTGGTCATGTATGGAAAGGAAACCCGGCCGATTATTGGGAAGTTCAGAAGGAATTTAACAATACTGCCATCCGCTCTGCAGCATACGGCTTCACCTTTGATTCAAGCCGTGTACGAAACCAGATGACGGCGGCGTCCAACGTCGTTGCTAAGTATCACGAAGCTTTGATGTGCGGGGTTCTTGACCCTGAGACGGCGCTGCCGATCTTCCAGAAGGAACTGAAGGATGCCGGCATTGACGACATTATTGCCGAGAAGCAATCCCAACTTGATAAGTGGGCTGCTAACAATAAATAATCTTTTTTTCGATTATTGGCTGAAAGGAGAATGGCCATCATGGCGGCACCAAAGGTAAAAAGAGCTGGAAAAACCAGTATTAAACGCTTTATTCCCATGTACATCATGATGATTCCAGGCCTTATTTACCTGCTGATCAACAACTATGTACCAATGGCTGGCATCATCATCGCGTTTAAACATATTAACTGGAATAAAGGCATCATCGATAGCCCGTTTGCAGGCCTAAGCAACTTTGAATATCTCTTCAAGACGAAGGAGGCATGGATCATTACCCGAAACACCCTGGGATACAACCTTGCTTTTATTATTTTGGGGACTGTCTTAGCCGTTGCCATTGCCATAGTCTTAAATGAAATTCGTTCGAAGTTTTGGAAAAAGAGCTACCAAACGATTATCCTGCTGCCTTATCTGATTTCCATTGTTGTCGTAAGTTATCTTGTATTCGCCCTGTTTAGCTCCGAGTCCGGTTTTATCAATCACTCCATTCTGGAGCCTCTCGGACTGAAGAGCATTTCATGGTACACGGAGCCGAAATACTGGCCCTATATCTTGACGATTGTGCATCTATGGAAAACCGTCGGGTATAGCTGCATCATCTACTACGCGACCGTAGTCGGCATTGATCGGGGCTACTATGAAGCGGCTGTAATTGATGGGGCGAACCGGTGGAAGCAGATCGTTCATATCACATTGCCTTCTCTGAAGCCAACGATGATTACGCTCGTGCTGCTTGCAATCGGAACGATATTCTATTCCGACTTCGGACTGTTCTACCAGGTACCGATGGATTCCGGTCCGCTTTACGATGTTACCAATACGATTGACACCTATGTTTATCGCGGCTTGATCAAATTGAACGATGTGGGCATGTCCTCTGCCGCAGGTGTGTACCAATCGCTGGTCGGATTCACGCTTGTCTACATCGCCAATCGACTCGTTATTAAATTCAGCAAAGAGAACGCGCTATTCTGACGCAAAGGAGATTCGAACATGGTTGATAATAGTAGAGCGTTTCAGATCATAGCGAATATTCTAATGTTCTTGTTCATGATATTCTGCTTGTTTCCGTTTGTACTGCTAGTCGTCTCTTCCTTTACCGATGAGGGCACACTGATCCGGAACGGTTACTCGCTGTTTCCCGAGAAGTTCAGTTTGGAAAGCTATGCGTACATGTATGAAAGACTCGATACGATTGTACGTGCCTACGGCATCACTGTCTTCGTCACGGTTGTCGGCACGGTTACCAGCTTGATAATCACCGTATTGCTGGCTTACCCTCTCTCCAGAAGAGATTTGCCCCATCGCGGAAAATTCGCTTTCTTCGTCTTTTTCACGATGCTGTTCAACGGCGGGTTAGTACCTACCTATATTATGTGGACCCGCTATTTAAACATTGATAATACAATTTGGGCTTTGATCATTCCCGCCCTGCTGCTCAATGCCTTCTATGTCATCATGATGCGTACGTACTTTACGACGACCATACCTGACGAAGTCATTGAAGCCGGAAGAATCGACGGTGCCGGAGAATTCCGCATTCTCTTCCGCATCGTTCTCCCCATGTCGCTGCCGATGGTCGCGACGCTGTCGCTCCTCATTGGACTCAACTATTGGAACGACTGGAGAAACGGTCTGTATTACTTAACGGATCATAGCTTGTTCAGTGTACAAAATATGCTGAATACGATGCTGCAGGATGTTAGATTCCTTGCAAGCGGGGGAGCTGGCGGCAACGCTAGTGAAATTGCATCCAATATGCCTAGCGTAGGGATTAAGATGGCGATCGCCGTCGTCGGGGCTTTACCGATTATGATGGTGTACCCATTCTTCCAAAGGTATTTCGTAAAAGGGATTACGGTTGGAGCCGTTAAAGGTTAGACCTTGCTTTCTCACAAAAAAGGACAAGAAGCACAGCATGAATGTTCATCACCTTGCTGGCCTATTGTCCTTTTTTTGAAATCATGATTTTCATGGAAATAACTTGTTCAGCCTGATCCAGATGTCTTACGTGATATAATATACAAACATATTAAATCCTAGGTGACCACATCATGAAAAGAAGGTACAGCGCTTCATTTAAAATGAATATATTTCGCGCATTATTGGTGATTACGTTCCCGCTAATCGGGATGCTGCTTGCGTTCAACTTCTATTCCTATTACGCGTTTAATGCGAAATTTGTCGAATCGAATCAGCAATCCTACGCATTATACGCTCAAAATTTGCAAAACGATCTGGATGCCATCGATAATTTTTTATCCAACGTTGCCGTAAGCGATTACAATTATGCAACGCTGAGCAGTCCTGTCAGCGCGCTTCGGGCTCATGTTGCGTCTCATGAAATTATGACGCAATTCAATACGGCTCTGAACTCGTATGACTTGGCTAACGCTTTTTTTATATATAGTGCTATCAATGACACTTATCGCGACATTTTTGATAACGGGTACAGTTATGAAACGAAAGAAGCCATTCGGCTGCAGATGCGTACATTGACGCAGCAGGCAGAGAACCATTATAACGCGGGTTGGCTCGCTTTCGAAGTTGAAGGTAAAGCCTATCTTTTCAGACTGCTCGGAAAAAACGGCACGTATGCCGCTGCCATGGTGGATTTTGATCAGATCCATTCGATGGATCTTGTGCAAAAAGGAACCGAGGTGATTTACGCCAACAATCAAGGCGCTCCGCTGACGAATAAACCATTCGTCGCAGACCACGAGCTCCAATTAAACGAATATAACAACAACTTTATCATGATCAGCCAGCCCATTCAGAATACGAACCTTCAATTGATCTTTGCTGTACCGAAGCCGGATGTATTCAAGGGAGGGCTTGCTCTATTGTTCGCGCTGTCCTTGTTCACGATTATACTTGTGATCATCAGCTTATTCTTCTTCAACCGGTCGCTCCTCTCTCCTTGGCATCGCCTGATGACGAGCATTGGCAAAGGCTCAGCACAGGAGCTAAGAGAAGAATACCGCATCGAAGAGTTCAAGCAGGTAGGTGCAGCATTTAACCATTTGACAACCCAGGTCAATCACTTGAAGATTGTCGCCTATGAACATGAGATTGAACGGCAGAAGGCAGAGCTGCAGCATTTGCAGCTGCAAATTCGCCCCCATTTCTTTCTGAACTGCTTGAAAAGCCTGTACGGGATGGCCCAGCAGCAAAGCTACGAGCGCATTCAGCATATGATCCTGGCGATATCCAACCACCTACGCTACAATTTCAAGGATAATCTGCAGCTTGTCTCCCTTCAGCAGGAGCTAGATCATGTTCTGAACTATATTCGGATTCAGCAAATTGCTCATCATGTTCCGCCGCTGTGTGAATACAGCGTCGATAGCGCCTTGAAGGATTTTACGATACCGCCTCTATCCATTCAGGCCTTCGTGGAGAACAGCATCAAATATGCAACGAAGCCGAATGAACAGCTGCGGGTCGAGATTAAAGCGATTCTGCTGGAGAGTGACGATGGAGATTATGCGGATATCACCATTCAGGATAATGGCGACGGCTTTACGGATTCGATTCTGCATGAGCTGAATCATGGGGACAGCAGCTTCTATAAGGATGCCCATATCGGAATCAGCAATGTGCGTCATCGCTTGTCCATGCTGTACGGGGAGCGGGCCATGCTTGCCTTTTTCAACACAGAGAAAGGTGCGGTTGCCGAAATCATAATCCCGATCCATGCAAGAATACAAGGCAAGGAGGAAGCTTATGAACGTTCTAGTGGTGGATGATCAATATGATGTTGTGCAAGGAGTTATAGCAGGAGTCAATTGGCAGGAGCTGCATATCGATCATGTGTATCCCGCGTATGGCCCGGACGAAGTCAGAACACTATTAAATCATCATCATGTACATATTATGCTGTGTGACATCGAAATGCCGCTGGAGAATGGACTGGAGTTGTTCAAATGGGTAAAAGCTCAATTCCCTGCCATTGAGTGTATCTTCCTGTCTTCTTATTCCGAATTTGAATATGCGCAGGAAGCCATTCAGCTTGGCTGCTTCGATTATATTCTCCAGCCTGCCAGGTACGAAGATATTCAAGCATCCATTGAGCGTGCGATCCATAAGATTCATGCCAATACCCACATGCGGCAAATTTATGAGTATGGTGCCTATTGGCGGCAAAATGAAGAATTGCTGCTCGAGAACTGTGTCCGCAGCTTCATGCTGGATTCCCGAATGCATCCGCAGCAGCTGCTGCGAGATTTGAGCAATATCCATATTTCCGTCTCTGCTCACGCCCAATTCGGTTCCATCCTGATCCAGCTTACGAATTCAAATCCGAACATAGAGACCATAAAATATGAGCTGAGAAGTATCGTATCGAAGCTCATAGAGCCTTATAACCTCGACCTGCTGTTCGTGCAGCTGGATCAGGTGAATTATTTGACACTTCTTTATACGGAGGGTGTATTCGATGCCCCCATCTCGGAATTGATGAAGCAATTTATCGACATGGCACAAAATGAGCTCGGCTGCTCGGCTGCCTGCTATATTTCGGATATCGGGGAACCGGAAAAGCTTAAACTACACTATAAAGCACTCTGCCATATGCGGCAGCAAAATGTCGCTTTATACAGCAAAGTCTTTACGATGCAGCATCTGAACAAGATCAAGGATAGTTCCTACTCCTTTCCCAACATGCAGAACTGGTCCATGCTCATATCCCATAACAGCATTAAGAACGTGCGGGATCAGATCCATAGCTACCTCCTTCAGCAAAAGCAGTTGGGGATTATGTCTGCTGAATTTCTGGCCAGGTTTCATCAGGACTTTATCCAAATATTCTTGACAGCGGTTAACCAGCTGAAGCTGGAAGTGAACGACATCTTTTTTGAGCAATATCCTTATGCCGACTATATCGAAGCTTATACATCACTGGATAAGATGATCGACCTGGTCCATTTCACGCTTGATTATGTTCAAGAGCATGCCGGAGAGGCTGACCATGCCCTTTCCCCCATTGAACGAGCCATTGATTACATCAATCAGAACATCGAGAAGAACTTCAGCCGTGCGGAAGTAGCGGAAGCCATCTATCTGAACCCGGAATACTTATCCCGGTTGTTCAAGAAAGCGAAGGGCATATCCCTGAATGACTTTATTATCACGCGGAAAATGGAAATCTCGAAATCATTGTTAATGAGCACGCACATTCCAGTGCATCTCATTGCTTCCAAGGTAGGTTACTCCAACTTCTCTTACTTCTCCCAGGTGTTTAAAAAACACTGCGGCCTCACCCCGCTCGAATATCGGCAGCAGCAGGGCTGAAGGGGGGAATGATGGATAGATTTAAGCGAATATTGAAATTAAAGCAGAGGGATCTAAGAATCTTAGAAGATTCTCGGGTCTCTCTGCTTGTTCTCTTCTTCTCACTAATACACAACAATCTAATAAGCTCCAAATCTCTGCCGATGCCCGATTGTTCTGTGTAGCTCTTCAATAGCTTCTTAAGGCTCTTGGATCGTGGATTAAATTGAATCCATACCAAGTCGCGCGATAATATTCTTTTACCGTGACTCCCGTCCTTGCGGCTCACCCGTTTGGACCTCGGAATGGAGATTATCAGGCGTTATTTTCGAAAGTAGATCTTCCAATGTGTTGGTCCGTGGTTTGATGACAAGATGACCATCTTTAACGTCAAGATCGATTTCTGATCCCTCCTCAAGCCCTATCTCCATAGCCAGTGCCTTAGGGATGCGAATCCCTAAACTGTTCCCCCATTTTTGAACTTGCGCCATGCTACCACCTCACACAAGTGTTATATGAAGTATGAACATTTTTTTGGAATGAAGTCAAATTATCGACCTTTCGATAAATAATACATAGATCCTTTGATTACCTCAGACTTATTTCACAACAACAGCATTCCTGAAGGCAAGATTCGTTTCCTCTTTCCGCTTCCTCCTGCACAACCACCACAAAAAACGCACCTCCCTAGAGAGATGCGTTTTTCACTGGCTCTATGCTATAAACCACGTGTTACCTGTAGCTTGCAGGATTACTCCGGGATATTTCCCCCGGCCACCCGATCGCCGGAATTTCCGGATGGATCGGTTACTTCGTCATCTTCGCCGGCATGAATGATCAGCGAGCGTCCCAGTACGGAGTTCGGCTGGTTCTTTTCAAGAGTTCCATGCTGAATGATCATCTCCGCTTCAACGGTGCCGTCTGCACCTACGACCAGATTCGGCATATCGCCAACATGGCTTCCTTGCGGATGCTTAAGGCCATGGTGCTTGTCGGTCGGATTAAAGTGCCCACCAGCAGATTTGAAATCCCCATCTTGGATCGCGTTCTCATGCACATGGAAACCATGCTTGCCTGGTATGAGGCTGGATGCGGTAATCTTCACTCTCACCCCGTCATTGATCTGCTCCAAGGTAGCGGAACCAACAGACTCCCCCGCCGCATTGTACAGCTTGACTACAGGATGCCCCAGAGATTCCTTCCTGGAAGCCTGGCCCCAGTACACCGGTTGGTTAACCGGATCCGAAACCATGCGAGCGGGTACATCGCTGCTGCCGGTAGGAATCTTAGAATCCGAGTTCGCCGTCCCTTGTTTCGCAAATGGTCCGTCAGTGGTGGAGTCGTCCTTGCCGTTAACGTAGTGGCTTATTTTAGACATCGTGTGTTTAATCGCATCTAAGGTTCCTTCGGGATTCGCGGCAGCGAACAAAATCCCTGTAAACAGCAGGGCTCCGGCCACAAAGGCGCCAGCCATATATTTTAACTTGTTGGTCTTCTTTTTCACTTCATCGCCTCCTGAATGATGTTATTCATTCATCTCCCAATCCCCTGATTTTATACGTCTAAGTCGTTATTTTATGGGATATGAGGCGTTCGGCGTTGGTCATTAATTCCAAAGATATTTACAAATCGATACGCACTTTTTCACTTCTCCCGCCCACATTCTATTCACACAGCTTCCAACACGCCTATATATCAAATTCGTATCCAATTGTTACTAAGGTTTAATTAAAAAAAACATATTCTCAACCTTTCAAATTTAAATATCGAATATAATAAAATCTTCTAACTAAATAAAATGGCTGAAATAGACTTGACCAAAGTCATACTCAAACAAGAAATAGATAATTACACCACCTATTTTTATTCAGAAAAAGAAGATGATGAACATGTGACTGCGGCTATAAAGAAAGATTGGAAAGAATATTTTTGAAATGGGTCACGTTGGTTACTCTGTTCAAAATACCGGTCAATATACAGTTAGTCGGGACAATGCACTTGATGAGACTTATATAAAAATTAATGTATCTCCACCTTCTTTGCGGTATGTCCTCGTAAATGAAATTTATTAAAATCCCCTCTATAAACCAATTTTGGAAAAAAGGAAGAATCCTGACGAAATTATTGACCAATGGTGTATTTATGCATTAAGTTAATACTATAATTCATTTTCCTGAATATGGATATGGATCTGGAGGGTGATACCATTGGTTCCTACAGACATCTCAATCAGCACTGAACTCGTTAAATACATAGAAAAAGAAAACTTAAGTATCTCTTCTTTTGCGAACCGTGCAGGAATCAATTCCGGAACGCTCAGCCGTTTCATTAACGGTCAGCAACAGCTATCCGTTTCTGGCCTTGATTTAATAACGAAAGCGATGAATCTTGAAGAAGGTTACTTTTATACTGCCTACGCTAATGAGTCATCCCTGAACTGGAGGCGACTTGGTCCTTTTATTATGAGATGTGCTGAACTCGGTAAACTCGAGTGTATTTCTCACACTGTAGATATGATGGTGGATGTCCAGGCTTATGCTCCCCAACTATTCGACAGTGCAGAAGTGTTATACCATAAAGGTAACCTAGCAGCGGCACTGATCATCTACAAGAAAGTAGCAGAGGGTGAAAAATATCGGCATTCTGAGCGATTAGGTTGGTGCCAATATCGTATCTTTACCTGCTCGTTAAACTCCGATCAAGAAAATAACTTAAACTGCATCATCCAGTTTGAGGCCTATGTTCAAAGGCTTCCGGAAGCCGTACAGTTGGAGGCTCTAGAAGCCCTAACCAACACTCTACTTTCCCTCCAAAAGTGGGATAAAGCTAAACACTATGCACGGGAAATGGGAAGAATTTCGAGATTTCTTTATACCGTACATAATCATAAAATATCTAAAAGTAAGAAGAAAAATGTAACTCCTAAAAAACCTTTATTCGGTTATATCCTTTACTCTGATTTGATACTAGGCTCAATTGCAGCAGAAAAATCTAATTATAATGAAGCTTTATTTTATGTTTCCTGTTATGAAAATCAATCATGGATTGTGGAATCAGATGCAGTTTCTGAGGGTATCAAGAAAAAATTTACCAATTGGGCCAAAGGAAATCGCTATCTTTATCAATTAATGAATGGCAACTTTCAAGTAATCGACGAGTATATTGAGTATATTTCTTCTCTTGAAAATGAAATATTAAGAGCACTCTTTAGAATTGTACACGCAGCTATTGTATATCATTGGAATATTGATAAGTATCTAGAACAATATGAGAGTGTTATAAGAGAGTATTATGAACAAGGATGCGTGGTAGGAGACTATAACCAACAAATAATAAATGATCGGTTTGCCAACTTTCTCGCCGAAATTGGTGAATATTATATAAATCAAGGAAATATCCATAAGGGCACAAGATTTATATTGGATAGTTTAAATGTCTCGTATAAAATTAATAATACAGCTAATATAGTAAAGTGCTGTTCGACAATCGAATATATTCGGCATGAGATCGACCCGTTAGATCTACTAAGATACTCCCAATTAATGAAGGAGGTTCATAATCGTAATGAGAAAAAAGTGGACGAAAATTGCTTGCATTCTTAGCTTCATATGTGCATTCGTATTTATTAACAATTTCACTATTACTGCCAAAGAGGAGCAATTAAAGCCCACTTTTCCTCCCCACATAATTAAAGCAAATAGCCATGGTGAGGGTGGGGGCTGGTAATATCCTGAATTGCATCGGTGAAGGAGGCAGCTTATGCTGCCTCCTTTGTCATTGTCTTTTTTCTGGACCCGTTGTAAAGTAGGCACATTTACAATATGGCCAGAGCATCTTCGAAGCGGAAAGAGTACAGATGCATGAATATGACCATATATCTGCATCAATGGATTGTGCATCGCTATAGTTCGTATCAATGTCAAACAGGCCCTGCGGGTAATCCACTGCATACCAGAATAAGCGGAATAGCCATGTGGAGAAGTCTTCATTACAATTCCCCTTCAAATCTCAAAAATAATGGCAGCTTCGAGTTATTCTGTGAGGGCCAGCTGATATCCTCTTGTTTATACAAAAAGACTGCGGATAGTATCTTTCATGAAGAATCAGCCCCGATATCCCCAAGACAATTCCGAATGACCGCAATCGTGTGGTTCCTGACCTGTCATCATGATGAATTTTTCGATATTGACTTAGGCTCGCATCTATTCGCCTTTAAACTATGGACTTATCTTTTTTAACGGACTATAATGACAAAAGCGCTCCAAAAAACGAACATTAAGGCGGTAAATATGAGTAAATATATGTTATTATTTCAAGGGACTTCTTTTTCAAGCAAATCGCCCAAAGAAATTCAAGTATTGAGAGACTATCTTTATTGCATCAACACGGACGGCATAATTGAGCGAATCGTGGCACCGGAAGAAGCCGACTATCAATCCCTGCTCGATACGTATCAAGGCAGCGACAGCTTTCATCGATTAGAGGAAGGACAGTATTTCTTGCCTGGTTTTGTCGACTTGCATGTTCATGCCCCGCAATGGGCTCAATCCGGAACCGCATTGGACATTCCGCTCTATGATTGGCTGAATACCTATACCTTCCCGCTGGAATCGAAATTCTCCGATCTGGAGTTTGCGCAAAGAGTTTACGACGATGTGGTAAGCACCCTGCTGGCCAACGGAACAACGACGGCCCTTTATTTTGCCACGGTGCATAAAGAAGCCAGCTTGTTGTTAGCCCAAATCTGTGCGAGCAAAGGCCAGCGCGGGCTTGTCGGAAAGGTCGTCATGGACGATCCCGAGCAGAATCCGGATTACTACCGCGATACGGACACATCCACGGCACTGGCGGATACCGAAGAATTTATTATCGCTGTACAGGAACTCGCCAAGACCACGAAACAAGGCGTGTATCCCGTCGTCACTCCACGCTTCATTCCAAGCTGTACTGATGAGGGGCTGAAGGGGCTAGGCGAGCTGGCAGCTAAATACGATACGTATGTACAATCCCATTGCAGCGAAAGCGATTGGGCGCACGGGTATGTGAAAGATCGATTCCAGAAAAACGATGCGTTTGCCTTGCATGATTTTGGCCTACTGCGCGATAAATCGGTCATGGCTCATTGTAATTTTCTCGATGATCAAGATGCAGAATTGTTCGCTGACACTGGCACCGCGATCGCCCATTGCCCGATATCCAACGCGTATTTCGCCAACAGCGTCATCCCGGTCGCCCGCTTCCATGCCAAAAATGTCGAGATCGGCCTAGGCTCGGATCTATCCGGCGGCTTCTCCCCCAGTCTCTTCGATAATATAAGACAAGCCGTGATGTCTTCCAGAATGCTGGAAGATGGCGTGAACACCTCTCTTCCTGCGGAAGCTCGCGGCGTGCCCGAGTCGCGGATTACGGTCCATGAGGCATTCTATCTGGCTACGGCCGGGGGCGGTAATAGTCTGAGCTTGCCGATCGGTCGCATTCAAGAAAACTACGTGTGGGATGTGCAGGTGATCGATACGAGACTTCCATCTGCAAAGCTGCCAATTTTTGATGAGTTTGAAGACATACAAGATATTTTCCAGAAAATCATGTATTTGGCACGGCCTGAGCATATCCGCGAGGTGTGGGTGCAAGGGGAAAAAGTTCATACGCGTTAAGAAAGATAGAGGTTGTTCAAAAAGTCGTCTTTTGATCACGAAGGGAGTCAAGAAGTAACTCGGCATCGAATCTTGAATTCAGCCCGGGTCTTCCTGTGCTCACGTACCCAAAACAGCAGATGCTTTCGAAGGCGTTTTCTGCGAAAACGTGTAGCTCCGCTCCTCAGCCCCTAGCTTCATTCAACTGAAGCGTTTTGAAAAAACGCACATCGGAAGCATAAGCTTCGGTGCTGAAAATCCGACTTTTTGAACACGTACTTAAAGCAATTCATCCTAACATTCGAGGTGTCCAGCGGAGTGAAAACACAAGCAGAAGAGCAAAATGACACGCAAACAAAATCACAGCATTTAACGGTTCCGCCCGACGGCAAAATTTCATTCGGGAAATCCGCCATTCTCGGTTTACAGCATGTCGTCGCGATGGACGTCTATGTCGTCCCTTTCCTGATTGCCATGCTAATTGGCTTGGCGCCCAATCAGTCCAGCGCATTAATTCAATCCACGTTTATTGCTGCCGGGCTTGCCACAATCGTGCAAACGTATTTCTGTATGAAGCTGCCGATGGCGCAAGGTCCTTCCTATGTTCCACTCGGTGCGATTGTCGCCATTTATGCCGCCAGCGGCGGCGGGGAGATGGGTTGGAGTTCCGTGCTGGGCGCGAGCTTAATTGGCGCGATCCTCGTGATGATTTTGGGGTATACGGGAATTTTTAATAAAATCGTTACATCCTTCATCCCGCCCATTGTCGGGGGCACGATCATCTTCATTGTCGGTCTGTCGTTATTGCCTGTTGCCATCCGAGACAATATCTATGGCGCCACGGATGCTACCATCAATCAGAACGTGCTGCTGGCCCTGATCTCAGCTGGTGCACTCATCCTCTTCGTAATCCTGGGTTCTTTGTTCAGAACAAGAGGCGCGATATTCCGAGTTACGTCCGTCATGATCGCATTGATAATCGGATGTATCTCGGCCAACCTTATGGGTGTCTTGGATTTCAGCGCTGTCGCGAACGCCAAGTGGTTCAGCATGCCGCAGATTCCGTTTAAGGATTTTGGCTTTTCGTTCGACTTCTCGGCGATCATCACCATGATCATTATTTATCTCGTACTGCTGGCGGAAACGACGGGTACATGGTTTGCCATCAGCAACGTCATTGATAAACCGTTAACGGATAAGAACATTAATCGTGGCGTTATTGGTGAAGGGATTAGCTGCCTAATCGCTTCAGGACTCGGCTCTACGCCGGTTACCGGCTATTCCACGAATGCAGGGATTATCTCCATCACGGGTGTGGCCAGTCGTCGAGTCTTCCTTGCGGTAGGTGGATGGTTTGTCCTCTTCGGCTGCTCCGGCAAATTAGCCGCACTGATCTCCTCGATCCCAACCGCCGTCATCGGCGGCGTATTCGCCATCGTCTGCGGCATCATCTCGATTAACGGGATCCAGGTCATGAAGAACGTAAAAATCGGTGAAAAAGAAATGTACACTATCGCCATCCCGATGATATTGACACTAGCCTTAGTGCTCATTCCGAAAGATTTCTTGTACACGTTGCCTACGTTCGTGCAGTATTTGCTGGGCTCGCCAATTCTGGCTGCTTCACTTGCAGCGATCTTGTTGAATAAATTGTTGCCGAGTGCGAAGTAAGTTGTAGAGCCATCGGAATCATACACATGCTAAACGGGACTGCCCCCAAAGAAACTACGTTCAGCGTAGGCATTGAGGGCAGTCTTTTATATATGAACTTTTTGCAGTTTATAGTTCTTCTACCTGATGAAGTAAGGGTTTCGGGGATTTTTTTCGTATCCATACCGGCAAAAGTTGTGGAGTGGCAATTCCAAGCAGAACAACGATTATCCCAACCCATCGAAGCACCGATACCTCTTCATGCAGAACTAACACCGAAGCCACTACAGCGGCCGGTAACTCTGCCGCACCCAGTATGGCCCCCAAACCTGAGCCCAGCTTCGGAACACCGATGGAAAAGAAAAGGACCGGAATAACAATCCCTAGCAGCCCTAAAGGAAGACCAAACTTCCAAAGTCCTTCTGCAATCGCACCATCATAAATGAAGGAAGGCGAAAAAACAATCAAAATAATGATCATGGCACTAGTGGTCATATATAAGCTTTTATTCACGGCAGGAACCTGTGTAGCCACTCTCCCGCTTACAAATATATATAAGGCAAACGACACAGCTGACATTAAGCCGAAAATAACACCTTTTGCCGTTATCCCACCAACGCTTGGTTCAAGAATCCCCCCTGCTAAAATCGTACCTATAAGAAGGATGATCATCGAAATGCATTTCTCACGACTAGGGAACTTTCTATCGACGACTGCCTCCAGAATTACCCCAATCCAAGTAAATTGAAATAAGAGTACGATCGCAATCGAAGCAGGTAATTCCTCCACGGCATATCCGTAGAATATACCCGTTAAACTGATGGTGATTCCAGCGCCTAATAGCGAGAGCGACCCCAGCTTTTTCCGGGAAAATAATAATACTAGCAGGAGCAGCATGCACCATCCAAAAAAGTACTGTGATCCTACCAACTGCTGCATTTTAAATCCGTCATTCATTCCAAGCTTGATGATTGTAGAAAGTGATCCATAACTACATGCACCTAAAAAAACAAGTAAAGCATATTTCAGAAACCTCATATTCATTGTAAGCCTCTTTCCTTTCTGGTAAATAACATAATAAAGCCCCTTGTCAGTGAAATGACAAGGGGCGAATGAAACCAAAGAATATTTCTTTGACAAAATTCCGCCACTCCATCCATAGGATAGAGTTTGGTTTATTTAATTATGCAATCCATTGCAACAAGAGTTATATTATGATAGATCACATACGATGTCAACTGGAAAATCGGTCAAGCCGTTTCAAAAACAGAATGGACCTTGGTTCACTAGAATCATTTAAAGTCATATCCGCAAAATGACCAAACAACATAAAGAAAATAATAGCTAGTATCAATAATAAAATTAAATAGAAGATCAGCACAATTCTAGCTGCGAACCAGTTAAAACGCTCATAAACTTGGCTTGCTATAGCTTGAGTCGGTCCGAATAACGGAAAGGACAAAACCATCAAAAACTCTAAATCATGGACAATCCATCGGTAAAATCTATTCCCAAGCGTTTTACTAAACAAATATAAACAAGCAAATAGTAAATTAAAAACAGTAAAAGCCCCAATTACACCAAATACAACGGTAATAATATTAACCATGCATATAACATCCTTTACACCGGCTTTTTCATTAGGATATTTACGAATCTAATGAGAATCAACCTAAGCACATCATTCATAAAGTCCATCTAACAATCCCATGGTTATATTGTACAGCAGCCCTGTTCTAGCCCAAACCGGAACTTCAATGATCCCTCCATAGTATAACAGTCTAACGTAATGACTTATCCTCCAGCTTACACCTTACATAAAATGCTCCGCCAGGTCTTTCTATCGGACGCCTATGCACTACCATAACAAAAAAACGCACCTCCATGTGAGATGCGTTTTTCACTGAATTTCAAATGTTACAAACCGCATGTGCTGCAACTTGGCAGATTACTCCGGGATATTTCCGCCCGCCACACGGTCGCCGGAATTGCCCGCTGGGTCGGTAACATTGTCATCTTCGCCGGCATGAATGATCAGCGAGCGCCCCAGCACCGAGTTCGGCTGGTTCTTTTCAAGCGTTCCATGCTGAATGATCATCTTCGCTTCCACGGTGCCGTCTGCGCCTACGACCAGGTTCGGCATGTCGCCGACATGGCTTCCTTGCGGATGCTCAAGGCCATGATGCTTGTCGGTCGGATTAAAATGCCCACCGGCAGATTTTAAATCCGTTCCCTGAATTGCATTCTCATGCACATGGAATCCATGCTTGCCTGGAGTGAGGCCGGATGCGGTAATCTTTACCTTCACCCCATCATTGATCTGCTCTAAGGTAGCGGAACCAACAGACTCGCCCGCCGCATTGTACAGCTTGACCACGGGAAGTCCCAAAGAGATCGTTCTGGAAGCTTGCTCCCAATACACCGGTTGGCCTACCAAATCAGATACCATGCGAACAGGCACATAGGTCGTGCCGTTGTGAATAATGGAATCCGGGGCTGCCGTCCCTTGGTTCATGAATTGACCAGCTGGTGTAGATTGGTCCTTGCCATTGACGTAGTAGCTTATTTTAGACATCGTGTGTTTAATCGCATCTACGGCTCCTTCGGGATTGGCAGCCGCCAGCGAAAATCCAGAAAACAGCATGGCACCAGCAAGAAATGCTCCGGCCATATGTTTCAACTTGTAGGTCCTCTTCTTCACTTCATCGCCTCCTGATGATGGTATCCATTCATCTCCCAATACCCTGATTTTATATATCTCAACCGTTATTTAGCGGGATTTGGGGCTTTCGGCGTTATTCATTGATTCCCAAGACAGATATACGATCGAATAACCTACCTAAACTAGCACTTTGTATAATCTCCAGCTACTGAACAGAAAAAGAAACTGGTTCCGATAACGGCGTTAACGCCCCTCTTGCAAAATGAGTTCTCTTTTCAGGATTTGTACCTACTATGATCGTTCCCTCTTCCTTATGATCAAATGCGAGACTAACCGTCATAATTTTATCCATCTATATGGACTCCTTTACCTTTCATCAATGTATAATGAAAACCCACCGACAGTATTAACCTCCAGTGGGTCTTTCGTTCTAAACCCCCTAATATGTTGTCATCTTGCGCATTATTTCAACTGAAAAATTGTAGGTAGTCTCCAGGCTCGGTTAAAAATTCAATGGCTAAACCAGCAATCGCTATTAACACACCATATAGAATATTAACTTTTTTTTCACTTATTTTTGTTTTTTCAAATACAACCAACAACGATATAAGAATAACTAAATAAGCTATATTTTCAGCACCACTAACCAAATTAGATAAAACCATAGAAATTCCTAGTGCAAATACGAACAAGGGAATCCTTAATTTTATCATCTTCATTTCCTATGTTCACCTATTCCGGTTGTCAGCTTGATTCCACGTCTGTAAAAGTGTGAATCACCGAGACTGTTCCTGTCAATTCCTGATCCCCATATTCATCGAACAAACGCACTTTGGCGACACGACAGGAGATTGTTGGCTTAGCGTATTATTTCCATCAAATTGGCGACCCCACCAGTCTTTTTTTTGCGTGAAGCAAAATCGACGATCAGTACGATGTTTGATTTTCAGTTTTGAACGGTGCGCGGTGCATAAGCGCAAAGAAAGACGCGCACCCCTTCAGTGATAATACGTTTGGTTTGTTCCTCCTCCAATGTCCCGGTTTTCGGTTGATTAAATACCAATAAAAACGTTAATGCAGCGAAGTGCTTTGCAGCCATTTGAGGATCGGGCACATTGAGCAATCCGGTTTGTCCAAACTCTGTAAACCTCCTGATAATTCCCTCTTCCGTCGCGTTATCCAGCTTTTCAAAAAACGAATCTGGCAGATTGGCGGCTTCCATCATAACCAGACGGATCAAAGCCTTGTAATCGGACGAACCGTTCGCAGAAGCTACGATTTGTTCGCAAAATAAGATGAGCGTCTGCTCTAGATCCTCAAACTCCAAGAGATGGTCTGAAATCCCTTGCTCAATCATGTCCAGAACTGCTGAACTGGTTTCTTCCACAACGGCAAGCAGTAAGTTCTGTTTGTCGCCATAATAATCATAAACTGTCCGTTTGGAAACTCCCGCTTTGGCGGCGACCGCATCGACGCTGGAACGATCAAATCCCTCCGACAGGAACAGGTCTCGTGCTGCCGCAATAATTTTAGCTCGTTTGTCTGCAGAGCCTTTGCGAATTGTCTTGTTTTCCATACTATCCATTCTTGCGTTTCCCCCTTATGGCTATACAATCAGAAATCGAGTAGAGTTCCGCTTTACAAATTACACTGCACGGTGTAGTATAACGAACATGGCGAATCAAATCAATGAACAAGGAGGTTTCTATCCATGAACACCATGCTGTCTTTTGTTGATGTTCTCATTGTCGGGGCCGGGCCCACAGGGCTTACACTTGCCTGCGACCTTGCCCGTCGAAACATTGGCCATCGTATTATTGAACGAAGCACCTTCTATAGCGTAGCTTCTCGCGCCAAAGGGATCCAGCCCCGATCTCTTGAACTCGCCGATGATTTGGGGGCTGTTCCCTATATTATTGACACAGGAATCGTGAATTTGCCTGTTCGTTATTATACCGCAAATGGCGGGAGCGTTGACAAGCCATGTATAACCGTACCAGCCAGCGCCGAACTTGAGACACCCTTCCGTGATCCGGTCTGGATTGCTCAATTTGATGTGGAAAAAGCATTGCGTGATCGATATGCAGAACTTGGCGGTCAAGTTGAGTTGGGCGTGGAAGCTGTAGGGCTCGTTCAGGATTCTGATGGCGTTACGGTAACCATAAGTACGCCACAAGGAACAAGGCAAATCCGCGCTCGATATGTAGTCGGCGCTGACGGAGGCAAAAGCAATATCCGCAAGTTCATTCATTTGTCGCTTGTTGGGCAAACCTACGATAATGAGCGGTGGTATCTTGGCGATGTACGACT
Organism: Paenibacillus sp. EZ-K15; assembly: GCF_002573715.1. Classification (GTDB taxonomy): domain Bacteria; phylum Bacillota; class Bacilli; order Paenibacillales; family Paenibacillaceae; genus Paenibacillus_AQ. The sequence continues at coordinate 228,628 of NZ_PDHM01000008.1, read as the reverse complement.
GGAAGGGCTGGAGCGTGACCGTATCCATATCTGGACTTCTCCGGAGGGGATGATCGGGGTGACGCCGCTGCCGAAAACCGACATTTGGCAGCTGCAAGCTACCATACCGGCAGACATCAAAGAACCAGAGCAGCCTTCGCTAGAGGCGTATCAAGCCATGTTTGACCGTCGAGCCGGTGCCGGACGTGTTCGGCTCACAGATGCTTCCTGGCTGTCCATCTACCGGGTCAACGTCCGCGTGGTCGACCATTATCGCAACGGCCGCGTCTTCCTCGCCGGCGACGCGGCACACGTTCATTCCCCGGCAGGTGGCCAGGGCATGAACACGGGGATGCAAGACGCCTACAACCTCGGATGGAAGCTCGCTGCGGTATTGCAGGAAGCAGCGGACGCAGCCTTGCTCGATACGTATGACGAGGAACGCCGTCCGATCGCTCAAGCAGTCCTTCAGGACAGTTCCAAGAAGATAAGAGCGGTCACAGAGACGGTGACGGAGAGCGGATCGTTGTCCCAATCCATGAGCAGCATATCCGACGATCTGACGAGCGGACTTCTCATTTCCTACCGATCAAGCTCTCTGACTCGACCTACAGCTCGAACGTACGTCAGCCCTCCATTGCCCGGAGATCGTGCTCCTAATGCCACGGGTCTTCAAGGCACAGGGTTTGCCGAAAGTGTCTTTGACCTGTTGCGCGGCCCGCACTGGACGCTTTTGGTCTTTGCAAAATGTACTGATCCTTCCCTGAAGAATTTCGCCAACGACGAACTCCATGTGCATTGCATCCTGCCATCGCATGTGGAGGGAGGGGAAGGCATAATCGACACAGCAGGGAATGCCTATCGAATTTACGATGTGGCAAGCGAAGAACTCGTATTGATTCGTCCCGACGGTTACATCGCGCTGCGCACCTCCATTGAGGATACCTCATCGATCTCGCATTACATGAATTCTATTTATCGCGGAAACTGATTTGGACAAGGCCGGCAGGCATCTTTTCAACATCTCAGGTAGCCGCCGGCTCTTTTAAGAGATCAGAGAGTATAAACTTCCGAGGCTAAACATCCTGATCTCGCAAAAAAAACTTCCGCTAAATGCGGTCTGTCTTCTTAGAATGTACGTCGATAGACGTTTTTCTTATTGAACGCGTTTAATTGAGGCTACGGGAAGGACTGTTACTATGGAAGATATTATTCGAACTGTTAACCTGACAAAGCAATACGGGAATAAAGTCATTGTAGATCGCGTTTCGATTTCCGTTAAGAAAGGAGAAATCTATGGATTCTTGGGGTTGAACGGTGCAGGGAAAACGACAACCATCCGAGCCCTTCTTGGCATGAGCAAGCCTTCTTCCGGAGAAGTGTATTTGTTCGGTCAGCAATGGACCCACGGGAATTCCGATTTGTCGAGACGGGTAGGTTATATGGTGGAAGTACCTTACGCCTATCCTCATTTTACAGTTAAGGAAAACTTGAATTTGATAGCCAGGTTGCGAGGATTACCGGTTCCAAGGGCAGTTGACGATATAATGAAGCAATTGAAATTGGCTGAATATGCGGAAAGCAAGGCCAAGGATTTGTCACTGGGCAACGCGCAGAAACTTGGTTTGGCCAAAGCGTTAATTCATAAGCCGGACGTTCTGATTCTCGATGAGCCAACCAATGCACTTGATCCCGCCGGAATTGTCGAGATAAGGGAAATGCTGAAAACTCTGGCATCCCAACATGGGGTTACCGTGTTTATATCGAGCCATATCCTCGAGGAAATGTCCAAATTGGCTTCTCGAATCGGCATTATTCACAAAGGCGTGTTGCTGGAAGAACTGACAACAAAAGACTTTGAAACAATTCGCCGTAAGCAGTTGATGATCGGAACGAAGGATGCTCGGAAAGCTCAAGCTATTCTTTCAGACTCCGGGTATGCGGTACATTCGACTTCGAATAACTGCTTTGTGCTACCGGATGATCATGCCGTGAAGCATCCCGAAGATATTGCAAGATTGCTTGCTCATCATGAAGTGCCGCTCACCATGCTGAAAGTTGAAGAAGAGAATTTGGAGCGTTATTTTCTCAAAGTAATCGGGGTTGAGGAGGAAAAACCGAATGAGACGATTGTTGACAGCCTGCAGCGTTGAGATTTACAAATTGCGTCGATCCTTTGTTTTATGGGGCACGCTTCTGTTTATCTTGTTCGTCACCACGTTGTTCCTGGGACAGCCCGATTGGCCTTCCTATTTTGAAAAGATTGCGTTTTTGTATGCATCCGTGTTTGGGCTGATGGGATTTGGATTGATAACAAGCTGGACATTTGGCCGTGAGTATTCCGATCGGACACTCAAGGATTTGCTCATTTTGCCAATATCGCGCGGCAACATAGCGATTGCTAAATATGTCGCAATTGTATTCTGGTGTTTTGTGATGATGTTGATCAGCTTTGCTTACGCCGTAATACTGGGTTTTGTTTCTGGACTGCCTGGATTCTCGTTTGCGAGTGTACAACATTATTTGTTCCTAATACTTACAATTGGCGCTCTCCACCTATTAATAAGCGCACCTCTTGCACTGTTGGCCTGCATATCGCGCGGTTATCTGGTGCCGATCGGCTTTGCGTTTACAACTTTGATGCTGGCATTGGTATTCGGATCTACTGCCATTGGCACTTATCTGCCTTGGTCTGTACCTGCGTTGCATCTACAGGAAAGCGGAGTCGCATCATTTCCCTTGGCGGGTATTAGTTATTTTCTGGTATTTTTAATAGGACTGGTAGGCTTCATTGGGACAGTTAAATGGTTGCAAAACAGGGAGCAACGATGATTTACGAGGAAGACTTCTGCATAGAAATCCATTTGGAAGGAGATTATTCACGCTCAAAGTGCCTTCTAACCCTTTGAAAATCACAATCGAAAAAATAAGGAATATTTAAAAGCTCTGATCTCCCTATGTAGGAGGTCAGTTTTTTTGTAAACGAATGTGTAAAAAAGCATGCTTTTAGGGACAAAAATAATCCGTGTCACGCTGCTTCGCTTGCAGCGATCTTGTTGAATAAATTGCTGCCGAGTGCTAAGTAAGTTTTAGAGCGAGGCCATTGGAGTTGTATATAGGCTAAACGGGGCTGCCCTCAAAGAGACTATGTTTGTCGTAGACTTTGGGGGTGGCTTTTTATATATAGGTGTTAGTGATCAAATCGTATAAGCTATCATTTAGATTTCAAATTTGCATAAATGCAGACTTCCGATATCAGCAACGAATCCGGTATAGGCTATTGAGCCAAATTCTCTAAAATGGACCTTAGACCCAAATGAAAAAAGATCCCCCCAGCGCCTCCAAGAACCCATAGAAACGCATTCGAATTCATAAGGCGATTCTTGAATTTTTGCAGCTTTTTCTCTGTTTTTTCGGGGTAGAGCTTATACCAGAACAGTAGAAGGAGCGATGGCAGCACCATCAGCATGTTGTACACAGCCAGTGTCGGGAGCCAAACGGACAGCGATAATTTGTTATATGTCATTAATCCCAACATCCCCCAATAAGGGAGCGCCTGCGTAACCTCTAGAAAGAAAACAACAATCGCTGCAATGATAATAGCTTTCACGCTCCATTCACTGCCGATTTTTTGGAAGATGCGTGCGTACATGTTGCTGCCTTTGTTTTTCGTCAGTTTCGGCCAGGCAAAACTCAAATAGATGAACACCAAACCGATGACCAGCAGAACCGTTCCTACGAATAGGCTCTCCTTTAGCTGATTGAAAACATCAATGACCGATTCGATTCCAAGCATGAAGATAATGCCTAATAAAAAATAGCTTCCCTGTGTAATAAGCAAAAAAATGGAAAGCCGGTTGATCTTCTTTTCTGATTTCATTAGCATTAAATAAGCGGTTGCCCCCAGGATTCCCGGAGCTAATGTATCTATTAAAGCGAGTCCTAAAAAAATTCCCCATAATGCGAATAAATGGAGTTCCATAAACACATCTCCTTTTTTAATACATTTGACTTAATAAAATCATAATAATACAATTGACTTAAAATAACAAGGAGGCTCACATATGCCTAAAATGGTTAATCACGACGAACGGAAAGTACTCATTGCAGAAGCAGCCTTCCGAACCATCAAACATTATGGCATAGAAAATACAACGTTACGAAAAGTTGCCGAAGAAGCAGGGTTCTCTTTGGGCTCCATCCAATATTATTTCCCTACCCAACGCGATCTTTTTATATTCTCTATGGAAGTGATCGAACAACGGGCCTTGGAACGGATCGTGGGTTCTGTTCAAGATGGGGACCCTGCTTTGGAAGGGGTCGTTAGCATGTTGAAACCGTTCATACCTTCAAGCGACCAAGATCAAAGAGTGGAGATCGAGAGCTGGCTAAGCCTCTCGCTAATAGCTTTAAAAGAGCCGGAATTGGGGCAGATCAGCCTGAATCTTCACCAGAAAACTTTGGAATTTATGATTCTTGTGATTACGATTCTGCAAAATAACGGTTTGATGAATGATGGTATCCATGTTGATTCGGAAGCAAAAAACTTATTCGCTTTTATTGACGGACTGACACTCCAAGCGATTCTATACCCTGGGATTTACGACAATGAAATGATTGAGAATCGGATTGAACATTATGTACGAAACATCTGCGACAGAAAACGCTAAGTGTTGAATATACTGCATGACGGTATCGCCGAGCATCAAAAAAAGCAGTCCAAAACTGAAATACAGTCTGGCCTGCTTTTTTGGATTCAACATCGTATAACGAACACTTTTATTTTCGATTCACTTTACTTTTAAATCCTGTGATTAAAACATCTAGACACTCCACATGTGTCGAGTGCTGAGCGTAGCACATTACATTAAAAGAGAAACCGCAACGTAGCAAGCACAACAGATACAATCGCAATGCCAATCAAAACAGCAACTTCAAAGCCATATTCCGTAATTGGCGCTTCTGTCCACGTCTCCCGCAGCAGTTGAACGACGTAATAGAGCGGGAGTATTTTCGCTGCCATATTGAAGAACCGTCGGCATCATCTCCAGGGATTCTTGTTTCAGAAGGATACATATTTCATAGGGAATCCGTTGGATTAGCTGCAGGGAGAGCTTTTTGTTAGATGAATGGACTACACTTGGTTGGACAGAAGAATTATGGGCCAGCATAAAAAACAAAGCTTGAGAGAGCGATACAATAGGCGCGCTTCGTCCATTATGGTATAATTAACCATAACAACAGAATGGCTAATATGGGCGGTCGGCTAGTCTCCCGGAAGGGAGGTGATGCCTGTGGAGGTTAAGGATGCTCTGACATTAATGATCCAATTCGGTTCGCTGCTTGTCACGCTGGTCGGGTTGGTCGTAACCATTGTCTTGGCATTGAACCAAAACAAAAAGAAATAGGCCGCCCGTAGATGGGATAACGACCTATTTCTTGTCCCTATAACTGCCTACCGCCCTTAAAAGCGGCTGTTGTTAGGAGTGAGGATGTTAGCAGCATCCTCACTTCACTTTATTATATACATATTGTACCATAATATTACCCAGTATTGTAAACACAGAAAAGTTCGAGTTATTCAAAGACGTGTGAGCACCAAAGATAGCCGGGAAGAATCCTAGTAGACTCCCATCCCCTGAATTTGAAGTCCATCTCTACCATCCCTTCGTTTTATCACCCCACGAATTGCGAAGTGTAACCGTGAATTTTACATCCGGCAATATGTTAATGATTTGCTTCATCCGTCCGCCTCCTTCTTACTCCCAATTCCATTAATGCCCTGACAGATTCGTTCGAAATGCAGGCAAGTTGGTTGCTTTCCCCATCTCCCTCAGCAACTTCTCCAAACTAGTCTGCTCAAAAGACGCCAGATATACGGCCAGCGGGTCATCCGCCTCCTCTTCCGATCCGGAGAGTTCAAACACAATTAGAACTTCGTCCTTCACATAGATTTTCCATGCATTCAGCTCTGACCCCTCGTCTATCTCATGCTCCCGCTCCAGACCTATGCATCTGCAATAGTCGGACAAGCTCCACATGCCCTCATCGAAAATGGCCCAATACGGAAGCCGATCCTCAACGCCTAACTGAACGAGTGCCTTACCAGCGAGAAAACGTTGAAGTGATCGATTTTCCAGCTGCCAGTCGGGGGAGTTCCACGCGCAGAGATAGACCGGTGGATCCTCTTGTTCCAGCTCCTGAATGCGGATCCCGCAATAGATCACGGACTCCTCCACTTGATAGAAGACCAGGAATGCCTTGTCTGTCGTAAAAAAAGTGTCATCGGGAATGAACACCTCCTGCATCGGTAGCGGTTCATATTGATTATTGCACCCCTGGGTGAAATACGGGGAATGTCCCAAAATCTTATAATAATCCCGCAGGACAGTCGGCAACGGAAAGCCCAGGCTCTGTTCCTTGGCCTGAATATCCGCTTCCGGAATGCCGTGAGCCTCCTTATGATGCTCTCCCAATATACGGAGAAGTCCTTCAATCGTCGCTTCCATTAATTTGAGTTAACCTCCTCGACGTCTACATCCTTTAATCAAGCTTCCGGAACTCCCTACACAACGAATCCAATCTAGTTTGTTCAATTCTTTTTAATCCGTGCTCGTTAACGTTCAAAGTTCAAAATAATATTAGACACTCTTGTCCCCACACATTTCATGTCATATAAGATTCGCCCTGATTACCACGTAAGGATCACGAATTTAATAAGGTTGAGGCTGAGACCTTTTTCCAGCCCTCAAGTCCAATTAAATTTAGTATTCGTTCTTTCTCTGAAGCATCATATTTTTCTGTGTCTTTTTTAAGACTCCCTTCAAATTCCTTCATGTACTGCTCATTGCTCGTATCAGTAACGTACATATAATAGACATCTTGAATGGTATCTCCGTTACGAAATTGATACTGAAAAACATACATTTGTTTTATTTCTTGGGCATTAGGCAACTCTTCAGGCTCCCCACTCTGTGCCCATTGTGCAGCAGTCTTTAGCAAATCAGGATCACTTTGTACATTGATCAGTTCAGGTTGTACGCGACTGGAGTCATTACGGTACATATAAATATTTACGATATCCAATTTTCCAGACTCTTCTTCTATTCGATCCTGGTTTCTTGACGAACAGGAAGTTATGATCAAAGCAACAAGAACAACGCATAACAAAACTTTTTTTAAGTTAATATGAATCACCCCTATAAAATTTTTTTGAATGAAGGAAGGATTTCCCATAAAAAAGAAGAATATGTAATTTGTATTAGTATTATACCATATTTAGCCAAAAGGAGTTGGGATTTTGAAGAAGTTATTTTTATCGGTCGTTGCCTTAGTCCTATTGATGCCAAATCTAGCATCAGCTGATCAAATCGCTGTACCACAACAAGAAAAGCTATCCTCTATTAATCAGATCAAGGAATACGTTTTGACAAGCAGAGACGTGAACGTTATGTTGTATGATGAAAACGGGAATATTATTAATGAATTCCATAGTGATGGGAATGTTGTTGATTACCAGTATGATGCAACCGGCAAAATGATATCTTCAACAGATTCGTATAACGGAATGCAGATCTATGAGCTTGACGAAGAAACTAATTCTCTAAGTATTAAAACATATGCAAACTCAGCTTTTGTAAATGAAAAGAAACTTGTTAGTGAAAATGAGCTTCCATTAGATATATCAGAAGACAATACTATTCCCAATCCCATAGTTCCCTTTGCATATGAAAGCACAGTTATTTCAGGAGTTAATATGAATACTCTAATAACAGATGCTGATTTTATCAATTCTTCAACCATGAGCTCATCAGCTATTCAGAAATTTTTTGAGGACAGAGGCTCAATATTGAAAAATGTTGTTTTAATCTATTATTTAGATTCGAGTGGCAAACCATATTTTAATGGTCATACCATTAATGCGGCTTCAGCTATTAGTTCAGCTGCCACAACAAACGGAGTTAATTCCAAGGTTATACTGGCAACACTGCAAAAGGAATCTTCTCTAATTTCTGCTACACCAGGGTCCGTTGATTATAGCTCTCGACGGTTTTATTATGCAATGGGTTATGGAGCAACCGATTCTGGTGATGATCGATCAAAAGGCGGATTTAATTATCAAATTTCTGGTGGGACACAAACTCTTAAAAATCGTTATACCCAATCACCATCATCTGGATACCCAATAAAGCTACCTGATGGCACTGTTACAAGTATTAATTTTGGTAAATCTGTAACATCCGGCGGAGTTACATATAAAAACTATGTTTGGGTAGATAATAGAGCCACCTATTCTCTTTACCGTTATACACCACACACCATCGACACTTCGCTTTTACCAAGTATCGGGGGTGGAAATTACCTTTTTGTTAAAATTGCAACTGGTTGGTGGGGCTCATCATCACCTTGGAGATGATTTTTAATAATCTGGAATAATTCAAACTCAATATTTAGGTGTCACTCTATTTCCGGCAAATTCTAAAAATCTTCCCAAACTAGTTCTCTTCTGCACTGTACCATGGCAAACTTACTACTCACTGAACGATAATGCGGAAATACTTTCGTCCTTTCCGAGCAAAGTGATCGGGACATTTTTCAGTTAGAATTCTCAGTGCAAACGATAAACAGGCGATAATTTCTCAGGAAACAAAAAAAATCCTGACCCCCGCTTTAAGCGGGGGGTTCTGCATTCATATGGTTCACTTTTTATTCACTTACGTTAATTCAGTGCTATTGGTCGAATACACATCTTGCATTGTGTTCTCCGAACTACGAGAATAAACTCAGTACGGACAGATCTTTGCTTTTTCGAAATTCCGGTTGACGAAACTAAAATCGAGAAGTATAATCAAATCCATATTAAACTTATAGGAATTATTAAACATTAAGATGCCGACCATTCAAATGGAGGTCACAGCTTCAGCAGATATTCTGCTGGAGTTGTGGCCTTTTATTTTTGATCATCCTATTTTTGAAAGCTAGGTGAAGTTGAAGTGATGAGAAAGTTCATGTCCAATCCGTTGATCGGAAAATGCATGCCTTGGGTTCTCCCCATCTTACTAATCGTTGTGTGGTCCATATTATCCAATCTCGATGTGATATCCAGGAAGATCCTTCCCCTGCCTCAAGACGTTTTATTTTCTTTCAAGGATTTGCTGTTGTCAGGAGAATTAATTGAACATATCTCCATCAGTTTTCAAAGAGCATTCATAGGTTTCTTAATCGGCGGGGGGATCGGTCTTGTACTGGGCTTTATGAACGGCTTGTCGTCCATCGCTGAAAAATTGTTAGATACAACGATTCAAATGGTACGCAATGTTCCTCATCTGGCGATGATTCCACTAGTCGTTCTATGGTTTGGCATTGGCGAGGAGTCGAAAATATTTTTGGTCGCGATCGGCGTGGTATTCCCGGTCTACATCAATACCCTGCACGGCATCCGCTCCGTGGACAACGGATTGATCGAAATGGGGAACGTATACGGGCTACGCTACGCTTCACTCTTCTGGAAGATCGTTCTGCCTGGCGCACTGCCTTCCATTCTAGTAGGACTCCGCTATGCATTAGGCATTATGTGGTTGACCCTAATCGTATCCGAAACGATTGCTACGAATTCGGGCATCGGCTTTCTAGCCATGAATGCAAGAGAATACATGCAAACCGATATCATTCTGCTTACCATTTTGCTTTATGCCTTATTTGGAAAGCTGGCCGATTCCATCGCTAAGCTATTAGAGAAGCGGTTCTTACAATGGAACCCGAATTATCAAAAGTAAGCTCTGAAAGGATGTGTCGACCCTGAATCCCTCTACCCATGGTGTACACCTACGTATATCCAGATTACAGAAAAGCTTTGGCGAACAGACTGTGCTTCGAGGCATTGAGCTAGACGTGAAGCCAGGAGAGTTCATTGCCATCATCGGGCGAAGCGGCTGCGGGAAAAGCACGTTATTGCGCGTGATCGCCGGATTGGAACCATCCACGTCGGGAGGAATATGGATCAATGACCATCCGGTTCATCATGTACATACCGAAACTCGGATGATGTTTCAAGACGCCAGGCTGTTGCCCTGGAATAAGGTCATCGATAATGTAGCGATCGGACTTCGAAAAGAAGACCGTCATAAAGCCGAAGCCGCTTTAGAGCAGGTTGGACTCGGTGCTCGGGCCAATGAATGGCCGTCCGTGCTGTCCGGCGGTCAGAAACAACGAGTCGCCTTAGCAAGAGCGCTCGCCAGCCATCCCAAATTATTGTTGCTCGATGAACCTTTAGGAGCGCTGGATGCATTGACCCGCATCGAAATGCAGCAATTAATCGAATCGTTGTGGAAGCAGCAGCAATTTACGACCGTCTTGATTACCCACGATGTCGAAGAGGCTGTCGTCTTGGCCGATCGCGTAGTACTCATTGAGGAAGGCCGGATCGCGATGGATCGAATTGTCCCCTTCTCACGTCCGCGTCAACGGGGAAATGCCGAAGTGGCAGCATTCATCGATAACATCCTTAAACGGGTCATGGGCGTAACCGAAATGGAAAGCCGAAATGAAGCAGAAGACCTCCCCTATCCCTTAAAGAAAGGGTCATAGATTCTAACATAAGCCCGCTTGTAAGGCTTAATGGATAACCATTTCTTGAAGGAGGTGGATCAAAAGCGAGCGATGACAGGACGTGAAACCGTAAGAAAAAAGTCTATCGACGTACTCTCAAAGAAGACAGACCGCGTTTAGCGGTAGTTTTTCTTGCGATATCAGGCAGCAGATCCTCCGAAGTTTATACTTTCTGATATCGTAAAAAAAGAAAGGAGCCCTGAAGCATGCCTAACATCGATAACCCGCAAAAAAACGCTAAGGAAATCATCATTACACGCTGCCCGGTTCCGACAGCAGCCAGTTTGGCTCTTGACCTAGGGCTGCTTCATCAGGAGCTTGAGAAGTCCGGATGTACGGCGGCGGAACTAACGAGAGACACCCGTCAAGCTTTGCCTGATGCGCATTTTAATCACACCTTGCCTTTCCTGGTGCGGGAAGGAGGAAACATTCCGGCTTTATGGGCGCGATCAACCGGGAGCGATACGCGGCTTATCGGACTAAGCTGGGTCGATGAATATCAAGCCATCCTTACCCTTCCTGACTCGGATATTCAGGGGCCTGGCGATTTGCGCGGAAGACGAATCGGGATTCCTCGTCATCGTTATTTAGAGATTGATTTTCGAGCTGCTCAAGCGCTTCGCGGTTTTCATAATGCGCTCTCGCTGGCGAATCTTACGCTGGATGACGTCAACATCGTGCATCTTGAAGCGGTTCGTGAAGGAAGAAGGGATTCGTGGAATACCGAAATCGAGGCGCTGCAGCGACGTGAGATCGATGCCGTTTTTGTCAAAGGAGCTACCGGGCTTGAGGCCGCCCGTACGGTCGCCGCGAAGGAAGTGATCGAACTTGGGTTCCATCCGGATCCGCTAGTGCGAGTCAACAACGGCGTGCCCAGAACCGTGACGGTCGATACGGCGTTGACGGAGCAGGAACATGTCGTGGAACAGATTCTCGCTTCTCTGCTTCGCGCTGCGGATTGGTCCAAAGATCATCCCGATGATTTCATTCGGGTCGTTACGAAGGAAACCGGCGCTTCATCCGAATATGTAGCCTCCGCTTATCGTAATATTTCGCTTCGACCGGCACTACGCGATGATTATTTAACGGCGCTTGATGCCCAAAGCAGGTTCCTGTTCGAGCATGGTTTCCTCCCGAATCCCGTGAACGTATGGGATTGGATTCTTCCAGAACCGTTAGCCGCGGCTGAACAAAACATTGCCAAAGGAGTGTCCCTCACATGACTCAAAGTAAAGCAGACGTAACCATCGGCGTTCATCCTAATAATCATTCGTTATTTGTATTGCGCCGCTTGGGCTTTTTAGAAGAGATTCTTAAAGACCTTAACGCATCCGTTGCCTGGATCGATTACACCGATGGAGCGAAGACGCCTCTGCGGATCGCTTCCGGAGAAATCGACCTCGGAGGTACAGGGTCTACGCCGCCGTTAACCGCGCAGGCTTCGGATATCGATATTGTGTACGTTGCAGTATCCAATCCACGTACAGCTAGCGGAGCCTTAGTCGTTCGCAAAGCAACGCCGGTGCAATCCGTTACGGAATTGAAAGGTTTGCGTGTTGCGCTTTCCGAAGGGTCATGGCATACAAGTTTTCTGGCAACCGCGCTAGATAAGGAAGGCCTTCTTTATGATGATGTCGTTCGAGTTGATATAGGCAATGATGGGGCGAATGCATTGCTGGCCGGAAACGTGGAGGCTTGGGTCGGCAACGATCCGCAGCTTACGGAGCTGCATAACAAAGGGCTCATTCGTACGCTGGTGCCGCTTGAATCCCATATCTCTCATCGTTCCGTATGGTTTGCCAGCCGAGAGTTTGCGACGAATCGGCCGCAATTGCTCAAGGCCGTAGTCGAAGCTCTGCAGCAAGCCGATACATGGATTCAAGAAAATACGCGCGAAGCGGCGGAGCTTTTTGCCCGAGACTTGCCCAATGGCCTTCCGTGGATTCATGGGAAGCCGCGCTTCGGCGGAGACCTTGGGGGCTGCAGCCGATTACGGAAGAATTCATAACTGAACAACAGCGGGTTGCCGATCTTTTAGCACGCCAGCACGTTTTGCCCAAAGAAATAGTCGTTTCAGAGGCGGTTTTACCTGTCCCCGTAGAAATTGGAGGAGAATAAAGTGGCAGCAAATGAAAAGAACGTTGAGGTGTATTGGTATTTAACAGCGCCGGATGGCCGGAGCCCATGGTCAACGGATGGTGCGCGCAAAATTGATTTGCCTTACCTAAGGCAGATTGCCTCGGCTGTAGACCAATTAGGGTTTACCGGCGCATTGCTGGCAACGGGTCCGCATGATACGTGGGTGCTTGGATCATCCCTCATTTCCAGCACGAACAACATGCGTTTTCTGATCGCTGTTCATCCACCGTTGATTTCGCCCGTGCTGGCCGCGAAAATGACGCAAACCTTCGATGATTTTTCCGGAGGACGTGTATTATTAAACATCGTGAACGGAAATACGGCCCAAATGCGCGCCTATGGTTCAACGCTTGGGCATGATGAACGTTATGCTTACACGGATGAATGGATTGAAGTATGGAAACAAGCGGTGGCCGGAGAAAGCCTTGATTTCCATGGCAAGTATATCACGGCTGAAGGCAAAGCCTTACAGCTGACCTCCACGCAGAAGCCAACGCCGCCTCTGTGGTTCGGCGGATCGTCGCAAGCGGCTCACCTCACGGCGGCCAAGCATATCGATACGTACCTGAGCTGGGGAGAAACGCCTCCGCAAGTGGCTGAAAAAATTCAAGATCTTCAAGCTTTAGCTGCCGAGCAAGGCCGTACCATGCGATATGGCATCCGGTTATATCTGATCGTTCGCGATACGGACGAAGAAGCTTGGCAAGAAGCGGATCGGCTGCTCAGGACAATGGATCGGCAAACGGTGGAACATATGCAAACCATCCTTCGAAATAGCGATTCAGTGGGACAGCAGCGCATGCTTCGCAATCACAACGGCCAAATTCCTGAAGACCCTCGGGAGCTTGAAATTTATCCGGATTTGTGGGCCGGGATGAGTCTGGTAAGACCAGGTCCGGGTACAACGATCGTTGGCAGTCCGGCAACCGTTCTGGCGCGTTTGAAAGAGTATCAAGATGCGGGCATTTCAACCTTTATTTTCTCCGGTGTTCCGCTGCTTGAAGAAGCTTACCGTGTAGGAGAATACATCCTGCCCCATCTACGCATTGACCGTCAGGCCGTAACGACGCCGAAGCAAGAAGAACAGGAGAAAGTCTTCACTTGGGCTCACAACATCCACTAAATGATCAGGCAAAAAGGGAAGTGTCCTATGCGAAAAATAAGCTTTCAATTACTATTAGTATTTCTGTTAGTTACGTTATCGGCTTGTGGTAAAGCCGGTCAAGCGAAACAAGCCAATGCTGAGGATGAGGCCGTACCCGTACGTCTCGGCATACTGCGCAGTGCCCAGCCATTAAGTTTATCTGAAGAAGGCGGCCCCCTCTATAAAAGACTGGAAGCAGCCGGAGCGAGCATTGAAAAAACCGGCGGTTTTGCCGCCATGTCTCCAGCGATCGAAGCGTTAAACGCGGATTCCATCGATATTACGATCGGCTCGATTACGGCAGCCATCAGTGCCCTTGTCGGAGGCTCATCGGAATTCACCATTTTTACCAAGCAGCAAGGCGATCTTCATAATCAAGGCATTGTGGCCAAGCCGGAAGCGGGCATTAAGGGTCCTTCCGACCTTCGAGGTAAGAAGATAGCTGTAAACCGTGGCGGCACGGGCGAATACCTACTATACAAAGCGCTAGAGAAAGGCGGACTCGATGCAAGCGAAGTCGAAATCGTTTATCTTCCGCCAACGGAAGCGGGACCTGCCTTTGAGAGCGGGCAAGTCGACGCTTGGGCGACATGGGGTTCGTTTACGGCCGTTGCGCTCGTCGACTTCGATGCAGAGCTGGTCATTTCCGCAGGCGACATCGAATCCGACAATGATACGGTGTATATTGTGCGAAATGGCTTCCTGAAGGAGCATCCTGAACTCGTGTATGAAGTGTTCGAAGGCTTGAATGAAGAGTCCGCGCTTCTGTCCAAAGACGTGGATCACACCGTCCAATTAATTCAAGATATCCAAGGTGTCTCCGATCCCGTCGCTCGTCAACAACTAGAAGGCTCTTTATTCCCGTTTGACCCGATTGATGACACTGTCCGCCAACGTTGGCAAGAGGTGGCCGATTATATGTTTGAAAAAGGGATTATTCCAAATGAAGTTGATGTCCTATCCAATACGGTAGATGTGACGACGTTGAAGTGAACCCGCTTGGGCTAAGAGGATAGGAAACCGTCGGACGAAAGGTAAAAGTCTAGTTGATGCAACCCTTCGAGGGCACGAGGTCTATTAGAGACTTGGTGTCCTCTTTTTCTGTTTTAACGCTTGTCTTAGAATTGAACCCAAACAAAAAGAAATAGGCCGCCAGCGGATGGGATAGCGACCTATTTCTAGTCCCTGTAACTACCCAGAGCCTTTAAATAGCCCCATCTCATCGGTTATTGGGCCATAAATCACTCACTTGAATGTATATACAACAGAACCTACTTGAATATCCTTTGCTGTTATATTCTTACCGATAGAAATACCTATGTTTTTTTTATTTGCCATCGAAGTTGAAATCTGTATCGATTGAACTTCTTGTATAGTTTCATGATCATCATGTTTTAAGATGATCCGATCCTCTATCATCAATTCAATTTCGGGATACGATAAGGAATCAAGTTCAGGATTTATACCTACTAAGATCGTCGCCTCCTCTTTGTGATCAAATGCGAGACTAACCGTCATAATTTTATCCATCTATATAAACTCCTTTACCTTTCATCAATATATAATTTATCTTTTACATCTCGCCACTTCAAACCTCCATGATGCAATCTAGTAATTTCATCCCTTACCGTAATTTTCAAGGATATGTTCCGGCAGTAGCTAGAAAGAACAGACCGTTTGTCTCGTCCACCTTCGAAATCCGATTTTATTGATGGTGAGCATTTTCGTCTTAAAGAACATGGTTAAGCAAAATAATAGGCCGTAGACTTTACCCTCTACGGCCTTTCCCATAACTACCACACTACTCCAAACTATTAAACTCATTCATACGTGCAAGTTTTACAAGATCAGACTTCGGTAATCCGAGTTCTCTCAATTTTGTCCTGCAATAATACCGCGTTGAATACCTTCACCAAAGGGACGCCAACTGAGATGGCGCCCTTGTTTTGCCATTCGCCCATCAAGGCGTTACAATAAATCCCACCTCTTGTCTGTCCCCCATCAAGTGAGGCCTTACATCCGTAAAGCCCTCACCCGACTTACGCAGGGCTTCCAAAATAACCTGAGCGTTATACCCATCGTAGAAATCATAAATGAGACCGGACTCTCCATGTAAAATCTGAATGATTTGCTTCAGGATCGGCAGCGGGCTGACGAGGTCGTCCACAGGTACTGACTGCAGATGGGTATCCTTGCCGCTTCGGTACAGATTGCACCAGTTCTCCAATGCCAAGGTTCCTTCCTCACCGTGGACTACCAGGGAGACACGCTCATCCCCTTCCCGTTGGTCGGTTCCCGACAGACGAATCTCGATATCATTATGTAATCTGAGAACGGCCTGGACACGGCTTTCGGACTGATTCGAATCCGGCGGAAACTCGATCTCGCTCTTCACATGCGTAATCGGTCCGAACACCTGCTGGATCATCTGGATCCAGTGAATGCCAACCTCCAGAAGATATCCGCCCTGCTGTCTTGACGTAATCCAAGGATTCTGCTGCCAGGCCCTGGGCCACTGCGGAAACTCCAGGTACAGATCCATGCTTTGGATCTGGCCGATCACCTGCTCCTCAAGCAATCCCTGCAGCTTCAGAACGGCCGGGTCAAGCGGAAGCGAGAAATGAACCGCATGGAGCCTATTTGCCTTCTCGGCCAGCTCCACCAGACTCCGGGCTTCGGTCAGGCTGTTCGCCAGCGGCTTCTCGCAGAAGACATGGATGCCTTTCTCAAATGCGATCCGGGCCACGTCATAATGCAGGGACGGCGGAACCGCGATATACACCAGGTCAAGCGTTACCTCGTCCAGCAGCTGGCAATAGTCGGTGTACAGCCGTGGACCAATCCCTGCTTCTGCGACTTCCCGGAGCAGACTGGATTCATCACTGTCGCAAACGGCGACTAGCTCGATCTTCTCCGTATATTGCGGCAGTAAGCGGTGAATCATATGCCGTCCCATGTGCCCTAAGCCGATGACGGCCATTTTTTGTTTGTTCATCCTGTTCTCCTATTCATTCGCGATTGAATTTTTCCATTGAATGCCACGTCCCTTATTATAGTTCAAGGTGTTGCTGCCCGTACACTCAGATATGCGGAAACGGTACTACTCCGTTGTTCCTTTGGACCAGAACGCTTGGCCTTTTTTTGTATGCTGTCAGCTGTTTAAACCATTTTTTCAAAACTTTTTCTCAACTTCTTCTTCGCTCGCTGAACTCGTTTTTTACAAGCCTCTACAAAAATTCCCATTTCTTTAGCCGCCTCCAACATCGAGTACTTATCCAGAGCACTCTGGGGCATTTGCGATGATTCTAAGGAGGAAAAAACGCAATTCCACTCATGACTGAAGTCACGAGTGTCCTTACTCAAAGCATGAAAAAAGAGCTATGGCCACCAACACTACGCCTTTGTGCTCAAATAGACAGCTATGTCCTGGATAAGATACGTTCCTGCTTCTTGACTCCCATTGAAGGCTTGAATAACCAATCGAATCGACTTAGCCTGCTCTACTTGGGCAAACCTGACTTCGTGCGTATCTAACTCATCCTCACGTTGGCTCCATGCGACCTGCCCTGACTCCCCCACTTTACGCCAATCGGTTACACCATCTGGAGATACTTCAATATCCCACTGTGTCGGACCTTGCTTCAATCCAGCTCGTGTCGTTAACGATACCGTATCAAATGCTTGCGGTTCCATCCAATCCAAATAAATATAGTGAGGTAATGACTCTTCCGGTTTGCTGATTAAAGCGGTATTCGAATCGCCGTCATTGATATAACATATATGCGACTGTGCATTATACAAATCTCCCCAGGTAATATCGTTACCTACACCGCTAATGGCAAACCGGGCGAGATTGCCTTCTTTGCCTTCCAGCGGAGTGAGCTCCATAGGCATCCCTTCACGCTTATACACCCTTAAATAATCTACGAGGAACTCCTTCGGATACGGAATGGATCGATCCAGGTCGCCAATCCATCCCCCATCGCCATCATTAATCTGGAGCAATGTAACCATCGGATAATCCGGTGACTGATCGATTTCCCAATATAGCTCATGATCCAGGTAGAACTTCATACCGGATTCATCCCACTCAAAGCCGTATACGTGAAAATCTTCAGATAAGTCTACATCTGTACGATACGGAATATGGGCGTACTTCAACTTCGTATCACGTAATGAATGAAGGGTCGTATTCAGTAAACGCGTATCTTTGCCTAACATTTCAAAAATGTCGATTTCAGCATTTTGCTCCTTCTCATTTTCGAACCCGATCATCCACCAAGCTGAATTAAGCCCGCTCCCTTTCGCCACCTTCGCACGTACCTCGAAGTAACCATATTTCGTCACAAGGTTCATGAAGGCACGATCATGATGGTTTAGTCCGAGATCATCACCGTAACGGTGTAGTCCATCTCGCATCCCCGTAACAATAGCGGATACGCGCTTATGCTCATCAGGCAGTTGTAAAACGATACAACTATCACGTAATTGATAGGTCGCCTCTGCTTCATCTAACGTCTTCCAATGGGATAACCCGTAGGGTGAGAACTTCGTCTGGTCGAGCGTTTCCCCATCAAATTCTTCATGAAATACGAGGGTCCAGCCTTCCTTATGCAACATATCTGTCATGATTTTACTCGCTCCTATTCCGTACGTCTATTTTGTCTGAAACTCTCTTACTCTTTATTCTTGGCATCCTTAATCTTGATCGCTGATTCCTCTTCAAGCACCCGAATAAACTCTGGGATGTTCATGTCCGAGGTCGCAAACTTTTGCATAGCCCCATTCAAATCAACGTATTTATCCCACACACTTGCTCTAGCAGGAGGGAGCGCAAACTGATTTTGGAACATCGCCATTACATTTTTGCCTTGATGATCTGGATTGTCGGCACCAAACTGTTTGCGAATTTCCACATCGGATGCAGCCGGGATCGTGCCTTTTCTTGTAGCCTTCGTTTGATTCTCTATTGAAATAATGGCTTGAAGTACTTGCAGCGCTGCTTCTTTATTCTCGCTATACGGGTTAATTACGGTAGGCGCCGTATGAACCGCTGGAGCCGTTTGTGGGATGTCGGACCAGGATGGAACCGGCAGAATGTCCATGTCTTTCTTGAATTCTGCTCTTTCCTCCGGGGTCTCCCCTCCAAACCAAGTCAGGAAACCATGCCAGTTGATTTCCATCGCAGCTGTTTTTTGCATAAACTTATCCGGTTCTTCCGGATTGTAGATGCCTGGGATACTATATATTTTTTTCATCAGTTCCATATATTTCGTAAACTTCGGATCTTTAGACAATAACAATTCCCCGGTATCAGGATCTGTCAATGTTATAGATAGTTGTAAGAGAGCAGCATCCACCGTATCCGAGCCGAACTCCAATCCTACGTATTGATTTCCATCACGGGTACCTGTCGTTTTCTTAGCAAGGTCAATGATTTCATCCCAAGTCATGTTGTCTTTCGGATAAGGAACACCGAATAAGTCGAATACTTCTTTATTGTAGAAGAGACCATAAATCCCTCCATTGCCCGTCAATCCGATCAACCGTCCTTCAGGGTCTTGGGAACGAATCAGGGCTATGAACGAAGGGTCAACGGTGCTCAAATCGATCCCATACTCCACTACCATCTCATCTAGCGGCTGTACCATATCGAGATCGAGCAGCACATCCACCCCAAGGTTGGGCGTTAGTAAGTCAACCACCGTCCCAGAGCTGTTAATCTCCTGGATCCCTTCAGCCGTTCCATTCCAATCGACATATTCAAATGTAATATGGGGAACAAGCTCCTTCATATCTTGAACAAAATTGTTCTGGAAATTTTCTTCGCCCCATTGGGTTGCTACCTTTAACGTAACAGGTTCATTCGAGAATTGTTTCACTTCTACAGGCTTGGGCTTCTCTTCTTGCTCTTCTATATTCGCATTCGTTCCCTCTGTTGACTCTGTTGTATCCGGCTTATCACTTGCTGCTTCACCGCCTCCTCCTGATGAACATGCCCCCAGAACGAGGAGGAACAAGAGACACATCATTAACAGCAGGCCTAGACTTTTCCGACTACTTTTTTTCATACATAACCCCTCCTACTTCATCAAATCCATAATACCGATGTGAAAAGAATGAATTAAATGAATCCAAAAGCCATTCGATCCGGACTTCTTACATTTTAATAGGCTAATACTGAATTGAACTTGAACTCCACTAGACCTCGGAAGCGTTTTCAAATCGATCTAATTCATAGTTTACTCGGCAAACCCTTGGAAGTATTTAGCCCAGAGTAACACTTTTATAACAAAAATCCCCCCTGTTAATCTTCTAGGGGGGAGACGATATCGAGTGACGATATGAGTGTTGCATTAAACTGACTTAGGCTGATTCCCATTCGTTTTTTGAACATTCGACTAAATGAATGCAGTTCCGTATATCCGACCTGGTTCGCAATCTCACTGATCGTAAGATCAGTTTCAAGCGCAAGCTGCTTTGCCTTCTCTATACGAATCATAGCCAGGTAATCAGACGGTGTCATACCGTAACACTTGCGAAATTGCCGTATAATATAATTTCTGCTCAGCCCCGTCATCTCGCTTAACGTATCTAAACGAATCCTCATACTATAATTTTCTTTAATGTAATTACAGATTTTCACCATTTTCGGATTGATTTTCGTGGTTAGCTTTGCTGCTCCATCCACAGGGTTAGCCAAATCATGCAATATTTGCAGCAATAGTCCTTGCGCAAGCATATTGCTTGACAAGGTATGCTGCTGGATTGCCTGAATTAAGGGGATGAGTTTGCCTAGTAATGATCCATCTGGATCGCGCCCCCTAATGTAGTCATTTCCAAACATGAATTCTATAGGTGACTTTGACATTCCAAAATGAAATGAAATGGTTATTCCCACGTATGGCTCGTTTCTAGATGGTTGCAATGAACGAACAGCACCGGGTCGAATGATGTAAATATCCCCTTTTCCAAGCGGACACTTAACGCCATTCATAATATTATCTGCCTTCCCATCGACTCCATATAGAAGCTGGTATTGACTAATCTGTTGAGGTATCATAAACCAACCCGCTGGAGGTTTGTACATATGGGCAAGCGTTATATACGGTGGGTAATAGAATTGATCCTGCAATAAGGGGATCGTTTCCTCTGGATTCAAGACTGGAAGCTTATCATACATCACGATTTCACCTTCTTCACATATTGGCTGATAATCAGCAAAATAGTCCAACAAGTGCGCAAAGCTATGCAGAGACTCCATCTCTTTTTCAATATAGAATGAAGGCATCCGGATTTCCACTTATGCATCGAATGGAACCCACCTTGGCAAACGCTTACATTCAAATGAATTGGAGGTCTCTACATGAAATTGGTAAAGAAAAGCTGGACCATTCTTTTACTATTTGTGATGTTATGCACCCTTGTCATCGCTTGTGGAAATACGAACGAACACGATGCAATCAATAAAGAAGTTAGCTCGGTAGAAGAGAGCCCGGCACCGAACCAAGAAACCAATGTAACCGAGGCGTCGAAAGACTTGCCGCCAGTAGAAGGAACACCCACGGACCCTGTTACAGTAACTGTGGCATTTCCGTGGGGAGAAGAAATATTTAATAATCGATTCCAAGAGATTGATGAGAAGCTGCCCAATGTAAATATAGAAATGGTGGCATGTGAGTGTAAATCCGCGTCGCTGCAGGAGTTGTTTGCAAGCGGAATCAATCCTGATATTATTTTTCCGAACCATGGGATTAGTGAAATAGAACATTTAGACGTCATATATCCGCTTGATGAATTAGCAAAAAGCCACGATTTCGATATCCATTCGTTAAATCCAAGTCTCGTCTCCTATATTCGATCACTAGATTCTGAGGGAAGGTTAATCGGTATTCCTGATGGAACAGGCTATCTGTCCCTCTTCTACAATAAGGAGATATTTGATTTATTCGGCGTGCCTTACCCTACAGAGACGATGACTTGGGACCAGGCATTCGACTTGGCTAAAAAAATGACAGGACAGCGCAATGGTGTTTCTTATCTCGGACTTGAACTCGGCGGCTATGGGAACACAGGGGATGGCGCCGCAGTACCGCTCAATGAACTTGCAGTGAATAAGACAGATCCGGACACAGGCGAAGTGCTCATTACGAAAGATCCTGCATTTACGAAATATTTAGAACTGATGAAGAAGTATTATAGTATACCGGGTGTAAGATCTGAAGAAGCGAAGAACGCCGATTTATTCGGGCAAAAACAAGCTGCAATGACCGTTACTTGGACCGCATACTTCGTTCATGGAAATCCGTTTGAAGATGTAGAATATTTAAAGGACAAAATAGCGATGCTGTCTGTGCCTGTATGGGCGGATCAACCAACGATTGGCCCTGTTTTAGGGACTACACCGATGGTCATTTCCAGCTCCAGCGAACATAAAGATGCGGCATTCAGCGTGTTGAAGGAATATGTATCTGTTCCGAATCAGACGAAAATCGCTCAATCGATGGCATCCGGCCCTGTGCTTACCGAGGTTGCCGATCAGTATGGTTCCGGAATAGATAATTATGCTGGGCAAGATGTCACTTCTGTGTTTAAGCTAACTCCAGCAACCCATAGTGGCAGACAAAGCTTATGGGATCAATTTGTCAAACTTGACCTCGCAAAGTTTGCTGATTCCGATATGAATGTACAGGAATTTCTAAGAATTACGAAAGAAGAAGGCGAAGCAGCAGTTGCAGAGGCCAGAACACAACTAGAAAACACGAAATAGTAATACACGAACGATGTGATCCCCTTTAAGTAGATACTCAAACCATCTCTTGCGAAGAGAGATGAGTGAAGTGAACTTGGAGGGGATATGTTGTTTGACTAGTTGAGTTCAGTGGATCCATGTAAACCTTGCGCCGCTTGTTTACGGAATTCGGAAGGCGAGCACAGCCTATATTTTCTAAATACTCTGTTAAAATAGTTAATATTATTAAATCCCACCCGGTGAGCAATTTGTGTAATGGGTAAACTAGAATTCATAATCATCTCCTCCCCTTTTCTAATTCGGCATAGATTAACATACTCTACAAACGTTTGTCCGGTTATCTTTTTAAACGTCCTACAGAAATGATAAGGGCTCATCCTAGCGAGCTTCGAAATATCGTTCAGTGTGAACTGCTCTCCGTAATGTTCTTCTACATACATCATGACGTCACGAAGTTCCTCGATCCTTCTTCGGTTTACTCCTTCCGCTTTACTGTTACTAACCTCATAACCATATACTCGTGTCAGTGTCACGATAAGCCGATAGAGATAGGATTTGATGACCAATTCGTATCCACTCTTTTTCGATTTATATTCAGCAGCAATATTTAGAATCAATTCTTTCAAGTCATTATAGTTATCATCCTCAGCTCGTAAACATCGGGGAAATGACAGCTTCCCATTCAATAACGGTTCATGAACGATGTGCATCGATTCCGCAGTTAACAGAATGGATTTATTGATTAAAACCGCATAATATTCCGGAACTTCTTCCTTCTCCATTAAGTACGCCCCATGAATTTGGCCTTCTTCAATCAAGATTATATCCCCTTCTTCTCCCACATACGAATAGCCTTCTATAAAAAGCTGCATCCGACCTTTTACGACGAAGATAATCTCCATAACCTGATCATGCCAGTGAGAGGAGAACAGGGCATTGCCATAGGGCTGTGCTTGAAACAGATTAAACGGAAGATAGTTGCTGATTAGGTAAGCCGGTACATTCGTGGGTGCTGCAAATGATGACATGGGACATTCTCCTTTCAAAGCGTCAAGAACCTGAGACGCTGACCTCAGGTTCTTAACAACATACTTAT
>NZ_PDHM01000008.1:166222-204900 GCF_002573715.1 Paenibacillus sp. EZ-K15 | reverse complement strand
AGCGGAGCTACACGTTTTCGCAGAAAACGCCTTCGAAAGCATCTGCTGTTTTGGGTACGTGAGCACCTAAGATGTTTCCGGAGGAAACATAACTTCGAAAGCATCTGCTTAGGCCCGGCTGAATTCAAGATTCGATGCCGAGCTACTTCCTGATTTGCTTCGTGTTAGATATAGAATTTATTCGTTATCAGCAGAGCTGATGAAATTCTATATCGCAAGAAAACCTACCTTTGAATCGCGGTCGCTCATCCTTGATTGGCCACGATTGGTTTTCTTATCAAAAGCGGACTTTTTGAACAACCTCTTATGCAGACGTCCGGATTCTTATTGCCCTTGCTCTTTCTTTTGTTTCTCTTCCTTGATCTTAATCGTTAATTCCTCTTCCAGCTTACGTAAAAATTCGGCGATATTCATATCTGAGTTTGCGAAGTCTTTCAATTTCTCCGTAATCATACCTTCAGCTAATCGTTGATATTCCGATTTTCTACCTTCAATGATTCTCGCGTTTTCCGGGAAATACGCTTTTACATTTTTGCCTTCGTAAATATCTTTTTCGCTGCCGAATGTCGCGATAACTTCCGGACTCTTCAATACCGTCGGATATCCTGCAGCGGAGAACTTCATCTGCATATCTTCCGCAACGACTTCTTTCATCCACTGGAAAGCTGCATCTTTTTGCTCACTGTATTTATTCAATACATACATATGAGCTTGCGTAGGTGACGCTAACTGTTCTTCCCCTCCCCAGACGGGCATGAGAACCGAATCAACATTCGGTCGAATGGTTTCAGGAATTCCCCATTCCAGGTATGTCGGCCAAGACACTAACATCGCAGCCGTTCCACCGGCAAAGAAGCTTGCTTGCTTATCCGGATGACGTTCATACATACCTGGTATGCTGTAGAACTTTTTCATCAATTCGAAATATCTTGTGACTGCCGGCTCCTTCGTAAGTAATACTTCATCGGTTTCAGGATCGACTACATTCGTAATAATTTCTTTAAGAGGTGCGAGCGCTTCGCTCGTCAGACTGTTCGTAAAGCCCATCTCCAGACCACGGTAGTTTACACCATTTCGTTCTCCGGTCAACTTCTTAGCTAACTCAAAGGTTTCATCCCATGTCATGTGGTCTGTCGGGTAAGGAACGCCGAACATATCGAAAATCTCTTGATTGTAAAATAACGTAATGGTATCAGCAAACGTGGGTACACCTACCATTGAACCCTTATCATCGTAGGAGCGGAGCAAGGATATTACAGATGGATTGATGCTAGTCTCATCCATTTCGTATATCTTCATGAAGTCATCAATGGGCTCAACCATATCCAGTTCTTTTAAACCATCAATTCCCTTGGAACTGTAAATAATATCCGGGACGACACCACTAGCGTTCAATTCTTGCAATGCTTCCGAGGTGGAATCACCTTGAATCCAATGAACGGTTATATTCTTACCTTCTGCTTGGAGCTTATCTTCAATGGGCTGCATGAGAGGAGCAATCTGATCTATGCCCCATTCATGTTGAATGGTGATCGTTGTCTCCTCGCTGAAATCCGTCACAGCTTTACTCGTCCAATCCACTTCTTCTTCCTGTGCAGCTTCTTCGTTAGTCCCAGCAGGTTTCGCTTCGGATACAACTTCCGGTTCTATATTTACCGAATCATTGCCGGTACAACCTGAAAGTATTGTTGTTAGCATGAATACAAAAGTAATGATTAGAAAAATCGATTTTCTCTTCATATATACTCCTCCTGTATTATCCTAAATTATGGATCCAGGTCTACTCGACCAAACCTGTACGTTCAACACTCTCAACAAAGTAACGCTGGGCAAAGAGGTAAAGAATAAGCGGAGGCAATATAACCAGGAAGCTTGCACCCATTTTAATCGGTTCAGCTAAATACTCCGGCAGTCCTCCATTCGTAATAAACGTCGTCAACTGACTATCGATAAATGACATTTTCAGTGCTAACGGCATATCGCCGCTTGAACCCAGGAACATCCTAGGGTAGTACGTGTCATTCCAAGTCCAGACGAACGAGAACAACAGGACGACGAGAATGGCTGGTCTTGCCAATGGAAACATAACGCGTACATAAAATCTCAAAGCACTAGCACCATCGATACGGGCCGCTTCTTCCAATGCTTTAGGCTGCGTGGAGAAGAATTGACGGAATATGATGACAAAGAGTGCGCCCTTGACACCGAACCCAAAAATAGAAGGCAAAATTAAGGTTAATAAATGACCATTCAATCCAAGCTTTGTATACACCATAATCGTCGGCAAAATAACAACTTGCGGCGGAATAATGAATGCCAAGAAGACGAGGAATAGAATCGTCTTCTTGAATGGGACATCGAGCCTTGCCAAGGCATAGCCCGCTAGCCCACACGAGATACAATGCAGCACAGCAGTCGAAATCGCAATCAGTACACTGATGGAAAGAGACTTCGGATAATCCAGCAGCTTCCAAGCTTCGACCACATGACCTAAGTAAACGGAAGACGGAATCCACGTCACCGTTGGATCAATTAAGTCCTTGGCACTCATGACCATCTTCACCAGCATTTTTAAAATCGGGTTCATATACACATAGGAGGTTACGATGAATATTCCGTACAAGACTAATTTAAATATCAGCCCTTGATTCATCTCTCGACCTAGAATCGTATACTTCACTTGCCGTAATCCACGTTTTGTTGTGAACTTCTGTTTCAGTTTCACACGTCTCGCTAATTCAACCTTCATGTTCTGCCTCCCTTCCTCACTAACGATTTACTCCTGCATTTTTCCGGTTAATTCTACTGTAGAGGAGAATGACAATTCCCAAGAATACAAGAATAATAGCGAAGTAAATCCATGCCAGTGCACTATTAAATCCGTAGTTCCCCGTATTAATCAAACTAATTACAGGATTGGATGGGAACGTAAACATATCTACAACGGTATAAATTAAGTTCAGCAGGATGAACGGTGACATTGCCGGAAGTGTGATCTTCCAAAATACCTCCCATGGTGTAGCACCATCAATTCGAGCTGATTCATACGCAGACGTTGAAATGGTCTGAAGTCCTGCAATAAAGAGGAGAATTTGCACCCCGGAATACCATAAGACAAGGACAAATTGATTCAATACGGTCTTTACAGGTTTCGCCCATGAACTGTCCCCAAGGAACATATCCATGTAACCGCCAATATTAAATCGTTCAAGGAAACCTAGGTTGCCTTCCCCTTGATTAATAAATGACATCAGCACAGCACCCGTAGAGAAGATAACCGGTAAGAAGAAGATGGCGCGGAATAAGAATCGACCGGGCAGCTTTTGGTTCAACATAATAGAGATCATCAAGGCAAATATGACGATAACCGGGATCATGATGACGACTTCCTGGAAGTATGGAATTAACTTATCGTATAGATCCGAGCTGTTAAACAAGATCTCACGGTAATATTTGACGCCAACAAAGTCGTACACAATTTTCTTGGGCAATATTTTTACCGTGTGAAAGCTCATAAAGAGTGAGAAGACTAGCGGAAATCCTAAAAAAGCGATAAAGCCGATCAACCACGGTGCAATAAATAACGACCCTTCCAGCTTTCGGGATCTCTTAGCAGAGAGTATTCGCTTTGGGGCCATACTACGCACCTCCTTTGCTTACAATGTAGTCTTTGGCTTTCACAACAGCATCCCCGACGCTAACCTCTTTATCGTTATAATTCACGATGACTTGTTTTCCGTTACTGTATGTTGTTTCAAATACGCCGCTTACGATTTCACGATGGCCTGTAATGAACTCGTTTTGCACATCACCAAGTGCCTCTTCGTATTTTTGATACTGTGACACGATCTCTGCAAGCCAGTCCTTGTAGTTTGTACTGTAGAATTCATGGAGAGAAAGTGATTTAAGCAATTCCTGTGATGAAGCGTTCGTTACGACAAACGACGGTACTGTGCCGTATTCGATTCCCTTCAAGAAATTGTCCGCATAGTCATCACTCAAGTTCGCATACTCGAATGAGTATGTAGTCAGACCATGAAGAGCTATTTGGGCGAATGGTACAACACGATCGATAAACATGTCATAGGAGAAGTTAGAGGCCATGTTGTCCATATGGCTAATATATGGGAAGGTGTACGCGTTACCTCCTGCCCCTCTTACGCTGCCGAATGTTTCTTTTGTCTTCTGAAACAATTGGCTCTGGATTTCCTTTGATTGTTTTCTTGTCGCTCTATAGTTCTCATTAAAGTCCGTATTCAATAACGATCCGATTCCTTGACCGTATACATAGCCATTGATTCCTAATGATTTCGCTTCTTGGAGATCTCCTTCTATAACCCCTTTCATAAATTGAGGACTGACAAACGTCTTCCGTCTGCTATCCCAATTCATCGATTCTATGACGGAAGAAGCTAGGTCACGAAGACCGTCTCTATTTTTTCGAAATCCGTCTTCACCGCCTCTGTTATACGTATAGGAAGAGGCATCAAGATAAACCGCATAGCCCTTCGAATGAGCAAAATCGGTGAATTTCTTCATTCCCTGATTACCGCCCAGTTGATCTGGAACGGGGAAGTCACCGCCAAACTTACTGTATCCATCGTTTTGCCAGCCAAGATAAGTGATGTCCATATGATCGACACCAAGTGCAGACAATTCTTGTACGATGCCTTCCGCCTCTTTCGTCGTAGTTAATGGCAGATATGAATCCCACAAAAATCCGTCTTCGGTATCGCCGCCAAGTAAATGCAGCTGCAGCCGCAGCTTCGCATGCTCACCTTCTAACGGTTTCATCGCTGACTCCTTCATCAACAATTCCCGATAGCGTTCAGCTAATGTAACATAGCTAATTTCTTCGTTCTTCTCCTCGATCATATAATAACGGGTCGCACGATCCGACTTCGTTATTTCCTTGCTATACGTCAAGTAACCGTTCTGCTTCTTCGTATCTGTCGGTTGGAAGAACTTGAACCGGTATTGATACTCCGGTGCAACCCAGTTGAATTGACTGAATGATCCCGAAGGCGCCGCAACCACGTTCGCGTACTCTTCACCTTCCGTAATGACTCCAAGAAGTCCTTGTTTATTCGATTTAATGCCAAATACCGGCATAGTAATCGGATTACGATCAGACATGGTATTGCGGTTACTGTATGCCCAATCGTCACCATAAACACGTTCCGTATAGAGGTTTTGTGTACCCGCTCGACGTTCTCTGAAATCAATTAAAGCGCCCGGCCCGTCTGGAATGTATAGAAATCCATCTTCGTCATCCGAAGTTTGTGCACCCAAGAAAGGGAATAAGCGAATGGACGCTAGGCGAGCCATAGGATCTTTTTTGGGCTTCGGTTTCTTGACTTCTTTGCCATCCTTATCAACCGTTGCTGCCGCTGGTTCTTCCTTCGGCATGACTTTCTCATCTACCAGACCTTCAGCTAATACTTTGGTTTCAACGAAATCTTCGCCAAGCTTGACTTCTACAGGAATCATGAAGCCAAGATCCGGCATGTCATACATAACTTTAAATCCCTGATCTGTTGCTTCGAACTGGCTAATTCCCCCTTTCTGTGCATAGAAGTTGGTCTCTTTCAGCAAGTCTTTACGCAGATTAAACTCTACATACCGGAACATAAAGGGTGAAGCAAGATGCAGCTTCCATGCATCTGTATTTAGCTTATCCTGCCAATCCTTCGGATTAGGAAAAGAGCGCCATACTTCTCCTGTCGTTTTACTTGTTACAGTAAAATGACCGGAGGATTTATCAGCTTTGAGCAATAATTTCTCATTCTCCGATATCGTTTGGAACTGGGTTTCATCCGGCAATTTCCCATTTGATTTCGCAGGGGTTACTGCCTTTGTCGTACTCGTCTGAGGTGCTCTCTTTGTCTCCGTTTTAGTCTTTGTTTCAGTCTGTGCTGTAGTTTGAGTTTCGGTCTTCGTCTTATCGGTTGAAGCGGATGTAGCAAAGATGAAACCGCCGAGCGTCGACGCGAATAAGACGCAAATCGCAGCTACCATTAATCGTTTTTTGGAGCGTAATAAGCGCATCACATCGACACCTCCTGATAGATCGTGTAAACAAAGTTACCAAATTCGGATGTGAGTCCGATTAAGATGAACACAAGTACCCACATAATGGTCATCGTGATGACCGTAAGTGTTATATTCAATACCGTTTCGCCAACACCGTAGTTTTGCAGCGCTTGAATGTTCCAGAAGAATAACAACCCGCTCCACAAAAGCATACCGACCTCGATAGAGCTGTAAATGGATGCTTCGCTTTGTGTAAAGATGTTCGAAATAAGAGCAAGCGGGATCCCGAGTAACACAACCGGGAATAAGGAATAACAGCTTCCCACGAACACATCTTTAAACCTTGCTTCACCTTGCTTGATCGAACCTACCAGATAGTTACATACCACCCATGATAACCATACGGCCAAGAAGACTGTGAGCATGTAAGTTGAACCCTTTGCATAGACCGGCACTGGATTATATGTAAAACTCGTGTAGAACGATTTCACCAGCAGCATGACTACCGTTAATATGAGAATAACGAAAGCACTGATGTAGCCACCCTTATTCAAATATCTCAAATCACCAAATCCATCTATGGGATGTTTCAAGATGTAGAATACATGCTTTAATTGCTGGAACCAGGTTTGACTGTTTAACTTATTCGATTTCGGCATCATTCGGAAATTGAATTTTTTCTTTAGCCTGATAAAAACCCATAATAAGAGGCTGGCTATAATAACAGAGTTCGCCAAGGTCGAGAAGTTTTTCTGGAACCATTGCAAGCGAATCTGCCAGAATGAGTCTGAGTATCCCTCACCATCTCCTGCAAGCTTGAACAAGTCTCTAGCGCGCTCGTACTCACCGCGAGAAAATGCGGCCTGAGCGATTCCTTTATAAGCTGGAGAGAAGTGAGCATTCAACTTCAGTACTTTGTTCCAATACTGCTCCCCTTCTACATACTTGCCTTCCTCCATCAACTTGTAAGCTTCGTGAACCGTTGCTCCAAACTCGGTTGGTTCATACTCTTGAATGAGGCCCAGCGCTTCATCCAAAATATAAAGGTGTTTGTTTGAGTTGGTTTCTACTGCAACAGGTGCCGCTGTTAAACCAACCAGCGAATTACCTAAGGCAGAACGGCCTGACCAATAAAATAACATCGTACCGTTTGCATCATACTGGGAGACAATGTTCCGTGATTTATCAATAATCGTTACATTACCATTCTGATCTAAGGAAACATCGGTAAGCTGCTTCTCAATCAATTCATCAGATTCTACGGTAGCTAAGGAAAACAACCGTTCATTGAACGACATCTCTTTCCATATATTTTCACCGCGGATGTTTAATTTCTTGACTTGCTCTGTTTTGGAACCGGAAACCGTATAGATAAAGCCTTGATCATCGATATCTATATTCCGGATCGTTACAGGCAGAAGTCGAACCTGCCGACTCAATTGCTCTTTCGAATAAAACTGTCTCCGAATGATATCCATCAGCGTTACTTCCGTTTTATTCGTACCGAAGAACTGGTCGAATTTCCCCTCGGGGGTAAATTGGATGATCCCGTGATAACTCCCTTTCGATACAACATATATAAAGCCGCGTTTATCGATAACCATATTCGTCGGTTCATATACGAAGGATTCATTAATAAGTGGTGATGTAGGACGACCAATTTCATTCAATAATTTCGCATTCTTATCCAGGTGAACAACTCGCTTATTACCTGTATCCGCAATGTAAACATCGCCATTATCGGCAACAAACACACCCTGTGGTTGATTGAGCGGACTTTCTGGTAACGTGATTAACCGAACAAGCTCACCACTTTCATTCAGATGAACAATCCGATTATTATCGGTATCCGCAATATAAATATCATCATTGTCTGCAATGAATAGATCTTGAGGCCGCTGCAGCGATGTATATTCTACTTCACCCTTCTCATTGACGACTGGAATTTCCTGCGCTAATACGCCGACTGGAGAATAAGCAGATTGAGTCATAATCGTACGTTCATAACTATCTTCCGTGAAGGTACGATAAGGAACATCAGCGCTTGCGATCATCGGGAATCCAGTCAGTGCAATCAAGCAGACTAGCCAAAGCACATATTTTCGTTTGCTTGGATTGTTGTGCATTGTACACCTCCCCCATTCCACTGCTTATTTGATCCCCGAATGCGCCATGGTCGTGATTACTCTTCTCTGGAAGATCAAAAAGATGAGCAATGACGGTAAAAACATGATTAATGCTCCTGCCGCCGCAGCTCCCTGTCTAGCTACCGAGTTACTTAGACCAGATGTTAATGTGCTCATGTAAAACGGCAGTGTCTTCATGGAATCTTCCTGCATGAATAAAGTTGAAGTCTCTACATTCCCCCATGCCGATTGGAAAGCAAGGATTGAAATCGTTGCGATGGCAGGTGTAACGATGGGCATAACGATGCGCAGGAAAATTGTGAATTCTTTCGCGCCATCGATCTTCGCTGCTTCAAGCAACTCGTTCGGGACTTGGTCCATAAACTGCTTCAATAGGAATACGCCCACTGGCATGGCAACAAGGGGCAGTACGTGACCCAAATAAGTGTTCATAATCCCTAGGCTTTGAATGACGATAAAGCGTGGAATTGCAATGGCTTCTGTTGCGAATAGCAACGACAGCATAATTAAACCAAGTACAATTTTCGAACCTGGGAACGGATGCTTCGATAAAGGATAGGCACACATCGCTCCTGTGATCACCATGGCAACGCTAGACAATAAGGTAACCACAATACTGTTAAATACATACCTGGATACCGGCACAATGGTGCTTGCCGTCATGGCAAACAGTTCCGAGAAACTCCCCGTTGTTGGCTCCCTAACAATAAATGTGGGCGGGAACATGAATAACTCATGCAATGGTTTAAATGCATGGTTTAACAAATAAATGAGCGGAAGGAGCATGAAAATGGCAAGCGGCAAGATACAGATGGCAATCCATATTTGTGCTCGATCGATCAATCTCAGAGCTAATACAAAATCGCTCCATTTTATCTTTAATTTCCGCTGCATGGCAGTCATCCGTGCCTCTTGCATTATTCATCCTCCTTCGGTGCGAATAAATAACCGAAAAATTTACTTAACACATAACACATCAGAAGAACGACGATAGAAATCGCACTCGCGTAACCGAGTTCGAAACGAATAAAACCATAGTCATTGATATGATCAATTAATAATTGACCCGCATAATTCGGGGTCGGGTTCGTACCCGACAATTGAACCCCAATACCACCGGATTTAATCGTATGAACGATTGCCATAATGGCTGCGAACATCATCTGTGGCTTCATCATTGGAATGGTGATGTACCACACTTCTTGAAGACGGCTCGATATACCATCAATTCGTCCTGCCTCGTACAATTGTCTATCCACATTGAGAATACCGGCCAAGATGGCCAAGAAACCAATACCCATAGAAGACCAAATCGAGACAATGATCATAATATTGAGAAGGTAGTCTTTATCGAGTAAGAATAAAACCGGCTGATCAATGATTCCCCATTTGAGCAAAAAGCTGTTAATATAACCCGATCGGTCCCCGGTAAACATAACGGTCCAAACAACTGCCATCGCAACACCTGCAGATAACGAAGGAGCATACATGGCAAGTGCATACCAAGTGCGCATCGTTGTTGGCAGCTGAGCAATTAACCAGGCTAACAAAAAGGCCAAGATGTAACCGACGGGCCCTACGAATACGGCAAACTTAAACGAGTTAGGCAATACATACTGCAAGAAAATAATGTCCTGTGAGAATAAATTCTGGTAGTTAAGCCAGCCCCGCCATGATGGAAAATCAAAGGCATTAAAATAGGTGAAACTTAACAGAATACCTGAAACAACAGGAATCAGGATAAATATGATGAACATCGCCATAAACGGCAAAATAAACAAGTAAGATAAGCGGTACTTCCACATGTCTTTCAGCAAATAACGAATCCGTTCCGAAATACTGGGCTTCGTCTTACCGAGCATGGTCTTAGCTCCGTTCACCTTTTCAGAAAGAGCTGCTGCATTATCTGTCATTCAGAATTGCTCCTTTCCAAGGTTCCGTAATTCGGATCAGATCGAGCTTCTTCAATACTTGCCCGTTTTCATCGATATAATTGAACTCTTGCTGTTTACGCTTCATCTCTCGGTTTATTTCTTTAACCGCCTTCTCTAAGGCAATCCTTGGATTTACTTGATCAATGGCTGCATTGTTCCAAGCAAAACCAAGTTCTCGAGCCGTCATATATCCTCCCGGTACATTGGGCCATTCTTGCATCCACTGCCATTGATCCAAAATAACGCTGAGATCATCCTGTTTCCAAGGCATATTCGCAAACGCATGAACATTAGCTGAATTCCAGCGGAAGGTTTCACCGCGATATTGCTCCAGATTAAGTCCAAACTCGGTTTGAATATCTTCGGACATATACCATTTCACAAAATCCCAAGCGAGATCGCGTTTCTCTTTCGGCGTATCATTGAAAAGAATGTTCGCTGTCGGTGCTCCCCCGGCAGCCCATCTTGCAATCGTACCGTCTGCCTGCTTTGTTCCAGGAATAGGAGCGATTGCCCATTCATTCATAATTTCCGGTGCTGCGACCAGTAGCTGCATGTATGTATTGAAATCTGAAATACCGATCGGCATGGTTCCATCTCTAAACTGTTGATAGAAACTGTTCACTTGTCGTTCCATTCCGTACACATTGAACATTTCCGTCCATTCTTTGAACGCTTCAAAAGCCTTAGGTTCATTCAATGCACTCGTCAGTCCGTCTTTCGAATACAACTCCACGTTATTTTGGAAGAACAGGTACGAGAAGTTATCCGGCGGGATGTAGAAGTTGCTTTCGTTCTGTAATAACGTCGGCAGAATCTTGTATACATCATCCCAGGTATCCGGAACAGATAGGCCAAGCTGATTCATAATATCCTTGCGATAAAACATGATGTTAAAGTTATTCGTCTCCGGGATACCATAAACACCACCGTCATAACGGTGTGGCTGCATAATACCTGGATGGAATTGATCTAACAATTCCTCCGAATCCGGGAACTTTGTAAAGTCATAAATGGCATTGCGCAATGCATAATCAAAGATCGATGCACTCGGTACCCCAATTGCTATATCAGGTAATATCCCGGCTGCTTTACCGAGAACTACCAAATCTGCCGACTGGACCAAATTGATATTCACTTTAATGCCATGCTCAGGTGTAAATCGTTCATTGGCAAGCTGCTGCAGCTCATCAACGTAATCACGCCCTTTGAACATCCAAATATTCAATTCATCTTCTGCATTCCGATCAAGCTGGTTCTTGCTTGAGAAGGAATAGAACAACGTAACGATCGAGTTCCATAATTTCTCGAAGAAGTTTGCCTCTATTTTAGGCAGTTTTGTATCGGGGACAGCTACATAAATTCGATCAATTTGCAGCGGGGTATTCATCAAATCCACACGCTGGGCCTCAATTTTCTCTTGCATCGTTCCGATGGTTAACTGACTATAAGGAATTTCATTCGGATCTTTCAATAAATCTTCTAAATCCCGCACACTGGACTTAAAGGATTGTGACACATTGTCCCTTACCTTATTGATTGCGAGCATTTCATCCGTAAGTTTGTTGAAGCTATCCCTTAATACTTCAAGTCTCTTGGTCATACCCGGGATATCTTTCTCGATATTCCATACGCGATACGCATCTGTGCTATTCCCTGTGGCTATTCGAAGTTCTCTGGAAACGTCGCGAAGTTCCTTCGACATCTGATCGATGTCGGCTATGACGGGGATATAAGGCTCGACAGTTGCTTCCATCTTGATCGAATGCTTTCCTTTTGTGAAATAGAAATCAAATAATTCCCCATCCGTATTAGCAAGCGATACCTTTTTCCAGTCGCTGTCATATGGGAACGGAACGTTTTTCATTTCGTTAAAAGGAATTTCACCGTCAATATAAATATTTCGGAATACCGTAGCATTTTTACGCAAATTTTGTTTCACACGGAATGTCAGATGGTATAGGCCATCTTCCGGAACTTCAAAATCCCAAGTCACCGCTTGACCGCCTTTATTCCAGCCCGTACCACCCAGCGTATTAAATCGAACGAGATCGAGCGACTTAGGCTCAGATAACGGACTCCGATCGTATTGCGTTTGAATCGAAGAGGAGTTTTTAAGACTGAACTGTTCACCCTCGATGACAATGGCTTCCTTACTGCCGCTTGCTGCATTAGTTGGATACGTTTTTTTCACGTCTTCATAATTAGCAATGTCTTTAGGGACTTGTAAACGGAATGATTTCAACGCGACCGACTGGCGAATCGTCTCTATACGAATCGTGTTTTCCCCTTTGTTCAAATGCCATTGCAACGGTTTGCTATAAGACCCCTCAGAATCACGAAAAGAAGTCGTTTTCCAACCCGCTTCTTCGTCAATCAATGAACGGATTTGATTACCCTCATCATCATATTTCTCAGGTCTCACCTCAGAGAATCGCCGTTCCAACGAAACGGAATGTGCCTCGCGAAACGGATATTCTCCATTGATCTGGACACTCATGATCACCGACTGGCGCCCGAGCCCATCCTTTGAAAAAAACGGGTGATAATCCGTAGCCAGTTCATATAAGCCTTCTTGATCTACATTTACTTTGTACTCTACCCAGCCTTTAGGCTGAGACCATAGAAGAACATCATGCTCGCCTTCATAAGAGCCCACGGAGACGACAGCATCATCCGACTTCGCATGATACGATTTAGCGTCAATCTCAACCTCCTTCGTTCCCACCTTAACCTTCTTCTGCTCCCATTCTTTCGATATGGTATAAAAATAAGGCTCATGGCTCGAAACATCTTGAGTAAGTGTACCCGGACTGCTTGTTTCTGCAATCTTGGGATCACCTTGTGCGTTACCTGGCAACACCGGATTACCTATAAGGGCTACGGATAAGATAACGAGCAATAATCGGTTAAGAAATTTAATACTTCTCTTTACCATTCGTATCCCTCCATCACTTTGTTAATAGAAGCCCTGTATCTTTATGGAAAAATAATGCTTTGTTCATATCCACGGCGACAGCAGTTCTCATTCCATCGTCAAAGTGATAGCGTGGGTGAGCACGGGCAACTAGATATTTCTCGAGTCCTATATTCATATGGTAGTAACGGTCAGATCCAACAAATTCACTTAATTCCATCGTTCCGTTAATAATCGACTGTGGATACGCTTCCAACATAATTTCCTCAAAGCTAATGTTTTCTGGCCGCATTCCAATAATGATTCCTCGATCTACGAGATTCATCTGTCTTATCGCATGAGCTTGCTTCTCTGTAAGCTTGAGCCCGAAGCGCTTCGTATGGAATTCAAGGAACCCTTCACGTTCTTCAATTTTACCGGTCACAAAATTCATCGGCGGGTTTCCGATAAAGTTAGCTACGAACAGATTAGCTGGTTCATTATAAATGATCTCTGGCGTATCTACCTGTTGAACAATCCCCTTCTCCATGACCACAATACGATCGCCCATCGTCATCGCTTCAATCTGATCATGGGTAACATAAATCGTCGTGACACCGATTTTTTTGTGAAGCCGAATAATTTCCGAACGCATCTGCACACGCAGTTTAGCATCCAAGTTAGAGAGCGGTTCATCCATCAGAAATGCCTGTGGTGTACGAACAATCGCCCGACCGAGTGCAACACGCTGGCGCTGACCGCCCGATAATTCTCTTGGTTTACGGTCCAGATAGTTTTCAATTTCTAGCACGCGGGCAGCCCGTTTAACCGATGACTCAATTTCATGTTTCGGAAGCTTTCTCATTTGCAGACCAAAGGCAATATTATCGTAGACAGACATGTTCGGGTATAACGCATAGTTTTGGAATACCATCGATATATCACGGTCTTTAGGCGGCATATCATTCACAATGGTATCGCCAATGTAAATTTCGCCTTCTGAGATATCTTCTAATCCCGCGAGCATACGTAATGTTGTCGATTTACCACATCCTGAAGAACCTACAAAGACAAGAAATTCCTCATCCTCAACTTCGAGGTTAAAGTCTTTCACTGCGTATTCTTTATATTTCCCGTAACGTTTGTGAACATGATTAAATATAATTCTCGACACTAGAATTCCTCCTTTGCATGATCCTGTTTTCCCCAGTCACTACCTTAGTTTGAATCTTTTGGTCATGGAATATCTATTGTCCCTTAGCCATGGCATCTTTGATTTTCGCCTCAGATTCTTCCTGCAATACTCTTAGAAACTCTGGAATATTCATATCTGACTCAGAGAATTTCAGAAGGCTCCCTGAAAGATCCACATATTGATCCCATTTGCTGATCATTTTTGGAATGACTGGTTGGCGTGAGAAAAATGCGTTGATATCCATACCTTCATAAACTTCAAGTTCTGCGCCGAACTCTTCGTAAACTTTCGGATCGGTTAGTACTGGACGGTCCCCAATTCTCGCTAATTGGGCCTGATGCTCGGGAGACACATATTCGGCAAGGACTTGAAATGCCTCATCTTTATGCTCACTGTATTTATTAATAATGAATGGATGCGAGAATGAAGCTGGTGCAATATTCGGTAATTCCGGCCATACCGGCACAGGTACGGATTGAATATGTTTCGTGATTTCCGGATCTCCAATGCCCCATTTCATGTATCCCGGCCAAGATACGATCATAGCGACATTTTTATTTTGAAAGGAATAATCCTTTCTGACTTCCGGATCATCACTATAAATACCAGGGATGCTGTAGAACTTCTTCATCAATTCAAGGTATTTAATAATTGCCGGTTCTTTAGTAATTAAAACCTCACCTGTTTCGGGATCCGTCAGGTTCACATTTAATTGCTTTAAAGGAACCAAGGCTTCCGTACCTGCGAATCCAGGGCCCATCTCAAGTCCATGATATTGGATTCCGTCTCTTTCACCAGTCAGTTTCTTCGCAAGATCAACCATGGCATCCCATGTCAGATCCCCTGTTGGATAAGGCACTCCAAATAGATCGAAAACCTCTTTGTTGTAAAACATCGTATAATTGTCGCTAGCTGTAGGCATACCTAGCAATCTGCCCTCAGAATCGACTAAACGCCAGTAAGCTATAATGGAAGGGTCTATACCACTAAGATCGAATTGGTGGGATTCGATCAAATCATCGAGTGGTTCGATCATATCCAGCTCCTGCAACGCGTCAATTCCCCAGTTGGCAAATATGATATCCGGCACGATTTGTTTCGCGTTCAGCTCTTGCAATGGCTCCAATTGTGCTTGGGAGTCAACTAATTCCACGTTAATATTCGAAAGCTTCTCATCAATATCCTTAAAAAGTTTATCGAACGCCTCTTGTCCCCATGGATACAAAATCTTGATGGTAACCTCATCTGTCGATACGGCCTGTTCATCTTCTGTTTTCGCATCCGTGGATGGCGTATCCGTGTCTACTGTTTCCGTTGTGGCTTCCTGGTTGCCACCACGATCCGTACTGCACCCTGACAACAACATTGAAATAGACAACATAATCACAAACAATAGGACAAATGCGTGTTTCAGCTTCATTTACCATTCCTCCCATTGCATTTCATTTTTATTTCTTGGATTGCTCTTCCTTGATCTTAATTTCCGACTCTTCCTTCAGTACACGTGTAAATTCT
The DNA here is from genome assembly GCF_002573715.1 of Paenibacillus sp. EZ-K15. Lineage (GTDB taxonomy): Bacteria > Bacillota > Bacilli > Paenibacillales > Paenibacillaceae > Paenibacillus_AQ. The sequence goes on along the minus strand of NZ_PDHM01000008.1, from coordinate 189,180 downwards.
GCTACGTTCAAATCGGTAGTCGCAAACTTCGTAAGTGCCTCACTGAACGCAACATGCCGATCCCATGGGCTTTTACGTGCAGGTGGTTCAGCAAATGGATTTTGGAACATCGCCGTGACATTTTTGTCTGTATACGTTGGATCGTCTGCACCGAACAATTTCCCATCCTCTTGGCTTAAGGATACGGAAGGAGTACCCATCTTCATCCGGTATTGTATCTGGTATTCAGGGGAGATCACGTAGGTTAACACTTGCAATGCTGCTTCTTTATGTTCACTGAAATCATTGATGATCCATGGATGAGCCCCTGGTTTAGGAGCTAATCCCGGCATATCTGCAAACGACGGAACGGGAACCATATCCATACTTTTCTCATATTCAACTCTCTCTTCCGCTTCTCCGCCAAACCAAGTTAAGAAGCCATGCCAGTTAATGACCATTGCAGCTGTTTTACCTTCAAATTTACTTTGTTCTTCTGGATTATAGATGTTGGGTATACTGAAATATTTCTTGAGAACTTCCATCATCTTTGCAAATTTAGGATCTTTATCAAACAATACTTCACCCGTCTCCGGGTCTGTATAGTTCATCGATAATTGGTTAAATAACGCTGTTGGCATGGCCCCTAGATCAAGACCACTATATTGAACACCGTCCTTCTTGACGGTCAGCTGCTTCGCTAGATCAATAAGTTCATCCCACGTCATATTGTCAGATGGATAGTTGGCACCTAACAGATCAAAGATTTCCTTGTTATAGTACAATGCGAGGACATCGCCAGCATCGGGAAGACCAATCAGACGTCCTTCTTTGTCCCTTGAACGTAATTCCTGAAGCAGCTGTGGATTGACTCCACTTAAATCAACGCCATACTCAGCAATCATGTCATCCAGACCGAATACCATCTCAAGTTCTTCAAACGGTGCTTGACCGGTGTAACCTAATACAATATCAGGAACAATACCTTGCGCACTTAATTCCTGCATATTCTCAGCCGTCCCGTTCCAGTCAACATGCTCAACGGTCACATGGGGGAATTGCTCCTGAATCGGATCAATCATTCTCGGTGTGAAATAGTCGATTCCCCACGGCGTCGCTATTTTCAGCGTTACGGGTTCATCGCTAAATTGTTTGACAGGCTCTTTCGGTTCCTCTTCCTTACCTTCCTCCGTGTTAGTATCCGTATTATTGGTATTCGTCGCTTCAGTCGGGCTTTCTGGTTCATTAGCTGTATTATCCGAGCCGCTGCAAGCGGTTACAAAAATGGTAAACATAAGGCACAGAATCATAAGCACATTCCAAATTTTTCGGTTCTTAATCACAATCAATTCCCCCTCATGGTTTATTCGGAATCATAGGTCTCCCCCACATGGTAGATAGCCATTTGGCGGATTGAAGGCACATCTTCATAATCTGTTATTTCTAACTGAAGGCCTTTAACTTTAATCGCAGGGATGCGAATAATTGCTTTATGCCCAATGTTTCTTCCTTCGTACACCGTGATTGACCGTTGAGTCTTCTCAGTCGTGACGTTAATCCGGAAACTCCGAACATGTTCTCCGTTCGTTAAATCCTCTTGAATCATGATATGATCGATTACATGAGGTTTCGTTGCCTCATAAGACCATCCTGACTTATTCTGTGAACACTGTTCTATTGAAGCAATAGGATGATCGAATCTTCTACGAATCTCATCACCCATTGCCTGTAACTGTACCGTGTCTTTGGCAGGTAACAGCCCTTCTCGATCCGGTCCGATATTTAATAGCAAGTTAGCGCCTCGACCTACCGAATAATAATACAAGCCCATAAGTTGATCCAGACTCTTGACGGTGTGCTCATCACGATCACTGTAGAACCAATTCGCCCGCATCTGTACATCGCACTCAGCAGGTAACCATATATGTTCACCCAATGCATCTTTCTGCTCGGTTAAAATCGAGAAGTCCGTTGCATCTGTAACATTCCAGCAAGGAATCGGTGCAATCCCGTCTTCATTGCCTACCCACCGGAAATTAGGATCGCCCATATTAAAAATTAAAATATTCGGCTGCAGTCGGCGAATCTCACGAATAATCCTTGCCCAATCATATTCATGATCTTCAGAGCCGCAACCGTCAAACCACAGAATATCAATGTCTCCATAATCTCCGAGCAGTTCTGTAATTTGATTAACAAAGTAATCATCATAAGCACGAGCATCCTGATTATAAAAATCTGCCGAGCCGTCAAATGGAGAATAATATAATCCAGGTTTCACACCATACTTACGGCAAGCAGCGACGAACTCCTTCACAACATCCCCTGTTCCCTCTTTCCATGGGGACTGAGCAACCGTGAATGAACTATATTTCGATGGCCAGTTAGAGAAACCATCATGATGTTTGGCTGTCAATACCGCGTAGTTCATCCCAGATTCTTTAGCTGTTCGAATCCACTGCTCGCAATCTAACCGAACTGGATTGAATTCCGCAGGTGACATCGGGCGCTTATCAAAATCAACATACCCCTCATAGAATGTACGCAGACCAAAATGCAAAAACATGCCGAACTCCCAGCCCTGATACTCTAATTGCCGAAGAGTAGGTTTAATCATCGAATTCGTCATCATAAAGACCCCTCTCAACTTTTTTCTAATCTTAACAATTCTGTTGTGAAGGTGGTGTGAAGATGTTGCGAATTTCATGTGATGATTCAAAACGATAAATAGCAGTAAGGACGAGTGTCCTCACTGCTATTTAAAGAGGTTAATTATGTATTAGTGCGTGTTCAAAAAGGCAAGCTGCTTTCATTACAATTTTTCATGTAGATACTTTGTTTAACAACAACTGCTGCATGAAAGCGATTTGAATAACACCCATGACAACAGCACAAATGGGTATCGCTATAATTACTGCTGCGGGGCTCCATAAATAGTGAAGTAGCAAGCTAATGACGCCTGAACTGATCATCATGACAATAATAATTCCTGACGTGTTAAAACTTGACGCTTGAAAATAACGTCTGCTCTGACGGAATGCTGCATCCACATTCAATTGATTAACAACGATACAATATTCGACATAAATAAAGATGACTCGGAGAACTACAAATATAACAAGGGACAAGAACAGTCCAATAACACCTAGAAACGCTGCCAATAACGTGGTAATGGCTGTCTTTGCTGCGGTTATGATCATAAACAAGAAGATAAAGCGAACCACGTATGTTTTGCCGTCTTTCATAAATTGACCGATTGATATTGGACTGCCTTCCACAACATTACGCAAAGAAGCGATGTACCCCCCCTGAGCAAAAGCCATCAGTAACAGCATGAAGATAACAGGAATCCACGCTCTCACGGATATCGCATCACCCATAAACTGCATTTGATTGATGAGCTGCGGAATATTACTAACATAACTGACCGATGGAATCCCCATCTCCAGAATAAGACGTATGGATAGTGAAGGTACACCAATAAAACCAACAATCATAAGCCCTATAATGAATGATAACGCATCCAAAATAATCGGATACATCATAATTAATGGGTTTTTGAATAGCAAGCGGAATGTTTTTTTCATGATGAAGTAAAACCTCCGTCACAACTTGTATGGCGAATATGAGTTCACCAGCAGCTCGTTTTTGGGCGCTCGGACTAACGGAATATCAATTCGAAACATCGAACCCTCACCTATCTTACTTTCTGCTTGAACAGTTCCCCCATGAGCTTCAATCAGTGCTTTAGCAATGCTTAATCCAACCCCAATTCCACCTGTATTTCTAGTACGTGCTTTATCTGCCCGATAAAACCGGTTGAAAATAAGCGGCAAATCATACTCCGATATCCCTATGCCGTTATCTCTACAATAAATAGTAACCATTTCTTTGTGATCAATCGTGATTCCCACATCGATGCTCCCTCCAATTGCCGTATACTTGATCGCATTGGAAATAATATTCGTCATAATTTGGACGAAACGGTCAGGATCTACTTCCACGTGACAAGGGGTATAGATGGTATGCAGAGTAAAGTTTATATCTTTGGCTTTAGCTAAGAAGATTAAATTCTCGTAAACATCCCTCACCAGATTTCGTATATCGATTAATTCGATATCAAGCTGGAATTTAGCTCCCTCTGCTTCAGACAATTTTTCCACATCATCCACAAGGCGGCATAGCCGATCAATTTCGGCGTAAATACGATTTAAATTCTCTTCATTCGCTGGATAAATACCATCAATAAGTGCCTCCATTCTGGATAGCATAGAGGTTAGCGGAGTACGAAGTTCATGCGTTAAATCTTGCATCGATTGCTCCCGCCAGTGTTCTTGGTTATTCAAATCAACGACAAGCTTATTCATAGAAGTAATTAGCTGATTCAGCTCCAACGTTCCCGTTTCGGAAATTAAAGTGTCCCTATGCCCCCCAGCAATACGTTTCGCCTGAAGGCTGCTTAAACGAAGCGGCTTCGACAATCGCCTGGCAAGAAGATAACAAATAACTACCATAAGGCACAATAAGATGATGGTAACACCACCACTACCTCCAAATAAAGCAAACGAAAAAAACGATGCGGAAGGAAGATTGAAATCATTATCCAAATCAACCGTAGCATCCAAAATTCCGATTAACTGGCCATCGACATAAATCGGACTGCTAGCCGTGAAGGGCCGACCATATTGCTGACTTTCCAGCCCTGAATCATACAGCACTTCTTCATGGCCCGGAGCATAGTAACGTATACTCATCGAATATACATTAACTGCTTGTTTAAGCCAGTCCATCTTCTCGATCGATAGCTTGCCCGGTTCTAGATGAGTACGCAAAGTAAAGGCAATTTTCTGCGTTTGATCCTCTACAAACTTCATCTTATAAACCTCGATTGAACGATCAAATGAAAGACGGGATAAGAAATAGGTCGCTAACAAAAAGATCAAAGATGTCAAAATAAGGGAGATAAACAGAATGCAATGGGTCTGGCGTAATCTATTCCACAATTCCATTAGTACTCTTCATCCGGATGGAACGTAAATTTATACCCCGCACCAATTTTTGTTACAATATAAACCGGATTTTTATGATCTTCTTCAATTTTTTTGCGGATATTTTTTATATGCGTATCTGTCGTTCTCCCATCGCCAATATCTCGATAACCTTGAACTTCATAAGATAAATCTTGTCGACTATATAACTTATTTGGTTTTTTGAGCAAAACACTTAACAGCTTAAACTCTGTAACCGTTAAATTCACGAGTTTACCGTTTACGTATACTTCCTTCGATTCAAAGTTTATTTGAAGTCTTCCTTTGTTAAATCGCATCACCGTTCGGCTATTTATAGAGAGCATCTTCATTCTTCGCTCCAGAGCTCGAATTCGAGCGATGACCTCTTTCATGCGGAAAGGCTTCGTAATGTAGTCATCCGCACCTAGATTAAGACCATTAATCGTATCGATTTCACGAGCCTTGGATGTGATCATTATGATCGGCATGCTGGAAGACCCTCTCACTTTCCGACAAACTTCTTCCCCTGGTATGCCATGAATCATCAAATCCAGAATTAATAAATCAATTTTAAAGTTATGAATTTTTTGCAGGGCATCATTACCTTCTTCCGAGGTATATACCGTCCAACCTTCATTCACCAGATATGATTGTAATATATTGCAAATTGATTCATCATCTTCAACGATTAGAATGTTCATGCTATATTTCTTCCTCCCAATAGCCTCTTCGCTGCTAGCAGTATCTTTATGCCAAATCGGATTAAGAGCGAGCGGTGCTGTTGCCAATTTTTTTATTCTTACTTCAAGTTTACGTCCGCAACTCGTAAAGCTGCCCCCTTTGCTGTAAACGATCCATTCCATTTCCTCCTTATCTGTATGTTGCTATGGCACGTGCATTTGGAAATTTGTTGAGCCTATTTCTCGTGAGAGCGCTTCCTAGAATTAACTATTTGCCATGCAGGTCTCAATTCCTTTTTTATGTACCATGTAAATCGTTGATTCTCGCCTCGCCGATTTAATTGGACTCCCCCCTTTGGATAAAAAAAACCTATTCCGACAAAGCTCGGGATAGGTTCTATCCATTCGGGATCAGAGCCGCTATCCGCCAGGCTTGCAGTCCCGAATGCATCAAGTATGTAAGGTGTGCTCCAGCACCCGTTCGGTTTGGGTCTTAGACATGTTTCGCTGCGCAGTTACCAGCTTGTAATATATTCCTTGCTTCTCGATCAATTCTTCATGGGTCCCGATTTCAGCGATGACTCCTTTATTCAGTACCACAAGTCGATCCGCATTTTTCAATGTGGCCAATCGATGTGCTATCGCAATTGTTGTCCGGTTCTTGGTGACACGTTGCAGCGCTTCTTGGATTTCCGATTCTGTCTCGATGTCTAGCGAAGCCGTTGCTTCATCCAATATTAGAATTCTAGGATTGTTTAACACGGCTCTAGCAATGGCAAGCCGCTGTCTTTCACCACCTGAAATATTGTTCCCGTTCTCCTCCAGTTTGGTATCATAACCGTCTGGGAACTGGCTAATAAAATGATGAGCATTGGCTATTTTTGCAGCCTGTATCACTTCTTCCATCGTTGCCTCTGGTTTTGAATACTTGATATTATTCATGATCGTTCCACTGAACAAAAATGTTTCCTGCAGCACAACCCCGATTTGAGAACGTAAATCTTCCTGCTTGATATCTCTAATGTCCACACCGTCGATGCTTATCGTTCCTTCATTAACATCATAGAAGCGGGAGATAAGATTGATAAACGTAGACTTTCCCGATCCCGAGTGACCAACGAGTCCTATCATTTCCCCCTTCTTGATATCGACATCGATGGACTTGAGCACGGGTTCATAGGATCGGTATCCGAAGGTAACATTCTTAAAACTTATCGTCCCATCGATCTTGTGCTTCGTGGACTTCGCCGTGTCGGTGATCTCCGGCTGTTCATCAATGACCGAGAATACTCGCTCTACAGAAATGAGGGCGTTAGCGATCCATCTAGGCATATTCATTAACCATCCAAGCGGACCATAGATCATGGCTGCGTAGCCAGTAAACTGAACTAATTCACCAAGGGACAGCCTCCCTCCCAGAATCATATTACAGCCTACTAGCAATACAAAATATTGTCCAATCTGGATCAAGTAATGGGAAATAGGCGATAAATAACTGTATACTTTTTCACTTCGGATTGTAGCTAAGGCATACTCCCGGTGATATGCTCTGAACCGCTTAATCTCCCGCTCCTCTTTACCGAATGCTTTAACCACTCGAATCCCGCTCAGCACATCATGCAGGAATGAATTGGCTTTATCATGAACCCGCCACTGCTTGCGAAAGAGCTTTCTAAGCACGACTTTCCAAACAAAGTATTGAATATAAACAACGATCGGCGCCGGCAAAATAATAATAAGGGCAAGCTGCCAGTCTGTGTGAAATAGCAGGAAACTCACAGCAGCCAGCATGATGATTTGATAAATAGCCATCGAAAACACTTCTTGAATCAAATTCCGGATGCGGTCTGTATCAGAATTAATTCGGTTCATGATATCGCCAGCACGCTGCGAGGTTAAGAATCCAAGCGACAAGCTTTGAATCTTCTCAAAGACAAGATTACGCAGATCCGCTGCAATTCTTGAACTTACACGGGCCATAATCCTACCCCTTAATACCCCTAACAACTCTCCTGCTACTAAACCAAATGCAATTCCAGCGAGAGCCATTAGAAATATCCTCGTACTTGGGTTCACACCGTCTGGCGGCTGCAAAGCCGAATTCACAAGTATTTTTTGAAAATAAGGGCCTGTTAGCGTAACAGCCGACATGATTAATAGAACGGCGAGTGCCGTGATCAATATTCTCCAATGTGACTTCGAAACGTCCCAGAGTTTCTTAAAGGCCGCTCCTTTATTCATACACTTCGGACATAACCTAGTACCTTTAACAAGGTAGCCGCCACATTGTGAACATACATTCTCGCTCTCATTGTTGTAGATCCGGATCTTACTGTTCGAAGCCATGTAATTCAGAATTTGAGCAATGTAAGAGAGCCTTGCTGCATGCTGCATCGTGCACCGGATGATGATCCTCGGGGTCTGCATATGCGTTGCCTCCATGATCACATTTCCGATTAAAGGAACAACCTTGTAATCATGTGCCTCATGAATTGAACAGGTTTCGATAACCGTCCCATTGTCTATGTGGACCCACTTGGTCTCCCCAATCACAAAATAACCATTCGTCCTACGGCTGTCAAACGATAAATCTGCGGGGACGCAATACGTAATATTTTCTCCTAAGGCTTGCTGAACAGCTAGAAGATCTTGCTCTGATAGCTTAAATTGAAGGTTCATCGCAGCCTCCCCTATATATACATTTCTAGCAGTCGATATTCCCTTTCGCTTAAATGCGTGATATCCTCGATGACGAATCGGTTCCCATCCACATCGATAATTAATAACTTGCGATCAGTTACGAGCTTCACATTCCCTCCGCCGCTACGAACCGTAAACCGAACGCTCCCGGACACGGTTTCCGTCTCCCAGTAGGAGTACCCGAATTCTTCTTTAATTCTGATCAGTTTCGTGATCTCAGGAGCAAAATATCTCATTTTTATTTGCTCCTCAAGCAGGCTAACGGTAACCTTCGGAAAATCTTCATCCAAAGACTTGATGATGCCAATCTCTTTATTCTCACTTGTGCGAACAGATATATATTCTCTTCTATTGGTATGAGGGAAGGAACAGTGCAAATATACCGCCGGATATTTCTCATCATTCACTTGAACCCTAAGCATGTGGCCTTCTGTTTTTGTAAACACTGTATTATCAGCCGTTAAATAATTCATGCTCGCTGCGACAGACAAATCGGATTGGTTAGGTACCGTGATTTGCATTAAAAGATTAACCCACCCTTCTCATGCTCAGCGCTTCATCATGCTTTTGTACTAAGCCATGGTATACGCCTTTTAGCATCATTAATTGTTCATGTGTCCCTTCTTCAACAACCTTTCCTCCATCCATAACCAGTAAGTAATCCGCATTTCTTAATGTAGACAACCGATGTGCGATGGCTATCGTCGTTCTACCTTGAATTAACGTTTCAAGCGCTTCTTGGATTTGAAGTTCGGTCTCCGTATCCAGTGATGCCGTTGCTTCATCCAGGATTAAAATTTGGGGATTATGCAGAACCGCCCGTGCGATGGATATTCTTTGCTTCTCTCCACCAGATAGAATATGACCTCCAGTACCTACGATCGTGTCATAACCATCGGGCAGCTTTTCAATGAAATCATGCGCATTCGCAATTCGAGCAGCGTTAATGATGTCATCCAGCGAGCATTCAGGATCAGCGTAAGCAATATTCTCGGCAATTGTTCCCATGAACACATATAGCTCTTGCGACACAATCCCGATGTTTTTACGCATCGTATCGATTTGGAGATCTTTTACGTTAACTCCGTCTATCACGATTTCACCATCTGTAACATCATATAGGCGAGAAATCAGATTCACGAGTGTGGATTTACCGGCACCCGAATGTCCCACGACACCGATCATCTGGCCTGGTTTTGCATGCAGGGACACATCTTTCAGTATCAACTTGTTCGGCTCATAACCGAAGGTGACATGGGAAAGACGAATATCGCCATTCATGTGCTCCAGAGCAACCGCGTCCTCTTTTTCTGCAACATCGGAGACGGAATCCTGTATTTCAAAAATGCGCTGCGCCGCACTCATACAACTGGACCACCAATTGACAATGTTATTCATAAACTGTAGTGGACCGTACAGCATGTAAATATAACTTATAAAAGTCATGATTTCACCGAACGAGATACTCCCCTGCATCACCCTCCAACCACCAAAAGCCCAGATTAAGATGCCCCCGAATTGAGTAAGGATCGTTAATATCGGGAAGATTGTACTGCTCATCAGGTTAAAGGACTGTTCCGATTCTGAGTAGGATGAATTCGCTCTCTGGAATCGCTCAAGCTCTTGACGTTCTTTCCCGAACGCTTTCACAACTCGCGTACCCTGTATCGTATCGCTGATCATGGCGTTGAGCGTACTCACACGTCTATGTCTCCGCCAAGACAACCGCCATAGCTTAGGGAACACCCATCGTATCAGCAGCAAGACAAATGGAATCGGGATGAAGCAGATCAATGTGAGTTTCCAGTCCATAATCAACATAATGGTTGTAATACCGATGATATTCATGGCATTGACGATAAAGTAAGAAATGCCATCTACGAAAAAATACTGCAATTCTTGCGCATCATTGCTAACCCTTGTCATAAGCTGACCCGTTTGTTTTTTCTGAAAAAAACTAAGCGATAACCGCTGCATCGCAGCGAACACACTTGCCTTCAAATCAAATACGACATTCGCCGCCAATCTGGCATTTATTGTGCTAAATAGGATCCCGAACAATAAGGAAATCGTTCGAAAAACAAAAATGAGTACGATCACGAGACCAATTCGTCCAGCGAAGTCTCCGGTATTCCCAAGGGCTTGGTCGAACAACACCGTACCTTGCAGATAAGGTATGGCAAGACCTGTAGCGGAATTGAGCAGCATAAACAGAACAATGAAAAACATCAAAAATTTATACTGTCCAGCAAATCTTAGCAACCTAGAGAAGATGGCATGCTTCTTCATACATTTCGGACAAATTTGCCTGCCTTCTTCGGGATATCTCATTCCGCATTTCGGACAAGTGATGTTCTCCTGACGATCTTCAACCTCTTCATCGCTAATGTCTTCTTTCTTCTTAATCTTAGTAAAGATCGAGACAAACTTGGCAGCGCTCCCCATCTGTCCATTCGTAAATGCTCCGATGATCCGCTCCTCATCCTCTTGTAGAACAATGAGACCAGAGGCGATTAAATTGACGGTGAATGCGGTTTCAATATTGTCGATATCGATGGACTCTACATTCGCCTTATCTCTTTGGAATGATACAACGAAAAGCTTTTCCTTACTCAGAATTAAATACGTACTTGCGAAGCCTTCGCCATCCAGACTTCGATCACATAACATCCAGTAGATAACGTCATAAGGCTCATGAGGTTGTATCGCGACAATCACTTCCTGCGGTAAGCTTTTGATCATGGGCTCCCCTTTCATCATTCGATACATCCATAATTCCGAATATTTTTTGTTAGAACCCCAATAAGGTATTTATCCCCTGTAAATATATTATCAACTAAGATGTGAAGATAGTGTGTGTTCTTAGGTAAACTGAAACAAAAAAGCCGCGATTACCGCGACTTAGCAAGGTGAGTTTCTTGACACAGGCAGCTTCACCGATATCGTCCTGAAGCCCATACCCCCGGCTGGCCAGCCGGATCGGCGGGCGCAGTAGGAATACAATTCACTCCACACCCTTCAGTGACTCAATCATATGAATCCGCGTCACCTTTTTCCGAAGCATGAGGTTGGAAAGAAGGGTCAGGAAGAACGCCAGCACAACCGATGCCAGCAGGATCACAAGGTTTAATTGATTCGGGATTTGCTGATGCGTACTCGAAAGCGCCTTGATGATGATGGAATAGACATATCCGCTGATCGGCAGAGCTACAATGACCGCAAAAGCGGTTAACAGCATGTTTTCAGAGAAGATTAGCCGATTGATTTTGCGTTTGGGATAGCCTAAGACCTTCAGCGTAGCAAGCTCACGATTCCTTTCGTAAATATTGATGGAAGAGATCGTGTAGATGGCACCGAAGGACAGAATGACGGCACAGACGATAAACATGATGAAGATAAAGCTGTTTTGTTTCAGCATATATTCCGCTGATTTCTTTAGATCATTCTTGTCTGCAATGGCATCCACCTGTGGGTCCTGTTCAAAGAAGCTGCGAACGCCCGCCAGATCTGCAGCGCTATGGACGCTCACTAACAGCGAGGCAGGATCGTAGTTTATACCCAAGCTCTTCATATAGTCCGGTGTGCTGTAGAACGACGGATTCGAATACTGTGTGGATATATCCAGAACCTTCATATCGACGATGGTTTGGTTCAGCTCCGGTGCGGTAAATTGAATCTGGATCGTATCCCCTTCGGATATGTGATATTGATCCGCGTAAGATTTCGGTACCAGCACGCCATGATCCTCTAACGATAGCCGATTGCCTTTTTCATCATAAAAATGAATCAACTCATTATCCTGCTCCGTAACCACGAGCATAGCGTTTTCTTTGTTTTCCCCTTTGATGAATTCCACAGGGTAGGTGGACAACCCATAACGATCTGCAATGCCGGAGGGCAGTGCTGCCGTATTCGGGAACGATCCCATCGTATAATCAACTCGTAAATCATACGTATTTACCTCTTCAATCTGGCCAGCTACTTTGAGCAGGGCCGTCTGCGTGCCGAAAGCCGTGATCAACAAAACCGTACTGACCACAACGCCAACGGAGCTCGCTAATGCTTTTTGTTTATTTAAGAATATATTTCTTAGAATCAGCTTGTAGCTGTAGGGCAGCCGACTCCACATCCCCGGTATTTTCTCGATGAGCAGCTTCTTCATCTTCTTCGGCGGCTTCGGACGCATCGCCTGGGCAGCACGTTCTTGCAATATCGCTCTACCGCTTAAATAGCAGGACAGCATGCCAAAAGCACAGGAGCATATCATCGGAGGAAGGATCGCAAATAACGAAAGGGAGAACGTCAAGTCAGGTAAGGAGTAGGATCTTCCAATCGATGTTGTAATGAGTGGAATGAACAAGGCGGCGGCTATGGCAAAGCCCAGGATGGAGCCGATGACACCCGCCAGCACAGGGTAGCCCATGTAATGAAACATGATGCTTCTTTTTTTCACCCCTAATGCCTTCATAATGCCCACTTGATTTCGCTGAGAATCGATAATCCTTGACATGATCAGAAACAGGATCACCGCTTCAATCAAAAAGAGCACGATCGGGATCACCCTGCTCATCAGCTTATTATTATGGATCGTTTGCTGGGTCTGGGAATAATTGAAGGTCCGTTCTTTGCTGACCTGGCTTACATAAGGGAGTGACTGGGAATGTGCCTCAATGGCTTGGCCTAACTTGTCTATGTCGTAACCATCCTTTGCATCAATCATGACTTCATTGTAGAACAAGCCGCCTGCGATTTCAGGTATGGTCTCTTCGGAGATATACGCTATTCCATAAGCTTGATGGTCCTGAGTTTCGTTCTTCTTGGCATGCTCCACATTCTCATTCAAGCCGCTGATCGTGAACGTCATATCCTTGTCATTCACCCGGAGGCTGATGGGATCACCGACACGGTAATGATGCGCCCCAGCATAATGGGCGTCCAATAAGATCTCATTCGGCTCGGCTGGAATCCTGCCCTCTATCATCCTGGACGTATTGATTTCATTAGGTACAGGGATCGAATGCACCGTTAAAGTAGCTTTATAATCTTCAAAAGCCTGTGCTGCTTGGACGGTATAACGCCCTTCGATATGATGGATGCCTTCAATGTCTCGTAAACCAGCCGCATCCTCTGCGGAAATTTGACTATAATAGACGTTCAAGTCGCTTAAATTATGTTCTTGAAAATACCCCTTGGTATAGGCGCTAAGATTGTCGCTCAAGGTGACCAGCCCCGTGTAGAAAAAAGCTCCCACCGCGATAACTAATACAATGGCTATGAATTGTCCGATCGACTGCTTCATATCCCTTAATAATTTCAACGATAAAATCTTCATCACCACTCGATCCCTTCAACGCTTTGTTTGTGATCATTGATCGTGATGCTCTCGATCCTTCCACTCTTGACGCGGATCACTTTATCCGCCATCGGCGCGATGGCCGAATTATGGGTGACCAGAACGACGCATGTCTTCGTTTCCTTGTTCAAGTCCTGAAGAAGTTTTAAGACCGACTTCCCTGTCACATAATCCAAAGCACCGGTGGGTTCATCACAGAGGAGAAGTGCGGGATTCTTGGCAACCGCTCTTGCGATCGCAACTCTTTGCTGTTCGCCGCCAGAGAGCTGGGAAGGGAAATTCTTCATGCGATTCGCTAGTCCAACCTTATGTAAAATATCACGGGCGTCCAGATGGTCCTTACATACCTCGGTCGCAAATTCCACGTTCTCCAGCGCATTCAAATTCGGAATCAGGTTATAGAATTGAAATACGAAGCCAACCTTCTCGCCTCGATATTCGGTTAATCTCTTCTCGTTCCATCCCGTAATCTCTTGATCTCCCACAAACACTTGTCCCGAAGTAGCCGTATCCATCCCGCCGAGAATGTTCAAAATCGTGCTTTTCCCCGCCCCGCTGGCCCCTAGAATCACAACGAATTCCCCTTCTAATATGGAGAAGTCAACGCCCGCAAGGGCTTGAATCGTCACTTCACCGATTTGATATGTCTTGGTTACATTTTTGAATTCGATTAACGTTGTCACTTCTTACATCTCCCCGTATTGAATTTTCAGTTGGCCTTGATGCGGTTAATCTCCATGTTACACCTTACGGTACAAGAGACACCCGACAAGCGATGTATTCCATCATCAGCCTCAAGAAGGATTTCGCCGAGCTACGCTGAATCCGGACGAAATTTTCCAAAAGGCAAAAAAACAGACCGCCATCCGACTGAGGGATAGCGGTCTGTTCTATTCTTTTTGATTTAACTTAAAAGCGTCTCTGAAGCTAGCGTAAATCCTTCAATCGCCACATCTTCGTCGACTTCAATCATGATGCAGCGTTTACCTTGGAAATTAACCTGTTTGACATACCTTAAATCCTGCGGGCTAACCGAAATCGTAGCTACCTTGGTTTCGATCTTAATGGATTTGGAAGTATACTTCGGCATGACGCTGGTTGCTTTCATTTCATAGTTCTTGTTGTCCACGATGGTTTCGAATGCCCGCTCCACCTTCTCGGTCGTCACGTCCTCTACGCCGCTTGCGTTCAGTACGCGCTCCAGATCTTTATAATCCAGCTTCGGAGGTTCTTCCTCCTTCGTCTCTTCGTTAATTTCGATCACCCGGTTGATTTCCTCGTACACCTGAGCAATGGTGGCTGAATCGAGCTGTTCGCCGGCCACTTCCTTGACGATATCTTCGAAGATCGCTCGCTCTTCCAGTGCCGTCACGGATCTTTCTCCGTTCAAGACCTGTTCGACAAAATGCGGGTCCGGAAAATTCGATTTTCCCGTACAATACAAAATACGATTCACATCGGAATAATTGTCCGTCACGCTAGGGTACAGGAATCCTTGCTCCGGCGTACTTAACTTGATAATCGGATCTACAATGACATTGTACTTGAACTCCCTCTCCACATAATCGAACAAGAGCGTCTTCCGTTGTTTCTCCGTAGAATTCACACTGCATAAAATGAACGGATGGGCGAACACCTCGTTCTTCTCACTCTCTTCCGCTTCATCGTTTCTCGCCTTGGTCGGCAAATAATACTGTCCCCGAACGAACGTGACCACCATATCCCGCTCATATTTGGCATCCGTCAGCATTCTCTCCACAAGCATCAGCATCAAGTCCTGCCATTCTTCCGGATCACCCGACACGAGAGCTTGGTGAAGCAGTACCTGCGCCGGTTCCTCCGCTGCTTCCTGAAACCTCAATTCGAACAATTTTTGATCCAGTTCGCCGGTCAGCAGTTTTTTGAAATTCCCCATGTATAACTCTTGCTTCTCCCGATCCACCAGCTCGAACGGCAGGCGCTCCCAGTGATAGATTTCATTCGTTTCCTTCGTAATATAGACATTGAGAATATCGTAAATATTCAGTAAATCGTGATCCAGCTTAAATTGCTTGCGTATATTGGCGACTTCTTTTTTGTTCATATCGAATTCGGCAGCTCCTTAAATATATTCTGGCTTATCTAGTATAAATTATTGGACCGTAAATTTGTAAGCCATCTTGCGGCTTGCATTGCTGCGCCTAGGGTCAATTCTCCTGTGCACCTGATCCTCTATTGTGGCATATTTAAATACCCGAGTCGAGGACATCCCCTTGTGAGAACCCATACCAAAAAGAGATATCCTTACTCAAAGGATACCTCTTCTGGAAACTCGAATATATTCATTCAAATAATCTTTGATGTTTATGAAAAAACCGGTAAAAGAATTGTACATTGTCCAGCTCAAACCATTCTGCCGTTTGCAAAATCTTGGCATCGAGATTGTAGATCTTCGCATGAAGCGTACCCAGAACAAAGGGAGAATGCGTAGCAATAATAAACTGACTGTCAAAATAACGCGCCAGATCGTTCATTTGCTCGGCCAGCTTGATTTGATTCGCCGGAGAAAGCGACGTTTCCGGTTCATCCAATAAATACAGTTTCCCGGGAAGCAAATATTCCTCAAAAAACTGCATGGACGTCTCCCCGTTCGAATATTTCTCCTGCGAGAATTGAATGATATCCATCTTCTTTTTGAATTCATATGACTGCTCCAGCTCTTCTACCTCAGCCTTGCTCTTTCCCTGTACGAGCTGCTCATGCAGCAGCCCTTCGCGAAGCACGCTTTCCTGCTGTATTTTCTTGATTTCATACAACAGATCCTCTGACTTGATGTACCGGCTCCCATCGGGAAGCTTATATAGGGGTCGCTCCTGATCATCATGCCCGAGTTGGTAGCTGCTTTCCTCGATAAACCGCTGTGCGTACGCGTTGTGACCATAGCTTGTCATTCGCTCAGCGCCCTCGATACCCAATTTGTTGGCGATTAGATTCAGCACGGTGGATTTGCCGGAGCCGTTACTGCCGTATAGTACCGTGATTCGATCAAACAGCAGAACTTCCCCTGCAATGTGCCTGAACACATGATCGGGATATATATTCGGGTTGCTGGAAATGGTAGAAGAGAGTTTGAAGTTACTTAAATATAGCATCGTCTCGCTCACCTCTCGGAAAATGAAATAATGAAAGTTTGATATTCATACATGGCCATTCAATGGATGCAACCATCCGACCCAAACAACCTTTCTATTCAAGGACAGTCCAAATATCCAGTGCCGCCAGACGAATCGCCTCATGCTCATGATTCCGGTACGCTCTTAAACGGTCGGTACAAGCCTGGTTCCACAATAAGGATGTTCCCGCAACCCTCAGCAGAGAAAGTCCGATATATTGAGCCGCAAACGGCTGCCGATCTCTCAAATTGTCCACCAGGTCCAGAATCGCCTCCGGGCTCCAATACGCCTGATTGGCATTGGCTGCCCGAGCAATCTGTCTGTAGGCAGAATCCAACAGATACGGATGCGTGTTCACCATTTGAATCACAGGGTCCAAATGCAGGGCAGCCTGATCCGCCTGGTTCCATTCAACCATCGCCAAATATAACTTGATCACGGCTGGTTTCAGGGTTTCTTTGGATTTAAGAGCATCGACCATGCCCGTATATAAAGGAACGAGTACCCGCCTTGCATTTGGAGGTAATGAGATCAGCTTATCAATCAATGCCACCAGACGCTGCCGCTCTGGAAGGTCCCTCTCCGGGGCAGCATTCCATTCAGCCTTCGTCTCCATGTCGGCCAACTGTGTGCAAACGCCGATGACCCGATCATTCACCTTCCCATCACGACAAGCCACAATGAGCGTATCCAACGCGGCCTTCCATCTGGCGTTGTCCTCCATATCAAGAATCGTTCTGCTGGCGGAAGCCGCGACCTTCTCCTCACTTCCATTCACCCAATGGCTCATGGCTTGGAAAGCCTCTCTTGCCACAACAGCATCGGCATGTCCTGCGATCTCGATAATCAATTCCAAATACCTTGGCCGAGCTTCCACCGGAAGTCCACCAGCGTACTGGTTAAGCAGGCTTCTTGCGATATCACGCTGCGGAGAAGCAGCCATGGCACTCATCAGGGTCCAGCTGCGTTCATCATCGAGCCATTGTCTGGCAGCGTGACCTATGGCGATCATCACGTCTTTGTGTACATTCGGTTTCTCGTATTCACGGATGAGCAGTGCCATGCTCTCACTGCTTTTATAAGCTCCAAGCAGCCGGATAGCCTCTTTTCTGACCGTGATTTTCAATTTCTCCCGATTCAGCAGGTCCGACAGCATGGACGTCAACAAGACCGGGCTCACCCTGCGCAAACATCTGGGGATCGAGTACATGGCGACCCGAGCACGGTCTCCATCCAGGTTACCCAGCAATACAGGAAGTGCCTTCTCCGGCTCTTCCCATAACGAATATGCGTAAAGCGCTGCCTCGACGACATGCACTTCCTGATCCTGCAGCAGGACCTCCAGTTGATCGGAGCCATAATCCGGCATGACTGCCAAGCTCCGCATCGCCGCCGCACGTTCATGGAAACTCCGTTTGGCATCCAATGCCACCCGTTCCAAGAGGGAAGCTAATGCCTTTTGCTGGCGCGGCAGCCACCGGTGAAACCCATTATAGGCGGGCACAACATAAATCGTTTTTCCCGATAAATGCTTACCTTTGATGATTTGCCCCGAGATGAACGGGGTAAGCCACTCCTGACGCTTCAGTTGCAGATGCATAAATACGTCGTGGAATGAGATGAAGGATGGGTCTCTGTCCAGCAGTTCTCTAACCCTCGCATCCCGGGTTCCATACGGTGCCAGCCAATAATGGACCGCCTGCGGCGATACCGTTTTGGCCTTCAGCAGTTCCTCCAGCAGAAGCTGAAGCTTCGGCAACCGATCCACGGCTTTTCCAAACAAATCAGCCATACGCAGAACCACATTTATGTTTTCGCGCTTGTTCGCTTCTACACCAAAGGCATAAATCTCATCGAACAACGCTTCCAGTGCAGAACTTGGTATGCTATCCCAATCCATCGAGAACAACGCAAACTGACCGTCCCGCATCGTCAATCTTCCAAACGTTCTCAAAGCGAACTTGAATAGCTCGCCCTTCGGCTCCCATGCATGTTCACGCAGTATGGCAAAAGCCAGTTTCTCCGTGGCGGACCTTGTCCCATACGAAGTGTCCCTGGCTTCCACCACGCTATCCACTAACACAGTCAGATCGTTCACATGCTCTTCCTTAAACATGGGAGCAGGACAGTTTGAGAGCTCGGCCATAACAGCCCAGCGCACCGGATCCTGGTCGTTCTTGATTCGAGTCAGGAAGCGCAGCGTCTCATCCATTCCGCTTCGTGATAGAGCTGTACTCCGAACGAGGTGGGCATAGGCCGCAGCACGCTCATCGCTATTAGACACCTGGACGGCTTGCTCCAGCTTCTCCCTGGCGTTAACAATTAAACAGCGCGCCGTCGTTTCGAGCATGTCATCCCGATGATCACGAATGTCGCGAAGTTCCAGCATGCGGGCAGCTTCCTTGTCACGCAGTCGATGCGGTAGTACATCCAGTAGCGGCATAGGGAAAATGCGTGTCTTCCGCTCGTCTTCCTTATAAGCGGCATCAAACATCGCTTCGCGACAAGACGGCGCAAGGGTATCCAGTACCTTGGCTAGATGCACAGGCTGATCTGCGAGCAAGGTAGTCAGCGTGGTCCACTGCGCTGTGGTGAACCATTTCCTCTTCTTCAACACGCCTGGCGGAACGCCATGTTTCAAAAGATATTCCCGTGTGTCCTCACGTGTCAGCAGCTCGAATACGTCCTCAGGGCTGGCCTGAATCAGAATACCCAATTGCTGCTTGAGTACAGGATGAATCATATCCGTCGGCCCAAGCTTCAAGGCACATTCCAACACGATTGCTGGTCTTGTAACACTCAGTACCTCAATCGCGGAAGAGAGCGTCCACCATACACTGATCTTTTCCCGATGCGTTGCGTTCTGCAAAGCATTCTTGACATACACTGCAACAAGATCGGGATAGTACTTCGTTAGGAGCCGCCAATTGCGTAACGCATACCCCAGCTCCGAAAGCCTGCTGCGAACCGTCTCTTCGCTGCACACGGCCAATAATAAGGAGGCTTCTTGCGCCCCCCATCGGTCAAGCACGAGCGGCAGCAGCCGTTCCGCCCAATCCTGGCGATATGTATTCACGATGCTCCGCAGCAGTTGACGGCGGCAATGATATGACATCAGGGCGATTTCGGTTTCAACCGAAAAGTCCGGATCTATCATCACTTCCGGCAGTAGTCTAGCCGCCCGCCCTCTGACCCCTGCCTTCGGGTGCTTCAGGGCAAACAAAACCGCACGAGCATCATTCACTACACCCGCACCGGTTAATGCCAAATGCGCCTCATAGGCGGTGCCGCTGTCGAGCAAGGATACGAGCAGCGCGGAATAATCCGCATCTCCTTTATGCTGGCGTCCCAGAAGCGCCATCCGCTTCATCCTGTCCGAATAACCCAGCGAATCCAGCTCCATGAGCAATTGCTCTTTGTTCATCAAATCATGGTTATATGTCAACATTTCCTCTCCCCTCATGTTCTTATAACCGATCAAAATTTCTCCATAACCATTCTTGCGCAAGCTCTCCTGTAAGCATATAACTTCTTCATAAGCGAAGGCTTCTCCTTTTCGATGCGACATTCCAGATAACTTAGCCTACGGCAAACGCTGCATACAAAAAGAGATGCCTCGCGGGGTCCATTAGCGGCCCTTTGAGTCATCCCTTTTAGCTTAAGATGATGTTTATCCGAATTTAGTTATTCCAGTATTGCTTGGCAATCTGTTGACCTTGATCGATTTTTGCCCATTGCTCGGCTTCGCTTAGTTCGTTACCGCCATCACAGGAGGCAAAGCCGCATTGATGTGAGAGCAGCAGACGATCCTTATCAATGATTTTGGATGCTTCGTCAAGCAGACGGATGACGCGTCCTTCATCATCAAGCGTATTTGTTTTGGAAGACAGCAAGCCCAGAACAATCTCCGTTTCCGGTCTGTCCTTGAAAACCTCCAGTGCTTCAATCGAACCCGCACGATCATCATCCCACTCCAGGAAGAAGCGATCATATTTCAACTGCTTGAGGAACAGGTTGGCGATTTTTGCATAAGATCCACCGCCCATGTTGCGGGAATCGTAGTTCCCCCGGCAGTTGTGTGTCCACATTTTCAATCCCAGGCCATGACCGAAGTCAATCACTGTATTGTTAATATCAATAAATTCGGTGGCGAGACCCTGTACTTCCGCTTGATTAATATGCTCCCCTGTAAACGGAGAGTTCGGGTTGTCGTCTGCAAACAGCTCCCATAAGCAATCATCGAATTGCAAGATTTTGCCGCCTACCGCAGCGAATTCCTCCACAAATTCCTTATACGCGCTTACAAGGCCCGCTTTGAGCTCCTGTTTGTTCTGATAAACAGCATCCGTGCCGCCAATGTTATCCGACCAGGAAAGTTCACCGAAGATATGGGAAGGAGATGGTACGCAAAGTTTCGTTTGCTGATCGCCAGCCGTATCTTGGAGCTGTTTGAACAGTTTAATGAAGTGATGATTCTTTCCGCTCAGTTTGCCAGTAATGCGCAATCCAATATCTTTGCGTGTTTCATATTTAGAGGTTCCGTCCACATCCCGGAAAAAGTAGCCATGGTCCGCGATAAAACGTTCAACTCCGCCAAAGCCCCATACAAAATCCAGATGCCACATCGATTTGGAGAATTCGCCGTCCGTAATAATCGACAGGTTATGCTCGATTTCCTTTTTCACAACCTGTTTGATCGCCTCTGTCTCGCACTCAGCATAGCCTTCAAAATTCTCATAGAACGGATACTGGATATCATCACGATGTTCAATTTGCGTTTTATATTTCAGCAGCTCTTCGGGCCGCAACAAACTTCCTACGATCTGGAACTTATCAGTCATGTAAATAACCCCCTCGTTGTATACGATGATCATATCACGACGAGCGGGGTTAGAAGACATACCAAAAGAACATAACTAGTTATAGCTAAAAGCTATAGCAAATCCGATCAGATCTCTGGCATTTGCTAAAACGACTTCTACATGAGAAGAATCATGCTTCGTATACTCTGGAAATACTCAAATTTACTTTGTAGGAACGCTTTAAATCGAGAGACTGCATTATACTAGGAATCTCGATTTGATATAATAAATATTCGTTTCACATCAACAACCGGTTTACAGAAAACGCGAATTATTGTTCATCTGTCTAGAGGATTAAATATTATGGTATAATCACAGAGCAATGGAAAGGCTGATATGGGCGGTCGGCTAATCTCCCGGAAGGGAGGTGATGCCTTGTGACAGTGTTTGAAGCGATTATGCTGATGCTGACCTTTGGTTCGCTGATTGTAGCGCTGCTGTCCAATAAACACAAGTAGACCGCCCACCGTGCAAAGGTTGCGGTCTACTTGACGTATATCCTCTTGTAAGGCCCACCGCCCTTAAAAGCGGCTATTGCGTTGAGAGTCGTGTTGACGCACGGCTCTCTTTGCATTATAAGCTGTTTATGCCTTTATTATAACATGACCAATGGAGATTTCAATTTGCAGCCCCTATAAACTTTACATGTGTATAGAGTTAGTAGCATCTACACATAACATTCAACTGATTTACAAGGTACTACGACGTTGTTCATAAAAATACTGCACAGCTGGATGCTTGAACATGATCTGCTCGATCATGTTCAGAGTTTTCTTTTTTCCAACTCGTCTGTCTACCAGGCCAGAATATTCAACATGATATCATGGCTATCCAGCCTGTCATTTTAATTTCCGCGTTCCTCTACCTCATCATGATTCTTGCTTCCAAACTCATCGAGTAACGCACGTACTTCACTTGTTGACTTTGCGTTCATTAAGTTATTTCGGAGTTCACTTGCCCCTCGGAATCCACGGACATAGATTTTGAAGAAGCGAGCAAGAGGACTGAATGAACGTGGCTCCTGTGCTGAGTATTGATCATGGAGATCCAGATGCAGCCGCAGCAGATCAAGCAATTCCTCACTGCTATGATCCTTCGGCTCCTTCTCAAAAGCAAACGGATTATGAAAAATACCACGTCCAATCATAATGCCATCCACACCGTATTGTTCAGCGAGCTGGAGTCCGGTCTGACGGTCAGGAATATCCCCGTTAATGGTTAGA
>NZ_PDHM01000008.1:158293-166212 GCF_002573715.1 Paenibacillus sp. EZ-K15 | reverse complement strand
AAACAGCAGTATATGTTAATCGTAGACACTTTAATGAATATATCATATTCCAGAGAGGTGCATACCCCCAATAAAAAAAGAGGGGCGTGGCCCCTCTTTACCTGTCATACATTCCGTACACTTAGAATATCAAGTAACTTCGTGACTCACTATACACAAAACGCTTCTGTAGCGTTTTGTATAAACAGAAAGGCAAATATAATAGTATTCGCCTTGCACAAAATCTAGCAGCTTTAGTTCGGGTAAATGTGGCTTGCAATTACTACTATCAAAAGAAATTAAAGGCATATCATCCATGTCACCTTTCCCTTATCTCTCTCCACCCTACAGCCACAAGACTTCCTAGCCTTTTCTCTCCCATTTCGCCCAATTTTTTGAGCAATTAAAGTCGTCATAAGAGACAAGGGAAAGAAAGGAATTTTGGAGTAGGGTTGGAGCAAATAACAGAGGAAAAACCAGTGAAACACCTGTGCCCTAAAACTAGTAAATACTTAATGTTTTTCCTTCTTGAGCGAACAAGCTTAAGTTAGAAGAGTCATTCTTGTAATAACTTTAGGAACAATTCCCGATTGCGCTGCGCTATGTATTGTACACCTCAAAAGTAATATAAGGAGAAGCTATTTTGAATTTTAATAGTCATATAAACCTCAATCTCCTCCCCACACTAATACTTGATTCGCCACAATTACTCACAAATATCACCACCATTCCTCATATTGTTACATAGTTCGTGATATAATCTTTAATTGCGATGGTGAATATTACCACTAACGAGCTACACCTGCCGACTCCATTGCACACATGTTTTGACAAATTATTTATTTCGACTTCGAGGAGGAAGATCATGAAGAAATCATTACGAAAAATCTTAGTAATAGGATTGAGCTTATTACTGGTGATTAATGTTTTTATTGCTAATGCCTCTGCAACAACAAACATTAATTCAGACATTCATGGACATTGGGCTGAAAAACCAATGACCGAATGGATATCAAAAGGATACTTAAACGGTTATCCTGATGGCACACTCAAACCAAACAAAGAAATCAAACGGAGCGAATTTATTGCTCTCGTGAACAGAGCTTTTCAACTAAAGGAAGTTACAGAAATTCATTTTAACGATCTTTCATCTTCAGACTGGGCTTACAATGACATCGCAATCGCTGTAAAAAACGGTTATGTCACTGGGTACAATAATGGCACTGTTAGAGCTGATTTATCCATATCACGGCAAGAATCAGCAGTTATGCTGTTCAATCTACTTAAGTTGGAGAATCAAGAATCTCTTACATTTTCTGACGCACAGGAATTTGCCGATTGGAGCAAGGGGGCTATAGGGGCTTTAGTTGCAAAAGGAATTATTAAAGGGTATCCTGACGGTACTTTTCACCCAAACAATACAATTACGCGTGCAGAGGCCGTCACGCTTATTAATCAAGCGTTAAGTATACGCCCCACTTTAGCACAAACCTATGACAAGGCTGGAATTTACGGCCCTACTACCGGAACAGAAACCATAAACGGGAATGTTGTCGTTAGTGCAGCGGGTGTTACTTTACAAAACGTAGTCATTAATGGCGATCTCCTCCTAGCCGAAGGTATCGGCAATGGGGATGCGATCCTAAATAATGTGACTGTTAATGGGAAAACAACCGTTAATGGCGGCGGAGAAAATTCGATCCATGTTGTCAACTCTGTGCTTCTTACCGTTATTGTACATAAAATAGACGGAACTGTTCGAATCGTGGCTGAAGGAACAACAGTCGTAAAATCAGTAGTTGTCCAATCTCCAGCCACCATTGAAGAGTCTGGCGTAACAGGTGTTGGGTTTTCAGATGTGGAACTCGCTAAGGAATTACCCGTAGATTCTAACATCACTCTCCACGGAACATTTGATAAAGTAAACGTAATTGCTACAAAAATCAGTGTTAGTGTTCCCGATGGAGTCATCCAACAATTAAACGTCGGTGACAAAGCTTCATCATTGACAATTACAGTCGATCAATTAGCCGCTATCGTTGATATGGTTCTGAATTCGGCTGTCAAGGTACTCGGTCAAGGTACGATTGAAAATGTGACGGCAAATGCCGGGGCCGCCGGCTCTTCTTTCGAGAACCCACCTACCACAATTGATGGACAAGCAAAGGATGCGGTGATAACTACGACTCCTACGGCTGTATCAAACGGAAGCACTGGGAGTAGTACCTCAATAGGAAGTAATAATTCAGGCAACTCAAGCACAGGAAACACTACTACGGGAAGTAAAAGCAACAACGCAGATTTGAAGACTCTTGCTGTAGGGGATTTGACTTTATATCAAAGCAGTAATATATATGGGGATATAGGAGATGCAGGTTTTAATCCAAACGTCAGCTATTACTTTGCAGAGACACCTATCGGTTATCAGGCTACTGCGACCACAATTACAATTGAGGCTGCAGACCCTAAGTCTACAGTTCGTTTTGGAGTTTTTGATGTTGAAAACGGCAATAGCCCAATTAAACCGTATGGCACACTAAGTGGAACTTCGTATACTTTTACTCTCGCTCCAAAAACAGTAATGGACATTAATATTTCGGTTCTAGCTGCTGACGGCAAAACTAGTAAATACTATACGGTTCATATATCCTGGGAAAGAACATTTTCTGAACAAGTTCACATTGACTCGTTGTATGGAACTATTTCAGGCTTTGATCTTCCAATCGGAGATACAGTCAGATTATATGCAACCCCAGACTCCACAACTCCAATTGTTGAAAGCACTGGCTTCGCTGGCGGCAAGTTTAGTTTAGGAATACCGGGGTTTCAAAATTTAACCAAATCACAAGGGACATTGTGGATTTCATTTCAGAAGAATGGAGGAATTGAGGGAGAACGTTTCCCATACGATTACGATTTAACTCCGATTGCCAATGTAGTTAGCGCAAACGGCATTGAAATCCGTTCATTAACTTCAGAGGAACTCTTTGATTTTATTAGTCCAGGTAATATCCCACAAATCGGTAAACAGTTTAAGGTGACCTTCAATCAACTTGACGATTCAATTGCATCGCAGGTGAAATATGTCCATTTTACTTCAATCTCAGATTCGCGCCCATTTATACCTACTGTAGAAGACTTAAAAGGAACGTACGCCAATTTTTTCCAAAGTATAGATTCGAATGGAGAAGCTATCAAAGTTCATATAACTCAAAGTACATTTCCATGGACTGCACATAACTTCGTTTATTTCTATGATGCAGAGAAGAAGCCACTTGGATATTATGATTTGTATCTAACTACAACTGCACCTGACGCTCCTGCGCTTAGCAATGTTACCTTAGGAACCGTCCTTGCTGGTCGTGATGTCATCCAAGCGACAAGTGATAAAGACAGTACGCTGTACCTAGTTTCAACAACAGCAAATTTATACGATGATGAAAGTATAATTAATGCTGCGGGTCTATATAACGTAAATACAACTGCCAATCAGGTAGCAACTATAAGTACTGTTACCGGCGCAACTTATTTGCCTGCCGGAATTTACCAAATATATGCAATCGATACCGAAGGTAAGATTTCTATTCCATCGGCAGAGATCAAAGTCATTAATACTCCGACAGCTACTATTTCAACTTCTAGTAAGACATTAATGTATTTAAGATTTAACAAAAATATTGAAACTTTCGTGATTGACAGTACATCAACAACAGCGACAGTTTCAAAAACATTCGACAATGTTAATAGCCCCTCAACTGCAACAATTAGTATTGCATCTTCATATGCGAATGCTAACGAAACAATAACGTTCACTATCATAGACGTTGATGGCCTTACGCAGCAGTACGTGGCGGCATTCGATGGAACCTCTTGGAACCTTCAGTCGCAATAAAAATTGAAAGAAGCACCCTTTACAACATCACGAGGTGGTGAAACACCAGCGAGTACGTTAGGGGTGCTTTCATTTTATAATATCATCCAATATATCAAGCGATCAAAGTTTCTTTCGCATATGAACACTATCTAGTCCCCCGATATATCCTTACCACGCACTCTACATGTACCGTATGCGGGAACATCCTTTTATTATGCAATCTTTTATAGTACCAAGAAACTCTATCAATTAAGGATCTTCTTTGATACTTTATTCTCTATTGCGATCGAGCTTCTCTAAAAGTAGAATAATCTACTTCTAGGAAGCTCTATTTTCCATTTCTCTTTAAACAATTTCGTTTTCAATGAGTATTCAATCTTCATATTTGGACAACAATTTTTGTTTAGTAGTTTTGGCTAGCTGTACTTTGGGGTGAAGTATTAAGTCTATTGTAAAAATTTAACCACATAAACTTAAAAGCACAGATAAATATATAGAAGGAGATTAATTATATGTCAAAAAATTATAGAGGAAAAGCGCTATGGAAATTACCTTCAAGAAGTAGAGGAACATGCCCTGTTTGTAAGACTACACGAATCAAATTACTTTACACGCTTCTTACGGAAAACAGTACTAAACTGACTGTTTGCAAGAGATGTCAACATAAAAAAGTCAGCATTTAATCGAGTAAGAGGGGGCGGCACGCCCCCGTCTTCTCACACCACCGTATATGCGGGTCCGCACCCGGCGGTTCCAAAAGAATAACACCTCAAATTGATGAACAATTAGGTGCCTCAATCCTTATACGGATCAAACTCATCCGCTCCAGCCATGCAAACACCAATCGGTTTCAGGACATGCATGACCTCGATTGTTTCGGCATGTAAATCTAGCACGCCTTGAAGCTTGCGATAAACAAAAGGACTCTCGTCCGTGCCTGCGCCGCGCAGTTCCACACCAAAATCCCGAACAGCCACCATCATTTGTTCTGTGCTGATCTGACCGCCGCTGCGGGTACGGGTTTTCCAGTTCATTTTCCCTGCCGCTTGAGTACGGCTCATCATGATCCTTGCTTCCAAGATCATCGAGCAGCGCACGTACTTCACTTGTTGATTTTGCGTTCATTAAGTTATTTCGGAGTTCACTTGCCCCTCGGAATCCACGGACATAGATTTTGAAGAAGCGGGCAAGTGCGCTGAAGGAGCGCCGCATCTGTACTGAATATTGATCATGGAGATCCAGATGCAGCCGCAGCAGATCAAGCAATTCCTGACTGCTATGATCCTTTGGCTCCTTCTCAAAGGCAAACGGATTATGAAAAATCCCACGCCCAATCATAATGCCATCCACTCCATATTGCTCAGCGAGCTTCAAGCCGGTCTGACGGTCAGGAATATCCCCGTTAATGGTTAGGAGTGTGTCTGGAGCCACCTCATCACGAAGTTTCTTAATCTCCGGAATCAGTTCCCAATGAGCGTCGACTTTACTCATCTCATCTCTTGTCCGCAGATGAATGGACAGATTCACAATGTCTTGTTTCAGAATATGGGTTAACCAGTCGCGCCATTCGTCTACGCTACTAAAACCGAGCCTTGTTTTTACACTGACGGGCAGTCCCCCGGCTTTGGCGGCCTGGATAAGTTCCGCTGCAATGTCGGGACGGCAGATCAGCCCGCTTCCCTTCCCGTTCTCTGCTACATTCGCTACAGGACAACCCATATTAATATCGATGCCTTTAAACCCTTCTTTCGCCATGCCGATACTCATTTGACGAAAGTATTCCGGCTTATCTCCCCAGATATGGGCTACCATGGGCTGTTCATCCTCTGTAAAAGTCAAACGTCCGCGCACACTGTGGTTCCCCTCCGGGTGACAATAGCTCTCTGTATTCGCAAACTCCGTAAAAAACACATCTGGTCTGGCTGCTTCACTTACAACATGACGAAACACAACATCCGTCACATCTTCCATGGGCGCCAGTACAAAAAAAGGTCGTGGTAAATCACGCCAAAAATTATCTGTCATATCCAATACCCCTCTATACATACCAGGACAAATCTTTATCCCGAAATAGTAAGTCTAACCTGTTCTTGATCTTGTTCATGCTCTTGCTTTTTCTTCACTTATAGCATATTTAAGCAATGTATATCAAACAGCAGTATATGTTAATCGTAGACACTTTAATGAATATATCATATTCCAGAGAGGTGCATACCCCAATAAAAAAAGAGGGGCGTGGCCCCTCCTTGCTATTATTTATTTTATAGCCATATGCATTGCCGCGACACCGCCACTATAGCTCTTTACATCTACTTTGGAAAATCCCGCTTCCAAAAACATTTGTTTCAGTACATTTTTATTAGGGAAATGACGGGCTGATTCTTGTAACCATGAGTATTCATCATAACTTTTGGCAATAAACTTTCCAAGCAAGGGCATGATATAGCGAACATAAAAGAGGGAAGCTTGTCTATAACCGATTAATGTGGGTTGGGATGTTTCTAAACAAACGACTTGTCCGCCTGGTTTAGTTACTCGATACATCTCCCGCAACACGGTTGAATAATCGGGTACATTTCTTAAACCAAAACCAATGGTTACATAATCAAATGAATCATCTTCAAAAGGAAGCTCCATGGCATTTCCCTGGATATGTGTAAGCTGCTTTAAAGCTTGTTGCTCTTGCTTATCTTGGGCTATTTTGAGCATGTTTTGGCTAAAATCTAATCCAATGACTTCTCCATGCGTTCCAACAGCATTTGCTAAAGCAATCGCCCAATCCCCGGTTCCAGTGCACACATCAAGAGCTTTACTACCTTCTTTCACATTCATCCGTTTCATAACATCATGGCGCCATGCGATATGTCTCCTAAAAGTGATGACCGAGTTCATCGAGTCGTATTGATCCGATATCTTTTCAAATACCTGATGAACTCTTTCCGACTTTGTTTGTTCAGACATGAAATTCCCTCTCTTCCACAAGTGCAATATGATTCTTTCAACGAAAAATTATTTATGCTCATCACGCACTGCGCCGCAGTTCATAAAAATATTGCACAATCGGATGCTTTAACTTCATCTTTTCTTTCATGTTTAAAATCCGCTTTTTGCCAACTCGTCTGTCCACCAAAGCTAGAATATTCAATAAGATATCATCGCTCTCTATGCTTTCTTCTATAGAAGTAGATAAGAACTTATTTGCTGTAGCGACAAAATTGGATTTACTTAATGCAGCCTGTGCTAACAAAAGCTCCTTGGCGAGTACGGATACTTTTCTATTTCTTGCAATTACGTTTAGACGATCCTCTGGAACGGTCCCTTTGGTTTCCTTTCTGACAGCTTCCAATTCATCATCGCTAATCGGAATTTGGATATTGGGATCATTCTTAATTTCCAGCTCCGTCTGATACCATCGGATTGAGCTGGTTTTATCACTCATATGGAGTACATTCTTTTTATCTACCGAAATATAACAAAGCCCTGCTTTATCAGGTAAATAACGATAACCGGTTGCGCGGTATTCAACTCTTCCAGCTAACGCAGGACTGAGAAAACTCTCCAGCTGTTGCTTCAATTTGCTCCAGGACATGGTTCCTCCTATGTTTTCAAACCCTGAGGGGCGCGGTATCCATCTGCACATCTTATTCAGTGTCAACAACTCATGACTGAAGTCGCGAGCTTGTAACTGCCCGGAAGTGAGAGCGGCGGGTTAGGCCTCCTTCCTTAACATGGCGTTACGATAGGCAGGTTGACTGCTGCCCGGCTGTACAGGTATACCTACACAGCCACTTCAGCGATGTACTTCATTCCAATGCGCTGAAGATTCATGGCTCCAATTCGATCATCATTAGAGCCGTAGCCGCACTCTCTGCAACAGAAGTGGTGCTTTTTCCTGTCGCGGTTCGCTTTGTTTGTACGCAGGCACTTCGGGCACTTCTGAGACGTGTACTCCGGATTCGCTGCGATCACCTTGGCGCCTGAACGAATCCCTTTGTACTCGATCATCTGACGAAGTTGGTAAAACGACCATGATACGCTCTCGTATCGATCCCGGATGCGAACACGT
>NZ_PDHM01000008.1:87350-158283 GCF_002573715.1 Paenibacillus sp. EZ-K15 | reverse complement strand
CCGTACCGGTCAACGAGTGCCTTCGATATCCGATGGTTGACATCGGTCATATAACGGTTTTCTCGCTGTCCGATACGCTTGATCGCTCTGCGGGCGGAAGCTGTTCCAACCTGTTGCAGCCGCTTGCGAAGCCGCTTGTACTTTGAACGCTGGTTCTTGACCCTTCTGCCGTGGAAGAATGCGGTTGTTCCTCGCGAATCATAGCTGACGGCGATAAAGTTGATCCCCATATCTACACCGACGATTCTTTCGATGTCATGCACGGACGGTTCGTCCACAGGTTGGGTCACGGGGATATGCAAGAAGAACTTTCCGCGCTTATGCACCAGTTTGGCTGTACCGAATGTCCATGTTCCATCCAAATAATGTTCCATGCCTTTGCTTTCAAAGGGGACCTTGATCCTCCCGGATAAGGTATTGACTGAAAACATTGGGTTTCGCATGGAGTAATCGCGGTTCCAGACCAAATCGAGTTCCGGCTTCTTGAATCGTACAAGAGTCCAGGGATGCCCATTTCCTTGAATGGACTTATAGCGGGCAATGACCGTCTTCATCACCGATTGCGCCATTTGAGAGCGAAGCCCGAAATCGGCACGAAGCTTGCGATACGTCAAGAGATGCAGCTTCTGTTGGTGGAGCACCTTCTCATCAAAGACGAGCTTCGATACAAATTGGCTGGCCATCCGATAGGCATGGAGTGTCTGGAACAACAACTCTTTCTGCTCTGGTGAAGGTAAAATTTTGATTTTGGCGGTAACCGTTAGCTTCAACAGATCTCACCCATCCTTTCCGTGAGGATCGAAGTAGGAACAGGGACGTAACGTTTATATTTACCATTATACCAAACATTTGTTCTAGTCCAAAGTAGTTGTTTGTTTTTTGAGAAAGAAGGAGCATTTGCGATGATTCTAAGGAGGAAAAAAACGCAATTCCTCTCATGACTGAAGTCACGAGTGTCCTTACGCAAAGTATGAATAAACCCCTGCCAAAAAACAACCCATAACATGTCCCACATATTGAATGGAATATCTGCTTCTAGGTTCGTGTAGACAGCTCATCAAGGCTTCCTTGTCTAAGGTTTCGAATCCTATATTGGTTATGTCCGCACCGTTTTTTTCCAAATAATGCAACAACAAAGACCATAAATCGTATACAATGATAGTATATTAGAACCAGATAGTACCGTACGAAAAGGAGTACTAAGGATGGAAGATTATTTACCTTATAAATCAAAATATTCCAAGTTCGACCGTGTCATTTTAACACTCGCCTTCACATTATATCCCGTCGGTTTCTTGATGACATTATTCCGTGTACTTACGACTCATGTTCATCACTCTCGCAAGGGAAGAAATCATCGACTGATTGGATGGCTTTGGGTTTATACTTATATTTTAATCATGGGATTATTTATTTTAGCTTTTGACCTCAACAACCCTGAGGATGTTCAACTTTTCTGGGATTCTGCCTTGCTATATGGAATAATACTTCTAATTCCGGCTATCGTTTTTTTCATATTGGGCAGCCGGGCAGATAGCAAATTCAGCTTATTATTGCACCAGTATTACCACCTTGTTATAAACAGAAGAATCAGAGAGATTGATCATATCGCCGTAGAGACGAAACAATCTCCCAGTCACGTCATTCGAGACTTGGATTTTATGATTACAGAGCACATGCTGCCCTTCGGTCGAATCCAAAATGACATCCTCGAACTTGAGCCCGAAGAGTATCATGAAGCATATGATGATGATTACGATGAAGAATATGTTGACGAATACGATGAAAGCGAGGATCGGGGGCGCGGACCTAGATCCATGGAATGCCCGAGCTGCGGAGCCAGGATCATCGTGTATGCTAACGATGAGAAGGAATGCGACTATTGCGGTAACGTGATTAGCGCGTAAAATCAAGATACCCAGACAGTATTTTCTAAGCTCCCTTTTAAGAAATGGAGACGAAGTACTAAATACGAAAAACAGACTGCCGCGGCAGTCTGTTTTTGGTTACTTGAGCCTGAATTCGAATCATTCCACGTGATATGCGGCCAAATTGCGGATCAAAGGTTTCTCCACACTGGAAAGGATTCTGACACGCAATTGATCGGTTTCGATGGTGTCGAATCGGTCGATTTTTTTATGCCCAATCGCACTTCCACGTACAAGTTCTTTCCATTCGCCTTGGCTGTATGCTTCAAGCACGTATTCACGCACACGCTCCCCATGGGCAATGTCTTCCATGATGATTACATGATTTACTGGCTGAATAGATCCTAGGCCCAGCAGCAGCTCGGTTCCTTCTCCACTCGTTTGGCCAACCGGCTGCCCGAATCTACGGCGGATTTCATCTCCGAATTCGATGACACGCTTCACATCCACTTCAGGCAGCAGCCCGCGGTTGTCCGGGGATATATTCAAAAGCAGCGTAGCGCCATGGCCGACCGAGCGGTAATAAATATCCAGTACTTCCTCCAGGCTTCTTAAGCTTGCCTCATCGTCAGGATGCCAAAACCAGTGAAGTTTGCGGATCGGAACATCGCATTCAGCCGGTACCCAAGCCGGGGTCCCTGCCATCCAGGTCATCATATCGCTGGTGAACATACTCTCCTTTGCCGTGGTGGCCGTATTCCAGCACGGATAAGGGGCGACGCCGTCTTCATTCCCTACCCAGCGGATGGTCGGGCGTCCCATATTAAAGACCATTGCATCCGGCTGGTATTGATCCACCAGACCGATGATTCTATTCCAATCGTATTCCCTGCCTTGGGAACCGGCTCCATCGAACCATACTTCGACCAGTGACCCATACCCGGTCAAAAGCTCCGTTAATTGCTCCGCGTAAAAATCGTCATAAGCCTCTTTATCGGGATAGCAAGGTTCATGTCGGTCCCAGGGGGACAGATACAACCCAAACTGAAGCCCTTCCTCTTTGCAAGCATCGGCAACTTCACGGACGACATCCCCTTTACCGTCCCTCCACGGACTGGACTTCACGGAGTAATCGGTCGTTTTCGTTGGCCACAGACAGAATCCGTCATGATGCTTTGCGGTCAATACCAGATACTTGAAGCCGGCGCGTTTTGCGGTCCTGGCCCACTGCCGGGCATCAAGCTGCTCTGGATTGAAGATTTCCGCTGAATCCGTTCCGTCTCCCCATTCCTGATCGCAAAACGTATTCATACCGAAATGGCAAAACATGCCCATCTCCATATCCTGCCATGCCAGCTGCTGTGGAGATGGCTTTGCAAGTTCATTCATTGAATCATACACCTGCTTTCTATGAAGGTTAAATAATCATCCCTGCACAAGGAATGTCCGTGCGCAGGGAACCAATTTTGCGTTATTTTCTCGCATCTAATGCCTTTTGATAGATTTCCAGGTACTGGCTCAGCTGCATTCCATCCAGCCCTTGCACATAAGAATCCCATTCTTTATTGATATCTTTAGAGCCTGTAATAAACTGCGCCATATTGGATTTTACGTAGTCGACAAGCGTCGTCTTGATCTGCGCAACGAGCTCGGCATCTTCAAGCGCTATGAACAGTCCTGTTGGATATTGCTCCTTGGATTGGTACGGTTCATATTCCTTGGAAACCTGATTCAGACGAGTACCGTATCCGTCGGGAGTGAGCGGATCCTGAGGAGATGTCCAGGACGCTCGGTAAGCATAGGTTCTGAGCGATGGACCGATCTGTTCCCAACCGTCATTATGCGTCGGCTTTTTCTCGGGGTCAGGAATAGCTGTATATTTAGCCTGCTTCCCATCGATATCCTTTTCACCGGACTCAGCTTTCCGCCACCTTTCGCCCTCAGGACCATATTCCTGTAACACAATCGCTTCTTCCGTATATAAATAATCCGCTAACCGGATGGCGGCAATCTGCTGCTCGCTCGTCGCTTTATTCGTAATCGCAAATTGTGAGACAGCGATTCCCGCAAAATTCAGCGTCTGCTGCACACCATTCGGGCCTTTTAGCGGAGGCAGGGCAACATAGTCTTTATGACGCGGCGCCTTATCATCCATGCTGTAAGCATAACTAATTAATGCAGTTGAAAGCGTACCCATAATATTGTCCGGTTCGCGGTTGGCCATTTGTTGAATCGCATCCGCATTCTGGGTAAAGGCTGCGGGATCAATTAATCCCTCTTTGTACAATTGATTCAGATAAAGGAGGCCTTGCTTCCACTCTTCTTTGTTTGCCGTAAAATCAACTTTGCCATCAATGACGCGGAGGAACGTACCCGAACCCTTGTCGACGTAATCATCAAGGATAAACGAGTTCATCAGGAAGGCGGAGACGTTGCCTGCCCACATTTCATCCGAGCCTGTCAGCGGGATTTCATCTTGTTTGCCGTTGCCGTTCGGATCCTTCTCTTTGAACGCTTTCAGCACAGTATAAAATTCGTCAGTGGTCGTTGGAACAGGCAGTCCCACTTTATCGAGCCATTTTTTGTTGATCCACATTTTGAGCGCATTGTCACAATGGTAGCATTCATTGACCTGCGGCAAAGCATAGATGTTGCCGTCCGGAGTCGTGATGGAGGCTTTCATGTAAGGGATATCCTCCATCGCTTTCTTGATATTGGGTGCATATTGGTCAATCAAATCATTCAGAGGGATAAACACGCCCTGCGACCCATACTTCATCTGCTCTTCCTTGGTCAAATTCGCTTGGAGAATGACTTCAGGATAATCACCACCGGCCAGCATGAGCTGCTTGCGGTCGTTCAAAGCATTTTCCGGTACTAGGTCCCAAGCGATATTGATGTTCGTCTTCTCTTCAAGATGTTTGGTAAATAGGTTGGTATCCATGTTTTCGATTGACGCGAACTGAGGCGCGAACATTTTAATGGTCATCGGCTCCTTCACGATCGGATAGGAACCAACAGCATTAAACAGATCCTCATTGGCAGCACCGTTGTCAGCCGTCTTGCCATTTGACTGATTGCCGGAATTGGTTCCGCCGCAGGCACTAAGCAGCAGCATGCAAGCCATTAGGCAGCTAATGACACCTAGCCAGTTTTTCTTCTTCATGCTCTTTTCCATCGAATATACCCCCCGCTTATCATCCGTATTTCGGGCGTTTGGCCCTTTCCTATGCTTTTGCCTCCACTAGCTTTTGCCGTATCTGAATAATGTACAGCCTCACCTCCTTGATGCCATTATCGCTCTGTCATGATCAGCCCTTTAGCGAGCCGATCATGACGCCTTTGACAAAATGTTTCTGGACGAAAGGATATATGATAAGCACAGGCAAGCTCGCAACAACGATCAAGGAGTATTTCAGCAAATCCTTGAGCCCCTGCTGCGCCTGCATCTGGCTCACATCCGCCATCATGGAAGCATCGACCGAATTCAGAATTAGAATGTTTCTGAGAATGATTTGAAGCGGGAACAAGTCAGGACTCCTTAAGAAGATCAGTGCATCAAAATAAGCATTCCAATGCCCGACTGCATACATCAATGTCATGACCGCAATAATGGGTTTGGACAGCGGCAGGACAATGCTGAATATGAACCGGATGTCACTGCATCCGTCCAGCTCCGCGGCTTCCGCCAATTCATCGGGAATCGTGGTTTGGAAAAATGTCCTTGCGACGATAACCTGGAATACCCCCAGTGCCCCCGGTAAAATCATGGCCCACCGCGTATCCAGCAGATGGAGATTCTTAACGACGAGGTAATAAGGAATCAGTCCTCCTTCGAACATCATCGTGATCACCAGCAGAACCATGAAGAAATTGCGGCCGTAAAGCGACTTCTTCGCCAGCGGATAAGCCAGCATAATCGTGAGCGTTACATTGATGAGGGTGCCGACAACGGTATAAAAGAGGGAATTCAGATAGCCGACGCCGATCTGCGGATTATTGAATACCGCCTTGTAGCCGTCCAGCGTAAAATCTACGGGAAACAGCCAAACCTTGCCCGATGTAACCGCCTGAGGCGAGCTGAAGGACGAGCTTACGATGTAGATTAATGGTACAGCTACTGCAATAAGAACCAGGGTCAAGAACAGATAGATCAAGAACATGAATAGGCGGTCGCCTTTCGATTCACGTATAGCGGCTTTTTTGAACATAGGGTCTCCTCTCTTTCCAAAGTTGCTATTGTTTACTGGCTGCGTAGAACAGGCCTACCACAAGCTGCTGTTCGACAGCTTTCTGGCGATGTAATTGACGGACACCAGCAGAATAAGATTGATGACCGAGTTGAAGAGACCGATCGCCGTTGAGAAGCTGAAGCTGGAGCCCAACAAACCAACCTTGTACACATAAGTGGATATGACTTCCGACGTGCTTAAATTAAGCGGATTTTGCATCAGGTATATTTTTTCAAATCCTAGTTTCATGATGTTGCCCAGATTGAGAATGAGCAGAATGACCGATACGGGAATAAGGCTTGGTATATCAATGTTCAGAATCTTCTGGATGCGGGACGCGCCATCTACCTTGGCTGATTCGTACAGCTCCGGGTTAACGCCGGACAGTGCTGCGATGTAAATAATCGCTCCGTAACCTGTAAATTGCCAAACATCGGACCAGACGTAAATGGACTTAAACAGGCCCGGTATACCCATAAAATTCGTATTACTCATACCTAACATCTCGAAAAATTTACTGATCATCCCCACATTTGGCGTCAAGTTGACGATAATGATCGAAACCATAATCACCGTAGATATGAAATAAGGGGCATATGAAACCATCTGTACCGTCTTCTTGAATAGACCGTTGCGAATTTCGTTTAGCGCGAGTGCCAATAGGATGGGTGCGGGAAAGCCTACGATCAATCCATAGAAACTGATGCCAAGTGTGTTTTTAATGTAGAGCCAGAAGTTCGGCGAATCGAAGAACTGGCGAAAATATTTCAGCCCGACCCAGTCGCTGCCCCAGATTCCCTGGATTACGTTATAATTCTTGAATGCGATTACAATACCGGCCATCGGTATGTACTTGAAAATAATCAAATAAAGAACGGGTAACAAGAGAACGAGATACAGCTGCCAATGACGCTTAATTTGTTTTCCTCTGGACCTTCCTTTCTTCACTTCTGGCAGCGCTTTCAATATTATGGGAGGTTTCGGTTCCAGGCTTGGTTCGGTTTGAAGCCTAGCGTTCAGTCTCGGCATGCGGGTTAACTCCTTTCGTCCATTCCTACTTTCAGGTCCTTGCGATGTAAACCGAGTGTATACAACAATGTCATCCGGCAACAAGAAACAAAAATAAAAACGACTAACCATTTTCGCCTGGGCCTCCTCATAGAAAGCGAATCAGGGTTCATT
This sequence comes from Paenibacillus sp. EZ-K15, assembly GCF_002573715.1. GTDB lineage: Bacteria > Bacillota > Bacilli > Paenibacillales > Paenibacillaceae > Paenibacillus_AQ. The sequence goes on along the minus strand of NZ_PDHM01000008.1, from coordinate 151,001 downwards.
CCAGGCGGACGGAACGCCTTAACAGCGGGTTCGTTCTCAATCAAAAAAGGCAGCGATGCATGATCGCCGCCTTAACCGTTTTCTACTACTGAATCATTTTCTCCACGCTGCTGTGCCTTCCGGTTATTCCGGTATTCGCCCGGGGTAACTCCAGCCGTCCTCTTGAAAACGCGGGTAAACGAAATGGCGTGGGCGTATCCGACCCGCTCTGCAATCTCCTGCACGGAATAGTCCGTTTCCGTCAGCAGCCGCTTCGCTTCCTTCATTCGAATATCGATCAGGAAATCAACGAACCTTTGTCCGGTGTTTTCCTTAAACAATTTACTTACATATTTGGCGCTCAGCTGATACTGTTCCCCCAGCATTTCAAGGGAAAGATCCGGATTGGCATAATCGCGCTCGATTAAGCTGCATATGTTTCTGATCATATTGGAGTATTGGTTTCCATCCTGAATCTGTTTCATCTGTTCATAATGATCCGTCAGCACTTGTTTGATTTCCTGTCTCAGCTGCTCCAAGGAGTAAGAATTGTCTACCTTTACTGTCAGCTTCGGCAATCCCTCCTGTATCCACTTGTTGTAAATTTCCTTGCCCAGTCCCGACATTTCGCGGCCGATATAATAGATCATGTAATTCATTAAGCTGAATATTTCATCATTGGTCAGGAAGCTGTTCTTCAGCTGTTCAAACCATTGATCGTAATCATCGCTCCAATGCTCTTTCAGCATTCTGAAGGACTGGATAATCGAGCGAATTTCTCCCAAATGCGTATAAACCTCGACGATGCCATGGCTCGAAATATCCTCGCTGCGGATCAGCCGGTTTTCACCGAGCACGATTTTATACTTTAAGGCTTGCATCGCATCTTTAAAAGATTGCGGAATATCGCCAATTTGATCTGTGGATCCGCCTATGCCAATCGTAATCGTAAATTTCAAGTTTTGGTGCGTCCATGCGAGGATTTGTTCTGCAACCGGGACCAGTACGGCCTCCTCGAACTTGTCCTGACCCTGTTCTTCAAACAGCATAATGGACAGATTGGAAGGTGAAGTCCATTCCGACCACAGCCGGCAGTCCTTTTTCGAAGCGATCTCATCCACGACCGTCCGCAGGGTGAATTTAAGCAGATCTTGATCGGCTTTGGAATAGTCCCGGCAGAAATCGCCATACTTATCGATTTCAAGGATGAGGATACGATATCGATCGAGCGGCAGCGGCAAATTCAGCCGAACCGCTTCCGATTTCCATTCGGAAATAGACAGATGCGAATCCCCTTCGATCAACTGGCGGAACATATACCGGGTCCTGACATGGAGGTCCTCCCTGTATTTCTCCTGATATTCCTTGGATTGTTCCAGTATGTTGTCAAAGGCGGATTCAATAAAAGCAAATTCATCCGGCTTCCCCTTCCACCGACCTCCTCTCACCACTGGAAGCGAATAGCTGCTGAATCGGGCGGCAATTGCCTCAATTGGCTTGGAGTTGCGCCTGGAAACATAAATCATCCATAGGAAGCCGATGGCAATCATGCCAAGACCGATGATAAACCAAAGGTTATACAAATAAGAGATAGCGCTTACAAAACTGTTGTTCAACAAACCGCTGCCATATTTCCAATTCGTATAGCTTGATACATACTGGGAATTGACTTGGGATGGCGGACGATCCATCGAGGTGCCGAACAAATGATTTCCGGAAGCATCCTGAACCTGAATGAAACTCATCTTGGAATCCAGCATCTCTTGGGTAAGCTTGTTCAAGGATTCCGCGCTCACATTGACGACAATCATGCCAAAGTCGTTTTTCATATAAGGCGATCCTCTGACCAGGCTGACCACCTGTTTGCCGCCTTTCATTTTAAATTGTTCAAAGTTTCTCGCGCCTGTCCATTTCGGCGTTTTCGATACTTGATATTGCTCAATAAATTCATGGTCCGGATATGTACTTATGTATCCATTCGTCGCATCGCTGAGCACATAGCCGTCAGAATTCCTCACCAGATAAATCGAATCAATCAAGGGATAATAATTAATGATCTCCTTGAGCTTCTTAACAGCTTGGATATTGATATATGGATCGCTCACGGCAGAAGATTCAAAAAAATCGTTCAAAGCCTTACTATTGATGCTCTCAAGAACGATCATATTGTCGATCACCTTCAGGGACGTATCCACCATGCGCATCGCTTGCAAGGAAAGCGATTTATTGGCGTTAAGGGCCTCCCGGCGACTCTGTTCGCTGAACAGCTGAAAGAAAACAAAAAATATAAAGGTAATCACAATAACAAAAATGGGCATATAGGAGAGCAATAGACGCTTGTACCAGGATCTCTGCATGATCAACCCTCCCACGTATTTGCATAAATTTTTTACTATTATAACTTAAAAAGCACCTCTTGGGTTATAGTTCTTCGTAGCCATTTGCTCGATGAGGCTAGACCGCAAACTCCGTACAACCATAGACAACGAATGAAAATATTAAAACCAAGGGATACAAATCCCTTGGTTGAATGTCTGCTGTAAATCCTAGTATGCTGTATTGAATATTTTATAGCAGTGGGTTCTCGTGTTTCGCTTTCAGAATCGACCAGCGCCGCTCCACTTCTTTTTCAAATTCGCCAAGCATTACTTTGTTTTCTTCCTTGAGCAGATGTCTTGATTTGCCCATATATTTCAGCCAGTCGCTGAGCGGTACCTGTTTTTTCTTCGCTTCAGGATCGTACGTAATGTTCGTTTCTCCTTGCTCCACTTCATACAGTGGGAAGAAGTTTGAATTCACGGCCGCGCGGACGATGTTCTCCCCATCCTTGTCGCTCGATTTCCAGTTCAGCGGGCATGTGATCAGCAGTTTGCCGTAGACAGTACCTACATTCTGAGCGTACCACTGCGCTTTTGCCGCCTTTTTCACAAGATCCTGCGGGAATGCTTCCGTCCCCGTGAATACATACGGAATATGTGCCGCCGCCATCATTTGTACCGTATCTTTGTGATGGAACGCTTTGCCCTGCTGCTGTTTGCCGACACCCGACGTACTGGTCATGTGTCCTAATGGTGTAGAATACGAAAGCTGTGCACCGGTGTTCATATAGCCTTCATTATCATATTCCAGAATGATCAGATTATGGCCCCGCAGCGCCGTCCCGATGGCCGAACCCATCCCGATGTCCATGCCGCCGTCGCCGGTCACCATCACAAAAGTGAAATCCTCAGGAACTTCGATTTCCCCGCGGCGTTTCTTCTCAAGGAACGCTTCTACCGTGCCGGATAAAGTAGCCGGTCCGTTCTGGAACAAATTATGAATGAAGCTCTGCTTATGCGAGTTATACGGATAACCCGTTGTTGTGATATAAGCGCAGCCGGTATGGAATAAAGTAACGACATTGCCTTCAATCCCTTTGAAAAAGAGCTCCAGCGCCGGGAAAATACCGCAGCCCGGGCAGGCTCCGTGACCGGAAGCAAACCGTTTCGGTTTCGCGGCAAGCGCCCGCATCGGCGGTACTTTAACGGATAGTTTACTTGTCTCTTCATCCACCTTTACGGTGATCAGGCCAGATTTAAAGCTGTCTCCATTCATCGGGGCAATGACCGGCTGCAGCCTTTGCTGCTCAGCTCCCGGTGTTTGGCCGTAATAATCAAACGGCACTTTGGCATAACCGAGCTCCATGGCCTCGATCGTCAAGGCAAAAAAAGCTTCCGCGTCATCCGCGTAATAGTCTTTCCCGCCAAGACCAAATATGCGGGACAGCACAATAGGCTGCGGACCCCGGATTTCCTGCAGGGCCGCTTTGACCTCATGGGTCAGATTGGCTCCGTGTGCACCGTAAGAATCGGCACGTTCGCCAACCAGTAGTGCTTTGACACCTGTCAACGCCTCGCGGATTTCTCTTGCCGGGAACGGCCGGAGAATATTCGGGCTGATTATGCCCGCTTTTATTCCTTTCGCCCGCAGCCGATCCACGACGTCTTTGGAGGATTCGGCCGCCGAATTGAGCAGGAATAAAGCCACCTCCGCGTCTTCCATTCGGTACAGATCAAGCGGCGAATAGGATCTTCCGGATAAAGCTGCGTATTCCTCTGCCACTTCCTTGAACACCTCTCCCGCACGATACATGGCGTTTGACTGTTGGAAGTGGTTGTTCATCAAATCGTCGCCGTTCATATAAGCCCCAACAACGATCGGGTTGTTCTCGTCCAGCACATGTGGATATTCAGGCGCCTTTTCCCCTACAAACTCCTGAACGGTTTCCCGGTTCGTAAATATTTGTACCCGGCGTTTCTGGTGCGAAGTGAAAAATCCGTCGTAAGCTACAATGACCGGCAGGCGTACGTCTTCATGTTCCGCGATACGCAGCGCCATGATATTCATGTCATAAACTGCCTGCGGTGAACGTGCGGTCAAAATCACCCAGCCGGTATTCAGACCGTAGTAAAGATCCGAATGGTCACCACGAATATCCAGCGGTCCGCTGACTGCACGCGTCACCAAATTCATGACCATCGGGAAACGTGTGCCCGCCTGCACAGGAAGCTGTTCGATCATATACAGGAAACCATTCGCGCTGGTAGCATTGAATACCCGTGCTCCGGCTGCGGCCGCACCGTAGCAAATCCCCGCCGATCCATGTTCGCCGTCAGCTGGAATCAGCTTGATGTCATGTTCGCCGCGTGTACGCATCATGTCAAGATATTGGGCGATTTCCGTAGATGGCGTAATCGGAAAATAACCCATAATGTGATAGTTAATCTGGGCAGCCGCCATGGCAGCCATTTCGTTGCCCGATTCGAAGACTGCCGTTTGAGCGGCCGCCAGCTTTTTCTCCGTTGTTTCTTGAATTTGCATATTCATGATCTGACTCCCTCCGCAGTTAAATAGGGAAATGATTGCGGCACACGGTGCTGCTCCGCATAATACGGCTCTTCTAACATGGCAGCTAAAGCGGTGGTCGGGCAAGCTTCGATACACTTCAGGCAGCCTTTGCAATACTGATAATCGATACCTTTCATAAACATCTGCATATTCCCGCGCTTATCCGGTTTCTTCTCCCACACGATGCAGAAATCCGGACATACCGTATCGCAGGCGGCACAGTTAATGCAGTCCTCTATCTTATACTCTGGCAAATATCCCTGCCGGGAGCCGCTAAGATCCTTCAGGACACTGTTCGCCGTAACATTCAGAATCCCGCCCAGCTCCTGCGTTTCATATCCAAGAATCGGCTGCGGTCTTGCGAAAGCGATTTTGTCTATAAGATCTGAGCCATTTCCCAAGGAAAGGAACTGGACTTCGTTATATCCTCTGTCAAAAGTCCGCAAATTCGCTTCCACGAGGTGGGGCAGCTTTTTCTCAAACGTTGTGCGGATCACCTGCCGCATATCGTCCGGGTTTAGGAAGCTGCAAATCCGGAACAAAGCCCCCAGCATTGCCGTATTCACTTTGGTTTTTTCCTCAACGGAAATTTTCAGCGCATCAACTACGGTCAGCGTTCCCTGCGTCATGTTCAGATCAACGGCCACTTCGGAAAGGCCTCGCGCCGTATTCACAAGCACCGTTCCATCAGTCTGTAATCCGCTTACGACATCTACCGTCTTATACAATGCTTCATGAAATACACCAACGACATGCGGCTGCTCAATGGGACTGTGATCGCGGATTTCCACCTCGGAATCGCAGAACCTTACGAAACTCTTCACTGGCGACCCTTTTTTCTCCGAACCATAGCTGGAAAAATTCGAACCGTTAAGTCCGGAGCCGGTGACCCCGGCTTCGGCCAGCATTTTTCCGGCCAGATTGGCGCCAAGCCCGCCGATGGATTCGAGACGGATCTCGAAAAATCCCAGTTCATTCTTTTGAGGTAAAATCGACATGTTCTCTCCTCATTTCTTCTTAGGTCATTAATTCCAGTTTAAAAGAAGAAACGGACCAGGTTTGTGATTAAACTCACTACTTAAGAAATTGTGATTCCAATCACTATGTCGGTTGTGTGAGCGAAGTATACTGTCTTCAACAGTCCAATTGCAAGGCAATCTTATACTGACTTTAACGACAGTGAATTCACGAAACCGGGAGGAGAAAATAATGAATAACAACGCCCAAGAGACCTTAAAGCATCAGCCGTCCATGTTCTGCTTTCAATGTCAGGAAGCATCCAAAGGAACAGGCTGCACCATTGTCGGAGTATGCGGCAAACCGCATGATGTGGCAAACCTACAGGATTTGTTGATTTATCTGCTGAAAGGTATCTCTTTTCTCAGTCTGGATGTCCGGCTGCCGGAGGTGCTTGAACAGCGCGTATCGCTGTTTATGATGGACTCCTTGTTTGCAACGATTACGAACGCCAACTTTGACCGCGAGGTTTTTGTGGGAAGAATCCGGGAAGCGATAGAGCTCCGCGGCGAGGTGCGCACCTATTATAACGAACAATATCCGGAAGGAACCGCCAATCTCCCTGATGCCGCCGTCTGGCATGCGGATAACGAAGTTTCTTTTGATGAAAAAGCACGTACGGTTGGTGTCCTCTCGACTCGCAATGAAGACATCCGATCGCTGCGCGAATTGATTACTTACGGCTTGAAGGGGATGGCTGCTTATACGTACCACGCGCTTCATCTCGAGAAGGATGATAACGAACTAAACCGTTTTATGCGCCGTGCACTTGCCGCCACGCTTGACGACAGCCTTGAAGTGCAGGATCTGGTAGCTTTGACGATGGAAACCGGTAAATACGGCGTAAACGCAATGGCGATGCTTGATGAAGCGAACACCTCGGTTTACGGAAATCCGGAAATTACGAAGGTAAATATCGGGGTAAGAAACCGGCCCGGCATTCTCATCAGCGGCCATGATCTGAAGGATTTGGAGGAGCTGCTGAAGCAGACGGAAGGAACCGGCGTGGACGTGTACACGCACAGTGAAATGCTGCCTGCCCACTATTATCCGGCATTCAAGAAATATGATCATTTTGTAGGCAATTACGGGAATGCGTGGTGGAAGCAGAATAGCGAATTCGCAGCCTTTAACGGACCGATATTAATGACGACCAACTGTATCGTTCCGCCAAAAGACAGTTATAAGGACCGTATATATACAACAGGCAACACTGGGTTTCCGGGTGTCCGCCATATTCCAGAAGGAAAAGACGGTGCTCCCAAAGACTTCTCGCTACTAATCGAGCAAGCGAAAGGATGCCCAGCTCCAACGGAACTTGAAACGGGTGAGATCATCGGCGGTTTCGCTCATGCCGCTGTGATGAACGTGGCCGATCAAGTCGTCGATGCCGTGAAATCCGGGGCGATCCGCCGCTTCTTCGTCATGGCCGGCTGCGATGGACGGATGAAATCCCGCAACTATTACACCGATTTTGCGGCTGAACTTCCAACAGACACGGTCATTCTAACTGCAGGCTGTGCCAAATACAAATACAATAAACTGGATCTAGGCGAAATCGGCGGCATTCCGCGGGTCCTGGACGCTGGTCAATGCAATGATTCTTACTCCCTAGTCGTGATTGCATTGAAGCTGAAGGAAGTATTCGGCCTTGAGGATATTAATGATTTGCCGATTTCCTATAACATTGCCTGGTATGAGCAAAAAGCGGTTATCGTGCTGCTTGCCCTGCTATATCTTGGCGTTAAAAATATTCATCTGGGCCCTACGCTCCCTGCATTCCTGTCGCCTAACGTTGCCAAAGTCCTCGTGGAAAACTTCGGTATCGGCGGCATTACCACTGTGGAAGATGACATGAAAATGTTCCTTGGTGCCTAAAAAAAGAATGCCCTACGTAAAAGAAATGTTAGTGTTTCCTAGATGGCGTATCCATCAGATAACACCATATTCAAAACACCCCCCAATCAAATCATTTGATTGGGGGGGTGGGGTTGTTTCATTGAACAATCCGGGGAAGTTTTAGAACTTATTATTGGATGATCGAAAATACATATCATATATTGTGTAATAATATGTGTCCGACATTTTTAGGTGGTGCCGCAGAGTTCACTTCTCAGCTACTTTTTGATCCATCGCATTTACACTGGTAAAAGCCATTTCTAATACACCCTTTCTATTCAATTTGTTTCTATAACATAGAATCCAGATTCTAGTATGTTTTCAGTTAATGCATAGAACAAAATCGAGTAAATATCCACCTTACACATCAAAGCATGATCCAACTGTTTATTGGTTAATCGGAAAAGTCCTTATGTTCTTGTCAGAAACGGAATTATCATCAAATTCTTTTCAAATGATAATGATAGAAGTTGATGACATAAAACAAAAAAAGCCGCTGCTACGCGGCTTTTAAGCATATACGTTCTTGTCATCCGACATCTTTCGTATTAAATTTTTCCTGCGCTCTATTGAATAATGAAGCATTCACCTTTTTCCCGCGATAATTCACTAAAAAAATGCTTACACCTACTAGTAACAGCCCTGCGACAAGGCGGTAAGTTAGTGGTTCATCTAAAAACACCGTACTGTTGAATACTGCAATGATCGGTACAAGAAACGTGAATGTCCCGACTTTGCTTGCCTCTCCCGCATTAATAAGTTTGTAGTAAATGATATAAGCCAGTGGAATGCCAAAAGTGGAGGCGTATCCGAGCCCCAAAAGGTATTTGCTATTCCATTCAATATCTGACCAGTTTTCAAAAATTGTTCCCGTACCTAAGAGAATAGCTCCACCAATAATAAACTGCAGAGCAACCATCCAGTATGCATCTACTTCCTTGCTCACCTTCTTCACATAAACCACACCAAGGGCCCAGCTAAATGCCATAAGCAACCCTAAGATTACACCAATGGTTGATACATGGACGGTTAATCCGTCTACACTGACAATTACAATTCCCAAAAATCCAATAATCAACCCCATGATTTTCAACGGAGACATGTTCTCTCCAAGCCAAATCCAAGCAAACAATCCAAGTATAACGGGCTGAAAATAGACAAGCACGGAAAACAATCCTCCTGGCAAATACATAAGCCCTATTGTCTGTAACCCGAAAAAGAGAATCGTATTAAAGAATGCTGAAATACAATATTTCGCCCAATTCTCGCGCCATTTAATCCTGTTCCTTATTTTATAGATAAGAGCTGAAAGGATAAGTCCCCCAATCAATGCACGCATGCCCGCAAATAATAACGGGGGCGTATAAGGGACAGCCACTTTATAGATCGGATAACTTCCACCCCAAATAAAGACTAGTAATAGTAATGCCCACGTCGATTTTGAAAAGACTTTCCCCAATTGCCTATCCTCCCTTCAATTAATGAATAGTGAATTAAGACTTTGTCCATTCTCCAACAAATTCAGCTTCATTATAAGAATAGTAATTTTTCAGAATCTCCTCACGATGATCAGAGAACAGCTGGTCTGCCACAGCTGAAACGAGTCTAGGTATCCCATATCTCATTCCTGGAAGCGAAGAGGCTGAGATACCACAGCTAACTAGAGCTGAATAGTTAAAAGCGAAAAGCCCATATAGAAGCTTTGCATCCGTTTTGTCCCGGGATGTGAAAGTAAAGCCAGGGCCAAGGTAAGGATACGCATCGAGCTTGGGGCTGGCGATCTCAGCAGGTGCATGATAATAGTCGCCCCAACGTGCAATATGGCGTTCGAAAAGCTTTAGCTCTGGACGTAAAGAATGATCCGTCATTAGACCAGTGGAAATGATTAAAAAATCAAAAGTGAAATTACCTTGTGGAGTAGTGACAACAGCCTTATCAGCTTCAACCTGTACGTCAAGCCATGGTGCACCTAAGTGGAGTGTAAAGCCGGGATGTGAGGCTGCACGTTCAAAGGTGTCATTTGTAGGAGGTTGATGTTCTAAGTAATGGGCCATAACGGAATACTTATCAGCATCAGATAGAACATGAAAACGTTCAATTATACCTGCAGCCCCCATTTTTCGAATGGGGTTAATACGTGGTATCTCCGTGCGGCGAACAAACACATGAGCCGAACCCACGTCTTCAGTTAATGCATAATTGGCATTATCAAAAGCCGAGGCTCCACCGCCCAAAATGCCCACCTTCTTGCCTTTTAGGGCCTTAAAGTCACTGTCTTCTGAAGTGTGTGCATAGAGGTGACGAGGTAATGTTTCGGAAATCATAGGTGGTACGTGCCATTCCCCGCTGCCTTTAATACCAGTGGCTAAGATAACCTTCCGGGCCAGCAATGTACGAGAAGATGCTCCCGCTCCTTCTATATGCAATCGATAAACACCTTCCCCTGCAGGCTCAATAAGCTTCACCTTTACCTCATTAACAACAGGTAAATGAAGAACCTTTCGATACCAACGCAGATAGTTCATCCAATCGTTCCGTGGAATCTTATCGACGTTCTCCCAACTTTGCGGTCCAAATTGCGCTTCCCACCAGGAGCGAAAAGTCAGAGAAGGCACTCCAAGATCAATGGATGTCAAATGTTTAGCCGTACGCAATGTCATCATACGAGCGTACGTTACCCAAGGCCCTTCATATCCTTCAACATTTTCATCGATGATCAGGATATTAGATATTCTTTCACGCAAAAGCCCAAAGCCCACACCTAAACCACACTGGCCGCCTCCTATAATCACTACATCGTAGACATGCCCCTCAGGATGGTAAGCCCGGCATACCCAGTCCTCTCCCCCAAATGCAAGATAAGAAAGATCCCTTTTTACTTGTTCATTCAAAGCTTCTAAACTCATAATTTTTCATTCCTTTCAATATATGGCTTATTATCTTCTGAACTAATCGTTAAGTTATTCTTTACTTTATCTGAATGGTGGCTTTTTCTTGCACCGTCTTATGAGCAGCATTGATGTGATTACAACAATTTTCATTAAAACTTTCTGAAATCATCTACATTGCCTCACATCCTTAATTTTACAATTAATATACACTACCCCCCTATAGTATGTAAAGGGTTGATTATAAAAATTTAACAAACTTTTCAAGGCTATCCATTAAACGAAGGAATTTCTTTGGTTAGGATTAAATAGCGCCCGCCTACCGGATTCACCAGTTCCAGCAACGTATCGCTCCACTTGTTTTGTTCGGCACCAGCATGTTTGTACCCGTCTTTAGCATCCTCCCGCCCACGTGCTCCGCGAAGGCCGGGAGCTTACTCGCCAGCCGGCGCCGATTCTACAGGCGCGATGTACCGTTAAAGGACAAGCCTTTTTCCCTCTTAGATTTCATCCATTATCGTTTTATAAAAAATAAAAACCCGTTGGAATTGATCATCAACGGGTTTTAAAAATTCAATTTTTTAACATATAGATCAACTGATTTTTGGAGTTATTTATTTTCATCATCTGGTTTGCTCATGACTAACATTGCAATTTTCTGAGTTGTAAATGAAAACATAGATTGGAATGCTTTCTTGCTTATGATTCGGACAATTATATTGGTTAACTGATTGTTTTAAAGCTAAATGGTAAATTTCAACGGAACTTAAGGAGCCATTTTTCTTCTGGGCGTATTTAAAAGCCATGTCAGGAAAACTCAAATCCCTCATTTTTTCGATATCGTCCCAGCGAGGAACACTAGTTTCTTGACTTCTCTTCCCTGCTATACTCAACCACGCCTTAAAGAAATTGTCGCTAAACTTAGTCACTATTTTTTCGAGTACCCAGAATAAACTGTTTGGATGGATACCTCCCGATACACTTATTTGATGTCTGACAATTTGGTCTGCAAAGTACTCCAAAAGATCCCTTATAATTAATGGTGATCTATAAAAAGAGTTATTCTCCATCGTTCTGCACAGATTATCACCGTAGAAATATTCTTCCTTTAGGAGAGACGTTCTCCAAAAAACATAAGCGTGTGATGTTATGTTTTATCCTCTTCGTAGTTATGAATCATTGTGGGTACAATTTAATCGTAAAGTATAAATCCTGCTTTATTATTAATGATTCCTTACAAGAAACTTACAGTTGAATGAGTGAGAGAAAACCATTCAACTCCAGGCGCTCTGCATGATGTGATAGTAACCGCGTTCTGACAAATGTTAAGTCCGAGTGTATACAACGTCACTCTCAGCCTTCTGTCTCGTTTTTGAACGTGATAATCTCAAAGAAACGGTCGCTACTGCTGCGGCTACTGCGACTCCTACCGCGATGAGTGGATAAATGGTTGTACTTCCTGGGCTCACATTCCGGCTTGACCGGCATCGGGTCCATATAAAGAGTATGGGAGCATAAAGACGTTCTGAGGATTGGCATCTGCGTGAAGCGCCGAAACTCCGATTTGAACGCGCATTCCATCAACATTAGCGGACATCAAGTATATGTTCTGAAATACCTAATGACCGCTAATCTAAATTAGTGGTCATTAATATATTTTAGAAACCCTAAATTGACTTTCGATTAAAATAAACGTAAATTAAAATGTAGGAGATATTTGGAAGGAGCAATTTTAATGCCAGCTAGCCTGTAATGGTCCATTTTATTGAATAGTGCAGAAAAAAATTCTATTTAAGACCAAGGGATTCGTCTGCCTATTTTGACCATTATGGGAACGCAAGGTTGTCATTATCTTGAACCGAAGCGGAACCCCCTAGGGTTATTCCGCTTTTTTTTGTTTTTTTCTAAATCTGTCTCCGATGCAACCAAACACTTGCGTTCCTTCTAATTCGTAACAAAGAAATAGGAGGAAATAAAAATATGAGTAATATTCAAATGAACCATAATGAAACTAGCCTAAAATTAAAACGGTATATGCATGCTTTAGCAAGTCGAGGTTATTTTAATGGTGCTATTTTGGTCGCTCAACATGGTCGTTTATTATTAAACGAAGGCTATGGTATGGCAAACATCGAACATGATGTTCCGAATTCACGGAATACAAAATTTCGTATCGGTTCACTCACGAAGGCTTTTACTGCAATGGCAATATTACAACTTCAAGAACAGGGGAAGCTGAATGTTCATGATTACATTGGTCAATACCTGGAAGATTATCCAAACGGACATCTAATTTCATTACATCATTTATTATCTCATTCTTCCGGTATTCCAGATTATCCGGGTTTCCCTGGATACTGGGAAAAAACACAGAGGCTTTATTCAACACTTGAAGAGACCATTCAGATGATAAAGGATAAGCCTTTGGAATTTACGCCGGGGGAAGAACATAGGTATTGCAGCTCTTCTTATATTTTACTGAGCGCAATTATTGAAAAAGTATCCGGAATTTCCTACGGAGAATATATCAAAGAAAGAATTTGTCGGCCTTTACACTTGGAAAATACAGGTATTGAGGACTGTAGGACGTTTGTTAAAGACCTTGCTTCTGGGTATTCCGTATGCAAAGAAATAATTCATACTGAATATGTAGATATGACTCTTCACCTTGGTGCCGGTTCAATGTATTCTACGGTTGAAGAACTATACTTGTGGGATCGTGCCCTTTACACCGATACTTTGGTCAGCAAAGATTCTCTGAAGATCCTCTTTGACCAATACACTACGTACTGTGGAAGTTATGGCTGGGTTGTTGATGAACAAAACATTAATAATCAACCAAGGAAGCGTATTGGACATTTTGGAAGCATGAACGGTTTTTGGTCTGATTTCAACCGATATGTTAACGATGACCTTGTTATTATCGTACTGAGTAATTTTGATTTAACGCCTGTTCAACGTATTAGCCAGTGCTTAGCTGAGATAGCATTAGGGGGAGAATTGCAAGAACTAGCGACAACAAACCCTATACACATTAACGAATCTATAATGAAACAACTTGAGGGTATCTATGAGTATGGAGACATCACAGAGCAGGGTCAGTACTTTGAGCGAAATATGAAAGATGCTTTGGTTCAATTAATCCATATGGATGTTCCTAAAATATCAATTGGTGCATTCTATAAGGTGTTTCAAGAGTATGGAATTAATCCTAACTCGACAATCATAGTAACCTATGAAGATTGCAAATTGTATTTATTTATGCGGAAGAATCATGGCGCATGGTTTAAGTATGAAATTTACCCGGTATCAGATCAAGCGACTTCAATAACATGTGTAGCAAAGGATATTGATGAGAGGGTGGTTTTCAATATAAAACCAAGTGGTGGGGTTCGAATGGCTCATTTTGATGTATATGGTAATGATACTATAGCTTATAAAACTCAGTAACCGTTCGGAGATCCCTAGATGTTACACAAAAATCTTGCTAGGCTTTGCGGATAAATCAGGTATTATGCCAAAACCACCATAAATTTTATTTGAAACAAAAGCTTGCCAATAGTCGGCAAGCTTTTGTTCTTTAACCCAGGAATATGTTATTGAGTAATGGACAGCGGAAAGCCCCCTATACGAGTGCAAGTAATTAAAAACGCATCTTGATCTTAATAGGCTGCTGAAGCATCAGCAGCCTATTATCCGCTTAGCGTATATTTTCGTTAAAATGTTGGCGGAACCCCTATATCTATCCAAGCCGTAAGAAATGCATACAACTACGATTAAGATCGAAAACCACCATACACTCATTTGTTAATTATTCAGGAAAAGAAGGAATAATATATTTTGTATGGAATTATATTACAATGGAACCAAATAATCATAAAGGATGTGAGTGTTTATGAAGAAAAAAAGTCTACTATCATCTATTTTATCATGCGTATTAATCTTTTCTGTTTTTACTTCAATAGTATCGGCAGAAGAATCTACTGCACAAGAACCACAATGGTCAGAGGAAATTGTAGTTGCTTCACCTGAAGGTCAACCAAATGCTAGAATTGAATTTATTGATGAGACCAAACTTAATGAAACTACCCCTTTTGCTGGAGACAGACGTGTCTATAGATCTTCATTCTCTGAAGTAGCAAAAAATACTATCTCACGATATAATGTTGGGCCAAGAGAAAAAGATATATTTTTAATTAGTGTTCCTAAGGGAGTAAAAAAAACAATCTCTGATTCTAAAACTGTTAGTGCGAGCGTTCAATACTCTGGATCTGTTTCAGCAAAAATCAGATCATTAATTAACATTGAATTAACTGGCGGTGCTGAAGGATCATTTTCAAATACTTGGTCAAAAACCATAGAGTATACTGGCCCAGAAGGTAATTACACTACACGAGATTATTACGGTGCAGTTAATTATGATGAATATAGTACTATTGTAAAAACTTATGATGTCTATGACGAATATTTAGGTAGCGTATATCTTGGAAGAGTTAATGATTTGGTTTCAACACAAACAATAGCTGGAACAAAAAGACCTAAAGCCGTAGAATACTATAGAGATTTTAACAATTAATAACTCAACTTTCGCAGGCTCTCACAGAACTATAGTGTTCATACGAATCCTGTCATTCAGCCAGTTACGGTATCATTCCGAGAGCCCAATGGACATATTGGGCTCTCTTTTCCGTCCTCTTTATAGCGCCTCATCAACATGGCCACTTTCTGATGGCAACGCAAGCAGTGGCCAATGTTACTGATTCTGACCGAACTGCTTGACGGTCCCAAGAGCTCTGCGGATGGTAACTCATGCCCTTTCAAATTAAATAAGCCGCTTCCACTCAACAAGAAAATCCTTTCACGTCTCGCTATTTTTCAATTTTCATATCAATGTAACACCTTAATTCTTACCGCCATAGCCCTTATACGTAGCGTAAACTGCATCTGCATATTGATCTGCCAGAATAGGACGGCCATAAGAATCCGTAGCTCCCGGATACCAGTTATCTCCACCGTTGTAGTGTAATAATCCGTTGTAGATATTTCCAAACTTCGTAATCTTCTCATTTAAAATCAACGCGCCCAGATATACCTGATCTTGTTCACTACTATGATTATACGCACGGCCAAATTTTGAGCTGAATTGAGATAAATACGCATTGCGTGTGTTTGGTTCTACCTGCATCAATCCGTCGCCGGCCGATGGACTACCTGGTAAACCTGCTCCAAAGCTGCTTTCCTTTTTGATAACAGCACTTAGCAATAAAGCAAAATCTCCGCCTTTCCCATAGGCATTGTCCGCATTCATGACATATGTCCATATATGGCTTGGAACCTCGGCAGGCTTTGTTACTGTAGGAGATGGTGAACCCGTATAAATCTTGACCGATGACATTTTGTCATTGATCGTGTTGCCAACCCAGGAAGAATCTGAAGTAAAGGTCCACTTGGTTCCTCCAAAATTATCATTCTCATATACTTCAACCGTCCAACCGCTTGGAACCTTAAGAGACGACATCCAATCATTCGGAATTCCGTTTGCGTTCAACTGAGACAGTGTATAATTGCCTATCCCGAGTGTCACTGCTTTTCCTCCATAGTTTATATCTGCATAGAATGTTACTCCATTCGTTGTTGGTGGCGTAGTTCCGCCGCTACCGCCTTTCTGCCATAAAGCAGGAACATTGGACGGTTCCCAACCTACGAGAGAAGTATGTGCCTGAAGACAAGTGTAAGTGCTTCCACTATAGGTTACTGTGTCATTTACTGCATATGCGGTATCTGGAGCCCATGCTCCTCTAGCGGCTGCGTTTACTGATGGTAAGGCTGCACAGAATGTGGATAGAAATACTGCTAAAACTACCAAAAGTGATAAGGGCTTAAAAGGAAACCTTTTATTAGTCATTTTCAAACCTCCTTGTTTTTTTATTTATCTGTAGCGCTCCCATGAGACATGCCACAGGTTTAAATGTGCTATTATCTTACTTTATTTACTTTTTTTAAATTAATTCCACGTTTTTTTAATCAGATTATTACAATTCAAACAATACAAAGGCATGAAAATAATTCCGATAGGGCATAAGTTCTACCTTGTTGGAATTTTTGGTTATAATGTAAATTGTATATACTCGTAAAAACCTACTATATAGGCTGAACGAACGCTATCTTGCTGTCCTTCATCATCTAGAAGGCCGTACGAACCGAGAAATCGCAAGGATGATAAAGCGCAAGGAGAAAACCATCAGTGGCTATATTCGAAGTTACCATGAAGGCGGTATCAATGCGCTGGCGCTTGGCCACTCCCCCGGAAAGCCGCATAGATTAAGCGATGAACAGGAACAAATATTAGCTGAAACCATCGCCACTAAGCGACCAGTTGACGTGGGCATCGAGGCCAAATATACCTGGACGCTAAAGCTGGCTATGCTCTTTGTTGAACGTGAATTCCGGAAAATGTTTACAGAGAGAGGGATGTCCAAATTGCTTCATCGGTTGGGGTTTAGTTACACGAAAGCCACGTACACACTGGAATCAGCTGATCCAGATGAACAAGAAACCTTTCGCAACAAAACCTTCCCTGCACTAAAAAAAAGCTTATAGACAACCAAATCGATCACTTGCTGTTCGAGGATGAGTCTATGATTCGTGCCTATCGGATCTTTCCCCGTACCTGCGCCGGATCTTCCGCTTCTTCCTGGAACTTCAACTCGAACAACTTCTGATCCAGTTCACGCATCAGCAATTTTTTGAAATTGCCCATGTACAGTTCCTGTTTTTCTCTGTCCACGGCTGCTCTTCCATTGCGGCAATGTCATCGATCAGCCTTTTCCCCTGCTCGGTTGTCAGCTGCCCGGGGTCAGCTCTATGCTGGGCTTCTGCACGGCAATGAAGACATTTCAGTGCACACGCCCGAGTCACTTCCCAGATCACAATGAATGGATATTTGGCATAGTCGTGTGGCTTCATCTGAGGCATCATCATCCATTCTCCTCCTCATACACAATTCATTAAGCGTAGAGTAGTTGGATGGTCATAAAAGTGAGATGAATCACATCTTTGCACGAATAGAAAGCAAAAAAAGCCTTCTCATGGAAGACTCTTTTTAACCATTTGTTTCTACCGTCTGGATAATCTATTTATTCGTTGAACTCCCGGCATAATCCGCCAGCTTATCACTCCATACTGTATGGAAGTGAGCCTCATCTGCATTCCCGCTGCTCTACCCCGCTTTATTTAAGATGATTGGCAGCGTGATTTGTAGCGAAAAGATATCCTTTTCCTGAGATACCGTCAACGTTCCGTTGTGCTGCTGTATCATTTTCTGACAACTAACGAGCCCGATTTCGTTGCTATCTTTCTTTTTGCCGACACGTTTAATCTTATTCTCTACAACAAGAAAGACCCATTGCTGCTTCAAGTAGACCCTGATCTGAACGGGCTCTGATGGTTCGGCGTATTTTCGAATATTTGAAAATATGTTATCGAATACACGGCGAATGGCGACCAGATTGATTTCCAGCAGAAATTTCTCGTGATTAGAATTGGCCTGAATCTGAACATCGATATCATCCAAAACGACCAGTTGTTCATCAATGAGTTGATCGATAAGCGCTCTGCCCTCATAGATTTCAAATTCCACTTCCTCTTCTTCCGCAGCAGAGGATACCGTAAAATATTCGAATAGTTTGTCCGACAGTACCTTGATCTGATAAGCTTTCTCCCTGCTGTTATGAATATACTGCAATAAATCCTCCTGCGTCTTATATTTGTTGAGTTCTATAATGTCCATATATCCCAACAGAATCGTAAGCGGGGTACGGAGGTCATGGGAAATTGCCGTGATCAATTCACGATTGGCTATCCTCACCCTCTCCTCGCTGCCGAGCCGCTCAATAAATGATTTTCTCATCTCATCAATACTTTGGGCCAAAGACGACAGTTCATCCTTTCCCGATATCGTAATCGAATAATCCAAATTTCCACCTTCGAGTATCTTAATCTCTTGTTCAAGCCTGCCAATATATGATGTTTTCCTGTTAATAATGAGTAGAAAGGAAACAATGAACACAACAGCCGCGACGAAAACACCAATAATCAGAATGAGGGTATAATATTGATACTCATAAAAGCCGACCAGATATATCTGGGCATCCTGATCCGCGAAACTAATCGTCTTGATGGGTATTTTCGATGGTACCAATTGGGTTAAAAGCTCTTCATTGATGGCAGAATCAATCCCGGTATTGGAGGAATAGATCAATTTATCTTTTGCAAAAATATACAGATTTAAGTATCGTTCCTCACTTACCCATGCGGACAATCGCTCATGATCAGAGGTTGACACGTTCTGGCTATTCACAAATGTTTCGAATCGATCAAGCGCATCTTGCTGCCTGTTCTCTACAAATGTGGATTTGCTTAAGTAATTATCCAGTACTGTCTCACCAACAACTTGTAAAATAACGAGTGTACTTATGGATATGACTAAAGAAATCATAACCGCCAGCACCAATTTGATCTTCAGCTTTTTCCCCATTAGCAATCTATTCAATTTTGTACCCCTTCCCCCAAACGGTCTTCACATATTTAGGGTTCTGTGGGTCGTCCTCCAGCTTGCTTCTCAAATTGCGAATGTGAACCATAACCGTGTTATTGCACGTATAAAAGTAGGGCTGCCCCCAGACACTCTCATATATGTTTTCCGCCGAAAATACCTTTCGCCGTTTCTTCGCTAGCAACAACAAGATCTGGTATTCAATTTCGGTTAAAGCCACTTCCTTCTCCCCAACAAAAACAGTCTTGGAATCCTGATGGACCGTAAGATCCTCCATGATGATTTGGTCCGCTTCTTCCCTCTTCTCCTTGCCACGATACACATAATACCTTCGAAGCAATGCCTTTACCCTTGCAACGAGTTCTGTATAGGAAAAGGGTTTGGACAAAAAATCATCACTCCCGGAGGAGAAGGCCAATTGTTTGTCCGAATCCTGCGTTTTAGCTGTGAGAAACAGGATCGGAGCACTTGTTTTTTCACGAATCTCCAGACACGCCTTCAGCCCCGATTTATTCGGCATCATCATATCCAAGATAATGAGATCCGTCTCTTCATTCACTTTATCAATTGCGTCCTGACCATCTACCGCTTCAATGACTTCATAATTCTCGCTCTCTAACAAAATCTTTACAATTTCACGAATCTCACTGTTGTCGTCAGCAATTAAAATTTGCTTGCTCATCCGATCCCTCCGTCCAATTTCAGTATAATATGCGTTAGCAGCCACTACCAGCAGATACAATCGACTTAAGAATTCTTCAGAAGTTATGTAGGTGACTCTTCATTTTTTCGTTTTATACTGTAATCAGTAAAGGTCATAACGCAAAGGAGTCATCAGCTATGCCACAACTTTCGAGAAAAACAGTCATGAAAATACTGTTGGGTCTGTTAACGATTTTGTCCATTGGTTTACTGGTCTATTATTCTCCTGCCATTATTAAAATCATGTCGTCCATGGACAATTTCAGAGCGTATATTCATTCAACGGGACATTGGGGTCCGGTCATGTTTATTTTATTCCAGATACTTCAGATCGTGGTTGCGCCTATTCCGGGAGAAGTAGTACAGGTTGCAGGCGGATATATCTATGGGGTTACGCTTGGGTCATTCTATACTACAGTAGGCTTGGTATTGGGCTCAGCGATTGCTTTTTATTTCACTCGTTTTATCGGTCGCAATTTTATTGCGCGATTGCTGCAAAAGAAAGACTATAAGTGGATGTCGTTTATTCATGATGAGAAGAAGTTCTCTGCCTTTTTGTTTATCTTTTTCGTGATTCCCGGTTTGCCGAAAGACATGCTCGTATTTGTTGCCGCTCTTACATCCATGAGTTCTTTAAGATTCTTCACGATACTTCTGGTTGGTCGTCTGCCATGGATTATTGCCTCTGCCGCGGTAGGGTCCACAATTCATATGCAACAATACAGCATCGCCATTATCATATCCGTCATTGCCGTTATTGGTTTCGTACTCGGATATATCTATAAAGATAAATTGATGAACTTGTTCTCCAAAGTGGAGAAATCGAAAGGGACAAGTCCTTCTGCCAAACCCAAGGCAATCCCCAGCTTAGCAAAGAGTAGAGATTTGGTAACAAAAAAAGGATAATACAAGATATACAAGAAACCATCCCTGCTCAGAATATAATTGGAGGTATGACTCATGCAAACACTTGAAACGAAATTTTACCGCAACCGACGCGCCAGGATTATTGGAGTACACAGCCAATCCGAGAGTGAACTGCTTTCTGGATCATAAGGTCTCGACTTTGGAGGACGCTGTAAAAGAGATTGAGAAACGCAGCAGTGAAGACGCGTATATCGCGGTCTGCCTGAAAGAGAGCAACGAGCAGACCAGAAATGATCGTTTGATCACATTGAACAACTAGGGACCATCCAAAAAAACACGGCGACCTCTCCCCTGATTGAATTCAGGGAAAAGGTCGCCGTTTATATTAATATCTCGTTTTATTGTCTAGCTACCCCAATATTGCTTCGCAAGCTTCTGGCCTTGATCAATCTTCGCCCATTGCTCGGCTTCGCTTAGTTCGTTACCGCCATCGCAGGATGCAAAGCCGCATTGATGCGAGAATTTCTCGGCGGCCCGCCAGAACCGCCTTTGTTGCCTACTGCTCGTTTATTACCAGTGGGAGCACCGCCACGATTACCAATGGCATATTTGTTCCCTTTAGGGGCTCCGCGTTTAGTAACGGTACCTTTCGATTCATTGGTAACGTTACTTTTCAAATCGGCAGCCCACTTGTCCTGGGACTTCCACTTTCGTACCTGTGTCTCCCCAATAGAAAGAGCGGCGGCGATGTCTTTTAACTTCATCGTTCCTCCGCTCACCAGCCACATCTGCTTTGCCTTGTCCCGCTCAGGACTTCTCTCTCTGGCCATGCTACACCATCACCACCCCCAACAAAAAAAGGACGGCCGCTTGAGGGTCGTCACTTCAAAACATGGCTATTTTATTTCAATTTCAATTTGTCTATCCAATTCTTCTTTGATCTTCATAGCAGAATTGACTGCTTGCATAATCAAAAATTCTATATGTGTGTAAGAGAGCTCTTCTGGATCATAATTCCACTTGCCTGGATGATCAGGGTCAATATATACGTAGTATATTAATTCATGGAATACCGATGTCTGATTTATGAAGTCATTAATAAGAGGACTATATTTTTTTAGAAAAACCTCATTTACTCTAATACTCCGAGTAATTGCTCCTCCATCTTCTTGGATCTGGTCAGATATCCGAAGCAACTCTTCTTTGCCAATTTTTTGATTCTCACACCGCTTCACACTAACAAGTAAAGTGCCCAATCCTCTCGCAATCGCATACAATCCATGTTGTGTTTCCTGAATTTTTTCAATAACAACTTTCTTTCTTATCAATATTTTTTCAGATCGATGACTTAATTTATAAGTCAATGTACCTCCGATCAATACACCTGCTACACCGACAAGCCCTGACACTAATGCCCCTAAAATTGCATCATTCAAAGAGACTCACCCAACTTTTAAAATTCCACCAACGTGGTTTTTCTCTTGCCACAAGCTCTCCTTACCTTAATTGAGTTAGTTTATCTTTCTCACTCAATAACAGAACTCTGTACTCATTAACACAACATTCAAAACTCTTCACTTTCGAATCGAGTTTTGATCTTCGTTTTAAATTTTTTTCCGCTTGGAGTAAGAAAATAAATGTTAGTATTTAAGTGTTTTACCCCATTACTTATGCAGAAGGATTTTACCGAACTATAACTAAAAGAATGTTCATACAACTCTCCTGGTCTAATAGACTTATTCACTAGATGGGTTCCATGCACAAAAGCCATTTTTCTCTTTTTAATAAAGATAGTGCACTCTGATAAATAAATAGGCACTATTCCTATATTAACAATTCGACATTTTATAAAGCTTGGTTCTCGTGAGATAGTTAACACTCCGTCGACCTCATAACTCCAATCAACCTGAACAAATGCTCGCGGATTCGACTCTCTCCTTGCCAAATACAATGCCACTACAACCGCTCCAATAGTTCCAATAGCAGACAACCAATCTGCAATATTTCCAAGTTCATACTTTACCATTGTCGCCTCCTTCGACATAATATTTCGACAATAGGAACTATTTCCCTTTTCAATTATTTGAGTTGATTTGTTTCGAAAAATTAATCACGATTAATTGGAGCACACGACAAAGCTATGCTCCATTCCTGCTGTTTCCTATTTCGTCAATTTAAGTGCTAAAGAAAAAGCACCCGAAGGTGCATTAAATTTGATTCATCTTTCGAAAGTCCTTTATTCTATTAGCATGATCAGTGTAAATCGCTCTAAATCTGTTCTCAAATTCATTTAGCCGGTTTTCATCTATTTTACTTAATTCAGTTGTGTTACAGTAAATCTGAAACTCTAAACCTAGGCTTCTAAAGTCATGAAATGTAACAGACAGGTTCTCAATTTGTTTTTCGAAATTAAAAAAAGTTTTGATACTGCCAAAGGCGGTCAAAGTAGCTCCTAAAACTATTACAATATTATGGCTACTAAATGGCAGTCCTTCAACCCCAGAGACTATAGTTATTAATGCAGAAATCAAGACAGCTGTTATGTTTAATATTCTGGATTTATTAAATGCGCTATTTAATGATTTTGCTGCCCCCAGTGTCTCATGTCTAATCCGGCCTTCCAGTTCTTGAACCATTCTTTCCTTATCCATAATTCTCCTCCCCGACATCAATATTCGACATCGAGTAGGTTTTCCCTGTTTCTACGTGTTTAGGAACTTTTCTTTTTGAGTTGAGTTGGTTTCTAATATGGATGCACGACAAATAGGAGCATGCGCCAACGCTATGTCTAATTTCTTCCTCTATTCGTCCGTAATCGATCACGGATGCCTTAAATCGGCTTAGATTCCGTCATCGAAGTGAAAAGAAAAAGCACCTGCCACAATATGGCTTTGAATTAGACGTGTTTTATGGGATGTTTGGATGATTCAAGACAACACAAAAAAGGAAAGGCATTAGCCCTTCCCCCACATACAATATATTTGTTACCAAGTGGCTTTTGTTACAAAAGCCATGTTTCCTTGATTGGGCTTAAAATTACTCGTTGGTATAGTAGCTGACACAGTTATATGAATTTCACCTCTGTTCTGAAGATCATCGAACAACTTAGTGAATGATGCTCTTTCAAGATACAGACTCCATCTATCGCCATTATCAGGTTTCAACTCTAGATTGAAATATTCTGGCTCAATGCCTGTGTCAAAACCATAATTGTAATAATCATCAAGTTTTGCTGTACCAGACAGAACAAAATCTCTGTCAAGGTTGTTTGGCATATTAAATTGAACGTCTTTTGCTGTAAGAGTTATATTGTTTTCATCCATAAATATCTTAACTGGATCGCTATCAATTTCATTTTGTTCTGCCTTATCAAAATATGCACTTAATATTGCTGAATCATAATTTTCATACTTTAAATCAGAAGCACCAAACCAATTCTCAATCTTCTCTTTAGCTTCGGTATATTCCTTGCTGTTTTCATCGAAAACTCTTGAAAGAAATTCATTTATGGATGTATCAAATAAATTACTTACATCGTCGATTAATTCTTGTTCTTTTTCTGTGACATCCGGCAACTCTCTACTGAAGCGTTGGTACATTCCGGTAACTGCTGGTATACCATCATCGAACTTATCACTGGTGTTGACAGTGTTAATAATCAAAATTGACAATTGCTTAGATTTGTCCCAAAGTTCGTCCCGTATTGCATCAGGTTTCGCATGTTTTTGTGTATTTTCTCCACATGCAGTTAAAATGGTCAACACGAATACCATAAAAATAAATAAATACTTTTTCAAGCAAGTGCGCCCCCTATATTTCCCCTTTAAGTTTATCACTGATTCACTGATCCCCTCATTGCTTCCCATTTTCACCATCATGCTCATTAAATCAAAATCCGCTATACAACAACGACCCTTGTCCTAATATTCATTTACTTCAAAAGTGATGATTTTATCGAAAACAATGTAGTCCTGTCTCTGTTTAAATGGTCCTTTATTATTATCGTGCTTATTAATCGCAAATGTTATCGGGCCAGCACCAGCAGCTCTTCCTTCATACCAGTTTATAAATTGTTGTACTTCTTCCATTGAAAGATCGTATTCTTTCTCAGTACCATTATTCAAAGTAATAACGAATATTGCTCGTTCACCAACAGGGTTTACAGGTGGCTTTGGATCTACTGGAGGAACAGTAGGATCAGTAGGGTCAGTAGGATTAACCCCCCCCCCAATAGCGAATACTGCACCACTGCTATCGGCAATATAAATTGTGCCATCTTCTGCTATAGCGGGGGCTGATACAAAATTAGCTGCTCGAAGGTCTAATGACCACTGTTCTTCCCCGTTAGAATCTAATGCTACGACTTTTCCTCCAACGCCGAAATAAATCAGATTATTTTTATCGATGATTGGTGATGAATACATCGCTTTAGAATTGTATACCCATTTCAACGTTCCGTCTGGGTTAATTGCGTAAAAATCCTTAGTTCCGTTAATTGCATAAATAGTGCCATCAGGTCCGACAATAGGATCAATTGTTTCAGTTGCTGAAATTGATTTTTCTACAGTGAATTTCCACTTTAAAGTTCCATCTGGATTGATTGCATACACATAACCATCTTGTGAAGTTGCATATATTGTGCCATCCTCTGCAATAGCTGGCGCAGAACGAGTTTCACTGCCAACCACCCCTCTGTATTCCCAATTCTTTTCACCCGTTTGAGAATTGAAAGAATATAGGCTGCCACCACTCCCATAACCGGCTTTAAAAATCAGCGCCCCTTGCTTAGATAACGCAGGGTAACCAGCATGTTGTGTAGATTCGAAGGAACTTCTCCATTTAAGTGTACCATCTGGGTTGTAGGCAGCTAATCTACCAGCGATTCCAGATAGATAAAGAGTACCATCATTACCTATCAAAACTTCGTTCGAATAGCTAGTAGGCAATGATAACTCGGTAACACTCCCATCGATTGTATCGAGAGTGAGAAGTTTCGAACCTGCAGGAATAATCAATTTTTTCTGATTATTAATAACTGGTGTACCATATACTAAATTATCAGTAATTGGTTGTTCCCATTTTAATGTTCCGTCTGGATTGATTGCGTGAATATTAAATTTTGGATATAATGGTCCCTCGTAATTCTTAGTGAAGATTGTTCCCTCTTCGTCAAGAACTATTGATGAGTTACCTCCTGATGGCATCTGATACTTCCATTTCAGATGAACATTAGAATTCACCGCAGCAAACCTAGAGTTTCTGTTCCAGTTGTGTCCGGTAGGCTGCATGGATAAACTGTCGTAAGCCCCTTGTTCATATCCTCCACCCTGTGTAAAAGGTGTACTGGCTGCCTGTACATTTACGGTCAATAAAGAAAAAACCAAAGTAAAAGCAGTGAGTAAAGTTAATCCCTTTTTAATTCTCAAAACTCCTTCATCCTCCCATTATTTGAATATATTATATATCGGATAGTTCTATAGAATTATTAACTCGGTTTTCATATGTCTATATACCTAGAAAAAGCGAGAAGAGTTACGCCCCGGTCATATGCCGCATTCATGCAGCCGTGCGTGTCATTCTCGCCTTTTTCTATGCTTACATCCTATCATGGGAAAACCGTCAAGTGATGTCTAACTTAGGGTCATGTTGTGTTTAAATTGTGATCCGTCCGTAATACGAGATAGCGGTGTTTGCAAAAATGCTACAGCCGGAGACCGCTATCCCAGAAGGGTTCAAGAATTGGCGATATAAGAATTTAACCATCGTCACAAAAACTGATCAAACCTTTATCAAAAAGGAAATCGTGTGCTGGACATAATAGAAAGCCATTGTATTGATCGAGTCGCTCTTTGTTATTTGAGACTCGCCAATGCTTTGGATGGCTGGCCCTAAGGAAATCTGGATTATCTATACCACATAACTTGCACTTTTCTTCAAGTGCCCGCAATCTTTGTTTGAAAATTCCTCGGCCAATTCTACTCTTTACAACTTGATCCCTTAGAGTTTCTTCTGGTTCTTCCGAAACAGAGTTAATTTCCGTTTTAATTATTTCATCTTCGGTCATCCCATCTATGGCAATGTCAGTTTTGCTAATTCCCACTAATTACATGAAAAGAAAACTGCCAAGCTAAGAAATAATGCCATTGTAGAGAATTTGCCTTTCATATATAAGCCCTCATTTCTAGTGTTATCATATCTTCGTTAATATTAACGTAATTTTTCCTTATCCACATGCTCAGCCCGTATCCTCGGATCAGTAATGTTCGCCTCAATCAAGGATTGATAGATTTTCTGAATATCAGATTCCGTTAGAACGGTATCCACCTTCTCCGCTTGAATCCGATTCATTTTTCGCTGAATATATTCGGACAGCTCAACATCGTACACAATCAGTTCGTCCGATTGGATTTTTCTCAATTCCGGATCAACGCTGAATCTACAGCGCATCGTAAAAGAAACCATTGAGATGAACCGGCTTTTTTGGTAGTTAGGGAGCAAACTTTTAATCGCTTGAATATGCCCGTAATTTTGCATAAAGGGATTGTACATTTTAAACCGGTTACTTACCGTCCATGACTTATTCTCTCTTGTTCCCTTAATCTCTCCGGTATAATTCTTCGTCTCGATGACGAACAATCCTTGCGGCGTGATTACCACATGGTCAATCTGCGAATAGCCCGTACGAGACTTCGAATTCGTCACCATTAAATCACTTACATACTTACATCCTTTGGGGAGTTGATCTAGTTGAATGTTAATCTTATGCTCACCCAGTTCACCAATACGAGTAGGTTGAACCTTGGGTTTGGCGTTGTTTCCTGATGTTTTAGCTTTATTCGTATGTTGAGCCGGCTTTTTCTTTGGCTGATCAGAGGATTTGAACAAGGACTTTAACTTTTCAAATATAAGAAAGCTCCGTTCTATATGTAATGGTGATTCATCCAATCCATCTCTTAAGAGGCGACGTACTCCTCTGTATACTCCATTCAGTAGAATTAATTACTAGCTGCGTTCTCCCCTTTATTTTAGAATGCCTCCCTTATCATACTACAAAGCTATTGACCCATCGTATATTTATACATTAACTTACTTATATAAGTAATTTCCCTAAATATGGAATGCGGGATCTGGAGGCGAATATCTTTGGTACCTACAGACAGAACAATCAGTACGGAGCTATTACGTTACTTGGAGAAGGAAAAACTCAGCATTTCCTCTTTTGCAATTAAATCGGGAATCAATTCGGGAACCCTCAGCCGCTTTATCAATGGGAACCAGCCGCTCTCCGTTTCAAGCCTTGATTTAATTACCAAAGCTATGAATCTGGAAGAAGGCTATTTTTATTCTCTATATGTAAATGAGTCAACTCCGAACTGGAGGCGACTTGGCCCCTTTATCTTGCGATGTGCCGAGCTAGGGAAACTCTACTGCATCGATCAGGCTGTTGATTTGATCATCGATAACCCAGCTTATTCATCCCTACTCTTTGATAGCGCTGAAGCACTATTTCACAGGGGAAATCGAGCGGCTGCTCTGACCATATACAAAAAAGTTGCCGAAAGTGAAAAACACCAGCATGCCGAAAGATTAGGTTTGTGTCAATACAGGATATTTACTTGCTCCCTAAACTCGGACCAGGAACATAATCTGAACTGTACCATACAATTTGAAGCTTATGTCAAGCGACTTCCTGAGGGGGTACAATTAGATGCTTTAAAAGATCTAACTAACACGTTGTTGTCCTTAAATAAATGGAATAAAGCAAAGTACTATGCTCAGGAAATGGGACGCATCTCCAGAATGCTGTATGCGCAGAAACATAATAAAAATAGGCCTCATAGGAAGCCTATAGAGCCAGCCAAACCGTTGTTTGGATATATTTTATACTCCGATCTGCTGTTAGGCTCCATAGCTGCAGATAACGATGATTATGATCAAGCACTTTATTATTTATCCTGTTATGAGGATCAAAGCTGGATTATAGAATCAGATGAAACTGCCGAACGAACCAAAGAGCAGTTCCAGGAATGGGCTAGAGGCAACCGTTATCTATATGAACTAATGAATGGTAACATAGAAGTACTTGAACCATACATAGAGTATATCTCTTCCAGGGAGAACGAAATACTAAGAGCTTTATTTAAAATCATCCAAGCAGCTAACAAGTATCATTTTGAATTTGATGAATATCTCGAAAGATTTGAGAATCTGATCAGGGATCATCTCAAGCGACGAGAATCAGTTGGCAGTTATACCGAACATATAATGGATGACCGATTTGCCAATTTTCTTACCGATGTCGGTATGTATTATATACGGAAGGATAACATTAAAAAAGGATCAAAATATATACTGGATAGTTTAGAATTCTCTCATACCCACAATAATGCGATCAACATCGTAAGATGCTGCACAACCATTGAGCATATACAAACTAAGCTGAATCATGACGATCTAGAAAGATATGCTGCAATACGAAAACAATTAAAAGTTAGCGGTACTCTTATTCATCCTTAGCTTCACAGGAATTCTTGTTTTATGGCAGCTTAACTTCAGCAGCAGACTCCCAAGATGAACTTAGCATCTATTCGCGAGTGGAATGATCGGATATCAGTGAATTAGAAAACGGAGAAAAAAGCCAAGGCTGATCGCTGCATTAGCCTTGGTTCTTCATTGTACTCGTTATCAGGGATTCCTTCCTCACATATGAAAACCCAGTGATCATTAGAGTTCTCAACAGCATTAAAGGAAATAAGATGATTGGAATCAATGAGCTCATCTGTCTCTCGAGTGTGTATTTTATCTGGGAGATCCGGAAGAATCACATGACTTTTACATATTGCCTCACAAGGCGATTCCTCACTAATCCCACCGATAGGTTCACTATCAAGTAAAAAAATCCCATTAGAGAATTCACTTAGAAAAGTACAAAACAATAGTGGTAGCTTCACCCCTAATCTATCTTCAACCTCTAAGGTCTTGATGGTATGTAAGCTCAAATCTATCTACTTCAGGGTATCTTTCTGTAAGCGATTTATGAACTCTCTAACATCCATCCAAATCCCCCCTCATATTTTGAATTATTCGACAACCATATATCCGGAAATCACTTCAAAATTGCCAAGTTGAATGAACATAAAGATACTTTCGGCACCTACGTATAATGATATCTTGTTTCAACATGCTTTCAATATTTAAAGGCATATCTTTTAAAAAATCGAGCGATACAACTCGGAAGGATTGGATGCTACTCTACCCGATAGGTGAATCAGAACATCGTCCACGCTGTTCAGAAGCTTCTGAAGCTGCGAGGCGTCCATTTGTTGAAAAATTGAAACATCATTACAGCCGACCACAAAATTAAGAGTATGAATAAACATCACCTTATCCAAATCCGGGATAGAATTCTGTCCCGTTAGCTGGATGACATCCTGAAGCGAAAAGTAAGATGGAGAAAACATGCAATTATTCTCCTTCATATACAATGCCTTGAGCATGCATCCTAAAGCGCGATCACTAAACAAGATACATACATGAGCAGAGATCGGATGCATCAACCGGGCTGCTGAGTTCATATAGATCTGTACGTAATGCTGCATCTTAATCATTGATTTGGAATGAATAGAGGATTCCTGAATTTTTAACAGCCTATCTTTGCTATCTCTGCATTCATCGATGGAGGTTAAATGATTCACATACGTCAGCTCCTATTCGGTTATTGGCGATACCCCAGCTACGACTGAATTCCTTTAATGGTCTTTCCAAAATTGCAGGTTCATAAGAAGTAGTTCTAGCTCAGTTCATCAAAAAGAGTAAACATATAGAAATAAATACTCACTTAGGATGAATAAATAAATACAAACTACATACAATATTACCGTATAGTAGTAATTTATTCAAACAACTTATTATCTATGTATTATTACAAATCAAAACATTCCCTACACTTCTATTAAAGAGAGGTGTAACGATGCCTGATGTCCTAAAATTAGTCGGAGCACGTATAAAGGATCTTCGTAAATTAAGAGGATTATCTCAAGAAGCATTAGCAGAAAAGGCTGGCTTCAATATAAGTTATATAGGATTTATTGAACGAGCCGAACGTAATGTTTCCATGAAGAATCTGGCGAAGATTGCTAGTGCATTAGATGTTGGAGTGTATGAGCTTTTTACATATTTGAAAGAACAAGAAGAACTGCCAGAGGAATCGGGTATGAAAGATATTATCTCTTTACTAAGAGAACGTGATTCAAAAGATATTGAGATGGCCCGAAATATACTAATTGAAATTTTTCGGCGGATTGATGGAAATAGTTAAAAAAGCTGATCGGAATCCGATCAGCTTTTTTAGAGTTATTACCAAAGATTAAAAAATCGATTAGTAACTAACTATTATAGTAAAATATTTGAAATAAGTTACCTTCTCTCTGCCTTATATAAAACGTTTAGCATGGATTCTAGTGCCCTGTTGCATAGCAATAAACTGAGAGAGAATTGGAGGAGAAATAGTTTAGGGCAACTAGAGTAAATAGTAGATTCCAAATATCAGTTTTTTCCCCTTCCCAACACTAGCCGCACTATCCACGTGCTCAGCTTGAATCCGATTCATTTTGCGCTGAATATATTCCACGGATCATCTCCAGCGACGAAAATCAGTTGGCAATTATACCGAACCTATAATTAATGACCGCTTTGCTAATTTTCTTACTGATGTTGGTATATATTATTTACGGAAGGATAACATTCAGAAAGACTCAAAATCTTATACTAACAATAGTGCGATCATCATCGTAAGATGCTGCACAACAATTGAGCATATACAATCTAAGCTAAATCATGACGTTCTAGAAAGGTATGCTGCAATACGAAATCAATTAAAGTTAACGGCAACTCTCGCTCATCCTTAGCTTTGCAGGCGCTCTTGTGTTATGGCAGCTTAACTACAGCAGCAGACTCCCAAGATGAACTTAACATTAATTCGCGAGTTAGACTGATCTGTTATCCGTGAATTTAGAGAACGAAGAAATCAAGTTGGAATAAGCCTTTGGAAGTTTTCAAGTAATTGTCACGTTAGTTGCGAAAAATAATATAAGCTTAATTCGCGTACTTCATTTTTTACTTTGAGGATTTAACAAATATATAATTACCTCATTGGCAAGAATCAATGGACTTTGGTTCCAACTTCTAGCTGCTCAAGAGTTTCCTTCATACATCTTCACCCGCCAGAAGAGCTTCATAATCCTGCTGAATAAAGAACTTATTCGATTGAATGTTGTTAATCAGGGTATGATCTCTATCAATGCCATCTTCAGTAAGATAGTTAATCTTATCGGGTACAACCGAAAATAGCTTGCTTTCTGTAACTACTTTCCCATTTATCCTTGCAATTTTATTAAAGGTCTCGTTATAATACCTAAACTCTGCTCTTACACACTGTTCTTTAAATACTTTTGCAACTTTTTCAGTAACGCTATTGCTTACGATAAAAAAATTAGGCTTACCAGCATCCTTCTTCTCTGTGATTCCATATAGGCGAAAAAGTAAGTTGCTCTTTTCATCAAACAGCTTTATGACGAATCGGATATTACTGAACGTCATTGGAAAAAATATAGAAATCTCGTTTCCATTAGAATTTTGAGGATTCTCATGGAGTTCAATAGATGGAGATATTATTCTAAATATCTCAGCCAAATCTGTATCTTCTGCTGACAATAAATCTATATCAAGAAGATGATCTTTATCAGGTAAAAAGCCCCCTCCTAAAGGATCTTTTTTAGTACGTATATGATTTAATAAATGACACAAGGATGCCAACAGCCCTGAAAGCAGTATCCAGATTGCGTAAACAAGAACATTAACTATTGCCTTAACATCTGAGACTTTTTGAGGAAGCTTCATTGAGAAACCATTATAGAGAAGAGCACTAATTCCCCATATAATTATAGAAAGTAGTGTAGTAACTAGCACGGTAATGAATAAGATATTTACATTAGTTCTTCTAGAAATATTTCTTATGTATTCATTATAATTGGCTCTAAACTCTTCAAGACCTAATCCATATGGGTGATATAATTGGCGTAAGTTTTTTGAAGCACCTATTAAATTATTGTCGTAGACAAATGATATAAATATAGCCAAAAACGAAACAACACCCATAACCCCAGAGAAAACCCAGCTTACTAATTCTAGTTTCTGTTGCTCTGCATCTTGAAGACTATACGAAAAGTCTTTATTAAAAAAACAAAACAAAATTACACTTACAAAGGCCAAAAAAATAAGCGTGTTTGGGACATATCTATTTAGTATTTTCTTCAAAATATTCGACCATACCTTCCAAAACATTTTTAATTTCATCAAAGGTATCTGTGTCATAGAATGAGACAGATGATTGACAGTCGATGGAGAAGTTGATTTTAGCTTGTTTATGGTAGTACTCTATATGGGATATTCTCCCTTCTTTCAAAATATTCGAAAACTCACTTTTCTTTGTGTCCTCATAACTAAATGTAGTTGCTTTTTCAATATCACCAAATAAGGTAATAACCTGCAAAGCTACTAATCTAAATTGATCGCTATTGAACTTTAGTGACTTTTCTAAGCTATCAAATATATTTATTTTTTTTACATCCATCATAAATTCAGTGTTTAGCTTTGAAGTGACAAAAAACAAATCACTTTCAGAGTTACTAAAGAAACAAATAACTCCTTGAGCGGGGAACAATAAAAAGAATATCATCTTTTTGTCTTTGGCAATTACTTTGTCTCTATATTTGATAGGATCAACCCAAGAAAAATGAAGAAAACTAGCTGAATTTAATTTTTCGTGACACACGAACTCCTCGTATAATCCTATTTTTTTGGTTGTTACTGTATTACCCAAGTTCTGTATCTTAAATAAGGTGCAGTCCCTCTCCATCGGTCTCAAATATTTCACCCCCGTTCATACGCATATTCATTGGATATTCCTTATTTTCATTCAGCTAACCATGCATCAAGCACAGCAAAGGCTGACTCCAGCTTATCAGATCTCATTGTTTCCAAAATCACTTTATTATAAGAAACAATATCTGCAACAAACTTTTTAATGTTGTTATCCGCTTTATTAAATAATTTAATGTTTTGTGTCAAACTTTCAACATTATGAAGCACATTTTGTTCGATGACTTCTTGTTTATGAGAATCCTTCTCAGCAAACTTCTGGAATATTTGAATTAATTGCCGTTGGGTAGCAGACAAATCCTTGATTCCTTTGTCGCACATTTCAATATATTCCTCTTGAAGCATCTGAATGACTTCATTTCTTAAAGTTTCATCCTTAATGTCCATAACTACAATTTTCAGTATATCTGCATTCCTACCCTTTAGTGAAAAGAAACAAGAAAAAGGCGTCCTACTGTAGCTACCACTTGTTCTAAACTGAACAATATCTTTCCCCAAGGATACATATTCACACGCTAGTGAAGAATTAATAAGATTGTTATTACTTTCGCCTGTGATTGTCACGTCTTTGATATCAGTGTCGACGTTGAATTTTATTTCCTTAAACGAAGAGGAAATCCCCCTTAATTTCAGACGGTTGTAAACAAAATCAATAAACAAAGCTGTTTTGAAACTAGCTTGATCATCCCATGTTAAAGCACTAGTCTTGTTCTCAATCCTGTAAGCATGAATGGGTAGCTTAACTTCTGAACCGATATAAGCCGCAATAATGCTGTGAATAGTATCATCACCAGCAAAAATTGTAAGCATTTTTCGTGTTAAACTTATCTTAATAGCACAGTTATAAACAGCTGTGAGACTCTCAATACCTTTCTCACCCGTTCTCCAAAACTCACCATACTCCTTGATGGTAATGATCATATCAATGTTAGCTGTGGTAACTTGTTTTACATCTATGCTCACAAAATACGTTTCTCCGTAAGACCTGTTTATGCGATTAAACATGGCCTTTATTTGTTCAGTTTTTTTTTCGTTATACCAATCAAGATTTACCAGTTTGTGAGTAAAAGCCGGTAATCCTTTTGTTTTCTTCATAACTGCCATTTCTACAAAACTTTCGACTTCTTCTTCAGTTAGAATAGAAGCCATAGAGAAAAAGGCATTTTTCATATCCCTCTTTCTCTTCACCTTCTCAGGGAGCAAACCTTTAGAAAGCAACATTGCTTTCACTTCATCAAAATTTAATTTATCAAATAGTCTCGCAACTACAGTCTGTTTGTTCATAATAGCGACCCCCATAAGATGGAAATGATTCCATTATACTATACCACCCTAAAGAATCAACATCCTTTGACCCATATCGACAGGTTCTGAAGACGCTATGAATATAATTGTCTTTATTTTACGATAATGCAGGATTAGTTTAAGTAGTAAGAAAGATAGAGAAGTATTAAGCTATCAAGGATGATTTTTAATCTTTTGTAAATACTTGTGGTAGTACCAATGTTTCAGTACCCTCCGACCATACACAACCACTTGAATTTTTTTTCTTCAATATGTCCTTCAACCAATAGCCTCTAGTCTTTTATCTTAAACTATATCTTACCCAAATAATTAGATAACCCAATATTAGAACGTATGTTCCTATAAGTCAATGACATTATGTGAATTTAAACTAGATAACTAGCTAACATAGAATTGAAATAAAAAAGACAAATCCACCTCAGGTATGGACTTGCCCTATTCATACAAAATTCTGATGAATCTTAATTCTCACGAACAGCGCTTACTATCTATTTGTGAATTCATTACTGTTAAATAACCAACTTACCGCTGATAGGTTCTTCTGTATAATGAAATTCATAAAACTAAATGCAAAGTAAAATTCTCCATTTGTTAGTAAGTTTAATTACTGATAACTGTAGTAGATCCAACGAAAGAGGTCGTATCTAGAAGTACTGCATTAGTTTTTGGAAAGGCTATAGCAAACGTTATCATTTCATACTCTTCAGTGTTATCAAGGTTTTCCGTTTTTATCGGATATATCAAAATGAGCGCACGATCATTACATCTCAGAGAAATTTTCTCCTCATCACTTAGTTCCTCATTTGCAGTAAGTAAGTTAATGAATTGTTCTCCTTTTAAAGTAACTGCCTGTAACATAGTATCTACTCCACGAGTAGATCGATGTACTCGATTTATTTTATATGAATAAAGGGTATCATTACTTTCATCAAAATTGTTTGAAACTAGCACAACATCGCATAGAGCTAACTCGTCCATTTTGGTTTCTCTCTGGACTAATTCAATATAATTTACCCATTCGTGTACTCTACCACGAGGAGACTTAAAAGCTCGGAGCATTGATAAAACTTGTATCATGTCAATTCCATACCAGATTCGATTATACCCAGACTGATCCCTGTATTTTCCAATCAGAGTAGGCTCCCCTTTAAGGTTTTTCAAAAAGCACTCCACTATCCTTTTATTTTCATTAATTGTTTTTCCATCATTGTAGAAGCTTGTTTCCTGCAAGGTTTCTCCTGAAAACGAGCTTCTTCGTTTATGCCTTCTCATAAACCGACTCTTATTAACAGCTGTAACCTGCAACCTTAGATTTTGTTGGGCATTACTAATCACACGAAGTGCTGGACAAATTGAAGTGGTTTGTTCAATGATCTCAAGTTGATATTGATCGGGAGTTAATTCAGTATCATGCATTAAAATCAGGTCTTCACGTAATTTTTCCAAAGATTCTACAACTTGCGCATATGCAATAATTAATCTATTTGTTGTATACAATCTACAGACATCAAGATATTTTTTCTTATACCCACACCATCTCCCCATTTGAGTCAAGGTGTCATGATTTCGGCTTTCTCTTAAATAATAACTTACTGTTAAACCATCTAAAGTAATACCCCTAGACAACTTATTACCCCCAACGGCCACTACATAAAGTCCCTTGTTTTTGTAATCTTCATAATTAAGAGTATCTTCCGATTCACCATTTATTTTCATAACTTTTATACGTTTGACCACAATTAATAAAACATCTTGGACATCTTGCCATCTCACTGATAATGGTTTATTAAAAACTTTAGCGCTAGTTGTGGCTATATCATCCTTGAAGATCTTTTTTAATTCATTTATTGTTTCTTGATCATTAGTTTCAATTAGTTCTCTCAGCAGCTCAATTTCTCGATCCACCAATGGGTAGGTTGTGTCATGATTAACGTTTCTAAAGTCTGCGTGAATAAGCATTGAGCAATGCTCTTGTTCTCCTTCACGAATCAATCGAACAGCAGTTGATAGAATAAAGACCTTGATCGACTCTCTTAGCGAATCATGTAAAACCCCCCCGAAAGCAGCACTAATTACATTTCTTGTTACCGCATTATCTAAAGGTCTTCTTAATGGAGCCGCAAGAGCATTTTTACCAAACCATTGTTTTGGCCCGACGTAATTTTCATCACTGGGAATTGCTAATATAAAATCTTTTGGAAATAGATCAGGTCCATATATCGGATGTTCAATTTCTCTATTAATAAGTAAA
Organism: Paenibacillus sp. EZ-K15; assembly: GCF_002573715.1. Classification (GTDB taxonomy): domain Bacteria; phylum Bacillota; class Bacilli; order Paenibacillales; family Paenibacillaceae; genus Paenibacillus_AQ. The sequence continues at coordinate 113,713 of NZ_PDHM01000008.1, read as the reverse complement.
TTTGCAAAAGGGGTTGCTGTATAAGATATATATGTTCTCTTTTTTAAGTAAGCAAGCATTGCTCGAATATGAGCATTAATGGAGGAAGGTTTGTAAGTCTCATCGCTAGGATGCTTGCCCCGATTTGTTTTAACATTGTAGGATGTGTCAACTGATGCCAGATCCGCCTCATCATCAATTATTAAGACTTTATTTCTTTCAGCCTTTGAATTACGAAGAAAACTTATTAACGCCCCGAGAGTATGTATATTTTTTTTTGTGACAATTATTATCGGTTCACCTGGACGAGCAACATAAACTCCTTCTCCAACACTAGCATTTATGTCACCGTTTCTCAACTTATTAGTTAGACATTGGGTTAATACAGGGGAGTTACGATATTTGCCTATTCCAACAATCCTATCCTCGCCGTCTTCCAAAACATAATGAAGCCTTTTTTCTCCTAATATGTCATAATCGCATCGAATTTGTGTTTGGGATCTAAGGTCGTTCTGTGTTCCAGATAGAATAATGACAATTTCATAACCATTATCTATCGCTAAATTCGCCAATCCGTGGAAATGCTCAGTTTTTCCAGATTGAACATCCTTAAAAACCATACCACTAACGTAAAATTCTTCTTCGGATTGATTCTTTAGCATATGTTTCAAAATTGTTTTAAGCGTAAAAATCATGCCATTTGTTTGGGCATTCGAACGATTCTTTTCTTTACGAAGAAATGTTAGATATGCACTCCATCTTGGACCATCTAATTCAATTTCCCCACTAAACTCCTCTTTTGATTCAATAATGGCCGTGCCATTGTACATCCTTAAAAACTCTTGCAATTCAAACTTCAATTTAGTAATCACATCTTGTTCAGTTACTTTATAACCTAATCCTTCCACTAACTCTATGGCTTTTTTTAACTCGGAATTGAAACTATCCATATCAGTTATTTTTTTGCTCACAAATGCTTGGTCCAAAACTGATTCAATAATACCCATAACTGACATACTATCACCTCCATAATTTTCCCATTCAGTTACTATTATTGTATGTCTTTTATTAATATCCGCATAGACTAGAATATCAATATTTAATATACTTCGGCTTATTAAAAAGAAAGGAGAGGTGGTATGAATATTTAACGAATAACTATGTTGGGCGAGAGATGTATTTAAGCACAAGTACATAATTCAGCAGCAGATGTTGGATTCAAATTTAATTCATTATACAAAAAAACGTCAATTTTGTGAGAACTAACTTTATTTAGTTTTAGACAAAGCCATTTAAAGGCACTTCACAACCGTCCTCTTGGTAGCACTCACAAGTTATTCTTTTCTTGAATTAAAGTCACAACATTTTTCGAATAATGGACATTCTGTAGACTTTGGTTTTTTAGAAGTACACACTAAGCCGGCAATATCTAATACTGCTAAATTAGCCTCTCTTGTACTGTCCATCCCTTCAAAATGTGCCCTAATTTTAGCTGCTAGCTCTTTGTCCATTCGAGGTCTAGGATTCCTTGATGTATATCCAAAATATCTTGTGAAGAGCCGAATAACATTTGTATCGATTGGAACAACTGGCTGGTCAAATGCATAGCAAAGTAAAGCATTTGCAATATAATCGCCGATTCCAGGGAGCTCCCTTAACTCGTTATAATCATTCGGAACTGTACCGTTATGCTGACTGCAGATTATCTCAGCTGATTTTATTAGTCTTTCTGCACGATAGTTTAGTCCAATAGGAGCAATGATTTCTTTCAGTGTTTCAGTATCCGCCCTTGCTAGTTCGCTTATATCAGGATATTTCAGCAGCAACTGTTCATACACATCCTCAACTTTACGTACATGGGTTTGCTGAAGCAGAAACTCTGCCAATAAAATTCGATAAGGATCTTTCGTATTTCGCCAAGGAAAGCGATGCCGTCCATTCTCGATATACCAAGTCAGTAGCTCCTTCCAAAAGAAAGAATCTTGACTCATTTCATCACCACGTTTATGTTTTTTCATATTCTTATTTATTCTTACCCATATTAGCAGCATCCAATAATTCAATTATTGGATGGCCCTTAATTAATAAACAAAACACTCAATACCTGCTTATTAGCCCGGTTATTGAGTGTTTTGTTGTACCTAAATCAAAATTAGATGATATTACTCAATTGCTTCGTATGCTCATCCTTGAACTGTATCCAGCACGCTTCCTGTTTAGCCCATTGAGTTACGTTTCTATCACCCGCGGATGCACGCAGGAAGAATAATGCCTTGTCAGCAATAATTTTTATTACTTCATCCCATTTATCTGATAAGGCTTGTCGATTCCATACATCTACTAGCTCTATTTTATTTCCATATATATGATTAAGCATAGACACAGTATAGTAAATTACGTTTGCCCTATATCCCTGCAGCCTCATAGACTCCACAATATTAGTTACATGACGATTAATAATGGTCCTTGCTATTAATTTCTGATAAACTTCTAGGGTAACTTCACTCAGAGGAATAGTGTCATCATTATCATCCTTCTCGTATTTCCAATACTGTTTATTTTGCTCCATAAACCGCTTAAAGGCTTCTTCTCCGCCTTTACTTGAAATATGGGGGAAACCTTCACAAGACATATAATGTTTAGCCAAATCAACTTTGGTAATAGTTTTTTCACTTGGGTATTGCTTTTTAAATTCATTTTGCTCCTTACCACGTTTACGTCTATTTAAATCAACTGCATATTGACCTCTTGCGCGTTCGAAGTACCATTTACTCTCTAATTTTCTACCATCATTAGTTGGGATCCATGTGTTTCTAGATAGTTTTTCCAATTCAGACATAAATCTAGAATTTGCTAACAGATCGGATTTGTTTATTTTATTCTGTGTATTTGCATACTCTGAAATATTTGAAACCATCTCATCTTCAAGCAGTTGATGATCTTTCTCTTGATTTGCTTCAACATGAAGGATAGTCAATTTCGCCTGAACATATACTTCCGATAAATCTACATCACTCTTATAAGCCTGATGAATTGATGCTGTCGTCTGTCCGCCATTTACAATTTGCCACCCGGTTAGCCCTTTAATACGATAAAGATTTATGTTTTCATTTATTTTTTCGATTTCTCCCGAACGAGCTACACTAGAAATACCATTATTATAACTGACAAACATTCGTCGTTCATTGGGGTCTTTAAGAGTTTTCAATATCCCTTTATTAGTTCCGCCCTTAGCCTGCAAATAAGATCGCACATTTCGTTCAACAAGTTTTGAGCCCCATTGGTCATAAGCTTTAGCAAGTAATTGCGCAGGTATGAATCCTACATAACATGTAAAATAATTCATTTCTCCTTCATGCTGAGCATTGGGAACATACATCATCTCAAATGACTCTCCCAAATCCTTCGCAAAATCGATATGAATTGTTTGGACACCTTGCTCGGCCAAGATGATCTGAAGTATACGATCTATGTCCCACACTTGAACATTAACTGTTTCAACTCCAGGAATCGATAGCTCTATTGGTTTATTTGAATTATAGAACATATTGGTTATTACAAATATATTCACTTCGTCGATATCACTTATATTATCTGATATAAGTACAGCCAATTCTCGAGCTTGAAGAGAATGATCGATTGTATGAGCTAAAGTTTTAGCGTTCGTAAAAAATCGTTTAGCCTGATTGGCAAGTTCAGTCATCATCGTCATATTTATCGTAAGTAATTGCTGCTCGTTTTGATCAAAGTTATAATCAGCTATATATAAGTCAAGAACGTTCTGACTTTCGTCAAATGAGTAAGCATTTACAGCTATTTTTTTTTGAGTATCTATATATGGAGGAATTAATATATCAGGATCATCGTCTCTTTCCATATACTGAAGCATCTTTTCTAAGAAAGGAACTCGATAAACTCCTGTTTTTGATGCTTTTTCTTCTATTTCTTCAAGAAATCCTTTGAGGAATTCGCTTCGCTGTCTATTTTCTAACATTCAAAAAGTCCCCCATTACAAATCGAATACTTTATCAACTTCTCTTTCAAAATCAGTACAATGTGTAAGGTCGATGCTGTAACTAACATGTGAGATTCCTTTGGGTAAATCCTCCTGCAATATCCTTGGAAAGTCCGCCGTAGCTTCATATACCTCTACTTTATCTAGAAAGAAGAAGTCATCCGCATAGTCTTCTTCTTTAAATCTCAAATCGTCTAAAAGATCATTGAACTTTAATAACAAACGATCAGAACGACTTGCAATACTTGTTCGGACCTCGTTCACAAGTGTTTGTAAAGAAACGCCATGAGTTTTACTAGGCTCTATAAAACACACATAGAGATAAATACTAGATACTGCATTTGTTAGTCTTAACTGATTTTCGTTTGATATTTTTATTGTTTTCATTAGCTTATTTATTGCAGTCTTAATCTCTACACCCCGATTAGAATACTTAAAATCGATTCTTCCACTTGTTGGTCCTTCCCACTGGTCTATAATAAGTGGGGGAGCGGTTGGAAACCGATTAAGCCAATCTTGTATATAACACAATTCTCCGAAAAGTCCCCGCTGCTGTTCTTCAGTTAATTTACGGTAACCACCTTTTTGAAAAAATACGCGCCATCTATCTAATACCTTGTATATTACAGTAAATACTGATTCATTCTTTTCTCTGATCATCAAATGATCCACTACATTCTGAAGTACAACCTCAAAAATATCTGTACCATGTTCTGACTCTTGTCGTAAAACAAGATAGTAATGCCCTTTAAGTAAAGCCAGTTTTTCATAATACTCAACTTTGATAGATAAACCTCGCCATTTTGGAAGAGCCTTAAGCTGGTCTGGCTCCCAGGATTCAGGTCCTAAATCGATATAAAGCTGTCTATTCATATTTACAGTATCTATACCTGCAAAAAGAATCGGACTTTCAACCGTAAGAATCCTCAGTTTATAAACTTCTTGCTGGGAATCGCTATTTAATTCTTTAATCATTTGCTCGAATTCTGATTTAAGATTCAACATATATTCCTCACTCTATTAGAACACTTATTTTATTGTTTTATTCACTTCATAAACTTTAGAATCATCTAACTTTGAGTCAGGGAATGAGATCGCGATACCAATTGGGACCATTTTCTCGCTAAAGGTAAACCTTAGGGATTCAAATACTTTTACTTTAGGATGAAGCGGGTAGATTAGAAGCATGCCTTTTTCTGTTGCCCGTAGCTTTCGGATCTCTTGTTTATCCTTCATATTCTTTATCGCAACTTGATCGAGATCTATGAATTCCTGCCGCGAAGCAACTATAGCACGTATATCAATTTTAGCCTGCCCTTGATTGTTATACTCTTCTGCCTTAACCCCTCGTACCACTGCAGAATCAATCTTGAATGACCCAAATCGTACTGGGAATTTCTCAAGTCCACTTTTATCTCTTGGCTCTCCTTCAACTACTGCTACTGTCCAATGTAAAAGCTCTCCGATTTCATTAACTTGCCGAATATAATTTACAATTTTGATGTTATCAACCTTATCTGCACCTTGACTTGTCTTGTATTCAGACAGGAAATTTAATACTGTATTTACATCAACTTCTTGTGCTATATAATAACCAGTTTTACCTGATCCAATATGCGTTTTCATAAAACGAGGGTGGAGTTTATTTATTAAGTTCTTAGTCACTTTCATGTTGTGAGAAAAAAAAGTTTCCTTGTTCTCATATATACGAGTTTGCTGCAGGGTTAACCGATAAATAACATTTGTTATAGCAGCATTTTTCATTTTTAATGGACTTGTTAAAGTCATAGTTGGATGACTTAACATTTTTACTGCGTATTCCAGTGGAGTCTTATTCGCTAGTGCTAGCCTGTCAAATTCTCTACGCAGTTCAATCATAGCAATTGCCAAGTGCTCAAAGTTTGAAGCAATTTCTCCGGTTGTGTATATTCTGCACAAGTCCATATATCCTTTCCGATATCCAAACCAGCGACCCATCTGCATTAAAGTGTCATACATTAATGTATTTCTAAAATAGTAAGTTATACTAAGTCCCTCAAGTGTGAGTCCACGTGATAGCTTATCTCCGCCTACTGCAATTACGTTTAAACCATCCTCTTTGTATTGGTGGTAGTCTAATGCATCTTTACTATTACCATTAATTTCAAAAACTCGAACCTTTTTAGAACAATCTCTTAATTCCTGATAGACCTCTTCCCAGCTAAATTCCTGAATATCCTCTGGCCATGCTCTGCTTGTCGGAATCGTGTCTTCTTTATAAATCCGTTTAATCGATTCTACTGTTTCACTATATTTGTTATATTGAATCTGTTCTGTGATTTCCCTAAATACTTTATCCACACCGTCCTTCACACTTGACTGAACATCTTTAAAACGAGAGGTGTGGATAAGCATCGAGTTATGTTTATTCCTCTGACCTCGTAGATTTCTTACAGCAATGGTTAAAAGAAATACCAATATTGACTCTTCCATCTGAGGAGGGACCTCTTCAAATTTATCAGCATCTCCCTTTGTTTTAATTCCAGTAAAGACTTCGATATCTCGATCCTTCAGAGGCCGAATCAAACTTGGACGTGGATCGTCCGCCTCTTCTTCAACGTCAAAGAATTCTTCCGGACCACAATATTCTTTAGGTTTTGGGAGGCCGACAAGAAAATCTTTAGGATACAGGTCCTTACCTTCCTCTTCCGTTTTAGCTTCGGCACTAATTAATAAATTTGCAAACGGGGTCGCTGTATAGCCTACATAACATCTTCTATTAAAGACTTCTAAAAGTTGACGTATTAATTTGTTAATTGTCTTTGGATCTTCATCTTTAGAGGTATCGACAGATGCCTGATCTGCTTCATCATCGACAATTAAAGCGGGAATATCTAAATTAAATAAATTTTTCTGATACTCAAGTTGATTCTTAAGTGATTCTAAGACAATACTATTCTTTTTAACAACCATAAGAGTTCTTTGATTTAAGTTAAACATACCGCTTGGTTCAGAAGAGATATCTCGTTCCACTGTAGTCCATGTTGAAATAATATGATTAGGTGTATTTCTATTGATTTGGGCAACTCCAACTGGATTACCCTCTCTATCCACTCTGCTTCCAATCACTTCTTCATCTAATCTAAGCTGTGTCTGTGCCCGCAGATCATTGTGTACACCAGATAATACAATTACTAGCTTATATCCAACATCGTAAGCCTTATTAATTAAGCCTGTAAAGTTAGCAGTCTTTCCTGACTGCACATACCCCAATACAAGTCCTCGCTTGTCAAAAGAGTGTATTTCCTTTGGGTTTCCCAAAGACCGCATAATTTCATTTGTTGAATCATCAATGGAGTCAACAGCCTCTTGGTCCCAATGTTTAACTCTTATTAGATAGTCTCTGTAACGTGTCCAAAAAAAGGCTCCCAATAGTAATTTGGGTCTGTACCAATCGCTCTCTTCTACTAGACGTAATACTTGAGTTTTTATAATGTCAAAATTAACATTATACTTCATATACATTTCTAACGACCACTGCTCGATCAGACTCGCTTCTATTTTTTGACCCTTAATTACGAGCTTTGCTAAATCCAGCGCCTGTTCCGCTGCTTTTTCTTGGCTGGGCAAGAATGGCTTTAAGTTCATATAATTAGTTGCAAAGGTTTGTTCAAATAACCCTCTTACTTCATTCATAGCTGATATTCGCCTCTTCCAAAATTGATTTCAACGTGACGCGATTTAAACCATCAAAAGCAGGTTGAGTAATAAGTGCATCTAACAGCTGTTGTTGATTCTCAACAACTCGAAGCTTAGTTAAGGTCGAAGAGAATTGAACAACTAACTCTTTCATAGCCTCAGTGACCATTTGAATGACTTCTTCCGCCACTTTTGGTGAATCAATGATATTACTGGGTGATCCCAATTGAACGAACTTTAAATACATGTTAAGAAGTCTTGCTGTTTCCTCATCTATTTTTTTCTGAATTTCTGATAAAATAGGATGATTCCTATTTAAAATAAATTGCTGCCCTTCGTCACTACCCGACAACTCCCATGTATTGAGACTCCCTTTAAAAGTTTGGTTAGAATTGGAGCCTTGGGTCCTAAAGTAAAAGATATCACGAGAAATTTTTCGAACAAATTTTGCTATTGATTCAAGCCTTATTTTAGCATTATCAGGTGGAATAACAGCTGACTTTTTTATATCTACCTGCCAGTCATTATCTGCCATATTCGGCAGGTCTACCCGAATTCTTGCCAGTTGACATGAAGCATCCTTCTGAAACATCCCCAACCAATCACCGTAATATACGAGTCTATTCTCGCGATATATATAAAAACCTTGGTGGTCTCGCCATCCTCTATTACCTCCTGCTCTTTTATATTCTTGTTCATTTAGAAATGAGGCATGAGGCAGTACATAATATTTAACTTTTATTCTGTTTCCATTGATGTTTAAAACCTGTGTTTCACCTTCCACAGTTGAAGGATGTTTAATCATAAAAGGATCCCAAGGATCAAGAACATTTTCGTTTAAGATAATCTGGACCTTGTCATATTCAATTATGGAGTGAAAAACAAACTCTAAGTGATTATGTATCCGCCGAACTTTGGTGAAAAAGCTACTTTCATGTATTGTATTTGCAGTTCCCGCTCCCATAAAGCGATCCAGCTTATCTATACAAATAACTGTGCCGCTATCTCCTTCAATTTTGTTCATTAACTCCCTAACTTCTTCTGGAATCTTCGTAAACAGCTGCCACTCATTACATTGGGACACATGATCTAGGTCCCAACACCGTTGTGCATAAGCGCCCTTATGTTTGGTAAGAACACTTAACCTCTTACCAAGAGAAAATGAGGCGGTCTTAAGTCCCATACCAAATCTACCAAGCTCTCTAGGTGGCCTATTTGCACGTGGATCTTTCGATCCTATATTCATAGCTATTTGGAGCATATCCTCATCCATGCCGGAACCGTTATCTGCAATTATTATTGTTCCATCGTTTCCTAAACATTTAAATACAACCGTAATTTTAGTTGCTCCCGCATCAACGCTATTATCAACCAAATCTGCTATTGCAGTTCCTGCATTATATCCTAATGAACGAAGTGCTTGGATAACTGGTGTAGCAGATGGCTGAGTTACAACTATGTTCATAAAAAGTACTCCCATTTTTGAAAAGTATTTATGTGAAATAAATAAGCAGCTGCCTCTGACAACCACTTGTTTTAAAAAATGAATATGCCAATACGACTATTATATACTGCATTATTCGACACATGAGACCTATATCCTTCATAAAAAATGGTTATCCATTATTTCAAAATAAAAGAGCCTCCTACTCAAAATGAGCAGAGACTCTTTACTTAAATTTTTGTATCTGTTTCCTGGGGCATTATTATATTTTTTAGTGTATCTATTACAGATACCCCTAGGTAGTTTAATACCTGTTCAGCCACTGCCCTACCCAAAAGTGGTGGAACAGCATTTCCAATTTGTTGATACTGGGAATCTTTAGAACCCTCAAAAACAAAGTCATCAGGAAAAGTTTGAAGCCGCGCTGCTTCTCTAATACTTATTGCTCTATTTTTAATCGGATGAATCCACATTGATTTCCTAACATTCAAAACAGTCCCGGATGGAGTTTTGTAATTAAGTCTGAGATAAACAGTGTTTTGAGTTCTACCAGGATCAGAATATGTTTGTTTGTATGACTCATCAAGATCATGGAAATTTTGCCCCGGCTCCAATACTTTAAATCTTTCTAAAGCAGTATTAGTTGTTTCAGTCCTAACATGGTTTTTGACTTTATCATCAGTTCCACGTAAGTATTGAAGAAGCGGGTTGTTGCGTTTAGGTAGTGGTTTATCAATCGGCTGATCTGCTTCCATTGTTATAAACGGTTCAATTTCCTCAAGATCTCCAATGGCATCCTCCACTGTATAAAACCGACTTGGTTCTTTAACAATAGAATTTGGTAGTATTACAGGATTATCCCCTACGAATTCTTTTTTGACTCCAATAAGAACAAGGCGTTCTCGAAGCTGTGGTGCACCAAAATGCGCTGCATTTATAATGTGTTCTTCATTTATTGTATAACCTAGGTTCCTAAACTTAGAGATTAAGTAACTCATTACACCGTATGTCTGCACTTTAATACAAATATTCTTATGATCAGGTAAAATATCAACTATTTCAATGTCGTTCGCTTGAATTTCATTCATTTTCATCAAAATCTTTTGGACTTCAATGATTTGATTTAAAGTATTAAAAAGATCTAATCGGGATAATTCTGTCGGATCTTTCTTCATGATCAAAACCCCAAGCTTCATCCACTGTTCTTCATAATTAATACTCCAATAACTATTATGCTGTTCCTTCCAGTTTGAGAAAGATTTCTGTAAAGCATTTTGGGCTTTAGCAATATATATATGAGCCTCTTTCTCTTTTCTACTTATGTGACTAATTTTAGAGAATAAATTCTTATCACCTATAATAAATGGGGATAGATCGATTTTCCGTTGAATGCAATCTCTGAGAAAACAGACCAGTTCATCGGTCAAGCTATTTTCCCTTCCTAAAATAACCTTATCGGGTATTAGTTCTATACCTAATTCTTCTACTACCTCTTCTTGGTCTTTTAATGAGTAGAAAAATTTATGTTTGTCCGATTTCATGGCCTTTACATTTTCCATTACAAAAGCGTCTGGATTTAATTCTTTAATTGCTCTTACATATTCTTTGACTAACTGGTTATTGGTTGAAATGAGTTCTGACTTCTGACGGTTTGCATTCGAAAAGCCCTGACAGGGTGGTCCACCAAAAACAAGATCGATCTTCTGACATTCATCCATGATCTCTCTGTAGTTAACTTTTCTAATATCGTTGAAATATGTAATATTTCTATCATCATTCTCAAGATTGTAACGATCATGATTTCTTTTATACGTTTTTTGGGCAGACTCATTGTTTTCCACCGCGGCTACAATTTTCACTTGACCCGTTTGCAAGAAACCTAGACTTAATCCACCCGCTCCAGAAAACAAATCAACCGCTAACAGCTTTTTATTTTCCAATATTGCCCACCCCTTACTCCCGAACATCCGTTCCATATATAAGCAGCTTAACATTTCGTAGATTATTTTTCAAGTATAATACCTTGCAAATTAATAGAATACACTATTTTAAGACAACATGCTATACGAAATAATGATCCAGATCATATATTAACGTTTCGATCTTTTCACTAAGAAGATCCCTAGATGTTCCTGATCCAAGGTATTAGAGCGCCCCTTGAGCGTTTTCAATGAATACTAATTGATTCATTTCATGGATTACGTTATATTCGTTTCCACGATCTGAAGCATACGTCAGCAACGTTGCTTATTAACCAAGGTGTACATGCTGCTAAAATCATTTCAGAGCGTCTGGGACATGGTGACATCACGATACCATGAATATTTATGGCTATGCTCTCGGTTGAGCTATCAAGGTGCAACTGATAAATTCGATTCTCTGTTTTCTTCTCGTGCACAAAAAAAGACACTTTCCTAATTGCTGAAAGTGTCTTTCTATGTTGAATTTTCACCATTTGTTGAAGATTCATTTAAGATCAATTTAATATCTTACAGCCATATCAGGTGCTGTATCAATCTATATCTGTTTCATTAAAACAACCTTTGTTAAAAGGGATTTATACCCTGTATTACTTTCTCATCAACACCGCCACACTCTCCACATGGCTCGTATGCGGAAACATATCCACCGGCGTAACCTCCACCGTGCGATACCCGCCATCCTCCAGCACCCTCAAATCCCTTGCCAGCGTGGACGGATTACAACTCACGTACACCACCCGTTCCGGCTTCATCTCAAGTATCGTCTCCAGCAAACGAGGATCGCAGCCCTTACGAGGAGGATCGACCACGATGACATCAGCCTCGATGCCCTGCTCTTTCCACCGTGGAATCACGTCTTCGGACGCGCCGACTTCAAACTCCACATGCTTCATACCGTTCAGTTCTGCATTGACACGCGCATCCTCGATCGCTTCCTTCACAATCTCGACTCCATACACCTTCTTGGCATGTTGGGCTAAGAACAGAGATATCGTCCCGATGCCGCAATAGGCATCAATCACGGTCTCTTCCCCGGTTAATCCCGCATACTCCACCGTCTTCCCGTACAGCACTTCCGTCTGGGCCGGGTTCACCTGATAGAAGGAACGCGCCGAAATCGCGAACTTTACATCTCCGATATAGTCATGGATGACCTCACGCCCCCACAGGACGCGGGTAACATCCCCGAAAATCACGTTCGTTTTGCGTGTGTTCACGTTCTGGCAAACACTCACCACGGCCGGGAGTTCCTCACGGATGGCAGCGATCCACTCGTTCACGCGTGGAATCCGCTCGCCATTGGTGACGAGTACAATCATCATCTCACGGGTAGCAAAACCGATCTTCACCACCACATGGCGAAGCAGGCCTTGGCCCGTCTCTTCATTGTACGCCGTAATGCCTAGCTTCCGTCCGATAGCTTTGACGCGGCTGACGACCTCGTCGTTCTGCTCATGCTGGATGAGGCACGTCTCCATGTCCACGATCCGGTGGCTGCCGCGGGCATAGAAGCCTCCGACAAGGCCGCCTTCCGTAACGCCGATAGGCACCTGGGACTTGTTCCGATAGCGCCAAGGCTCGCTCATGCCGAGTGTCGGACGCACGAGGATCCCCTGTTGATCTAAATCAACGCCGGACACGGCAGGATTGGCCCCATTGGTTTCAGAATTCTCAATGTCCCCTCCACCATCTGTGCCACTCCACTCGTCGTCCACACGCGTCTCTCCAGCACCTTCCGCCTCACGCACCACCCGCAGCTTCCCGATGCGCTCCAGGTTGTCCACCACCAGCTGGCGCTTCCACTCCAGCTGTCCGGCATAACTCATATGCTGCAGCTGGCAGCCGCCGCATTGGTCGTAGATCGGGCACGGGGCCGCGATGCGGTTCGGGCTCTGCTCGACCAGCTCCAGCAGCTTGGCGTAGCCATACTGCTTCTTGGTCTTGAGCACCTTCACCCGGGCCTTCTCGCCCGGCAGGGCGCCCTGAACGAACAGGGTGTAGCCGTCGGCACGGCCGACCCCTTCCCCGTCATGGTTCATTCCTATAATATCGATCACGACCTCGTCGTTCTTAGCCACCGGCAGGTCCAGGAGGGCCGCCGAAGCCGCGGGCTTGCCGCTGCGGCGCGTGTCGCTTCCCTTGCGGTTCTTCTTCATGATGTGCTGTTCACTTCTTTCCGTTCAACTTGTCTCTTACTACTCTATATTCCCATTCGGCGTCCCATCCATAATAGAAGTTGTTCAAAAAGCCCGCTTTTGATCACGAAGTGAATCAGGAAGCTACTCGGCATCGAATCTTGAATTCAGCCGGGCCTTCCGGTGCTCACGTACCCAAGCGTACGCTCCACTCCTCAGTCCCTAGTTTCATCCAACCTTCTCGGTGCTGAAAACCGACCTTTTTGAACACACACTTCATAAAAATGGATGATCTTCCGTTAACCTTCATTCGCTTAAACAACAAAAAGCTCCCCCAAGGGAGCTTAGCGCACAAGCTCACGTCCATCATTATACGGGAGCCTCGTATGTTATTCAATCCATCCAGCCTGTAAATCCAATCATTTACTTACAACAACCCGGAGCCTAAGCGGCGATCCTCGGCTGTTCCATCTCGTTAAAAATGGTCCATCGCCCTACTCGCCTGCCCCATCTCAGCCAAAAATCCTTAAATGCTGCGGCAGGACACGGAACGTGCCTGGCAGGACGCCGCCGAACTCGCCGTCCAGGTTCAGCTGAACCGGTCCCGGAGAGACGACCTCCATATAGTCGGTGCGGAAATGCACGACCCGCTTGTCGTTGATATGCTCGCCGCGCAGAGCCATCGTAGCCACGCGCACAAACTCCGCCAGATTGCACTTGCGCAGGGCAATGACGTCGAACAGGCCGTCGTCGATACTTGCGCCCGGCGCGATTTTGTCGAAGCCGCCGACCGAGTTGCTGTTCGCAATGAGGAACACCATGAACTCGTCATGGATCGCCGGATGACCGCTGGCATTGATGATGAGTTCCTGCGGCGCGAGGCTGACCATTTTCTCGATCCCCTTCAAATAGTACGCCAGCTGCCCGATCATCGTCTTCAGCTTACTTGGCACCTCATATGTGAGCTCGGTCAGCGTACCGCCGCCCGCAATATTGATGAAGTAACGATCATTCGCTTTGCCCACGTCAATCGGACGCGTCTCGCCCCGAATCACCAGGTCGCAGTACTCCTCCCAGTTCTTCGAGATGCCGAGCGCCCGCGCAAAATCATTTGTGGTTCCCATCGGGAAAATACCCAGCGGCGGAAGGTTATCCCTGCCGGCCATCCCGTTGATGACCTCATTCAGCGTACCGTCTCCGCCAGCTGCGATCACAAGATCGTATCCGCGTTCGACGGCATCAGCCGCTTCACGGGTCGCATCCCCCTCTCCGGTTGTTGCATGACAGGAGGTTTCGATGCCAGCACTGTCCAGACGGTTCAATATATCAGCAAGCCGACGCTTCATTTCCTCCCGGCCGGAGGTTGGATTATAGATTAACCTTGCATTTCTCATTAACGATACGCCACCTACTTATGATTTCAAGGATAGAAGAAGAAGTTTAGCCTGCGACTCCATCCACTGCGGCAGCAGCGGATGCGGAAGCAAGGTTCTGCCTGAATATCGGCATTCCAGCCCCTCGAGCCGATCAGGTATCACCTTCTCCGTAAAATACCCCTCACTTAAAAAAAGCGGAGCTACGATCACATCGCAGCCGCGCTCCATCCATGCTGTCACCTTGTCCCGAACATCGCCGGGACTGAGTAAGGCATAATCTGCGCTTGTTCCGCTTACCTCGCTAACTCGCTGTGCCAAAGAGTTAATACCCTTTTCCCAGCGGCTGCGAAACAGATCATGCCGGCTGCCGTGTCCGACGAGAAGAATAATCTCCTTCGCAGGGTTAACGGACAGCTCTTTTACCTTATCCCATACCATGGCCGCCATCTCGGGGTCGTCGTCCATAGGTGTACCAAAATGAACCCGGGACTGGACCCGAAACGGCGCCAGGTCCGTCTCCATGTCCGGAACGGCCTTCGCTCCTATAGCATAAGCTATTTCGTCGACATGTGTGCTGCCGGACGAGACAAATAGAGGAATGACCACAATGTCGGTGACACCCTGGTCTTCCAAGTCCGTAATGCCGTCCTGAATCAGACGGTCCTCTACCAATTCCAGGTACGAAGATACGACCGGTATATCCATATGAGAGGCCAGCTTCTGGACAGCTTCGTCCACCAGCGACACCCATTTCTGTTCACGTGAACCATGACTAATAACCAGCACACCCGGCTTCGTCATAAGTTTAACGTCCTAAACGCTCCAGCGTCATTTTATAACCGTCATTGCCGTAGTTCAGGCAACGCTTCACACGCGAAATCGTTGCGGTGCTGGCTCCCGTTTCTGCTTCAATCTGGTTGTATGTGCATCCCTTGCCCAGCATGCGCGCCACTTCCAGCCGCTGCGACAAGGACTGAATTTCGTTAACGGTGCAGAGATCATCGAAGAATACATAGCACTCTTCCACACTGCCCAGGGTTAATATCGCTTCGAATAATTGATCGATGCTTTTATCATTTAGCTTCTTTAATTGCACTGGATGATCATCCCCTATTGTTACTGTGTATAACACTCGCACTCCCATTGTACCCGAGCGGATATAGTATTTTCAAGCATTAACGATTTCACGCACTACAGGACAACCATTACCCAGAGGCAGCATCCCTTATACACGCTCACATTTCGCATCTCCAGTGCTCGCCAAAATCTTCCTGGGCTATCGCCCGATTCCGCTCCTATCCCGAAAATCGGGACATCCGCCTAAACCCATCGCCCGCCCGCATCATACAGTATAGTATCTTAACTCAAAAAGGAAAGTGATATCATGACGCGTCATTCTCACTATTATCACCGTCGACCGACCAACCAGCGCTCCCTCATTGAAAATGAATCACTGCCGCAGGCGCCATCGCCATACCCTGGCATCTCTCCATACAGCGATTATCCGGAAGTGGGTGAAACCGCGTTATATCCATATACCGACGGTGTAACGGACATGGAGGCTTCGGCTTCGGCTCTGGCTCCATCCACGAATTCCGGCGGCGGTGGCCTGGCAGGTCTCCTTGGCGGAGGAGGCAGCAGCGGCAGCGGCGGTGGAGGCGGATTAGGCAAGCTCCTCGGCGGGCTCGGAGTCAACAATATGAGCGACATCAAGGGCCTCATCGATCGGATGGGCGGCATCGACGGCATCGTTAGCAATATTGGCAAGGTACAAAAGGTCATGCAGGGCTTCCAGCAGCTTGCGCCCATATTCTCCGTGCTGGCAGGCGCGCTTAAGAAGAAAAAAGGAGGCGGCAGCGGTTCGTCTCAAAGCGCATTTACAGATCAGAATGAGGACGGCTACGAATATAGACCAAGAAGACGCCGTTCCTCGAGAAGCCGACGCCGCTCCGGATCGCGCAAAACATCCGGCAAAGGCAGACGTCGCCGTTGATCTATGTAAATCGGTAGACTTTAAACCGTACCATGAGCCACAGAAACACGGCAGTCTCTGATCATCGAAGGATATTGGGCACGATTGTTTAGCAGATACGTTGGAAGCTCACTATAGGCGGGATCATCCGAACCAACATACATCATGCAGCAGGCTCCAGTCTGTTACCCTAGGCTGGAGCCATATCCTTTTATCAACCTATGCTATCCTCATCAGCGCGTCCAGTCCCCTTCGGGGCCGGCTTCTTTATTCTCGACGCTTTCGAGTGATTTTAACCGGAACCAATACGATCCGCGCAGACCGGAACGCAGCAGCATCATAATGCTGCCCATCAGATACAACACGGTCGGAATCCGCTTCATATGCGGATAGAACATCATGATGCTGCCTGCAATGAACAACAGGCCGGTCGCAATCTCGCTGATGACCATGCCCACCTCATAGCGATTCGTCACGGCCAGCTTTCGCTTTCGTTTCCAAGCCAGGCGAAGCATCCGGCCCAGCAGCCGGGAACGCAAAGGCTCATCTGGTTGACGGGATGATCGCTTCTTGGGATGTGGTTTGAGCCCGAGTTTCATATGCAGTCCCTCCTCAGCAAGCCTTTACCCCTTACGAAGGAACAAGAAACCCCAGCGATTTAGCTTTCGCCTTGTGATGCTGGACAACCTTCCCGCTTATCCGATAACTCCCTTAGCAAGGACTTGGACCAGTCGATACTCTGGCTAACATGCCTCTACTTCTGAATGGCATCACGATTTTAACGTCAAAAAATAAACCTTTTTATTTAAACCAGCCTCTGCGCATAAACCACATCACCATGCCGCCGCCGAGTATGAACATGAGAATCAGCACGAAGAAGTATCCGTAATGCCACTCCAGCTCCGGCATATTCTGAAAATTCATCCCATAAATCCCGGCAATCAGGGTGAGCGGCATGAAGATGGTCGTGATCACCGTTAGTGTCTTCATAATCGTATTCATCCGATTCGAATTCACCGATATGTAGCTGTCTCGAAGATCCGCCGTCATCTCCCGGTCGGCCTCGATCATGTCCGCCAGCTTCAGCAGATGGTCGTAGATGTCGGAAAAATAAGCATGGTGCGCGTGATGCTCCAAATGCTGCGAGTTCACGATCCGGTACAGCAGATCCCGCATCGGCACAGCCGTCCGCCGCAGGCGAAGCAGCCTCGAACGCAGCGCAAACACCTGATTCATTAGCTCCTCGACCGAATCCTTCTCGCCTCGGCTTTCCAGGTCCGCCAGCTCATCCTCGATGGCAAACAAGCTTGGGAAGTACTGATCCACCAGCTTATCCATGATCGTATAGGCTGTGAAGCTCGGACCGTCCTGGCCCAGCGGACCCTTGCCGGCGACCGAAGTAACGCGATCCCAAGCGTCATTCATTTCGGGCAGTGCTTTCTCGTGGAAGGAGACAATAAACGAAGGTGCAAGAAACAGATCCACCTCGACGGCTTGCAAAGTATCCGGCTGAAGGGCATGCAGGACAAAAAACTGCATCTGTTCGTAATAATCCAGCTTCGGCCGCTGCAGGATGTGCAGGCAATCCTCCACCGCCAGCGGATGAAAGTGAAAATAACTCTCCAGCATCCGGGCCTCCTCCGGTGTTGGCTCACTGAAATCGGCCCAGACCCAGGCGTAATCCTCGATTCGAATCTCTTCAAGTGGAAGCCCGATTACCGCTTCATAGCTTGGCGTAATAGCGAACGTGCGAATCATGATAAGCTCTCCTTTCCCTGCACCTTCGGTTTCGTTAAACAAAAAAAGCCAATCGATTCCTGATTGGCCCCACAACTATCCATTATCTATGTGTAATTACGTTTTAGAAAAGAATTTTAAATATGATTCCTGCCAGTACAGCCGAAATTGGAATCGTAATAAACCAAGTCACCACAATGCGTCCTGCCAGGGACCATTTCACGGCGGAGAAGCGTTTCGCTGAGCCTACACCGAGAATCGCCGAGGTAATCGCATGGGTTGTACTGATCGGCAGATGAAGCAGCGTAGCCGAGAAGATGACGGATGCGGCCGAGAAGTCAGCTGCGAACCCGTTGATCGGCTCGATTTTGAAAATTTTCGTACCCATGGTCTTGATGATCTTCCAGCCACCGATCGAGGTTCCGAGCGCCATCGCTGTCGCTGCCGAAATTTTAACCCAGAGCGGAACTTCCATCTCCGTTAATTGACCGGAGGTGACCAGAGCAAATGTGATAATCCCCATCGCCTTCTGGGCATCGTTGGTACCGTGCGTGAAGGATTGAAGTGCTGCCGTAAAGATCTGCATCGTACGGAATCCTTTATTCACCGTATGCGGGCTGCGTTTAGCAAAGATAACCTTGAGCAGCTGCATGACCAGATAACCGATCACGAACGCAATAATAGGCGACAGGATCAACGCCAAGACGATATCCTTAAATCCGGCGTAATTCAGCATGTCGCTTCCCGCGCCGACAAATACCGCACCGGCCAATGCCCCGATCAGGGCATGGGAAGAGGATGAAGGCAATCCGAACCACCAGGTAACCAGGTTCCAGATGATGGCTGCAAGCAATGTTGCAATAACAACCTCGATCCCGTTATCCAGCTTGGTCGGATCCGCGACGCTGCCGCCGATGGTTTTGGCAACCCCTGTGAACATCATCGCACCGATGAAATTCATGCTGGCTGCAAGCAATATGGCTACCCGCGGCTTCAAGGCCCGGGTTGATACCGACGTTGCAATGGCATTCGCCGTATCGTGGAACCCGTTGATGAAGTCAAATGCAAGCGCCAAAAAAACAACAATTACTAATACTAACATCGTTGTATCCATTGTTCAGGACTCCCTTACGAATTGCGCATAATGATGGATTCCAGCATATTTGCCACGTCTTCGCAGGTGTCCGTGGTCGTTTCAAGACGTTCGTAAATCTCTTTCTTCTTGATCAGCAGAATCGGGTCAGAGACGGTGGCAAACAGATCCTTGATACAGATGCGCAGCAGCTCGTCGCCTTGGTTCTCCAGATCGTTCAAGCGGATCGTGTACTCACGAATAGCCAGAAGTTTCTTCTGAGAGAGCAAATGAATGGCCTTCTGAATTTCGTAAGCCGATTGACGCAGAATTTCTGCAAACTGTACCATGTACTCGTCAGGTTTCCCCAAATTATACATATAGAACCGGGATGCGGTTGCTTCCAATCCGTCCATCACATCGTCCATGCTGGTTGTCAGGTCCATAATATCGTCGCGTTCGATTGGCGTGATAAACGTTTTGTTGAGCTCAGTAATGATGGTATGCGTATAGGTATCACACTGTGACTCGTATTTCTTCATTTCATTGGCAAATTCAAGCACATCTTGAAGATTGGAAACGTGCTGCGAAAAATAATCTGCGGCTTGTACCACCGTATCGGCCATATTCTCCAGTGTTTGGAAGAATATATCCTTCTTCTTCAATTTCATACTCTTAACCCCTTTTTTCGATAAATTGCCGCGAACGCCCTCAAAAGATAGACAACCTTGACTATCTTATCACATCCATGGCAGGGTGTGTATAGAAAAGTAACACTCAGAAATGTAAGGAACTAACAAAAAAGAAGATGCATGGATATCGCTTCAATTCTCCTGCCTATTAACATCTCCGTATGAGTGCAAATTATCCCGACAGAGCATCCTCCATCCACATCTTATGCATCAAGGATTCGTAATGGTCACATGGCTTTCAAAAGAAGGCGAATTCGGCACAATGTTGAAATACGTCGTTCCCGGCACCAACGGCACTTCCTTGCCGTCCTTCACGAAACGGATCGCATCGCCCGCTGCGCGTACCCACTGCCCCTCAATGACTTCTCCGCGCTGGAACAGCATCGCTTTCCCGCCCGTTTCCACATTCACGGCAAGCCGGCCCACATCATCCAGCACTTTATGATCCGCCCCCAGCACAATTACATTCGCGGCCTCAAGCTGAACATTATCGTTGAGATCCACATGCGGCGATCCGTTGACCCACCTTTTGTACGTATTGGACGAACCGTCATACTGATAAGCCACCACATAACTGTCCAGTAAAAATTTGATTTCTACCTTCTCCCCGGGTTCACCGGAAACAACCTCCACAGACGCCGTTCCCTCTGCACCATCGCCGCTTGCAGCCACCGGCTCCGAATAGAACGAATATTGCGGCACTTTCACTTCGTTACCATAATTGAGCTTGGCTGCTCCTTCACGGAGCTTCTCATCGCTGGAATATAGATTATGCGGCGCTTTGCGTTCCTTGTCTCTCCAGAAATAAGAGCCTGCATTTCCGATCTCGTCCATATCCTGCTTGCCTTGCTTTTGGATGATGCTATAAGCTTCAGGGCTGCCGCCAGCATGTACAAGCACGCCGCCGTAGCTCTCGCCAAGATTGATCAGATAAGGACGAATGCTGCGAATCGGCCCTATTTTCTCAATGCCGCTCTGGCTTTGGAAAATGCCCATCAGTCGCGTGATCCCTCCCTCCGCCAGCACTTCATACACCATGTCCGCTTTCCCCAGACCCGACTGCGGCCTTGCCGCCGGTGCGTTATTGATCATAACGGCCAGCGGCCGCTGCGTCAGTGACGCTTCTAACGGTAATCCGGTCAGCGGTGCCTTATATGGAGAAGATATATTTTCCTGAGGCCCCTCCACTGGCTGCTCTACTGGCGTTTCCACCACCGGCGCCGGAACAGGCTCTGCCTGCTGCTTGCCACTACATCCGGACAGCAGCAATACTGCCGCCATCGACAACAAGCTTGTCCTCCATGCGAATTTCCTGAAAGACCCTTTGCTATGCATATTGTTTCCCCCTATGAACGCTCCCATTACTTATTACCCTAATTTCCCAACCTATTTGCCCAAAATTTCCAACCAACAATTCAACTTTAGTTTACATTTAATCACAAAATCCGTGCTTTGTCTGTATAAAGAAGGGATACAATCCTTTAATGAATAACCTTGACGGCGTTGGTTTTTCTAATCGCTTTTTCCAAATTTCATTCCACTTGATTAAGTTTCTTTCCTGATTCCAACACTCCTTTTCATCCCCGACTAGTAAACGGAAATTACACGCTTTACCCATCTTCAACACACATTACACATTACTACGAGGTAAGAATTAACGAGTCGAATAAAAACCACTGATTTCCCATTTGAGAAATGAACTGCACCCCAAATGTTAGACACCATCTAACATTAGAGGTGCAGTTTTTCTATGGCTAAGTTTAGTTCAGACGAAAAATTACAAGCAGTTATACGTTATCAAAATGGAACGGAAAGCATGAAATCCATTGCAAAGTCCATAGGACTCCATCCTACCGTCCTATTAAATTGGATTAGACAATATGAGTATCATGGTGAAGGGATCTTTAAAAAGCGCTATACAGCGTATTCTGTACAGGATAAACTAGACGTATTTAATCATATGAAAGAATATGGACGTCTAGTAGAGAGACGGCTGCGGTATTTAATATTGCGAGTCATAGTACCATTCTAAGCTGGCAAAGAAGCTTAGAATTACATGGTCTAGATGCCCTACAACCAAAGAAAAAGGGGCGTTCATCCATGGAAAGGGACCCCAAACAACTGAATGATACAGGGCCTGTAGAGGGGTCTGTAGAGGCTTTACAAAAAGAGGTAGAACGTTTGCGTATGGAGAATGCTTATTTAAAGAAGTTGAATGCCTTAGTTCAAAACAAGGAAAAATCACCAAACAAGACAAGGCGCAAGTAGTCTATGAACTGTGAAAGCACTCTTGCAGCTCACAGATATCCCCCGTAACACGTATTATTACTGGGTGAACACATTCGGTATGCCAGACAAAGATTCCGAGCTAAAAAACGTTATTCAAGCGATTTACGAGGAGCATCAGGGGCGTTACGGTTATCGCCGTATTCGAGACGAGTTAGTGAATCGAGGTCACCATGTTAATCATAAGAAGGTGCAACGTTTGATGAAAGTATTGGGAATAAAGAGCGTGGTACGCGTGAAGAAATATCGTTCATATAAAGATTTGATTGGTAAGATTGCACCAAACATTTTAGGGCGAGACTTTCATGCTGAGAAGCCAAGTGAGAAGTGGGTTACGGATATAACCGAATTTAAATTACTTGGAGAAAAATTATATTTATCTCCCATTTTAGATCTTTATAATGGGGAGAAGCATTACATATACAATCGGGTCAAGACCAGTCTATTCCCTTGTTTCAACGATGTTAAATCAAGCATTCCATCGATTAACGGATGAAGATACTCTTCTGATTCATTCCGACCAAGGCTGGCACTACCAGATGAAACAGTATCGTCTTCCCCTCAAAGAACGCGGTGTCAAGCAAAGTATGTCACGTAAAGGTAACTGTTACGACAATGCCGTCATTGAGAACTTTTTGGCATCATGAAGTCTGAATTTCTATATTTAAATGAATTTGAAAGTATTGAGCAGTATAAAAAAGAGCTCTCTACATATATCGATTATTACAATCACAAGCGAATTCAAGCAAAACTAAAAGGCATGAATTCGGTACAATACCGAACTCATGCCCAACAAGTTGCCTAATAATATAACCTGTCTAACTTTATGGGATCAGTTCAAAATCAGTGGTTTATTATTGTTCAAAAAATAGTATATAATTTTACCAAGGCGCTGCAAATTGAATATCGAAGAAATAGTAGTTGTAAATTCTTTCATCCCAAAAGGTCGTTGAATCTTTCATTTCATATGCCCTTTGATCTTGGATATCCCAACTTTTAGAAGGTACATACTGGACTGATTGCTGCTTATTAGTTATGTTTCTACCTACCATTTTTTGGATATTAACAGTCTGGTAATTAATATAGTCCATAATCGCCTTTTGTCTCCAGTCACCTAACCAACTAATACTTGTATATCTACGATATTTACCTTCAACATATGTCACAACTGCTTTGTCATTCGAATCACCACCGACGGTGGCGTCTGCACCGAATATATCATAAAGTGAATTTGCTACCCAACCGAGTGGTAGCAAGTTTACTAAATCCCCGATCCCTTGTCTTATCAGATGCTTATAAGCCTTTTTATATAATGCCTGACCTGCTGTACCACCCAACTCTCTAACGCCTGGGTCACTTATATAGTTAGCATAGTACATCCATGTATCTTTATACGAATAACCCTTGTATCCCGTATAATAAGAATCATATTGATGTTCAAAACCGTTGATTGATACAGAACCTGGAATCAATTCAGGTGAATAAATCGTAACCGTGGTGTCTTCAAGGTTTCGATCCTCAATTTCTTTCATTAACTTTTTCAAATCTGTCTTCACTTCATCAGATATTCTGTTATCTTCGAGTACTGATTGAACGTTTTTAGTGGTAACTTCTTTCTCGGCCACCGCCAAAAAAGTATCCGGGTTTGTTTGCATCAGTAAACTAAATGGTTGTTCCTCCGGTGAATCTACTATTTCATAGAGAAAGCTATGTCCATCTTTTTTCTTAGCTTTGTACATAGTATTGGATGATATTCCAATATTTCGTTCTGTACTCTCTTTAAATGAACCATGTCCTTCAAAGTCTAAAAGGATTTCATCTTGTGTAGGTGAATTTTCTATATTGCTCGATTCTGCCGAAACTAATCCAGCTAAAAAAGTAAAAGTAAGTGCGCCCACGAGAATAAACGAAGTGAATTTTTTGATCATTAGTTTTCCTCCAAATTTTATTTTAGAAGGCTGAAAAGTATCTTAATCTAGCAACCGATTCAATATAAAAATCACTTAGTCGTAACCTATACCACACACCACCCTTCCTTTTTTTACAAATCAGCTGATGTTTAGCAGTGACTCCTAGTCACTTAAAAAGTTGATTCTATTAGTTATAACAACCAAAATTTAGGTAAAGTTACGAAATAATTATAAAAAAGTCAATACAACACATACTGTCGCATTGACTCCGCCTCTCCAATTAAGAATTAGCATTTAGAAAATGGGTATTATGTTGGCTGTTCAATTCCATTTTCAAACAGCCAAGTTGATAGTTGTTTAAAGACTTCCGTCTCTCTCCTCACAATTTTAAACTTTTTTTTATCGCTGATAATAAAACCGTGTTCATTAATATCCAAAAAATAATCTTTTGGTTTTCCATCACTATCGCGGTAGAGAAAAATTATCGCTAATGTAGTATTACCATTTCTTATGTTTTTGCTACCCAATGATCTCGTGTAAGAAACTGAGTCAAAGATACTCATCAATTGGTCAATTTCTGTATTTTTGTCATTAAATTCGATCTTATAAGGTGTAATTTTATTTCCTTTCAAATAACTAAAGTAAATATTTTCTATTTGAGTTAAATGGGGAATGACGCTTTTAGCAGGTAAGCGAACAGAATAATAGGCAATAGTAACAGACACTATTAAGAGAAACAGTATAAATGCAATCATTATCTTTTTAATCTTTTTCAACCAAAGCACTCCTTCCTCTTCCTTATTTTTTGTTTGTTCTTCTCGCTACTCGTGCTTCACATCTTTCCTCCTTCATCAATATCGGGAATATCCTCTGACTTAAATTTTCAATGTTCCCTCGATCGATGTTGCTCCCGATCCCCTCATCCGCACCTTTTATGATGCTCGATTCCGCTATAGATCCTCACGTTGGTCTAACTAATAAATGTTAGGACAGAAAATATATAATGGGAGGCTCATCGAAGGTCATTCAACTTCCTTAATAAGTTATTCACCTGACTTCTATGTTCACTCTGTATATAACAAATTGTAATCTCCCTAGAACAAACGAGTACACCAATGCGTCACATCTATGGGGTTGAGAACAGCCTTTTCTTATTCAGCAATAATACCTCCTAACAAGCAACTGTATAATTATAAACGTATTACTTGTTGAATTAGTTGGAAAAAATTATAAATATTATGCAACTGAATTGAACTATTAACCACTCCTAGTACCATACTCATAATCATTTTGACCCAGTTGTTTGTTTCAATAAGTTTAGACAAATCATCTAATCTGCTAAATGGATAAGTTCTTCTCCCAAGTTTGGGGGAAGATCATTAAGTCAAAAACACCACATAATTGGCAACTGTTTATCAGCATACGTTCTTGTTTTCAGGCGGATTTGTCAATCTTAATTTACATTTCACTCATCAATTTAGCTAAGTAGTCAAGTTTAATTTGGAAGAGATCTTATTAATACGAAAAAGCTGCAATTTTATGCAGTTATCGAAGTCTATATGTTCTTGCCCTGACAACATCGGCATTGATTTGATCTCGCTTCACAGTATTTGATACAGACTTAATATTTACGATCACAGCACTCTTTGAGGCACTCATTCTGAAACGTTCACAACTTTGTGATATTTATCACATGTAATGTGAATAATTTCACTTATAATAAAGACATAGAGAAGGTGATCACTTCCCAAGGCAACAAGAACCAACAACAACGATATCAGAAACATCGCAATAACCCATTAATCCAAAAAATCAAAACTCATTCAAGGAGTGGTTTATATGTTTAACAACTGGCTGAGAACAAACAAATTTGCAATGTGGCTGCTGACTATCATTCGGGTCTACATCGGGTATGAATGGCTGACAGCAGGTTGGGGTAAATTGACAGGTGGCGGATTTGACGCAGGCGGTTTCCTGCAGGGCGCGATTGCCAATGCAACCGGTGATCACCCCGCTGTACAAGGCTGGTGGGCAGCGTTCCTCGAGCATGCGGCATTGCCGGGCGTAAAGCTCTTCAACGTCATT
>NZ_PDHM01000008.1:324-87340 GCF_002573715.1 Paenibacillus sp. EZ-K15 | reverse complement strand
GAATTCCTGGTAGGTCTCGGACTCATTCTCGGTACCTTCACCACCTTCGCCGCCCTGATGGGACTGGTTATGAACGCCGCGTTCCTCTTCTCGGGCACTGTGAGCACCAACGCCCAAATGTTACTGCTTGAAGTGCTGATCATCGTAGCTGCTGCCAACGCTGGTAAAATCGGTCTCGACCGTTGGGTACTCCCTTACCTTCGTGGCCTGTGGAATAAAATGACCCACAAAACAAACCAAGATGAAGGTATCGCACCAACACCGCTGAAAAAACGCACCGCGTAAAGATAAAGCATCAAACACGAGATGATGGAGAACCATTCGGTTCTCCATCGTCTTTTTTTCATGCCAAGAACCCATGCCAAGTTCCGACCTTTGCGAATACTGTATTTAAATACAGATTTTTGCAAATATGAATAATTTGTTAGGATGCGACATTAAATAGATCGTTGCTGTTTTTTTCGGCTTCCATCGCACTTACGAATTTCAAATTTGCAAAAATCTGAAAACAGAAAAAGAGAATGATTATTCATGGAGGAGTGATGCTGGTGTTAATTCAATGGTTGCAATCAAGCAAAATCGCAATGTGGCTGCTGACGGTCATTCGGGTGTACGTCGGGTATAAATGGTTGACGGCAGGCTGGAGCAAGTTAACGGGAGGCTTCGATGCAAGCGGATTTATGCAGGGGGCCATCGCCAAATCCACTGGTGAGCATCCCGCAGTTCAGGATTGGTGGGCCGTATTCCTGAAGCATGCCGCGCTGCCCGGTGTCAAATGGTTCAACGTCATCATTCCGCTGGGCGAATTCCTCGTCGGGCTTGGCCTCATTCTCGGCACATTCACTGTGTTCGCTGCCCTAATGGGGCTCGTGATGAACACCGCGTATCTCTTCTCCGGTTCCATCAGCATCAATGGTCAGCTCCTACTGCTCGAATTTCTGATCATCCTCTCGGCTGCAAATGCCGGAAAGATTGGGCTCGACCGCTGGCTCATGCCCTACCTCCAAGATAAATTCACGCGCAAAGCAAAAATCAGCAGTGACCCCTCCTCTCTACAGAATCAGCCGGTTTGATTTTGCAAGGAATACGAGAATTTAGGGGGCAGTATAATCACAGAATAAAATCAAGCGGATCGCGCTTGCTTCCCCAGCAATTTGAATGGGGCTGCTGACTCCTCAGATCCTCAGTTGAGACCAACTTTACATTCTGCGTAAACTTGAATGATTGATGCTACTCCTCTCTCCGACCTCTTACAGCTTGGCTTACCTTCATACACCAACGGGTGACCGCTGCCACCGGTACCGGTCATCCGTGTCTTATAACCATTTTGCCCATTTTACAAATTTACACCGAACAGCGATATCCTTCTTTCTAGGGGACATTTATTGCTGACTGGTCTTGCACTTACTATTTTCTGTTCTGCTTCTTGCTCAGACCGGCTTCACACTTACCGTACTCTGCTTATTGCTGCGGCCTTGCGTCTACTCAATTATACTATTAGATTTGCATCGACTTCTTGCTGGTTAATGGCTTTGACTTATTACTTAATGCTCTGCTTACTAGCTTTAGCTTACTTTTTACTACTCTGCTTATTCTTATTGACTTAACGTCTGCTACGAAATGCTCTGCTGCTTATACTTATTGATTTTGCGTCTGCTACTAGATGCTCTATTACTTACTGGTTTTACGCCTACTACACAATACTCTGCTATTACTTTCTGACTTTACATCTACTACATAACGCTCATCTTATTCTTATTGACTTTACGTCTGCTACATAATGCTCTGCTAATACTTACTGTGGCTTCACTCCTTACTTCTTTGTGTTTATTGATCTGTAGATCTACCCTTACTAACTCACACTGCATACTGCTGACTGCGCTATTAGGCTACTGTCATCCATTCGGCAAGCAACCGCTCTTCACTATCACGCATCATGCTGATTATCTCCCACATCTCCCTGTCCCAAGTTTCTTCTCCACCTCTTCATATTGCACTTATTATCCCCCACCACTCACCGGTAACTGCCACTTATCAACTCACCAACAATAAAGTTTTTTATGATATTTATCACAAATGTGATTTTAATCACATATATTGTGATTTATTTCACTTATAATAAAGACATGAAAGAGATGATCATCTTCCTGAAACAACAACAACGCAGAACTTCAACACACCCGAGAATTTGCAAGGAAGCTTTCATAAAAAGAGAATTCATACTTTTAAGGAGTGGTTTATATGTTTAACAACTGGCTGAGAACAAACAAATTTGCAATGTGGCTGCTGACTATCATACGGGTCTACATCGGTTATGAATGGCTGACAGCAGGTTGGGGTAAATTGACAGGCGGCGGATTTGACGCAGGGGGCTTCCTCCAAGGCGCGATTGCCAATGCAACCGGCGATCACCCAGCAGTCCAAGGCTGGTGGGCAGCGTTCCTCGAGCACGCGGCACTGCCGGGCGTGAAGCTCTTCAACTTCATCATCCCGCTCGGTGAATTCCTGGTAGGTCTCGGACTCATTCTCGGTACCTTCACCACCTTCGCCGCCCTGATGGGACTGGTCATGAACGCCGCGTTCCTCTTCTCGGGCACCGTGAGCACCAACGCCCAAATGCTACTGCTTGAAGTACTGATCATCGTCGCCGCTGCTAACGCAGGTAAAATCGGTCTCGACCATTGGGTCCTCCCTTACCTTCGCGGATTGTGGAACAAAATGACGCACAGAACAACTAAAGGCGATGGTACCACACACACACCGTTCAAAAAACAAACGGCATAACATGGTAATCAGCTACATCCAAAAAAATCCAACCTACTGATTACACAGCCCGACTTGAGCAATCAAGCCGGGCTGTTTTTGTTCTGGTATATGTTGGAGTTTTGGCATACATTGAAGTTCTGGCATACGCTGAAGTTCTGGCCTACGGCTCGAGCGCCGTCATACATTTGACCTTTGTCATACATTTGAACGTTGTTCATACGGCACTGCCTAGCGACTTACAATTTTAGCGGACTCAACGGACCTTATTTTGACCAAGAGCACCATTTCTTTAACACTAACGGACCTGAGATCCGTTATTCACCGAATGAAGCCATCATTTTACGGATTATCGGCAACTTAACGGATTGTGTGTCCGATAACCCCCGCAATATCGTGCCGATAGCGAAAATAACGGATCTGAGGTCCAAAGAGCGTTGTACTCATTCGAGCGCCGTCATACGTTTGAGCTTTGCTCATTTGAGCTTATGCTTACGTTCGAGCGACGTACATTACGGCACACTGCTTAGCGACTTACAAATTTAACGGACTCAGCAGACCTTATTTTGACCAAAAGCACCATTTCTTTAACACTAACGGACCAGAGATCCGTTATTCACCGAATTAGGTCCTCATTTTGCCCATTATCCGCAACTTAACGGATCGTGTGTCCGATAAACTTCGCAATACCGTGCCGATAGCAAAAATAGCGGATCTGAGGTCCAAAAAGTGCTGGACTTACGTTCGAGCGACGTACATTACGGCACACTACTTAGCGACTTACAATTTTAGCGGACTCAGCGGACCTTATTTTGACCAAAAGCACCATTTCTTTAACACTAACGGACCAGAGATCCGCTATTCACCAAATTAGGTCCTCGTTTTGCCCATTATCCGCAACTTAACGGATTCTGTGTCCGATAAACCCCGCAATACAGTGCCTATAGCGAGAATAGCGGATCTGCGGTCCGATACTGCCGGGCCTCCGACGGACTGACCAAGTGCACTGGTTACCCAATAACGCCCCCCACTATCTGCTGCTTCTTCCCACAAACATCTGCACCGACTCGCTGCCAACAGGAATCCCACACACTATCCCCCCATAACACAACAAAAGCCGAGCTTGTGATCCAAGCCCGGCATCTCATTATTCGAATGACCAGCAGTTCAGACTCAAACTGCCATATTGGTAAGATTGAAACAATCGTTTTGCCTTGCGGCCGGTATCGGCAGCACCCATTGCATAGAACAAAGGGACAAAATGCTCCCGTCCATAAGAAGGGACCGCATCGCTGGCATGAGGCGCTTTTTTGTCAAACGCAAACAAATTATTTAGATTCCATTCCGTCAGCTGCTTCGCGATCCATTCATCGAATGCAGCCGCCCATTCATCAGGCTCATCGCTCTCATGCACCATCCGCAGATTGTGCACCAAACCGCCGCTCCCGATAATCAGGATGCCTTCCTCACGCAAATCGGACAGCATCGTACCGATGGAATATTGTTCGTGTGGCGAGCGCTTGGAGTCCACGGACAAGGCCACCACGGGAATATTCGCATCGGGGTACATTTTGCGCAGAATGACCCATACCCCATGGTCCAGTCCACGGCCGGTCACGGCTTTGGCATGCAGATTGCTTGCCTCAAAACGCTGACGAATCTGAGCAGCCAGCTCCGCGCTGCCTGGGGCAGGATACGTGATCTGGTACATTTCCTCCGGAAACCCGTAAAAATCATGCATCGTGCCATGCACGGCATCTTCGGTCAGTCGCTGATCCGGATCGTCCCAATGGGCAGAAAATACCGCTATGCCTCTAGGTACAGGCAGCTCCCGCCCCAATTGCTCAAGGAAGCGGGTGTACTCGTTGTCCTCCAGGGCCATCATCGGCGAACCATGGGCAATAAATAAAGCAGGTAACGTCATCGATGCCACCTCCAGCTTCAAAATCAAGGGACAACTCTATTGTACCGTTAAATCGCCCAATATGCCAAATAACTCCCTTAAATCATCCAGTGCTGCCACTCCTGCTGAATGTTCTCCTGTTCGTTCAACCAATCCCGTGTCCGCTGAAGGAGCAGCTCTCGCTGAGGCCCGGCGGAATACGTGTGATCGGCTTGGAAGATGATCTCCTTATCGCATCGGCCTTCCTGGCGCATCCAGAACACTTTTTGATACAAAAATGCGTAATCTACCGGAATGACTTCATCCGAGGTACCATGTATCACCAGCACATTGCCCGTAAACTTGATCGCTTCCTGGAAAGGCTGACCCTGTGCCAACGAATCGAAAAAAACCGGGGTAAACGAGTATCCCAAATAATCAGCGGATCCCGACTTAACAGAGGTGTCGTACACATCGCGACCGGTGATTTTGACGATATCGTTGAACGGATAACCTCCCGCAGACCACAGAATCAGATTCTTCACCCGCCGGTCACGAACGGCGGTCTGCAGGGCGACAGCGCCACCCAAGCTATGTCCGATGAGTGTGATGCGTGTCGGATCGACATCGGCACAGCTGAGTCCATAATCGAGAACGGAACGCGTCTGGGCAATCATCGAGTCGAGCCCCTCGCTTCCGTAATTGCCAGAGCTCTCCCCGCATCCGATATAATCGAACCGGATCACCATGTACCCGTCATCGGCAAACTCACGCGCCGTTTTGACAAACAGCCGGTCCACGCCGATCCGGCTTCCAACAAAGCCGTGGCAGATTATGACCAACGGTACCCGATTGCACCTGCCGCCTTGGGCCGCTTCCTTCAACGGGTAATGGATGGTTGCCGTAAGTTCTTCTTGATTATGCCGGATTGTAATTTGACGCTCCATGCCGATTCCTCCTTGCGATAACACGCCTTAATCATAATATTAACAATTCCGATAAGTTTAATATGAATTAGATAAACCTATCTTAGCATCGTGATTATGGATTGTCAACGCAAATGGCAGACGGCAAACTACAGTGCAAGATATGATAGTCCGATGCATGTGGAAATCGGCTATATTCCGTGGCGCAGCCTTCTACTACAGCTCCACCGGTTATGAAACGGTCCATTCAACCACTACTTATACCACAGACAAACTTGGCATCATTCTCCTCGCCTGCTTTAATCGTTCCGCCCAGCTTTCACACCGCACCTTCAGCCTTACTCATAGCTCTGGCGAAACATCGCATGGGTCTCTTCTCGTCCGCTCCAATCATTCATCCAAGTCTTCCCGATGGGGCCGTTCTCCCATAAGCTTGATGCAGACAGATCTGTTTCATCATCCCCGGAGTCGTATCCCCCTTCAGGCTGGCCAAATATCCCATCGGCTGCACTGCTGCCCGCCACAACCTCTTGCCCGTTTGCCGGCACAGCGTCTCCACCATGCAATTCATCGTCATAAAAGTTAGCACTCACCTAAAGAACTCCTCCTTCTTACCCCTAAATGTTTAGGGTGTCGTCATTGATTCAGAATGCTTATTATTGTGAAATAGGAGCAGCAGAATTATACCTGGTTCACGAATACGACATGGATTATTTAAGCTACCTTGCATTGCAAGTATGCTGCTGGTATGATATATTGCATAACAAGGTAGATGACAGGGACGTCCGTTTTGTAGGGAACAAGGTTGGTTATTCGCAATGGCAATTGGCCATTCGCCATTGCCATTTGCCATCACCTTGTCATTGCCATTCTCATCCGACATCACTGTCATTCGTCACTCGGCATTTATCATTCTCATTTGTAGCCCAGCCTAAATACGCCCCACTACCTTGCATAGCAATATACTTGAAGGAGGATAACCCCATTCATGACCACCCAAAGTCAAATGCTAAAAGGCATTCTCGAAGGCTGCATTCTCTCGCTTATGGAGCATCGGGAGGTATACGGTTATGAGATTAGCACGCTGCTGGAAGACAGCGGACTAACGTTTGTAAGCGAAGGCAGTATCTATCCCTTGCTGCTTCGCATGCAGAAAGACCAGCTTATCGAAGGGACACTGCGGCCTGCGGCCGGTGCCGGGGGACCACCCCGCAAATATTACAATCTGACCGATAAAGGCCTGCACGTTCTTCAACAATTCAAGGAACATTGGGGAACGCTTAAAGATAGTGTGGACCATATTCTAACCCGTGGAGGACAATCAAGATGAATACCAAACAGATGATCAAAGAGAACAATCGACTTCAAGATGCCATGACGCCTGACAATCTTAGCTATTACCAAGACATGGTGGTCTATATCCGCAGCAGCTTCGTGCAGGAGCAAAAAGGCGAGGAACTGCTGCTTGAAATCGCCCAGCACCTGCTGGATGCCCAAGCCAAGGGCAGGAGCGCCGAGGATGTGTTCGGAAGCGATCCCGAATCCTACTGCAAGGAGCTCGTGGAGCAGCTGCCAAAAATAAAAGGCCTGAGCAGTCTCCAATACCATTTCATGATCCCTTGGATTGCCTTAACCTGGTTTTTCTTCGTCCAAGCGCTGGTCGGATTCATCACGATGTGGGCCGGGGGACCGGTTGAGCGCATGACACAGGTACGTATTTCCACCCTGATTTTGATAGCAGGCGGTTCCTATGTGCTTATCCACGCATTGTTAAGATGGATGAAGAGCGACACCTTCAAGCCGGAGGAGGACAAGCGCAAGATTAATGTTCGCAATATGGGAATTTATGTCGCCATCACCGTATTGATTCTGGTAGCCGGCGTGTGGCTGGGGCGGCTGCTGCCGGTTCTGACGATAGCGCCATGGATCAGTCTCGTCATATTCCTGGTCGGAATCGCCGGGACGAAACTTCTTTTTTCGAGCAAATAATACTTAGCGGATTCTAATGTTCTATAGAAGATGATAGGATAAGGGTAATGTGTGGTAAGGGAGGAATATATATGTCAAAATCCAAAAAATCCGCGATGGCTGCCATCCTTGCACTTATTCTATCGATCCAGACCGGCGTCATCGCTAACGCAGCAACTGCATCCGTATCCCAAGCTGGTTCAACCGCCGTCTCAAGCAAAGCTACCGCCTTCGGCAATGCGGTGTACAGCAAAGCCAGTAAACTGCTGAAGGAATCCGATGTGGCTTATGCCAAGTCTTACATCACCAAGCATATCGGCAGCGTAACCACGTATCAGGCGACCATGCTGGTGCTCAAACTGGAGAACGCGATGAATGATGCGCTCCCGGCAAAAACCGACAAGGTGTATGAAATCGGCATTCAGGATAAACTGATGAACCTGTACAAATACGGGGAGCCGATTAACACCACCATTAACAAAGCCAAGGACGACACGCTGCGCAAGGTGCTCGTCAACCTGCGAGACAGCGGCTACAGACTGTATACGACCGAAGGCGTCATCTTCCCGATTATTGACTATACGACACTGAAACCATACAAGCCTTACATCAATAAGGATCTTCAAGACTATATCGACATCATGATCGTGGAGTCCGAGAAGCCTGCGGTCAGTGATGCGGCCTTGGTCATCCCTTGGTCCGAGGTCATTGAACGTGGACTTGCACAGCAGGCTTTTATCACGACATATCCCAAATCAAACCGGGCCGCGGATGTGAAGCTGAAGCTTCATTTTACCGAGCTAAGCTTATTCTATGGCTACAACAATACCCCACTATTCAAGTACGAGGACAATCTTCTCGATCCGGAAGTTCGGCAAGCCTTCGATAACGTTCTCAAGGACAGCGACGCCGTCTCCAAAAGCGCTCTCCTGAAAAAGCTGAAGTCCTGGTCTGAGGTGCTTGAGAGCAACAAGGACAAGCTGACCCAGGAAGTTGAGCAATATCGTGCGAAGGCGGTTCCGCTCGACTAGTCGAACGAACCACAGACCATTCCCTACGTTCAGCAGGATCACCGACCTAATGAATAGATATGAAAAAAAGCCGGATTCCCGTTTATAGGAGAATCCGGCTTTTAATCGTGGTCTGTGCCTATTTATCGCGTCTGTGCACCACTTAAATCAGCAGATTGAACAGGTTCATGTTCTTATTAAGCTCCGTATAATCCAGACCCTTGCGCTGCATCCGCTCCACCAGCGGACCATAATCCTCGGGCTTTAACAGCTCGATGCCCACCAGGGCAGGTCCGTCTTCCTTGTTATGCTTCTTCGTGTATTCGAAGCGTGCGATATCGTCGTCGGGACCCAGCACTTCCTCCAAAAACTCGCGGAGTGCACCTGCACGCTGCGGGAAGTTAATCATGAAGTAATGCTTCAGCCCTTCATATATCAAGGAACGCTCCTTGATTTCCTGCATCCGGTCGATATCGTTATTGCCGCCGCTGATGATGCATACCACCGTTTTTCCGCGAATCCGGTCCCGGTTCATATCCAGCGCAGCCACGGCCAGCGACCCGGCAGGCTCGACAACGATCGCATTTTCGTTATATAACTCCAGGATGGTGGTGCAGGCTTTTCCTTCCGGAACCGTCACGATGTCATCAACCAGCTCATTGCATATATCGTAGGTCAGCTGCCCAACGCGTTTCACGGCGGCGCCATCCACGAATTTGTCGATCTCATGCATCGTGACGACCTCGCCCTGCTTCTTGGATTCGATCATGGATGCAGCCCCAAGCGGTTCAACGCCAATGACTTGCGTCGTTGGGCTGACGGTTTTGACATACGTTGCCACACCTGCGGCAAGACCCCCACCGCCAATAGTAACAAACATATAATCCGGTGCGTCCAGCTCCTCCATAACCTCCATCCCGATCGTGCCATTGCCCGCGATAATCTTCGCTTCATCAAACGGGTGAATAAATGTCATGCCATACTCATCGCAGGCCTTGATCGCTTCTGCGTAGGCATCGTCGAAGGTATCGCCTATCAGAATGACCTCAACACTGCCCCCGCCAAAACGCTTCACCTGCTTCACCTTCTGATTCGGGGTCGTACTCGGCATATAAATCTTGCCTTTAATATTCAGCGCATTACAGGAGAAAGCTACCCCTTGCGCATGGTTTCCCGCACTGGCGCACACAATGCCGTTGTCCCGTTCCTCATCCGACAAGCTGCGAATCATATTGTAAGCGCCACGGATCTTGAAGGAGCGAACCACCTGCAAGTCCTCGCGTTTCAGATACACTTCGCAGTCATACTTAGCCGATAGTACAGCGTCCCGCTGCAGCGGCGTCCGCACGATCACTTCACGAAGCACGTGGTGTGCGCGTACGATGTCCTCCATGCTGACTGCCCGTTTTGCCGTATACGTCTCTTCCATTCTCTTGATCACACTCCCACTTCGCTGCCAGGTAAACGTTGATCCATCCGCTACCCTTATTTACGTATTTCTATCATTGTATCACTTTTCATGAAAATATCCCGCCCTTTTCTGGCAAGCTTTCGCAAAATGGCGATGGTTTCAAGATCAGGTGGCCTGAATGCCAGTCGAACCCATCCAGCCCGCTTCTCTGACGCATGCTGCAAAAGCGGCAAACGCCTTGCTGCGGAATGATTCATTGCGACGCAACAGCCGGGTCGTGGCGCTGCGATACTCTTCCGGTACGGGGTAGGCCCTTAAACTTGGATCGGACCAAGGAATCGCCGATGCCGGCAGAAGCGCGCAACCCAGCTTGGCTCGTACGCAGCTGATCATCGTTTCCAATGTGCTGATTTCGATCATGTTCGCCGCGGCAATCCCTTCGCTGCGAAGCCATTCCTCGTTAGACTTCCGGAACGGGCATCCCTTGGGAAATACGATCCAAGAAGCATCCGATAGACCGAATGCCTCGAGCGCCCCCTCTTCCCCGTATTCCTCCGACGAAACAAGCAGCGACACCTCCTCCCGAATTTCCAGCTCGCTCTCCAGCCGCGACATATCATAATCATCGGTAATGAACGCACCGTCCAATCTTCGGCTGAACATGCCTTCATGATGCTGTGGAGAAGTTCCGCTAACAAGAGATAGCGCGACCTCCGGATAGATTCGTTGAAAATCGGACAAGGCTCGGATAAAAGATGGCGACGTCGCCATCGTCTCCACGACACCAATCACAAGCGGACCGCTGGGATAAGGAGGCTCCTTCACGGCTGCGACGGCCTCCTCAGTCATGCACAGAATCGCCTTGGCATATCGATGAAGAACGAGCCCCTTCCCCGTGGGGGTGACGCCTTTAGGATGTCTGTCGAACAAGGGGACACCCAGCTCGGACTCCAGCTTGCGTATGCGCGCCGTCACGTTGGATTGCACATACCCCATCTTCTCGGCAGCTCCCGATACGCTGCCTTCCTCCACAATGACGGATATAACCCTCAGATCTGTTAAGTCCATCCAGCTCACCTTTCAGTATCATTTTTTTTGATACATATATCATTTTCTATCATTTTACAGTATAGAACATCCGAAATACAATCAGTTCATACCATAAAGCGTCAGTTGCATAAGACTGATCAACCATTTAGGAGGATAAAACCATGCATTCATACCCCAACCTGCTAAAAGAAACTACATTAGGATCTTTAAAGCTGCCTAATCGGGCCGTGCTTTCACCCATGACTAGAACGAGCGCAGAGCCGAATGGCCTGGCTAACAACCGAATGGCTCAATATTATCAGCGATTCGCGAAGGGCGGGTTCGGTCTGATCATTACGGAAGGCCTTTATCCAGATGACGTACAGAGCCAAAGCTATCTCAACCAGCCAGGCATGGCCAATCACCAACAAGCTGCGTCCTGGAAGCCCATCGTCGAAGCTGTTCATCGGGAGGGCGGTAAAATCATCGCGCAGCTGATGCACGCCGGGGCCCTGGTTCAGCATGAGCGATTCGTCCCGGTTGCTCCTTCATCGGTGAAGCCGGTGGGCACCATGCTTGAGGATCATGGGGGAAGCGGGGAATTCGCCACCCCACAGGAGATGACGCAGCCTCAAATTAAACAAACGATCCAGGATTTTGCGCATGCAGCACTTCTCGCCAAGGCCGTTGGATTCGACGGGGTTGAAATCCATGCGGCAAACGGCTATCTGCTCGATCAATTCATAACCGATTACACCAACCACAGAACGGATGAATACGGCGGGTCAACGGAGAATCGGATTCGAATCGTCGTTGAGGTGCTGGAAGCCATTCGGTCAGCCGTTGGCTCGGATTATATTGTGGGCGTTCGGGTTTCCCAGGGCAAGGTGAACGATTTTCATCATAAGTGGGCTCAGGGAGTGGAGGATGCCAAAATCATATTCGGCCAATTGAGCGGGGCTTCACCATCTTACATTCACACGACGGAGTACAAAGCTTACAACCCCGCTTTCGATGAGGGCGAGGCTACCTTAGCCGAGCTTGCCGCAACGTATGGCAGCGTTCCCGTCATCGCGAACGGCAAACTCGGTAATCCGGCTGTCGCGGAGCAGCTCTTGGCTTCAGGCCATGCGCACTTCGTTGCGATCGGCACCAGCGCCTTGGTCAATCCGGACTGGGTGAATAAAGCTCGGGCAGGGACAGAGCTGAAGCCCTTTGATCATCAATTTCTGCACCCCATCGCCACGATTAGGGAGGATGAGGTACTTATATGAAGACGCACGAAAGCCGGGGCAATCAATCCCCCGGCTTTCGTGGTTTTGGAGCAGTGTCGAGAAAAGTATTAGTCTTTATATTATTAGAACTTCTCCTTAAACCAAGTCGCAGCCATCCCAACCTCTGTACGGCTCAGCTGATGCCCCCCGTTCTCCCAATGAAGCTTCACGTCCGCACCTGCCGCGCTAAGCAGTTCATTCAGATCCTCGCTCTCCTGCGGAGTGCACATTGGATCACGCCGACCGGCGGCGATGAAGACGGGAACACCAGTCAAATCCGGTAAGGTCTTATCGCGCAGCGGAACCATCGGATGGTGGAGAATGGCCCCTTGCAGCGCATCTCCTTCATGGAATAGCAGGCTGGCGGCAATATTGGCGCCGTTCGAATACCCAACCGCTACAATACGGCTGCGGTCAAAACTGTATTCGGCAGCTGCCCAGTTCAGGAATTCATTGAGATCCTGCGTACGTTTTACGAGATCTTCTACGTCAAATACGCCTTCAGCCAGACGGCGGAAAAATCTCGGCATGCCGTTCTCCAGCACGTTTCCGCGGACGCCGAGCACATTCGATGTAGGCGAGATCATCTCGGCCAGCGGCAGCAGATCCTCCTCATTCCCCCCGGTACCGTGCAGCAATAGTAAGGTTGGTGCCTCGGGAGAAGTTCCCTGGCGGTAAATATGCTTATGTTCCATTTGTATTATCTCCTTTCGATTTCTTATATGGTTAGATTCCGTTTTACAACAATGAATGTAGAATGCCCCTGAATACCCCGATAGGACCATAGGCTACCCTAAAATCTCATCTAAATATCTTTAATTCAAGATTCTTTAAATACATGATACCACGGAAATAAAAAAATGCAACAGCATCCCTTCTGCTTCCCGGCCAGAGCTGCAACCGGAAAGACTATGTCTCCATTTTCCACACCCATTGATGAACGAAACGAAAAGAGAGGAAGCCTCCATATGGAAGACTTCCTCTCCTGTTTGTATTCTCTATATGATTCCGTACGTGTTCCCCCGTAACATCACTCATTATATCAAAAGATAGGTATAATGTCAGTGGATGTTTTGGCATTTCTCACAATTTTTTTGTGATTTCATTAGGTATTATTCCAGTTCTCTGGATGTAATACCATATATTTAGAAAAACTGTAATCGTTTAGTCAACGCACCTCTTGGCACGGCAAAGGCTTGAGCCCGCTTGAAGTTCACCGGAGCTCCCCTCACTATCGTGAGCGCTTTGTAATATTCGATGAACGGGAAGCCGTAAGTTTCCCCGCGCGCATAAGCATATACGTTCATGGCTCTTACCCACGTTTCATAGGCTTCGTCCGGAATATCGATAAAGACCTCGGGATGAAAATCGTAAGGATCCTCCCAATTGTCCGCATAGTATAAATGCTGGGCATAATGGGCCGGAAGCTCGCGTTCAATCGTCTTGAGCCCCGCGTAGAAGCGGGCGTCCTCCACGATATAATGGGTATTGGAGTGATCCTTATGGATGCTCTCCTTCCAATGCGTGATGATGATATCGGGTTTCACTTCCCGTATGACGTCCGCTACCTGATATTTCACTTCCTCATCGAGTGGCAGCTCGGCATCCTTGTAAGCAAGGAACCGGACATCCGCGCCGACGATATCGGCAAACCGGTGAGCTTCGTCAATCTTCTGCTTCGCGTACTCCTCCGGCGTCAGACGAGGGTGTCCCTTCTCCCCTGGCGTTAAGTGAAGGAACGTTGCTTTGTGGCCAGCCTGCGTGTATTTGGCGATCACGGCTCCTGCCGTAAGATCCATATCGCCCGCATGTCCGCCAATTGCCAATATATGATGCTGCTTTGCTTCCGTCACATCGGATCTCCCCTTTGTATCAAAAGTAGTAGAATCTATCGAAGCGTTTTGCTCATAATATCGAACCGGCGCGTCACGTGAAATCCGGCTTTGCGGTACAAATGCCCTGCCGTGCTTTGTTCGCCCGTCCAGAGGAACCAGGCTCCATGCAGCCCCTGTGCCCGCATGAGGGCGAGGCAATCATATAACAGAATTTTCCCGAGGCCCTTTCCTTGCATCGACGGGTCCACACCAAACGGACCAAAGCGTTCAGCCACGCCTTCATATCCGTTATGCAGGCAAAATCCCACCAGCTTTCCTTGATCGCGCGCGATCAGGATCTGATCCGTTCTTAATCGCTGGAGCAGTCCCTCACGAATCGCCCGGCCCCAATCCGGGTTAAACACGTCCGTCGCAAAATCGATTAGTTCCACCAGATCGCTGTCCTGAGCCAGCATGAAAGTGAAGCCTTCTTGCTCTCGCTGCCGCTTTAGCTCCGCAACCTCCGGCGGCATATGAAAATCGACCAGGGAGCGATCCATCGCAACCGCCGTGTAGTTGCGGGTAAAGCCGCTTGCCGCAAGCCACGCCAAGCCCTCTGGATAGCGCTCGCCATCGATGCCCGGAACGATATAATTCGGGGCATACGAGGAGAAAAAAACTTTGCTGCGTCTATGGTCGCGAAGATAGTCTTCGCCGTCCTGCAGCAGCCGCGATGCCACCCCCTGTCTTCGAACCAATGGATCGGTATAGAAGAAGGTGATCCAGCCGTGATCTAGCTCCAGTTCGGTTCCGATCATCGGTAGCCTCCGGCGTACCGCATACAAGACGCCAACCATGCGGCCCTCCTGCTCCGCAATCCGCAGTCCTTGCGGATCAAAATTCGGATCGAGCAGCACCAAATTCCGAAAGCGAAGCCGAGTCATGAGATCTCCCGGTAAGCAGGCATTCCACAGAGTAGTGATAGCGTCTTCGTCTCCAGGCCGGTAAGGTCTGTAGGTTACACTCATCATTACGTATTCCCTCCTTATTATCGTAGTTTGGCTGTCGACCCTATGCCGCCTCCCCGTCTTACCATGCCACGGCTCCTGTCAAAGCGTTATGAACCTGGGCCCGCAGC
This sequence comes from Paenibacillus sp. EZ-K15, assembly GCF_002573715.1. GTDB lineage: Bacteria > Bacillota > Bacilli > Paenibacillales > Paenibacillaceae > Paenibacillus_AQ. The sequence continues at coordinate 72,125 of NZ_PDHM01000008.1, read as the reverse complement.
TGAGCGACGCTGCTGCTCCGTCCCCCGTACACGCGGTTTGTCAGCAGAACAACTGCAAGATCCAACTCAGGGTCGATCCACATGCTGGTTCCGGTAAATCCGGTATGTCCGTAACAGCCCGGACCCATCCAATCACCGGAAGCATCCATCTTATCCCCTTTCAGTACCCATCCCAGACCACGGTTGGTGCCATCAATATGTCCCGTATGGGTACGAGTGGACGCCACAGCCGCAGCCCGAGATAAGATGCGGGATTCACCGCCTCTCGCATCTGGACTCACCGTTGCCGGGATCGCCCCATGTGCCAGCCACATTCGTGCGTATTGCAGCAGATCGCCTGCGGTGGCAAACAAGCCGGCATGGCCGCATACACCACCCAAAGCCCGTGCCTTCTCGTCATGCACAATCCCGCACAGATGATCCTGGATGGTATCCTCGTACTCCGTTGCGGCATAGCGGCTGGCCTGTTCCGGCGCAGGAGTCAGCGTGGCATGACGCATGCCGAGTGGATCTAACACCCGTCCCTTTACTGCTTGGTCTAATGGCATTCCCAGCGACTTCTCAATAATGCGGCCAAGCGCCAAATATCCCAGATCACTGTAAATCACTTCGGTATCCGGCATAGTCACGAGCGGTGCGGTAAGAACGGCATCCCACATCTGCTCCCTATCCCAGCCCTGCGAGTGCAGGTTCATATCCGCCTGAAGCCCGGAAGTATGCGTGAGCAGCTGTCCCACCGTAAGCTCTTCTTTACCAGCCGTTCCGAATAGAGGCAGAATGTCACTCACTTTTGTACTTAAGGTCAAGACCCCCTCATCGATCAATTGCAGAATTAACGGGAGCGTAACCACCACCTTCGTTAAGGACGCACAATCGTATAACGTATCCTTGCTGGCCGGCACAGGTTGGCCCTGCTTCGGCTTGGGGTTGGCATAACCGGCACTATAGAACCACTGCTTGCCTTCATGCATAACACCCAGTACGGCTCCCGGTGTCGTGCCTGCGGCAATCTCGCGTTCCATCGCGGCGCAAGCCGCTCGTACTCCCCTAGCTCCCAACCGAAGCTGCTCTGCACCGGCTTCAGCATGACTTTCCATTTTTCTTCCCTCCTTTACATCAAGGCCTTGAGTCGGATCAACTGAAAACAAACATGCCATCCGCATCAACATCATCTTAAAAATGTAAACGTTTCCTAAACCTATTATATGACCTGTAAAATTTTGTTTCAATAATAATTAATAATTATAAAATTTAATTTCATCATACTCCATGTGAATTTTCCTTTTATTTGGATATTTCATATTGACACCTGAATACGCTTTCATTTACAATATTGTTGAATTCAAACACTCGCATAATTTAAGGGCCATGCATTCCGTAACCGCACACCCGGTATGGAACAACCCCGGTTTCTCTACAGGAGATGCCGGGGTTTTTTGTTGCCCGATTTTGTATAGGAGGTGATGCACAAGCAGCCGATAAGCTAGTAAAACCAACCTTCTCTATATCAACTACATAGGAGGAATTTCGATGAAAAAGTTTTACAAACTGACAACCGCGCTAGCCCTTAGCTTCTCCCTGGCCTTGGGCCTTCTCGGTCCTGCTCATGCGGCCCCGGATACTTCGGTGTCCAATAAACAAAATTTCAGCACGGATGTCATTTATCAAATCTTTACAGATCGTTTCTCCGACGGCAATGCTGCCAACAACCCGACCGGACCTGCCTTTGACGGTACCTGTACCAATCTGAGGTTATACTGCGGCGGTGACTGGCAAGGGATCATTAACAAAATCAACGACGGCTACCTGACCGGCATGGGCGTTACCGCCATCTGGATCTCCCAGCCTGTCGAGAACATCTACAGCGTCATCAACTATTCCGGCGTGAACAACACCGCTTATCACGGCTATTGGGCCAGAGACTTCAAGAAAACGAACCCGGCTTACGGCACGATCGCCGATTTCCAAAATCTCATCGCTGCCGCTCATGCCAAGAACATTAAAGTCATCATCGACTTTGCACCGAACCATACCTCTCCCGCTTCCTCGGACCAGCCTTCATTCGCGGAGAACGGCAAGCTGTACAACAACGGCACCCTGCTCGGCGGATACACGAACGATACACAGAATTTGTTCCATCATAACGGGGGCACCGATTTTTCGACGACAGAGAACGGGATTTACAAAAACCTGTATGACCTTGCCGACCTGAACCACAACAACAGCACGGTGGATACCTACCTGAAAGATGCCATCAAAATGTGGCTCGATCTGGGCATTGACGGCATTCGAATGGACGCGGTGAAACATATGCCATTTGGCTGGCAGAAGAGTTTCATGGCTACCGTCAACAACTACAAGCCGGTCTTCACCTTCGGCGAATGGTTCCTCGGCGTGAACGAAGTGAGTGCCGAGAACCATAAGTTCGCCAACGAATCCGGCATGAGCCTGCTGGACTTCCGTTTCGCGCAAAAGGTACGCCAAGTGTTCAGGGACAACACCGACAATATGTACGGTCTGAAGTCCATGCTGGAGGGCTCAGCAACCGATTATGCCCAAGTGGAGGATCAGGTCACGTTCATCGATAACCATGATATGGAGCGGTTCCACAACAGCAGCGACAACCGCCGCAAGCTGGAACAGGCTTTGGCCTTCACGCTCACCTCGCGCGGGGTGCCAGCCATCTATTACGGAACCGAACAATACATGTCCGGCGGCAACGACCCAGACAACCGGGCACGGATTCCTTCTTTCTCTACGACGACTACGGCTTACCAAGTAATTAAAAAGCTGGCGCCATTGCGCAAATCCAATCCGGCCATCGCCTATGGAACGACGCAGGAGCGCTGGATCAACAATGATGTGCTGATCTATGAACGCAAATTCGGCAACAACGTGGCACTTATCGCTGTAAACCGCAACGTGAACACACCGGTTTCCATTACGGGATTGGCGACTTCATTGCCTGCCGGCAGCTATGCCGACGTGCTGGGCGGACTTCTAAACGGCAACAGCTTGACCGTTGGCACAGGCGGAGCAGCTTCCAACTTTACGCTGGCTGCCGGCGGTACGGCCGTGTGGCAGTATACCACGGCCGTGACTTCGCCAACGATCGGGCACGTAGGCCCGATGATGGCCAAACCGGGCGCAACCATCACCCTTGACGGCCGCGGCTTCGGCGCAACCAAAGGCACGGTATACTTCGGCTCAACGGCCGTAACGGGCGCTAACGTTACAGCATGGGAGGATACGCAGATCAAAGTGAAAATCCCTGCGGTTGCCGGTGGCGTATATAACATCAAAGTCGCCAATAGCGCTGGCACTTCAAGCAATGTGCACGACAATTTCGAAGTGCTGACCGGGGATCAAGTCAGCGTCCGGTTTGTGGTAAACAATGCCACCACCGCGCTTGGACAAAACGTGTACCTGGCAGGCAGCGTAAGCGAGCTCGGCAATTGGGACCCTGCCAAAGCCGTCGGGCCATTGTACAACCAGGTCATCTACCAATACCCAACCTGGTACTACGACGTCAGTGTGCCGGCCGGTAAAACCATCGAATTCAAATTCCTGAAAAAACAAGGTTCGACGGTAACATGGGAAGGCGGATCGAACCATACCTTTACCGCTCCAGCAAGCGACACAGCCACCATCAACGTGAACTGGCAGCCGTAAGCCCGCAGGGGACGTACTATTCCTTCACTGCTTCAACGAGCGGCACGGCCACCATTAATGTGAACTGGCAGCCGTAAGCCCGCAGGAACGTACCATTCCTTCACCACTCCAACGAGTGGCACAGCCACCATTAATGTAAACTGGCAACCGTAAGCCTGCAGGAACGTATCATTCCTTCACCGCCCCGGCCAGCAGAACGGCCAACATTTATGCGAAGTAGTGGCGGCAACCCATAAGCTCTTTTGCTAAGAGCGGCACCTAAACAAAACCAGCTCCGGGAATTGTCCCAGAGCTGGTTTTTAATCGTGCAGCTATAAAATAGCGATTCCAGTAGGCAATAGCCCGTTACGCACGAAGTACCCCAACGTTCCCCGCACTACATGAAGCGATTCCCAAAGGGAGAGCGTGCTCAGCAGGTAGTAACTCAACAAGCGTACGAGGTAGTTCAACCTCGCGCTAAATCCCAGCACTCCCGAGCAGTACTCCCACCAACAAAAAGTCGATGAAGATGTTCCCCTTCATCGGCTCTTTTCCATCCCCACACCTTAGCGTAAGTGGTTGTGTGCACAGCACGCAATAGCGGAGAGGACGAATCGATTCCGGAAAAACGATAGTGGTCGCCTTTGTCCCCGATTTTCCACCGCAAAATCATAATTCAAAGAAAATCGGGGACAACAGCGATTGGAGGAACGATACGTACTCGCAGCGCCTGGCCTCAACGGAGAAGGCGGAAGCATGATCCGCATGCGGAGTGCTGCATAGCCATCACATCTTTACGAAACCATTTACGTCCTAAACATCACCAAAGACTTACGCAAACCCTCCGACAATTCCTCCAAGCGGGAAGACAGAACAACCAGCTTCTCGCTCACCTTGAACTGCTCGGATGACATCGAAGCGACCTCCTCCGTGGCAGCGCTGGTCTCTTGAACGATTGAGCTCGCCTCCGAGATCGAATCGGTCAGGGTAAGCTGGGAACCGATCAGTACCTCGACCGAACGGGTCGATTCGCGGATCTCGGCCAAAAGGGCATCCATCTCGTGGCGAACGTGATCAAATACGCCCTGAGCTTCCTGCACCGAATGCAACTGCTCGTCAAAGAGCGGTGATGCCGACGTCAATGCATCAACGGAGCCTTGCACTTCAGAACGGATATCCTTGATCATCGCCCCTACGGTCTGGATCGATTCCTTGGAACGATCCGCCAAGCTCCGCACTTCATTGGCTACAACCATGAAGCCGCTGCCTGCTGCCCCCGCACGGGCCGCTTCAATCGTCGCATTAATGGACAGCACGTTGGTTTGATGCGTGATCTCCGACATCAGCTCCAATATTTTGTGAATCGACGCGGTATTCTCCTTCAGCTTCTCCGCGTTCTGGACGATGGCCCAGTTCACCTGATTAATCCGCGTTGATTTTTCCACCAGATTGTCCATATGCTGCGCCCCCTCCCCCGTCACCTGAAGCACGCGATCAGCCGCGGACCCCATCACTCGATTCGAATCCGATACCTTACTCATCTGAACGCCAATGTTCTCAGCCAGCTGATTCTCTCGTTCGGCTTCCATCGCCAGGCTTGAGCTTCCCTGTGCAATCTGCTCCATGGCCGATGCAATTTCGCCAGCCGTCAACGAGGTTCCCTTCGATGCTTCCGCCAATTCCTCCGCCGTGGCCAGCACTTCCTTCGCCGAAGCATTCGTCTGATCGACCAAAGCCGCGATTTGCCCCATCATCCGGTTAAAGCTGTGGCCGAGACGGCCAATTTCATCCGCACGCTGGAACTCGGTACGAACCCTTAGATTCCCCTGCTCTCCCTCTTCCATCAGACGGCACATCTGATTCAGCGGACGACCGATGGAACGCATCATATAATAGCCCATCAGTATCGCAATCAGAACCGCGGCCACAATAACCCCAAGCGTTACAACCAATAGTGTGTCCGTGGCTTGCACGAAATCGCTAACGGGAGCAAAGCCGACCATATGCCAAGGAGCCGTCTTCAGCGGCGTGTACACCACCATCTGCTCGTCGGCGGTGTAATAAATCCCTCCTTCTTCGGCATCTTGAGGAACCGTAATCGTGGACGACTGCATCAACTGGGCCGGGTCCATGTCGTGTACGATCCGGTTATCCTCGGCAACGATTCGCATCCGGCCGTTGTTCCCTATTTTTAAATTGGCCAGTACCTCGCCGACCGCCTCGTCCTTGATATCGATCAACAGAATATACTGCGCATCCGGATTCTTCAGGTTTTTCAGCAATCTCCCCATCGACATGGTGGCTGTTTTCTCGTTCTCCATAAAGCCTTGAACCTCTGTCGGGAACCATACCGGTTCGCCATCGGCTTGTATAATCCGGTCCATCTTCGCCTTCACGCCATCTGCGGAAGACATTCCCGATAAGCCCGTTGAGTTATAGGAGCTTTGAGCTTGAAGATTGGGCGCAACCAAGCGCATGCCCTGCAGACGTTTATCCGAAGATGCCATCCCGTTCAATTTCTCCCGGATTCGGTTCTCAGCCTGCGTTTTGTCCCGAATGCCGATACCCGCAGTACTCACCGTAACGAGGTCCTCGCGAAGCACCGTATCCAGCGCCCATTGACGGGAAGCGGCTTCATATTGGGCCAGCAGAAAATCCAGCTTGTCCGCCGCCTGCATCATCTGCCCCGAAGTCGCTTCTGACACCTGATCCATCACCGTGTCCTTGGAGATGGAATACGATAATAACCCCAACGCTGAGGATAACAGCACGATCGTGGTAAAAAAGATAACAAACAGCTTCATCCCAACCGCTTTGAATCGAAAACGTCTCATCATGTTCATATGTATATGTCCCCCTGCATCACATGTTTGAATGCAAAAAGACACAGCTAGCGGTTACCGGCTGTGTCTCTTCGCTGTTCTCTCTATCTATCTGTCTTATGATGAATCCATACGATTAGCTATCCGTAACTTAACCTTTGCTTGCACCAGCCGTCATGCCATCGACCAGCAAACGCTGCAGGAAGACAAACAACAGGGTGATCGGCAGTGCGATCAGCACCGATGCCGCCGCAAACAACGTAAAGTTGCTGTCCTGAGTGGAGTTGACGAGATCCCATAGACCGACGGCGAGCGTCCAGTTTTCTTTTGTCCGGAGCACGAGTCTCGCAAAGATAAAGTCTACCCATGGTCCAACGAACAGCGTCAAGCCCATATACGTGATCATTGGCTTCGACAATGGCAGAATGATTTTGCGGAAAATTTGGAAGTTAGTGGCTCCGTCGATCTTGGCCGCTTCATCCAAGCTTCGTGGTATTGTATCCAGAAAGCCTTTCATGATCAAGGTTCCGCCTAGCGGTGCCCCTGCCGCATACACGATAATCATTGCCGCATGCGTGTTCAACAGATCCAGGGAGTTCAGCAGGATATACAAGGCGATCATACTCATGAAGCCCGGGAACATCCCCAGCACGAGAATGACCGATAGCGCATTCTGCCGGCCTTTAAACCGGAACCGGGATACCGCATAACTTGTTAGCAGAACAAGAATGGTCCCGATAATCATGGAGAATATCGCAATTTTCAATGTATTCATGTACCACGTGCCAAACAGAAAGCTTTGCGACGTAAACAACTCTTTATAATGACTGAGCGTAAAAGATTCTGGAATCAAGGACTTGCTGTACAATGACTTTCCGGGACGGAAAGAAGCCAGAATAATCCAGAGCGCCGGGTAAATACAACCGATCGCAATGATGACAAGGGTGATATAACTTGCCGTCAGGCGAATCGCATTTCTCATTTTAATTCCCATTATTGGATCATATCCTCCTCTTTAAAGGATCTGGTTCTGCGATAATTGTAAATCGAGAAGGTCGCAATAATCATGAAGATGATAATACCGATGGCCGATGCCATGCTATAGCGCTGCTGATCCAGCGTCAGTTTATAGAGCCAGGTTACCAGCAGGTCCGTCGCCCCCGCGTATTGATAGTCACCTACAACCGGGTTACCGTTCGTGAGGAGGAAAATCAAGTTAAAGTTGTTAATGTTACCAGCAAATTGCGTAATCAGAACCGGTGCCGTCGAGAACATAATCATCGGCAGGGTGATGATTTTGAATTTCTGGAATCCGGTCGCCCCATCCACATCGGCCGCTTCATAGAGATCCTTCGGAATCGTAGTCAGGACACTCATAACGAGGAGCATGGATACCGGGATACCTACCCACATATTGACGATAATAACGGTCACTTTGGCCCAGACCGGATCGGTCAGCCATGGCAGGCCTTCCAAACCGAAATATCTTAAATACTGGTTGATCGGTCCGAATTGCCCGTTAAACATATTACGCATCACGAGCAGTGAGATCAGCTGTGGAATTGCATATGGAATGATCAGAATGACACGCCATACACCTTTGAAACGAATTCCCTTTTGTTGAATAAGCAGTGCAACAAGCACACCGCCAAAATACGTTGTTACCGTTGCCAGCACCGCCCAGATGATCGTCCAGGTCAGGACGCCGAAGAATGTGTGGCTCCACGATTTCAATGCAACGAGATTGGTAAAGGTTTTGAAACCGACCCAGTCAACCAGATTGGCCGGCGGCAGATTGTTTGGAGCAGAATAGTTCGTAAACGCCAGCATGACCATGAAGATAATCGGCATGACCGTAAAAAACAAAATACCGATCGCCGGCAGTGTCAGGAAAGATTGCGCGAATTTCCATTCAAAAATATAATAAAGGGTCTGTCTGAAATTGTTGGGTTTTACACCCTGTTCCCTTAGTTTTCCAGCGTTATATGCATTTTTGATATTGGCATAATACCCAATAAGAAAAATCGCAAACATAATCATGGTGATAAGTCCTTCAATCAGGAGATTGATGGAATGGTCACCTGCTACCATTTGGGTTAAACCGTTGACCTTCTCTAAATGGCTTCCCTGTTCCCCCAAAGTTGTCATTCCCCAGATGGCATCACCCAGGTTGTTGATGAAGTAATACAGACTGAATATACCTACGATAAGTAAAAGAACGCCTTTGATCCATTGCCGGTTGTAAAGCTGACCCAGACCCATACAGATGGCTGATAATACGGCTGCTGTCGTACGATGTTGACGCATGCTCCCTCCATTCTCCTCTCCATATAATCGAGGAATCACCCGCCGGTTGTTCGGCGGGTGAACTTCTTCATCTTTCTCGTATTATATAAGAACGTAATTACTCGCTAGCTCCACCACTGTTGAGATCTTTTACTTGATTTACAGCTTTATCAAGCGTTTCTTTCACGTCTTTGTTGTTATCCCAGATCTCAGCCAGTGCAGCACCTACAGGAGACCATACGTTAGCCATTTCAGGAACGGATGGCATCGGTTGGGAAGATTTGAATTGCTCTGTGAATGCGGATACATACTCGTCATTCTTGATTTGATCGTCTTCTTGAGCTTCATTGTTTGTCGGAACCGATCCAACCAGTGCGCTCAGTTTCAATTGAGCTTCCTTGCTTGTTGCAAAGTCCGCGAACAAGCGAGCGGCCTGCGGATATTTCGTGAACGAGCTTACGTACCAAGCTTTGATACCGGAAAACGATACAGCAGGCTGGCCGCCGATGGTTGGGATTGGAGCAACGCCAAGCTTGTCGCCAAGCGCTTCTTTGTATCCGCCAAGCTCCCAAGGTCCGTTAATGTCCATAGCCAGATCGCCGGATGTGAACAGTCCGCGTTTGATATCAGGCGTAATGTCGCCGGATTTAACCGGAAGGATTTCTTTCAGGCTTGCGTAAACTTCCATACTCTTGACTGCGCCTTCATTGTTGAGGCCGATATCGTTGACATCTGCGCCGCCGTTACCAAAGATGTAGCCGCCATTGGAAGCAAGGAATGGATAGGCGAAGTACAAGTTACCTGTTTCGAACATGAATCCATATTTGTTCTTGGATTTATCTGTGAAGGTTTTGCTGAATTCAATAACTTCTTCCATCGTTGTTGGGACTTCTTTTACCAAGTCCTTGTTGTAGTACATCAGGTAAGTTTCAGCAGCGCGCGGGTATCCGTACAGAACGCCGTCATAGCTTACGCCTTGGATAGCGGCTTCCGTGTTGCTGCTCTTCGTTTTTTCTTCGAAGTAATCGTTTGGCAGAACCAGGTTTGTAGCTACGGCTTTACCCAGGTTATCGTGAGGGAACAATACGACGTCAGCGCCCAATCCGGATGGTCCGTCTTGTTGAAGCTTGGTTACTTGGTCGGTTGGAGACAATTCTTCGATGGTTACTTCAACGCCGTATTTCTCGGTAAATTCTTTAGCAACCGCATCCGTGTAGGCTCTTTCATCTCTACTTTCCCATACGACCAATTTAGCGCCTTCCTCTGGCTTAAGTTCCGGTGCTTCTGTATTTTCGGCCGGCGTCTCCTGTGCCGGTGGATTCTCAGCAGGTGCCTCAGCAGCAGGAGCAGGTGAATTTCCTCCACACGCTGTAATGGAGAACGCCAACGTAAAGGTTGCAGCTAGCGTAAGTAGTTTCTTCATCTTCATTCCATGATTACCCCCTCAATAAATGATCAGAAAATGTTGGAAATCTGCGCAAACGATTTCAGAAAATTTTCAGTGTCTCTTTTTCTATGTAGCATCTGGCGAGATACTCAGGAAAAATCCCGTTGAGAAAGCGCTTCATTCACTGAAAACATCATACAACATTTAATTGTGAATGTAAAAACGTTTGCACAGATCATTTTTACCCGTTTTAAGCAAATAATCTCTTATTACCTTCACTATTCACTCTATTTCGTAAGTTATCATAAAAATAGTTGTGCATATGCTGTGCAATTCAGTCATTCTACCCTCTAAATCGGACAAGAACGACTGCAAAATGCTCTATTGTTGCACAAACGTTTGCACATTAACTTATACTTCTTCTTTCACCGATAGATGTACCACAGAAGCTCCAGGGGATGGACGTTTCCTTTTCAGAAGTAACCAGGGACCCCATGATATAACAAACCCTGGTGTTCATACACCAGGGCAAAGAAAACCTATTTACAGCTATATGTTAGCGAATGGGCTACAACCAATCTCTTTTTTCAACAAATCTCTGCCCTATCAACAAATACACCATTCCTGTAATTAACACAATTGACCACAAGCTATAAGGTTCAACTCTTGGCGCGTAAATCGCTGCCTGTGGCATCATAACATAGTAGGGAATGGTAAACGGAAGCCAAGCCCCGATCGCAGAATGAAAACCTGTCAGCACGATATTCGGTACCACGTAACCTATGGACATGGCCAGCGAGGCTCCGAAATTACGCACTCTTATCGAAACCATAAGTTGTAAAGCAGCGAGTGGTAAAACTCCTATCCATCCCCCAATGACTGAATACAGTAATGTCTCCCACGGAATCCTTTCGGGAGCCTTGACAAGATAACCAGTTCCAAGATAGCCGAGCAAAAATACGATCTGCACCAACGCCAGAATCCCGACCAACAAAATATATTTCGCGTAAAAGATCTTATAACGGGGGACCGGCAAACTCATCGTGATCTTCCAGCCTCCATCTTTATGCTCATATAAACACAATAAGGAGGCTACAATCCCGCTATACAGCGGATAGAAAAACATAGAATGAAGATTGACGCTGTGTATATAGAGCGTAGACCAGCTAGGCGGAAAAAAGTCGCTTAAACTCTGAAGCTGCATCGCCCCCATCGCTGAGTTGATCAGCGTATCCAATACAATGAGTAAAAATATAATTCTCCATTGAAGTTTCATTCCTTCAGCACGTAACAGCATTCTCATGATCCGGCAACCCCCTATTCAAATTCTCGCCTGGCAAACAGGAGAGCTCCCAGAACTGACAGCATTCCCCCTATTCCAAGTGAGATTCCAATCCACTGCATATGACCAGGGATAAGCGGACTGGATAATGACGGATACGACCAGGGAAGGATCTGAATCACAAAAGAATGGCTTCGAGCCAAAAACAAGCTGGAGATAGATCCAAATATCCCTATAGCCAGCGGTAATGCCTGGTTGGAAAATACAGTAGACAACCAGAGCTGAATGGCCATCATCGGCAGTGTCGACAAACATGCGAATAGAGGCTGCAATATCATAATTCCCCATGGTATCGGTTCATCCGAGTATAGAACCCAGATCATGCACATGCCAGCAATAGTAATGATTACGGTACATAACTGCAAAATAAATATCCACGCCAATTTTGCCAGGAATACAGAGCCTTTAGGAACAGGCATCGCGAGAAGCTGCTTCCATGCCTTTGTTTCGTGCTCGGTACCGGCCATAATGCTGGCTAGGAGCGTAATTCCCAATAAAAAAATGAAAGATAAAAACATATACATGACGGCAAAGCCAGCGTAGATCCCCCCGGGACCTTGACGAAAATAAAGATACCACTCAAGAGCCGTCATACTGATCAAAATAATGCCTTGAATGAGAGGCATCCACCGGCATAATCGCTTCAGCTTTAATCCCTCTGCACGCATCAGTTCCAGCATCATAAGCTGTTCTCCTGACCGGTCAATTCCAGAAAGATTTCCTCCAGGGTCTTCTTCTTCTCCGTTACTCGGTATACATCATATTGCCGATTCACAAGAAAGCGAATCAATTCCGCCGATTGCGGCCTGGTGATCATGGAAGTTCTGATCTGACCCGTTGTAATCTCAGGTTCCGCATCCCATCCATGATCGTTCAGAGCAGCTGCTGCTTCCACAAGCCGATCCATCTCAATCCATACATAAGGCTTACTTCGGTCGGTTAATTCCTGAAGCGGTCCTTGAAAAATCATCTCCCCCTGGTTAATAATTCCCACCCAGGTTGCAACCTGCTCAATTTCGCTCAATAAATGGCTTGAGAGCAAAACCGTTATATCAAAATCACGAGGAAGTCTTTTAATCAGCTCTCGAATTTCCTGAATTCCCGATGGATCAAGTCCGTTCGTCGGCTCATCCAGAATCAATAATTTGGGATTCGTAATAAGTGCCATTGCGATCCCGAGCCGCTGTTTCATACCAAGTGAATAACTCCTGACCGACTGATGAGCTGCATGATTAAGCCTCACCCATTCCAGAACCTCCTGAATCCTGGATTCTTGTATACCGTGGATTAGCGCCATGATTTTCAAATTATTGTAACCTGAAAGATGAGCATAGTAAGAAGGAGATTCTACGAGAGAACCCACATCTTTCAGAATGTCCATTCGGTTCTTCTTCAGATCCTTGCCAAGTATACGAATCTCCCCGGATGACGAGCGGATTAGCCCGAGGAGCATCCGAATCGTTGTTGTCTTACCGGCTCCATTCGGCCCCAAAAATCCATAGACCTCCCGCTTGGGAACCTTCAAATTAATCTGCTTTACTGTTTCCCGCTGCCCGAATCGTCGGGTCAGTTGATGTGTATCGATAGCATATTCGTTCATCTCTTATTCCTCCTGCTTGGCGTAACTTACATTTAAAGTTTAGCAATGGGGAATAAACAGGAGGTAAACATGAAATGAACGCCAGGATAATTTAGGGGCTGATTGGCAATACAAATTCAACCCGGGTGCCCTTGCAATCCCCCGGTAGAATGCTCATGTCGCCTGAATGAGCTTCAACAAAGGCATTCGCTATAGCTATTCCTTTACCCGTTTGTTCTAAAACCTGTCTTAATATCGTATCCTCGATCCCGTTTCCATCATCCTCGATCACAATGAAACAATGGTTCTCCTTTACAGAGATATCGCATTGGACCTGGGTGCCGGGCGGATTATGGATAACCGCGTTCATGATTACATTTTGAAGAGCTCGGCCCAACAGCCTGCTATCAAATTCCATCATGAACCCGCTCTCTTCCGTATTAAACATAAACGAAGTTTGCTCGGCTAACGGGTGGTTAGCGATATCTATTATCATATCGCGCAGAAAATTCACTACATCATCAAATTTTCTATTCATCGGGAACTGTTCGACTGACCACCGGCCTGTTTGATTTAAGTCATGGATTAACTGCTTCATTTCCATGGTCTTGCCGCTGATCTGCCTGCTAAAATTCTGTTTCTCTTCATCGGTCCAATCATAATCGGTAGCTGAGAGCATATGAGCATAGCCTTCGATGTACGACAACGGCGTCTTGAGATCATGGCTGATCGACGCAATCCACTCTTGCTTCTTAACCTCCATATGTAATCGATCGGTTTCGCTTTGCAGCAGTTGATTCGATAATTGCGTCATTTGATCAAATAATTCTTTATATAAGACATACGGATAACGACACTGGTTATGGTGTAATGAGGCATCGGAGACTTCGTTCGGCTGACGGAAATGTTCCCGCGGCTGGCTATAATTCCCCTTGGATAACCTGTTGATCCAACGGATTAAATAAGTGAGCGGTTTGCCCACGCACCAACCGTAAGCAATAATAAAAATGACCGTTAGTAGGAATCCTGTAACAGCTAAAAAACTCTTCATGGATATCGTGCCCCGGGGATTCAACCACTCCTGAAGATATATAAATATAACTGCGCATATAATAAATATGAAGACAAAAGTCATCACCCAAAGGATGGTTAACTTCATAAAGCGAAAAGCCATTTTGACCATTGGATTCATTGCTGCTCCTTCCTTGGAGCCAACATTTTGTAGCCAAGTCCTCTTACATTAACAAGAAACCGGGGATTTCCAGGGTCGGGCTCCATCCTTTTTCGCAATCTGAAAATATGGATTACAACCGTCTTCTCATCCCCAAGGTATGACTCGTTCCAAACTGATTCGTATAATTGGCGTGTACTAAAAATACGATTTGGGTTTCGGCATAGGAATACAAGCAGCTCCCATTCGCGTGCCGGGCACTCCACGTGGTTTCCATTTACGATCAACTCCCCCGCTGCGAGGTCTACCCGAAAGTAACCAAAATCCAGTTCGGTTAACCGTGACAGGGCCAATTTTTCCCGCTGTACTTTATATTTCACGCGAGCTTTAATGCGGGCAACAACTTCCAATGGATTGAATGGTTTTGTGATATAATCGTCCCCCCCAATCCCAAACCCCATGAGCTTGTCCAAGTCAGCATCCCTTGCGGTTAAAAAAAGAATTGGCGTTTCAGAAATCTTGCGAATTTTTCGGCACACCTCGAACCCGTCTTCATCCGGAAGCATGACATCCAGTATGATCACGTCCGGATCAAAATCTGTTAGCATTCGCACCGCTTCCCGCCCAGTGGCTACACTTCGGATATGCCAAAAACCTTCTTTCTTCAAAACGGTGGTCAACATATCGCATAATCCTTGTTCATCATCTACAAGCAGAACAGAAATGATATCCATAGCACTTTTCTCCATTATTTCATATTTTAACAAACAGCTGATTTTATTATATAACAGAGTCATCTCCCAAAAGCTCAGATTATCTCCTAAGAGGTGCTGGAAATGGATCGACTTTATCCTTTCTTAATCATCCTATCGATGCAAAGTTAACATTAGGTAAACAGAAACTGAACAAAGTATAAATTAATACAAGGCATCATTATGCAGAGACGGTTATCTGCTCCTCTCACGGCACAGATGAATAATACAAGAAGTCGGACAGACGTTGGGCTCGTGAATCTGATTATGATTACAAACAAAAGGAGTCTTCTCGACGAAGACTCCTTTTGTTTTCAAGTATATTTTATTAGCCAGAAAATGACGCTAAACAAGCGCCTTCAGCGCAATATCCGTCCGGTTTTGCTTACCTTCAAATGCAATCGCTTCTGCCCGTTCATAGGCTTTTGCACGTGCTGAAGCGATATCAGTTCCTAAACCGACAACGCCTAGGACACGTCCCCCACTCGTTCTCCACGTTCCGTCAGCATCGCGAGAAGTGCCCGCATGAAATACAATCGTCCCGTCCTGCTCGTTGTCCAGCCCATTGATCGCAATTCCTTTCGGATACGATGCAGGATAGCCTCCAGAAGCCAGGATGACGCATACGGCTGCTTCGTCACTCCACTCCAGCTCAAGATCAGCCAGGTTTCCATTTACGGCAGCAAGGAAGACGTCAAGCAGATCGGTCTTCAGACGCGGCAATACAACCTGCGTTTCCGGGTCGCCAAATCTGGCGTTGAATTCGATGGTTTTCGGTTTACCGTCCGGCGTAATCATCAATCCGGCAAACAGAACGCCCCGGAACGGACGCCCTTCGGCTACCATCGCTTTTGCCGTAGGCTTGATGATCGTCTCAATCGCCTCTTCAATGATGGTTGGCTGAATATGAGGCAATGGTGAATACGTTCCCATTCCACCCGTATTCGGTCCCTGATCTCCATCATAAGCTGGTTTATGATCCTGTGCCGCCGACATCGGTTTCACGGTTTCACCATCCACAAAGGCCAGGATCGACATTTCCTGGCCTTCCAGGAACTCCTCGATGACCACCCGGCTTCCGGCATCGCCAAACACCTTCGATTGCATAATGTCGCTGAGCGCCTGCTCGGCTTCCTCGATCGTCCGCGCAACGGTAACGCCTTTGCCGGCTGCGAGCCCGTCCGCTTTCACGACGATCGGAGCGCCTTGCTCACGCAAGTAAGCAAGCGCCTCCTCATAATTGTTGAACTTCGCGTAAGCAGCCGTCGGAATACCGTATTTATGGAGCAAATCCTTCATGAAGGTTTTGCTGCCCTCAATTTCGGCTGCATTTTTACGCGGACCGAATACCGGGATGCCTGTAGCGTCAAAAGCATCTACGATGCCATCAGCCAGCGGATCATCTGGACCGACGACAATGAGACCTACTTGCTTCTCCACAGCGAATGCCGCCAGCTTATCAAACTCCGATACCGCAATCGGCACGCACTCTGCCAGCTGTCCGATGCCAGCATTGCCGGGTGCACAGTAGATCTTATCCGCTTTCGGGCTCTTCGCCAGTGCCCATACGATGGCATGCTCTCTTCCGCCGCCTCCGATAACCAAAATATCCATGGGTTTCCCTCCCGCTTCTTTTCAATTTGCTGATAGAATTTCATAACATGAATGATTTACAGGGCGAAGCGTGAGGTCATCTTCACCTTCTGGTCCCCTTAAACTTAAAGGCGGCGCGCTCGAAAGAGCGGCGTCGCCTCTATATGCTGCTGAATGAAAGGTGATCCTTCAGCTGCAGCCTGACGGATGCAGCGAAGCTACCTTTTTAGGCTTATGAATTAGTGCTTAAAATGTCTCACGCCGGTAAAGACCATGGCGATCCCATATTCGTTGGCAGCCTTGATGGATTCCTCATCCTTAATGGAGCCGCCCGGCTGAATGATGGCGGTAATGCCGGCTTTCGCTGCAAGCTCCACGGTATCTCCCATCGGGAAGAACGCGTCGGAAGCGAGAACGGCCCCCTTGGCTTTCTCTCCTGCCTGTTCCACCGCAATGCGCGCCGAGCCGACACGGTTCATCTGGCCTGCGCCAACGCCAACGGTCATGTCGTCTGCCGCCAATACGATTGCATTGGATTTCACGTGCTTTACAACCTTCCAGCCAAAGAGCAGCTGCTTCAGTTCCTCTTCCGTTGGTTTGCGATCTGTTGCAACTTGCAGGTCAGCGGCATCCAGGGAATGCACATCGCTTTCCTGCACGATCATGCCGCCTTCGATGGTTGTCACGGCAAGCGTGCTTTGGCGCTCCTTGGCCGAGCCGAACTCGCCCATCTTCAGAAGACGGATGTTCTTCTTCTTCGTCAAAATCTCCAGTGCCTCCGGCGTGAAGTCCGGTGCCAGAATAATTTCAAGGAAGATATCCTTCAGCAGATCTGCAGTCGGAGCATCAATCGTCCGGTTCGCTGCCACGATGCCGCCAAAGATGGATGTCGGATCGGCGTTATAAGCCTTTTGATAAGCTTCCAGTACATTTGTCCCGATGCCAACGCCGCAAGGGTTCATATGCTTCACGGCCACCACAGTCGGCTCGTCGAATTCCTTCACAATCTGCAAGGCTGCATTCGCGTCATTGATATTGTTATAGGAGAGCTCTTTGCCGTGCAGCTGCTCGGCTGTCGTCAAGGTACCCTCAGGTGCCAGCGGTTTACGGTAAAATGCCGCTTTTTGATGCGGATTCTCGCCGTAACGAAGGTCCTGAATTTTCTCGTAGGTCACGCTAAAGCGCTCTGGAAGCGGATCGCCCGTCACATTCGACAAATAGTCGGAAATCAACGTATCGTAGGCTGCCGTATGACGGAATACCTTGGCTGCAAGACGTTTACGGGTTTCCAACGTCGTGTCGCCGCCGCCGCGAATTTCCTCAATCACGCTGCCATAATCCGCCGCATCGACAACCACACTCACAAAAGCATGGTTTTTCGCAGCCGAACGCAGCATCGTTGGACCGCCAATGTCGATATTTTCGATTGCATCTTCATACTCGACATCCGGCTTCGCGATCGTTTCCTGGAATGGGTACAGGTTAACCACGACCATATCGATGTAATCGAGGCCCAGCTCCTGCATCTGACGCTGATGCTCTTCGCTGTCGCGAATGGCAAGCAGGCCGCTGTGTACGGCTGGATGAAGGGTTTTGACGCGTCCGTCCAGAATCTCCGGGAATCCGGTCACATCGGAAATGCCGATGACAGGAACTCCTTCTTTGGCAAGGAGGTTCTTCGTTCCTCCTGTCGAAATGATCTCTACACCCAATGAAGACAACTCGCGGCAAAATTCCACGATGCCGGTTTTATCCGAAACGCTGACCAAAGCTCTTTTGATACCCACGTTCATACCCCCTATTTTGAATGAAAATCAACTAAGTAAGCCTGTCTTGATTCCGTAGATGCTGTCGAAGATCCATAATTGCAAATTATTTCCCGAGAAATATCGAACATGTCGATTCACCGTAAGGCCTTGTCCGCTTTTATTACAAAAGCTTATTCGGTAATCGTCACATTCCGCCCGTTCAGTGAAATCCGCCCTTGAGCAAACCAGGAAACGACTTCGGAGTATAACTTCTGCTCCACCGCATGAATACGCTGTGCCAGCAATTCCGCCGTATCGCCTTCCTTGATCTCTACAGCTTTCTGAGCAATAACCGGTCCGGTATCCATGCCGCCATCAACGAAATGAACCGTGACACCGGTCATCTTCACACCATAATCCAGCGCTTGGCCAATCGCGTCTTTACCAGGAAAAGCAGGCAGCAGCGAAGGATGAATGTTAATAATCCGGCCGCTATAGAACTCGACAAAGGACGGACTCAACAACCGCATATATCCTGCAAGGACAATTAATTCGACACCGCGCTGCTGAAGCTCTACCGCAATTTCACGTTCGTAATCTTCCTTCGTGGCATATTCCTTCGGCTGAAACGCGAATACATCCACATTCGCCGCTTGAGCCAGCTCCACGACGGGAGCCTGCGGCTTATCGCATACCAGAATGCTGATTACGCCGCCTAAAGCCCCCCTGAGCTGCGCGTCTGCCAAAGCCTGAAAGTTGCTGCCTCTGCCGGAAGCGAAAACCGCAATCCGAAACGATCTCATTACACCTCAGCTCCCGTGAAGGTTACGAGACGCTCGCCTTCGGTCACGCGGCCGATCACATAAGCCTCTTCGCCTGCGGAGCGGAGGTATTGAAGCACCCCGTCTGCATCCTGTTCCTTAACGACAAGCACCATGCCGATCCCCATATTAAATGTCGTAAACATATCCTTGTTCGAAATGTTGCCTTTTTCCTGCATCAGCTTAAAGATTGGCAGAATCGGCCAAGAGCCGTATTCGATGTCGACATTGACGCCATCCGGCAGCATGCGCGGAATATTCTCGATGAATCCGCCGCCCGTAATATGCGCCATGCCCTTTACTTCGATCTCTTTCAACAGTCCGAGCAGCGGCTTCACATAAATCTTCGTCGGTGCGAGCAGCACGTCCCCAAGACGTCCGCCCAGTTCCGGAAGCTCTTGCTGAAGGGAGTAGCCGGCGTTCTCCAGAAGCAGCTTGCGGACAAGCGAGAAGCCGTTGCTGTGCACACCGCTGGATGCTAGACCAATCACCGTGTCGCCTGCCGCGATATTCGACCCGTTGATCATTTTGCTTTTGTCGACAATACCTACGGTAAAGCCCGCGATGTCATACTCGCCTTCGCTGTACATGCCTGGCATTTCCGCCGTCTCTCCGCCGATCAGGGAACAGCCTGCTTGATTGCATCCGTCAGCGATCCCTTTGACAATGGACTCGATTTTGGCCGGAATGACCTTATCACACGCTAAATAGTCGAGAAAAAAGAGCGGTTCTGCGCCTTGCACCACAATATCGTTCACGCACATCGCTACCGCATCAATGCCGATGGTATCATGTTGGTCCATCGCGAATGCGAGCTTCAGCTTTGTGCCGACGCCATCCGTGCCTGAGACGAGTACCGGCTCTTCATATTGGTCTTTATTCAGCTTGAACAGTGCGCCAAAACCCCCGAGGTCGGTCATGACTTCCGGTCTGAAAGTCGTTTTGACATGCTTTTTCATCCGCTCTACCGCTTCGTTGCCTGCAGCGATATCCACGCCTGCTTGTTTGTAAGTATCCGACACGCGCTCAACACTCCTTTTTCGTTATGACGAAAGTATCCGTTCACACATCATTTATGGGCTTAATCAATAATCAGCTTAAAGAGGTTGTTCAAAAAGCTCTCTTTTGATAAGAAAACCAATCGAGGCCAATCAAGGATGAGCGACCGCGATTCAAAGGTAGGTTTTCTTGCGATATAGAATTTCATCAGCTCTGCTGATAACGAATAAATTTTATATCTAACACGAAGTGAATCAGGAAGCCACTCAGCATCGAATCTTGAATTCAGCCGGGCCTTCTGGTGCTCACGTACCAAACGTACGCTCCGCTCCTGACGTCCCTTGCTTCATCCAACTTAAGCGTTTTGTAAAAACGCACGTCGGAAGCATAAGCTTCGGTGCTGAAAACCGACCTTTTTGAACCCGCACTTAAAGGATAAAACCTAGAAAAAATGGCTGTCCACTGCAGAATCAGCAGCTGCAGCCCATCTTCTCTTCCCCGTTAAAATCAATTTGCGTCGGGTAATCATTGTCAAAGCATGCCATGCACAAGCCGCCTTTAGGGCTGTGCTCATCATAACCGCCAATGGCGGATATGAGTCCTTCCGGGCTCAGGAACGATAAGGAATCCGCGTTGATCTCCCGGCAGATTTCCTCGATGCTTTTCTCGGAGGCGATCAGCTCCCTGCGGTCCGGCGTATCGATGCCGTAGAAGCAAGGATTCTTGAACGGCGGCGACGTAATCCGTACATGCACTTCGGTCGCGCCCGCTTCGCGAAGCAGATTGACGATCCGACGGGACGTGGTTCCCCGTACAATGGAGTCATCAATCATGACCACCCGTTTGCCTTCGACCACACGCCGTACCGCGCTCAGCTTCATCTTCACGCCCTGCTCGCGCAGCTCCTGGCTCGGCTGAATGAACGTCCGGCCCGTGTATTTATTCTTGATCAATCCCAACTCATAAGGAATGCCCGTTTGCTCGGCATAACCGATAGCGGCCGAGATGCTGGAATCCGGTACGCCCGTAACCACATCCGCATCCACGAACGATTCCAGGGCCATCTTGCTGCCCATCCGTTTGCGGGCCGAATGCAGGTTGGAGCCGTTCAGATCGCTGTCCGGACGGGAGAAATAAATATATTCCATCGCGCACAAGGCTTTGCGTCCCGCTTCCGTATACCGCTCTTCCCGAAGCCCGTTCCGATCGAGGATCAGCAGCTCCCCGGGAGCGACATCGCGGATCGCTTCCGCCCCGATGACTTCAAGTGCACAGGTCTCAGAGGTTAAGATATACGCATCGCCCAGACGGCCCATCGTGAGCGGACGGAGTCCGTTCGGGTCCGAGGCGACGAGCAGCTTGTCATTGGTCATGAGTAGAAAGGCAAACCCGCCCACCAGACGCCGCAAGGCATCCTTGGCAGCCTCGACAAAGTCCTTCGGCGACCGTGCAATCAGATGCGCAATGACTTCCGTATCGCTGGTCGTCTGGAATATGGAACCCTCCATCTCCAGCTCGCGCCGAAGCTTCGGCTCATTGACGATGTTGCCGTTCGTTGCGATTGCCAGATTGCCCTCACGATATTTAAAGACGAGTGGCTGCGCATTTGTCAGCCCGCTGTCCCCGCTGGTTGAATAACGGACATGCCCGATCGACATGCTGCCCTGGAGCGATTCCAGCTTATCTTTATCAAACACTTCTTTTACCAGCCCCATACCGCGGTGATAATTGAAATTCTCGCCATCGGCCACGCAGATTCCTGCGCTTTCCTCGCCGCGGTGCTGGAGGGCGTGAAGCCCGTAATAGGAAAGGGAAGCGGCATCGGGATGCCCAAACACCCCGAATACACCGCACTCTTCTTTTAATGTATCGAAAATATCGCTCTGACCTGTTCCCTCATTGTAGTAATCCCCTGTCCACAGTCCTTCGGGTATCAGTTCATGAGACATGGAATGGCATCCTCCCAGACGGATTTCAAAGCCTCCACGGATTCTTCCAGCGCAGAAGCACCGTTAATGTTAATGCTAAGCTTATTCCCGCCGACTACGCCAAACGCGGTAAATGGAACGCCCGCTTCCTGCAGGAGCTTCTCCAGCGCATTCTTACGATCAGGGGACACCGACAGCACGATCCGGGATTGGCTCTCGCTGAAGAGCGCTACGTCGTTACGCAGATCGGTTGACCATTGTACGCTCGCCCCAACGTTGCCGCTGATACAGCTCTCCGCCAGCGCGGTTGCAAGTCCCCCCTCCGACACGTCATGCGCGGATTGTACCAGACCGGATTGGATGGCCTTCAGTACGCCGCCGAGCAATTTCTTCTCGGTATCCAGGTTCAGTTCAGGCGGTCTGCCTTCCGACACCCCGTGAATAATCGCTTGGAACTCGCTGCCGCCAAGTTCCGCACGGGTATCACCCAGCACATAGATGGCATCGCCTTCCGCCTTGAAGCCTTGCGTTGTAATATGATCCGTATCATGGATCAGGCCGACCATGCCGACAACCGGCGTCGGATAAATCGCGCCTTTGGCATTCTCGTTGTAGAGGCTGACATTACCGCCGATGACCGGCGTTTCAAGCTCACGACAAGCTTCCGCCATGCCGTCCACGGCTTTTTCCATCTGCCAGAAAATTTCTGGCTTCTCCGGGCTTCCGAAGTTCAGGTTATCCGTAATCGCCAGCGGCTCGGCACCGGAGCACACGATATTGCGCGCTGCTTCGCTAACGGCGATTCTGCCGCCAAGCTCAGGGTCGAGGTAGACGTAACGTCCATTACAGTCCGTTGTCATCGCCAGGGCTTTGCGCGTTCCATGCACCGTTACGACAGCTGCATCCGAACCCGGACGAACAGCCGTACTGGTGCGAACCATATAATCGTATTGGTTGTATACCCATGCTTTGCTTGCAAGGCTTGGCGAACCGAGCACCTTCTTAAGGGCACCGCCCAAATCCTTCACTTCTTCATAACGAAGCGTATCCACCGCAGCCTGCTCTTTGTAATAAGCCGGTTCCTGGGATGGTTTGTTATAGATCGGGCATTCGTCTACGAGCGCTTTAACCGGCATGTCGCCTACCACCTCATCGTGGTGGATCAGCTTCAGGCGGCCATCGTCCGTCACTTTGCCGACTTTAGCACAGATAACGCCCCAGCGTTCGAAGATTTCTCGTGCTTGCTCCTCATGCTTCGGCTCAACCACGAACAGCATCCGTTCCTGGGATTCCGATAGCATCATTTCATAAGGCGTCATGCCCTCTTCGCGCTGAGGCACTTGGTCCAGGTACAACTCAAGACCGTTGCCTGCTTTACTTGCCATTTCCGCACTGGAGCAAGTCAATCCAGCCGCGCCCATATCCTGAATGCCCAGCACGATGCCGGAATCAATCAGCTCGAGGCAGGATTCCATCACGAGTTTCTCCATGAACGGATCGCCGACCTGAACGGCCGTACGGTTCGCTTCGGATTCCTCCGTCAGCTCTACGGAAGCGAAGGTCGCCCCGTGGATGCCATCGCGGCCAGTTGGAGGGCCGACATAGAAGACCGGATTGCCTACCCCTTTTGCAACGCCGCGCTGAATCTTATCATGGTCGATAACGCCGACGCACATCGCATTGACCAGCGGATTGCCTTCATAACTTTCGTCGAATACAACCTCGCCGCCTACCGTCGGGATCCCGATGCAGTTGCCGTAACCGGCAATACCGGATACCACGTGCTCAAACAAATATTTAACGCGATCGCTCTCCAGCTTACCGAACCGAAGCGAGTTGAGAATCGCTACCGGTCTTGCCCCCATTGAGAAAATATCGCGGATAATGCCGCCAACGCCCGTGGCTGCGCCTTGATAAGGCTCTACAGCGGACGGATGGTTATGACTTTCGATTTTGAATACAACCGCCTGGTTGTCGCCGATATCGACGATCCCGGCGCCCTCGCCCGGTCCCATCAGGACGCGCGGGCCGCTTGTCGGGAAACGACGAAGCAATGGCTTGGAATTTTTATAGGCGCAATGCTCGGACCACATAACACTGAATACGCCGATTTCCGTGTAATTCGGCTTGCGTCCCATGAAGGAACAGATCAGCTCATACTCGCTGTCCGAAACTCCCATCTGTTTGTAAATCTGATGCTCTGCGATCTGTTCTGCTGTCGGTTCCTTAACGGACGTTTGCTGCCCCATGAGTATCCCTCCATGCCTGTAATATGGATGTAAACATTGCTTTACCGTCATCCGAGCCGAGCAAGCTGCTGACCGCGCGCTCCGGATGCGGCATCATGCCGATCACATTGCCGCGCTCGTTGCAGATGCCTGCGATATCCTCGATCGAGCCGTTCGGATTGTTTTGATACGTAAATACGATTTGCCGGTTGTCCCGGAGCTTTTGAAGTGTTTCTTCATCACAGTAATAGTTGCCCTCGCCATGCGCAATGGGAATGACAATCTCTTGCCCCTCCGCGTAGTCGCGCGTAAACGGCGTTGTATTATTGTTCACTTTGAGCACCGTGTCATGGCAGCGGAATTTCATCGAATCATTACGGCGCAGAGCTCCCGGAAGGAGTCCGGCTTCCGTCAAAATCTGAAATCCGTTGCAGATGCCAAGAATATACTTGCCCTCTTCTGCCGCCTTCGCCACTTCGCTCATAACCGGGGCGAATCGGGAAATCGCACCACACCGGAGATAATCTCCATAGGAGAATCCGCCGGGTACCAAAATGCAATCGTATGGGGAAAGGTCCGTAGCCGTATGCCACACATAATCCACCGGCTGCGAGATCGCCTCCTCTACCGCCTTATAACAGTCAATATCACAATTGGAGCCAGGAAAGACCAGCACTGCAAATCTCATTGGTTTAGCCCTCCAATTCATAACGGTAGTTCTCAACCACCGTATTAGCCAGAAGCTTTTCACACATTTCTTTCACTCGCTGCTCGGCTTCCTCACGGTTGTCCGTACCCAGCTCAAGTTCCATATATTTACCGATCCGCAGACTCTCCACTTCCTTGTACCCTATCGAATGAAGTGCACCTTGCACCGCTACCCCTTGAGGGTCCAATACGCTCTGCTTAATCGTGACGTAGACCTTTGCTTTCAACATTGTATCCTGTTCCTCCTCGGTATATATGAATGAAATGGTTTATAAAAGCTTTACAGACTTGCGCCCGTGATTCGGCTGTAAATGTCGGTGTAGCGGCGCGTCGTCTCCTCCACCACGGCCTGCGGCAGGGGATCCGGCTCACTGTTCTTATCCCAATCGGACGAAGCGAGATACGTGCGTACAGGCTCCTTATCCATACTGTCAATCTCAATGTCGAGCGCATAATTCTTCTCATCCCAGAAACGGGAGGAATCCGGCGTGAAGATCTCATCGATCAGAATGATCTCTCCATCGATCAAACCGAACTCAAACTTACAATCGGCCAAAATAATGCCGTGCTTGCTGCAATAATCGCGGGCAAACTTGTACAGCATCAGGCTTTTGTCCTGCAGCTGCAGCGCCAGCTCCTCGCCGACAAGCTCCTTCATGCGGGATAGCGGGATGTCCTCGTCATGACCGACATCGTTCTTGGCAGCCGGCGTGAAGATCGGCTCCGGAAAAGCCTCATTCTTGCGCAGGCCCTCCGGCAGCTTAATGCCGTTAACCTCTCCCGAGGACTGATACTGCCTCCAGCCTCCGCCGGTAATGTATCCGCGCACCACGCATTCGATATCGATACGCTCGGCCCTGCGGCACACCATGATTCGTCCATCCAGCAGCTCCTTGTCCTTGACGGCATCGCCCAGGAGGTTCACGTCCGTATGCACGACATGGTTGCTGATGAGCTGTTCCGTTTGTTCAAACCAGAAGGCGCTCAGTTTGTTCAGCACGGTTCCTTTGGCCGGCACAGGCGGCTCCAGCACATAGTCAAAAGCGGAAATACGGTCGGTTACTACAATGAGTACGTGCTCGCCCAGGTCGTACAATTCACGAACCTTGCCCTTATACAGCAGCGGTACGTTGACCAGATGAGTGGCGGTCGATAATGCCGGTAATGTCATGTGTTCCTCCCCTTGGGGCGACGTATATCTCAACCTGAGACCGTCGCTCCCTGTATTTCTGTCGGATGAATGCTTTATCTAAATAGAGCGTTTGTGGATTGTACATCACTACGAATGCGGATTATTTTTCCGATCCCTGTTGCCCCCAGATTTCCATAAATATGATTCAAAGGCTGAAATCCGGGGACAAAGGGGACCGCTAACGCTTCTCCAAAACAATTCCGCCTTCTCCGTTGTAGAGTAAGATCTTTTCTAAACCTTTTATAATCTTGGTTATCTACCCTACTCCAACCCCAGCTTGGCAAAAATCGTATCCACATGCTTCAGGTGCCAGCTTGGATTAAATGCATCTTCGATCTCCTCGGCGCTGAGCACCTCGGTGATCTCAGGCGTAGATTCCACGATCTCGCGGAATTGACGCTGCTCTTCCCATGCCTGCATGGCGCGAGGCTGAACGGTGTCGTACGCTTGCTCGCGGCTGAAGCCCTTATCGATCAGCTTCGTCATGATCCGGCCGGAGAAAGGAACGCCGTATGTGCGAGCCATGTTACGCTTCATGTTCTCCGGGAAAACCGTCAGGTTCTTCACGATGTTGCCGAAGCGGTTCAGCATGTAGTTTAGCAGCATCGTAGCGTCCGGCAGGATGATACGCTCTACCGAGGAGTGGGAAATATCCCGCTCATGCCAGAGCGACACGTTCTCGTAAGCGGAAACCATGTGGCCGCGAATGACGCGCGCCAGACCCGAGATGTTCTCCGAACCGATCGGATTCCGTTTATGCGGCATCGCGGAGGAGCCTTTTTGTCCTTTGGCGAATGCCTCTTCGACCTCGCGAACCTCACTCTTCTGGAGCGCGCGTACTTCAGTAGCGAACTTCTCAAGCGAAGTACCGATCAGCGCAAGTGTTGCCATGTATTCCGCATGACGATCACGCTGCAGCGTCTGGGTTGAGATCGGCGCCGGCTTCGTACCGAGCTTGCGGCAGACGAATTCTTCAACCGAAGGATCAATGTTGGCATACGTTCCAACTGCGCCGGAAATTTTGCCGTACTGCACGCCGTCAGCCGCATGGCGGAAACGCTCCAGGTTGCGGATCATCTCTTCATGCCACAGCGCCATTTTCAAACCGAAGGTTGTCGGCTCTGCATGCACGCCATGCGTTCTGCCCATCATCGGGGTATGCTTGTAAGCCAGTGCCTTCTCTTTCAAAATACCGATAAAACGCAGGATGTCCTGCTCCAAAATATCGTTGGCTTGTTTGAGCAGATATCCCATCGCGGTATCCACCACATCTGTTGAAGTCAATCCGTAGTGGACCCATTTGCGCTCCTCGCCAAGGCTTTCCGATACCGCGCGGGTAAAAGCGATGACATCATGGCGGGTTTCCTGCTCGATTTCATAAATCCGGTCCATATTAAAGGTCGCATTCTGGCGAAGCTTAACGGTATCTTCCTTCGGAATGACACCAAGATCGGCCCATGCCTCGCATGCGCACAATTCCACTTCCAGCCATGCTCTGAATTTGTTCTCCTCGGTCCAAATCGCCCGCATTTCCGGTCTGCTGTAACGTTCAATCATCGTTTAATCCTGCCTCCAAATATTCATTTTCTCTACCCATTCAAGCGCTGCATCAACATCCCCGCACAAGAGGTTGATATGTCCCATCTTGCGGTTAAACTTCGACTCGCTCTTGCCGTATAGATGAAGCTTAGGCACAACGCCGAGAGACTCTGCAAGCGCGTCATGCTCTCCAAAACGCCGTACCGCTTCCTCCAGATGCTGCCCCAGGAGGTTCACCATGACGACCGGGCTCAGCAGCGTTGTGTCCCCGAGTGGCAGATCGCAGATTGCTCTCACATGCTGCTCGAATTGGGAGGTTGAGCATGCCTCCATCGTGTAGTGACCCGAGTTATGCGGACGAGGTGCAAGCTCATTCACGTACAGCTCCCCATCCTCGGTCACAAACATCTCGACAGCCAGCAGGCCAACAGCTCCCATGCCTTCAGCCACTCGTTCCGCGAGCTGGCATGCTTTGCGCTTCACTTCGCTCGTCACGCGAGCAGGCACAATCGACAAGTGCAAGATATTGTTGACATGCACGTTCTCTGCCGGAGGAAAGCTCTTCACGATGCCGCTGGGCGTACGCGCCGCGATCACGGAGATCTCGCACGCAAACTTCACAAACTTCTCCAACACCAGCTCCGTGCCGCTGGCAGCCAGCTCTTTGTAGGCTGATTCCAGCTCATCTTCGCTGCGGAGAACCGCTTGCCCTTTACCATCATAACCTCCCATGGCGGTCTTAAGCACGCACGGAAGTCCAAGCTCAGAGGCGGCGGATTGTAAATCTTCCAAACTTGTTATTTCACGATACGGGGCAACCGGTACGCCGGCCGCTTCAATCGCTGCCTTCTCGCGCAGCCGGTGCTGCGTGGTGTACAGCAGCTTGCTTCCTTGCGGAACATAAGACTGCTCCTCCAGAAGCTGGGCTACGCCCGCATCGACATTTTCGAATTCGTACGTAATGACGTCCGCTTTGACGGCGAGCTGCCGGGCAGCCTCCACATCGTCATAACGAGCCGTAACCTGCTCGGCCATCTGTCCCAGCGGGGAATTCGGCGTCGGATCGAGGGTGACGAACGAATATCCCATACGGATCCCGTCCAGCGCGATCATCCGTCCGAGCTGTCCCCCGCCAAGTACGCCAATGACGGAACCAGGCAGTAGCTTTTTGCCGGATACTCGCGTCTGCTGTGCTCCGTTCTCCATCATAAGTTATCGCTGCTTTCCAGCACTTCATCACGGATACGGTCTCGGCGTGCTTGCACTTTATCGCGAATCCCTGCATCGGAAGTGCCCAGAATCTGGGCTGCGAGCAATCCTGCGTTAGTGGCCCCCGCTTTGCCGATCGCTACAGTCGCTACCGGAATGCCCCCTGGCATCTGCACGATCGACAGCAATGAATCCAACCCCTTCAGCGCTTTCGATTTAACTGGAACGCCAATGACCGGCAATACCGTCTTCGAAGCGACCATCCCGGGCAGGTGAGCAGCTCCGCCGGCTCCGGCGATTATGACGCGAAGCCCCCGGCCTTCCGCTTCCTCGGCATACCGGAACATCAAGTCCGGCGTCCGGTGAGCGGATACGACTTTTTTCTCATAAGGAATTTCAAGCTCGTCTAGCACCTGACATGCATGGGACATCGTATCCCAATCTGATTGGCTTCCCATAATGACTCCTACTTGTGCTGTCATGAGTTACCCCCGCTTTCTTCGAAATTCGACAATATCATGGTTAACTGCTGAAAAAAAAGTCCGATCCCGTAAACACAAAGTCTGTGCAGGTCTCGGACATACAAGGATTACGAACGCTGCTGCCTGCGTCAAGCAGAAGAATCTTGCGCATCCGCTCGCCTAAGAGGCAAACACGAAATCAAGCCCCGTCGTAGCCGCACCGTTTGTATTCCCTCGTAGTCCGAAAATTTACGGTTTCCGGGTAGAGACTTCCGGGCCATATCCCCGGCTTTATACGAGAAATATTAAATTTCATCAATCACGCTTCATAAGTTATTTTGAACCTCAACATCCTCAGTTTATCAATTTCTGACACCTCATGTCAACCTAAACACGAACAATCGGATTTATAGAAAATATAATGTTCGTATCTAGGGAGTAAGCATGCAGCAGCAAAAACTTCCTGGAGATTGCGGGCTTTATTGAAGGCACGGGCAACGGTCGTACATAAAAAAGGTGCAGGCAGTGATGGCAGCGCTGCGCTGACGTATCGTGATTCCGATCGCTGTTAAACACGGGAAACTGGATTGAACAATATAGGGATGTTTCCCGTGTTTAAAGGCGAACGCTTCGCTTCTCCATCCACGATTCGTCCGCTCCGCTGGAGCATATTCAATGGAGATTTTTTTGCTGCTGCATAGAGGGTAAGGGAAAAGTATTATCGCAGAATAAAATAAGACTGCATTCTGCTCTTTAATTGTAGTTACTTACAAGGAAGATGGGGGCGAGTGTCGAAATCTTATCATCCGACATGAATATTAAATGCGAAAAAACATCTAATCCGACATTTATATGTGAATTCCAAAAACAGAATCTATTTCTTAGGAGGAACCGATGGCTATTTATCTGGTAAGGCATGGTCAAGATGAAGAAGGGTTTCGCGGAGGGTGGAGCCAGCGCGGGCTCATCGACGAAGGAATCAGGCAAGCGGAGAAGCTGGGGAATTACTTATATGAATATCTTCATGATTTGAATATCCACCGGATCGTATGCAGCGATCTGCAGAGGGCTTATCAGACTGCTGCCATAATTGCCGATAAGCTTGGCCTTCCCCTTCAAGCTTTCGAGGATTGGCGGGAGATGAATAATGGTCTGCTCGCCGGCATGCCCCACGCTTTAGCTGAAGAAAAATTTCCCGGGTTGTATTTTTCCAGCTTACGGATGGACGAAAAATACCCTGGCGGTGAGAGCCCCCAGGAGAATTTTGTGCGGATTAAGGAAACCTTCACCACACTATGCCAAGATCAGGTATCGGCGAATAATCATGAGAACGTATTGGTTGTCACTCACGGTGGAGTAATCAATATCATTTATCATCTGATGAAGGATATGGCATGGAGCAATAAGAATCCGTTCTTTCCGGTGGCGAACACTGGGCTGCACAAGATCGAATACCGCGACGGACGTTGGGAGCTTACCTTGGAGAATGCAACACCTCATCTATAACTGAAAAAAACTGCGTTTCATCTCACACCCGTTCTACCGTTCGCCACGCTTGATGGCATCGACGTATTGTTTGGCTTCAACCAAAGACAATCCCAATTCTTCCCTTACGATTTTAATCGCTTTAATATCCTGCCCTTCCTCCAGCAGCCTTTTGGCTTCCTCATGTACCGGCGGCTCGGGTATGCCTAATTGGTTTGCAATTTGTTTTAACGTGTTCTGCTGCTGTTTCATTCGCTTCTCCATTGCCGTCATTCGACTGGAAACCATAAGACAGACCAGAACAACCAAGACCATAAGTAGAATAATTTCCATATGAACCTCCTCTGATAAAAAAGCACCTATCACCCTAACAGACCGCTGTTATTGCGAAGACGCAGACCCTATCGCGTACGATAAGAATGAAGCGGCACCTGCGGATGCAAAACCGAAGAACGTTTGAACCCAAGAAAAACGACATCATCGTGCTTTCTCAGAAAACTGACCGCATTTAGCGGAAGTTTATCTTGCGAGATAAGAATGGAAAGCCTCTGGCGTTTATACTGTCTTATCTTTATTAAAAAAGGGACGCCTAAGCGTCCCCGTCCCAACGTCCAACATTATTTCACTACCAGTACCGGGATCTTTGCATGCTGCACCACGTTATGGCTGACACTGCCGAGTACAAACTCGCGAATTCCGCCAAGACCGCGGCTGCCGATGATAATAAGATCACTGCCGTTCTGATTCGCGTACTCCAGAATAACTTCAGCCGGAGGACCCTGGATCATCTCCACTTGACCGGTGACGCCTGAGTTCTCAATCCGCTCGCGGATTTCCTCTGTCGTCTGCACGGCAAGATCGTAGACATCTTTATTAAGTGAAGCTGGAATCGGGGCAAGCCCTTCCCCAACGAAGAAACGCGGAAAATCGTAAGCATGAATGACATCCAGCGTAGCTCCCGGTGTTACCTTGGCAAGTTCAACCGCACGTCCGAGCGCTTTATTCGCTGCTTTGGAGCCGTCGTAAGCTAGAAGAATTTTAGTAAAAAGCATACAGGCCACCTCTTTCTATAGTTAAAAGACCTACTACTTATTATTAAACAACTTCATACCGATATGAAACGAGCTTACTGACTTGCTGCGATGTTCCTATGTAGTTCAGATTAAAAAAGACCTATCCCCAGAAGTACGTGTATAGCGCGACATTCACGACTAACAACAGCGGCACGCCTAGTTTAAATGATAAATGCCTCGTTTTATGACGTTTGCGGTACATGGCAATCCATACACCCAAGGCCCCGCCGATGGCAGCTAGCAGAAATAGTGTTCGCTCCGGAACCCGATCCCTTCCCATTCGGGCACGCCGCTTATCCTCGGACATGACCAGATAGGCTACCGCATTGATAAAAATAAACCAAACGATCAGTGCAGGTCTCACGTTGGTTCACGCACCCCCATTCCAACTGATCGATCTTGCCCAATCAGCCATTTGCTTTGCGTTCTACTGTTATTATAGAACTGCAGGCTAATGAAGACAATGCCGGCTAAACAATCTTAGCCATGGCCAAGCCATCTATGAATGCCATTATTAGGACACGGCCGACGTCATAAATCGGAGCGGACCCGTGTCCGGCATAATGACAACCAGACCATGCTCAACCACTACGAAAACTTATGATTCATTCTTGGATATTTCGTTCAGGCTCGGAACATAGTCTGCAGCCTTTTTCGGTTTGAGGGTCTTGCTCTCCTCAAGAATGCTTGATTTGTTCTGCTGGTTTTCGGTTTTTCTTGCTTTATGATTCGGCATGCAAATCACCCCCTGTCCGTAGAATGAGCCATTGCACCCGAGGTTATGCTAACACCGGCAAGAAAAACGCATTTCAAGCCTTGGGAGATGCCCATCGTGGCACTGAGCAGCCCCCCTCGGCAGACTCACCATTGCAGATTATTCCTTCCCCTTCTGCTCAAGGGCCGCCTTTAATAGGTCGCCCAGGTTCGAACCAATCGACTCCGGCTTGCTGTATTGCTGCACGAGCTTCCGCTCCTCGCGTTTGTTCACATGCTTGGCGTCCTTCTTCAGCGTTTCCGTAATGCCGCAGCCCAGGCACTGTACGAACAGCCCCGCCTTGCCTTCTTTCATCTCCATCTTCTTGTGGCACTGCGGGCAGCGGCGGTTGGACAGACGCTTCTCGCCTGAACGCTTATATCCGCAGTCGTCACTCGGGCAGACTAGCAGCTTGCCGCGCTTGGTCTTCTTCTCGAGCAGTCTTGTCCCGCAATCCGGACAGTGGCTGTTCGAGACATTATGCGGTTTATACTCCGCATCGCTTCCCTTCACATCCGTGACCAGCTTCTTGGTCATGTCCCGTATTCCGCGCAAGAATGGTTCCGGCTTGCCTTGCCCCTTCGCGATCCGTTCGAGCTCGGCCTCCCAGCGCGCCGTGAGCTCCGGTGTTCTCAGCTCTGGAGCGACAAGCTCAATCAGCTGCTTGCCTTTGCCTGTCGGATGGAGGGATTGCCCCTGCCGTTCAATCGTGTCCGAGCTAACCAGCTTCTCGATGATATCAGCCCGGGTCGCGGGGGTTCCAAGTCCGTGCTTCTCCATCTGGGAGAGCAGCGCCGCTTCGTTATAACGCTTTGGCGGCTGGGTACGTCCCTGTTTCAGCACACAGCGGACCACCTTCACCGACTCTCCTTCTCGCAGCTCCGGCAGGAGCTTGCCTGAAGACTGACCCTGAGCATCATCCTGCTCGTCGTCAGCGTCATCATCATAATCGCCGCCGTATACCTCACGCCAGCCGCTATCCTTGATCGTAGTCCCTTTCGCGTAAAGCTGCTCCCCCTCAATCTGAACGGTAACCGATACGTTATCGTAACGGGCAGGAGGATAGAACAAGCTGATGAACCGGCGTACGATAAGATCGTACAGCTTGCGTTCATCGACAGATAACTGATTCAACAGCACGGTTTGTTCGGTTGGAATGATGGCATGATGATCCGTAACCTTACTGTCATCCACGACCCGTTTGCCTGGTGATAAGTTCTTACGCAGCAGCGGACGCGCAATGGACGCATAAGGCCCGATGGCAATGCTCGACAGCCTTTCCTTCAACGTTCCGACCATATCGGATGTCAGGTAACGGCTATCCGTACGCGGATAGGTAACCAGCTTATGCTGCTCATACAGGCGCTGCAGCACATTCGAGGTCTGCTTGGCCGAGAACCCGAATCGGCGGTTGGCATCCCGCTGCAGTTCGGTCAAATCGTATGCCAGCGGATGCGGTTCGGTTTTTTCGCTCTTTTTCACGCTGACGATTTTTCCGGTGCTGCCCTCCAGCTTCTGCTTCAGCTTGGCCGCCTTATCCTTCTCGAATAGACGACCGTCTCCGCCGGCCGGACGCCACGATACCTCAAAGCTCCCCAGATCCGCCTGCAGCGTCTCATATTCCTGGGAGCGGAAATTCACAATCTCCCTCTCCCGGTCCATGATCATCCCGAGCGTTGGCGTCTGAACCCGGCCTGCCGACAGCTGTGCATTAAATTTGGTCGTCAGCGCACGCGTCACATTCAGTCCAACCATCCAATCCGCTTCCGCTCGGCAGCGTGCGGACTCATACAGCCTGTCGAACTGCTGCCCCGGCTTGAGTAATGCAAAACCTTCCTTGATCGCCTTATCCGTCTGGGAAGAAATCCACAGCCGTTTGAACGGCTTGTTCCACTTCGCCATTTTGAGGATCCAGCGCGCAAGCAGCTCCCCTTCACGGGCAGCATCGGTGGCAATAATCATCTCGCCGACATCCGGGCGCTTCATCAGATGCTGGACCGTCTTGAACTGGTGACTTGTTTCCTTCAACACCTTAAGCCTGGTGTTATCCGGCAGGATCGGCAAATCCTCCAGAACCCAGGTCTGGTACTTCTTATCATAGTCCTCGGGTTCGGCAAGTCCTACCAAATGTCCAAGCGCCCAGGTCACAATATATTTTGGTCCTTCAAAATAATTCTTCTGCTTCTCGCGGCTGCCCATTACTCTCGCAATTTCCTTCGCAACGGACGGCTTCTCAGCCAATACTAATACTTTCATAGCCCTCCCCTTCCTCTATTCCCCTATTATAACCTCCCCTCGATTGTTTCCACAAAGATAAGTCAGATCGTTTTCTTAGCCAGCCATGTGAACGTATGATTGACACATACCGGACAGCCCTGCTTCTTCAAATCCTCGATCGTGGAAAAATCACCCTGCACGCCCACCTGCAGCTCACCCTGACATTGGATGCATCTGTAGGTTCGAACCGTTCGCCTAACCTCGCCTGTGTAGAGCTCATCCTCGAAAGAATCTGTAACACGCGGCGCCGTAAATTCCGTCGTTGTTAACACGATCATCTGACCACTATTACCGATCATCTGCGCTCCAATATATTGATTGAAATGAAGCAGGGCCTGCTTTACCGATAAACCCATACGGACGAATTCACGCTGCATGGACCATGTAAAATCGGGAGATTTATGGGCGAAGGAGAGAAAGATGGGGCATCCCTTCTGGCGTTTGAGCGCGCTAATGCCTCTGGATAAGAACAGAGTCAGCCCTTGTAGCGTGTATGGCGGATCCGTGAAGAAGCAATCATATTGCCCGTTCAAGCCCTCAGGCAAAGGCTGCCTGAGATCGATATGCCTGCATGTAACTGATAAGCCTTCTTTTGCAGCCGCGCCCTGGATAAACCGCAGGAATCGCTCATCGATATCCATAACGGTAATGGCGGCTCTTTGGTCCTTCGCGTGCGGGAACAGCCGTTTAAGCAGCAGACCAAGCGAGATGCTCACCAGGTCGTCATCGCCAACGCACAGAATGTTCTTCCCGATCAGACTGTGCTCCCTCAGACACAGAATCGCCCTCCGCAGACTCGTCTCTACCGTGCATTGGGATTGGTCAATCTGTACATCGACTTGCGGGCGCATCTCCAGAATCTCCGTGATCCTCGCTAGTACATCAGAAAGCTCCTCCTGCCAATCGACTTCGCCGGCCAGAAGCTTCTGATACAGATCTATATCGATGCCTCCATACCCCAGCTCATGTTCAATATAGGACTTCCCGGATTCGGTGCAGCGCACCCCCCGGTCTTGAATGAGAGCCCCTGCTTTGATGAGCTCCTTCTTGATCGCCGCAGCAATCGGGACCGGCAGATACGTATGACGTGCCAGCTCTTTGGTTGATATGCCGGGCCGCATATAACTCGCTACCAGCAGCTGTTCGATCACTTGGACGCCTTCCTGCAGACGAACCTTGGTTTTCACTTCTTCTATATAATGGATCATATGAAATCACGCTCTTTTCCCTAAATATGAGTTTGTTATTCCCCCTGGAAAAGAACACACGTGACCCCCATACGTGCTGCGGTAATGAAAAAAAGGGACAGAAGTCCATGAACCATCGTCCATCTTCTATCCCCCAAGCGGGAAGCCGTGCCCAGAGCACGGCTGTACAGTCAATATATAAGGGATGGCTGTTATGTTCTTAACCAGGTGGACTCAGAGCCATCGCGCATGACAAATAAACCTCACATAAAGTGGGTTTTTTCGCAATGCACAAGCCAGAGTCCTATAAAATTTGGTTAGTTAAGAACACGCACCGACATCAAGACAGCTCCCTATTTTTCAATATAAATTCCGCCGACTAAAACCTGTTGGCCATAAAAATAATATCCTTCTTCACTTCAAAACCATGTTTCCGATAAAAATCTTCCGCCGGAAGATCCTTTTCCGTAAGCAGCACCATGCAATGAATGTTAACCGATTTCAAATACTCCTTTATGCCATGCATTAATGCCGAGCCTAATCCACTGCCCTGCCTACCGGTATCGATATAATATTCCTGGATATGATATTCCTTACCGCTATACCAGCTCTTCGTATGACCAAAAGAGGCGCCCAGGATCTTACCATCCTGTTCGATAACAAACCCCAGGAATACCGGATTGTCCATAAATTCCGTGAGGTATTGCTGCACATGCTGTACGGAGTCCCACTGGTCGTACCAAGGTTCGCCGCTAAAGACCTTGAGCATCAGCTCGGAGCATGCTTCAAGGTCGGATTTGTCCATCAATCTGACGTTCGGATTCGTTCCCATTAAGCCGCCGCACCCCATGATCTGTGAATGATATCGTAATCCCCGGCAAGCCTAGCTGTCCGGATCGTAATGATAGGAGCAAAGTCATCCCGACTCGACTCCTTACCTACTATCGGGTCATGGCTCACGCTCCTTTCCGTGGAGGGATCCAATCTTTCCGCCAAAATGGCGCGGGCTCGGTACAACCGGGATTTTACCGTTCCTTGCGGTATTCCTACGATCTTGGCGATATGGCTAATCGGCATATCCCAGTAATAGTGAAGCTGAATGACCCTGCGTAAATCATCTTCCAGGTGGGTCACGGCTTCGTTGAGTTCGATCGCTTCATACGGCAGTGCATCGGCACCGCCATTGGCAAATTCAACCGTGCGCAGCCGCTGTTGGGAGCGCAGTAGTTGCAGGCATTCATGAATGAGAATACGGGACAGCCATGTTTTGAAATAAGCAGGCTCCTTCAAGGTAGGCATAGCTGCGAAGGATTTATAAATCGCTTCCTGTACGGCATCCGCGCAATCCTCTTCCCGCCTCAGATACAAGCGGGCTAAGCCATACAAATTACGCTCATAAGCGTGGATCAGCCTGCTAAAGGCTTCCCGATCCCCATGCTTGGCAAGCTGAACATCGTGCTTTATATTGGATTTCTTGTTCACATTGGGAGACCTCCTTTGCAACACTTCCTTGGCCTTACATAAGTTAGATGCCTGAGAGCGTGCTCAGGTTCACGTCAGTTCATCATTTTATAAAAAACTTGCTAAGATCACCTTCATTTTCGCACAATTAGCGCGTTAGTTGAATAAAAATGGTTCCAAAATCACCTTCCCTATGTGACCACTTTGTTGAGTTTCTATCATTGCTTTCTCATATTCCCGTAGACCAAAACGCGTTCTTGGTGCTTGAATAGTCAATTCCCCATCTATCACCAATTTGAATACATCACCAAAAGTTTCATGCCACCGAACATCGGAGATACCTTCAATCCATCTTTTAAGCCAATATGGTTTCACTCTGATATTAGAATTTTTTTGGTGTATCTGAGCCCAATTCATTTGGGTTCCTGACATAAGACCAATACTTAAGACTGTGCCACCTGGACGGATACACTCAATCAGGTCGTGTCCATCTTTCCCGCCAATGCTATCAATACCCGCCGTTGCCCCCATCCCACAGGTCAATTCCAAAACTTGATGGACAAGCAATTCTTTAGACGTGTCAATTACCGCCCAAGCACCAAGCGAATGCAGTTCCTGGGTATGTCTATCATTTCTTACCACCGCAATCAATCTGTATCCAAACACCTTTGAAAACTGTGCAAAAATACGTCCTATTGCAGAACCGCAAGCATTTACAATTAACACATCATCAGACTTTAACCGCAATTCTTCTGTACAAATAAGCCACGCTGTCATAGGGTTAATGTACATTTGGCTTGCTGTTTCGTTATTAATTTCAACGGGAACTCGAATTGCAAAATTGGCTTTCGTTTTCACGTACTGCTGCCAAGTTCCCTCACCACGTAGAGGCAGTACCCGTTTACCTAAAAGGGATGTTGTTACGGATGAACCAACAGCTTCAACAACACCAACCCCTTCATATCCCGGTACTGCTGGCAGCTGAATTCGATGTTTATAGGCACCTCGAATCGGAATTAGGTCAGAAGGATTGATTGGACTAAGAATCATTCGAACCACTATTTCGTCGTGCTGAAGTTGTATATCGTCTACTCGTTGTTCTAATTCCAACACTTCAAGAGGATGTCCAAACTTCTTATACTGTAAAGAAATAAACTCCTTAATGCGTCTCACTCCTTACCGAAGCTCAGATATTCTTTGATTCCATCAACTATAGCTTGAGCAGCTTTGTATTGTACGGTATTGGATAGCATCGCTTTTTCATCGGAGATATTGCTCAGGAACCCAACTTCCAATAGAACAGCAGCCATCTTCGTTTCTCTAATGACTTGAAAACTGTTATCTTTTACACCGCGGTCTTTCAGACCTATCGCTTTAATTAAACGCTTGTGAATAGCATCAGCCAGCTCTTTACTGCTGCTTCGCTGATAATAATAAGTCTCTGTACCATTGGCTTGAGGTGACTCGAGAACACTGTTTCCATGTATAGATACAAATACGTCGGCATTTATTTTATTGGCGAGCTGCACACGTTCCGTTCGGGTAGGGTACACGTCACTATCCCGGGTCATCCATACTTCGATTTCAGGCTCCTTCAAAAGGAGTTCTTGTACTTTTAGAGATAAAGCAAGGTTAAAATCCTTCTCATGTTTATTAGAGATACTTGTCGTCCCCGGATCACTTCCTCCATGTCCCGGATCGATCACTACAATCTTTCTGCCCTGATCACCTGCCGATGGCGCTTGAATAGGAGATTCGAAATCGCCGATATCGTTTAAATCAATAACCAGTTGATCACCGATAAATTCATGCTTAACTTGAACTTCACTATCATGTTTTAATTCAATCACGATTCTGACTTGATCTGGATCACGATTAAATAGCGAATATCTCACTTCCGATACATGGGGTTGACCACTAACATCCAATTTACCCATAGAACCCGAATCCAATGGTTGAGATAATTCACCAAACGTAGTATTGGGCAAATCAAAAACAATTCGATTAGGGTCTTTTAAATTACAAATGATCGGATTAACTTTCTCATCCATGCTTACAACGAGTTGGTTATTCAAAAAATTAATTTCATTGATATGTTTTAACGATACTTTTTCATTGTTTTCTGAATTGGGAGTAGAATCTTCAGTTTGAGCGGAATTATTGGTGCTGCTTGTCAGATATACAATTTTATCTTTGTTGTCCCAACTCACAGATAGTCCCATCTGTTCACTTACGAAGCGTATAGGAACGACTACACTTTGATTCAGAATTTGAGGAGCAATATCCAGTAATACGGGCTTCCCTGCTACCTTCGCTTCTCTTTGGTCAACGTGTAAAGAGATTATCTTTGAATTTTGCTGGATTTTTACAAGATGCGATTTTTGATCCCAATTAACTCTAAACTTTAGATTCTCAGCAACAACACGAATTGGGATCATAACATGCTTATTCATCACTGTGACCTGGACATCAGAAGGTAATATCACTTCCTGACCGTCTAATATAATCTTAGATTGGTTAGCTGCTGCATGGCTTTGATCTGGTAAAATGATAAGAAAGAATAGGGATAAAAACAATATAAGAATGGCTTTTTTCATCATGCACCTCTACTATGATTTCTTTTGCTACATATTTTTAATACATTCGTTTATGGACGCAAAAATCCCACTTCAATATAGAAATGGGATTTTTGTCTGATGATACATTGTAGATGATTTAATTAGACAAACCAATTCTGAAAGAGTTCTATGTTATCACATGCAACATTTTTCTATTTTATATAAAACATATCCTATAACTATATCTTCTTTGGAGCCGGTTCATATATAAGACATCGTAACGTTTTTTCGGGATATCGCAATTCTGCTATATATGCGTTACCGTCTTCTAAGCTGATGGATATGGCTACAACACCGCGTTGATCATATTTGACATCCTCAATGAATGACGTATTTGTGATCACACGAGTTTCGCCCTGTTTCTCTCTTACTATGGTTTTAGCCGCATCGATCCAGCTTTGATCCTGTTTGATCTGCTCTTTCATAGCCGCTGTGATGGGCGTTCTCTTATAGTTAGAATTGAAAAGAGTGGTATCGATCACGTTCCCAGTCAAGGAATCTATGAATACATCATACATAAAATAAGTTTCTTCGCTTGCTTGCAGTCTCTCCACATTGTAAGGCTGAAAATGAACAAACCATTCCCCAATTTGCCCAGGGCCAAATTTATGATATGATGTGGTTATTTTCAGTTTGGAGACATCGACATCAAACAGACGAGTTACACTGTCATGAGCTTTTGCCAACGCCTCTGCTTCACTTATGTCTTTCGTATCGGGCTGGGGCCTGACGATCCGTTTGCTCAAAGCAAAATTCACTCGGGAGTGCCAATCAATATACTGCAGTAATTCCTCATCTGTCAGAAGCCGTTTGGGATATACATAAGTTGCTTTACTCAAGTCTAAATAGAAACTATAGTTTCCCTCTTTAAGGGGCAAAGTTTTTTGAGGACGAATATCTTCATAAATATATTGTTCCTTCAATACCTTCAGCCTTTTAGCCTCCTGATCGGTCATTTTACGGTTACTTGCTTCCGTTCCAACCTTGATGTTGTCATAATAATGATAAATTTGTTGAATATCTTCGTCCGTCATCGTTTGTTCCAGATATTCCTTAACAGTTGTTGCCGGCATTGGCGCTTCTACTTTTAAAATCGGTATCTTGCTGTTTGCTAAAGTTATTTCAGGTATCCCTTGCCGCTTAGATTCCCCATACAGTTCAGGTACAGGCGTGGGAACAAAATGCAGGACAGCAAACGTGCTGGCTGCAAGCAATCCGCCAGAAATGGTGATTATAGCGAGGGCCGCCAGGACATTCTTTTTGTTCACAGTTAAAACCTCCACTTTTTAAGTAGGCTTGTCCGCCTATGCATACCTTAATTTAAATATGTTATCGAGTTAGAAGGTTGTTGTTATGAAGTTGTAAATTAATTCGGATGGTTGTGCCGATATCTTCCTCGGATTCGAGAAACAACCTCGCCTGATGCGCCTCCGCAATTTGACGGCATAAAGATAAACCAAGTCCTGCTCCTCCATGTTCTCTCGAACGGGCGTTGTCCACTCGATAGAATGGCTCAAACGCATGTTCCACCTGCTTGGCGCTCATACCTTTCCCAAAGTCGCGCACCTCCAGTACAGCTGTGGAATTCTGTTCATAAGCAAGAAGTCTGATTTCGGAACCCTCGGATGAAGCGTGAATTGAATTTTCAATGCAATTGATCAGAAAAGACGCTAGCAGATCATGATCCCCCCATACGCTGTCGAGTTCAGCCTGCAGGACAAGTTTAATACCAGCCATCTCCAAATTATTGTGTTCCGTTCGCCGGACGGATTCAAACAGATCAACAACTGACACAGGTGTACGTTCTATCGGCTGGTGACTTAGGATGGAGAGATCCAGCAGCTTAAAGACCAGATTTTTCAAGCGCAATGTTTCGCTCCAGATATAACCGCTAGCCGTCATTCGTTCTTCTTCGCCGATGTTTGCGGAATTCAAATATTGGGCGAAACCCTGCATACTTGTCAGAGGGGTTCTCAATTCGTGAGCCAGGTTATCGACAATTCGTTGCTTTGCCTCAGCCATAGCAGAAAGCTCGGTTACATGACGTTCAACAGCTTCGGCCATTGAGTTAAAATTTTGCGCCAATTCACCAAATTCATCGTTGTTCTTTAAAGTCACCCGTTCACCATAATTTCCTTCTGCGATATTTTTGGTCGTATTGGATAATAACCGCAAAGGTTTCGTTAACTGTCGGATCAGGATATACAGCAACATAATAAGAATTGGACTGGCAATAAAATTGATATAAACAAAATAACGATTTAATTCGGCTTGTTTGGCATACAACTCCTCGATATCCCGCCGGTATGTTAGCAAGAGGTGATTGTAAGGAGATGGCAGCTCTTTGGATATGATAACTTCGTGTACCGTTTCTTCATCTGCTTGTTCATTTGGTATTACGGGCATGTCCTTCTTAGCAGACTCGTCACTATACACTAACTGCCCCTGATCCCATAATTGTAAAGCGATTCCCTGCTGCCGATAATAATCTGCATAAGAGCGTGCAACATCAAATAATACGGTATCATTAATGGACATCCCCCGGGATTTGATTGAATTCAAATTTTCATAGATGTTGTTTGCAATTAATGCCTGCTCACTAGAAGCCCTTTGAATCTCTCTTTCCATGTTAAGATTCCAACTTTTTTTCATAATCATAATTACGCTTACATCTAGGGTCAGAATGAACAAGATAAGCACGACCAGTAGTGTTTTCTGCCAAAATCGCATGCCTTATGCCTCCGATTCTAGACGGTAACCAAGCTTATAAATCGTTTTTATGCGTTCTTCCCACCCTAGTTTTTTGCGAAGCTGCCTAATATGTACGTCCACGGTGCGTGTATCGCCTTCAAATTCATATCCCCAGGCAAGCTCCAACAGCTTTTCCCTGGACAATGCGATATTTCTGTTCTGAATCAAAACCTCCAACAGTTCAAACTCTCTTGCAGTCAATTCGACAAGTTGTCCGTTCTTGTAAATTTTCCGTGCCGCCAAACGGACATCAACCCCTTCCGCAATAAATCCGTCATGTTCCTGTACGTTTCGACGTAAAACCACATTTATGCGTGCAAGCAGCTCTAAAATTTCAAAAGGTTTAATAATATAATCTTCCGCGCCGAGTTCAAACCCTGTAATGCGGTCATATAAAGAATCTTTAGCGGTAATAAAAATAACCGGAACATTTAGATGCCGATTGCTCCTCATGAGCTCAAAACCGTCCAAACCGGGCAGCATAACGTCGAGCAAAATGAGATCAACCTTTTCCTGTTCCAGAATTGTCTGCATCTCCACCCCATTGAAGGCTTTAAAAAACTGATGCCCCACAAGCTTTAAATTCATTGTAATCAAGTCGCTAATCGGTTTTTCATCTTCAACTACCAATATTTTTGCCATCATTAATCCTCCACTATGAATATAAGATCTTGTCGCATGCCTAGTATAAGAATTATATCCATAAAATAAAAAATACGCGATTTCCGCGAACTTTTAAGCGCATTCTTATTTATATAGAACTTTGTCGGCCTGTTCATCAACAAATGTGTATCAAGTTAATATAGACACTTCATATTACAATCTGTCTCATATTAAAAAACACCGCAAGGTCATCGCCCTCACGGTGTCTCGTTTAGCTTATAAATCGTTCATATCATGAAACGGATAATTAGATCCGTTCTCAATCAATTCATATCCTTATCCACATATCGGCCTTGGTCGGGAACGGCCAAACGATCAAAGTCCCGGGCCAGCCGTGCAAGTGAAGCCGTAAGCTCCTCACCCCGCATCGAGACCCCGTGTCCCGTGATCAGAACCTCGGGATTCAGGCTTGCCAGGCGGCGAACCGATTCCCGCGCGAGATCCCAATCCGGCGTAAAATACATCGGCGGACCATGCAGCTCCTTCTCCTGCCCGATGACGGCTAGCGCCGACTCTTGCTTCACCGTAATCACCGCGTCTCCCGCTACGAGGACTCGGTCCCGTTCGCGGAACAGAGAGATGTGGCCGGGG
Source organism: Paenibacillus sp. EZ-K15 (assembly GCF_002573715.1). Taxonomy (GTDB): domain Bacteria; phylum Bacillota; class Bacilli; order Paenibacillales; family Paenibacillaceae; genus Paenibacillus_AQ. The sequence continues at coordinate 27,849 of NZ_PDHM01000008.1, read as the reverse complement.
CTATGGCCCGGTGTCGGCAGCCATTTGAATTCAGGAAGACCCGGCACGCTGCCGTCCTCCGGCAGAGGTTGTATCCTGGAGCCTAAATCGATGGCTTTGTTGGGATACATCGGAGCCACGCGGGCCATCAATCCGCCGCCTACGCTTGGATCTCCTGGTGGATAGTCTTCTTTTCCCGTAAGGAACGGCAGTTCGTCCTGATGAGCGTAGACAGGTACGCGCAAGCGGTCTGCCAATTCCTTCACATTGCCCACATGGTCGAAATGGCCGTGCGTAAGCACGATGCAAACCGGCGGCTTTCCGAATCTTTTCTCCGCTTCTTCTACAATGGATCCTTCAAAATTTCCGATTCCCGTATCAATCAATACCCAGTCTCCCGTTCCCGGCGTACCGATCATCTGGACGTTCACCATTACAGTACGCAAAGATAGAATATCCGGCGTAATCTCTTCAGTCTCTACGGCACCCGTCTTTAACATGCTGTGATCATTCATTATGGAATCGCCCCCACTTCTCGTTGTAAGTACTTCTTGTAATAACATACCCGTTTTGGCACTTTTCAACGAAGAAACGGCGATTTTTTACTGAATGATTTTGTTAAGACGATCCAGATAACGCCAGCGAGTAATAAAGAAATAAATGATCTGTATGCTCAGGAAGAAGATGAAGATCTTCAAACTGTGTCCAACGATCGAGAAGTCTACCAGCTGCTGCAGAGCTACGAAGGCAACGCCGCTATGAATGAGTGCAATCAGCATCGGCAGAAAGAACATAATGACAAGTTGCTTGGTAATGATGGTGCCAAGCTCTTTTTTACTGAGGCCGACCTTAGCAATCATGCGATACTGCTGTTCGTCCCGAGCAAGATCCGCATACAGCCGGAAATAAACAAAGCTTGCCGCGAAGGTGAAAAATACGATGCCGACCAGGCCGCTAACCATAAGCAGAATGCCGTTCTGCTGCTGGGCGCTTTTCCAATCCAAATACAATGTTCTTAAGTAACTGTAGTCTTCCTTCTCACTGAGACGATCACGAATCGCTCTAGACACATCCCCTGTATTCTTCCAATCCTGTACGTAAAACGTATGGTATGCCACGAAACCGTACTCCTGATCTTGTTGTGCCTGGAACACATCCTCGTACAAACGGTCAGATACGACCAGTATCTCGCCGTAGGCTCCAGGTACAGCAATGAATGTTTCAGCTTTAAGTACTTTTACGGTTTCCGATTTCTTGCCGTTTAATACCTCGAACTGATCATTCAAGGGACCGTCGATTCGATAGCTGTTCTTCTCCGAGACCGTTCCCGGAGTCAAGATCCCTTCAAGGTCACCCAATGTTTCTGCCGGGTAACCTTGCGACTGAATGAGGCTGTTATATTCGCTAAGCTTAATCAGCATCACCCCGTTATCCGAGAAAATCGGGGTCACCTCCGCCTCCTTGTAATTGAATCCGCCCTTATCCAGTTCCTCCCTGATGATATCAAGATGCCGATTCCTTGTATCAGCGTTCTGATCATACATGGAGTATGCGTAGGCATAAGGGTTCTCCATGGCCGACAAGCCCGGATCTCCAATGGCGAGCGTAGTCCCGATCCCTGTAAAGGCAGATGCCGAAATGACCGAAACGAGGAAGAACATCACCGCATTGTCCTTGATTCTGTACAGCAGCTCCGATACCGTCAGCAGATTGGTTCGACGGAAGAAAAATCGCTCCTTCTTCTGCAAATACCGCATAAAATAAACGCTGAATTGGGTGAAGAGAAAATACGTACCCACGATAACGAGTACAACCCCTCCAAACAGCAGAATAAAATTAAAGATTTGGAGAATCGCAAAAGCCATAACCATGCCGTATCCGGCACCAATCAACAGAACAGCCAGCACGGCCAACCAAGGTGATGCCTTCGGCTGCGGTTTGGGACTTTCCTCCGCTTTCACCAGCGCAAGCAGTGTACCCTTCCGCAGCATGAACGACGAGCACAGGGCAATCAGCAGGAACAGGACGGCATAAGCCGCTGCCGTGATGATCAGCGCTTTGAGCGGAACATAAAACGGAAGTCCGTTCTCCACGGCCAGCAGTTTCGCGCTGATTAACAGAATCAGCTTTGAGAACAGCACACCTGTCCCGATCCCGGCTACGATTGCCGCAACGCCAATCAGTATATTTTCGATAAACAGCATCCGGTTCAGCTGCTTGCGAGACATCCCGAGAATCAGGAGAATACCGAATTCCTTCTTTCGGACTTTGATAAAGGCTCCCACCGAATACAGAAGGAAAAAGAACGAAAAGACAAACACAATGTACTGGGATACTGTCATGCCCATCGTACCCAGCAAGGACATGGTATCGCTGGAGGAGACCAGGCCGTCCTTCAGCTGCGGGTGAAACGAAAGCAACCCGTAGGTAAAGAAAATCATGACCGAGAAGGCACTGCTCAGAAAATGAGCGATATATGTCCGCTTGCTGCGCAGGACATTGTTAATGGCGAACTGGCGAAAATTCATGTCCCGAACCTCCCAGCAGCGATAACACATTGATGATTTTTTGATAAAAGGCCGACTGGCTCTCACCGTACGTGATTTCGTTGTACAACTGACCGTCCTTAATAAACACCACCCGATTGCAGTAGCTTGCGGCAACCGGATCATGCGTAACCAATAGCATCGTCACTTTGTCTTCCTTGTTTCTCCGGTCCATGATCTCCATAACGTCGCGCGCCGATTTGGAGTCCAGGTTGCCCGTCGGTTCATCGGCCAGAACCAGCTTCGGTACATGGATCATGGCCCGTGCTACGGCCGTCCGCTGCGCCTGTCCCCCTGATATTTCATAAGTCCGCTTATTCAGTATCGATGTGATGCCTAGCTTCTCGGCCAATATGCCCACCCTGCGGTTCATCTCGTCCAGATCCACGCCATCCAGTGCCAATGGCAGCAGGATGTTCTCCTTCACCGTTAGTGTATTCAGCAGGTTGAAGGACTGAAAGACAAATCCAAGCTCACGGCGGCGAAACATCGCGAGTTTATCCTGCGATAAACGGAACGGATCTTCCCCGCCAATGTGGATCTCCCCGGATGTGGGACGGTCGATGGTAGATATCATGTTCAGGAGCGTTGTTTTTCCGCTGCCGGATGGCCCCATGATGCCAACGAATTCCCCTTCGTTGATGCTCAAATTGATATTGGAAAGCGCCTCGTGGGACACCGCGGCCTTGTAGACTTTGCCCAGATTGCGCACGTTTAGTATTTCCATCTTGTAAACCTCACCTTCGTTATTTCATATCTTGTAAGGTTAGTGTATAGCATCCCCGGAGCTTCTCCTATCGATCACTCTTTCATCAATCTTACATCGGTGTAAGATTCATGCGCTGAATGACAAATCTACAGCAGGATTACGCTAAGGCGATCTGAATGCGTCTTGTACGTTTCTCTAGGACGCGTCGAGTACGTCACTTATGTGCTTCTTTAGACCGCTCCAAGTACGTAACGTTCCTGCGATCGCTGTTGCCCCCAAATTTTCTGAACGATTACACTGAGGTGAAAATTCGGGTGCAAAGGCGACCGCTTCGCTTCTTCGGAATCGTTTCGTCCTCTCCGCTGGTGCGTGCCGATACCTACACATGATTTAAAACAAAAGAAAGAACCTTATCTCAAGGCTTTATGATGAATTCGACAACCATCATTTACCCGAGATAAGGTGTTCTCATAAAGTATTTAGGTGACTACTGTACCAATCCATAAGCTAAGGATAACTTAGATATAGTCTGACTGCCCCTTACTCGGCCGCTTAAATCCATCCGGTTATCTTTATCTTAAACGGCCACCAACTACTTGAAATCATGAGCAGCCGCCAACCCGAGTCTCACCCCGAAAAAATCAACCTCACGGTCGTTCCTCTCCCAGACTCGGATTCCAACTCGATTTGGTGGTTCATTTTATGGACGACCTCCTTAACGAGATACAAGCCCATGCCGGTGGATTCCTTCAGCTTACGTCCGTTTTCCCCGGTATAGAACGGGTCGAACACCCGCTTCATATCGGATTTAGGTATGCCCATCCCCCGGTCCGTGATCTCCAGCACGACATGGCGGTGATCCTCGCTCCGATGGGCATGTATGGTCACCTTAAGCCCGGTACCGGCGGAATATTTGATGGCGTTGGACAGCAGCTGCAGCAGGATGAACCGAAGCCACTTGGCATCTGTCTGGACGGTGAGATCCGAATCAATCCGGATTTCCGGATACACATGACTGTGAATAAAGTAGCGCTTATTCTCATGCACTGCATCGACTGCCGCCTGATGCAGCTTCACGGGCTCCACGCTGAAATCCTGCTCAAAGGTTTCGAGCCTGGACATGTAGAGCACCATCTCAAGCCCGCGCCGAATCCGGTCGGACTCTTCAGATATACTCTTGAAGGAGTCGTTATCATCCTCTTGCGTGATCATCTCAATGACGGACAGCGGCGTTTTCATCTGATGCACCCATTGATTCATGAAAATCATATGCTCTTTCCGCCGGCGCTCCCATTCTTCCATGACCGTTCGGTATTGACGATATTGCTCTTCCATCAGCTCGCTAAGGGCCGTAGGCAGCGGGGCCGATTCATTATGCTTGATCGATTCCTCCAGCGACCTGATAGGCTGTGACAGCCGCTCATAGAAATCCCGGTGCGTGAAGTATCGGAATGCCAAGTATCCTCCCAGAATGGTCAGACCGAGGAAAACGGCATAAGCCGCTGTCACCGGATGATCATAACCGTCATACCAGAATACAAGCAGCACCACGAACAACTCGGCGACCGTAAATAGAATCAGGGGCAGTTGCTCACGCCAAAACAGCTTTTTCATAGCCTTCCCTTACCTCTTCCAAACCGTGTGCAGCCGATACCCGGAGCCACGGATCGTTTCCAGCGCATTCTCAATCCCTAACTCCGCAAGCCGTTTTCGTACCCGGTTAATATTCACGCTGAGCGTATTATCGTCAACGAACGTATCATCCCACAGCTTCTCCAGAATCGTCTCGCGTGTGACCAGCCGGGGGCTCCGGCTCAGCAGCGTCTCCAGGAGGATTGTTTCTTTTTTCGTGAGTAAGGATGTCCGATCCTCGAGATTCAGCTCCATCCGTTCGGGATACAGGACCAGCCCGTCCTTCTCAACCGTACGCTCGGCGGATGCTGCTGCATAATCTCCATATACGCGACGCAGCTGGCTGTGGATTTTGGCGATGACGATATCGTAAGCAAACGGCTTGGTGATATAATCATCCGCACCGTTCTCCAGTGCCCGTAACTGATCGGGTGTCCCGTTCCGAGCGGATATGAAAATAATCGGACAGGTGGATACCGACCTGATCTGGCGGCACCAATAATATCCGTCAAAGCTTGGCAGATTCACATCGAGCAGAACGATATGTGGCTTTATCTCGTGGAATTGCTCCAGCACATGATCGAAATCTTCGATGATTTTCCCTTCATTTCCGTACCGTTCGATATGCGATTGCAGCAGCCCCGCCAGCTTCGGGTCATCCTCAACAATCATGATTTTGTACATCCGTTCACCCTCCATGAAGCGTCAGGCCGCTCTTTCCCCTTCCGGAAGAATTCGCCTGATGGTTATGATTCCCTAACGATAGCCGCTTCAAAAAAGTTGGTTCCATCCGGCGATGCGCCCTGCACATACACCCGATTGTTCTCTTCGACCGAACGCTTGATCAGCATCGTATCCTTCAGTCTGGCCTCGTGATGATATGTAATCTTGAAGCCGGTCACTTGCCCTTCCCGGAGCTCCTGCTCATCCAGCACGTCAAAGCACAGGTCTGCATAACGGGCATTATTCAAATGACCATTCGTATCGATTCCGCTGTACCGGACCGTGTACGCATACGCCTCATCCAGTTGTACCCCTTCCGGCAAAACGGCTTTGCTTGGCAGGTCTCCAACCGTTTCCTGACCGATCGGCACCTCGTATGGAAACATGGATGGACGCAAAATTTTCCGTTTATGAATATCCACCAGCGCCCATACCGAGCGGCCCTCGCCCAGCAATTCTCCATCGCCGTTCTTTATCCGATAATCCCGATGCCACAGCGCCCCTTTGGCCCCGCGGCTCCAGGTGTCCACATATACGGTTTCCATATCCCTTGGCATGCGCCGCATATCAAGCTCCAGCGTAATCAGCATCCAGCCCATGCCCCGCTCGATCATCTCCTCGCGACTGATCCCGAGCGCCTCAATATGCCGGTCAGCCGCTCTTTGCAAAATACTGAGCAGTGAAGACCAACGGCAATCCCCTTTAAAATCTGCATCAACCGATTGAATCGTATATTCTTCTGTCCATTTTTCAACCATAAGTCCCATGCCAGCTCCTTTATTATTTTCAGACTATCCCTATTTCAAGCATAATCAAATGCCCGGCTTTTATCAAAGCATGATACGGTATTTCGTCTGCTGGAAAAAAGTGATTTCGTCATCATCCGGTTTAAAAATCACGTCTTTGGTTAATAGTAAGGCACAAACAACTATAACTTATACGAGGTGATAAACAATGAGTTTTCTTTGGTCATTAATCGTTGGTGGTATCATTGGTTGGATTGCAGGCTTGATTATGGGCAGAGACATTCCCGGCGGTATCATCGGTAACATCATTGCCGGTTTTGTCGGTGCTTGGCTGGGTGGACTTCTGCTCGGGTCTTGGGGACCGGAAATGGGAGGATTCTACATCCTGCCTGCTCTGATCGGTGCCGTCGTACTTGTCTTTATCGTCAGCCTGATCATGGGTTCGATGAGACGCGGCCGTTCCTAACTTGATTGAACCTGACTTTGATTGAACCTAACTTGATTGAAATGGATTTTTGGATTTCATGGTGCGACTCACAGGCAACTGCACGCTCCAGATTACGCAGCGGTATTCGCGAATGAACGAATAAAAATCCACAACAAAACAGGGTGACCTATTCGCCATCATGGCGGTAGGTCACCCTGTTTTACATCCCTTTCTTTTTAAGAAAGAGGAAGTCCTTGCTTCTTCGCATAATTGCCCCAATGCGGCCTGCGTCCATCGATGTCGCTAAACCCGTATTCATCCGATAAATCCCAGCTAGTCAGCGCTTTGCCGCTCTTGTCGGCAACATTCGGATCGGCCGCGAGCGCCGCAATGCCCTGTCCCAGGAAATACGGGGTCTCCGACTCGATGAAATGCGGCTCTTGCGCCGTGGCATCCTGCCAATTCTCTTCCGTAACACCAAAGTGATCCAGCATTTGTTCGGAACGCAGAAATCCTGGTGTAACGGACAGCGCGGCTACCTGATATGGACGTAACTCTTCCGCCATGGCTGCAGCCAGGTGGATCGCCGAAATTTTTGCCAAACTGTAATACAAGTTCCCGCGATACTGATACGTAGACCCATCCGTTACCTCAATGACCAATCCGCCGCCGCTGTCCACCATCATCGGAACACCGTAATAACTTGTGATCATGTGCGTGGTCACCGCGCGCTCCTGCATCAGCAATCCATCGGATAGAAACTGCTCCCAGAACGGGATGTTCCAGTGCGTGAGGTTCTCGCCTCCCCATATATCATTGACGAGGATGTCCAGTCGTCCTTGCTGGTCCTCGCGAATCCGTTCAAACAATGCTTTTACTTGCTCTTCCACGGTATGGTCGCATTGCACGGCGATGCCGATCCCGCCTCGTGCCGTGACCATATCCGCCGTGTCATCAATGGTCTCAGTCCGCTTGATATCGGATACCTGCCCCCGCACGCTCCGTCCTGTGCAATACACCGTTGCCCCTGCAGCACCCAGCATCACCGCAATGGCGCGGCCAGCCCCTCGGGTCGCTCCGGCAACGACGGCTACTTTTCCTTGTAATGGCTTGTGCTCATTCTTATTCATAGCGTAACCTCCAACCTGTATACTGAATTTTCTCAACATCCTTATCGTATCAGTCATATATGACATCCCTTGTCTTATATCCGTGCTACAATACAATTATCTTGTACAGATATTAAAGAGGTGACATAACTTGAGGGCGGATCGTCTATTGTCCATTATGCTGATGCTCCAGAACGGAGGTAAGAAGAACACCCGTTATTTAGCGGAGCAGCTCGAGGTATCGGAACGAACAATCATACGCGATATGGAAAGTCTAAGCTCGGCCGGTATTCCCGTCTATGCGGAAAGAGGCTCCCTCGGCGGTTGGGTGCTGGAGGAGAGCTATCGAACGAACCTGACCGGAATGACGCCTGACGAGCTTATCTCCCTGCTGGTCTCCAGTCATAGTCCGCTGATCGGAGATTTGGGAATCCGCAAACAGTTTGATGCGGCTTATCAGAAATTATTGGCCTCTTCCCCCCGCTCCATTCGGCAGGACGCCGAAATCATTCGGGAGAAAATCCATATTGATGGCGCAGGCTGGCACTCCTACCGTGAATCGCATCCGTATCTTACTATGCTTCAGGAGGCACTATGGCTGGATCGTATCACCCGTATTCAATATATGAAGGGAGAGGAGCGGGTCGAAAGAATCATTCATCCGCTCGGGCTGGTTGCCAAACGCAGCACCTGGTATGTGGTCGCAGAATCCGAAGGCGAAATGCGAACCTACCGTGTATCGAGAATCGTGGATGCCGTCATGTCCGAGGATACCTTCAAGCGCCCGGCTGATTTTAATTTATCCGAGTATTGGGAGGAGTCGCTGGCACGATTTATGCAAAATCTTCCGCAGTATCCGGCACAGGTTCGAATGACCGTCTCTCTGATCAAGCGCTTTGAGCGGGAGCGATACGTAAAAATAATCCGATGCGACATGGAAAGCCAGCATGACGGATGGATCGCAGCCGATTTGGAATTCAACACCTTGGAATCGGCCTCCGCATTTCTTCTAAGCTGCGGAGCTGAAATCGAGGTGATGGCCCCGCAGGAACTGCGTGAGCATGTCAGCACAGCCGCAAAAGCCATTTCACGGCTATATGAATAGATCCATAAGAAAAACGCCTATCGACGCACTGCCACAGATGACAGACCGCAGTTAGAAGTGGTTTTTCTTGCGATATCAGGATGTCACAAGCTTCGAAGTTTATACTTTTTGATATCTAAAAAAAGCACCAGGCAAATGCCTCAAAAGGGAGGCTTGCCCGGTGCTTTTTGCTGCGCATATATGCGCCCTCATTATTGAATGGTATGGAGAGGCTTTAGGTGGGCTTCAATCTGTTCCCGCTTCGGCTCAAGGAACGGTGGCAGCGCAAGGGATTCGCCGAGATGATCGATATGCTCATCCGTGTCAAAACCCGGGCCATCAGTAGCCACCTCGAACAAAATACCGTTAGGCTCTCTGAAATACAAGGAACGGAAGTAGAAACGATCAACAAACCCCGAATTCGAAAATCCTACATCGCCAATCCGGTTGATCCATGCCCGGAGCTCCTCCTCGTCCTCTACGCGGAATGCAACGTGATGAACGCCGCCCCGACCAAGCCGCTCCTGCGGAAGGTCCGTTCTTTCTTCAACGTGCACTTCCGCTCCCGTGCCGCCTTCTCCTGTTTCAAAAACAAGGATGTCCGCCTGCCCGTCTACTGGCGAGGCATACTGACCTTTGTAACGGAAGCCCATCAGCTCCGTCAATACCTTCACGGTCTGTACTGGATTAGGTACGGTCAGTTGCACCGGACCTAATCCGATGATGGCGTATTCCGCAGGAACCGGTCCCTTTTCCCAAGGGATGCCCCCAGGAACTCCCTCATTATGTTCATCCGAAACCAGAATGATGCGCTGGCCCTCAAAATCCCTGAAGAGAAGCGTCAATCGGCCGGCGCGTTCCTTGATCTCCTCGCGTTCTACCCCATGTCCATCCAGCCGCTGGGTCCAATATTCCAAAGCGCGGTCACTAGGTACGCGGAGGGATGTTGCCGAGATGCTGTTGTTTCCCTCGCGGGTCCGGCCTGCCATCGGAATTTCGAAGAAGGTCAGCTCCGTCCCAGGGTTTCCTTTTTCATCGCCATAAAACAGATGGTATACCGATACATCGTCCTGGTTCACCGTTTTCTTGACCAGCCGCATGCCAAGAACCTTCGTATAAAATTCGAAGTTCCGCGAAGCCGCAGCCGTTAACGCTGATACGTGATGAATTCCTTTAAACTTCATGACTTCAACCTCCATCTATATTTGATTTATTCTTCATTAACAAAACACTATCTCAGGCACCTGTCCTGTTGGATAAACGCCTTATTCAAAAAGCACCTTATTCAAAAAACACCTTCACCCTTGCTTCTTCAACTTATCTTGTGCATCTGGTGCTTAATCTCAGTTTAGTATTTAACTCAGGAATCGTCAAGTCTTAATATTAAGATATTTAAAATAAAAATAACAGAACTCCTTTTTCCCTGATCAAACCCGGAAAAAATAGATCTGTTATTCATTCCCTGCTATGCTGAAAGCTATCCTCACATGATTGGCCCATTAATACACCACGAACGGGTCATCGCCTCTTTATGTCTTGGATATCACCTCTTCGCGATACTCGGAGGGCGTTTTACCTGTTATTTTCTTAAATACCTGGGTGAAATATCGAGGATCCTGATACCCTACCAGCGGCGCTACCTGGTATACCTTCACATCCGTATTCAGCAAAATGCTTTTGGCCTTCTCGATCCGACATTCCGTCAAGTACTCCAGAAACGTATATCCCGTTGTTGCCTTAAACAGGGTGCAGAAATGGCTGATGCTCAAATCCGCCAGCTCCGAAACCTCTTCAATGCTGAGATCCTTCTGATAATTTTCCGCGATATAATCCTTGGCCTTACCCATAACGGCCTGGACATTGTCCTTGGCCTGCCCGGACCGGCTCTCGGCAATCCACTTGCTGAAATGGCTCTTGATGACATCCATCAGCTGCTGAAGGGTGCCGGAAGCATGAAGCTCCTGCAGCAATTCCTCCAGCGACCACTCAAACAGCACCTTCATATGCTCAAACTGCCGATACAGCACAACGCTCATCTCCAGCAGCACCCGCTCGGTCATCTCCCGGCTGAAGGCATGCTCCTCGATGTAAGCCTTGGTCTCGTCAAAAAGCTCCAACAGCCTCTCCTTGTGAAGCGTGCGGATGCTTTCCACCATGAGCGACTCGAGATGCTTCGGATACTTTGCTTCGCTGGCCGTTTCCATAATAGAATCGGGAGTCCCGAGGAACACCCCCTCTTCCCCGGAATAGAACCGCTGGTATAAGGCGCGAACGGCTGTCTCGTAAGCCGTCCCCAAGCGGTCAATCCCGGCCATGCTGGGACTGAAGCCGACCGAGCAGGACAGCTTCGTATTTTGCTTGATCAATTGCACCAGATCCCGGCCGATGTCCTCCTGCCGCTCCTTCGTCAGGTTCGGAAACAGCAGCACCCATTCGCCGCTACGGAAAGGGAATACCGTCAGTCCGCCATGCTGCAAGGACCATTCCTCGAGGACGTTCCGTACCGCAAAGAGCCACAGGCGCTTCTCATCCATGCTCCACAACTCGTTAAGCCGCAAGTAATGATCCAATTGAATGACAGCCATCGTGTATCCATGCTCCAGCTCGCTGTCTTCCAGCCACTGCATATGCTGCAAGGGGCTTCGGTTTCCCTCGATAAATTCCGTCAGCATTCTCTCCCGGGCCAGCAGCGATAAAACCTTGATCGAGTGCAGCATTTGATCATCCGCAATCTGCTTCTCCAGGGTTCTGGCCGCCTTGGCTATCGTTTCCGTCAGCACATCATGATCGATCGGCTTCAGCAAGTAATCGAAAGCCCCTTCGCGCAGCGCTTCCCTTGCGTATTCGAACTCTCCGTATCCGCTAATGAAAATAATGATCCGCCGTGCCTGATCCGCCTTCAGCTCCTTCATGAGCGTAATGCCATCCATTCCCGGCATCCGAATATCGCTGATGATCATATGCGGCGACACTTCACGCGCCAGCTTGAGAGCGCTGTCCCCTGTCTTGGCCTCCCCTACGACTTCCAGATCCAGCTCATCCCAGGGAATGGCTGCCCTTAGACTGCGCAGAATGATCGGCTCATCATCAACCAGAATGACTCTGAATTTACCGTCCGATCCGCCCATGACGTTCCCCCTTGTCTCTTTTGGTTACTCCGGCACCGTGTTTCGCCTTAGCTGCCAATAGCGCACCGAGGACTGCTGAATCTGTTCCAGTGCGCCGGCCGCTTGCGTCCGTCCTCCAATCATATCCTCAATCACTTTGAGGAATAAACGGTTCACCTCAGGTGACAGCTTGTTGTCATATGGCAGAAAGGTACTCGTGGATTCCTCCATCAATTCCGTGACCTGAGCAAACACCGGCCCGGTTTTCTTCGAATCATAGGTAATCTTCATCGAAGGAACACGGAGCCCTTCATACACCAACCGCGTCTGCACCTCAGGGGTATAAAACATGCCCAGCAGCCCCAAAGCCGCTTGCTTCTTCGACTCATCCATATCCGATGACAGCCCGATGCCGATGGTGTATCCGCCTGCCAAGGATCGTTCTTCACCGGGAAGAAGGGACGGAAAGGGAATGACGCCTACCTCGTTCTGAAAATCCGGATGATCCTCATTCCGGAACAGCGTGATATCCCAGCTGCCGTTCAGATACATCGCTGCCTTCCCTTCGGTAAATTGGGCTATCGCTTCTTCCGTGGATATATCATTCGCGTTCGGACTGAACGCCCCTTCATTGATCCACGACTCCAGCTGCTCAAACGCCTCCAAATATGACTCATGCACAAAGCTGACCTGATCCTCGCCTTCAACCAGCCGGTCAATCAGCTCCGGCCCCGCGTACCGATCCATGAAATAATGCGCAAAAATCCCTGCCGGCCAGCGGTCTTCGTTCCCAAGCGCAAAGGGAATGATATCGTTCTCGCGAAGCTTGCGAATCACCTCATTCAGCTCTTCCAGCGTCTTCGGAGGCTCGAGATTCAGCTTCCGGAATAAAGCCCGGTTATAATAGATCGGCTCCGCGTGCCCCTCAAAAGGCAGGCCGAAGATCCGATTGTCGAAGGTCCAATGGTGGAGATCCTTGAATTGCTCTTTCAGACCGGTATCCTGCAAAAAATCCGTTAAATCCATCAGCCGGTTGGATCTGGCATACGGCATAATCTCGGCTCCGCCGAACAGGACAAACATATCCGGTGGCGTACCCGTAACCATCTCGCTTTTCAGCTTTTGTTCCCGATGAATCGTCTGATCGATGCTCTCAAAGTTCACCTTTACATTGGGATGCGCTTTCTCATACGTGCGGACAATACTCTCGAATATGGCCAACACCGGTTTGTCATGCTCCTTGTTCCAGAAATGCCGGAACGTCAGCGTAATTTTCTCCGGCTGTTCCTCCTGGGCCGGTCCCTGACTCTGCACCGTAACCCACGCGACAGACAGCGCCAGCAGCGTGGCATATCCGACAATCCAGCCCCAATTCCAAAACCACCTCACGCTGCAGCACCCCCTGTCATGTCAGTATTTTCGGTATTCGGATTCGTATCAAAGAGCCGTAACCGGGCGAGGAACAGATCATTAGGCCGTAACGGCTGCCAAACCGGATCCGCAGCCTTTCATGCACATTCTTAAGACCGACTCCGTTCTCGCGATACTTCTTCAATTGTCCCGGGTCCGTATTCCACAGTTTGATCAGCGTCTCCGGATCAAAACCCGGACCGTTGTCCTCCACATCTATCACGATATCCTCGCCGTCTTCGGACACCCTGATCGAGATCAATCCGCTTTCCTCCATCGGCTCAATCCCGTGATATAAAGCGTTCTCAACAATCGGCTGAACAATCAGCTTTTGCGTAACGTAGTGCTTAAGCGCATTCGGAAGCTCTATGCCGTAATCGAACTTTTCTTCAAACCGGAATTTCTGTATCCGCATATAATGCTGGACATGCTCCAGCTCCATGCTAAGCGGTATAAGCTCATGATGCTCGCTGATGCTGATGCGAAGCAGCTTCCCGAGGGAAACCACCATCTTGCTGATATCCTTGTTTCCCTGAAGCACGGCCATCGAATTAATCGATTCCAGTGAATTGTATATAAAATGCGGATTGATTTGAGCGACCAGCGCCTGCAGCTCCGCTTCCTTTTTCCGTGCTTGTTCCGTCTCGACCTGTCCAATCAGCTCCTGGATCTGCGTGCTCATCCGGTTAAAGCCGTCAATTAACAGGTCCGTCTCGTCCTCCGCCACTTTATGCGATGGGATCGGGACGAAGATTCCCTGCTTGACGCGCTTCATCCCGTTTACCGCGCTGATGATGCTGCGCACCATTCTGCGCACAAAAAAACGGTCGAACAGGAACGCCGACACGAGCGAGATCAATCCCAGAATCAAGGCCAGATTACGAATCGAGACCGATTCGGCCGAGATAAGTTTGCTTGGCGTGATAGCGACCAGAAACCATTCTTTATTATGCGAAGGAGAATACGTGATCAGCGATTTTTCATTTGCATATTGATCGATATAATAGCCTTTTCCATTCGTATAGTTATCCAACAGAAACGGAAATTCCGTCCGCTCCCCGATATGTCCGCCCGACTTGCTGAACACGATCCGACCCTGCTTATTGACCAGCAAAATATCTCCCTGCTTCAGCGTTGCCGCCTCCCAGAACACCTGATCGAGCAGATCCGGCTTCACATAAATCACAACCGTCCCGATATCCTCCAGCGAGTAATAATCCTTAATGACTCTGGATTGAATCAAAACGGGAGAACCGGATGCCGCCGAGCCGTTCTCGCCGGGACCGACCCATACGGGGCGTCCTTCCGCCTTCTCCACCGCTTCATACCATTCCTGCTGTCTCAGCTCCTGAAGCTCCATTCCGCCATTCGTATGATATAGCAATTGGTCGTTCGAATAAAAGGCAAACGACGCAATCATCGGATGATTGATCAAATTGTTGATCTCCTGCCGCTGCTCATAGGTAACCGCGTATTCCGGCTGTTTCAGCATCTGCTGAACCGACTGCTGGGTGATCGCCGAGTTTGATATCGTCGTGATTTCATTCAAGGCGAACTTCAGCTTGCGATCCGTTTCCAGAAGCGAAATCCAGTAGAAATCATTCGACTTCTTCTCCATCGCTTCCGAAAAGCTGTAATAAGATACCCCGCCCAGCGCGATGACCGGAATGAAGACCAGAAGAATAATAGCCAACAATATCTTTCGGCGGAGTTTCATGGATCCTTCCTCCCTCCACTCTACTATGTCTATTATTCTTCATGACAGTCCACATTCCTTGTAAGACATCACCCCGCATGTTAACTTTTTATCGCGCCTGATGTCAGACCCGCGATGACATAGCGGCTGAACAATAGAAACACAATGAGAAGCGGCAGCGTAGCCGTGAAGGTGGCCGACATGATCATTCCGAAATCAAGGCCGTCTTTATTGGTGAACAATTGCTGCAGCGCAATTTGAATGGTGTAATTTTCTCTGTTTTTCAATACGACGAGCGGCCAGAAGAAATCATTCCACACATTCATGAAATTCAGAATCCCCAGTGTAGCCATCGCCGGTGTTACGACAGGAATGGCTATGTTCCAGAAAATCCGGAAATGTCCGCCGCCATCAATCCGCCCCGCTTCGATCAGCTCGGTATGAACCGCGGAAGCGATGTACTGCCGCATCCAGAAGATGCCGAAGGCATTGACCATGGCGGGCACGATCAGCGCTTTGTAGCTGTCGATCCAGTGCAGCTTGGCCATGATGACGTACTGTGGAAGCACGCCCAGCTGGGCAGGCACAAGCATGGTAGCAATGACAAAAACAAACAGCGTCTTCTTTAAAGGGAACTCATACTTGGCAAAAGCATAACCTGCCAGCGTACAGAGGAACACAACGGACAATGTAACGGCTGTAGACACAACGACCGAGTTCATCAATGCCCTGAAAAAATCCGTTCGCTCCAGTACGCGCGAGAAGTTATCCAGAAACTCCGTTCCGGGCGTAAGCAGCGGCGGAATATGAAATGCCGCATCCTTGTCATTCGTAGCCACGACAAACATCCAATAGAACGGGAAGATCGAGACCAGTGCGCCAAGGATCATGAAGAGGTAGAAGAAGAATTTGGCGACAACACCGGGTTCATCCGGTTTTTTCCGGCTTATGGCGACTGTGCTCATGCTTTTTTACCTCCCGTATCTTTACCTTCGCGACCCACCATCATATTCAATACCGAGAACAGAATGGTGGCGATAAACAAGAGCACCGCCGTTGCCGCAGCCGTACCGAAAAATCCGTTCTTAAATGCTTCATTGTACAGATAAGTGACCATCGTAACCCCTTCCTGTCGCGTAGAGCCCGTGCCGGACTGACCGAGGAATACATAGGGCTCCGTAAACAATTGGAGCGCGCCGATCGTCGATACCAAGGTCACGAACAGAATGAATGGCCGAAGAAGCGGCAGCGTGATATAGAGCAGCTGCTGGCCTCGGGTGGCGCCGTCGATTTTGGCTGCTTCATAAATATCGGTCGGAATGCTCTGCAGACCCGACAGAAAAATAATGGCGTTATAGCCCATCCACCGCCACATCACCATGGTCGAAATCGCGATTTTGACACCCCACCAGCCGGAGTTGAATGGTACGCTTTCCGCACCGAAGGTGTTCAGCATCCAGTTGACCATCCCGTTGTTACCAAACATCGTACTGAACACCAGTGTCACGGCAACGATGGAGGTGATGTTCGGCATGAAATAGAGAATGCGGAATGTATTCTTGAATTTGTTCAAGGCCGAGCCCAGCATAACCGCAACAAATAATGCCACAATCAGCTGCGGCACGGTTCCCATCAAAGCCATAATGAGTGTGTTACTGAAAGCGATCCAGAAGGTCGGATCGCTTGTAATAAGCTCGTAGTTCTTGAAGCCGACGTATTTCATCGGTCCGAGTGCGTCCCATTTGAAGAAGGACAAATAGATGGTAAAAAGAATCGGATACAGTCCAAAAATTGCGAACAATATGAAGAATGGCGATATGAACGTATACGCCGTAAACCGGCTTCGCACGGTCTCCGTCAACAAGCGCCGCCTCGGGGGCACCGGTTGAGGTGACTCTGCTGTAGCTGTGTCTGCCATAAATGCACCTCCAGGTAGGTAAGGATAAATCCGAATCCGAGCGAAGAGAGCTTCCTCCCTACTCGGATTCGGACGGATTACGGGATGAACGCTAGCGAGGAATGCTCCTTTTCCTAGCTGCGATCAACCAGCGTCTTGATTTGTTTCATTGCGCTTTCCCATTCTTTTTGCGGGTCGGCTTTTTTCTCCAGCACGTTTTTGAGCGCGTTCTTAATGATCGTGTCGGTCTGGTCGTGAAGCGGTCCGTAGTAAACCGGCTTGATGCGTTCCGCCGATTTGGCATATGCTTCGGAAATGACCTGACCGCCGAAGAATTCATCCTTCTCCTCCGTGAATGAAGGCTCGCTGTAAACCGCCGGGATAGATGGGAACAAGCCGCTGTCTTTGAACGATTTCAGCTGATTCTCCTTGTTAAGCACCCAGGAGATGAATTCGTAGGCTTCCTTCGAATGCTTGCCTTCCTTCGGCAGGGTCAGGAACGAACCGCCCCAGTTGCCTGCTCCTTCAGGAAGCTGGGCAATCTGCCATTTGCCTGCGGTATCCTTGGCATTGCGGATCGTGCCGGCAATCCAAGCCGGGCCGAGCATGACGCCAAAGTCTCCATCATTGATCGCTTTTTGCCATTCAGGAGACCACAGAATCCAGTTGCCGATCCAGCCTTCCTGAATTCCCTTTATCGTAAAGTCGTAAGCTTTTCTCACTTGCGGGTTCGTATCTCCGATAAAGGAGCCATCCTCTTTGTTGAAGTAGATTTGATCCGGGGACTGGTCGCGCACCCCGTTGTATACCAGGTCCGTCAAGTCGGCGAACGGTTTTCCTGTTTTGCTTGTGAACTCCTGGGCTACGCTGGCGAATTTGTCCCATGAATCAATCGCTGCGCTAAACCCGTCCGGATCCGTCGGCAGTCCGGCTTGCTCAGCCAGATCCGTACGGTAATATACAACCGTAGGACCGATGTCTGTTGGCAGGCCGAGTTGGAAGGAGCCGTCAACCGATGTGGCCTGCTTCCATTTCCACTCCAGGTAGTTGCCTTCTAAGTCTTTGGCGCCAAGATCGTACAGATTGTAGAATTTATCTTGGTTGTTGATAAAACGCTCCATAAAGGCGATTTCTAATTGGAAAATGTCAGGCGCACCCGAACCTGCGGACAACGCTGTCGTTAGATTGTTGTGATGTGCGGTTTGGTCCGACGTATTCTGGAATTTGAACGTGATGTTCGGATGCTCCTTCGTATATTCCTTCGCCAGATCCTCATAGTTGGTCGTTCCCAGCGACCAGAAGGAAAGCTCGATTTTCTCTGTGGACTCGGTTCCTTCTTTCGTATTGTCCGTCTCTTCGTTGCTGCTGCCTCCCCCCGGAGATTCAGCCGTACTGCTTCCGTTACCGCCTCCGCCTCCACATGCGGCCAGCGTGAACACCATGATGATACTCAGGAGCAGCATGCTCCATGACTTAAACCTTTTCATCGTTCTACCCCTCTTCCATGAAACGTATTTTTCTTCTTTAGTCTAATGAAAGCGGCGCCAAATTTTGAGGTGGTAAACTTTCGAATTTGAGTTGAATTTATTACGATTCAGGTTCGTTTATCCAAAAATCGCAGCACAAAAAAACCGCATATCGAATGTCGATAGCGGTCTTATAGATATTAAGGAATCATATCGTCCATTTTACGATGGAGCCGGCATAGGTCATTCCCCCGCCAAACCCATAGAGTAAGACGTGGTCTCCCGCTTTCAGCCGTCCTTCATCCACCGCCAGCTGAAGTGCAAGCGGAATGGAGGCTGCCGACGTATTCCCGCGGTACTCGACGCTGGTTAAGGTGCGGTCCATGGTAAATGGCCCCCGCTCGTTAATCGCTTCGATCATGCGAAGATTCGCGCTATGCGGCACAAACCAATCCACTTCTTCCGCGCTCATGCCTCCTTTGGACAGAAGGGTACGGACACCGTCCGGAATATTCCGAATAGCCCACTTATAAATTTCACGGCCATTTTGAACAAGGCAGCCGCTCTTTAAATCTGTACCGTCCATTTGCTCGGAGAGCGCTGTTTTATACAGATGAATGCCGCCTTCGCCAAAGGTTCCCGATACAGACTCTATGACACTTGACGAATCCTCATCTTTCTCCAACAATACGGCACCGGCGCCATCCCCAAACAATACGCATGTCGTCCGGTCGGTGTAATCCGTAATCTTCGATAAGGTTTCTGCGCCGATAACCAGGATCTTACGGTAGGTTCCCCCGGATATTAATCCGTCAGCCATCTGGAGTGCATATACAAATCCCGCACAGGCGGCATTTAGATCCAGGGCACCCGTGCTTGCAATGCCCAGCTTTGATTGCACCCGGGAGGCTGTACTGGGAAAAGAATACTCCGGCGTGCTTGTGGCCACAAGAATCATATCGGCATCCCGTACGGTAACGCCGTACCGATCAACCATATCCTCTACAGCCTTTATGGCAAGATCCGATACGTACTCATGCGGGGCAGCAATCCGGCGTTCCCTCATGCCTGTTCGCTGCACAATCCACTCATCACTCGTTTCAACCATCTTCTCTAAATCTGCATTGGTTAATATCCGTTCAGGAACATAGGTCCCGATTGCCGTAATTCTTGACTTTGATTGGCTCATCATTCACACCTCCAAGTTTATAACTATTATATCACCAAGTACTAGTACTTGGTACTAATTTATTTTTATATATGTTCATTACAGCCTTCACCAACTTCACCTACATCTAAACACACAACAGCCATTCCACACAAAAAACCTTTATCGCGAAAGCGATAAAGGTTCTCTAAACACGACTAGAAATATACTTCCTCACCAACCGACATGGAATAAATGTGAAGGTTGGAGTTCGGTGCTTCCTCTGTCAGACAGGCTCGTAACCGGTCCGTTTCTCCCTTGTCTGCATGGACGAGTACGGTATGCAGTGCCGGAACGCCGGTTATCATCTGGCGCACGTCCGTCAGGCCCTGGTGTACCTTATACCTGATTTTCGTGACAGAGCAGGCACCGTACGACGCCGGATGTTGAAGGAGACGATGTCCAAAAGTCCCCTGGGAAACATGACCCGTGAGCAGCACCAGATTCCGGGTATCGCTGGACATCTGGCTATAATACCACTGCGCAAGATTAGACTGCATCATCCCATCGGTTACGAACCATAGCGATGCCCCGTGTTTCTGGAGCAAGGACTCGCGTTCCACCTCGCTAGCGGGTATGATCCAATCGTTCCGATTCAGTAATAACTCCAGCTGATCTCTCATTCCCTGATCCGATTCCTGGCTGCGAAGCCACTCCGAACGCTCAAGCAGTCGCTTCATCCCCTCGATCAGCGGCGCTTCGATCACGATCGGCACGTTTCCCCAGTTCCTGTATGCCCATAGGATCATTTCCTGCCCTCGGCCGGCGGCCGGCACCGGTAATAATACCTTCCCGCCGGTTTGCAGCGTGCTCTCAATCTTTTGTTCCAATTGCTTCAGTTTATCGGCCTGTGAATTAGCGTCGGTCCCGTAAGCCGCATCCACTATAGCCAGATCCAGCAGCATGGAAGAAGGCTTGTCTACCAGCGCAGGGCTGTCATCCTCTAGCAGCAGCGATTCGGATGTATAGTCTCCTGAATAAAAGATCCGTTTGCCTTCAGCCTGTACCAGAAACCAGACAGACCCTACCATATGGCCGCTTCGCCCCCACATGACCTTTACGCCGGGAAGCGCCTCAAACCATGTCAACTTCTCAGCCTCTTCCTCCAGGTACCGGTAGCGGATCGCCAGCTGATCCTCCTCCATATAAGGAAGCTCTACGCCTGCCCTTGCCGTGAACTCTCTCCAAGAGGCAAAGTAGGCCGTTAACTGCGCTGTCGTCTCCCGAGTAGTCCATACCTCCCCTTGATAGCCAAGCCGGTACAGGAGCGGAATCGCCACCGAGTGATCCTCGTGGGCATGCGACAGGAACACGGCATCCAGCTTCGGCACCTGTTCTTGCTGGATCATGGGATAGTCTCCCGATCCTTCCTTCTTGACGCCGCAATCCAGGAGTAAATGAACCTGGCTGCCGCTTAGTAAATAGGCGGAACGGCCATGCTCGCCTGCACCGCCCCACACCGTCAGTTTCATCATGATGCATTCCACTTTCTTTTAGAATTCATAGCTTCGACCAGCAGTAACAGCAGCACCGTCATACCGACGGAGACGACGGCCATCGCCATCCCGAGAGACACCTGTCCCTGCTCAAACTGCGCAAAGATATACGTAGCTGATGTCTGCATCGATGGCGGCAAAATGAGCAGTGACCCGACCAGCTCCCGTGATGCAATCGTGAAGGTCATGATCCATCCTGCCAGCATGCCGGGCATAATCAGCGGCAGCAGAATCCGCCGCAATATAAGCAGAGGACCGCCTCCAAATACCTGCCCCGCCTGAAACAGGGTACCGTCAATCTGCGTAAAGCTGGCCTTTACATATTGCACCGTGTACGGGAGGAACAGCACGACGTACGTCAGCACCACCATCCCATAGGTATTGTAGAGCGTAACCGGCATCCATGGCGCATTCCAGAGCAGGATCAAGCCGACCACCATCACAATGCCGGGAACCGTATTCGGCAAAAGACTTAACAGATCGATGACCCGCTGCATCCGTGCCTGGGACTTGCCGATCGTTAGGGCAAAACCGGTACCGAGTAGAACGGCAACCGTAGATGCCGCAAGCGACAGACCCAGACTGTTACTAATCGCTTTCTGGCTGACCGATCCCCAGGACAGCAATTCCTTGTAATGATCAAGCGTCAGATTATCTAAGGACAATCCGACTCCGCGGAGCTTCATCAGGGAAGCCGCAATGATTGAAAAATAAGGAATGCCAACAGACAATATCAGCAGCAAACCGATGTATAAAGCGCAGACGGCGCCTTTGCTGCCGCGCAGCGAATATCTTTTGGAGCGCTGACCTTTGCCGCCGACAAGACGGTAGGTAAACCTCCGGCTGATCGTAGACTGCATGTACCACATCACCAGACAAACCGACAGCAGGACTGATGCCAGCGAGGTCGCTTTACCGAAATCGATGGGCCAGCTAGAAATATATTTGTGGATTTCCGAGGTCATCACATAATAGCCGATACGGCGACCGAACGTTGCCGGCGTGCCGAATTCCGCAATGGTTTTGACGAACACCAGCATCGCGCCCATGCCGTAAGAGGATAACAGCAGCGGCATTATGATTCTTCTAAACCGGTATCCTGCGCTTGCGCCATGAACCGCTCCAGCCTCCTCCAGATTACCGCCGATCCGGATCAGAGCATCCCGCAGCAGCAGATAGAGAAACGGGAACAAATGCAGACTCATGATCAGCACCATGCCTCCGAAGCTGAAGAAGGAATCGCTCCATCTCGCTGCTCCCGGCAGCCACTGCTGTAAATATCCGCCCTTTTGCATAAATAGAATCCAGCCCATCGAACCGATATACGGCGGGGTCATGAACGGAATCATCAAAATCACGTCCACCCACCGATGCTGTCCCAACCGGGTTTTGGCCATCATCCAAGCAAGCGGCAGCGCGAACAGTGTCGATCCTGCCACCACGCATACCCCTAGCCAGATGGTTTGCAGCAAAATACCGGACAGCTCATGGCCGGCTATCGTTCGTATCGGCGCCAGCCAATCGAAGTGCTGATCCGGGTATACACTCTGCCAGAAAATAAGCAGCAATGGCACACCAATGCCTATAATAAGAAGAAAAAGGGCGAGAATAACGCCCATTTTCCGTAAAAATCGCTGACTGTCCATGATGACAGGTCTCACTTTTCGGTTCACCTCACATTGCCTTCCTGTGCTTCACTCCTAGAGGTTGTTCAAAAAGTCCGATTTTGATCACGAAGTGAATCAAGAAGCAACTCGGCATCGAATCTTGAATTCATCCGGGCCTTCCGGTGCTCACGTACAAACTACGTACGCTCCGCTCCTCACTCCCTAGCTTCATCCAACCTTCTCGGTGCTGAAAACCGACCTTTTTGAACACGCACTCTTATGCACTTACTTGAATACTTCGGAAAAACGTGCTGCCGTCTCATCCCCATGGTCATTCATCCAAGCCCAATCCACTTTAAACACCGGAATATCCTTCAGATTGGTCCGGCCTTCAGCCTCCACATCGACACGGCCCGGAATCAGATAGGCGTCCGCCACCAGTTTCTGTGCTTCGTCAGAAAGCAAGTAGTCGATGAAAGCCTTGGCATTATCCACGTTCGGACTGGATTTCAAAATCGCAGCCGGTCTCGGACTCACGACAGTTCCTTCCTCCGGGTATACAATGTCAAGCGGCTCGCCTTTGGCTTTAGCCGAATACGCCATATAATCAACGCCTGCGGCAACCAAACTCTTGGCACCGGTGATCACAGGGTCCAGCGCTTCCTGGTTCGCTCCTGCCATAGCAGTCCCATTGGCTTTATAATCCTCGAACAGTTTCCAGCCTGCGTCGCCCTTCACGCTCAAATAGCCCGTGATAAAATCCAGCGCCGATCCCGACAACGTCGGATCCGGAATATTGACCGCATCCTTCCACTCCGGCAAGCCTAAGTCCGCCCAGCTTTGAGGCGGCGCAGAGACCAGACTGGTGTTGTATACAATCCCGAGCGCCGATGCGCTTGTGCTGAAATAGTTTCCTTCCGCGTCGGACCAATCCTTATTCAGCTTGTCCGCATTGGCAGCTTCAGGATAAGGCAATGTCAGACCATCCGCCTTGAGCGCCTGTGCGGAAGGGAGGGATGCCAGAATGACAACATCCGCAACCGGATTCGATTTTTCCGCTTCCATCCGTGCCAAAATTTTGCCTGTTGTGCCTTGGAACATCTCTACCTTCACTCCGGTCTTGGCTTCAAAACCGCTCACGATATTGTCGGCAAGCTTTTGAGGGCCAGCGCTGTAAAGGACGAGCTTACCTCCGGCTTGCGTACTCCCCGATGCAGTTTGCTTGCCTGTATCTAGTGCCGGCTTAGTAGCTGAATCCCCATTCGGCGTACTGCCACATCCAAACAGACTTAGGCTCATGACCGATGCCAACAACAGTACCGCGCTTTTTTTCCGTAACTTCAATTGACTCATTTCTCCCCAACTCCCCTTCATCTTAGCCTGCAGCAGCAGGCGTGCGTTTTGCTATATTCTGTTGCATGCTCATGTTCTTATCATGACTTGTTCCTTCACCCATCTGGCAGATCGTATGCGGAGAAACGTACAAATTCACGCGTTCTCCGACCGGAATTCTCTTGTCCAGGTAAGCGGTCCACTTGTCCAAACCATCCACCTGTAAGCGAATTTCGTATCGCTCGCCTACATAGCTCACGCTTAGCACGGTTGCCTGGTAGCATCCATCCTCCGTGCTTGTCCTGCTCCAGGTCACATGCTCCGGCCTCACCATGGAGTGATCGACCGTCAACCAATTGGACTTGCCGATAAACGAAGCCACAAAGGGATGACTGGGTGTTTCATATATCATCTCCGGGGTTCCACGCTGCAGGACTTCCCCTTTCCGCATGACCACAATTTCATCCGACATCGACATGGCTTCCACCTGATCGTGTGTGACATAAAGGGCAGTCAACCCCATATCCTTCACAAGCGACATCATTTCGATCCGCATTTCCTCCCTAAGCACCGCATCCAGCGCACTCAGAGGCTCATCGAACAGTACTAGAGCCGGACGGATCGCTACTGCTCTGGCAAATGCAACCCGCTGCTGTTGTCCACCGGACAGCTGATGCGGATAACGGTCTTCCATTCCTTCCAAACGGACCATAGCCAACGCTTCGGTTACTTTTTGCCTGAGATCCGTCTTAAGCTTGGCCGCTTTTAATCCGAAAGCAACGTTCTCGTATACCGTCATATGCGGCCAAAGGGCAAAATCCTGAAATACCATCCCGAAGTTGCGTTTGTGCGCCGGCACGTCAATCTTCTTGTGCACGGAGTAGATACACCGGTCTTCCGCATAGATTTCTCCTCCGTCCGGCTGTTCCAGCCCGGCGATCATCCGCAGCAGTGTCGTTTTGCCGCAGCCTGACGGCCCGAGCAATGTGGTGAATTGACCATGACGCAGTTTCAAATCAGTAGGAAGTAACGCGGGTGTACCTTGAAACGATTTTTGAATGCCCCTGATTTCAATATCCACTTTCGATCCCAACCTGTCTTCTTAAGCTATTTCCAGTGTAAGGGTTACGTTTAAGCGTTGTATTAGACTAATGTAAACTCAGAATTAACTTTTTGTTTGAATTCTGTTGATACTCATAGATTAAATCTATATAGAGAGCATAAATAAGAAATCATCAAGGGAGAGATATACGAATGAATCTGATGAAGCTGCAAATTGTGGAGCTGATCGATCGCCATCATCATATGACCAGCGTGGCAGAAATACTTGGCATTAAGCAGCCAACGGTTACTTTTCATATGAAGTCACTGGAAGAAGAACTGCAAGTCCGGCTGTTTGAGTCCCGAAGCGGAAAAACATTTCTCACCGAGGCTGGACAAGCTCTGCTGCATTATGCGGTAAAAATAAATGCGCTTGCCAAGGAGTCGGAGCGGGTCGTCCGCGAATACGACAGCTTATATCGGGGAACGCTGCACATTGGAGCCAGTTATGTCCCTGCCACCTATCTGCTGCCCGCGATATTGAATACCTTTACCCGTGAGTTTCCCGGCATACGGATCTCTTTATCCGTCAAGCCTTCTCCGGTTATCCGCGATATGCTGGCGCGGCACCAGATTGATATGGGCATTATTTCATCCGAGCCCTTTACAGGTTCCAGTCTGCAGGCCGAGTCCTTGTGCAAGGATGATCTGACCCTAATATGTTCGCCTGACCATCCGCTAGCCAAAACGGATTCGCTGCAGCCCGAGCAGATCATTCGCAGTCCCTTCGCCTTGCATGGAACCGAATCCAGCACAAGGCAGCTGACCGACCTGTGGCTGGAGCAGCATGGTTTGCATATGCGGAGTCCCGTAGAGCTGGACTCGCTGGAAGCGATCAAGCAACTTGTGTTATTGGGGGACCATGTTTCCTTTATGTCACGGATGGCGGTACAACGGGAGCAGCAGCATGGTTTACTGCACGTTATGCCGATTCCTGGCCATCGGGCATCCCGGCACATATTCAGCGTCCATAATAAGGACCGTCTTCCTTCTGTCCAAATTCAGCGTTTTCAAGAGGTTTTGCGCGAAGTGGGCAAACAATTGGAGCAAGTCCTGTGATCTAGGTGAATTTATTCTGTAAGCTATGTAGATGGATTAACAAAAAATGTATGCTGCTATTCAATAATTCTATAAACATTTGATACAATCGCCCTCCCCCGTTAACAACTCACAATTATTCAGCGTTTAAAGTAAGCTGTGTACCTAAATCCAGCTTATGGGAGTGATTGTGTTGAGAAAATGGAAACAGCTGACGTTGTCTTTCATGGTAGGTTTCGCGACTCTAGGAAGTGGACTAACCGGTCTCCAGGCAGCGGAGGTTTCGGCCGCCGCCAATGCCGTGCCTTCGTATGAAGTGAAGTTCCTTGCCAAACCCGAAACCGTGCTGGAATCCGGTGGGAGCCTGCGGAGCGAAGTCATTCAAGCATTCGGAATAGCCTCTGTTCCCCAAGCGATCGGTGTAGCTTATTATGATACGGATAACCTGGAACTGGATGCCGAAGGCTGGAACGTCCGTTTTCGCAAAAAAGAGGATAAAGATAACTATGAGCTTACCTATAAGAAACGGTATCCCATCGTGAATGGAGATATTAACGCGGCGCTCAGCTTGGCAAACCAGGAAGGCTTTGATGCTTCGGATGACAATTACGAGGCCGAGATTGATTGGGGCTATGGCAAACAAACGCTTAGCTTCTCCAACACCAAGAAAGTAAACACGAATACAACCGGCACAACGCTTCCATCCGAACAAGACGCCTTGGCTTTACTGCTGGACAAACTGCCAGGAAAGCTCAAAAAATGGTCCGCCCCGAATTGGGGTCAACAAAAGCTCTCACAGTCCCGTATTCATGGACCGCTGACGTTCTACCGCTATGAAGGTTCATGGAAAGGCCAGAAAATGAGCCTCGAAGTTTGGCCGATCCGCAATGCAGACGGCACAGGAACGGAGAATCTGATCGAAATCTCTTTTAAAACATCCGATGTCTCGGTTGCTTCCCAGCTCCGATCAGAGCTAATGGACACCCTCGAGTCTAACGGTTGGCTGCTTCCTGCGGACGGCTTGAAAACACAGCTGATATTGGAAAGATACTAAGATAAAGATATTAGATATTTAAGATAAAAAAGATATTTAAGGTAAAGAAAAGAAGGGCGCCCACATAGCGGGTGCCCTTCTTCCTGATGCTCCATGATTCTTTCACGAGTTCGTGCGGAGGATAACAAAAAAGACCGCTATCGATTGCTCGATAACGGT
>NZ_PDHM01000008.1:0-314 GCF_002573715.1 Paenibacillus sp. EZ-K15 | reverse complement strand
CTCTCCCGGGACCCTTCGGTCCAAGTACCATCGGCGCTGGAAGGCTTAACGGTCGTGTTCGGTATGGGAACGCGTGGAACCCTTCCGCCATCGCCACCAAACGGTTCAGATGCTTGATCACCTGAAAACTAGATACGAAACGAAATTTGCGTGTTTTAGAATCCGTAGCATTTCCCCAATGTAATATCGGGGTCCCCGGAAAGTATTCGGCGTTGCTTCAAAGCTTCGCTTCACTTTTTGGGGTCTTGTTTGGATAAGCCCTCGACCGATTAGTATTGGTCAGCTCCATGCATTGCTGCACTTCCACCTCCAAC
>NZ_PDHM01000003.1:925-144086 GCF_002573715.1 Paenibacillus sp. EZ-K15 | reverse complement strand
TTGAACAGCTCTACTACGAGAATGCAGCTTAACTTCTAAAGGTGTCCACTTTCTTGACAGAAGAGCATCATGTCCTCAAACCACTACGAAATGGCTAAAAACACAGAAATAGCGGAACCACTGTCCTTAAAAAGTCACGACCCATTCAAAAAACCTAGATTTCTTGAATTTTTGATTTTTTGATTCTTTGAGTCCGCGACCCTTGATACTTCCATTCCTCGATTCTCGGTTCCCGATATCCTGATTAATCGCCTCTACTATTGATTCCTTAATTCCTTAATTCCTTGGACTCAGCTCCCTTGATCACGCTCTTATTTTACCTAGCAGGGTCATCGTACCAATTGCATCATGACGACAATAGCTCCTCACGCCCTCCCAACTCCATCTGACTCGCTCTTTGGGGTTTGGGAAACGGAGAACCCCCACATCAGAGGGACAACTCCCCCAACCTGCGCGTTTCCTCCTCAATCCGGCTGGTATCGATCCGTTCAAACAAAAGCTCTACGTCATGAATCGGCCTGCCAGCCGGAACACGGCACCACTCCCACACAGGCTGCTCCAGCGAGAGAAAACTTCGTATCCTATCGCAAGAGAACGGAATAAACGGCTGCAGTAGATTCGCCAAATTAACTATGATCTGAACGCAGGTGAACAGCGTTGTTCCGCACGCTTGACGATCCTCCTTGACCTGAATCCACGGCTTCTGCTCATCAAAATACTTGTTCGCGCGGCGCACTGTGCTAAAAATCTGTTCCAACGCTTCCTTCAGTTGCCCCTCCTCGATGAGCGCCCCAGCCTCGCGATACAATGCCTCAACCCTGCTCTGCCACTCTTCAGATATGCAGCCCTCGGGCACTTTCCCCTCAAACGATTTATTCAGAAACACCAAAGTACGATTGACGAAATTCCCAAATGCGCCAAGCAGCTCGCCATTGTGGCTGTGAATGAACTCCCTCCAGGAGAAATCGGTATCCCGCTTCTCGGGACCGTTCGCAATGAGGAAGTAACGTATGGAGTCCGGCTGATAACGGCTTAACAAATCCGGCACCCATATCGCCCAATTCCGACTGGTCGAGAACTTCTTCCCTTCCAGCGTCATGTACTCGCAAGATATGATTCGGTCCGGCAAATGCAGGTCACCTGCCCCCTTCAGCAGCGCTGGCCAGATCAGCGTATGAAACGGGATATTATCCTTCCCATGAACATAGTAAGCGGTAATCTCATCCCTCCCCTTGAGCCAAAAGGATTCCCAATCGCCGCCCGTTTCCGCGGCCCACTGCTTGCTGGCGGATAAATAGCCGCTCACCGCTTCGATCCAGACATAGATTTTCTTATCCTCGAAGCCGGGGACAGGAACATCCACGCCCCAGGTCAGATCCCTCGTAGCAGCCCGATCCCGGAGCCCTTCCTCCAGGTATCTTCTGGTCAATTGCACCGCATTGTCCCGCCAGCCCTGGGCGTTATTCAGATCATCGGTCAACTCCCCCTGAAAATGAGACAGCGATACATAAAAATGCTCGGAAGGGCGCTCCACCGGAGGGTTTCCGCAGATCTTGCAGGTCCTATTCGTCAGGTCGGACGGATCTAGTATCGTGGAGCAGGCGTCGCACTGATCCCCACGGGCTCTGCTGCCGCAGACGGGACAGTCCCCTTCCACATAGCGGTCCGGCAGAAAGCGCTGATCGGTTTCGCAATATGTTTGTTGTATAATTTTTCGATACAAATAGCCGTTGTCCAGCAGTTTAAGAAACAGCTCCTGCACGACGGCGTGATGAAACGCCTGATCGGTTCGAGTGTACAAATCGTAGGAGAAACCCAGCTGTTTAAAGCAATCCACGAACTCACCATGATACCGATCCGCAATATCCCCGGGAGCCACGCCCTCCTGAATGGCTTGAACCGCCACTGGCGTTCCATGACAATCACTGCCGGATACGTACAGGACCTGATCGCCTTTCGCGCGGAAATAACGCGCCAACACGTCTCCAGGCAGCAAACTTGCAAGCCTCCCTAAATGCAATGACCCGTTGGCATAAGGCCAGGCACCCCCGATAAAAATGTTCGTCATATCAATCATCCTCCTTTTTTTGGATAACAAAAAAAGCCCTCATCCCAAAAGGGACGAGAGCTTGCCGCTCACGTGGTACCACCCAATTTCATTCATGCCTTGCGGCATTCACCTCTTCGGGTACGACGCCATATATCGCGTGTATACCCTAGCACGTTAACGGGTGCGGGATCCGGCGCAGCCTACAACCCTCTGCAGGGTTTCGGTGCACAGCTCAGAGACCATATTCCCAAGGTTCTTTCCTTACCCCTTTTCACCAGCCGGGGCTCTCTGTTCAAAGACGTTACCAAGGTACTCTTTCTCTTCATTGCTTTTGTTTAACATTATTCAAGTTACTGGAAATCATACCCGAACTTTATGAATGAAGTCAAGGGGACGGATGCGCATCCTTTCTTGCCCTTTCCCGGCCATCCCGTATCGCTCCCAGCTTCTTCCCCAGCATCATCTTCAGTTTCTTGCGGGCTCTGCTCATGCGGTTCCGTACATTTTCAGGCTCAATTTGGAGCACTTCGGCAATTTCCAAAGTGTTGAAATCCTCGTAATAATACAAATACATCGGCTGTCTTAGGGTTTCAGGCAGAGTAAGCACAGCAGATAACAGTTCGTCATGGTTCTCCTCGCTATTCATCATCGATTCAGGCGCCTCTATGGCGCACTCGCTTAAACGATTCTCCGAAAAAAAGTCCATCGGTTCCAGCTCCGTTTCCTCGTAGGTTGATCGATTCTTCCTTGTTCCCCTTAGTTTCAACTTCGGGCCCTTTTCGTGACCGGTTGTATTGGTCGTCTCTTCCTCGAGAAGATGCGTGCCCACAAATTTACCGGGTCATGCCTAGATTTCCAGGACTCTCTGGCCGCTCGATCCACTTCCATCTGCTGCTGCCTGATGAGATATTCCGCAACAAACCAATTGTTCATCTCCAGTCTCTCCCCTTGCCGCCCATTAGTTCATATTTTTTTGAACTATATTTTTAAGTTCAATTATATATGAACATAATAAAAGTTCAATATTTATTTTCACCAGGATGTGGTATCATAAAAATGGAATGATGTGTACTTGAAGGAGAGATTGATCATGACCGTTATCCGAATTGACTATTCGCCTGTTCACGAGCTGGTCACCAGCTTGTTCGCATATACAGATAATAAAAACCAAATGCATGATCTAGGAAATAAGTGGAGGAAAGAAATTCAGAAGAAACTGTCTGCATCTTTTACGGATAAGCTCGAAGAGCTGGACTTGTTCGAGCTTATTGCTTATCTGCACCTGGCTATCGTAGACAGCCCGGAAAAAGACAACGTCGAGAGGTTTCTTGCCTGGTTTGCCGATTTGGGAGAAGGCCAATTGTATGAAATCCTGGCGCCTTATCTTGAAGACGGGTTTCCGATGGGACTTAAAACATTCCGGGATCTCAGTCATGAGATCATGACGGAGTGGCACCGGGCCTATACAATAACGCCGGAAATTCACGACTTGCTGGGACGTTCCGCTGCCCGCATGGAGCAGCTTAGCCGGGAGCTCCCCTACATTGATCTGATTGATGAGGCAACAAGCGGAATTGTGCTCGATCCTGAAGATGAATACAACGCCATTCTTCTCATCCCTACCTATCACATCAAGCCGTTAAACCGAATGGACTACGTGAGCAACCAACAACTCATTATCAGCTATGCCGTAGATGATGAGCAGGTGGACGAGGATACACCCACCAGTCAGCTGCTGCGGATGACCAAGGGGTTGGCTGACGAGAAGCGGCTGGTGCTGCTGCACATCCTGGCTAAAGGGCCCGTTACATTTACCGAATTGCAGCAGAAAACCGGCCTTTCAAAGAGCAACCTGCACTATCATCTATCCCTGCTTAAAACCGCGGGTCTCCTTCGCATGCATTTCAAAATGCCGAATGAGCGATATAAATACAGTGCAAGACCTGAATCCTTCAATCAGCTGCAAGCGTTCCTAGAGTCTTACGTGTTTGGACTATCCCAGTCATGAGGAACGAATTCCGTTACAGCAAACAGACTTGAGGAACAATAAAAAAAGATGACCCCACAGGTGGAGTCATCTTTTTGTTATGGACAGCTTGATTCCCTGCGGAATCTTCTGCTGTCACTTCGATTAAAAAGGTAATGGCGGCCGCTATACCCGCCCATCAACAACATCATTAGACTTTAGGCGCCAGCTCCGCCGCCTGACGGATGGCTTCCATCAAGCTTTTCTCGTCGGCGATGCCTTGACCGGCAATGTCGAACGCCGTACCGTGATCGACGCTGGTGCGGATAATCGGAAGGCCAACGGTAATGTTGACGCCTGCATCCAAGCCGAGCACTTTGACGGGACCATGCCCCTGATCGTGATACATAGCCACTACGATGTCAAAGTCACCGCGAACCGTCCGGAAGAACAGCGTATCGGCCGGCAGCGGGCCTACGACCTGGATTCCTTCCGCCTGCGCCTTCTCGACGCCCGGTATGACTTTCTCTTCCTCTTCGCCATATCCGAACAATCCGTTCTCGCCCGCATGAGGATTGATTCCGCAAACGGCAATCCGCGGAGCGGCGATGCCGGACTTCTGCAGCGTCTCATGAGCAAGCTTAATGACATGGTACACGCGCTCCGGATTTATTGAACGGACGGCGTCAATGATGCCGACATGCGTCGTAACGTGAATGACCTTCAGATTCGGTGCAGACAGCATCATGGAGTAGTCCGTGGTTCCAGTCAAATCTGCCAGAATCTCCGTATGGCCCGGATATTTATGGCCCCCTTTATGCAGGGCTTCCTTATTCAGCGGAGCGGTGCATATGGCCTGGATTTTATGGTCCTTCGCCAATTCGATGGCCGTCTCCAAAAATTTAAACGCGGCGTGTCCGGCTTCCGGGGCAACTCGTCCAATCGGCAAGTCCGCCGGCAGCAAATCCAGATCAAGCACATGAACCGTGCCAAAACGGTAGTCCACCTGCTCCAGCTCATCGGCAGTAATCGCTTCGATAGCCAAGTCACTGCCCACAAAGGCCTTTGCCCGCTCCAATATCTTCACGTCCCCGATCACAACCGGGTGACTGATATGATACATCTCCTTATTCATGAGGCTCTTGAGTATAATTTCAGGACCTACGCCTGCGGCGTCTCCCATCGTAATCCCGATAACCGGTTTATGCTGGCTCATGTTCTCACCTTTTTCTTATTTGTTATATAGTGCAAGGAATCTACCAGGGATTGATCATTTCCGAACCCCCCGGCTTTGGTGACGGTCCAGTAACCTTTCTCCATGCCCTGAAGCCTTCCGAACGGCAGGCCAGGCTCTACTTCCGAATACAGCTGCATTTCTCCCATTCCAAGTTCGATACAGATAGCCTTAGCCGTATCACCGCCGGTTAATACCAACCCTTGGATCTCAGCGTATGCCTGTAAAATGGCTTTCGTCATTCTTCCGAGTCCCAGCGAGATCGCTTCGCTTACCTCGGTTGAAGATAATCCCCGCTCATCCCCTGCTTCTTTTGCAATTCTGCGGTTTTCTTCCGAAGCGTCCACGTACAGGACCAGGTAGCGATTGCCCATATCCTTAGCGATTTGCTCCAGGACATCCTCTGTATCGTAAGTTTCACGAATCAGCCCTGCCGGATCAATCTCCAGCATCAACGAGTCGGGCATATCTTCGACGGCACGAAGCTGTCGCCGGGTCGTTTGGGACAAGCTTCCTGATACGATCAGCGCCTTATCCGCCTGGGCCCAGTCTTGGCTCCCCTTCTCCATGGAAGTCAGAGACAGCGCCTCCGGCAAGTATTCGATTAATCCGGCAGAACCAGCCCATAAAATCTTCTTGTCCAGCTGTGAAAATAATGCCGATATCGCCTGCAAATCCGCTTCCGTCTCACTATCGCATACAAACCAGGTTTGACCTTCCGCTAGCTTGGATTGGAGCCATGGCATAAATTGCGCGGCGGGCTGTCGCACTTGACTTGATGAAACCAGCACCGCCTCAGGCTCTCCTTCCTTCTGCAGCAGCTTCGGGATATAGCTTTCCGTTACGGGCGTTTTGGGATCCTTGGCAAACTCCGTCTCGGTGATCAGTACACCTTGAACATAATGATGTCCCTGTACCGTCGTACGGTTCATTTTGGGAAACGCCGGGGCGATCAGCACCAAGTCCGGCCGGAACACCTTCTGCACCGCCCGCAGTTCCTCTGCAACATTCCCGCGCAAGGTGGAGTCCAGCTTCTTGTAAATATGTCGGCAGCCCTGCTCTTCAAGGAATTGAGCGGCTCCGTACGCCGCTTCATAGGCGTCCACGCTGCGTTTCGCCCTGCTATCCGTATCGACGATCAACACTTCGGCACGGGTGTCCTGACGGTAATGGCGATGATCGAATACGACGGTGGAAACCAGTCCCTTCTTCGCCAATTGTACGCCAGAGTCATTCGCACCGGTCAAATCGTCCGCGATGATTCCAATTTGTTTTATCACATTTCATCACACCTTCTATGATTCGGCATCTGCTGTATTTGTATCAAATGAGTGCCCTTTCTTCTCTAGACGCTTCACTAAAAATCCGACATATAAAGGAAGCAGGATGGCGGTCGTTACCACGGACGCTGCAACCTGCACCGTCGCAATATCGGTAAATGCCGCAAAGGATGCATTCGCCGCCCCAATCGCGGCAGGAGTAGCCACGGCATTACCGGCTGTGGAGCCTTCCGCAGCCCCCACGATCGGATTCCATTTCAATGCTTTAAACACAAAGTATCCTGCGGTACCTGTAACAAAAACCGTCAGTAATCCAAGAATGATACCCGACAAGCCGCCATCCACGATCGCTCCGAAGTCAATGCCCATTCCGAGCGCAAATGCAAAGAACGGAATCAGCATGGAGCTGCCTTTGTCCAAAAACTTGCGCATCTCTTCATCCAGATTACCCAGCACCATCCCTACAATAATCGGAAGAAGAACGGAGATAAAGGACACGAAGGAGAACATGCCGTCCACGAATCCCATGGCGCCGAAGATCGATAACGCAACCATGGTGAGGAAAGGTCCGTCATTCAGGGCAAGCAGTGAATAGGCGGCACGGTCTTCCTTACTGCCGTATTGGCCTACCAAGGCTACGAACAATCCCCCATTACTGTTGGTCATCGCCGCAATGACGGCAATCGGCGCCAAACCCAGCCACAATCCATTCTCTCCGGCAAACAGGTAAGCAATCAGACCGAACGCTGCGCCGACCACCCACTTCGTGACAAGCAGCGTGGCCCCTTTTCCGACGGAAACGCCAAAGGACTTGACGTTAATCTGTGCCCCCGTACAGAGGAGGAACAGCGCAATCAATGTACTTGAACCGTTTACAAATAAAGACTCCGTGAAATTCCCGATCCGGAGTAGATCCGGTGCAAAGGTGTTGATGACTGCTGCAATAAGCAACGGCACCACCATCATACCTCCAGGAATCCGATCCAACGTCGCTTTAATCTTCATTATTGTAACACCCCTCTAATAATTGTTTCAATATTAAACAGTGATTTCGTATTGAAATCGCTTGCAGGGTTTATTGTAAGTGCATTCAATTAAATTTGCAACATATTAAAGATTAATTGTTGCAAATTTAAACAATCGATTGCTGTGTTACGTCTAGCTTGTTGAAATATATTCCTACTCCCCTAATATCTGCCGAAACGGAGGGATCTATTGATCGCAAAATAAAAAAAAGCTGAAACTATTGTTTCAGCTTTCTCCACAGGGTCGAACGGTTGATTCCGAGCCGTTCCGCAACCTTCGTCTGATTAAATTGTTCTTCCTCCATAATCGCGTCGATGATCCTCTTCTCGATCTCATCCAGCGTACCGCGAAGAAACTCAGGGCCCATCGCAGCTGACGGATGTTCTTCCTTCTTGGCTAGAAGCCGGGAAATGAGTGGCTTGCCGATCACGTAGCCCTTCTCCTCCGTCACTGCGTCCTGGAGCAGGATTTTCAGTTCCGACACGTTGCCCGGCCAATCGTACTGGGTCAGCAGGAGAATCGCTTCATCCTTGATCTTGATTGGTGAAGTCCCTAGCGTTCCATGATAGGACGCAATATAATAAGTCACCAGCGGCTTGATGTCCTCCCTGCGCTCACGCAGAGCCGGCACGGCGATTCTTGCCGCCTCCTCGTCCAGCAGGAGTGGATGATAATTCGAATCATCCTTTTCCAGCGAGAGGATGATCGTGAACCCCCGGTCTTTCATCTCGTTCATCCACTGCTTCAAATTCGTCATTTCTTGTGGAGTGATCGTTTCCAATCCATGGATGTACAGCGTGCGGATATCGTTGTCCCAAGCTTCTTCTTCGTCTTTTCCCGACAAGGCCATGGCCTGCTTTGCGGTAAGCCGGACATACAAGCCCTGGCCTTCGTTCTTGCGGTAATGAATATACCGGGAGAGCAGCTGCTTGCCTGTTCCTGCTTCACCGATGAGAATAAGGATGCGGCTGTCCAGTAGATCCTCGATCCGCTGCAGGCAACCGTGCATCGCTTCGCTTTGCGAAATCAACATCGGCAATTGGGTGATCGCCTCGACATGATAGCCTGCGGCCTCCCCATTCTGCTTCACCTCGGAAAAAGTGTACAGGTAGTACCGTTTTCCCTGTATCACTTTCAGCGTCCTTTTCTGTTTAAGCTTCCGGGTTCCGTTTTCATGTATCAGGATGGAGGCTTCCGCCTCCCGGTTTAGCCGAAGATCGGCTTGTAAGGCTTCCACAGGGAGCGGACAGGAACCGAAATCCGGCCACTGTTCATAAACAACCTCTCCCTCAGCATCCAATACGGCAAGGTTCGCGGCCGTTTCCTCCAGCAGTGCTTGTAGAAAGGATATTTCCCACTGCGTCCGTTCATGTAACCGAAACGCGGACTTGGCCTTTTGAAACGCATCGAAAATGGCCTCGCGCCCGGATTGGATCAGAATCCCTTCCAAGTGGTGCTTGGCGGCTGCCTCCATCGTCACCACATCGCCCATGATTAATTCGAAGCCCTTCGCCTTCAGATCCTCCAGCAGCCGGTCCACCTCTTGCGCCTTCTCTACCGTGAACACATCCACCTCGATATCCAGCACATCGGTAATGGCTTTGGCTCCGAGCGTAATATTGGAGAAGCCCACAATGGCTTTTTTGCCTGGAAAATGATTGGCCAAGGTAAGCACGCGCAGCATGTCATAGCCTGAAACATGGACATCGATAACAGGAATGCGCACCTCGGGCTCGATCAATTTAGCCGTACCGCCCCGGCTAATGATCACGTCATATCCCAGGCGTTCGCCTTCCTTTGCCAGAGGAACTGCTTCTAGCAAATTGCCAACCTCGACTCGGACTTCAAGCTCCGGCTCTTCCTTCCGGCATTCTTCTATTAAATGGCTCATAGCGGGATACGGAGCAATAAATAACGTTTTAATGGTCATGATTGTCACCTGTATTTTCTTTGGTCAACCTTATTCTTGTTATTATTCTACCGTTTCTATATGAAATAACCAACTCTATATATGAAAAGGCACCCCCGCCAAGGCAACCATCAACCGAAAGGCCGACGGCGCCGACTAGGGTGCCTTATCTTATCTAACTTATAAACTATTACCTCAGAGTTACGCCTCTATTAAAACGGACACGGCGCTTTTCGGTGCAAGGCGGAGGTTAAGCTGCTCCATTCCGCGCATATGCAGAGCAGCATTCTCCTCTCGCTCGCTGTCATTAAACAAAACGATGGCAATCGAGCCGTCCGTGTTCTTGAAAGCTACCGTACGGATGGACTCATCGCTGGTAGAAGCAATGCGAACCGCTTTCGGACGGATCACCTTACTAAAATGAGCCAGCGCGTAATAATCCAGCGTATAGGTAAGCTCCTTCGTCTGCTGATTAACTGTGACAATGCCGCGGCAGGTGCTTTTTCCAAAGCCCGGAACGGTAGGACCGTTCTTCTCATCCAGCGCCATATTCCACAGCACGTAGGATTTACTGTGATTGCGGAGAATCTCGATACCGGTTCGCATCACATTGGAGAAGGCCTGCTCAAACGGCGGAATCCACTCCCCGCCTGATCCTTCCGTGAAATGAACCTCTTTCCCCGGGAAAGCCTCGAATACTTCCGATTGGGCCGACGGCTTGCCGCCGTACCAGTGCCAAGCGACGCCATCCACGGCGTCACCCGCTTGCTCAAAAACAGTCAACGGATAGTCCGGCTTGTCCCAGTTATGGTCATAACAGAGAATTTTCGTATCGATATCGTTCTTCACGAATTGCGGCTTCAGATGGTTCTTGATGAAATTACTTTGCGCCTCAGACAGCATGATCATGCCGGGGTAATGTCCTGGCGAGTATAACGCCTCATTCTGCGGCGTGATCGCATAAATCGGCAGCCCGTTGGCTTCATACCCTTTGATGTAACGCACAAAATAATTAGCATACACCGAATAATATTCGGGTTTCAGCTCTCCGCCGATCATCGACCCACTCGTCTTCATCCATCCCGGCGGACTCCATGGGGAACCCATCAGCTTGACATCCGGGTTCAAGCGGAGTGCTTCCTTCAGGAGAGGAATGATGTCTTTCTCGTCATGCGCAATGGAGAACTGATTCAGCTCCACATCCGTCTGGCCCTCAGGCATATCATTGTAGCTGTAAAAGTCACGCGCGTAATCGGATGCTCCCATCGGCTGGCGGAGTACGGATAACCCGATCCCTTCGTTTGGATCGAACAGCTGCGTCATGAGCTCCGAACGCTGCTTCGTTTCCAACACTTGATGAATCAGATAAGCAGCGGAGTCCGTGAAGGACGCGCCGAAGCCGTCCATCTCCTGAAACGTTTGCTCCTCATCGATCATAACCGTATGCTGCTGTGCGTCCGATGATCCGGGAGCTAACTGCTCCTTGTCTTTCCTAACGAATAATTCCTTTTCCCCGTTTGACTGGTAGATTGTCATGTTCAGCATGCTGTTTCCCTCCAAGTTTCTTATGGTCTTGTAGCTTTCCTATCCCGCCTTATATTGGAAGTTGACTTGGAAAGAGCCCCTTTCCTGTCAAGAAAGGGGCTCTCCCATCCATAAACGTTAACTTATTTCAGCCCCAGCTTCTCTTTGTTCGCCTTCATCTTCTCATTGCGGACTTCGACGATTTTATCCCAGTTGTTATCGTCCAGGAACTTTTTGTATTCGTTCAAGAGGTTGTCGAACGCTGCATCATCCTTGGAACGAATCATGCTGACAAGCGTGGAGTTCCATTTTGTATTGATGGCTGTCAGAGAGCGTGCTTCCGGCGTTCCTTGGTCCGGGTTAATATTCTCCAGAATAAAGTGCGGCGTCAGCTTGCCCTTACCCCATTCCTGCATTTGCTTGATCGCATCCGGAAATGCATCCCCGCTCAGCGCTTTATGACGGTCATGCCCGAAGAACATGAATTCGCCCATGCGGTAATCCTTTTTGAAGGTATCCGGATTGTTCATTTGAAGATCCTTCACGGCAGGGAGAAACTCCACCGTTCCGTCTGCATTCACTTGGTAGGTCTCGCCTTCGATCCCATAGTTCATCAGCATTTGTCCTTCTTCGCTTAACAGGTACGTGAAGAGCTGAATGGACTTGGCAGGATCTGCATTATTTTTCGTAATGAAGCTAATCATCCAGCCGGTGATGCCGGATTGATTCAACATCGGCTTACGCCCTGCCGTGCTTTGTGGTCCGTCAATCGCGATGTACTCTTTCCCTTTATTGTTGCTGTAGAAGCTTTGCAGGTTACCGCCCTGCTGCGGTGTGCCGTCCAGCATGATCGTTGCATATTTGCCCGCTTTGACCTTCTCTTCAAAAGCCGTTCCGTCATCGGCAAAACTGTCATCGCTGATCGCGCCGTCCCGGTACACGCTATTGAACGCTTTCACCCAAGTCAGATAATCCTCATCCAGATTACGGTTATAGAAACCGCCATTCTCCTCCAGCGGCACGCCGATGAAATCCTGCAGCACGTCGCCAAGCGAGCCCGTTCCTTCGCCAATGGAGTTGAAGCCCAGTGGAATCAGAGCAGGAAATTGCTTCTTAATATCAGCGAGAACGGCCTGGAATTCTTCCGGCGTTCCCATGACCGGCTTGCCTAACGCTTCGTAAACGTCCTTACGGATGATAAATGCCGTTTTGGCCGGAATGTTACCGCTGTCATAGTCTTCCTGAGTATTAGAGTAGTTTGGATATCCGTAGGTTTTACCATCCTTCAGTTGGAACCAGTTGAGCGTATCCTGCGCCGCTACCTTATTGAAATAAGGATCATATTTCTCGGCCAGATCGTTCAGCGGCAGCGCCCATGTCGCCGCCTTCTGCACGACCGGGGAGTTGGAGTCAAACGTCGTAATCAGATCCGGCATTTCCCCACCGGCAAAAAACGTATTCAGCTTGGTGTCGTCACCCGTGATGAATTTGATATTGATGTTCAAGTCTTCCTTAATCTTCTTGGTTACAACGTCCTTGCCGAAATCCGTATTCCACCAATCCGCATTTACGTACCACGTAAGCTCGGTTGTCTCTTCTTTTTTATCCAGCTGCCAAGCCGGTGTCTCGGCATTCGGTGTATAACGATCCTCAATTGAAACCCAGTTTTCCTTCTTGGACCCCGATTTCCCGCCCGATCCCCCGCAGCCACTCACAACCAGCACAACTGCCATTAGTGCCGTAATCAGCGTAAGTCCTTTCTTGCCCAAAGCCTTGTTCATCAACATCCTGTAACCCTCCTTTTTAAATAAAAGCGCTTACTTGTTAGACCCCAATCTTTTACAGGCTTGCTTCTGTTCCACTCCTTTAAAGAGCAGCTTCTCTACTCTTTAACAGCTCCGAGCATCATGCCGGAGATAAAATATCTCTGTAATATTGGATACATCACAACAATTGGCAGCGTCGTCACGACAATGGTTGCTAGTTGGACCCCTTTGGTAGTCGTCTGGATCGCGACGGACCCGATGTTTTGCATCGATTGCGTCTGGGACTGCACAATAATCTCATACAGCATCATCTGTAACGGATATAGCGCTTGGTCCGTGATATACAATTTGGTGGTCATAAAATCATTCCACTGCCCGACCCCGTTAAACAAGGCAATCGTCGCCATGGCCGGCATGGAAAGAGGAATGAAGATGCTCAGGAAAATTCTCCAATCGCCCCCGCCGTCGATCTTAGCCGACTCTTCCAGCGAATCCGGCACGTTTCGGAAGAAGTTCATCAGAATAATGACATCGTAAAAGCTTAATAGAGCCGGAATAATGTAAACCCAGAAGCTGTTTAACAGCCCCAAGTCTTTGATTAACAAGTACGTCGGAATCATGCCGCCCGAGAAAAACATGGTGACGACACCCATTGCCACATAGAACTTGCGGCCGCGGACGTATTTCTTACTCAAGCCGTAACCCACCATGGCACAGAAGAACACGTGCGTGATGACACCCATGACGGTTTTGGCCACCGAGATGAAAAAGGCATTCCATATGTTCGCGTCCCTGAACACTGCCTGATAATTCTCAAGCGAGAATTCCGTAGGCCAGAAGATGAACCCGCCCTCGGCAAGGGACCTGCCCGAGCTAAAGGATGAAACGACAACGTTCCATAACGGGACGACAATGATGATGGTAAACGTAACCAGTAAAATGATGTTGATCGTATCAAAGATCCGGCTATCGAGATCCCCTTTTGCTGCTTTCAAATTCACCGTAATACCTCCCTTTTGCATGACCTACAGGACGGATTGATTATCATTCAATTTACTGGTCACTTTGTTGGCCGTAACAAGCAGAATGACGGAGATGATGGATACACCCAAACCAACGGCGGTTGCATATGAGAAATCG
This sequence comes from Paenibacillus sp. EZ-K15, assembly GCF_002573715.1. Taxonomy (GTDB): domain Bacteria; phylum Bacillota; class Bacilli; order Paenibacillales; family Paenibacillaceae; genus Paenibacillus_AQ. The sequence goes on along the minus strand of NZ_PDHM01000003.1, from coordinate 130,191 downwards.
CCCTGCGTCATACCCATCCGGTACACGTACGAGTTAATGACTTCGGCCTTTTCCCGGTTCTGCGAATTCATGAGCACCAGGGTCTGATCCAGATTCGATCCCAATAAACCGCTTACAGTTAGGATCAGGTTCAAGCTGATAATCATCTTCATGTTCGGTAAGGTGATGTTCCAAATCTGTCTTAGTCGGCTAGCCCCGTCAATTCTTGCGGCCTCATAGTAGGTCGGATCAATCTTGGCCATGATCGCCAGGTACAGAATCGTTCCCCATCCGGCCTCTTTCCATATATCCGACAAGGTCGCGATCCACCAATATTTACTCGGGTCGAGCAAAATGTTTTGCGGCTGCGAGATCAGGCCCAGACCAAGCAATATCTCGTTGAACAAGCCGGATGTCGAGAACCAGGTAATGAGCATGCCGCCCAATACGATCCAAGACAAGAAGTGAGGCAGATACGACACGGTTTGGACGAATTTTTTGAAACGCCCCATGCCGACCTCATAAATCATAATGGCCAGAACGATCGGAATGACAAAGCCGATCGCCAATTTCAAGAAGCTGATGCCCAGCGTGTTAACGACGGAATCCCAAAAATACTTGTCCGACAAAATAATTTTGAAATTATCCAGCCCCACCCACGGAGCGGAATCCAGCGTATCGATAACGGTGTAGTTCTTAAACGCAATCGTCAAACCGTAAATCGGGATGTAGCAGAAGATAAACATGAAGATAACGCCGGGAATGATCATCGATTGAAGCTCCCATTGCCGCTTGTAATCGATGAAGAATTCCTTGATCCTCTGCCCCAACGGCTTCCTTCCGGTTGGTTGAACCGGGCTCGTGCCGGTTGACTGAACTGCAGCTGTTTTGCTCACCTCTTAGCCTCCTTTGATCAAAAACCGCATAAAAACGTTTTTATTTCGGGCGAAAAAAACCCCTGATTTTTTAAAATCATTTTAAAAAACCGACTTGGTGTGATTTCTTTTCTTCGCTTAACCCGATTCATTCCGATTCATCTTCACATGACTGGAGCCGCGAACGACCAACTCCCCTGGAAGCTTCTGAATCTTGCCCTTCTCTTTCTTCTGAATCATGCGCACCAGATGATCCACGACCAGAATCCCCTGTCTGGCAATCTGATTGCGTACGGTCGATAAAGGTGGCGTAAAATACTGCGCGATATCGATATCATCGAAGCCCACGACACTGACGTCCTGCGGAACCTCGTATCCATGGGACTTCAAAGCCCGAATGCAGCCGATGGCACTCACGTCATTACCGGCAAGAAAAGCATCCGGCACTTTCCCGGGGTGTAAGTGAAGAAACGATTTGACGGCGTTATAGGAACCTTCTTCCTCAAAATAGCCCTGCAGTATGTAGTCTCCGTCGATCGGGAACTGGCACTCACGGAGCGCAGCCAGATATCCTTCCTTCCGCTGAACGCTGTCAAACATCGTATCCACGCCGGAAATGTAGGCGATCTTCTTATGCCCCAGGCTGATCAGGTACTTGGTTGCTTCATAACCGGCTACGTAAGAGTCGAATATGATGCTGCCCATCGTCTCATTCTGAACCTCGCGATCCAGGAAAACGGCCTTAATCTTGTCTTTCTCCATAGCGGCGATGTCTCTATCGTCGATCTTCAGCTCTTCGAAAATAATGACGCCATCCACCCGGCCGCCCATAATATTGCTCATAATCACCTGTTTATCCTTCGTCACAAACACGTTCAAGCCATAACCCAGACGGTCACATTCCCGTGACATCGACTCCACCAATGTGTAGAAGTAAGGCCCTGACACGCTTGTTGTAAAGAAGCCCAGCATCTTGGTCTTCCCCGACTTCAACAGCTTTCCGTTCAGGTTAGGTACATAATTGAGCCGTTCTGCCACCTTCAGCACATGGGATTTGGTCTCCGGGTTCAATACATCTACATCATTTAATGCATTCGAAACCGTAGAAATGGAAACTCCGGCTTCTCTTGCCACATCCTTGATTGTTACTTTACCCATATAACCATTCCATTCTTCCTTTGCGATAAAAACGTTTTTATGTACATAAGTTACCATACATGTGAGGTGAACACAATGCTTTTTTGGAAGGGGTTACAAATATTTTTTTCGATTATACCCAACAACCCTTGGGAGATAGATATGAAAAAAAGCAGGCACTCTTCAAAGCGGTACCCTTCATCGGTACCACTCTTCAAAGTATGCCTGCAGAAATTGAATCTCTTTTTCGTAATGGGCCACATGCCCCTCATCGATCATTCTCTGGTATGCCTTGTTGCCTTGTGCCGCACCGGTTGTGAGTGTATCGCATAATGCCTCGATGCGTCTTATAGTCCACTCTTTCATGTTGGGAGGCGGTGCTATGCCATAAGACTTAAAGAACAGCGATATTCTATGAGTGCGATCTGCAGCATGGTATTCCGATTGATAAGGTATCGATGTCCCTGTAGTGTAATTTATTGCAAAGCTTGCTAGCGGGACTGAGGTGTACAGCATATAAACCATGTCCCAGATTCGTGGACCTGGTGCAGCCATATCAAAATCGATTAACGCAACCGGTACCTCGTCTCTAAACACGATATTGTACAAAGCGGCATCATTGTGACAGATCACTTCATCGTCCCATTCCTCCGAAGCCTGAGAGTTATGCGCAGCCTCCGGTTGGATTGAAGTTGTTGCAAAGCCTTGTACGGCGTCATGATAACGCCGTAACAACGCTGCACTCTGGATAAGAGCCTGGTCCGACCATATATAGGGTTTAAAATCAGGATATTGATTTCCCGGCACCTCTCCAGGAATGAAGGACAAGATCTCGCGACCGCTATGATCAATACCTATGAACTTGGGGGCGCCTTCAAAGCCCTGCTTCTCCAAGTGTCGGAGCAAGTCATGCACGAAAGAACTCCATTTAGTCGTACGGTGAACGTTATTACCGATACGTACCACTTCGTTAACATTACCACCAGGAAGTACTTCTTCCTTCTCACACATCCATAGCTCCCCTTCCCGCTGCTCCATGTGCCATTCCCAGCACCTCAGCCAGTCCTTCCAGATCCAATCCGTCGGCGGCAAAAGCGGTGCGAACGAGTTTCGGCGGAACGAACTCGTCATATTTGCCGAGATACGGCGCTTCATCCGGATCGAGGAGCGCGCCTGCGTCCTCGCAATCCATCAGTTCCTTCTTAATTTCCTCCATCAGCCTCTTATTATCGACCTTACCCGCGACAACCATATAATACGGCTCCATCGGCACGATGGAGCGCAGCGCCAGCCGCTCGGACAGATTATGCTTCAGCAATCGTTCCAGCGTGCGGAACTGTTTGCTGCCCGCCCAAGGCAGGATGAACAGGGAGTCGCCGCCCGCCGGTATGACCACCTGCTTCAGCAGTCCGCTTTCCCGGGCGAGACGACGAGCCCGTTCCAGACGATTCACCGCGCCCGGCGCCAGATACGGATAGATAGCGCTGTCGGCCAGCACCTCACGCATCTTCTGCACCACGCGGGTATGCACATCGCCGCCTGCACCGAGCCACAACGTATCGACCTTGCCTTTGGCCGACTTCACATACAGGGCCTTATGCTTCGTATCGACTTCCTCCACCTTCCACAGCTTGCCCGCGAGCGAGAAGCAGTAGCCCGGCGGCGGCACGGTCGTAATCGATCCGATTTCTTCGGACCCGTTATATACGACATGCTCTTCATCGTCCTTAAACACCGCGTAGAAACGGTAGTTGTTCACGATCTTCTCCCCGCCAAGGCCAATGATCAGACTGCCTTCTTCCGTCCGCTGGATATGATCGGTTTGGAGCAAATACTGCAAGAACTCCTTGTATTCCTCCGGCTCAATGCCGCGGAAAGCCGGCAGTGTCAGCACCGCTCTCGCCAGATCCGGCGGCTCAGCCTCGCCCATGCTCTTGAGCGTGCTCATCGTCTGATGATAAAGCACGCCCACCGGCTTTTTCCGCAGGGCCAGCGGTTCGACCCACTTCTCGCGAATATACAGCTCAATGACCGCAATGGCCCGGAGCAGCATCCATGGCATGCGCGCAGGCAGCATAGCCTCCTCGTCCTCGTCCTCCGGACAGAGGAACATCATCTCGGAGGCCTGATCCCCGCGCCGGCCCGAGCGGCCGAGCCGCTGAACGAAGCTGGAGCAGCTGTACGGCGCGCCCAGCTGGATCACCCGCTCCAGCTCGCCGAGATCGATGCCGAGCTCCAGCGTCAGGGTGGCTGCCGCAACCGCTGGCCCCGGACCTTCGCGGAGCGCGGCCTCGGCTTCCTCGCGCAGCATGGCGGAGATGCTTCCATGGTGCACATGGAAGACATCCCGCTGCTCGCGCTTGGCGGCAATCCGCCGCAGCTCGAGCGTGGTCAGCTCGGCATCCGAGCGGCTGTTCGTGAAGACCAGCGCTTTTTTCAGATGCGTGTTGTCGTATACGAAATCGTAATAGGCTTTACGAGCAAGCTCCAGCTGCTCCGCCTGCTTCTCATCCCGCGCATCCGGGAAGGAGAAATGCTCGACCGACAGCCGCAGCTTCCGTCCCCCTTGCGGTGCGATGACTTCGACCGCATTCTTCGTGCCCGCACCCAGCCAGCCGGCTGCGGTCTCGTAATCGCTAAGCGTTGCCGACAGCCCGATGCGGCGAGGCGAGCAAGAAGCCATCCGCTCGATCCGGGTCAGCTGGCTCAGCACCTGAATGCCCCGATCAGCTCCCATAAAGGCATGAACTTCGTCAATGATGACATACCGCAGATCCTGGAACAGCGCCGGGATGGCGTTCGGCCTGTTCATGAGCAGCCCCTCGAGCGATTCCGGCGTAATCTGCAGCACGCCGGACGGCTTCTGCATCAGCTTGGTTTTCTCGGCCTGGGACACATCGCCGTGCCAATGCCATACCGGCACCTGTCCTTCCTTCAACAGATCGGTGATGCGTTCAAATTGGTCGTTAATCAGCGCCTTAAGCGGCCCGATGTACAGGATCCCGACCGAACTGGAAGGCTCGTTGTACAGCTCCGTCAGCGCCGGAAAGAACGCGGCTTCGGTCTTGCCCGATGCTGTACCAGAAGCAATCAGCAGATGATTGGGCGTATCGAACAGGACGCGGCAGGCTTCCACCTGCGCCTCGCGGAGCGTATCCCATCTTTTTTTATAGATAAACTCCTGAATGAACGGGGCCAATCTGGAAAAAGGGTTTGCATTCATAATTCAAACTCCGCCAGCAGATCGTCCAAATCGTCCGAAGCCGTTTCGTTTGTCCCTTTGCCCTGCGGCTGCGCTGCAGCCCGCTCGCCTAGCAGTTCTTCAAACGTGGCCTCCGGATGCTGATGCAGCGTATGCAGCAGATCCATGAAATCCCGCACCACCTCGCGTGTGGTAAGCAGCTCCTCAGCCCCCAGCCGATTCACGGCCGTCTGCATGAATGCGATGAGCTGATCATCCGTTAACTGCGCTTCATATTTGAAGTGCAGAGCGTGAATATCCCGCAGCTTTTGCAGGAGGATCAATATCTCCTCATACGACAGCATGTCCAGCTTCAAAATGGGCGAGGTGTAGGTTTTCAGCGAACCACTGCCGTAACGCCCGTCAATCAGGCGGGAGCGCAGCGCGTCATAACTGAACAGCCCCCGGCGCTCATCCTCGACAAACTGCGGCGTTCCGCCCATGTAGATGCCCAAATGCTCCGCTTTACCCTGCATCGTGTCGTTGAACATGGTCAGCAGCTTCTCGTAGTTGCTCTGACGAGACACGCTGTTGGTGATTTTGTAGAGGTTAACCCCTTCGTCTATGAACAATAGCAATCCCTTATAGCCGATGGCAGCCGTGAATTCCGACCACAGCTTCATATACTCGTACCAGTTGTCGTCATCGATAATGACCCCAACGCCAAGGTCCTTGCGCGCCTCCGTCTTCGTCGGGACTTCCCCGCGGAGCCAGCGCAGCGCTGCCCCTTTGCGGTCATCGTCACCAAGCTTATAGCCGTTCCAGTAAGCAGCCAGCACCTTCGCAAAATCAAACCCGTGCACCAGATTCTGCATGCCGTTTGTCACCGCATAGATCTGCAGCTCCACCCGATCGTTCAGGGCAGGATCATCCGGGCGCATGCCCGTCTCCTGCATGATGTCCTGCTGGATCGCGGCGATCCATTTCTGCAAAATGGCCTCCAGCGCGCCCCCGTCCGGACGCGTCCTCGTGGACAGATGGGTCATCAGCTCACGGTAAGTGGCAAGCCCTTGCCCTTTCGTGCCCACAAGCCGCCGCTCCGGCGACAGATCCGCATCCGCCACCACGAAATCGCGGTCCATCGCGTAGTTCCGGATGATCTGCAGCAGGAAGCTTTTCCCGCTTCCGTAGCGGCCCGTAATCAGGCGGAAGGCAGCGCCGCCCTCGGCGATATTATCCATATCGCGCAGGATCGACTCCACCTCCGGCTTCCGGCCGACGGCGATGAACTCAAGCCCCACCCGCGGCACAACCCCTGCCGTTAAAGAGTTTACGAGGGCCGTTGTGAGCCGTTTCGGTATTTTTAGTTCCGTCATAGTTCCACCTCTTTCAAGCATCTTACAAGCATAATGAGTCCAATCAATTTCAATCCGCTCGGTTATACGGACTTCAATGTCTCCAGCATATCTATATAATCATCCGCAATGGCCTCTCCATCGATCAGAAGATCGCCGATGGTATCCATCGCGGCCTCATTGATCTCATCGAGCAATAACGCCGGCATAGAACCGGCCTTCTCCGCAATTTGCTGCAGTCTCGGACGGTTCGGTCCCGCCTTGAGGGCGTGAAGAACTTCTAGGTGGATGGGATTGAGACGCTCTGCAAGCTCCTGCCATTCCTCATCCTCTACCTCCCATTGCCACGACTGCTCTCCTACTGTAGGCATCACTGTAAGGGCATCTTCATCTACAACGTGCGGGGCCATAACATGGATAAGGCCAGCTTCAGATGAATGCTCTTCTAGAGGAGCCATGGATTGCAGCGAACGTTCATCAGTGCTCCCTGACGGCTCCATAAATCTTCCGTTAACTGCTTCTAATTCCGATTGTTCCGTGTTCACGGAACGAACGATGCCATTTGCTTCATCAAGCTGATCACGCACCTCTATGGCGTCGGGCTCATAAGGATCCGCATCAAAATCCATCACCGCCTGGAACACGTCCGGTTTCTTTGTCGCCGATTTTCGGGAGGAGCGACCCTTGGAAAGCACGGCCATGTTAGTGCTTGTTCCCGCATCTTCGGAGTGGCCCGAAGAAGCTCCAACTGATGGAGCAGACCCCAGTGCCGGCTGGCTGTTGACCACTTCAGCCTGCTGCCCCGCTTCCTCCGTAAGCAGCATGTCGCGGACCTGGTCCGACTCCCGCTGTAATCTGCGCAGCTTCCCCGTGTCGATCTGAACCTCCGGTATCGCCTGTTTGCGCTGAGCCTCCAGCTGCTCCTGAACCTCTTTTTTCAAATAACGGGTAATGATCTCTTCCACTTCGGGCTCAACCGCATCCACGCCGCGCAGCCGTCCCTTGAAGCCTCTCAATTCCCGCAGCTTATTCTCGGTCAAGCGAACCAGCCCCGTTATATAAGAGCGCAGAGGAGCGTACTCGCTTAAGGACACTACCGTCAGCACGACGTTTCGCCCGTATAACCCATGATCGTACACCGCGCTGCGGAATAAATGCCGTTTCACCTGCCGGGGCCGTGGTTGAAAGCGGTCGATGAAGCGCTGCCCCTTCATTTTGGCTAAGTAACTGTCCACGAGTGCAATCACCTTCGGGGCGTACTGTTCCAGGTCCTTGCGGCCACTCTCCTGGTAAAAACGGCTCTTCTCCACGTCATAATCCAGCAAATCCAGCAGCAGCTCCCACGTCAGCTCCACGGGCTGGAGAGAGAACCGACGCTTCCATTCCTTCTCCTTTAGCTCAGCGGATAAAACGCGCGGGAAGCGCTGATACGTTTCCCGGATCGGCATATCCAGGCCATGCACGATCATAAAATCATATAGCCACTCCCGCAGGTACGTATCCAGCTTGGCATAGCGCTTCCGGTAGGCTGTCCACGCCTGCTCCATCAATGCATAGCCCTGCTGGGGATCGCTCCAGCCCACGCCATGGATCAGCTCGTAAAAATAGACAAACAAATAGGATAAGTCCGTATCCGGGTACCGCCCGGATCTTACTTCCTCCCGCCAGTAAAAATACCATTTGAACTGGTCGCTGGCCATCTGGTCGTAGGTCGGCCAATAGCTTTTGAAGGCTACAAAAGGGGCCTCTCCCTCTACATGCCATCCGAGCTCCCTTGCCTTTTGCACGAATTGCTGCTCCTTGGTCACGTAGCGGAAGTCCTCGCCCCAATTCATATCCAGCGGCTGCTGAGGCTTCACAATCAGGGATTCCTTCGTTGCTGCAGCAGAATCAACGGGTTCCTGCCCCTGATGATCTGATGGCTTGTCCAGTAACGAGACGTCCTGCTCGTCGCCGGCCAGCTCAAATTCAGCAAAACGAATCCCTTGGTCATTCACGAGCGTAGTATGTCTTATATGTTCTATGTGATTGTCGTTGTTAGGCTTATCGTTTTTCATCGAATATGAACCTCCGTCACAACTTCAATTATACCATTTAACCTATAGGGACTAACCGGTTTTCACATGTTTCTCATCTGTATTATAATGGACGGAATGATAGTCTAGCGAATGACTTTATGCTGAAAGGACCTTCGAATGAATAAATGGCTGAAAGCATTGTTATTTCTAGTGGGTGCGGCTATTCTGACAAGGCTGATCCCCTTCTCTTCCTGGTTCCGCATCCTGGATACGATGATCCATGAGCTGGGGCATGCCGTCATGACCCTACTGATGTCGGGGCGCGTGCTCAGCATCGAGCTGAATCCCGATCACAGCGGCGTGACCTATTCCATGCTGGCTTCTGGTGGCTGGAGTCCGATTGTGGTCTCGCTTGCAGGCTATATGTCGGCATCCCTGTTCGCCATTCTGATGTTCTACGGCTATGCCAAGAGAAAACAGGCCACCGGCCTGATCACCATTACCGTGCTTGCCCTCATTATGATCATCTTCTTCGTTCGCGCCGGCTATGGATTATGGTGGCTCATTATTTTTATGATCGTGAATCTGATCTTCTATTTCCTCGGCGAGAAGGTCCGTAATTTCTACTACCTGCTGCTCGCCTTTCTCGTGCTGGAAGAATCCGTAGTCGGTCCGCTAACCCTCCTGACCATGGCGCTGACCCAGCCCAAGCAAGCAGGCGACGCCTCCAACCTGGCCAACATGACCGTGCTCCCGGCCTTTGTCTGGGCGCTGCTGTTCCTGCTGTTCTCCCTATGGTGCGCGAAGATGACGCTGCAGTTGTTCTGGAAGAAGCGATGAAACAGGTTAGTCAAAAGACAGGCAAAAGAAGCCAGTGTTATCCAACCTTCGGATGATGCTGGCTTTTTTATAAGGCTTGATTTTCATTTGAAGCAACCTTATCGGAGATGGAGCAGGATTGACCTCCTCTTTGTCTAATATACATGTATGTGTATGTTAGACGAATTCGTTATAGGAAATCAGCACGAGAATAGAGAGAGGGGTGATTCTTAAAATGATAATAAACAATAGCACAAGCTTACCTATAGAGAAAAAAATAGACCAACTTTATGCTAGTATTCATAAGTTGATCGGTGACATAGTTTTTGAGATAGATGCCTTAACATGCGAAGCTTTAGAAAATGAAACTTTGAATTTTACTACAAAAGGTATATATCATTTATTCGGTTTCTTAAAAACTAACAATGAACAACAGCCATGGTCTATTATTCTAAAAGTAATCAAGCCAGATAGTGAAGAAAAGGACGATATCCAACATCACAATTACTGGTGCCGTGAGGCGCTTTTGTTTGAATCCAAGCTCCTTGATCATCTTTCTGAATATATCAAAACTCCAAAAACTTATCTTGTTGAAGAACAGAATGATGGAACTATCTGGTTATGGATGGAGCGGGTAAATGGGTGTTTTGCAAATTCAAAGGAGCAATTCGATTTTATTGCTAACCGACTTGGCATGTTTAACGCAGAATATCTTACTGTAAAAGCAATACCAAACGAATCATGGGTCTGTAAAAGTTGGCTTAAATCGTGGACAACCTCAAGTCGAATGTATGCGCCTAACCCAGAGTCATACATAAACCAGATACAAGATCAAGAGGTAAAGTATATTTGGGACTGGTTCAAAAAACTAACTGAAGAATTAAATGAAAAGTTGGCTTCTCTCAGCAATTTGCCTCGTGTGTTAGCACATCAAGACTTAGGACAAAAAAATATGTTTTTAACTCCAAACGAACAAGTGGTGCTCATTGATTGGCGGTTCATGAGTATCTCAGGTATTGGAGAAGATCTCGGTAAGATGTTTGGTGTAAATATGAGCCTTGGAATCATTCCTACGGATCAATACGAAGATTATCGAGATTCTTTGTTTTACTCCTACATTAAAGGAATGAGGGAAATGGGGTGGGAAGGGGATGAGAGATTAGCTAGATACGGTTATTGTATAAGTACCGCTTTACGAAGCATCTGGGAAGTGCCCCAGCTCTGCTCGTTAGCTGCTCAGTTAGAAAGTAATCCAACTAACCCTAAACTTCAAGATAGAGTGTATCAGCTAAAACAAATAATTAATATACATAAAGTAATGGAATATGAAGCGAATTCATTAAGAGAACATATTGGCATTCTCATAACACAGTATTCACGCTGCGGACCTGACGGCCCTTTGGTCTGAAAGGCTTTTAGGGGAAGTGAAATCAGCAAACAACCCTGCGAGGCTTGTTAGAGGCCATAAAATCACTTTATATCCCTGATTATCTATTTAAAGATGCTTTTCAGAAAAACTCTCAGCTAAGTTGAACAGCGATATGCTGATTCATACTTTTTAATATATTTATTTCTGATAAGAATATCAGAAATAGGACGGAGCAATTAATGAATTCAATCTTTAAAAATGAATTAGGTGAAAAAGAATACTATCTTTGTTACGAGAAAAGTTTAGATATGTTTGACATGGAATATACATCACGATATATCCCGACAACATTCGGAGAAACACATCTCCTATGCTTCGGTGATACGAGTAAAAAACCATTGTTGCTTTTGCATGGAATGACAATGAGCAGCACGATGTGGTATCCCAATGTGAAACAGCTCATTCAAGAACGCTGTGTATATGCCATTGATATCGTGGGCGATTTCGGCAAAAGTAAACCAGCAGTTGCAATAAAAAATAGGCAAGCAGTAGGGCATTGGTTACTTGAAGTTTTGAATGCACTGCAATTTAATAAGGTAGATTTGGCAGGTCATTCGATGGGAGGATTCTTATCGTTAAATTTTTCGCTTGCATATCCGGAACGTGTGTCAAAGTTAATGCTTTATGCCCCTGCTGGCTCTTTCCATAATGTAAGTTTAAAATTCTTCTCGAAGATATACCCTGCATTATTGTTTCATACTGAGTATTGGATTAACAGGGCTTTTAGATGGTTCTCTGGCAAAGGGGAGTTATTAGACCCTGTATTTCACGCTCAAGTCATCGCGGGTTATCGCCATGCTAAACCGCTTCTCCACGTGATGCCATCCGTATTTGCTAAAGAAGAATTTAATAACTTCCAAATTCCTACTTTGTTAATTATAGGAGACAAAGAGGTAATATACCCTGCAAAACAGGCAATTGAAAACGCAAAAAAATTAATTTTCAATCTGGAGATCCATTTAATCGCTGGGGCCTGCCATTCACTAACAATGGAGCATGCAGGAATCGTAAATGAAATAACGATTCATTTCCTAAAAAAATGAGATTACTCCAATGGTGAAATTTGCTATTACAACTATCTCATTAGTTAGAGATTACAAGATTTATGGATATTGAAGGATGTAAAGATTTAAAAGAAGCAGAAGAGATATTGCAATTCATATAAATGATTCAGGATGCAGATATGGACTATCTTAGTAAAGATCATTAATCACACTCAGGAGAGCCAACTAATGAATAACAATTGGAATAAAATTATTTATAAAATCTGGTCCCCCATTTACGATAAAATTTTCAATTCAAACATTTTTCTCCATGCACGTAAACAAATATTTCAAGAGACTCCCTTCAATAACACACACAAGATACTTTTTGTCGGCGTAGGCACAGGAGCTGATTTAGAGTTATTGAACCATAATGCTTTAGATATAACAGCTATAGATTTTTCACCAGATATGTTGAGAAAAGCAAGAGCGAAATTTAAGAATTCTCGCATTAAGTTTTTAGAAATGGACGCTCAAAATATGGCATTTAACGATATGTCGTTTGACTATGTGGTTGGAAGTCTAATTCTTTCCGTAGTACCTGATGCTGACAAGTGTTTTCAAGAAATGGGTAGAGTTTTAAAACAAGAAGGAAGAATCGTTATTTTCGATAAGTTTACCCCTAGTAACAATAAACTCTCGTTATCAAAAAAGTTGTTTAGACCACTCATTAAGGTCTTAGGAACAGATATTGGATTGAATTTTGAAGAGTTATACCTAAGAAATAATAAAAATTTAAGTATAGAAGAAGATAACCCCGTCATGCTGAACGGGATGTATAGAAAAATAGTTGTTAGAAAAATCAGTTGACATCTATACAAGATTATTCTTGATCGGTGGTTGAGTTTATGGGAGAGGCGTGTAAGCACTTGATTGTCCTGATTGTGGGCAAGAAAAGCTCGTGGTGAATTTTTATATGGATTGGGATTAGGGCGTATATCTAGGCCAAGCGAGTTTTAATACTGAAATATTCTAGGAAATCTTCGCAATGATAAGAAAAAAAGAATGAGGGATATCAATGAAGCTTATAGATTTGACTCACATGATCCAAAGTCAGCTACCTGCGTATCCTGGTGACAGTGAGATGGAATTAATACAAACAAAAAACCTGATGACAGATGGTTACTGTAATCATCAATTAACCATCAATATGCATACTGGAACACATATTGATGGTCCTATGCATTTAATGAATTCAGATCAATACTTATGTGACTTCCCGTTAGAATCATTTATTGGGAGAGGAACATTGTTGAATGTCTCTGGAATGAATCGAATCGATTATAAGGATGAATACGAGCATTTGATAAATGAAGGAACAATATTGATTCTTTATACAGGACACAGTATCTACTTCAGGCAAGAGAAGTATTTTACTGAATATCCAACTTTAACGAAAGAGTTTGCTGAATTGGTGGTTCGAAAGAAGATAAAAATGATTGGGTTGGATACACCATCACCCGATAAGTTTCCATTTGAAATTCATAAATATCTATTTGATAATCAAGTGCTTTTAGCTGAGAATCTAGTGAATGTTGATCAGTTATTGAATCTAAAATCTTTTGAGATTATAGCATTACCGCTACTTATAAAGACAGATTCTGCGATTGCTCGTATTATTGCACGCACAGACTAAGTGAGGAAAGAGAGCGGCGTTAATTTCAAAGAAGGCTAGAATACCCGATAACACCCTATCTCCACCTCAGGGCCGAGTCGAAAAATCTCCATACAAAATGGGCTGCCCGGCACGTAGTTATTCACTACAAATGGACAGCCCACTTACTATTATGTGTTACATTAATGGTTTATATTTGCCATGATCACCGGCACCGCACCAACAAATCGATCGGATAGCGGCCTGCATTCCGACCATACAGACTGATGCCGCCTTCCTCGGCCCGCAGCTCCAGTCGGAAGCTGCGCTTGCGGTCAAGCTCTGCCGCGAGTCTTCCCGGTACCTGTGCCTGGCACAAGTATCCGTACGAACCGGCCTCTTCCAGAAGGTTGTTGACCGGCTGATAGTGCCACGACAGAACGCCTCGGCTATCGGCAGGATCATCTGCGAGCACAGCCTCGCCGATTTGAACATCGTCCACCCACACGGATACACGGGATTCATGCAGCTCTTCATCCGTCATATAATAAGTGCTTGGGTTATACTCCACGTCTGCCGACGCCCCGTGCATAAAGTCGATTCCGTGCGTGCGATGCCGTGCACCCTCGATATTTCTGGCTAATAAGCGTTTCGCGCCAGCCTCGAAGAAAATCTCGATATCGCGGATCAGCGGCTGTTCGTCATGATCCGGCAGCTGCACCTCATAGACGAATCGGCCCTCTCCGCCGCCATTCACTTTGGAGCCTTGAAGCGCCTCCCACATGTTGGCGAAGCTTTGCTCACGGAATGTGTTAACCGGGATGCTTATGGTTCTGCCTTCCACTCCAACATTCCCCTGTCCCTCTCCGCCACGCACGTCAAACGTCGTAAAGTTGCGCGTTACCACACCGTTCGCTGCATTCACGAGGCGAACTCCGAGGATCGCAACTGCATCCGTCTTCGGCATGCGAAGCTTCAATTCCGTTAGTGGCGTAACACCGTAGCCTTCCCAGGCCACTTCCAGGGTCCCTTGATCAGTTACAACCTTCGTTCCGAGCTGATCATAGGATAATTCCCAAGCCAGAATAAGCTTCTGTCCATGGTATTGATCCGAATAACTGGAGCGCAGCAGCGGTATGACGGCCTCAGCCCCTTGCTCCAGCGTCTGGCAAGGCGGTGCGTCAATCACGATGAAGTCCGGCGTGTGCAGGTCCGCGATCGTCATGCCCGGCACAAAATCCTCATACCCGAATTTTTTGTCCGTCCCATCCAGACGGTAGTAGCCGTTGAATTCGTTTGTCACGTCACGGAATTCCGTAAATACGAAACCGCACAGCTTATCATGGCGCCGGAATTCGTTCAGCATGTAATGGTAATGCCACGCGAGATCGCTGTCCCCGGCTCCTCCGTCAATTCCCCACACGTTTCCACATTCGCTGTTCATGAGCGGAGCATCGCCTTGCTGATTGCCGCCGATATAGTTATGTTCGGATCCCGGATGAGTCTTCTGGACAATCTCCTCGATATGATTGCGCAGCGGTTCATACCCATTGATGTAAAAATGCCACGTGTTGATATCCGTCTCCACATGATCGTAAGCGCATGGAGAATTGTCCTCCACAATCCGAGTCGGGTCCAGCTCCTTGGCCCATCTGTATTTCTCCCTTACCCATTCCTGCGTCTCCGGAAGATAGTAGCTGTGCTGCTCCTCTCCGCCCGTTAAACCCGTCGTTTTACTGTCGGTACGGAGTCCCCAAGTTTCGTTAAACATAACCCATGAAAAAATCGACGGATGATTCCGGTCCCGCTCAATCACTTCCTGCGCTTCGCGTTCATAGGCAGAACGCGCCGTTTCATCCGGATTACCCCAGAAGCATGGCATATCCTCCATTACCAGAATCCCAAGTTTATCCGCCCAATACAGCTTGCGGGGCTCCTCCGGCTTAATATGAATTCGCACGAAGTTCAGTCCAAGCCGTTTCATCAGATAGATCTCGTCCCGCATCTCCGTATCCGTCGGGTAGGTGAAAAATCCCGTCTGGTGGTAGGATTGGTCCAGCGTCCCGTTTAAATAGATCGGCTTTCCGTTGAGCGTAATCCAGCGATAATCCCGTCCGTCGAACTTCGCCGTTCCGATCTCGCGTATGCCAAAATAAGTATGGACGACATCTTCGCCGGATGAACCGGCCAGACGCAGCTCCCCTTCGTATAAATGAGGGGTTTCGGGACTCCACAGCCGCGGGTCGTGGACTTGGAATACCGTTGTCCGTTCATTCGCGCCTTCTTGCAGCTCCCACTCCACCTGATGCGTAACCGAGCCCTCCGCAAACGAGAGTTGGAGTGTCACTGGGCCTGCTTCTTGAGCCTGGATCTTGGATTTCAATTCGATCTGACCGTCAATGGAGGTTGTAAAGATTGCTTGCTCCAAGTAGGTTTGGGGGCTGGCCTCCAGCCAAACCGGCTGCCAAATGCCCCTGATCTCGCCATACCCCTGCTTCCCTCGGGCTTGGTAATTGTGGTCGAAGTCCTCTGCACGCACAACGATCGTATTATCTTTTGCCGAATCCCACACTGTTGTCACGTCAAATTCAAAGGCTCCGTAGCCGCCTTGATGCGAGCCGACATGCTTGCCGTTGACCCATGCATCACACAGATAATCCACGGCGCCAAACCGCAGAAAGATTCGGG
The DNA here is from genome assembly GCF_002573715.1 of Paenibacillus sp. EZ-K15. Lineage (GTDB taxonomy): Bacteria > Bacillota > Bacilli > Paenibacillales > Paenibacillaceae > Paenibacillus_AQ. Next base: position 114,073 of record NZ_PDHM01000003.1, on the reverse strand, counting down.
ACTGCTTCTTCGCCGGCTCCCATTTCACGGACCGACGATACCAGCCTACCCCCTTCTCGTTACGCTCAATACCGGACAAGGGACTGACCCAAGAGAACGGCACCGTAATCTCTGAGGTAAAAAGGCTGGTGTCTCCGCCCTGCAAGCCAGTAGCGTCATCACCGGCGCTCGTACCTGCCTGCTGTCGTACATTACCTGATCCTTCCGTATCGAGCCGGAACGACCACTGGCCGTTCAAATTCAGCCAATCTTTTCGTTCAAAATCCGGTCTGGGGTACTCCGCGCGCGGAATTTCCGTGTGAATGGAGGGTGCTACAGGAGTCTTCATGAAGCGAACACAACCTTTCCTTTTTCTGAATTTGCCCCTATTCTAGCATCTGTATATAATAAATGCAATGTACATTATACTTTTACAATATATCGAATTTATTGTACACTTGGAGTCACTACAACTCTTCAGTAAAGGAAGGGGATTATGAACGAATCGAAGCTGGAAACCAACCGTTATCCGGCATCCCGGATCGTGGAAGTAGCCAAAGCCCTATCCAGTGATGTCCGTGTCCGCATCCTTGAAGCGCTCGGCGATAAACCGATGAGTGTCGGTCAGTTGGCGGAGGCGCTTGGGATTGCGCAGCCTACGGTGTCCATTAATGTCCAGATGCTGGAGCAAGCGGATCTGATCGTCTCTTCGCAAGGAGCGAATCGGGAAAAAATCTGCGCCGTCACCTGCCGCTCCATTTTTCTCGAACTCCCCTCGAAGCCCGGCGAGGGGCTGCAGCGCACGGAAGAAATCCACATGCCGATCGGTATGTTCTCCCACTGTTTCATCGAGCCAACATGCGGTATGGCAGCTCGGGACGGATCTCTGATCGGGTCCCCTGACGACCCGCGCGCCTTTTACATGCCGGAACGAACGGAGGCTGCGCTGCTCTGGTTCTCGGGATCAGGATATATCGAATATTATTTTGCGAACCCTATGCCGCCCGGAGCGGCTCTTGATGAGCTGCGCATCCGCGCGGAGCTTAGCTCCGAGGCGCCTTCCTTCCAGCAGGATTGGCCATCCGACATCACCGTTAGCATCAACGACCTCCCTGTAGGCACTTGGACAAGTCCCGGTGATTTTGGTGATCGCAAGGGGAAACTCACCCCGGATAAATGGAGAAGCGGCAGTGAGTACGGCATGCTGACGGAATGGCGCGTAACCAAGCAAGGCAGCCAGGTCAATGGCCACGAGTCCAGCACCACGACCATCGAATCGCTGGAGCTTGCCTTTAACCGGCCCATCCGCGTCCGCTTTGAAGTGAAGAAAGACGCCGAGCACCCGAACGGCCTGAATCTATATGGTTCGGGTTTCGGAGATCATCCGCAGGATATCATCCTGTCTTTTGTGCGGTACACGGAAGCCTAACAGCCGACCACAGCCAGAAGAAGCAAGGCAAAGCAAAGCGAGGCAAATCTAATAATCAACCGAATGAAGACAAAAAAGGCTATCCCATGTCACCTCTCTTGGCGACTATGGAATAGCCTTTTTGGGATATTTAATCATCATGACGGTTATTTCTTCTTCAGCTTATTGGTTTTCCCCATCAGATATAACAGATAAGGCGCACCCAGAAGCGCGGTAACGATACCCGAAGGCAATTCCTTCGGAATCATGACCACTCTCCCGATCCAGTCTGCCCCAGCCAGCAAAATTCCGCCGAGCAGCGCCGCGATGACCATCGATTGCCGATGGCGGGCGCCGACCAGCATCCTGGCGGCATGCGGCGCAAGCAGTCCGATAAAGCCGACCGAGCCGACATTGGCTGCGGCAATCGAAGCCAACAGCACCGCAATGATGGCCACATACATCCGGGTATTCCGCACATGAAGGCCAAGACCGGTGGAGCTTTCTTCGCTGAACGTCAGCAGATCCACCTTCCGCCCGAGCCATGCAGCCAGCGGCAGCAGGATCAGAATGGCGGGAACAATCCGCTGCACCTCCGTCCAGCCCCGGTTATACGTGCTTCCCGCCATCCAGGATAATGCGGGCGCTACGTCGACCTTCGCGTGAATGATCATCAGATTGATGATGGCAGAACCAAGCGCGGCGACGGCAATGCCGACCAGCGTAAGAATCGTCGGATGAAGTCCTCTCTTCCAGGACACCGCATATACCAAAGCGGCTGCAGCCATACCCCCGAGAACCGCACCGACCGGTACCCAGCCAGCCGACAATTGCGGAAAGCCTACCATCAGAAGCAGTGCGCCCGCACCGGCTCCGCTGGTCACCCCGATCACCTGGGGATCCCCCAACGGATTCCGGACCGCATTCTGCAGAAGACTGCCGCTGACGGCCAGTGCCATGCCAGACAAACCGGCAGTCAACAGCCTGGGCAAGCGGAACTCCAGCAGAATCTGGCGATACATCGACTCGCCGCCTCCCGTAAGCACGGCCAGCACTTCCGTGAAGGGAATGCGCAGACTGCCGCTCATCAGGCTGAATACCCATACCAGCACCAGCAGCACGCTGAACAGCGTTACCAAGGCCGGATAAGGTATCCGGCGCAGGCTCGTGCCCGCCATGGCCGATCCGCCGGAAGCCCCGCGCCCTCCGATCAACGAGCGGGATACCCGCATGGCAAGCCAGATGAGGCACGGAGCCCCGATCATGGCCGTAATGGCCCCGACCGGAAGCTCACCGTAGGCGTTTATGAACATCCTGGCCACCGTGTCGGCCCCGACAAGCAGTGCAGAGCCCCATAAGGCAGCCAGCGGAATTAACCCCGCATGCCGGACCACCCCGGACAGGCGGACCAGATGGGGAGCGACCAGCCCGATAAAGCCGATCGGACCCACTACACTAACGGTTACACAGGCCAGCACAATGGCTGCCCCCATCGCAAGCAAGCGGGTGGTGCCGACTTTTTGGCCAAGGGAACGTGCCGACTCTTCATTGAGGGTCAGAATGTCCCACTGGCGTACCGCCAAACACAGCACGATCAATCCGCCAATGATCCACGGCCATGAAAAAGCTACGCCATCCCAGTCATTCTGAATTAGCGAGCCGGAGCCCCACAGAAAAATCCCCTGCGTCGTTTGCTGGTTCAGCAGCACCAGCGCACTCGTAACGGAGGATAAAACCAGGGTGACAATCATCCCGGACAATGCAATCCGCAAGGGGGAGCCCTGCGTTTTTCCCGCCAGCGCATAAACCGCTACAGCCGCCAGTGTTCCTCCTGCCACAGCCAAAGGAAGGGCATACTGATGCAGCAGTCCCGGCCAGAAGATCATCCCCGCCACGACGGCCAAATAAGCGCCGGCATTCACGCCAAGCGTTGTCTCCGATGCCAGCGGGTTGCGCGTGACGGTCTGCATAAGCACACCCGACACCGCCAAGGCCGCGCCCGATAATAGGCCCATCACTGTTCGAGGAAGGCGCACGCTGCGGATGAGATGATGATCTGCAATATCCTGAGGAGACACCAAAGCCTGGACCACCGTTTTGACGGATATATCCGCTAGCCCTTGCGTCAAGCTGATAAATGTGAGAAATAACAGAGCCACAAGACCTCCAGCCAGCATCCATAACGGCTTCCAGCCCCTACCTGAGGAAACGGGTGGGGCTGGATGGATGCTCATCGGCGCGGAGCCTTGTGCCAGTTTCTTGCCGAGACTCATTTTGTGAGCAGATCAGCTGTCTTCTGAGCCATGGTTTGGGCAGACAATGGGCCGCCGTATGGCCACATGTCACCGCCAAGTGCATACACGCGGTCTTCTTTAACAAAGTTCAGACCTTTCCATACCGGATTGTCCTTCAATTGGTTCTCGATGACGTTATCGCTATCCTGAATCATATGCAGGAAATTTGCATCCTGAAGGGCAGGCAATGCCTCTACGTCCCCAGTGGTAAATCCATAAACCTCAAATTGATTAGGCTTATGGGCATTGGTTAACCCGATGTGCTCCAGAATTTTGACGGCCAGGGAATTGTCCGTCGAAATCCGGAACGTCACCGCATTCTGGTTACTGTACCCCATCGCCAGCGCAAATGGTTTTTCCGTCATACCGGCAGCTTCAAGCTTGGCTTTGGCGTCGGCATAGGTTTGATCCAGGTCGCTAAGCACTTTTGCAGCTTCGTCTTTTTTGCCAAGCACGTCAGCAATCGTATTAAAGGTATTAACCATCTCTTCATATTGGTCCCCTTGTCCCTCAACCGGATAAGGATCGAATACCAATGTTGGCGCGATGCTGTTGTAAGTATCATAGCCAGCTTCAAGATTCGATTTCAAACCGATGATCAGGTCCGGCTTCAAGGAAGCGATAAGCTCGAGATTCGGCTCTTGACGAGTGCCGACATCGGTCACGTCCGAACCGATCTCCACCGGAATGTTTACCCATTGGTTCATCCCCTCAATATCTGCAATGCCGACGGGCTGAACGCCGAGCGCAAGGACATCTTCCGCGTAAAGCCACTCCAGTGCGACAATACGCTTAGGAACGCCAGTGATTTCCGTTTCGCCCAGGGCGTGCTTAATGGTTCGGGTCTCCGGCGTGGCCTCGGTGTTATCCCCACCCTGTGCAGCCTCTTGATCCGAATTAGGTGCCGCGGTGGAGCCGCTTCCTTGGTTGGATGCTGCGCCTCCGCCACAACCGGCTAAAACCAAAGCAAATATCAATACGATAAACACGAGACCCTTCATACTGCGCATCGAATTTCTCCCCCTCATACCCTCTATGTATTGTAGATATTGTTTATTAATAATAATTATTGAGAACAATTATCATTATCAATACTCAGCACAATGATAATTATTCTCATTAAGATTGTCAATAGAATTTATGAAGATTGTCTGAACCCTCCATGAATCTGCCTTTTCTGCCATGAATATGGGATTCGATCTTTACAGAACATTAGATGTATAACATAATCTTACTAATTATTTCTACAAACTTAGCGTCTACCATTCATTCTCGTGCCTTATATCCGCTTTAACAAAACAACCGAAAAGAGAGGGATCTCCATGCGTGACACCCCCCCACTCCGGCTGCAGAGAGCGACTTTCCCATTAAAGCCGGCAAACCTGCACGGCAAGCCCTTATCGTCGCAGGCTATCATCAGCTTGCCGACCTCACCCAGGCATCCGAGAAAGAACTGCTGGCGCTTCACGGGGTAGGACCCAAAGCGATCCGAATACTGCGCGAAGCACTTGCCGAGAAGGGCCTAGCCTTCAAAGAATAAATAAACACGATAGGTCTCCTGAGGCCATAAGGACCAGGGATCTATCGTGTTTGTTTATTCCCATATTCGTATGAATCCCAGGACTCCAACATTTAGGACTTATACATTTTTCTATAAGTATCCCTATGCTTCGCCCCGTCGCCTTCGATCACGCTCACCAAGTAATCCCCGTATTCCTCTATATAATCAAAATGCAAATTGGATCCGGTATTTAAGAAGGCAATGATTAGATCCGGGCTTGTGCACGTTTCGATGATTTGCATTCCATGTTGCTCCGCGTACCGCCTAAAATGTTCCCAAAAATGAATTTCGGTTTCCGCTATGATTTCATCCTTGCTTTGGCAGTGGACATTGCCCAGGAACTTCAGATTTTCCCCTATCAGCTCCCGATTGTTATCGTAAAAAATTTCCATCAGCCAATGTTTAAACTCAAATCCCAAAATGGTGCCGGATATACCGCTGTGGCTATCTTTGGCGGAGCACTTCATCAATAAATCGTCCAAACCGCGGTTTTCATGGCCGGGAAGGTTAAAGAATCCCCCCTGTTTCAAGTACTGGATTAGGGATAAATTCAAACTCTCCATCTCAAGGATTGCGGGTTCCAAAAGTGATAAGTTCATCAGCCTTTTGTTTCCGAACTGGCTGGTTATTTCGCGGATCAGATAATCATCATGAGCCTTGGAGTAATGAAACGTCAATCGCAATCCGTTACTTAATACGGCTCTGATGCTATTTTTGGTTTTTGTGCATCTTTGGATGATCAATCCCTGTTCCTTCGCATAGTCCTCGAAATAAGGCCAGAAATGGATCTCACAGCTTCTTATGATCTTATCTTTGTCTTGGATTTTTGACAGTCGCTTATAATCAAGAAGAGAGCCATAGTAATGATCTTGCACATACACCAGCGTCAAATCGCAATGCCGATACTCAAAATCCAATCGAATGCCTTTGGTGCTCCTGCTGCTGAATTGACAGGCAAGCATCCACTCGTGGAGGGGGATTCCCTGGTTCTCAGGCATTTCGATGAACCCGCCATACTTCATAAAGTTGTTCAACTGCGCAAAGTTTCGAAATTCATCTCCGCATCTAATTTATAGCACCCCGCTCCTTCATTTTTGCAATGTTTACCTATATTATAACATCTGAGGATGCTCCAGTTTTTTATGTAGAATAAAGCAGCGCACCAATCTTGGGATTGGTGCGCTCGTTGATGCTCCATATCATCTTTGACAATGGAACTTCGACTATATGATGTTATAGCGTTTCAGTAAATCTTCGATGACAGTTCCGGAAACTTTTTTTAAAGCCTGCTTTTCTAATAAGTTCATGATCAACGGAAGCTTCAAATCGGTTAGTTTTTTACCGTCCATCATTTTGGAAGTGGAGTCCAGCAGTACGCGGACGTCATAGCAGGAGCCGAATACTTCAGGTACGCCGCGGTCCACGTTTAATAAGGTATACACGGCTTCCATTGCCGTTCTAACCGAATATTCGGTTGTAAATACGGTGTCGCGAACCGTGTCGGCAAACTGTCCGATAAACGCGAAGTTGACGCAACCATCCGGAACTACTTTTGGCCGGTCTCCTTCTGTTCTCGGCATGAAAAATGCCGTAATGTAAGGCATCATGGTCGGGATGCAGCGGGCAGAGTTGGCAGCCATGTCCGCAATTTCATGCTCAGGCACACCCATATGGTACAGCCATTCCATCGTAATTTCCTCGCCGGTACATTCTCTCATCGGCTTCTTGACGTAATCGCCCGGCACATCGGTGAATAATCCATACACCCACACCACAAGCTGATCCTTCGGCTGCTCTTTGAAATGCGGTTGACGATTTAGAGTGTAACTCATGAGCCACTTGGAATCCTTAACGGACACGATGCCGCCGGTAACGACCTTTCCGCTGAACGGGTCGCGTTTACAGATTTTTCTGATATAAGGCGGGATTCTGTCATCAAGGGTCGTAACGGTTGCCGATTCCCAGTTCGTCGCTTCCGTATTCGTGCAGAATTTATCGGGGCGCCCAAAGGATGGATCCTGCTTGGCGATATTCCTCCAGAGCTCCCAGCAGCCGCCTGTGGAACGATTGAATTCAGCCGCACGATGATGGTCGCCCGAAGAAGAACTTTCCGTGCAGCTGCCATTTGTCACAAACACCAAATCATCTTCCGTTAAATCGATATATTCCTCGTTGCCAGCACGGCGACATACCATTTGCTTGGCAACCTTCTTATTACCTTGAATATCAAATACTACATTCGTGACCGTTGTATCATATTGGAAATGAACGCCATGCGACTGCAAATATTTCATCATTGGCAGAATCAATGACTCATATTGATTATATTTCGTAAATTTTAGCGCCGAAAAATCAGGCAGTCCGCCAATATGGTGAATGAATCTTTGAATGTAAAGCTTCATCTCCAAAGCGCTGTGCCAATCTTCAAAGGCAAACATCGTTCTCCAGTAAAGCCAGAAATTCGAGGCAAAGAAATCCTCCGTGAATACATCGGTAATTTGCTTATCATACAAATCTTCGTTTCGAGTAAAGAATAACTTCACGATTTCCAGCGAAGCTTTTTCACTCAGAGCAAATTTTCCATCCGTATGGGCATCCTCGCCTCGGTTAACCGTGGCTCTCATTAGAGAATAGTTCGGATCTTTCTTGTTCAGCCAATAAAACTCATCCAAAACCGATGCGCCTTCAATTTCAAGAGACGGAATGGAACGGAACAAATCCCACAAGCATTCAAAATGATCTTCCATTTCCCGTCCACCGCGAATAATAAAACCTTTATCGCTGTCATGAATTCCGTCGCAGGCACCTCCGGGAAGACTAAGCTCCTCCAGAATGTGAACCCGTTCTCCCTTCATTTGGCCGTCGCGCACAAGGAAGCACGCAGCTGCCAGAGAGCCTAAACCGGCTCCAACCAGATATGCTGATTTTTTGTCGACATCGACCGGTTTTTCCGGACGGGCAAACGCTTCATAATTTCCATTGCTATAATACATTCCAGTCACCTCCGAATTGATTCTAGCAACTTCATCATAAGAAAATATTCGGAGGTCTCCCATAGACAATGTCCGCCTAATGTCGAAACTTTCGACAAAAGCTTAATATTGTCTAATAATCGTGGTGCGATTTAAACTTTTCAAGCGCGAAAAAAATATCCCCTTGAATCAAAATGCTTAGCCGGTCCACAATCGCAGCGGGCTCTTCCTTCATCCCTTTAGCAATCCAATCCAGCATCAGCCCTACAAACGCATATTTATAAAAGTCAGCGATAAACGACTTATCCTCATCCCTGATCGACATCGTAACGGCCTTTTCATCGATAACCCCTATCAAAAGATTATACGTTACGTTAAATAGGTACCTTTCCAGCTGCTCTCGTTTAATCGAATGATAGACGCTCGTCACAAACGCCTTGTTTTTCAGCACATACTCAAATATTTGCAATAGGCCCTGCTGCCACGTGTCATATGTTTTCTTGCCATCCAGCGCTATGGTAGCCTCGCTCGTGCAAATCCACTCCACAAGATCATAAATATCCTTGAAATGATAATAAAACGTTTGGCGATTTACTTCGCAGTCCTCAACAATATCAATAACGGTTATCTTATCAAGCGTTTTTTTCTCAAGCATTTTTTTTAGCGATAGGGCAAGCGCCTTTTTTGTTGTTTGTGCCATAAAACCCCTCCAATCAAGAACGTGATCATCCACAAAGGCAATTATCAGATTATACATCTTCATTATAAAGGAACTCAACGCGAAAAAGCGGTATCCCTATGAGGCAAAATAAATTGGAAACACGCAAAAGTCGAGAAGATCGTAACCCGGTGGCATCGTTATAAATAAAACTCAATACATATTGTGAAATAATTCACCACTTAATTGACTGCTCTATATTACAATGAAGTGGACCTAACGAGGCTGACCAGAGGGAGGCAACCGGGGAAGATCTGAGATTCGAAGAATAAAGGCAACGCTTACGTTCCCTTTCGTTTCTCGTTATTCTACGTTACGACCTCCTTTTTCGTTTGGCTCTTTATGGTCAACTAAATAGATATAGAGAAAATGGAGGGTTACACAGTGAAAAAGAAAGTTGCAGCAACGCTTATACTCATTCTCTCTTTCATGCTCGCCATCGCGGGATGCGGCAGCGGGAAACAGGATCAGAGTCAGGACACCGAGAAAAAGGAAGAAGCCCAGGAAACAGCCGTTTCGGGTGCGTCCCAAACCGGTTATACGCCGATCGATCAGCTCAAAGAAAAGTATGATATCATCATCGTCGGTGCAGGCGGAGCAGGTATGTCTGCTGCCCTTGAGGCAAAAGATAAAGGCATGAACCCGGTTATTTTTAAAAAAATGCCGATTGCCGGCGGGAATACCATAAAATCATCTTCGGGCATGAATGCTTCCGAAACCAAGTTCCAACAAGAACAGGGCATTAAGGACAACAACGATTTATTTTATGAAGAGACTTTAAAGGGCGGTCATGGAACCAACGACAAAGACATGCTTCGTTTCTTCGTTGACAATTCGGCAAGCGCGATCGATTGGCTGGATTCCATCGGGATTCGGTTGAACAATATCACCATTACGGGCGGCATGAACGAAAAGCGCACGCACCGTCCTGAGGACGGCTCGGCGGTAGGACAATACCTTGTCAACGGACTGGTGAAAAATGTACAAGAACAAGAAATCCCGCTATTCGTCAATTCCAAGGTAACGGATATTACGGAAAAAGACGGCAAGGTAAACGGCGTCAAAGTTATCTTCAACGAGAATGATGAGAAAAATATTGCAGCAGATGCCGTCGTTGTGACAACCGGCGGTTTCGGAGCCAATATGGACATGATTTCCGAAGTTCGGTCCGATCTGAAAGGGTACGTGACCACCAACCAGGAAGGCAGCACCGGTGACGGCATCACCATGATTGAAAAACTCGGCGGTACAACGGTCGATATGGATCAAATCCAGGTTCACCCTACGGTGCAGCAGGAGAAATCTTATCTCATCGGGGAAGCCGTTCGGGGAGAAGGAGCCATCCTCGTGACCAGCCAAGGCAAACGTTTCACAAACGAGCTGGATACTCGGGACAACGTCACCGGCGCCATCAATAAGCTTCCTGAAAAATCGGCTTATCTTGTGTTTGATTCCGGGGTAAAATCCCGCGTCAAAGCGATTCAGCAATATGAGAAAATGGGCTTTGTCATTCAAGGTGATTCGATCGAGGCTTTGGCCAAAGAAATGGGCGTTCCAGCTGATCAGCTTAAAGCCACTCTGGATACATGGAACAGTGCGGTGAAGAACAATAAAGATACCGAATTCAACAGAACGACAGGCATGGATAACGACTTGTCCGGAGCGCCATACCATGCCATCCAAATCGCCCCCGGTATTCACTACACCATGGGCGGCGTAAAAATCAACACGAACACGGAAGTTTTGGATAAAGACGGCAAGCCTATTCCAGGATTGTTTGCAGCCGGTGAACTAACAGGCGGATTGCACGGTCAAAACCGGATCGGTGGCAACTCTGTTGCCGAGATCATTATTTTCGGCCGCCAAGCCGGCATCAAATCAGCTGAATTTGTGGGAGCACGGTAAGCTGTAGTCTGCATCCTTCATACGGCAAAACAATAAATGCTTGGTTTCGTCGGTATCCTCCGATAGCCATCTTTTTAAAAACCATATTTACATTTCTATAAAAATAGATATAATAAGCATATGGATACCTTACAAACCATCAAAGCACTATCAAACGAGTCCCGGTTTAAAATCCTGGAGTGGCTGAAGCATCCCGAGGAACATTTTGATCCGCAGGATCACATGCCTTCTAAATGTGATTTTCAGGGCGGTATCTGCGTGGGCTCCATTTCGGATAAAACAGGACTCGCTCAGTCGGTCGTTTCTGGATATCTGGTAAAATTGCAAAAGGCCGGTCTACTGGAATCCCATCGAGCGGGCCAGTGGACATATTACAGACGTAATGAGGAGGGCATTCAGCGTTTTATCGAACAACTCAAGAAAGAGCTTTAGGCTTAAAAAGCAAATTCAAATTGAAGATTAAGCTTAAAAGCTCTTTCTTTTTATCATATATATCTATTTTTATGAAAATACAGAAAAGCATATTAAACATATTGGAGGATTCCATACATGACCAACCAAAATCAAAATGTCCGATCTACAGCATCCCTATTCGAGCCATTTACCATCGGTAACCTTACTCTTTCGTCCCGCGTGGTGATGGCCCCTATGACGCGCGGGTTCTCCCCGAATGGCGTTCCGGGTCCGGATGTGGCCGCTTACTACCGCCGCCGTGCGGAGAATGGCGTCGGATTGATCATTACCGAAGGAACACTGATTAACCATCCAGCGGCTACCGATAGCCCCAATGTGCCTAACTTCCATGGTGAAGCCGCATTGAACGGCTGGGCCGAGGTGGTCCGTCAGGTCCATGAAGTCGGCGGTAAGATCATGCCGCAAATTTGGCACATCGGCATGACAAGACCAATAGGTGCCGAGCCAAATCCGGAGGCACTACCGATCGGACCATCCGGACTTGACCTGGACGGCAACATCGTCACGAAGCCGATGACCAAGGATGAGATCGAGCAGGTCATTCAAGCTTATGCCGATGCGGCTGCGAATGCCAAGCGCATTGGCTTTGACGGGGTAGAAATCCATGGTGCTCACGGATACCTGATCGACCAATTCCTCTGGGAAAGAACGAACCAACGTACCGATGAATACGGAGGTGACATGCTGAAGCGTGCCCGCTTTGCGGTCGAAGTGGTGAAAGCCGTACGTCAAGCGGTGGGTCCGGACTTCCCGGTTGCCATTCGCCTATCCCAATGGAAGACGACCCAATATGAAGCCAAGCTGGCGGATACGCCTGAAAAGCTGGGTCAGTTGTTAACCGCGCTGTCAGACGCTGGAGTCGATATATTCCACTGCTCGACCCGCCGCTTCTGGGAGCCTGAATTCGAAGGTTCTGACCTGAACTTTGCTGGATGGGCCAAGAAACTGACAGGGAAAACGGTCATCTCCGTTGGTTCTGTCGGCTTGGATGAAGTGTTTACCAGCCTCTTCACCCAAGGCAAGGGTGCCGGCCAGAAGGACCTTGAAGAGCTGCTGAACCGCCTTGAGGAGCATGAATTTGACCTGGTTGCCGTAGGCCGTGCCCTACTGGCTGATCCGCAATGGGCTGCTAAGGTTCGAGACGGACGTTTCGACGAGTTGGCACCATTCACGCCGGATTCCTTGAAAACTCTGGTTTAATGCGATTTCAGTCCCACCCCCCGGGACTTGTAGCCGCATTGGATCTTTAAATATAAGAAAAACGTCTATCAACGTACTTTCACAGTAAACAGATCGCATTTAACGGAAGTTTTTCTTGCGAGATAAGGATGCTAAGCCTCGGATGTTTATACTTTCTTATCTCTTAAACCAAAAACCGGAAGAAGACTTCAGTCTCTTCCGGTTTTTGGCTGTATAATAACCTGCTCTTACCGCTAACTTGGACAACCTGCCGCTCATGGGACGGCCGCAGACAGCTCAATTCAACGAACCACACCCAAAGAATTAACGTGGCGAATATACCGTCGAAAATAACGATGGCTGAGATGACGACACTGCTGACGCTCTTGGGCCGGATTCATCCATATTGTTCCTGCTATTCGTCCTGCAAGGCAGCTTGACGCTTGTAATGATCCTCGATTACCATGCAAGCCATCGCTTCAATCACGGGTACGACGCGGGGACAGATGCATGGATCGTGCCTGCCGATCGTCGCAATCTCCCGTTCGGTGCCATCTACATCGACCGTCTGTTGAGGGATAGAAATGGATGAAGTCGGCTTTACGACGACTCGGAACACAATGTCCGCACCGGTGCTGATACCACCGATGATCCCGCCGGCATGGTTCGTCCGGAACCCTCCTGCGTCCATCTGATCGTTGTGTTCGCTTCCCCGCATAGAGGCTGCCTGGAAGCCCGTCCCGAATTCAATGCCCTTAATCGCGCCGACAGATAACATAGCCTTCGCTAACTCAGCATCAAGCTTGTCGAATACGGGCTCCCCCAGTCCTGCGGCAATGCCGCTAATTCGGCATTCGACGATCCCCCCGCAGCTGTCGCCCTCTTCGGCCAGTCGTTCGATCCTCTCGATCATGCGAACGGCCGCTTCAGGATCACACGCACGAACTGCATTCCGTTCGATAGCATCGGCGTCGAATTGCTCGCAGCGGATGCCGCCAATCTCCGTGGTATAAGCCATGATGGAGACGCCCCGACGTTCCAGAAGCTTGCGAGCCACTGCTCCGGCAGCCACTCGCGCAGCTGTCTCCCTTCCCGAAGCTCTTCCGCTACCGCGATAGTCGCGGATCTTGTATTTCTTTTCATAAGTGAAATCCGCATGCCCGGGCCGGTAGGCCGATTTGATTGTGTCGTATGCCGACGGGCGCATGTCGGTGTTGTTAAGCATGATGCACAGTGGCGTTCCCGTCGTTCGCCCCTCGAAAAGACCGGATAAAATTCGTATCTTATCGTATTCCTTGCGAGGAGTTGTAACTGAAGATTGCCCGGGTCTTCTTCGATCCATCTGAATCTGAATGTAGGCCTCGTCCAGCTCAACGCCCGGTGTGACGCCTTCCAAAATGACCCCTACCGCTTCTCCGTGTGATTCCCCGAACGTAGTCATTTTTAACCGCTCTCCAAACGTACTCCCTGCCATGTCCATACCTCCCGAATACTTTCGATTCCTTCTCCTTCAGTTTAGAGGTATATTTGAAATAAATGAAATCGTAATATTGTAGAGTTGCCATAGAGAGGATTGATGACAAATGATCGCAAACATGGAATGGTATCGAGTGTTCCTGCATGCCGCAGAGACTTCCAATCTGACGAAAGCTGCGCAAAACCTCCATATGACACAGCCTTCTGTGAGTTACGCCATCAAGCAGTTGGAAGAAGCACTCGGTGTGGGGCTGTTCGACCGGTTATCCAAGGGGGTCCGCTTAACGCAAGAAGGTCAGGCCTTGTATCAGCATGTAAGGCAAGCATTCGACGAACTTGATTCAGCCGAACGACGCTTGAAAAGGCTACAGCAGTTCAGCGAAGGCAGGCTGAAGATTGGCGCGAACGGAGCGATCGTTAAGGACTTTCTTCTCTCCTTGCTCGACCGATTCCATGTCCGCTATCCCGACATCCGCATTCAGCTGTCACAGGAGCGGACAAGCAGCATTTTGGAGCGTTTAAAGAAAGGCTCGTTAGATCTCGGTTTTGTTCACCTGCCCGTGTCGGATGAAGAGATCCAAATCATCGACTCGCATGCCTCCCCTTATTGCGCTGTGATCGGAACGGCCTTCGCAGAATGGGCGCGAGAGCCCCTTCCTACAGAACAGTTGGCGGAGCTCCCCCTCTTAATGCTATCCCCCGGCAGCTCGACACGTTCCTTCATCGAAGGGTGGTTCCGGTCACAAGGAGTGGAAGCGGAAGCCGACTTCGAGTTGAACAGCCTGGACATGTTAGCGGAATTTGCCGAGCGCGGTTATGGAACAGCATTCTTGCCGCGAGCCTTCGTCGCGTCTCGCATCTCGGACGGTTCCTTGCTAGAGCTTCGAACAGAAACGCCATTACCGGATCGATATATTGGTGTCGCTGTTCGGAAGCAGGTGTCGCCCTCGCTGGCTGCAGGGGCATTTTTGGAGATGCTGCAGCCGAATTGATATCTTCCCGTCGAAAGAAGATTAGCATCATCAACCTTATGAATACATGATCTTGCCTACAGCAAGCCACCTTTATGATCCTTTTCGGTGACCTCTTACTAAGCGGTTATTTCAAGACGAAACCGAAATGCTAATGAGCCACGGTCGGCCTTTTGAGGGCTCGTCGAAATTCACAAACGAAATAAAGCTGGTACCCTGATGAATACAGGAGCCAGCTTTTATTTTTTTAACTAACAGTAAGCCCTCACTTCAATAACCTCGGCATAATCCGAGCCGTTCGTGCTTTCCACCACCAACCGAAGCGCCGTGCTCTGAACAGGCTCCTCCAAACGGTGGACTCTCTTCCGGCGGCGGTTATGCGCCTCCAAGTCAAGCGTAATCCAATTCCCTTCCGAATCCAGCGCCTCTAATCTATAGGCACAGACCAGCTCAGGGATGATATCGAACGGCGTACGATGATGGTGCAGATTGATCAGATCTTCATTAACGTCATCGTTGAAAATGAGGTGAATCTCACGAATCGTCCGCGCCTCTTCCCATTCCAGCTTCAACCAAGGCGTCTCCCCGTCTGCGATGCGCTCCGATACCCACATATGCGGACCGCCGAACGGACGTTTATAGCCGTCAATGACATGCTCGGGATGATAAGCATCCGTGATGCCGGTCATTCTCAGGCAAAACATTCGGCGAACCCATTTTTTCATGCTCCACTCGACAACGGGCTGGTTGTCGTCATGGTCCTCGAGCTCCTTGGACACCTGCGAGGCAGCACCGCGTTCAAAAGCAAGACATCCGCTGACGGTCCGGGAGGACAGATACAGGCAGAGATCCGGATTGCGACGAACGATGACAAACGCATTCTGCCCTTCTCCCGGCTGCCAATCAACGGGCATGGCTGCCCACTGCTGCGTTCCTGCCTTCACTTGGATCTCCGTCCGGATCTCCAGCCTGGCGGGCACGTAAATCTCCTTTTTCCCGGTGCTCCAAATTTCTACGGTCAGTTGAGTATCCCGCTTCGCATCGATTAGCCATTCCAGTTCCCCGCTCAGACCCGGATCGGCCGGCATCAGCACGGCGATGTCCCGCTCCAGCGGGTAAGGCGCCTCCGCCTCCTCGATCGCGATCCTGGACAGGTGGGACGATGCGCTGACCTTGGCGCTTCGGGCCAGATCATGCGGATCGCGGTTTGCAACCCCGAGCACGGAGGCATCCTGCTTCAGCAGCGTCTGCTGAAGCTCCCCGCTCCGGCTGCGGGACAGCTCGCGCGGCGTGACGCCATGCTGGACGCACAGAGCCGCAGCCGTGCCGGCCGCTTCCCCCAGGACGGCGCAGGTCGCCATCACCCGCGTGGTGCCAAAGGCCACGTGGGTGGCGCTGATATTGCGCCCGGCAAACAACAGGTTGGTCACGTTCGCCGAATACAGGCTGCGGTACGGGATGTGGTAATTCCCGTCCGCATGCATATGCTTCGAGCCGCTCTCTTCGGCGTACATGCCCTGCGGCGGATGCAGATCGATCGACCAGCCGCCGAAGGCCACCCGATCCTCGAACGGCTCTTGGGCCATAATGTCGTTCTGCGTCAGCACATAATCGCCGACAAACCGGCGGTACTCCCGCTTGCCCGGCTGGGCCCCGACCCACTCCAGCGTCATATTGCCGGCATCGAACTTGCCGGAGTTTTTGATATAATCCCAAATGCCGTAAATGACCGACCACAGCTCGTCGCGGATCCGCTCATTGTCATGTACGGTGTCGAGCTCTCCGCCCCATTCGATCCACCAGTAATGGCAGCCCGAGTCGCCGCTGCGGATGACCCGCTTGATCGGGATTGGCGTCTTCGTAATGTCCTTGGCAAAGACGGGCGGCACGAATTTCACCGGATGTCCGGCATCCTTCGTGTAGAACAGCAGCGTGCTGCCGAGCGTCACATCGTCCGCCGTTTCCGGCGCCCATTCCTCCCCGTATTCGCTGCGGGCTTCCCGCCCGAGCCGGTATTTCGCTCCCGCAAGGAATCCGACCAGCCCGTCCCCCGTGCAATCCAGGAATACGGGACTCTCAAACCGGATGCGCCGCTCCGAACCCATCATCCAACCGGTGACCGATCGGATCTGCCTCGCGTCAGGATCGCCATCCGCTTCAACCTCATGCACATCCGTGTTCAAGAACAGGGTTATGTTCAGTTCGGCTCTCACGGTCTCCAATACGATCAAATCCCATAGATACGGATTGCCGTCCGGATTCCGGTACTGGTTCTCCACGAACATCTCGCCCATAATGCCGGTTTCCCGGGCATAGCGGTTGATCCCGTGAGCCGTCGCGCCGCATACCCATACGCGCACCTCGCTGCTGGAGTTGCCGCC
This sequence comes from Paenibacillus sp. EZ-K15, assembly GCF_002573715.1. Lineage (GTDB taxonomy): Bacteria > Bacillota > Bacilli > Paenibacillales > Paenibacillaceae > Paenibacillus_AQ. The sequence continues at coordinate 96,755 of NZ_PDHM01000003.1, read as the reverse complement.
CAGAACCGGGCGGTTCTGTACGAGCGCTACCTTTTGTCCGAGCCTTGCGGCCGCCACCGCCGCGCATACCCCTGCCAAACCGCCGCCAATCACCGTTATGTCGCTTACTTCCGTTTCGTTTCTCATGCTCTGACTCCTTTCATTTTCATCCAGCTCATGTATGAGCCTGGATTCTGGGCTATCCTTTAACAGCCGAGCTTGCCACGCCCTGAATGATATATTTCTGACCGATCAGGAACACGAGAATCATCGGGATGATGCCTGCGGTCGCCGCCGCCATCATGCCGTTATAATCCACCGTATTCTCCAGAATGAAATTTTGGAGTCCCAGCGGAACGGTATACAGATCCTGATCGATCAAAAACACCAAGGCGTTCTCGTAATCGTTCCAGTGCCAGGAGAAATCGATAATCGCCAGCGTGGCCAGCGAAGGCTTCGCCATCGGCAGAATGATCCGTGAAAAAATGCGAAAATGTCCGGCTCCGTCGATAAAGGCAGCCTCCGAAATTTCATGCGGTACGGAGAGGAAGAACTGCCGCATCATGAACACCCCGAAAATCGTGAATACCCCCGGTAATATAAGAGCCCAATGCGTGTTGTAAATACCGACCCAGTCGAACATGATGAACTTCGGCACAAACAGAACCTGGGGAGGGACCATCATCATCGAGAGATAGATCATGAACATGGCATTCCGCCCCTTGAACTCGATCCGGGCAAAGCCGTAAGCGGCTAAAGCGGACAGCAATATCGCACCGACGGTGCTGATCAAGGCAACTTTAAGCGAGTTTAGATAATAGTGGCCGAAGCTGTTCGCGCCAGTCCACACTTTCACATGATGATCCCACATGAATTGGGCGGGAATCCACTTAATCGGGTAATGGAACACTTCCGCCGGCATCTTGAACGAGGTGCTAATCATCCAGAGGAAGGGAACGATCATAACCACGCTGAAGAACAGCATAATGAGCGTGATGATTATTTTAGTATATAAGGTCTTGGTCATTGTCCTTCCTCCTTAATAGTGAACCCAGCGCTTCTGACCGATCCATTGAATGACAGTGAAGATCATAATGATGAAGAACAGCGCCCAGGAGATCGCGGATGCATAACCCATTTCGTAGTAGCGGAAGGCGTTCTGATAAATGAACAGGGACAACACCGTGGTGCTGTTGCCTGGGCCTCCCTGCGTAATGGCTTGAATGATCCCGAACTGCTTGATGGTCATAATGAGACCGGTAATGAGCAGCAGGAAGGTCGTGGGGCTAACGAGCGGCCACAAGATGCTGCGAACCGTTTGCCAGGCGCGGGCCCCGTCGATTTTGGCGGCCTCCAGCAGTTCCGTTGAGACCTCTTGCAGCGCGGCCAGGTAGATGATCATGTTATAACCGAGCATGAACCAGATCCAGATGATATCGATGGCATACATGGAGGAATCCAAGGTGGACAGCCATCCCGGGGGATTAGTTATGCCGAACGACTTGAGGATTCCGTTAATCGGGCCGTTATTCGGATGGAACAGCAGCATCCATACGAAGGCCACGGCGACGCCGCTGGTGATGTAAGGCATGAAATATAAGGCGCGGAGCAGCTTTTTTAAATACACCGAGCGGTTCAAAACCACGGCGACGAGGAAAGCCAGTCCAATCGATATAGGAACGGATAACAGAAAGAACAGCGTATTTTTGATCGAAATGTAGAAGACCTCGTCGCCCAGCATTTTTTGAATATTGGCCAGACCCACGAACTTCGTGTCCGAGCTCATAAATTTGTAGTCCGTAAACATGAGATAGAACGAATACAAGGCTGGCACAATAAAAAACAGCATCACGCCGACCATGTTCGGACCGATAAACAGATAGCCGAGATACTGTTGCCGTTTCATCCAGGATGTTTTCACATAGCCCCACTCCTCTTGGTCTTTTTCATCTCAAGCATAGCAGTCGGGACCAAGCGGGGATAAGGAACAAAACCTTCGAATTTATGCTACAGAAGTATGCAATTGCAGGGTCGTGAATTTCAGCGTCTCCGTAGATTTGTTCTATTATCTCAAGCAAAAAAGGGGACCACCGCCGAAGCGATAATCCCCTTCTATTAGTGCTGATAGCCCCTTATTTGCCCTCTTTTAATAATGTATTATGCCGATTTACCATGGCTTCTAGAGTTTGATCCAGCGATTGTGCGTCCAGGAAGTACTTCTCGTACTCTTGGGCGCGCATATCCATTACCTCTTGCGGCAAGCTCCTAACGTACGTAGGCGTTTTGTCTTCGAACATGACGTGCATCAAGGAATCCAGGTCATACGTGTCTTTCTTATCGCCAAGCAGGTTATTTAACGCCTCTTCCTGATCGGCGTCCTTCGAAGCCGGCAATCTTCCGCCCGCAGCCATAGGAGCCATGCCTCCGTCCGCATACCACTTCAGGAATTCCCAAGCTTCCGCTTGTTTTTTGGATTTGGCATTAATGGAGATGTAATCTCCGAGGCCGCCCCTTGTCACGTAGCTGTCCGCACTGTCCGTTAGTCTCGGCACTTGGGCGAACGCGATGGTGAAGTCGCGCGGAAAATCCGTAAAGTTATTCGAGCTTCGCAGCAGCCAAGCCCCGATATTCAGCATGGGCACTTCCCCGCTCAGGAACACTTGCTCCACCGGCATTTTGGAAGTCAGCTGCTCTCCGAGCGGCGGCGTGGTCTTGTCCTCCTTCATCATGACGTTCAGGGTTTCCAGCCATTTTTTGACCAGCGGGTGGTCCAGATTCGAAGTTCCGTCCGCCTTGGTGTACCCCTCTTGCGATAACACCGAATCAATCGGATCGACGAACGGCTCCATATTTTGAATAAATCCGTAGTTATTGCCGACTTTGAGTTTCTTGGCATATTCGCGCAGTTCATCCCACGTCCAGTCCTTCGGAACGGGCAGGCCGGCCGCATCAAGGGCATCCTTGTTCAGCGCGACGAAGAAGGCGCTTTTCGTGGTCGGCATCCCGTAATACTTCCCGTTGATTTTCCAGCCTTCGGCGTCTGGTCCCATTTTCTCGTCAATATTGTAATCGTTGAATTGGCTCAGATCCAAGGCCAGGTTGGACTCCACCCGTTTGGACGTTTGGGAAAGCGTGTAATTCACGAACAGGTCGACATCCTGGCCCGTAATCATGGCTGTATCGAGCTTCAGGTTCCCGTCATCGTCATTGACGTAGCGGACATACTCGACTTGAATATCGGGATGCTCGGCGTTCCACGCGTCGATGACCTCTTGCGGTCCCGCCTCCGGCGGTACGCCGCCCCACATGGTTAGTTTGACCGGATCGCCGGATGAAGGCGCTTTCGAATTGTCCGTTCCTTGTCCCTCATTCGCGGATGACGCTGTTTTGCCGCCGCAGCCTGCAAGAAGACCCATTAGCAATACGCCGATGAGAAGCATCGCCCATCCTTTTTTATTTCTCACATTAGAGACCTCCCCGAGAATCATATTGGTGTGATGCCCTCTCATCGTAGCAGGGAACGGGAGCCGCTTTTAAGCTACATATCCATTCAGATAATGGAAGAAAACGATGGAATTCCTGTTTGGGCGAATCCTATGCCCTGCATAGAATCGTTCTATTTAGGGTCTTTGCTGTGTTGTCTGTATTTACTCGGCGTGAAGCTGGTCAACCGCTTGAATATTTTAATAAAATAATTGTCGTTCACGAATCCCACGCGGAGACCGATCTCGTGAACAGGGAGGTCGGTTTGAAGCAAATATGCGATGGCTTTATCCACCCGGACCTGGTGCAAATAATGAATCAAGGTGCGTCCGGTCTTTTTCTTGAAGAGCGCGCTGACGTAATTTTCGCCCATCATCACGTAGCCCGACATCGATTTCACCGTAATGTCCTGCTCGTAGTGCTCATGGATATACTGCAGTATCTTCTGTATTTCTGGGTGCGACGTAATTTCCATGGGGGAGGCATGATGTACCGGCTGTGACGGCGGCATCGTCTCCGTGGGCGCGACCGGAATCGGAAGAGGTTGGCTCGGGTTCGGGTTATTCTTCGTCAGCTCGGCGTTCATTTTGTGCAGCGTTTCCCGCAGCGTATTCACGCTCATTGACAGCTTCAAGATATAGTTGGATGCACCATATTCCATCGCCTGCCGGACATACTCGAAATCACTCATACAGGTCAGCATCACGAACCGCGAAGCGTACCCCTCTTCCCGGGTTCTGCGGAGGAGCTCCACGCCGTCCATCTCCGGCATCACGATATCAGTCAGCACGAGGTCGGGCGGGTTGCTCCGGATCATCTCCAGCGCCTCGGCACCGTTGCCTGCCTCTCCTGCCACCTTGAATCCAAGCTCCTCCCACGCGATGATCTCCCGCACGGACTCTCGTACGAACACCTCATCCTCCACCAGCAGCACCTTCCACATAGATCTCCCCTCCTTGAAGCTTTTAAAATCCCGTTCCAGCCCGCACAGGCCGAAGCGCCGAATAATCTGCCCGTTATGATGAAATCAAGTGATCATTCTGATAGGGTGTTGAGATTAACAATGGGATAGAGAACCGTATCCTCGTTCCCAGCTCCGAAGAAATAATCTCCATGCTGCCCTCTTCTTTAAACAGCAGCCGAAGCAGCTCCTGTACATTGCTAAGACCGATGCCCGGCCGTTTACGCATCCCGTTCGCCTGCCGGGACTGCTCCATGCCGACGCCGTTGTCCTTGATCTCAACCGCCAGCCGGTTTGGCCCTTCCCGAGTAACCGTAATTTCAATGAGACCCTCCTGTTCCGGCAGAGGCCCGATTCCGTGAATGATGGCATTCTCAACGAGCGGCTGCAGACTGAGCTTGGGCACAAGCGCATAGAGAATGTCCTCGTCATACGCAAAAGTCACGTCAAAACGGTGATTGTAACGCACCTGCTGAATATGGACGTAAGCCTGCACCAGCTCGATTTCATCCTTCAGGTGCACCAGATCCTTCTCCGTATTCAGGCTCGCCTCCAGCAGCTTGCCGAGAGACAGGGTGATATTCGTGATATCCTCATTTCCATGACGGATGGCAATCCACTTGACCGTATTTAGCGTGTTGAGCAGAAAATGCGGGTTCATCTGAGCCAGCAGCATATGAAAATGCACCGCTTCCTTCTGCCTTTCCTCGGCCTTCAATCGCTGAATCAGCACATCCATGTCGTTGAGCATGGAATTGAACGTCTGCGTCAGTTCCAGAATCTCGCCTCGGAACTTATGCTCCGGCAGCCGGATTTTCAGATTGTTGCGGACAACCGCCTTCATCTTATTCTGCAAATGGGATAACGGCCGGGTAATCGTGGCGGCAATAATGAAGGTCATGACGAGAAACGCGCCTGTCAGCACGAAAAAGGTCATAAAATATTGGCGCTTCAGCTCCTCAATCTCGTTAAAAAGCACCATCAGCGGAATCCGGTTCACGATATACCAGTCCAACGACTCCACGTAAATATAATTCACCAGGGTGTTCGAAGCTTTGTCGATAAAATACTTCTGCCTGGGCTCGGCTGCAATCCTCGCTTTCACCTCGCTTGTCAGGCTGCTGTTCAAGATTGATTGGGATACGTTCTCACCGGCGCTCGTAATCAAAAAATATTCCTGTCGCAGCGTCGACTGCTTCATTACGGATTGAAACCAGAAGGAGTAGTCGATGCTGATCCGGGCCATGCCGTACGGCTTGTTGCGGGGAGTTTCCATGTAAGCGTACAGCGACAGCAGGTAAGGGCTCGTAGAGATATCCCTCAGCACGTAATTCGCATCGCTCGAAACCCAGTGATACGACACGCCCTCCATCTGTTCCCTATCAAAGCCAGGGTTGTCCCGCAGCTTTCTGTAATCGAGGGCCTCCCTGGGAGAATATGAAGTGTAAGCGTTGCCATGAAAGTCGAGAATCGTGAAATAGACCGACGGATTATACAGGAAAAAGCTGTTGTTCAAATTTTTGAACTTTTCCTCCATCAGGTTTTTGTTCTCGAGTCCCTGTCGCTGCCCGGGATGGGTCAGCACAGAGGCCACCGTCGAATCCTGCTCCAGAAAAATCAGCGTTTTAAAGGCCACACTTAACTGATCCTCCAGCGTTCGATACATCTGCTCCAGCTGGTTATGGCTCTGCTGGCTGATTTTCTCCTGGACCAAGGTCTCGATCCGTTGGTAGTTGTACAAATTCAAAATGCCGAAAGGCAGCAGTATGACCAGAACGAACGCGGCAAACAGACGGTATTTCAGCTTGTGTGGAAACAGGGATCGTATTCGGTTCAGCACCCTCCCGCACTCTCCTTTTCTCTCGCTTGTTCTTCAATTATATCAGCACGGGTTCGCTTGAGAATGGGGGTATCTGAAATTGCATGGATATGTGCGGTCGATGCCAGGGGCAAGTGCAGTGGATGTGTAGATTTGTTCTATTTTGTTACTCAGGTGCGTATATCGGGTGGAGGAGCCACGCGTTCGCCTTTAAAATCGGGAAGCCTCCTTAAGCCTATTTCATTCCTGCTTCCCGATTTTAACAGCGACCGGAGCCGATATACGCACCGTCCCACAGCACGTTAACAGAGTGCGCAGCCCTTCCCTTTCTCCCCTCCCACACCCAAAAGCCCAGCTCATGTGACCTAACATGTGCTGGGCTTTCTTTGCACTTCCATGAGTTGCCCCCAAGAGGCTGCACACCTCTCCCCTGCTCAGGTGTGTATATCGGTGGAGGAGCAACGCGTTCGCCTTTAAAATCGGGAAGCTTCCTTAAGCCTATTCCATTCCAGCTTCCCGATTTTAACAGCGACCGGAACCGATATACGCACCGCCCCACGGCACGATAATAGAGTGTGCAGCCTCTCCCTCCGACATCCTCAAGTTAATGCAAAAAAGCCCAGCTCCCTTAAAGCAGGAGCTGGGCTTTCTCTTATTTCAATTATTTGCGCTTCAAGTTGTAGAACGACTTCAAGCCGTTGTATTGAGCAAGTTCACCCAATTGATCTTCGATGCGAAGCAATTGGTTGTATTTTGCCACACGGTCCGTACGGGAAGGAGCACCCGTTTTGATCTGACCCGCGTTCGTAGCTACTGCGATATCAGCGATCGTGCTGTCCTCGGACTCACCGGAACGGTGGGAGATGACAGCCGTGTATCCTGCGCGTTTTGCCATTTCGATCGCATCGAACGTTTCAGTCAATGTACCGATTTGGTTTACTTTGATCAGGATGGAGTTACCGATGCCTTCGTTGATACCTTTTTCAAGACGCTCGGTGTTTGTAACGAACAAGTCGTCACCCACGAGTTGAATTTTGTTACCCAATTTCTCGGTGAGCAATTTCCAACCTTCCCAATCGTCCTCGGAGCATCCGTCTTCGATGGTTACGATTGGGTATTTGTCTACCCAAGAAGCGAGCAAGTCCACGAATTCTGCTGGTGTGAAGGATTTGCCTTCGCCTTCCAGAACATACTTGCCATCTTTGAAGAACTCAGTGGAAGCTACGTCCATACCCAACAATACATCTTCACCTGGCTTGTAGCCGGCTTTTTCGATTGCTTCGATGATGGAAGACAATGCATCTTCGTTGGACGTGAAGTTAGGAGCGAAACCACCCTCGTCACCAACCGCTGTGTTCAGGCCTTTGCCTTTCAGCACGGATTTCAGGTTGTGGAAGATTTCAGCGCCCATGCGAAGGGCTTCTTTGAAGCTAGGAGCGCCAACAGGCAATACCATGAACTCTTGAACGTCAACGTTGTTGTCCGCGTGAGCGCCACCGTTAACGATGTTCATCATAGGTACTGGAAGTTGTTTGGCGTTAAATCCGCCAAGGTAAACATACAGTGGAAGATCCAATGCATCCGCAGCAGCGCGAGCTACAGCCATGGATACGGCCAGGATTGCGTTCGCACCCAGCTTGCCTTTGTTCGGCGTACCGTCCAAAGCGATCATCAACTTGTCGATGCCGAGCTGGTCCAGAGCGTCCATGCCGATCACTTCAGGAGCAATGATTTCGTTCACGTTCTCAACAGCTTTCAGAACGCCTTTGCCCAGGTAACGGGATTTGTCGTCGTCGCGAAGCTCAACGGCTTCGTGAATGCCAGTGGAAGCACCGGATGGAACGATCGCGCGACCGATTGCACCGGATTCCAGGTATACTTCAACCTCTACGGTTGGATTACCGCGGGAGTCAAGGACTTCGCGTGCATATACATCAGAAATAATAGTCATGTGTATAGTCTCCTTTTAATGTTATGTTTATGTTCTATTATGAACCACTTATTTACGTGCTGCAATCATGGAGGTTCCAGTCATTTCGTTCGGCTTCGGCAGACCCATCAGATCGAGAATGGTTGGCGCGATGTCGGCAAGAATACCACCTTCACGCAGCGTTACATTCTCATCCGTTACGATGAACGGAACCGGGTTCGTGGTATGTGCGGTGAATGGACGTCCATTCTCGTCAAATACCATGTCCGCATTTCCGTGGTCAGCGGTGATCAGAACAACCCCGCCTTTTGCCAAAACAGCCTCAACGACCTTACCAACACACTCATCCGTAGTCTCAACGGCTTTAATGGTCGGCTCCAGCATACCGGAATGGCCTACCATGTCTGGGTTCGCGAAGTTCAAGATAATCGCATCATGCTTATCCGCTTCGATTTCTCTCACGCAAGCATCCGCCACTTCATAAGCGCTCATCTCCGGCTTCAGATCGTACGTCGCCACTTTCGGCGAGTTAATCAGTACACGTGTTTCGCCTGGAAGCTCAACATCGCGTCCACCGCTGAAGAAGAAGGTGACGTGCGGATACTTTTCGGTTTCCGCAATACGAAGCTGCTTCTTGTTGTGCTGAACCAGCACTTCACCCAGCGTGTTGTCGAGATTCTTCGGTTTGTAGGCAACAAAGCCTTCCACCGTCTCGCTAAACAGCGTCAAGCAGACAAAATGCAGGTTTTGCGGGAACTTCGGTCCACGTTCAAAGCCACGGAAATCATTATTCGTAAACACCTGGGACAGTTGAATCGCACGGTCAGGACGGTAGTTCAGGAAGATGACGGAATCTCCGCTCTCCACCAGACTAACCGGCTCGCCTTCACCATTGACAATTACGGTCGGTTCTACGAATTCATCGTAAACCGATTTCTCGTAAGATTCAGTGATGGCTTTGAGTGGATCCGTATATTTAGGTCCTTCGCCATACACCATGGCACGGTAAGCTTTCTCGACACGATCCCAACGCTTGTCACGGTCCATCGCATAATAACGACCGGACAGCGTAGCGATTTGGCCAACGCCCACTTCTTCAATCTTCGCAATCAGATCCTTAACGAACTGCTTGCCGCTGTCCGGTGCCACGTCGCGTCCATCCATGAAACCATGGATGTATACGTCATGGAAATCTTCCTTCTTGCAAAGATCCAGCATGGCGAACATATGCTCAATATGACTGTGAACGCCGCCGTCAGATACCAGCCCGTACAAATGCAGCTTCTTGTTGTTGTTCTTGGCAGCGCGAACGGCTTCCACCAACGTTTCGTTCTCGAAGAATTCTCCTTCACGAATCGACTTCGTGATACGAGTCAAATCTTGATACACAATCCGGCCTGCGCCGATGTTCAAGTGACCCACTTCGGAGTTCCCCATTTGACCTTCCGGCAAGCCTACGGCTTCGCCGCAAGCGGTCAACGTGGTGTTCGGGTACTGCTTCAAATACCGGTCGTAGTTAGGCTTGTTCGCTTGTGCGACCGCATTGCCCACCTCGGTGTTCCGAAGACCGAAACCGTCCATGATGATCAGAGCTACAGGTTTTGGAGCAGACATTTACTTCGCCCCCTCAACGAGTGCGATGTAGGAAGCCGGTTGTAGACTTGCACCACCAACGAGCGCGCCGTCGATGTCACTTTGTCCCATATACTCCGCTACATTTTCAGGCTTCACGCTACCGCCGTATTGAATGCGAACTTGGTCTGCAACGGTTTCGCCATACAGCCCTTTAACGAGTTCACGGATGTATGCGATAACTTCGTTCGCGTCCTCTGCCGTAGAGGATTTGCCCGTTCCGATCGCCCAAATTGGCTCATAAGCAATAACAACATGAACCGCTTGATCAACCGGAACACCTGCGAACGCAGCTTCCGTTTGTACCTTGCACACGTCTTTGGTTTGGCCAGCTTCGCGTTCTTCCAGCTTTTCGCCAACGCATACGATCGGAAGAAGACCATGACGGAATGCCGCATGTACCTTTTTGTTCACGATCTCATCCGTTTCAGCAAAATACTGACGACGCTCGGAATGTCCAATAATGACATAGTCCACGCCCAGATCTTTCAGCATCAAACCGCTGATTTCACCAGTAAAGGCGCCATTATCTTCAAAATGAAGATTTTGTGCACCGATTTTGATGTTCGTGCCCTTGGCCGCTTCAACCAATGCAGGAAGATTGGTAAATGGCGCGCAGATCACGCTTTCCACGCCTTCTACTTCCGCTTTGCCTTTCACATCTTCAATAAATGAAGTTGCTTCCGGAACAGTTTTGAACATTTTCCAGTTACCAGCTATGATAGGTGTTCTCACACGATTCACTCCTTTATTCCCCCGAAGAATCGGGGTCCAAACTTCATCCACTTGCTATCCAATGTAGTGCCTAATTCTATTTATCGTTCAATGCCACAACACCAGGAAGTGCTTTGCCTTCCATGAACTCAAGAGATGCACCGCCGCCTGTCGAGATGTGATTCATCTTGTCGGCAAGGCCAAATTTCTCTGCAGCTGCAGCCGAGTCGCCGCCGCCAATAATCGTGTAAGCTTCCGTATCCGCACAGGCTTGTGCCACTTCACGAGTACCGCCAGAGAACGGAGCGATTTCGAATACGCCCATAGGACCGTTCCACACGACAAGTTTGGAGTTCTTGATCACTTCTGCATACTTGGCGCGAGTCTTAGGACCGATGTCAACGCCTTCCCAATCGGCTGGAATACCGTCGATATCAACGATCTTAGTATTCGCGTCTGCACTGAATTCGTCCGTAACGACGATATCTTCCGGCAGGTAGAAGTTTTTGCCCAGCTCTTTAGCCTTCTCGATGAAACCAAGTGCAACATCAAGCTTATCTTTATCAAGCAGAGATTGACCGATTTCATGGCCTTGAGCTTTGAAGAACGTGTAAGCAAGTCCACCGCCGATGATGACATTGTCAGCAAGCGTAAGCAGGTTGTCGATCACGTCGATTTTGTCCTTAACCTTCGATCCACCGATGATGGCCGTAAAAGGACGGTCCGGATTCGAAAGGGCTTTGCCGAGAACGGACAGCTCTTTCTCCATCAACAATCCTGATACTGCCGGTAGATGATGAGCGATACCTTCTGTCGAAGCGTGCGCACGGTGAGCAGCACCAAACGCGTCATTCACGAACAGATCAGCAAGCTCAGCGAATTGCTTCGCAAGTTCCGGATCATTCTTCTCTTCACCAGGGTAAAAACGAACATTTTCAAGCACGAGCACATCGCCGTTTTGCAGCTTCTCTACCTGCGCTTTAACCGCTTCTCCTACCGCTTCATCCGCCTTGGCTACCGGTTTACCGAGCAGCTCGGACAGACGCTGACTTGCCGGATTCAGGCGCAAAGATTCAACGACCTCTCCTTTTGGACGGCCCATGTGGCTGGCCAGGATGACTTTCGCTCCTTGCTCTACCAAATATTTAATGGTCGGCAAAGTCTCGCGAATACGAGTGTCGTCTGTAATTTTACCATCTTCGAGCGGTACATTGAAATCGACGCGGACAAACACCCGTTTGCCACTTACTTCTACATCACGTACACTTTTCTTGTTCATCTCCACGTTCCTCCTAAGAAAACTATTCTCCTCACCGACAGCATGCAGTTGCTCTCGTTTCTCTCTCTATCGCTAACCAGCGCCCGGATCTTGTCTATTCTTCCCAGTGCTCTGGCATGAAAACAAGGAAAAACCATGAACCAAAGAGGAGACCCGTGAAACGGAACTCCTCTTCGATTGTATGGCTAGATCAATTACAGACCTTTGCTTGCGATGTAAGCAGCGAGGTCAACGACACGGTTGGAGTAGCCCCACTCGTTGTCATACCAAGAAACAACTTTCACCATGTTGTCGCCAACTACCATAGTGGAGAGCGAATCGATAGTGGAAGAAGCTGGGTCGCCATTGTAGTCGCTGGATACAAGCGGCTCTTCGGAGTAGTTCAAGATGCCTTTGAGCGGGCCTTCAGCAGCTGCTTTCAGAGCTCCGTTTACATCTTCAAGTGTTACGTTTTTGGACAGTTCAACTACGAGGTCCGTTACGGAAACGTTCTTCGTAGGTACACGCATAGCCATACCGTTCAATTTGCCTTTCAATTGTGGCAGAACGAGGCTAACCGCTTTAGCAGCACCTGTTGTGGATGGAATGATGTTTTCAGCAGCTGCACGAGCACGACGCAGATCTTTGTGCGGAAGATCAAGCACTTGCTGGTCATTCGTGTAGGAGTGAACCGTAGTCATCATACCTTTAACGATACCGAACTTCTCGTCAAGAACTTTAGCAAAAGGAGCCAAGCAGTTGGTTGTACAAGAAGCGTTGGAGATTACAGTATGGTTAGCTGCATCGTATTTGTCTTCGTTAACGCCCATAACGATGGTGATATCTTCGTCAGTTGCTGGAGCGGAGATGATAACTTTCTTAGCGCCGCCTTTCAAGTGAGCGGAAGCTTTGTCTTTCGCTGTGAAAATACCAGTGGATTCTACAACGATTTCAACGCCATACTCAGCCCAAGGCAATGCTTCTGGGTTACGCTCAGCGAATACTTTCACTTCACGGCCGTTTACAACGAGTGCGCCTTCTTTAGCTTCAACTGTTGCATTAAGTCTTCCGTGAGTTGTGTCATATTTCAAAAGGTGTGCCAGCGTTTTTACGTCCGTCAAATCGTTGATTGCCACGATTTCAACTTCGCTGTTGTTCAGCGCAGCGCGGAACACGTTACGTCCAATACGTCCAAAACCGTTAATACCTACTTTAACCATGAGTAGTTCCCTCCATATTTGTAAAATTTATATATTCAAGATTGGCCGTTAAGCCAATCAAGACAACAATAATGAAAAATCAGTTGTACTCCCGTGGATTCAAATACCGGCGTCAATCTCCTTCTCGACTTCCAGTGCAGCTGCTTCATCGGTAACGAGAATATCCTCATGTCCGAATTTCAGCACCGCGTGAATCGCCTTGCCCTTGCCTTGCCCTCCAGCAATGCCGATGATCGTCTCTGTCTGCATAATATCCTCAAGCCGCAGCCCAAGGGTAAGCATTTTGTGGACAACTTCGCCATCTTCACTAAAGTAGTAGCCAAAGGATTCCGCAATCGCGCCATCTGCCTGCAAGTTCTGAATAGAGTTTTCATCCAGCTTCCGCCTTCTTGCCATTTCCATGGCATCTCCGATGCCGTGAATAATGACTCGGCAGCGCCTGATCACATCCACAATTTCCTGGATATGCTGATCCTGCACCAAAGACTGGTAGGCATCTTCGCTTAGCAGATCCGGTACATGAAGTAATCGGTACTCAGCCCCCACGCGCTTTGCCATCTTGGAGGCAATGGTGTTCGCTTGAATCTCGACACTCTCCCCGAGACCGCCCCGGGCAGGCACAAACCAAGTGCTTGTCAGCGGTTCGCCACCAGGTAAAGAGGACATCTGCTCTGCTACTTCGGCTAGTGTGGAGCCGCCTGTTACGGCGATCGTATCTCCATCCTTTACAAAGCTTAGCAACGTTCTTGCTCCGGCACGGCCAAGCTCGCGTTTGACTTCCGGAGATAACTCACTGTCACCGGGAATAATGACCACTTTACGAAGCCCGTAAGCCTGACGAATCTTCTCTTCCAGTTCAACCAGTCCGAATAACTCATTCATAACCGGTTCGAGTTCCTCCAGCAAGCATATCCCTGAGCTGCTGATCCGCATGCCAAGCGTTTCAATCTCGATTAGCCCTTGCGCTTTCAGAAGATCAGTCTCTGCTCTGAGGACACGCTCGGTCATCGAGAGTGATGAAGCCAATGTTCTTCGGCCAACAATTCCGGACAGCTTGATCTGATGAAGGATGGAATACCTTCGTTTAAGAATATCCATCAGATCCGGCAGAAGCTGCTCTTGTATTTCTAATAGGTTACGCATGCATTCCACTCCTGCAAACTTCGTCTCGGCTCTCCTCTACCTGGTCGTAAAATGTCCCAGTTGAACTTTTTAAGTCCCACCCTTATTCTAACCAATAATCATGCCGGTTGCAAGTGTCCGAAAGTATATTTCTCTACCCCAAGCATTCTTATTCATTATGACCAACTACAGGCTTGTCTATATAATAGGAACAAAGTTTTGTCTGCTATTGTATTTTTGAAATAGATGCGGTATAATCAACTTCGTTGCTAATTTTTTTTAGATATCAGAAAGTATAAACTTCGCGGAGTCAGCTTCCTGATATCGCAAGAAAAACTACCGCTAAACGCGGTCTGTCTTCTTTGAATGTACGTCGATAGACGTTTTTCTTATGCGCCCGTGGTCCAATGGATATGACGTAGGCCTCCGGAGCCTGAGATCGAGGTTCGATTCCTCGCGGGCGCGCCATTTTATCTTTATTCTCTATACTGATTACCCTAAAGTGCCCATGACGGCTCTTTTTTTTACCCAATAGTTTGACTATCTTTGACTTTTTGATTTAAATTGTTTATCATGTGGGTAATACGGTAACAGTATTTATATGAGGTACTTAAGAGGAGGTTTTCCACGTGAGTTTTATACCTATGGTCGTTGAACAAAGCAACCGCGGTGAGCGGGCGTACGACATCTATTCCAGATTGCTGAAAGACCGCATTATCTTCCTCGGCTCCGACGTAAATGACGTGGTCGCCAATTCCATCATTGCCCAAATGCTGTTCTTGTCGGCTGAGGATCCTGAGAAGGATATTCATCTTTACATCAACAGTCCTGGCGGTTCCATTACCGCAGGTATGGCGATATTCGATACGATGCAGTTCATTAAGCCGGACGTTTCGACGATCTGTGTCGGCATGGCTGCTTCTATGGGTGCATTCCTGCTCAACGCAGGCGCTAAAGGCAAACGTTACGGTCTGCCTAACAGCGAGATTATGATTCACCAGCCGCTCGGCGGCGCACAAGGTCAAGCTACGGATATTGAGATCCGTGCTCGCCGCATTCTCAAAATGCGCGACAAGCTGAACCGCATCCTGTCTGATCGCACTGGCCAACCGCTGGAGCGCATCGAGAAGGATACCGATCGTGACTACTTCATGACGGCTGACGAAGCCAAAGAATATGGCCTGATCGATCAAGTATTAGAGAATACACCGCCGCAAGGCTTATAAAAGAACTGAAGTAAAGGGCAGGCGCCGTTATCCGGTGCCTGCCCTTTCTTTTGTCTTCAGTATGGCTGGACATTTCCGGGTGGATGAGAGTATCCCCTCCGGTCGCTGTTGAAATCGGGAAACTTGAATGAATGGATATGGAGGTTTCCAAGGTTTCAAAGGCGAACGCTTGCTCCTCCAAGGATACTCTCATCTTCTCGAGGAATTCAGCCAACGCTAAAGATGGTAAGGGCACTCCCCTTCTAAAAGGCCTGCCTTAACTTGTGGGGAGGGGAATAGAGGAAGGCCGTGCAGGCTTCCTTTGCAAGGGTAATTGGGTGCGTAAGGACTAATGATGCGCTACCCTCACTGTTTCCATAAACAGGGTGGCATCCGGTAACGCATAGGGCGACTTATGGCCTTTTATCGTACGGCTTGCTTGCCCCGGACCACGCATCGTGCGCCAGGGAGCAGTGCGCATGGTGTACAAGCTATACAAGTTATCATCGAGAGGACTATGTTAATCAGAGTATGCCTAAATAGCAATTCCTAAGGATCACATATTCGTAATCGGAGGCGGGCCTCTCTCGATAAACACAAAAATCCCTTGATCGCAGGAAAGGAGAATACACTCTCCACATTCCATGATCAAGGGATTTTCGTAACTCGTTCCAGCACAGTGTTACATCAAGACAACATAATTGTATCAAGACAAGCTATTGTATTAAGAAAATGATTACAACTTATAAGAACCGCTTACTGTATACTCTTACTTCCACTCTTTCAGCTTCAGCTCAAACTCCGGGAATCCATAGGCATACGCTGTGTACTCATAAAGCTGGAAGTACAGCACCGCAGCGTTATCCTTCACATAAAAATCTGCATCCGCAGGCACGCCCTCAAATCCGCCGAGGTAGCCCCCTTCTTTTTTCATCGTGTTCAGCACAAGGTTGTTCAGCTTCTGTTTATTCTTGCCCTGCATGTTGATGAAATCGCCCAACTTCATTTGCTTGCCATCCTTCAAGGAGAACGTGAAGCTTTTACGGAAGGTCATACCATGGGCGCCGCCGGTGTAAGAATAATCGTACGTCGTAATGCTCAGGATATCGTTCTGGTTGTAATGAACCACAAAGTCACCACTGAATTCGTAGGGGAAATTGGATTCCGAAGGAGGGAATTCTTCAGCATTCCCTTCTGCACCGGTGATTACGCCGGAAGCATTTTCTTTCAACACTTTGTTGATTTCAGCTTGGACCTCTGCATTATCGAGTCCACTGATTACAGGATAGTTCACAACGGCATCCACGCCTTGAATCTTCTTCTTCAGCGCAACCGATTTAATGGTAATGTCATTCTGTTTCTTTTGTGTCATGCTGAGTGTTTTCAAGGAAGGATTCCATTGTCCCTGAACACCCATATATTCGCTGATCGTTTTAAATGGCACATACAGACGACCATTGATGATCTGTCCGCCAGGCTCGCCGGCATACGAACCATTCACCAGAATGCCGATTTCAGTTGAATCATATACGATGGCACTCAGTTTGTTATAACCGTTACCCAGTGTATACGTACGGTTTTTTGCGTCATATTTAAGAGGCATCCCCAGGCCGTCCCGCAAAGCGGTTGCCGGCACATAAGTTACCCCGTGCAGCACGAGACCTTTCTGTGACAGGGTCTTGTCATTCCATTTCAGTACAACTTCATTCTTTGACGATTTTTGGCTGGCGGAAACGGGTGCCTTAGCGGCGCTTGCATCGATGACCTGTCCGCTCAAACCCAGACTGCCAAGCAGGACGCTAGTTGCAATTAATGATGCACATACACGAATTTTAGGATTCATATCAGAATTCCACCTTTGTTAAATTAAGTTTCCGTTTGTTGTTAATCTATTACCCTTAATCATTATAAGGAAAGCTTTCAATGTATTGGTAACAACGCCAATGACAATTTTGATTCCATGCCATAGGGCCTATACGTTCGTCCAGTCTTTCTGTATGAACGCTGTCACGCTTAGGAAACACACCTAACAAGAGAGCGCATGCACCTATAAACCATAACATGTCACTGCCTTCAATCACATAAGTTAAAAGAAAAAAGCCAATACCGACAAGCGAACTGTGAATACGCAGCAGCAGTAAGTGCAGCGCGCTTTTTCCTCCAAAAAACTCAGAAACAAAATCGCCACAACCCCTGCATCAATTCCTGCAATAATCAGCAAGCCCCTCGCATCGCTCAAGCCTCTTTACCTTTTCTTGATTAAACGCATAGAAACCTGTTCTGAAGTCGTTTACGTCCTCCCTTATATATAACAACGAAACGGTCCCCGAAGTTGTGGTTCGATTCGCATAAAACGGACATTTTTTCCTATTCCGGGTCTTAGGACCTATTCTTTGCAAGCAAAAAAGAGCCTGCTCCCCATGGGACAGGCTCTCTTTATTACAAAAATATGAAAAAGTAAGCTTATATATTAACGACCACTCTTCAGCTCGGTCCATAAACGATCATAGATCGAGAGCGAGTCACCTACATTATTGAGCCATTCGGTACGGCCCAGCTCTTCATCAGTCAAGTTGATCATCGTATTGGCGCGATATTTCTCACTATGGAATTCCATCGCTTTGGTGTTCGGATTGCTGTATCCGATAAATTCATAGTTTTTGGCGCTGACTTCCGGATCCATCATGAAGTTGATGAATTTCTCGGCCAGCTCTTTATTCTTGGCTCCCTTAGGAATCGCGTAGTTATCGGAGAAGATGGTTGCTCCTTCTTCAGGAACCACATACGCCACATCCGGATTCTCCGCCGCGATGAACGCCGCGTCTCCGGACCAAACTGTAGCAATCCAGCCTTCCTCTTGAATCATCTTCTGCTTGATGTTATCCGTATCAAACGCAAGCACATTCGGCAGCAGGGTCTTCAGGTCATCCGTAGCTGCGGTGATTTCCGCTTCATCCGTGCTGCTGTTGGATTTTCCTTGCTTTTTCAGTGCCATGCCGATCATTTCACGGTTGTCATCCAGAAGCAGAACTTTGCCCTTGTATTCCGGGTTCCAGAGGTCTTCCCAGCTGTTGATTTGGTCCTTCACATATTTCTTGTTATATGCAATTCCCGTTACACCGGACGTGTAAACGATCGAATATTTATTGCCCGGGTCATAGGAAGGGTCTTTGAAAGTATCCGTAAGATTGACGAAGTTCGGGATATTATTCATATCAAGCGGCTCAAGCAGCTCCGATTCAATCATCGTTTTCACCATATAATCGGACGGCTGAATGAGGTCATATCCACTGCCACCAGCCTTGATTTTAGCCAGCAGGTCTTCATTGTTTGCGTAATTGTCGTAGGTTACCTTTACATCGAACTTCGCTTCGAAGTCCTTCAGCACCTCAGGATCAAAGTTATCCGCCCAGCTGTAAATGTGGAGCGTCTCCTTATCCGATCCGCAACCGGCTAAGAGTCCTACAGACAATACCGCAACCATGCCTGCCGTCAGCAGGCGGGTCCATCTTGATTTTTTCAATTCAATATCTCCTCTCTTTCCACTTGCATGTTTTATTTCAAACAAAGCGTTCATCTAAGCTTAGATCGGTAATGTTTTATGTTTCTTTTGCCCATTGCCGCGGTTAAGAATATATTGGGCTAACAGAATCAGCGTGATGCTGACTAGAATGAGCAGCGTACACAGCGCGTTAATCTCTGGCGAGATGCCGCGCTTCACCTGAGCGTAAATATAGATCGGCAGCGTCGTTGAACTTGGGCCGGCGACAAAAAAGCTGACCATAAAGTCATCCAATGACAGCGTAAAAGCAATCAAGGCGCCGGAGATAATGCCCGGGGCAATCTGCGGCAATGTAACATGCCTGAACGTCTGCCAAGGCGTAGCCCCCAAATCCTGGGCCGCCTCATCCAGCTGTTTGCCCATGCCCGACAGTCTGGCTGTCACCACGACATACACATACGATAGGCTGAACGTTATATGTGCGATGATCACCGTCGTCTTGCCAAGCGGCATGTTCAGTTGACTGAACAGCACCAGCAGCGACAGCCCCATAATAATATCCGGGATAATGACGGGCAGATACAGCAGCCCATTCATGCCGCTGCGACCTCTGCGCCCCATACTCCGAAGCGAGAGCGCCGCCGCGGTTCCAAGCAGGGTGGAAACGATCGTCGATATGACCGCCACCGTCAAACTGTTCATCAGCGCTTCCATCACGTGCCGGTTCTCGAATAGCGACACATACCAATCTAACGTAAATCCTTCCCAGTTGCCGCTAAGCCGCGTGTTGTTAAAGGAATAGATGATGATCATGATGATCGGTACATAGATGAAAGCCATCATAAGGAAAGAGTGAATCCCGAGCAGCGGGTGATTCTTCTTCTTCACTTATCTCCCCTCCCCTACGCGTTGATGGCGGGCTTGCATCGCCCGGTTAAAGAGCAGGATCAGCACCAGGGACGTGATCACAAAGATCACCGACAACGCCGCCCCAAAGGGCCAGTTGCGCGCACCCAGGAACTGCTGCTGAATAATATTACTGATCATGGAGGACTTCGCGCCTCCCAAAATATCCGTAACTACAAACATCCCGGAAGTCGAGACATAGACCAGAACCGCTCCCGTCATGATACCGGATTTGCTCTGCGGCAAGGTAATGTGGCGGAATGCCTTCCACCTGGAAGCGCCCAGATCGCTGGCCGCATCTAACAGACGCTTATCCATCTGCTCCAGAGCCACGTAAATCGGCAGCACCATGAAGGGAATGAAATTATAGACCATGCCGAGAAGTACGGCGCCATACGTATACAGCATTTGAATCGGCTCGTCGATCCATCCCATCCACAGCAGCAGGCTGTTCACCACGCCTTGCGTTCGGAGCAGCAAAACCCAAGCATAGGTGCGGATCAGAAAGTTAATCCAGAATGGGACCGTGATCAGAATTAATCCCCAGGTTTGGATACGCGGGGAAGCGTTGGCTATATAATAGGCCAAAGGATAGCTGACTAACAAGCAAATCACCGTAGTCAGCAGCGACAATACCAGGGTATCCCAGTAAATTCCCAAATATAATGGATCAAAAAAGGTTTTATAGCCTTCGAGGCTGAAGGAAAAAACGATATTCCCCAGCGAATCCCGCGAGAGCAGGGAGATGCCGACCACAATTAGCATCGGAACGATCAGGAACAGGGATAACCACAGCAGCACCGGAGTCAACAGGAACCTTGATTTCCTCATGGCCCGATGATCACCTCATCCTTGGTGTTCCAGTTCACCCCGACCCGTTCACCAACCTCCCAAGGATGATCATCCGAGATATCCAGGGCAATCGTGACCTTCATCGGTTCATCATCCAATTGGACCAGCAGCTTATGAACACTGCCGAGGTACTGTACATCCTCAATCACGCCGTTCTTCCTGGCACCCGACTCCCGCTGCGGAATGAGTTTCTCCGGCCGCACTGCAAAAAGACCTTCGGGCGAGGAAAAGACGTTGTTCTCCCCTACAAACGTGGCGGCAAACAGCGTTTGCGGTTTCGCATAGATCTCGCGCGGCGTACCGATTTGCTCTACCCGTCCGTGGTTCATGATGACGATCCGGTCGGAGAGCATCATGGCTTCCTCTTGGTCGTGCGTTACATAGACAAAAGTAATCCCGAGCGTCCGCTGCAAATGCTTGAGCTCGGACTGCAGATTTTTGCGGAGCTGCAGATCCAATGCGCCCAGCGGTTCATCCAGCAGCAGCACCTTCGGCTTGTTGGCGATGGCGCGGGCGATGGCCACGCGTTGCTGCTGTCCGCCGGACAGTTGGTGCGGAAAGCGTTCCCGCAGGGCGGTCAGCTGTGTCATGGCAACGGCCTCGTCCACCCGCTCTTTGATGAGCTGACGCGGCATTTTTTTCATTTTCAACCCAAAAGCAATATTATCTTCTACGGTCATATGCGGAAACAGAGCATAGTGTTGGAATACCAGATTCAAGTCCCGCTTGTTCGCAGGCATTTCCGTCACATTCTGACCCGCCAGCCAGACCTGTCCTTCGGTCGGCTGTTCGAATCCTGCTATCATTCGGAGAATCGTCGTTTTGCCGCAGCCGCTGGGGCCCAGCAAAGTCAGGAATTCCCCCTCTTTAATGGAGAGCGACAGCGGATGCACGACCGCTTGTCCCTGAAAATGCTTCTCGATCTGGACAAGTTCAATCACATGCATCAACCCCTTCTTCAAAATGTGACCTATTCCATGTGTACATTCCTGCTAACCAGTATGCACAAAAACGTTCCCCACTAAGAAGAAACGGTCATACTGCCTATCGTGCTCAGGTTGGCAGAATCCGTTTCTTAAGGGTGGAAGCGTCTAGAAGTCTCTACTAAGAAAAAAAAAGCCATATCCATGGGTATGGCTGTAACGTTTAAAATAAAGTTCAGTTTTTCGCATATTCACTATACCTCGTTTTCCCCCTATACACAACACTTTTCTGTGTATTTCGACAGGGGAAGGCACGGATACAGGACCGGATATTGGTATTTCATTTTTCGAAAAGGGATGCACAAAAAACCGTCCACCCGGTAAAGTCCCCGATGAACGGTTTTCAGTATTCTTAGTCGAAATCAGCTGCTATTTCAGCTCATATTGCACGTACAGCTGCGTCGAGATTTTGATCTCGCCCGGCTTCACGGAGGTGTTGGCGCCTGCGTCCGCTGCAACGGATTGTGCTTCCATCGCCATTTTTTCGAGACCATAGATGGTATCTACACCAACAGATCCTTCCACAATGTTAAGCACGATGCCCAGCTGACGCTTGGAGGCTTTTGCCATCGCTTGAGCTTTCAGGTCCGCATTCGCCATAGCTTTATCTATCACTTGGGCTTCAAAAGCATCGCGGTTCTCGACCGAGAAACGGGCGTTGCCAATGGAGTTAGCACCGGCATCAGACGCTGCATCGAGCAGATCGCCGACTTTGCTCAAGTCGCGAAGAGTGACTTCCAGAGAATGATAAGCACTGTAATTCTTCACTTTACGTCCATTATCATCAGAGTACGTATAGTTAGGCTGTACATAGAACTGTTCGGTTTTGATATCCTTGTCATCGATCTTCCACGTTTCTTTCAACATCTTCGTAATCTTATCCATCTTCTGCGCATTGCTCTTCTGTGCGGATTTTGCGGTTTCCGCATATGATTCAGCCCCGATGGAAAGATATACGATATCTGGCTTCACCGAGATCTCGCCTTTACCGAGTACGGTAAGAAGGTTTTGCTGTGCTGCCTCCGCCGCATGCACCTCGGTTGCCCCGCTCAATCCTACTACTGCCGTACTGCCAGTCAACAATGCACCTGCAATCATGATGGAACCTACTTGTTTGACCCATCTTTTCATTATTGTCAGCCTCCTTTATATTGGCATCGCTGCCATGCTTGCCTTACCCTTCTAACGCGAGGGCATTGGTAAATGTTGCATCCGGAACGAAGCGTTTTGAGATTTTTCTTTAACTTATTTTGATACGCCCCTGTTAATTGGTATATCTAGGCATGATTGGTGGATCAGCACAATAAGATACCCAATGAAGATGACGGCAACTGTTTAATAAGGAAGCCTTCATGGGTAACTAACTACATCGGTGTTAAAAAGAGGAGGTCACTATGAAATCATTCCGGATGTTATACGCGTTCATGTCACTGCTGCTACTCATGGCAGCGGGCATGCCATACGGGGCGGCAAGCGCCGCGGCAGAGCCAGCCTCCGGTAAAACCTATCAGATCGGAACGGACATTACGTTTGCCCCGTTTGAATTCCAGGATGCTAGCGGCAATTTTGTCGGTATCGACATGGATCTGCTGGATGCAATCGCGAAAGATCAGAACTTCAAATATGAAGTCAAGCCGCTCGGTTTCAATGCGGCGGTTCAGGCGCTGGAAGCCAATCAGGTGGACGGTGTCATTGCCGGCATGAGCATCACGGATGAGCGGAAGCAGAAATTCGACTTTTCCGATCCTTATTTTAACTCAGGTGTGGTCATGGCCATTCGCCAGGATCAGGAGTCCATCAAAGGGTATGAGGATTTAAAAGGGAAAAAAGTCGCCGTCAAAACGGGTACGGAGGGCTACAGCTTCGCGGAATCCATATCCTCCAAGTACGGATTCACCATCGTGCCTTTTGACGATTCGGCCCAGATGTATGACGATGTCAGGACCGGCAATTCCGTTGCCTGTTTTGATGACTTCCCCGTGCTGGCTTACGGAGTCGAACAGAACAATGGACTGAAGATCGTTACGGATATGGTCCCTGGCGCCTCCTACGGATTTGCCGTCGGCAAAGGACGGAACCAGGAGCTTCTGGAGAAATTCAATGCCGGCTTGGTCAACCTGAAGGCAAGCGGAGAGTATGAACGTATTAAGGCAAAATACATTGGCGAAAATGCCGTAGGCGCGGCGACTCAAAGCCGTTGGGAGCTGATCGTGGAGTCGCTGCCTTCGCTGCTGAAGGGCCTTGGCAATACGCTGCTGCTGACCATCGTATCGCTGTTCTTCGCGTTTTTCTTAGGGTTGATATTCGGCTTTATGAAGGTCGGACGCAATAAATGGCTCCGAGGCATCGCAACCGTATTCGTGGACATTTTCCGCGGCATACCGCTGCTAGTCCTTGCCTTCTTCATCTACTTTGGTATTCCGCAGGCACTCGGCTTCACGATGTCGCCGATCGTGGCAGCGGTCCTTACACTTAGCCTGAATGCCGGTGCTTATGTCACGGAAATTATCCGGGGCGGTATCCAATCCATTGACCCTGGACAGCTGGAGGCTGCCCGCTCGCTCGGTCTGCCATACCGCAAAGCCATGATGAAAATCATCATTCCCCAAGCGATCAAAGTCATGATCCCGACCTTTATTAACCAGCTCGTGATCACGCTCAAGGATACTTCGATCCTGTCGGTAATCGGTCTGGTCGAATTGACCCAATCCGGGAAAATCATTATTGCAAGAACGTTCGCTTCGTTTGATATCTGGCTCGTGGTCGCCATCATGTATCTGGTCGTGATCACGATTCTGACCAAAATTTCGGGCCGTCTGGAAGGGAAGGTGCGTCATGGATAAAATCCGCGTAGAAGGACTGAAGAAGAACTTTGGCACGAACGAGGTGCTGAAGGGCATTAACATGCAGGTCCAGGAAGGCGAGGTTGTCTGTGTCATCGGGCCTTCGGGCTCCGGCAAAAGCACCTTCCTGCGCTGCATCAATCGGCTGGAGGACATTACGGCAGGCAGGGTATTCGTGCATGAAAAGGATATCAATGACCCTAAAACAGACATCAACAAGGCGCGCCAGAACATCGGCATGGTGTTCCAACATTTTAATCTGTTCCCCCACTTCAACGTGCTGAAGAACATTACGTTCGCCCCGGTCGAGCTGGGCAAGCAGAACGCGTCCGAGGCTCGTGCCACGGGGCTAAAGCTGTTGGAGCAAGTAGGCCTCTCCGATAAGGCGGAGGCCTTCCCAAGCCAGCTGTCGGGCGGTCAGAAGCAGCGTGTGGCGATTGCCCGAGCGCTGGCAATGAATCCGGACATCATGCTGTTTGACGAGCCGACATCGGCGCTGGACCCGGAGATGGTCGGCGAAGTGCTCGGCGTCATGAAGGACCTGGCGCGCGAAGGCATGACGATGATGATCGTCACCCACGAGATGGGCTTTGCCCGCGAGGTTGCGGACCGGGTGATCTTCATGGATGGCGGGTATATCGTAGAGGAAGGCCCGCCGGAGGAAGTGTTCGGCAGACCGAAGCATGAGCGTACGATTAGCTTTTTGGAGAAGGTGCTGTAATACGCAGCTAACCGATCTGTAGTAAACCGTTGCCGTGTTGCTACACGCACCTTGCGGGCTGCTTCCTGTGTGTACTTTCTCTGTGCGCTCTGCTCTCTGGGCGGGCTGCTCCCTGGGCGCACAACTTCCTGTGCGTACTGCTCTCTGTGCG
The DNA here is from genome assembly GCF_002573715.1 of Paenibacillus sp. EZ-K15. Lineage (GTDB taxonomy): Bacteria > Bacillota > Bacilli > Paenibacillales > Paenibacillaceae > Paenibacillus_AQ. The sequence goes on along the minus strand of NZ_PDHM01000003.1, from coordinate 71,474 downwards.
TACTGGTCCCTGTGCGCACAACTTCCTGTGCGTACTGTTCCCTGTGCGCACTGCTACCTGGGCGCACAGCTTCCTGTGTGTACTCTCTCTGTGCGCACTGCTCTCTGTGCGCACGGTGCGTGTATGGAGGCTGTCGACTAGATTCATGCAGTAACCAGTGACCCTAATATCCGGCTAGCCCGTTAGGGTAAAACTAACCGGTTATCATACGGCTAATATAGCATGTGCATTAAAATCAGGGCCGACTGCGGTGGTCATGCGGTGGCTGCACGCTGCTGTAGTCGAGCTAACGGACCGAGAGTACCTTATTTGAGGAAAAATGGGGGTTTTCCGGAAACTAACGGACCAAGGATCCGTTATTCCTTCCAAAAGGCCGCATTTTCCTAAACAAATCCTAGAATAACGGATCTGGAGTCCGTTATTCTAGGATACGGTGCTTAAATCGGCAAATAAGGTCCTTGGTGTCCGCTAGATTCGTGACCATTTTAGCTAAATCACCTGCTTTTGCCTGGCTCGGTGAGATTGTCCACATCGCATCACGCACAGCTCAAACAGGAGTAGGGGCGATTATAGCCCTTACTCCTGTTTTATGAACATTAACCGGTTCAAGTTGTTCCGGATATGGCGAGTAAGCAGCCATATCCTCACACCTTAGTTCTAATCTGCTTGAGAACATCCCAGGAACAGCACAATCCCTCCATACCATACCTTCCCATCCTCTTGGAGGAGAGTCACGACGACCACCGTCTTATTTATCTCAACCCCCCACGTAATTTAAATCCATCTAATCTTCATATCCAATCTTCATGTCACCTCTTCACGTACAATCTTAATGTCAAACCTTCACTGCACAATCATTACTTCGGATCACGGGAGCGTCCATAAGGCACCATCACCGTAAATTTCGATCCCTTTCCAAGCTCGGATTGGACCGTCATCTTCCCCTGATGAATATCGACGATCCGCTTCACGATGGATAATCCCAGCCCGCTGCCGCCAGCGGCGCGATTGCGCGATTTGTCTGCTTTGTAAAAGCGTTCGAATATATGCAGCTGATCCGACTCCGACATCCCGACTCCCGTATCCGTCATCGTAACCTCGGCCCCGTCTTCTCCTGCTTTCAGCACGATCGTGATCATGCCGTCTTCGGGCGTGAATTTGATGCTGTTGTGCAGCAAATTGTTCCACACTTGACTCAGGAGATCCTCGGTTGCCTCAATCTCTACCTCAGCAAGATCCAGATCCACCTGAATCCGCTTCGCGAGCCATTGCGGTTCATTCGCCAACACGACCGCACGCAGCTGCCCGTCGAGCCGGTAGCGTGCCCATTCGAATGCAGGCTGCTCTCCTTCCAGGGACGACAGCTTCAACAGATTATCACTCAGCTGCGACAAGCGGCGGCTCTCTCCTTCGATGATCTCCAGATAACGGGCTCTCTTCTCCTCCGTGAGGCGGGGACTTCGGAGCGCCCTTGCAAACCCCCGAATCGAAGTAAGTGGCGATTGGATTTCATGGGACACATTAGAGATGAAATCCTGACGCATGGTCTCCATCCGCCCCAATTCGCCGGCCATGTCGTTAATGCTGCTCGCGATCATCTTGAACTCCCCGCGCCATTCATTTTCGTTCATCTTTACATTGAAGTCCCCCTGCGATATCCGTCGCATGGCATCCGTAATGGAATTCAGCATGGCCATTTGCCGGTGCTTGAAGAACATGCCCACGACCAGCATGCACAGGAAGAAAATGATCACGCCGACAAACAAGTCGATCAGTTGGATGGCATAATCCCACGGCGGGGTTCCCGTCCAGGTGTAAACAAACCGAGTCACATAAGTCGCCGCCGTCCATGACGCTCCCAAGACCGCGAAGACCAAAATCGTCTGAAGCGTTTCTCGAACGATCTTCCACAAGATTTTGGGTGTTTTTTTCATCAGCCCTCACCTGCTTCCAGGCGATATCCCAGCCCGCGCACCGTCCGAATCCTGAACCGGTACTTCTCCTCCGGGAACCGCTCCCGCAGCCGATTCACGTGGACGTCCAGCGTCCGTTCGTTCCCTTCAAAGTCATAGCCCCATATCTCTTCGATCAGCCGGTCGCGCGGCAACGTACTCCCCGGATAACTGGCCAGCTTGAAGAGCAGCTCAAACTCCTTCAGCGGCAGGGCAAAAACCTCATCACCCGCCTTGACCTCATAGGTTCTGCGGTTCATCTGCAGCTTGCCGATGGTCACCGTCTGCGATGCGGCTACCTGATACCGCTTCAGCAGCGCTTTGACGCGCACAACGAGCTCCGCAGGTTCGAAGGGCTTCACCAGATAATCGTCGGTGCCCAGCTCAAAGCCCTTCACGATCTGCCTCGTTTCCCCTTTGGCCGTCAGCATCAGCACCGGAATACCGGTGTTCCTCCGGATCTCCCGGCATAACTCCCATCCGTCCATATTCGGCATCATGATATCCATCACGACCAGATCGACGGATGTCTGATCCATGACGGACAAGGCCTCGATGCCATCCGAAGCTTCGAACACCTCTTCCATTCCCGCTTCCTCCAGGAACACCTTTATGAGTTCGCGGATGTTCGGGTCATCGTCCACTACCAATATTTTTGCCATGGTGGCCATCCCTTCTTCCCCAGCATCTTCAAGGCGCCCTTAGGCCTTAGGCCTCGATCGTTTCATTCATCTGCAGCTGCTGCACGGCAAATTCTCTATACATATCATGCTGCTCAATCAATTCATCATGCGTTCCCCGTCCGGTTACCGTTCCTTTTTCAATGAAAATAATCTGATCAGCTCCCACCACCGTGGATAACCGGTGCGCAATAATAATCGTCGTCCGTCCAGCCATGAGGTTCTTGAGCGCCTTCTGCACTTCAATCTCGGAACGACTATCCAGACTGGAGGTGGCTTCGTCCAGCATCAGAATCTTGGGATCCCGCAGCAAGGCTCTGGCGATGGCAATCCGCTGCCGCTGTCCGCCCGAGAGCTTCACGCCCCGTTCGCCCACATCCGTATCAAAACCATGAGGCAGCTCGTCGATAAATCCATCCGCATAGGCCATTTCTGCCGCTCTTCGGATCTCCCCATCGCTCACCTCCCGGTCCATCCCATAACATAAGTTGTCACGAATGGTTCCCGCGATCATTGGACTATCCTGTGAGACATAGCCGATCAATCCGCGCCATGAGCGTAAAGAGAACGTATCGATCGCCGTCTTGCCCAAGCGGATCTGCCCTTTTTGCGGAAGATAGAAACGCTCCAGCATGGAGAACAGCGTCGTTTTGCCTCCACCACTCGGTCCAACCACGGCCGTGACCGTGCCCGGCTCCATCTGAAAGCTGATATCATGCAGCACCAGCTCATCAGGCTTGTAACCAAACGAAAGATTCTCGATGGACATGCGCTGATTCGCGTTCACCACATCGCTACCTGCCGAAATGGACTCTTCCTCTGCATCCAGTGTTTCCAATATCCGCTCCGTTGCTCCTTTAGCCTTCTGAAACTGGGTAAAAAACGTCGTTAACTGCGTCATCGGCATCACGATCTGAATCAGATACAGGATAAACGCAACCAGCTCCCCAGCGGTCAGCGCCCCTGTGGATACCTGAAGTCCGCCATACCCGATGACCACCACCAGCAGCATCATCAGCACGAAGGACATCAGCGGCGCGATCCAGGCGGATACCACACCTTCCTTGATCCCGAAATTCAGCAGATTGGTAATCCCTTTATGCCCATTCTCATACTCTCTGTCCTCAGCATTAGAAGCTTTAACCAAGCGAATTTCCGACAGCACCTGACTGATATTCGCCGTAAACGTAGCTGTCTCATCTTGCATGCCAAGCGATATTTTATACATTTTCTTACCAAGCGGCACAAGAATCAGCGCTGCAATCGGGATGACGATAAACATCGTCAGTGTCATCTTCCAGTTTAAATAGAGGAGCACCCCAATGGAACCGATAATAGAAATGATCCCGCTGAAGAATCCGGCCACATGGTCCGATATGAGACTTTTGATCACTCCTGTATCATTCGTCATCCGGCTAACCGATTCCCCTGAACGGTTATGATCGAAATAGCGGATCGGCAGCACAAGCAGCTTTTTCCACAGCCGTTCCCTAAGGGCAGCCACCATCTTCTGTCCCGTATAACTCAGCAGGAAAATCGAAACCCCAGAGGCAATCGTCTGCACCACAAACGCAATGCCAAGCCCGATGATATGGGAACGATTCATATCCGTTAAGGAGAAGCCATCCACCAGGCTCTTTGTAAACATCGGAATGACTAGTCCGACCAGGGTTGATACCACACTCAGCAGGATCGCTCCAATCAGCAGCAGCATCGGAGGTTTCGTTTCTTTCAACAGCCGGAAGAAGGCCTGCGAACCTGCTTTGTTGCTGCCTGCTGACTTTTCCTGCGTTATTTCTTGTATAGAAGTATGATCCGTTTCTCTCATCGGTTTCTCTTCCCTTCCATCCCTATTTATCATCTGTAAGGAAAGAATATATCAACAAGTTAAACTGAAGTTAAACGAAGGCTTAATTTTATGAAAACAATGTAAAATAACCCCACAAAGTGGAGCTTATGCTACGATGTTTATTCCAAATCCTTTGCGGGGGCCCCAAAATTGAAAAAGGGCGGATATCTCCACCCCATCTCTTAAAGTCTATTCTTATGTACGTAGAATCAAGCGAGAATCCCAGCAATACCAGAACTTGATAGCAAAAAAAGCCTTGCAGTAACAAGACTTTTCTTAAACTTCAATCACGGTTGCCCTTATTGGTTCTCGAGTTCCTCTTTGCTCACCAAGTTCACGAGTGAAGTAACCGCTTGCTCCGCGTCGGCTCCCTCAGCACTAATGTAAACTTCCGTACCAGAGCTGATCGCAAGGCTCATAATTCCCATGATACTTTTGGCATTTACTTTTTTATCATCTTTTTCAACGAAGATTTCAGATGAGTATTTATTCGCTTCCTGAACGAACAGCGCGGCCGGTCTGGCGTGAAGACCCGTCTTTAACCGAACGACTACCGGGTGCTTTGTCATGAAAATTACCCCCTATCTAATAAATCTGCTGCATTGAAAGCGCGATTGACATTTTATAATATTATACCATTTTACCATACAGGACACTAGAAGAAAAAATTCTTACCCATTCCGAATCTTTTCGGCCAATTCATCGATTTTGCGCAGACGGTGATTGACGCCGGATTTGCTGACGGTTCCTTTAAGAAGCTCGCCAACTTCCTTCAGATTCATGTCCGGATGAGCCAGTCGAATTTCCGCCACTTCCCGCAGTTTATCGGGCAAATTCTCAAGACCCATTTCCTTTTGAAGCAGCTTGATATTCTCAATCTGACGGACGGCAGCGCCGATCGTTTTGTTCAGGTTGGCGGTCTCGCAGTTCACGATCCGGTTTACCGAGTTACGCATGTCCCGCATAATACGAACATCCTCGAACTTGAACAATGCCTGGTGGGCACCGATCAGATTAAGGAATTCGATAATTTTCTCGCCTTCCTTAATGTAGAAGATAAAGCCTTTCTTCCGCTCGATACAACGTGCGTTCAGATGAAATTCATTGGCCAGATCCACCAGGGACTGGCAGTGCTCTTCATACATTGAGGCAATTTCCAGATGGTACGAGGATCCCTCCGGATTGTTCACGGATCCGCCAGCCATAAAGGCACCGCGCAAATAGGCGCGTTTACAGCAATTTTTGCGAACGATTTGTTTATCAATCCGCGATTGAAACAGAAAGCCTTCGGAAACGATGCACAGTTCTTTAAGTATCTCCTGAACCTGGGCGGGAATACGAACGATATATACGTTATTCTTCTTCAAACGCATTTTTTTACGCACCAAAAGTTCAGTATGCGCCTGGAAATGCCTCTTAATTAAGGAATAAATACGTCTTGCAATCGCGGCATTTTCCGTTGAAATATCCAGGATTACCTTTTTGTTCGAAAGTTGAACAGAACCGTTCATCCGAATGAGCGCGGACAGCTCGGCTTTTTCACAGCAGTTCTGGCTTTCGATCATTGTCAGTTCTTTCTTCGTCTGTGCCGCAAAGGACAAGGTACTCACCCCTTTCGTGTAATCCAATCCTGTACCAGCTGAAAAATATGGTTGCTCAGCTTGTCAGCGTCATGCCTTAAGTATGTTCTAAATAGCACAAGCTTATCTGCAATGAGTTTATACCCTCTGCTCGTCACCTCATCACGATCCAGGAACACGGGCTTAGCACCCTTCTGGGCATACTTATCTTGAACCTGAGGCGGGATTTCTCCATCATTTACAATAACATAATCGAACAGATGAAGACCAATATGGTCGTAAACGGCCTGCAAATGATCGCTCACTGTATAATTATCGGTTTCTCCAGGCTGCGTCATCACATTACACACGAACATTTTGATCGCCTCAGAGGATACGATAGCCTCAGCAAGCTTGGGAACAAGCAAATTGGGCAAAATACTGGTATACAGGCTTCCCGGACCGATCAGAATCGCATCGGCCTGCTGAATCGCCTCCAGCGCCTCCGGCAGCGGCTCGACATGCTCCGGCTCCAGGAAGATCCGCTTAATGCGCTGCCCAGCCTCCGGGATTTTGGATTCACCGGTCACAATGGAACCGTCCTCCATCTCCGCATGCAAAATAACAGCTTCACCCGCTGCGGGCAGCACCTGTCCACGAACAACAAAAACCCGGCTCATCTCCTTGACTGCCGTGACAAAATCACCGTGCAAATCCGTCATGGCAGCCAAGATTAAATTGCCGAGGCTGTGCCCGGCCAGTCCCGAGCCATTCTTAAAACGGTATTTCAATATATCGGATAACAGCGGCTCCACATCGGCGAGCGCTGTAAGTACATTTCGAATATCTCCCGGAGGCGGCATCTGCAATTCGCTACGCAGTATGCCGGAGCTTCCCCCATCATCAGCGACGGTAACGATGGCCGTAATATCGAGCGGCTTTTCCTTGAGTCCCCGCAGCATGACGGACAGCCCGGTTCCTCCACCCATCACCACGATACGGGGACGCTTTCTAGCTTGCACAGCCACATTTATCACTTCCCTTAATTAATGCCGATCCCGATCAGAATCACGGTGACTCACCGATACCGTCTCCGTTTCGCTAACGCCCAGCATTTTGCCAAGGTATTCCGCTATCGCAACGGAGCGATGCTTCCCGCCGGTACAACCAATGCCGATAATAACCTGGCTTTTGCCTTCCTTCCGATACTGCGGGATCAAGAAATGCAGCATATCGAGCAGTTTGGTTAAGAAAGCCTGGGTCTCCGGCCATTTCATCACATATTCATATACATCACTGTTCTGGCCGGTATTGGGGCGCAGCTGCTCAACATAGTGCGGGTTGGGCAGAAAGCGCACATCAAACACCAGATCAGCGTCGATCGGAATACCGTATTTAAACCCAAAGGATGTAATATTTACCGATAACGTGCTGCTCTCCAGATGCGTGAAGCGTGAGATAATCTTCTCTTTCAATCGCACAGGCTTCATATTGCTGGTATCGATCACCTGAGTGGCCGAATTCTTCAGCTCATCCAGCATTTTGCGCTCCAACCTTATACCGTCAAGCGGCATGCCTTCCGGAGCGAGCGGATGGCGACGACGGCTTTCCTTATAACGTTGTACAAGCACGGAATCCGTTGCATCCAGGAACAGAATCTCGCAATGGATGGTAAAGTGATCCTTGATGTAACTCAGAGACTCTGATAGAGCCGTGAAAAATTCGCGGCCACGCAGGTCGATGACCAATGCAACCTTGCCGATCTTACCCTTGGATTGATCGATCAGCTCCGCGAATTTGGGAATGAGCACCGGGGGCAGGTTATCGACGCAAAAGAATCCAAGATCCTCCAGACTTTGTACGGCCAAGGTCTTACCTGCTCCCGACATCCCGGTGATGATGATCAGGGTGGCCATGGATGATGTGTTGCTGCCGCGATTGGCTGCTTCCAGCATCAGCTTTCCCTCCCTTATAAGTTTAGATCAGACGATGTATGGTGATTAATGACTACGAACGCAAATGCAGACCAGCAGCGCCTACAACGCCGGCATCATTGCCGAGCTCAGCCGGAACGATGCGTACACCTCGCTGAAGCGGCTCTGGTGTCAGCTTCGCAAATACAGCACGAACTTCATTAAACAGAATGTCGCCGGCTTTGGATACGCCGCCGCCGATAATAAAGGCTTCCGGATTCAACACGGCCGCAACGGCAGCCATGGATTTGCCCAGGTAATAAGCTGCGCGATTCACGATCCGAATGGCAACTTCATCGCCAGCTTTTGCAGCGTCAAACACTTCCTTCGCCGCAATGCTCTCTACATGGGCAAGGGAAGTACGGTCCCCACGCTCTACGGCATCCTTCGCCATACGGATAATGCCGGTTGCCGACGAAACCGTCTCCAGGCAGCCCATTTCACCGCATCCGCATTGAATCGCTTCCAGGTCCGGCACAACCGAGATATGTCCAAGCTCGCCAGCCATGCCGCCGAAACCCTGATAAATTTTGCCGTTAATAATAATGCCTCCGCCGACACCGGTACCCAGTGTGTAGCATACGCAGTTCTCAACGCCGCGGCCCGAGCCGCTCCAAGCTTCACCCAATGCAGCTACATTGGCGTCGTTGTCTATTTTGACGGGCTTGCCGAGACGCTCTTCAAGCAGTGCGCGAATCGGTACATCTTTAAATCCTACATTCGGTGCCAGAATAATGATGCCTTCACGAATATTCGTAAATCCGGCGAATCCAGCTCCCACACCAGCAAGTTGATCCCAGCTGTATGGCGATTCTTCTACAATGTGACGCACATATTTCTCAATGTTGTCAATAACCGTGTCAACGCCTTTGGCTGTTTCCGTCGGCCCCTCATACTTATGCAGAAGATGCCCTTCTTCATTGCAAATCCCAACTTTAATTGCTGTTCCGCCCAGATCGACACCGACGTAGATGTTCTCAGACATGTTTCAAGCCACCTTTTTCCTTCTATATTATAGATTGCTCCTACTGTACCCACTATAATTGAAGGCACTCCTGCGGTCAAGAGAAGACAACGTGATAGGAAACCGTAGGCAGTCCTTTAATCACGCATATGTAAGCGCATACAACCAAACTTGAAACCGCCCTTATTTGTTCATAATCAAACCTCCTCTAATCTTTAGCAGTTCGCACATGACAAATGTCACTCCGAAGTGATGACATCCTTTACTAACGGGCATTCCCTCTCTTTCGTATGATGAATTCAGATCATTTCGATTACGAAAGGAGCGATACCCATGTCTAAACCAATCCATGAACCTATTGCGGAACTACGGCAGGTAACCAAAATGTTCGGAAGCAAAAAAGCCGTCAACCAAGTGTCGTTTACGATAGAAAAAGGATCTATTACGGCCATTCTCGGGCCAAACGGAGCAGGTAAATCAACCGCCATCTCCATGATGCTCGGTCTTAAGGACGCCAGCGAAGGCGAGGTCCTCCTGTTCGGCCGAAGCCCGAAGGACTTGAAAGTCCGCGAGAAGATCGGCGCCATGCTTCAAGAGGTGAGCGTCATGGACGGGCTCCGCACGCGTGAAATCATCAATCTCATTCGCGGCTATTATCCGAATCCGTTGTCGCTTTCAGACATCGCTCTGCTTAGCGGGCTCACAACAGAAGAGCTTAACAAATGGGCTGTCAAAATGTCCGGAGGCCAAAAACGCAAGCTCAGCTTTGCACTGGCGATTGCAGGTAACCCCGAGCTGTTATTCTTCGATGAACCAACGGTCGGCCTGGATACATCGGCACGCCGGTTATTCTGGCAGACAGTACGCAAGCTTGCCGATCAGGGCAAGACGATTCTGTTCACCACCCACTACCTGCAAGAGGCGGACGATATGGCTGACCGCATTCTGCTGTTCCACCAGGGTCAGGTTGCGGCAGACGGCACGCCGGAAGCTATCAAGGCTAAGCTGACCCGAAGGTCGCTCTCCTTTATCGTGGATGCGGACCTCCAGCAGGTCAAGGAGCTGCTTCATGAAGTGCCCGGCGTAACGGATGTATATGAACTACACGGTCGGCTGAACGCCGTTACCGATGATACGGACACAGCGCTAGCGGCTCTGTTCCGGGCCGGGCTGGCTGTACGTGATATCCGCATCGATCAAGGAAGCCTGGATGAAGCATTTGAGCAATTAACGATGAATCAAGGGGAGGCCGTATAATCATGACAACCTGGAAACTGCTTACCATACAGTGCAAGATGGAGCTGCTCCGGATGGTGCGCAATCCGTATTATATTTTCTGGTCGCTCGCTATGCCGATTCTGTTCTATTTCATCTTTACCCGGGTCGTGAATACGGGGGCTGACGATACCGGACAATGGCAGGCGCATTATCTGATGTCGATGGCATCCTTCAGTGTCATGGGCACCGCCATCATGTCGCTCGGCATTCGCCTCGTGCAAGAGAGAGTCCAGGGCTGGGCTGTATATATGCGGGTAACGCCGCTTCCCGGCAGCGTGTATTTCTTTGGCAAAATGTTTGTGCAGACGGTCATGCATCTGCTCTGCATCATCGTGATATTCGTAGCGGGCTACCTGATTAACGGCGTCTCCCTCACCCTCGGACAATGGCTGCTCAGCGGACTGTGGATTCTGATTGCATCCGTCCCGTTCCTGGCTATCGGCACCCTGATTGGATCCATGAAACGGGTCGATACCGCAAGCGGCGTCAGCAACGGCATCTACTTAGGGCTGGCCGTGACGGGCGGGATGTGGTTCCCCATCGAGGCAATGCCTTCAATCATGCAAGCTATCGGCAAGTGGATGCCCTCCTATCATTTTGGCGGAGGTGCCTGGTCAATCGTTCGCGGAGAAGCGCCGGGATTGGATAATTTCATGGTTTTAGCAGCATATTTGGCAGTATTTATGTTACTATCCACCTATATTCGGAAAAAACAACAAGCCGATTAAGGGGATAGGATGATGGCTTCATGAAAAAATTGAAAGACGCGAAGTCCGCGGGGTTTGAGGTTTTTCCAACGCAATTGGGGTTTTTCCCCTATCTGTGGCTCATTTATATATCTCTGCCCATAATTAACATGATGAGCGAAGAAGGCTGGAAGATGGGGATTGGATATACGCTGATTGCCTTGTTTCTCCTCACGTACCGCCAGCTTTACTTCGCTGCTGGCACTCCTCGTTTTTTCTGGTGGCTCAGCATTCAGATGTCCATCATTTTCATTCTCTGCATGTGGTACCACCCAACCTATATGTATATGGGGTTCTTCACAGCCAATTTCATCGGCTGGTATACCGACCGGCGCAAATTCACGATATCCCTTGTGCTGTTTGGCATCATAGAGATCATTCCTTTGATCAAAAATGCGAGCATGCTGGGATGGAAGGATCTGGTCTTTATGATTCCTTTCTTTCTCATCATGCTGTTCTCACCCTTCGGCATCCGCTCTCTAAACCGGAGGCAGCAACTGGAGAAGGAGCTCGCGCAGGCTAACGAGCAGATCCGCAATCTGATTAAAGGCGAAGAGCGGATGCGTATTGCCAGAGATCTTCACGATACCTTGGGTCATACCCTGTCTCTCATCACGTTGAAGAGCCAGCTTGTGGAGAAGCTGGCGGTAAAGGATCCCGAGAAAGCCCAAATGGAGGCCCGGGAGATTCAGAACACCTCGCGCGCCGCGCTGCGCCAAGTGCGTGAGCTGGTATCCGACATGCGGACCGCCACCTTGCCCGAGGAACTGGTCGAGGCCCAGATCATTCTGGAGAGTGCCGATATCCGGTTTATCTGCACCGGTAACCCGAAGCTGGAGGGAATATCCGACCTGGCCCACAATATTCTGAGCCTCTGCTTGCGGGAGGCCGTGACCAATGTGGTGAAGCACAGTCAGGCAAGCCAGTGCCGGATTGCCATCGAGTCGCTTGACAATGAGTGGCTTCTTGAGGTGGCCGACAATGGAGTCGGTCTTCAATGCAAAGAAGAAGATTCATCTTCTTCATCCAACAGTAATGGCCTGAAAGGCATGGTGGAGCGGCTTTCCCTTATCGGGGGCACCGTAGAGGCCAGCTCCGACCAGCAAGGCACGATAATAGACATTCGTGTTCCGATCATCATCAAGAACCGGAAGGAGGACACATCCCATGAGCATCAAAGTGCTGATCGCCGAGGATCAACGAATGCTGCGCGGCGCTCTGGCTTCCTTGCTTGATTTTGAAGACGATATTGATGTGATTGGTCAAGCCGGCGACGGCAATGAAGCTCTATCCCTGATTGCCTTGCATCAACCCGATGTATGCCTGCTCGATATCGAAATGCCTGCACGCAGTGGTCTCGAAGTGGCGGAGGAAGTAAAGCTGCGCGGTTATCCCAGCCGGGTCATCATCCTGACGACCTTTGCCAGACCCGGATATTTCGAGCGGGCCGTGCAGGCGGGAGTTCAGGGATACCTGCTTAAGGACGAGCCCAGTGAACGATTGGCAGAAGCCATCCGCCGGGTAATGGATGGGCGGCGGGAGGTCTCCCCTGAGCTCGTATTCGGTACACTTTCCGGTGCGGGGGCCAATCCGCTGACCGAACGCGAACGGGAAGTGCTGCGGTTGGCTGCAGACGGCAACAGCTCCAATGAAATTGCGTCGAAGCTACACTTGTCCTATGGGACTGTCCGCAACTATATGTCCGAGATTTTAAGCAAGCTCAGTGCCAAGAACCGGATCGAGGCGATCTCGATGGCGGAAGAGAAGGGCTGGATATAGCCTTTGCAGTTGGATCACACACCTCACCCTCGTCTTGAAGAGACGGGGGCTCTTTGTATTTCACAGCACAAACAGGCCCATTTGGGTCTGTTTTTTTCTTTTTGATTGACACATCCTTCCACCTGGTATTATAGTATGTTACAAGACTAACATACCGACAGGGTGATATCATGAATTCCAGGTTTGACGAAGGACAGCCGATTTTTCAGCAAATCGCAGATATGATTGAAGATGACATATTGAACGGGACATACCAAGTGGATGATCAGATTATCTCGATGTCGCAGTTCGCGAGTACATTTCAGGTCAATCCCGCTACAGCTGTAAAAGGCATTGCCCTGCTTGTCAATGAAGGGATTTTGTACAAGAAAAGGGGGCTGGGCATGTTTGTTGCAGCAGACGCCAAACAGATCATATTAACCAAGCGGCAGGATCGGTTTTACAACGAACTCGTATTGAAGCTGCTTGATGAGGCCGAAAAGCTTGAATTGACCACCGAGGATGTTATTGAAATGATCAAACAGAGAGATAGGAGATGAGCAGGATGAACGCAATACTTACCTGTTCCAACCTGAGCAAGAGTTACGGGCGTACGGAAGCGGTCCGAAATCTGGAGCTCCAGCTGGAAGAGAATACGATCTATGGCCTGCTGGGCCGCAATGGCGCCGGAAAGACCACGCTGCTTAATATGATGACCGGCGGATCTTTCCCAGACCATGGCAGTATTCAGATCTCGGGGGTAACGCTTAAGAGTGGGGAAACCCCAAAAGGAATCTGCTACGTAAGAGAGAAAAATTTGTTCTTCGGCGGTGCCAAAGTGATTGATGTGCTGCGCTTGGCATCAGCCTTTCACGAGAACTGGGACTGGGACTATGCCCAGAGCCTGCTAAAGACATTCAAGCTGAACCCGGACAAAAAAATCCGCCAGCTTTCACGGGGAATGGAATCCCTGGTCGGAAACATCATCGGTCTGGCCAGCCGGGCTCCGATCACCGTATTTGATGAACCGGTGCTGGGATTGGATGTGCTCATGCGAGAGAGATTTTATCGCGTTCTGGTTGAGGATTATGCCAATCATCCCCGGACCATCCTGCTCTCGACCCATCTGATTGATGAGATCGCAACCGTCGTTGAGAGAGTCTATATCATGGATTCCGGCGCTATGTTATTGCATGACGATGTTGACCATATCCGCGCCAATTCTCATCTGTTGACCGGGAACCAGGAACAAATCGAACAATTTACGAAGGATCGTCACGTGATTTATAAAGAGTCTTACGGTAAAGGTTCCTTAACCGCGATATATGGAGCCATTCATGAGGCAGACCGGGCACAAGCCAACAAGCTTGGTATTGCTATTGACGGTTTACCACTGCAAAAGTTTTTCTCCTATTTAATCGAAGGAGGGCAATCCATTGAATAAGACCACCGCACTCATGAGGGCTTCATTTCTTCAGCTTCGACCTTATCTCTTGGTGATGCTCGGTACCGTTGCGATTAGTTTGATTGCAAATGTTATCGTAAGCCTGTCTCTTGGAGATAGTACGGAGAATACGCAGGTGTCTGCGGCTAACATCCTCACCGTGTTCCTGATATTTGTAGGCAGTGTGCTCCCGGCAGGCTTGTTCCGGCGGGTAATGAATTTAGGAGCTACACGAAAGGAATATTATATTGGCATGCTTCTGGTTTACTCCATATGGTCCGCCATCTTTGCAGTCCTCAATATCATCTGGCTTCAGGTGGAGAACGGATTTATACGACAATATGAGAATACCTACAACATCCTTGAAATCTTTGGGTGGAATCAATTTGGAATCGTTGGCATGTTCTTCTATCAATTCGGTGCTTACCTGCTTCTTATTTCATTACTAAATCTGCTGTTTTCCGGTCTGCGTCATGTAGTGGGCTGGGTCGTCTGGGTGATATTTATTGCGGCAATCCCGATCTTTACATCCATCCCTTCACTCCGGCATACGCTGGCTGATGGCTTGCTGGCCCTTCTCTTCAACGATTCGCTGCTGCAAGGACTCGGACTCACGCTGATCATCTCCCTCGTTCTGCTTGCAGGAGGCTGGTGGTTCACGGCCAGACGCACCATCGCTTAAGCTTGTTTTCCCTAACAATGCGTTATTGGATCACTCTAGCACGAAAGGAATGATGGATCTTGAAAAAGGATGCTGCCCCCCTTGAGGTGTTCCAGTCCTTTCTGTTATGGATAATTGCCATCGGTGCAGGGGTATTTGAGATGATCCTGGCTGTCATCGATTCGATATCCAGCCTAACGGGTGCTGGAATTGTCGGTATTCTCATTCAAGTCGCCGCACGAACGACGATGTTCGCTGTCCTTGTCTACATTATGATCAGAATGCTTCGGGGTAAGAATTGGGCGCGTATCGCACTGGCTTTGTTTTTAGGCGGGTTTGGCACTCTCTCCCTAATCATTGACCCTATCAAATGGCTTATAACAGGCGGTTCCCTTTGGGACGCCTTTGCTCAAGCAGACAATATTTCCATACTATTTGCCTCCAGCCGTACCCTTCATATGATCGCCGTTGTTGCGGCCTTGATATTTATGTTCAGACCCGCGGCGAATCGGTACTTCAAAGCTGAATCGTAAGTCAACTCAGCACCCGCTTGATCTGGGATCAACAGAACAACAGCCCCTGGCCTATTTAAGGCCCGGGGCTGTTTCATACAGATCAAGATCACTTCAACAATTCTTCCTCGATGAACTGCATCATTTCAAAAGCGCCACCACCGGCATTGGAAGCCACTACAAGGGTATGACCGGTGGCCGGGTAATAGGCAGACCGAAAATTCACACCCGGATCATAGCCCATGACGTGGTATTTAAACACATCTTCATTTTTCTTGGTAATCCACACGCCAAGCCCATAATTCAGGTTATGTGAAGCCAACAGCTTCTCCGTCATGGATGCGGTGAGCAGCGTATTGTTCATAAGCGATCTCCATAACTTGATCATGTCCGGTGCCGTCACATACGCCCCACCATCGGCATAACCTTGAATCGGGATAGCATACTGGTTCGTTCTCCACGTGCCGTCCTCCTCATCAATATACCCGTAGGCCGTATTTGCGGGCAGACGATCCAGCGGGAAATATCCCGAATCCTGCATGCCGCACGGCTCAAATACAAACTGCTGGACATAGTCGCGAAACGGCATTCCGGCATGTTGTTCAACGATCAGACCAAGCACCACAAATCCTGCATTGTTGTAATGAAATCTTTCACCGGGCTGAAATTTCATGCGCTCATCCTGGAATAAAGGAAGGAAATCCCTTCCGTTCCGGAGTGTATACATGGGAACCGCCTTCCACAGATCCTCAAAATCATCCATGACCTCTTCATCAAAATAATCCGGAATACCCGAGCTGTGGCTCAACAAATGAAAAACGGTAATCTCCGGGCTAAAATTAGGCAGTGAAATATCCAGACAATCGCTTAGCTTGCTGTCCAGCGACAACTTGCCCTGTTCGATAAGCTGACAAACCGCAATAGCGGTGAACAGCTTACAGCCTGAGGCAATGCCAAACCTGGTGTCTGTTTGATTCGGGATGTGATCGGCCCGGTTGGAATAACCGAAGGCACCATCCCATACGACGTTGTCATTTTCATCTGTTACGAGCACAGCTCCCGAAAAACGAATGCCGGCAGCAAATTCCTTCATTTTATGTATCATCAAGAACCCCATCCTTTATCTGGTTAGGGATATTTTAACATCTTTTTGGATGAGGGTCTTGGTACAAGACCAGTATAATGAAACATTCCCTTCTTATGTCCGGAATGCCGGTTAAAGCTCCATGTCGAATTCATCACTTGATGAACGCTTCGAACACAGTCTGCAAGTGGGGGGATTGTAAAATGTTTATTCGCTTCTATCCTAATGTCTCCACATCAGCAGCAGGATCACCGGGACCGCAAAAATAAGCAACCCGGCACCAATCATCGAAGCGACCTGCAGCATGAATGTGTGCTTGGTTGGACCGGACGTCTGCAGCATTCCGCATTGAGCGCATCTGTTAGAGGCAGGGTATACCTCGCCGCCGCAGCTGACACAAATCCCATTATTCCTCATGAATAACGCTCCTTTACTTGGAAAGACAACATCGACATCTATGCATTGCTTTATCATTTAACATATCTTATGAACGGAATCCTCACGGATCCTATTCATGAATACTTTTTTAATGTTAATCTATTTGTGAATATTGTCACATAAATACGATAACAAGTAAAGGCATAAATGATTCATATGCCATCTCAACCCTTCGCTCCTTCAGAGCAAAGTTGCTCCGTAGCAACCTAAAAACAGGAAGCCCGCGGCCCCCTGTTTTATATTTCATTCTTATTCTTTTCTACCCATGAACACCGCTACGATCAGCCCCAGCAGCAAGGTTCCTATACTGGTAGCCATCATACCCGTTCCGGATGGAATACCCGGAAACACGATAACAATAGATCCTAATATCAATCCAATAATCACGGCATACGTCATATGTGGGAAACGGTCCAGCAGGTACCGAATCAACCGGCTGCTAACCACGAAGCCAATCACCACTCCCGCCCCAATGACAGCTATAATCCCTAAATTTAATGAGGATAGAGCTGAAATGGCAGTAGAATACACACCCAGAAGGAGAAGTACAAACGACCCGCTAATGCCAGGCAGCAGCATCGCCATGCTGGCTAACCAGCCGGATAAGAACAGTCCGATCCCGTTGGACCAGGTCAGGACGGTTATCGGATCGGATGCGGCATCCGTTCTGAGAAAGGCCGTCGAAGCCAATAAACCGGCTGCCACAATCAACACGACCACATGCACGGCTTTGAATTTGGTTCTCGCCTCCGCTTTACGCAGAATAAGAGGCAACACCCCTAAAATCAATCCTGTAAAGAAAAACTGGGTGGGCTCATAATAGCTTGCCAGCAGGTATTCAATCACGCGGCTCAGTAACAATAGAGCTGCTCCAATTCCAACGCCAAGCGGAATCAAAAAGCCCAGCTGCTTCTTCCATTCCCTGCTGAAAAATCCACTGATAGCCGCCAGCAAACGATCATAGATACCCAGCACGACAGCAATAGTGCCGCCGCTTATACCTGGAATCAGGTCACTGACTCCCATCAGCACACCCCGATAAAGGTTCTTCCATTCCATCAAAATCATAATCCTCCTACCTTACAAAGTGAATCTTATCGTGATAGCCCTGCGAAGGAGGTTTTACTTGTTCTTGGCATGCAATACCAAATTCCCTACTCCACCAATCGCAAACAACAGTGAAACGATTCCAAATCCCCATTGCCAAGAGCTTCGATCCGTGATGAAAACGACCACCAAGAACGCTATCGCAGCCAAAAAATTAAGCAGCGCAACGATCAAAAATTCCTTTTTCTTCATTATTCATCCTCTACATTCCTACAGAATCAAATCTGTCCAGTCTACAACCTACTGTGGTGATCATATCATATTTTTGCCGATGAAGTATGATCGTTTATATGAATGAACTTACGGTACAAAAGTAACCGTCTGCTCCGTCCACGCCGCACCATCAAATGCCTTGGCCACTCCCAGTTCATCAATCTTCGCCTTCAGCACATATTTCCACTTCACCGAAGCCGACCATGCCTGTTCGAACAGAAACGGTCGCAGTCGAATCTCGTGCTCGCTTGCCCAGGCCGCTATGACCCTTTCTCCATCAATCGACATATCGAAGCCCTCTTTAAACCACGGATGCTCCTGATCCTTGGAAACACCAGGTGCATTCATGTTTACATAGAGCGAGATATCATCGCACAGCTGCAGCAGGCCAAACTGTCTGTTAACGACATCTTCATCGGGAAATTGAAACTGATCACTTAGTCGTTTTTGCCGAGCCAACTCCTCATGGTAGAATTCCACCAGCGGCGCTTCCGTCGCTTCTTTCATAAATGATGCAAAATGAAGGCTGCAGAGATACCCTGCATAAGGACTCATCGCTTCGATCTCATCAACACCCTTTGTATACATTAGCATTTTCGGCAGGACCGGATAATCGATAAAAGTGTATGGAGTCCGGCTCTCGTCATTCCAGATCGGTGTGTCATCCATCCGAAGCCAAGCGCGGTCATGCTCGGTTATAGCCAGCAGTACTTCATCCAATACAGACTCATCCATAAACAGCTCTCGCCGGAAGCCCCGGGCTACATCGCCCGAGAATCGGCCATGGTCGTCCTGGGCTGTCATCACAAAAGCATCCTCTGTCTCGCGAATGATCATAATATCGTCTCCCCTTTATTCATTCCTCACCCCAGATAAGCTCTTCGCTTCATTACGGCAATGATGTCTCTGGACTGGCCTTGATGCACACTCGTATCAAAACACGAGATCAATTCCCATCCGTCAATCCCGTAACTGTTTAATAAATCCTCAAATTCCTCTTCGTTCACCTTGCCTCCAAGGAATCCTCCGGTTTTGTATTTCAGCGTTTTGTATTCCCATTGATCCATATTCGGCATCCTCCATCATCCCATTGAATTTTTGACCACAAACTTCAAGATTTTCTGTAGATAAAATCAGTTCGTATCTCCAACATAGCAAACTACGGGGCGTGCAGCCTTATCTTGGAGTGGTTTGACCAGGGATCGAGGGTATACTCGAATCTCATCCAATGCGGACAGGTCGATCCATTCCACACCCACCTGGTATTCATCCGGGTTATGGCCAAGAAAGGTATCCCCTGCATCCACCAAGCTGCACTCAAAATAAAACTCCACTTGGTGCACATCGGAATCCCATTCCGCGAACTCGTGGTTGGAACCTATGTATTCACGGACATGCAACAGATCACCAGCTTCCACCTTACGCCCGATTTCCTCCTGGCACTCTCTGATCACCGCCTGCACCAAGGTTTCTCCCTTTTCTTGTCCGCCGCCAGGGAACAGATAGAAATCCCCCAAATGGTCTACGTTTTTCGTTAGAAGAATTTGATGATTCCGCATAATAACGGCCTTGGCCGAGTTTCGTATCGGTTTCATGAGCTGTCTCCTTATCGTATCGGTTTCTAGTTCTATTTTCTATTGTAGCAAATATAAATCCTCCATAGGCCTAGCTGTAACCCGTACAAATACATAAATGTAACAAGCCGGTGTCCAATGAGCATGCTCAAAGAATACCGGCTGTTATTGCACATCTTGAATAAATTGGCTTAGCTCCCGAAGCAGCTAACGCCTATATGAGCCACTTGCCCGCTTCTTTCGAACAACGATCGCCACCCACACAACGATTAGTAGGATCAGCCCCGCCGCCATCCAATCCTTGATGGCTTCCCACGGAACACGGGACCCGCTATACTCACCCTCATAACGAGCCATCAGATAGCCTTCCTGCGTCTCAACCGCGATGGCCAATTCAGGAGCGATTCCTTGAACGGCATAGTATTTCGTTCCCCTTGGGTAAATATTAGAGAAATTGCCGCCGTAGGTCCCTTCCCGATCCGTATGGTAGGTGACCTTCCCCACCACGTCTCCAAGCGTGGACTCATCCACGCGGTCCTCTGACACGACAAAAACCTTCCCATCATTGACGACAAATGAGTATGCCCAGGAAGCAACCGCAGCGGGCGATAAACCCATCACCAGCAATAGCAGCGTTAACAGCGGTATTTTCATATACCATTCCGTGCGATGAAAATTCGCCATGGCCCACCTCGGATATCAGAGTCATGTACCTTCATTCGTAACGGATGGCTATTTCACCTGCTTGCTTCTGCCATCCACGATCAGCTCGATGCCCGGCTCGTTGGTTCCGCCCGACATACTGTTGGAAGAGTCAGGCTGTTCCAAGAAACCCTCAAAGGTTTCACTAATCTGTATCCGACCTCGTGGCCGAACCGTAACCACCTTAGGCTCGAAATCAACCACCCTCCCGCCAATATCAACGCTTAGCGGCCGTATCATAACCTGTTGCTCGGTGCCATAGCTGTAAATATGAATCTGGCAATGTGCCCGAATAGCATCGTTCTCTGTGCGATAATCACACTTGCTGTCTTTTTTGGAGTACGTCACGGTGGATATTCCGCTCGAATTATAATTCACCGCGTACATCACAAACGCTGATATGAATGGGAAAATAACGATCCATGCGATACAGCCGATCAATAATCGGCTCATAATCTTCGGATAACGTGGACGATAAATCCGTGCCACCCATAGGATGCCAGCTACCAACAAAATAAGACCTGCTAGAACAGGCAGATGAAGACCATAATTGCCTTCCTTAGTCCATGGCGAGATCCCTGCCCAGCGGAACAGATCATCTCCGAACGAATAACCCAGATGTTGGTAGGAAATAAACAGCAAGCCCACGATGATTGCAGAAATGGAGAGGATTTTGCCTTTCAGTTGTATCTCCTCCTCGGCGAACACGTTTACCACATTATAACAAATAAGAGATGCTGTGGTAACCTACATTAATCCGTCTTGATTAATGGTTTATTCTCTACGATAGCCAGCCTCGTTCCGCTCTTGGCTTCATGGAGCAGCTTCCGGTCACGATGGATGAGACATAACAGCATATGGATAAACACAACGCCATCCAGAAGCAATACCCCCAGCGCATACATGGCAGCCAGGATTTGCGAACCCAAAACATTAACGGGAATAAGCAAGGCATGAACTCCACCCCATACCACATATAGCAGTCCGTTACGGATGATCACTTCCTTCAACTTCAGATGTTCCTCTGCTCCACGAATCTGGACCCGGACAATCCACTTGCCCAGCGTCTGTCCCTGCATCATATACGGCAGCACGATATGATATAAAATCACGACAATAAAATACGCACCCTTCACGTTCAGCACCGTCAACACGCCAATCATCGGCAGCACGACCCCTGCATCAATACCGAAAGCGATCGCCCGGCGCGTATAACTGACCCGTTTCTGCGACAGATCCACCTTCTCATCCAGCCGATCGAGGCGAGGCAGATGATTTTTCATCCAATCCGCGAGCACGAATCCGATCATTCCACCCATGGTATTCAACAGCAGGTCATCCACGTCAAACAACCGGTATGGGTGATCATAGATGCCGTAAATGCCGGTCACCTGGGTCACCTCGAAGAACAGCGATAATCCGAATGAGGCCACCAAGCACGTAACCCAGGATGCCCGAGCGTAATAACGCAGGAACATGCCGAACGGAACCACGAGAAATACGTTAAACACAACCTGCAAGAAGGCTCTTTCCTTCAACAAATGCATGTAAGTCGAAGGCTCGCCCCATACCACCTGGGTCTCCTTCAATATGTCTTGGATAAAATTCAGCGGAATCCACTGCATGACCGAGGCGACATTCATTGGAGCATTATGCCGCGAGGCAGGCAAAGGAAGGAGCACCAGATACACTGCGTTCATCATGTAGAGCAGAAATAAATACAGCAGAAATCCCCGGAATTTATTAAAATAACCATATTTGCGATACTGCACAATCAGAAAGGGAACTGCGCACAGCAAAGCCGCTATGGGAAAGGTTAAAAATGCATAAGATATTGGAAACAGGTAGGCTTCCAGCATGCTTTCGTTCACTCCCTCTGTGATGTTCTACTTATAAGTTACAGGATCAAGTTTAAATGACGGGGATTCCTTCGTTTAAAATGCGTTTAAAAAACGCACACCCGCGTCATAATCGGCCCTGCTGTTAACCCGGGGGTTATGGGCTATACCCCAAAACCGAATAACCCACACCAACAGTGTGGGCAGGATCTCCATATGCAGACGCATTGGATTGAATGGTTATCCCAATTAGGCTCATATCATTATAACGAGGATGCATAGAGAATGGTTTTTCAACTTTTTAAATCGTGGATGATTTCGAGTAAATCGGTGATCTCCCCATCCTGGCAAAATCCCGGTCATAATAGGTATCCCGCTTCCAGATGCCCTTCATGCCGAGCTTGCAGATTGGGGAAACCGACTCAATGATTTGGAACTCTGATACGGGTAACGTCTCAAGCAATCTACCGCTGCAAGTTTAGGAGAGATTCCGCGCCAGCATCCGGTCATCTAATCCTCCGCTTTCCGGTATACCCGTTCCGGCCTGCCTACCGTGCCATATGAAATATCCGCCACGAGGATGCCCTTCTCCACGAAGTACTCCAGGTATCTTCTGGCCGTCGTTCGGCTGAAGCCGCCACGTTTTCCAAGATCCTCCGCGGTCCACACGTCCTCGGACTCCTCGATGTAGGACAGAATTTTCTCACTCGTCAATTTATCGATGCCTTTTGGAAAATACGCTTCCCTCTCCATCCGTTCACCGGCACGCCATAACAGCTGGTCGATGCCCTGTTGATCGATCTGCTTATTTGCTCCGCCGAGCTGCTTCATCTGCTCGTAATATTTCCGGTAGGCTTTCAGCTTCTCCTGGAAACGGTCGAAGACCACCGGCTTGATCATAAAATCGTACACTCCGCCGCGAATCGCCTCCCGCACCGTATCGAATTCCTTGGCTGCCGTTATAATAATAACATCGGTATTCGGGTATCCCCGCTGTATATGCTGCAGCAGATCCAATCCTGACATATCGGGAAAATACAAATCCAGCAGCACCAGATCAGGCGCCAGAATATCCAGCTGCTCATGCGACTGGACCCGATCCGTTGCAATGCCGACGACCTCAAAGCCCTCTACCTTCTCTACGAACCGTTGATTAATGCTGGCAATGCGCACATCATCTTCAATGATTACGACCCGAATCATGGATATTCCCCCCTGTTTTTGGAATCTTGACCGTAAACACCGCACCGCCCGCAGGCGAGTTATGGCACGCAATCGTACCGTGTATTTGCTGTACGGCCCCGTTGACGATCGATAGGCCAAAGCCTCGATTGCGCTCCCCCTTGGTGGAATAGCCCAGCTTAAACAGACGATCCGTTCCAGCCTCGGCAATACCGGACCCGCTGTCGGATACTTCGATCATTAATTGATCGCCCTTGTCGTGTAACTTTACGCTTACCCATCTGTTATCCGATTTGGATCCCAATGCGGCCTCCATGGCGTTGTCGATCAAATTACCGATAATGGTAACCAGTTGGTTTCGGCTAATATGACCGGGAATGTCTTTAAAGGAACTGCTCCGGTCGATCTCAACCTTCACCTTTAACTCGCTTCCGCGATTAAACTTTCCAATGAGAATGCCGCCAATGATCGGATCGGGAATTTCCTGCAGCAGGAATTGTATCAGGTTCTGATGCACATCCGTCTCATGCGTAATCAGATCCATCGCCTCCTGATACGATTCCAGCTGAATCAGTCCGTAAATCGTATACAGCTTATTGGAATATTCATGTGTCTGCGCGCGCAGCGCTTCCGTATACCTCTTCACCTGCGTAAGCTCTTCGGTCAGGCGCAGCAGCTCGGATTTGTTCCGAAAGCTGGAGACCGCCCCCACAATCCGATGCTCATGATCATAGATAGGCAGCCGGTTGACCACAACCGCATGATCGTTAATGACCATCTCTTGATCCTTCTCTGCTACCCCGGACTGCATCACCTCCAGCAGCCTGGTGCCCGGGATGACATCCTGAATATATTGCCCGGTGATCACCCTACGCTCCTTTGGATCGATCAGCATCATGGCTGTATGATTGGCCAAGGTTACGATGCCCTCCCGATTGACGGCGATAATGCCTTCATGAATCGTTTCCAAAATCGCGCGTTTCTCTTGATACAATAAACCGATTTCCTTGGGCTCCAGCCCGTGAATGGATCGCTTGACGCTGGACGATATCCATATAGCGCCGCCGCATCCCAGGATTAACGCAATTCCTGCAAAGAACAGGACACGATTTCGGTACGATTGTGCTGATATCTCGATATCTTTCATTAGAATGCCAACCGATACGATACCGATAATTTCGTTCTTATCATTGTAGATCGGCGTCTTCCCCCGGAGCGAGGGTCCCATGGAGCCAATCGCCTTCGATATGATGCTCATTCCCTTCAATACCGGGCCGTTGTCGCCACCGACCATCTCTTTGCCGATCCGATCGGCGAGAGGATGCGCATACCGGATTCCTTCACGGTTACCGATGACGATATATTCCGCATCCGTCTCCAACCGAATTTCCTCTACCACGGGCTGAATGATGGCTGACGGGTTCTCTTCCTCGAACGCATTCTGAATAACGTCCATTTCCGCCACGGCCTTCGCCAGCTTTAATGCCGAAGAGCCGATACTCTTCTCCAGCGTTGTGATGAGCAACCGCTCAAAACTGAAGGTGAGGGCGACAATGACGGCGAACAACAGGGTGCCTATAAGCAGAATCAATCTCGTCTGTAAACGCATTCATATTCCTCCATACACATTGTCGCCATAAGCGCAGCTCTGATTTTCCTATTGTATTCTAGATCACACATGTGACAATAGTCTCTGGAAAAAATCGGTCGTAAATTTTATGAACAAAATTAGCGAAATGATGTTTTTTCAACTTATGTCGCAATTCTGTTCAAGCCAGACGCTCGATGATAATATGAAGGAACTTCAATTGGGTAAGCGCTTACAAGTATTGCGAACTCTCGCACAACGATAAGGAGGAAACTTATCCATGCTTAAACGAAACGGCATAAAAATCATAACCGCTGCACTTGTCCTGGCCATGAGCCTGACAGCCTGCAACAGCACCGGAAGCAGCGCCGGCGAATATCCGAAAAAACCATTTATCGTGACCGCGCCTTCTGGCGCCGGCGGTGGATGGGACAAAACCGCACGTTCCCTCACCAAAGTACTTACGGAAACAAAGCTCATCGAACAAACCATGACGGTTGAGAACAAGCCCGGCGGCGGCGGGACCGTGTTTCTCGCAGAATACGTGGCAAAAGACAACAAAGATCCCTACAAGCTGTTCGTCAGCTCTCCGCCAATCCTCATCAACAACTTGAAAAAAGAAGGGAACAGTCCGTTCGGCTACAAGGACGTGACGCCGCTCGCCCAGATGACCAAAGACTTCGGAGCGATTGCCGTACCGGCAAACTCCAAATTCACTGACCTGCAATCGCTGGTCGACGCGATCAAAGCCGATCCGACTTCCGTCACACTTGCGGGCGGTTCCGCTCCAGGCTCGATGGACCACTTGATCAGCGTTCTACCTGCATTCAAATCCGGTGTAGATCCGAGAACCGTGAAGTATTTATCCTATGATGGCGGCGGCGAGGCCATCGCGGCCCTCCTCGGCAACAATGCCGACGCGATCGGCACGGACATTTCTTCGCTCGGGAGCTACCTGAAAGCAGGCAAGATCAAAATCCTGGCGGTTACCTCAAGCGAACGCCTGGGCGGAGACTTTGCAGATGTACCGACTCTGAAGGAGCTGGGTCTGGATGCCGAATTCACCATCTGGCGCGGTGTATTCGGTCCGAAGGAACTGTCGGAAGAGCAGCTGGCCTTCTGGGACAAAACGCTGAAGGAGCTCTCCGAGAACGAAGTGTGGCAAAAAGAGCTGGTTGCCAACGACTGGGCAAGCGAATACCGAAACGCCGCTGACTTCAAAGCATTCCTTGAAGAACAGGAGCAAGACGTGCAGGAGCTGCTCACAGCGCTAGGCATGCAGAAGTAAGCCTTGGAATTGAGGGAGCGGTGCGCTCCCCTCTCCCGTTTCATCCTTGAGGAGGTGTCAACCTTGAACAGAACGTTTGACCGCTACGCCAGCATCGTATTTCTGCTCCTTGGCATCGGCTTTATGTGGCAGAGCGCCAAGATCAGCGCATCCGCATACGGGAGCACCGTCGGCCCTAACATATTCCCGTTTGGTCTCGGATTGGCGCTTACGCTGCTAAGCATTCGTTTGTTTTATGAAGCCTTGAAAGCCAAGCCGACGGAAAACCATGCAGAGAAGCTGGACTACAAACGCTTCTTCATGATTTTTGCAGCAGCGTTTCTCTATGCCTATTTCCTGGAATTCATCGGATATATCATCGGCACCTTCCTGTTCCTCCTGTTTGCGTTTCAGACACTGGAACGAGGCAAGTGGCTGAAATCCATTCTAATCTCCGCGCTGTTCTCCGGCGGTGTGTACGTCATCTTTGTTGTCTTGCTGGAAGGCTCCATGCCGGGCTTCCCGTCTTGGCTATCATGAGCATGGGAGGAATCTACAATGAACGTTCTGGATTATTTGGCGGATGGCTTTATGACCGCCTTGCAGTGGCATAATCTGCTCTTCGCCTTCATAGGCGTGCTGATCGGCACTTCGGTCGGCGTGCTGCCCGGCATCGGTCCCATGAGTGGCGTCGCGCTTCTGATCCCCGTCACCGCCTCCATGACTAGCGGCTTGCCGGCGGAAGCAGCAGCAACCAGCTCCATCATTCTCCTCGCAGGCGTTTATTATGGGGCCATGTACGGAGGCTCTACAACTTCGATCCTGCTCAATACGCCCGGAGAGTCCTCGTCTGTCGTGACGACGCTGGACGGCTACCAGATGGCGAAGCAAGGCAGGGCAGGCCCGGCCTTGTCCATCGCTGCGATCGGCTCGTTCGCAGCCGGGCTCTTCGCGCTTGTGGCATTGATCGCGCTTGCGGAGCCCTTATCCAATGTAGCGATTAAATTTGGCCCGGCCGATTATTTCTCGCTCATGCTGCTTGGACTCTGTGCAGTAAGCGGGCTTGCAGGCAAATCGATCACCAAGGCGCTCATCATGACCGTATTCGGTCTGCTGCTCGCTACCATCGGCATGGATACCGTATCCGGCGTCGCACGGTTCACCTTCGATATCCCTATCCTGTACTCCGGACTGGAATTTCTAACGATTGCCGTCGGTTTGTTTGCCCTTGGCGAAGTGTTTAAATCCATCCTGGAGAGAGACTACGCAGCAGGTCCAACTTCCAAGATCGGTCGCATCCTGCCGACACGTAAAGACCTGAAGGATAGCGCGGGGCCGATTGCCCGAGGCTCGATCCTCGGCTTCTTTATCGGTATTCTGCCGGGCGCCGGTGCAACGCTTGCTTCCTTCTTCAGTTATATCGTTGAGAAAAAGGTAAGCAAGCATCCGGAATCCTTCGGCAAAGGCAACATCGCTGGCGTTGCTGCGCCCGAGTCGGCCAACAATGCGGCATCCGGAGGCGCTATGATCCCGCTGCTGACGCTGGGTATTCCCGGTTCCGGGACAACTGCCATCCTGATGGGGGCGCTCATCATGTACAACATCCAGCCAGGCCCGCTGCTGTTCGAGGAGCATCCTCAAGTTGCGTGGGGACTGATTGCGAGCATGCTCATCGGCAACCTGCTTCTGCTCGTACTGAACATGCCGCTGGTCAAAGTATTTGCCAAGGTCATCCAGACCCCGGCCAAATATCTCATTCCGATCATCATTGCCATCTCCATCTTCGGCGTTTACGCCGTACAAGCGCAGATCTTCGACCTGGTCCTGCTGCTCATCTGCGGCATTGCCGGCTTCCTGCTGGCTCGCAATGACTTTCCGCTCGCCCCGCTGGTACTCGGACTCGTGCTGGGTCCCATGATCGAGAACAATATGCGCCGGGCGCTGACCACGTCTAACGGCGATTTTATGATCTTCCTGCAGAAGCCAATGTCGCTGGCATTTCTCATCATCGCCCTGCTCTGGATTGTCGTTCCGATTCTACTCAAGCGAAGAGGCAAGGAAGTTGTCGTGAACGAAGAAGGCTAACCATCATACGTATATCGATAGCTCAAGGAGGCAGTCATGAATACCAGCAAACTAGGCGGGAAAAGTGTCATCGCTAGAATTGAAATGAATACGGAAGAAGCCAGCTTCGGTCAAGTAACGGCCGCCATCTTTGAGGCTGGCGGCGACATCGTGGCCATTGACGTCATTCAGACGAGCAGGCATACCACGATTCGCGACGTCACCATCACGGTAATCGACACCATCGACATCGACATTATTGCCGAGCGCATTCGCAGTATGTCCGGCGTTCAACTGCTGCATCTATCTGATCGCACCTTCCTGCTGCATCTTGGAGGAAAAATTGAAACCAAGCTGAAAGCGCCGATCCAGAACCGCGACGACCTCTCCCGCGTGTATACGCCGGATGTTGCTCGCGTATGCATGGCGATCCACGAAGAACCGCGTAAAGCCTTTACGCTCACCGTCAAACGTAACACCGTGGCCGTCATCTCCGACGGCAGCGCCGTCCTGGGACTTGGCAATATCGGCCCCTATGCGGCCATGCCGGTGATGGAAGGCAAGTCGATGCTCTTCAAGCAGCTGGCGGACGTGGACTCCTTCCCGATCTGCCTGGATACGCAGGATACCGAAGGCATCATCACCGCGATCAAAGCGATCGCCCCCGCGTTTGGCGGTATCAATCTGGAGGATATCTCCTCGCCGCGATGCTTTGAGATTGAGCAGCGCCTGCGCGAGGAATTGGACATCCCGGTGTTCCATGACGATCAGCACGGAACGGCCGTCGTCCTGTATGCAGCCTTGATCAATGCGCTGAAGGTCGTCGGAAAAACCGTAGAGAATCTGAAAGTTGTCGTCTGCGGCATCGGCGCCGCGGGCGTTGCCTGCAGCAAGATCCTGATGTCGGCTGGCGTGAAGAACATCATCGGCGTCGATCGCCTCGGCGCGCTGACCGCCGATCAGACGTATGACCATCCCATGTGGCAATGGTATGCTAACCAGACCAACCCCGAACGGCGTTCCGGATCACTCCAAGACGTCATCCAAGGCGCCGACGTGTTTATCGGTTTGTCTGCCGGCGGAATCCTGAAGAGAGAGGATGTTCAGGCGATGGCAGCGCGTCCTATCGTTTTCGCGATGGCCAATCCGATCCCGGAGATTCTGCCGGAGGAGGTGGAGGATATCGCGGGCGTCATTGCAACTGGCCGCTCCGATTACCCGAACCAGATTAACAACGTGTTATGTTTTCCCGGTATTTTTCGCGGCGCCCTGGACTGCAGAGCCTCCGCCATTAATGAGGAGATGAAACTCGCCGCAGCCGAAGCGATCGCTTCGGCGGTCACGGACAAGGAACGGAGCCGGCATTACATCATCCCGAGCGTATTCAACCAGCAAGTCGTCAGCGGCATCCGGGACCTTGTCATCCAGGCAGCCATCCGAACCGGGGTCGCACGCCGTATTCCAAGGGAATACCGCTAACGATTACGATTACGATTCCATGAAACGGGGAGGGTGCATGAATGGGAAGCAGCATACGAGCTATCGTGGACATCAATATGAGGGCGAATGATTTCTCATCCAGCATCGTACTCGTCCTTGGACCGGATCATACGCAAAAAGCATACTGGGTCTAAGCATGACACTGTACCGCAACCAAACGTACCTTCTCTACGTTTACGGTCCGGACCAAATGAAGACGAAAGCTGTTATGCTGGAAGTATTCGCCAAGCACCATCTTCAGCTGCAGCTGAAAGAGGATCCCTAAGAGTCGAGCAACCGAAATCGAGCTTGGCCCGTACGATATGAAAGCTGAAGAAAAGAGCAAGAGTGCACGGTCCTAACAGGAACCGTACTCTCTTGCTCTTTGCATGTACGCTCGGCTAAGGATTACTCGCCGAGGATTGCAACAATCAAACTGACAGATTCAGCGCGGGTCGCATGAGCCTTTGGAGCGAACACTCCATGGCCTCTGCCTTGGATCAGTTTCGCTTCAACAGCTGCTGCTACGTAAGGCTTAGCCCACGCAGGGATTTGATCTGCATCGGCAAAGGAAACCTTCGCTTGAGGGTCTAATGGAAGCTTCTTTGCTCTGGCGATCATGACAGTCATCTCCAGCCGGGTCAGCTCTTGGGCCGGCCGGAAGGTATGATCCTCATAGCCATTCATGATCCCGGCTTGAACAATTCCTGTAACAAATGGTTTCGCCCAAGCAGGAATCCCGTCCGCATCTTCGAAGCTTATTGTCCCCTGCTGACTCTGGCCCAATCCCAACGCCCTTCCTAACAACACTGCAAACTCGGCACGCGTAATCTTGGCGTTGGGACGGAAGGTATGATCTTTATATCCCTGGACCCAACCAAGCTCAACCGCCTTTTCAATAGCCTTTGAAGCCCAGTGTTTACGAATATCCTGAAGATGCACCTCCAGCTTCGGAGGGTTCGGTTTCTCAGCTTCTCCCTTATCATCTTCTTCGGCTTCCCTGGACTCCTCCTCCGGGTTCCCGGTCTTCGGAACGGTTGGGGATGGGATCGTCGACGATGTCCCTCCATCCGATGAGCCGCCGCCAGGCTCCGTTACGATTGCGGCTGTTCTGATGGTCATACTCGGCCCGTCATGGCTCCACTCACCCTTACTCCCTGCTTCAACCTTGAAACTGTATATGCTGTCAGGACTTAGGCCTGTGACATGATAACGGTATACTGACCCGGTTACCGTGGCTAATTCATCCCCATTCCGAGAAATTGTATAGCCTTCAACTTGCTCTGCCTGAACCTCACCTGACCAGTGAAGATGAACACTGGTGGCAGAGACATTTTCAGCTGTAAGTATGCCTCCTGACCAAGAAGGGACTTTACTTCCTGGAATCATGCTCCCTTTAAACTCCGCAAGGGCCCCGTTTAAGGCGTTGATGGCAGCCTGGACGTCCGCTTGCGTCACATCCTCATTCATCATCACGTCTTCTGCCGCCTGAATCGCATGATGGAACCGCAGCATGGCCTCCGGCGGATATTGTCCAGGCTCTACTCCCTCCACAGCCTCGGCATACACCGATTTGGCCACGGTAATCGCTTCGTTTAAACGACTTTTATCCACGGGAGCTCCCGGGTCCACGATCACCAAGGACTGGAATGCTGCCACAGCCGCTTGAAGTGCAGTGACGGCAGCGTCGATTTCATCCTGCTTCGCATTTGCCTGGTCCAGCACTACATTTGCAGCTTCGATGGCATCGAATAACTGGAGTTTCGAACCTGCTGGATATTGTCCGGGCTCAGTTCCTTCCACGGCCGGATCATATACGCTTTGGGCGACGGTAATTGCCTGTTCCAAGGCGGCTCTATCCGTTGTCTGATGCACGGACAGCGTGAGTTTCTCAGCCGGTTTCGTCACCTTGTCATCCGTTGAAGCATACTTGATATTGTCAAAGGCAAAGGTACGGCCGTTCGCGCTGTCCCACAGGAAGCCAAGCACAATTCGGTCAAAATGAGTGATGGCCGTCGTCGTTTTTACCAAATGGCCGTCCAGATACATTTTCAACTCGGTTCCTGAGGTATAGTCCCATTTCAGCTCATGCCAGCCTTTACTACGCTTAATGCCCGTTTTTTCCCATGCCGTTGAAACACCGCTTGCCCTCACGGAATAATAGTCCTGGGAGCCATAACCCGGGTTCCCATCATACAGCAAGCCCATACCGGCTAGCAGCTGGCTTCTTGCGTTTCCGACATGGGCAACAACCCGGGTATTCCCCGATTTGGAGCCATCGTCATACAACATCATGGTTACAATACCTTGCTGCGGTGATCCGAACAGCTTCTGTATCGCATTGCTGCCATTCCCTTTTACAAATAAGGCGCTTCGTTCTCCTTGATAAGCCACTCGATCAGAGATGACCCCTGTCTCAATCGGCGTTCCGGTCTCCGACACAAAGTCTCCCCAGCCCGCTTCAAAGCTCTGTGAATACTGAATATCACTGTATTCTTCTACATCAGCCATGACTTCTATCGCGTCCATACCGGAGATATCACCATTTGCCGTTAGAATTCCGGTTTCCTGATCCACGGTGACCCGATCCTGGTCCGTCCTGTATTGAACTTTGTAATAAGGCGCATGTTTCAGGGTAATGCCTTCCTCTGTCACGCCGTCAATGCGGAGCTGTACGGATGGATGAGAATCCGATATCTCCACTTGATCTGCCCCAACTTGATACGACTTCAGCATGGATGGGGGGTGAACCGTAACTTGCGCCTCCGCGTAAATTGCAGCATCGAACGTGCTTTCCGCCCTGATGCTCGCTGTACCCGGATTCAACGGAGTGATGAAACCCTTCGCATCTACTGCCGCGATTTGCGGATTGCTGCTGGACCACTTCACCCCTTTGAACCATGCGTCTCGAGGTGTAAACTCTGCTGTTAACGTTTGACCCGCCTGCTGGGCATACAAGTCCAGCTTGTCCTGATTCAGTTCCATCGACGTTGGCAGCACTTCAGGTACCTGATGAGCAGGTGCATCCCTCGAATATTCATGCGCACCGATATCCGCTTTGGCATCAATCAGAGGATTTTCGTAAAAGTCCTTATCTGCCATGCCCCATACCGTAGGTGTATATGCGCTCATATCCAGTCCTGCATTAATGGCCGGTGAATCCGATAACAGCTTATAACCATTCAGTTTCTCCGCATCGAAGAGACTCGCATCTGCCTGAATAATATCTTTCGGTTCTTCACCCGGTCTGGCGAGTTTCGGGCTTTCAAAGATATTGTCCTCTACAACTGCGCCAGGGAATACAGTACCCTTGATACCCGTTCCCGGATAAAAGATATTGTTCTTGATCTCCCCACCGGAGAAGGAGGTCGCACCCATTGGAGTATCTGCCTTGGAGTAGAAGATGTTGTTATAGAGCCGTGCATACTTGCTCGAAGTATTAAATATTTTGGTCGAGATATTCTCGTCTGTAAAAAATGTATTATTATGAATCAGTGGTGCATATTGTGCCTGTGTCGGTAAATAATGCAGCAGGTATCTGCCGTCTCCGTCATTCACGCTGATATTGTACCGAGCCACAGAATTCGTTGAACCGTCCATAAAGAGAATAAAGCCCCCGCGATTGCTGTGACTGTAGTTGTATTGGTACAGCGCTCCCTCCGAGAACATATCCACGTCAAAGGCCTGGCCGTCGTTATACCCGTACACGCCTCCGTACACTTCGTTATACTGCATAACCATGTCCTTGACAGCGATGACCCATAGCCCCGCATAATTGACATTCCCTACGTCTTTGGCCGAATGCTTGACTACGGTGTTGTATTCCATTCTGCCATTCTCGCCGACGTTGCTCATCACAAAGCCATCGCCCTGAACTTCTTCTACATAATTGTTTCTGAAAATAATATCTTTGAAGACTCTCGGAAAATTGGCTTTAATATCGCCTTCTTTATAAAGCCCGGCGTTGCGTATCCCTTCAATATCCACCCGCTTCACGATATTGCCCTCAACGAGGACGTCCGTAATATTACCGAGAATCAGGATTCCGCCGCTTCCGATTTTCCAGCCCTTTGGATTGCCGTTCACGTCATGAATATAATTATTCTTGACGACAATCCCCATGTGAGGATTCGCTTCCCATTCCGATACCGTAGTAGAGGCTGTGCGGATATTGATGCCCGCTCGTTGCGAGATGATATCCGGATGGTAGTTGGTCAGCTCAAAATTGGAAAACTCCAGATAGCTGCCATCCACTACATCGATGGTGGCCGACATCGTCTTATCCGAAACGCTTTTGTAGTTCTCTATAATCGCAGATCTCTCCGTGGTGGTTGTGCCGTTTCCGTTAATAACCGGCCGGCCATGCCCCTCAATATCGCCATAACTGCTGAATACAATCGGTGCATCCTCCGTGCCGGATATTCCCCGAAGCTTGAGTGATCCATTCCACACATCCCCAGCTTTAAATAAAATATGATCACCGGGTACATAATTCATGCTATTTACTTTCTCGAGCGTTCTCCAGGACTGGCTCTCCGACTTTCCGTTATTGGCATCATCCCCATCCGAGCTGACATAATAGACCGTTCCCGATGCAGCCCGGACAGACGTCGCTGCCTCCAAGGATTCTGCTGCGCTTACCCGATTCCCTTGCAGATCGGGAAATCCCAGGGAAACCGCCAATATCATACTAAGATAAACGGTGAGCAACCTTCGCTTGCTGTTTCTTTTCCCATGATTCATTACATCATCCTCCTTACAATCTTTTGGTTATCAGAATTAGAAGGAAATCGACCTCAGCACCTCCTCGTTGATCCGAATGTTAGCATCGTGTAACTTCTGACTTACCTGCTGTTCCAGCTGCTTCTGAATGTATAGTTGAACCAGGGACGTTTTAACCTGCTCATACGGCGCATAGCCTTTATCCCTGGTATCGAGAAGCCTGATCATCATAGAGCCCTCCGCATCTTGTTGAATAGCGGTAAACTCACCCGGCTGCGTGGACGTCAGCACATCGTGTAGATAACGCGCTGCATCATCGTCTTTGGATTTGGTGTCTATATCCAGCGTGTCTTTCTGCACCTTAAGGCCTGAGGGGCTCAACCTTGCGATAGCTTCCTCAACACTTAACTTCTTAGAGAGTACAAGCTCCTGAAGGGTATTCAGGGTACGGGAGGACTCCGTGCCTGAGGCCGTTACTTTTTCATAAACGAACGCATACCCCAGATGAAAATATTCGGGTTTAACCTCTTCATAAAGGGCCTTCAGCTCTTTATCGCCAAGCGAACTCCTTGTTTGCTTAACCAACGTATCGATTAATCTTTGATAATTCATGCTCTGCGTGTAGGAGTAAAATGGCTCGGCACCATACTGCTGAGGACCATATATCGGCTGCCCCTCCCGAATTTTCTGTTGTCTGGTTTCATTTTCCGCTGCCAGATTCCTTAAGAAGGACGCATAGGATACATCCTGGATGATCCCGTGCTGCTTCATCAGGCTCTGTTCGGTTTTTATACGCGCTACATCCTGCACCGTTTTTT
The DNA here is from genome assembly GCF_002573715.1 of Paenibacillus sp. EZ-K15. Classification (GTDB taxonomy): domain Bacteria; phylum Bacillota; class Bacilli; order Paenibacillales; family Paenibacillaceae; genus Paenibacillus_AQ. Next base: position 36,022 of record NZ_PDHM01000003.1, on the reverse strand, counting down.
GCCTGGCATAATCAAGCGGTGTTTCTCCCTCATAAGCAGAAGTCCAAAAGTCTTCACTATAATCGGCATTGTATTTCTGCTTGAAGTAGCTGGTAGTCCATGCTTTATTTTGCTGTAAAAAAAATTGGAACTCCTGAACCGTAACGGGCTCATCATCAATCGTGAGAACGACTTCATCCGCTGAAGCTCGCATCTCCATGTTCAAGGCAACGGCGATAATCGCGGTTGCCACAACAAGGCTAACCAACAGGAGTATGAACGTACGGGCTATAGGCCTTTTCCCAAACATAATCTCCCCCCACTCTTTTGTAAGCCCTTACATTTAGAATCAACCTTATTATAGGAAAGTAAAAAAACAGATATAATGAACAAATTTGACGGATGCCACACGATTTTTACCTCTTTGATTCCGCTGCCTCGTCCCGTTCGTCTGATCACAAAAAACCTCTGCAGGCAGATCGCCGACAGAGGTACATACCCGTTGCATATTTCAGCTTTAAGATTCGTACCAATAGCCTTTAATTCCTTGTTCAAGCCGGACCAGCGCTTCCAAATAAAAATAATCTCCCCAGATCATATAATCATCCGGCGCCCTGTCCCCCCTCACATGGTAAGAGCCGTGCTTCACCAGCCCCTCCGCATCCGGCAGGTCCATCGTTGAATAATGCTCCACCAATGCGCTCATGCTGCGGTTCAACGCATCCTCGAACAGCGCCCGGTCCGAATCATGGTCTTCCATAAGCTCCAGAAGCTCCAGCAATCCGCACGCTGCGATAGCCGATGCCGAGCTGTCGCGCGGTGTGCCCTCCTCAATCGGCACATCAAAATCCCAATAGACAACCGCATCCTCAGCCATACGTTCGATGAAATATCGGGCAAGACGCTTGGCCGTATCCAAAAATGCCTCATGCTTCGTATATCTGTAAGCCAGTGCAAAACCGTATATCCCCCAGGCCTGACCACGTGTCCAGGTCGATCCGTCTTGGTACCCTTGATGGGTACCGCCCCGAAGTGCGTTTCCATTGTTAACGCCAAAATAGAACGTATGGTAGGAGGACCCGTCCCCACGCACCAGAAACTTCTGGCTCTGCAAAGCATGCTTCATGGCAATATCATAATACTTCGTTTCACCTGTCTGCTCATGAGCCCAAAACAGCAGTGGGAGATTCAGCAGACAATCGATAATCATCCGTCCCCCGTTCTCAGGATCATCCGCTGGGCCCCATGCCTGTATAATTCCCATTTTCGGGCGCCACCGTGCCAGCAAGGTATCCGCTGCCTGCAGTGCCGTCATACGAGCCGCATCGCTCCCCGTTACACGCCACTGCGCTACCGCAGACAGTGAATATAGAAAACCGATGTCATGATGATCCAATGCCACATGCCGATCCAGCCGATCCTGAAAATTGGTCAGGTAAGACTCAGCCGCCTCCTTATAGAAGGGATCTTGTCCATACTCGTAGGCAAGCCACATCATCCCGACATAGAACCCTTCGATCCAGTCGTTATTATCGCCCCACTCGTATCGCTGGCCCTCGATAATATGCGGCAACTTCCCCGGATGCTTCCTAATATTTTGCTTGATTTTCTGAATGGCATCGTCAATTGCGCTTTTCCACATGTTCATCCTCCCCTTGCTCATATGCTTGTTTGTGCTATATGACTAAACGAAATAGGACGCTTCCGTTCTCGGCATCCATAACGACGATGTTTCCTTCGAGTGTGCGCTCTACAATCGGAGGCAGGTCGTAGCGTCTCCGATTGTCCTCGCGGTTTGAAGCTCCGTATACGGCCGATATCAAAACATGTTCGCCCGGCTCCAGCTGGACGGTTAACGTCGGAATCATCGTTCTCGGCTTGAGTAGGTTCGTATTGGCCTCCGGGTAAACCATGACCGCGCCACTGTATCCCTGCACATTTACGATTCCACTGATTCCACCCGGCATCATCGCAGCCATCCGCTCAGGTTCCGCCTTGACCGCCTCGATCTCGCTTAGGGCAAAATCAGTCATCCTTCCCACGGCAAATCCGCCCTCAGCCGCAGTTAAGCAGCGGCTTGAATGGATATGGTGAATCCGTATATGCCACAGTCCGGCAGGAATCAGCCATGTCCGCACTTCGACATCATGCCAAGGAAGCCATCTGGAGTATACATACTGCTCTTCGATGCGGAACTCCTCGCAAAAGCGCCGTACACGATAATGCTCATCGCATTCGCTTAGAGCCAGCATCGAATCATAAGCCCCCTGTCCGAGGCCATAATACCCTTTGGGAACGCTGAAACCAAATCGAGTAGAGTAGGCGAATTTTGCATATTTGGCTGCACTGTGTGCCATATCAAAGTTAGCCATTTGACCGGATGCCAAAGCCGTTATATGCCCATCATCCTCCGGTTTGCATACCAGCATTCTGGCATGAGGCTGGGATGACACCGGTTTCAAGTTTGGCAAGGGCTCCTCATCCACGGTCCAGAACGGATGATCATCCGGCAAATCCAATATGAGAAATGATTTAAACGCCCAGTATGGTGATCCTGGAGCGTTGTAGCTCTCTCCCATGATCAAATTGGGGTAGGCGTATCCGATACTTAACAAGCCGTCTATCGTAAAGATGGGCTGGGCAAACCACCACCGCAAATGCCTCATAATGATCCCTTTGATCACACCAAGGGAGAATGGCTCGACGCCGGCGTATACGAGTGCACACCAGAAGGAGACCTGGGCGAAGCGATAGGTCTGGCTTCGTCCAAAGGGAAGACTGCTTCCGTCCTCGGCGAACCAATAAATGAATTGCTCTGCAAACATCTTCGCCCGCTCCTTATAAATCCGTGCACGTTCAGGATCGTCATGCTCCATCAGCTTCGCGTAGATCAGCGTATAGAAGTGCATAGCAAACGGAATATAATAATCCCGCTGGTCCGTCTTGCCGTCGGAATACCATCCATCGCCTAAATAGTAAGTATCGATGATATCGAGATACTCATCTATAATGGCTTGATTGTAAGGCATGCCCACCTTCTTGAAGCCCATATTTACAAGCACCGTAAACATCAGCCAATTGTTCGGATTGGAATGATCCACGAGGTTGATCTGATTGAGCCACCGGTACAGCCGCTGCTTTTCCTGCTCCTGCAATGGCTCCCACAGCTTATGTGGAGCAAGCGCCAGTCCAAATCCGAATACCGCCTGCTCGACCATACGCTGATCCTGGGTCGTAAACTCTCCCCAATATTCGGCATGCTTCGGGTCCGTACCATTCACGATGCCCTTCAGGTACAGGGGCCATAAATCCGATTCGCCTCCCCCGCTCGCATGGGGGATCAATCCCCATAACGGTCTGGCAAAAGCCTCCATAAGTGCGATGGCGTCATTATGTATGGCTGCTGTTGATCCAAGCGTTAGTCCGGCATATCCCGACGTGAACCGCCGCTTCAAAGGCTCCAGCGTATCCAGCACGGCCTTTTGCAGATCGGCTTTGGTGCGAAGTGGAAAGCCTTGTAACGATCCTTGTGTCTGTTCCATGATCTCACTCTCTCCTCCTATCGCTAAAAATTAACTCCAAGACGTAAACTCGCTCGGCGTCATGCCAATTTCCCGTTTGAACAATTTGATAAAATAGCTCTTATTGGCATAACCCAGATAGTCCGATATTTCCTCGACGGTCTTATTAGACTGTTGAAGCAACTGTTTTGCCTTCTGGAGTTTGACCATATTGACATATTCGATAAAATTCTGGTTCGTTTCACGTTTAAACAAGCGGCTGAAATAGCTTGAGTTCAAATTTAAATAACCCGCCATCTCTTCAAGCGTCAATTTCTCGGTCACGTGCTGAATCACATATTTCTGTGCCCGGATGATCTCAGAACGCTTAGAGCGGATGGATAATACGCTTAATCTGCGGGAGAGCTCCGTTAGATATGCCATGATCCAGCTCCGCAGATGTTCCATGGAATGAATATCGTTGATCGCGTCATACAGCTTCTCTTCGGTTATGCTGTCCTGAACCTGTAATGTCACTTTCGTTTTCATCTGTAAATCCATGAGCAGCTGCAGCACCCATTCTTTCACATCCGCAGGAGGGAACCGGTTCGTCTCCACCCATGCCGCCCATTCCTTTACAATCTCCTCTACGTGCTCAGGCCGATTCAAGGCCAGCATGTCATTGATCCGCGAGAAGAATACGGCATACTCTCCATACATATCTCCGCTGGTGAAGGACGCCTTCTCGTACCGGCAGATGCTGGATTCCTCCAGATAGAAGCGATGGCTCCATTCCTTGAGCATGGGCATTAATATAAGCCGAAGCTCTTCAGGTGCTGCGGCTTCCCTTCCCAATAGGCAGGTAACTGATATTTTCAAATATTGTTTCATGGCCGTTATCGCCCGCTGCAGGGAATAGTAGAGTATCTGCTGTTCCTTAACAGGGTCCTCGCAACAGATGAAAACAACCAGTTCTTTGTTGCTGTAATGAAAAATAACGCTGCGGTGCATTGAATCGAGCACTTCCTGCAGCACATTTTCGACCGCGAATGCAATCGTATAATCGTTCATTTTGCGGGTCCTTGAAACTTCGGGCATGCGGTCGATAGAAACAACGAAAGGCAAGTAATATCTGGCCTGAAGGTCGACACCATTTAACCGGGCATGCTTAATCCATGCTTCCTTTGTCCAGGATAACTGGTACAGGGTATCCTTCAACAATTGATCTTTTAGCGCGGACCGGTTGAGCGATTCCTTCTGCATATACATCATCACTTCTGCCGCTTTGTGCTTCTCCTCGCTCAGATCAACGGCGATGTTATGCAGCAGCTGCTGCAGCTGCTCTACATCCAAGCTTTCTTTTAGAATATAATCACTCACTTTGAGCTTCATAGCTTGTTGCGCATAATGGAACTCGTTATGACAGGATAAAATGACGGCTCGAAACAAGGGATTCACTGTGTTGAACTTTTCAAGCATCTCCAGGCCATTCATCTTGGGCATCCCGATATCCGTAATAATAATGTCAGGCTGCTTAAGCTGCGCATCCTCCCAAGCCTCCAAGCCGTTCGAGTAACAACCGATCAATTCAACACCCAGCTCTATCCACGCAATGCTTTGTGACAAATAGCGTACAACAGGATAATCATCGTCCACCAGAATCGCTGTCAACACCATGCTCACCTCTCTCCACCTCGAATGGAAACTTTAACGTGATGTTTGTTCCAATGTCCTGCTCACTGTGAATCTCCAGTTGGGCGTTCGTTCCGTAGATCAGACGAAGGCGCTGAAATACATTCTTGACACCAATGCCGGAAAATCCCTTTTTGGCAGGTGCTGCTGCTCCCTGAACCGAGTCCACATTGGCGCGCAGCTCTTGAAGCGTAGCCTCACTCATACCGATCCCGTTGTCACGGACCGTGATGCTGATGTCGTTGGCTCCTTTTTCAGTGATATGGACCGCCTCAATGAAGATGACCCCGGCAAACTGCTCATAGCCATGAATAATAGCGTTTTCAATGATTGGTTGAATCATGAAGCGCGGAACTAACGCTTGCTCGCAGCCTGCCTCGTAATTCACCTCAAGTCTCACCTGGTTGGCATGCCGGAAATTCATGAGCCGGATATAGTGATGAACCGTCTGCACCTCTTCATGAAGCGGAATAAATTCATTATCGCGGTTAATCGTCATGCGCAGCAGGGAAGACAAGGAAGCAATCAATTCGGCGTTCTCTTTATCCCCTTCGATCAGTATGTTAAGCCGGATGGAATTCAGAAGATTAAACATAAAGTGCGGGTTGATCTGAGCCTGCAGCATCTCCAGCTCGGCCTTTCGCTTCTTGGCCTGTTCCACGGTAATTTGCTCGATATTGGATTCGATCCTGTCCAGCATATGATCAATCGTCCGTGCCAGCTGAGTCACCTCGTTGTTGCCGCGTATGCCCGAGCGGATATCCAGCTGCCCCCGGCCAATGCGGGTTATGAAGCTGCTTAGTTCCCTCATTGGCTTCGTAAAGGCCGAAATCAATACCATCAGAAGAAGACAGAATAAGGTAAAGAAAAGCACCTGCAGCCCAAAACTGATTAATAAAATCTGTTTATACTTGGAGACGGCTGATGATAACGGAATTAAGCTGACCAGATTCCAAGTATTCGGACGAATGGACTGCTCCGCGTATACATATTCCCGGCTGTCCATTTCAATCGTTCGTGCAGGCTCATCCTGATTCCACCAGGTCATCCTGCTTCCGATAAGGGACGGATCGGAGTGAGAGATAACCACACCCTTCTCGTCCAGCAGCATCATATCCTGGTCTGAATTAGAGCCGCTCTGAAGATGGCTGCGGATCTTACGTTCATTCACGCTGATGATGACATAACCGATGATGCTGTTGGAGGAGGTTCTTATCGGTCGCCCGATCGTAATCAGATAGGAATCCTTGTCGGCAGCATTAAAATAATTGTCCTGTAATCCCACCCAATAAGTTGAGAACGAAGGAATTTGGTTTAGCTCCGCGAACCACGGCTGCTTGGATAAGATGGCCGGATTAAAGTCGTTGTGCGAATAATTGGTATATGTAAAATCGTTCTTTCCAAGGATGGTGACATAATAATCATCATGCTGTCTAAAGAGCTCATCGAGCAGCCGGATCAAGCGGCTGTAGTTTACAAGGATCTCATTCTTGTATTCCTGCGTGCCCTGCTTCTGCCTGGACATAATTTGCTGTCTGATCTCCGAGTTCGTCAGCACCATGTTGGACAGCTCCAATGTTTGATCCAGAACGCTATTCACATCGGATTGAACCGCTTTTAGTGCATCCTCAGAGCTCACAATGGCCCTATCCAGCAGAAGATCCTTGGTTAAATAATTGGTAACCCAATATATTCCGCCCAGAGGGAGCAGAAAACATAACAGTGCTGACCAGATTAATTTTTTTCGCAATGAAAATTTGGGAATCATCACAGATGCAGTCCTCAAATCTTAATGAATTGGAATAGGGAAAACCTGAGTTTTCCCCTTAACCATCCTCGTATCCTGTTAATGCATTAGGCATATCACATTCTTGCGAACTCAGCCTAATTTTTATTACTATTTACAACCTCGGTAATCTTCTGATCGATGCTGTCGATCGTTTTGTCCAGATCATGCTTATTCAGAATATACAGCTCCGCTTCCGGAATCACAACATTCTTTGCTTCCTCGGCATATTTTACAGGCACCGGAGCTGATCCTGGCACCGTGTTATTAATCGTATATTTCAGTGACTCCACATCGATCTTCGATGGATCTTTCGAGGAGCCTACAATTGTATCGATCAGCTTATCCGTATCCGACTTGGCCCAGCCGGAGAATACTCTTCCCCCTATTTCGAGACCTTCGGACGTATACCATCTGACGAATTGATACGCGGCCTCCTTATTTTCGGATTTTGCTGCCACTGCCATATATGTCGGTTGTACCGGGGAGTAATGTTTGCTTTCCCCTTCCAGTTTAGGCAGAGGTGCAAATACGGTTTCGAAGGTAGCCGGAATGGCGTCCGTTCCCCCAGACTCCGCCACCATCCAATCGCCCATAGGGAGCATAGCAGCAAGCCCGTTGAAGTATTGATTACGGTAAGCCAGCTTTTGCGAAATAATATCTTCGTACGGGTTCGCACTCTTATCCTCATACATCATTCGCTTCATCATTTCCAGATTAGCTTTCAGCAGTGGGTCCTTCGCATTGGATGTTCCGTCGCCTTTAAGAAACGTGTTATCAGACGGCTTACTCATCAATTGCAGCTGGAAGTAATCCGGCCAATTGTGCAGGTAAGCGCCATATCGTTTCTCGACACCGTCCCCCTTGGTCAGCTTCTTCGCGTAATCCTCAAACTCTTTCCACGTCCAGTCCGTAGGGATCGGCAGACCCGCTTCCTCCAACATCGCTTTGTTCATGATAACGAACCAGCGCTGCATGGAGGATGGCAGTGCGTAAATTTTGCCGTTGACTCTGGTATCCACCAAGTATTCATCATCGTATTGGTAGCCATCTTGTTCTATGTAGCTCTCGAGTGGTTCAAAAAGCCCGATATCTGCCCGCTGCGAATAATTCGTATAAGGAAGCTCAACGATGTCCAGTTGGTCATTCGAAGCGGCCATCAGGTCCAGTTTTTGCATGGAAGCAAGCGAATCGCCCTTCTCGTTCAGTAGATCCAGCTCTACCTTGATGTTTGGATACTTCTTCTCAAACTCGGGAATAATCTTGCTCCATTGCGCTTTTGCATCTGTCTGCCACGTGCTTAATTTCAACACAATTTGATCAGGTGCTGCTTCCTTGCCTGAGTCTGCGCTGCCTTGAGCGGCCGAATCAGACGTCGTGCTGCCTCCACCTCCGCAAGCCGAAACAACAAGCGCAAAGGATAAGCTTAACAACATCGCCGATAATCTCTTGATTTTCATATTGACCCTCCTCGAAAGTAACTGCTTCCCGTTATTCATAGAAGTAAGTGCTTACAAAATCATCCTATCATGATCGATCTTTTAGCGTAGTTCCCTATTTTTACGGAAGCCAAACTATTTTGACTTTTTATCAGCCCTTGACTCCGCCAAGCGAAATGCCCTCGATAACCTGCTTCTGACCAATCGCAAAAATGATAAGCAGAGGCAATATGGCCGATACGGCGCCAGCCATCATGAGGGAATATACATCCCCATATTGGTCCCCAAAGAGTCGGATGCCGAGCTGGATCGTAAACAGATCTTTGGACTTCAGGAAAATTAATGGATACTGATAGTCGTTCCATGTCCAGATGAACCGGAGAATAGCGTAAGTAGCGACACCCGGACGGATAAGCGGAAGAGCAATCTGCCAGAAGGTTCGGAAGTGACCCGCCCCATCCATTTTGCCGGACTCGATGTATTCATTGTTTACGCCCATGAAAAATTGTTTCAACATGAATGCCCCAATAATACTGAAGCTGTTCAACAGGATCAGACCCGCATGGGTATCAATCAGATTCATCCAATTGAACAATAAGAACTGCGGTACCAGCGAAGCCTGCGGCGGAACCATGTACAAAGCCAGAACAAGCACAAACATGGCATCTCTGCCGCGAAAACGCAGCTTGGAGAAGCCATAGGCTGCAAGTGCGCATACAAACACATTAATGACGGTCGTAGCGATCGTGATATAAATGGAGTTCCAATAATAACGTACGAACTGTCCGCTCCATACCGTCTGGTAGTTCTCTACGGCATTCCAATTTTTCGGGATCCATTCAATCGGAAATTTGAACACATCCATCTCCGGTTTAAAGGAGGTTGACAACATCCATACAAACGGAAGAATAAACAGAACACCGATTAAGGCCATAACGATCGTCCAAATCAATTTGGATATATTTACTTTCATGGGATACCTCTCCTCTCATTGAAATTTGCTTAATAGTTGACCCACTTCTTCTGAGCTAGCATCTGTGCACCCGTGATCAGCAGACAGATCAGGAACAGGATCAGAGCCATACTGGAGGCATAACCTGTCTTTAGTTGGTTGAAGGCTGTATCGTACAACTCATATACGATGACGGTTGTTGAATTAGCCGGTCCGCCCTGTGTTAACACTTGGATTAGATCGAAAATCTTGAAGGTACCGATGATCCCTGTCACTAATAAGAAAAAGGTGGTCGGCGATATGCACGGCAGCGTAATGCTGCGGAATTTTACCCATGCATTGGCTCCATCAATCTCGGCAGCTTCATACAGGTCTCTTGGGATGGACTGTAATCCGGCAATATAGATGATGATGTTGTACCCTAATAGGATCCACACCTGAATCATCATCAGGGACGGCAGTGCAAAATCGATATCCGCAAGCCATTTCGGCGGATTATCTATCCCAAGGGACATCAGCGACTTATTCACCGGGCCAAGAGATGGGTGGAATAGAACCTGCCACACCATGGCGACGGCAACAATGCTTGAAATATAGGGAAGAAAGTAAATAACCTTAAAAGCACCCTTAAGATAGACCTGCCGGTCAATCAGTACCGAAAGTACCAAGGCCAAAATCATGGTAACAGGAACGGTAATAATGAAGACCAGATTGTTAACCAAACTTTGCACAAATGCACTGTCCTTGAATAGGGTGACGAAATTACTCAGTCCTGCAAATTTGATTGCCCCCATCCCGGCTACGAAGTTCCAATTCGTGAAACTTAGCAGCAAAGACCCAATGACAGGGATTAATGTCAAAATAAACAGCCCAAGCATTAAAGGAGCAACAAATAAATATCCGGCAATTTGCTCTTTCGCTGCCATGCTAAGATGGGCAGATTTGTTTGTTCGTTTCATACGTCTCTCCTCCTGGGCATTTTTGCTTAGCACCACATTTCACTTGTATCTCTATTTGAGACCGATGCTGTTGAACGTAGAATCTGGATACCTCCATTGTAAAAAAGTCGCTTGCCGCTTATAAGAAAGAGAAATGTGCATTTTGGAACGAATTTTACTTTTTGTGCGTTTGCGCGGAGCAAAAAAGGATGAGCCACACTGGCCCATCCCTCTATGTCCAAATGTATTTAATTTCGCTCCGCCCGATATTCAATAATCCAGCAGTCTCGCAGTTCTCCTTCATGCTGTTCATGCTTCTCCAGCAGCCTGATCTTCCGAAAGCCGCACTTCTCGTAACAAGCAATCGCCCGTTCATTCCAAGCCTGCGGGTCCATCACGATCCAGTCAGCCTGCCTTTGAAACACGAGATACTCCATCATGGAAGTCACGAGCTTCGTACCGATGCCTCGATTCCAATAATCCGGCTCCCCGATGAATTGATCCGTGGCGAATGTTCTGCAGTCTGCATCACTCCCGTTATACCCATACTCGCCTAACGTCTCTTCATCCAGAAGATAAAACTGGATATACCCGATCGGTTTCCCCTCATACTCGATAATACAGCGGGTCTCATCATCATCCACATAGAAATGCTCCCGCACCCGCTCCACGTCATGAGGATTATCCCGTCCCTCGTAATACTGCAGCACATCCGGATTCGACAACCAAGAAACTAAGGATAATTCATCTTTCTCCTCCAGCTCGCGAACCGTAATCGGTCCAGCCTCGTACACCAGCATCGTGATCCCCCATCTTCATTATTTAATCCCCAATTCTCGTGTTTCAGATTACATCCGCAACCATCGTGATAGATGTTCCGCTCACGCCTACCTCCTGAAATCCGAAACGCTCATATAATTTCATAGCGGCCGTGTTCTCGGGAGCGACGCTTAACGATACCTTCTGGATCCCCTGCTCCTTCATTCCTCTGAACATTTCCTTCATCAGGGCGGTTCCAAGCCCTTGCCCGCGGGATTCCGGCAGCAGCGCCATGCCCAGTTCCGGAATGTCATCACTCACATAACCGAACCCTTTGTTCTCTTCATCAAAATGACGGATCGTAATCGAGCCTATCGGCTTGCCTGCGGCATTCACGGCAATATAGCCTAAATCGCCCGCTCGCCCTCAGTTCTCCACATATTTTTTCATAAACGGTTCCTCGAGGATATCCCTGCTAAAAGGCTCCTCTCCCTCGGGCACATACAGAGACTGGTACAGCATTTCCCGCAAAAAAGATTCATCCTCCCGGCCAGCGACTCGAATATGATATGAATTCATGTGCATCTCCCTCTCCACCTAGATACTCTCTGTCAGTGCAGTCCATAATGCCAATCTCTCCGGATCGACATCGTTCCGGCCGTAATGGTCGAGAAAAATATCCTTGTAGTCATCGCTCCCCAGGTTATATCGCAGCGTCCATATTCCCCAATAGAGGTCGTAATGAAGGTCTCCGATCCCGCCATAACCCAGATCGATAAAACCTTCAAGCTGGAAATTCCTCATAATCAGATTCGGTAGACAATAATCGCCGTGAAGCAGCACATCATGGTCCTCCGTTCCCTGCAGCTTCTCCAGGCTTAATAGAGCCTGTTCTCTTCCGCCCGGAAACCCTTCGATATCTCCCGCTTTGTTCATGAAACTTTCCCGATACTCCTGGATAAGTTCAGCCGTTCGATTCGGAAATGGACAGTCGGCAGCAGATATAGAATGGAGAAAACGCAAACTCTCCCCGAACACGGCAGCCAGCCTCTTCGGATCTTCCAGATGTCCCCCTGATACCCCATCATCCCCTTGCAGGGCGACGGTCAGCAGGTAATCGTTCTCGCCATGCTGCTCATAAGCCAGCACCTTGGGAGCCAGACCTTTTCCGTGGAGATAATCCGACATCAATCCTTCTCTCTTAAGTTCATCCCGTTTCGTTATCTTTAAAAACATCGGTTGGTTCGCTCCCTCGATGTACAGGGTTTTGGCCTGTTCCGAGGAGCTGCTGTCATAGACGGCAGCTGTCTGAATATAGGGCTGCAAGCTAACAGGCAGCGTTTTTATGTCGAATGGAATGCGCACTTTTTTCATCGTTCCTCCACACCGACCCGTCCAATCGGTCGGCCTCAGTCCAATAGAATAAAGACGTCCCCATCGGAACGCCTTCGGACCTGTACTGTATGAATTGGCGATTTGCCGGCCTAATCCTTCCCTTCCAGCCGGTAATTTTTCAATTAAACTATTTTTGCTCACCTGTTTATCAGAACGGAACTCCCTCGAAGTACACCACCTCGGCCAGACGAATGTGCAGTGCCTTATTATCCCCAACCGTCAATTGGAGATGGTCCACTGCAACTGCGGATAAGATCCCATCGACTTTCCCCGCGGTGGTCATGATGACTACCTTGGCTCCTTTATGCCGGAGCAGATGTTCAATAAATACCGGTTCAACCAACGTTGCGTAATGGGCTGGCTGCGGAATTGCCGGGGTACGAGGCGCGTAATACGGTGGTATAGGTTGGGGCGGGGGATAAGCATAGTAACCCGGTGCATAACCCGCAGGCGGCGCTGGATAACCAAAATGGTTATGGTTGTTCATGAAAGACCTCCCATGCCAATATTAATCCTACACCCTTATGTATGTCTGGGAAGGGGCCGCTATGTTAACCATCCTCATATTTGTACGAAAAAGTTAGAAAACCGCCTAACTCGCCTTCCATTACGCCTTCTGTGCAATCAACTTACTCATCGCATGCCGGTGCGGTATACCTGACGAATTGCAATCAAAAATGACCTCCGGGCAGCTGTGAATCAACCAATCGTGATAATGCATCATAAGCTCCCCGGATTTCCAGTCGTAAGCGTACGGCTCATCCTCGGGAGGAGGCGCAATGAACGGCTTTTGTACGAACACATTAAGGCAATGAAATCCCTCTGCCGACGTGAATTTTTTATAGTTCGTAAAGATTTCTTCACGATACTCGGGTCTGATATAATGCAGAACGCCGCTGGAATACAACACGTCAAACTCCGAGTCCAGACGGTAATCCGAAATATCCGCCTTGAATACGTTCACGTGTACTCCGGTGTTATCAGCCAATCGCTTCGTTTTCTCGATCCCCGCATCCGATATGTCGAATGCTGTGACCTCATAGCCGTTACGGGCAAAAAACACGGCATCCTTCCCTTCCCCGCACCCGATATCCAGCAGCTTTACCCTTCTTGTGGGCGGGATCATTTCAAGCACCTGGTAACAGGCCGCGTTCGGCTCCGTGCCCCAATAGTACTCCGGTGTTTTGTACTCCTCTTCATATATGCTGATCGGCTTGCCCGTCGAAGAATAACCAAACAACTTATCGATGCTGACGTTCAGCAGCCGGGACAGCTCCGGAAGCAGCGCGATATCGGGCATGGTCTGTCCCGTTTCCCATTTGGATACCGCCTGGAAGGTAACGCCCAGTTTGTGAGCCAATCCCTCCTGGGTGAGCCCCCGTTCCTTTCGGTAACGATTAATATTTTTGGCTAACATGTCTCTCATATGGATCACGCTCCTATATAACCTCATTGTAGGGGCGTTGCGTAAGGCATACAATAACCTGGTTTTTGAATCCCGGAAGAATTCAACCGTCAGTTGAAATCATCCAAATCCAGGAATTCGGTGTCCAGGCATGTTACAATAAACCTGTTTTAAAATCACTATAGATATATAAGGAGAACGCTCGTGAACATTAGAAAGCTGAATACTCATGAAAAACCCCCTATGGACCTGCTGCTGCTTGCAGATCCATCGTTAAGGCTGGTAGATGACTATGTAAAGCGCGGTCATTGCTATGTGGCTGAAGAGGACTCGCATCAGATCGGGGTCTACGTCCTGCTGCCTACAAGGCCCGATACGATCGAGCTGGTTAACGTTGCAGTAAGCGAGAATCTGCACGGCCAGGGCTATGGCAAACAGCTTGTGAATCATGCCATCGGGCAGGCACGGGAACTCGGATATGCAACGATTGAAGTGGGCACAGGAAGCACTGGCGTGGCGCAGCTGGCGCTGTATCAGAAATGCGGATTTCGGATGACAGGCATCGATCGGGACTTTTTCGTCCGCCATTATGATGAGGAAATCTATGAGAACGGCATGCGACTGCGTGACATGGTGCGGTTGGCGCAAGATTTGTAAGGCTCGGGGCTGGGCAGATGCACCCTTCCTCCATCCGGTGAATAGGCTATCGCATATTGATTTTGGAGGAGAACCTATTGAGCATGAGTCAAAATCCGAGGCATCTCGCTTGGCATGAAACGCTGGAGATTCATGAATTAACCGCTTTTCAGGCAAATAACCTGATGGGGTTCAAAATGTCCTTGCGTGATATCAAAGACCCGGAGCTCCATGGGCTGTACACTGAAGCGATCCACGGAGTGGAACAAAACTTGCGAGAGCTTTTACCTTACTATGCGGAAGCGCCAACAGGAACCCGCAGCCTTTCCGGCGACGATTTGACGGCGTATTACGCAGGCCATCTGCTCGGCTTTGCCAAAACCTCTGTCCGCAGCTACGCCATTGCCATTACCGAAGCGGCAACGCCAAGCGTAAGAGAAACCCTGCAGAAACAGTTGAACAAAGCCATTGACCTGCACGGGAAGATCTTCTACTTTATGTATGTACGCGGTCTGTATCCGTCTTACAATTTGAAGCAGCTGCTGGAGAATGATGTGAACAATGCCAACAAGGCATTAAGCCTGTAACCTCCCAGCAAAAAAAGCCCCGGGCTACACAAGCACAGGTTTTTACGAGATAGTCTCGCCAAAACCGTCAGCTGTATAGCTCAGAGGCTTTTTCTATTTTACATATCATCCCTCAAAAAATCAGAGATTATTTATTCAGCGTTTCGCTCCAGTCATGCACCATATGGCCCTCGAGATATTTCTCGCAGTCCATAGCGGCCATACAGCCTGTGCCTGCAGCCGTAATAGCTTGGCGGTAACGGGTATCCTGGACATCGCCGCAAGCGAATACACCCGGAATGTTCGTCTCCGTCGTACCCGGTTTAACCAGGATGTAACCAGTCGGATCGGTCGTAATCTGATTGCCAAGGAAACCCGTGTTCGGTGTATGGCCGATAGCCACGAATACGCCTTCCGCTTCAATCAGTTCGTCTTCTCCGGTCTCGTTGTTGCGGACCTTCAGCCCTTTAACACCGGTTTCGCTGGTAACCACCTCAACCGGCGTACGGTCCAGAGCCCACTGGATCTTCTCATTCTCACGTGCACGATCCTGCATGATCTTGGATGCACGCAGCTCGGTACGGCGGTTCACTACCGTTACGCTGGAAGCAAAACGCGTCAAGAAGCTGGCTTCCTCCATCGCGGAGTCGCCGCCGCCGATGACAATGATCTTTTTCCCGCGGAAGAAGAACCCGTCGCATGTGGCGCATGTACTTACGCCGCGACCAACGTTCTCCTGCTCTCCCGGAATTCCGAGATACTTCGCGGAAGCTCCCGTCGATATAATAACGGACTCAGCCAGAAGCTCGCCCATGCCCTCGACATTCACCTTGAACGGACGCTCGGAGAAATCAACGGACTCGACCCAGGCACTCTTGAACTCTGCACCGAAGCGCTCCGCTTGTTGACGCATATTATCCATCAGCTCGGGACCCATGATTCCTTGCGGAAATCCAGGGAAGTTCTCAACCTCCGTCGTTGTCGTAAGCTGACCGCCCGGCTGCATTCCCTCGATAACGAGCGGCTTCAAGTTCGCGCGTGCCAAGTAGATGGCTGCCGTCAATCCGGCAGGTCCTGTTCCGATTACGATTGATTTGTACATAGATACGGCCTCCTTTAAGGTGTCGATTTCTGTTACGTGTTACATCCTATTCAGGACTTATGGAATCTTCATGTACCAAGGTCTCCTAAGTATCCGAATATGGGTTCTTACTTAAATGTTTTCCGTAAATGGCCGGAAATTATCATCCGGCTGTGCTTTCGTTTCACATACGCTATCCATTTGACGTGCGTAACGACTCACCGTTGATGGCGAAATACCGTAACGGACAGCCACCTGTTCATAGGTTAGGGTTCGTCCACGCTTCTTGGCCGTCAGATATTCCAATGCCGCTGCCCAGCCCTCCACATTCCGAATGTTCGGAATATCAGGGTACAGCCGGCTTAGGAACTCGGACCAGAGATTCTCCATCTCTTTTTTCCAAAAAGGGTCTACCCGCATGTCCATGGTCTGCTCTGCCTTCTCCAGCACCGCCTTCCAGGAAGGCAGCCAATCCGGCAGCACCTCACGGGTCTTGCTGCTGGATATATCGCGATCGTCGCGGCGTTCTTTCAGCCGATTGCTTGCGGCCTCCATCTGCTGGAGTACCAGGCGGGCGGCATCTTTCAGCTCCGCATCCTCTCCCGGTTCCTGTAGGAACGATTGCAGCGCATGCTGCACCTCTTCATCGGCAATCAATTCCAGCGTCCGGATCACCTGCAGCTTGGTATGGGGATCGCCATGCCGGAGCGCCCAGAAGAATGAAGAACGAATCAGCGGATTCTGTTTCGCTTCCTCCGTCAACTTGTCGCCGTCATGCTCCCAGCGTTTGAACTGCTCTTCGAACGGAAGGTGATAGTGGTAACTCACCTTCATCTGGTCCGTACCGGTCTCTTTACGCTTCTGCAGCTGCGCCAGATAGAAATTCGGAATCACCGAATCTCCGTCCAGCTTCAAAGCTTGCCGCCAATATTTCTCGGCCCTGTCATAATAACCGCTGTTGCATGCCGCAACAGCCGTATAATGATACAGACTAGGATCTCCGCTAAACTCCTCTTCCTTCAACAACCGGCGAAAATGACCGTAGGCAATTTCGTGCTGCCCCAGTATTCCCATCGTTGTCGCCAGCTTAAACACATGCTCCTGATGAAAAGGAACCGTCACCGTTAGCATGTCCATCAATCGGTCACGCTGCTCCTGATTTCCTTCATGCTGAAAGAAGATAGCCAGATTGCATAAACCGTGCAGATTGCCTGGCTCCTGATCCAACACCTCGCCAATGGTGCGCTTCGCAGTATCAAAGCGCCCCATATAATAATAGGCCAGAGCCAAATTGTTACGAGCAGCCAGAAAATCCGGATAATCCTTGACGATTTCCTCCAACAGCTTGACCGCTTGTGCGAATTTCCCTTCCTCAAGCAGCGCCCGGGCATGCTCATGCTCGACCACGCCTTCACGACTCTTGATCCGGTTCAGCTTGGCAGGACGATTCAGCTCATAATGAAGCAGCTCCATCATCTCCTCGGCCTCATCCAGAAACTGACCGCTGGGGTCTTCCTCCAGATAAGTAACAAGCGCTTCTTCCGCCTGCTCGAACTGTTCCATATTGGCGTAATTGTTCGCCATGTAGAAGTAGCACTCCGTCATCAACGGGTCAACTTGCTCCAAAATGTGAGCCAGCACATCGTTGGAAGCTTTATAATCTCCCGTCTCTGATAATATACCCGCCATATTGCAATGATTCACCGGATTATCCGGTTCATATTCAACAGCTTTGCGAAAATATTTCAGAGCCCTGTCATATTGGAAACGATCAAGCGAACGAACCGCGCGATCGAAGAAGAAATTGGCATTCATTTCGATAGATATAACATTGTGGGGGTCACTGGACCCATATGGATAACCATTCACGAAAAGCAAGGCACCTCCTTTAACTTGCTCCTCTATCCACAACAGTATAACACAAGTTTCAACGTCATTTGCAGAAAAAAGACACCAGTTTACACACCGGCGTCTTTGAATAAAGTGGCGATCGAGCCGCCCTCGGTAATAATGTGGGTTGCCTGGGCCAACATGGGCGCAACAGACAGCACCTTAAGCCGCATCTTGCAGTGATGATCTGGGAGCACGATGGAGTCTGTGACCACGATTTCCTCAATATGAGCATGGTCCAGACGGCTTAGTGCTTCACCGGAGAAGAGCCCATGGGTTGCACAAACAATGGCATCATTAGCTCCCCGTTCCTTCAGACCTTCGACCACTTGCACGATGGTGGTTCCCGTATCAATCAAGTCCTCGATAATAATCGGCGTACGCCCCGCCACGTCCCCAATGACATGGGTGATAACGGCTTCGTTATGGGCAGGACGCTGCTTGATCATCATGGCAAACGGCGATCCCAAGCGGCTCGCAAGCTTCTCGGCTGTCTTCGCCCGCCCGGCATCGGGGGATACGATGACCGGGTTCTCAATTTTCTTGGTCTTCAAATATTCCGTAATCAGATCGAGCGCAGTCAGATGATCCACCGGTATATTGAAGAAGCCCTGAATAGCAGGGGCATGCAGATCAATCGTAATCACGCGGTTGGCCCCGGCTGTGGTCAGCACATCGGCTACCATTTTGGCCGAAATCGGCTCACGCGGTGCTGCCTTCCGTTCCTGTCTGGCATAACCGTAATAAGGCACAATGATATTGATCGTTCTGGCGGAAGCACGCTTCGCGGCATCAATCATCACCAGCAGCTCTACGAACATTTCATTGATAGGGTGAGAAAAGGACTGCAGCAGAAAAACATCGCAATTGCGGATGCTCTCTTCAAAGTGCACATAAACTTCGCCACTCTGAAAGCGGGAAATCTTGATCTTTCCCGGTTCAACTCCCAACTGCTTACTGATATTTGCTGCAAGCGCCGGATTGGAAGTTCCGGCGAACAATCGTAATGAACGATACATGAGGACCTCCTGACGAGAGTGGTTGATAATGGCTGATGCAACGATCTCGTTGAAAGCGTTATCGTCAAATCAGGCCGTTCCCGCCTCCATCAACCTCTTCGAAGAAGGGTCTCTAGGAGTAGAAAACAGCCGTCTGCAATAAACCTGTTTGCAATTAGTGCTTATCTTTATTATACATTGTTTCCCTCAACATTCAAAAGCACCATCTCCCGCTTCCGGTTACGGAAGGTCGCGATCTCCCGAACGCCAAGCTCCGATAGCAGTGTTCTGGCCTGGCCCAGATGCTCGCCCAGCTTCATCGGCTGATGGGCATCCGACCCTAAAGTCAACGGAATGCCAAGCTTAATCGCTTCCTCCAGCATGCGGCGGCTCGGAAACATTTCCTCACAGGCCTTCGATAAACCGGAGGCATTCAGCTCCATGGCTTTCCCGCTTTGGGCCACAGCCGCAAGCGCGGCTTGTTCCAGAGCGATCACTTCCGACTTCTGTTCGGGGCCTGGTCCATAACCGAACCGCTTGATCACGTCCAGATGGCCCAAGATATCATAGAAGCCAGTCGCGGTGGCTTTCTGCACCGCATCATAATATTGCTGATAAACCTCAAGCGGATCATTGCCCTCCCAGCCTTGGGTCTGACGGTAATCCGTAATATCCCACTCTCCCAGAAAGTGTACGGAGCCGATAACATAATCCCACGGATAGTCCTTCACAATCCGCTCAATCTGTTCTTCGTATCCCTCGATATAATCGCCTTCGAGACCGATCCGAATGTCAATCTGTTTTTTGTAGCGTTCCTTCAGCTGCAGGCACTCTTCCACGTAACGCGGCAGCTCGTCCATCGGCATGGCCATTTCCGGATAATACGTTTCCGGGTTGACGTGAATCAAGGGCATATGATCCGACAAGCCCAATTGATCCATCCCGAGTTCAATGGCGCGCCGTACATACTCCTCCAGCTGCCCCTCGGCATGTCCGCACCGGGCATGGTGGGTATGGTAATCAATATGCATCGGTAGACCTCCTAATCGCGGCGTGGCCGTTCGTGGCGGCGACTCAGCTCATCCATGATCTCATCCAGCGGGAGCTTGCGCTCCTGGAGAAGTACCAGTAGGTGATAGATCAGATCGCTGATTTCAAGCTTAAGCTCGGCGTTGTCTTTATTTTTAGCGGCGATGATCGTTTCCGAAGCTTCTTCGCCCACCTTCTTCAGGATTTTGTCTACCCCTTTATCAAAGAGGTAAGTCGTATAAGCCCCTTCAGGCCGCTCCACTTCACGCTGGGCAATGACCTCTTCCAGCTCGGCAAGAACCGCAAACCGCCCGCTCTCTGCAGCTGCAGGGTTATTCGCAGTCCCGCTCTTCTGCCCCTGAATCGTAATCTCATTGTAAAAGCAGGTTGTTTGTCCGGTATGACAAGCAGGTCCCTTCGGATCCACCATCAGCAAGAGAGTGTCTCCATCACAGTCGTATGTCATGGAAACGACCGTCTGGACGTTCCCGGAAGTTGCCCCCTTATGCCACAGCTCCTCGCGCGAACGGCTCCAGAACCAAGTTTCGCCGCTTTCCAGCGTCAAGCGAAGAGACTCCCGATTCATATAAGCCATCATCAGCACCTGCTTGCTCTGTGCATCCTGTACAATCGCCGGCACCAGGCCCAAGGCATCCCAACGGATATGCTCGCTGACCTGCTCCAGGGATAAATCCTTCAACATATCTTCGCTCACCGTATATCCACTCCTTTTTGACTAAGATGCAACTTCAGATGAGGAATCGTGATCTCTTTATAATGGAAAATCGTTGCGGCAAGGCCCGCATCCGCCTTGCCTGTGGTGAACACGTCATAGAAGTGATCCTCTTTGCCAGCACCGCCGGACGCGATGACCGGGATCTGTACTGTTGAAGATACGGCAGAGGTAAGTGATAGATCGAACCCATCCTTCGTTCCGTCTGCATCCATGCTGGTCAACAGAATCTCGCCTGCACCCAGGCTTTCCGCCTGCTTCACCCAATCCAGCGCTTTGATGCCGGAAGGCGTACGTCCGCCGTGCGTGTACACTTCCCATTCTCCCCACGCTTCGTTGTACTTGGCATCGATCGCCACAACGATGCATTGGGAGCCGAATTTGCGTGCCCCGGCTGAGATGAGCTCCGGCTGCTTGACCGCTGCCGTATTCATCCCGATCTTATCCGCGCCTGCCCGCAGAATCCGCTTCATGTCCTCGACGGACGAAATGCCTCCACCCACGGTAAAAGGGATGGCAATTTCCCCTGCCGTTTTCCGCACGACTTCCTCCATCGTCGCCCGGCCTTCGACCGATGCCGAAATATCCAGAAAGACTAACTCGTCTGCGCCTTCCCGGTCATAGAGCGCCGCCAATTCCACGGGATCGCCCGCATCGCGGAGATTCACAAAATTTACACCCTTCACCACCCGGCCGTCCTTCACGTCCAGGCAAGGTATGATCCGTTTTGCCAGCATGCTGTTCCCCTCTTCCCCTATGAACTGTATCGATCAACCTCTTATTTGAACGGACCCTAAGTCCAGACCTATTTGATTCTCGTAATTGCCTCGTTCAGGTCAATATTGCCTGTATACAGCGCCTTGCCTACGATCGCTCCGCCTACACCGTCGCCGCTGTGTGCGCTGAGCGCCAGCAAATCGTCCAGCTTCGTCACGCCGCCCGAAGCGATGACCGAGCGGCCGCTGGCTTTCGCAAGCGAGACAATCCCCTCCACGTTAGGCCCCTGCATCATCCCGTCACGGGAAATATCGGTAAAGATGAAGGTTTCCGCTCCTTTGGCTGCCAGCTCCTTAGCCAACACCTCGGCTTGAACCTCTGACGTTTCCAGCCAGCCCCTAGTTGCGACGTATCCGTTGCGCGCGTCGATCCCGATGGCCACCTTATCCCCGTACTTGCCCAGCACCTCTTCCGTAAAGACACGGTCTTCAATTGCCGCCGTACCGATGATAACACGGCTGACGCCAAGCGACAGCAGCCGCTCCACATCCGCCAGCGTGCGCAGACCTCCGCCTACCTGAACTGGAACCTGGACGCTTGCTGCGATCTTCCCGATGATACCGTCATTTACCGGATGGCCTGCCTTCGCTCCGTCCAAATCCACGAGATGAATAAAGGTGCCGCCCTGCTCTTCCCACGATTTGGCTACCTCGAGCGGATTGTCATTGTATACCGTTTCTTGATTATAATCGCCTTGTACGAGCCTGACGCATTTGCCGCCGCGAATATCGATTGCCGGATATATGATAAAAGAGGACATCCCCATTCCCACTTTCCTTCTGGTCTATTTGATCACCTTACATTACGTTAAAGCCAAGAAATTGCGAAGCAGGCTCATCCCAAGCTCCCCGCTCTTCTCGGGATGGAACTGCATGCCATACACCGAATCGCGGCCTACGATGGCTGTCACTGGCTGACCGTAATCGGTAACCGCCAGCAAATCAGCCTGAACCTCAGGAAGAACATGATACGAGTGGACAAAATACACATGACCTTCCTCAAGTCCCGCAAACAGCGGATGCTCCCGCTTCTCGAACTGCAATGAATTCCAGCCCATATGCGGCACCTTGTAGTCACCACCCGTAAACCGTACAACCGATCCGGGCAAAATATCCAGCCCTTCAAACTTGCCATGCTCCTGGCTCCGGCTGAACAGGAGCTGCATGCCGAGGCAAATCCCCAGCAGCGGCTTCCCCGATTTCGCTGCTTCCTTCATGACCGAGTCCAGCGAAGTTTCGCGCAGCTGCTCCATAGCATCGCCGAACGCGCCGACCCCAGGCAGAATGATGCCATCCGCCGCCAGAATCTCCTCTCGCTCCCCGGTAACGAGCGGCTTATATCCAAGCCGCTCCACTGCTTTGCTGACGCTGTGCAGATTGCCCATGCCGTAATCCACGATTGCAATGGCCATCGATTAGAGCACTCCCTTCGTGGATGGCACGCCGGTCACCCGCGGATCCACGGTAGTCGCCTCATCCAATGCACGGCCGAGGGCCTTAAATACCGCTTCAATCATATGGTGAGTATTGTGTCCGTAATGAACGATGACATGCAGCGTGATTCGCGCCTCCAGCGCCAACTTCCACAGAAATTCATGGACAAGCTCAGTTTCAAAAGAGCCTACCTGCTGCGAAGGGTACTCGGCCCGATACTCAAAATGCGGACGGTTGCTGATATCCACAATGACTTGAGCAAGCGCCTCATCCATCGGTACAAACACGCTGGCATAGCGCTTAATGCCTTTTTTATCACCCAGCGCCTCGCGGAACGTCTGCCCCAGGCAAATCCCGATATCCTCCACCGTGTGGTGGTCATCGATCTCGATATCTCCCTTCGCCTTCACGCGAAGATCAAATTGACCATGCTTCGTAAACAAATCAAGCATATGATTCAGAAACGGCACATCGGTTTCCAATTCCGAGATCCCGGTTCCATCGACATTGAAATCCAGGGCAATATCGGTCTCATTAGTTTTGCGGCTCACGCCGGCTGATCTTGCTGCTGCATCCAAACTGCTCACGTTGATTGCCTCCTCTAAACGTATCTAGTATGAACGAATCATTCATGTTCCTCTTTGATGCTTAACGCTCCTGTTCAAGCCGAATCTCGATCGCCCGGGCATGACCTTCAAGCCCTTCGCGCCGAGCCAGCTCCATAATCTGCTCGCCATCGCGCAGCAGGGCTTCCTTGCTGTAGTAGATCAAGCTTGATTTCTTAATGAAATCGTCCAAATCAACCGGCGATGCGAACCGAGCCGTCCCATTCGTCGGGATGATATGATTCGGTCCTGCAAAATAATCACCTACCGGCTCCGAGCTGTATGGCCCGAGGAAGATCGCACCCGCGTTCTCGATCTGGCCCACAATCGCCATCGGCTCCTCTGTCACAATTTCCAGATGCTCCGGCGCCAAACGGTTAATAACTTCAATCCCTTCTCTAAGGGATTCCGTGATGATCACCGCGCCGTAAGTATCCACGGATGCGCGAGCGATGTCACGCCGCGGCAGCAGTTCAAGCTGCCGCTGCACTTCTGTGGCAACAGCCTCGCCCAGCTTGCGTGAAGGCGTCACGAGAATGGCGGATGCCATCTCGTCATGCTCTGCTTGGGAGAGCAAATCCGCCGCAATATACGAAGCATCTGCGCTGTCATCGGCCAATACCGCAATCTCGCTCGGACCGGCAAGGCTGTCAATATTGACCGCCCCGTACACTTCTCGCTTGGCCAGCGCAACATAAATATTGCCGGGACCGCAGATTTTATCAACGGAAGAGATGCTCTCCGTACCGTAGGCCAACGCCGCAATCGCCTGAGCTCCTCCTACGCGGTAGATCTCCGTAACGCCGGCCTCGGCTGCGGCGACCAGGATATAGGGATTAATCCCATCCTTTCCGCCGGTAGCAGGGGGAGTGACCATGACAATCTCGGGCACACCTGCGACCTGCGCCGGGATGACGTTCATCAGCACGGACGAAGGATAGGCTGCCTTCCCGCCGGGCACATATACACCCACGCGCTTCAACGGGCGAATGATCTGTCCCAAGATGCTGCCGTCGGCTTGAAGATCCATCCAGGAATTACGCTTCTGCTTCACATGGAAAGCACGAATATTATTCGCGGCGGCCTGAATCGCCTTCACGAACGAAGACTCCACATGATGATAAGCCTCTTTGAGCTCTTCATCCGTTACGCGAAGCTGATCTGCCGTAAGACGGACGCGGTCCAATTGCTCGGTATGCCGAAGCAAGGCAGCATCTCCTTCAGACCGCACATCCCGCACAATAGCCTTCACGACTTCATTCTGCTCTGGTGTACCGTAATCATTTTCCCGTTTCAGCTGAAAGTCCCGTGCTGATACAACCTTCACCTTCATCTCCCCCAATCCCGCTGCTTGCATCACATCTTGTTTTTGATACACGCATAGCATTTCTTACGAATCGACAATCTATTTGTCCGACCCATCCATGCTCATCCTGTTTATACCTTCGTTCTTAGCGCTATATATTCGCTCCCTCAGACATAATGACCATTTGCAGCCGATCACACAATGCCTGAATTTCATCATTCTTCATCCGATAGCTGACACGATTGGCAATCAGGCGACTTGTAATTTCAAAGATGCTGGTCATCTCTATAAGTCCGTTCTCCTTGAGCGTTTGGCCGGTTTCCACCATATCCACGATCCGGTCCGCCAAGCCGATAAGCGGTGCAAGCTCGATGGAACCATTCAGCTTAACCACTTCAACCTGCTGGCCTTGTTCACGGAAATACTGCGAAGCCACATTCGGATACTTGGTGGCAACCCGCTGACGTATGCCCGGCTTCCAATCCGGTAAGCCGATAACCGACATCCGGCACCTTGCGATGCCGAGATCGAGCAGCTCATAGACATCTTTGTTCTCTTCCATCAGCACATCCTTGCCAACGATTCCGATATCCGCGACACCGTATTCCACATAAGTCGGCACATCCACCGGCTTCGCCAGAATAAATTCCATTCCTGCCTCCGGCAAGGGAATGACCAGCTTGCGCGTCTCATCCACATCGAGGGGAATCGGAAGTCCGGCTGAACGAAACAGCGCGGATGCTTTTTTATATATACGCCCTTTGGGCATCGCTACTTTCAACGTTTCCGCCACGTTCAACTCCTCCTGACCTAAACCTATATAAAATAGAGTGAAATATCAACTTCTATCGAAGGGTAATGATCTCCCGATAGCCTCTATTAAGCAGACTGCCGGATACAACGGGTACTTCCTCATCGCGGACATTCGCCGAGTCTGGCATAATCGAGGTGATGACGGTATGACCCTGTGACCGCAATTCTGATGCTTTTGCCAAACCTTCTTTGCGATAGGAAGCCGTGTAACGGATCAGAACGGGCAGCTCCTCCGTAATCTCTTCTCCCTGTACCCCATCCAATATGCGATTGGTCTTAAGCGCAAAGCCGGTAGCCGGAACCGCACGGCCAAACTGCTGGAGCAGCTTGTCATAACGACCGCCGCTCGCAACGGGTGAACCAAGCTCAGCAGCATAGCCTTCAAACGTCATGCCGGTGTAATAGGAGAAATCTCCGAGCATCGTCAGATCAAACAGAACATGCCTGGAAACGTCGTATGCCTCCAGCACCTCCCATACTCTGCACAGGTGCTCAATAGAAGCTCTTGCGAGATCATTGCTGCTAATCTCAAGTGCTTGCCCGGCAATCTCCCTGCCCCCGCGCAGCTTCAGGATTCCCTCCAGCTGGTCCTGCTGTGTCTCCGTAAGACGCAGACTGGCAATGGTATTTCGGTATCCGACATAGTCGCGGTTCAGCAGATCCTGCTTCAGGCTCTCTTGATCCTCCGTCCGCTCAGGCAGCACCTCTTGCAGAAGGCCATTAAGGTAACCCATATGCCCCATCGCGATTTTGAATTTCTCCACACCTGCCGCCTTCAGGGATTCGATCGCCAGCGCAATCACTTCGGCATCGGCCTCCGGCGTATCGTCGCCTACAAGCTCTACACCCGTCTGGAAGAATTCAGCCTCCCGGCCAGCCTCTTCTTCGATTGCGCGAAACACATTTGCATGGTAAGACAAACGCACCGGTAACGGCTCATCCTTCAGGAGAGATGACATGACCCGTGCTATGGGAGCGGTCAGATCGGAGCGCAGCACCATGGTCGTTCCGCGCTTATTCAATAATTTAAACAGTTTTTGGTCCGACGTAGAGCTTGCTACGCCTACCGTATCGTAATATTCCATCGTTGGTGTCATAATCTGCTGGTATCCCCAGCGGTCCATACATGCAAGCACTTCACGTTCAATCCGGCGCAGCTTGGTGACCGCATGAGGGAGATAATCACGAACACCTGCTGGTTTCTCGAAGCCTTTTGGTTTAGACATGACGCTCCACCTCAAATTCAGAAAAGTCTTTACTATGGTAAAGTGGTACCTTGCTAATAAATTAAAGGATATTGGCTATATTACCATGAACCCTGCCTGATCGTCAATGGATCATGAATGCGTCCTGCTATGTATCGTTCTCCGTTGTAATCCGCCTTAGCCGCCAAAGAATCCTCTTAACTTATGGGTATAATTGTAACACAAGAACATGCTGGAGTGGCTTACTTGTCTATGAGCGAACCTCTGCTATGTCCAGCGACGGCATAATGCAAAAAAAGCCGCCCGATTGCCGGACGGCTTTGCTTCATAATGATAAAAAAGAAAAAAGTATGCCTGCTATGGTTATAGATCTACTGATTTTTTGCTGTCGCCTGTAACGGTGTCTTTTCTCTGCGTTGGTGCTTTCGGTGCTTTAGATGATGGCTTCAAAGATCGCGGAACGCTGCCGAGCAGCATCCAGGAGCCCGGAACCCACCGGAACACGGTTTGCACCACCAGCGCACTGACGATCAATGCAGTTACCATGCCGCCATATATCCAGATGAGATAATCATCGGTTACCGGATTTAGCTTGAGATCGTACTCCCGATACAGGAACAGCCAAAGAGGGTGCACTAGATAGATCGCGAAGGACAGCTCGCCAATCCGCGTCAGCACCTTCACGATGAGTTTCCAACCGCTGTTATACAGCCAGCTGGCCAGCTGCATCAGCACAATCGCGGAGAAAACCGTGTGCAGATTCCATAACAGCTCGTACAACAGGGAGTCATATTTGGCACCATGCAATCTCTGATTGTACCAAATCTGCACATGTGTCAGTGCCATTGCGAGCCAACCGGCCCATAACACGACCGTACCTGCTCTTTGACCTGAAGTCTGCTTTTTCCAGGATGACGTAAGCCAACCCTTGAATTTGTCGTAATTCATCGCCAGATAAGCACCCAGCATATAGTAGGCTAAATACGAGATGGCCAAGCTTCCTTTAAACGTGTATTGAAGCTCGTATTTATTCCAAATGATAAAGCCCCATTGAAGCAGGAACCCGATGGGAACCGCCCACCGTACAAGAAACCGGGACGATTTGAACAGCTTAAGGAAGATCGGGAACAGGATATAGAACTGCAAACTGATAAATACAAAATATAAGTGCGTATAGTTCTGCCCCCGAATTAAACGTTCAAAGAAAAGCGGCATCTGTGCCCATAGATCAAATGAGCTGTTGAGCAACCCGTTCTGATACATCCGTACAAAGAAATAGATGATCGAGAACAACACATAAGGCAGCAAAATATACAAGAGCCGCCGTTTGTAGAAGTTTTTGATCAGATCCTTGGTCAGAGGCCGGTCCGCATAGTTATAGAACAGCACGAAGCTGCTTAGGAATATAAACGAAGGTGTACCATATTTAAAGAAAATGTTCAAAAAATTAATAATATAATAGAATCGCGAATCAATCGCATCAACTGTTGCAAATGAAGTCGCATGAACGTGAAGCACGCCCAGGATGGCCAGCGCACGATAAATATCGAGCTGCGGGAGCCTTTCCTTCTTGTTCAGCGTTGCACTCATGTCAGGCGTCGCCTCCTTGATTTCAAGTATTTTCATAGAGTCAATGTATAAGGATGGGCGGGCAAAAAAGTCCCTCAAGGCTATCATACCCCGGGGACTATGGAATCGCTTTGTGTCATGTTATCCTCTACTCATTCTACAATAATTCAGGTAGCTTGAGAACCTAACTTGTCACATTACCTCAAATTGACTCACTTTCCGTCGATGTCCTCTTCAGCTCTCGCAATGGATTGCCGCCTACAAAAACACCCGGTGCCACATCTTTATGTACGACAGACCCTGCAGCAACAACCGCTCCATCTCCGATCGTTACGCCAGGCAAAATCGTAGTGTTCGCGCCGATGAGCACGTTCTCCCCGATCCGCACTTCACCCAGGCGATATTCCTTTATTAAATACTCATGAGCAAGAATCGTTGTATTGTAGCCGATCACCGAATTCTCGCCGATAGATATTTTCTCCGGAAAAAACACATCCACCATGACCATCAATCCAAACGCGGTATGCCTCCCCACCTTCATCCCGAGCATATGGCGGTATATCCAGTTCTTCAAGGGCAGGATAGGGCAATAGCGGGCCAACTGGATAAAGATGAAGTTCTTGACGCCCTTGAACGGGCTCACGGTGCGGTAGATTTGCCATAGCGCGTTGGGCCCTTCTACAGGATAACGGGTAACCTTTCTGGCCATGCTGCCAAAACTCCTATTCCTCTTGAAGTCCTACGATCTCATACAGGTCTTTCATATCCATTAAAACATAATCCGGACCATACTCCATCAGCTTCTGCTCACCCTTCAGGGACCAAGCTACGGCGGCGGCCTTCACGCCCGCCGCCTTGGCAGATTGAATGTCGACCGGACTGTCCCCGATCATCAATGTCGTAGCCGGATTGGCGCCCAGCCGCTCGATCGCCGTCAGAACGGGCTCAGGATGCGGTTTCGGATGCTCGACGTCGTTCACCGTCACAATCGCCGACATGAAGCGCTCCAGATCGTACTTCTCCAAAGTCATCATCGTGGAGGGACGAATCTTCGTCGTTACGATCCCCAGTGAAAGCCCGTGACGATGAAGACGCTCCACGACTTCATTTACATGGGGGAACGGTTTAACCATCTCATCATGATGAAGCGTGTTGAAGGAGCGGTAGGCTTTGACAAGCGGACTAACATCCTCGACGCCTCCCGAGAAAGCCTGCAGCTGCTGTTCCAGCGTGGTTCCCATATGTGGAATGATCTGCTCCCTGGTTAGCGGTCCCGGGGCCTGAGCCTCGAAGACATGCAGAAACGACGAGATAATCAATTCATTCGTATCAATAATGGTTCCGTCCAAATCAAACAGTACGGTTTCGATCATGCTGCAACTACTCCTTTTTGTCCTCCGTATCTGGTTTTATTGCCGGAGTATCTTCTACTGGGGACGGTTTGACTTCCGTCTCCTGGACTTGGGTTAGAGTGCTTTTGTCAGCCGTCTCTGCTGGCTCTGCTGCCGGTTTGTCCTGCTTAACAGGTGCCTGCGCAGATGACTTCGCGGCTTTATTGGTCTGAAGGTCCGCTTCAGGCGTAGGGCCTGCTCCGGTCTTCGTTGACACGATGGGGTCCAAATAACGCACATTGGCGCGACCCGTTACACGGCGCACAATGATCAGTATGATGCCTGCAATGACAATCAACACCGACAGCAGCTGAGAAATCCGAATATTGCCGTAGGCCGGATCCAGATGGCCCAGTTCAAAGCCCATCCAAGTCATCGGTGCCCATAACGTATTGTTAATGAAGTCGGCAAGTCCGGCTGCGCCTTGGAACGCCAAACTGTCCGTGCGCACCGCTTCAATGAAGAATCGGCCGATGGAATACCAGATGAAATATCCGATGAAGAGCTCGCCTGCGCGCAGGAATTTCTGTCTGCGAAGAATAAGCAGTATGACAATACCCACCAAGTTCCATAAGGATTCGTATAGGAAGGTAGGATGATGGAATACGCCTTGTACATTCATTTGATTGACGATGAAATCAGGCAGGTGCAGCTGCCCCCGTAAAAAGGATTCGCTGACAGGACCGCCATAGGCCTCCTGGTTAACGAAATTCCCCCAGCGACCAATGATTTGGCCGGCCAACAGAGACGGAGCACAGATATCAGCAATCCGCCAGAATGAGTAGCCTCTTCTATGTACAAAGATCAAAGCGCAGATAATAGCCCCGATGAGAGCACCAAATATCGCAATCCCGCCATTCCATGTTTTGAACACGTCCAGGAAGTTGTCCTTATAATCTTCCCATTTAAATGCTACATAATAAATACGTGCACCAATAATTGCCGAAGGTACGCCAAGCAATACCAAATCCATAAAGAACTCCTGCGGAATGCCAAAACGCTTCCCCTCGCGAATCGCCAGCAACAGCCCCACCAAAGCACCCAGCCCTAAAATCAAGCCATACCAATGAACACGCAGCGATCCGATGGAGAACACCACCGGATCGATGAGCAATGTTTGCATCACTTATAACCTCCCTAGTCCTAGTCCAAATCGTCCATATCTTCAGCGATCGTTGCTGTCAGCTTGTTCGTAAACTGCAGCGCAGCATTCAGTCCCATTTGTTTCAGTCTGTAGTTCATAGCTGCCACTTCAATAATAACCGCAAGGTTACGTCCTGGACGAACCGGAATGGTGACCAGAGGGATGTCCGTCTCAATAATTCGAGTTGTTTCTTCATCTAACCCCAGTCGATCATACTGTTTATCCTGCTGCCAGGCTTCCAATCGAACAACAAGCGTAATCCGTTTATTGTTCCGAACGGCTCCTGCACCGAACAACGTCATTACATTAATAATACCGACTCCGCGGATCTCCAGAAGATGGCGAATGAGCTCCGGCGCCGTACCGTGAAGCTGAAAATCCGATGTCTGACGTATCTCCACCGCATCGTCCGCAATTAATCGGTGTCCGCGTTTGACGAGCTCCAGTGCCGTCTCGCTTTTCCCGATACCGCTTGAGCCTGTTATCAGCATCCCCACGCCATAAACATCGCACAATACCCCGTGGATGGTTGTAGTTGGTGCGAGTTTGCGTTCCAGGAAGCTTGTGAATCGGCTTGTCAGAATGGTTGTCGCCATGCTGCTGCGCAGGACAGGCAAACCTCTCTCATTCCCGAGTTCCACCAGTTCCTCCGGCACTTCCAAGGAACGTGTAACCACGATGCAAGGTGTTTCTTCCGTGCACAGGCTGCGCATCCGCTCTTTACGCTCTTCCGGCTTCAGCATCCCGAAGAAAGCCAACTCCGTGCGCCCCAGAAGCTGGACCCGTTCCCGCGGATGGTATTCAAAATAACCGGCCATTTCCAATCCCGGGCGATTCAGATCGTCCGTTGTAATCTGACGTTTTAAGCCTTCCTCACCTGCGATGACCTCCAACTGAAACTGCTGGACCAGCTCGGATACCTTCACTTTCTTGGCCATGGTCTTACCCCTCTTCTTCCATTGTATGTTGACATCACAACGCAACCGTCTTATACACGGCCCGTATTGGATGATATATTCCATATTCGATATTTTCTAAAGTAAATAATCTGTATAAGCCTTATCAGCGATCTGGAAATTCACATGAAATATGCTTCAACATTCCGTATGTCCCATACTTATGTATCCCTTGCTTTGTGCTTATCTTATCGAAAAAAGCCAATGAATGCAATTCTAACCGGCTACTCCATTGCGACATTAGGCTTATATGGGGGTGACTTCCACTACTATTGCGGTACTACAACTTGAATAATATTAATGTCATGTTTTATTAGAAAAGGCATGGGACTCTATTTATTTCCCGCCTCTGGGTTAGCTGCTTTAAATAGATTGCTACCCATCGAATACTTCTACTAGCAACTGCGAAAGACGCCCCAAACCTTTTTCTAGGCGTAAATACTACCATGATTATTGTCTTTTTCTCCTAAAAAAACCGCCCCTTGAGGGGGCGGTTTTCAAGAGATCCCGATTGCTGAAGATTAGTCTTCCAGCAATACGTTCAATTCAGACTCTTTATCAAAGATATGAACTTTGTTCATGTCGAGTGCCAATTTTACATTGTCGCTTTCGCGAGTAGTCGAACGTCCGTCTACGCGGCCGATAACTGTATCGGAGCCCAATCCGCTCAAGTACAAGAGCATTTCGTGACCAAGGTTCTCGGTTACATCGACTTTTGCAGAGAAGATCGTGTTCGGGGAAGCTTCCAGGAATACTGGCTCTTCATGAATATCTTCCGGACGAACACCCATGATTACTTCTTTGCCAATCATGGATTTATTTTTGAGCAATTGTGCTTTACCGCCTGGAACTTGAACGTTCAAGCCCTGGGAAGTGAAGTATACGCCACCGTTTTGCTCGGACAATTTACCGTTGATGAAGTTCATGGTTGGGGAACCGATGAAACCAGCAACGAACAGGTTGTTCGGATTGTTGTACAGTTGCTCTGGGGAATCCGCTTGTTGAATAATGCCGTCTTGCATAACAACGATACGGTCACCCATCGTCATAGCTTCTGTTTGGTCATGCGTTACATAGATACAAGTGGTTTCAAGACGCTTAACCAGCTTTGTAATTTCGGCACGCATCTGACCGCGGAGTTTCGCATCCAAGTTGGAAAGCGGCTCATCCATCAAGAAGACTTGCGGATCACGGACAATCGCACGACCCAAGGCAACACGCTGACGCTGACCACCGGACAGAGCTTTTGGTTTACGCTCAAGCAAATGCTCGATATCCAGGATTTTCGCTGCTTCACGTACACGTTTATCGATTTCGTCTTTCTTCACTTTACGGAGTTTCAAACCGAATGCCATGTTCTGATATACGTTCATATGTGGATACAAGGCGTAGGATTGGAATACCATCGCGATGTCACGATCTTTAGGTGCTACATCGTTAACAACGCGGTCGCCAATGTAAAGTTTACCCTCAGAAATTTCCTCAAGACCTGCGATCATACGCAATGTCGTGGACTTACCGCAACCGGAAGGACCTACCAATACCAAGAATTCTTTATCTTTAATATCCAGATTAACGTCAATTACAGTTGCTTTATCCGCACCTGCATACTTTTTGTAAATATGCTCTAAGCGTACACCAGCCATGTGCATTTGCCCCCTCATATGAATGTTATGAAATCGAATACAATTAATTTATAATCTTATATTACCCCATAGGCACCTGACTTGCTATACACAATCTGCACAAAAAACCTATTTCCTTTTCGTCACTTTATACAATAGAAGCGTTATTTTCACTAAAACCGCATCACTGAAGCTGCGAACATCAAGCCCCGTCTCCTGTTTGATCTTATCCAGGCGGTATAGCAGCGTGTTACGGTGAATATATAGGTGCTTGGCCGTCTCGCTCACGTTACAATCCAATTCGAAAAAAGACTCCAGCGTTGACAAGGTCTCACTATCCTCGAATAAATCGGTATGTCCGGCAGCGTACTCTCGCAGAAATTGATTGCGTTGGTACTCGGGAATGCTATAGACCAGGCGCTCCAGATGAAGCCCGGTCGACAGATGGATATGTTCCTTTACCTGGAAGGTACGGCCGATGGTCATGGTCTCTCTTAACATGCTAACGGTCTGTGGCAGAGCATGCAGGGCATTAACTGCCGGTATCGCCGAGATATGGAAATCCCCCACCCATTCCGTTGAAATCAGCTCATAGAGCCCCATACAGAATAAGGAGAGCAAATCTTGATCGCCTTCCACCGAAGCATCCTCTTTATCATCCGTCGTTATACCGTCCAGCAATTCCTGGTTCGCTAAGATAATCCATTCCTTATCAAGCAGTGGCACCAGAATGATGTCCCCGCCAAAATAGCTGCGCAATAACCGATGCAGTGCCTTATAACTTGGAGTAGGGGCGTGCTCGCTCTCATGAATAAGAAGAAAGGGAACCATGTCCTCCGTCAAGCTTGTCCGAATCCACATTTCCTCTGGCAATTCAGCAAGCAGTTCCCCGGCTTGCAGGCGTTCCTTTAACCAACCACCCAACTGTTGGGCGCGTCGTTCTTCTTCAACCTTACCGGCACTCTTGGACACTACCCCTGGTGTCGTATCCTGAAGGCTCGACAATAGTAGAGTTATAAGCCCAATCTCCGACTCCGTCAAAGCACTCTGATTCGCTACAATTACCCGACTAGGATCCTGTTGATTCACAGGAATCCAAATCTCACCAAGGTTCTTGTGCACATAGGCGCCGTGAACCCTTCGTGATTGGTGTGAGGTTCTGTTTTCTTCACGGCTACTAGCCCCCTGGGCTCTTTCCTCATGACCCATCCGATCACCGAATGGCGGTGAGGTCGCTATTAGTTTTGTTAACCATGCTGCTTCCTGAGCATTCAATGTTTTTAAACCGAGTGAGGTACCCAAGGTCTGCTCTAGTTTCTGAACGATGTGCTCCATCTCCACCATTGATGACTCCACCACTTTATCGTTTTTTCTTATTTTAGCATAACACCCAGTGCAAGCGACAATGCCTTCTCTCTAAGTCCAGTTACATTAGAGAAAAACAGCTTAAAAACAACACAAAAAGAGCCGTCAACAACGTTGACGACTCTTCGGA
>NZ_PDHM01000003.1:0-915 GCF_002573715.1 Paenibacillus sp. EZ-K15 | reverse complement strand
AGGACTCGAACCTTCGACACCCTGATTAAAAGTCAGGTG
The DNA here is from genome assembly GCF_002573715.1 of Paenibacillus sp. EZ-K15. Lineage (GTDB taxonomy): Bacteria > Bacillota > Bacilli > Paenibacillales > Paenibacillaceae > Paenibacillus_AQ. Next base: position 876 of record NZ_PDHM01000003.1, on the reverse strand, counting down.
CTCTACCAACTGAGCTAATGGCTCTTATTTACTGGTGGAGGATGATGGATTCGAACCACCGAACTCGGACGAGAACAGATTTACAGTCTGCTGCGTTTGGCCACTTCGCTAATCCTCCAGGATATAAAGGTGGCTCGGGACGGAATCGAACCGCCGACACGAGGATTTTCAGTCCTCTGCTCTACCGACTGAGCTACCGAGCCTTACATAAATGACATAAAAATAAAGTGCGGAATGCAATCCTGCCCACTTTAATCTGTGGAAAACCGACCATTTTTATTCCTTAAGATTAATAATGGCGGAACTGACGGGATTCGAACCCGCGATCTCCTGCGTGACAGGCAGGCATGTTAGGCCTCTACACCACAGTTCCACATTATTAAAGATGGTGCCGGCGAGAGGACTTGAACCCCCAACCTACTGATTACAAGTCAGTTGCTCTACCAATTGAGCTACACCGGCATGGTAAGGTGATAAAAATAAGTACATGGTGGAGGCTGAGGGGATCGAACCCCCGACCCTCTGCTTGTAAGGCAGATGCTCTCCCAGCTGAGCTAAGCCTCCAGGTATGTATGGTAGCGGCGGAGGGGATCGAACCCCCGACCTCACGGGTATGAACCGTACGCTCTAGCCAGCTGAGCTACACCGCCATATAAACCTATTTGCGTTCAAGTTATTCAAATGGCGGAGAGAGAGGGATTCGAACCCTCGCACCGCTTACGCAGTCTAACCCCTTAGCAGAGGGTCCCCTTATAGCCACTTGGGTATCTCTCCATCATAACTTGTATGCAGTTACAGAGATTGATTCCCTGAAAACTAGATACGAAACGAATTTGCAACACATTGAAATAGTTTTGGATAAGCCCTCGACCGATT
>NZ_PDHM01000018.1:367265-389666 GCF_002573715.1 Paenibacillus sp. EZ-K15 | reverse complement strand
AACAGCTCTACTACGAGAATGCAGCTTAACTTCTAAAGGTGTCCACTTTCTTGACAGAAGAGCAATATATACATACCATACACAGAAAAAACCTCCAATTAATTTAAAAAGCTTCTAATTTCCAGAATAACAAATGTATAGCATTAAACTCAACCATTTACATAAAAAGAAAAAGTGTTAGGTAACCTAGACGAGTAGTAATTTCAATATTAAAAATGAGTATCTAAAACATGCTGAAAGTATCGAAAGCGACCCCTAGGTAGGAGTTTTTATTTTGAAGTAGTGGATTAGTTGTATGCCTAAATACTTCCATTTTATAGTATGATAAGTTATAGCTCATAGGGTTTATCAGGGTGTGTTCAAGAATATAACCTATGGCATGAAATAGCACTTTATTTTTTGAGGAGGTTTAAAAATGAAGTTTTGTCTTCCTCTTGGTGACACTAATTTTATTGCGCTAGTCAATGCAGATAAATATAAGACATTTGTAGATGAAGATTGGGAATTTGAGTCGCTATTCAAACATTTCTCAGATGAGATGGAAGAAGGTAAAATATTAGTTTCCAAATGACCGAGGAAGGAAGAGAACATTCATGGACGATAGAAGTAAAGTTCGAAGCTACGTTAAATGATCTGGAGTGCTATAGAAGGATCAGAAGGATATATAGAAATAACGGATAACAAATTGTATATTGTTGATTATGATTGCCTGACTATGGATGCGCAATTTAGCGATAATAAGATTCTTAGACGAAAATTGTGCAAACAATAGGATTGCATTGAAGAATGGGATGTATATGGTAGAGATTGTACAATTCTGTAATGCTGATAATGACGAACCTATTGGTGGCGATAAAATAAATATGTTAATGAATTCTAATGAAATATCAAATTTTGAAGCTAGTGCAGATAAAGTAATTTGGTGTAGCTATACTTAATACATACTTCTAGATGATGATAAGGAGATGAGAGCATGACAACAAACACCACCGCGGAACAAATCCGAATTATCGAATATGACCCTTCCTACGCTGGGGCGCTCACTGATATGTGGAACCGCAGCAACGAAAGTTGGGGAGGCGGCACCAGGCAGAGAACGGAGGACGCTGTTCGCCGGGAGATGGAGATTTCGTCCAATCTTCATGCGTTTCTCGCCGTCGATGGTAAGGAGGTTGTCGGCTTCTGTAGTTTCGCCCACTACCGCCATGACGAAGGGGCCCTGTATGTGCCGCTGTTGAATGTTCGGCCCGATTATCACGGCTACAAGGTCGGCCGTAATCTGATCTTGAATGCCGTCCGCAAGACAGTTGAAGCGGGGTGGCCACGCCTAGATCTGTTTACCTGGGCAGGCAACACCAAAGCCGTGCCGATGTACAAGAAATGCGGGTTCTTCTGGGAAAAAAATGATGATTACGTCCACCTGATGAACTTCATTCCGACCATCTTGCAAACCGAAGCGTTCGCTCCTTATTTTGAGGAGCTGGATTGGTATGCAGACAGCACCCGCGAGCTCGTCATCGAGCCGGATGGCCGCCGGGAGCGCGGCTTCGATTTCTTTGAATACACCTGGGGTAAGGGAGATCTCTCCGTGCGAGCGGAATTCGAAAAGTCCGGTCGCGGGCTGACCGCTCTCGACACGCCTGATTATGCAATCTCCACCGAAATCGACGATCACGATCTTGTGTTCGGTTCTGCCTACAAGGTTCGCTATCGAATTAAGAACCGCTCGGCTTCCAAGCTGGCGATTGAGATCAATGGCCAGGACGACAAGAGTATCCGTTTTGCGCTGACTGCTGCACAAACGATCGCTCCGGGAGAGACGGTCATCGTGGAGGGGGAATTCGAGCTTAACCCGGTCCGGGAAGAACTGAATGACAAGAAGACCCATCCCGTTGTCAAGAGCCAATGGGTTATCGGTGGCAAGCGAGCCGAGTTCCGAATAGGCATCGCTCCGAAATTCCCGGTCAAGATGAAGACGGCGCTGCCAGTCAAGGAGCTTTATCCGGGCATTCCGGCCGAGCTGTATCTGAACGTGGAGAACCATTTTGCCTCGGAAGCGGAGTTCGCTTTTGAATGGCCAGAGGATGGATGCGTGGAATGGGCCGATCGTGTCGTACGCTTCACACTTCCAGCTAAAGGAAAAGCCTCTGTCCCGGTATCCTTCATCTTGCGGTCCTACGGACTCTACTCGCGAGAGGTTGGGGTGACGGCAGTTCCGGTTGATCAAAAGGCGGTTTCCTTCACAAGCAAGCTGTCCGTCCTGATGAAGGGAACACACGGCCGTTTCGGTGGGGAAGATGGTGAACAGTGGGTCGCCGTGAACGGTGCATTCTCCCTCCATCTGAGCAAGCATGATAATAACATGTGGATCGATTATCCAGGATCCCACCACAGTTTCTGGTGGAACTATCCGAAGCTGGGTAAGCCGTTTGCAGAAGAATTCTCCAAGAAGCAGGCCAAAGAAGTGAAGATTTACTCAGAAGGGGAGAGTCAGGTACTTGAAGCCCTTTACGAGTCGGAAGACTTCCCCGGCCTGGAGATAAAGTCGGTGGCCAAGCTGTTCGCAAGCGGCATCGCCGAGTTTTATCACGAAATCTGCAACACCAGCAGCAAAGGGCTGGAAGAGAACATGTATCTGCTGACGAATTTTGGTTTCTTCGGCAACAGGCTCATCCTGCCATACCAGGGCCATTATGTGGACATGGGCGATGCTTACTCCAGCGATCCGGATCATTGGGACAGCGCCCAGATCAAGGAGAACTGGCTGTTCAGCAAGGAAGAGAACGTCGGTTGCGGCATCTGTTGGGACCCTTCCCTGAAGCTGCTTCGCCCGGAATACCCGCTTGGTCTGGAGCATGATCTTGGCCGAATTCCTGGCGGAGCTGTCGTACGAACGAAGACGACCGTGTTTGCTCTAAACACCTTCGCCAAGTGGTGGGATTTCCGCTGCTTCGCCCGGAAGCTGCGGAACCCGGTCGTACCGATGCTGGACGATCATCTCGAACTGGCGCTTGGCGGCGGAAATCCGTTCTTGGCTGGGCCGCTGAATGCAGAACTTATCGAAAGAAAGATGGTTCCGCTCGCCGGTAGCTTGGAACTGTATGTGCAAAACGGTGAGGAACCGGAGCGGAAGGTTGCCGACATGAAGTTGCAAAAGGAGCAGGACCTTCGTTCTGCGAGCTTTGAGTACTCCCCTGGGGAAAAGCAAGACCCGGAAAATGGCGAATCCGGTTGGAAGGCCCGTGCCGTTTATCGCGGCGAGGATTGGGTTCAGGAGCGGTCGGCTCTCTGGCTTCCCCAAACGGAAGCAGCCGTCGTTTGCGGGCTGGAGGAAGGAGCGGCAGGTCCCGTGTACACAGTGAGCAACGGGATTCTCTCCATAGCGGCTTCCCCTGGCTTCGGCAGCGTCGTGCATTCCCTGAAGCACCAAGGCGAAGAATGGTTGGACAGTTCGTATCCGGAAGCTGCCCCGCGTTCCTGGTGGAATCCCTGGTACGGCGGACTCGGCGTGGACATTCCCGGCATGAGTGGCTTCAGTCGACAGCAGGAGCCGAGAAGTGCGACATGGGCGGAGCGGATGGATTTGCACGGCAACGTCTGGAAGGGACTCCGAATGACCACTGTCATCGAGAAGCAGGAAGCGAATCGGGGGATCACGATCGACCAGCATTACCTTATGCTGCCTGGTGTCCCTGTTCTCTGCGTGCTGCATTCGGTGACCAACGAAAGTGGCCTGGTTCTGCCGCATTATTCGCTCAGGGATGATAATTTCTTCAAGCCTTCACCAGTCTTCTCCGAAGGATGGATGGAAATCCCCGGGGAAGGAAAGTTCCTTCTCGGGAAGCTGGAAGCCGAGCTTCATTTCAAGGGACTCTTGCGAATAGGCGCTGTTTCTCGTCAGAACATGCTGCATATGGTGAATAGTTATCACAATCAGAGTTCATCAGCGTATGTGAACAACAAGGTGTTTAGTCACGATGTGAATCACCATCTTTCACTTCTGAATGGGAAAACCGCCTGGACACAGCCGACTTTTCTGATCTTGGGTCGAATCGATCTGAATTCGGAGGATGTCCGTGACCTTCAGAAGCTGACCTTTACCAATCCTGCCGACGAAAAGGAGATCTTACATGCCGATCATTGACATTCATATTCATCTGTCGGACATCGACAGCTTTCATCAAACAGCGATTGATCAGTCCAAAGTCGATTACACCACTGCCGGACTTAAGGCGGAGTTTGACAAGAACGACGTCATTCTTGGTATTGGAATGGGCGTCACGGAGCAGACCAAGGGAGCCTTTCCTGATTCCAATTCACCTAATCCGATGGGTCTTGACCTGCAAGAAAGCGTTCCACCGTTCCTAATGGAATGCGTCGGCATCAATCCGAACATGCTCACCGGCAAGCACGCCCTAGAGGAGCTCGATAGGATTGAAGCTCGTCTGCAAGTTCCCGAGGTGGCGGGAATTAAGCTATATGCTGGGTACTACCATCATTACGTCTATGACAAAATCTACACGCCGATTTATGAGTTGGCTGCCAAGTACGGCATGCCCGTGGTGATTCATACCGGCGATACTTACTCGATGAACGGATTGCTGAAGTATTCGCATCCGCTTACCGTAGATGAATTGGCCTACCAGCAGCGCGGCGTGAACTTCATGATTTGCCATTTGGGTGATCCCTGGGTGATGGATGCCGCCGAAGTGGTGGCCAAGAACCCGAACGTCTACGCCGATTTGTCCGGACTTGTCGTCGGAGATCGGCCCCATTTTGAACGGTTCATGAACGAACCGCTGTTCATGGACCATTTTCGCCGGGCGCTGGTGTACTGTGATCATTACGAGAAAATGTTGTTCGGAACCGACTGGCCGCTCGCACCGATCGACCTGTATGCGGAATTCGTTCGCAGGCTCGTGCCTGAGCAGCATCATGAGAAGGTATTCTACCAGAATGCCATTGGACTATTTCCGCGTATCAGGCAGCGGATCGCGGCGCTCTGAAAGCATCGGCGACGGCAGTTAGACCGTCCTACAACGCGAAATTTCTCGAAATTACCGGGTAGAGGCCGCTCTAGAAAGTGCAGTGAAACATGGAGACTACAGCGTGATGGAGCGCCTTCTTCTTGTTCTTTCTAGCCCCTACGCACACTCTCAAGAACAGGTTGATTGCTCCACACTACCTGCATTATCACCCCATCCTTACCGGACGATTTACGGTACTTGAAAACTTCATGTGAATCAATTGTTCTAGGAACTTTTACCGTCAGGGTAGTTTTTTTGTTTGGAAAGAAGATAGTTTATATACTAGGGATAGCCTCGATTTATGTTTAACTGTAACCACAAAGGTCGCAGGCCATAATTCCAAACGATGATTTCTTTTTCTGCAACATTTTTTTAAATTATGGCATCAGCACGAAGCAGCGGAAAGGATGAAACGATTCCCGAGAAGCGAATGCGGTCGCCTTTGTCCCCGAATTTCTTCCTTGACGAGAACCAATTCAAGAAATTGGGGACAACACCGACGGTAGGAACGATTCGTACGTGGAGCGTCTCGCAACACATAAAGAGGAGAAACCTACCCCTTCCGGGTATCTCGGTATTCGGAAGGGGATTTTCCCATGATTTTTTTGAACAGCCGCGAGAAGTAGTAGGGATCCTGGAAGCCGAGACGGTGGCTGATCTCCTTGATGCTCTCGCCGGTCAGGTCCAGATGCTGGCAGGCTCGTTGGATTTTGAGCCGCAGATAGTAATCGATGGGGGAGTAGCCCGTCGCTTCCTTGAACCGGAAGGTGAAGTGCGGGATGGACAGATTGGCGTAGGCCGCCAGCTCCTTCAGGCTCACATGGCCCTCCAGATGCTCGGTCATGAACCGAAGCGTCTGTTCCATGTCATGCTTGTTGTGCTGGTGTTGCCCCCGCTGTGGTTGGAGCCGGGCGAGGCGGATGACGGCCGCCAAGTGGCCGGCGAGCTGCGAGACATGGATGATATGGTTCAGCGTATACCCTTTTTGCAACAGCTCGTAACTTTCCTGAAACAGCTCCAGGATACTCCTTGACTGGTCGACCGGAACGATGGCGGGTTCGGCTGCGCCGGTAAAACCCTCGAACAATAAACCTGCATGCGTCCCCTTCATATGCCACCAGTAAATGCTCCAGGGATGAAACTCCGTTGATGCATATTCATGCGGCGTATCCGGCGGGATGACAACCGCCTGCCCCTTGAGCAGAGAATAGGTTTTGCCGCCGTTCACCCGGTACCAGCCTTCCCCCTCCACGCAGTAGATTAAGATGTACGCGCCGCTGCCCTCCGGGCGTTCCCGGTAGTGATGAAGCGCGCGCGGAAAGTACCCGATGTCGGTCACGTGCAGCGGTTCAACAAGCGGATGCCGGGCGGCCTCTTTCATAATATGGTCCGGAAGGACAATGATTTTCTGGGACTGAAATCCGTCTGATTTTCGTATGGTATCCATAGCTTTACTATGAATCGAGGCAGGCTCCTTGTCAACCGGATGAACGCCTCATAATCAGAATATAATCCATCATCAACATGAGATCGTCAATGGTTCTTCGGCAGGCGGGCTTATAAGATAGAGACATAAAGCAGCCAGCGCTGATACCAATGGAGGGATGATGACTCATGACAAAACAGTTGCAAGTGAGCGTATGGGAAGAGACCGTGGAGATTCCCACGTATGAAGTGGGGAAGCCGGACCTTAACCCGATGTTTTTGGAGAAACGGGTATATCAGGGGAGCTCGGGGCGTGTCTATCCGCTGCCGGTCATCGATAAAATATACGATGAGAAAGTATTAAAGCCATACCGAATCATTTTCCTTGAAAATGATTACGTGCAGATTCAGATCATGCCGCAGATCGGCGGCCGCATCTACCGGGCCATCGACAAAACCAACAACTATGACTTTGTGTACCACAATCAAGTGATCAAACCGGCTTTGGTTGGCCTTGCGGGACCTTGGATATCCGGGGGCATCGAGTTTAACTGGCCTCAGCATCACCGTCCGAACACCTATGGCGAGGTGGAGTGGAGCCTAACGGATCATCCGGATGGCAGCAAGACGGTATGGGTCGGCGAGATCGACCGGATGTACGGCACGAAGGTGTCAACCGGCTTCACGCTTTATCCGGGCAAGGCGTATCTTGAAATTCACGCACAAATGTATAACAGGACCTCGGAGCCGCAGACCTTTCTGTGGTGGGCGAATCCGGCCGTAGCGGTCAACGATCATACCCAGTCCGTATTTCCGCCGGATGTTCACGCGGTGTTCGACCATGGGAAACGGGACGTGTCCAAATTCCCGATCGCAACCGGCACGTACTATAAGCAGGACTATTCGGCGGGCGTCGATATTTCCATGTACCGCAACATTCCCGTTCCGACTTCCTATATGGCTTATCATTCGGATTACGATTTCGTAGGCGGTTACGACCATGGCTTGAAGGCGGGGATTCTGCATGTCGCCAATAAACATATTTCCCCAGGCAAAAAACAGTGGACGTGGGGTCATGGCGAATTCGGCCAAGCCTGGGATCGCAACCTGACCGACGAAGACGGCCCGTACATCGAGCTCATGACCGGCGTGTATACCGATAACCAGCCCGATTTCACCTGGCTGGCGCCATATGAGGAGAAAAGCTTCAAGCAGTACTTTATGCCCTATAAAGACATTGGACTTGTGAAGAATGCGTCCATTGACGCCGCCGTAAATCTCGAAGTCCACGACCATAAGGCCGTTGTCCATGTCTATGTCACCTCAGTTAGGGAAGAGGCTCGCATTCTGTTGACCGGAGCGGGACGCACCTATTTGGATCGAAAGGTCAAACTGTCGCCAGCCGATACCTTCCAGGCCGTGATCGAATTGGACCCAGGCGTCAGGGAAGAAGATGTGCGGGTCGTGGTATTCGCTGCGGACGGCAGAGAGTTGATCTCTTACCGGCCCAAGCTACGTACCTTGGAGCGAACACCGGACCCTGCCACGGCGATTGGCAAGCCGGAGGACCTGAATAATACCGAAGCTCTGTTCTTGGCAGGGCAGCATCTGGAGCAGTACCGGCACGCGACCTATGAACCGGAAGCCTATTATATGGAAGGTCTTTGGCGCGATGCGGGAGACGCAAGGCTGAACAATGCCTACGGTTTGCTGCTGCTGCGCAGAGGCTGCCTCACGGAGAGTGAAGCTTACTTCAAAAAAGCCATCGAAACCCTGACCCGCCACAACGCCCGGCCATATGACAGCGAACCGTTCTATCATTTAGGCAAAGTCTTGAAGTGGCAGGGCCGTTTGGATGAAGCGTACGCTTATCTGTACAAGTCGGTCTGGTCGGGGGCTTGGCAAGGCGCCGGATATCTGGCTTTGGCCCAGATTGCCTGTGAGAACCAGGAGTATGATGAAGCGTTCGAGCTGATCGAACGATCCCTCGCTGCCCAGTACCGTAATTATAAAGCGCGGCATCTCAAGAGCATCATCTTAAGAAGGCAGGGGCGCTTGGCCGATGCGGAGTTATGGCTTGAGGAAACGCTCAAGCTGGATCCCATGGATGCGGGGGCGATTAACGAGCTGGTAACCGTATATCAAGAACAGAAGCGAGAAGATAAGAGCCAGCGGGCTTATGAATCGCTTGCCCAGCTCCTGCGCGATGATCCGCACAATTATATCGCCTTGGCTCAGGACTATGCGGAAGCAGGCCAATATGCCGACGCTTTGGATGTGTTGCAGCGCATCGAACGCCTTACAGGGCCTGCCGTATATCCGATGGTTTATTACTATAAGGGCAGTTATTTAATGAAGATGAACCGAGCGGAAGAGGCATCCGCTTGTTACCGATTGGCCTCAGAAGCCGATCCATCGTACTGTTTCCCAAATTCCCTGCATGATTACGCGACGCTGAAGCAGGCGCTCGCCGTACACCCTCAGGATGCGAAGGCTTTGTACTACTTGGGGAATCTGCTGTACGACAAGAAGCGCTACGATGAAGCCATAAGCAGCTGGGAAGCTTCGGTCGCTCTGGACGACAGCTTCGCTACGCCGCACCGGAATCTGGCGCTCGCTTTCTATAACAAGAGGCAGGATCACGACAAAGCATTGACATCGCTGCAAAAAGCCTTCTCGCTGAATCCGGCGGACGCCAGGGTCTTCTACGAGCTGGACCAGCTGTATAAAAAGCTTGGTCATGCTCCGGACGATCGCTTGAATGCGATGGAGGAGCACTTGGAGCTGGTCGAGCAGCGAGATGATTTATATCTGGAATATTTGACGCTGCATAATACGCTGAATCGTTATGAGGAGGCATTGGCATTGATTCTGAAACGCAACTTTCACCCATGGGAAGGCGGCGAGGGAAAGGTACCGGCCCAGTATGTGTTGGCCCGGGTGGAGCTAGCGAAGCAGCTGCTTCAGGAGCATCGCTACGAGGATGCCGTAGAGCAGCTGCTTGCTGCCAAGCAATATCCGCTCAACATCAATGAAGGGAAGCTCACGGGAGCGCAGGAGAACAACATCGATTATTACCTGGGCTGCGCATACGAAGGGCTCGGTCGGTCTGATGAGGCGGAGGCGTACTTCCTGAAAGCTTCCGAGGGACTGGATGAGCCGACCAGCGCGATGTATTACAACGATCAGCCGCCGCACATGATTTTTTATCAAGGGGCCGCACTACGTAGGCTGGGCCGGGAGAATGAAGCCCGCAGCCGGTTTAACAAGCTGATCGATTACGGGGAGAAGCATATATTCGAGCCTCAGAGCATCGATTACTTTGCCGTATCGCTGCCGGACTTCCTTGTGTTTGATGAAGATCTGGACAGAAGGAACGAAATTCATTGCCGCTACATGATGGGGCTTGGGCATCTTGGACTCTGCGACTTGCAGTCCGCCGAGAACCTGTTCCGCGAGGTGCTGCAGCTGGAGTCTCACCATCAAGGAGCTGCGTTGCATTTGGCGCTTTGCGAGACGTTTATTTAAGGGATCGACACTTCATTCTCAAGGGCCGTTATGAACGGTCCTTGAGAATTTGTGCATTCCGGGTGATGCATTGACTACAACGGAGGAGGATTACGATGATGATGTGGAACAAAGGGATGCTGGATGGATTTGAGGTTTGGACAGGGCGGACGGTGGCAATGGAGATGGTCGTGGTGCCTGAACTTGGAAGCAGGGTCATCTCGCTTCGCAATCGCAGAACAGGTCGGGAATGGCTGGCGCAGCCGACTTGCGCGCTGGAAACGAACAGGTATGCAAGCTCCTTCGAAAATCGGGACGGCAGCGGTTGGGATGAGATGTTTCCTACGATTAATCCTTGCCGGTATCCCGCGTATCCATGGGAAGGAACGGAGCTTCCGGATCATGGCGAGGTATGGTCCATCCCATGAAAGGCGCACAGCGAGGAAGAACAGCTTCACTGCAGCGTGCAGGGAATCCGAATTCCCTATCAGCTGCGCAAAACCTACTCCTTCCCCCGTGAAGATACCCTGCGGATCGATTATGCCGTTCATAATTCGAGTCCGTTCCCATTCTCTTTCCTGTGGGCCGCACATCCGTTGTTTCAAATCGATGAAGGCATTGAGATTATCGTTCCGGACGAGCTGACAGAGATCATCGTATCGTATTCGGCTAACGGCAGATTGGGTGAACCCGGCGAAATTCGGACATGGCCGCAGCCATGGGAGGAAAGCCCCCATATTCGGTTGAACAGGACGGACAGCAGGTTTGCGGCAACGGCAGAGAAATTTTATTTTGCTGGTGAGCTACCGGAGGGAACGGTTTCCATTTACGATCCGGTTGCGGGGGAAGGACTCCGCATGATGTTTCCTACGGAGAAGGTGCCTTATCTAGCGATATGGGCGAATTACGGCGGCTATCAGGGACAATACCATCTTGCGCTTGAGCCTGCTACGGGACTGCTCGATGATCTCTCGTATGCCATGGATCGTCAGGCAGCAGCCGAAGTGCCGGCCGGTGACACGTATACGTGGTACCTTGAGATTAGCTGGATCGACGGACGGAAGAAAGAAGTGAAGTCTTCTTGATCGACCGTGGACCGGCAAACGCTTAAGCATAAGCCAATTCACGAATGCGCTGGTTGGGATTGTCCGTAAATAATCCGCCGTGGTAACAGATCACCTTATGGATGTCATAGTGAGTCAGCTTCTGCAAGGAAAGCTGGGCTGACGCCATGTCATATGTAGTTGCCAGGTCCGGCCCGATCAGTTGTCCATTGATCACGTTGAGGGCATCTGCGGCAATCAGGGTTTTGCTCGGCATATGATACAAGCTGGTATGGCCCGGGGTGTGGCCCGGCGTATGGATCACGATGATGCCGCCGCCAAAAGGCAGTTCCTCGCCATCGCGCAAAATGCTGTTCACTGGTGCAGTGGGAGAGTTCTCTAGCGTGTGCTTAAACGCGTTCCTCCACTCCGGCGGAACGGTATCCGGCATCGAAGCCAGCGCTTGTGTAATGGCCTCGGGCGATAATTTGACAAGCCTTGTATCTCCTTCGATATAAGGCTTGTCAATTTCACTGGCGAACACTTCCGGGGCGTGGTTGCTGCGCTGGATCATGGCCGGCAAACTGCCGATATGATCCAAATCCTGGTGTGTTATAATAATTTTGCTTACATCCTGGACGGAAACCCCGATGTCCGATAGCTGCTCTTGAATGAGCGGGAACTGGCCGGGATAACCGGTATCGATAAGCACCCGGTTCTGATGATCCCATATGAATGTTGGATGGATCGTTTCGATTCGTCCCATCATGGCTGCGGAAATTTCCAGCATTGCAATGCCTTGATCGATTAACATGTTACATACCTCCACTATATAGGAATGTCTTCTCCCAAATTCAACTTCCAGAAAAGAACGAGCAGAAGTAGATTATCAAATCAGCAAACTCATGTAAATAGTAAAATATTATATTATAACACAAAAATAATTATTTGTCAATAGTTAATTCGTTGATCAAAACCTCTTTAATATATGAAATGTCCGGCTCGGTATACATAGCTTGACTCCAAGACGTAGACTGCTCACAAGGCTGGATCTCATCTCCCTATTGAGGAATATGTAATTGCTGGTATAATCCTTGAAAAGAGAAAAGTAGAGACGAAGTAGAATGACAGAGGAGAGGAAGCAGTAATGAACACAACGATTGAACTGAATAACGTAACCTGGAAACGGGATCAGAAGACCGTTCTTACAGGCGTGGATTGGACCGTACAGCAAGGAGAGCATTGGGCTGTTCTCGGGTTGAACGGCTCCGGGAAGACAACCATTTTGAATATGATTAACGGTTATATCTGGCCGACTAGCGGTACGGTTTCGGTGCTCGGGCATCTTTTTGGCAGGGTGGATTTAAGAGAATTGCGTAAATCGATAGGCTGGGTCAGCTCCTCACTGCAGGAAAGAATCCGGCCGAGCGAATCGACGTTGGATGTCGTGATTAGCGGCAAACACGCCTCGATTGGCCTGTATCAGAAGGTGGATGACGCAGACCGGAAACAAGCCGAGCAGCTCATGAAGGATTTCAATTGTATCCATTTGCTGGGTCGTACATATGAAACCTGTTCGCAAGGGGAGAAGCAGAAGCTGCTGATTGCCCGAGCCCTCATGGCTTCGCCAAGACTGTTGATTCTGGATGAGGCTTGTAACGGACTGGATTTTCTGTCGAGGGAAGCGCTGCTGTCCAGTATCACTGCGCTGGCATCGAAGCCCGATGCGCCCACCTTGCTGTTCGTTACGCATCATATTGAGGAAATACTGCCGATTTTCTCGCATTCATTACTGATTCGCCGGGGCACTGTATTCGGACAGGGGCGCTCCAAGGATATGCTGACGAGCGGGAATTTGTCCTCATTCTTTGAGACGCCGGTTGAGGTGAGCTGGCAGAACGATCGCGCCTGGATGTCCATTCCGGATATAAAATGAAGGCTCGAGGCTCGCGAGATATTCATGTCCTAGGAGAGTGATCATTGTGCCAAGTCGAATCATAGCGAATCGAAGGCTGTTCAATCAAGGAATAACAGGTATGAAGCCTGAGAGTCCGGAGCAAGTCGTAAGAGGGCTCGGCGCTGTGCAGGCCCAGGATTTTCATCAAGCGGTATGGGGAATAGGTCTCCGTACACAATCTGCCAAGCTGTCCGATGTAGAGCGGGCCATGATCGATCGCAAGATCGTGCTGACCTGGCCGATGCGGGGGACGATATTCTTTGTGCCGGCCGAGGATGCCCAGTGGATGCTGAAGCTGACGGCATCGCGCTTTCACACGCATGATAAGAAGAAGCAGGCCGAACTTGAGCTTGACGAAGGTACGCTCCATCGATGCCGTACGATCATTGGCAACGCGCTGAGTGGCTGTACCCCCGTATCCCGCCCTAGACTGATGGAGCTGCTGGAGGAAGCGGGGATCAGCACCAAGAATGGCCGCGGTTATTTCATTCTCGGATATTTGGGGCGGACAGGCATGATCTGTTTCGGCCCGCATGAAGGCAAACAGCAGAGTTTCGTGCTGCTGGACGAGTGGGTCCCGAATTCGAGGGAGCTTACGCTAGAGGAATCGCTGGCGGAGCTTGCACTTCGTTATTTTACAGGTCACGGGCCCGCAACGATTCAGGATTTTGCGTGGTGGGTCGGATTAACGCTGACAGAAGCTAAACGAGGCTTTGAGGCCGTCAAATCAAACCTTCGTTTAGATTTTGTCAACGGCACGGAATACTGGAGTTCCGTTACAACACCGGCCGTGTCCGCTGATACGGATTCGGTGGTTCTGCTTCCGGGTTTCGATGAATATTACTTGGGTTACAAGGATCGCAGCGCGATCATAGAGATAGAACACGATGCGAAGATCGCTCCCCATCGCAACGGGGTTTTTCAACCGATGATGGTGGCAGGCGGGGAAGTGGTCGGTGTCTGGAAGCGGGAGATCAAGCGCAGCGGCATCGAAATCGCATTTAGTCCGTTTTTGCCAAGGAATGATCGAGAAGATGAGTTTATGGAAGCTGCCAAGCAGTATAGCGATTTCGTGGGAATGCCGATTGCACGAATAGAATGGAACCAAGCTCTCTAAGCTTATTGGCTGAGAGGAGCTCTTAGGAGGAATAGCGTATGGAGTCAATCATGAAGCTGGAATCATTGATTACCGAAATGACAGAGATAGTAACGGCGACTAATGAGGTGGAGTTCAATCTGAAGCTTGCGCCTGATAAATGGTCCAAGAAGGAGATCCTGGGCCATCTTTGCGATTCAGCGGTAAATAACCATATCCGGTTTGTAAAAATTTTGCTGTCCGATTATCCGATTGCCATTCAGGGGTACGCGCAGAACGATTGGGTCCGGGTGAACAATTACCAGGATCAATATGATCAATCGGAAGTGTTGTTGCTATGGCAGCAACTGAATCGGATGATTCTGCGTGTCATGCGCAAAGCTGACTCGTCTGATTTCCAGAAAAAATGTGTGCTGCCCGATAAAACCGAGGTCACGCTGGAGTGGTTGTTTAACGATTATGTGGATCATCTGATCCATCACCTGGAGCAAATCGAACTTTAATGTCTGCAGTAAAAATAGGTGTACGACATGAAACGGAAGGTGCCCCTCCATGTTCAAAGTGCTGAATCTCGCCATCCGATTTATCTTGGAATTGATTCTATTATTTTCGATAGGTTACTGGGGCTTCCATTATGGTTCCGGACTCATGGCACAGGTCGTACTCGGTATTGGGCTTCCGCTACTTGCAGCCGTCATCTGGGGCATGACCATCTCTCCTAAGGCAAGGATCAAGCTGCCGCTTACTGTGGTGCTGCTCATCGAATTTCTTATTTTTGCAACCGCGGTGGCATGCCAGGTATCCTCAGGCTTTATAACGTTTGCCATCGTGTTTGCTCTTGCGGCTCTGGCCAACCGCTTCATCGTGATAAAATGGAGGATGCAGTCGTAAACAGGCTCAACGAATCGCTGAACGCTTAAAGAGAGAGTCTTTGGAGATCATCATCTCAAGTCCCCTGATCCGTTCCAAAGCGACTGCGCAGATCATTGCTGAAGAGATCTCTGTCCTTGATATCATGGAAGATCAACGAATCAGCGAGAACGATTGTGGACTTATTGAAGGAACTACAGAGGAAGAGAGAGTGGCTACTTGGGGACACTCCTGGAGAGAACTGGACCTAGGCATGGAGCGGTTTGAGGATGTTGCTGAGGGGGGAGCTCAGTTTTTGGAGGAAGTAATGCAAGCATATGAGAACAAGCATGTTCTCGTTGTGAGTCATGGCGCAGTCATTGGATTATCCCTGCAAAAACTGCTACCCCAGCGGTTTACAACAACCTATATGGATAACACCTCCTTAACGCTTCTAACCAAGTTCAACGGTGCATGGAATTGCTCCTTATACAACTGCACGAGGCATTTATAAGTCCTCTAAAAAAGCTGCCAACGTCTGATAATCAGATGGAGGCGGTCTTTTTGTATTGGATCCGGTTTTGGGTTAAAAGACGAATTAAAGTCACGTCCTTTAGTGGTTCAGGGTGATAAGATGGTAGAAAGAAGAGCCTATGTTGCGGCTGCTGGATATCCTTAGTAACGCAGCGAAATGGAAAAGCCTGCGTAATCATCTAAAATGCTGAAGGTAAAGGAGAATGAACTTATGACTTTGAGAATCGGTATGATTGGTTTGGATACATCGCATGTCTCCATTTTCGCGAAAATGCTGCATGACAAGGCGCATCCCTATTACGTTCCCGGCGCACGGGTTACGGCGGCATTTCCCGGAGGATCACCGGACTTCGATCTCAGCATAAGCCGGGTGGATGGGTATACGAAGGAACTCGTTGCATGGGGAACCGAAATATTGGATTCTCCGGAAGACGTGGCCAAGCAGGTGGATGCCGTCATGCTCGAAGCGGTCGACGGGAGATCACATCTGCCCTTATTTCGCGCGATTGCCCCTCATTGCCAAATGGTATTTATTGATAAACCGTTTGCAGTGAACAGTAAGGATGCAATGGAAATCGCCGAGCTGGCGGAGCAGTTTCAGGTTACCGTTATGAGCAGCTCGTCTCTTCGATATGCGCAAGGACTTCAGGATGAACTTGCTCGCGGCGGTGTGGATGATATCATTGGTGTGGACTGCGCCGGACCGCTGCCCCTTCAACCTACACAGCCGGGATTTTTCTGGTACGGAATCCACGCGGCGGAGATGCTTTACCGCGTTCTCGGACCTGGATGCGTAAGCGTACATGTCGCCGCGACGGAGTTGCATGAGGTATTAACAGCGGTTTGGAATGATGGGAGAATCGGGACGATTCGGGGCAACCGTGCAGGTAATGATCGATTTGGGATGACCATTCATCGCACGGAGGCTAGCCGCTTTGTGGACATTATGGAGCATCCCAAACCCTATTATGCGAGTTTGCTGGAGCAGATCATGAGGATGTTCACGACAGGTGTCTCGGATGTTCCTTTATCAGAGACGCTGGAGATCATTCGTTTTCTGGAGGCGGCGAATGTTTCCCGCGAAACGGGAGAAACCGTGAGACTGGATGATAACGATCGAACAGAATGTTAAGTGACGTATCGAATCGAACTTTATTGAGGGATGAAGGTTATCTGGGGGTTCGATGCGATCACCGGGTAGCTTTTTTTTCTGATATTATACATAATATTTCCATGTTGGCTGCGTTGATTGTATGATAGACAGATCAAGTACGTTCGGCCGTTTTTGTAAGCCGTGGAGAGGTGGTTATGATGACGTATCATATTCGGGTGAGACCGACAGCGTTGGTTTTTCAGAATGAGCATGTGTTATTGGTCGAGTATGTAGATGAGAACGGATTGCATTACAATTTGCCAGGGGGCGGGGCCGAGCCAGGAGAGTCGATCATGGAGGGCGCCTTGAGAGAATTGTATGAGGAAACCACGCTGGAAGCAGAGGCTGGACCTGTCGTGTTTGTGTACGACAATGCTCCTCATAAGCAGCCAGGAAAAAACATAACGGACATTCACACGCTATACATCGTGTTTGAATGTTATCCACATGAAGGATCGTCCCCCAAACTTCCGGCTGTGCCAGATCCGAATCAAACCGATGTGAAATGGATTCCGCTCGAGCAACTGGACGACATTATTTTGTATCCGAATATTAAGAAGCACATTAAACAGTATGCACAGGAACGCAGAAATATTGACATGATCGAGGATTACGTATTGGATAAATATGTGTGAATTCAGTTTTACAGGAGACCTTCATGAAATCGCATGTTAAAATGATCGCCTTGATCCTCCTCATCGGCTACACCATGTTGTTAACTTACTGGATGATTTGGGGATTCGGGAGGACAACTCAGCCGGATTTCAGTTATAACCTGGTTCCATTCTCGACGATGGCAAGGTATTTTCCTATTCGCAGCATGGGCTCGTTGATTAATATCGTTGGAAATATCGCTGTGTTTGTGCCCTTTGGAGTACTCATTCCGCTTGCATTTCAAATTCGATTTCGTAAGATGTTTGCTTACTTTTTGACCGGGTTATTCGTGCTCGAAATGACACAGCTGATCTCCCGGCGGGGAAGCCTAGATGTGGATGATTTTATTTTGAACTCGGTAGGAGTTACCATCGGTTATGTTTTGCTTGGGGTCATTATGAAATCGAGGAGCAGATAAACGTAACCGCATATTTCGATCATACATAAAATAGTTTATAACAGGCAGCAGAATGGCTTAACTACGATGTAGGAAAGTCATTCTGTTTTTTTTATTTGTGGCTGATTTTGTTGTGTAGAAGTTACATTCTCAACATGAGCTGGATGACGCGTATATGGGCAATTGTGGTAAAAACTATTGTTCGATCAGGAACCGGAGCTTACAATGATATGAGGTATTGGAAAATGTTGTGTGGAAAGGTGTGGTTTATGATGATGGATTCCGTGTTTAGTAAGCTGACTCATGGCATAGAGTTTACATATTACCTAAGGGATGATGTAGAAGCTTTTCTCATCAAGCATGGAGAGCAGGAAACGTTTGAGCATATCATGAATGTAGTTCGAGAGGCGTTAGCCATCGCACCGTTATTTGATGTAAACCCAGATGCAGCCCGGCAGGCGGCGCTGCTGCATGATATCAGCAATGCTATTTCGGTAAGTGAAATGAAGGAGGCCGCGGAAGAATGGTCTCTACCCATTATGGAAGAGGAACACCGATATATCAGGATCATTCATCAGAAGCTTTCCATGGAAATGGCTCAGCGTATCTTCGGCTGCACTTCTCCGGACATATTGAACGCTATTGAATGCCATACAACGTTAAAAGCCGGGGCAAGCCAATTGGATAAGGTATTATTCGTTGCGGATAAGATCTCTTGGGAACTTGAAGGCGATCACGCCTATCAAGCGGACATGCGCACTAAACTGGACGAACTGGATTTAGACGGAGCGGCGCTTGTGTATTTGGACCATGTATGGAATCAACGTGACAAAATGAAATTGGTGCATCCGTGGTTAATCTCAGCTAGAAGTGAGCTAATTAGCCAAGGGGTATAATTATTTGCCGCTGCTTGCTTGATGAAGTAACTGATAATAGGAAGGACTAGGCACCCTATGAACAATAAAACGATGGGCATTATTTTCATCTGTATTTCGGCTTTTTTGTACGGTATCCGGTATTTAACGGCAGCGATTGCGGGGATATACAGGCCTAAGATGTTTGAGGATTTGTTATCGGAATTTGGAAAAGGGCCGTTGATATTCAGCATCATCAGTTTGATTATTGGTATCTTATGCATCATCGTCCCAATCATTCGTAAATGGCTAGAGGATGACATGAACAAGATCAAGCATAACTGGGAGGAGCTTGATCAGACAGATAACGCCGATAGGAGTCCATAATTGAATGCTATCTTGATTTTTTAAGGAGGTATATTGATGGGCGAAAACCAAGTTGCCGGCTTTTGGATCCGGCTAGGCGCCAATCTTCTGGATGGACTAATTATTGCTCTTCCTTTATCCATCATTGCAGGGATTATCACGGGAAATTATGAGAATGAACCCATTTCTAATCTGATTTACGGTCTGTATGCTATGTTGGTGCCCGTGTATTGGAATGGTTATACCATCGGCAAGCGTTTATGCGGGATTCGCATACGCAAATTCGATTTTCTTGAGCCTCCGGGCATAGGAACGATGCTGCTCCGCAACCTCGTAGCGGGTATTGTGTATACGCTAACGTTTGGAATTGGTCTCATCGTGAGTATCTTTATGGTTGCGATGCGCGAGGATAAGCGTTCCCTTCACGATTTTATCGCCGGTACGGAAGTTGTGTATGATTAGGGATGAAGGGGTGTGTTCATTTTTTGCGACTACGCATCAACAGACGGCTGACGTTCACCATGATTGTTATGATGATATTGATTTCAGGCTGTTATGAACATAGAGCAGACAATTCCTACGATGCGGAGCGTGTAACGGTAGTAGAAAGGGAAATCCGCGAGACAGACTATATTCAAGTTCCGTATGAGCAGCTTCTATAAGGTTTTCGGATCGCATCCATGAAGATGACCCGCGAACAGATAGGGGATCCAAAGAATCATCTATATATCACTTTAGCTTCACAAGCAGATGATGGGACGGAGGATTACCCTGACCAGGCAAGCGTCACATCACTGATCCGAATACCCAAATCAGGCTTACCTGCTGGAGCCGCAATTCAAGGCGTTTCCATGACTGGAGTTGATTAGATATCGCGTTTACAGTAAAAGGCATTGTCTTTGATATGGATAATACGCTGCTGCATTCCAGCATTGATTTTGGCGCAATGAAGAGGGACATCTACGCCTTTCTATGCCATCACAGAATCTTGCCCCAAGGTCTGTCTATGGGCACCCATACCACCTCAACCATTATTGCTGAAGCCATGAATACAGGGCTGCTGTCGGAAGATCTTCGTCAGGCGATGTGGAATATTGCCAAAGAACATGAGATGAGAGGGATGATGGGTGCAGAACTAGAAGCGGGTGCAAGCGAGCTTGTTCAGCACTTGCATGGGCAGATGCATCTGGCCATTGTGACGAATAATGCGGTGGAAGCAGCGATGGCCGTATTGGAAGAGAACCGGATTGCGCAATATTTTGATCTCATTATTGGCAGAGAAGCCATGGGCTTGTTAAAGCCGGCACCCGATGGTTATTTGGAGGTACTGAAGCATTTCCCTCATACATCACCGAAGGAATGGTTGTCTGTCGGAGATGCCTGGGTGGACGGCAAGGCCTCCGAGAGCGCCGGAATTCCATTTATCGCCTATCGCGGGAACATTGCGAGAATGAACAGCATGGGTGTTTTTCCGCTTGCCGAGATTCAGCATATAGAAGAAGTTATAGATTATCTTCAGCCGCGTATCACTAAATAAATCTCGGAGGTGCCATTTCCTAGACAAGTTATGCCATATTGATGACTCTATAGAATTCCTTTACCCTCTCCAACTTAGAAGTTGTATAATCATGGAAGATGTCTAAATCATAATAAAGGCCCAGTCTTAGAAAGAGCTACTCTATGGCTGGGTTTTGTCACATACTGGACGGCGAAGGAGGCATTGCTTCATGATGAAGAAAAAAGCATATATTACCGACCTGGATGGAACGCTTCTACGATCAGATCAGACACTCTCACCCTATACTAGGGATGTTATCACGAATGCGCTGGAGCAGGACGTGGTCGTCACGTTTGCTACTGCCCGCGGCTATATTAGCGCTCAAAGCGTCGTCTCGGAAATCTCCTGGAAGTACCCGCTGATTCTATATAACGGCGCTTTGATATATGACGGGGTAAATCGAACAGTAATCGATGGATCCTGGCTTGAACGGGACATCTCGAATGAGATTATCGACGTGGGAAGGAAGTTTGGTATTACTCCTTACTATTTTTCATTGGATGTGGATCATCGTGAGCGTGTTTTGCATGAGGCGCTGCGGAGAGAGGGAGAGAAGGCTTTTTATCATAGTCGCCCCCATGATCCGAGATTTATGGAAGTGAAGACTCTGAACTGCCCGCCGGATTACCGGACGCTAGCTCTTACATACATTGGACTTATTGAGGAATTGGAGCCGATACGGTGCGAGGTCATGGAATTATTCGGTGATGTGATTCATGCTCATATAATGCCGGATTACTACATCCATAACCATTTTTTCCTGGAGTTCAGTCATGCCAAAGCAAACAAAAATGACGGACTCCAATTATGGTCTTCCCATATGGGTATTGATCTGGAGAATACGGTCGTCTTCGGCGACCACATCAATGATGTTGGGCTGTTTGAAGCCGGAGGCACCCGGATTGCGGTGCGAAACGCGCATGAAAGGATACGGCAGCTGGCTGATCATATTATCGACTCGAATGAACTTGATGGCGTAGCTCATTATATCCAGCAACAGATGGAACTGTCGGGAGAGCATACCATCATATCCACTCCGGGAGGACAATCATGATGTAACAAGCATCATAATTCATGATTTGCGTAAGGACACTCGTGGTTTCAGTCATGAGAGGAATACGTTTCTTTCCCCTCCATAGAATCATAGCAAATCCCTCTCTTTCTCAACAAAAAAACAAATAATCACTTTGGATAAGAACAAATGTTTGGTATAATGGTAAATATAAACCTACGTCCCTGTTCCTACTTAGATCCACACGGAAAGGATGGGTGAGGCCTGTTGAAGCTAACGGTTACCGCCAAAATCAAAATTTCACCTTCACATGAGCAGGAAGAGTTGTTGTTCCAGACGCTCCATGCCTATCGGCTGGCCAGACAATTTGTATCGAAGCTCGTCTTTGAAGAGAAGGTGCTCCACCAACAGAAGCTGCATCTCTTGACGTATCGCAAGCTTCGTGCCGATTTTGGGCTTCGCTCTCAAATGTCGCAATCGGTGATGAAGACGGTCATTGCCCGCTATAAGTCTATTCAAGGAAATGGGCATCCCTGGACTCTTGTACGATTCAAGAGGCCGGAACTCGATTTGGTCTGGAACCGCGATTACTCCATGCGAAACCCAATGTTTTCGGTCAATACCTTATCCGGGAGGATCAAGGTCCCCTTTGAAAGCAAAGGGATGGAACATTATTTGGATGGAACATGGACATTCGGTACAGCCAAACTGGTGCATAAGCGCGGAAAGTTCTTCTTACATATCCCCGTGACCCAAGCTGTGAACGAACCGGATGCGCATGACATCGAAAGAATCGTCGGAGTAGATATGGGGATCAACTTTATCGCCGTCAGCTATGATTCGCAAGGAACAACCGCATTCTTCCGCGGCAGAAGGGTCAAGAACCAGCGTTCAAAGTACAAGCAGCTTCGCAAGAGGCTGCAACAGGTTGGAACAGCTTCCGCCCGCAGAGCGATCAAGCGCATCGGG
>NZ_PDHM01000018.1:83999-367255 GCF_002573715.1 Paenibacillus sp. EZ-K15 | reverse complement strand
GTTGACCGGTACGGAGCGAATACCTTATTCGTTGTGGAAGATTTAACGGGCATTCGCCATGTGACAGAGCGTGTTCGCATCCGAGATCGATACGAGACCGTGTCGTGGTCGTTTTATCAACTTCGTCAGATGATCGAGTACAAAGCGATTCGTTCAAGCGCCAAGGTGATCGCAGCGAACCCGAAATACACGTCTCAGAAATGCCCGAAGTGCTGGCATACGAACAAAGCGAACCGCGACAGGAAAAAACACCGCTTCTGTTGCAGAGAGTGCGGCTACAGCTCTAATGATGATCGAATTGGAGCCATGAATCTTCAGCGCATTGGAATGAAGTACATCGCTGAAGTGGCTGTGTAGGTATACCTGTACAGCAGGGCAGCAGTCAACCTGCCTATCGTAACGCCATGTTAAGGAAGGAGGCCATAACCGCCGCTCTCACTTCCGGGCAGTTACAAGCTCTTTACTTTAGTTATGAGTTGTTGACAGACCTGTGAAGGATATTGTGATGAGCATATAGAATTTAGATATAGTTTGGTGTTTTGAATCCATACGATCAGACGCCAGGATGTATTTTTTATATGGGAAAGGACAGGTGTATCTTATGAAATTCAGCGAATATCGCTATGAACGCCCCGACGTAAAAGCTTTTGAGCAAAAGTTTAAAGAGCAGCTCAACGCCTTCACCTCCGCCAGCACGTATGAGGAGCAGGATGAGGCGATGACCCGCATTAACAAACTCCGCAGTGAGATGGATACCCTGAGTCAACTGGTGTACATCCGGCACTCGATTGATACGAACGATGAATTCTATAAGGCAGAGCAGGATTTCTTTGACGAGAATGGACCCGTCATCCAGGAATACATAACCGATTATTATCGGGCCCTCGTGGATTCGAAATTTAGAGCTCAGCTTGAGGACAAATGGGGACGGCAGCTGTTCCAGCTGGCAGAGCTTTCCCTCAAAACCTTCAGTCCTGAGATTATTGAGGACTTGCAGCAGGAGAACAAACTGACGACTGAATATTCGAAGCTGATCGCTTCCACTAAAATTCAGTTCGAAGGCGAAGAGCGTACCCTGTCGCAGTTGATTCCTTTCCAGCAATCGACGGACCGCAATATGCGTAAACGTGCAATGGAGGCGTCCAGCGGTTTCATGGCTGAGAACGAAGCAAACTTCGACCGTATCTATGATGATCTGGTTAAGGTGAGAACCAAGATTGCCAAGAAGCTAGGCTTTAACAACTATGTAGAGCTTGGTTATGCCCGCATGGCCCGCACGGATTATAACGCGGAGATGGTTGCTAATTTCCGTAATCAGGTGCTGGAGCATATCGTTCCCGTTGCAACCAAGCTGAAAGAACGTCAGCAGAAACGAATCGATGTCGACCAACTGCTGTACTACGATGAGAACTTCTCATTCAAATCGGGGAACGCAACACCGAAGGGTGACCCGGATTGGATCGTCAACCATGGCGCGAAGATGTATGAAGAATTATCTCCGGAAACCCACGAGTTCTTTACCTTCATGCAGGAGAACGGCCTGATGGATCTGGTTGCCAAAAAAGGCAAGCAGAGCGGCGGATACTGTACCTATATTAGCGAGTACGGCGCACCGTTTATTTTCTCCAACTTTAACGGGACTTCCGGCGATATTGATGTGCTGACGCACGAAGCCGGTCATGCGTTCCAAGTGTATGAGAGCAGAAGTTTTGAGGTGCCGGAGTATGGATTCCCAACCTATGAGGCGTGCGAAATCCATTCCATGAGCATGGAATTCTTCACATGGCCGTGGATGGACCGCTTCTTCGAGGATGAGGCGGATAAGTACCGCTTCGACCATCTCGCAAGCGGACTTATCTTCATTCCTTACGGGGTCACCGTTGATGAATTCCAGCACTTTGTTTATGAGAATCCGGATGCTACGCCGGCTGAACGGAAACAGGCATGGCGTGAGATTGAGCGGAAATATCTGCCGCACCGGAACTATGATGACAATTCCTATCTGGAGCAAGGCGGCTTCTGGCATAAGCAGGGTCATATTTTTAGTTCGCCGTTCTATTATATCGATTATACGCTGGCTCAAATCTGTGCATTCCAGTTCTGGAAGAAGATGCATGAGGATCAATCCGCTGCATGGGCAGATTATCTGAACCTGTGCCGTCAAGGTGGAAGCAAGTCCTTCACCGAATTGGTGAAGGTGGCAGGCTTGATCTCCCCATTCGAGGATGGCTGTGTCACTTCCGTCATTGGCAGCATCGAAGCTTGGCTCGACAGCGTAGACGATGCAGCTCTTTAAATCGTAAATAAGCATGGCTAAGGCATGCAGGAGAACTCGACTGAGTATTTTATTCAGTGTTCTTCCTGCATGTTTTTAATAGAGAGCAACTCTAAATATGCCTTACTCACTCATGGCTCATGAATTAGGAGGATTAAAGTATGATTACATACAAACCGTTAAGCGAGCTTCCGATTCGGGAAGTATCGGAGTTGTGGAATCACTCATTTGAAGGATACATGGTTAACGCTTCGATGCCGCTGGACCGCTTCATTGCCCGTATCGGAAATGATGGTCT
This sequence comes from Paenibacillus sp. EZ-K15, assembly GCF_002573715.1. Classification (GTDB taxonomy): domain Bacteria; phylum Bacillota; class Bacilli; order Paenibacillales; family Paenibacillaceae; genus Paenibacillus_AQ. The sequence goes on along the minus strand of NZ_PDHM01000018.1, from coordinate 364,682 downwards.
GTGCATGGAGAGATCACTCGCTTGTTACATGAATGGCGTACCAGCCGGCATCGTCATGAACAGCTTTCGGGAGGAAGATGGCGTTAAGATTGCACGTAACGGCGGGACAGCGATAGCTCCTGATTTCCGGGGGAAAGGAATCGGCAAAAACATGATGGAGAAAAACGCCGAGCTCTACGTAGAACAAGGCGTTCGCCGTGCCTATTTAGAGGCGATCAGCACGAATGCGCCAGCGATCCGTCTCTACGAAAGCGTTGGTTATGAAATCATCGACCGGCTTCTCATCATGACGAATGAACAGACCATTGAGGAGCAGTGTGTGCAGGATGCGTCTTCAAGGTATACGCTGGTCAGAGGCCTAGCGGCGGAGACTGCCTCCGTAGACTTCTATCGATCCGGTGAAGTCTGGCAGACAGACGCTTCCAGTATCAAGGACGGCGAATGCGTTATTGTATATGAAGGGGAAGAACAGGTAGGCTTTGGTTTGTTTAAGCGGGTGTTCGATGCCAAAGGTCGTTTGGCAGCAATTACGCTATTTCGCTGTGAGGCCGCTCCAGGACACCCCGATGCAGAAGCTGTGATGAAGACGGCGGTACTGGAGATGGTACAACCCGGCTATGCCTGCAAGCGATCCGCATTCAACATCCGGGCTTCGCATCAGGAACTGGTAAACGTGCTGCAGGAGCTTGGATTTACGAGCTCGATGGAGCAGGTGCTTATGGTTCATGAGTACAGCGCTACATAGGTCGAATGAATTTGGAAAGTTCGAAAGGAATTGCGTGCATGAGAAAAAACACGGATTTGAGCCTGTTCCCGGCTCTCTCGAATGATATCCATTGGGGCGTAGTGCGAGCCAGGTTTGCTCTTGGCGAAGATTTCGAAGAATCGAAAGTCAGCAATGTCACCATTCTTCCATTTGACGGGGATCGCTGCATTGTTTTTCAGGTAGCGGACGGAAGCTGGGAGCTCCCCGGAGGAACCCTAGAACCCGGAGAGTCCTATATGGATGGACTTAGACGGGAAGTTCGAGAGGAGCTGGGTGCAGAGCTTGAGTCATATAGGGTAATCGGCCAGTTTCGTTGTGAATCCAGCAGCAAGACTCCCTATCGGCCGCATATTCCCCATCCTCATTTTGTCCGATTGGTAGGTTACGGGGATGTACGCATCGTCGGAGAGCCGCTAAATCCTGAAGATGGCGAGCAGGTCATCGCGGTAGAGGCGGTTGATTTGGAGGAAGCCGTTAAGCGATTTGAAGAGACGGGCAGGCAAGATATTGCGGATCTGTACAAGCTGGCTTATGCCATACGTCAAGAAGACCGTTCGATTTAACTAACGATGAACCATGAGTTGCATATTAGTTAGGGAGGGAACGATTGATGAAAGAAACAACTACAATCTATCTCGTGAGACACGGACAGACCGAATGGAATGTGCAACACCGATTTCAAGGACATTTGGATTCGCCGCTAACGAAGCTGGGCATTCAGCAAGCGGAATGGCTCGACGAAGCCTTGCAGCATGACCCTATCGATCTCATCTACTCGAGTACCAGTAACAGAGCATTTCATACAGCAGAGATTATTAGAGGGAACCGAGATGTGCCGGTTACGGCTTGCGATGAATTCAAAGAAATTAATCTGGGCGTATGGGAAGGACAAACACAGGAACGGATCGGCGAATTATATCCTCAGCAGCTGGATCATTTCTGGAATCATCCGGAGCTGTTCGGCGTCCCGGGCAGCGAGACTTTTCATGAGGTCAGAGAACGTGCGGTGAACAAGCTTGTCGATATTGTCGCTTCGAATCCAGGCGCCAGCATTTTGCTGGTCACGCATACTGTGGTGGTCAAGCTGTTAATGGCTTATTTTGAAGGGAGAAGCATGGACCGGCTGTGGGATCTGCCCTATATCCACCCGACATGCCTGAGCAAGATTGAATTGACCGATGAGGTGCCTTCCATCATCCTGCATGGAGACGTCAGTCATTATAGGGAAGAGCAGGGCGTGTAAGGATCGTTCGATGGCATGCTAACATTAGATGAAGGAGCTGTGTCATGACTCTTTATCAATTTATTGCATCGGATTGCCAGCTGCCGGTGGTTAATTCTGGTCGGCCTTAGATCCACTTATGTAAGTAGCATAGATGAATCATTGCTCCTTCTGGCCTTGATAATATTCGCAACGTTAATAACTGCCTTATTCTGGAGTGAAGTGAATGAACATAGGAAGGTTTGTACATGTGTTTTACGATCGCTCAAGGGGGGATTTTGACTCTAGCGATATGGGTAGGAGTATCATAATCAGTCTATTTTATCCGGCAGAGACTAATGCAGAGAGTCCCACGGTCTCATCGTACGCTCGATTGTTTGATCCCTGTGATGAAATGGCACTCGCTAGCCTCAAAGAGATGGGTGCGGATGAGGAGCATATTAAATCGATAGGAATTCCGGTGGTGAATCAAGCCGAGCCCATGTATACAGCTGAGAAACGCCCGGTTATTCTCCATGTTCCTGCCTTTGGGATTGTAAGAGATATGTACATGTTCCAAATCGAAAATTTAGTCAAACAGGGATTTATCGTGGTAACGATTGGAGCGACTGACGAATCCATGTTTTCTATTTATCCTGATGGTCGCTTTATCAGACAAGCGGAAAAGATGTCATTCATCGAAAGTACTGATACTGTTCTGTGGGACGAGCTGTTACAGGCAAGAGTGGAGGATATTTTGTATACGGCCGCTCATTTGCAAGAGCTGGAGTCTTGTTTTTTATCCCCATTGATGGATATGGAACGGATCGGTCTGGTGGGACATTCCTTGGGCGGGGCAGCTGTATTTGAAGCAGTGAAGAGAAAAATGGATTTCAAGGCAGCGGTTTTGCTGGATCCCAGCTTTCATCTTCTCCATCTGCAGGATAGAGTTGATATCGTAACTCCGTTATTGGTGATGCGGCAAGAAAAATGTACGCATAAGGAACTCCAACCCCAATTTTCAGAAGCGATCTTGAATGGATTTGTCGATGGGTATGAAGGGTTGTATTATTATTTGTCTGGGTATATGTCCTGTTTAAAGGTAGAGGGCGCCAATCACATGACCTTCAGTGATGTTCCCCTACTGTTTAAAGAGGGTGAAGTATCGCAGGTTCAAAGGACCATTAGTCTATACGTGACAGCATTCCTTCGTGAGTATGTGTCGAACGAGTTACACGAATATCAAGGGCTGTTGCTGAGTGAGACCATGAGTCAGGATGGGGTTTATAAGATTGATCATAAGGGGAACGCGCTGGAAAAAAATGAGGTGTAGACATTGGAACACTTATTTCTGGAGCTGTTGCAGCATTATTTTCATGGACCTGTGCATTCGATCGAGACTGTGCCTTTCGGCATGACGAATGACTCCCGAATTGTCGTAATGAGCCAAGGGAAATACGTTGCAAGAATATACAATCGTCATACGAAGAATGAAGAGAGATTGCGGTTTGAGGTTGAATTAACAGCTTATCTGGAGCGTTGTTCTTTATCGTTTGATGTTCCAGGTTTCGTCGCCAGTAAGGATGATGCGAAGTACGTGGTTCTGTCCGAAGATTCCCTGGGTTCCCTGACACGGTTTATCGAAGGAGAGATCCCTGATCTATCCAGAACTTCCGATGTGATTAGTTATGGGCGGACAGTTGGGGAAATTTCATATGCCCTTCAGCAATTTGAACCGGATTCTGTTGATGCGGTTTGTCCGGCGATTGCGTTCCATGATTTTTACAACCTCCATTCTCTATCCAATCAGACGAAAATTAATGAGTTTTTGACATGCCCTCCTTTTCAGATTGATGCCGAACAGATAGCTGTATTACAAGGATACTATGAATCTGGATTTAACCATGCAGCTGAACTGAATGTACTGCCTAAGCAAATCGTTCATCATGATATTTTAGTTTTTAATCTCTTGATCGATCCCCAGTCTAGGGAAATGAGCGGTGTATTGGATTTTGATTTTGCGGCAAAGGACATCCGGATATGGGAACTATCCATCTGTCTGAACCATCTTCTTCAGCATGAGGATCAGACCTTGACGAAGGTCGAGCTGTTTTTAGATGAATATCGTAAATATATGAGGTTAACCCGTGCAGAGATCCAGTGGATCCCCTATATTATGCAGTTATATTATGTTTCATTATTAAGCATCTATATCGGACAGCATTTGGCCGGAAGGAACATCGCCTCCTATTTTCACCTGATGTTGAAGCAACTTCGGATCAGAAAAGAATGGATGGAACGGAACCAACATGAGTTTGTTGAATTGTTGTATTCGAGATGTTTATGAATAATGCTCACCCAAACAAATTCTAGGATGTGAATCATGCTGTGAAATTACCTTATAAAATAGGATATGCTGTTACATTGGTGTGGCTGGTTTGGATTGTGTACGGCTATGTGAACTACGAAGTTATGGCAGACCGCGGCCAGATCCCAATTGTCCTGCTTTGCGCTGTAATTGGCATCATCCTGCTTCCGATTTATTTTATATCCGTGCTGCTGTACTATGTTTACAAACGAGGTCCGAAAAAGAAGAAATAAGGGGGCGTAATCTTGAGGGATCGATATCTATATTTGCTCGGAGGACATTCCTTTCAAGCAGAGACGAACAGACAATTTATAGAGCAAGCGGGCGGTTCCAGCGCTAGAATCGCATTATGCATCATGAACAGACCGGGGTGGGAGGAATATGTTCCCCTTTTTCAGCAGATGTGGAGGGAATCAGGTGCCCAGGATATGCAGGTGATCGTTCCTGATGAAGATGGAAACCTGGACATGGAACACGCCGAACAGGTGTTGTCACAGGCCACGGGAATATTTATTGGCGGGGGCAACACGGAGAAATACCATCACTATTACGCGACCGGTCATTTTAAGGAGCTGCTAATCAACTGTTACGAGAACGGCGTTCCCATTGCGGGGAATTCGGCAGGTGCCTTGATTCTTCCGGAGATATGCCTCATATCGCCACTGGATAATGAACAAAGCGTAATGCTGTTTAAGCAAGGGGTAGGGTTACTTTCGAATGTATTGATTAGCGTTCATTTTACGGAGTGGAGCGACCAGTCCAACCTGCTGGAGGGTATGAGAACTAAGAAGATGAAGCGCGGGATCGGCATCGATGAGCAGGCATGTGCCGTTTTTATCAATGGGCAGCTGGCGTATGCTTTGGGCGAATCCGTCCATGAAGTAATCTTCGAAGATTTTGACCCGGATCAATATACGATTGTGAAGATGACATCCTAAAATGATGTCTTCTTTTTTTATGCCAATAGGAAGGAGGCCATCATGAAATTAACAAGAAGGGGATGGTTTTTCTATTTCAAGTGTGTCAAGATATACGAAAAATAAGCGTTTGGGGGGACGTAGGGCATGATCTATCATATGATTTCTAAGGAAGCCTGGAGGGTAGCACGAGAGAATAGATTGTACGAACCGCCGAGCTTACAGACGGACCGATTTATCCACTGCTCCACAGAGGAGCAAGTCAGCGGAGTAGCCAATATGTTCTATACTGGTAGGACGGATCTATTGGTGCTGGGTATTCAAGAAGATCAGGTGGATGCGGAGATTGTATATGAGGACTTATATGAGATGAACCAATTGTACCCGCATATTTATGGAGGGCTGAACCTGAATGCCGTCCAGAAGGTGTATCGTCTTGAGCCGGATGAAGAGGGGGTATTTGCGTTTCAGGCTTCTACCGAGCTTGAATATAGTGGATAGAGTGATATGAATATTAGCTTGATACCAAGGAGGAAATACGATGATACTTGAAGTGGCAATGCTGCAGGTGAGACCAGGACTAACGGCAGATTTTGAACGTAATTTCCAAGTTGCCTCAGGGATCATCTCCAAGATGGAGGGATATATCCATCATGAGTTGAAGCGATGCCTGGAGGATCCACACAAATACGTTCTAATGGTGAAATGGGAGACCTTGGAGGATCACACGATAGGTTTTAGGGGATCCGCCGAATATCAGGAATGGAAAAACCTGCTGCATCACTTTTACGATCCATTCCCCGTCGTTGAACATTTTGAAGATGTATAAATAAAGTAACCGTTAAGGCAGGTGAAGGAGATGAGTCTGGAAGATCTTATAACGGAGGTTTACGGCAGTCCGCCGCTGAAGATCGAACCCATGTCATTTGGCCATACCAATCAGGTGTATAGAGTGACATTATCAGACGAACAAATCATTCTCAGAACCAATTACAAGCCCGGCGTCCTGGAGCATACAGCGGACAATATTGCGATTCTCTCTTCATTAGGCTTGCCGGTACCGAGAGTGATCCGAACGGATGTATCCTTGGAACAGGTCCCCTTTGCTTATATGATACTGGAGCACTTTCCCGGACGGGACCTCCGATATGAGCTTGAGGGAATGACACATGAACAATTGGCCAAACTTGCCGGACAGATCATTGCATTCCAACGCAGCGTGTCAGAGCTTCCCAGGGGCACCGGATTCGGATGGGTTCCGATCGGGGAGCAGGGTTCCTTCTCATCCTGGACACAGATCATCGATCGTGATATCCGCAATCACATAGATAACATTATCGATGATGTTACTCCCGAAACCATCGTCCAATTGCAAACAATGAAGCAGCGTTACACGCCGTATTTCGACCAAGTGGAGCCAATCTGTTTCCTTGATGATCTTACGATCAAGAATGTAATTGTGACCGAAGGCAAGCTTCAGGGCATCGTTGATTTCGATTGGGTCTGCTACGGGGACCCGCTGTACATGATCGCCCTCACCCAGACGGCGGTGGTCTCCGATATTGGAGATCAGGGAATGGCCTACGTGGAGGCGTTATGCAGACAGTGGGGGGCGGACCAAGAGCAGCGGGCGCTGATTGATTTCTACTCCGTTGTTCATGCCCTGCAATTTATCGGCTTTCATCAGAGGGAGCAGAACGATGTCTGCAAACAGCGAATGGTCTCATTCATATTAGACAAAATAAACAGCGATACAAACGAAAACCGCATGAGCTAAGTTAGCCCATGCGGTTCTTGTTATCCGATCAGGTAGTCGGCGTGAATCCGACCTTCGGTTTGTCTCGTTCCTTGGTATTCACTGAAACGTAACGAATGGCGGTTAAAGGTACATACAGCATCTCGTATTCATCCTTATACCGGATGAATTGTTCGCCTACTTCCTCAAGCGTGCCACTTCGCACATAACTTCCATCCGTAAAATAAATGCTCACTTCCTGATTCAGCAAACTTTTCAGCATATACAGTCCACTCCTTGTGAATAAAATAAAGTATCGGGGCTAGCGGTGTTGGACATGATTTCGAATAGCGTCACAGTTTGGTGACGATATCGTCAATGATCCCGTATTCCTTCGCTTCTTCTGCCGACATAAAATAATCCCGCTCCATATCCTTTTCGACGCGTTCTACGGATTGACCTGTCCGCTCGGATATAATGTGCGCCAGCTTCTCGCGGGTTTTTATGATACGTTTAGCCGAAATGGCAATATCGGTGGCCTGCCCTTGCGCACCACCATGCGGCTGATGGATCATGATCTCGCTGTTCGGCAGTGCGAGGCGTTTTCCCTTGGCCCCCGCCAGCAGTAGGATCGCGCCGTAAGAAGCGGCGAAGCCCGTGCAGATGGTGTTCACTTGAGGTTTAATAATCTGCATGGTATCGTAAATGCCAAAGCCCGCAGAAACAGAGCCACCCGGACTGTTGATGTACATGTGGATATCCTTCTCAGGATCCTCAGCCGCCAGAAAGAGTAGCTGTGCGATGATACTGTTAGCGATGGCGTCATCGATGGCTGCACCCACAAACACGATCCGATCCTTCAGCAATCGAGAATAAATATCGTAAGATCGTTCGCCCCGGTTGGTTTGTTCAACAACATAAGGAACAATATTCATGGTTTCATCCTCCATATTCGTTAGGTTTTCTGGTTTCAGCAAGTAAACGAAGAGGAAGCCGCAAAAGATACGGAGAAACCACGAAATAAAAATCGAAAACGAAAGTAACGAAATGATGAGTTCGTTCGTTTACATATAAGATATCTTACCGAGATGAGGAAAGGAGTTGGCTTCCGATGACGATATATCGACCGAGCGTCACCCCTCCGGCTGATCTGAGCCTGGAGGAATTGAATGCGACCCTGCACAGATATTGTCTGTCCCTGACAAACTCCTCATGGGATTCCGATGATCTGGTGCAGGACACCTGGATTAAAGCACTGGAGCATATGAAGCAGCGGAGCCATGTCAATCCTGAAGCGCTGCTGCTTCGGATTGCCAAGAATACATGGATTGACCGGGTCCGCCGGGATCAGACCTATAGACGAATTCTAGATGAGAAGCTGGAACATGTTTTGCCTAGGGAGGAAGCGTCGAACGAGGACAGCAAACTGAACATCGAGCTTGCTTTTCAATGGCTGCTGGGACACTTGTCGCCCCTGCAGCGAACAGTGCTGCTGCTTCGTGAAGTGTATGAATATTCTGTTTCGGAAACCGCAATGAAACTGAAAACGACGGAGGGCGCGGTGAAAGCGGCCCTTCATCGTGCCCACAAAGTGCTGCAATCGCTGGATCCAGAGGAAGAGGAACTTGTATTGGCTATGCCGGAAGAGGAGGGGATGACCCTGAATCTTCGGGCATTGGCAGAGGCATACCAATCCGGGGATGTTGAAGCGGTCGTTAGACTTATTCAATGGAATAGCAGTGAAGCATCAGCCATCGGTTGCATGGTTCCGATGCAGGTTCAAACCCCGAACGCAAGTTATATGATGTATGGCGGATATTCGTCCGATTTGAGAATGGCCGCGTAAAGCGAAGATTCAAGCAGGCTGATGATACACTTTATCTTGGAAGGCCTGAGCAGAAGTTGCTCAGGCCTTTTTTTGATGCAGATTAACAATCTTGAGCATGAAAAAGACGGGTATGAATCTCCGTTCATCATATCGTCATCCAGCGCTTCCGGTTGTATACTATAACCAAGTAGAATCGTTAGGAATGAGGGATTAGGTTGCAGACCGAAGTGAAGTTATACACCATGTGCATGATCCAAGACGGAAGCAGAATCCTGCTGATGAATAGACCGGATGCCAAAGGATTTCCCGGTTATATTGCGCCCGGTGGCAAAGTGGATTTTCCGGAAAGCATTGTAAACGGAGCCATTCGGGAGGTGCGGGAAGAAACCGGCTTGATTGTAAAGGACATCATCTATAAAGGCCTTGAGGAATCGTGTGAGCCGAATACAGGTATGCGGTATATGGTATTTAATTATTTGGCTACTTCCTTTGAAGGGGAGTTGCTGGAGCATCCACCTGAAGGGGAGCTGTTATGGGTGGACAGGAAAGAGGCATTGAAACTGCCCATGCAGGATTGGTTTAAACGCCGGTTTCCCTTGTTTTTTGAAGAGGGCACGTTTGAATTAAGCGAGATTTGGGACGAGAAGGCAGGGATGGTTCTGGATGAAACGGTCAAGCGGTATCCGGCTGGATTGCCTCAGGCGGCAGGTGTCGTTGATTAACGAAGGGAGCGGTACGGCATGGCGGTCAGAGCGGTGTTCTTCGATTTATATGAGACATTAATCACGGAGTTCGCAAACGGCAAGCGGTTCTCCAAGAGATCCTATGACTACATGTATAGACTCGGGTTATCGGAAGCGGAGTTTAAACAGGAGTGGAGTACCCGTTTTGAGCGAAGAATGAATGGGCATTTTCCCGACTATCATTCGGTGATCCGTGACATTCTGGATTCTCGCAGTTTGCCTTATCCTCAGGAACACGTGGAATTCCTTTATCAGTCGAGAGTCAGCGATAAGAAAATTCCTTTCCATACGATCTCGAAGGAGATCTGCAGGATGCTGGAACTTCTGCGTGAACAGGGACTGAGGCTGGGCTTGATCAGCAATTGCTCGGAAGAAGAGGTGGTTTCTTTTGGACAGAGCGGATTGGCCCCCTACTTCGATGACGTTATCTTCTCTTATCAGGTTGGGGTAGCCAAGCCGAATGCAGAAATCTATCGATTGGCATGTGATCGCTTATCTGTAACACCACAGGATTCCCTGTTTATCGGGGATGGCGGATCAGATGAGCTGAGCGGTGCTGGCAGCGCCGGTTTAAGGCCATATCAAGCCTATTGGTACAATACGTTTATTGAGAGCGAGTATGAGAAGATCCATCAACCGCTGCATGTGCTGGATCTTATCGAATCTTCTATAGAAATGGAGTCGACCAACAATGAAACTGCAGGCCATTAACCATCTTTGCTTCTCTGTTTCGGAATTGGAACGGTCCATCGCTTTTTACAGGGACGTGTTTGAAGCCAAAATTCTGGTCAAGGGGAGAAAGCTGGCTTATTTCGATCTGAACGGACTGTGGATTGCTTTAAATGAAGAAGATGTCGACAGAAGCACCGCGAATAGAACGTATACGCATATTGCCTTTACCTTGGAAGAGGAGGATTATGAAACATCGCTGCTTCGTCTGCAAGCGCTCCAGGTGGAGATTCTGCCGGGTAGGTCAAGGGATGAGAAGGACAAGAAGTCGATCTACTTCCTGGACCCGGATGGGCATATGTTTGAGTTTCATACGGGCAGCTTGAAAGACAGGCTGGATTATTACCGCGCGGATAAAGAGCATATGATCTTTTACGATGCCGAATAGTTAGGGGAACGAACGATTCCAATTGCAGATCGAGGAGATGAGCCGATGAACCTTGCCAACCGTATAACGATAGCCAGAATGCTGTTGATTCCATTATTTATTCTTTTTTTTGCAGAGTATCCATTATGGTTGACCGAGAATAGCAGCTTCTTCGGATTCATTCATGTTTATGGAACCTACATCGCGCTGGGTGTATTCCTTCTTGCTTCGGCTACGGACAAGCTGGACGGTTACATCGCGAGGAAATACAATCAAATTACGAATCTCGGAAAATTACTGGACCCGCTCGCGGATAAACTGCTCATATCGGTCGCCTTAATCATGATGGTTCAATCGGGGATGGTTGCGACATGGATAGCCGTTGTCATCATTGCGCGGGAATTTGTTATCACAGGGCTTAGGATGGTCGCATCCGAGCAGGGAATCGCATTGTCCGCTGACAGTCTCGGCAAATTGAAAATGGTGCTTCAGGTGATAGCCATTGCAGCGGTATTGCTGGATAATTATCCCTTTCAGCTCATCACTATGATTCAAGTGGACCAATTTCTCATGCTTGCCGCAGCAGCCTTGACGATCTACTCGGGCATCCATTATCTGTTGAACAATTATAAACTCATTAAATTGAACTGATGGAGTAAGTTGACCGTCACTCCGGCTTGAGCTAATAGGGGCAGCTGTCCATTTCACACGCCGGGATTTTTTTCGGGATCTGGAGCTGGGAGATTATCCTACTTTGTGCCTATTTTGGCGTCAGAAGGTAACGATTTAATCCGGGACTGTCGATATAGAGATAGACTGAAAAAAAGCCTGAGAGACAGAAGGTACAAAGGAGAGAAATAAATGAGCTTAAACAGAAAGACAACGAAGATGTTTCTTGTCGTTGTGATGATGTTGGCGATGGTTTTTCCAACCAGCGTATTCGCCGCCTCCGGGGACGTAACGTCGATTGAATTTGATACGAACGAGAGCAAAATTTACTTAACCGTTAATGAAACAACGGAACAACTTCGAGTATTGGCTAACATTGAAGGCTCTTCTACGAAGAAGGATGTAACCAATGAATCGACGTGGACTTCGTCCAACACAAGAATCGTAAAGGTTGACGGTGGACTCATTATTCCACTGGAGAAAGGTACGGCTCGAATTACGGCAAAATTCAAAGGCGCGATCAAAACGATTGATGTCGATGTCAAATTTGCCATTGACGAGTTTAAACTGGATCAGCCGGATAAAGTGGAACATAAGCTTGGAACGGAAGGTCTAACCGTCAAAGCGTTGGCTGACGGAACGAACGACGTAACAACAGAAGCGAAGTGGACCACTTCCGATGACAGCGTAGTAAAAGTAAGCAAAGGCGAACTGACCCTTGTAGGTTTGGGAAGCGCAACCGTGACTGCGGAATACAAAGGTCGTAAGGCTTCCTTTACGGTCAAAGTCACTGCACCTTACCAAAAGCTTGCGATCGTTCCAGGCGAAGATCTGGAGCTCTTAGTTGGCGATGCGCCTGTTGAGCTGAAAGTATTCGCCAAGCAGTCGGAGACCGATGCAGGTATGGACGTAACGGATAAGATAGAACTGAAATCGTCCAATTCTTCCGTAGCCGCGATAGAGGATGGCAAGCTAAAACCGGTTGCGTTGGGTAAATCTACGATCAGCGTGAGCTATCTGGGTTCAACGGCCAAACTGGATGTGTATGTGCGCAATCCATATGAAGCTTTAATTCTGGATCAGACGGATTTCGTCAAGAATCCGGTGCTGTTTATGAATGATTCGATTACGGTACAAGCCAAGGTTCGCAACGCGGCTTCGCAATCCATTGACGTGGCCGGGGAATGGACCTCATCCAACCCGCTGGCCGTATCCGTTAATGGAGGCGTGATTACAGCTAGAGCTTCGGGAACCTCCAACATCAAGGTGAGTTACTTGGGAATCAGCAAAGAATTCACGGTAAAGGTTTATCCGACCGTGACCAAGTTTGAGGCAGCCGATACGGAAGTGGATGTGCTCAAAGGCGAATCCAAATCCTTCCCTAAAGTAACGGGAACGCTTCTGGACGACGAGAAAGAGGATTTCAGCAGCGCGGTTACCTGGACTTCCAGCGATGAGAAAGTGGTAACGACCGAAGACGGCAAAATCAAAGCCATTGATGCAGGTACAGCAACAATCACCGGTAAGATTGGATCCAGAGAGGTAGCGACGGTGCCGGTTACCGTCAATGAAAAAGTGCTGGTGCTGCTGCCGGATGTAGAAGAGTATCAGCTGGTTATGGGCAGAAGCATTGCGCTGCCGAAAGTAAATGCTGTATTTGAAGATGGCAAGGAGAGCGATGTGACCTCCTCCGTTGAATGGTCACTGACGGGTTCGGCAGCTGTCATCAAGGACGGTACGCTTAAGGGATTAACCAAAGGTTCGACGACACTGAAAGGAACTTACTTGAATAAAGACATCAAGATTCCGGTAGTGGTTGAACAGGAAGTTGTAAAAATCGTTGTAGAGCCCGAGAAAATCGATCTCAACATCAAGAAATCCAAATCGATTAAAGTTACAGGCTACTACAGTAATGGCAAGACGGTTTCTCTCTCCTCCAAGATGAATTGGAGCTCGTCGGACAGCGCGATTGTGACGGTATCCAAAACGTCTGTTAAAGCGGTTGCCGAAGGTACGGCTACGATTACGGGTTCTTACCAAGGCAAAGAGGCTACAGTTAAGGTAAACGTAGTTCCGAAATTGAAGAAATTGACGGTAAGCGAGAAGAAACTGAATCTGAAGCCCGGTGACGTTAAGACTGTAACGGTTACTGCTGAATTCGATACCGGCGCGAAAACAAATGTTGGAGACACCGCCGTTTGGACAACCAGCAACTCCAGCGTTGCCAAAGTAACGAACGGACGTATTGAAGCGATCGCGAAGGGAACCGCCCGCATTAAAGGGCAGTACAATTCCAAGACCGTATCGATCACCGTCTCTGTCAAATAGATCCAATAGAATAGCAGCAGCCCGGCTCTTTAGAAGAGCCGGGCTGTGTCTGTTCCGGGATAGCTTCTATTGAAACCGTGAATCCCGGATGAAGGACTCGGTTTGTAAATAGGTGAATGGATATAGATGACTGACGAGTCCGCATCATAATCAGAGGAATATACTGCCACTAGGCATATTCGTACACGGGGGATTTTAGAAACCGATTACGTCAACAAGGATTGTTCCACATATTTATATTCCTCGCCCGAGCGAAGTAAAGTTGCCTTAATGGAGGATGAGACAATGTCTGTAAACCATGAGAATCAACTTGTGAATACGAAAGTACCAATTGAATTGTTGTTTACGGATTTCATACCAGAAGAAGGCACTAGGGATATTCCCTATTTTACGGAGCGTTGGTATGAGCACCACAAACGCTTTGCCAATAAGCCCGTTATTCGCTTTTCCCCGCATAAACAACTGTATCATTATTTTATGAAGCGGGCCGATTTTCCAAGCATGTATTTGGATTGGTATCATACCATCTTTTCTTCCAGAAACCTTGTTCCTCCTCTATCTGATACTCAGATCATAGATCAGCGTTTTGTTCAATATAACGTAATGAAGGGAGCCCTTTCGCAGAAACAAACCTCCTTTTTTCAGCAGGATCCACCATTGGTTAAATACAACGTTAATGGTGGTTACTTTAATCTTAAGGACGGTCATCATCGCACTGCATTTCTTCATTGTCATGGCGTCAAACAGGTATGGGTTAGCATGACTCAGCAGGATTATGATCAATGGAAAAACGCAGAGGTGCTGGGGTCTGTATTGGAAGTTTTTCAGCAGCAACAACGAACTCTCATATATACTCCCATTCTGCACCCCTCGTTCATGGATCTAGAAAGCGAACGGGATGACCTCTATCCGACGAGACTTGACTTGATTCTTGAATATCTCAATGCAACTTCAGTTGCAGGGAAAAAGGTAATCGATATCGGCTGCAATATCGGGTATTATGCCCGTCACTTTACAAGAGAAGGGGCAATTGTAACGGGAGTAGAGGCTTTGACCGAGCATTATGAACTGGCTCAACGACTGAATCATCTGGAAAGAGTTTATTTTGATTTGCGGAAAGAGCGATTTGAGACATCCAATCGGATCGAACGATACGATATTGGCCTGTTGTTAACCGTATTTTATCATATGATGAAAAACGTGAAAGTTCGAGATGCATTCTTACGTAAAATTAACCAGACTGTTGAGGAAATGTTGTTTTGGGAATCCGGAGATCAACCGGAGCTCGAAAAGGCAATTTTGCTGGGCAGCACGCATTTTGATCATTATGAGAAGCTTGGTATAACGACAGGTACAGGTAAAACGAGAGAGCTCGGGGTATTTCGGAAATCGAAAGGTTAATGTGGGCGTGAATGGCAATGACATCTTCTTAGCTGAGGATAGGAGATGATGGTCTTGCCCTCCTAAAGCTTGATAAAAACCGGTCGTCTCGGCCGGTTTTTAGATTGCTTACATATCGATAACGGTTGATGGGATGAAATCAAGTTTATCGTATGAAGAGAACCGTTCGTAAAATGGTCTGGATTTAACAATAATCCAATGGTAAAATCGTCTCAAATTTCGATCGCAAATCCTAGACGATGCAGGAGGAAGGATCAGAGGAACATGAAATCCATAAACGTACTTCATTATGATGCATTCTCGGTGCAGCCTAACAAGGGAAATCCTGCTGGTGTGGTCTTGCATGCGGATGAACTGACGGAGGAAGAGATGCAATCCATCGCCCGCAGCGTTGGATTCAATGAAACCACCTTTATCTTAAAGTCGGAGCAAGCAGATATCAGACTGAGGTATTTTACTCCCGGCCATGAAATGAACCTGTGCGGCCATGCCACCATGGCATCCATGTATGCCTTGAAAACCAAGGGACTGTTGCCGGAAAAAGAAACCGTGTGGATTGAGACCAAAGTGGGCATTCTGCCCATAGAATTTCAAAATGGCGAGGGCCAGTTATCCATGAAGATGAAGCAGGATCATCCTCGATTCATATCTTATGAGGGAGATGTTGACCGCCTGGCATCATCTATAGGTCTTAAACGTGACGATTTGGACTTAAGTATGCCCATCGTGTATGGAAGCACGGGGATCTGGACATTGTTGGTGCCGATAAAAGGGTTGGAGCATTTTGAGCGGATGGTGCCTGATAATGCAGTGTTTCCGGACATTTTAACAGAAAATCCCAAAGCCTCGCTGCATCCTTTTTGCCTGGAAACGATGGATGCGTCTTCGTTCATGCACGCGAGACATTTCTCTTCGCCGTACTCTGGCACCGTTGAGGACCCGGTAACTGGAACTGCATCGGGGGTAATGGGAGCTTATTATTTGACTTACCTGAACCCTGAGGTATCCTCAACTCAATTTAATATTGAACAAGGCCAGGAAATGGGGAAAGACGGGAGAGTGCATGTTCAAGTGAATCGCTGGAAAGAGACCATGGATGTCTATATATCCGGTACGGCGGTGTTCGTCAAGGAGTTCCAGGTCAGCTATTGATGGATGTCCAACGGATGATAGAATCGTCTACATAAGTTAATACAAACAAGGAGTACGACTCATGCAGGAACAAGAAGAGATAAAGATTTATCCCAAGGTGACCAAAATGCTAATAGGCTCTCTGGCGTTTGTGCTGCTAGGTAGTGGATTGGTATACGGCGGGGTGACGTCGGACAACATGGTTATTGCCATTGTCGGAATCATCTGTGCGTTGTTTTTTGGCGCGGGACTGGTGTTTGCCATCACAAAGCTTTTCCAATCGGACCCGGCACTATTGATCAATAAAGAGGGGATCGTCGATAAATCCTCCTATGTGAGCGCTGGAGCCGTCGCGTGGAACGAAATTAAAAATATTCATATCTATCAGATAAAAAATGAGAAGTTCATAGGAATTGAGGTTTATGATCCTGATCATCTGATGTCCAGGCACCCTGCCTGGAAGCGGAAGCTTATGAGCATGAATAAAGGCATGACGGGTTCTACTATTCATATTTCTGCATCGAGTATCTCCGCTAATTTATATGATTTATTCCCCTTGTTATATCGAAGATGGAATTCGTCAAAGTCGAACCCGGATCAGATGATGAAGGAGGAGATCATGTTATGAAAACATTTAAGCCGGAGATGACCTTGGATATGGCGGTAAGTCATCTGAAGTTTATTGAAGGGGAATCGGTAATGAATGTCATCCCCATCGAGATGGGGGAGCTCAGCAAGGTGTTCAGTTACCGCAAGGGCGATGCCGATTATGTCATTCATTTTAAGGATAATGGGGACAGCCTTCATAAAGCCCTCAAAATCTACGATATGTACGGCGCGCAATCCTTGCCCATTCCCCGTATCCACAAGATAGGGAAGGTGGAGAATATTCACTTCTCCATTTCGGATAAAGTATCCGGCACGCCGATAAGTGCTCTTGAGCCGACCCAAATTCGAGGACTCATCCCCGACATTGTCCAACAATTCATGCGGATCCGTCAGATACATATCGGGGAGTCCTATGAAGGCTTCGGGTGGATTACTCCGCAAGGCAAAGCTGCACATCGTTCATGGCTGGACTATCTGACGTCTGTTTTCGATGAGGAGCAAGAAGGTTTCTACCATGGATGGCAGAGCCTGTATGAGAATAGTTTTCTGGAAAAAGAGTTCTTTGAAGAAATCTACCAAACGATGATCGAACTGGTTCGCTATTCGCCTCCGGAGCGTTATCTTGTACATGGAGATTTTCATTTGGGCAATATGCTGGGAGAGAACGAGAACGTAACGGGGATCGTGGATTGGGAGATGGCCATGTTTGGCGACTTCATGCTGGATGTCTCTGTTCTTCATATGTGGTATCCGATGCTGGGTTTTCCCCAAAGGCTGCAGCAAGCGATGGAGCAGCAAGGCGTAAGTATTCCTTATTTTGAAGAGAGACTGTTAGGCCATCAACTGTTCAAAGCGCTGGACGGACTCCGTTTTTATGCGAAGAAGGATGATCCCCACAGCTATCAGTTCATGAAAGACCAAATCATGTCTCTATTAAATCGATAGATCCCTTCGGGGATCTTTTTTTATGAGAGAAATGTGTGAAACGGAATAGTTAACTGACGAGTCCAGAATGTTTAGCCAAGAATATACTGGTCTAGGTTGAGTTGAAGTGCGGGATCGTTTTGAATCATGGCGTAGAGAGATCGAATGGAGGTATGGGAATGGGAACATCAAACTGGCAGAATTTATCTTACTGTGTGGATCTGATCCGATATGTATCTCCTAAGTCCGTCCTTGATGTTGGCGTTGGTTTTGGCCGCTGGGGTATGATCTGCCGTGAATATTTGGACGTATGGGGAGGGCGCGTATTTCGCGCAAATTGGAACACGCGCATCGAGGGGATTGAAATCTATCCGGCTAATATCGATTCCTATCATTCCAGTTTCTATAACGATATTCATGTTGTGGATGCATTCGACCATATACAAACGGGCGTCCAGCCTGGACAATTCGATCTGATTATCCTGGGTGACGTTCTCGAGCACTTTACAAAAGAACGGGCACTTATCCTGCTGCAAACCTGTATCCAAAAATCCCGTTTTGTTTTGCTTAATATTCCGATTGGAACGGATTGGCCCCAGGGTGCCGAATACGGGAACGAATTCGAGACCCATTTAAGCATATGGACAACGAAGGAGCTAGATCTGTTTCCCATAGCTGACAAGAGGCATTTTAAGGATTACATTAACCGTGATTTTTCCACATATTTGTTTTCGATGCTAGGCAAGTAGGTGCGATTATTTTCTGAAATCATCCTACGATTCCGCGAGTTCTATATGAATGGAACATCTTCTATGAGGAAGGTGTTTTCTTTTTATTCTCTATTGAGGAAATGGTATATTGTAAGAAACAATGGATAACATAGAAGTTTATTATGTGGATAAAACAAAGAGAAATGAGCTGATTCTATTCTATGAAAAAGATCGTTTTGGCCGGTGGAACTGGTTTTATCGGAACTTATCTTACGAAAAAATTCACGAATGAACAGCAAACACAAGTACTTATGATATCCCGACGGAATGGTCATATCGCATGGAACGATCAAGAAGCTATCGTTGCTGCCCTGGAGGGGGCGGATATGCTGATTAATTTAGCAGGTAAATCGGTCAATTGCCGTTACGATGAGAAAAACAAGGAGCTTATACTGAAATCCAGAATAGATACAACGAATATACTTGGCAGCGCCATCGAGGCATGCCATGCTCCTCCGCGTACATGGTTTAATTCCAGTACGGCCACGATTTATCGCCATGCCGAGGATAAGCCGATGACGGAGGAGCAGGGCGAAATCGGCTCGGGCTTCTCCGTCGAGGTTGCCAAGGAATGGGAGCGCGCTTTCTTCTCATTCTCGCTGCCTCAAACAAGACAAATCGCTTTGCGTATTGCCATCGTACTGGGGCCGGGCGGCGGCGTCATGACTCCTTATGTTAACTTGGTAAAATACGGACTTGGTGGCGTTCAAGGTACGGGCAAGCAAAAGTTCAGCTGGATCCACGTGGAGGATCTGTACCGCATGATTCTGTTCTTACAAGAGAGGGCAGAGCTGAGCGGGGTTTTCAATTGTGCGTCTCCCTATCCGGTTACGAATAAGGAACTGATGGAGCAGCTTCGGCTTTCATTGAATCGCAGATTGGGATTGCCGTCACCTAAATGGCTGCTTGAGCTGGGCGCCCGGCTTATTCAAACCGAAACGGAACTCGTGCTGAAGAGCCGCTGGGTTATTCCGGACAGACTCTGCAAGGCAGGGTTTCATTTTACATACGATACGTTGAATAAAGCACTGGCTGACATCTTGAAGCGATAAGAGGATTCTGACGCGCGTCGTGGTTTTCGCATCGTAAAAAATGATTGCATATGCCAACGGAACGGATAGAATGAGTTTATTATATGAGAGAGAGGGAGTGTCCTATAATGAACCCTGCGTTTACGATTATAGAAGTAGATCCATTAGAAACCGACATGCATCATCAATTAACGGAATTATTGATTCGGGTAGTAGAAAATGGGGCATCGGTAGGATTCTTAGCTCCGCTGTCTTACGATGAAGCTTTCGCTTACTGGGAGGATGTACTTGGCCCAGGGGTTACCCTGTGGGTTGCCATGCAGGATGGGCAGATGATCGGCACGGTTCAGCTGCAGTGCGCCATGAAGGCGAATGGTAGACACCGGGCCGAGGTAGCGAAACTGATGGTGGATCCTGCATCCCGTCGCGGCGGCATCGGCAGAGCGTTGATGCTGCATCTGGAGCCGAAAGCAAAGCAAGAGGGTAGAACCTTGCTGGTCTTAGATACCCGGGAGGGGGACCCCTCCAACAAGCTGTATCAGTCTCTGGGTTACATCCAAGCTGGAGTCATACCCGATTATGCCCTTTCCTCTAACGGCGAACTGGACGGGACGGTGCTGTATTACAAACGTATCTAAGCCACGAAGCGGAGGGGTTGGATGGATCGAGACGAGCGATTTTATCGTAAATGGACGGCGATTCGGGAGAAGGGAAAAGGCAAATTCGTGCTTTCCCGAGGACTAGCTCACGGCATGTTTTTATATGTTGTATGGGCTGCTGCGACCGGGCTCCTTGATCAGGACAAGTTTACGCCGGAACATTTTGTAGTGAGATACTATTATTATTTTCCAATCTATATGATTGTCGGTTTCATCATATCTAACGGGGCATGGAGTGGGAATAACAAGCGTTATGATCGATTGATCCGGTATGATGAGAAGCAGCGCAAGAACTTGCCGTAGCGGCGAGTTCTTTTTTTTGGAATCAGATCGTATAAACTTCGAAGCATGCGCCTTCCTCAAGATCGCAAGAAAAACATTTCTGAGAATGTACGTCGATAGACGTTTTTCTTATATCGCCCTTCTGCATTACTAGCCTTTCCGCACAAAATGGTATACTGTTTTTTAGCAGTAAATAGAGAAGGGATTGTGGTTATGGGTTACCAGCTGACCGAACGGGTGATCAAACTATTATGCGGAAAGACCTCCTACGATCGTGGCGGGGTTTTATATAGAGATGGACATGTAAAGATGCTGAAACAAGATCCGGACACTCGAAAATACGAGGCAGAAGTGACGGATCAGGAGTCGGGTATCGCCTATGCCGAGATTGACTCGAACGGGGATGTATTCACCGAATGCAGCTGCATCGATTATGGATTCTCCCGGAAGCGGTGCAGACATATTGCGGCTCTGCTCTTGAACATCCGTGATATTGAGCAAACGGTGGAAGCTCCAATGCGCCCTTATCCATCGTTATTACATCCTTCTGGTAGCGGAAATACAGAAGACGGGCAATTAACACCTCGGTACTCCCCGGGGCATGACAGAAGCTCGGACGAAGGGGAACAGGATGCGCTGCTCAGCAGCCAGCTGCTCGGATTGTTCTCTTATTCCGAAGGCCGGAGGGCCACGGCAACGTCCAGGTTTGACACCCGAGAAGTTCTGGAAATGGAGTTCATTTTCAAGTTATATCCTTACGGAAATCGGAAATACTTGTTCGGCGTTGAATTGCGTATAGGTAAGAAACGATTGTATATCGTGCAGCGGATTCGAGAGTTTCTGGCGTGTGTAAAACACGGCAAAACCTGCATGTTCACGAAGAATTTTACGTACGATCCGGAGCTGCACAGCTTTAAAAAGGAGGATGATGATATTCTCCAGGAGCTGATTCGTGTATACGAGCATGAAAGCATGTTTAAACAGTCACTGGACATGTATGCTCCGCATGGCAAACACGGAAGCGGTGACCGAATGCTGATTATTCCTCCCACTTTTTGGCCCCAAGTAAGGGAACGATTGTCCCATTCGAACCATTCCCTGTTGTCTTTGGACGGGATCCTCACGGATAAGCTGGAATTTGTTCAAGATCCGATCCCCCTACAATTCGAGTTTGATGAAGCCGGGGATGATCAATACCTGATGAAGATCGAGGGACTGGAGCGAATGATCGTTCTGGAAAGTTACGGACTCGTCATTGTGGACGGTAAGCTCATTCAGCTTGAATTGGATGCTTGCAGAAGACTCTCCGAGATGAAGCAGCTGCTTGAGAATGCGAATAAACCGCATATCCGGATTCAACCTGAGATGATGGAGTCCATTATGGAGCGTGTGGTTCCGGGACTGATGAAGCTTGGAAGTGTCCATGTGGCACAAACTGTATCTGACCGCATTGTCAAAACGCCTTTAAAAGCGAAGCTTTATCTGGACCGGGTGCGTGGCCGGCTTTTGGCCGGACTCGAATTTCAATACGGAGAAATCACCATTAATCCGTTGGAGGGACATCGCGCCATACGCAGCAGCAGCTCGATCCTCGTTCGCGACGGAAAGCAGGAGCAGCGGATTCTTGAGCTCATGGAGAACGCCTCCTTTGCCAAGACCGATGGCGGTTTTTTCATGAACGATGAGGATGCCGAATACGATTTCCTGTATCATACGATCCCGCAGCTGGAGAAGCTGCTGGTTGTTTATGCAACGACGGCTGTGAAGGAACGGGTGCTTACTGAACCGATGGGAGCCAAGGTGCGGGTGGAGGTCGACGAACGGACGGATTGGCTTGAATTGAAGTTTGATATGGAGGGGATTCGAGAAGCCGAAATTCGGGAGATCGTCAAATCGCTTGAAGAAAAACGCAAATATCACCGGTTGCGAAACGGAGCGCTGCTTCCGCTGGAAAGCGCCGAGTTCCAGGCCATGGTTGCCTTAATGAACCGGGTAGGGCCTTGGTTATACGAAGGGGAGGGCACACAGTTCAAAATGCCGGCAGTCCAAGGACTTCAGCTGCTGGATTGGGAAGATTCGGGATCAACGGTCCAGCTTGGCCGATCCTTGCGCCAAATGCTGCAGCATGTGAAGAATCCGGATCATTTGGATTTTGCCGTGCCGCCGAGTCTTGAAACGGTCCTCCGGGATTATCAGAAGTTTGGTTTCCAATGGATGAAGACGATGGCCCACTACCGCTTCGGCGGTATCTTGGCCGATGATATGGGCCTCGGTAAAACGATTCAGAGCATTGCTTTCATTCTGTCAGTACTTCCGGAGATCAGAGAACGTAACGAACCTGCACTCATCGTGGCGCCGGCCTCTTTGCTCTATAACTGGCATAATGAGCTCCTGAAGTTTGCGCCCGAGATCAAGGCCGTCATTGCCGATGGTACGCAGACCGAGCGGGCTAAGATTATACAGAATGCGGGGAATGCAGATGTTATCATTACTTCTTATCCGCTGCTCCGCAGGGACGTTGAACGCTATGCAAAGCTGCCGTTCTTAACGTTAATTCTGGATGAAGCCCAATTCTTCAAAAATTACGCAACGCAAACGGCTCAGGTTGTCAAAACGCTGCATGCCCGTTATCGGTTTGCGCTGACAGGTACCCCGGTCGAGAACCGACTTGAGGAACTATGGTCCATATATGATGCCGTTTTCCCGGCACTCTTTGGAGATCGAAAAACGTTTCAGGAATTGCCGAAAGAAACCGTGATGAGGCGGGTGCGTCCTTTCCTGCTTCGCAGACTGAAATCAGATGTGCTCAAGGAGCTGCCGGAGAAGATCGAGACGGTTCAGGCATCGGGCCTGCTGATCGAACAGAAGAAGCTGTATACCGCCTATCTTGCGAAGTTAAGGCAGGAGACGCTCAAGCATTTGGCGCAGGATGGCTTTCAGAAAAGCCGGATTCGCATCCTGGCGGGCATTACCCGTCTGCGTCAGATCTGCTGTCACCCGGCCCTTTTCGTGGAGGGCTATGAGGGAAGTTCGGCCAAGTTTGAGCAGCTTCTGGAAACCATTGAAGAATGTCGTCTTGCGGGAAGACGGATGCTGGTATTCTCTCAGTTTACGGGGATGCTGAATCTGATTGCCGGGGAGCTCGGATATCGGGGGATCCCGTTTTTCTACTTGGATGGACAGACTCCGGCATCGGAGCGAGTGAAGCTGTGCGAACGCTTCAACGAAGGAGAACGGGAAGTGTTCCTCATATCGCTGAAGGCAGGCGGAACGGGGCTTAACCTGACCGGGGCCGATACGGTGATCTTGTATGACCTGTGGTGGAACCCTGCTGTAGAGCAGCAGGCGACGGACAGGGCACATCGCATCGGACAGAAGAAGGTTGTGCAGGTGATACGGCTGGTGGCTCAGGATACCATCGAGGATAAAATGGTCGCCCTGCAGCAGAAGAAGAAGGATCTGATCGAGGAACTGGTTCAACCGGGAGAAGAGTCGCTTCCAAGCTGGACCGAGGCGGAAATCCGGGAGCTGCTGACGCTTCAGGGTTAAGCCTCTAAGTGTGGATGGCCGCAGGGGATAAAACGCTGATATAATAGCTGTATGTGATTTATGTAACGTATACTCCAGTTATAGAATAGGACGGTTTTCGGATGATATCTTTTTTGCTGACGTTAAAACGCCTCTTCAGCGGTCTGTTTCGAGCGTTTAAGCAGCGGTATTTTGTAGCGCTGTTTGTACTGATTGTCATTATGCTGTTATCGGGTACGATGTTTTATACCAGGCAGGAAGGGTTATCCGTGCTGGACGCTCTATATTTCTGCGTGGTGACTTTGAGCACGGTAGGTCACCCGGAATTTGTGCCGCAGACGCCGCTTGGTAAAACATTCACGATGGTCTATATTGTCGTCGGTACGGGTTTATTCCTTGGGATGGCCGGACAATTGGCGTATGCCTTAATCCGAACGAATCAAAGGGATGAGAAGGACAGAAAGAATTCCTAATAGCAAAAAGGAAACAGCCATGCGTTTGAACTGGGACCCGATTTGTAGAAGGTTCATAGAAAACAGCCTTGGACTTAGCTAGCAAGCAGATGGCCTCGAATTCGTCGAGGTCATCTTTTTTTATGTCTACTGATATCGCTTTAGTTGAGCTGCTTACCCTATTGGACCGTTACCGCAAAATAAAAGCTGGCGCGTCCCTGCTCCAGAGGCCATGTACAGTGAATTTCGTACAGGTACGAGCCCGGTTCAGTCGGTACGGTATATCCGTCGTTATCAGGATCCGTTAGGTTTTGAATGGTGAATCCATTAATTCCTTCGGGTGGCGTTGTTTTGATGTCCACGCCGCCTTTGACTACAACAGGTGTTATATCCTTCAGCTCTGGCTGAGCTGCATCCGTCATCGAACACTTATCCCCGTTACACCATGAGTAAAGGTACCCGCTTCGCTGCACCGCGATGTCGGTGCCGTCGATTGTCACCTTGGGCAACGGAGGTTCGGCGGATTTCACCCACAGGGTTTGGATGGCTTTGCGGGCATTTTCCTTTGAGATCGGTTTTAAATTCTCTGACCTCGATCCGACATAATACCCCGTACCGAACACAACGATTAGCAGGATAACATATAGAACCGATCGGGTTTTCTTCATAAAATAAAGCCTCCTTAATATATCAACTCGTCTCATAATCAGTCGGAAAATATGTTATAATTTTGAAATCAAACACTTCCATTATAAACCAATCGTGGGTAGCAGGCGTTATATATGATGAGAAGATATCGAAGAGGGATGAATCTATGACACTGAAATGGTTGGATTGGGCAAAAGAGATACAGGCGATCAGCCAGGCCGGACTGGAATATACGAGGGATGTCTATGACAAGGAACGGTTTGAGCAGCTAAGGGAGCTCAGCATCAAGATCATGCAGGAGTATACCGAAGCGGGCGATGAGAAGATTCGTACGCTGTTTGCGAGTGAAACCGGATACCAAACGCCGAAGGTGGATGTCCGTGGCGTTATTTTTCAAGAGGGGAAGCTGCTGCTGGTGAAGGAAAAGGCCGACGGGGCTTGGGCGCTGCCGGGAGGATGGGCGGACATCGGTCTATCGCCAGCGGAGGTCGTGGTGAAGGAAGTGAAGGAAGAGGCCGGTTACGACGTGCGTGCAGGGAGGCTTCTGGCCGTATTAGATAAGAAATTTCATAACCATCCGCCATCGGCCTTCCATGTATACAAAATGTTCATTCATTGCGACATTACGGGCGGAACTGCAGGTGTGGGGACCGAGACGTCCGCGGTCGGTTTTTTCGCGCAGGACGAACTGCCTCCGCTGTCTGAGGAACGAAATACGAAGGAACAATTACAGCGAATCTTCGAATTCGAGAAACAGCCACATTTGCCAACTTGGCTGGATTAATCCATATAACAAAGGAGCGTAGAAAATGTGATAGGCTTTAAACCTTATAAGGACGTACCAGATGAAGCGGAAATGAAACGCAGATTCAATGGACGGATCAATATTTTCTTTTTTAGTGCTTTTCTTATCTTTTGCGTCATTATCGTTCGAATGGCCATTTTGCAGTTCGTTGAGGGACCCGAGCTTGCGAGTCAGGAAACCGGAGGAGAGCAGAAACACTTCCCGCTGCAGCCGATCCGGGGATCCATTATCGATGCGTCCGGCACCAAGCTTGCTTATTCTACGGCTTCAAACTCTTTATATATCACGCTCATGAAAGATTACAGCAAAAAGACGGACAAGGGAAAAGAAAACCGGCCGGAAGCGGAGGAGATGGCGAAGCGGCTGGTCCAGGCGTTTAACAAGTATGGGGATCCGGACCTGGAACCGATGACCGTCCAAAAAGTGATGGACGAACTGGATTTGGAATATAACAAGCAGCATGGTTATGAACCCAGACGAATCAAATCCGATTTGACGAAGGAAGAGATCGCTTATTTCATGGAGAACCGAGCCAAGTTTCCCGGCATCCAGATCGTGGAGGAGAACGTAAGGCACTATGACCCGGATACGGTGGCCGTTCAGACGATCGGATATCTAAAGAAGTTCAAAGGCTCTAAAGGCCTTAAGGATTATGAGGCTATTGATCAAAGCAACAAGGATCAGAAGAATCCCGGCTTGATCTACACGGAAGAAGAGTGGATTGGCTATGACGGATTGGAGCGGATGTTTCAGGAAGAACTGCGCGGCAAGAGCGGGTATCTCAGTATTCCGATCAATCCGCAGAATATGGTGGACGGCGTACCGACGATGGTCGCTCCTGAAAAAGGCCATAATATTCATACCACGATTCATAAAGACATTCAGCTTGCCACGGAGCAGGCCATTATGGATCAGCTCCAATACCTTCATACCCATCCGGTATCGGGTAAGCTGCATAAGGATGCCTTAACTGGATATGCGGTCGCCATGGAGGTGGATACCGGTAATGTAGTCGCGATGGCGAGCATGCCGGATTACGACTCGAATGTGCGGGTAAATGGTGGTAAGATTACGCCGGATATCGTGGACGCGTCAGGAAACGGCACGATTACGATTTATGGATCAGGTCGCTCGGGAAACGGGTTTGAATCCATGATCTATCTCGGTTCCGTTATTAAGCCGCTGACCGTGTTGATCGGGCTGAATGAGGGGTTATTTGGCTTGAACGAAACGTATCCTGATCAGGGTTATGCATCAATTGGCAGAGAAGGAAGCGAAACGAAAATTTCCAACTCGAGCGGCCATCGAAATGGACCTATCAAGCCGCAGTTAGCAATCCAGCAATCCTCGAATGCTTTTATGATCGATATGATTGGCAAAAAGCTAGTCAATAAGTATGGTGGGGAGAAGGGCGTTGAGGTCTGGGGTCAATATATGAAGCAGTTTGGGCTTGGTGTCAATACGGGAAGCGGTTTGCCAGGGGAACTAGAGGGCCGTGGGGAGTATACCAATACGAAGGCAGCGGGAAGTAATCTGGCAGCTTTAGCCTATGCATCCTTCGGGCAGATGGGGAAATACACCCCGCTGCAGCTTGCTCAATACACCGTCATGCTGGCGAATGAAGGCAAGCGGGTCAAGCCGCAGCTGGTCAGCAAAATCACGGATCAGGAGGGCAACGTTGTCAAGGAATTCGGTCGCGAGGTCCTGAACAAGGTCGAATTCCCCAAAGCGCATTGGCAGACCATTAAGCGGGGAATGAATACGCAGGGGCTGGCAGCCTTCGATGATTTTAAATATGATTTTGCCCGCAAAACAGGAACCTCCGAGCAGGAGGCTAAAGTGAATGGAACGTGGCAGAAGATTGATAATGGCGTTTTCATCGCCTTTGCGCCGCGCGATAATCCGAAGCTGGCGGTGGCCGTCGTTGTGCCGGAAGGCGGCTTCGGCTCGCAAAGCGCCGCGCCGATTGCGAGGAAAATATTCGACGCTTATGACGAAGTCTACGGACTTGATGGAACGCCGCATCCGAAGAAATCAGAAGAGCAGAAGAAGGATAGCGGCGAGGACGAAACAGGGGACAATAGATAAGAAGCGTAGTCGAAGAGTCGCGTTAAATTGCATAAACCAAAGGCAGGCTGTAGAGGCGAACTTCTCCTCTCCAATCCTGCCTTTTTTGTATCGCATTTAATCAATAAGGATTGTCCTTGATCTTCAGCACTTCCGCGAGAAAGGTCAAGGCCAGCCCTTGACCCCAGCCTTGTATCCGCTTATCCGGCACGCCTCTGTATCCCGCGGCGTCCTTCATGACGGCCGTTCCCGCAGATACGCCGGTAACGTTGCCATCCTCAGTGATCTTGGACAAAATGCCGTCGATCGACTTCTGCGTGTATTTATTGTAGATGCGTCCCTTGGTCAGAAGGGCGGCGGCGATTCCGGCCGAGCCGGATGTTTCCAGCGGAGACTGCGGATCGGTCGTGATTGTATGCCACAGGCCGGATTCATGCTGCAGCCGGACTAGGGCGCTGAGCTGGTCGCGCAGCGATCCCTCAATGATCATGAAGGAGGGATGCGTCACCGGGACGAGCTCTAGAGCACGGGCCATCGTAAGGGCAGCCCAGGCGTTGCCCCGGCACCAGAAGACGCCGGACATATGGTTGCCGGCGATATTGTCCCAGCCGTGGTAATACAGATTTGTAACGGGATCCTGCAGGCAATCCTCATGGCCATGATACTGCTTCAGGCCATCCTCGAAATAATCCTCCCGGTCCAGCATCACGCCAATCCGAAGCAGGAAGTAGCCTGCCATGAACATCGTATCAACCCACGCCTGCTCCGGAAAGTTATACGTTTCGGAGTTCACCGTATGCTGAAAGATGCCGTTGCCGAAACGCAGCGCATCATGCGTGAGATACTCGGCCATTTCCTTGGCCGTTTCGATATACCGCTCATCCTCATAAACTTCGTACAACGTTAACAAGGAGTGGCCGATGGAGACGCCGTTGACGGACAGCTTCGGCAGCCCCTCCTCCATGTTTTCGTCGACCCAGGCTTTCAGCTGTTCCAGATACTCCTTTTTGCCGGTGGCCTTGTAGGCTTCGCATACTCCGTAAAAGGCGACCCCACCCGGCCAGTCCCAGCTGAAATCCATGCGAAAAGTCCGATCTACCACCCGGTCTATGACATGCTCAATCTGTTGATCATCAAATACAAGTGCAGGCATTGTTAGAAACTCCCTTCATATTCAATTGCGTCGATGTGTAAGGATTACCCTTTTAATCCCGTCGTGCTGATCCCTTCCACGATATATTTCTGGAAGATAAAGAAGACGATGACGACCGGCAGCAGCGATAAGGTAGCCATCGCGAACATGCCGCCCCAGTTATTGAGCGACTCTCCGTCAAGAAACAGCTTCAAGGCAAGTGATACCGGGTATTTCTCCGGATTGTTCAAATAAATGAGCGGATTGATGAAGTCATCCCATCTCCAGTAGAAGGAAAAAATCGAACACGTAATGAGAGCGGGCACGATCAATGGTACGACGATCCGAAAGAAAATCCCGTATTTGCTGCATCCGTCAATCTTGGCGGCTTCGTCCAGCTCCTTCGGAATGGTGCGGATGAATTGCATGATCAGGAAGATGAAGAACGGAATCCCGAAGAATTGGGGAACAATTAACGGCTTGAAGGAAGACAGCCAGCCGAATTTGGCGAACATGACATATTGCGGAACGATCACGACATCATGGGGCAGCATCATCGTAATCATCATGCAGGCGAACCAGAACTGCTGGCCGAAGAACTTGGTCCGAGCCAGGCCGAAGGCGACAAGCGCAGAGGAAGCGACGGCACCGATGGTGGATATGATGACAATGATAAAAGAATTTTTGAAGAAGGTACCGAAGGTAGTTCCGGCAAACCCCTTCCAGCCTGTAGCATAATTCGAGAATTCCAGCCGACTCGGAATCAGGCTGTAAGCCGTCGTGAATATTTCATGGTTGGGTTTGAGCGAGCTTGCCACCAGCCATAGAATTGGATAGGTCATGCCGAGGGCGAACAATCCGACCAGGGTATGGTAGAGGAAACGTCTGGATTTGGTCATAACCGTCAATCTCCTTTCGACTCGTAATGAACCCAGCGGGTAGATGATCTGAAGATGAGCAGGGTTAGGACACCGACGATAATGAGCATGATCCAGGCAAGCGCCGACGCGTATCCCATCTCAAAATGCGAGAACGCCTTGCGGTACAAGTAAAGCGAATAGAGCAGCGTTTGGTCCAGCGGTCCGCCTTCCCCACGCGAAATAATGTAGGCGGGGGTGAAGGTCAGGAATGCCGAAATCGTCTGGAGCGTCAAATTAAACAAAATAATCGGGCTGAGCATAGGCAGCGTAATTTTGAAAAAGCGATGGACCGCGTTGGCGCCGTCCACGCTGGCAGCTTCATAGTAATCCTTCGGGATATTTTTCAAGCCGGCCAGAAAAATAATCATTGAGGAGCCGAACTGCCAGATGGACAAAGCGATCAGCGTCCAAAGTGCCGTGCTCGGATTCCCGATCCAAGAGGTCGTGGAATGAATCCCGAAGAGGGACAGGGCAGAGTTCACAAGACCCTTGTCACCGAAGATCTGCTGCCACATGATAGCCACGGCCACACTTCCGCCAATAAGAGAAGGCAGGTAGAAGGCCGAGCGGTACAGTCCCACTGCCTTGGTCGCGGTATTCAGAATCATGGCAACAAAAAGAGCGAAGATGAGGCGGAGGGGAACGCTGGCAAATACATAGGTGAACGTGACCTGAAATGACTTGCCGATCTTGTCGTCCTCCAGGAACAATCGCTCATAATTCCCGAGGCCCAGCCATCTTGGCGCTTCCATCAGATTGTAATTGGTGAACGAATAATACAGTGACGACAGGATTGGATATAAGGTAAAGATGAGAAAACCAAGAACGAACGGTGCAGAAAAAACATAACCGGTGATATGCTCGTTCTCACGGAGCCTCTTCATAGACTTCAACCCCTACAATTCAGATTTGGTTGCGCCCCGTGTAGGGGTCACGGATGTCAAAAAGGCATCTCTTGCGCACACGGGAAAGACGTGCGGGAGATGCCTTGTCTGACCATGTCCTGGTTATTGCTGAGATCTGGCCAAGACGGCGTTCGCTTCCTTGCGGAACTCAGCCGCGGCATCTTCGATCGAGATTTTCTTGAACAGAATGCGTTCACTGAGATCTCGCAGCAGCTTCTCGATCTCCACCGCGCCAATCGGGTTTGGAGGATCGCCTGGCGTGCTGTTGGCCTCAGCCCAAGTGACATAGTCGAAAATTTTGGCTTCATTCTCCGAGAGTAGTGGCTTGAGCTCTTCCTTCACCTTGGCGGATACGGGAACGCCGCGTTCTCCCTTGATCAGCTTGTTTGCCTCAATGTCGTTAATGAAGAAGCTGATGAATTTTGCAGCTTCTTCTTTATGCTTGGAGGTTTCGGTGACCGAGAAGTACATTGAAGGTTTCAGGAAAAGACCGTCCTTCGTTCCAGGCCCGGGCATCGGATTCAGCTCCAATGGACGATCGGTGACCAGATTGGCCACAGCAAGGAACTGGTTGGACCAGCCGGTGCCCGAGATGGAGTTGCCAAGGACAATTTCATCCTCTTCCGCTACGCCTTTTTTCTGGGCTTCCTTGTCCAGAGAGAGGATATATCCGTTGTCGTACCATTTCTGATAGCGTGTGAAATAATCGATAAAGGGCTGGTCGTCACTGTATCCGATCGTTTTACCGTCAGCGCTGTACATTTTCTGGCCGATAGTTCTTAGGTAGTAAGGAAAGAAAACGTCATGCCGGTAAGCAAAGCCTCCGATTTGCAGGCCTTTTTCCTTGGCTTGGGCACCCATTGTGTCCATGTCATCCCAAGTCCATTCTCTGGACGGAATATCGATGCCGTTCTTCTTCATCGTTTCGACATCGAAGGTGGTCTGGAGTGCGTTCACGCCGAGGTTCATGGCAACGAGCTTGCCGTTGACCTCACCACCGCTCAGCGCATTCTCGCTGACATCGGCTACATCCAGCTCGCTGCTCTCCGTGAACGGCTTCAAATCCGCCAGCTGATTCCGGCCTGCATATTGGTTCAGATAGGAGATGTCCATTTGAATAATGTCCGGGAGTCCGCCAGCCACCGCTTGGGGAGCAAGCTTTTTCCAGTAATCATCAAATGGAGCGTATTCAGGCTCAATGGTGACATGCGGATTCTGGGACTCATATAATTCAATGACCTTCAAGGTATAATCATGCCGGGACTGGCCACCCCACCACGCAATGCGGAGTTTGACCGGATCCTTGCTATCGCTTGCAGCCGCCGGTGGTGTCTCCGTTCCGGTTCCGCTGTTGGCCGGTGGGTCGGCAGCGCCGCCGCCCGAACAGCCAATCAAGCTCCCGATCAGGGAAAACATCAGAACCGCGTTTAACACTTTTTTCATTCCATTTCCTCCCCTTTGTTGATAAACAACTTTATATCGCTTCAAATGTTAGTGCTTACATTCCCAATTATCTTGTTTTCACGGGGAAAGAGTAAGGAAAAAAACCGTGCAATTTGTTTAAAAAGCAGAGATGTACGTACAAGTTAATCACTCTTTTTCATATATTCGGAGGGTGTGCACCCGATCTGTTTTTTGAACACCTGGCTGAAATATTGAGGATTATCGCCGAAACCGAGCCACTCTGCCATTTCAAAAATCTTGATATCAGGATCGCTCACCATCATTTCAGTTGCGCGCTTCATCCGTAGTTTCATCACGTAATTGGAGAATTTCTCGCCGGTCTCCTTCTTGAACAGCTTGCCGAGATAGTCGGCGTTCATATACAGCATGTCGTTTGCCACCAGATTGAGCGTAAGCTCCGAGTTCCCCAGCTGCTCCTCGATAATCTCAACTACCTTGCGGACGATGGTATTATATTTGACTTTGTTCTGCTCGAAGCTTCGCAGCGTGATTTCCCGTACCGTTTCTTCCAAAAAGGCCTGAATGACTTGAAGCGTACTCATCTCGGCGATTTCCGGAATCCGTGCATAGCGTTCTTGCATCTGATCCGGGTCGGTTAAACGGATAAGGGATACATACTGCTGAATGACATAGGATTTGGTCATGTCGATACTAAGCTGCGCACGCTTCAGCTCCTGAATGAATTCGGCCAGGGCAAGCTCCGCTTCGTTGCGGTGGCCGGATCGGACAGGCATGCATAGGCGCTCCTCATCGAGGACAAACGTTCCTTCCAAGCCGCCGGAATGAAGCGTGTCTTCCGTGGTGATCATTCCGCTCTCATCCAGATAGAAACGGTAGTTCAGGCATTGCAGCGTATCCCGATACAGCTTCCGCGTCAGGGTTACAGGTCCGGGATCGCTGATCGCGATTGTGACGTCCATCTTGTAATACTGTTTAAAAGTACAGCGGATATCCTGCAGCTGTTGATGGAGCCGCTGCTGATCATGGTGGTTCTCGATTAGCACTAGAACATGCTGCCCGATCGTCGTACTCAGCAGCGTGGTGTCCAACAGATCCTCGGCGATGTTCTTCACGGCGAATTGATGCTCGTATTCGACAATGCCCTCCAGCTGGAACAACAGCAGACGGACGGGTTGATCGAAATTAGTTTCGAACAGGCTGCGGTACTCCTCCAGGTCATGGCGTCCATAGGATTTATTGATGACAAACTCTTTGAGCACCTGTTCTTTGACATGAGGGAGCACCTTGCAGAGACGGCCTTTCATCTCCTGGATAAAAGACTCCTTGTTTTGGTTCAGGGTCAGCTCGTCAGTGACCTCTTTCAGTGCTCCCCCGATCTTAACCTCGTCGGTCGGCTTCAGCAGGTAATGCTTCACGCCGTATTGCATGGCGCGGTTGGCATACTCGAATTCGCCGAAGCCGGACAGCAGCACGAATTTGATATGAGGATGGGAGGCGTGGGTCTTGGCTACGAGCTCAAGACCATCCAGCCCGGGCATGTGAATGTCGCATACGACGATATCCGGGCTTTCCTTGACGATTTTTTCATATGCCTGAATTCCGTTCTGGGCGGTACCGGCCAGCTCGGTTCGGTATGCCGACCAATCCACCATCTGTGATATGCCGTCTAGAATAATTCGTTCATCGTCCACAAGCAGAACTTTATACATCCGAATCCCTCCGTTATTTGGGTAATGACAGCATCACCCGGGTTCCAAGCCCCGATCCGCTGTCGATGGCTAACCCGTGGTGCTCGCCAAAAGCCAGCTTGATCCGTTCATCGATGTTTAACAGTCCGATCCCGTTACCGCTGGTGGCCATTTCGCCGCTTCGCAATTGCGTCAGGGTGTCCGGCGGCATGCCGGGGCCGTCATCCTCGACCATGACGCAGAACGCGGAAGGGGTCTCCATGCAGGACAACGTTATTCGGCAAGGGTTAACGGAAGGCTCCAGCGCATAATGAATCGCATTTTCGAGCAGGGGCTGAAGGGACAGCTTTGGAATTTTGCGCTGCAAATCCTGCTCCTTTACATCCATCGTGAAATCTAGGCGGTCTTCAAATCGGAATTTCTGAATAATGACGTAGTTCCTGACAATCTCCAGTTCCTCTCTCAGTGTCAGAATCGGCTCCTTCAAGCTGACGGAATTCCGAAGAAGGAAGGCTAGGGCTTGTACCATGTCGGAAATTTGGGTTTGCTTGTTCATCTTCGCCAGCCAGTTCACGGATTCCAGCGTGTTATACAGAAAGTGGGGGTTGATTTGCGCTTGCAGCGCTTTGAACTCGGTCTCTTTGATTAACAGCCGGTTCGAGTAGTTCTCGGTAATGAGCGCGTTGATTCTCTCGATCATGAGGCGGAATGTCCGATGCAGCAGTCCCAGTTCGTTCATGGCGACAGGGGCAGCGTCCTGAGGCAGCACATTGGCTCCCACAAAGTTTCCTTTTTCCGCGAGCTTCATCCGGGTGATGAGACTCTCGATGGGACGTGTCAGGCCTCGGCTGAACCGGATGCCGAGCAGGATCGCAACAGCGAAAATAACGGTAAACACGATAATGACAAGCTCTTTGATGAATATGATTTGCTTGAAGGATTGATTAAAGGGCGTGACATTCATATACGTCCATCCGGTATTGCCTGATCGGTTATGTGCGATAAAGTAAGTATGGCCATCCATTTCACGAGTAAGGTACCCGTTACCGGATGAAAGGGAGGATTGAATGACAGCCGGATCGAAGTGCGGCGTTGCTGGATAGATGACATCCGTGCCCGAAGTTACGATCAGGTCGCCTTCCCCACCGGCGGATTTCCGGACGATTTTGTCCATATTGATACGAATAATGATGGTTCCCAAGTAGTTAAGATCGAATAAGGTTCCAGAGTAGGATCTTATTTCCCGGGAAAGTAGAAGAGCCGAATCCGTTTCGTCCGGGTATACCCAGCGTTCTTCTCCATCCGCATCTCCGGCAAGCTGTAGAATAAACTCCTTTTTGGCGGGATGAATCGGGACGACACTGCCGACGTCCTGCTGTTTATCGTAGGAATCGATCAGGTGGATCGAATAGAGCATCGGCTCGGAGCCTACATAATTCAGGAGGCGGTCCACCAGATGCTGTCGCAGGATGAGGCGATCATAATCGGAGTCGCTCCCGGCGATGGAACGTAACATATTTTGAATCTGGGTATCGGTAATGATGTTGAAGGATAACTGTTCGATCCGCTCGAGCTCTGACTCAATCGCAGAGGAGGACAGGTGTAAGACCTGGGATGATTTGAGGTACAGCTGCTCGTCGTAGATGGAGAAGGCATATTGCTGGACGATGACGGCGAAGGTAAATGCCATTGCAACGATTAAGCTGATAAGAAGGGAAAGCTTGTTTTTGATTTTCATATTTTTATAAATCGTTATCCATTTTTGCACAGCAACGTCTCCTTGCGCTGGTCCTAAAATGTTGTGTACACATTATGTACCGGGTTGTAAACGCTGTCAATACAAGCGCTGTTATTCCAGCACCTGGAATAATTAAAGAGACTTTGCTTATGTAGTCGGTTATTTGAACAAGGAGAACGGTTATTTGAATTTATGTTCGGAGGCTCCCAATCCATAATGGATTTAGACAAAATTTTAACCAGCTGGGTCCCGAAGGGACTAAATCCGTGTTAATGTGGGGGAGGCCAGGGGAGTTTCTGCTGTTTCAGCAGGGCGTAATGAATGGACAACACTCTTTTTCAAGAGTGCGGTGCGGCCCGATTGGCCAATATGGTGGTTGGCGGTTTGAAGGCGCTTGGACTCCAGCCATTTTCTCTATTTCTACGCTAGCACGATGGGGTGGATCGAGGATTAAAGGAACTTTCGGAGTCCATCGCGAATGTATTTTTATATATGTTATGTACCCTAATTCATAACTAGCGAGGAGCGAAACACATGTCAAAAGGTGAAAAACATTGGATTATTCCGGACGGGTATATCCCTCCTGAAAGCAGCGGAGAATTAACCAGTCATGAATCCGTCTGTGTCTTGAACTTATCCGAGCAGGACGTTGTGGTTACGATACATGCTTACTTCGAGGATCGTGATCCATTGCTAGGAATGGAAACCATCGTACCAGCTAGAAGAACCAAGCACATACGAACCAGCTCGCTTCAAACGGACGGCTTGAAAGGCATTCCTCCAGGTATTCCCTATGCCATGGAGGTTACAAGTAGTGCACCTATATTTGTTCAGTACAGCCGTCTCGATTCGACTCAGGCTGAGAATGCCTTAATGAGTGTCATGGCGTATCCGGTAACCAGATCCTAAGGAAGGTGATTGTATGGTACAGACCGTAATATATACCTCAGAGGCGCCTGAGGATTTTCGTCAACTGGAAGTTTTGTACGTTTCGCTTGGTTGGAACTCTATTCATCTATCCGTTACCGAATTGGAAACCATGTGCTTGCAGAGCTGGTATGCCATCTATGCATATGAAGGGCATAAACTGGTAGGCATGGGACGTTTGATTTCAGATGGGGTTATTACCGGCGTTATATGCGGATTAGGCGTACATCCGGATTATCAGTCCAGAGGGATAGGCCGCGAGATCCTCCATCGATTGGTTGAACATTGCGAGAAGTCCCGGGTCTTCCCGCAACTGATGTGTGAGGAAGGGCTGGAACCGTATTATGAGAAGTTGGGCTTTCAGCGATTCACCATTGGAATGAAGAAGAATATAAAGCGAACTCATTCATCGGACGTCCCATAATCTTTGATCGTTATTTTCACCTCATACTTGATCGGAACCTCACTAAATGTTTGGTCCCAATCTTTTTTGGCATTTTTCCATACATGAGGATACTTAATTCTCAATTTGTTTCCGAAGCCGGCAACATCGGTTCGGTATTCATGTTGAATTTTATCGAGTACATTCTTTACCAAACGCTCAACCTCTTCTTCAACAGTTTTTTCCACTCTTTTCAAAAAGTCAGTTTCCATGGGTTTCTCCGAAACCACCCAATGCTCGGCAATTCTTCCTTCAGACTCGATTTTTATATCAAACGAGATGTTGTTCCCATTAACATGAGGTTTAATTTTACTTTTCATGGACAACATCTCGTATATAATGGGCTCACCTGTCTTTTTATCAACGCTTTTCACCAAACCGCCTTTTCCTTTTCCGGTTATCCACGTTAAGCCCTCTATTTCTTTTTCATTCAAAAAACCCCGTAGTTTTCTTGTTTTTCCTTCAATGACGGCAGCACCTGTAAATTTTGTTTCTTCATTCTTCGAGACGACATTTTGCAAAAGAAAGCTGGCCCCTGAATGGAGCTTCCCCTCTATTTTTGTTAGCGTAGTAGGAGGCAAAATCTTCGTTGTTCTTCCGTGACCGTGTGTCATTTCAACGAGTTGAAACGCTGGAATATCCATCGGCTTTTTCGATTCTAGTGTTTTGCTCGCACGGTTTTGAGCAATTAGAAGGAGGCCGCTTGGTCTCATCTCTTGTTCTCTAATAAAAAAATCCAACATCTTTTGCAAATCCAAAGTACGCGCAAGATCCTCTCCAATGACAATCACTTTTGAATGTTCGGCAAAGGCACGTTTGTCGATTCTTAATACCATATTGCGTAAAGTCGGCAGGATAGCATCTCCTGTTTCAGAAACGTTGTTGTAAGCTTTTTGTGGTGATGAACCTGTTTTTGTTCCTTTACCTGTTGTCTCTGCGGTGAGAAATTGATTGGTTATCGTAATTTGATCCCGGTTAGAATACCTGCCTGTTTGTCCCGCTGACTCTTCCCGAGCCCCCTCCTGTTTTTCCAAATCCAATGAAGTGCCTACAATAAGGCCTAGATCTTCAATTTCTTTATTGCTCCAGCATCCAGTAAGAGGTAGGAGTATAAGAACCAACAGCGCACTCAAGAGGATCCGTATCGTGATGTGCTTCAAGCTTTTCCACCTCTCAGTTTCGATACTAGAAGTAAGATTAATGGTAGTACAGCAAATAATAATAACGCTACATTACCGATGATATCCCCAAGTTTAAAGAGGTCATTGATATTTTTGGGAGTCACGGCAATGATGTAAATAATCGGAATCAAGCCATATATAAATGGATGGATCTTCTTTTTGAACAACTGAGCCAGCCCTAAAGCAGCCGCATAATAGGTAATGGTAAAGGTCGTGAATATTTGCATAATCCATATCACAAGCAGCAAAGATTCAAACCGTTCAAAGATCAAACCGGGGATTTCAAAACTTCGCATAAGCTCAAGCGTAGGCCATGTGCTCGTGACCACTCCATCGATCGATAGGGCTCCTATGACCATGACAACGGTTATGCCGTAAAAGAGCAAGGGGATGAATACGCCAACTAGAACAACTTTTACGGCTTTGTCCGGCTGTTTCATAAACGCTACAAGGAGCAGCATAATTTCAGAACCTAAAAATGCAAGAGCGGTTGTCTTTATTCCTTTTAGCATGGGGGCAATCCCCAATCCTAATACGGGACGGAGATTATCAATCTCAAATATGCCTAAGCTCAAAAAAGCAACCAGTAAAAAAATGGCGATCGTAATTGGAAATATGATTTCAAACAAACGGGCGATCGTGTTGATTCCGCCTATGATCAGATAGAGACCTATCCACATAAAAGGCAGGATGATAGCCCAGGTGGGGGTACCTTCCAGCAAAAAAAGCCCGGTTACTTCTGCCATGGCTCTGACTTCATATGCAGAAATGGTAAAAAAGTAGCCGATCACAAGTAAACTGAGGAGCCCGCCCACCCATTTTCCTACAATTTCTTGGTTATATTGATAAAAGGTTTTTTCGGGGAATCGCTTGTTTAATTTCACGATGATCACACCTACGAGCATGGCGATCATCCCGCCCAAAATAACGGTGATCCATACATCGGGTGTTTTCACCTTCTCCACAGATGTGCGGGGGAGGGTGAGGATCCCGGCTGCAAGAATATAATTGACGAGGATAACAACTGCTTGCGAAGTCGTAATTTGGTCTTTTGAACTACCTATCATGTTGGTGTATTTCCTTTCATAGAGAGCTATCTTTAGCGGATGGAATCTTTCTTATGTATCGCCTTCCGAAGGCGTTTCATCTTCAAAAGTGGCATACGAATCATAAAGTCTTTCCAATCACTGGCTCGATAAGGAACGATCGGAGTGATAAAGGGAACACCAAAACTCTTCAACCTCACTAAATGGCTGCAAAGGAAAAGGAAAAACAGAACGACGCCGTATAATCCAAACACAGCAGCGAAAAACATGGCTACAAAACGAAGCATGCGAAACGTAATTCCAGCGCTGTATTGAGGGACCGTAAAGGAGGAAATGGCAGTTAACGCCACCACGATCACCAAAATCGGACTGACTATCCCCGCTTGTACGGCGGCTTCCCCAATGACCAATCCGCCGACGATACCCATGGCCGGACCAATGGGTTTAGGCAATCGCAGCCCACCCTCCCGCAGAATCTCGATCGCTATTTCCATGATCAGTGCTTCGATTATTGCGGGAAACGGAACACCTTCTCTCGTACCCATGATAGACAAGGCAAGTTTGGTTGGGATCATTCCCTGGTGAAACGACACAAACGAAATATACAAGGAGGGTCCAAAAAGCGATATAAGGGCCGCGAAATAACGCAATAGGCGGATGAGAAAACTCGGTAACCAACGATCATAATAGTCCTCTGGTGTGTGCAGCATCATACTAAGTGAAACCGGAACGATCAATGCGAAAGGCGTCCCATCTAACAAGATTGCAACTCGTCCTTCCATCAAGGCACTGTAAACGCGGTCCGGACGCTCCGTATTCTGTACTTGTGTAAAAGGACTGAGGTAATTATCCTCGATCAGCTGCTCTACATAGCCTGATTCCGGTACATCATCTATCTTTATTTTTTTGATTCTTTCCTGGACCTCTTCCACCAAAGCAGGGTCAGCCATATCTTTGATATAGGCGATGACAAGTTCTTTTTTTGAACGTTCTCCTACTTGAAACTTGATGATGGATAAGTTGCTGTTATCACCATGCTGTCGTAAAAGGGCAGTATTATCACTTAACGATTCTGTGAATCCTAACCGCGGGCCTCGAACCAATGGTTCCGATGACGGTTCTTCATTATTGCGCGATTTCCCTTTGGTTGTACCGAGAATGAGTACATTCTGCACGCCATCTACTAACAGTGCAGTCGAACCTGTCAATATCTTGGACACCAAATCATGAACATGATGGGCTTCTGTTACTTCACTAATGGTAAGAACTTGATTTTTAATAAACTCTTTAGAAACGGCCCCTTGCACAAAAGATGGATCCTGATTATTTTTTTCGCAGAAGTTCACCATAAGAGATTTCATGATGTGTTTGTCGATGAGTTCTTTATCCGACAGTCCATCTACGAAAATGAGGGCCGCACAAATGCCTGTGCCTCCTATATGAAACTCCCTAAAGTGCACATCCGAGTTATGGCCGATTTCTTTCCTTACCAGTTCAAGATCCAAGGTGAAATTCCCCGTAAAATGCTCTAATGAGGCTGGAGCAGAACTCAATGTTTTGCTTTTTTCATTCTCATGTTGTTTCATTGTTGATACCCGCCATTTCCTCAGTCTTCCTTTGAGTTATGAATCCATTTAAAAAACCTTGAGATCATATACGGAATCAGAAATGCGATGAAACCCTGCATGAAAACCTTCCAATCCGGAAGGTAGGAAAGCACCATTTTCCACATGTTGATCCCCCTGCTAAGTCAACATTAGCGTCGTTTAAACATAAGCCTCTATAGTTCCATTATGATCTAAGCAACAACCGTTTAAACTTAAAGCATCGACGATACAGGAGTACATTAGATCATTGAAAAGTTTGGCTTGGCCAAAGTCGCTGGGTACGGGGGAGGGAAATAATGTTAAAATAACATCAGGCGGGTAGCTTGATGTTAGGAGGTTTCATAAGATGAAGACATTGTCAGTAGGAATCATAGGGACCGGATTTGGCGGTACCGTTCATGCTCCCATTCTTCAGCTGCACCCGGGGATTGAGGTGAAATCCATTGCTAGTGTCCATCGACAACGTACGGAGGACCACTTGTGGAATGGAATTCCGTATTACAGGAATTGGCGTGACATGCTGGAGAGTGAGCCGTTGGATCTGGTATCGATCGTATCGGCACCCGTCCATCATTATGAAATGACGATGCTCGCCCTGCAGTCCAGCCGCCATGTCCTGACGGAGAAGCCTCTGGGCATGAATACGGAGCAAACGTTACAAATGCTGAGAGAGTCGGAACGGCTGGACCGACATGCTTTCGTTAATTTTCAATGGAGATGGACGCCGATTCGGCAACGAATAAAACACATGCTGCAAGGTAAAGAGCTGGGAGACATTCAGCATATCAAATATACAGGGAGCTTCCCCGGATACTCCGTACTGGCTAATTCTTACCGGGGATGGGAAGCGCGCCGCGAGGATGGCGGTGGATTCCTGTTTGCGATCGGTTCGCATATGGTAGATTCACTCCTATGGTGGATGGACGAAGAGATTACGGAAGTGTACGGTGACCTGAGAACTCAGATCCCGGCCTATAACGGAGATGCAGGGCTTGAGTTCAGGGACGCTGAGGATGCCTTTACCTTTTCGGGGCGTTTTAAGGGAGGAGCCTCTGTCCTTGCGGATGTATTTTTTCCGGGAATCCGCGGAGCGGGCTGGACGTTGGAGATCTACGGGACGAAGGGAACGCTGGTAATGCGAGATGACCATACCCTCGAATGCAGCTTTGGCGGGGCGTTTGAATCTATCCCGATTGATCCGGTTGACCCTCCGGCTAACCTGGAGGCCCCGGCAGTGCACTATTATAACGGCTTCTATCAGATGATAGATGGCATGTACCACAGCATAATTGCAAATAAACCAACGTTGAATATGCCGAATTTCGTGGACGGCCACAAGGTACAAGCTGTTCTGGATGCGATTCGTCTTTCGTCCGTTACGCACAGCCGAGTCAGCGTTGATTATGGATCCATGATTCGGCATGGCTAATTGGAAAGTCATAGGAGGCGGCAAAGGCATGATTTCGAGGCGTTTACAGGTAGGGATGTGGGATCACTTTACGGAAGATCGATGGGATGAGCTTGCTGACAAGCATATCAGCGGGATGGAAATATGCAGCTTTCTGAATCGGGAGGCATTATTGCAGGTCAGCGATTTTTGCTGCAGCCAGCGGATCGCTTTCGGTGTGCATGCCCCGATTCTCGGCGACGCTGGATTTCGATTGCCTCAAGTTAATGCACCGGAGTCCGAGGTCTTTCAGGAAGCACTTGAACAAATCTCGGCCGAAGTTCAGATAGCATCCAGTGTGGGCGCAGATTATATGCTGTTCCATTATCCATTCTATCCGGTCTTTCAGGAGCCCTTTACCCCGTATCCGAGACTTCCCGGTCCCGCACATCGTTATAGTTACAACCAATTGAGCAAAACAAAATTCCGGGAAATTTCCAAGCGGTTATTTGAGTTCCTCTGTGAGCTGCAGCTCCGTTACAGGCAGCGCATTGTGCTGGAGCATGATTTTTTTGGTGATTACGAGGATGTGTTTGTGGATAGCTTTCACGCTTATCCTGAAATCGGGTTTGTGCTGGATACAGCCAGGCTTGATATTACCCGCAGGGCCTTTCACGGGTTTGACCCGTATCATTTTCTCGATCGGATGGCATCCCAGGTATACTTGGTCCATTACAGTAACGTATTTTATGATGAGGACCAATTCACGCATCATCTGCCTGTCCTGCCAGAGCAGGATCATGATGTGAATTATGGAGATGCCCACGCCTATTTGCGGTATCTTGCAGATCGCAATTCACGATTTCATGTAACGTTTGAACACAAAGCCAGTCTTATCACTCAACAGCAGCTGCATCAGATATATAGCCGGACGGCGTTGACGCTGGAAGAGCAGGGAGGGCACGTACTAATTCGATCGTAAATCGGATAGATATAAAGAGTGGGCTAGAGCTTGCAGACTCCATTGGCGACAATACAGGGTACGGCGTTTGAACTGAACATCAGGTGGGGAGGAGCCCTCTATGATACAGAGCTTGATCGTTGTGTTTGTACTGACGATGATTATTCATACGGCGGAAACCTTATCATACTCCGCAAGATATGCCGGGGTGAAGCTAAACAAGATTGCTGTTGCATTATCGTTGACGGGGATCATTGTGCTGGTTTCCCGAACGTCCAACTTAGTTCAAGCCCCGCTGACGG
The DNA here is from genome assembly GCF_002573715.1 of Paenibacillus sp. EZ-K15. Taxonomy (GTDB): domain Bacteria; phylum Bacillota; class Bacilli; order Paenibacillales; family Paenibacillaceae; genus Paenibacillus_AQ. The sequence continues at coordinate 321,063 of NZ_PDHM01000018.1, read as the reverse complement.
CCAAGTTTGTTGATTATGCGAAGGTGGATCCTTCGTTTGACGTGCTTTCCTATTTCAGGGCGATTTTGTTGGCCGCCTCGATCGGAACGATTGTTGCAATCGCGTTATTTCCCACCTTCGTTAATCTGTTCAGCAGAGTCATCAGCAAGCTGGAGGTCGCCGGATCGATCCCGAAGCTGGTATCCAGTGTGACTATTGGACAGCTCAAGAACACAAGGCATTACATAAGAAAGCCCAACTTGAAATGGAGTCAGTTTCGTTACTTAGGAGTACCTAAACGGTTTATTATACTGAATATTGTGGTCACCGCTTTTTACACAGTAGGTGTCCTGTCATCCCTGTACGCAGCCCATCTCGTTCCCCAGTACAGCACCACGGCATCCCAAGCATCCGGACTGATTAACGGAATTGCAACGATTATTTTAACGATATTTATCGATCCCCAGCTTGGTTTGATTACCGACAAGGCGACCCGGAACGAGGAAGCGAGGGACCAGCTTGGCAAAGTGTATACGATGCTGATGGTTTCAAGGTTTTTTGGGACCATGCTGGCACAACTCGTGATCATTCCGGCCGCTTATGTGATCAGTGAGATTGTGAAGTGGATATAAGGACTATGGTTGTGGTTAGAAAGTCAGAAGGAGAGAGGAAGAATTGTAATGACTCGTAAACGTGTAGTTATGGAATCCGTGCTGTTTGCTTCAGCGATATACATAGGCTACTTTGTATTTATGATCTTGCAAGGCATGGTGCTAACACAGAGACATGTGCGGGATCTGGATTTGACCAGGCAATATGAACGGGCGGAATCCCTCCAGGCTCAGGTAACTTTTGGCATGATCGAGCGGAATAGCGAATGGCTTACCGTGGCTGCAATTGGAGGTTTTATTCTGTTGGGCAGCTTATATGGATGTGTCAGATGGATGTTGGCAAAACGAAGACCGCAATCCTAACATTGGATTTTCTAGAGAGCACGAGCCCTGTCATGGATTCTTGTCCAAGGCCAGGGTTATTTGCCTTGAAATTTATAGTCGATGTTGGATCAATAATATTACCATATATTAGAATAAATCCATACTCAACGGTGTAGATAATGGGATAATTTGATTAATAAGATGATGCGAAAAATGAGGAACATCCGAAGTAATTGGGTCACCCAATTACCCGGTATATGTCTTCAATCAGGCAATAAATATCTTCATAACGATGATGTAAGCGCTATTTTTATGCTTGACAGCCTTTTACGATGCGTTTATGCTAAACATGCGGTTAATTGGATCACCCAATTATCGTTTGCGCAAGTAGGGATAGAGAGGGTAGTCATATGACCATTAAGAAGATTAAATATCATCGGGTATACGAGGATGTTATCGAACAGATCAAGAATCTGATTCTGGAAGGAAATCTGGCTCCGGGTGACGTACTTCCGACTGAACGGGACTTGGCCCAATCGTTTGGCATTAGCCGCGGGACATTGCGGGAAGCATTCCGCATTCTGGAGCGCGAAGGACTGATTGAAGCCAGACCCGGCGGCGGGCGCTTCCTGAGTAAGGCACTGGATGTTGCCGAGGATCGCAGCCGTATCCTGGATAATATCGAACGCGCGACCATCATTGAGTTGTTAGAGGCACGTGAATTGTTCGAGACGGGAATCGTGGAGCTGGCGGCCAAGCGTGCAACCGATGAGGATATCGCCGAGATTGAGGCAGCTTTCGCAACGTGGGGGGAGATCGATCAGAATGCGGAGGATCGCTCGAAGCCGGATCAGGCGTTTCACCTGTCAATTGCCAAAGCCACACATAACGTTGTTCTCGTCAATATGATTGAATTGCATATGGATTTGCTTCAGCGGACGCTGAGCAAAACAGCCCAGATTCCGGGTCGCAAAAGTGAGGTCTACGAAGAACATTTACTTATTTTGCAAGCTATTAAAGAACGCGATCCGGTAAAAGCAAAGCTGGCTTTGCTGAACCATCTCAGCAGGGTTAAAGAAAACATACAGAAAAACTACATTCATGTTTAAGAGGGGAGAAACGCACCCCTTTTAGCACAAATTGGATAATCCAATTATCCAATGGTCATGGGTGAATATTTTGGTAAAGAGGGACTGCAGATGAATACAGACATTCGAATTCTATCCCCCTGCGGCATGCTGGGATACGGATTTCCTGAACAATCCTTCATGAACGGACTGGAGTTCGAGCTGCACGGCATCGTTGTTGATGCGGGCTCAACGGATGGGGGACCGCATAAGCTTGGCGCAGGTGTATCGATCGTCAGCAAGCGGGCGGTTAAGAAAGACCTGGATATGATGCTCACGAACGGTTTGCCCCGAAAAATTCCGATCATCATCGGCTCGGCCGGCGGCTCGGGCGCACGGACCCATGTGAATTGGACACTCGACATCATTGATGAAATTTTGGATGAGCGGGGACTTCAGGCCAAGGTGTCCGTCATATGGGCCGACTTCACCCGGGAGGAAATCCATCAGGCGAAGGAAGAAGGGCGGATTAAGGCATTAAGTCCGAATATTCCGCCACTCACCAGTGAGTTGATTGACTCCACCAACAGCATCGTTGCCCAGATGGGACATGAACCCATTGTGGAAGCGCTTCAACAGGGCGTGGACATCATCGTCTGCGGCCGGGCGTATGATCCTTCGCCTTTCGCGGCGATCGGGATCTACCACGGCAAGGACCCGGGGCTATCCTATCATCTGGGCAAAATATTGGAATGCGGCGCATTGTGCGCGGAACCGGGAACAACCAAAGACAGCATTCTTGGCACGATCAGCGACGATTCGTTTACCGTTCAGTCGCTTAACCCGGACCGGACGTGCAGCCCGACCAGCGTTGCGGCACATACCTTTTATGAGAAGGAACATCCTTATATTCTGCATGGTCCCGGATTTACGCTGGACTTGGAGAATTGCCGCTTCGAGGAAGAGGAGAAAGGCGTCGTTCGCGTAACCGGCAGCCGGTTCCTTCCGGCAGAGAAATATTTCATTAAGCTGGAAGGTGCTAGACGCGTCGCTTATCGGACCTTCGTGGTGGCGGGGATCCGGGATCCGATCCTGATCGGGAAGCTGGAAGAGGTTGAGGAGTATGTTCGCAATCAGGCACGGGAATATTACCAGGAAATTCCGGAATCGGATTATCAGATTCAATTTTACAACTACGGCAAGAACGGTGTTCTCGGAAGCAAGGAGCCTGAGTCGTTCGTCGGACACGAGGTCGGCGTTATGTTCGAAGTGGTGGCCAAGACGCAGGAGTTAGCAAACAGCATCTGCGCCACGGTGCGTTCCACCTTCCTGCATTATGGATACGAAGGCCGTAAATCAACGGCAGGCAATCTGGCTTTTCCATTCGCGCCAAGCGATATCGAGTTCGGTCCTGTCTATGAATTCTCCGTCTACCATCTGATGGAAATGAACAATAATGCTTTTCGGATAGAGCATCGATAAGGAGGATCAAACCATGACTCAACTCGGCGATTTGGCGAAGGTGCTGCGAAGTAAAAACTCAGGCCCCTTCGAAATTACTTTAGACGTGTTGTTTGATTCCAAAGAGCAATATGACAAAGTGAAACAGTCCGGCATCATTACAAAACGGACGATATGTGAGCTGTATAAGCTGCGGGAGGAGCAGATTCATCACCTGGTATTTTTCGACCAGGCGCTGGGTTTCAAAATCACGATGTCGCGGGATATATCGTCCGGCAGCGTCGGCGACCGCGACGTGTACGGAGCCCAGCAGCATGCTCCCCTCATGAAATTATCCATTGAACATCTGGAGGAGGGGTAAGCCATGAGGGTGTTGAGACGCTTAAGGCAGGATTGGGTACTGTACGCAATGCTGTCGCTGCCTCTGCTCTACTTTTTTATCTTTCACATCATTCCGCTATACGGCATGAAGCTTGCCTTTCAGGATTACCGGATTCTGGGGGATCATGTATGGGTGGGGTGGAAGCACTTTAAGACGCTATTCAGCTCGCCCGCTTTCACAAGCGTACTGCAGAATACCATCATCATCAGTTTGATGAAAATCGTATTCGTATTCCCGATTCCAATCATGTTATCACTGCTTATTAATGAAGTTCGAAGCTCGAAATACCGCAAATACGTGCAATCCGTTGTTTATTTACCGCATTTTCTATCCTGGGTCGTTATTGCCGGGATCTGGATCAGCCTCTTGAATCCTGCCGAAGGCGGAGTCAATCTGATTGCGAATTTCTTTCAACTGCCGTCCGTTGATTACATGACCAGCAAAGAGCATATTCGTTGGGTGCTTGTATTTTCCGAAATCTGGCGAAGCGCCGGCTGGGACTCCATCATTTATCTGGCAGCCATCATGAAGATCAGCCCAGGATTGTATGAAGCAGCCAAGATTGACGGGGCGACCCGCCTGCAGCAGATGAGGTTCATTACGCTTCCTCATTTATACAGCACAGTTGTAACCGTCTTCATTCTGAATCTGGGCTTCTTCATGAATGCTGGTTTCGATCAGGTGTTTAACTTTATGAACGATTCCATCATCAGTGTGGTGGATATTCTGGACACATATGTATACCGAATCGGTATCGGGAACGGACAGTTTGCTTATGCAACCGCAGCGAGTTTGTTCAAGGGCGTGATCGGTATCATTCTCATCCTGGGCACGCATTTCATATCGAAGCGCTTCTCGGGCAAGGGCGTCTGGTAAAGGAGGGATTTACGATGAGACGACTGGAAGTTTCGAAAATCGTCATTTATCTCATGTTGTTTGTGTTTACGCTCATGGTATTGGTTCCTCTCCTGAATCTGCTGGCGCTATCCTTAACCGATCCCGGCAAAGCCCACTTGATGGGCGGACTGGACATTTTTCCGAAGGGATTCTCAACGATCAATTACCAACTGTTATTGTCCAATCCCTTGATTACGGGCAGTATTCTGAACTCGGTATGGATTACCGTAGCGGGTACATTCCTGAATCTGCTGCTAACCTCCATGGCGGCGTACGTGCTGGCCAGAACCGAATTTATCGGTAAAAAGGTTGTGTTGTTCTTTCTGATCGTCATTATGGTGTTTGAGCCGGGCATGATTCCCGAATACCTGCTGGTAAAGGATCTCGGACTGATGAATACGCTAACTTCACTGATCCTGTATAAAGCGATTAACGTGTACTATCTCTTTATCCTCATGCGGTTCATTCAGGACATTCCGGAGGAGATTCTGGAGGCATCCCGAATCGACGGCGCAGGCCATTTCCGCTTGTACAGCCGGATCATATTGCCGCTGTCCAAACCGGGGCTGGCGACATTGGGTTTGTTCTACGGGGTATATCACTGGAATGAATATTTCAGAGCCACGCTCTACATTTCAGACCCGACCAAATGGCCGCTGCAGGTTGTACTCAGACAATTTGTTGTCCGTAAGGACAATACGTCCCTGATCGGCAACCAGAACATGTTTGACAGCTCCATCAATTTTGATTTCGCTTCCCTGCAGGCAGGTACGATCATGATTGCGATTGTACCGCTGTTATTCCTATATCCGTTCATTTTGAAATATTACGCCAAAGGCGAACTGGAAGGCGGAGTCAAGGATTAAGCCGGGAAGGCAGCACACTTAAGGCATGAATGTTCAAATTCAAAAAAGGGGAGAAAGATGAACATGAAAAAATTAAGCCTGTTATTAGTCGTTGCCATGCTGGTTATGGTCATGTCGGCATGTACATCGAATTCGAAGACTCCGGGAGCGGGTCAGGCCGAACCCGGGACCGCGCAGCCTGATGGAAGTGGTGATCCGGTTACGCTGAAGATCGTGTACAAGGATGAAGGAACGGCGAACCCTGTTTCCGTTAAATTCTTCGAGACCTTGGAGAAATCCCTGGCTGAAGACGAAGGATTGAACGTGAAATTCGAGCTAGTGGATCTCGCACAAGGCAGTTATGCCGAGAACCTGAATCTGCTGCTGCTGGGCGGAACCATTCCGGATATCATCTACTTCCAGGGCGGAGACCAGCAAATTGCCGATCAAGGTCTGCTGGAGGATCTGACGCCTTACATTGAAAAATCGACTTACATTAAAGATATCATTGAGCCGCACAACCAAACGCGGATGGCAAGCTATCCGTATCTGCTGTGGATCAAGCCGCTCGCACCTAAAACTCCGGTCATCCGGGCCGACTGGTTTAATGCCATGGAGAGCTCCAAGGCCTTGATGGAGAATCCGACCGTCGACAATTATTATGCTTTCTTCAAGGAACTGGTGGAGAAGAAGCCGGGTGAAGGCAAGCCGAGTTACGCGCTGACGGCTGCAGGCGATATTGCCGAGATCAACTTCATTTTCAATACGGCTTTCGGTTTGGATACGACTTGGCTCAAGAAGGAAGACGGTACTTATGAGTACTCCAAGGTTTCCCAAAAGGAAAAAGAAAAGCTGACGTTCTACAACAAGCTCTACAAGGAAGGGCTGCTGGACCCGCAATTCATTACAAAGCAATGGGATACCAAGGAAGATGCCTTCTATAAAGGGGAAGCTGCCGTTATTACGGGCACAGCCGGCAAAATCATCGATTTGTATGACGGAAGAATGCAGGAACTCGGCGGAGATGATGCAAATCTAATCGTGCTGCCGCCTGCCAAGGGTGAAGCCCAAGGCTTCGGGGCAACCGACGTGACGAAGGAATCCAGAGGACTTGCGATCTCTTCGCAGTCACCGCATAAGGACGTAGCGTTCAAGGTCTTCGATTACCTTGCAAGTCCGAAGGGGCAAATGCTGGACCGCCTCGGCTTTGAAGACGAGCATTACAAGGTGGTTGACGGCGAGATCGAGTTGAACGAGAAATACTATAGCGAATGGTATGCGCGTTTCTGGGAGCCGACCGAGATCAAATCCGAAACACCATTGAAAACACCGCTATTGGGTGAGCCGGGAACCGAATCGTTGAAAATGGCTACCGATTTCTACACGGAAGACAACAACTTTATCATTCCTGAGCAATTCATTGCGAACTGGGATGCGATGAACAATCTGTACAAGGAATATTCCACGGACTTTATTACAGGCAAGATGGACTTGTCACAGTTTGATCAATTCGTTGAGGCCTGGAATGCTGCAGGCGGAGCAGAGATAACGAAATACGCTAACGAAAACATCAAGTAAGGAGCTTATAACTATGACTTCGTTTCGTGACCGGGTGAGGGGCGTGGTGATATCCACCGCGCTCGGAGACGCAATGGGAGCTCCAATCGAGAAATTGACGTACGGGGAGATCAAGTCCAAATACGGACGCGTGGAATCCCTGATGACAAGATGGCATAAGATGGATCTGCCCGCCGACGTCCGGCTTGGCCGGGTAAGAGGCGATGGCATTGTCACGGATGATACGTTGATGACCATTGCGCTCATGAACGTGTATCTTACCGAGGGCAGGCATCTGGATGCCTATGATATGGGCAATGAATTCGTGAAGGAGATTGCGTTCCGCAAGACGTTTGTCCCTGAGCTGAATGAGGAAACATTGATTATTGACCGATTGTTCTATCCGGAAAAATATATCTTTATGCGTCATGTGCTGGCCAATTGCGATCCGAGAGAAGGCGGCATCGGGAATATGGTGAACTGCGGGGCGGCGATGTATATCGCCCCGATCGGGATCGTGAATGCCGGCAACCCCAAGGCGGCCTATGATGAGGCCATCCTGTTTGCGATGGGTCATCAGAGCAGCTACGGTCTGGAAGCCGCAGGCGTTCTGGCTGCTTGCGTGGCGAAAGCCTTTGAGCCAGGGGTGAGTGTGGACGATATTGTCCGCACCGCGATCAGCCTGGCAAAAGACGGCACGAAAGCAGCCATTCAGGAGCTGACGCAAGCTGCTTATGATCTGCGGCAGGAGCGGGATGACATGGACAAAGTGATCGAGGTGTTTCAGGCGATCATGCTCAAGTATTCGCCGATGGGTGATGACGTGAGCCGTCATATCGACAAGGTTGGCATCCTAAGCAATCATTATACACCGAGCCGTCTATGGTCGATTGAAGAGCTGCCGATGGCATTAGCGTTTATCGTTCTCAACGACGGCGATTACTATCGTTCGATTCTGGACGGGGTTAACTCCGGGCGTGACACAGACTCGATCGGCGTTATGGCCGGGGTCATCCTGGGCGCCGTGTATGGCTGTGAGGTTATACGCAAGGAAGATATCGAGCAGCTGAATAAGGTAAACCGCTTGGACCTGTGTGCCATCGCGGACCGATTCAGCGGCATTGCCGCGCAGATCATTGAGGATGATCTGCGGATCAACGAGAACCGAAAGCAAATTATTAATCGTTAGCTTTTTCATGCGCAAATATATGGTTTCAAGGCAAGGAGGGAGAGCAAATGATACCTGAACATTATCTGGAGACGGTATATGCAGGATTCATCGGTATGAACATTGGCATCAGACTCGGTGCCCCCATCGAACCGGTTGCTTGGACTTACGAACGCATTCGGGATGTGTACGGCGATATACGGGATTACGTGAAGCCGTACAAAACCTTTGCCGCCGACGATGACGCGAACGGACCGGTATTCTTTATTCGCGCACTGTATGACGATGCGACGGACCGCGAGCTTGAGCCGGAGGATGTTGGCAAGGCATGGCTCAACTACGCAAGGGAAGGGATCGGCATGTTTTGGTGGGGCGGCGAGGATATCAGTACGGAGCACCGTGCTTATGTTAATCTGCGCAAAGGCATTTCAGCCCCGCGCTCCGGTTCGATTGAGGTCAACGGCACGGAGATGGCGGAGCAGATCGGCGGCCAGATCTTCATCGATTCCTGGGGACTGCTGTTCCCGGGCCAGGCGGAGAAAGCGGCGGATTATGCGGAAAAAGCCGCCAGTGTCTCGCACGACGGCAACGGGCTGTACGGCGCCCGCTTCATGGCTGCTTGCATAGCTAAAGCCTTTGATGCTTCATCCATGGATGAGATTATCGCGGAAGGACTTCGCATGATTCCGGATGACTCCACCTATGCGCGCGTGGTGCATGCGGTCATGGACTTCCACCGGGAGAAACCATCCGATTTCCGCGCTTGCCGTCAATACTTGGAGGATCACTGGGGATACGATAAATATACGGGCGTCTGCCACATTATCCCGAATGCAGGCGTCTGCGTGCTTGCCCTTCTGTATGGTGAGGGGGATTTTGCGCGCACGGTCGAGATCGCATCGATGTGTGGCTGGGACACCGATTGCAACGCAGGAAACGTGGGCTCGATCCTTGGCGTTTACGGAGGCCTGGCGGGGATTCCGGATCATTATCGCAAGCCGATCAATGACTTCATCGTGGCTTCCAGTGTATCCGGTTATTTGAATCTGGTGGATTTTCCGACATTCGCCAAAGAGCTTGCCCTGCTTGGCTATCGCCTCAATGGAGAGAAGGCACCCGAAGCGTTGGTGTCGCGGGTGAAGCAAGGCGAGGTGTATTTCGATTTCGATCTGCCGGGGTCCACGCACGGCTTTCGGACAAGCAACTCGTTCAAGACGCCTGTCTTGCGCCATTCAACCAAGAATACGTATGATGGCAGAGGATCATTGGAAGTGGTCTTTGACCGACTGGTAGAAGGCGACAGCAGCAAAATCTACCATAAACCGTTCTATCGCCGGGCGGAGTTTAACGATGAGAAATATAAGCCGACCTTTGCCCCTCTGGCCAATAGCGGGCAGACCGTATCCGCCCAAATTTATGTGGATCAGTGGGAAGGCGAACCGGTAACCTTGACTCCGTATGTGCGCAATACTTATACGCAGGAGGAAGTACGTTTGGCAACGTATACTCCGGTTGGCGGGGAATGGAACCCGGTTGAATTCGTCATTCCGGATACCGAAGGCGCCATGATTGATGAGATCGGCTGGATACTCGAGAGCCCGTCGCCGCTCTTGAACCGCGCTATCGGTAGTTTGTTCGTCGGGCAATTCCGCATCACGGGAGCGGCGGATTATACGATCGATTTTGCCAAGCAGGCCACAGAGTTCGCTTCTGTTACTCCATTTTCTCATCATCGAGGAAACTGGGAGCTGCGTGACGGAGCACTGCATTGTATATCTGAAGGAGATACTTCATCCTTTTCCGGCAATTACTATGCAGGAGATATGGAGATTGAAGCGACGATTAGACCAATATCAGGCACCAGCCATTGTCTGATTACAAGGGCGCAAGGGGTCATGCAGCATTATCTGGCCGGGTTCGACGGTCCGAATTCCGTATCGTTTATCAAACAGGACTTCGGGATCAAGCGTCTGATTACGGCAAGATACGATTGGGAATGGGGGAAAGAATACCGCTTGAAGCTGGTGTCCGAAAAGGATCGGTTCATCTTGTATATTAATGGAGACAATGTGCTAGAATGCAAGGAAACCGCCTATGGTCATGGCATGTTCGGCTTTGGCTGCTTGGAGGATGGCGAGAATGAGATCAAGGATGTTCGCGTCCGTACATCAGAGCCGAAGCCGGTTTAAGAGAAGGGAGCAGGTTATCTTTGCGCAAGCTAGTTGTCATTGGAAGCATTAATATGGATGTTGTGAGTAATGTAGAGCAGTTTCCCCGGCCGGGAGAAACGATTCATAGCAGGGGCACATCTTTTTTTCCTGGGGGTAAAGGAGCGAATCAAGCTGTGGCTGCAGCCTCAGCAGGTGCGGATTGTGTCATGGTCGGCGCGGTTGGTCTTGATCCTTTTGGGAATACCCTGGTTGCTTCCTTGGAGGAGCGCGGAGTTGGCGTTACATCCGTCCTCTCCAAGACAGGCACCTCGGGGATGGCGATCATCACGGTCAACGAGGCGGGCGAGAATTATATCGTGTTGTCGGAAGGAGCCAATGGGCGGTTGACCGAAGAAGATGTTGCGACTGAGGTGAAGTGGGATGGAGTATATGCTGTACTGCTGCAGAATGAAATTCCGTGGCAGACGACGCAGTATGTTATCCAATCGGCCAACAAGGCAGGTGTCCGCGTCTGGTTGAATCCGGCGCCTGCGCGAAAGATCCCTCATGATGTGTTGCCGCTGATCGATACCTTGATTGTGAACGAGACGGAAGCCGAAGTGGTAAGCGGCTTAAAGGTGGAGGACACTGCTTCAGCAGATTTGGCTGCAGCGTCGATTACCGGCAGAGGCACCTCCAACGTAATCATTACCCTTGGCGAGCAAGGCTGCTTCTATGGGAATGCACAAGGTGAGCGTTTCACCGTTCCGGCTTTCCGCGTCAGACCCGTGGATACCACGGCGGCAGGAGATACCTTCATCGGTGCTTATGCGGCAGCTTGCACGGAGGGACTGGAAACGGAAGAAGCACTTCAGTTTGCAACTGCAGCGGCTGCATTGACGGTGACCCGGCCAGGCGCGCAAGTCTCCATACCGTCCAAGGAAGAGATTCTGGCTTTTATAAATAAGTAATATTTCGAATGTGCGACGGAGGTGTCCATGACGGCGATCCATCATCTATTCCAGATCTGATGAGGTTGCAATGGTGGTGAGCCATATTATGTGAGATCTAAATGGAGCTGCCCGACATGTTCTGCCGAACCCTTTCATATATGTAAGAGTGATAATAATGAATCTATGAAATGGGGTATCTGACGAATGGCAAAACAAAAAAGAGGCAAATCCTTGTGGAACCTACCAACTCGCGCGCGCGGTACATGTCCGGTGTGCAAGAGTACCCGAACGAAATTGTTGTATCCCCGAACCAAATCGGACGGGACTGCCCTGAAAGTGTGCAAGCGCTGCGACGGCGCTTCGCAGGAGCGGGTGGACGCGGCTGTGTAGCTAGCACCACTGGTCTTGATTGTTCGGCAGTGGGATTATTTCGTGCATGGCTGTCCGAGATCCGGCTTATAAGCTCCCTCACAGGAGCATACGCAGGTCAATCTGGCTCAAGTTGTAGCTGTAAGGGCGCATGCTCAGATTTCTGTCCAACATGCAGCTCGGGTATCACCCGCTGCGTCCCATAATCCCTGCTTTCTCTTGCCGTTCAGGGATTATCTGGAATATAATAATTATATCTATGAGTGTGCATAGACCGTTTCCTTCTCTTCGTGAAGCGGTCTATGCTTTTTTACACGAATACAGGATTTTAGGGTACGCTCTTATTCAAGTTGCACTAACTAATATAAGAACTTGTTGAAGTTGAATGGTAAGAGGGCAGAGAAGAATTCAAGTCATTGGCGGTGGATGGTATGTTAGAGAAGCGGTTAAAGGAGTACATAAGCCAGCATCAGCAATTGATGACGGATTTGGTCATCGTTCGCGACTTAGGGCTGCCGCAATGCTATATTGCTGCAGGCTACATCCGAAATTATGTGTGGGACTTGCTTCATGGGTTAGAAGGGACGGATCGGCATACGGATATCGATGTTGTGTATTTCGATCCGGAAGATGTGTCTGAAGCGCGGGATATTCGATTGGAAGAGCTTCTAAGAACAACAACGGGGAACCCGAAATGGTCGGTCAAGAATCAGGCCAGAATGCATGTGAAGAATGGAGATGAGTCCTATCACTCGACCCATGATGCGTTAGCTCATTGGACGGAGACGGCTACCGCGGTCGGGGCAAGGCTGAACGCCGAAGGAGAGCTTGAGCTCTGCTGTCCTTACGGACTGGAGGATTTATTTGCGCTTCGGGTTCGCAGATGCCCTAACTTTCATAAGCGACGCTATTATTTGGAACGGGTAGGAAAGAAGCAATGGAAGGGTCAGTGGCCGCAGCTAACGATAAGCGAAGATTAGAAAAAGGTATCCTAGCAGGAGTTGCAGTGAGCAAGGAAATGGGCTTGTCCGTATGGAATTTGTAGGGAGGCCTTATAACGGCCAGAACAAGGGGATATAGCATGGACATATTCAACCGCGCACGTGATAAGGAAATATCGTATCACGAGACATTGTACAAAGAAGCCGTACTGTTTCAACCTGGGAGCTGGTTAGCCAAGCCCGTTCAGACGGTCCTGGATCATTTGGAATTATTACCGTTTCGTGAGATGCGGGTACTGGATCTAGGCTGTGGCGTCGGGCGTAACAGCATCCCGGTTGCGCAGCGGATCCAAGCGGTGAACGGGAAGGTCATCTGCGTGGATCTGCTGCCATCGGCAGTTGACAAGCTGCGGCAGTATGCCGCATTGCATGGCGTAAGCTCAAATCTTGAGGCACTTGTGGCAGACGTAGAGCACTATGAAATTGCCGAGGATACTTATCATTACGTCATCGCATGCTCATGTCTGGAGCATATGAGCTCCGAGGAAGCCTTTGTATCCAAGATCAAACAGATGCAGGCTGGAACCGTGGAGCAGGGCGTACATTGCATATTGATGAGCACCGAGGTGAAGGAAATCGATCAGGAAACGGGCTTGGAGGAGGGAGGCTTAATCGAGTTGAATCTATCCGCCGACAAAGCCTTTTCCATCCTTGATGAGCTGTATTCGGAATGGGAGATCTTAACGAGGCGGCAGGTGCAGCAGGATATTCAGGAAGTGAAGGATGGGAGAGACGTACTTTTCCGAAGTCAATGGATTACCTTCACTGCAAGAAAAGGAGGGTGTTGACCGTGGTGAAACATACGCATCTCGGTGTTTATGGATTACTGATTCAGCATGATCATATCCTGTTGATCCAGAAAGCGAGAGGACCGCACAAGGGGAAGTGGGATTTACCGGGCGGCTCCATTGAGTTCGGAGAAGAGCCGGAGCATACGCTGCAGCGCGAATTTTTAGAGGAAACCGGGCTTTCTCCAATTAAGGGGAGCATTCGGACGGCTGTATCTTACACGATCGTATATCAGTATGAGGCGAATCAGATGGAAGAGCTGCATCACATCGGTATCATGTATGATGTCGAGCTGCTGGATCTTCAAGCTGTTATCAAAACGGACGGTGACGGCCAAGACTCATTAGGAGCCAAATGGATTCCCTTGGAGTCATTGGGGGTGTTACCGTTAACACCATTTGTAGAGATGATGATGGAGCCCGTATTAAAGGGTGAGGCTCATAAAGAAGCAGAGGTCGAAGGATGACGACTATCTATTTTGTGAGACATGCAAAATCTCCTTTTATCGATGGGAAGGAAAGGACGCGGGGATTGTCCGCGGAGGGTTCCCTCGCTGCGGTTCGAGTCAAGGAATTGCTCCTGGGTGAAGGGATTGACGCTATTACTTCAAGCCCTTATCAGCGAGCCAAGGACACGGTCCAACCATTGGCGGATGCTTTAGGACTCCCGATTGCGGAGCAAGAGGACTTAAGGGAACGGAAGGTCGGAGATTTTCAGGGGCATTCCTTCCTCGATGCCAAAAAGATACTGTTTCAGGATCCAACTACGTCCTTCCCCGGAGGGGAATCCAGCAAAACCGCACAAAGCCGAGCAGTCCAGGTGCTAGAGGAAATCTTGAATGCGCATATAGGAAAGCGTGTCGTGATTGGCACGCACGGCGACATTATGACACTTATGCTGCAGCATTATGATCAACGGTTCGATTACCTTTTCTGGCAAGGAACGACGCTGCCGGATATATACCGAGTCGAGTTTGAAGAAGGGCGGCTTGTGAATATCGCGCGGTTATGGAGCGAGCAATAATGCAGGTGTACTTGACATGATACAAAAGGGAGCTATCCCATCCCATATGAAGGGTTTGCTCACATGGACGGTTCGTAGATCGAAAAAATGTGTCAATGAAGAAATGGCTGTGCCCAGGATGGTATCCTTGCACAGCCATTTTTTGCATTTTTGGTTCGTTTCCGCTTCGAAAGCAGTAGACATGATGTATGTAGGCTGTACCCTACTTAAAATTTGAAAATGTTGATCGTTTTTTGCAGCCGGAAGACGGCATTATTCATCGCTTCTGCTTCCTCGGCCATCTTCTGGATCGATGAGATGCCCTCATTCATGGATGCCGACACCTGCTCCGTTCCTGCGGCGGATTGCTGCGTAATCGCCGATATATTCTGAATTGCGGAAGAAATGCTCTTCGCACTTTCCAGCATGGATTCGCTCTCCTTGGAGAAAGCGGCGATCTGTTCCGAAATATACTGCACACTGTTTACAATCTCCATGAACACCAGCTCAGCTTCACGGATCATTTCGGTTTGCTGCCTGACGACCTCTTCATTAATTTTTATGTTCTGAGTTGCATGTTTGACGTCCGATTCAATGCTCCGTACGAGATTGAATACTTCTCTTGTCGATGATGTGGATTCCTCAGCCAATTTACGCACCTCTTGGGCGACAACGGCAAAGCCAGCGCCATGCTCGCCTGCCCTTGCCGCTTCAATGGATGCGTTCAAGGATAACAAGTTGGTCTGATCGGCCAGTTCCGAGATCGTCTCCGTGATCTGCGTAATTCCTCTGGCGCTTTTAGCCAGCGCATCAATGGATTCCGAGACCTTGGCTGTTGCGTCAATATTACGCTGCATCCCTGCAGACTGCTTGGCAACGGAGTCCCTTCCTTGCTCAACCAGTCCCAGCGTTTCGATCGAACGGGTATTCATTTCCTGGGTTGAATGCGTATAATTGCTGACCTTCTCTTCGATCTCACCGATGGAATGCGTCATTTCGGCTACGTCTTCCGATATTTCGTTCGCGCCGACGGCCAGCTCATTGGAAGATAAGGAGACTTGATTCATCACTTGAATGAGCTCCTGGTTTTTAATCGAGATGTTGGAGCTTGACGACATGACCTGGCGGGTGATATCCGAGGTTTCCTGCAATATTTTTCGAAGCTTGTCCACCATGCTGTTGAACGTTCGGCTGAGATCGTTCATGCCCCCAACCTCTTCTACCTGGAAGGTGAAGTCGCCTTTGGCGATTTTGGCGGAAACGCTGGAGATCTCCGCAAAGGAATTGGTAAGCGTTTTCTCAATAAGACGAGAAAGAGGAAAAGTAAGACCGGTTAGTGCTACGACGATGACCACGCCAATGATTGCTTTACCCATTAGAATAAATGCAAGCAGCATTGGAACCGCAAACAAAGCGGCAATGAGAAAACAGGCTGCGGTAATTTTTCGCGAGATAGGGAGTCTGTTGAACCATGCCATAAGAATGAGTCCTCCTCAACAACATAGGATATATTTACCATGATTATAGCATCGACAGGCAAAACTAGATATAACGAATTGACAAAAAGTGTTGGATTAGGTCGAAAGAACTGAAATTGAGAAGGGAGAGGGGAGACGCAGCAAATATGCGAATCCCCACTTGATGCACAGATATGAAGTAGTTTTATTTTACAGCTCGGAATAAGGCGGAAGCGAGATAATCGGTATTATCCAGGATCATGCGGTCATGCTTGAACAGCGTTTCCCAGAGCGCCACATCGAACAGGAGTCCTTTATCGCGCTGTTCAAATGTATCCAGATGACGTGTTTGTTCTTCCTTTAACTGCTCATTGAAGTGGTTGTACTCCAGAATTTCTTCCTGTTTAAACCCGCAAACCAAGAGGGAGTCGGCCCATTCTTCCCTCATCATGAGATTAGGAATTCCGAAGAATTCGAGCAGTTCCTGAAGTTTTGCCTCAGGCATGGGTTTATCAAGCAGCAATTCTCTGTCCTGCAGGACGCCTCCATGATCCAGAACGCGGTAATATTCGGGCAGTGATTTCGCAGTATCCGTAAATACGGTAACGGACTCGGCCATGATTAGGTCGAATTGGTTGTCCTCGAAAGGCAATGCGCATACATCCGCTTGTTGGAACTGCACGTCGATTTCCATCGCTTCGGCTCTTGCACGGGCTTTTTTGATCATATTTTCGTTCAGGTCAATGGCCGTTACTTGATACCCCATCTCCGAAAGATGGCATGCGGTTCTGCCCGTTCCACACCCGACCTCCAGAATGCGGCTGCCCGGTTGAATGGGATAATTCTTCAGCATTCGGAGAGTTGCCTCGAATCCTCCCGGGTGGGCACTGCCCATACCTAATTTGGAGAGCATATGAATATAGTTCATCTCATCTATCCCTTCTTCCTTGTCATCAACATGAGGGTAATCGTTTATTTACCATATGATTCAAGTACGTTTAGGGTTTTAGCTGAATTAGATATTTTGAGCCCTTTTTTCGGGAGGATCAGAATCATAATGGAGGAAACGTCATGAGGATGGAACCGGTAGAGGCAGCGGAACGCATCATTCAACACGATTATCCCGACTGTTTGCTTGCTGTGCTTGGCGGCAGCGCGAGCAGAGGCGAATATAATGAACAATCCGATTTGGACATCATAGTCATTGAACGGGACGGTTATGATTTCAGCAGGAAGACGATAGAGGCACATGAGTGGATCGCGGAAATATTTATATTGTCTTTATTCTCCTATCGCGAATATTTCGACGAGGGAGTGAGCGCGGCGAATCCTTCATTGCAGCGGATGGTCGTAGAAGGGGCGGTGCTGCGCGCGCTGCCTGAGGGGGAAGAGGTGCGGGCGGAAGCCCGAAGCGACTTGAATTACGGCCCCATGCCCTTGACGCTAACCGACATTGACGAATACCGTTATATGCTAACCGAGTACATGCTGGATTTGATGAGTCCCCGAAGGGATGGCGAAAAATGGTTTACGGTGCACAAAATAGCGGCGATTCTCTGTGATTTTGTACTTAGGGTGAACCGGGAGTGGACGGGTGAAGGGAAAACACTGTTCCGTCTGTTCAACCGCTATGACTCGATCTTGGGAGAACGATTGGAAGCAGCGCTCGCGGCGATGTATCGCCAGGATGATCCTTCAGTTCTTATGGCATTCACCGAGGAAATGCTCCATCCGTACGGAGGCAAGCTTCTCATCGGTTATGAGGAATAGAATTTCCTTGCCAATATAAAAAGAGGGGTACATTAGCCGTGACACTAGCACGAGACGGGAAATACTATAATAGTGTGATTACATCACGTCATTCTTTAAATCCAGGAGGGGATCTTCATGAGCGGAGTATATGGCGGCGGTGGATGGAACAATTCAGTAGGAATTATTTTGGTTCTCTTTATCCTGCTCGTAATTATCTTGAGTGCTTGGGTTTAAACTGTCAAGATTCTTGGCAGTAGTGACAGGAAGCCCGGCGCTTGCCGGGCTTTTGTCTGCCTCAATAGAACTCAATTCGATGCGGCTTTGACCGAAGGGCTGTGTGCGGACACAACCGCAGTCATGACCAAATGGCTGCTGTCGGATTGAATCGCATGTAAAAACGCCTCTTCAAGCGATCCAAACACCTGGGCCAGTGACCCATCCAATCGGCTGGCGTAATGAACGCTTCCGGCGAATGTCCCGGCTGCCTTCGCACGATTAACTTCACCGTAGATGACATCCATGTAGTTATCGGTACCCATGGGGTAAAGAGCGAATTGGCAGGCAGTCTCAATATCGGCATGTTCCCCGATGTCGTTGTTTAAAAGGGTCGAATCCTCAGTCATAAATACATCGGCGTCCGTATCTCCGGGGCAACCGATGGAATAAGTACCATTAAAAACGGTATGCACACCACTCGCTGCAGCATAGGCGAATATCGCCCTTGTAACATCAAAGACATGCTCTGCACGTCCACGAATACAGGTGCTCACATCATCTGTCTGAATCCATACCTTCCCCGTATCCACGGAATGTAGTGCGCCCATGATGACCTTCACAAACCGGTCCGTCATGGGAAATACCGAGAATCGGCATCCGACGATCCGACTGGTTCCGCATACAAGCTCATTCATTGTTATTTCCTCCCCATGATATAAGTCCACGCAAAAAAACCGCACCCCATGAAGAAAGTGCAGTTATGCCTACGAAAAGAAATAAACATAAATGCTACACTTCCCCACGCTAGTATGACCTAGATCGGGTGTTAAGGGTTAACGGCAAGCCGCCGTCTCTCAGCACATGGCACCCCTAGTACAGCCAACATCCTATGTAGTTGGTTATCGCAAGTTTGCCCGGAGCTTCTGTTATCTTAGAAGTTCGAGGGTTCTTACCTGACTAATTGTATCGCTTAGTGATCGGTTTTTCAATCTTTGCCCATTATAAAAAGACCACCTATCCAAGTTGCTGGAACTTAGGGAGGCGGCCTTTTTCATCTATATAATTAGTTGTATACTTTTACGCGATCTTCAAGCGGTGCAAATTCTTTCTCGCCTGGTTCAGCAACCGGCTTACCGAAAGGCATTTGAGCAAGCAGCTTCCAGCTTTCCGGGATGTTCCATTCGGATTTTACTTTTTCGTCGATCAGCGGGTTGTAGTGCTGCAGGGATGCACCCAGACCTTCTGCTTCAAGGGATGTCCATACTACAAATTGCAGCATGCCGTTGGATTGGTTGGACCAAATCGGGAAGTTGTCGGCATAAGCGGCAAAGTTTTGTTGCAGCCCGGCAATGACGTTGTTGTCCTCGAAGAACAATACCGTACCGTAACCTGCGCGGAATGCGCCCATTTTGTCGGCAGTGGATTTGAATGCTTCTTCATCGCCAACGACTTCCTTCAGGATGCCTTCCGTGATGTTCCACAGTTTATCGTGCTGTTCGCCAAGCAATACAACGACGCGTGCACTTTGGGAGTTGAAAGAAGACGGGGTATACTTAACTGCTTCGTTTACGATTTCCTGAATACGCTCGTCCGAGATAACGGATTCTTTGCTAATCCCGTAATAAGAACGGCGACTTTTGAGTGCAGTTGAAAAATCTTTAGACATTGAAAAAAAACCTCCTGGTGTAATCGAATTTGCATACGCCTGATAAGAAGATGTCCTTTACTTCAAGCAAATATGCATTTTGCTTATTTAGCAATATTTTTAATTATCATTCCATATTAACTTACGTTTAGTTAGGAATAATATTTATGTTAGTATATTAATATAACTTAGAGTAATTGTCAACGACTTTTGATTAAATATAAATTCCCTTATCTATTTAATATGAATTGAATCCGTCTGGCTTTTAGAGAAGCTTCATTATATGGAGGTTTAAACGAAAGGAGTGCTTCCTACCTGAGGATATTAGCTATGTCTTCTCGAAACTTCATATTATGAACAATTCATGAACAAAATATACAAGTATGAACAATTTAATTGATTTTGATTCTCAATTACACTTGTCGAGCCAGAATGAGGATGATATAATGCATATCAGAGCGCGATTGATAATCAATCTCAATGAGAATGGTGTTGGAAATTGCGAGATCCCGGATATTTTAGAGACATACGCATAGAAGGAAGAGCCATGAAGATTAGATACTTATTTGCAGCCGTTGTGGTACTCTCGATAATCTCATTATTTATTGGAGTTAAAGATATCTCGCCACTGCAACTGTTCTCGATGACAGAACAACAACAGCATATTATGCTTGTAAGCCGGATTCCTAGGCTTGTCAGTCTTATATTGGCGGGTGTCAGCATGAGTATCTGCGGATTGATCATGCAGCAGCTCAGCCGCAATAAGTTCGTATCGCCGACCACGGCAGGTACGATGGACTCTGCCAGACTGGGGATTTTGGTAGCCATGCTTGTCTTCACGACAAGCGGTCCGCTTATCAAAATGCTGGTGGCATTTGTATTCGCTCTGGCAGGAACCTTTATCTTCATGAAGATACTGGATCGGATTAAGTTCAAGGATGCGATCTTCATCCCGCTCGTAGGGCTGATGTTTGGTAATATCGTCAGTTCGATAGCCACCTTCTTTGCATACAAATATGATCTTATTCAGAATATGTCCGCATGGCTTCAGGGTGATTTTTCCATGATCATGAAGGGCCAGTATGAAATGCTCTATATTAGTATCCCGCTTTTGATTCTGGCGTATCTGTTTGCCAACAAGTTTACGGTGGCCGGAATGGGAGAGGAGTTTGCAACCAACCTGGGTCTTCACTACCGGAGAGTTGTGAATCTGGGATTGGTCATCGTGGCGCTGGTTACGGCATCTGTCGTGCTGACGGTCGGCGTGATTCCGTTTCTTGGTCTGATCATACCTAATATTGTCAGTTTGTACTTAGGAGACCACTTGAAAAAAAGCCTTTCGCATACCGCGCTGCTGGGGGCCGGGTTCGTATTGTTCTGTGACATCCTGGGCCGGATCATTATTTATCCCTATGAAATTCCGATTAGTCTAACCGTGGGCGTACTCGGAAGCGGTATATTCATTTTCTTACTGATGAGGAGAAAGGCTTATGACTTATAAAGCCAAACTCGGCCTGTTGGCCGCAGCGGCAATCATCCTGGTGGCAGTCTTTCTGTTCATTGATCTTGGCGGCAATTGGGATTACGCGCTTCCAAGAAGAATCAAGAAGGTGCTTGCCATCATTCTGACCGGCGGAGCGATTGCTCTGTCTACCACGGTGTTTCAAACGGTCACGAATAACCGGATACTGACGCCAAGCGTTATGGGATTAGATTCCTTATATGTACTGATCCAGACTACCGTTATCTTCGTCTTCGGATCCTTCACGCTGTACAAACTGGGCAGCAACGTTAACTTTCTGATCAACGTCGGCGGGATGATCCTATTTGCCGGAGTCTTATATAAGATTCTGTTCAAAAGGGAAGGAAACAACATTTACTTCCTGCTGCTGATCGGCATGATTTTTGGAACCCTGTTCTCCAGCATGTCTTCCTTTATGGAAGTGTTGATTGACCCGAACGAGTTCCAGTTTGTGGCCGACAAAATGTTTGCCAGCTTTAACAATGTAAAGACCGAGCTTCTGGTCCTTTCCGTCATTGTCGTTGTGCTGACCTTGCTGTACTTTGCCCGATTTGCCAAGTATCTGAACGTGCTGGCACTTGGCCGTGAGCAAGCGATCAATCTCGGCGTGAATTATGATTATGTTGTGAAGCGGCTTCTGATTGTGGTTGCCGTTCTGATCTCGGTGGCTACCGCTTTGGTAGGACCGATCACATTCCTCGGGCTCCTGGTTGTCAATGTTGCGTACGAAGTTATGAAGACATACAGGCATTCGTATTTAATTGCAGCATCCATACTGATTAGCATTATTGCACTGGTCGGCGGTCAATTGGTTGTAGAGCGGGTGTTTACGTTCTCTACAACGCTCAGCGTCATTATCAACTTCATCGGCGGTGTCTACTTCATATACCTGCTACTAAAGGAGAGTAAAGCATGATCCAGGTTACGAACGTATCGAAAGTCTATGGCGGCAAAAAAGTCGTTGATAACGTGTCGGTTACGATCCCGAAAGGTCAAATCACTTCCTTTATCGGCCCGAATGGTGCCGGCAAGAGTACCTTGCTGTCCATGATTAGCAGATTAACAGGCAAAGACAGCGGACAAATTACGGTGGACGGTAAAGAGGTCAGCCAATGGAAGAGCGGCGATCTGGCGAAGAAGGTTTCGATCCTGAAACAATCCAACCATATCAGCCTCCGTCTGACGGTGCGTGAGCTTGTATCCTTCGGTCGTTTTCCTTACTCTCAGGGCAGATTGAACGCAGAAGATGAGAAATACGTAGATGAGGCAATCTCTTATATGGAGCTTGGGGATATGCAGCATAAATATCTTCATCAGCTCAGCGGCGGTCAGACCCAGCGTGCCTACATTGCGATGGTTATCGCCCAGAATACAGAGTATATCCTGCTGGATGAGCCTCTAAACAATCTGGACATGAAACACTCCGTACAGATTATGAAGATTCTCAGAAAGCTTGTCGCTGATCTGAACAAGACGATTGTAATCGTGATTCATGACATCAACTTCGCTTCCTTTTATTCGGATTACATCGTGGCATTGAAGGATGGAGCCATTGAAAGCGAAGGGAAGACCGAGAACATCATTCAGAGCAATGTGCTTCGCGGAATCTATGACATGGACATTGAGATCGAAGAGATTAATGACAATCGGGTATGTGTCTACTACGGCTAGGCGACATGGTAGTAGAGAGTAGAGGATAAGGATTCTGGGGGAACAGAAGCACGGAATCCTTAATCATATGCAAGGACAGGGCTGCCTTGGATACAGGACGGCATAGTTTAATCTGTGCGCAACAAATTACATATTCAACCATAAGTTCAAATATATGTTGGATTATTAAAGCTTTTAAATATAAAAATGGGGTGTAAAACAATGAAAAAATGGTTGGCTTTATTTATGGTAGCAATGTTCATGCTTGTACTCGCTGCTTGTGGTCAAGACGATAAAACAAGCGGCACGGGTGGAGGAGATGCAGCTGGAGATACACCGGCTGCAACCGAAGAAATCACGATCACCCATCAACTGGGCGATACACTTGTTAAGAAGAATCCTTCCCGCGTCGTTGTTTTCGATTTTGGTATTCTGGACTCTGTCGATAAACTGGGCGTTGAGGTTCTGGGCGTACCGCAAGCGAATGTCCCGGCCTACCTGTCCAAATTCGAAGACAAGAAATATGAGAATGTGGGCAGCTTGAAAGAGCCTGACTTCGAGAAAATCAACAGCATTAAACCGGATCTGATCATCATTTCCGGCAGACAGCAAGATGCGTATGATGAACTCAGCAAAATTGCTCCAACCATCTTCCTGGGTGTGGATACAAGCAAATACATGGAATCCTTTAAAGCGAACATGAACACGCTGGGTCAAATCTTTGGTAAAGAAGCAGAAGTTGAAAAAGAGCTTGCTACAATTGACGAGAACATCAAAGCTTTGAATGAGAAAGCTACAGCAACTGGCAAGAAGGCATTGATCATCCTGGCTAACGAAGGCAAAATCAGTGCATACGGACCAGGTTCCCGCTTTGGTATTCTGCACGACGTGTTTGGTTTTGGAGCTGTAGATCCTAACATTGAAGTCAGCACACATGGTAAAGACATTTCGAATGAGTACATCGTTGAGATGAACCCGGATTATCTCTTTGTTGTCGATCGTGGTGCAGCGGTTGCCACAGGCGAAGGGGATTCAGGCGCTAAAGCGGTCGTTGAGAACGAACTTGTGAATACAACGAACGCAGCGAAAGAGGGTAACATCGTTTACTTGAATCCGGATTTCTGGTATCTTTCCGGCGGCGGCCTGACGTCCGTATCCGAAATGATCACGGAAGTAGACGCAGCGATTAAATAAGTTAGCGAAGCCGTTATGAATATAGGAAACACTGGAGCTTTTCACTTGAGCTCCGGTGTTTTATTTTTTTGCATTAGGGTAAGTGGGTAACGGATAATAAGAAGGACGAATCGTGACCTTAGAAGAAGATGATCAACAGTCACTTGCAGCCATGAAGAGATGATGAGGAGGTCTTTACTATGTTTCGAAATCAAATCTATATCGCTGGACAATGGATTCAGACCGAAGAACAGATAGATGTATATAATCCGGCGGATGGCAAGGTGATAGGTACCGTGTCCAAGGCTGGCAAGAAGGAAGCCGCCCTGGCCGTCGATGCGGCAGCCGATGCTTTTCCGGCGTGGTCCCGAAGGACGGCGAATGAGCGAGGGGAATTGCTGCGCCGCTGGCATCAGCTCATAGCGGAGCATACGGATGAATTGGCGCGGATTATGACCACAGAGCAGGGGAAACCGCTGAAGGAAGCAGCAGGCGAGATACAATATGCTAACAGCTTTGTGTCCTGGTATGCGGAGGAAGGCAAACGAATCTACGGCGAGACGATACCCGGATCATCCAGCCGCCAACGCATCATTGTAACGAAGCAGCCCGTTGGCGTCGTAGCAGCGATTACGCCGTGGAACTTTCCTGCATCCATGATTACTCGTAAGGTGGCGCCCGCTCTAGCCGCCGGATGCACGGTGGTGATCAAGCCATCCGGTGAGACGCCATTCACGGCCATCAAGCTGGTAGAGCTTGCCGATCAGGCTGGTATTCCTGCAGGGGTCATTAACATCGTAACTGGATCTTCAAGCGATATTTCCGGCGTGTGGCAGGCGGACAGCCGTGTAAGAAAGCTGTCTTTTACAGGATCAACCGAGGTGGGGAAACAGCTGATGGCCGGAGCTGCCGCTAACGTCAAGAAAATATCGCTGGAGCTTGGCGGTCATGCGCCGTTTATTGTGACGGATCAGGCTGACCTGAGCCAAGCGGCTGCCGGATTAATCTCCTCTAAATTCCGCAATGGGGGACAAACCTGCGTGTGTGCCAACCGGGTATATGTTCAGGAAGGCATTGCGAAGGCGTTTGCCGCGAAGTTTGCTGAGCTTGTCAAGCAACTGAAGGTAGGAAATGGACTGGAGCACGGCGTCGATATTGGTCCTTTGATCAACCGGGACGCTGTGGATAAAGTCGTAAGACAGATCAAGGACGCGGAAGAGAAGGGCGGCGTCATACTGGCGGGAGGTCAGGCATTATCTGAGCTGGGTCGCAATTATATTGAGCCGACGGTCATCATGAACGCAACTGATGACATGGAGTGCATGAACGAGGAAACCTTCGGCCCCCTTGCCCCGATTACCACTTTCCGGACGATAGACGAAGCGGTGCAGCGTGCCAATAACAGTCCCTATGGATTAGCAGCCTATGTATTTACGCAGAATCTAGGCGAAGCGGTCAACATTGCGGAATCGCTGGATTACGGGATTGTGGGCGTGAATGATCCCGTACCTTCGACGGCGCAAGCCCCGTTCGGCGGATTCAAAGAGAGTGGACTGGGCCGGGAAGGCGGGCACTACGGAATGGATGAGTTCCTGGAGGTGAAGTACATTTCGCTTGGCTTATAAGAGCGGGGCGGAAATGTATCTTTGCACACGATAACGCGAAACGGGTAGATTGACGAGCATATATTATCTTACTGCGCTACTCCATGCCAATTCAAAATTAAGGGGCATGCTCAAGGTTTTCAGACCATGAGCATGCCCCATTTTATTATGCTTGTAGGATGACGGGTTTGCCAGTTTCCGCAGATTCATTGGCCGCGAGCGTCACTTCCAGCGTCTTGAAGCCGTCTTCATAAGATGCCAGCACAAGGCTTGGGTCGTTGTTACGAATGGCGTCGATCAAGGCATTGGTAAGGTTTTTGTAGAAGTCCGTTTTGCTCCGATACACGATCTCTTTCTCCTTCTCTACAATGGAGAGCGTGGTTCCGTCCAGAACGACGCGGAAGCCGCGGCCCATGATCTCGATTCCGCTGCGGTGATCGAACTGGATAAATCCAGTTTGCATATGGCCAACGGCTCCGGAATCCAACACGAATTGGATGGCGCCCACATCCGGAATGTCGAGGTCCGGGATGTCGTCTACCAGCAGCAACTTCATATCGGCATACAGGCGGGTGATATCGCCGCACAGGTAGCGAACCAAGTCCATGGTGTGCGTGGATTGCTCAACCAGCTGTCCGCCGGATAACGCCTTCTTGCGCCACCAAGGAGTTGGTACAGGTGTTGTAATGTAGTGGGCGCGAACCATGCCGATTTTTTTGTCCTTGAGAAAGTCTTTGGCAATCGCAACCGTGTCCAGGTACCGTAGACAGTAGCCGGAAGCTGCAATGATTCCGCTTTCAGCAATGACCTTGGCTTTGTGGCGGACGGACTGGGCGTCCAGTCCCAGCGGCTTTTCCACCATGAGGTGAATGCCCTTCGCGGCTGCCTGTTCTTCGATATCACCATGGCAAAATGGTGGAATGCACACATACAGCACATCCAGCTGCTCTTGCTCCAGCATCGTGCTGCCGTCCGTATAGTAAGCTGTGCCGTACAGTTCGGCCTGCTGCTGCGCTAACGTTTCATTGGTATCGCATATTGCAGCCAGCTGAACGTGTTCGTTCCCGTGAAGGTTTTTGATATGGACGGCGCCCATGCCTCCCGCTCCTAGCACGCCTGCTTTAATCATAGGTTGCCTCACTCCTGATCGTATAAGATGTTGGTTACATATTCCGGTAACTCGATTACTCACACGTGATTATAGCCCTGCTATCCATATTATTCAAGCATTCATTTGAACCTAGATTGACGGATGCGCAATGAAAAAAGCACAGAAGACCTCCTCAAATACCACGACGCCTTCTGTGCCGCTGCTTCGAATGAAGCATAGGCCTGTACGCCATGTCTGTCCGCTAACTCTGCTGCGCTTCCTCCACCCGGATATCCGCAATGCCGGCAAGTTTAACGCCCGGCATCGAAGCATAGGCGGCACCATGGGTTCTTCCCATGGTGCCTGCTCCAATAACTAACCCCTGTAACATTTCCGTCCACTTCTTTTTCTGCATGGTTCTTGCTTTCCGAGTTCTATCCCTTAATCCCGTTCATGGCAATGCCTTCAATGAAGTAACGCTGAAGGAAGATAAACAGGATGATGATGGGAAGGGTAGCCATTAGGGCGCCTGCCATCAGCAGCGGGTAATCGGTGGAATGCTGTCCCTGGAAGCTGGAAATCCCGATCGAAAGCACGCGCATCTCCTCGGAGCTTGTCATGATGAGCGGCCACAGCAGATCGTTCCATGAGGCTAAGATGGTGAAGATCGCCAGCGAGACGAGTGCTGCTTTGGATAACGGTAAGTAGATATTCCAATAGATCCGGAAATAACTGCAGCCGTCGATTTTGGCGGCTTCCTCCAGGTCCTTCGGCAGCGTCATGAAGAACTGTCTTAACAAGAACGTGCCGAAGGCGCTGAATATGCCGGGGATGATGAGCACGTAAAACGTGTCGAGCCAGTTGAACTCGCGCATGATGACAAAGCTCGGAATCATAACGACCTGGGATGGGACCATCAATACGGCCAGGAGCGCGAGAAAAATGGCGTTCTTGAAAGGGAATCTCAAGCTGGCAAATGCATAGGCTGCAAGGGAGCACAGAATGAGTTGTCCAGCCGTTCGTCCGACCGTCACGATAACGGTGTTCAAGTAATAGGTACCGAAGTCGATGGTTTGGATGACCCGCAGGTAGTTGTCCGGGTGCCATTCCACAGGGAGCCATTTGGGCGGAACGGACATGGAGTCCGCAAAGGACTTGAAGGATGTCGATATCATCCACAGAAACGGCATAATCATGAGCAGCGCCCCGACAACTAACAGGATGTGGACCGCTAGACGGCTTGCTTTTCCCGTATTGGTTGAAGTATTCACCTCTACACACCTCCTGTTATTGGTAGTGGACCCAGCGCTTCTGAATATACATCTGGACCATGGTGATGATCAGAATAACGATAAACAGAATGAAGGCCTGCGCTGAAGCGTAACCCATGTTGAAGTATTTGAAGCCATCTTCCCAGATGCTGTATACAACCGTTCGGGTGGATTCCAGCATCGTGGTCTGTTGATCCATCATGATGAAGATCAGGTCAAACACCTGGAACGAATTGATGAAGGACATGACTAAGACAAAGAACAAGCTTGGCGTGAGCAGAGGCAGTGTAATCCGGAAAAACTTATACAGCGTCCCCGCTCCGTCAAGCGAAGCCGCTTCATAATAGCTGCCGGAGATGCCCTGCAGACCAGACAGGAGAATGACGGCATTGTATCCGATGCTGCTCCAGACACTGACAAGCACGATGGAGAACAAGGCGAATCGCTCATCGAACAGCCAGTTGGGCTGCGGCAGGTTCATGACGCCCAGCACATGGTTGATCAATCCGAATTCGGAGTTGTATAACCATTTCCATACCATGCCAACCGCGATCGGCATGGTGATTACGGGAATGAAATAAAGGGTGCGATAGAAGACCATGCCTTTGATCTTCTGGTTCAAGAGCACGGCCAGCACCGTTGCGAGTGCAACGGATAATGGCACCGTACCGACGGTATACAGCATCGTATTGAGCAAGGAACCGGTGAATTTGTCGTCCTTCATCAAATTTGCGAAGTTATCGAATCCGATGAATTGAGGTGAAGTTAGTCCATCCCACGACGTAAACGACAGGAACAGAGATGCTGCGGAAGGTGCCATATAGAACAGACCGAGGCCCAGCACAACAGGAAGAATGAAGATATACCCCCAGACAGCTTCGTGTACGGCAAGTTTCCCAGCCTTTCGCTTGGTTGTCGTTTTAGGAGGTTCTGTGGTCACGGTGATGGGAGAGCTCACAGGCTGCACCGTCCTTTCTTAATTTCCGTATTGGGCGTGGCCGCTCGTCATTTCGTTTCTGTCGCAAGGATCGCATTCATCTGTTCGCCGGCATTTTTCAGTGCTTCTTCAAACGATTTCTTTCCGAGGAAAGCCGCCTGAATTTCCTTCACTTCAGCGTCCTGCCACTCTGCGGTTTTCTGGGATACGGGATAAGGTACGGCGAACTCCAGGCTGTCCACGAACACTTGCAGATCAAGAGATGGAATGGACTTCAGCCAGCCGCCCTCCGTGCCTTTGTATGCAGGCATCGAGAATCCTGATTCGGCGAGTAATTCCTGACCTTCCTTGCCTGAAAGAATCTGAATCAGTTCCCAGGATTCTTGCTCGACCTTCGTCTTGCCGTTGATGGCCCAGCTGAGTCCATGAACGATCGATGCCTTTTCCTTGCCGGCAGGAAGTTCAGCGACACCGAGTTTGTCGCCGAGAAGCTTGTACAACTCGGGGGAGTTAACCGAAATCCCCGGGAACATGGCGGCCTTGCCGGAGCCGAACAATTGGCGGGACTTTGTTTCAAGCTGCTGCTGGGCGCTTGGGGAATAACCCTTTTCAATCAAGCTCTGCTCCCACTGGAAGGCCGATAGCGCTTCGGGTGTATCGAACCCGGATGATTTCTTATCGTCCGAGATGACGTATCCGCCCGCTTGAGCAATGAAGTTGTAATATCCGATTTGGCTGTCGATCGGCGCGATGAAGCCGTAAATGCCGTTCGATTTATCCGTCAGCTTGGCTGCGTTCTCCTCGACGGTTTGCCAGGTCCAGCTCTTGTCGGGATATGGCAGACCTGCTTGGTCAAACAATTCTTTATTGTAAAAAAGTCCGACGGAATCCTGGAAGTAAGGGAGTCCGTGAAGTTTACCCTGATAGGTGTACATATTGACGAGCGCTTCGGTATAAACCGAGGTGTCCAGACCGCTTTGCTCAATTAGGGGAGACAGGTCTTTGATCAGACCGGAGGAGGCATAGGAATGAAAGTTAGGACCGTTCATCCAGTAGACGTCAGGACCGCTGTTACCGGCAAGGCTGGTTTTCAGCTTGGTCCAATAATCGGCCCATGGGGTGTAAGTCACTTTCACTTCAACATTCGGGTGCTTCTCATTGAAAATTTTAATGGACTTGTCCAGCGTATCCCGCACATTTTCGTCCCATAGAGCGACACTGATGACTTTCTTGCCGTTATCTCCTCCAGAGGCATTGCCGCCTCCGCAAGCAGATAGTAACGCGGTGAACACGAATAATACCGAAATCAGGACAGACATTCTTTTTTTCATCAGATAACCCTCCTTGAATTCACATGATTTTTGATCAAGCGTGGTTGGTCATACGGCTTGTTCGAAGTGAATCGGTCCCCCTTAAGCGCCCCCTTTATGTGGTATAAAAAGCGATAGTTATTCCATAAGTCGAAAAAAGATAACATCGATATGCTATCTTTCTTGACAGAACAACCAGCTTCTATTGCGAAAGATTATATAATTACCTCGATTATTTTTCAAGACAGCGATTTCAAATCCATTTAAATTCTTTTTTTCACAATATGAGAGAATCAGCATGAGATCTAACATTGCATCTTATTTCGAGTAATGGAATAAGTTTTTATTCAGTTCTGGAACATGTTATAGTGATTCTATCCTCATTTTTCCGATACAGAAAGTCGCACTATGCGAAGAAACGATAGAGAGGTTGAGCTTGCTTGAACAATATGAAAAAAGGTGACCATAAGCTGATTCAGGCATTAAACCGGTCCATGGTGCTGAACAAGATCCGCACGGAGGGACCCATATCCAGAATCGATCTGGCCAAAAAAAACAGGCTGAGTCCCTCCACGGTTGCCTCAGCCGTACAAGAGCTCATCAAGGAAGGCTACGTTTCCGAGATTGGAACGGGCTCCTCCAGCGGGGGAAGAAAGCCCATTCTGCTTAAATTCAATCCGGATAATCATTATCTGTTCGCTGTAGCAATAACGAATTCGGTCATGATGCTGGCCCGGTTGAATCTGGAGGCGAAGGTGCTCCAGAAGGAAACGCATCCTCTAGCCGGGCTACAAGGAGAAGCCGTTATCGAGTGGCTGCTGAGCCTGATGGACGATTTCATGACAGGCCAAGAAGACTTAGAGCGGTGTGTCGGGATTTCCGTTACCGTGCCGGGCATTGTGAGTGATAGTCAGGGCATGGTGCACTATAACACGAAACTTCGCATGACCGATGTTCCGTTGAAACGGATTATTGAAGAGCGCTATGGACTTCGCACCTGGGTGGAGAACGATATGAATTCCGTTGTACTGGCTGAACGCCGATTTGGCGATTACGCATTTGGGAACCTGATTTATATCTCCATTGGCGACGGGCTTGGTTCCGGTATTTTGATTAACGATCATCTCCTAAGGGGCAAGCATGGCGGTGCCGGCGAATTCGGTCATACGAGCGTAAACCGTAGCGGCATCCGCTGCGAATGCGGCAATGTAGGCTGCCTCGACAGTTACATCAGCTGGATGGCCGTGTATTCGCGAATTATAACGGCAATCGCAACGGGGAGACCGACGCTAATCCAGGAGTTGAGCGGTGGAGATTACAGTAAAATTGTTCCGTCCGTATTCAAGGAAGCTCTTCGCAGAGGGGACAAGCTGGCGAGGGATCTGAATGAGGAAGTGGCGGAGCTTCTGGGAGCAGCCATCG
Source organism: Paenibacillus sp. EZ-K15 (assembly GCF_002573715.1). Classification (GTDB taxonomy): domain Bacteria; phylum Bacillota; class Bacilli; order Paenibacillales; family Paenibacillaceae; genus Paenibacillus_AQ. The sequence goes on along the minus strand of NZ_PDHM01000018.1, from coordinate 289,459 downwards.
TCAATCTGGTCAATATGTTTAATCCCGAAGCGCTAATCCTGGGCGGGGAAATGGCGCATGGAAATCCGAATTTGTTGGAAATGGTCCGCAGCTATATAGACCGGCATGCGCTGCCGATTCTGAAGGAGGACATGGTATTCGGTTTGGCCTCCCTTGGCGAGGAAGACAAGCTAATGGGTGCGGCCTCAGTCCTGCTGCAGGACTTGCTAGGTTTCTCCCTTACGGAATAATGGATTTGACAACGTTTCCACCTGCACGTTATCTTTGGTTAAATGCATATGCGGAAGGGGAGAAGTTGATTGGAGCAGTACATTCTGGCGCTTGACCAAGGAACAACAAGCTCGCGCGCGATCCTGTTCAACAAGGAAGGAGAAACCGTACACTCGGCTCACAAGGAGTTTCCGCAGTATTTTCCCAAGCCGGGCTGGGTGGAGCAGAATGCCAATGAAATATGGGGCTCCATTCTTGCGGTCATAGCGACCTGCTTATCCGAATCGGGCGTGAAGGCGGATCAGATTGCCGGAATCGGAATTACGAATCAGCGGGAAACGGCCGTGGTATGGGATCGGAATAGTGGCGAACCGATATACCACGCCATTGTCTGGCAATCCCGCCAGACGGCGGGTATCTGCGAGGAGCTGATTGCCGCCGGACATGACGGGATGGTTCGGGAGAAGACCGGACTATTGATTGATCCTTATTTCTCGGGAACGAAGATCAAATGGATCCTCGATCATGTAGACGGTGCCCGTGAACGGGCCGAGCGCGGAGACATAATATTCGGGACCATTGATACCTGGCTGATCTGGAAGCTGTCCGGAGGCCAGGCGCATGTGACCGATTATTCCAACGCATCGCGTACGATGCTTTATAACATTCATGAATTGAAATGGGATGAGGAACTCCTGCAGCTCCTGGATATCCCCGTGGCCATGCTGCCCGAAGTCAGACCTTCTTCCGAGGTATATTCCAATACCGTTTCCTATCATTTCTTCGGACGCGAGGTACCGATTGCCGGAGCGGCCGGCGATCAGCAGGCGGCGCTGTTTGGCCAGACCTGCTTCTCGGAAGGCATGGTGAAGACAACCTACGGAACCGGCAGCTTTATGCTGATGAATACCGGCGACAAGCCGGTAAAATCCGAGCATGGGCTGATCACCACGATCGCCTGGGGACTGGATGGCCGCGTACAGTATGCGCTCGAGGGCAGTGTGTTCGTGGCCGGCTCGGCGATCCAGTGGCTGCGCGACGGGCTGCGGATGTTCCGCGAAGCGAAGGACAGCGAGCCTTATGCGCGCCGGGTCAACTCGACGGAGGGCGTGTACGTGGTGCCGGCTTTTGTCGGACTTGGCAGCCCATACTGGAACAGCGATGTCCGAGGGGCGGTCTTCGGCCTGACACGAGGCACGTCGAAAGAGCATTTCATCCGTGCAACCCTGGAGTCGCTTGCGTATCAAACACGGGATGTCCTATCCGTGATGGAAGAAGATTCCGGCTATAGCATCTCATCGCTGCGGGTGGATGGAGGGGCAGTATCCAACACATTTCTTATGGAATTCCAAAGCGACATCTTGAATGTTCCGGTGGAACAGCCCAACATTACGGAGACAACGGCACTCGGTGCCGCCTACCTGGCGGGGCTCGCTGTCGGCTTCTGGAAGGATCAGGAGGAAATCTGCAGCAAATGGAGCATGGGGCAAAGCTTCAAGCCAACCATGGAGGAAGACGTAAGGGAGCAATTATACAGCGGCTGGAAAAAAGCCGTTTATGCGGCAATGGCTTTTCATTAGCATTTTCTATGGTATAATAATCAATAAGTGAATATATGTCTGGAGACTTGGAGAGACCACTAGGCGCGGAATACCTCATGATATGGGGTTTGTTACTGCGCGTTTCGTGGTCTCTTTTTTGCTGTCTTTTTTCATTGGAAGGGTAACGATAGATAAAAACAGGGTAAATCATACTGGGAGGGATTCATTGTGAAGCAGGCACAGTCGTTTTCAAGTTTGTACCGCAGGCATCGATTTCAAGAAATTGCAGAGGGAACCTTTGATCTGATCGTTATCGGCGGCGGTATAACCGGTGCGGGGATTGCGCTGGATGCGGTCACGCGCGGGATGTCGGTTTTGTTGGTCGAGATGCAGGATTTTGCCGCAGGAACGAGCAGCCGTTCGACCAAGCTGGTGCATGGCGGACTGCGGTACTTGAAGCAGTTTGAAGTCGGCATGGTGGCCGAAGTCGGCAAAGAACGGGCTGTTGTGTATGAGAATGGGCCGCATGTTACCACGCCGGAGTGGATGCTCCTGCCGATACACCGGGGGGGCACCTTTGGGAGGTTCAGCACCTCCATCGGGCTGATGGTGTATGATTTCTTGGCCGGCGTAAAGCGGGGGGAACGGCGTTCCATGCTGTCTGCATCCGAGACGCTGAAGCGGGAGCCGCTTCTGAAGCAGGAGGGCCTTAAGGGCGGCGGTTATTATGTGGAATACCGGACGGACGATGCCAGGCTGACGCTGGAGGTCATGAAGGAGGCAGCCGCCAGAGGGGCGGTTCTGTTCAATTACGCGAAGGCCGAATCATTGAATTATGATGCGAATGGACGAATCACCGGTATCACCGTGCGGGATATGCTGGGTGGTGAGACCGAGTCCGTATCCGGAACCAAAATCGTAAATGCGACAGGGCCCTGGGTGGATCAGGTGCGCGAAATAGATAAGTCCAAGAAGGGGAAAATGCTTCAGCTGACCAAAGGGGTTCATCTGGTCATCGATCAATCCAAGTTCCCGCTGCGTCAGGCGGTGTACTTCGATACACCTGACGGCCGAATGGTGTTTGCTATTCCTCGTGACGGGAAGACCTATGTGGGAACAACCGATACGGTCTACAAGGCTGATCCCGTACGTCCCTTGATCACGGTGGAGGACCGGGATTATATATTGAAAGCCATTCATTACATGTTCCCTGGCGTGAAGCTAAGCCCGGCAGACGTTGAATCGGGATGGGCGGGAGTCCGGCCCCTGATTCTGGAGGAAGGCAAAAGCCCGTCCGAAATTTCACGCAAGGATGAAATTTGGGAGTCCCCGTCCGGCCTGATTACCATTGCCGGAGGGAAGCTGACCGGCTATCGTAAAATGGCCGGCACCGTCGTCGACCTGGTTGCGAAACGGATCCAAGAGAGCGGCGGGAAAGCGTATGGTGCCTGCGTAACGAAGAATCTGCCGATTTCCGGCGGTCAGGTTGGCGGATCTGCCCAATTCCCTGATTTTGTCCGCAAGCAGGCGGAGATCGGCGCAGCGCAAGGAATTGACCGTAAGCTCGCCGAGCAGTGGGCGCGAACGTACGGCTCCAACGTGTCGGAATTGTTCTGCTTGGCCAAGGAGGGCTCCGAACAGGCGGAAGCAGCGGCGCTTCCGGTATCGGTGCTGGTTCCGCTGATGTATGCGATTCAGCATGAGATGGCAGCGAAGCCGGCCGACTTTTTTATCCGTCGCACAGGTTCCCTGTTATTTCATATCGATTGGACAAGAAAATGGAAGTTGCCTGTGATCGATTATATGGCTACCGTACTGGGTTGGAGCGAGCAGCAGACGCTCGAATACACGAAGGAACTGGAGGAGGAGCTGGTCTCGGCCACACAGCCGGCAGCAAGCGAACAATCGGCCCCGGCTCCAATTCTGCAAAACTCTTCTAAAACGAAACTTTCGTCTTAACCGGTATATAATTTTAAACAAACGGAGTGAGGGGGGCGAATGACTCGGATGACTATCCCTCCTCAAATATAGAAGTTAAGGGCATTGGTATGATAATCTATATACGTTCACACTTGAGAGGAGAGATGACCCGATGAACCACCAAGCGTATGAAGGATCATATCACGGAGAGCGCGCGGTTTGGCTCCAGCACGGCCCTTACGAAGCGGCGATATTGCCCGAAATCGGAGGCAATCTCATCGCTTTTAGGGATAACGAAAGCGGTTACCGGTTCCTCCGCGAACCGGAAGCAGGCGAGATGGAAGCATTCAAATCCAATCCGGGCGTTCACGGCATTCCTGTTCTCTTTCCGCCTAACCGTTATGAGGACGGCCGGTTTCCATGGAATGGACAAACCTATCAGTTCCCAATCAATGAAGAAGAGACGGGCAACCACCTCCATGGCTTTTTACATACGATTCCCTGGAGTGTGGAGGAGTATGGCAGCAGCGAGGCTGAAAGCTACGTGGTGGTTTCGGTCACCATTGATGAGAATCATCCCGTATATGCCATGCTTCCGCACCGGTTCACCTTCCGGCTTCGCTATACACTGAATCAGGATGGATTGGCCCAGCATGTGTTTATCCGTAATCAGGGTACCGGCAGCATGCCGTGCCTGCTAGCCTTCCACACGGCGATCAACGCTCCGTTTGCACCTGAGAGCATGGCGGATAACTGCGTCGTGAGAATTACCATGGGCCAGCGGTGGGAAATGAGTGAGCGGATGCTGCCGACTGGCAAATTCCAGACTCTGACGCCAGAAGAAGAACTGCTTCGGACAAGCGGCGTTAATCCTTATTTCGATTCGATGGACAACCATTACACGGCCGTTCCGCAAAACGGCAGAAACCGCATGGAACTGACGGATACCAAGCTTGGTAAAACGTTCGTTTATGATGTCGGCAATTCGTATAAGCAGTGGATGGTATGGAACAACAAGGCATCCCGGAAGTTCTTCTGTCCCGAACCACAGATCAACCTGGTGAATGCGCCGAACGTGGACTTGCCCGCTGACGATATCGGCCTGTTCGGTTTGGCTCCGGGCGAAATTTGGGAAGCAACCTCCAGGCTGTATCTTAAGGATTAAGGATCTAAACTAGGCTTTTCCCCGAAAAAAAGCGTATGGATTGCGGCACCCGAATACACAGGGCGTTTACAATCCATACGCTTTATATTTATAGGACTCTTTCTTCAACTGTCAGCCGAAGAAAAAGTCGTTGGTTCCTGTTTAGGGCGGCGACTGCGTTTCAGGCGATCCGGAATGACAAAAAAGGCGATATACGTAAGGATAAACAGCGCGAGTGCGATGAGCTCCTCAACGAGGATGTATACGGGATGCGGTCCCAGCAGGTCCAGCAGCGAAGCGGTGTCCGGCTTGCGCATCAGGAACATATAGTTCGAGCCGACAGCGAGGTTGACCAGACCGACAACGACTGCGGATACGTTCAGGAAGACCATCGTCAAGGCAATGGATTTCCAGGTTGGACGGTATCCGCGGACCCATGTCATGTACAATGCCGTCAATATGATCGCGATATGGACGACGAAGAAATGAAAGAACCGGAAGTGTGGGAAAGGGTAACCCAGATTGGGGGTTAATATAGCTTGTAAGGCCCCTCCGATTCCGGCAAAGTAAACCAACGGATATAGACGGCGTTCATCCGTAAGCAGGATGGCGATGGAGAGAAACAGGGTCAAGCTGCACAATTCCAATGGAAGCGAAGTGGCAGGGTCCCATATTCCCGTTGACGCATACCAGATATGAAGGGAGGCTTCGGGTAACGAAAGTGCAGCAAGCAGCCCCCACCTCACGGTCTTTTGCAAAGAAGGCTTGGAGGCGATTGTAGTCCTGAACAGGTACAATAGCGAGCCAAGGGCGATAAATACCATAATGGCTATCCAATGTTCAATGGAGAAAGCAGTAAAAACTTCCGGATATCTCGGATCAAAATAGGGACCGATGCGCAATCATCCTCTCTATGTTCATAAGCTTTAGATTTGATATTACCATAATATGGGGCGCGTTGGGGGTAGGATCATACCATTGCATCCCTATCGATCATCGGGTACAACCAGACCAGAATACATTACATTTAAGTAGGTAAGCAAGGTGAAAATCATACCGTTATAGATTATGACGAGGGAAGAGAGGTGTATTGATTGTGAGTAAACGACAGGGAACCAACGTTATGCATTTCTCCTGCTTAGCTTAGTGCTGATCTTCAGCTTAAGCGGGCTTGTTCATCCCGGAGAGGTCGAAGCAGCCAGCTCGAAGTACAAAAAGTTTTTCGATATCAGCAAAAAGGGCGCTCCCATTCCTGGTTACTCCGGGACCAAGGAGTGGATTCCGCAAGGACTGGCTCTCGTTCCGAGCAAGAACTGGATTATTATCTCGCATTATTGGGGCAAAAAGGACAGCAATCAAGCCAGCAGCATCTCGATTACAAGCAGCAAAACCAGCAAACGTATCAAAACACTCTATTTGTATGAGAGCGGCAGCAAAAAGCATACCGGGCATGTCGGAGGGCTTGCGGTTAGCAAAAAACATCTGTGGGTAGCATCCGGCAAAAAAGTGTACAAAATTCCGCTGAGTACAATTAGCAGCAAGAAAGATTACAGCAATATTGTCATGACTCCATATGCGCTCGGCCATAAAGCATCCTATGCCACGTATTCAGACGGCATTCTATGGATTGGCGAATATATGGATGGTGAGGATCAAGGAGGCAAACAGTGTGCGCCGGGACCTAAGGGCAAACTGCGAGGTTATCCATTGACGTCCAGCGACGGTTTCCCGTCGAATCGGAAGGCGACCTATACATGGAGTACACCTGACCGTATACAAGGGGCGGTCGTGACGAAATCACGCGTTGTGTACAGCCAATCCTGCGGTCGCAACAATGCAAGCAAATTGCTCATATATACTCGTGGAACATCGGGAAAGGCTGCAGCTACGCCGCTGACGATGCCTCCGATGTCCGAGAATATTGCGATGCGGGGTAATGATCTGTACGTTCTGTTTGAATCCGGTGCCCGGAAGTACAGAAACGGTGCAATGCCGCTGAAGCATCTGTACATCGTCAATGCTAAAAAACTGAAGCTTTAACCCTGCAAACCAAAAGATCCCGCTTCCGGTTAACGGATACGGGATCTTCTGTGTTTGACGCCTGATTCTGAAGAGAGCGCTGCTCTCAAACAGGCTGTTTTACTTCAGCGACAAGGCGCTTGAGTGACTCTTGCTTCCATCTCGGAATCCGAAGATGTTTAGCAGAAGGTGCCTTCTCCCCAAAGTAAACGATGCCTTGTTCTACCGTCGTGATTTTGTCTACATTGACGTAGCAGTTTCCGCCGACATGATAGAACTGTTTACCGGAGAGCAGGGATGCGATTTTTTCGGCAGTCATTCTCTTTTTAATATTATAGTTTCTGCCGTGAAAGCTGACCAAACCGTGCGATCCGGTTTTAAAGAACAGAATGTCTGTCTCCACCACGAAGTCCTCATACATGTTGCGGGATTCCGATACGTGCTTCATCATTCTGCTTCCCCCTTTTCCAAGATCAACATTTGATAACGCTTACATTCTAACATGTTTTCCCTGGGGTTTAAAGAACTTTTTATTTCGCATAAAAAAAGCCCCTACCGCAAGGGTAGGGGCTTGGACTAACGTTTAAGGTGCAGCAGGTGCTTCTGGTGTTTCCGCTGCAGGATCTGCTGGCGTTTCAGCCGGAGTTTCTTCCAGCGTATTGGTGATGGTTGCTTTATCCTTCAGCTCTTGAATATAGGCTGTGGATTCGGAGTAAACCTTCTGGTTCTCAAGCTGACTGCGAATTTCTTCTTTCTTATCTTCCAGGGTAGGGTTCGTTGCTGCTTTACGATCGGTAACCTTGATGATGTGGTAACCGAAGGAACTCTTCACCGGGTCGCTGATTTCACCCTTCTTCAATTTGAACGCTGCTTCTTCAAATGCAGGGTCCATCTGGCCGCGTCCGAAGAAGTCCAGGTCGCCGCCGGTTTCCTTCGTAGCATCTTGGTTCTTCTCTTTTGCAATCGCTGCAAAGTCGGCGCCTTCCTTCAATTGCTTCACGATGGCTTCAGCTTCTTCCTTGGTTTCAACCAGGATGTGGGAAGCGCGAACTTGCTCAGGAGTAGCGAAGCTTTCTTTGTTTTGGTCGTAGATTTCTTTAACTTCTTCATCGGTTACTTTGATTTTGTCGGCCATCAGTTTTTTGAGCTCGACCTGGGTTTTGGTTTGCTCCTTCAGGTCGTCGAGCGTCATGCCGGATTGCTGCAGAGCCGAATTGAATTGATCCTCGGACGGGAAACTTCCCTTCAAGGCATCCACTTCTTTATTTACGTCAGCATCGGTCACCGTAATGGATTTCTTCTTCAGCTCCTGCTGAATCAATTCCTCTGTGATCATGGAATTGAGTGTTTGTTTACCGCCTGCGCTGACAAGCTCGTTGTACAGATTATCCTTGGTAATGTTAACGTCATTGACTTTAGCTATAGCTTCATTGCCGGATCCCTTGGCAAACGGAGGGACAATCAGGACGACGATTAACGCTGCCGCCAATACCAGCGAAGCGATCATCCAACCTTTGCTTCCGTTGCCGCCGCCTCCTGCAGGAGACTGTTCATCGTAAAGCGGTTGATCCCCTGCTGGATGCATGAGCGAAGGCTGTTCGTTCTCATCCTTGTGAAGCTCGATCGACTCAGGATAGGTTGAATCTATTCTTTCTTCTTCATTAGACAAGCTGCCCGGATCTTGTTGGTTATTCTCTTTCTCTTGGGCTTGTCCTAGTTCATCCTCGGGTTGCCCCGGATGGTGTGGCTGCAAATCGTTATCTTTCATTTAATGATTGACTCCCTTCGACTGCATGTAATAATGAGTTGGTTCATTCTTTAATCACTTTACCAGATAAGCCAAGGGTTTACCTTAAGAAAAAATAAAAATTGAAAAGATAATCGAAAAAGTTGGAGTTGGGCCTACAGGATCAGCATTCCCGCTATACCGCATATAATTCCAAGCAGGACCACGGCAGCAACAACAAACCACATGACGTTCCTCGGGAATGAGCGTCTCACCATGAGAAGGGACGGAAGACTGATGGCCGGCAGCGTCAGAAGCAGCGCTGCGGCCGGGCCCGCTCCGAGGCCCGCGGCCATAAAGGCCTGAATGATCGGGATTTCCGCTGCGGTTGGAATGACAAACAGCATTCCCATCACGGAGAAGAAAATGACGGCCAGCAGCGTGTTTCCAGCAGCAGCTCCCAAATGAGGGAACATCCACACTTGCAGGGCGCCAAGGAGAAGCACAGCGATAAAATAAGCCGGAACCACCCGAATAATCATATGACCGATGCTGGCGAACCAGCGTTTCCACAGTGGACGTTCATCGAGTTGTTCAGTGCTCTCTGGCGCGTCAATCTCTACTGGATTCGCCTCTTTGGCAAAGCGGTTAGCCAAGTAGCTGACGCCAAAGGTCAGAATGATGCCGAAGATCAAACGCAGCGCGGTGAATTTCCATGACAAAACAAACGTCATAAACACGAGTGTCGCCGGATTGATGGTCGGGTTACCGATCCAGAACGCGAGGGCGGAGCCTACGGACACCTTTTTCTTACGCAGACCGATCGCGATTGGTGCTGCGCAGCAGGAGCACATCATGCCCGGAATGGAGGCGATTCCTCCAATCGCCGTGCTGCCGAAGGTGGTTTTGCCAAGTACGCGGAGCAGCCACTGGGAGGGCAGCAGTGACTGGATCAAGGTCCCGAGCAGGATTCCGAGCACCGCCGCTTTCCAAACTGCTTTAAAATACATAACCGCATATTCCCAGGCTGCTTGCCAAGAAGGCGCGGCATTGCCCGGGTCCATGCCTAATATGGAGGAGCCAATGCTGTGCTCCATAATAGCTTTGAGCGCTTTATCGTAATAAGGCCACCATTTTACGTAGGTTAGCCCTGTTGCAGCAATGATGATGAAGATGGTGATGAACCAGATGGTTCTTCTGCGATCCGAATGATCAAAGGCCATTCTACCGTCGCTTGAGTGATTCATGATCTATACTCCCCCGATGCGTTGTGAAATGATTTACATATCCAATCAATTAGTATATCACATTGTGGACAGAACGAAGAAAGATATTCCCGGTAATTGCAAGAAATAGGAAGACCATTAGACTTGGAGCAGCCGATTTCTTATAATATAGATATTGTGTGTGATCACAAGTGTTGGTAAACGGACAAATATCAGATTATCCCCGGGGTAGATGAGACGTTTTTTATGCATCCACGCCGGGGTTGTTGCATGTGTTTTGTTAAAATTAACTCTTAAGACGAAGGGAAGACCCGTGATGAGTCAATCGGAGAAAATAAAATTAACCTCGTATTCCTCTAAAGGAGGATGCGGATGCAAGATCGGACCTGCTGACCTGGCACAGGTCATTCGCAAGCTCCCGCAAGCCGAGCCGAATCCCAATTTATTGGTTGGTTTGGATACAAGTGATGATGCAGGCGTATACCGCCTCACGGATGAGTTGGCTATGGTTCAGACCGTCGATTTCTTTACGCCGATTGTGGATGATCCCTATGATTTTGGACAAGTGGCTGCAGCGAATGCCATCAGCGATATTTATGCCATGGGAGGCAAGCCGTTGACTGCCTTGAATATCGTGGCATTTCCGATCTCAACGCTGGACAAGCAGGTATTGACGGATATTTTGAGAGGTGCGGGGGATAAATTGAAGGAAGCGGGGGTAACCCTGGTTGGCGGGCACTCCATCGATGATAAAGAACCAAAATTCGGCCTTGCCGTTACAGGTACCGTCCATCCGGACAGAGTAAGAACCAATGCCGGCGCTAAGCCAGGCGATGCATTGATTCTGACCAAGCCAATCGGCGTGGGTATCCTGACGAGTTCCATCAAGAAGGATCTGTTAAGCGATGAGGAGATTCGCCGAGTTACCGCCGTGATGGCGGCATTGAACAAAACGGCTGCCGAGCTCATGGAACCATATGAGGTGCATGCGTGCACGGATGTAACTGGTTTCGGTCTCCTTGGCCATGCGCTTGAAATGGCGAAAGGAAGCGGCACGGGGATCCGGATTTCTAAATCTTCCGTTCCCATTCTGGAGCGGGTTCGAGAGATGGCCGATGGCGGTGTTATTCCAGGCGGTACAAAAAACAACTATGATCACGTGAAGGACGACGTGGATTTCCCGGACAGCATGGACCAGATCGATAAGTGGATACTGTGCGATGCCGTTACTTCAGGAGGACTCCTCATTGCGGTTGATGGCTCGCAGGCCGATCAGCTTCTGTCAGAGCTTCGCCATGCGGGTCTGGAAGCAGGAAGAATCGGTGAGGTCGTGGATAACCATCCGAATCGCATTGTCGTTGAGTTATAAAGGGAATCGGGTTTTGTATCAATAAAGGAGCGAACAGACATGTTTCAAGACATCACCGTAAATGAATTAATGGAACTGCAAAGCAAGAAGAAGATTACTTTGATTGATGTCCGTTCCCCTTCGGAGTACAGGGATTCCACCATTCCGGGAAGTCTGAACATTCCGGTCTTCAATGATGAAGAACGGGCGGAGATCGGGACGATTTATAAACAGGTGAGCGTGGATGCGGCTAAAGAGCGTGGACTTGCCATTATGTCGGCCAAGCTCCCGAGCTTTGTGAAGCAATTCAAGGAGATCGAAGGGGATAAGGCGGTCTATTGCTGGCGGGGCGGCATGCGCAGCCGGACCGCCGCAACCGTTCTCTCTTTAATGGATATCCATGTTAACCGGATTACGGGCGGGATTAAGGCTTACCGGAAGTATGTGCTGGATACGCTGGAACATAAAAGTCTGGACGCAGAAGCATTTGTCCTTCATGGATTGACAGGCACAGGCAAGACCGCAGTGCTTAAACAGCTTCAGCAGGAAGGCTACCCGGTCGTGGACCTGGAAGGGCTGGCAGGACATCGCGGCTCGATCTTTGGCCATATCGGTCTTCAGGCGAATAATCAGAAGACGTTTGATTCGGGATTAGTTGAGCGGCTGAAGGAACTGGAATCTGCGCCATATTTGTTATTTGAGGCGGAGAGCAAACGGATCGGCAAAATCGTCGTTCCCGATTTCCTGATGAAGAAGAAGGAGTCGGGGGTAGCCATCGTGTTGGAACTGCCGATGGCCGAGCGTGTTCGGCAGATTCTGGAGGATTACAACCCGGCTGCTTTTAAAGAGCAATATTTAGAGGCCTTTCAGTTAATCAAAAGCAGGATCCACACGCCTATCGCTGCGGAAATCGGCAAGTCGTTGGAAGAGGGGCGATTTGCTCAGGGAATACAGCTGCTGCTCGAGCATTATTATGATCCCAAGTATAATCACTCTTTCAGTCAATATGAGGGAAGCACGCCCATCGTTGTCGCGGTGGACCGGGTGGAAGAAGCTGTGGATGCGGTAAAAGATATATTGCGGAACCAAATGCTGCAGAAGACAGGCGCGTAAGATAACAAAACAAAAGCTAATTTGACGAAGCAATTCACGATCTATGCGCTGCGTTGGCATGGACCTCTTTTATTGTGAGCTGGTTATTATTCAACCAGAACTGGAAGATCGCCCCTGAAGTATGAGCGGATACAACCGTACCGCTTATACTAAGGGGCGATTTTTTTGATAAAGGCAACGCTTTAAATGGAGGATAAAGCTTCGGATATGGGAGTATCCCCTGAGATCAGGTCGAAGGAACGACGGAAGGTATTTTCTTCATCCAAGGATAACAGTATCGTTCTTGCTACATCCTCGCGCGGAATCGATCCGCCCTGGATATTCTCCGCAGCGGTAATACGACCGGTACCGGGTTTATTCGTAAGTCCTCCTGGACGAATGATGGTGTACGAGAGGCTGCTCTGACGAAGCATAAGATCCGCGTAATGCTTGGCGGCATAATACGGTTTGATCTCCTCATTCCAATATTCCCGATGATGGGCCCCAATCGCACTAACCATTACGAAACGCGAAACAGATGCCTGCTCGGCGGCTTCGATCATTTTTGCGGCTCCGTCCAGATCGATTAACAGGGTTTTGTCGTATCCGGTAGCTCCGCCTGAGCCGGCAGCGAATACCACCGCCTGGCAATTCTTCGCCGCATCAGCAAGCTCCTCGACCGATCCTTCCAGGTTCGCAAGAACACACTCTATTCCGGCAGCTTGATATGGGGCGGCCTGTTCCTCTTTTCGTACCATTGCTCTTACGGTATAGCTTTCATGGTCTTGCAACAGATGTGTAAGCTGTTTGCCGATTTGGCCGTTGGCACCGACAACGAGAACCTTCATGTGGACATGCTCCTTTACGGTAAAAATTTCCTTGAAAGAGTAATCATTGCGATTTTGACATAGACTACGGGATATTTCATGTATATCCCAAATGTACTTTCCTTTATCTCGGGAAAATGATATTATCTTGTTTTCACCAATTGACACGGGTTCGAAACAAAGGCAAAGGAGAAAAGAGAGTTGAGCGGACAGAAGCTACACCCGACTTCAAGAAGACAACGCTGGATTTTCCTCATATCGATGATCAGCCTCATAGGATTTGTTGTGCTGGCAGCTTTGGTAAAGCGGCAAGGCCTGGAAACGTTTGACATGGCGATCATAACAACGGTACAAGCCTGGGAGCAGCCGCTTATCACGGATATCGCCATCGGGCTGTCGTTTATAGGCTCTATCGGACCGGTAATTGTGTTATGTCTGATTGTAATCGCCGTGCTATATTGGGTACTGGGGCACCGCGTGGAGATCCTTCTCCTTATTGTGGTCGTCTTCGGTTCTTCTATTCTGAATGTAATATTAAAATGGGTCTTTCAACGGGCAAGGCCTGACATCCACCGCTTAATTGAAATTACGGGATACAGCTATCCCAGCGGACATTCCATGGCTGCCTTCTCGTTTTACAGCGTGCTCGCTTACTTGTTGTGGAGACATATCGACAGCAGGGCGGGGAGAGGGGCTTTAATATCCATCTCCGTCGTCATGATTCTCGGCATCGGACTAAGCAGAGTCTATCTTGGGGTCCATTATCCAAGCGATATTCTTGGTGGATATCTGGCTGCTTGCGCTTGGCTTGGATTTCTGGTCCGATCTTACGAGAAGAGGATGGGGAAGCGGGCCAACCCGGAAGATGTGAATGAATCAGAAACTGCATAACATTGGAAGCGTAAGGGTAATTCATGTAATAGCGGTTCAAACGGAGGAGTATGTATCATGGTGTGTATCCATAGATGTGAAATTGGGTTCGGTAAGGAGGGGTGTCTGTGGCGTTTGGAGCAAGAATGTTCAAAACCGGCTTAGCCGTGACGCTGGCTCTTTATTTAGCCATGCTGTTTGACTTTAAATCCCCTGTTGTTGCCGCCATAGCCGCGATTTTTGCGATGCAGCCATCCATATACAGGTCGTGGAGATATTTCCTGGACCAGCTGCAGACAAGTACGCTCGGTGCGATTCTGGCGATGCTCGGAGGATACTTTTTATCGAATCAGCCGATTTCCGTCGGTTTGGTATGTATTCTAGTAATTATGATTTGCATGAAGCTGAAAATGGGCGAGACCATCGGACTTACGCTTGTCACGGTTATCTCCGTGATGGAAGCTTCAGGTCAATGGGATTTTGCGCTCAATCGCTTTATTCTGACGATTATCGGTATCATATCAGCATTTCTTATCAATATTCTTGTGTTTCCCCCGAAACCCAAGGAACAGTACATCACGCGGATTCATATTGTATTTAGCAAAATGTCGCTGCTGCTGCGCACGGCCATATCCCACGAGATGAAGGATTCGGTATACCGTGCGGAGAAGAAGGAGCTGGAATCGGCGATCAAATCGTTGTCCGATAAATACAATTTATTTGAGGAAGAGCAGAAGAAGCTGAAGCGGGCAAAGTACAGTCAAGCAAGACAGCTGGTCGTGTATAAGCAATTGCTTCAATCCCTTCGTAAGGGGTATGAAGTGCTGGATGCGGTGGAGAACCACTATTTTCAGGCGGAACGCTCCGAAGAAATCGACGAGCAGTTTGATCACAATCTGGAGCGGTTAATGAAATACCATGAGCATATTTTGTGGAAGTTCGAAGATAAACTGAAGCCGAATGAGGACGAGGCCGAGATCATGGCGGAGAACAATGAAGCGTTTTTGGAGCAGGTGATGTGCGGGCCAGGCGCCAATTCCGGGGGGCTTCGGCTGTCCGTGGTGGCCGCCTCCATGTATGATTACGGATATCAGCTTGACCGGCTGAACCGGGTAGCGGATCATATCAGCCGCGTCGCGGATGATAAAGAGCAGGATGAAGCCTTGTTCTCGTGGCTGCGTAAATAAGAGAAGTTCATCATGAGGATGCCGATCAAGCTGCTATATTTGATCGGCTGTTTTCATGCACCAGGATGTAGGATCATTTCTCTTGGCAGTGAGCCTTGGGAATGGTATTGTATATAAACGCAAAAAAAACCGCCCCGGTGGGTCGGTTACTGAAATTCGAAGTTGAATTATACGAGGCACATTGCTATAATTAGCAATGGTTTGTCATTAAATCATTAAGATATGGTTAGAATATCACAATTGTATTATATCACAGACGAATTGCGCTGTCAACCAGTATATTAGGGGGATGAACAAATGGCTATCAGCGAACAGGATTGGCGAGAAGAACAGGCTCGGGTAACGGAAGTGACAACGAAAATCGGTAATAAAATATCTCAGCTGGAAGCAAGCGTCGGAGATATCCGTGAAGTCGTTATTGATATGCGGAAAGACTTTTGGGACGAAGTAACGGTCAATTTCAGCAACCCGGACGATCTGGGTGAAACGTCCACAAACCTGAGACAGCAGTCGCAGGTGCTCGCGGAACGTGAGCATGCACATCTGCAATCCAGCAAGCTGCTTAAAAAGTATAGAAAACTTGTGGAATCCCCTTACTTTGGACGCATTGATTTTCAGGAGGATGGAACCACGGAGACGGACACCATTTATTTGGGGACAGGATCTTTTTTGGATGAACATATGGAGACGTTTCTGGTTTACGACTGGCGCGCTCCGATCTCGAGTTTGTATTATGATGGGGCACCCGGCCCGGCCCAATACGAAACTCCTTCGGGTACGGTTAAAGGCAAAATGCTGCTTAAGCGCCAATTCGTCATCCATAACGGCGAGATCAAGGTATTGTTTGATACCGGCGTGACGATTGGAGATGAGCTGCTGCAGCAGGTGCTCAGTCACAGCGCGGATGATCGGATGAAGAACATCGTGGCTACGATTCAGAAAGAGCAGAACGCAGTCATCCGAAATGACAAAACCCGCATGCTGATCGTTCAGGGGGCTGCCGGCAGCGGCAAAACCTCAGCGGCACTGCAGCGAGTGGCTTATCTATTGTATAAGTACCGGGAGACGCTTCGGGCCGATCAGATGATACTATTCTCCCCGAACCCGCTGTTCAACAGTTATGTATCCACGGTGCTTCCGGAGCTTGGCGAGGACAATATGCAGCAGACGACCTTTCAGTCCTATCTGGAGCACCGGCTCGGCAAAGAGTTTGAGCTTGAAGACGTGTTCACGCAGACGGAAACCTTGCTGAATGCGGACGATTCGCCGCGTTACCGGGCACGGCTTCAGAGTATATCCTATAAATCCTCGGGTGCTTATCTGGACACCATCAGACGATACAAGGAGCTGCTGGAACAGGGCGGGATGCTCTTTAAACCGGTCGTATTCCAGGGTAAGGTTATCGTCAGCTCGGAAGAAATGACCGCGCAGTTCTATGGTTATGATGCGGCGGTTAAGCTTGCTGGACGGATCGACCTCATGAAAGAGTGGATGCTGAAACGCCTGTCGGAGTTTGCCCAGAGCGAAAAAGACGCCCCGTGGGTGGAGGAGCAAATCCAACTGCTGGATACGGATGATTACCAACGGGCCTTTCAAACGATGAGACGTAAGCAAAACCGGAAGGAAGAAACCTTTGACGATTTCGATAAGGAAAAAGACATCCTTGCCAAAATGGTCATCAGCACTCGGCTCAAGCCGGTTAGGCGCTGGATCAAGCGGTTCCGTTATGTGGATGTTAAGGGCATGTACCGTAAATTATACACGGATGAATCCTTATTCCGCCGGGCAGCAGGTAACTTGGAGACGCTCCCGGGACATTGGGAGGAAATCTGCAATCGCACAGTAGCGTCGCTGGACAACAAAACGCTGTTGTACGAGGATGCCACTCCGTTCCTGTATCTGAAGGAGCTGCTTCAAGGCTTCCGCACGAACACGTCGATTCGTCACGTCATTGTCGATGAGGTTCAGGACTACTCCGGATTTCAGCTGGAATTCCTGAAGCGTTTGTTCCCGCGAGCGAAAATGACGGTGCTGGGCGACCTCAATCAAGCCATTTATGCTCACGGAGAGGCACTTGGCAGCTTGGAGAATCTGGTAAGTCTGTACGGCAAGGAGGATACGGAGGTTATCAATCTGACGCAAAGCTACCGGTCCACATATGAAATCGTTGATTTCACGCGGCAGATGATACCGGGCGGGGAGCGCATCGTTCCATTTAACCGGAGCGGCGAAGCTCCACAGGTGGTTGCGATGATTGATGAAGCACATCTGCATGAAGCGATTGTCTCTGATATCCGTGAGCTTCATGAACAGGGATTCCAGTACGTGGCGGTGATCTGCCGGACAGAAGAGGAGAGCAGACGCGTACACGAGCAGCTGTCAGCAGATATACCTACGCGATTAATTGCCAAAACGACGCCTGCTTTTGAGAAAGGAACGCTTGTCGTTCCTGCGTATCTGGCCAAAGGCGTGGAATTCGACGCGGTGATCATATACAACGGCTCTGAGGATGTGTACCATCGCGAAAGCGACCGCAAGCTGTTCTACACCGCATGTACGCGTGCCATGCACAAACTTCATGTGTATCATATCGGGAAAAAAAGCCACTTTATACCGGATCAAGATTAAATGAGTAAAGGTCTGTCTGAGCAACGGCTCAGGCAGGCCTTTTTTTCATGATTGATATATGAAAACCAAACCATGTTTCAGAGCAGAGGAAAAAAACGGAAATGAATTTAGGGAGATCTAGGGAATATACGTTATACCATAAGGAGGGAGTTATCCAATATTTATCATGATTTGACCGGTGATTAATAATTTTTTTCAATAATTTTCGGGATAAGTGCTTTCTCGACCGCCGAGTCTATTCATTTTGGACACAAATTTGACGAAAAAAGGATTGGGGGTCTATTACTTATATCAAAGGTCGGGTGCTTGCGGATGCAGATAAAAACAAAATTAATTCTTTCGTCTACGATTCTTGCAACGGTTACGGTGGTTATCGTAATCATCGCGTTCATCACTTCGAACATGACGGAGAAGAGGTTCAGCGAAATTATTGAAGTGGATCAGAAGGTCATTTATAACCTGACGCAATTGGAGACCCTATTGACGGGTGTCTCTAATGATGAGCGGGGCTACTTATTGACCGGGGATTCGACCTTTGCAGATTCATTGAAAGCGAAACAGGAGTCCGTTGCCAAACTTATGGCTGAAACCAAAGGCTTGATGACGGCTGAGGAAGACCAAAAGGTATTTAACGAGATCGAAACCGGGTATGTCATATACACCGAGGCCGTGACTGAGGTGTTAAACAAATTAGGGTATGACACCGGTTTTTACAAGGCTGTACCGTTCCGGGTATATGAGGCTGCGTTTAGCAAGGAACGGGAAGTGCGCAATTCCTTCAGTACGCTTATCGCCCAATTTACGGTGCATAAAAATGAAGACTTGGCTAAGCAGGCTGACCAGATTGCGGACAGCAGCAGATTTCAGAACATGGTGATCATGTTGATCGGTATTGCAGGTATCGTTTATTTTGCGATACAAGGATATCTTCTTATTCGCTCGATTCGACCTTTGAATCAGATGAGCGAACAACTCTTGAAGATTGCCGAGGGCGGTGGTGATCTGGTTACCCGATTACAGATTACTACGAAAGATGAGATCAGGGCGGTAGCCGACGCCTACAATAAACTGGTTGATGGATTCAGGGTGCTTGTCGTACAGGTGCAGGATACGGCTGGCAAAGTTGGTGTCGCAGCTTCGACGCTGCACTCCACGACCGAGGAAATCCGTCAAGCTTCTCAGCAAACCTCTGGGATTATGGAAGAGCTGGCGGCCGGGGTAGAAAACCAGCTTCAGGATACGGAGGAAACGACAGCTACGGTAACGGACATGGCGGAAGGCATGAAACATATCGCGCATGCCGCCCAAGACGTCTCGGGATTGGCAGCAACGACGAACCAACTTGCGGCTGAAGGGGAACAGGCACTTATACATACGCTGGCTCAGATGGAAGGCATACGCACCAGTGTGGATCAATCTGCGCAATCGGTGCGGGCGCTCGGCGAAAAGGCCTCCAACATTGGAGCGATGGGACAGATCATAATCGAAATTGCAGAGCAGACATCACTGCTTGCCTTGAATGCCTCCATTGAGGCCGCTCGGGCAGGCGAGCATGGCAGAGGTTTTGCGGTTGTAGCGGCTGAGGTCCGAAAATTGGCTGATCAGGCCTCAAACTCTTCCGTCGAAATCAGACAATTCGTCCATGAGCTTCAGCAGGATATTGTTGATTTGGCCGGCGTCATGGAGCAGGGCACCCGCGAAGTGACCGAGGGCATGGACGTGGCACAAGGAGCCGAGAGAGCCTTTAAGGACATTGAACAATCCGTCGGCGAATTGAACGAACAAATTCAGAGTGTCACTGTTGCAACTAAACAGATGGATTCCGGAGCAGGAGAGCTTGTTCATGCAATCCGCAGAATTCAGGAGGTCACGGAGACAACGGCAGGTGGAACCCAAAGCGTCAGTGCAGCCACGGAAGAGCAGCTGGCTTCTATGGAGGAAATTACAAATTCCGTTGAGGATTTGAACGTAATGTCCAGCAAGCTGCGGCAGTTGATGTCCGGCTTTAAAGTATAAATAAGGAAAAATTGCATATGGGAAAAATCGGCCACCTTGCAATCATGCATATTCCGGGTAAAAGAACCTACAATATGGATGACAGATAACGCAAAGGTGGTCTTTCTCTCATGGAAAACAAAAAATGGGATCTGGTTGCCCTTGCATCCATACCACTTATCATGACGTTGGGAAATTCCATGCTGATTCCCATTTTGCCGCAGATTTCAAAAGCTCTGGGGATCAGTTCCTTCAAAGTCAGTATGCTTATAACGGTATATGCTGTTGTAGCCATCTTACTGATTCCGATTGCCGGTTATTTATCGGATCGGTATGGACGAAAGAAGATCATCATCCCAAGCTTAATTATTGCGGCGTTAGGCGGAGCAGTCTCGGCTGTAGCAGCTTGGATGCTGAGTGGGACAGCGGCATATTACGTTATTTTGGCGGGTCGGTTTCTGCAGGGAATTGGTGCTGCCGGGGCATTCCCCATTGTCATTCCGCTTGTCGGTGACATGTTTAAAGAGGAAGAAGAGGTTAGTAAGAGTTTGGGTATTATCGAAACCTCCAATACGTTTGGCAAGGTAGTCAGTCCAATACTGGGAGCCCTGCTTGGAAGTTTTATCTGGTTCTTGCCCTTTATAGCTATTCCAGTTCTGTGCCTGATCTCTATCGTGCTTGTTATTTTTCTTGTGAAGACGCCAAAGTCAAACCATAACGATAAACAATCCATTCGCGAGTTTTTGAAAACAACCAAGCAGGTTTTGCACGAGAAGGGAAGATGGCTGTACGCGATATTTGCCATCGGCGGCATTGCGATGTTTGGTGTGTTCGGCGTGCTTTTCTATTTGTCGGAGACGCTTGAGAGCACTTACCATTTACACGGTGTGGTGAAAGGGCTGGTGCTTGCGATTCCGCTGGCTTTGTTATGTCTGTCTTCCTATTTAGCCGGTAAATTCACGGGCAAAAATAAAGCGGCTAAAAAGTGGACCGGTTTCGCGGGTATGGCCATTCTGACGGCTTCCCTGATCGTCACCGGATTTAGCGCACAGATATATTTTGTAGTTGGTATGATGACGCTTGGCGGCATAGGGATCGGGATGGTATTGCCATGCATGGACACGCTGCTAACGGAAGGTATAGAGAAGGAGCAGCGCGGTACCATTACTTCTCTGTACAGCAGTATGCGTTTTATCGGCGTATCGCTCGGTCCGCCAGTTGTTTCACTGCTGCTCGGGGCGAATCATTGGGTGCTGTTCGGCACGTTGGCAGCCGTTGCGGCTGTAGGTGGCCTGCTCACATTATTCGCCGTGAAGCCGGAGGCGAAGGAAGACGATACCGGAGGGAATTCATACCGAGTGAATTTCAAGAAACCGCAGGGCTTGAAAAAGAAAGGTCTTGTCCATAAATAATGGACAAGACCTTTCTCTCATATTCGAATACGGATCGGGAGCATAGGGAACGGAGGTCCACTCGTATAATCGAGTAAACGGGCTCCGCATGATCCATCCGGTCCGATCCGGGAGGTCAGAGCTTGATGTGTGCAAAGAATCGAAGAGGAGATGCCAAAGAATTGGCTTTGCTTTCGAATCTCCGTTATCCTGCAACGGTGGGTTCGGTATCCTCAAGCTTTGATGTAGCTTTAGTGCGTGATTTGCCGGTGGCCTGCATGACGATATAAATCAGGATCAACAGCACAAGCGCAATGGCTGAATATCGGTACATGATAGCGTACGAAGTGGATTTGGCGATGGAGCCGAGCGCGATAGAGCCAATAGCGACACCGAAATCCAGGGAGTTGAAGAACATGCCGTTGGCCATGCCGCGCTGGAGTGGATGAACCTCCTGGATCATCCAGGTCTGGATGGACGGCTGCATCGCACCAAAGCCAAGGCCATAACACAATGCCGATAACAGCATAGTTCCCGTCGATGAGGCGAAGGTCAGCAACAGCAGACCGGTGACCATCAGAACAGCAGCAGGTATAACCAGCGCCTTGTGTCCATAGCGGTCATAGATTCTGCCGGAGAACGGCCGTACCAGAATGATGGCAATGGCATTGAACAAGAAGAAATACTGGGGATTCCGGAGGTGAGCCTCGGTGCCAAACAACGCCATGAAGCTCAGCAGCCCGCCGTACGTAATGGACATCAAAAAATTAAGGACGCTGGGGAGAATCAGCTTTTTGTTGAACGAGCCCTTCGGTTGTTCCTCAACTCGAGGTTGAACCGCTGCGGGGCGCTCCGTTTTCCGTTTTGCCGATCTTGATGTTAGAACGTAGGCGAGTGGGAAGATAAGTACATTGATGATGACGGTGATGACCACAAGCGGTGTGAACCCCCCGTCTTGCAGGAGCGTCAAGCCGATCATCGGGCCGATTGACATGGCGAGCGTAGTGGATAATCCGAAGTACCCCATGCCTTCGCCCAGTCGTTTGATAGGAATGACGTCCGAAGCCATCGTAGGAAACGAGGTGCTTGTCATGCCAAAGCCGATGCCAAACAAAACGCGCATCAGCAGCAGAAAGGCGATGCCGGATGCCCAGTAATAGCCGAGCGTGGCTGCCAGCGATATCAACAGCCCGACGTACAGAAGCAGGCGTAGTTTTCCTTTTTCCAGCGCTTTGCTTGACACGAAGCGGGACGTGATCGCACTGAAGGCGAACAGGCTGGTTATCAGGCTGACCTGAAGCGGGCTTGCCATAAACGCCTCCTTGGCGTATGCGGGCAGCGTGGTCAGCATCATCTGCAGGGTCAGAAACAGAAACAGGTTGCTGACCATCAAGGTGATGAATTCTTTGGTCCATAATCGTTGTTTCGAATTTATTTCATTCATGTGAAACATCACTCCTGTTATTCTCTAAGTTGTGTATGTTGGTATTGATGCGTGAGAGTGTGTCCCAGAACATCTCTAATTGATGATCGTCAATGCCTTCGATTAACTGGCTCCCGCATTGACTTTCGATCGTTGTGGTTGTCTCGATCAATTCTTTGCCTGTATCCGTCAAATAGAGCTGGAAAGCTCTTCGGTCGTTTACCGATACGGATTTGCGGGTGTATCCTTTTTTCTCGAGCAGATCTAAAATGCGGGTAGTGGTCGGTTGGTCCTTGTCCGCTTTGGCGGCAACTTCCTTTTGATTTAACCCTTCGTGCTCTCCGATGTGGTACAGCACCAGCCATTGCTCAGGGGTGATATCATAGGGCTTCAAGGCGTTAGCAAACAAATGGGATGCGCGGCGATAGGTGTAACCCAGATGAAAACCGATGGAGGGGTTGCGTTTAGGTATTTTCAAGAAACAAGTCACACCTTTCATTTCAAGTTTTCAAAAAATAGTTGTCTAAACAATTATATGCCTGACATGCAAATCAGTCAAACCATTCAAAAAATTAATTGTCTGCATGACAGGGTTTCGTAAAACGATGTGGAATATGAAAAATGGAATGATAACATAGCTCTAACAATTGCGAGCTATATTTATAGTACAAACCAATTTCTAACCACTCAGGAGGAAGACAAATGACACAATTGATTAATTTTGCACACCGCGGGTCATCGGCTATATGCCCCGAGAATACGATGGCTGCCTTTGCCAAAGGCTTGGAGCAGGGAGCTACCGGGATTGAAACCGATGTTCAGATGACGAAGGATGGAAGGCTGGTTCTGATCCATGATGAGAGTGTCGCCCGAACCACGGGGGCTGAGGGGCTAGTCAAGGATTATACATACGACGAACTGGCCAAGTTGGACGCAGGCTCATGGTTTGGATCGGCTTTTCAAGGGGAACGGATTCCGCTGCTGGAAGAACTGCTGGAATTAACGAAAAACCGTGGCACGATCGTGAACATTGAGCTGAAGAACGGGTCGATTCAATATCCTGAGCTGGAAAAGCGTGTGATCGAGACCGTAAGACACTACAAAATGTCAGAGCAAATCGTCATCTCAAGTTTCAATCATTATTCCCTGGTGGAGTGCAAACATATTGATCCTGAAATCCGTACCGGCCTGCTGTATGGGGAAGGGTTATACAAACCGTGGGAGTATGCCAAATTGGCTAAAGCGGATGCGCTTCATGCATACCATCGCGCAGTTCTGCCGGAATGGGTAGCGGAAGCGAAGCAGCATGGTGTTGTCTATCACCCTTGGACCGTCAATGACGAGGAACAGATGAAAGCCTTGATCGATGCAGGCGTAGCGGGCATTATTACGGATTATCCGGATGTACTCGGGGGATTGCTACAAACCAAGGGAGCGTGACTTTGTGAAAAAAACATGGCTGCTGGGCTTTGGCTTTTTCAGCATTAGCATTACCTGGGCGCTCTACAATGCGTTTGTGCCCTATTTTCTGGAGGATTACATATCCAGTGTCGCACTGATCGGTTTTTTTATGACGATCGACAATTACTTTGCCTTGTTCTTGCAGCCATGGATTGGAAGTCGAAGCGACCGTACTCATACCCGGTATGGCAGAAGAATGCCTTACCTGCTCATCGGAATGCCGCTTGGCGCTCTGTTTACAGCAATCATTCCGTTTCACACCGGGATGGCAACATTGATACTGTTCATGGTCCTCATGAACCTGGCCATGAGTCTGTATCGTTCGCCTACCGTTTCACTAATGCCGGATATTACGGAGGAGAAACGACGCACGAGGGCCAACGGCATCATTAACTTTATGGGCGGCATAGGGTCTATATTGGCTTTTGGCGTGGGCTCGGTACTGTACAGCGCTCATCAGTCCTTGCCTTTTATTGCCGCGGCCGGCATTACGCTGGTGTCGTTGTTCATTTTGAGAACGTTTATCCAGGAGAAGCGCGACGCTCCAGGCTATCAGGCTCAGACTGCTGCCAAAGCTAAGGTTTCCTTTAAGAGTCAGCTCAATCGGACGACGGTGCTGCTCTTGGCGGCTATATTTTTCTGGTTTGTTGCTTATCAGGGAGTTGAGACGCTGTTTACGTTGTACGGGAAGAACGAGATGGGGCTAACGGAATCGCAGGCGTCCTTTTCCCTAACGTTTTTTTCACTGGCCTTTGTTCTGTTCGCCATTCCAAGCGGATGGCTTGGCGGTAAATTCGGCAAGAAACGGATGATTCTGATCGGCGTCAGCGGGCTGTTGATTGTCTTCGCGCTTGTACCATGGGTTGAATCAATGCTATTGCTCCGTGTATTGCTGACTGTTGGCGGATTATTCTGGGCTTGCATCAATATTAACTCCTATCCGTTTATCGTATCTACCGGATCGGAGGACAGCATTGGGACGCGGACAGGAATGTACTATTTGGTATCCTCGCTGGCGGCGATCTCGTCACCGCCTCTGCTGGGCAAGCTCATTGATGGCATGGGATATTCGATTCTGTTTTATTGTGCCGCAGGCAGCATGCTGCTCGCGCTGATCTGCGTTCTGATGATTCGCCATCAGGAAACGGAAAGTCCTGCAAAACCGCAGACCTCTTCCGCCAGCTTGTCCTAGCCGATTTGTATTTTGATAACCGAAGGTTCGGCTCCTGCTAGTCCGTCCGTGCGGAATAACATTGACGAGAGCCTGCCAGCACAGGTAGAATCTAATATCAGATAGATTTGAATTAGAATATGCCGGCGAAGGTGCAGGAGCTGATTCCAAGGTTGACTACGATTTATGATATTGCCAAGAAAACAGGCTATTCGCCTACGACGGTGTCCAAAGTCTTCAACAACTATCCGGATGTTCGGGAGAAGACGAGAGCCAAGATCCTGGCAACCGCGAAGGAAATGGGCTATCTTCCAAACGCAAACGCCAGATCGCTTACAACGAAGCGATCCTGGACCATTGGTATTCTCTTTGTAGAAGCTACGGGAGCAGGAATTCGTCATCCCTATTTTGGAGCTGTTATCGAAAGCTTTAAGAAAATTGCCGTATCCAAAGGGTATGATCTGATGTTTATCTCCAAGGATGTCGGCGGCCGAAGAAGCAGTTATGTGGAGCATTGCAAAATCCGGGGCGTCGACGGTGTGGTCGTCATTCTGTCGAGCAGTGAGGATCCCGATTTCCAGGAGCTGCTGGATAGCGGCATTCCGTGCGTCATTCTGGATTCGTCACCGGAGCATGTGCATTCGGTATACTCCGACAATATCGGAGGGAGCATGCAGGCACTTCGGTATTTGCATTCGCTCGGACATCGCAGCATTGCCCATATATCGGGCGGATTGAATACGTTTGCAGGCGAGCAGCGCCAACAAGGCTATGAGCAAGCCCTTCGGGAACTTGATCTGGATCTAAGGGAAGAGTACATAACCGGCAGCGATTTTTTCTCCACCGAGAGCGGATACGAAGCCATGAAGAAGCTGCTGGGGCTTGAGGATCGGCCGACTGCTGTATACGCGGCTGGAGATTTACTCGCGCTTGGGGCCATTCGTGCCGTTCAGGATCATGGCCTGCATGTACCGGGAGATGTGTCCATCATCGGTTTTGATGATATTGAAATGTCCCGTTACATCACCCCTGCGTTAACGACCATACGCCAGGATACGGAGCAGCTGGGCACCGTTGCGGCGGAGATCCTTATTTCTTCCATCGAAGAGCAAGACGCAACAGTAAAGTCGGTTATGCTGCCAGTTCAATTGATTATCCGGGAATCCTGCCGCCCGGTCACCTAGGTGAAACATAAAGGCAGGACTCATTTTTACCATTTTTCGAAACCGGTTTCGAAAATAATTGGAATATAGAGTTGAGTTGATTATGAACCCATTTAAGGAGGATGTAGCATGTCAAATTATCGTTTTGAGAAAGATACCTTTGTTATTGAGCAGTATGATCTTGCTAAACCATTTTCCAGCTTTCTGCCGGGAATCGCAGGCTTGAAAGGGATTCCGATGTGGACCTTTTATGTGAATCGGGGTCAGGGGATTTGCAGCTTTGGCATACGCGATAAGAACTCGCCGATCATGGAGTTTTCCCCGGCGAATATCTCGTATAAGAACGTCTCGACTACCGGCTTTCGTACGTTTATCAAGATGGCGGGGACCCCGTCAGTCTATGAGCCGTTCCAATCCTATCAGCCGGATTCCAAAGCGAAGAGAACGATGCTGATTCGTCAAAATGAGCTGGTCATTGAGGAGGAGCATGCCGGTAACGGACTTCGCACTTCGGTGTCATACTTTCAGCTGCCTGGTGAGGATTTTGCCGCGCTTGTCCGCGAGGTCAGTGTAACGAATATCGGAACCCAGACTGTATCGCTTGAACTGCTGGACGGCATGCCGGAGATTCTGCCTTACGGTGTCGAGAATAGCGGGTACAAGGAGGTCGGCAATCTGCTGCGGAGCTGGATGGAAGTGGAGAACCTGGATCAGGGGATCCCGTTTTATAAAGTTCGCTCCAGTACGCACGACGAGGCGGAAGTTAGCGAAGTTACGAGCGGTCACTTCTATCTGTCGTTTAATCAGCACGGGAAGCTGCTCCAACCTCTTGTAGACTTTGAGCTGATTTTTGGCGGTAACACTTCATTAATCCACCCTGATCGATTTGCTGAGAGTTCGATGGAAGCTTTGCTGAACGCCACGCCGTATGCCGTGAACAAAGTGCCCTGCGGATTCAGCGGATTATCGACTCAGCTTAAGCCTGGGGAGACGGCGACCGTTTATACGCTGGTTGGTCATGTGAACGATATCGGTAAAATCAATAAGCGCTCCAAAGATTTGTGTTCTCCTGCCTATATCCTCCATAAGCGCGAGGAGGCCTCGGCGTTGACCCGGAAATTAACCGAGGATGTGGCCACCAAAACGGGATTACCCCTATTTGATGAATATAGCCGTCAGTCCTACCTGGACAATTTTCTGCGGGGCGGATATCCATTCCTATTCGATAACGGGAAGGAAGGGGCCGTTGTCCACCTATACTCCCGCAAGCATGGGGATCTGGAGCGAGATTATAACTTCTTTTCTCTTGCGCCGGAGTACTATTCACAAGGGAACGGCAATTTCCGGGATATGAATCAGAATCGACGAAATGACGTGTTTTTTAACCCGAAGGTGGGCACGTTCAATATCCGGATGTTTTTCAGTCTCATTCAAGCCGACGGTTATAACCCGCTTAGCGTAGAAGGAACGAAATTCCGCTTGAGCGAAGGGAAGGAGGAGGAGTTGCAGAAGCTGCTGCGCTCCTCCGCGGCTGAGGAAGATTATGAGAAGCTGGCAAAGGCATGCGCCGGGGACTATACGCCAGGTAAAATTATCAACGCGATTTCGGATCAAGGCATCAGGTTGGAGATTAGTGAGGAACAGTTCTTATCCGGGCTGTTGACGATATCCGATCAGCATTTTGCAGCTTCGTTCGGGGAAGGGTTCTGGTCGGATCATTGGACGTATAATATGGATTTAGTTGATACCTACTTGGATATTTATCCCGACCGTTATGAGGAACTATTGTTTGGCGAGAATACGTATACGTTCTTTGACAGCCCGGTGTACGTCCTTCCGCGGAGTGAGAAGGTTGTGATCAGTCGAGGAGGCAAGGTTCGGCAATATGGTGCGCTGCTGGAGGACGAGGAGAAGCTGAATAAGCTCGGCAGAAAACGGAACGCGGCGGAATGGCTGCGGGTAGATGGCGGACTAGGCGGCATGTACCGCACGAACCTGTTTGTCAAAATGATCTCATTGTCCCTCAGTAAAATAGCGACACTCGATCCTTACGGGATGGGGGTAGAGATGGAGGCGAACAAGCCGGGTTGGAATGACGCAATGAACGGCTTGCCGGGCCTGTTTGGGTCGGGTATGAGCGAAACGATGGAATTGAAGCGTTTGGTCGCATTTATCGTGGATGCGGCCGAGCGGTTCGGCCATCAAGTGATTCAGGTACCGGAGGAGATCGCGTCTTACTTAGGTAGTGTATACGAAGCCGTACAGCAATATCAGTCCGGCTCATTGGACTCATTCGGTTATTGGGACTTGGTAGCGGGGCAGCGTGAATCCTATCGTGCATCGGTCCGGTACGGGATCAGCGGTCAAGAGGTTGAGATGTCGGTGAAGAACGTGAAGGTCATGTACGCGGCATTCTTGGACAAAATCGAAGAAGGGATTCAGCGTGCCGAGCAGATGGGAGGCGGAATCGTGCCAACGTATTTCCGCTTTGAAGCCGAGCGCTTTGAAGAGGTTCGGGATGCAGCGGGGAACCCAGTGATCACCCGCTATGGTTTGCCTGCGGCAAAAGTGCTTGAATTCAAGGCTTATGCGCTCCCGCATTTTCTGGAGGCACCGGCCCGCGGAATGAAGCTCGCTGATGAAGGCCAGGCGAGAACGATGTATGACCGGATCAAGGCTTCCGATCTGTATGATCCCGCGCTGGGGATGTATAAAACGTCCGTCAGCCTGGCAGGCGAAACCGATGAAATCGGACGCATTCGTGCATTTACAGCCGGGTGGCTGGAGCGGGAATCCGTATTTTTGCATATGACCTATAAATACTTGCTTTCATTATTAAAAGCCGGATTGTATGACGAGTTTTTCTCGGAAATCAAAACATCCCTTGTACCTTTTCTGGACCCGGCGGTTTATGGACGCAGCACGCTGGAGAATTCCTCGTTCATTGCCAGCAGCGTCAATCCGGATCCTCACGTGCATGGACGAGGTTTTGTGGCACGGCTTAGCGGATCGACGGCCGAGTTCCTAAGCATGTGGATTACGATGATGGCAGGGAAGAAGGTATTCCGTTACGAAGGCAGCCAGCTGCATCTGCATCTGAACCCACTGCTTCCGGCTTGGCTGTTTGACGAGAATCAAGAAGTGTCGTTCACCTTCCTTGGTTCCGTCAAGGTGACGTATCGCAGCGAGCGCGCAGCAAATACGTATGGCCAGGACGGAGTTACAATTCAGCGATTAACTCTCATCACGGTGGGAGGGGATTCGATCAAGGTGGATGGCCCCCTCCTTACAGGAGCGTTGGCTCATGAAGTTCGGAACGGGAACATCCGAGAAATTCATGCTGTATTGAAATAGATGTCACTTGCCCCAAATAGACTACCCGGGAAATATCGGGTGGTCTATTTATTGTTATTTGATTTGAAGTTTTGATTATTCATTAGGGGGCTTTTCATTATCGCTTGTCATTGCTGAGCTCCTGCATGTTTTCTTCGCTTGCAAGTCCCAGTGTTGCAACCCATAATAGATATATCGATTTCAAGTACATATGGATTCAACATCTTCGAGTGCGAGGAGGGGGTTATCATGCAGTGGATCGCCATGCTGACGATGCTGATTGATCATGTAGGACTTGTGTTTTTTCCGCATCAGGAGATTTGGAGAATCATCGGCCGCATTGCTTTCCCAATCTACGTCTATGCTCTCGTTCAGGGGCACCGCTACACTTCTTCGAGACCCAAGTATATCATTCGGCTGGCCGTTATTGCGGCAATCTCCCAAATTCCCTATCAGCTTGCGTTGGATCCTAAAGGGTTGAATGTAGTCATTACCCTGGTAGCTGGAGCCATCGTTTTGTATGTGCTGGAACGATCGGATTCCCAGCTGTTATCATGGATGATTGTTGTTGCCGCCTGTGCACTAATGAGCGAATTTCCGTTTGATTACGGAGCTTACGGCCTGCTGTTGATCTTGATTTTCCGATATGCCCAGGCCAGCTGGCTTGTTCCGCTTCATATTGTGTTGAACCTGTTATTCTGGTTCCTTAATAACTGGGAGCTGCAGATGTGGAGTGTCATCCCGACGGCTGCGATAGCCTATGGCCCGCATATATGGAGGAAGCTGGAGTCTATCCGGGTGAGCCGATGGGTATGGCGTTCATTTTATCCTCTGCATTTACTGATTATTGCGTTATTACGGGTGTTTTTATAGAGAAGAACTCTTTAGGTTAATGCCCGATGGATTGATTATATACAAGGAGAGACATACATGTTCAATATCGCAATTGCTGCCTGCATCCTTTTGTTCGCGGCGGCGGGTTACATCGCATTCATGAATTCCAAATTAATTGCGGATAAAAAACGGGAAGCATACATTCCTCCGCCTGCTTCGGAATATACCGTTTATATGACGCCTCAGTTCACGGAGGAGGACAAAAGATCGATGAGTCCCATCGGCGTCATGGAATTTCGCGATCCGCAAGGCATGATGAAGGTATATCTTTGCCGGGTCAAGAATGAATCCGAGGATTTGAAGCTGGAGCAAGCCGGCAATGTGTTTCTTCATCATTTGACGAAGGCCAGGGATACCGGCACGCTGATGTTCTACCGTACGGTGGAGGAAGCGCTGCAAGGAGCGGAAGAGAAGAGCTTGACCGATCGACTGTCTGCAGCTGCGAAAAAAAAGCCCAGAACAGAATAGGCAAACAGGGTCAATCCACCCACTTGCGGGGTAATAGAGAAATAAAAGACCGAAAGGAGATTTTCCGAAATGAAAACATTTAAAATCGGAAGGACATCGGTCTCCGTCTTTATAGGCGATATTACGACATGGACGGGCGACATTATCGTCAATGCTGCAAATTCGGGACTGCTGGGTGGAAAAGGCGTGGACGGCGCAATTCATAGCGCCGGCGGCCCGGAGATCATGGAGCAGTGCATGGAAATTCGCAAGCAGCAAGGCGGATGCCCACCAGGCAATGCCGTGATTACCGGTGCAGGCCAGCTGCCTGCTCAGCATATCATTCATACGGTAGGCCCGATATGGGAGGGCGGTGGACGGCGTGAGGAGCATACGCTGGCGGAATGCTACCGCAACAGTCTCCTGCTTGCAATCGAGGTGGGTGCCAGAAGCATCGCCTTTCCTAATATAAGCACGGGTATCTATGAGTACCCTAAGGCTCCTGCATGTGATGTTGCGTTAAAGGCGGTTACGAAGCTGCTTGAGGAAGATTTGCCGGATAACCGCCTGGATCGGATTGACTTCATTTGTTTTTCTCCTGATAATGAAGAGCTCTATATCCATTGGCTTGAGCAGTACACACAGGAGAAGGAGGCGCAAATATAAAATAACCCCACAAAGTGGAGCCTATGCTTCGATGCTTATTCCAAATACTTAGCGGGGACCCCCAAAAACAAACCTCTATCGAGGCCTTTTCAAGGATGAGCGACCGCGATTCGAAGGTAAGTTTTCTTGCGATTATAGAATGGTTCAGCTCCGCTGAAAAATTATAAATTCTGTAATCTTAATGAAAGTCAGGGGCGCAGTTAGCGCCCCTGACGTTTGTCAGTCGACTTTACATATGATAGGAGCCGCTTGGCTCAAACAGTACCCATTCCAGCATCGTGATCATATCATCGAGGCGGGCTTCCTGATTGAGAAGGGAGGCTCGCTCCGGACTGTTCTCTTCGAGAGCAGCCAAGCGGGTTTGCAGCTTTTTCTTCTGCATCGTAAGTTCATTGATCTTGGATTTGATCTGGTTCTCTGTTCGCATGGTATAATCCTTTCGTTATGGTATGAAATCCATCAATTTACCCCATATTATAGCATTTGATTCAGCTTAAGACGAAAGAGGGGTTCACATGACGAGTGAATATAATATGAAGAAAATGGCGGCGGAGCATGCCGCCAAGTATGTGCAGGATGGAATGAAGATTGGGCTCGGCACAGGCTCAACCGCTTATTACGCCATTCTCAAAATCGGCGAGATGGTCAGATCCGGACTCTCGATCCAGGCCGTGGCTACCTCTGAAGCTTCGGAGAAGCTGGCTATGGAACAAGGAATATCCCTGACGCCTTTACATCAGATCGATCGCTTGGATCTGACGATTGACGGGGCTGATGAGCTGGACGACCAGCTGCGCTTAATCAAGGGAGGGGGCGGAGCGCTTCTCCGCGAGAAGATCACTGCTTTTCACAGCGAACGGCTCGTGATTGTGGCAGATGAAGCGAAAGCAGTAACTCAACTCGGCGCTTTCCCGCTGCCGGTTGAGATTGTCCCTTTTGCTTATGAGTGGACAGTTCGGTCACTGGCCCAGCTTGGATGTACGGTGCAAATCCGTCGTAAGCAAGATGAAGGGTTTTATGTTACGGATAACGGGAATTATATTGCTGATTGCCGGTTTCAGCATATTGCCCACCCAGAGGAATTGAGCTCTCGGCTAGGCAACATTCCGGGCGTGGTTGAACATGGGCTGTTTATCGGTATGGCCGACCAAGCGATCATAGGCTGCCAGGATGGAACAGTACGGATACTGCATTCCGGGAGCATAGAAGCAAAGAATACATTTGACAGTTGATCCGGCGTTCATTAACCTTAATAACATGATATCTTTCGGAGGGTGAAATATGTCGGATATTCAAGAACACGAGGATACCCCGTTACATTTGCTGGTTGTCCTTGCCAGAGCTTATAACGCAGTTATGACACATTCGAATCGCAGCATCAATAGTCACGGATTGAACTCCACCGAATTCGGTGTATTGGATGTACTCTATCACAAAGGACCGCAGCCGCTGCAGAAAATAGGGGAGAAGGTGCTCATCTCCAGCGGTAACATTACATATGTGGTGGATAAGCTTCAAAAGAAAAATCTGCTGGTTCGCCGGGCTTCCGCTGAGGACCGTCGCGTTATTTATGCTGAGCTTACCGCAGAGGGACAAGAATTCTTCGAAGCCATTTTTCCTCAGCATCAGGAATTGATGGTTAAGGTGCTTAGCGGTTTGTCGGAAGACGAGAGAGCACAGGCGGCGATGCTGCTGCGCAAGCTGGGAATCAGTGCAGAGAAGATGTTGTAGACCTATACAAGCTTTAGATTGGAGATAAGTATGCTTAAAGATATAACGGCGCAAGCGATACAACCCGAAGTAAAGGAACTGCTCAGTTACTCGGTATTTCCGGATCCGGAAGCGGTGGATCAGGCGGCAGCTTCTTATCAGACGGGCCGCAACCGGTTGTTTGGATATGAAGAGGATGGACTTCTCTTAGGAGTCATCGGTTTTGATATCGATCAGGACGAGCTTACCATTCGGCATCTTGCCGTTCTTCCGGAGAATCGGGGAAAGGGATATGGTCGCGGATTGATTTTGGAGCTGCTCCTTGAGGTTCAGCCTAAACCGGCCCGAGTGATTGCGGAAACGGACGAAGAAGCCGTAAACTTCTATCGCAGTATCGGCTTTGAGGTATACAGCTTGGGAGAGAAGTATCCGGGAGTTGAAAGATTCCGCTGCATTTACGAGGTGGAGGAGTCCGAAGAATAAGCTATTCAGATTAAAAGCATGTTTGCCGTCTTGGAGTGGAATTAAAATTGCCATTCAAGACAATAAACCCGTTTCGCAATGGGGTGATCCCTCATATAATGTCGTAACGAGCGGGGCAGGGGGTGAACATGTTGGTGTACCATTATACCGCTGTCGGCGATTCCTTGACCTTTGGGTTTGGGGCGATGCCTGGCAGCGGTTTTGTTCCGTTATACCGTCGGATGGCGGAGGAGAAGCTTCGCCAGTTCGTGGCCCATGAGAATCTCGGGGTCAATGGATTAACCTCGGATGAGTTATACGATCGGGTAGTTCAGCTTCCGACGTTTCGCTATCATCTGCAGCAGGCTCAGATCATTACGATATCGATCGGAGGCAATGACTTGATACGTGCGGTAAAGTCCACGGGAGGTCGACCGAATCGGGAGGTGCTGGACGCTGCCTTGTATCGATGTCAGAATCATGTGGCTAATATCGTCAAACATATCCGTAAAATAAAGTCACCGGTCAGCAAACCTTATTTTATTCGCGCTATCGGTCTGTATAATCCATATCCGGCCTGGACGGAGGCGACGGAATACGTGATTCGGTTCAATCGGCATTTGATGGGGTTAAGCGACGGCTATTTTCGCGTAGCTGATATTTACACACAATTTTCTGGCCGAGAGAAAGAACTGATGTCGGTGGACGGTTTACACCCGAATGGCCGAGGGTACCGGGTGATCGCGGAACAATTAAATCGGCTTGGGTACAAGCCACTTGCATAGAAAACCGAATGATCAAGAAAAAAAGGGTGTCCCATGGTCTCTTGACCGTGTGGACGCCCTTTAGTTTATATGATCACTTATGATTTATAATAATTTCCTAAAAAAACTGCGCACTGCCCATTTGCGTTCTTGCCGTTTTTTGTATTTCGGCAGTGACCGATACACATCCAGCGATTCCTGATAGGACTTCTTGGCATCATCGGTCCTTCCAAGCGATTGATACATATAACCCAGCAAATAAAAGGCTTCGCTGGAGGAAGAGTGAATGGAATGGAACTGTTCCAAATAATGGAGCGCCTTCTCCCGATCCGAATCCCGAAATGCATCAGCAAGCCGAAGAAAAGGCCGGCCATATTTGACCCTTGGGTTGATCTCCAGTGCCCGGATAATATCCGCTTCCCCTTGCGTGATGCTGCCGGTAAGCAGGCGTGCGTTTCCGATATCGTCCCAGAATTCGGCGGAGTCCTCTAGACTGGATGCTATGGATTCCAGCAGCTTCAGAGCTTCCCCATACTTACGGCGCTCCAAGAGTAATCTGGCAAGCTCGTGTCTTGATGAAACGTCGCTGGGGCTAACTGCAATCTGTCTGCGCAGCTTGGAAATATTCCGTGCACGCTTGATTGGCTTTGTCAAACTGGGAAAGACCCCGACAAAACGGCGATCCAGCACATACACGATGAGAAGCAGCACCAGGATCGCCGTAATCGGATTACCGAAGATGTAGAATAGAAATCCAAAAATGATGAGTTTAAACAAAAGAGATCCCTCAATTTCTATGTAAAGTTGTAACACAAATTATACCATAACATGGATTTATTTAGGTGGAAATAACATCGGTTCTATAGACCTTGAAGGCATGCGCATGTCGGAATAGGCCCTAGGTATTGAAAGAAGGTCGATGATAGCCGATAAAGGTAGTAAAGAGGTGATAATCATGGCGAAAAAGGGACAGACATTCCATCATTACAGTTTCGAAACGAAGAAAAAGGCAGTCGCCATGCGGCTGGAAGGTATGACTAAGAAAGAAGTGGCATCCGCCTTACAAATATCAGATATCGGACGGCTGAAAGTATGGATGCGCAAATACCGTGAGTTGGGCGAGGAAGGTTTGGTCGATCGCCGCAGAAAAATTGTATATTCAGATCCTGATACCGATCGGGATGAAAAAGAACAACTTTCGCAGGTATAGACAATTAGTGATCGCATGAGGCGTGGTGGAACGACGGTTAAACCACGCCTCTTTCATATCGGAATCAAAGGAAATGTTCAATCCAAATCCGGCAGATTCGAAGGCATGGGCTGATTCATTATTCTTAACCCGAACAGGCGGCAGCCCAGTTCATTTGAGCGGAACCAACATAACATGTGGTATGTTCAAAAAAGGAGGGATTCATGTGAGCGGAGTAGGAGAAGGTTATGGTGGCTATGGATATGGCTCTTCTGTAGGTGCTATTTTGGTATTATTCATCTTGTTGGTGATCATTACTCGCGCATTTATCTAATCCATCTTTTGAGCGAACAAACCAATTGAATCAATAAGTAATACCGAGCACCATGAGCAGTCACAACGACAGACCGTCCAAAAGAGGCATGGCCTCTTCTTAGGGCGGTCCTGTTTTTTGAAGCGAGAATCTGCTTTAATGACTTGTCATGAATCATCGTTTTAACCACCTATCTGAAAATCACTAATAAAAACAGACCGCTCAGAAGAGTGGTCTGTTCTTGGGAGAACGAATATTATCTGGTCAGAGGTCTTGCCCCGGCCTGTTACTCAGGCTACATCATAATCAATATAACCTTACCGTTTACGAAAGATACGATATCGAAATTCGAGTACCCCCAGGTTTCAATGGTTTTTCCGCCGCCAGTCGTAATGTCCTTGGCTGCCGGGTTCCCCCATGAAAGCTGCACCTGTTCTTTTGTCATGCCGAGGGAAACCTGGCCTGCTTTAATCTGTTTCCAGACCGATGCGGACCATTTGTATTTTTGATAAGGGTCGTAATTTAATAAAGAAGAACGGTCTGCAAACAGCTGCAGCACTTCCGAAGACCGCATAGGATAGCTTTTCACTGTTTTTCCTGATGCCGTTTTGAAGATCACGTTGAATTCGCCTTTGTCGTCCGGCAAAATGTCGGTTACCGATAATTTCGAGAAGCGTTCCAAGTCTTCGAAATCATTCACCCAATACGTTCGGCCGATGAATTTAACCAAGCTGCCTTGCATCGCTTTTTTGATAAGGCCAGCCGTTTCGTTGGAGACAATGGTCATCTCTGCATCGCTTCCGAAGGAGATATTCGCTTGTTTCCACTTGGTATCCCAGCTGATTTTCGTACCCAGAACATCGGATAACACGGCGGCCGGAATCAGCAGCTCGCCTTTGTCGGTGATCGGTGCTGCTTTTAGGCGCAGCGGACTATCATTCAACTTAGCCTGATTGCTGCCTGCCGTAAGCGAGAGCACGGTCTCTCCGAACTTGGCCTCCACGGCTCCGTTCTTGGCCGAGTAGGTGCCGCCCAGTGCCTGAATGACGGATTTCGCCGGCACCATGATATTCCCGTTGATCTGTTTCGCATATTTCAAATTGTTGCGCAGGCTGGACGATACCGTTATCGATTTGGACAGACCACCCGAGGTTACCGTAATCTGTGTCTTGCCAACGCCCGCAGACTTCAGTGTTCCATTCTTCTGCATGTTCATCAAATAAGGCTTCTCTATATCGATCTGGGCATCTTTAACCGGTACTTTGATCTTGGCCCCGTTCGTGTAAGTCTCCTGGATACTGACTTCCAGGGTATCCCCTACATAAGGCTTGGCATCGGATACCGAAACCGATACGGCCTTAACGACAGGCACATCAACCGATTTATTCTGTCCATCCTTGTGATGGATCCAGCTTCCGTCAGAGCGCTGCGCATAGAATCCCTCCGATAGATCCTTTGCATTTCCGTAAATGGAGGTTTTTACGATCCCGCTCAGTCCGGAGACCTGCTCCTTGAGCTTCCAGCGGTCTTTATACACTCCGGTTGTCCATACGGTTCCGTCTTGGAGCGTCACAATTAGAAGATCCGTCGGCTCATTGGAAGCATAAACGATATGAGATGCATTCTGAGCGACGGTAACTGGTATGATGCGCCCTTTATCGTCAAAGTTGGACGTTTCGTATACAACCACGTCACCGTTGTCACGCAATAGGGCTACAC
Source organism: Paenibacillus sp. EZ-K15 (assembly GCF_002573715.1). Lineage (GTDB taxonomy): Bacteria > Bacillota > Bacilli > Paenibacillales > Paenibacillaceae > Paenibacillus_AQ. Next base: position 251,620 of record NZ_PDHM01000018.1, on the reverse strand, counting down.
GCCCGCTGTGAACCGTCATGGATTTGACCCCTGCCGGGTTTTCCACGATGCCGAGCTTCTTGAATTGTCCCTTTTTGTAGTTATCCTGTAGTAGCAGCTCCCCGTTGGAGGACAAGGCGGCAAATTCTTGATCGGCATTGGCGATCAGCAAAATGCCGCTGAGGCTTTTTGCTTTTTCCGAGCCGCCCCATACGGTACCGTCTGACTTCAGCCAGTAGTAACCCGCTATCTGCTTCACGCCGCTTGTTCCCGGAACGACCTCGGGTCCCTTGCCGATATCCCATTCCACTAATCGCCCATCCTGCGTCATACCGATGCCTGCGTATTCATAACCGCTGATGGCTGCAACTTTACCCGGCGTCCGTATGGCATGTCGTCCGTCAATCAGGGACCACATGGAGCCATCGCTCATCAGGAAGGTGTTTCTTCCCGCAATATCGCTGATCTGGAGCCTGGACTCTTCGGCAGAAGCGATCCCGTGTGTCGTGCCCGCAAAGCCAAGTCCCACCAGCATGCTGAACAATACGAGAACATACAACGTTTTTCTCACTTACATGACCTCTCTTCACTGTACAATTAGGAATATTTTTCAAACAGATTTATTGATTCGACAAAATCGGTGTTATTCCTGCAAAGGTCGCGTGGCGTTATGGGCTTAAAGAGGGGAACAAAAAAACGCCCGCCGGATATCCGGGGGGGGCGTCTTGCCGCTGCGTGGTGTGAGCAAATGTTTACAGTGTCAACTTAGCGAAACAAATACACAATACCGGCGACCGCAAGAAATACGAAACCGGCTAATAAGAACCAGTTGGCTACTCTCTCTCTGGATGCGCGGTCGTCCTTGGATTCAGCATAGAAGTTGCTTCTTTGTTGGTGTCCCGTAGTAAACGCTCCGGATAGAAGCCCTGCAACCAACAGGCAACCCAATCCTGCATATAAAAACAGGTTCATCACGTGTTCCCCCCATCATGCCCTTTATCGTTAGAACGTTCGCTGAGAGGGATTGGTTATGCTTTTCACATAAGGTTAGGTGACTCGCCTGACTAGAAGGCGAATATTGATGTGGAAAAAAAGGCATAAGAAAAGAACTAAATCCCTGTAATAAACGTTGCCGTTACAGGGATTTAGTTCGGGAACCTCCGAAGAGATTCCCTCATGGGAGAGGAGAAACCGGACGAAGAGCTTATGGGGAAACGTAAGTCTTCTCCGCGGTTGTCTACGACATTCATTGATGTCGATATTTCAAGGATGCCCGGCTGCGGTAGAAATATACCTGACTTTGAAAAAAAATGGAGTGACGTTATGTTTCGTTTTTCATATATGGGATGATTGTGTTACGATAATCACTGTCAATGGCGTTGTCTTGGCAATGAATTTATAGATAATGAAACGGGTGAATGAAGCAGTGAGAGTAGTATCCGGAAGTGCAAAGGGCCGGCCGCTCAAAAGTGTGCCTGGTACAAGCACCCGTCCGACGACGGATAAAGTGAAAGAATCCATATTCAGTATGATCGGTCCTTACTTTGAGGGGGGGGCCCTGCTTGACCTGTTCGCAGGCACGGGAGGCCTTGGCATTGAGGCATTAAGCCGTGGTATGGAACGTGCTGTTTTTATTGATGTGGAGCCGAAGAGCATCAGTACGATCAAGGATAATTTGAAGGCAACCAGGCTTGAAGAAGGCGCTGAGGTGTACCGCAATGATGCGGCACGAGCGCTTAAAGCGCTAGAAAAGCGCGGCTACAGCTTCGATCTGGTCTTTTTGGACCCGCCATACAGGTTTAAGAATGGTGATGAGCTGATGCTGGATATGGCAGAGCGAGGTTTGCTGCAAGATTCAGCTGTGGTGGTATTGGAATACGAATCAAGCTACAATTATCCTGAGAAATTTGGTGACTTTTGTTGTTTCCGGACTGCGAAGTACGGAGAAGCCGCCATATCGATATACCGTTACGACACAGCGCAAGATCAAGCGTTCGAGCTTGATGAGGAGGAATTACAGGATGAGAAATGAGAATACTAGTACATACCGTGTTGCCGTATACCCGGGAAGTTTTGATCCGGTCACCATGGGACATATGGATATTATCACACGCGCTTCCAAGCAGTTTGATCTGCTGATTGTGGCCGTGTTGAATAATTTAAGCAAGAACCCGCTGTTCACGATTGAAGAGCGCAAGGACCTCTTGAGACAGGAAACTGCACATCTTCCGAATGTGGAAATCGACAGCTTCCGTGACCTTCTGGCGAATTATATCCGCCAGAAGAATGCCCAGGTCATTGTACGGGGGATCCGCACGGTGACCGACTTTGAATATGAACTTCAACTGGCATCCACCAATCATAAGTTGAATCCGGATGCGGAGACGATCTTTATGATGACACACCCGAAATATTCGTTCCTGAGCTCAAGTCTTGTTAAGGAAATCGCGCATTTTAATGGAGATACAACGGATCTGGTCAGCCCCGAGGTCCATGCCGCGATGCGCCGTAAATTTAGCGGCGATAACGGTCAATAAGACGGGAACACAGCCAGAACGCCGCTATCAATAATAAGCAGATTACGCCTTGAACCTGCAAGAATGAAGGCAATCCGCTCCAAAAGTTGAAGTGCTGATCTGCGTTGGCGTGATCCAGTGGTTCCGTTCGGAAGGCTGGTACGATGCCTGCTGAAAGGGCGCTAACCGGCTTCCACAAGGCCAGTGTAATCGCAAAGGCGAGCACCGAATGCAAGGCTCGCTTCACCATAAAGTAACGCCAAGAGAGACCGGTCTCCTGCATCAGCGACAGGCTTTGCAGCTGAGCGCTGATTCCACTCCATGCCAGTGCGGCGGACAGTACAGCCAGCTGCAAAATGCCGGCTTGGAATGCCGACGAGCTGATGGATTGGGCTGCCAGATGGGCCTCCAATAGTCCAGATACAAGATAGGGCGGAAGCTGCGGCAGCAGGTGACCGGTCAATACTCTGGTCAGGACGGCGAAGAACAAGATAAAGCCGCCTGTCATCATTAAGGTTTGAACCGAACGGGTAACGGAATCGCCCAGTAACTTGCCAAAGCTTCGTCCATCCCGCTGATGGGCCTCCAGAGCCGCAGTCGCTGCCCTTTTTAAGAGGGGACGTTGGGTAAATTTGCTTGATCGGACTTTATTTAAAGATGCTGTAAACTGCCGTGTTCCTTCTGAAGAAGCCGGTTTATGGAAAAGTCCGAATATCCAAGCGGCCAGCAGTCCGGAAATCCAATGAACGATCAGCAGCAGATAACCAGCTTCCGGTTGATGAAGCAGACCAGTTCCGATGACAACGAGAATGGTCATTGGATTGCAGAAGTGGGATAAAGCGGCGAGCCTTCCGGCCTCATCGGCACGAAGCTCGCCTTGTCTATACATTCCGGAGGCGGCCTGCGCTCCTGCCGGGAACCCGGCTGTCATTCCTGTTATAAGAACCCAGCCGCCAGCACCGGGAAGTTTGAATATTTTTTTCATCAAAGGGTCCAGCAGTACGCCAACTCCATGGGCCCAGCCATAGGCGATGAGTATTTCCACCAGAACGAGAAACGGCAGCAAAGCGGGAAATACGATATTCCACCATAGCTTAAGTGCTTGCAGGGTGGCTTGGAAGGCAGGTTCGGGCGCGCTGACGACAGCCAGTACAAGCAGGAAAGCGGCAGCACCCAGCAGGATGGTGTTCCACAGCCCGTTTGATGACTTGACGGCGTTGTCTTTATTCATAAGGAATCTCCTTTCAGCGTAAACATGGCTAGTACAACTTTATGCAAAGGAGACAACCGTCAGACCAAACTTGGTGGAAGGCTGGATATATAAGGCGGAGGGAAGGAAACTACATGAAGAAGTCTGTAAAACCGAATGGCTTAAAAATTGCGCTGTATTTATTAATGGTTGGGGTCATGCTGTACGTTGTCGTTTATATGCCGACCCCTTATCTTGTATACCAGCCGGGGAGTGCCGAGGAGGTTCGCCCCATGATCAATGTCGAGAAGAGCGATCCGGCGGAAGAGGGCACATTTATGATGACAACCGTGTCGGCAAGCTATGCCAATATGGCTTTGTTAATGATGTCTGCGTTTAATCCCAATTCGGAGGTTGTGAAAAAGGCCGAAAAAATGGGCGATCAGAGTAAGGACGAGTATGCAGCCACACAAGTGTATTACATGAATTCTTCCCAGTCCGCTGCAATGGAAGCCGCTTATCAAGAAGCAGGAATTGACTACAGTATCGAGCCTGCTTATGTATTCGTGATGTCGATCTCCGAGAATTCTGCTAATGCCGAGCATTTCCGACCTGGCGATAAATTGATCAAGATTGATGGGCAGCCGGTAGAGGATAATGAGAAAATCGCCAGCCTGTTAAGCGAGAAAACTATCGGAGAAGTGGTGTCCGTGGAGCTTGAACGCAAGGGGAAAACCGTTAAGGAACAGGTTCAGCTTGTTAGCATTAAGGATGAGAAGACCGGAGCGGAGCGTCCGGGTCTTGGCGTCATGATTGCGACGATGCAAAGCGTGGAGCCGGCGAATCCCGATCACACCATTCATTTTAAGGATACCAATATCGGTGGGCCTTCTGCCGGACTGATCTTTACCCTTGAAATTTATAACCAGCTCACCGATGGTGATTTAAGCAAAGGTTACCGGGTAGCGGGAACGGGTACCATTGATAAATCAGGCGCCGTAGGTCCCATTGGCGGCGTGAAGCACAAGATCGTGGCGGCTGACCGTAAGGAAGCCGATATCTTTTTTGTGCCGCAAAAAAATTACGATGAAGCCAAGAAGAGGGCGGACCGAATCAAAACGGATATGAAGCTGGTCCCGGTTGACGATCTGCAGGATGCAGTAGATTATCTGGAGCAGCTGCCGCCTAAGGGGTGAGTGGCGGCAGCAGGTAATCACTGTAATAATGGCGGATATCCGGCTTAGGGTGTCCGTTGGCGTATACGGCGGCTGCCATCAGGTCCCTCTCCAACTGAGGATGCTCAAGCGTCGTCGGCTTCTGAATGACAGGTAGCGAGGTGCTCTGCTTCATTCGTTTCAGCAAGGAACGCCCTGTATCGCTGAAGCCAAGGACTCGGATATATCCCGGACCTTTGGCCAACTCCTCGCGATTCATGGATGCCTTGTCATGATTGAGCATGATGTGCAGGAGCATGCGCTGAAGCTTGGTGCGGGTATAGCGTTTGGTCTTCAACGCTTCGAGGAGAGCCCCAACCGTAGGCTGCTTCAACTGCGCAAGCATGCGTTGAACACGATATTCCAAGCCTTCGGTAACTTCAAGGAAGCCTTCAAGCTGCGCGGGTGTATGCGTGAGCAGGGATTGAAACAGCGGCTGACGAAACTGTTCCCAGTGGACGGGAGCTAGTCCGCTCTCCATTTCCCGCTCCATGATGCTGTGCGTGAATTCGGGGATGTAGGGTCTGGCTGCTTCCAATCCCTGTGAAAGGATGATGTTACGGATGGCGGTTGCACTGGCAATGGACGACGCTCCCGGCAAGGGATCGTGGTAGTGCGCGTTTTCTCTTGGAATGGTGTAGGGTGTAATGCGGCTGCCCAGGCGGTGGAGGGCAATCAGATAGTGCAGGCCCAAGGAATTGTTCGGCTGCGTGAGCAGCTCTTGCAAATGAGCAATTGCAGGTCCGGGCTCACCGAATAAAGCTGCAGCGGCGGCACCGTAAGCGGACGGGAAGTTCATGCCTTCCCGGAGATGCCTTTCAATTTCGGATTGGAGCTCGCCGGATTCGCTGGCAAGCGAACGGGACAGCGGTAGAATCTGCTCCAGCGTACCGCTCTCAGATCCGAAGGAAAGACAGTCCACCACCCCGGTAGCTTCCAGAATGGCTATCGCACCATATGCAAACCATTCTGCAGGCTGCACGGCATAGGTTACCGGCAGCTCGATGCACAGATCCACTCCCATGGCAAGGGCCATTTCGGCGCGTGCGCGTTTGCCTGCAATAGCAGGTTCGCCGCGTTGGAGAAAAGGACCGCTCATCACTGCAACAACGGCATCCGCTCCTGTTACTTCTTTGGATTTGCGATAATGCAGAACATGACCGTTATGTAAGGGATTATATTCAACGACAATGCCAACCGTCTTCATTAGTTTCAACTCCTTGATAAGAATATAACATAATTACAGGACGTTCCTGCAACAATAAGATCATCGCCAAATATGGGTGATAATCTTATTGTAGCGCGAGAAATATCGGGAAACAATCATGGTTCTTTAGGGTTATCCTGTTGACAAAAGTCTTTGGGAATCGGTATAATAATCTTTGTTTGTTTGGAGTGATGGATATGCTAATTCAATTTCGTAAATTGACAACCAGCGATCAACCGTTACAGTTCCATCAAACCGTGGATGTAAGCAATGCCGTTAAGGATCGGAAGGACATTATTGCTGTTCAGCCATTAGACGTGGATTTGACAGCAGCCTCATCGATTTCTGGTACGGTGGATGTTCGTGGAAGGTTGCAAGGCGAGCTGGAGATGAATTGCTCCCGCTGTCTGAGGCCGATCAGCGAACATGTGCACATCCCTTTTCATGAAGTATTCCAGCCGGTGGAAGATCCTGAATCGATTCAGGATGAGAATGATGACACTACATATGTGCAAGGTGAGAGTGTGGATCTCACTCCCTATGTAGAAGAAGCATTTTTGCTCCACCTGCCGCTAGCTCCGGTGTGCAAAGCCGACTGTAAGGGACTCTGCCCGAATTGCGGCAAGGACCTGAATGAAGGCACGTGCAACTGCGATACGGAAGTGATCGATCCTAGGCTAGCCGGACTGAAGGACTTCTTTAAATGATGATGGATTTGGCACCCGTGTTCAGCGGGTTGAATTGATAAGGAGGTGGGAACATGGCAGTACCTCAACGTAGAACGTCCAAAACACGTCGTGACAAGCGTCGTACTCATTTTAAGCTGGCTGTGCCAGGCATGGTGAAATGCGAGCAATGTGGAGAATTGAAACTTGCTCATCGCGTATGTAAAGTATGCGGAACGTATAAGGCAAGAGAGATCATCAAACAATAATTTTTAAATAAGTAGTACTTCATCTTTGGTGAGGTGCTATTTTTTTTGTCTCAAGTCCCCCTTTCTTTTTAACGTGACATGATTTATACTTAACATTAGTACCAGGTTCTAATATTTGCGACTAATTTACATATATGTATGTTTGAAGAATGGCGGCTTTCATAGCGGCAGAAGGAGTTGTTTCGTCATCGATCGTTTATCCAAGAAAGACCGTCACCAGCGGCTGATTCAGCTGATCGACGAGAATCCCTTTGTTACAGACCGCGAGTTGACTCGCCAGCTTAAAGTGAGCATTCAGACGATACGCCTTGACCGTATGGAACTTGGCATCCCGGAGCTTCGTGAGCGAATGAAGCAGATGGCGGAGCATTCCTATGACCAGGTTCGTTCCTTGTCACTCGAAGAGGTGATCGGGGATGTCGTTGACTTGCAGTTGGACAAGAGCGGAATATCCATATTTGAAATCCGTGAGGAACATGTATTCAGCAAAACGCGGATTGCCCGCGGGCATTACGTGTTCGCTCAAGCCAATTCACTTGCCATTGCCGTAATCAATGAAGAAATCGCGTTGACGTCTTCAGCGGATATACGGTTTTTGAGACAGGTGCGTCTCGGCGAGAAATGTATTGCCAAAGCCTACGTTAGGTCCATTGCCGGCCAGAAGGGAAAGGCCAAGGTGGAAGTGTTTACTTATGTCGCTGATGAAATGGTGTTTCAGGGGAATTTCGTAATCTACCGATCTGCAGGAGAATGACATAAGTAAAGGAGGAAGTTTGGCATGAGAATTGCGATTGATGCGATGGGCGGCGACAACGCCCCCCAGAGTAACGTCGAGGGCGCGCTCATTGCCGCACAGGAATGGAGCGATACCGAGATCATTCTCGTGGGGGATGAAGCGCAGATTGGAGCGCTGCTGAAGGACAAGCCGTCCAATCTGAAGGTGGTTCATGCAAGTGAAGTCATAGAAGCGGAGGATGAGCCGGTTAAGGCGGTCCGCCGGAAGAAGGATGCTTCGATGGTTGTGGCGGGGCGCATGATTCGTGAAGGTGAAGCGGATGCCATGATCTCGGCAGGCAATACGGGGGCCCTCATGACGACCGGGCTACTCGTCGTGGGCAGGATGAAGGGGATTGAGCGGCCTGCGCTTGCGCCAATGATTCCTACTCTCGATGGCAAGGGGATGCTCGCCTTGGATCTTGGAGCGAATATGGATTCGAAGCCTGAGCATCTGCAGCAGTACGCATTAATGGGCAGCCTGTATCGCGAGAAGGTGCACGGAATCACCAAGCCGCGGGTCGGGCTGTTAAATGTCGGTACCGAGCCGGGCAAGGGCAATGAATTGACGAAGCATGCTTATCCGTTGCTGGAGGAGCTGCCTATTCATTTTGTTGGCAACGTTGAGTCCCGCGATGTCATGAACGGGGTTTGTGATGTACTCGTATGTGACGGGTTCTCGGGCAATATTTTGTTGAAATCGATTGAAGGGACAGCTGGTGCACTCTTTTCGCTGTTGAAGGAGCAGTTCAGCAAGTCCCTTAAGACCAAGATGGCTGCCGCCTTGATGATGCCGGAGCTTCGCAGCCTGAAATCGACGCTCGATTATAAGGAGCATGGCGGAGCGCCCCTGCTTGGTCTGAGCGGTCTGGTCGTTAAGAGCCATGGTTCATCGGATGCGAACGCCATCAAGAATGGGGTTCGCCAAGCGCGGACGGCGCTGCAGAACCGATTGGTAGAGAGTATTTCGAATGAAATCAGCGGGAAGTGAGTGAGGAAATGAACAATTTGCGTCCGGTCGGTATTATTGGCACAGGCAAATACGTACCTGAGAAAATATTGTCAAATCGTGATTTAGAGAAAATGGTAGATACAAGCGATGAATGGATTGTCTCGATGACGGGAATCCGGGAACGGCATATTGCCGCTCCGAATGAAGCGACGTCGGATTTGGCTTACCACGCTGCTGTGAACGCGTTGAAATCAGCCGGAATGAACGCCGAGGATCTGGACTTGATTATTGTGGCGACCATTACGCCGGATATGTTCTTTCCATCGACCGCATGTTTGCTTCAGGATCGGCTTGGAGCCAAAAAAGCGGCGGCATTTGACCTGTCGGCTGCTTGCTCGGGATTTGTATACGGCCTGGCTACAGCTACAAATTTCGTGAAGACGGGCATGTACAACAATGCTTTGGTGATCGGGGTGGACTGCTTGTCCCGCATTACGGACTATACCGACCGTAATACCTGCGTTCTATTCGGCGACGGTGCCGGAGCGGCGATTGTTGGCGAAGTGCCGGAAGGCCGCGGGTTCCAAGCCTTTGATCTTGGTGCGGAAGGTGCAGGTGGAGCGCATCTGTACATTGAGGCAGGCGGTTCGAGATTGCCGGCTTCTGCTGAAACAATTAACACGAATAAACACTTTATTTATATGAACGGCCGCGAAGTGTTCAAATTTGCGGTACGGGTAATGGGATCTGCCACGGAAGCTGTATTATCCAAAGCAGGCATCGACAAAAAGGATATCGACTTATTCATTCCTCATCAAGCCAACATCCGGATTATTAAATCTGCCATGGAGCGATTGGAGCTTCCGGAAGAGAAGGTCATGATCAATGTTGATAAATACGCCAATACCTCAGCCGCTTCCGTGCCGCTAGCTCTTGTCGAAGCACAGGAGTCCGGTCGCCTGAAAGAAGGAGACAAGGTGTTGATGGTTGGGTTTGGTGGCGGATTAACATGGGGTTCCTCCGTACTTATCTGGTAAACAGAACAGCTTTTAGGCCTAGTGAAATAAGAGAAGGGAGCTCACGATTTTGGGTAAAACAGCATTTATATTTCCTGGTCAAGGCGCTCAGTCCGTCGGAATGGGTAAGGATGCCTATGATGCGGTTCCTGCCGTAAGGGATCTTTTTCTAGCCGCGGATGATCAGCTTGGATTTCCGCTCAGCTCCATTATTTTTAATGGTCCTGATGAAGATTTGAAACAAACGGTAAATACTCAGCCAGCTCTACTCACAACCAGCATGGCTTACCTCGAAGCCATTCGCGGCAAGGGGATCGAACCGGATTACGTTGCGGGCCATTCCCTTGGCGAATACAGTGCACTTGTATGTGCAGGCGTGCTTTCGTTTGAAGAAGCTGTGTCGATCGTTAGAGCCCGCGGAGAATACATGGAGGCAGCCGTTCCCGGAGGTCAAGGCGCAATGGCAGCCGTGCTTGGCGCAGACCGTGAGGCTTTGTCCGAGCTGTGCAAGAGCATTACGGCAGAGGGACATGTTGTAGAACTTGCGAACATGAACTGTCCGGGGCAAATCGTCATCTCGGGTTCAGCTCAAGGAGTCGCAGCTGCTGCAGAAAGAGTGAAGGAAGCTGGCGGCAAGCGGGCTATCCCTCTGGAGGTTAGCGGACCCTTCCATTCGACCTTGATGAAGGAGGCGGCTGACCGGCTGGCTGGTAAACTGGAGCAGGCTGCGTTTAATACCCCTTCCGTGCCGGTAGTTGCCAATGTGACGGCGCGTTCAGTGGAAGATGCCGCTGCCATCCGCGGTTTGCTGGTGGAACAGGTATACTCCCCCGTGTTATGGCATGACAGCGTGGAATGGATGATCGCTCAAGGCGTGGATACCTTCGTCGAGATTGGTCCTGGCAGTGTACTCAGCGGTTTGATCAAGAAGATTGACAAATCCGTCAAAGTCATTAATGTAAATAGTCTGGACAGCGTCAGCAGTTTGGAGACGGTCGTATAAATAACGATGGATAAAAACCAGATCACTCTGGAAAGGAGGAATAGGTATGAGTGAAGCTCTAAAAGGACAGACTGCGCTTGTTACGGGTGCTTCCCGCGGCATTGGCCGGAGCATTGCTCTCGGACTTGCCGATCTGGGCGCTAACGTTGCTGTTAATTACGCAGGAAGCGAAGCAGCTGCAGTCGAGGTTGTGGAAGCGATTCGCGCAAAGGGCGTATCGGCGATCGCGGTTAAATCCAACGTTGGACGGACCGAAGAAGCCGATGCAATGGTAAAGCAGGTGTTGGAGACTTTTGGTCGAATTGATATCCTGGTGAATAATGCAGGGATTACTAGAGATAATCTAATCATGCGGATGAAGGAAGAGGAGTTCGATCAGGTAATCGAAACGAATCTTAAAGGGGTATTCAATTGTCTTAAGGCGGTGACGCGTCCCATGATGAAACAACGTTATGGACGCATTATCAATATATCCTCCGTTGTCGGAGCGCTTGGTAATCCAGGGCAGGCCAACTATGTTGCGGCCAAAGCCGGAGTCATCGGTCTGACCAAATCAGCCGCGCGGGAGCTCGCTTCCCGTGGAATTACGGTGAACGCCGTGGCACCTGGTTTTATCGATACCGATATGACCCGGGAACTTCCTGAGGACATGCGGGAAGGCCTGCTTGGCGGAATTCCGCTCGCCCGATTGGGTCAGCCGGAGGAAATTGCCGGCGTGGTTGCTTTTCTAGCATCTTCCAGTGCATCCTATATGACTGGACAAGTGCTGCATGTGGATGGCGGCATGTATATGTAGACGCCGCTACTGTTCCGGCGCTGGCCGCCGGGCATTAAATCGTTTTCAAATGCCTTCTATGGCAATTTGAAGTCATATCTCGTATAATTACCAAGAGGAGGTGAGCCGGATGTCCGATGTATTGGAACGCGTGAAACGCATCGTTATCGACCGCCTGGGTGTTGACGAAGCCGACGTAACATTAGAAGCATCTTTCAAAGACGACCTTGGAGCTGATTCTCTCGATGTAGTTGAATTGGTGATGGAGTTGGAAGATGAGTTTGATATGGAGATCTCTGATGAAGATGCGGAGAAAATTACGACCGTAGGTGAAGTTGTAAATTACATACAATCTCATACCTAAGTCATTACAGTTAAGTCCCGTTCTTTAGCAAGACGGGACTTCTCCACATTCAATCCAAGCTTTAGAACGAACAAGTGATAGATTATTACTGCCTTCGTTATCATGAGTCTGCGTGTGCGGCCTCATAGATGGACGGGCAGTCCACATAGAGGTGAGTCTGTTTGAAACATAGAGTCGTTGTAACAGGAATGGGAGTCATGACCTCGATTGGTCAAGACCTGGATACATTCTGGAACAGTTTGATGGAAGGCAAGTCTGGCGTATCCCGCATCGAAGCATTTGATGTGAGTGATTACACAACGCAGATCGCAGCATCCATGAAGGATTTTAATCCGGAGGATTACATGGATCGCAAAGAAGCCCGCAGGATGGACCGTTTTGTACAGCTTGCGGTTGCAGCCGGTTCGAAGGCGCTTGAGGACAGTGGTCTTGAAATTGGAGTGAATGCCGATGCAGAGCGTGTTGGCGTATCGATCGGATCGGGTATCGGCGGTTTGGGAACTTGGGAGGATCAGCATAATATCCTGCTCGAGAAGGGCCCGAAACGTGTAAGCCCATTCTTTATTCCGATGATGATCGCCAACATGGCCTCAGGCCAGATGTCGATCAATCTGGGAGCCAAGGGTCCGAACACCACACAGGTTACGGCTTGTGCTACCGGAACGCATTCGATCGGCGATTCATATCGTCTGATTCAGCGTGGTGATGCGGATGTCATGATCTGCGGCGGGGCGGAGGCAACCATTCGTCCAACAGGGATGGCTGGTTTCTGCGCTATGCGTGCAATGTCAACCCGCAATGACGAGCCGGAGAAAGCCAGCCGGCCATTCGATACCGGCCGCGACGGTTTTGTAATGGGTGAAGGCGCGGGCGTACTTGTGATCGAATCCCTGGAGCATGCGTTGAAACGCGGTGCCAACATTTATGCCGAGGTGGTTGGCTATGGCCTTAGTGCCGATGCCCATCATATTACCGAACCGGATCCGGATGGAGCAGCCCGCTGCATGAAGATGGCGATTCGTGACGCAGGCATTGCGCCGGAGGAAGTGGATTACATTAATGCTCACGGGACTTCAACGCCGGTGGGTGACCGCTCGGAAACGAAGGCCGTTAAGATGGCTCTCGGTGACCATGCCTATAAAGTGGCCGTTAGTTCAACCAAGTCGATGACAGGTCATTTGCTTGGGGCTGCTGGCGGTGTTGAGGCCGTTATCTGCGGACTGAGCTTGAAGAACCAAATCATTGCACCAACGATTAACCTGGAGGATCAAGATCCGGAATGCGATCTTGACTACGTACCGAATCACCCGCGTAAAGCCGATTTGGATATCGTTATGTCCAATTCGTTTGGATTTGGCGGGCATAATGCTACGATTATCCTGAAAAAATACGCCGAGTAAGGGGACAGTGTGTTGAGTGGAGATCTGAAGCAGTTACAGCATAAACTTCAAATCCAGTTTCGCAATGCAATGCTGCTGAAGCAGGCCTTTACCCACGCATCTTATGTAAACGAACATCGCTTCAGTCAGAGCCAGGACAACGAGCGTCTTGAATTTCTCGGGGATGCTGTCCTGGAGCTGACGGTGAGCGAATTCTTATACAACCTATTTCCGGACCGTCCGGAAGGTGAGTTAACCAAGCTGCGGGCCGCTATCGTATGCGAGCCTTCCTTGGTTCAATTCGCTGTAGGTCTGGATTTTGGTCGTTACGTTCTGCTAGGCAAAGGAGAGGAAATGACGGGCGGTCGAACCCGCCCGGCTCTTCTGGCAGACGTATTTGAGTCATTTGTGGGGGCGCTTTATCTGGATCAGGGATTGGAAGCGGTTCGCCGGTTTTTAAGCGACCATGTCTTTCCCACGGTGACCGTCAACGGTCGTCCGCAGATGAGCGATTATAAGACCGAGCTTCAGGAACTGACCCAGCATCACGGCATGGGCGCACTGGAATATCGTATCGTAGAAGAGCGAGGACCGGCACATGAGCGGGAGTTTGTCTCGGAGGTTTACATGGGAAGCGAATGTCTTGGACGCGGAAGCGGCAGATCCAAGAAAGAAGCAGAGCAGCAGGCAGCGGCAGTAGCCTTAAAGCAGCTGAAACGTGCGGATGCCTAAAGCTTCGCTGATGTGATGACAAACAAAGAGCAAAGAGCAGTCAAGCGGATAACCGGACCCGGATAGGATGACTGTTTTTTGCTCTTTTCGTTGTCTGTCTTTATAAATGGACAGCTGCTTATAACGTTGATGGACCTCGTCCAAAGACGGCGGTGAAGCCGATTCTACTTGTGGTACAATAGCAGGAGAGGTGATAGGTCGAATATGTTTTTGAAACGGATCGAGTTAGCAGGATTTAAATCGTTTGCCGACAAGACGGAGATGGAATTTGTCCGGGGAATTACAGCCGTTGTAGGTCCGAATGGCAGCGGTAAGAGCAACATTTCCGATGGGATCCGCTGGGTGCTCGGTGAGCAAAGCGCCAAATCGCTTCGCGGCGGCAAGATGGAGGATATTATCTTTGCCGGGAGTGATGCGCGCAAAGCGGTTAATTATGGAGAGGTCTCCCTTACGCTGGACAACGAGGACCATGTGTTGCCGCTGGATTTTAATGAGGTAACCGTAACCAGACGGGTGCACCGCAGCGGGGACAGCGAGTATTTCATTAATAGGCAATCGTGCCGACTCAAGGATATTACGGAGCTGTTCATGGACACCGGAATCGGTAAAGAAGCCTATTCCATTATTGGACAAGGCCGTATAGAGGAAATTTTGAGTACACGTTCAGAAGATCGTCGGGGGATTTTTGAGGAAGCATCCGGGATCGTTAAATATAAATCTCGTAAAAAAGAGTCTGTGCGCAAGCTGGATGAAACGGAGCAAAACCTGCTTCGTATCCACGACTTGGTCACAGAGCTTGAGGATCAGATCGGACCGCTGAAAGAGCAGTCCGAGAAGGCTATTCGCTACAAGGAGCTTCGGGAGGAGCTGAAACATAAGGAAATCTCTCTGTATGTGTATCAGATCGAACAGATACATACCTCATGGAGCGAGGCGAATGCCAAGCTGGAGCAGCTAAAGGAAGAGCAGCTTGCTCTGTCCACCGTTGTATCCGCGCACGATGCCAAGCTGGAGAGTGACAGATCGGCGCTGCGCCAGCTGGAACAGGAAGTTGAGGATCTGCAGAGCCAGTTGCTTCAATTCAGCGAGCTGTTTGAGAAGAGCGAAGGCTATGGCGAGGTGCTTAAGGAGCGCCGCCGTAACCTGGAACGTACGCGCGAGCAGCTGGAAGAAAGTTTGCAATCAGGCGATCATCGTTTGGGAGAGCGCGTAAGCGAGCTTGCGAGCATGAAGAGCAAGCTGCAAGAGCTCCAGCAGGAATTAACCCAAGTGCGGGATCAGCTGTCTGCGGAAGAAGCGAAGCTGGTGGGCGTAACTGGCGGAATCAGCCAGCAGCAGGAAGAGAGCTTGAAGGGGAATTTGTTAGAGCTTATGAACCAAATGGCTCAAGCGCGGAATGAAATCCGGTATGCGGACCAGCAGCAGGAGGCGCTGGACCGGCGGATGAATCGAGCACAAGAAGAGTCAGGTAAGTGGGAAGCCCTGAAAGAGGATTTGCTCCGCCGCAAAGAGAGTATCGATCGAAGCATTGAACGCTTCGGTAAAGAGATTGCCGACCTTCGCAGCGGTTATATCAGCGAGAGCGAGCGATATCAATCCCTGCAGAAATTGCAGGAAGAGACGCAGGGAGCCCTTCGGAAATGGGAGCAGAAGCGGGAAGCGCAAATTTCCCGCCGCGATACCATGAAAGAGCTTCAGGACGATTTTGACGGATTTATGCTAGGTGTTAAAGAAGTGCTGAAGGCATCCCGCAAATCCGTGCTCCATGGCGTCCATGGTGCGGTGGCCGAGCTTATTCGTGTACCGGAAAAGCTGGAGCTTGCGATGGAGACCGCCCTTGGCGCATCGGTTCAGCATATCGTCATGGAGAATGAATCCGTATCCAGGCAGGCGATTGCCTTCCTGAAGCAGCGCCAGTTAGGTCGGGCGACCTTTCTGCCTCTGGACGTCATTCGTCCGCGGAACGTATCCGCATCCGACCGGCATTTGGCGGAAGGGGAAGCCGGGTTTGTAGGCTTTGGCTCCGAGCTGGTGAAGTATGATTCCAGATATAGCAACATCGTCGGCAGCCTTCTGGGTAATGTCGTTATCGCCGAGACCTTGGAGCAAGCGAACAAAATTGCCGCCAGATTTTCCTATCGCTTCCGCGTAGTCACGCTCGAGGGAGACGTGGTCAATGCAGGCGGATCTATGACAGGCGGTAGTCAGCACAAGAAAACGAACAGTCTGCTGGGACGCAAGCGTCAGTTGGAGCAGCTGGATCAGGAAATTTCGGAAACCGAGAAGCAGCTGGAGAAGCTGCAGCAGGGCATTGAAAGCGTCCGGAATCAAATGATTGAATCTCAGGATAAGCTGGACGAGCTCCGTAAAGCCGGAGACGATAAGCGGATTGAGGAACAGCAGGCTGCAGGGGACCGCAAGCAGCTTGAGCATGAGCTGCGCCACGTCCTCGAACAAGCCGAGCTGGCAGGCGAAGAGAAGAGCAGTCAAGAGAAGGAAGCCAAAGAGATTCAGGCAAGCCGTGAACGCGCGCAGAAGCTGTTGTCCGAGCTGGAGGAAGAAGAGAAATCAACCCATCTGGCCATCCAAGCTGCAGAGTTTGCCCGGAAAGCAAATGAATCGGCGAAGGAAGAGCTCCAGAGTCAGCTGACGAACCTCAAGGTTCGCGAAGGAAAGCTGGATCAGGAAACCTTCTCGCTGGAGGAACAGCTCAAGCGCCTTCAGTCGGATGTCGACAACCATGAGAAGGAGCAGAAGCAGAACCGCACGATGCTGGCCTCCGTTCAAGCCGACCTGAATCAGAACGAAAGCGAAAGCGTGAAGCAGATCGAGGATCTGAACCAGTACAAGCTGAAGAAGGAAGAGGCGACGCAGCAGCTTGAATTCAAACGGGCTGCACGCACCGCGCTAAGCCGGAAGCTGGAGCTGGAAGAGAGCGAAACCAAGGAACAGCGTACGCAGCTGCGGTCCGTGGATGATCAGCTTCGCCAGACCGAGATTGGGGTAAACCGGCTCGATGTTGAGCTTGAGAATATATTGAAGAAATTAAGCGAGGACTATGAGCTGAGTTATGAGCTTGCCAAGCAGCGGTATCCGATTCCGGAAGACATCACTGCCGCTCAGAACGAAGTACGTGACTTGAAAAGGTCGATAACTTCCCTCGGAGATGTGAATCTTGGGGCCATTGAAGAGTATCAGCGTGTCAATGAGAGATATCTGTTCTTGAGTGAGCAAAAGGCGGATCTCGTTGAAGCGAAGACAACGCTGTACCAGGTCATTAAGGAAATGGACGATGAAATGTCCAAGCGCTTCAAGCTGACGTTCGATGCGATCCGGCGCGAGTTCGGCACGGTATTTACGAAGCTGTTCGGAGGTGGACGAGCCGACCTGGTCCTGATCGATCCGGATCGATTGCTTGAGACGGGGATCGATATCGTCGCACAGCCCCCTGGTAAGAAGCTGCAAAATCTGCAGCTGCTCTCCGGCGGAGAGCGTGCATTAACCGCTATGGCGCTGCTGTTTGCCATTTTGCAGGTGAAGCCGGTTCCGTTCTGCGTACTGGATGAGGTCGAAGCGGCGCTGGATGAAGCGAACGTGGTCCGATTTGCCCAGTATTTGCGGGAGTTCTCTGAACAAACGCAGTTTATTGTGGTCACCCACCGCAAAGGAACGATGGAAGAGGCGGATGTGCTGTACGGCGTCACGATGGAAGAAGGCGGCGTGTCGAAGCTGGTGTCCGTCAAGCTTGAGAATGAGGAAGCGGAGATTGCCTAATTTAACATAACGACATGGAGGGTACGTATGAGCTTTTTTAAGAAGTTAAAAGAGAGCATTTCCAGCAAAACGGAAAACGTAACAAAACAGTTCCGCGACGGACTTGAGAAAACTCGGAAGGGATTTATCGAGAAAGTGTCGGACCTGGTGATCCGCCGGAAAAAGATCGATGAAGAATTCTATGAGGAATTGGAAGAGATTCTGATTGGTGCTGATGTCGGCGTGAATACCGTGATGGATCTGATGGACGATCTTCGTGCCGAAGTGAAGAAACGGCGGATTGAAGACGCTGCCGATCTGCAGCCAGTATTGTCAGAGAAGCTGATGGGACTCCTTCGTGATGACAGCAGCAATGAGCTGCGGGAGAATCCGGATGGCATTACGGTCATTCTGTTTGTCGGCGTTAACGGAGTCGGTAAAACAACTACGATTGGCAAGCTTGCGCATCGTTACAAGCAGGAGGGCAAGAAGGTTTTGCTCGCAGCGGGCGACACGTTCCGTGCGGGTGCGATTGAACAGCTAGAAGTATGGGGAGAACGGGTTGGCGTTGAAGTCATTAAACAGCAGCCCGGCTCAGACCCGGCAGCTGTCATGTTCGATGCGGTTCAAGCCGCCAAGCAGCGGCAAGCGGATGTTCTGCTCTGCGATACGGCGGGACGCCTTCAGAACAAAACGAATCTGATGGAAGAGTTGAATAAAATCTTCCGCGTCATTCAACGTGAAATTCCGAGTGCCCCGCATGAGGTACTGATGGTCCTTGATGCGACGACAGGACAGAATGCGCTGAGCCAGGCGAAGCTGTTTGGGGAGAAGAGCGGCGTGACCGGCCTCGTATTAACCAAGCTGGATGGAACGGCTAAGGGCGGCATCGTGATCGCGATTCGTCAAGAGTTGAATCTTCCGGTGAAGCTGGTAGGCTTGGGAGAGAAAATGGGCGACCTTCAGACCTTTGACTCGGAGCAGTTCGTTCATGCCCTCTTCGCGGGTTTGATTAAAGAAGAAGAGAATGCTGTAGAACAACAAGACTAGACACTGGTCTAATCAAATATGTATACAGAAGGACCGAAAGATTTACTTTCGGTCCTTCTTCATGTTCGGCTCGATCTACGGGCACATGCTTTTTATGAAGAGACGATCCGAACGAATTCAATTGAACGAAGCGGGATGATGGCCGTATCTGTAGGAGGACCATAGATGATGGGCGGTACTTTTAAGGTGATGGTTCCTTCGCCCACTTTGGTCAGCGTGCCAATGATCACATCTCCCGACACCGTTACTTCGGTTTCCGAGCCGATAAATCCCTGCAGCCAATCCACGTAGCGCATATCGGTTAACCTCCTTGCCGTAATGAAAGTTTGAAGCTGATATCCAGCATCATTCGTAGGAATTACTGAACGGAAGTAATATTAGCGAATGGAATCAGCACAAGGTCACCAGATGCCTCACGGAGCTGAACACCATCTTCAGCAGTAGCCAAAACGACCCCTTCCAACGTGACAAACGTTGTGCTGACCCGGACTTGTTGGCCGGTACGGACTTCGAAAAATTGAGTCAGCTCCGGATTAATCGTTAAACCGGTGAGGACCTGACTTTCCAATGACCCTACCCGTTCGGTTAATTGACTGGTTTCCTGGCTTAGAAGCTCGACCTGCCGTGTTAACATCTGGACTCGCCTTGCAAGTCTTCTGCAGAACAGGAAGCAACACATAGTCATTCTCCTTTCTGTATTACCAACGGTTGTGCTCTTCGATATGCTTCTTTAAATCCAGAAGCGAAGCAGTGCTTTCTTCCTCCGCCGCGCGGATCATGGGCATAATTTGCTGTACATGACCAGGGCCGTATTTAAGGAAGGTTTCGGTTTTATCGATCAGAACATCTAGTGGTAGACGATAATCCGTAAAGTACTGACCGAGTTGAAAAGAGCTCAGCAGGCTATGCACTTTGCTCATGGTGCTAAGCGCCAGTACAGGCTTGCCGCCACGTAAAGCGGCTAGCGACGGGTGAAGCTTGAAGGATATCAAATAGTCGACAGATTGAATGAAACGATAAGTGAGCTCAATATCCATGAGAAACGGCAGCGTCTCAATGGAAGCAGCGGGTGTAGACTCCTTTACCTTTTGCTGCAATTGCAGACATGTGTCGTAATCGGAGTACGCGTTGCCCGGATGATGAATGACCGGGATAAGGACGGCATGATAGCCTTTGGCGATAAAATGTGCCAGCAGTTTGGTCATGTTGTCCATCGGAAATGATTCATAGGAAAATACAACGACGCCAATCGTTGGACGTTTAGAGAAACGTTTCACCGGGATATCGGGCTGACGATAGCCGAATACCATGTCAGGGGCTGTTTCGACATTTCGGTGGAAGCCTGCCCGCTTGGCGATGGCTGACGATCGTTCATCCCGGAACACCGCACGGTTTGCCTTGGAGATGATATTCCGATAGGCGGATACCTGCTCTTCAGGCCAGGTGTGTTCGGGGTAGGCATCCACAATGCCGACACCATAGACCCAAGTGGGCTGTCCTACGAGCTGAGGCGGGAAGTAATAGGGACTGAATGAGTAAGGTGTAATTAAATCTCCACCACCGATGATGAAGGCATCAGTCTGATGGGGATCCAATCGGGAGTTCCAGGGATAGACGTGATGATCGTGGAATAATTGGCGAAGGGTGTGGAGAAATAAATCATCACCGAAGTTTCCCATTCCATAGTACCCGGAAGCGGCAATATGCATGTACGTATCACCTCCTTTTCAAGCGCTGTCTAGCTCTTGTGTGTTTGCTGATACCAGGCTTCAAAGAGGCTGCGGTTACGTTGGCTGGTACTGCTGCCATAAATGACGCGATGATACAAGATAGCATCGACCTGAACTGGTGAGCTGTGCTTAAGAAGCCTGGAAGTGATATCGATATCTTCGAAGATACGTCCGAGGCGATCCTCCCGATTCCACCAGCCGCCAATGGCGATTAGGGATGACTTTCGATACATACGGGGAACGAGCGGGTGGCCGTGTAGTTTCGTTCGATTTAAGGAAGTAGACCACGCCGAATAAAGCTTGCCCGAATCAACGTTTCTTCTCCATAGAGGACCGAGCTGCCGGGTGCGTTCCCAGCATCCATACCGGCCCGTGGCCATCCTGCTGTCCGGATTGTTGTCAAGCGCTTCGGACAAGAGTGCGGCCGCATCGGGAGCCAGCCAGTCATCGCCATCCAATTCCAGAATATATTGACCCTTTGCTTCAAAAAGCAGCCGATTCATCATGATCGCCTTTCCGCGGTTACGCGATTGAGACAGAACCCGAATTCTGCTGTCAAGATAAGCGCAGGCTTCCTCCAGACTATCGTCTTCAGAGCCGTCATCACCTATTAGCAGCTCCCAGTTATCGCTTGATTGTGCCAACACGGAACGGATGCTCCAGCCTAAAGTGTCCTTCATATTGTGAATGCTCATCAGAATGGAGACGACAGGTTGCGGAGGAATTACAGGGGATAAAGTCCCTTTGGAGCTGGTGGTATTCTCTCGCATTCTTGTTGCAGACAACAGAATAGGGAGAATATACTCCAGATCCTTTTGATACGGAGGATTTTGCGTTGGGTCCAGATGCATAGTAAGGCTTGGGTCTTCGGGCAGCAGATCGTAAGGCAGAAATTTGGCAGCCGGAAGCCTGTTATTCCAG
The DNA here is from genome assembly GCF_002573715.1 of Paenibacillus sp. EZ-K15. GTDB lineage: Bacteria > Bacillota > Bacilli > Paenibacillales > Paenibacillaceae > Paenibacillus_AQ. The sequence continues at coordinate 230,132 of NZ_PDHM01000018.1, read as the reverse complement.
TAGGTAAGAGAAGCAAGCAGCCAGGATTTTCTCCAATACAGCGGGGCACCGTTCATGCATACACAGACAACATGATCTGGAATAGGGGGTGGCATCGGAATGGAAGTCTGTGCGCTTTTATGGGAAAAAGACAAGGTACCGCCCCATAGAATCCACTCACGGTCTATTTGTTTGACTTCCTGAATGATTTGTTCACGATAGGCTGACGTATCGGTGGCTCCGTAGCCGAATGGCTGCGTACGGAGTATGGTATAGGGTTTCAATGGGTGCTCATGCCTTTGTCCAGGATGGCCTGCCGGATCACTTGATCGGCTTTCAATCCGCGTTCAACCCAGCGATTCTCTCTGGCGTAGGCAATGCGGGCTAGTTTATGCTCTGCTGCGTCCAGGTGATGGAGCATGGAGGACAGCTTGCCCAAAAAATCATCATGGGTTGTCGCTGTGGTAACATGCGGCTCCATGGCAATGCATTCCGGCAGAGCCGTTGACAGTACGCGAACACCTGAAGCCAGATACTCGTATGCTTTGACTGGATTGGTTGCCAGCGTAATCGGATGGTATTGGAATGGGATTAATGCCACATCAATATGAGTAAGATAACGCTTGAGCTCCTGGTGCGGCTTTTCACCGAGTATATGCACATTGGAAAGCTTCGAATAATCGCCGGAGCTGCCGTAAGGAGCTCCAATGGAAACGAAATGGACGTTTGGAAAACGAAGGGCCGCCTTAGCAAACAGCTCATGATCTACCCAATACGCCCAGGCGCCGATATAAGCCACAACAGGACCCGGAGGCAGATCGGCGGGTCTTTCACTGAATGGAATATGAAAAAATGAAGAGTCGGCGCCATTGGGGATCAGGGTAAGCGGTTTATCCGGATACGCCAAGGACAATCGGGTGTGAATCACCTCTGCGGTACACACGACATGGTCCGCCTCTTCAATCATTTTGGGTTCGTATTTAGCCCAATGCGGGAATTCGTCACAGCAGTCGTAGATCGTAATGTCCGGTTTGAAGAGAGTGGAAATGCGCGTTCGAAGTTTAGACCAGGTCGTCCAGACGACTATGGGATGTTCTTTGCGAAGCGCAGGCAGCTTTTTGTGCAGAAACGTTTTGGTATCGGTGAATAGGAACACATTCGGTTCAATTTCTTTGAACTCCTTATCCAGCGGTGCCAGGTTTTCGAAGAAAACCTGATGACCAAGCGCGCCCAATTGAGCCATAAGCTGCTGCGGTCTCTGTTTCATATACGACCAGTTCATCGTTCTCGGATAAATGATAACAGCCAAGAGGTTTCCTCCTTTCTTTATTTTCGGGATAATATATGCGTTGCTAGCTTCATAGAATTGGACGAATGAGCCGAATGACTGAAAAATGGTTGATTTCTACAAGCTTCTCTATGACCTGAACGAATCTATCAACTTTCCATATAATGCTTAAGATATGACCTTTCAGACTTATCTTTTCATATAAACGAGGGGAGTGAAGGTTCGTGAATCAGAAAAACCTTCTTGTGATATTAGGCACGCGTCCGGAAGCGATTAAAATGGCGCCTTTGATCAAGGAATTGGAGTTAACCCCGGGGTTGACTCCCATCGTATGTGTAACCGCCCAGCATCGGGAAATGCTGGATCAGGTGCTTCGCTTTTTTGAAATAAAGACGCAAATGGATCTGAATATCATGAAGGAAGGGCAGTCTCTGTACAGTCTGAGCGCTGACCTGTTAAAAGGGATGGAGGAAATATTTCAAGCAAATCAATATGATCTCGTGCATGTCCACGGAGATACGACGACTGCATTTATTGGTGCATTGGCAGCTTATTACGCAAAGGTTCCGGTGGGACATGTGGAAGCAGGGCTGCGGACGTATGACAAATACGCACCGTTTCCAGAGGAGATGAATCGCGAGTGGATCGGCAGAGTGACTGATATGCACTTTGCCCCGACGGCGCTGTCCGCAGCAAATCTCAAAGCCGAGAATCGTTCGGCTCATGTGTATGTAACGGGAAACACGGGAATCGATGCGATGAAGTGGACGCTCCAGGCACCTTTTGAGCATCCGATACAGAACAAGTTACGGAAAGATAGCCGACTCATATTGATGACGATGCATCGGCGGGAAAATTGGGGAGAACCGATGAAAGGGGTGTTTGAGGCAGTGAAGCGGGTGATCCAGAAGCACCCTGACATTGATGTGATATATCCGGTTCATCCGAACCCTGTGCTGCAGGAGGCGGTCGCGCAAGAGCTTGAGGGGCACGAGCGAATCCACTTGACCGAACCGCTCGATGTCGTTGATCTCCATCATATTATGCAGCGTTCCTATCTGATCTTGACGGACTCCGGCGGCATACAGGAGGAAGCGCCGTCCCTGGGGAAGCCGGTTCTGGTGCTGAGGGATAAAACCGAACGCCCGGAAGGAGTCACGGCCGGTACCCTAAAATGCGTTGGTACGGAGTGTGAAGCGGTTCAGGCAGGAATAGAGCAGCTGCTGACGGATAAGGAAGCGTACCACAGCATGGCAAGAGCCCATAATCCGTTTGGTGACGGGACCGCGTCCCGCCAAATCGTCAGCGCCATCCAGCAATTCTTCCAATCGCAGAGGGGCTGATATAGGGGGCGGTTTTGATTTTGCATGCCCGCAGCGCGTATAATGAAGTATAAGATTTCAAGCGAAAGGATACATGTTATGGCCAATACTTACACTTATCCACGCAGAGAAGAGATAGCGAATGCAATAACACATGGCATAGGAGCGGCACTAAGTGTTGCAGCACTGGTGCTCCTGATTGTTTTTTCAAGTTTGAAGGGCACTGCCTGGCATGTGGTTAGCTTTACGATCTATGGATCGACGATGCTCCTGCTGTATTTGAGCTCAACGCTCGTACACGGCTTGAGAGACGGGAAAGCTAAGGATTTCTTTGAGTTTATGGACCACTCCTCCATTTACTTGTTTATCGCAGGGACGTATACCCCTTTCCTGCTGGTTGCCATCCGGGGAACGCTGGGCTGGAGTCTCTTCGGGATCGTATGGGGCGTTGCGCTGTTCGGTGTCGTATTTAAAGCATTCTTCGTCAAGAAGTTTCTGTTCCTCTCCACGATATTTTACATTGCGATGGGCTGGCTGATCGTCATTGCCTGGAATCCGTTAACGGCGGTTGTAGCGCCGCAAGGCATGAATTTGCTTGCCATTGGGGGCGTGCTGTACACGCTGGGCACCATATTCTATGTATGGCGGGGTTTTCCTTACCATCATGCCATCTGGCATTTGTTTGTGCTGGCGGGTTCGATTCTCCACTTTTTTGCGATACTGATTTACCTTCTTCCTATCGGTTGAACGGGCAGGAAGAAGGCTTCCTGCACATGAAGAAGGATGACAAGGGAAATGGCTTGACATCCTTCTTTGTTTTTTGTATGATAAGGTTCGTTAAGCGAACTGTAAAGTGTTTTTCCTTGACGAGGGGGGTGCCCTTAAATGAGTCAGGAGAATCGGCTCGAGAAGACGAACCGGATCAATTTGCTGTTCGATTTCTATGAGCAGCTGCTGACAGAGAAACAGCAGACCTTTTTGAAATATTATTTCCATGATGATTTTTCCCTTGGCGAAATCGCAGGTGAATTTGAGATTAGTCGTCAGGCCGTCTATGAACATATCAAGCGTGCAGAGCAGGTGCTCGAGTCCTATGAAGAGAAGTTGGGGCTCCTAAGCAAGCATGAGACGCGCATCCGGGAGCTGAATAAGTTTCGGGAAATGGTGGAGAGTAGCGACCTGGGTGAACATGATAAGAATGTAATGACCGATATGGTTGAACGATTAAAAGTATGGGATTAAGTATGAACGGAGGTGGCGGATATGGCGTTTGAAGGATTGACCAGCAGACTACAGAATGTGTTCAGCAAGCTTCGTGGTAAAGGCAAGGTGTCCGAAGAAGATGTAACAGCCGCCATGCGTGAAGTTCGACTCGCGCTTCTCGAAGCCGACGTTAACTTCAAAGTGGTTAAGGATTTCGTATCCAAAGTAAAAGAGAAGGCCATCGGCAAGGAAGTGATGGACAGCTTTACGCCCGGCATGGTGATCATTGACATCGTTAATAAAGAGCTGACGGAGTTGATGGGAGGAAGCCAAGCCAAACTGGCGAAGAGCAATAAGCCGCCAACGGTCATTATGATGGCCGGTTTGCAAGGTGCCGGTAAGACAACGACTTCGGGCAAGCTGGCTAAGCTGCTTCAGAAGCAGAACAGCCGACCGCTGCTCGTTGCCGGCGACATCTATCGTCCTGCTGCGATCAAGCAGCTCGAAGTACTCGGTGATCAGATCAACGTGCCGGTGTTCTCCCTGGGAGACAAGACAAGCCCGGTCGAAATCGCGAAGCAAGGCCTCCAGCATGCCAAAGATAATGGTCACGATTATGTCATTATCGATACTGCCGGTCGCCTTCATGTCGATGAAGAGCTGATGGAAGAATTGAAGCAGATTCACAGCGTTGTAAATCCTGACGAAGTCCTGCTTGTCGTTGACGCGATGACGGGTCAGGATGCGGTGAATGTCGCGGAAAGCTTCAACCAGCAATTGACGCTGACAGGTGTCGTACTCACGAAGCTGGACGGTGATACCCGAGGCGGTGCCGCCCTCTCGGTTAAGGCGGTTACCGGATGTCCGATCAAATTCGCCGCACTCGGCGAGAAGATTGATGCACTTGAGCCGTTCCATCCGGAACGGATGGCATCGCGGATTCTCGGAATGGGCGATATGCTGTCTCTTATCGAGAAAGCACAATCGAACATTGATGCAGATAAGGCCAAGGAAATGGAACGTAAAATGCGTAATGCCGAATTTACGTTCGAGGATTTCCTGGAGCAGATGGATCAGGTCAAGAAGCTCGGTCCTCTGGATCAGCTGATGGATATGATTCCGGGCATGGGCAAGATGAAGCAAGCCAAGGATCTCAAGGTTGATGAGAAGCAGATGGGACGCATCGAGGCTATTGTCCACTCCATGACAACGGCGGAGAAGCAGCAGCCTGACATCATCAATCACAACCGTCGTAAACGGATTGCGGCAGGCAGCGGAACCTCGCTGGCTGAAGTGAACCGGCTCATCAAGCAGTTTGACGAAATGCGCCGCGTGATGAAGCAGTTCTCGGATATGATGGGTCCTAAAGGCGGTAAGAACAAAGCGATGAAACAGCTAAAAGGCTTGACCGGCGGGAAAGGCATGAAGTTTCCATTCCGTTAAGTCTCGGTCATATCGAATGGACATTTTTTGAAGGAGGTGAATTTTCAAATGGCAGTACGTATTCGTCTGAAACGCATGGGTGCTCACAAGGCTCCTTTCTACCGCGTGGTGGTTTCTGATTCCCGTTCCCCACGTGATGGCCGTTTTATCGAGGAAATCGGTTATTACAATCCGGTTGCTCAACCGGCTGAAGTTAAAATCGATGAAGAGAAAGCACTGAACTGGCTTCAAAATGGTGCGCAAGCATCTGACACGGTTCGCAACTTGCTTAGCAAAGCGGGCGTAATGAAGAAGTTTCATGAGCTGAAGCATCAGAAATAAGACTGATCGCGAGGGTTATCTATGGAAGAATTAGTTCGCGTTATTGCTAAGGCTTTAGTGGATCATCCAGAAGATGTGACTGTGAAAACCGTTGAGAAGGAGCACTTGATTGTCTATGAGCTGTACGTGCATCCTGACGATGTCGGGAAGGTCATAGGCAAACAAGGGCGTATCGCCAAATCATTGCGTACAGTCGTAACATCGGCGGCGGTTAAAATGGATAAACGGGTGACCGTTGATATCATTTCTTAAAATATACGAAAGGGGGTTAGGATGCATGTCCTAGCCCTTTTTCGTACATGCTGAAGAAATCAGCCGGTCAAACCAGCTTAGAACGTTCATTAAGTGATGCAGGAGGAAGACCATGTCTGAAAAGTTGTTAACTGTAGGGAAAATCGTGAATACGCACGGCATCCGCGGGGAAGTTAAAGTCATGCCGCATACGGATTTTGCCGACCAGCGATTTGCTCCAAAGAGCCAGTTGTATATTGTCCCGGACAAGGGGAGCAAGATTGAAGTAACGGTGGATACATCTCGTTTTCATAAAAACATGTATATCGTTAAATTCAAGGAGCTGCATGGCATCAATGATGCTGAAAAATATAAGGGCTCGCTGCTGAAGATCACAGCGGATCTTCAGGAAGAGCTTCCGGAGAACGAGTACTATTTCCATGAAATCATTGGCTGCAAGGTGATGATCGACGAAGACCCTGTCGAGGAGCTTGGCACGATCACCGAAATTTTGACCCCAGGCGCGAATGATGTGTGGGTTGTCAAGACACCTGAGGGAAAAGAAGTTCTCCTTCCGGCCATACCGGATGTCGTACTTGATGTAGACAAGGAATCGAAGCTTGTTCGCGTGCATCTCATGGAAGGGTTGTTATAGTCCATGCGGATTGATGTGCTGACGCTGTTCCCTGAGATGTTCGATGGTGTGTTTCATTCGAGTATTCTAGGTAAAGCGGCCGAAAAACAAATTGTGAACTTGAATGCCATTAACTTCCGTCAGTATGCCGGAAATAAGCACAGTCAGGTCGATGATACTCCATATGGCGGTGGTGGGGGGATGGTGTTAAAGCCGGACCCGATTTTTGCAGCGGTAGAGGATATCCTTGCTTCTGATACGCATGAAATTTCGAATCATGAGGATGGGGCTAATCCTGCTGGAGAGATTCCAGTGGAAACATCCGGAACAGCCAAACCTCCGCGAGTCATTCTGATGTGTCCGCAAGGAGAGACCTTTACGCAGAAAAAGGCCGAAGAGTTGTCTCAGGAAGACCATCTGGTGTTTATATGCGGGCATTACGAAGGTTATGATGAACGCATTCGCGAGTTTCTTGTTACCGATGAGTTATCCATTGGGGATTATGTGCTTACCGGTGGAGAACTGCCAGCGATGGTTGCCATCGATTCTGTGGTCCGTTTGCTGCCGGGTGTACTAGGGAATGAAACCTCAGCGGTGACGGATTCCTTCAGTACTGGCCTGCTGGAATATCCGCATTATACCCGCCCGGCAGAGTTTCGTGGCTGGAAAGTGCCGGATATTTTGTTAAGCGGTCATCATGCAAATATTGACGTGTGGCGTCGGGAACAGGCGCTTAAGCGGACATGGGAGCGTCGCCCTGAGTTGTTAGACAAGCTGGAGTTGTCCAAGCAGGATCGGGCATATTTAAACAAGCTTCAGCGAGAAGCGGGATCCTCATAAGCTTTTTTTGATTAATCTCACGAACAGATCTGTAAGCACAGGTCTGTTCGTTTTTTTATTTCTTGAATGTGGCTAGTATGTAGTAATATGCACGTTTCATGCTTGCACCTGAGAACAAAATTCGTATGAATTGAATAGTGTGATAAATAGGCGTTTGCGGATGCATTAATCGTAAGGGGTGAAATCGATTGAGGCAAGAAAGAAGGAAACGTAGGAATAGCAAGGTTGTAATTCAGGGACTTACACCCGGACGAATCGATGTCGGAAGGAACCAAGTCACTCGTTTCGTTACATTGATCCGTCAATTAATATCACTGTTACGCGCATTTGTGAAAGAGCCGGTTAACGAGGATTTCACACTTATTAAAATACAATTGCAGAGCATTAACGATCTGGTTTCGGGAATGAGGTTCTCACTGCTGGAACGGCGGGGTCTTAGGCAGGTCGTACAGCAAATTGCAAAGATGTCCAATACAGATAATCTGCAGGAGATCTTAATAAGACTGAATGAGGTCATGACGCTGTTTCAATCGTATGGAGAACGACTCGGAGTCGGCGGCGATATCGGACCAGATATCACAGCTTTACAGAATGGTATTCAATTCAGCATAGAGTCCATTCAGAGTACGGATGCTGCTCCACTAGTCAACCTTATGGATAATATACCTTTTTATATCATGGATGCGACTACGAATCCAGGTGTTGGATCACGTCAGCGGCTTGCCGAGGTGTTTCAAGGAATTCATGAGCAGGCTGCGAGGTTAGGGAGCTCCGCACAACAGCTGGGCAGGCTGCAAGCAGCAGCGGATGGAATGAATGCATTGCTGTTGAATGGAGCGTCCCTTGAACTTTTGAATGAACAGTTGACCCATTATACAAATGCTTTATCAGGAACGGTAGCGACATTGAGTATTCCATTGGCTGTCCAAGATGTCGCCTTGCAATCTCTACTCTCCATTGCAAGGACGAGTGCTGAAAGTGTTCAAGGTCTTACGATTCGGGAAACATTGGGAAGTGTACAGGGAAATGGTATGCCGGGCTTGACTGGAGCGACAGGAGCGACGGGAGCGGCAGGTGTGACAGGGGCCGCGGGTGTGACTGGCCCGACGGGCACTGCAGGTGCTAACGGTGTGCCGGGAGCAACTGGCCCGACGGGCGCGGTGGGCAGCACTACAGGTCCAACAGGTCCGGAAGGACCGCCAGGGGCACCTGGCGGGATAACAGGAGCGACCGGACCGATTGGTGAAACCGGTGCGTCTGGAGCAGTAGGCGAGACCGGGGCAACGGGAGCCACTGGAATAACAGGCGCAACTGGGCCGATAGGAGCAACGGGTGTAACAGGTGAGGCAGGAGCTACAGGAGCAGCCGGAGTGACCGGATCGACAGGTATGACCGGTGCTACAGGGCCAACAGGTGTTACGGGTCCGACAGGAGCGACAGGAGAAATTGGTGCAACAGGAGTTACAGGAGTTACCGGTGTAACAGGTCCGACTGGCGCTACGGGTGCAACAGGAGCAACTGGCGTTACAGGGCTAACAGGAGTTACAGGTGCTACGGGAGCAACAGGGACGGCAGGAGTAACGGGATCCACGGGTGAGACGGGAGCTACAGGAGTAACAGGCGAAACAGGTGCAACCGGAGTCGCAGGATCGAAAGGAATGACCGGTGCTACAGGACCAAGAGGTGTTACGGGTCCGACAGGAGCGACAGGAGAAATTGGTGCAACAGGAGTTACAGGAGTAACAGGCGAAATTGGGGTAACTGGAGTGACCGGTGCCACAGGGCAAACAGGTGTTACGGGAGCAACAGGCGTGACAGGTCCAACGGGAGTTGCAGGAGCAACCGGTGTAACAGGCCCAACAGGAGTGACGGGAGAAGTAGGTGCAACAGGAGTAAAAGGCGAAACAGGGGCAACCGGAGTGACCGGATCTACAGGTATGACCGGTGCAACAGGTACAGCAGGGTTAACGGGTCCGACAGGTTCAACTGGCGTTACAGGGCCAATGGGAGTTACGGGAGCAATCGGTGTAACAGGCCCAACTGGAGTGACGGGAGAAGTAGGTGCCACAGGAGTAACCGGAATAACAGGTTTGACTGGTGCTACGGGAGTAACCGGCGTTACGGGTCCAGCAGGAGCAACCGGAGAAATTGGTTCAACTGGTGTTACTGGAGCAGCCGGAATAACAGGAGCAACCGGGATTACAGGGCCAATCGGAACTACGGGAGAGACAGGAGCCTCAGGTCCAACAGGAGTAACGGGTGCTACAGGTGTAACAGGTGCGACGGGGGCGAACACGCTTATCGGCGGCAGCGTGTTGTATGCCAGTAATGGAGTCACTCAAAATGTGGCTACTAATTCACCTGTAACCTTCTCGACGAGCACACTTCAAGGTGTAACATTTAATGGTACAACGACGTTGACTATCGTGACAGCGGGTTTTTACTATTTTGATTGGCAGATATCGCTCGAAAATGGCCAAACCGCTCCCAACACGTTCGGAATCGCCGTGAACGGGAATATAACCAGTACGGCGAACATGAACTCGAATTCAACCACTGCCGGGGTATCAGGATCTACGGTCATCAATTTAAGTGCTGGTAACACCGTAGGGCTCTATAATTTATCGCCAGTCAGCAAAGCGATTAATGCTCCTCAAACCGGCGCAAGGATTTCTATCTTTAGAATTGGCTCTTAACCCAGATTTGTATACTTCAGTGTTATATTTTTTAAATATTGCTGATACAACTCTTGCGTTGATGGGTAATATGTAACTGGAGAAGTAACTTGAGAATCACTTGAGAACTGGGAGGCATCTTGTCATGGCAGAACATCGACAACAACATGAAGCGAAAATAGAAGAAACAACAAATACAGAAGTTCAATTTCAAACGGTAGATGACATCCTTGAATACTATGGCAAGCGTCATAAGGGCATAAACGACTCGAAAGAAACCGTAAATTAAGGTGAGACTAACCGCTTTCGGTATGATTTTTCATGCTGGAAGTGGTTTTTTATGGACGAGAGCTAGGTGAAAAAGCTGGTTTATACATGAGGGTGTAAAGATAAAACACTTGATTCGGTCTACAAAATATGTTATCATTTCTTTTGTTGTGAATACGGTGGTCCGCTGCGGATAATGAAGGAAATACATAGAGTTTCCGGAAGATGCAAGAACACCTGTGTGAGAGGAGGGAGTCATAGATGAATATCGTTCAAGCGATTACTCAAGAACAACTTCGTAAAGATATTCCGAGCTTTCGTCCTGGTGATACTTTAAAAGTACACGTTAAGGTTATCGAGGGAACTCGTGAGCGTATCCAGTTGTTTGAAGGTGTAGTAATTAAACGTCGCGGTGGCGGAATCAGTGAGACTTTTACCGTTCGTAAAATTTCTTACGGTGTTGGTGTGGAAAGAACTTTCCCAATCAACTCGCCTAAAATCGATAAAATCGAAGTGGCTCGCCGTGGTAAAGTGCGTCGTGCGAAGCTTTATTATCTTCGTGAACTGCGCGGTAAAGCAGCGAGAATTAAAGAAATTCGTCGTTAATTACAAGGCGGTAAAAGGGGCTTGTGCGTATATACAAGCCCCTTTTGTATATCCAAAAATCGCTATAATGCGAGAGCGATCTATAGGGAAGGACGGTGGGTTATGGAGAAAGATCAACACCAGGAGGCAATTGAAACCAACGTGGGGAAACCGGCCAAAAAGGCTAAGAACGAGCTTGTAGAATGGCTGAAGGCTCTTCTCATTGCTCTGGTTCTCGTCGTTCTCATTCGCTGGCTTCTCTTTAAACCGTTTATTGTGCAGGGCCCATCCATGGAACCTAACTTTGTATCCAATCAGAAGCTGATCGTCAATGAGATTTTATATGATATCCGCAAACCCGAGCGTGGAGAAGTTATCGTATTCCATGTTCCTGATGAGGGCAGGGATTTCATTAAACGCGTGATCGCAGTTGCTGGTGATACGGTTAAAGTTGAAGGCGATAAAGTGCTTGTCAATGGGGAGCCTGTGAATGAAACCTACATACAGGAAGCGATTGATCAAGCCCATGCTGAAAACAGATTATACAATAACACAGATTTCCCGAACTCGTTCGTTCAGGACGGTGTTGTGCCAGAGGGTCATGTGTTTGTGATGGGCGATAACCGTTCCAACAGCACGGACAGCCGTATGATAGGATATGTTCCTTTGGGGGATATTATCGGGCGAGCAGACTTGATTTTCTGGCCGATTAAAGACATAGGGCTCATCAACCATTAGCCAAGGCGCTAAAGAAACGATGAAGTTTGCAGTGCAAAGTAGAGGTGACGACGTTTGACAATACAATGGTTTCCCGGACATATGACCAAAGCGCGCCGCCAAATTCAGGAGAAGCTGAAGCTGATCGATGCTGTAATTGAACTGATCGATGCGAGGCTTCCGCTCTCAAGCCGAAATCCGATGATTGACGAGATTTTGCAGGGCAAGCCGCGGCTTATTATTATGAATAAAGCCGATTTGGCAGATCCTGAGGTCACAAGGCAATGGCAAGCCCACTTCAAGGAAAATGGCCTAACCGCCTTTCCTGTAGATGCATCCACAGGGACAGGTGTTAAGGATATTCCGAACCAGATTAAGCTGCTGCTGAAAGAGAAGATCGATAAACAAATAGCCAAGGGCATGAACCCGCGAGCTATGCGTGTGTTGATTGTAGGCATACCGAATGTAGGCAAATCTACGCTGATTAACCGTCTTGCTGGTCGTAACATTGCGGAGACGGGAGACCGCCCGGGTGTCACGAAAGGACAGCAGTGGATCAAGGTTGCCGGTGGTGAGATGGAATTGCTGGATACACCCGGCATCCTGTGGCCGAAATTCGAGGATCAGAATGTAGGGTATCGTCTTGCGGTAACCGGCGCCATCAAAGAGGAAATATTGAACGTAGAGGATATTGCCTTTTTTGCGATCAAATATTTCTCCAACTATTATTGGGAGTCGATGAGCGAACGTTTTGATCTTAAGGAGCGTCCAACAGATCTGGATAATCCGGATGAAATTGTCGCGATAATGGAAGCGATCGGAAGAAAACGAGGCTGCATCGTCAGCGGAGGAAGAGTCGATCTGGAGAAAGCCTCGAGCATTTTCCTACGTGAACTACGAGCAGGCAAGCTCGGGCGTTATTCGATGGAATCCCCTTATTGATTCAATAGGGTGAACGAGATCTATCTTCCACTAGTTTAAACCAAAAAATAACCATTCTGCCGGTTAAACGGCGGAATGGTTATTTTTTATGGATCAGAACAGGAGGAGATTAGATTGCATTCATTCTATCTAGTTTAACTCGTAGATGCTCTGATGATCGACTTCGTTTGGATGTGCGTAACTTGATTAAGATAATTTCGGTTCTTTCACCAGGGATAATAGTATGTTAGCAGCATTAATTCCGATTTCATCGCTATGTATAGTTGGTGAGTGAGGCTCAACAATACGCAATTCAGGTGCATTATTGAAGCCGCCGGCAATGACAACGAAAATGGCGGTATTTTTATTCTGCAATGATTTCATCACATGGACCGGAGCAAAATCATTTTGGCGTATAACTTGTTAGGACGGGCATTTTCGCATCAGCTCCAGCTGGAAAGGGGGGATAAAGGGTGACGCTCCGTGGCGAGTGTGATAATCTAGAAGAGTTACTAGATTGATAGAAAGTGTTTGAAGCACCGTGTACAGACATCAAACAAACGGTAATTCGGAACCAAAGGGGTTAAACCTATGACAGATTTATTAATGTACGAGCGTGAGTACTGGAGCCGTTATATACATATTGCAGGTATTGACGAAGTAGGGCGCGGCTGTTTGTTCGGCGACGTAGTCGCTGCGGCGGTCATTTTGCCGGAGGGGTTAGTGATTGAGGGGATCAACGATTCGAAGAAACTCAGTGCCAAGAAGCGGGAAATCCTCTATGACCTCATCATGGAACAGGCGCTGGCGGTTGGCGTTGGTTTGGTGGACGCGGAAACGATTGATCGCATTAACATCAAACAAGCCGCAAGGCTTGCCATGAAGATGGCCATGGAGCAATTGGCTGTTACTCCCCAGTTTCTGCTTGTTGATGCCGAGAAGGTGGATTGCGATATTCCCCAACGTTCCATCATTAAAGGCGACGCTAACAGCCAGTCCATTGCTGCGGCCTCCATTATTGCCAAGGTCACTCGCGATAAATTGTGCGAAGGGGAATGGGAGACGCGTTATCCGGAATACGGAATCGCCGTACATAAAGGCTACGCTACCAAGTTTCACCGTGAACAGCTGCAGCTGCACGGACCTACCGCCATGCATAGAAGAAGCTTTCTGAAAAATATGGAGATTGAGCAATTGTCCTTATTCTAGATTTCGATGCAGCCCGCCCTCGTCAAAAGGCGGGCTGCTGCCGATATATAAGGTAAACAGAAGGTGTGGGAGGAACTATCGTGAACATCGGATCGTTGATTCGCGGCCTCCTGGGAGAGCAAAAGCCGGGAGACGCCAAGACGTTGGAATTAAAACCGGGTCAGGTCGTTCGCGGTGTCGTTATGAACGTATCGGAAGACGGACAAGAAGCCGTGGTGCAGATCCAGGGCGTTCAAGTGAAGGCGAAGCTGGAAACGCCGCTTCGAGCTGGGGAAACTGCTCTTCTGCAAGTTCAGCCGCCGGGAGAGGGAGGGACGGCCGTTCTCAAGCCGCTTAGTCAAACGCCTGGCCAGCCCCTGTCCCCGTCTTCGATGGCTGAGGTGCTGGATTTTGCCGGTCTTCCGGATACGAAGGAAAACCGCGAAATGATCCGGGGTATGCAGAACGCGGGAGTTCCGCTAACGAAGGATAATATCGCCATGTTCCGCGAGGCATTGGCCGTGAAGCCTCCGCAGATTCCCGCGGCGGAATGGGCAGAATCGGCAGCGATCGCGTTTCACCGCGGACTGCCGATTACCCCCGAAAGCGTGAAGGGACTGCATCAGGCGGTATTCGGGCCCCAGCTGCATCAACTGCTGCAGTCGTTGGAGCAGCAGCTGGCGTCTGCTTTAAGCGCAGGTACCGGAGGTTTGGTGGATGCAGGGAAACAAGCAGCAACTGCAGCACCTGCGACGGTTGCTGGCGGGGAGGCCTCCGCTGGGGCACCGCAGCAAGCAGCGGCTGCGAATGGCGCTGCTGGCAGTACAGCGCAGGCCGGCTCAGGTCAGCAAGCGCTGCTGACCAAGCTGCAAGGCCTGCTGCAGCAGCTGCGCGGCGAGCTCGCGCAGCCATGGGCCAGCGGCGGCACGGCAACGCCTGCCGCCGGTCAACCCGCCGCCGTGGCCATGGGCCCGGCGGCAGCTCCAGGCGAAGGGGCCGCAGGCCCTTCGCCAAAGCCGCCCACCCTCGGCGCGGAGCCGTGGGTGGGGCGGCTCTTGAAGCTGCTCGGTGCGGAGCACGAGCAGCAAGCCCTGCGCGGGGCCGGTACGGGCCCCGCGGGCGAAGCGGCGCGCACGGGTAGCGCCGCACCAGCCGGGCAGCCTGCGGCAGCGCCGCCCGGCAGCGGTGCCGCCGCAGGCACGGCTCCGAGCGCCGCCACGGCAGGAGCGAATGCAGCAGCTCCCGCTCCTGCTCCAGCTGCTGCACCGCCGTCCCCTACAGCTCAGCCAACCGCTGCCGCGGCAGGCCAAGCAGGCGGACAAGCAGCTTCCCAGCCAGCAGCACCTGCCCCTAGCAGCAGTGGCGCAGCAGCGATTACACCAGGTGCCCTCGGCACGCCAGGGAATGCGGCGAATGCGAGCCAGCAAGCTGTTCCGAATGCTCAGGCCGGTGCTGTGAATCAGCAGGGCTCGACGCAGCCAGTTGTGCCATCCGGGCAGCAGAATATCGCCCAAGGCGTACAGCAAGCCGTTATGGCCTCAATGCCATCATCGGGTGAATCGGGGCTTGCCCTGCAAGACACACTGAAGGGAGTGTTGCTTCAGGTGTTGTCCAGCCAGGATGCGCCGCCTGCGCTAAAGGAAGCGGCACAGCAAGTCGTTCAGCATTTAACGGGCCAGCAGCTCTTGCTAAACACCGATCGAACGGCACCGTTCGCGCAGGTCACCATGTTCATCCCTCTGCATGGGGTTGACGGGGAACAGACGGCATCCGTACATATTCAATCACGTAGAGGGCGCAAAGGCGAGCTGGACGCGACCAACTGCAGGCTGTTATTCGACTTGGACATGAAATTTCTGGGCCCGACCTTGATCGATGTGCAGGTCGTTGACCGGATTGTCAGCCTCAGCTTTCGGAATGATCAGAGTTACGCCGCGGAGCTGTTTGAGGGGAAAAAGCAAGAGTTGGCTCAGGCTGTTTCGTCTATCGGCTATCAATTGCTCAGTGTAAAAACAGAACCGCTGCCCCTAGTTGCACCGCTTACTTCAGACACGTCCGTGCAGGGAACGGCGGCAGAATACACCCCGCAAACCTATAAAGGGGTGGATATGCGGATATGAGCAAGGAAGAGAAAGAGCAAGGGCAAATAACGGCCATGAAAAAGGCGGTCGCCCTTAAATATACGCCTGGCGAGAGTGAAGCACCGATTGTGGTTGCCAAAGGGCAAGGGAAATTGGCGGAGTCTATATTAGACAAAGCCAAAGAGCATGGCGTCCCTGTCCAAGAAGATGCAGCTTTGGTGGAGATTCTCTCTAAGCTGGATCTGGATCAGCAGATTCCGGAGGTGCTATACCAGCTTGTAGCGGAAGTGTTGACATATGTTTATCGTGCGGATCGTCAAGCGAAGAATGGAGGGATGATGCCCTAATGAACCCGCCATACGGTAAAAAGGACAGCCGCAAGCAAAAAGGAGCCGCTGCCGAAGAGCTGGCGGCCGCTTTCCTGATTGAAAAAGGATACCGGATTTTGGACCGCAATTGGCGCTGCCGCTTTGGAGAACTGGACATCGTCGCTGAAACAGGGGAGACCCTTGTGGTAATTGAGGTCAGAAGCCGAAGCGGAACGAATAGCTTCGGCACGCCTGCCGAGTCCGTGAATGCTCGCAAAGTGATGCAGGTCCGAAACACGGCCCAGCAGTACGTTCATCATAAGCGTTATTATGATCGGCCGATCCGGTTTGATGTTATCTCCGTTATGCTTTGCGCGGATCTGACGCCTGTCTCGATGGATCATATCGAGAATGCATTTTAGATGGATACGATCCGAAGAATCCATAAGGATTACAATAAAAAAAGAAGGTGATAGGAGCTGAGCTCCATCACCTTCTTTGCGTATGACAGGTTATTTTATTCAATACGAGCAAACTTCTAGACAGTTGTTATCCAGATCATAAAAAGTGAAATAGGTTGCGCCGTATTCCATAATGGTATCGACAGGTACTCCGTTTTCTTTCAGATGCTGATAAGCCTCCTCGACATTGGAGACATAAAAGTTAAACATGGCATGTCGCGGCTCGAAGTACTTCGCTTCCTCCGTAGAGGCTTTATATTTTATTCCAGATCAAGATTTGCTCTTTCTGCCCCGTATCACTATCCACGGTTTTTTCATGCACTTGGAAACCATTCTTTACATAGAAGCGAAATGCTCTCTGATTCTCCTCGTATACCTGAAGCTTCAATACATTTCGAAGGTCCATGGCATAGTGAAGCAACGCTTTACCATATCCTTGATCTTGACGATTTGTATCGATGAATAACGCCGCAAGATTATCCTCTACAAGGGAAACAAAGCCATGTGCATGACCGTTATCCTCAAGCAGATAGGTTTCGGCCATCGGCAGATGAATATTTCGCATTTCCTCTTGCTTGGATTCCCAATAATCGGCAGGAATAAAATGATGGGCATCCTTGGATGCATTAAGCCATATTTCGATAATGTCATTCATATCTTCATTTGTCATCGGTCTGATGATCATGGGCTATTGACTCCATTTCATAAACGAGTTGTTTCTTCGGCAGCGATATATTGGCGATCCAGCTGACGGTATTGAATCGCTTCAGCGATGTGCTGGCTCTGGATTGCATCGGATGCCTCCAAATCGGCAATGGTTCTGGCCAGCTTCAGGATTCGGTCATAAGCGCGCATGCTCAGGCCCAGCGTATCGATTGTCGCTTGCAGGAGCTCTGCCGAGTCCTTGTCCAGCACCGCATGTTTCCTCAGGAAGCTGCCGAACAGTTCGCTGTTCCAGCTGAACGGGAGCCTGCTATAGCGTTCCAATTGAATCGTTTGTGCCGCATAGACTTGATCCCGCATTTGCTCGGAGGATATAGGTGTTGCGCTTCCCGGCCATTCCTTGGGCCGAGGCACGTCCACTTGAAGGTCGATCCTATCCATCAAGGGCCCCGATATTCTAGCGCGGTATTGAGCGATTCGTGTAACGCTGCACGTGCATCGTTGATGAGGATGATCACTGCCGTAATAACCGCACGGACAGGGATTCATCGAGCAAGCGAGCATGAAATGCGCCGGGAAGGTAAACACCGCTCGTGCCCGGCTGATGGTTACTTCACGATCCTCCAGGGGCTGTCGCAGCACCTCCAGCACATGCCTCGAGAACTCAGGAAGCTCATCCAGGAATAGGATCCCTTTATGGGCCAGACTGACTTCCCCCGGCTTCGGAATGGTGCCGCCTCCGATGAGCCCGCCAGCCGAAATGGTATGGTGAGGGGACCGAAAGGGACGTCTTGTCATCAACCCATCGGATGGCTTTAGCTTTCCGGCAGCGCTGAAGATTTTCGTCGTGGTCAACGCTTCTTGGTCCGCCAGCGGCGGCAGTATGGTGGGGAGGCGCTTCATGAGCATGGTTTTTCCAGTACCCGGGGGCCCAATGAGTAGAATATTGTGCATGCCTGCGGCAGCAATGGTCAGGGCGCGTTTGATATGCTGCTGACCGATCACATCTCTATAGTCTTCCAGCTGCTTGTCCTGCAGGCCGTTCACATGGGTTCTGCTTGTAGGCTTCGATCGATCATATCTGAGATTTGACAGCGAAACGGTAAAGCTTGTAGCTCCCCCAGTTTCACTAGTATGGATGTTTTCATCGGGTCCTTCCTGGACAAGCTCCTTTAAATGCTGGAGCCCATAGACCTCGATCCCCCCGATCAATGCGGCTTCCGGAGCATTTTCGCGTGGAAGAATAACCCCGGCATACCCTTCCTTTTTCGCTTGCTCTACCATTGGTAATACCCCTGTGATGGGCCTAAGCGTACCATTCAGTGCAAGTTCGCCCAGGATCAACAATTGCCCGGCATTCGAAAAGGTCCATTGTTCGCTTGTTAGCAATATGCCGACGGCGATCGCCAGATCGAAGGAAGAGCCCTCTTTGCGCAGATCTGCCGGTGCAAGATTGACCGTTACCCGTTTTAAGGGATAGGTAAAACCGCAGTTTTTAATCGCTGCGCGAACGCGCTCAATAGATTCACGAATGGAGGAATCGGGCAGACCGATGATGGAGGTTTGGGGCAAGCCGTTCGCCAGGTCCACCTCCACCTGGATGACAACACCGTCAATGCCGTGCAAGCAAGCGCTATGAAGTTTTCCGTACATAAATGAAAGCACCTCTCTTTTCAGATATCAGTGGATTGAATCGTAATAGAACATCCAAGATTCGAAAAGGGTGCTTCCTCATTTTCGCTGGGTGACTCTAGTCCGTATTGTAAAAGTTTACCCCTTGGCTGTCAATTCGCACTAAGATGCAAGGAACTCCATTCAATAGGCAAGGGCCCATCCGTGGTGCGGGATCTGAGCGGTGAATGTACCGTGGTTCAGAAAGTTGCCACTTTTTCAGAATCGTAGCTACAGGCAATAACGGGAAGGAATGTGAATAGTCAACGCACGGGTTCGGCAAGTAGAATCAAAATCATAAACGACATGCTGCCTTAAGAGCGGCTGGCGTTACATCATTTTACATAAGGGAGAGGGTTGCGTGAAAATTTGGAACCGAAAGCTCGGGTTGGTGGCATTAGCAGCCGTTATAACCGGCACATTATTGAGCGGCTGCTCAAAAGAAAACGCGGTAAAGGAGGAGAATCATGAAAACGTCGCCTTAGGCAAGGAAGTCACACTAGAGATGATGACTTTCTCTCATACGAACTGGCCGTATAAGGAAAATTGGCCGATTTATAAGTACTTAAAAGAAGAAACCGGCATCTCCTTCAAGGTACAACCCGTGATGAGCGATTACACCACAACGATGAACCTGGCGATATCCTCGGGCGAGATACCGGATCTTATGATGGTCAACAGCCTGAATGCCGCCAATACGCACGGGGCAAGCGGAGCGTTTGTCGACTATTTCGAGCACTTGGATCAGATGCCAAACTATAAGAAGTTTCTCGAGGACCATCCGGAAGTAAAGGCAGCTATTCTGTCTCCAGAGGGGAAAAATTATTTTATGCCGTTGTATGGACTTGAGCAGCAATCCAGGCGGTCATGGCTTTACCGGGACGACGTATTCGAGAAACACAATCTGACGCCGCCGACCACTTACGACGAATTATATACGGTTGCGAAAAAATTGAAGGAAATATATCCGGACAGCTTTCCGATTGCCGTGTTTAACGGTTTGAGTCCTCTGGTCAATATGGCACCTGCGTTTAACACCAACAGCGGCTATTATTACGATGATGAGAAGGACGAATGGCGCTACGGCCCAACAGAGGACAATTACAAGAAAATGGTTGAGTATATGAATAAGTTTTATGCGGAAGGATTGATAGCCCCTGACTTTATGGCGCATAAACGCAAGCAATTTAACGATCTGCTGCTTCAGAACAAATCGTTTATCGCCAGCGACTATATCGGCATCATGGATGAACTTCCGTTAATGCTTGGGGATAAGGCATCCGAGTTCAGTCTCGATTATATGGTTCCTCCTGTTGGAACTCCGGATGGCAAGTCCCACAATGTATTTGCCGGATTGCAGTCCGACGGCTTTGCGGTGGCGGCAAATTCCAAGGAGCGGGATCGTCTGCTTCAGTACCTCGATTTCTTGTTCTCCCCTGAAGGAATTGAATTGGCAACTTGGGGTAGGGAAGGGGAGACATTCACAACCGAGAACGGGGTTCGCAAATTCAACGCGGATTACAAAGAGTTCGGCGACTTGAGAACCAAGACGGGCATTGCAACGATCGGGGCACATTCGGTATTGGATATGACGGCTTACGAGTCCATGTATTCCCCAAAAATGCGGGAAGCGATGAAAATCGCGCCTGACCATGAAACGAAGCCGCAGCCAAGACTCGCCTATACGAATGAAGAAAATGAAGTGCTGAGCATGGTCGGCGAAACCGTGAAAAAGTTTCATGAGGAGCAGATTGCCAAGTTCATTCTAGGACAGAAACCGATGGATGATTGGGATGCTTACGTGAACGAAGTGAACAAGCTTGGCGTGCAGCAGGTGCTGGATGTTCATAGAAGCGCTTATGAGCGGACGCAACAATTCCTGAATGAAGCCAAGTGATTTAAAGCTTTACGCCATGCAGCCAGATGAACGCAGTGGCTCTCTTTTACGGACCGGTTCTATGGTTCGTATCAAGCCTGGTCCGGGTCCGCAAGGGGAGCGGCTTGCAGGTACAGCATGGATTTCGCTGCTAAAGGAGGATACGTTTTTTGCAAGCACAGAATTCGAGTTTCTTGACGAAAGTGAAGCGGGACAAATACCTGCTGCTGCTGCTTCTTCCCTGTGTTCTGTATTACATCATTTTTAAGTATGTTCCCATATTCGGCATTTCGATCGCCTTTATGGACTACAACTTATTTAAGGGGATCACGGAGAGCGACTGGGTGGGGTTCAAATATTTCAGCATGTTTTTTAATACGCCTGACTTCTGGCCTGTTCTCCGAAATACATTCCTGCTGGGGTTATATAAGCTGATCTTCGGCTTTCCGGCCCCCATCATACTTGCGTTACTCATTAATGAAGTGAGCAAATCCTTTTTGAAGCGGTTTGTTCAGACGGTCAGTTATCTTCCGCATTTCATATCCAACGTGGTTGTAGCGGGGATCGCGGTCATGTTTCTGTCACCTACAGGCGGGATGGTCAACCAGCTGCTGAGTGCCATCGGACTCGAACGAATCAACTTTTTGGTTGAGGCCTCATGGTTCAGATCGATTTATGTAACGACTGACGTATGGCAGCATATTGGATGGGGCACCATCATCTATTTGGCTGCTTTGACGGCAATCGATCCGCAATTATATGAGGCGGCACGGATGGATGGGGCAAATCGGTGGAAGCAGACGCTGAACATCACACTTCCCGGCATCGCGCCGGCGATCGTGATTATCTTGATACTTGATATCGGGAAAATACTGGAGATCGGCTTTGAGAAAGTATACCTGCTCTCGACTCCGGCCACTTATGAGACAGCGGATATTATATCCACCTATGTGTACAGGGTCGGCTTAACGCAAGGCAACTACAGTTATGCCACGGCAATTGATCTGTTTACCGGCATCATCAGCTTTATCTTCATTATCGCGGCCAATTCGTTCAGCCGACGAGTCAGCGGAAGCAGCATCTGGTAAAGGAGGAACGTGATGAAACCGAAATGGAACTGGTTTGACGCGCTCAATGCCTTGATTTTGTCCGGGATTGTGATGGCGTGTCTTTACCCGTTTGTTTATATGCTGGCCGTGTCCCTCAGTGATTCCGCATCCATCGCCTCCGGGGAAGTATGGCTATGGCCGAAGGGCTTCAACCTGGATATGTATCAGTATGTGTTTGAGGACGGACGGGTGCTGAAAGGATATAAAAACACGCTGATTTATGTGATTATTGGGACCGCCATTTCTTTGATTGTAACGGCATTGGGGGCTTATGCCCTGTCCAAGACCAAGATGGTCATGGGCAAACCGATCCTGATGCTAATCGTCTTTACGATGTTTTTTAACGGTGGGATGATTCCGACGTTTCTGGTCGTGAAGGAGCTTGGCTTTGTCAATACTATATGGGGCATGGTGCTGCCCGGAGCGGTAGGCACCTGGAATCTGCTCATCATGCGAACTTTCTTCATGGGTATGCCTCAAGAGCTAGAGGAATCCGGAAAAATAGACGGTTTGTCCGAAATCGGAATCTTCTTCCGGATTGTGCTCCCGCTCTCCAAGCCGGTGCTGGCCACCATCGGATTGTATTATGCCGTCGGGATGTGGAATAACTTCATGGGGCCGCTGCTGTATCTGCGGGATGCCGATATGCAGCCCCTCCAGGTGATTTTAAGAAATATCGTGCTGTCGGGGCAATTGACGGGAACGGATGGTCCGGTTGTGGGCGATATCGTGGTAGTGGAGGATGGCCTGAAATTCGCTACCATTATGGTATCCACCTTGCCGATCCTGCTTGTCTATCCGTTTATACAGAAGTATTTTGTGAAAGGGGCCTTGATTGGCTCCGTTAAAGGTTAAAGCGGCCGGCCGCTCATCTGTGTGTTTATCGGACCCAGTTGGTTTTCCGGTAATCACCTGGTGTTTGGCCGGTTATTTTTTTGAACATGCGGATAAAGGAGGTGACATTACGGTAGCCGATCCGGTTACCTACTTCCTGAATCGGCATATTTGTCGTCTCCAGAAGTTCTTTCGCTTTCGATATTCGAATCGCATTCAATTGGTCACTGAAATTACTCCCTGTCTTCTCCTTAATGTACCCTGACAGATAAGTAGGCGACATGTTGAGTTTATAGGCTAGCTGCTCAAGTGATATTTCTTCAGCAAAATGGGACTCCAGATAATGAATGACATATTGAATGATATCGTAATGTTCCTCTCGTTTCAGACGGATCGCATGGGTTGCATGGGCGAGCTCGTCGAGAAGGATTTCCCGGTATTGCCCGGGGGTTATGCTGTATGCAAGTTTTTCAGCGTAATCCGGAAGCGCGTCGGTATTGATTTTCAGCAGTTCTACTGTCCTTCTCATGCGGACCGAGACCGATTTGGCAAAGTGGCTTAGCTGATCTGCCGTGGCCTCTTGCCGCTGCAATCGATCCAGGGCGCGCTCGATAAGCGATTGGCAGCTGCTCTCGTTACCGGCCTGTAAATTCACGTAAAATTCGTGTTCCTGTTCGGCAGTGAACCCTGTTACATCTTCCCGGCGTTCCTTCTCCCAGATAATCTGGGTTTCCTCAATCGGCATGGCTTGATGCAGGAGCGACATGGTTTCTGTATAAGCCCGGTCAAAATCAGAGGTTTGCTGGAACACGGACGAAACCGCAATATTCACGAGATAGGTGCTTTGATCTTGATCAAAAATCTGTTTGAGCTGACTGAGACACTGCTGAAGCGTGTCAGATTTTTCTTGTGTATACACAATGGATAAAATTTGTTTGCCCTCCATCTGAAGGGTGTGTGATAGGGGAAACGATTCTTGGATCTGCAGCGTGATCATAGCCTTGATCTTGCCGGTTGCCCTTGTCATCAAGGCATCAAGCTGGCGAGAAGGGTCGTGCCGGTACCTCAATTGATAAACGATAACCATGAATGCACCCTCGCCGACCCAAAGCTCTTTGGCAGCGGCGGTATCAATGGCAATGTTTTTGAACTGGGCCAAATAATGGTAGCTGGTTAAGAGCGGTTTGGTATGGTCCATCCATTCCTTGATGCTCTTCCGTTCATGCTGCAAACCCTTCAGGTGGTTGGAAATGGCGCTGAATTCGGCAATGCTCCCTTGATATAGCTCCATCTCCGCCTGGCCCAGTCCTGTAACCATTCTCTTGAGCGGCCGGTTGATTTTGCGGGAAAATACCCAAGATGCCAAAATCCCGATGAGCAGGGTAGCTGTAAATAACAGCACGGCAATCCAGTTCATGCGGCTGATGCTTTGGTTGAGTTCGCTATGCGGAATAATGGAGACATAGGTGAGGCCGGAGCGGGTGCCCTTTTCGAAAAAGTAATAAGATCCCTTCTCCATCATCCATTCCGATTGGCCGTCCCATTCCGGCAGTGGCTGGGTTTTCGCATCCGGGGCGGATTCGAACAGAATTTCTCCCTTCGAGTCCACCAACAGAAAACGGGAACCGGTCATTCCTTTATAGGATTCATACCAGCTTTTCATATTTACGAAAGCTATGATCTTCCAGGGACTGCCCTGTACGTTTGTAATTAGAGGCATCAGCTGTAACTCACTCTTCTCTGTCCCGATGGAGAAAGTGCTGCTGGGGAGCATTTGCAGAAAACCGGTTGCGTGATCTCTCCGATTCCAGAACTCGTATGGAATGGAGTCGCTTATGTAGTAATGCTTAAACATGCGGTCATCGTCAACGATGCCATCCCGTTCAAGCAGGAAGGAATGATTCTGGTAGTAGATCATGACATTGTTCAAGTGATAGTAGGGCTGGCTTACCAAGGTCCGGATCTGATCCATCACCATATCCACCTGCAGATAATTGATGCCTTTCTTTCCGCCGGAATCGGCCTGCCTGCTAATATTTCCGACAAATTCATCGTGCTGAAGGTTGAGGAGGAGATTCTTCCAAGTGGAGTATTGTTTCTCAAATTGATCTACGGTATTTCGAATCAGGGTCAGATTATATTTGACAATTTCATTGTTTACATTTCGGGAGTAGAATGTCATCGACCATAGGTTGTAGGAGGAGAGCAAGAAAATCACGATGAGAAAATACACCAGCATTTTGACAAATAATGAATGCAGTGGAAAAAATGACTTCAACCAACTCATGCTGAATCTCCTTATGAATGCGTTCACTAATCTTTCAATCATTCTAACGGATAGCAGAAAAAGGATAAAGAGTTTTATTTTGCGTCACAGTTTAACTTAAATAAAAAGGGATTTAATGGTATAATAGTAACTGTTGTACTAATTATTTCGGATAGGAGAGGGAATCGGAATGACAATACTCTGGGGAAATATCATCATTACTCTAGTTGCAGGGTTGTTAGGCATTGCCGTTGTCGTATTGTGGATTATCGGATTGATACGCTTTGCACGAAAAAACAAATGAATTGAATTTTACATATTTCTCCAATTTATATCTGGAAGGAATCATACCCATGCCAAATCGAGTGGATAAACTGTGAACTTTTTAAGGTAAGCGTTTTAAAAACATGTTACAATAGCTTGGGTTTAATATATAAAGGTTGACAGGGTGATCTTTCATAGATTAGTTCCGTGTTAGCCAGCCTTGTTCCAGTCATGTTGATAGGAGGATTCGAGAATGAATATCCATGAATATCAAGGAAAACAAGTACTGAAGCAATATGGAGTAGCTGTTCCGAACGGCAAGGTAGCGTTTACGGTAGAAGAAGCAGTTGAAGCTGCACAATCTTTGGGCAGTCCCGTAACCGTTGTCAAAGCACAGATCCACGCAGGCGGTCGGGGTAAAGCCGGCGGTGTTAAAGTGGCGAAGAACCTGGATGAGGTTCGTGCTTATGCTGAAGAAATTCTGGGCAAGGTGTTGGTGACTCACCAAACGGGTCCGGAAGGCAAGGAAGTCAAGCGTCTCCTCATTGAAGAGGGCTGCGATATTCGCAAAGAGTATTATATCGGTGTGGTCGTTGACCGTGCTACCGGTCGTGTCGTTTTGATGGCGTCCGAAGAAGGCGGTACCGAGATCGAAGAAGTTGCAGCAGCAACTCCCGAGAAGATTTTTAAAGAGGTTGTAGATCCAGCGATCGGACTTCAAACATTCCAAGCGCGGAAATTAGCGTATTCCATTAATATTCCGAATGAACTGGTAGGTAAAGCCGTTCAGTTCATGCTGGCCTTGTATAAGGCATTTGTAGAGAAGGATTGCTCTATCGCTGAAATCAATCCGCTAGTCGTAACCGGTGACGGAAACGTCATGGCTCTCGATGCCAAACTCAATTTCGATTCCAATGCGTTGTTCCGTCATAAAGACATCCTTGAACTGCGCGACCTGGACGAAGAAGATGAGAAGGAAATCGAAGCATCCAAATACGATTTGAGTTACATAGCTCTCGATGGCAACATCGGCTGTATGGTTAACGGCGCAGGTCTTGCCATGGCTACGATGGACATCATCAAGTATTATGGCGGCGACCCTGCTAACTTCCTTGATGTTGGGGGCGGTGCAACAACGGAGAAGGTAACGGAAGCCTTCAAGATTATTTTGTCCGATCCTCAAGTAAAAGGAATCTTTGTCAACATTTTCGGCGGTATTATGCGCTGCGACGTTATCGCTACCGGTGTTGTCGAAGCTGCAAAACAACTGGGCTTAACTCGTCCGCTTGTTGTACGCTTGGAAGGAACGAACGTAGACCTCGGCAAGCAGATTCTGGCTGAGTCCGGTCTTAATATCGTACCTGCTGATTCCATGGCCGACGGAGCACAGAAGATCGTCTCCCTCGTTCAGTAATATTTCATTCCTGAAGGGGCATGGCACGATGGGCTTCGAAAGCCCTGCCGTGCGGTTGCTTTCATTTTCAAATAACAATAGGGGATGTGAATCAATCGTGAGTATTTTGATCGATAAAAATACAAAAGTTATCACGCAAGGGATTACTGGTAAAACAGCCCTTTTCCATGCAAAAGGCGCCCTGGATTACGGTACACAGATGGTCGGGGGAACTTCACCTGGCAAAGGTGGAACCGAAGTCGAAATTACGCTTGAGAACGGCGAAACCGTCAAATTGCCGGTTTACAACACCGTTGAGGAAGCCAAAGCCAAAACAGGCGCAACCGCTAGCGTAATTTATGTGCCTCCGGCTTTTGCAGCCGATTCCATTCTGGAAGCAGTTGATGCCGAGATGGATCTGGTTATCTGTATTACGGAAGGCATTCCAGTGCTGGATATGGTAAAAGTATCCCGCTATATGGAAGGCAAGAAAACTCGTCTGATCGGTCCTAACTGTCCTGGTGTCATTACACCGGGTGAATGCAAAATCGGCATCATGCCTGGTTACATCCATACGCCAGGACATGTCGGCGTTGTATCGCGCAGTGGTACCCTGACATATGAAGCAGTTCACCAGTTGACAGCTCGCGGCATCGGACAATCCTCCGCCGTAGGGATTGGCGGCGACCCGGTTAAAGGGACGGAGTTTATCGATGTATTGAGACTCTTTAATGAAGATCCTAACACCAAAGCGGTTATTATGATCGGTGAGATCGGCGGTACAGCAGAGGAAGAAGCGGCTGAATGGATCAAAGCGAACATGACTAAACCAGTGGTAGGCTTCATTGGCGGCGCAACGGCGCCTCCAGGAAAACGTATGGGCCACGCAGGTGCGATTATTTCTGGCGGTAAAGGAACAGCCAAGGAGAAAATCTCTGTACTTGAAGCTTGCGGTATCAAGGTAGCTCCTACACCTGCTGAAATGGGCTCAACCCTGGTTAGCGTGCTTGAGGAGAAAGGTCTTTTGGAGTCTTGCACGACTCACTAGAAGTAGATTCTTATGCAATCCTAGGCTAAGCCCATGGTTATAATCTAAGGTAGGCAACCTTTTATTTCCTAAACAGGAAATGAAGGGTTGCTTTTTTGCTTTTGATTTTATATTTTAAGGAGGTCCCATTATGAAGCTGGATAGCTTACTGCTGATCGCATTGCATGAAAGCGAAGGTATCGGATGGAAGTCCATTAACCGAATCATATTGAATGGTGAACTGCATCAGGGGTTGCTGTCATATGATGCGAATGATTGGAGAGCCTGTGGTCTATCTGTCGAAAAAGCGAATAAACTGGCCAAAGATTTTTCTTCCGTTGTCGAAAGAAAGCAGGTCGATCTGTCGAGTACGGATGATGTCGGGTTTGGACAACATGAAGCCGGGGTATGGAATTTGACAAACCGTTCAAAAATACGTATTATAACAGCCCTCGATGATATCTATCCGGACACGTTAAAATCTTCGCCACAGGCACCCTGGGTGTTGTATTGCATAGGCGATCCTCATCTGCTGTCGAGGCCAGGGATTGCGATGGTAGGTACAAGAATGCCTACTGCATATGGGCGTAAGATTGCAACGATGCTATCCGAGGAGTTGGCACGAGCAGGGTTCATGGTTGTCAGCGGCATGGCCAGAGGCATTGATAGCGTAGTCCACGATACGGCTTTGCGAAGCGGGGGACCGACAGTAGCGGTTCTCGGAGCTGGCATCGACGTTATATATCCACCGGAGAACCGATCGCTGTATGAAGAAATCGCGGCTAAGGGACTTATCATTTCCGAATACCCGCCTGGCACCAAGGCGCTCCCGGGATTCTTCCCTCAGCGAAACCGGATTATTGCGGGGCTCACGCTAGGCACCGTGGTGGTAGAGGCGGATGCCCGCAGCGGATCGTTGATTACGGCGGATTTAGCCCTGGAGGCGGGAAGGGACGTGTTCTCCGTTCCGGGACCTCTCACTTCACCGAAGAGCAGAGGGACCTTGGATTTGATCAAGCAAGGGGCCAAGATGGTCACGCAAGCTAGTGATATAATAGAAGAATATGATTCCTGGTTGCCAAAAGTGGCTTCGGATACATACAATAAGGAGCGGCGGGCCCCTCGTCAGGATCATCCGGATGTACTAGCCGGGTTGACAAATGACGAACGACAAATATACCATATGCTCGAACAGGGTCCCGGGTCGCTGGATGAGATGATCGAGCGAACCCGGTGGGATTTTGGACATTTGCATTCAGTTCTGTTATCTTTAATCATAAAAAAGCAGATTACCCAATTACCCGGTGCTATATATAAGATCATTTAATGGGAAAGTTTGAATGTTGGAGAGGAGGATGAACCTGTGGCGGATTCACTCGTCATCGTAGAGTCGCCTGCTAAGGCGAAAACGATTGGCAAATATCTCGGCAGCAAGTATATCGTGAAGGCTTCGATGGGTCATGTTCGCGATTTGCCGAAGAGCCAGATCGGGGTTGAAGTGGAAAACGACTTCAATCCGAAATACATTACGATCCGCGGAAAAGGTTCTGTCTTAAAGGAACTTAAGGATGCTAGCAAAAAGGTGAAAAAAGTGTACCTCGCAGCTGACCCCGATCGCGAAGGGGAAGCCATTGCATGGCATCTTGCGCATGCATTGGAGCTGGATGATACTCAAAGCCTGCGGGTTGTATTTAATGAAATAACGAAAACGGCCGTGAAGGACGCCTTCAAGACGCCGCGCAAAATTAACATGGATTTGGTTAACGCGCAGCAGGCAAGACGTATCCTCGACCGTTTGGTTGGTTATAAGATCAGCCCTATTCTATGGAAGAAAGTAAAAAAGGGACTCTCTGCCGGCCGCGTTCAATCGGTAGCCGTCAAAATCATTCTCGACCGTGAGAATGAGATAAGCGCTTTCGTTCCGGAAGAATATTGGACCATTACGGCCAAGCTGGCCATTAAAGGATCCGCATTCGAAGCCAAATTCACGCAGCTTAACGGCGCGAAGAAGGAGCTGACCAATGAACAGGAAGTCAATGAAATTCTCGAAGCGATTCGGGATGCTTCCTTCCAAGTCGGCGAAGTAAAAGAGCGCGAACGTCAGCGCCACCCGTCTCCACCGTTTACGACAAGTTCCTTGCAGCAGGAAGCTGCACGTAAACTTGGTTTCCGGGCTGCCAAGACCATGTCCGTTGCCCAGCAGCTGTACGAGGGCGTCGAGCTTGGCAAGGAAGGCACCGTCGGTTTGATTACCTATATGCGTACGGATTCTACGCGCATTTCAGGCACGGCTCAAGAGGAAGCGAAAGAATACATCACCGAGAAGTATGGTGATCCGTTCGTTCCGGAGAGCCCGAGACAATACTCGAAAAAAGCGGCCAACGCTCAGGACGCGCATGAAGCGATTCGACCTACATCGGTGCTGCGGGATCCTGAATCCGTGAAGCCGTTCATGAGTCGTGATCAGCTTCGCCTGTATAAACTGGTTTGGGAGCGATTTGTGGCGAGTCAGATGTCTTCTGCTGTGCTGGATACGCTTTCTGTGGATATTACCGCGGGCAAGACAGTCTTCCGCGCAACGGGTTCGAAGGTTCGTTTCCCTGGATTTATGAAGGTCTACGTTGAAGGCAACGACGACGGGACGACAGAGGAAGATAAATACCTGCCAGAGCTTCATAGTGGCGACATTCTGGAGAAGCAGGATATTGAGCCGAAGCAGCACTTCACCCAGCCGCCTCCGCGTTATACGGAAGCACGTCTTGTCCGAACGCTGGAGGAGCTCGGTATAGGGCGTCCTAGTACGTATGCACCGACGCTGGAGACGATCCAGAAGAGAGGCTACGTTGCCATCGAAGAGAAAAAATTCATGCCAACCGAGCTCGGTGAACTTGTCATCGAACAGATGGAGCAGTTCTTCCCGGAAATTCTCAATGTGGAGTTTACGGCGAACATGGAAGAGGACCTCGACCATGTGGAGGAGGGCTCCGAAGATTGGGTCAAAGTATTGGCAGAGTTCTATGAATCCTTTGAAAAGCGCCTTGAAGTAGCAGAGGAAGAAATGAAGGAAATCGAAATCGAAGATGAGGTTTCCGATGAAATCTGCGAAAAATGCGGTAAGCCATTGGTGTATAAGCTGGGCAGGTTTGGCAAGTTTCTTGCATGCTCAGGCTTCCCGGATTGCCGGAATACCAAGCCGATCGTGAAAGATATCGGCGTAGCCTGCCCGAAATGCAAGGAAGGCCATGTCGTGGAACGCCGGAGCAAGAAGGGGCGCGTCTTCTTTGGGTGTGATCGTTATCCCGAATGTGACTTTGTATCATGGGATAAACCGTCAACGAAGCCATGTCCGAATTGCAGCAGTTTGATGGTAGAGAAGAAAAGCAAGCAAGGCATCAAGCTTCAATGTACTTCTTGTGATTATTCCGAAATGGTCGAGGAACAGGACGATGCAGCAGATTTGTAAGGCATACAGGGGGTAATGACGTTGACAGATTCACAGAGGGTTACGGTTATCGGTGCAGGGCTTGCAGGCAGTGAAGCTGCTTGGCAGATCGCTAGCCGCGGCGTACCCGTTACATTATATGAGATGCGGCCGGTCGTTAAGACGCCGGCTCATCATACGGACAAGTTCGCTGAGCTTGTATGCAGTAATTCGCTTCGCGCGAACGGTTTAACCAACGCAGTCGGGGTATTGAAGGAAGAAATGCGGATGCTGAACTCGCTTGTCATCGGTTCGGCAGACCGCAATTCTGTCCCGGCTGGCGGCGCATTGGCCGTTGACCGTGACGGTTTTTCGGGAGAAATTACGGAAACCCTGCATCAGCATCCTTTAATTGAGGTTGTAAATGAAGAAATTCAGCATATACCTGAAGAAGGCATCGTTGTTATTGCCACAGGGCCTCTGACTTCGCCTGCATTGTCATCACAGATTCGTGAGCTGATGGGTGAGGACTATTTCTATTTTTACGATGCAGCTGCTCCGATCGTGGAAAAGGATTCCATTGATATGAGCAAGGTCTATCTGGCATCCCGTTACGATAAAGGCGAAGCGGCATATCTGAATTGTCCCATGACGGAAGAAGAGTTTGACGCTTTCTATGACGCTCTTATCAATGCCGAAGTCGCTCAATTGAAAGAGTTTGAGAAGGAGATTTATTTCGAAGGCTGCATGCCGATCGAGATTATGATGAAGCGTGGTAAACAAACCGCCTTGTTTGGCCCGATGAAGCCTGTAGGATTGGTGAACCCGCATACTGGCAAGCTGCCGCACGCTGTGGTGCAGCTCCGTCAGGATAATGCGGCAGGTACCCTCTACAACCTTGTCGGTTTCCAGACTCATTTGAAGTGGGGCGAACAGAAGCGGATCATTTCCATGATTCCGGGACTCGAGAACGCCGAAATTGTGCGTTACGGCGTCATGCACCGCAATACGTTTGTTAATTCGCCTAGACTGCTGGAACAAACCTATCAGGTGAAAACAAGGCCTAATCTGTATCTCGCGGGACAAATGACGGGTGTCGAAGGATATGTTGAATCGGCGGCATCCGGATTGATTGCTGGAATCAATGCAGCAAGAGCGGCTCAGGGGCAGGAGGGGATTGTATTCCCTCAGGAATCAACTATCGGGAGTATGGCCTACTACATCACCCATGCTGATCCCGATAACTTCCAGCCGATGAATGCGAAC
This sequence comes from Paenibacillus sp. EZ-K15, assembly GCF_002573715.1. Lineage (GTDB taxonomy): Bacteria > Bacillota > Bacilli > Paenibacillales > Paenibacillaceae > Paenibacillus_AQ. The sequence continues at coordinate 197,878 of NZ_PDHM01000018.1, read as the reverse complement.
TTCGGTCTTCTTCCGAGTCTCGAGAAGCGCATTCGCAACAAAAAGGAAAAGAACGAAGCGCTTGCGAGCCGAGCTCTTGACGGAGTACGAATATTTATTAATGCTAACGAACTAAATACAATCTAATCTTATTTTCTTAGGGAGGTCTTGCCATCATGGAAATGACTTTTCACGCCACGACGATTTGCGCAGTACGGCATAATGGCACAGCAGCTATTGCCGGCGATGGCCAAGTTACATTTGGTGAAAGTGTAGTCATGAAGCAGACCGCCAAGAAAGTGCGCCGTCTTTACCGGGGACAAGTTGTCGCCGGTTTTGCCGGTTCTGTGGCGGATGCAATCACGTTATTTGAGAAATTCGAAGGCAAGCTGGAAGAGCACCATGGAAACCTGCAGCGTGCCGCTGTTGAGCTCGCGAAGGACTGGCGTCAAGACCGTGTGCTTCGCAAACTTGAGGCTTTGATGATTGTTATGGATAAAACAGGAATGCTCCTGATTTCAGGCGGCGGCGAAATCATCGAGCCTGATGATGATGTGCTGGCCATAGGGTCAGGCGGCAATTTTGCGTTGTCGGCAGGTCGGGCGCTTAAGCGACATGCCGGACATATGGAAGCGAAAGATATAGCCAGAGAGGCGCTTCAGATCGCTTCTGAGGTGTGTGTCTATACCAACAGCAATATTATTGTCGAAGAGCTGTAAGGATGCCATACAGTAACATATAGCCATATCAGGGGTGGAGGTATTCGCGATGAGTAAAGAATCGATGACGCCAAGACAGATTGTATCCGAGCTGGATAAATACATCGTAGGCCAGAAGGACGCTAAAAAATCGGTCGCTGTAGCCCTTCGGAACCGCTATCGCCGGAGTTTGCTTACGGATGACGAGCGGGATGAAATCGTACCGAAGAACATTCTGATGATCGGTCCTACCGGCGTCGGCAAAACGGAGATTGCAAGAAGGCTTGCCAAGCTGGTCCATGCACCGTTCGTCAAGGTCGAGGCGACAAAGTTTACCGAGGTTGGTTATGTCGGCCGTGATGTGGAATCCATGGTACGGGATCTTGTGGAAACCGCGATCCGGATGGTGAAGCTGGAACGTACCGAGAAGGTAAAGGACAAAGCCGAGGAAATGGCGAACGAGCGGATCGTTCAGCTGTTGGCGCCTTCAACCAAAGGACAGAAGAGTCAGCGCAATCCCTTTGAGATGCTGTTTGGCGGTACTAATAACGATACCCAGGCCGAAGATGAGGATGCGGACGATAAGGACGTTAGTCTCAAAGAGAAACGGAGACAGGTTCGTTTTAACCTGCTGTCCGGTAAGCTTGAAGACGAAACGATTGAGATTGATGTCGAGGATGCTGCTCCGAACATGTTTGATATGTTTGCGGGGCAGGGCAATGATCAGATGGGGATGAACATGCAGGAAATGTTCGGTAATCTGATGCCAAAGCGCACAAAGCGCCGCAAGCTGTCCGTCAAGGAAGCCAGGAAAGTGCTGACGCAAGAGGAAGCGGGCAAGCTTATCGATATGGATGATGTCATTCAGGAGTCCATTCGTCGGGCAGAGCAATCCGGCATTATCTTTATCGACGAGATCGACAAGGTTGCCAGCCAGGGCCGTCAATCAGGTCCAGATGTGTCCAGAGAAGGTGTGCAGCGCGATATTTTGCCTATCGTGGAAGGCTCCACGATTATGACGAAATACGGGCCGGTAAAAACGGACTTTGTCCTCTTCATCGCTGCCGGTGCATTTCATATTGCGAAGCCATCGGATTTGATTCCCGAGCTTCAGGGGCGTTTTCCGATTCGGGTGGAGCTTAGCAGCTTGTCACTCGACGATTTTGTATCTATTTTGACCGAGCCGAAAAATGCACTAACCAAGCAATACGTCAATCTGTTGCGTACTGAAGATCTTGAGGTTGAGTTTTCCCCGGAAGCTATACGGGAGATCGCCCAAATCGCGGCTTCGGTTAACCAGAACACGGAGAATATAGGCGCGCGGAGACTTCATACGATACTGGAGAAGCTCCTCGAAGACCTGTCATTTGAAGCGCCTGAGTTGACGCTGGACCGCATGGTGATTACGCCGCAGTATGTCCGGGAGAAACTTGCCGGCATCGCCCAGGACCGGGATCTGAGCCAGTATATTCTGTAGTTGCATGCATATAGGTCTATCTTCCGGGTATGCGAAAGGAAATAATTGTCGATATTCATCATGACCCTACCAGCAAGTTGTCGAAGCGCTTTCGCATGTTGGAAGGGATCGGGACGGATTTCGTAATTTTTTGTGAATTTTATGGGTCGTAGCAGGACCTACCCTTCGGGAAAAATCGCTTAAATTTTACAGATTTAGTGGTACGATTTGCAATAATATAGAAAAAAATCGGATAAAAATGAACACAAAGCCCTTCTTTTTGGTAAAAGATAGGGCTTTTTTCTTATTGTAAAAAGTCCCAATCTTTAAGAAACTTAGTTTATGTGACATCATGTTGTCTTTTTCTACTTAAGACCTAGGTTAGTTCATACGGATTATATGATTTGTCGAAAAAAGAGGATTTAGCTAGGAAGAGTGGAATACCTTTCTGCAAAGTCCAGTCAGGAGGAATGAGCTAGTGAATCTGTTGAACAATAGTTCTTTTCAACGGCTTCAAAGCGGTTTGGATGCAGCGAATCTCAGAAACAATGTGATTGCAAACAACATCGCCAACGTGGATACTCCTCATTTTAAGAGATCCGAGGTATCCTTTGAGAGTCTTCTGAAAAAAGAAATGGATGGGGCCCAATTGTCGCTTCAGGGCAGAAGAACGGATCCCAGGCATTTTGTCATTGGTCCAACCGGGGGGATTCCTGATGCTTCGGTTATGAAGGATGGCAGCAGCTCCATGAATAACAACCAGAATAATGTCGATGCAGACAGAGAAATGTCGCTGCTTGCAGAGAATCAGCTCCGTTATAATTCATACATACAAGCTGTAAATGAGCAGATTCGAATGATGCGTACAGCTATTGAAGGGAGATAGGGTTCATGAATATTAGCAATAGCTTCGGTATTAATGCATCAGCTCTAACAGCACAACGGCTTCGAATGGATGTCATTTCCTCCAACATAGCCAATGCGGAAACCACTCGCGCTCGAATAGAGAATGGCCATGCCGTTCCGTATCGCCGTAAAACGGTTGTGTTACAGCCGCAGCAGGAGTCATTTGAAGGGCTTCTTAGAGCTCAGATGAATGGTCAGAATGTGGGACGAGGGGTAAAGGTTGCGCAGGTGCGGGAAGATCAAGCTCCGCTGAAACAGGTATATAACCCTACACATCCGGATGCGAATGCGGAAGGCTATGTCTTTATGCCTAACGTGGACATAACGAAGGAAATGGTGGATATGCTGGCAGCTACCCGTTCTTACGAAGCTAACGTTACGGCGATAAATGCTTCGAAAGCGATGATTATGAAGGCGTTGGAGATCGGTAGATAGCAAATAGAAATACATAAGCCCATATTGTAGGAGGAGAGAAAGAGATGATTCAAAATGCAATGTTCAGTGTTCAGGGCGTACAGCCGCTTCAACTGCAGGAGCAAGTGAAAAATGGAGCGACTCCTTCCGAATCGATTCGCGATTTTGGCTCTTACCTGAATGAAGCACTGAACTCTGTGGCAGCACAGGAACAAAATGCTCATGTCATGAGCGATAAATTAATGATTGGACAAGTAAACGTAGATCAGGCGATGATATCCGCCCAACAGGCTCTGTTGAGCATTCAGCTCACAACGCAGGTCCGAAACAAAGTGGTAGAAGCCTATCAAGAGATCATGCGCACGCAAATCTAAATGTTTCTAGCAAAGTTTCGGATGGGGTGACAATGTGAACGAGAGAATTACCCAATATAGGGAGAGAATGACCCAGTATTGGAACCAATTCAGCAACAAACAAAAAATAATGTTAATCGCTACAATAGCATTTGTTTTGATTGCTCTAATCGTACTAACGATGCAGTTCTCTAAGACGAAGTACGAAGTAGCATTCCGGGATCTAAATTCCAGCGATGCCGCAGGAATCATCAGCCACCTGGAGACTCAAGGGATTTCCTACAAGCTGAGCGAGGATGGCAGAAGCATCCTGGTTCCGAGTACGAGCGCAGCTAAAGTCCAGATTGATGTAGGGTCTCAAGGACTTGTACAGAATGGTACGATCGGATTCGAAACCTTCGAGAAGAACGCATCGGCCATCGGGATGACAGATAACGAATTCGAAGTGAAATATGTAAATGCACTGAATGGCGAAGTAGAACGACTGCTTGAGAAGATGCAGGGCGTCCAAGATGCAACGGTATTATTAAATCTGCCAAAAGAAAGTGTATTTGCCAAGAACGGAAACGAAGATCAAGCCAGTGCTTCCGTAGTTGTGCAATTCAAACCGGGCTATCGTCCTAATCAAGAAGTCATTGACGGGTACTACAACCTGGTGAAGACAGCCATTCCAAACTTGCCGGTTGAGAACATTACAATCACCAATGACGAAGTCGAGCTGCTCGCAACAGCTAAAGGCGGCCAAGGTGGATTGATGGGCAAGGTGGAAGAAAACTTCGCGCTTCAGAAAAAATTCGAAAGCGACGTTAGGCAAAATGTTCAGCAGTTTCTCTCGCAATACATGGGATCGAATAAAGTTAATGTTCTGGTTGCCTCGAAACTGAACTTTGATCAAGTGCAGAGCAAAGAAAACATCGTAACCCCTGTTGATGAAGAAGAAATGAAGGGGATTGAGCTCAGTGTTCAGGAGATCCAGAAGAACTATTCGGGAACCAGTAGTCCAACCGGCGGAGTGGCCGGTGTAGGCGAAGAAGCTGTTCCGGGATATCCTAGCGATTCTGGAAGTGGAGAAACGAACTCGGAAGAGCTCTCCAAAACCGTTAACTATGAAGTTAACCGGATTACGAAGGATATCATAGCAAGCCCATATACTGTTAAAGATTTAACCATTAATGTCTCGGTTGAACCACCTGCCGGACAACAAACTTTGGATGATGCAACAAGAACGGCAATACAGAACATTCTGGTGAATATTGTACGAGCGTCGCTCTCGGATACAGACTCTACTTATACAGACGCTGATTTGTCCAAAAAAGTTTCGGTTATTTCACAGGTATTTAATGTAAATGCGGATGAAAATCCGAAAACCGTTCTTTCAAAACCTGTATTATGGGGGATTGGTATCGCTGCGTTAGCGTTAATTGCCGGAGGAGCCTATTTCATCATCCGCAGACGCAGACAGCAGCAGGAAGAATTTGAAGATGACATTCAGCTTCCACCAGTTACGGAATTCCCATCGATTAATCTCGAAAGTATAACCAATGAAAGCCAGGTTCGTAAGCAGCTCGAAACCTTGGCGAAGAAGAAGCCAGATGAATTCGTGAATTTACTTCGCACATGGCTAGCTGAGGAATAGAGGTGGAAGCATTGGCTAAGGGAAATAACCAAATGTTAAGCGGACGTCAAAAAGCGGCTATACTGCTCATTACACTTGGCCCGGAAGTGTCCGCTCAAATATTTAAGCATCTTCGAGATGAAGAAATTGAACAATTAACGCTGGAGATTGCGAATGTTCGCAAAGTCGACAGTGATGAGAAAGATAGCATTATTCAGGAATTCCATCAAATTTGTCTAGCCCAGGAATACATCTCGCAAGGCGGTATTAATTACGCTAAAGAGATTTTGGAGAAGGCGCTTGGACAGCAAAAAGCGATGGAAGTGATCAACAGACTGACAGCAACGCTTCAAGTAAGACCGTTTGACTTTGCCCGCAAAGCGGACCCAAGCCAAATCCTGAACTTTATCCAGAACGAAAATGCACAGACCATTGCACTCGTCTTGTCCTATCTTCAATACGAGCAGGCATCCGCGATCCTATCTTCGCTTCCGCAAGAGAAGCAGGCCGAAGTAGCGCGTAGGGTTGCAGTCATGGACAGTACTTCACCAGAAGTCATCGCCCAGGTGGAACGCGTGCTGGAACAGAAGCTGTCGGCTACGGTTACGCAGGATTACACCAGTGCGGGTGGCATTGAATCCATCGTTCAAATTTTGAACGGCGTTGACCGAGGAACGGAACGAACAATCCTCGACTCCCTGGAAATCCAGGATCCTGAGCTCGCAGAAGAAATCAAGAAGCGGATGTTTGTATTCGAAGATATCGTCAACGTGGACAACCGTTCGATACAGCGTATTATCCGCGATGTCGAGAACGCCGATTTACAGCTTGCACTCAAGGTGGCAAGCGAAGAGGTGCGGGATGTCATTTTCCGCAACATGTCCAAGCGTATGGCCGAAACCTTCCGCGAAGAAATGGAATACATGGGACCGGTGCGGCTGCGTGATGTAGAGGAAGCTCAGACGCGGATTGTAAGCACGATCCGAAGACTCGAAGAAGCGGGCGAGGTTATTATTGCTCGCGGCGGAGGAGATGACATCATTGTCTAACTTGATCAAATCGTCCCACTATAAACCGATGGATGTGTTGAAAGAGTTGGATCTTGCTCGTCGTTACGCGTCACCAACCCACGAAACGGTCGAGGAATATACTCCCCCGACTGCCGAGCCGGCTGCTGTACAGACGCTGGCTGAAGCTGAACGCTTAAAGCATGAGATGCTGAAGGATGCTCAAGAGTTTGCCGAAAGGCAAATCCGTGAGGCTTCGGAAGAGGCGGAGCGGCTGTTGAGTGAAGCGCAGCAGCAGATTGAAGCGTGGTGGACCGAAAGAAGGCTTCAGGACGAGGATTTGTCTGAAACGCTGAAGATGGAAGGATTTAACCAAGGATACGCCGAGGGCTCAGCTAAGGCAGAACTTGAGATGAAGGAACTGATGGAGCAAGCGACTTTACAAGCGAGTGAATTGCTTCAACTCGCCCATCAAGCTAAGGATGATTTAATTCAGGAAGCGGAGCCGTTCTTGGTGGAGCTCAGCTGCAGCATAGCGGAGAAAGTACTGGATCGTCAGCTTACGATTGAACCTGCTTTCACGCTGGAGCTGATTCGAAAGAACCTGGCACGCAAGCGGGAAAAAGGAGTCATCTCCCTCTGCGTAGCTCCTGAGCAATTCGAATTTGTAAACGCGGCACGGGAAGAGCTCGGATTATCGATCGATTCTCAGGCAGAACTTCAAATTTTGCCGGATTCCACGGTTAAAGATCGCGGCTGCGTGATCAGGTCTTCCTTCGGAAGCGTGGATGCCCGCATCGATACACAGCTAGCCGAGATCAAAAAAGAACTCGTGCGGTTCGCTCTTGATGATGAGGAACGGAGAAATCAAGATGAAGAAGCTGAATAGCGCGCGGTATATGGATCATCTGAAACATCTGGACCCTGTTCGCATCAACGGCAAAGTTACGCAGGTTATCGGGCTGATGGTGGAGTCCGAAGGTCCGGATGCAAGCATCGGCGATGTTTGTTACATCTATCCCACGAAGCAATCCAAGCCGCTCAAGGCGGAGGTCGTGGGTTTTAGAGACAACAAAGTGCTGCTGATGCCTCTTGGCGAGCTTCACTCTATTGGTCCCGGCTGTGATGTAGTCGGTACCGGCAAACCGCTGAGCGTGCAAGTAGGTTCGGAACTGCTTGGCAAAGTGCTCGACGGATTGGGACAACCGCTGGATGGATCTATCATTCCGGCGCGTATGCCGCATTATTCAACACATAATGTCCCCCAGAACCCGCTCAATAGGCCGAGGGTTCAGGAGCCCATCAGCATCGGCGTCCGCGCGATTGACGGATTGCTATCTATCGGCAAAGGCCAGCGGGTCGGCATATTCGCCGGATCTGGTGTCGGGAAGAGTACTCTGATGGGAATGATCGCTCGAAACACATCTGCCGATGTCAATGTCATTGCTTTGATCGGGGAACGTGGACGCGAGGTGCTGGACTTCATAGAACGGGATTTGGGCCCCGAGGGGTTAAAACGGTCCGTCGTGATTGTAGCGACCTCGGATCAACCGGCACTCATCCGCATTAAGGGAGCCTTGATTGCTACAACGATCGCTGAATATTTCCGGGATCGCGGCCTGAATGTGATGCTGATGATGGATTCTGTTACCCGCTATGCGATGGCGCAGCGTGAAGTAGGCCTTGCTGTAGGAGAACCGCCGGCCATGCGTGGTTATACTCCGTCTGTTTTTGCAAGTCTGCCGAAGCTTCTGGAACGCGCAGGCACAGGGCCAACGGGTTCGATTACCGCTTTTTACACGGTGCTGGTAGACGGTGATGACATGAACGAACCGATCGCGGATGCGGTCAGGGGGATCCTCGATGGTCATATCGTTTTAAACCGGAATATAGCGAACAAAGGGCATTTCCCGGCTATCGATGTGCTGGCTAGCATTAGCCGCGTAATGAAAGATATTTCGCCGGAGGAACAAATCGATGCTTCCGAGAACGTAAAGCGGCTGATGGCGATATACAAGGACTCGGAGGATTTGATCAATATTGGGGCATATCAACAGGGCTCGAATGCTGATATCGATGAATCGATTGAATATATCGGCCAAATATGGGATTTCACGAAGCAAAAAGTGAATGAGAAGACAACATTGAATGAGGTTCAGGAACGTTTGATTTCCGAGTTTTCAAGGAGATGACTTTGAAGAATGAAATTTCATTATGCATTCCAGAAAATCGTAGACCTGAAAAGCAACGAGAAAACGCAAGCCGAATGGATGCTGTCAAGTGCCATCGGGAAGCTGCAGGCAGAAGAGAAAAGTCTGAATGAGCTGTATGAGATGCGGGATCAAATGTATCGCGCTCAGCAGGAGGTGGCATCGCGATGCGTGCCGGTTGCTGAGATCCGAAACATTCAGGTATATGCAGAGTACTTGGAAGAATGCATTGAGCGGAAACGGGATGACATACGAATCGCTCATGTCAATGTAACGAAGAAACAAAAGGTATTGTCTGATAAGATGCTTGACGAAAAAGTGTGGTTAAAGGCAAGAGATAAATCCCAAGAAAAGTTCCGGCATGAAAGTCTCCTTCGGGAACAAAACGAGCTGGACGAAATGGCGACGGTACGTTTTGCGATCAAAGCCCGATAAGGTTTGCAAACACCGAAGGGTTATGACCGCGAAGGAGGAATGAGAGTGGCACGAAAAGACATGCCGCTTGATAAGGAAGAATCAGGCGGAGGATTTGAACGGATACTGTTGATTTTGGTACCTGCTATATTCACGATTGTTCTGCTCGGGGCGCTTGCCGTATTTTTTAGAGCCGATGTGCGGGATGGACTAATCGATGTAGCTAATAAAATTCCGGTTATCAAGAACTGGGTCCCGGATCCGGTGCTGACCCCGGAAGAGCAGAAACTCAAAGAAGCGAAGCAGCAGGAAGAAAGCGCGGAAGCAACGATTGTTGAACTCAAGAAGCAGCTTGCCGAACGCGAAGAAACATTAAATGAAGTATCAGAGCAAAAGGCAGCACAGGAAAACAAGGTGAAAGAGCTGGAAACCCAGATTGATTCGATGCAGAGCACACCGACAAGCGGTGAGACAGAAGAGGAAGACGCGTATACCAAGCAGATTCGTGAACTGTCCAAGCTCTACGCCGACATGAGTCCAAGCAAAGCCGCACCGATTATGCAAAACCTTACGCAGGAAGAACTGGTGCTTATGCTTAGTCAGATGAAGAGCAGCAACCGGGTTGCCATTCTGCAGAAAATGGATCCGAAAACGGCAGCGGATGCAACCATGATGCTTAAAGATGCTGAGACTTCTGAAGATTTGGCCATCGCGGCTTTGCAATCCAGACTCAAGAAGAACGAAACGGAGGCAGCGCAGAAGAAGTCATCCGACAATCTGGATAAAAACCAGTTGAATCAGACCTTTGCCGGAATGACACCCGCCAACGCTGCCGAGCTGCTGATGCAAACGTACAAGATCAGTCCCGCTAAGACCATGACCATTTTAAATACAGTGGATGATGCTACTCGTTCACGGATTTTAAATGCGATGTCCTCGAAAGATGCGGAGCTGGCAGCAAAGATATTGAATCGCCTGATGGGCTCTAAATAAGCTCTGAAATGAATCTCCATCCCCAGGAAAGGAGGTGAAATAAGACGATGACAATAACGGTACAAAACATGTCTCCATCCGTGAGCAGTCCCTCGGGAAGCGGAAAGACAAGCGCGGCGGGTCAAGCGACAGCGGCTGTTTCCTTTGATGCGACACTGGCTTACCAGATGAACAGCAGCGGTAACAGCGCTTCAACAACTTCGCCGGAAGTCGCTGCCAAGCTGGAATCCTTGCTAACGCAGTATTCTTCGGAAACCGAAGCATCACTTGAAGGCTTGATGGAATTGCTTCAAGGTTTGCTGCAGGAGCTGGACACCATGGATCAGGCATTAATGGAGGATCCATCCTTGTTGCAAGAGCTGCAGAACTGGCTAACGCAAGCGAATCTTATGCTGAGCGGAGCTTCTCCTCAAGCACAAGAAAATTCGGATGGGAATGAGATATCTCCATTGGCTTCCAGACCGGAGACCATTCGATTTGCAGTACAGGATACGATCAGCCAGCTGGCATCGATGCTGACCAAATCTGGTCAGGTGGATCTGACTACCGAAGCTGCTGTAAAACAGCTTGTCCAATCTTTCCATAGTCTGCTTGGTCAAGGAACAGGGACCGGGGAGAGTAAGGCAAGCGGCAGTTTTGATAACATTCTGGCCCAAAAGCAACCGGATGCTGTTCAGTCTAACGTATCCACGAATACTTCAGGACAGTCGGCTTCATCACAAACAACGGGCCAAGCGAATGCCAAGTGGTCATCGCTGACGACAAGTACCGACGTTGATGGTACAGCAACTGAGTTCGTGATTAACGAAGGCGATTCGCTGTTGGAGCAAGGAACGGTCACTGCCGGTCAGCTAGCCCTGCGTTCAGGTACGCAAGTTGCAGTAAAGCCTGCAGCTCCGCCGGTGCCTGTTGAGAACTTCGGAAGCGAAATGACTTCCTTCATTATTAATAAGCTCGAAATCGTGAAACAAACCGGTTTTACGGAAGCGAGAATCTCCTTGAATCCGGAACATCTGGGTCAAGTAGATATCAAACTTACGATGCAGAATGGCCAATTAATCGCCCAGTTCATGACACGTTCGACGGATGCTAAAGAGCTGATTGACCAGCAAATGGCACAGCTTCGAAGCGCATTGCAAGCTCAAGGGCTGCAGATCGAGAAAATTGAAGTTACACAGAGCAGCCAGCCTTCCAATGCGAATCTTTATCAAGACGGCCGTCAGCCTGGATCAGGCCAGCAGCAGCCGCAGCACCGCTCAAAGGAGAAGGATAGTCCTTCCGATGATGCCGTGCTGGCCGCAAATCTGACGGAAGAATTGAACGATTGGATTGCTGAGCATCAAGCCGACGATGAACTTGTACAAGCAGGAACATTTACCGCGAAAGCCTAACAGTGAGGAGGTGAGCTTGGATGGCAACTAATCCGGTATCTACGAAAAATATGTGGCCCAACTATGCTAAAGGGAATGTCAGCAGTAAAAACGGAAACGGCCAGGAGCTTGGAAAGGATCAGTTCCTGAGCATCCTGATTACGCAATTAAGGCACCAGGATCCGCTTCAGCCGATGCAGGACCGGGAGTTTATTGCCCAAATGGCCCAGTTTACTTCCCTGGAGCAGCTGATGAATATCAATACTCAATTAACGGCGATGAGTCAGTCTCTGGGCGCTGCTTCAAGTTTGATCGGTAAACAGATCAGCTGGATGTTCAAGCCGGAGGATGGTTCGGAGTCCGTCATGAAGAGCGGTATCGTAGATTCCATCATTGTTCGTGAAGGCGTCCATTATGCCAAAGTCGGTGACAGTGAAGTATCGCTTGACCAGATTGTGAAAATCGAGAACGCTGTAACCGAGAATGATCCAGATGCATTGAATTCAGGTCCGACAGATCCTGAAATAAACAATCCGGGTCCTTCTGTACCTGACACCAGTAATCAGGGCCCAACAGATCCTGTAACAAACAATCCGGATCCTTCCGTACCCGAAACAGGCAATCCCGATCCGTCAGTTCCTGAAGCCGGAGATCCCGGACAAGGGGGAGAAGAGCCTGGGGGAACAGCGCCATGAGTGACCGCATGATGATAGGCCATTTATACCCTGGAAAAATACATCCCGCAGCGCTTCACAATGAACGAAAACCAGCACAAGCTCTGGTAAATCCACCCGCGGGCACGTTTCAGGAACTCTTAAGTGAGAATCTTCTTAAAATCAGCAACCATGCGGCGAAGAGACTTCAGCAGCGCGGCATTGAATTGAAGAGTGATCAGCTTGCGCAGATCCAGAGCGCTGTGGACAAAGCTGCAGCGAAGGGGAGCAAGGAATCTCTCATTTTGATGAAAGATATGGCTCTGATTGTGAATATTCCGAATCGGACCGTGGTCACTGCAATGGATGGAAAAGCGATGAAGGATAACGTATTTACGCAAATTGATAGTGCAGTTATTATTTCATAAATCTGGCTGGCCCGTGAGGAAGCCAGGCGGCCGCTGATCGACAGAAGCGGTCCATAACAAAAGGAGGAAAATCGATGTTAAGATCCATGTATTCCGGTATTTCCGGAATGAGAGGTTTCCAAACCAAGCTTGATGTCATTGGTAATAACATTGCTAACGTAAACACGGTTGGGTTTAAAGCGGGACGAGTGATGTTTAAAGACGTACTAAGTCAAACGATGTCCGGTGTCACGCCGGGAACCGACGATCCATCCGGTGGTGTAAACGCAAAGCAGGTTGGTCTTGGTGTATCGATCGGTTCGATTGATACCATGCATACCCCAGGCAGCGCGATGATGTCTCCGAATCCAACGGACCTGAGAATCGACGGAGACGGTTTTTTCATGGTGAAGCTTAGTGAGGATCAAGATGTGCCTTTCTTGACCCGTGCAGGCGATTTCCATGTGGACGTAGCGCGTAACCTGGTAACGTCTGACGGTATGCTTGTTCTCGATGCGACAGGTGAGCCTATCCAGTTGGGCGATGATGTAACAGCATTCACGATTGCGCAAAACGGCGCCATTATTCAGAAGATGAGTGACGGATCAACGGAAGAGGGAGCCATCATTGGCGTTGCGAAAGTACCGAATCCGGAAGGTCTTGAGAAAATCGGCGGCAATATGTATCGCGTGACCCTGAATGCAGTTCCTGATGGCGATCTGGATGCCGTTATGTTTGAAGGGAATAATGCTGAAGAAGGAACTGGTGCGATTATTGCCGGTCAGCTCGAAATGTCCAACGTTGACCTGACAGGCGAATTCTCTGAAATGATCGTTGCTCAGCGCGGCTTCCAAGCCAACTCCCGGATTATCACGACTTCGGACGAAGTGCTTCAAGAAGTTGTCAATCTGAAACGATAAGGATGGAGAGGGAGGGGGAGCCCCCTCCCTCATTAAACAAGGAGGCTGTCCATGATATCGGTAACGAGGTTAAATGGTTCGCAGTTGTGGCTTAACGCGCTGTTGATAGAAATGGTTGAGGAGACTCCTGACACCTACATTACATTGATTAATGGAAAACGCATGATTGTGCTTGAAAGTGCAAATGAAATCATCGCTTCCGTTAAGGCGTATCATCACGAGGTAGGCATTCATCAAGCTACCATTAAAGTGCAGCAATTGGAGGAACCTTCATGAAAAAGATGCTCCCCTGGTTAGTTACGATCCTGTTGTCTATTACGCTGATTGTTGTGGCGATCTTCCTGTTGTCGGACAAACTGCTTGGCGATAACGGTAAAAGTCAGGTTTCGGCTAATGCAGCGGCTTTATCCAAGTTATCAGCCGATGAGATCGTCAAGATGACCTCGGAAATCACCGGGATCAAGACGAATCTCGCAGATCCTGAATATATTGCCCAGATGGCCTTTGCTTTTCAGCTTAATGACAAAAAAGCAAAGGAAGAATTCGACAAAATCAAGGAGATTAAAATCAAACCGATTATTATCAAAACGTTGGCCGACACGAAACCCGAGTTGCTTAATGACTCCAAAGGGCGCGAACAGTTTATTGGCAAGCTGCAGAACCTGATCAATAAGTCGTTAACGTCCGGGCAGTTGATTCAAATCGAAATGACAGATGTAATGATCGTAGGTATCTAGACTGTTCGTCGGACGACCTGTAAGGGGGTGAGTAGATGGTTGATGTTTTATCGCAGAATGAGATCGATGCCTTATTGGCCGCTCTCTCTTCAGGGGAAATGGATGCTGAAGAACTGAAAAAAGAGGAAACGCAAAAGAAAATTCGTTCTTATGATTTTAAGAGGGCACTCCGGTTTTCCAAGGATCATATTCGAAGCTTGACCCGCATTCACGAGAATTTTGCACGATATTTGACCACTTATTTCTCAGCGCAATTACGTACTTTTGTGCAAATCAATGTGGTGCAGGTTGAACAGCTTCCATATGATGAATTTATTCGTTCCATACCCAAAATGACAGTTCTTAATATATTCGAGGCGGAACCGCTTGTCGGGCGCATGGTGCTTGAGGTCCATCCGAACATTGCTTACGCGATGCTGGACCGTTTGCTGGGAGGAACGGGCATTGCTCCTTCTTCCGTCAGCTCGATGACCGAAATCGAGACAATCATCATGGAGCGCATTTTCAGCCGGGCATTCGATAGTCTGCAGGAAGCGTGGAAAACGGTGCTGGACATCTCACCGCGCCTTGAAGCATTGGAAACGAATCCACAATTTATGCAGATCGTTTCTCCGAACGAAACCATTGCGCTAATTTCCCTTAGCACCAAAATCGGCGATACCACGGGGATGATTAATCTGTGTATCCCGCATGTGGTGCTGGAACCGATCATGTCCAAGCTATCGGCGCATCAGTGGTTTATCTCGGAGAAAAAAGCGAGTGTTCCAGAGGAAGTAGATGCTCTTAAGCAGCGTGTAAGTAAAGCCAAGCTTCCGATTGTTGCCGAGCTGGGCGTTTCACAGCTTACCGTGTCCGAATTTTTAGGACTGAGTGTCGGCGACGTCATCTCATTAAACAAACCGATGCATGATGGACTTTCCATAAAGGTTGGGGACAGATTAAAGTTTATTGGCAGTCCCGGAACGATAAAAGACCGGGTTGCTGTACAAATCGATGAAATTGTCATCGAAGGAGCTGAAGAATTTGACGAGTAAAGACTATTTATCCCAGGAAGAAATCGACGCTTTGTTAAAACAGTCGGAAATGGCATCACCAGCATCAATTCCTTCGGCGGCGACTGTCGATGATGTATTAACACCTCTAGAGCAGGACGCGCTTGGTGAGATTGGTAACATAACCTTTGGAAGTGCTGCAACCGCTCTGTCTACCTTGCTGGGCAAAAAAGTGGATATCACGACACCCAAAGTGTCGATCATTAAGCGAAGCGAGTTTGAAGAAGAATTTCCGAAGCCGCATGTAGCGGTACATGTTACTTATGTGGATGGATTTGAAGGAATTAACTCTCTAGTCATTAAAACACGTGATGCTCAGGTCATTGCTGATCTGATGTTAGGCGGGGAAGGCAACCCCGTGGAAGAGGAACTCAACGAGATTCATATCAGTGCCGTTCAGGAAGCGATGAACCAGATGATGGGCTCTTCCGCAACGAGCATGTCAACGATTTTCAACCGGTTTGTCAATATATCGCCGCCAGGCATTGACATTCTGAACATGGCGAATGGTGAAGGGGTTAACAACCTTCCGCCGGATGAAACACTGATTAAGATTTCATTCCGATTAATTATCGGTGACCTTATTGATTCAACCATTATGCAGCTGCTTCCCGTTCATTTTTCCAAGGATATGGTTCACATGCTTATCAACGGGACGGAAGAGCCGCAGCCTGCGAAGCAGGAAGCCGCGCCGACGGTGGAAGCACCTGTCAGTACACAGGAACCAGCTCAAGCACTGGCTAACCCTGTTAATGGCAATGACATGGGCCAAGGATTCGACTACGGACAAGGCTACGGCCAGCCAGTGCAAGGACAGGGAGGACAGATCCCGCAATCCATGCCATATGGACAGCCGCAGATGCCTTACCAAGGGCAGCCGCAACAGTATGGCGGCATGCCGAATCGCAATGTGAATGTACAGCCCGTACAGTTCGCTAATCTGCAATCTGCGCCTTACACCCAGGTGGATGAAAACAATCTGAACTTACTGATGGACATTCCTCTTAAAGTCACCGTAGAATTAGGGAGGACTCAAAAGCAAATTAAGGATATCCTGGAAATGTCACAAGGTTCGATCATCGAGCTGGACAAGCTTGCCGGTGAGCCTGTAGACATCCTTGTCAATCATAAACTGATTGCCAAAGGCGAGGTCGTTGTCATCGATGAGAACTTTGGTGTACGCGTGACGGATATCGTAAGCCAATGGGACCGGATTCAAAAATTACAATAGCACAAACATTTTAGGGAGGATTTTTATCAATGGCTAACCGAATTCTGATTGTGGACGATGCTGCATTTATGAGAATGATGATCCGTGACATATTGGTCAAGAACGGATTCGAGGTTGTGGGAGAAGCACAGGACGGTGCGCAAGCAATCGAGAAATTTAAAGAACTTCGTCCAGATCTGATTACGATGGATATTACGATGCCGGAAATGGATGGTATCGCAGCGCTGAAAGAGATTAAAAAAGTCGATGCGAACGCAAAAGTGATTATGTGCTCTGCCATGGGCCAACAAGCGATGGTTATTGATGCGATCCAAGCTGGAGCCAAGGACTTTATCGTTAAACCGTTCCAATCGGACAGAGTCATTGAAGCCATCAATAAGACGCTTGGCGTATAAGGATTCTTCTTATGATGATGGCAGCTTCTGATGGATTAAGCTCAAGTAGTACTACCGGGTATTATTTACAGTTATTTTATGTCTTTATCGTACTTGCCATCATCGTTGCGTTGATCGTGTTCCTGATTCGCTTTCTCAGCAGAAAGAATCAGAGCTGGATGCAGGGCCGCTCCATTCGTACTTTGGGTGCGGTTGGGATGGGCCCTAACAAGTCCCTTCAGCTCGTCGAAATTGGGGGCATCATCTATGTGATCGGTGTTGGCGAAGACGTCCGGTTGGTGGACAAAATTTCTGATCCAGCTGAAGTTGCGCTTATCCAAGCTGCATTTGAACAGGATTCTGGAATACATAATGGGGCACTGCCGCCTTTTATAGCAAAATTGGCGGCAAAACTCCGTAAAGGCAAACCACCGGAAGAAATGGAATTGGACGATACATCTTCTTTCCATGAAGTGTTCGAATCCAAGCTGCGCAGCGTACCGAACCGGAAAGAAAAGGTCGAAGAATTGCTGCGGGAGGATCATAAAGATTCATGAATAAAAAGATCTCGTACGCTATCGCGATTTTCATATTGTTTGGATTTCTGTTTTCCCATACGGCATTTGCGGATCCGATTCCAAACATTGATATTCAAATCGGCAATGAGGGAGACACACCGGGGACAAGCTCCTTGTCCTTGATACTCCTGATCACCATTCTTAGCATTGCACCGGCGATACTGGTGTTGATGACTAGTTTTACAAGGATTGTTATTGTGCTTGGCTTTGTCCGCACTTCGCTCGGCACACAGCAAACACCGCCAAACCAAGTGTTGATCGGCCTGGCCCTGTTTCTTACCTTATTCGTAATGGCTCCAACGTTGTCGTCGATGAATGATGTAGCGCTCCAGCCCTATCTTAAAGGTGAGATTACCCAAGCGGAAGCGCTGGATAAGGCTCAAGATCCAATGAAGAAGTTCATGTTCGCGCACACACGGGAAAAAGATCTATTGTTGTTCATGAATTACACAGGCGCAGAGAAACCCGAATCTTACGAGGATATTCCATTAACGGTTTTGGTACCGGCATTTGCCATTAGTGAGCTGAAGACCGGCTTTCAAATGGGCTTTATGATCTTCATTCCGTTTCTGGTCATCGATATCGTGGTTGCCAGCGTGCTGATGGCGATGGGTATGATGATGCTGCCGCCGGTCATGATCTCGCTGCCATTCAAGATTTTGCTCTTCGTTTTGGTAGACGGCTGGTATCTGGTCGTGAAATCCATGCTGATGAGCTTTAACACGTAGCAATAAGCGGCAAGTAATTCGAATACAGGGGGACTCGCCGTGAGCGCTGAATTTATTATCGGTCTGGCAGGACAAGCGGTCTATATTGTGCTCCAGGTGAGCGCACCGATGCTGGTTCTCGCACTGGTTGTCGGACTTATCATCAGTATTTTTCAAGCGACAACACAAATCCAGGAACAGACGCTGGCTTTCGTACCAAAAATTATTATTGTTCTTGTAGCATTACTGCTGTTTGGTCCTTGGATATTAACGACGTTAGTGGATTTTACCCACGGTATTTTGGACAATCTCTACAAATATATCGGATAGGCTGAGTGTCCATGGAATGGTTACAGCAAAGTTTACCTGTTTTCATGCTTATTTTTTGTCGAATAACAGCTTTTTTTGTAATATCGCCAGTGTTTACTTCACGCGGTATACCACCTTCTTACAAAATAGGCCTTTCGGCCATCATCGCCCTGATCGTATATTTTTCGTTCGGGCTCGGAGAAGTGGTTCCGCAAGATCTATCTTATGTCATATTGATTGTCCAGGAAGTATTGGTGGGACTGCTTCTTGGTTTCACTGCTTATCTTATTATGACCGTCGTCCAAACGGCAGGAGCATTAATTGACATTCAGATCGGGTTCAGCATGGCCAATGTCATCGATCCTTTTACAGGGACTTCAACCCCATTAATCGGTACCTTCAAGTATTATCTGGCTTTACTGGTATTCCTGAGCATGAATGGTCACCATTATCTGCTCGATGCGATCATGTACAGCTATGATTGGATTCCGATTACGGGTGATGTGTTTGGGAAGATCCATGACGGCAATGTGACGGATTTTCTCGTACGGACATTCTCGCACTCTTTTGTATTGGCACTTCAAATGGCCGCTCCGCTGGTAGCAGCCCTGTTCCTGACCGATGTCGGGCTTGGCTTTCTGGCAAGGACGGCACCGCAGTTCAATGTGTTTGTTATCGGTATTATCATCAAAATCATCGTTGGACTCGTGCTGCTGATGCTGCTCATGCCGATGCTGGTGTCACTATTTGATCATCTGTTTGCCAAAATGTTTGAAGCACTCCGGCAGTTGCTCGGCGTTATTGGAGACGGGCCGACTTAAGGAGGATGGAGGTGAAGCGGATGTCATACCGGTATCCGGTCGACTTACAGCTCTTCGCTGGTGAAAAGACGGAGAAAGCCACACCGAAGAAACGCCAGGATACGCGTAAGAAAGGCCAAGTTGCCAAAAGTATGGAGGTATCGGGTGCATCGGTTTTGCTGGCCGCATTCTTTTGCTTGTTAATTTTCGGCGGGTATATGAGAGACCGCATCGTTCGATTATTCACCGACATTTATATTAATCGGCTCTCCATGGACGTTACGAAAGACAATGTGATGCAGTTATTTGGGGAGTACGGTGTCCAAATCTTGCTTCTGCTGGCTCCGTTGTTTATCTCGGTGTTCGTTATTGCGCTGGTGGCTAATTATTTGCAGGTCGGGTTTATGCTGACGGGCGAGACTTTGAAAATGAAGTTCAGTAAAATCGATCCCATCAAAGGGTTCAAGAACATATTCTCGATGCGTTCCTTGGTCGAATTTTTGAAATCGGTCATTAAATTGACCATCATCGGTTACCTCGTGTACACCACCTTGTGGGCTGCGAGGGAAGGATTATCTTCCTTGTCAACGATGGGACCCGACACCATTTTTCATTTCGTGGCCGATATCACCATGTCACTGGGTTTCAAGATTGCCATCGGGCTGATTATTCTAGCCATTCTGGATTACATGTATCAGAAATATGATTACGAAAAAAACATTCGAATGTCCAAACAGGACATCAAAGACGAGTACAAGAAGATGGAGGGCGATCCGCTGATTAAGGGAAAGATCAGGGAACGCCAGCGTCGGATGGCACTTCAGCGGATGATGCAGGAAGTCCCGAATGCCGACGTTATCATCACAAACCCGACCCACTTTGCAGTGGCGATCAAATATGACGGGTCCATGATGGAAGCTCCGCAGATCATTGCGAAGGGCCAGGATTTCATGGCCTTGCGGATTAAAGAAATAGCGAAGGAACACGGAATTATAACGATGGAAAACAAGCCGCTGGCACGCGCTTTGTACCAACGGTCGGAAATCGGGGATTCGATTCCGGGAGACCTGTTCCAGGCCGTAGCGGAAGTGCTGGCCTATGTATATAAACTAAAAGGTAAAGTGAAATAATTAGGGACCGGAGGCGTCAGTGCAGTGAAAATAAAAGATCTATCTGTCCTTGCGGGTGTCATTGGCATCGTACTCATGATGATTCTTCCGATCCCGGTATGGCTGCTCGATGTACTCCTGATTATCAATGTCTCGCTGGCGCTTATTATTTTGCTGGTGGCCATGAATACGAAGGAAGCCTTGGACTTCTCCATTTTCCCTTCCTTATTGCTCATCACGACACTGTTTCGTGTAGCGCTTAACATTTCGACAACGAAGCTGATCCTGTCGGAAGCTAGCGCGGGTGAGGTTGTAGCCACGTTCGGTAAGTGGATAGCGAATGGCGAAATTGCGGTTGGCTTCATCGTCTTTTTGATCCTCGTTGTCGTACAGTTCATCGTCATTACCAAAGGCTCGGAGCGGGTAGCCGAGGTTGCGGCAAGATTTACGCTCGATGCGATGCCTGGTAAACAGATGAGTATCGATGCGGATTTGAACGCAGGTTTGATCAATGAGCAGCAAGCCAGGGAGCGCAGAAGAAAAATCGAGCGGGAAGCCGATTTTTACGGGGCTATGGATGGTGCAAGTAAATTCGTTAAGGGTGATGCCATCGCCACGATTGTCATCATGCTGATCAACCTGATCGGCGGGTTTATCATCGGGATCTCGATTCATGGAATGTCATTCGGAGACGCGATGAGCACATACTCCATCCTGACGATTGGGGACGGATTGGTCAGTCAGATTCCGGCGCTTCTGATTTCCACTGCAGCGGGCTTGATTGTTACAAGAGCCTCTTCGGAAGGGAACCTGGCGGAGGATCTAACAGGGCAGCTCTTCTCCTACCCTCATCTATTGTACATTGTTTCAGGTACCGTTCTGTTGCTAGGGATTTTCACACCCATTCATCTGATTACGACTGCACCGATTGCCCTCATCTTATTCATTGCGGCACGGAGGATGCAGAACAATCTGGATCGCAAGCAGGTCGAAGTGGAGCAGCTGGAGGAGGAACAGCAAATCGAAGAGGTTCGAAGTCCGGAAAGTGTGATCAACCTGCTTCAGGTTGACCCGATCGAATTCGAATTCGGGTATGGGTTGATTCCGCTCGCAGACGCGCAGCAGGGCGGAGATTTATTGGACCGGATCATTATGATTCGGAGACAATGCGCACTTGAGCTGGGACTCGTCGTACCGGTTATCCGAATTCGCGACAATATTCAACTAAAACCGAATGAATATGTCATAAAAATAAAAGGGAATGCTGTCGGCGGTGGTGAATTATTATTAAATCACTATCTCGCCATGAGCCCTGGGTACGAGGATGATTCCGTAACGGGGATCGAAACGACCGAACCGGCATTCGGGCTCCCTGCTCTGTGGATAGATGAAGCCATGAAAGAGCGAGCGGATCTTGCCGGCTATACTGTTGTTGATCCACCGTCCGTTGTGGCTACCCATTTGACCGAATTAATTAAGAGACATGCCCATGAGCTGATTGGACGCCAGGAGACCAAGGCATTGGTTGACAATATCAGAGAAAGCTATCCGGTCCTTGTGGATGAGCTTATTCCTTCCGTGCTGACCATTGGAGAAGTACAGAAGGTATTGGCTAAGCTGCTCCGCGAAAAAATCTCGATCCGGGACATGGTCACAATTCTCGAGACCCTTGCGGATTACGGACATTATTCGAAAGATCCCGATGTCCTTACCGAATATGTAAGACAAGCCCTCTCGCGCCAAATTACCCAGCAATATGCTCAAGAGGGCGAGGCCATGCGGGTTATCACGGTTGGACCGCAGCTGGAGAAGAAGATCGCCGAAAGCGTCCAGCAGAGTGACCAAGGAAGTTATCTCGCAATGGACCCGGCATCGACACAGAGTGTGTTTCAGAAGCTCAGTGAACAGGTTAACCGGATCATTCAGATGGGACAGCAGCCTATACTGCTTACCTCACCGGCCATAAGAATGTATTTAAGGCAGGTCATTGAACGAAGCATGCAGGATATTCCGGTGTTGTCTTATAGTGAGCTGGAGCCGAACGTCGAAATTCAAAGTGTCGGAGTGGTGAACTTATGAGAGTGAAGAGGTATATCGTCGACACGATGCCTGAGGCGATGCAGCACATTCGTACGGATTTGGGTGCGGATGCCGTCATACTGAGTACGAAGGAAACCAAGGTAGGCGGATTCCTGGGGATGTTTACCCGTAAGAAGATCGAGGTGATCGCGGCAGTAGAGCAAGCGGAGAAATCCAAAGGTTCTGCTCCGATGAAGTCCAAAGCTCTGCCTGCTGTACCTTCTGGTGCTGTACCCAAGGCCTATCAAAGAACGGCTGAAATTTCGAAGCCCGGTACACAGACCTCCACGAATTCTGCGAATAACACGGATACAGCTTCCGGCGTACAGCATGAGGATGACTATAGTCGTTTTGCCGAGATTCTGAGCCAGGTTGCAGCTTCCGAGGAGGGGGTTAACAGGCAAAAGAACGAAGTGGGCCATGTGCAACAGCCTGCAGCAGCTGCACAAGCAGCGATGCGAAACGATCAAACGGAAACAGCAGCTTCCGTTGAATCGGTTCAATCATCCCGTGGGGGACAGGAGGAATCTTTAAGTTCCCGTCTGGGAATTAGCGAATCCGAACAAAGAGTCCTTGAAGAACTTAAGGAAATGAAGGAATGGATTGCGCGATTATCCAGGCAAAATCTAGAAGCGCAGCATCTTCCTGAGCCGCTGCATTTCATTCGGGATCAACTGCTCAAGCAGGATCTTTCGGCCAAACTGACGGAAGAGTGGCTTACAGCCGCGGAGGAAGCCTGGAAAGCTAATCATATGCAGATGAGTGAGGCCGAGCTGCAGAACGTGATTTACAAGCAAGCTGAGACGTTCCTTGAGGGGCGTATCGGCGGCGGCGTTCAACCCGAGACGCGGATTGTATATATCGCTGGACCGACAGGGGTCGGTAAGACTACCACGATCGCGAAGATCGCTGCAGAGCAGCTGTTCCGTAACCAACGCAAGGTAGGTTTTATTACTTCCGATACGTATCGGATATCTGCCGTTGAACAGCTGCGTACTTATGCATCCATTCTCAATGTGCCGATGGAAGTCGTGCAATCGCCTGGCGATATGCAGCGGGCCCTCCAGAAGCTGCAGGATTGTGATTTGGTGTTGATGGATACAGCGGGTCGGAACTATCGGAATGAGCTGCTCGTATCCGAGCTTCAAAGTCTGTTCTCCCATTCCGATCAAAGTGAAACCTATCTTGTGCTCAGCCTGACTTCCAAGAGCAGTGATATGATCGAAATCGCGGATCATTTCAGCAAATACGAGCTTGATAAGGTCATCTTTACGAAGATGGATGAGACCGGCAGTTACGGCTCCTTGTTTAATCTGATAGATGCCCATAACCTTCGCTTGTCCTATATGACCAATGGTCAAAATGTGCCGGATGATCTGTTGATGGCTGATCGTGAGCGGTTATGCGATTTGCTGCTGGGAGAGATTCGTACATGACGGATCAAGCTCATTCGCTTCGCCAGCTGGTTTCGTCCCAACAGTCAGGGAACAGCGGTAAGGCAGCATCTCCAAGAACGGCCAAGATTATAACGGTCAGCAGCGGAAAAGGCGGGGTCGGGAAATCCAATTTCACACTGAATTTTGCGCTGACTTTGCAGTCGATGGGCAAAAAGGTATTGGTGTTTGATGCCGACATCGGGATGGCAAACATTGACGTTCTTATGGGCGTAAGCTCCCGGTACAGCTTGTATCATCTCATTCGCCGGGAGAAGAGCATTGAAGAAGTGATTCAGTATGGGCCGGACAAGCTTCCGTACATTGCCGGAGGTTCCGGTTTGGCGGATATGATGACCCTATCTGAAGACGAGATGGATTATTTTATATCTCAGATTGAGCGTATTGCTTCCGAGATGGACTATATCATCTTTGATACAGGAGCCGGCTTATCCAAGGAAAATATGAAATTTATTACGTCCGCTGATCAATGCCTTGTCGTCACGACGCCGGAACCGACATCCATTACGGATGCCTATGCCTTAATCAAGGTGGTGCACGGCACGGAAAACCAGGTTCCGTTCAGCCTGATTGTCAATCGTGCGGGTGATGAACAGGAGGCTCGGGAGGCAGCGAACAAAATTATTTTGACGGCCCAGCGTTTCCTTGATATCGACATCAAGCTGCTTGGCTCGATTGCCGATGATACGCATGTTGTCCAGGCGGTTAAGCGGCAGGTCCCATTTACAGCAGCTTATCCGCGATGTAACGCCTCTAGTGATATCAGACGGATCGCGCTTCGCTACATGACCGTTCCTGCTGCCACAGAGCCGGAAGCTCCGAAGGGAATCAAAGGATTTATGCATCGGTGGCTCAAACGTACGAAATGATTCTTTGCTTGGATTAATGGAAACTGAGGTGGACATCTATGAAGCCTTTTCGTGTGCTTGTCGTTGACGATTCCGCATTTATGAGGAAAATCTTTTCCGATTTCATCGAGCGTGACCCATCTTTTCAGGTTGTCGGAACAGCTGATAACGGGCTTGACGCCGTTCGGAAAGTAAAGGAATTGAATCCGGATGTCATTACACTGGATGTAGAAATGCCGGAAATGAACGGCCTGGATGCTCTGAAGTTCATTATGGATTCTGGCCCCCGTCCGGTCATTATGTTGTCCGGCATTAATGAGCAAGGCATGAAAGAGACCATTCTTGCCCTTGAGGCAGGAGCATTTGATTTTATACGAAAGCCTTCCATTTCTAATGCGCTTGATATTGAGCAGGTGCGTTCAGAACTAATGAAGCAACTGAATGCGGCGATGCAGGCTAAACAGCGGAGGGCATTGTGGGAAGAAGAAGAGCAGAGACGACGGAGTGCGGACATAACGGTTCCTCTTTCGCCAAAGCCTTCTGACAAAACGCTGAACAAGAAGCCGCAGGTGAATGAGACGCGAACGACGGTCCGCGAGACTGACCAACGGAGCAAGCGAATGGATTCGCCTCGTATGCCGTCATCTCGGACTGTTGAGAAGAAGATGTCTACTGCTACGGAAGGAGCCGAGCCCTCTGGATCAAAGAGAAAACGGGCAGATCGTAAGTCTGTTGCAGACTTAACTCCAGTCGTGCTTCCAGAGAACGAGGGTCGTCAGCTCCGTGAAGCCAAGATACCGCAGTCAACGGAATTGACGGATTTGGTTGCGGTGGGCTGCTCCACCGGCGGGCCAAGAGCATTGAAAGCTTTTCTCGAGCCCATTCCCGGTGACTTCTGTGCCCCGATTGTCATCGTTCAACATATGCCGCCGAGTTTTACCAAATCGCTTGCACAGCGCCTGAATTCATTCAGTCAGCTGGAGGTCATGGAAGCAGAACAAGGAATGGTATTGGAACCGGGGAAAGCCTACATTGCACCGGGGGGCAACCATATGAGGGTTTACCGCTCGGACAGCGGCGCTTACCAAATCAGGATCAGCCAGGATGAGACTCGCAATGGTCACCGTCCATCTGTAGATGTGCTGTTCGAATCCCTACTGCCGTTGACCATGATCAAGCGTCATGCGGTGCTGATGACCGGCATGGGAAGCGATGGGGCGAGAATGATGAAGAAGCTTTACGATTCAGGAGTGACATCCACCTATGCGGAGAGCGAGCAAACCTGCGTCGTATACGGGATGCCAAGATCAGCTGTTGAGCTCGGTTGCGTAAGCCACGTTCTGCCACTTCATGATATTGCACCTAGAATGGTTCAAGCTGTAAATAACGGAAAGTGAACTTGAAGAGGAGGTGTCTCTCAATGGACATGAATCAATATTTGACAATGTTTATTGATGAGTCAAATGATCATCTGCAATCATTAAATGAAAACATGCTTCAATTAGAAAGCAACCCGGACGATATCGGGATCGTACAGATTATTTTCCGATCGGCTCATACGTTGAAGGGTATGGCAGCAACGATGGGATACGAAGATCTGGCTTCACTTACCCACCAGATGGAAAACGTGCTGGATCTTGTCCGGAACGAAAAGCTAAAGATGCAGGATTTTATCTTTGACACGCTCTTCAAAAGCTTGGACGCTCTTGAATCGATGGTGCAGGATATTACCGAAGGCGGAGACGGGAAAGCGGATGTTTCCTCGATCGTGGCTTCCTTGCAGTCGATTGTACGTGGTGAAGGAGCTTCGCCTGGCGGGGCAGCTGCTGAAGGAGATAACTCCGCTGTGGCCGTCCAAGGAATTGAATTGGATGAGTTTCAATTTTCCGTGCTTGATCAATCGATTTCGGAAGGACATAAGGTTTTATATATACAAGTGACATTGCGAGAGGATTGCCAACTCAAGGCGGTTCGTGCCTACATGGTATTCGAAACGCTGGAAAGATCCGGGGAAATCGTCAAAACGTATCCGGACGTTCAAGAGATTGAACAAGGTGAATTCGATCGCGTATTTTCGTTGTATTACATAACGCAAAGAGAAACGCAAGACATTGAAAGCCAGATTCTGGGCGTTTCGGAGATCGAGACTACTACGGTTGTGGCGCTCGATCATGAATCTTTGCAGCAAATGGTTCAGGAGAGTGCGGCTACAGCAGAAGCTGTCAAACCGCAAGTTTCAGAGGCAGCTCCAGCGGCTGCGGCTTCACCGGAAGCTAAGAGTCCTTCAGCGCCTGCCAAAGAGTCCAAGGTACCTGCCCGAAATGCAGGGGGAGGTAATCCTTCGAGAACGATCCGGGTTGATATTGAGCGGCTGGATGTCTTAATGAATCTGTTCAGTGAGCTGCTGATTGACCGGGTACGGCTAGAGCAGTTGGCCAGTGAATCCAAGAATCAGGAGCTGACGGACACCGTTGAGCATATGAGCCGCGTGAGCAGCGATTTGCAGAATATCGTCCTGAAGCTGCGCATGGTTCCTGTAGATACGGTGTTTAATCGTTTTCCAAGGATGGTACGCGACCTTGCCAAAACACTGGACAAGAAGATTGATTTGATTATTACCGGAGCTGAGACGGAGCTGGATCGTACGGTTATTGATGAGATTGGCGACCCGCTGGTCCACTTGCTGCGCAACTCGGCTGACCATGGTGTCGAACCTGTTGCCGACCGCATCGCTGCTGGTAAACCGGAGACCGGTACAGTGCATCTGCGTGCGTTTCATAGCGGCAACAATGTTTTCATTGAGATTGAAGATGATGGACGCGGCATTTACCGTGACAAAATTCTGAAGAACGCGCTGGCAAAAGGCGTTGTGACGGAGGCCGAAGCAGCCACCATGACCGATGACGAGGTCAATCAACTGCTATTCGCACCGGGATTCAGCACCGCAGAGAAAATTTCGGATGTATCCGGCAGAGGCGTTGGACTGGACGTTGTTAAATCCAAAATAGTTGCCCTGGGCGGTAACGTCACCATCTACTCGACACCGGGAAAAGGCACGAACTTTTCCGTTCAGCTTCCATTAACGCTGTCTATCATTGCAGCTATGCTGATTCGGATGGGGTCTGAAAAATATGCAATTCCGCTTTCCTCCATTGTTGAAACGGGCATCATCAAGCGTGGCCAAATCAAACATGTTCACGGCAGCCGCATGATTCAGTTCCGGGAATCGCTGATTCCGGTTATCTCGCTCAGCCGCTTGTTTGAAATTCCGGATTTCGATGAGGAGCTGGAAGAAGAAACAGAGATCGTTGTAATCCGCAAGGGGGATCGTCTGGCGGCACTCACCATCGATGATTTTATCGGACAGAGTGAAATTGTCATTAAGAATTTGGGTAAATATCTGCCTGCCATTCAGGGAGTATCCGGAGCAACCATTCTAGGGGATGGACAAGTCGCTCTCATTATTGACGCAAATGCATTTATCAAATAGCAGGTTGCTATAACTCAGGCGGCAGGCCACACATTTTGAAGGAGGACTTTTTCATGGGAGAAGAAATCAAGGTTATTGTCTTTAGACTTGGCGAGGAAGAATACGGCATCGAGGTAGACAAGGTTCAGACCATTGAGCGAATGATGCCCATTACGCGTGTTCCCAAGACCTATGCTTTCGTAAAAGGGGTTATTAATCTTCGCGGCGTCGTCATTCCTGTAATCAATCTGCGCGGCCGCTTTGGATTGGACGAGGTTGAAGCAACCGATCAAACGCGGGTTATCATCGTGGCGGTGAATGACATGCAGGTAGGCTTTATCGTGGATTCCGCAAGTGATGTCATCGATCTGAATACGGACAGCATTGACACTCCACCTGAGGTTGTCGGCGGAATTAAAGCGAAATATCTTCGCGGTGTCGCGAAGGTAGGAGAGGAGCGCCTTCTCGTCATGCTGAATCTGTCCGAAGTGCTGAACAAAAGTGAGATTATTCAGCTGGAAGGCCTTGAGGAGTAGACAGTGGAGCTGTTTAAGCATGGCAAGGAAATCAAAATGGATGTTTTGAAGGAAGTTGGAAACATCGGAGCGGGCAATGCGGCAACCGCCCTCTCCCGCTTGCTTAACAAACCGATTGATATGGCTGTTCCCAAAGTTCAACTCCTGCCTTTTGAACAGATTGCCGAAAGTGTAGGAGGGAGCGAACAACTCGTTCTTGCCGTATTTTTACGGGTAGAAGGTAGTGCGCCGGGAAATCTCTTCTTTATTATGAGTCCGGAAGCCGGGAAGAATTTGCTGCAGAATCTGGCGGGCTTTGAAGTGTCGGATGAGGAGCAATTCTCCGAGATGGAGCAGTCCGCATTATGCGAGATCGGAAATATATTGTCAGGCTCGTACTTATCGTCGCTCGCTGATTTGACCAATCTGTCCATGACACCTACGGTGCCGGCTCTTGCGATGGATATGGCAGGTGCCATCTTAAGTTATGGACTGCTGCAGTTCGGAGAAATGGGAGACGATGCCCTCTTAATCAACACGACGTTCCTAGAAGGGCAGAACGAGGTGGAAGGCCAGTTCTTCCTCATACCTGATCCACAATCATTTGCTCAAATTTTTGAAGCTTTAGGAGTGCCTTTGGAGCATGATTGAAGAACAAAGCATAGTGAAAGTAGCCATGGCGGATCTGAACGTCGCAGGTCCAAACGGTATTTTGCGTACAACGGGACTCGGCTCGTGTGTCGGACTGACGTTGTATGATCCGGTGACGAAGATTGGTGGAATGGCGCATGTGATGCTTCCATCTTCAGCGATTGCCAGAGAAGGGCAGCTTAACCTGGCAAAATACGCCGATACGGCTCTTCCGATCCTGTTGAACAAGATGAGGAATTTGGGGGCTTCCCCGGCACGTATGGTAGCCAAAATGGCGGGGGGAGCCCAAATGTTTGCTTTTGCCGGCTCCGGTGACACCATGCGCATTGGTCCTCGTAATGTGGAGTCTTGCAAGGCTGGGCTCGAGCAGATGGGGATAACGCTAATTGCCGAGGATACCGGAGGAAATTACGGAAGAACCGTTGAGTTGGACTGTGCAACGGGTAAGTTTACAATACGAAGCGTACAAAAGGGCATAAAGGAATTGTAGCTAATGGGAAAACTTCGTTTTTATCTGATGACTGGAATTGCCGGATTTGTGTTCACATTTATTTTCTCCATACGTAACAATCTGTGGATGACTAGCATGTATCGGGCTCTCCTTGCATGTGCGATTTGGTTTCTTCTGGCGTTCCTGCTGAATTGGATGTTTGCTGCCATTACGGGTCCGCGAGCCACTGTTCAAGGGGACGCCGACACGCAGCGGGAGCAAGACCGAGGAACTGTTCTTGATTTATCCACGCCTGATGAGGATCGGGAATTGATGGATTTAATCCATTCCGAATCCAGCAGCAAAGAGAATGGAGACTTTGTACCGCTAAATCCTCCTAAGCTGGTTTCAACGAAAGAACCCGAAGAACTGGCCAAGGCCGTTCGTCACCTTACGGAAAAATAAGGAGGGTGAAGGCAATTGGACGAACGTAAAGCTTCTGTGCTAAACCATGCGGATTTATGGAGCGCATGGAAGGAAGATGGAGACCATGAAGCGAAGAAGAAACTAATCGAATATCATTTGCACATCGTTGACTATGTTTCAAGCCGTTTGGCCATCGGTCTTCCGAAGAACGTGTCTAAGGGAGATTTGGCCAGCAATGGGGTAATGGGTCTGATTGACGCCATCGAGAAGTTTGATTACAAACGAGGCCTGCAATTCGAAACCTATGCTTCTTGGCGTGTGCGTGGGGCTATACTGGACTCGCTGCGCCAAGGGGACTGGGTGCCGCGCTCTGTCCGCGAGAAGGCGAAGAAGATTGAAACTGCATATCAGCAGTTGGAACAGAAGTATTTACGCAGCGTCAGTGATTCCGAGATGAGTGATTACCTTGACGTGACCGAGAAGGAATTCCGGCACATGCTGCAGGAAGTAGCGGTCATGACATTGACATCTCTGGAGGATCCGATCCGCGAGGAGGAGTCTGAGACCCGAATGTCGCTCCTGGTTGATGAGAAAGCGAAAAATCCGGATCACAAGGTCCATGAATTTTACCTGCGAGAAGCCCTGATGAAGGGTATCGGTAAATTAACCCCGAAAGAGCGGACCGTAGTTTCCTTATTATATTATGAGGATTTATCACTCAGCGAAATTGCTGAAGTGATGTCGCTATCACCTTCACGAATATCTCAGCTTCATTCCAAAGCGATTTTGAGACTTCGGGGCGCGCTCGATAAAGATCGGGATTTGCTGATGCAAAACGATTGACGCTTGCCATATATGAAGGGGGTTCCTGGATTGTCTGTAGATTATGCATTGGATCAGTACTTTAGCGTTACGCTATCGGATGACAAGGTCGTCGCCTATATACAGTTCACCAAATGGGAGAAGGATTTCTCTTGCTCCGTAGAAGCTCTTGAACAATTTCTGAGAAGTCATCAGATACGATATGGACTTCAACATGATACGTTGCGGCGAATCGCAGATCATGCGGAGGAGTATCAATATAGTAGAACGCCGATTGCAATGGGAACGGAACCTATGCACGGACAGAACGGCAGAATCGAATTTACCGTTAATTTTGGGAATGAGACGAATCTGAAGCCGCTTGAGATCGAAGATGGCAAAGTGGATTATAAAGAAGTGATTCGTTTAAATAATGTAAAGAAGGGGCAGCTGCTTGCCACCCGAATTCCGCCAACGAAGGGTGTCCCCGGAACGGCGGTGACCGGAGAGGAGATTCCGAGCAAACCGGGAAAGGAAGCTCATTTCAAGGTTGGGAAGAACGTCGTTGTTAACGCCGAGAAAACCGCCATGTACGCTGCAATTGACGGACTCCTCACCAAAACCGAAAAGGGAAAAATCAATGTGTTTCCGGTATATGAGATTAACGGAGATGTTGATTACAGTATAGGTAATATCGACTTTGTCGGTACGGTGGTCATTCGCGGCAATGTGCTGACCGGATTCAGAATCAAGGCAGCAGGGGATATCCGAGTCACTGGCTTTGTGGAAGGAGCCGAGCTGGAGGCTGAAGGCTCGATCGATATATCCGGCGGAATCATCGGTTATAACAAGGGTTATGTCAAGGCGGGTCAGGATGTCAAAAGCTCGTTCATCCAGGATGGAAACGTCATAGCCGGCGCTAGCGTATTTGTCTCGCAGAGCATCATGCACTCCAATATCCGGGCGGTCCGGAATATCGAATGCAACGGTATGAAGGGCCTTGTGGTAGGCGGCATTTTGCAGGCGGGTGAAAAAGGGGTTGCCCGAACGATCGGAAACAGCATGTCGACAGCTACCGTAATTGAAGTTGGTGTTCTCCCCGAGCTGCGGAATGAACTGTCGGATCTTAGAGCCCAATTGAAACAGTCATTGGAAAGTATGGATAAAACCGATAAAGCGCTTTATCTTCTGAATCAGTTAGCTTCCTCGGGTCAATTGTCGCCAGACAAGCTGGCGCTGCGAATCAAACTGAATGCCACCAAAAAATCAAACATGGCAGAACAATCCGATATTAAGGACCGAATGCTGGAAATCGAGAAGATGCTTGAGGATACCGGCAAAGCAAGAGTGAATGTGGTAAAGACGATCTACGGCGGTGCCAAAATTGTCATAGGGCGGTATACCCGCTTTGTTAAGGATCCCACGCAGCGGGTTTCTTTTTACTATCATGAAGGGGATATCACTATGGTACCGCTCTTGTAGGACGGAACAGACGTTTTAAATGCTTGTGGACATGATCCTATATCATGAGGTGATTCCATTGAGTTTGAAATCGGTTGAGATGCAAATTGCGGTCCCCAGAACCAATGAAGCGGGCAAGATGCATAATGAATCCCAGCAGCGCCCGATGAATGATCAGACGCTGCTTGCGGGTGAGTTATCCAAGAACAGCCGTGCGGAAGCCCAGCGAAGCACAGAAGTGAGTGAGACGGCGGAAACAGCCGTGCGCGATGACGGGAGCCGTCAATCCTCTGGTCAGCAACAAGGTCGGGGAACAGCGGAAACGGGCGAGACAGTGGAGCAGCCGGCAGAGCATCCCTATAAAGGCAAAAATTTCGATGTTTCGCTCTAGATAATTTATAGGCATAAAGGAGTTAATGGATTTGAAACCATGGATATATATCGTGCTGCTTGGCATTGCCGCCGTGCTGTATGCTTTTATGCTGCCGAAACGCCGTGAAGAGGCCGTGTCCAGCGAGCGGGTTGTAAAAGAAGTGGAGAACACGCTTGAAGGATATATGGCGGAAATCCAGAACGAGAACGAACAGCTGGTGGAACTGGTTGGTAAGATGAAGAAAGAGCTTGATGCCAAGCAGCAAACACATCAAGAGCAGGTCAGTGATTTGCGGCAGCGCATGCTGGCCATGGAGCAGAAAATGACCGAATCGCAAATGCGTCTTCGAACAGCGGAAGAGAAGCTGGCGCAAACGACTGCGGCCGCTTTTTTGTCTGCAGGAGAGGCTGCAGCGGCTTCCGAAGCCGAGCCTGCACCACTTGTCCATTCCATTAAATCCAGATACGCGGAGCTGTTTGATCTATATGAACAAGGAAAGTCCATCGATATGATTGCCAAGACCACGGGTCTTCAGCGAGGCGAAGTTCAACTTATTATCCAGTTGGCCAAACAGGAGGAATCCGTGTGATCAAGAATCGTACATTTATGATGGGCCTGGGGAGCGGTCTCGTGATCGGCGCGGTGCTGCTTCAGCTGATGTGGATCGGTCAAGGCACAGCCGCATCGGAGACGCAGGAGTTAACGAAGGAGCAGCTGCTGGCAGCAGCGGAAGCTTTGGATATGCAAGTCGTCGAAGGTTCGGACGAGCTGATGACGGCGGAGCAGTGGGAAGAGAAGAGGCTTGGTGAGAGCGCTGGTGAGTCCGAAGAAGGGGCCGATCCTGCACGGAAGACGGGAACGGACAAGCCGGAAGCACCGCAGCAGCCGGAGAAGCCTGAAGCGGGCGTGGATAAGAATCAGGAATCTACTCCCAAAGTGACGGATCCGGCGAAGCCGAAAACGCCAGCCAAAGCGGAAGCGCCTATCAAAGTGAATATTCCAGCTGGAAATAATCTCAGTGATGTGGCAAACAGTCTTTTGCGTGCCGGCGTCATTGATAACAAACAAGCATTCATTAATAAGGCAACCGAGAAAAAGATCAACACCATGATCCAAAGCGGTACATATTCGTTCACAGCAGATGAGAGCTACAATTCGATCATAACCAAAATCACAGCAAAACCCTCCAACTAGCCCTTCGGTTGAGAGTGGTTTTTTTCTTTACAGGATCTGCTTGCAGCCGTTGATGGAATAGACCTGTTCAAGTGCACAAAAGACATTGCAACCTGCCCATGGTTATGTTATAGTAATTGACGGTGTTAAAACACACGCTAGAGTGATTTCGTTGAGGGTGCTTCCAGGATTGGGAGTCTTAATGAAAAATGATCTTGGCGGAGGGACACACAAAAACCAAACTTAGGAGGTGCGTGAAGATGGCAGTAATTTCCATGAAACAGCTTTTGGAAGCTGGCGTACACTTCGGTCACCAGACTCGTCGCTGGAACCCGAAAATGGATAAATTTATCTTCACTGAAAGAAACGGTATCTACATCATCGACCTGCAAAAAACGGTCAAGAAAGTTGAAGAAGCATTCAACTTCGTGAAAAACGTAGCTGGAGAGAACGGTACAATCCTGTTCGTCGGCACGAAAAAACAAGCTCAAGATTCCGTGAAGGAAGAAGCAGAGCGTTGCGGTATGTACTACATCAACCAACGTTGGCTCGGCGGAACTTTGACTAACTTCGAAACGATCCAAAAGCGTATTAACCGCTTGAAGCAGCTCGAAGCTTGGGAAGAGGACGGCACGTTCCAAGTATTGCCTAAGAAAGAGGTTATCCTTCTCCGCAAAGAGAAAGATCGTCTTGAGAAATTCTTGGGTGGTATCAAGAACATGAAGGGTCTTCCGAGCGCATTGTTCGTTATCGATCCTCGCAAAGAGCGTATCGCCGTAGCGGAAGCTCGCAAATTGGGTATCCCAATCGTTGGTATCGTTGATACGAACTGTGATCCGGATGAAATCGACTATGTAATCCCAGGTAACGATGACGCGATTCGCGCTGTCAAATTGTTGACTGGTAAAATGGCCGATGCTGTTGTTGAAGCTCACCAAGGCGAAGAAACAACTGCGTAATCAGGATTAAACGTATAAATCATGAATTAAATGAAAAGGGTGGTTGGTAGGTGTATAACCTCTCACTGCCCTTTTTTTAAGATGTTAGAACGGGTGACGTGCGAATAACGCGTGGAATCCGGAGCCTGGCATCGCAGGGGAAGAACAACTACTTAACGCGGTCTGAATCTTGGAGAGAACAATCGTATGACGGTTTTCTAGAGGTTCAAGCGCAAACTTTATCATACCAATTTGGAGGGAATTCTAATGGCAGTAACAGCTAGTGCGGTAAAAGAACTTCGCGAAAGAACAGGCGCGGGCATGCTGGATTGCAAAAAAGCGCTGGATGAAACAAATGGTGATATCGACAAAGCGGTCGCAGTACTTCGCGAAAAAGGTTTGTCTGCAGCAGCTAACAAAGCTGGACGTATTGCAACTGAAGGCGTTGTCGAGTCTTATATTCACGGCGGCGGACGAATCGGCGTTCTCGTTGAAATCAACTGTGAAACCGACTTCGTAGGTAAAA
Organism: Paenibacillus sp. EZ-K15; assembly: GCF_002573715.1. GTDB lineage: Bacteria > Bacillota > Bacilli > Paenibacillales > Paenibacillaceae > Paenibacillus_AQ. Next base: position 162,442 of record NZ_PDHM01000018.1, on the reverse strand, counting down.
CAGATCAATTCAAAGAGTTTGCTCGCGATATCGCTATGCATATTGCCGCTGCAAACCCTAAATATGTTCGTCGCGAAGAAGTGCCAACGGAAGAGCTTGAGAAAGAAAAAGAAATTTTGAAAAACCAAGCCCTGAACGAAGGCAAGCCTGAAAAAATCGTTGAAAAAATGGTTGAAGGCCGCATCAACAAATACTATGAAGAATATTGCTTGCTTGAGCAGTCCTTCATCAAAGATCCTGATAAAACGATCAACACGCTGCTTAACGAAAAAATCAGCACGATCGGTGAGAACATCTCCATCCGTCGTTTTGCTCGTTTTGAATTGGGCGAAGGCTTGGAGAAAAAACAAGACAACTTCGTTGAAGAAGTTATGTCCCAGGTGAATAAATAAGCCGAATAGGCTAATATAAGTTATAGAAAAGAGTGGAACACACCTGTGTTCCTTCTTTTTTAAGAGATATAAAGGCATAAGAGAGATAAGATTGTTATAAATTCGGAGTAAGGCACCCTTATCTCACAAGAAAGTGTGGATTTAAGTCTTGATTAGACGACCAGAAGTTTCTACTTGAGACGGATGTGTTTACCCGATTTTTATAAACCGTCAAGCAGTGTGCCGGTGTGTCTGTCTGTCGTTTTTCAAACGGGCGTCGTATACTTAGGCGCCGTCTTAAAGTGGAGGGTTATCATTTGGAACAGCCTGTATATAAACGAGTGATATTGAAAGTCAGTGGGGAATCCCTTTCAGGGCAGAATGGATATGGTATTGATGCTGAGACGATCTCATCGATCGCTGAGCAGGTTCGTGAGGTTGTCGAGCTTGGTGTGGAGGTCGCGATCGTGTGCGGCGGCGGAAACATCTGGCGCGGTATCGCTGGCAGCGCGAACGGAATAGACCGTGCAACAGCAGATTATATGGGGATGTTGGCAACGGTGATGAACTCTTTGGCATTGCAAGATGCTTTGGAGCAGATCGACGTGCCGACTCGGGTGCAAACCTCTATCTCCATGCAGCAAATTGCGGAGCCGTATATTCGCCGTAGAGCCATTCGGCATTTGGAAAAAGGTCGTGTCGTTATTTTTGCGGCAGGAACAGGTAACCCCTACTTCTCCACCGATACGACTGCAGCGCTTCGCGCAGCGGAAATCGAAGCAGAAGTGATTCTCATGGCGAAGAACAAGGTGGACGGAGTGTACTCCGCTGATCCATTTAAGGATGAAACTGCCGAGAAGTACGAGCAGCTGACGTATCTAGACGTATTGAACAAAAACCTTGGGGTAATGGACTCTACAGCTTCATCGTTATGTATGGACAACAACATCCCGCTCATCGTCTTCGCTATTACGGAGCAAGGTAATATCAAGCGCGTCGTTCTGGGCGAGAAAATCGGAACGATCGTTAAAGGGAGTGTAGATTAATGCCGCAATCGGTGAAAAAGAATGCAGAAGAACGCATGGAAAAAGCGATCCTGTCTTTGAAGCGTGACCTGGCAACGCTGCGCGCAGGACGGGCAGCGCCAGCCCTACTCGACCGGATCACGGTGGAATACTACGGAGCGCCAACTCCGCTGAATCAGCTGGCTAACATCAGTACGCCGGATTCCAGAACGCTCATGATCCAGCCTTGGGACAAGTCGTCCTTGGCCGATATCGAGAAAGCGATCATGAAATCGGATGTCGGATTGACGCCGGCGAATGATGGTAATCAAATTCGCCTCGTCGTACCTGCACTGACGGAAGAGCGCAGAACCGAGCTGGTGAAAATGACGAAGAAATTCGGCGAGGAAGCGAAAGTGGCCATCCGCAACATTCGCCGTGATGCCAACGACGACATCAAAAAATTGGAGAAAACAGATATTTCCGAGGACGAGTCCCGGAGACATCAGGAAGATATCCAAAAAGCGACGGATAAATTTATCGCAGAAGTCGACAAAGTCCTCGTTGCTAAAGAAAAAGAGATTATGGAAGTATAAGAGACTTGTGGCCCCTCCTGTCAATGGTGGGGTTTGTCTCTTTTTTTGCAGAAAGATGCCTGGAGGAAATGGAATGATCAAACGGGTTCGATCGTGGTTGAATCAGGAGGACAGTCAGCAGACGCATCAGCTCTCTCCGGACAACATCCCACATCATGTTGCCATCATCATGGATGGTAATGGACGCTGGGCAAAACGGCGCGGTATGCCGCGAATCATTGGCCATCAGAATGGCATGAAGGCTGTCAAAAGAGCGGCCATCGCTGCCGATGATTTGGGAATCAAAATATTGACGATGTATGCCTTTTCGACAGAAAATTGGACGCGTCCGAAGGATGAGGTCGATTTTCTGATGAAGCTTCCGCAAGAGTTCCTGGCTATTGAGCTGGAGGAGCTGATCGAAAAAAATGTCCAGGTCCGCATGATGGGGCATCCGGAAGACCTTCCGTCCCATACCGTGTCTGCGATGGAAGAAGCAGTTGCGAAGACAGCCGGCAATGACGGGCTTGTGCTTAACTTTGCGCTCAATTACGGCAGCCGGAAAGAGATCACCGAAAGTGTCAAGGCGCTCGGACGAGATGTGCGAGACGGAATTCTTCGTCCTGAGGATATTACAGAGGAACTGATTGGCCAGCGGCTCCTCACAGGCGAATTGCCGGATCCGGATTTACTGATCCGCACAAGCGGCGAGCTGCGGCTGAGTAATTTCATGCTGTGGCAGTTAGCGTATAGTGAGCTATGGTTTACGGATGCCTATTGGCCGGAGTTTACCAAAGATCATTTGGTGGAGGCCATAGCCGATTATCAACAAAGAACAAGGCGCTACGGTGGACTTTCGTAGCCGATGGAGGATGGAACGTTTTGAAACAGCGATTGATTACCGGAATTATAGCGGGAGCGGTCTTTTTAGGATTATGTTTCATAGGCGGTCTATGGTACCATCTTCTTATTCTGGCGATGGCGCTAATCGGTTATTATGAGTTTGTGCGCATGACCAATACGGCACCGTTCGGGGGAACGGCATGGATTGGGTACGCGGGGGTGCTGCTGCTTGTATTTCCATGGGGTCCGCTTAATTTGAATATTCAGATCCCGTGGGAACATGTACTTTGGCTCCTGCTGCTTTTATTTTTGCTGGCGACCGTAACGACGAAGAATGTAATTGATATCAAACGGGTTTCATTATTATTTTTGGCATCAGCGTATATCGGAATCGGATTTTCCTTTATCGCCGAATCACGACATGCTCCTGACGGCCATGGCGTATTCTGGACTTTTCTGCTTCTGGCCTCGATCTGGGCAAGTGATGCGGGAGCGTATTTTGTCGGACGCGCCATGGGGCGCCATAAATTATGGCCTTCCATAAGCCCGAACAAAACGGTTGAGGGTGCACTCGGCGGTGTGGTCATTGCCGTGTTCACATCACTGCTCTTTTCATTCTTCTCAGATGGATTCCTGACGGCTGGACAAGCGATTCTGATCGGACTTTCCTGCGCTGTTATCGGTCAACTCGGAGATTTGGTGCAATCCGCTTATAAACGGGTGTATGACATCAAGGATTCGGGCAAACTGCTGCCGGGCCATGGAGGGATACTGGATCGATGTGACAGTTGGATCGTCGTATTTCCGTTTGTACATATATTGAGTCTCCTGCCTTACTGATGAAAGGAAAGATGTGCATGAAGAAGATCAGCGTACTCGGCTCCACTGGCTCCATAGGTACCCAGACCTTGGATGTCGTGAGGAAACACCGGGAACATTTTCAGATTGAGGGCCTTGCAGCAGGGAGTAATAAGGAAGTGCTGCTTCAGCAGGTCAAGGAATTTTCTCCGCGTAAAGTGTCCGTTGCCACGAAAGAGCTTGCTGACAGCATCAGGCATGATCTTCCTGCCGGAACCGAAGTGTTCCATGGTCATGAAGGCTTGATCGAGATTGCGGCAGCGACGGATGCGGAAATGGTGGTTACAGCGGTCGTTGGAAGCATGGGGCTGTCCTCTACGCTTGCAGCGATCGATGAGGGGAAGACAATCGGGCTTGCCAATAAGGAAACGTTGGTAACTGCTGGTCATCTGGTTACGGCTCGAGCGGCTGCAAAAGGGGTAAAACTCTTGCCGATTGATAGTGAGCATTCCGCCATATTCCAATGCCTCAACGGAGAGCGGCATGAAGATATTGAACGGATCACGCTGACGGCTTCCGGAGGCTCATTCCGGGATTATACCCGTGAACAACTGGTTAACGTTACGGTGGAGGATGCGCTTAAACATCCAAACTGGTCCATGGGTGCCAAAATCACGATTGATTCGGCCACCATGGTCAATAAAGGGCTTGAGGTGATGGAGGCCCACTGGTTGTATGATATTCCTTATGACAATATTTCCGTGCTTCTTCATCCGGAAAGCATCATTCACTCTTTTGTGGAATTCCGTGATTCGAGCATCATTGCCCAGCTCGGCAACCCTGATATGCGGGTTCCGATTCAATATGCGCTGACTTATCCGGAGCGGTGGTCTTCGCCTGCGCCAAGGCTATCTTTGGCAGAAGCGGGCAAGCTGCATTTCCGGGAGATGGACCTTGAACGTTTTCCTTGTTTAAGGCTTGCTTATGAATGTGGTAAAATGGGTGGGACAGCGCCAACGGTATTCAATGCTGCCAATGAAATTGCGGTTGCCCGGTTTCTCCGCGGCGAAATCTCTTTTCTGCGGATAGAAGAGATCATTGAGGAAGTGCTGCAAAGCCATCATGCAGTGTCGGAACCGGCACTGGAGACGATTGAAGAGAATGATCGAATCGCACGTGAATTAGCTTCCCGACTATAGGATTTGAAGTGTTTTTGAAATCTCCCTTGAAAAAAAGCGGACAGCTTGTGATTCTCTTGTGGACGACAGGAGAATAATGATAATCTATAGGGACATACTGCGTTCTCAGAGGAAAAGGGGGATGTAAAGAATTGGAAATGGTTCGGGTCGTTTTTTTAACGGTGCTCATGTTTTTTGTGATCGTTACCGTGCACGAATGGGGTCACTATTATTTTGCCCGGCGTGCCGGAATATTGGTACGCGAGTTCGCGATTGGATTTGGTCCAAAGCTGTTCTCATATAAACGCAATGAAACACAGTTTACGCTTCGTCTTCTTCCGTTCGGCGGATACGCCCGCATGGCCGGAGAAGATCCGGAACTTGTCGAGATTCAGCCCGGTCAGACGATTGCGGTTCGATTGAATGCAGAGAATCAAGTGAAAAAGATTTATCTGGATCAACTCGACAACCGTAAGAATGTTATTCGCGGCGAAGTCCAGTTTATGGATATGGTGGATCGTTTGTCGGTTAGGCTTGATGTGGATGGTGAATTCCAGCAATTTGAAATTCATCCGCAAGCCTTAACGGTAGCCAAAGGTGTCGAGACGCAGATCGCACCGAGAGATCGCCAATTCGGCAGCAAAACCGTGGGCCAAAGAGCGCTTGCGATTTTTGCCGGTCCTGTCATGAACTTCATTCTGGCCTTCGTGCTGTTTGCCCTTCACATCCAAATGGCCGGTATACCGGTTGAGAATCCAACCTATGTGCAGATTGGCGAGATTACTAAAGGCATGCCAGCAGATGAAGCCAATCTGAAAGAGGGAGACATCATCGAGAGCATTAACGGAACCGCCATTGGTGCCGATTATCAGAAGATGATCGAATTGATTGCGGCTTCCAAGGACAAGCCGATGGAATGGACGGTACGCCGGGGTGAGGAGTCGTTTGATCTGACCTTAACTCCGCGGACCATGGAGGGTCAGGAAGGCGGCAAGGTCGGGATTGTTCCCAAGCTTCCTACGCGATCCGCAGGGATTGGGGAGACAATTACCAGTTCCGGGACCGCAATGGTAGATACAACGAATATTATCTTCCAGGGTTTCAGACAGTTGATTCAGAAGTTCTCCATGGATGATCTTGGCGGTCCTGTACGGACGTTCGAAGTGACGGGACAAATCGCCAAACAGGGTATCGAACAGCTGACCTATTGGGCAGCCATTCTAAGCTTGTATCTGGGCATATTCAATCTGCTGCCGATACCGGCATTGGATGGAAGCCGGCTCGTATTCTTAGGGATTGAAGCTTTAAGAGGCAAGCCAGTTGACCCGAACCGAGAAGGCATGGTTCATTTTATCGGGTTTGCGATGCTGTTCCTGTTAATGATAGCCGTAACCTATAACGATATTTTGCGTTTGATCAACGGATAAACCCTAAGGTACGGCTCGGTGCGCCAGCCGCAACGAATGCCGTACCTTTTCTATTGTTAGCAGATTATGACGCGTCACTATCTAGCAAATGGAGTTACTATAAGGGCTGGCTTTATAGCCGCAGCTCGTTCACACATATCGCCAATAACGCCAGTCGAGCCGCCTGAATCAGGAGCTTTGACCATGCGTTTTATTAATGGGAGGCACACGATTTATATGTCTAAGGAATCGAAGGATAAACAATTCGTGACGGAGATTACGCCGCAAGCGGAAGATTTCTCGCGCTGGTATATCGATGTCATCAAAAAAGCGGACCTGATGGATTATTCTCCAGTCAGAGGCTGCATCGTCTTCAAACCGGACGGTTATGAAATTTGGGAGCATATCCAGGAAGAGTTGGATCGGCGCTTTAAGGCGACGGGCCATCGGAATGCGTATTTCCCGCTGTTCATTCCCGAGAGCTTTTTCCAGAAGGAGAAGGAGCATGTCGAAGGATTTAATCCGGAGCTGCCATGGGTAACGGAAGCGGCTGGAGAGAAGCTGGAAGAGCGTCTGGCAATCCGTCCGACTTCTGAAACGATGTTCGGGCATATGTATTCCAAATGGATTCAATCCTATCGTGATCTCCCTGTGCTGATCAACCAGTGGGCCAACGTGGTACGCTGGGAAAAACGCACGCTGCCATTCCTTCGCACGAGCGAGTTTCTATGGCAAGAAGGCCATACTGCTCATGAAACGGAAGTTGAGGCAAGAGGGGAAACCATGCAAATGCTGGATATCTATCAGCAATTCGTAGAGGACTATCTCGCGATTCCGGTAATCAAAGGACAGAAGACACCTTCGGAGAAATTCGCGGGCGCCGTGGATACATTCTCGATCGAAGCGATGATGAAAGACGGACGAGCTGTACAGGCAGGTACTTCGCATTATATGGGTACCAACTTCTCACAAGCTTTTGACATTCAATATTTGAACCGTGAAAATACGCTGGAATACGCTCATACAACATCCTGGGGCGTCAGCACGCGTCTCATTGGCTCCTTGATTATGGTTCACGGGGATGACCGGGGATTGGTGCTTCCTCCTAAAGTCGCACCAACGCAAGTGATCATGATTCCAATCGGTCCACCGAAGACGAGAGACGCGGTTGTGGGTCGTACGGACGAGCTGTTCCGTGAACTGAAATCCGCAGGTATCCGCGTACGCGTTGACGATAATCCGGATGTGCGTCCAGGCTGGAAATTCAATGAGTATGAAATGCGCGGAGTTCCGGTGCGTCTGGAGATCGGGCCGCGTGACATGGAGAATGGCGTGTGCGTGCTTGTCTCCCGCATCACAGGCGAGAAGAAAATCGTAGAGCAAGCTAATCTGACCGAGGAAGTACAGAATATGCTGGAGCAGGTGCACCAGGAAATGTTCGAGCGCGCGAAGCAGTTCCGTGAGGATCATTTCTATTCCGTGGAAACGCTGGATGAAATGAAGGAAAGCATGGAAGAAAAACGCGGGTTTACCTTGGCAGGATGGTGCGGTTCGGAAGCTTGTGAAGATACTGTCAAGCAAGAAACCGGTGCTACGAGCAGAAACATTCCGTTTGAACCGTCTGAGAAGAAAACCAAGTGTCTCGTATGCGGTGATGATGCGAAACATACGGTGCTGTTCGCGAGAGCGTACTAGTAAATCGATATTATGAGTTCCCGGCAAGTTTGGATGAGGGAGGAGTCCTTCGTCCAAAACCGGAATTCATCATCTGGAGTAAGCTTCCGGATGGCAGTATGGCGGACGCTCTTCTTTTTGGGGCAGGACGAATGGGTGCTGCCAGCGGAGGCTTTATTCTATTTTTTCACATCGACTAAACGCAGTCTGTCTTCTGTGGATGTACGTCGATAGAAGTTTTTCTTATAGCTTTGTGCAATGCAGGGGGAGGGAACCATGGGCACAACAGAAGATAAAAGGAAGCGATTTGAACTGCTGGTCAAGCAGGGAGATGTTCCGGCCAATCTGGTGGAACCCTATTTTTTGGATGGTGTGATCGAGCAAGTAGAGACAAGCAGGGCCAGCAAGGACTGGAGAATAACCGTCCTGAAGGAGACCTTGGTTCCAGCTGAGGTCTATCGTACATTTTGTCTAAGAATTCAGGAGAAGATGGGGCATATCGCGAAGATCAAATTTGTGTTCCGATATGGAAGCGGCGTTCCCGAAGCAGATATCGTGCAAGAATACTGGGGCTTGTTTCTAGAGTGGGCACATCGGGAGATCCCTTCAGTTAATGGATGGATGGCAAGGGCCAAATACGAGGTGGAAGATGGGCAAGTCCTTCTCTCCATGTCGGATGGCATGTCGCTTGAGCTTGCCCGAAAGAAACAGATCGATGCCGCCATTGCCCGTTTTTTCGGACAATATTTTGATCTGACGCTGCGTGTGAAGATGCAGGTTGGCGATAATGGTCAGGCAGCTTATGAGGAGTTCGAGCAGAGGAAGCGCGAGGAAGAGCGCGAAGTGATCGAGCAGATCATGAGCAGCATGGAAGCTGAGCTGGACGCGGAAGATGAGGAAGAGGGCGCGGTTCGGCTGCAGGTTGGGTATGATATCAAGGATCAACCGGTTCCGCTCCAGGAGATCCAAGACGAAGAAAAGAAAATTACGATTCAGGGGACCATCTTCGGATTGGATCGTAAGGAGCTTCGTAACGGCAGTACGTTATTCACATTCTATCTAACGGATTTCAGCGATTCCTTGCAAATGAAAATGTTTGGCAAGACGAAGGATGATCTTAAGGTATTGAGCCTACTTGAAAACGGCAAGTGGGTGAAGGCTCGCGGACGGGTTGAATATGACCGGTTTATGCAGGTGCCTGAGCTGGTGATGATCCCGTCTGATCTCAACGAAGTACCGTCGCCTCCTTCGCGCAAGGATAACGCGGCCGAGAAGCGGGTGGAATTCCATCTGCATACGACCATGAGCACGATGGACGCGGTCACGCCGATCGACCGTTATATCAAAACAGCGGCGAGTTGGGGACATAAAGCCATCGCCGTAAGTGATCATGGTGGTGTACAGTGTTATCCTGATGCAGCAAAGAACGCCAAGAAGCATGGCATTAAAATGATGTACGGCGTTGAGGCCAATGTCGTGAATGATGCCGTCAACATCGTGGAACAGGCACAGCCGATTGAACTCAGCAGTGCCACTTATGTGGTATTCGATATTGAAACCACAGGTTTGTCCATTACCGCAAACAAAATCATCGAGCTTGCTGCCGTGAAGATGAACGATGGCAAGGAGATTGATCGCTACGCGACCTTCGTTAATCCGCACGAGAGAATCCCGTACCATATTCAGCAATTGACCAATATCAATGACGATATGGTTAAGGATGCTCCTGAACTGGAGCCGGTATTGAAAGAGTTTGTTGAATTCGTTGGGGATGCCGTACTTGTGGCTCACAACGCTCGATTTGACATGGGGTTCATTCAGGCAGCACTTAAGAATGCCGGAATGGATACGCTCGACAATCCCTCCCTGGATACGCTGGAGCTTGCACGTCTGGTGCATCCGGGACTTAAGAATCATCGTCTTAACACATTAGCAGATAAGTATAAGGTACTGCTCGAAAGCCATCACCGCGCGATTGACGATACGATTGCGTTGGCTGGAATCCTGAACGGGCTCCTTAGCGATGTGGACAAAACCAAAGGCGTCAAGATGCTGGACCGCCTCAATGATTACGTCGGTACGGATCTGTCCAATACCCGTCCTTTCCACTGCGGTATTTATGCTTTGAATATGACGGGCAAGAAAAACCTCTACAAGCTGATCTCCATGTCACATACCGAATATTTCAAGCGAGTGCCGTGTATTCCTAAATCCAAGCTTCAAGAGATGCGAGATGGGTTACTGGTGCTATCCGGCTGCGAAAAAGGGGAGTTCTTCGAAACGGTGCTGAACAAAACGGAGGAGGAAGCCGAAGAGATTGCGGACTTTTACGATGTTTTGGAGATTCAGCCGTTGACGATGTATATGCATCTGGTGGACAAAGGCTTGGTAGGCAGTCCCGAAGAGATAAAAACCGCAATTTCCAAAGTCGTGCGCATTGGGGAAAAGCTGAACAAGCCAGTCATCGCCACAGGAAACGTGCACTATCTTGAACCGCGGGATAAGCTGTTCCGGGACATTACCATCCATGGGATTACCGGTTTCAGCCCGCTCAAGGATATGCGCAAGCCGGATGCCCATTTTCGGACTACGGAAGAGATGCTCGAAGAATTCGAGTTTTTGGGACAGAACAAATGTTATGAAGTTGTTGTGACGAACACTAGCGAGCTGGCCGACCGCTTTGAAGAGTTGGAATTGTTCCCGGATAAGCTGTTTACGCCGATTCTGGATGGCGCGGATGAAGAAATCCGCAACACCTGCTACGACACGGCCAAGTCCATTTATGGCGAGAACTTGCCGGAAGTCGTAGTGGCCCGGTTGGAGAAAGAGCTTGAGCCGATCATTAAATACGGTTTCTCAGCGAACTATTTGATTTCCGAGAAACTGGTTAAGAAATCAAACCGGGACGGCTATTTGGTTGGTTCACGGGGTTCCGTAGGCTCATCCGTCGTTGCCACGTTCCTCGGCATATCCGAGGTTAACCCGCTTCCTGCCCATTACATTTGCTTGAACAGCGACTGCAAGCACAGCGAATGGTTCCTGGACGGCAGCGTGCCGAGTGGATTCGACTTGCCGGACAAAGCTTGTCCGGAATGCGGAAACATGATGAAAGGCGAGGGACAGGATATACCATTCGAAACCTTCCTGGGTTTTAAAGGGGATAAGGTTCCCGATATTGACTTGAACTTCTCCGGTGAATATCAGCCGCATGCCCATAATTTCACCAAAGAGATGTTTGGCGAGGAGAATGTATTCCGTGCCGGAACCATCGGTACCGTGGCAGAGAAGACGGCGTTTGGTTTTGCCAAAAAATACGAGGAACACAACAACAAGCGCTGGCGGGGCGCGGAATTAAACCGGCTTGCATCAGGCTGTACCGGCGTCAAGCGAAGCACGGGCCAGCATCCCGGCGGTATTGTCGTTGTGCCGGATTACATCGAAGTGGAAGAGATCACGCCGGTGCAATTCCCTGCGGACGATGTCAACGCGGAGTGGAAAACGACGCATTTCGATTATCATGCCTTTGAAGCGAATCTGCTCAAGCTTGATATACTCGGGCACGATGATCCAACCATGATGAGAATGCTTCAGGATTTGACCGGTGTGGATCCAACGACCATTCCGATGAACGATTCGAAAGTGATGAGCATGTTCAACTCAACGGAAGCGCTGGGCGTCAAGCCGGAGCAAATACGCTCGCCGGTGGCCACCTTCGGCGTGCCGGAGATGGGAACCAAATTCGTACGCCAGATGCTGGTGGAATCGCAGCCGTCGAGTTTTGCCGACTTGTTGCAAATCTCGGGTCTGTCACATGGAACCGGCGTTTGGCTCGGCAATGCTCAAGAGCTCATCAAGAATGGTACATGCAACATCAAAACCGTTATTGGTTGCCGCGACGATATCATGTTGTTCCTGATTTATAAGGCAGGCATGGATGCTAGCCTCGCATTTAAGATAACGGAAAGCGTGCGTAAAGGCCGGGGGTTGTCACAGGAATGGATTGACGAGATGAAGAAATGCAAAGTGCCGCAGTGGTACATTGATTCCTGTCTCAAAATCCAGTACATGTTCCCGAAAGCCCACGCCGCCGCGTATGTTATCTCAGCGGTGCGGACGGCTTACTTCAAGCTTTATTATCCGATCGAATATTATGCAACGTACTTCTCGGTTCGAGCCGAGGATTTCGATATCGAATTATGCTGTCAGGGCTATGAGGCGATTTATCGCCGAATTGAAGAGATTGAGCAGCTGGGCTTCGGAGCAAGCCCGAAGGAAAAAGGGATGCTGCCGATTCTGGAGATGGCGCTGGAGATGACGGCAAGGGGCTTCTCGTTTAAGAACATCGATCTGTATCAATCGGATGCGCTCCGATTCAAGGTGGATGGAGATTCGCTCATTCCGCCATTCTCTGCACTGCAGGGGATCGGTGATAATGCCGCCCGCAATATTGCTGCCGCACGTGAATTCGGTGAATTCCTCTCCATAGAGGATTTCCAGCAAAAATCGAAGGCAAGCAAAACCGCCGTGGAGCTGTTAACCCAAATGGGATGCTTCCGCGGTCTGCCGGAGAGCAATCAGTTGTCATTGTTCTGATTCTTGTCATCCTTTCATGGCCGTGACGCCTTGACAGTCAAGGAGTCATACTTGTCACTATTACCAGACTATGTTATAATTTTTTTGGTAATCATGGAGATAAAACCGTTGTGTAAAGAGTGGGGCAACCCACTCTTTACTCTTTGGTATATAGGAAATCAACTTGGAGGTTATGTTCTTTGAGCACATCAAAGATTAAAACGACTGTGGAAGAAATGGTGCAGCCGTATTTGGACGAACACGGCTTTGAACTGGTAGATGTGGAATACGTTAAGGAAGGAAGCAACTGGTTCTTGCGCGTGTTTGTTGATAAAGACGGCGGCATTGACATTGACGATTGCGGTTTAATCAGTGAATACCTGAGCCAGAAGCTGGACGAGAACGATCCGATCCCGACAGCTTATTTTCTTGAAGTCTCTTCTCCTGGCGCGGAACGTCCCCTGAAGAAAAAAGAGGATGTTGCGAAGTCAGTCGGCAAGAACGTGTTTGTTACGGTATACGAGCCGATTAACGGGTTGAAAGAGTTTGAAGGCAAGCTGGAATCCTTCGATAACGAGGAGCTAGTCATTCAAACCGTCAAGAAGCAGCACGTGATTCCATATGCAAAAGTAGCCAGTGCCAGATTGGCCATCATTTTTTAAACGGAAGTTTTGAAAGGGGGAACCGATTTTCAATGAGTATGGATTTTATTGAAGCGATGAATGAGTTGGAAAGAGAAAAGGGCATCAGCAAAGATGTGCTGTTTGAAGCCATTGAAGCGGCACTGATCTCGAGTTACAAGCGCAATTTCAACACGGCGCAAAATGTACGGGTAGACATGAATCGCAATACGGGTGTCATCAAGGTGTTCGCGCGGAAGCTGATTGTGGACGAGGTGCTGGATCCGCGGACTGAAATTTCGCTGCATGCGGCCCGGGAAATCAATCCGCATTTTCAGATTGAAGATATAGCGGAAATCGAGGTTACGCCACGTGATTTCGGACGGATCGCAGCTCAAACGGCAAAGCAAGTTGTCACCCAGCGCATTAGAGAAGCCGAACGAGGCCTGATCTACAGCGCTTTTATTGACAAGGAAGATGATATCGTAACGGGTACGCTGCAGCGCCAAGATTTACGAAACATCTATATCGACCTTGGCAAGATCGAGGCGGCCTTGCCGCTTACCGAGCTTATGCCTAACGAGAAGTTCAAGCATGGCGACCGGATCAAAGCTTACATTACCAAGGTTGAGAACACAACCAAGGGGCCGCAGATTATGCTGTCCCGTACGCATCCGGGCCTCTTGAAGCGCCTGTTCGAGCTTGAAGTGCCGGAAATCTTTGATGGCGTCGTTGAAATTCGCTCGGTTGCGCGTGAAGCTGGATTCCGCTCCAAAATTGCGGTATTTTCCCGCAACGATGAAGTCGATCCGGTTGGTTCTTGCGTAGGACCTAAGGGTATGCGCGTGCAGACAATTGTCAATGAGCTTCGCGGCGAAAAAATTGACATCGTGCGCTATTCCGATCAGGTTGAAGAATACGTGGCCAATGCGCTCAGCCCATCCAAAGTACTTGAAGTTCAAGTATTTGAAGATGAGAAGATGGCGCGTGTAATTGTTCCGGATTATCAACTCTCGCTTGCGATTGGGATCAAAGGCCAGAATGCTCGTCTCGCGGCGAAGCTGACAGGCTGGAAGATTGATATTAAGAGCGAAAGTCAGGCGGAGCAGGAATTTGGCAGACCGAAGTCCCAATCAGGTGAAATGCACCAGGATTCCGTCTCTGTCGATTAATTCCAAATGACAGGGGGTTGTCGTCTTGAAACAGAGAAAGATACCGCTGCGTAAATGTGTAGCGTGTCAGGAAATGATGCCGAAGAAAGAGCTTATCCGGATTGTTAGGACGCCCGAGGATGCTGTCCTGATCGATCTCACCGGCAAAAAGTCGGGACGGGGAGCGTATTTATGCGGCAAAGTTTCCTGCTTCAAGCTGGCACACAAAAATAAAGCACTGGATCGAGCGTTGAAACAACATGTGAAGCCTGAGATCTATGAACAGTTGGCACAGGATTTCATCAAGGTGGAAGATGAATTCCTGGCTGCAAAAGAGAGTGCTGCCGATGATGAATAGGGCGCTTTCTCAGCTCGGCCTGGCCATGAGGGCAGGTAAGGTGGTTACCGGGGATGAGATCGTGCTCAAAGCCATCCGGTCTTCTGAAGCAAAATTGGTTATTCTGGCGGGTGACGCCTCAGTTAATACAAAAAAGAAGTTCCGCGATAAATGCGGTTCTTACAATATCCCTCTGGTAATCGGATTTGACCGGGAAAGTCTGGGCACAAGTATAGGTAAACCCGAGCGGGTTGTGCTGGCAGTTACGGATCAAGGATTCGCAGAAATGATCTCCAAGAAAATGGAGACAATGTCGGAGGTGGAGTATATTGAGTAAACAGGAAAACAAAGACAATAAACTTCGAGTATACGAATATGCTAAATCGTTGAACATGAGCAGTAAAGAAATTATCACGATCCTCAAACGTTTGAACATTCCGGTCAATAACCATATGAGCGTAATGGAAAACGATACGGTGTCCAAGGTAGAGCAGTTTTTCAAAGATATCAAATCGAATGCAGCAGCCAAGCGGGATAGTGGTGACGCTTCCCGAACCGAGAACCGTAAACCAGCGGTTTCCGGAGCCAATGTGGCTGCGACTGTATCCAATGCAAAAACAGAAGGCACTTCCGCTAGTGTAAGTGCCGAAGGCAACCGTAATGGGCAGGACGGTATGCGTAATTCAGGACAGAGAGCACCAGGACAACAAGGTCAAAGCCAGCCCAAAAAACAACAGGAAAAGCAGGTAGGTATGAATAGTAGAACGAATCAAAACACTCAGAACACTTCAGGTTCCCAGCGTCCCCAAGGTGGGCAGGATACCCGAAGAAATCAGTCTGGCTCCGCACAAGGAAGTCAGCAGAACAATCGTAGCCAATCATCCAGACCAGGCGGCAGCACGCAGACCGGATCACGTCCTCAGGGCGGAGGTCAAGGCGGCGCACGTCCGCAAGGCAATAATCAAGGTGGAACGCGTCCGCAGGGCAGCAACAACCAAGGCGGAGCGCGTCCTCAGAGCAAGCCGGGTGGAACCGGAGGCGGTTTCTCAGGATCCAACAATAACAATAGCAATAACAGCAATGGCCAGAACCGCAATTCCAGAAACAACAATAACAATCGTTCAGACTCCAAGCGTTTTGATGACAACCGTCAGGGAGGATTCCGTGGCAACAATCGCGGTGGAAAGAACAACCGCGGCCGGAATCAATATAATCAGCAGCCGCCTCGCGAGAAAATCGACAACACGCCGAAGAAAATTATCGTCCGTGGGAACATGACCGTCGGTGAAACGGCGAAGCTGCTTCATAAGGACGCTTCCGAAGTCATCAAGAAGCTGATTTTCCTCGGCGTGATGGCCACCATCAACCAGGAGCTGGATATCGATACGATTCTATTGCTCGCTGGTGAATTCGGTGTAGAAGTCGAAGTGAAAATTCCGGTAGAGGAAGATCGTTTTGAGACCGTTGAAGAAAACGATGCTCCTGAAGAACTGAAAGAGCGTCCACCAGTCGTTACTATTATGGGTCACGTCGACCACGGTAAAACGACGCTGCTTGATGCGATCCGTTCCGCGAACGTATCTAGTGGCGAAGCTGGCGGTATTACGCAGCATATCGGTGCTTACCAAGTCGAGATCAATAACAAGAAGATTACGTTCCTGGATACACCGGGTCACGAAGCGTTTACAGCCATGCGTGCCCGTGGTGCACAAGTAACGGACATGACGATCATCGTGGTTGCGGCTGACGACGGCGTAATGCCACAGACAGTCGAAGCGATTAACCATGCCAAAGCAGCAGGTTTGCCGATCATCGTTGCCGTGAACAAAATCGATAAACCGGATGCTAACCCGGATAAAGTTAAACAAGAATTGACGGAATACGAGTTAGTGCCTGAAGAGTGGGGCGGAGATACCATCTTTGTTAACGTTTCGGCGAAACAGCGGATGGGTCTGGAAGACTTGCTTGAAATGATCCTTCTGGTAGCAGAAGTGAATGAATACAAAGCAAATCCTGACAAACGCGCACGCGGTACCGTTATTGAGGCTGAGCTGGATAAAGGCAGAGGTCCGGTAGCACGCATTCTCGTTCAGCATGGTACATTGAAAGTGGGCGACGCCTTCGTAGCAGGCAACTGCTTTGGACGTATTCGTGCGATGGTGAACGATAAAGGCCGTCGATTAAAAGAAGCGGGTCCTTCAACACCAGTTGAAATTACCGGTTTGACTGAAGTTCCAGGTGCCGGCGATCCGTTTATGGTGTTTGAGGATGAGCGTAAAGCGCGTAATATCGCTGATAAGCGTGCGATTACCCATCGTCAATCCGAGTTGAACACGAATACTCGCGTGACGCTGGATGACCTGTTCCAACACATTAAGGACGGCGAGATCAAAGATCTTAACGTGATTATCAAAGGTGACGTACAAGGTTCTGTTGAGGCACTGAAAGGTTCCTTGAACAAAATCGAAGTGGAAGGCGTTCGCGTCAAAATTCTCCACAGCGGTGCCGGGGCGATCACGGAGTCCGATATTATTTTGGCAGCTGCCTCCAACGCGATTGTTATCGGCTTTAACGTTCGTCCGGACGTCCAAGCGAAACAAACCGCCGAGCAGGAAAAGGTTGATATTCGTCTGCACCGTGTAATATATAATGTAATCGAGGAAATTGAGCAAGCTATGAAGGGGATGCTCGATCCGGAGTACAAAGAAACCGTGATCGGTCATGCGGAAGTCCGCAACACCTTTAAAGTGAGCAAAGTGGGTACGATTGCAGGATGTATGGTGACATCCGGTAAAATTACGCGTAACGCAGAAGCTCGCTTGATCCGTGACGGCATTGTCGTTCATGAAGGCAAGATCGATTCCCTCAAGCGCTTTAAAGATGACGCTAAAGAAGTGGCACAAGGTTATGAGTGTGGTATTACCTTGGTAAGCTATAGCGACGTCAAAGAAGGAGACGTAATCGAAGCCTTCATCATGGAGACGGTAGAGCGCTAACGAATGAGGTGATCAGACCATGGCAAAAATCAGAACTGGGCGCGTAGGCGAGCAGATTAAAAAAGAGCTCAGCCAACTGATCCAAACGGAGATGAAAGACCCAAGAATCGGTTTCATTACTGTGACCGGTGTTGATGTTACAAATGACCTGTCTCAAGCGAAGGTATACCTGAGCGTGCTCGGCGACGACGAGCAGAAGGCAGCTTCCTTAAAAGGGTTGGAGAAGGCAAGCGGCTTTCTCCGCTCCGAGCTGGGCAAGCGGATCCGACTCCGGCATGTGCCGGAGCTGATCTTCAAATTCGATGATTCCATTGCGTATGGCAGCCATATTGAAAAGCTGCTGACCGAAATCGTGGATCACGAAGAGAAATAGAGTAGTTCGTTTTTATAAAGGAGAGGGCGAATGCAGACCTATGAACAAGAGCTGCAGCAGGTGAAATCATTCCTGCTGGAGCACGATGATTATTTGGTTGTGTCGCATGTTCAGCCCGATGGAGATGCAGTCAGTTCCACCCTTGCGGTGGGCTGGCTTCTCTCATGTCTGGGCAAGAAATTCACGATGATCAATGAGGGGCCCATTCCAAAACGCATGAAAATGTTGTGGCATGCAGAAGACATTCTCAATCTGTCTGAACAGCAGCCAGGAAGAACGTTCTCTCACGTCATTTGTGTGGATTGTGCGGATTTTGCTAGAGTAGGCTATACGAAACAGGTATTTGCCGATCAGGCAAGCATCGTTAATATTGACCATCATCCAACAAATGATCGTTATGGAGCCGTCAACCTGGTCGTGCCGGATGCGGCAGCAACCGCAGAAATCCTTTATGATTTGCTGAATTTGTTTGAAGTGGACTGGGATGCCGATATTGCAACGGCGATTTATACGGGATTGCTAACGGATACCGGCGGTTTTCGGTACTCGAATACATCGCCCAAGGTTATGAGCATCGCTTCCGATCTGTTGTCCTACGGCGTGAACGGACCCGAAATTGCGGAAACGTTACTAGAGGAAATGACGCTTCCACAGATGAAAGTGCTGGTTCAGGCATTAAATACGTTAAGTGTGTCGGATGATGGTAAAATAGCCTGGGTATACGTAACGCCTGAGTTTATGGAATCATGCGGCGCCGTTAGCGAGGATCTGGAAGGGATTGTGAATTACCCCCGAAACATTCAGGGAGTTGAAGTCGGGATTCTATTCAAGTCACTGAAATCCGGAATGGTCAAGGCGAGTTTGCGTTCAGCCGGAAAAGTGGATGTTGCGGCATTAGCCCAGATATTTGGAGGAGGCGGCCATGTTCGGGCAGCCGGCTGCAGCATTGAAGGCTCCCTTCATGACATCATCCCTAGAGTAGTAGAGCAGGTGAGATTAAAGCTATGACGCAATTAGAAGGCATCTTGGCCGTTCACAAACCGGCAGGCTGGACATCACACGATGTGGTGGCGAAGGTTCGGGGAATGGTTCGCATGAAGCGAATTGGACATACGGGTACGCTGGACCCCGAAGTAACAGGCGTGCTTCCGTTATGCCTGGGGAGAGCCACGCGAGTAGTGGAATACCTGCAGGAACTGCCTAAAGAGTATCACGCGGTCCTCCGCCTTGGATATTCGACGGATACCGAGGATATCACCGGGCAAGTGGTAGAGACGGCAGATGATGTTCATGTGACCAGAGAAGAGGCGCTTGAAGCGCTGCAATCTTTTACAGGCCAGATTTCTCAGATCCCACCCATGTTTTCCGCTGTCAAAATCAATGGTAAACGATTATACGAGCTTGCCAGAGAAGGTAAGACCGTGGAGCGCAAGAGCCGGACCGTAACGATTCATGAAATCGAAATGACGGATTTTGATGCTGAAGGGGATTATACGGAAATTTCTTTTCGAGTATTGTGCTCCAAAGGTACATACATCCGCACGCTTTGCGTGGATATCGGGAGGAAACTCGGCGTGCCGTCTGTCATGGTTAAGTTGGTACGCACTGTATCGGCGGGAATCACGGAGGAGCAGTGCTTAACCCTGGAGCAAATTGAGCAGTTCATGATGGATGAAACGCTGCACACCCGGCTTATTCCCGTGGATCAAGCGATTGATTATCTGCCGAAGCATACGGTTTCTGAAGAGAAAACGGATGCTGCCCTGCAGGGACAGCGATTGTCCTCGAGAGCGGTAGAACCACCTGTTGACAGCTCGGAGCCTATTCGCTTGTATGATATAAAGGAAAACTTTCTGGGAATCTATCAGCGGCAAGAGGAGACAGGGGCTATCGTTCCTGTGAAAGTATTTTCCTAAGCATGACTGGATTTAGTGAGTGGAGGTGAGTAATCATGAGGATTGTTTCTTTATCTTATCCTGTATCTTCTGATATCGTACGAGAAGCTGCCGAGCCGAAGGTAGCTGCAATCGGCCAGTTCGACGGTCTTCACCTGGGACATGCCAGCGTGCTTTCGACCGCTGTCAATATTGCGCGGGAGAATGGAGTGCCGGCTGCCCTCATTACCTTTTATCCTCATCCGAAAGACGTGATTGGTAAAGGGAGCTATGAGGGATATCTGACGCCTCAGCCTGACAAGCAGCAGCTGCTTGAGGAGATGGGCATCGATATTTTGTACGTTGTCGAGTTCAATAAGGAGTTCTCCCAGGTGAGTCCGGAAACATTTGTTGAAGAGATGCTGTTTCCCTTGAATCTTCAAACAGCGGTGGTCGGGTTTGATTTCCGTTTCGGCCATAAAGGCGCCGGTGACGCAGTCAAACTTCAGGAACTCGGTGAAGACCGGATGTCTGTCGTTACGGTTCCGCCATTCTTGGTAGATGGCGAGAAGGTAGGAAGTTCATCCATACGGATTGCCTTGAAAACGGGACAGCTGTCGGATGCGAACCGCTGGTTCGGACGGAATTATCATATCCGCGGCACGGTCATTCATGGGGAGAAGCGGGGAAGAAAGATCGGTTTTCCTACCGCTAACCTGGAATTGACGGATCCGTTCGTGGTACCTGCATTAGGCGTCTATGCCGTTCGGGCACGCACAGATAAGCATCACGACTGGATTCCGGGCGTGATGAACATCGGCGTGAAACCAACGTTCCATGAAGGGATCACAGAGCCTATTTTTGAGGTGCATCTGTTTGATTTTGAAGGGGATCTGTATGATCAGACCATGACGGTGGATATCGTTCAATATATCCGCAAGGAGCATAAATTCGAATCGGTTCAGGAGCTTGTGGAATGGATTCAGCGAGATGCCGTCGAGGCTCGCAAAATATTAGAAGTCAGTGAATAAACGTTTTGGGACAAATTGTTCGCAAACGGATTTTCTTTTTCAGGTAAAGTATGCTATACTCTTAGAGGTCGCCTGAAGATTGGGCGATTTTAACCTTGGCTTGGATGTTCGATCTCACCGTCGGTACCTGGGCCAACGGCGATTATAATGAGGGAGGTGAACAGGATGGCATTAACTCAAGAACGTAAACAACAACTGATTGACGAGCACAAAACTCATGAGTCCGATACAGGATCTCCAGAGGTGCAAATCGCTATCCTAACGGAAAACATTACGAATTTGACTGACCACTTGCGTACACACAAGAAGGATCATCATTCCCGTCGTGGATTGTTGAAAATGGTCGGCCAACGCCGTAAGTTGCTTGCATACTTGAAAAACAAGGATGTTAAACGTTACAGTGCTTTGATCGAGAAGCTTGGATTGCGTCGCTAATCATCCATAAGATGTGCCGAAAACAGCCTGGTTGTCCACTGTCCTTCTTGGAACGACAGCGGCGCAGCCGGGCTCTTTTCTAAGTATTGTACAATTTACCGTTTTCGAGCTTCCCCACAAAGTACTGCGTACGCTTCATAGCCTAAACTCCACTTTGTGGGGTTATCTTAATATAGATTCTTTATAGATTGTAGGCGTGGTCTGTTCGCTAAATTTCGCTTAATGGTATAACCAGGGGCAATCTATACGGAGAATGTTCTATACGGTTCGGGTTGTTCCTGTACATAGGTTTGCGATTTCGACCGTTTGGATGGCTCTGGTTAGGAAATGTGGACAGCGTTTTGCAAAAGACATGCTGATGGTAGAAGAAGATTTCAAAAAAAATTTATCCCCATGAGGAGGGATTACATGGAAACACGTGTTGAAATGCAGCTTGGCGGAAGACCCCTCGTATTCGAAACAGGGCGCCTTGCGAAGCAGGCAAATGCGGCTGTGATGGTTCGTTACGGCGAAACGGCAGTCCTGTGTACAGTGACAGCTTCCAGTGAACCGAAGGATTTGGATTTCTTTCCATTGACGGTCAACTATGAGGAGCGTTTGTACGCAGTCGGTAAAATTCCGGGTGGATTCATCAAACGCGAAGGCAGACCAAGCGAGAAAGCGATTCTTGCCAGCCGTCTGACAGACCGTCCGATTCGTCCGTTGTTCCCTGAAGGATTCCGTAATGATGTACAGGTTCTGAATCTCGTGATGAGCGTAGATCAGGATTGCGAGCCGGAAATCGCGGCCATGATCGGTACTTCCGCTGCCTTGAGCATCTCGGATGTGCCTTTTAACGGTCCGATCGGCGGCGTAGCCGTAGGGCGTGTTGATGGCAATTTTGTGGTGAATCCGAATATTGCGCAGCAGGAAGCAAGTGACATCTATCTTGTTGTTTCAGGTACCAAAGATGCAATCATGATGGTTGAAGCCGAAGCGAACGAAGTTCCTGAGGAAGTCATGCTGGAAGCGATTATGTTCGGGCATGAGGAAATCAAGAAAATTGTAGCCAAGATCGAAGAACTCGTAGCCGCTTGCGGTAAAGAGAAAATGGCGGTTAAACTTCATGCGGTCAATGAAACGGTGAATCGTGAAGTGCGTGATTTCGCCGAAGCTCGTCTTGTTGAAGCCGTTCGCATTGAGGAGAAACATGCTCGCCAGGATGCGATTGACGCTATCAATGATGAAGCATACACCGTATTTGAAGAGAAGTATATCGAGACACCTGAGTTGTTGAAGGATGTTAAAGAAGTGCTTCACGATATCGTGAAGGAAGAAGTTCGGCGTTTGATCACGCATGACAAGGTTCGTCCGGACGGTCGTGGTCTGTCTGAGATCCGTCCTATCGATTGCGATACCAGTCTGCTGCCTAGAACGCATGGTTCCGGTCTGTTCACACGTGGACAAACCCAGGCTCTTAGCGTATGTACACTAGGTGCTCTAGGTGATGTACAGATTCTCGATGGAATCGATCTGGAAGAGACCAAGCGTTTCATGCACCATTACAACTTCCCGCCGTTCAGCGTAGGGGAAGCTCGTCCGCTTCGCGCTCCAGGCCGTCGTGAAATTGGTCATGGTGCACTTGGTGAACGTGCATTGTCGAAGGTTATTCCGAATGAAGTGGAATTCCCGTACACGATTCGCCTCGTGTCCGAAGTAATTGAGTCGAATGGTTCGACCTCCCAAGCGAGTATTTGTGCAAGCACACTTGCTATGATGGATGCAGGGGTGCCGATCAAAGCACCTGTAGCCGGCGTGGCGATGGGCTTGATTAAAGACGGAGATCATGTTTCCATCTTGACAGATATTCAAGGGATGGAAGATCATCTCGGCGACATGGACTTCAAAGTGGCAGGGACACCTGACGGGGTTACCGCCATTCAAATGGATATCAAAATTGACGGTATTGACCGCGCGATTTTGCAGGAAGCACTGCAGCAGGCAAAAGAAGGACGCATGCATATCCTTGGAAAAATGGCAGAAGCCATTCAAAAGCCAAGAGAAACGTTGTCCCAATATGCGCCTAAGATTATTACGATGCAGATCAACCCGGACAAAATTCGCGATGTGATCGGTGCCGGCGGCAAGATCATTAACAAAATCATCGAGGAAACCGGCGTGAAGATCGATATCGAACAAGACGGCCGCGTGTTCATTGCATCTGCCAACGATGAGATGAACAAAAAAGCTCTTTCGATTATCGAAGGCATCGTCCGTGAGGTAGCTGTTGGCGAAATCTATACAGGTACTGTCAAACGGATTGAGAAATTCGGTGCATTCGTTGAAATCCTGCCTAACAAAGACGGGCTTGTTCATATCTCCCAGCTCTCAACTGAGCGCGTAGCGAAGGTAGAGGACGTGGTTGCCATCGGTGACGTCATTACCGTGAAGGTTACCGAAATCGACCAGCAGGGACGGATTAACCTGTCTCGCAAAGCGGTTTTGACTGCGGAAACAAACAAGAGCGGATCTTAATCCGCGCTTTGTTTGTTTAACAGCATATAGATACAAGGAAAAGAGGCAGAACCTATCATTCTGGCTCTTTTTTTAATCTTTTTTGCCCATGGGATTCCTCTAGTCTTGGACAAGCATCTACAATAGGCTTCACGGCATAGGCCCACTTTGAGGCACATATTTCCTCCTGAACCTACATAAAATGGGACAAAGCTTTTCAAGGGGAGGGTGGATATGCCCGTGAATGGAAAAAAGATGGCTGTGCTGCTTACCGGTGCCGCACTGGTATCGGCTGTTGCCGTGTTCAGCGGGGCCTGGGGATATGTTTCGGGACTACAGAATAAACCGGAGGTGCAACTCGTTACTGGTTCGGAGAAGGCAGTCGACCTGGATTTATTGAGTCAAATCGAAACCGCCGCGGCGAAGTCACGCATTGAGCCGGTGGATGCCAGGGTGGACTCCGTGTGGAAAGCGATTCCCGGTTATAATGGACTTGAAATCGATATTGAAGCTACATACCAAGCCGCATCGTCGAAAAAGCGAAAAGCCGGAGAGGCCATTCCTTACGTATACCGGCAAATTCCGGCCAAAGTAACGCTTAATGATCTTGGAGAGCAACCGATTTATCGGGGCAACCCCAACAAGCCGATGGTATCGTTGATGATTAACGTGGCCTGGGGGAATGAATTTCTGGTGCCGATGCTGAACACGCTGGATGCGGAGAACGTGAAGACGACCTTTTTCCTGGATGGGAGCTGGTTGAAGAAGAACCCGGAGCTTGCCGGCGAAATTCTGAAACGAGGTCATGAGGTGGAGAATCATGCCTATACGCATCCGAATATGAGCCGTCTCAGCAGAGATCGGGCGGAGCTGGAAATCGCGAAGACGCAGGATCTGCTCAAAGAAAGCCTCGGTGTGGAGAACAAATGGTTTGCGCCGCCTTCCGGCGATTTCAATCAGCAGACCGTATCCATCGCCCAGGCAAGGGGATTGAAGACGGTCCTGTGGACGCTCGATACGGTCGATTGGAAGCATCCTGCACCGGATGCGGTCGTTCAGAAAATCTCCACGAAGGTGGAGCCGGGTTTTCTGATTTTGATGCATCCCACCGATTCCTCGTCCCGGGCGTTAAAGGGAATGATTGACGGAATACGGGCCAAAGGGCTGGAAATCGGAACCGTGAGCCAGACGCTTTCTCCTGAGCGAATTATGCCGAAGGGAAGTTGAGCGGCATGGTAAAGTTTGATAGAATGAATGGATGGCATGAGGCTGGTAATCAGCTAAAGTGAGCCTGGATGGAACAGTTAGGGGGGCCCTCGTGAAAAAAATACAATTGTCTAACGGCCTAAGAGTGGTTATGGAGCAAATCCCGACAAGTCGTTCGGTTTCATTCGGTATTTGGGTGAAGACCGGATCCCGCAATGAATCGGAGGACATCAACGGGATAACGCATTTTATAGAGCACATGATGTTCAAAGGGACGGAGCGTTTTGACGCCCGTGCGATTGCTGAAGAATTTGATGCTATCGGCGGCAACGTCAACGCTTTTACGTCCAAGGAATATACGTGTTATTACGCCAAGGTGCTCGATGAGCATTTTCCGATTGCGGTTGACGTGCTGTCCGACATGTTCTTCAACTCCAAGCTGGATGCGGGCGAGTTAGCCAAGGAGAAGAATGTCATTCTGGAAGAGATCGCGATGTATGAGGATACACCGGATGATCTGGTCCATGACCTGATGTCGTTATCGGCGTACGGCGATCATCCGCTGGCATATCCGATTCTCGGCACAAAGGAACGGCTTGAATCGATGGATTCGCAAGCGCTGAGAGCTTACATGGACAAACACTATACCATTGAGAATACAGTGATCGCTCTGGCAGGCAACATTAATGAGGATGCGATTGAGTTATTGGAGCGTCATTTTGGCGGCTTTGCCAATCACGGCAGCTCCGAACTGCTGGCCGTGCCTGCCTTTTTGGATGGTGTTCAGTTCCGTAAGAAGAAAACAGAGCAGAATCATATCTGCATGTCGTTTCCCGGCTGCTCCATCGGAGACGAGCTTCAGTATGCAATGGTACTCTTGAATAACGCCATTGGTGGCGGCATGAGTTCACGCTTGTTTCAGGAAATCCGGGAGAAGCGCGGACTGGCTTATTCGGTATACTCATATCATAGTTCGCACGCAGATAACGGAATGTTCACCATCTATGCGGGCACAGCGCCCAAGCAGACAAAGGAAGTCCTTCAGCTGACCACGGAAATGCTGCAGGATCTGGCACAGAACGGGATGACGGAGGAAGAGCTGCGCAAAGGGAAGGAACAACTGAAGGGCAGTCTCATTCTGAGTCTGGAGAGCACGAGCAGCCGCATGAATCGCTTGGGTAAGAACGAATTAATGCTGGGTCGCCATTTCAGCCTGGATGAAATTATTAAGCGGATTGAACAGGTGGACATGAAGGATGTCGACGCGGTTCTTGACCGCATGTTCGGGACTCCATATGCACTAGCGATGGTAGGAACTTCAGATAAAGCACTGAATGTACTTAGGAGGAATGAATTTGTTGCACTACGTTCAAATCAATAGATTGCCAGGTAATGAAGATGTGAAACTTCCCATAAAAATGTCCGAACTAGCCGCAGGTTTTGATCTGCACGCGGCGGTTCATGAGCCGGTGGTATTGAACCCGGGCGAACGCAAATTAATCCCGACCGGTTTTGCGATTGCCATGCCAGCCGAGCTTGAAGCTCAAATCCGTCCGCGCAGCGGACTGGCCTACAAACATGGTATTACCTGCTTGAATTCTCCAGGCACGATTGATGCTGATTATCGCGGGGAAGTGAAGGTGCTGCTGGTGAATTTGGGACAAGAGCCATTTGCAATTGAGCGTAATGAACGCATTGCCCAGATGGTGTTCAAAACCGTCCCGGCGGTAGAATTCATGGAAGTTGACGAGTTGTCCGATACCGTACGGGGTGCAGGCGGATTCGGTCATACCGGCAAGTAATCTATATTATAGATAATTTATGGGCATCATCATCATAGTTTTACCAAGCACACCGCTCCGGCCTAGCCGGGCGGTGTTTTTTGCGTTAGCGTCCATGCAAAATGGCTTCGGATCCGACTCGCCATCTATAGTGTTATTTATTGCGTTAAGGCGGTAGTTTAATTGAAATGCGCTCACCACCCTATAGGCGACGGCATAAGATGGTTTATACGTTGGTTAGAAGAAAGGAGCGAGGCCTTCCATGCTGACTGGAGTCCGGACCGTCTTTGTAGGTGGAGACGCAAGGCAAATTGAAGTCATACGAAAATGCGCTGAGATGGATGCCTCCGTCATGATCGCCGGGTTTGAGAAACTGCAGGATTCTTTTCAGGGAGTGACTCGCGAGCCGCTCACGCCAGAGCTGTTATCGAATGCCGATGCTCTGATCCTGCCTGTCGTGGGATGTGATGATGAGGGACGTGTCAGCGCGCTGTTCTCAGAGGGGCCATTGCGACTGCAGGAGGAGCATATCGCAGCGATGCCAGGACATGGAGTGATCTATACAGGCATGGCGAAGCCCTATTTGCGCTCGCTATGTGACAAATATAAGATCAAGCTGGTAGAGATTTTGGAGAGGGACGATGTAGCCATCTATAATTCCATTCCGACAGCGGAAGGTGCACTGATGATGGCGATCCAAAACACGGATTTTACGATTCACGGATCAACCAGCATGGTGCTTGGCATGGGACGGACAGGGTTCACCATGGCGCGCAGCCTGCAAGGCCTGGGTGCCAAAATTCGGATGGGCGTACGTAAATCGGAGCACTATGCCAGAGCGGAGGAAATGGGCTGGAAGCCCTTCCTGGTAAGGGATCTGAGTTCTTATGTGTCGGATATTGACTTGCTTTTTAACACGATTCCAACTATGATAGTCACAGCACAAATCATCTCGAAAATGCCACGGGAGGCTGTCATCATCGACCTTGCCTCCGCACCCGGTGGATGCGATTTTCGCTATGCTGAAAAACGGGGCATCAAAGCCATGCTCGCACCCGGACTACCCGGAATCGTGGCTCCTAAAACAGCCGGCATCATTATGGCCAATACGCTGGTGGAGCTGATTTCTGAAGAAATCAAGATTCGGGGGGATGCGTAGATGAATTGGAATGGAATAACAGTGGGTTATGCCCTGACAGGATCGCACTGCACGCTTGAAGAAGTGATGCCGCAGATCCAGCGGTTCAAAGATGGTGGAGCGAATGTGGTGCCGATTGTGTCCAGCACTATCATGACAACGGATACCCGATTCGGCACATCGGAGAATTGGCAGAAACAGTTGAAAGATATAACCGGGAATGATATTATTTCTACAATTGTGGAGGCGGAACCGCTAGGCCCATCCAAGCTTCTTGACGTTCTGGTTATCGCCCCATGTACGGGAAACACGACCAGCAAGCTGGCCAATGCGATGACTGACAGCCCTGTGTTAATGGCAGCCAAGGCACAGATGAGAAATTGCAGACCGCTGGTTCTGGCGATTTCAACGAATGATGGCCTTGGACTGAATGCGGCGAATATCGCGAAGCTGCTTGTAACGAAAAATATTTATTTTGTTCCTTACGGACAGGATAATCCGCAGCAGAAGCCTAACTCGCTTGTCGCCAAAATGGATTTGATTCCGGAAGCGTGTTATGCGGCACTGGAAGGGAAGCAGCTGCAGCCGATGATCGTTGAATATTCGCATTAACCGCGATAAAGCCTTTTGATCAATAAGGGCAACATAGAAAAGTTACAGCTGCAGTTTCATTCATGAAGGGGAATTTAGCCAGATGACGGAGCATTATTATAATGTGGCCTTTGTTGGAGCAACTGGCGCAGTCGGGCAACAGATTCCCAAGCTGCTGGAGGGACATCAGCGCGGACTTAACATGTGGATCGTTTCAGATCATCTTCTGACGGGTGCAGCATGGAATGCCGTGCTAATCGCAGAAATCATCGTTAACAAACGGAACGGCCAGGCTTAGTAGCCGGCCGTTTCAATCGGTCGGCCCGAAATTTACGTCTCCTGGGCATATATAAACGGAGGAATATTTTATGCGCATCTTAGTTCAAAAATTCGGCGGAACCTCGTTGTCTACACCGCAAGCAAGAACCCATGTTATTGGGCACATCCAGCGCGAACTGGCTAATCACTACCAATTGGTCGTGGTCGTATCGGCTATGGGACGCCGCGGGGAGCCTTACGCTACAGATACTCTTCTGGATTGGATCGGTCAGAGCGGAAACGCGCTTCCAGACAGAGAGCGGGATTTACTGCTCTGCTGCGGTGAGATTATCTCAGCCACAACGCTATGCAGTCTCCTTCAGCATGAAGGGATAACCGCGACGGTGTTGACGGGTGCCCAAGCCGGATTTCTTACAGACGATCACTTCGGAAATGCACGCATTAAGGACGTAAAACCTGAACGGGTTTTGAAAGAGTTGGAGTCTCACCAAGTTGTTATCGTCACTGGTTTCCAGGGGCAGACCGATTCGGGTGACTTCACGACGCTGGGCAGGGGCGGAAGCGATACCTCAGCCACCGCGCTTGGAGCCGCGCTTCGCGCCGAAATGGTTGATATCTACACGGATGTCAACGGCATTCTTACGGCGGATCCCCGCATCGTCGAGGATGCGAAAGCGCTCAGTTATGTAAGTTATACGGAGATTTGCAATATGGCTCATCAAGGTGCCAAGGTCATTCATCCTAGAGCAGTTGAGATTGCTATGCAATCCCAAATTCCGGTCAGAGTGCGGTCAACCTTCTCGGATAATGAGGGGACACTGGTTACCCAGCCGGAAGGCTTCAGAGATATACAATCCGGAATTGTGGACCGCTTTGTGACGGGAGTTGCTTATGTAAGCAATATTACGCAAATCTCAGTGGAATGCGATCGCACGGAAGGTCTTCAACTGAAGGTTTTCAAATCGATGGCAGAGCATTCCATTAGCGTGGACTTTATTAATGTTACCCCTACAGGAGTCCTTTATACGGTGTTTGACAGCGACTCGGAGAAGGCGATTGAAGTGCTGCAGAGCCTGGATTTGAAACCAAAAAGCTTGTCCGGCTGTGCGAAGGTATCCGTTATTGGCGGCGGCATCAACGGGGTTCCGGGCATCATGGCCAAAATCGTAGAATCCTTGAGCGAGCACGATATTCCGATTCTGCAATCGGCAGATTCGAACACAACGATCTGGGTGCTTGTGAAGAAGGAAGATATGGCTCAAGCGCTGCGCGCATTGCATCACAAATTTGAACTTCACCGATAATACCTTAGAGTCTGTTCGTTAATCGTTTGATAGGAAATACTATATATAAGATTACTTACGAAGGAAGCTTGCCTGTTTGGGAGAGCTTTAAGGAGGAATCATTGTGGATTTCGGAAGATTGATTACGGCTATGGTAACCCCATTTAATCAGAATAACGAGATCAATTGGGACGAGACTGCGAGATTGATTGAGTACCTGATTGTCGAACAGAAATCGGACTCCCTGGTCATTGCAGGAACGACGGGCGAATCCCCAACGCTTAGCGAAGACGAGAAGCTTGAATTGTTTAAGTTCGCAGTGAAGCAGGCAGGTGGACGAAGCAAGATTATCGCAGGTACCGGCAGCAACGATACGGCACATTCTGCAGAATTGACGAAAAAAGCGGAAAGCTGCGGCGTCGATGGCATTTTGCTTGTCGCTCCGTACTACAATAAGCCGAACCAGGAAGGGCTCTACCAGCATTTTAAGGCGATCGCTGAGGCAACTTCTCTACCTATCATGCTGTACAATGTGCCTGGACGGACGGGCATCAGCCTAAGCACGGCTACCACCCTGCGTCTGGCTCAATTACCGAACATCGTTGCGACGAAGGAATGTGCTTCGATTGATCAGGTCACCGCCATTGCCACAGGTGCTCCGGACGGGTTCATCGTTTATTCCGGCGACGATTCCTCAGCACTGCCTGCTCTGGCCGTAGGTGCTTACGGAATCGTAAGCGTGGCCAGCCATATCGCTGGCGCCCGCATGAAGGATATGATCCACGCCTATGTGGAAGGAAACGTGAAGGAAGCCGCCAAGCTGCATCAATCCTTGTTCACGTTGTTCAAGGGCCTGTTTGAATGTCCTGACCCGCTTCCAAACCCGGCGGCGGTTAAATTAGCTCTGCATGAGCGGGGCTATCAGGTCGGCGGCGTTCGTCTGCCGCTCGTTTCTCCTAGTGAGAACGAGGCTGCATTTATCCGTAATATGCTGTCTTCCTTGTAAGCTGCGCACCTACCAAACCTAAGCCATTGCCTTCAATGAAGGCAGTGGCTTTTCTTCGTTTTAAACCCTTCTGTTTCTGGGTATCCTATGGCTCACGAAGGTGGTTGACTTGTGTTTTCACTTTTTCATCATGTATAATGAATTCAAGTGACTGGGTGCGGTATTTTTTTGAAATTTAATATAACAATGGTACGACGTCCAAAACTATAGGAGGGTTAGATACATTTGTCTAAGAAAATAAGCAACGATAAACTATCGATTTTTGCCTTGGGCGGCGTCGGTGAGATCGGGAAGAACATGTATGTCATTCAATATGCCAATGACATCGTTGTCGTGGATGCGGGATTGAAGTTCCCGGAAGAAGATATGCTTGGGATTGATATTGTTATTCCTGATATTAGCTATTTAACGGAGAATCGCGACAAAGTGAGAGCGATTTTGCTGACTCACGGTCACGAGGACCATATCGGCGGCCTCCCTTACGTATTGAAACACTTGAATGTTCCTGTGTACGGAACGAAATTGACGCTCGGATTAGTGGAAAACAAGCTCAGAGAAGCGAATTTGCTGGGTGAGACGAAACGGATTCTGATCCATGCGGATTCGGAAGTACAACTCGGAAACACACTGAAAGCGACCTTCTTCAAGACCAATCACAGTATCCCGGATTCCGTAGGGATCTGTATCGAAACACCGGAAGGCAATGTTGTGCATACGGGTGACTTTAAGTTCGACCATACTCCGGTAAATGACCAATATGCGGATCTGCAGCGTATGGCTGAGATCGGAAGCAAGGGAGTATTGGCTCTTCTGTCAGATAGTACGAACGCAGAGAGACCAGGCTTCACGCCTTCCGAGAAAAACGTGGGCATCGTGCTGGAAGATATTTTCCGCAAAGCCGAGCAGCGGGTGGTTGTTGCAACGTTTGCATCGAACGTGCACCGGATTCAGCAGGTTGTTAATGCAGCCGAATCCACGGGCCGCAAAATAACGGTTATCGGAAGAAGCATGGTCAATGTGGTGTCCATTGCCGCTGAGCTTGGATATTTGCACATTCCGGACGGCATGCTGATCGAACCTGAAGAGGTTAACAAAATGGCAGCCGACCGGGTTGTCGTATTGTGTACAGGCAGTCAGGGAGAGCCGATGTCAGCGCTCACACGCATGGCACGTTCCACTCACCGCAAGGTGGACATTCTGCCAGGGGATACGGTCATCATTGCAGCGACACCGGTTCCAGGCAATGAAAAATATGTGGGACGTACGATTGATGAGTTGTTCCGCCTTGGAGCAGACGTGATTTATAGCGGATCCAATTCGGGTGTCCACGTATCGGGTCACGGCAGTCAGGAAGAACTCAAGCTGATGCTGAATCTGATGAAACCGCAATTTTTCATCCCTGTCCATGGCGAATACCGGATGCAGCGCCGTCACGCTCTGCTTGCAGAGTCCGTTGGTGTTGATCCGGACAACATTTTTATTACCGATATCGGTGAAATTGTGGAAATCCAAGGTGGCTCGGCCCGCAAAGCCGGCAAAGTAACCGCTGGTAATGTTCTGATTGACGGACTTGGCGTTGGTGACGTAGGAAACATCGTATTGCGCGACCGCAAGCTTCTGTCCCAGGACGGAATTCTGGTCGTTGTCGTTACCTTGAGCAAGCAAAACGGTTCCATCGTATCCGGTCCTGATATTATTTCGCGTGGATTCGTATACGTACGGGAATCCGAAGGGCTTCTGGATGAAGCGAACCGTATCGTTTCCAGCACGCTTCAGAAGCTGATGAGTGAAAACGTGAATGAGTGGGCGTCACTGAAAACCAGCGTAAAAGACGCTTTGGGACGCTTCTTGTATGAACAAACACGTCGCAGACCGATGATCTTGCCGATCATTATGGAAGTCTGATACAAGATAATAAAATAAATCAGGCACACAGTCGCCCCTTTTTCGCAGGTAATAATTGGACGGTTCCCGCGAAAGAGGGGCTTTTTATAGGTTGATCCTTATACTTCTCCCGAATGATTTCGGCAGGAGTTTTTTTGGTTGCTGCTATTCCGATCCCAAGCTGAATGTACCATATAAGCATAAAATGATCCCGTCATTTGCCATACTAAGGGTTAGCTATGTGTTGATTGCAGCAGCTAGACATTAAGATGAAGGCAGGGATGCGCGATGGAGAAAGATCAATGGACTACCGGCAACAGAAGAGCAGGATGGACTGGCGAGACGGAAGCGCCTCCGGTCGTGCCCACCGAGGAAGGCAAGAAAGCGGCCGTAACGGAAACGATACAGCAGCTGGGACAGACGGGACTGCCTAACGGCGGGGAATCCAACGTTTTTTGCATGACCATCATTGGACAAATCGAGGGACATATCGTGCTTCCACCGCAAAATAAAACCACCAAATATGAGCATATGATTCCACAGCTTGTGGCAGCTGAGCAAAATCCGCGGATCGAAGGACTCTTGATCATTCTCAATACCGTTGGCGGCGACGTTGAAGCCGGACTTGCCATTGCCGAGATGATTGCATCGCTCAGCAAACCGACCGTAACGGTAGTCATTGGAGGCGGGCACAGTATCGGCGTCCCTATCGCTGTAGCAGCAGATCACTCGATCATCGCGGAGAGCGCGACGATGACCATTCACCCGATACGCATGAGCGGGTTGGTCATTGGCGTGCCGCAAACCTTTGAATACATGGAGAAAATGCAGGAACGTGTCGTACGCTTTGTAACGAGCCATTCGAGGATAACGGAGGAACTGTTTAAGGATCTGATGTTCAAAACCGGTGAATTGAACAGGGATATCGGTACCGCGGTTTCAGGTACAGACGCCGTCAAATATGGCCTTATGAACGAAGTGGGGGGCATTGGGCAGGCATTAAGCCGTTTGAACAGCATGATTGAAGAACGTAAAACGATAAGCCCTGGAGGGATTACGCAATGATATGGTACAGCGTCATGCCATTGGATCCGATCGAGATGCTGCAAGGGGAACAGGCAGCCGTCACATCCAGGGAAGTTCGGGTTGAAGGAATACTAATGGAAGTTGAACCTATGGCAGAGGATCAGGCGAAAATTGTCCGTTTATTGGATTGCGGACTTCAAGATTACTTGAATCCACGCTACGCTCCGGGGGCAATGATTCGCTATATTCCGACGGTAGAAAATGAGGCTAAAGGCTGAAAACAGAACATAGGTACGCCACCGAATATTATGCTATAATATGGATTCGGGGGTGACACTTTTGGCAAAGCGGAAAAGAAAGAAGAAGGCAGCCTTTGCAGCCGTATTGAAGTATGAAATTTATGGGATTGTATTGATGACACTTTCGGTCATCGCATTATCCGGAGAAGCACCGGTAGGGCGTTCCCTGTCCAAGATGTCGGGATATCTGCTGGGCAAATATTATTTTATCATCCCCCTAATCGGCATCTATTACGGGTTAATGGTGATGATTCACCGGAAATGGCCCAAACGGTGGAACAGCAGACGCACCGGTGTCCTTCTCTTGGTATTATCGCTCACTTTAATGAGCAGCATTGCAGGTTTGGAGTCGAAGCTGGCCCCGATTGGACAATTGAATGCGTCAAATGCGATGAGCCAGATACATAGTGATTTGCAAGGCGAGCTCCTTCATGCCGGGGCAGATGATGGACATCATCCCGTCATGGGCAGAGACATCAGCGGCGGTTACATTGGAGCGTTGCAGTTTGCCTTTCTGTTAATGCTGTTTGGCAGCATAGGGGCAAAGTTGATTGTGATTGTCATGCTAGTAATCAGCTTCATGCTGATTACCAATTTGTCCTATGTTGATTTAATGCGGATGTTCCGCGTGAGGGTTGTAAAGGCTGGAGAACGGATTCAGAAAAAAGTGAACAGCCAGCAGACCAAATCAAGAGCTGCGGCAAAATCAAGTGCGAAGGAACAACGCATGCAGCTGCCGGAAGATCTAGATGAAGATGATATGGATGATATGGAGAGCATGAGGCTGCCGCGCCGCAAAGCGCCGCAATTCTTCCAGCTGTTCGGTTCCAAAGGCAACAAACGGAACGAAGCAGTGGAAGAGGCTGGGGATGCTGCGGATGAGGCGGCTCCGGTATTTACCGTTGGCAACGGGCATGGCGCTAAGGAGAAAGGGGAGGTCGTCCTGTTCAACAGTCCGGTTCAACCGGAGGAGGGAGCGGATGTTATTACTCCTGCAGCAGAATCCGTGCCTTCCTCGCCGATTATTCGTGATTTCTTCGAGCAAGTGAAACAAGAAGGGCGCCTGGATGACGAGTACGACGATCACGAAGCGGTGATACCTTCGGCACAAGAGGACCCTTCGGGGAACATGGCAGCAAGTCCTGAGCCCATCGGTGGTAGCCTTGAAGCGTCGAATGACGAGTTGAATGGAGCTGCTGCTGCAGGTAATGAGGGGCAGGAGGGAACGGCACCGGCAGCACCTCCGGCTCCGCCACCCAAGCCGTACAAGCTGCCTCCATTCCGGCTGCTATCCAAACCGAATAACGGCGGTAAGGGTGGAGACCAGAATGATTATATGCAGACAGCGCGCAAGCTGGAGGCGACGCTGGAAAGTTTTGGCGTTCGGGCCAAGGTGCTGGAGGTTGTCCGGGGGCCGTCGGTAACCCGCTACGAAATTCAGCCGGACATCGGGGTTAAGGTCAGCCGGATCGTCAATCTGACCGATGATATTGCACTCGCGCTTGCGGCCAAGGATATTCGGATGGAAGCGCCGATTCCCGGCAAATCAGCCATCGGGATCGAAGTGCCGAACAACGAAGTATCACTGGTTACGATGAGAGAGGTTATGGAGACGCCGACGTTCCAAGAAGCGGAATCGAAGCTGTCAATTGCATTTGGCCGTGATATTTCAGGCCAGACGATTGTCGGTAATTTGGCACGCATGCCCCATCTTCTTGTTGCAGGTGCAACGGGTTCGGGTAAATCCGTATGTATCAACGGCATCATTACCAGCATTCTGTATAAAGCGAAGCCGGATGAGGTTAAGTTTCTGATGGTCGATCCGAAGATGGTCGAGCTCAATGTCTACAACGGAATTCCGCATTTGATGGCACCGGTGGTAACGGATCCGAAGCGGGCATCCTTGGCACTTAAGAAAATCGTAGTAGAGATGGAGAAACGGTATGAGCTGTTCTCCAAATCCGGGACGAGAAATATTGAAGGCTACAACAATCTGATGAAGGATAATCTGCCGGCAGTATTGCCTTATATCGTCGTGATCGTGGACGAGCTGGCCGATTTGATGATGGTTGCAGCCAACGATGTGGAAGACGCGATCACGCGTCTGGCCCAAATGGCCCGTGCAGCCGGGATTCACTTGATCATTGCGACGCAGCGTCCGTCGGTCGACGTTATTACCGGAGTCATTAAAGCAAACATTCCGTCGCGTATTGCCTTTGGTGTATCTTCGCAGGTCGATTCCCGAACGATTCTGGATATGGCGGGAGCAGAGAAGCTGCTTGGCCGCGGGGATATGCTGTTTATGCCGATGGGTTCCTCCAAGCCGATCCGGGTGCAGGGAGCCTTCATGAGTGATCATGAAGTCGAGAACATTGTGGATTTTGTCCGGGATCAAGGGCAGGCGGAATATGATGAGTCGTTAGTGCCTGAGATAGAGGAATCGTCGAATTCGGATGAAGAAGAATTGGATGAGCTGTATGAGCAGGCGGTGACCATCGTACTGGAAGCGAAGCAAGCGTCCGTATCGCTGCTGCAGCGGAGAATGCGCGTAGGCTATACCCGTGCAGCGCGTCTTATTGATTCCATGGAGGCACGCGGGATTATCGGACCTTACGAGGGAAGCAAACCGCGGGAAGTGCTGATGTCTATGGAGCAATACCAACAACAGCAGAATCGAATCAGTTAAGGGAGTCAATCCCTTAACTTCAGAAAAAGGAAGCGAACAACCAGAATTTTGGGTTGATCGCTTCCTTTTTTGTTGGTTCACGGGATACTGTGCCTTTTGCGGTATTTGCTCGCCGTCATTTTCATAAGTTTCTTAAAGGTTCGGTCAAAATGCGTCAGGCTTTCAAAGCCGATCGATTCGGCGATGTCCACGATTTTCAGGTCCGTATCCGTCAGAAGGCGCTGTGCCTCGCGAATGCGGGTGAGGTTCAGATAGTTAATGATCGTAAAGCCCGTAATTTCTTTGAATATCCGGGACAGGTAGAACGGGCTGATGTAGAAGGTTTCAGATAATTGCTGCAGCGTGATTTTGTCTGCGTAATGGGCGTGAATAAACTTAACGACGTCCGTGATTTTCTGATGGAGTGGATTCATGGAGGTGTGAGCAGGCAGCGAGGCGGAATGGGTTAACCGAGAGATTTTAATTAATAACTCCGTAAGCAGTACCTGCAGCATGTATTCGTACGAAGCGGAGCCTTCGCTGATTTCATCGGCCATTTTATTCAAAATTTGCATGATGATTGCTTGCTCTGGAACGGTTAAACGCAACAGCGGCGTATCCTGATTAAACATGCTCAGCAATCCGGATGCCAGCAAGGGGTGGCCTTTCCCCAGAAAAGAATCGCTAAAATTAATGACGATACGTTCATGCTCCGGATCGCCTTGACCCGAGGTTTTATGAACGTCGAATTTATTGATGAGAATGAGGTCTCCCGCCCGAATGGTGTACAATTTTTCTTTGATAAAATAATTGCGCTCGCCTGAAACCAGATAGTAGATTTCATAGGTTCCATGATAATGGTTATTTCGTTCAAAGGGCTTTGTGCGATGAATGCGATGGTAGTAAAATTCCCCTTCTTCTTCTCCGTAGGTTACGGTATGGGTATCGCTGGATATCATAATCGCCCCCGTTTCGTTTCAATTCCTTCATGATCAGGTCTATTCCAGTTCTTCAGTTATATTGTAGCAACTTCTATTAACCAAAACAAAGCAAGATATGTTGAATAATCCTTCAATTTCGCAATAAACGTGAAGAAATCCAACTGATGATGCCGTAACATAGTAGATAATCTACAGAAATGGGCGGTGTTATGATGAGACCTTTTATGGATGAACATTTTTTGCTCAACAACGAGACTGCGCGTACCTTATACCACGATTATGCAAAAGACATGCCAATCATCGACTACCACTGTCATCTGAGTCCGAAAATGATCTATGACAATCACCGGTTTGAGAACTTGACCGAAGCGTGGATTAACGGCGATCACTATAAATGGCGGGCAATGCGAGCCGCTGGAGTGGAAGAGGCATACATCACGGGCGGCCCGGGAGTGAGCGATTATGACCGCTTCTTGGCTTGGACGCGCACCGTTCCGATGACGATCGGCAATCCGTTATTCCATTGGTCTCATCTGGAGCTGCAAAGACTGTTTGGCATTAGGGATATCATTCATGAACAGAATGCTCCGCAGATATGGGAAGCGGCAAACAAGCGACTGCAGGAACATGATTTGACAACCCGGGGATTGATCGTTTCAAGCCGTGTGAAAGTCGTCTGTACGACAGATGATCCGACGGATAACCTGGAATATCATATCAAGTTGGCGGAGGAAGGCGATACCGGATTTCAGATGCTCCCCTCATTCCGTCCGGATAAGGGACTGGAGATTAACCGGGAGACGTTCCTGCCCTGGGTGAAATTGTTGGCGGACCGAAGTCAGATGGAGATTACGGATTATTCGGTATTCCTGAAGGCACTTGAGCAGCGGGCTGAGTTTTTCCATTCGGTTGGCGGCCGGGTATCCGATCATGCGCTGGATTATGTGCCCTATCAAGAGGTTACGGAGAAGCAAGCGGCTGACATATTCCTGAAAGCGCTTCAAGGGGAGCGGGTTTCCCGTCAGGAGGAGGAACAATTCAAAACGTATACGCTGCTTTATCTCGGCCAAATCTACGCGAAACTCGGCTGGGTCATGCAATTTCATATTAATGCCCAGCGCAACAATAACACCCGGATGTTCCGAGAATTGGGCCCGGATACCGGTTATGATTCGATTCACGATAGTCCAATCGCGGTACCGCTCGTGAAGTTGATGGATCGGCTTGATCAAGAGCGGGCACTTCCGAGAACGATTCTTTATTCGCTTAACCCAAGCGATAACGATATTCTCGCAGCACTTATCGGCAGTTTTCAAGGCGACGGCATTCCGGGTAAAATCCAGTTCGGATCCGCTTGGTGGTTCAATGATACCAAGGACGGTATGGTCGACCAGATGAGCAAACTCGGCAATATGGGGCTGTTAAGCCGATTTGTCGGCATGCTGACCGACTCCAGAAGTTTCTTATCCTATACCCGTCATGAGTATTTCCGGCGGATTCTGTGCAATCTCCTCGGAGATTGGGTTACACGGGGAGAAGCGCCGGAAGATCTTCCATGGCTCGGGGGAATTGTACAGGATATTTGTTACAACAACGCAGAGAGTTACTTCCGATTTGGCCGGATGGAAGGGAGATAGATCAGATCATGGATGCAGAGACAGACCGTGGCCGAGCGCTGAAGTTGATAGGACGGGATTTTTTACAATTACAACAGCAGAACCACTTGGAAATGTTGAATTACCCCGTTAAGGTGCTTCAAATCGGCGAGGGCAACTTTCTTAGGGGGTTCTTCGATTGGATGATCTATGAATGCAACCGGCAGGGGTTATTTCAAGGGAGCGTTGCCGTCAGTCAGCCAAGACCAGGGGGACGACGTAAGCTGGAGCAGCTTCGAGAGCAGGAAGGGATTTACGGTTTGCTGACCCGAGGTATGCAGGATGGACGGAAGATTGAAGAAGAACGGTGGATCCCGGTGTTCTCAAAGATCATAGATCCTTATGCGGAATGGGAGAATTTCTTAAGGATAGCCGAGCTGGATTCCCTGGAGATCGTAGTCTCCAATACAACGGAAGCTGGTCTTGATTATCAGCACAGTGACTGGAATCCGTCGGAACCACCGATGTCATTCCCCGCAAAGCTGACCATGCTTTTATATCGGCGTTATGAGTGTTATGAAGGCTCGCCGGACAAGGGCCTGTTGATCCTCCCATGCGAGCTGCTGGAACGAAACGGGGACATCTTGCGCTCGATTGTGCTGCGGCATG
Organism: Paenibacillus sp. EZ-K15; assembly: GCF_002573715.1. Taxonomy (GTDB): domain Bacteria; phylum Bacillota; class Bacilli; order Paenibacillales; family Paenibacillaceae; genus Paenibacillus_AQ. Next base: position 122,348 of record NZ_PDHM01000018.1, on the reverse strand, counting down.
CAGAGGATTGGGGGCTTTCGTCGTCTTTTCGGAGCTGGATCGAGGAGTGCAACCTGTTTCTGAACTCACTTGTGGACCGGATCGTAACCGGTTATCCGGAAGAGGCTGAGCGCTATTTTGACCAATGGGGTTATGAAGACCGATTGTTGAACACGGCGGAGCCCTATTATTTCTGGGCTATTGAGGGCGACCCGTCCTTGGAGTCCAGGCTGCCCCTGCAGTCAGCGGGTCTCCAGGTAAGGTGGGTACCCGATCTGACCCCGTATCAAGTGAGAAAGGTAAGAATATTGAATGGAACGCATACGCTGATGGCTTCCATCGGTTTGCTTCATGGTTTCACTGAAGTGAAAGAGATCGCAGAAAGCACGGAATGGGGAAAAGACATTCGCGACGCAATGTTGCAAGAGATCGTCCCCTTGGTGCCTCTCCCGTTGGAAGAGGTTACAGCATATGCCATATCTGTATGGGAGCGATTCCGCAATCCCTTTCTTCGGCACAATCTCCAGGATATTGCCATGAACAGCATCTCCAAGTTCAAGGTGAGACTTTTGCCAAGCTTAAAGGAATATGTCAGTTCGCACAACACGCTCCCAAGCCTTATGACTCGGGGATTGGCCTCCTTGATCCGTCTGTATCATGCCAAATCGATCGAGGGGCAGTGGAACGGAACGTGTCTTGATGGTAAACAGATGCTGTTAAGAGATGATCCAGACAGCCTGATGACATTTTGTCAAGCGTGGCAAAAGGTAGAAGGCGGGGAATGGAGTATACGTCAGCTTGTGGCATCCATTCTTGGCAATCAGGCTTTATGGGGCGAGGATTTGAACCAGATATCCAATCTTCATGAAGTTGTAAGCAGCTATATCGAAGAAATGGAGCTGATCGAGACATGAGCGACATCGTCATACTTCACAACAAGGATGATGTAGGCATCGCGCTTCGTCCTTTGTCAGCAGGAGAACATGCCATCGGGCTTCTGAACGGGAAGGAGCATGCGATCGAGGTAACCGAGAACGTGCCCAAAGGTCACAAGGTGGCTCTTCGATTGATAGAGCCGGGCAGCCATGTTTTAAAATTCGGTTATTCGATCGGACTGGCGAAGGAAGTCATTTTGCCGGGACGATGGATCCATACTCACAATTTGAAAACCGGACTATCCGGTGAAGTGGAGTACCAGTATAAGCCTAATCCAAAAGCAGCGCCTCAAGATTCACCAACTGTTATGGAATCCCCGACGTTCCATGGATATATCAGACCGAGCGGTGAGGTTGGGATCCGCAACGAAATTTGGATCATCAACACCGTCGGCTGCATTAACAAAACCTGCGAGCTGTTAGCGCGCATGGCTGGCCAGCAGTTTCAAGGGAGAGGCATTGATGGAGTTTATCACTTCCCGCATCCCTACGGCTGCTCGCAGCTTGGAGACGATCTAAGCCATACCCAGCGTCTGCTCTCATCCCTGGCCCACCATGGCAATGCAGCAGGCGTGCTTATTATCGGGCTTGGCTGCGAGAACAATCAGATCGATCAGATGCAGGCCATGATTGGAGAGCAGGATGGGAAACGCATCAAATATATGCGGGCTCAGGATATGGAGGATGAATTGGAGGAGGGCATGTCCCTCATATCCGAGCTTGTGGAATATGCCGAGACTTTCAAACGAACGGAAGTTCCTCTCTCCAAACTGAAGGTCGGACTGAAATGCGGGGGCTCGGACGGTCTGTCGGGCATTACAGCCAATCCGCTGGCGGGCCGCATTGCAGATACCATCACCGCTCATGGTGGCACAGCTCTGCTGACGGAGGTGCCGGAGATGTTCGGAGCCGAAACGATCCTGATGGACCGGGCAGCCGACGAACAGGTGTTTAAGGATATTACGGTGCTGATTAACAATTTTAAGCAATATTTCGTATCGCACGGACAGGAAATCTATGAAAATCCTTCTCCCGGGAATAAAGACGGTGGCATCACAACCCTGGAGGAGAAATCGCTGGGGTGCACTCAAAAAGGGGGAAATGCCACGGTATCCGATGTACTCCGTTACGGCGTGAGATCAACGAAGCCGGGGTTAAATCTGATCGAAGCGCCAGGCAATGATCTCGTATCGGTTACGGCCTTGGCTGCAGCTGGCGCCCATCTCGTGCTGTTCACGACGGGCAGGGGGACGCCGTTTGGCGGCCCGGTCCCCACCGTCAAAATCGCGACCAATTCCGAACTGGCCGCTCGCAAAAAGCATTGGATTGATTTTAATGCAGGTGCTTTGCTGGAAGGTAAAAGCATGGATGACCTCCATGAGGAACTCATGAATCGTATGGTCCAATTAGCCTCGGGCATTGAACAGACGAGAAATGAACGCAATGGCTTCCGGGAAATATCCATTTTTAAGGATGGCGTCATTTTATAGCATGAGTTGTTGGAACGATGTATAGAAAAAAGAGGAGGAGCACATATGTCCAATCCTATTCAGCAGCAAGGACCGTTAACCTTATCACCCCTAGAACTTGGCACCAAGGCTTGTCAATCGATCATGGAAACATATTCGCCAGAGCAGCTGCCGCCTGCAGGGCGGTGGCATTACCATCAGGGCGTATTTCTGGTCGGCATGTCTCAATTGTGGAAATTTAGCGGTGAGTCAAAGTTTTTGGATTACGTAAAGGGTTATGTCGATCATCTGGTGGATTCCAACGGGAATCTGCTGCTGGAGCGGGGGGAGCTGGATTCCGTTCAAGCGGGCCAACTCCTGATGGAGCTGGATGCCGTATGTCCCGAACATCGGTACAGGGCTGCCGCGGATAAACTGCTCCGTCTGTTATCTACGCTGAATCGGACCACGGATGGAGGATACTGGCATAAGGATCGCTACCCTTATCAGATGTGGCTGGACGGCTTGTATATGGGTGGCGTGTTCACGATGAAATATGCGCAGCAGTATAACGAGCCGCATTTATTTGACGAGGTGCTGTTCCAGGAGAGGCTGATGCGTTCCCATACCAAGGACCAGGCAACCGGGTTATTTTATCATGCTTGGGACGAGAGCAGAACGATGCCTTGGGCAGATCCGGTTAGCAGACAATCCCCGGAATTTTGGGGACGCGCGTTAGGCTGGTATGCGCTGTCGATCGTGGAATTCCTTGATTTACTGCCTGAGGATCATCCGGCGAGGGAAGAACTGGCTGTCGTGCTCCGTGAATTAAGTGAGGCGCTGGTGCGTTATCAGGATCCACTGACCGGGCTGTGGTATCAGGTTATAGATAAAGGGGGCCGGGAGGACAATTGGCTGGAAACCTCATGCTCCAGTCTCTTCATATATACCTTAGCTAAAGGAATCCGTCTCGGTTACCTGGATTCTTCCCTGATCTCGCACGCAAGACACGGATATAATGGCCTGGCCCAATCTGTATATATGAATGATCAGGGGCATCTGGTTATGCCTAAAATCTGCATCGGGACAGGTGTCGGCGATTATAAGCACTATGTGGAAAGGCAGCAGTGCGAGAATGATCTTCATGGGGTTGGAGCGTTGGTCATGGCGTGTGTAGAACTTGGCAGAACATCTGAATAAATCCGTGCAGGATCGTTAACTATACTCCGAACGACAAGGAGCTGTTCCTTAGAGGAACAGCTCTCTTTGTGTTTCAATGATGTGCCGTCTTCGTTCGCTCCTCTCGCCGAACAGGTGCATAGGAAACTGGCAGGCTTGTCATAATAACGGTAGCGAGGCTTGTTAAACCACAAGAGAAAGGTAGAGCGCAGCATGAAAAACTCAAGAATCTGGATTCTGATCAGCATTGCGATCCTGTTATCTGCCGTTGTCTTCGCTCAGGGAGGCCTTAAAGCAGATCATTCGAATCTTCAGGAAGCTTTGCCAACCTTTAGCCAGCAGACCATTAAATTTGGTTCTACCGGCGAAGATGTGTATGAGCTGCAAGGCCGTCTGAAACACCTGGGCTTTTATCATGGCAAAATCGATAGCGTATTTGGCTCCAAAACTCAAGGAGCCGTTAAATGGTTCCAATCGGAGTTTGGCATGAAGGTGGACGGTGTCGTAGGTCCGAAGGTCAAGCTTAAACTGTATAATGCAACCAAGGATTTCCGTCCGACCGCTCCGAAGCTTCATGAAGGTGGGGGCGGAGCAGCGGCCGGTGCGGGCGGCGGTACATCCAACAAGGAAGGCGGCAATAACAACTTAGCCTCTTCGAATACAATGGGACTTTCAGACAACGATTTAAGGATCATGGCGAATGCCGTTTATGGTGAAGCGCGCGGAGAACCGTTCGAAGGGCAGGTTGCCGTAGCGGCGGTTATTATCAATCGGGTGAAATCTCCAAGCTTCCCTAACTCGCCGCATGGGGTTATATTTGAGCCGAGAGCCTTTACCGCGGTGGCTGACGGTCAAATATGGCTTGAGCCGAACGAGCAGGCGCGGAAAGCCGTAGAGCAGGCGCTAAATGGCTGGGATCCGACAGGGGGCTGTCTGTATTACTTTAATCCGAAAACAGCGACCTCGCCATGGATATGGACCCGCCCTCAAGTCAAAACCATCGGTCAACATATCTTCTGTATGTAAGCCGCAAACAACAGCAACCGGGGCCTGTCTTCGGTTGCTTCTTCACTTTGCAATGGGTTAGAATGAAAGTTATCTATGAAGTAAATTATGGCAACGACAATCCATGATGTAAGGGGATATGGACCTTGACGAAAACGGAATTTGAACACGGTATGGCCGGAGGAATACGAATTCACGTGTTGCCGACCAACCGATTCAAGACATTTGCGATATCGCTTTACGCCGGAAGTCCGTTAGCAGAAGAAACCGTGACCTCGACCGCGCTTACACCTTTTGTGCTGCGCAGAGGAACCGTTTCATACCCGGAAACAAGAGCATTCCGTGAGCAGCTGGAGCAGTTATATGGCGCCGGATTTGGATTTGATGTGTATAAGCGTGGCGATTATCAGATCGTGCACTTTCGCATGGATACGATCAATGACTCTTTTGTTAAGAGTCCGGAGAGCCTGCTGCGCTCTTCATTTGCTTTTTTGGGTGAGGCTTTCACCCAGCCTGTGCTAGAGAATGGCGCATTCCGCAAATCTTATGTACAGACCGAGCGTGACACGGTCCGCAAGAAGCTGGAGTCCATCGTCAATGATAAGATTCGTTACGCCGCGGAGCGCTGCATTGAGGTCATGTGCAAGAACGAACCGTATCGATTGCATCCGTTAGGAGAACGGAAGGATCTTGACGGTATCACGCCGGAAGGCTTGTATGAGTCCTATCAGAATTGGCTTAATGAATCTGTTCTGGATCTGTATGTGGTTGGCGATACGAGTTTGGATGAGGTGAAAAAGCTCGTAGAGGAGCATTTTAAACTGAACCGAACCAGAAGTAAGGATTATGTCCCTTCCACCACACGAACGGTCGCGAGCGAGACGCAGACGGTTGTGGAGAAGCTGGACATTAATCAAGGCAAGCTAAACATGGGCCTGAGAAGCACGATTACTTACGGCGATGATGAGTATGCCGCTGCGCTCATGTATAACGGGATTTTGGGAAGTTACCCACATTCAAAGCTGTTCGTTAACGTGAGGGAGAAGGAAAGTCTGGCGTATTACGCGTCGTCCCGATATGACGGCCATAAAGGGATTGCTACCATTCAGTCCGGCATCGAAGTTCAAAATTTTGAGAAGGCCGTCCAAATTATTCGCCAGCAGCTTGATGACATGGCCAAGGGTGCCATTACGGATATCGAAATGACCCAAACGAAAGCGATGATTCGCAACGTAATTAAGGAAATGCAGGATTCGGCCTTTGAGATGATTGCCTATGACTTCAATCGAACGCTGTCAGGCCGGGAACGTACGCCGGATGAGCTGCTGCAGCAGGTGGAAGGCATTACAGCGGATGATGTGAAGCAGGCGGCTGCGGCATTTTCGCTGGATACGATCTATTTCCTGAAAGGTCAAAAGGAGGAATAGCCGGTGGAGAGCATTCATTATGACAACCTGCAGGAAACGCTGTATTACGAAGTGATGGATAACGGGCTGCACGTGTACGTGCTGCCTAAACCCGGCTTCCAGAAAACTTATGCGACCTTCGCAACCAAATACGGTTCGGTGGATAACCATTTCAAGGTCGAAGGCGAGTCCGAAACTCGCGTTCCTGATGGCATTGCGCATTTTCTCGAGCACAAAATGTTTGAGGAGCCGGAAGGCGACATTTTTGCCAAGTTTGCCTCGAACGGTGCCTCGGCGAATGCCTTTACAAGCTTTGACCAGACCGTATATCTCTTTTCTGCCACGGAGAACATCCATGAAAATTTGGAGACACTGATCAATTTCGTGCAGAACCCTTATTTTACCGATCAGAACGTGGAGAAGGAAAAAGGGATTATCGGGCAGGAAATCAACATGTACCAGGACAATCCGGATTGGCGCGTATACTTCGGTCTTATCGAAGCGATGTATAAGGTGCATCCGGTGCATATTGATATTGCCGGTACGGTTGAATCCATCGGGACGATTACGAAGGAAGATCTGTATACGTGCTACAATGCGTTTTATCACCCGAGCAACATGCTGCTGTTCGTGGTGGGTGGCGTAGATCCTGTAGAAACGATGAACCTGATCCGTTCGAATCAAGCCGCGAAATCGTATGAGAAGCAAGGCTCCATTGAGCGTTTATTCGATCAAGAGCCGCAGGGAGTTGAAGAGAAGCGGAGAGAGAGCCGCCTGGCTGTATCGCTGCCGAAATGCCTGTTCGGCTTCAAGGAGAAGCAGGTCGGCTTAACGGCCGAGGAGCAGCTGCGACGCGATTTGACAACGAAGCTGATGATGGATCTCCTGTTCGGATCCAGTACGGAATTGTATCAGCAGCTATATGACGAAGATTTGATTTCCGACAGCTTCGGCCATGAGTATAACAGTTCACCACAGTATGCGTTCTCTGCGGTTGGCGGAGATACAAAGGATCCGGATCAACTGCTGGAGCGCATCCGCACTGAGGTGGATAAGCTAAAGGCAACCGGATTTCAGGTCTCCGACTTTGAACGTGCCCGCAAAAAGAAAATGGGCGGATACTTGCGTATGCTCAATTCCCCGGAAAACATTGCTCATGAATTCACTCGCTATCAATTCCGCGGGGTGGATTTCTTCAAGGTTCTTTCGGTTTATGAATCTATTACCATTGATGATGTAAACCGCCGCCTGCAGGAGCATGTCGATTGGGATCAATTGGCCGTATCGATCGTTGTGAGTCCGTAATGAAGCAAGACATGGGAAGAGAACTGAAACCGATCGGGGAAATGACGGTGCTGATCACCGGTGCGAGCAGAGGCATTGGTGCGGCTGTTGCCGAGCGCTTTGCCTCGGTACGCATGAATGTGGTTATTCACTACATGAATTCGCATGAAGCGGCCAATGAAGTTGCCCGTCGCTGTATGGCCTATGGAGCAAAGGTATTAACCGTATCTGCGGACCTTCGCGACAAAGAGCAGATATTGCGCATGAAAGAGAAGCTGCAGAGTCATGATATGGAGCCCGATATCCTGGTAAACAACGCCGGGGTGTCCCATTATGGGCTTCTGTCTGACGTGACGGAAGAGGAGTGGGACACTTTGATGTCCATTAACCTGAGAGGGATGTTTCTGTGTTCCCAGGCGTTTATGGGGCGTATGATCTCTCAGCGGTTTGGCAGGATTATCAATGTGTCCTCGATCTGGGGTTTATCGGGTGCCTCCTGCGAGGTATTGTATTCAACAAGCAAGGGCGGCGTTAACGCCTTTACGAAGGCCCTTGCGAAGGAGCTTGCCCCATCAGGCGTGACGGTGAACGCCGTTGCACCCGGCGCGGTGGATACGTCCATGCTGGGGCATCTGGAATCGGATGAGATCCGCATGCTGGAGGATGAAATTCCGGTCGGCAGATTGGCGCAGCCGGATGAGATTTCATCACTGGTGTATTTTCTGGCGCTGCCCGAGTCGGGATACATTACCGGGCAAGTGATCAGCCCGAATGGCGGCTGGGTGACCTGATCGTAAGTTCGTGGTGCAATTCACCACTCATAAGGTATTGGTTACGGGGACATATTACTATTGTTACTTTAAATCTGAATTGCCACCACGCAAAAGGAGGATTTAACTCATGTCATCCGTAATCAAAAACTTTGATTCCTGGAAGAAATTCCTGGGCGATCGTGTCGTTCAAGCCGAGAAAGCGGGTATGAGTGAAGACACCATTTCTCAGCTGGCTTATGAGATCGGTGATTTCCTTGATGAGAAGGTTGATCCGCAAAACTCATCCAACCGGGCACTGAAAGAATTGTGGGATGTAGGTAACGAGGAAGAACGCCACGTTATCGCGCGTCTGATGGTGAAACTGGCCAAGAACAACGCATAACCCTCTTGCAAAAAGCCCCCCGCCAACGGGGGCTTTTTGTCAAGAAAAAAGAATGTAATTTTCATGTCATCGTTAATACTTGCCTTTCATTTTTATTTTATATATCATTAACGTGACCCATTTTTCATTTGACCTGTTTTTGCGTGCAATTTTCGCTGGAATTTGTCGAATATTGATGGAAAAGAAGTGCAAAGAGGTGTCTTTGTGGAATCGAATCAATGGTACATGGAATACAAGATACATAAGAACCGGCCTGGCTTGCTCGGTGATATTGCTTCTGTGCTCGGTATGCTCGAAGTGAATATCCTAACAATTAATGGCGTTGAAGGCCAAACTCGCGGGATGCTGCTGGAAACGGATGATGAAGAAAAAATTATCCTGATGGGCAAAATGTTAAACAAAATGAAAAATATTACGGTAACAGCCTTGAGACCCCCAAAACTGGTGGATATTTTGGCTGTCCGACATGGACGATATATTGACCGGGACTCGGATGATCGTAAAACGTTTCGTTTTACGCGTGATGAGCTCGGTTTACTTGTTGATTTTTTGGGTGAATTGTTCAAAAGGGAAGGTAATCAGGTCATCGGTCTTCGCGGAATGCCTCGCGTCGGCAAAACCGAGTCCATTATCGCTGGCAGTGTCTGCGCTATGAAGCGCTGGACGTTTGTTTCCTCTACGCTGCTCCGCCAAACCATTCGCAGTCAACTCTCTGAGGACGAGATGAACTCGAACAACGTTTTCATCATTGACGGGATTGTCAGCACGATCCGATCGAATGAGCGCCACTATCAGCTCCTGCAGGATATTATGGGGATGGGGAGCACGAAGGTGATCGAGCATCCGGATATTTTTGTTCGCGAATCCGAATATTCCTATGATGATTTCGACATTATAATCGAATTGCGAAACAATCCGGAAGAGGAAATCGTTTATGATACGTTCACGGGCTCTTATAGTGACGATTTATAATATTTTTTTGACTTTGACCACGAAATTCTAAAGTAGGAGGTGATGGCATGTCCGAACTGGGACAGCAATTGAGGGAGGCGCGTCTACAAAAAGGGATGAGCCTTGATGATGTGCAGGAAATGACAAAAATACGCAAGCGATACTTGGAAGCCATCGAGGCAGGGGATTACAAAGTACTTCCCGGCAGTTTTTACGTGCGGGCATTCATCAAAACCTATGCGGAAGCGGTGGGGATTGACCCGGACGAACTGCTTGAAGGCCATAAACAGGATGTGCCTAAATCCGAACCGGAAGCGACCATGGAGCCGGTTATTCAAAAACGTGCCACCAGACCTTCAGCCGAACGGAACATGAAATGGCTGCCTACTCTGCTGATGTGGACATTCCCGATTCTGATCGTTGTTGTCATTTATTTGGTGGCAATCAATTCGAATGAGCCTAAGGATGAACCTCAGGTAAGCAATAATGACCAGACGCAGACGGATCAAGCCCAAAAGCCGGAAGATTCTGGCAATACGGATCCCGCCACGCCAGGTGACGGAGCGCAGGGCGGCGATAACGCCACGGACGGTACAGGTAACGAAGGCACAGACGGTGAAGGAACAGACGCAACGGATGGAACAGATGGCACGGACATCGATGAACCAGGGAATACAACGCCTGGAGCAACTACGGTGACGCAGGACCGGACGGAAGGCAAGAACACCGTATTTAAGGTATCAGGCTCGTCTGTGAAGGTTGAAATTGTGGCAACGAGCGACGGAAAGAGCTGGGTAGAAGTGTATCGTGGTTACAATACCTCCGGGGAGAAGCTGGCTTTCCAAATGCTTGAGAATGGTGCTGCGCTCAGCTTTGACCTGGATAGCCAGGGACTCTACGTGAAATCGGGGAATTCCGCTGCAACCACCATTACGGTTGGCGGCCAGCCTGTAACAGATGGGAAATCAACGTCGCGTATCTTGCTGGAGCCGGCAGATGGTTCCACAGGGACTACGGATACCAGTACTACTGACTCTACAGGCACCACGGATGTAGAATAATTGTCTGACCTCTAGGCCATCATAACAGCATGCAGCTGCATGCTGTTATTTCGCTTCCTGGAAGAGGTGTTGCTCTGTGACGGTCAACTGGATTATATTCGGATTAGGCGTCATCGTCAGCCTCTTGGGCTATTATTTGATTCCAAGCGACTGGGGATATGGCATATTAGGCTTTGGACTGGCACATATTTTGCTTGGTATATTGAGCATGTTCCGCCGTCCGGTGCATGATGAGAAAGCGAGCAGTTGAAGGAGCAGACTTCGTTTTCGCCGGGTGTTGGCGATAAGCGGAGTCTTTTTCGTTCCAGATCCACCCGCTGATCCTTTATGGGATTAGACTTGTCTCTATGTTTTACCTATAATAGAAGCATTATCGTTAATGAAAGGAAGGATTCACCATGGCTTCAGAAAATTCATTTGATATCGTATCCAAAATGGATATGCAGGAACTTAGTAATGCGGTTAATCAGGCGGAGCGGGAGATTGAGAACCGTTTTGACTTCAAGGGCAGCAAGAGCAGCTTGAAGCTGGACAAGGACGCACTGGTCATTGCATCCGATGACGAGTATAAACTCAACGCCGTTATTGATATTTTGCAAACCAAGATGGTGAAACGGGGCTTGTCGCTGAAAAATGTGGAGTACAGCAAGATCGAGCCGGCTTCCATGGGTACCGTTCGCCAGCGTTTGACCTTAAAGCAAGGAATCGATCAGGAAAATTCGAAAAAGATCAATATATTGATCCGTGATTCCAAGCTGAAGGTCAAGAGTCAGATTCAAGGTGACCAAATTCGGGTAACCGGAAAAAACAAGGACGATCTTCAACAGATCATGCAGCTGCTTCGCAAAGCGGATCTTTCTCTGGACCTGCAGTTCACCAATTTTAAATAAACGCCGTCACAGGCTCACGTAGGATTGGATGGACAGGTTGTTTCTTTTGACAGGGCGTCAACGGAAATATTATACTAAAAAACGATATATAAGGATTAACGTATACATAGATCACTGGGGGATGAATATGACAGACAGCGCTTCACGCTTCAAACCCTTTAGGCTCTTGGGAAGAGCGACCCTTTTGAAGTACAGATGGATAACAGTCGCGGGGTCTGCCGAATTATCAAGACAACCCGTTGCAAGGGAGGTTGCCCCATGAATTTACCCAATCGTATCACGTTGGCCCGCATTTGCTTGATCCCTGTCATGATGATTTTTCTGCTGGTGGATTTTGATTTTTATCCGGCTCCTATTGTATGGAATGATTTTGTCCTGCCCTATAACCAATTGATTGCGGCTTTGATATTCATACTTGCTGCAAGCACGGATGGGATTGACGGGTATTTGGCCCGGAAAAACAATATGGTGACAAACCTGGGTAAACTTATGGATCCGCTCGCGGACAAACTGCTGGTGGCAGCTATCCTCATATCGCTTGTGGAGATGGGGAAATGTGAATCATGGATTGCTGTTGTCATTATCAGCAGAGAATTCGCGGTTACTGGCTTGAGACAAATTGCGCTCCTGGAAGGTTCCGTCGTTGCAGCAGGTCAATCAGGAAAAATCAAGACGGTGATTCAGATTGTGGCGATTGTCGCGCTTCTGATTAATAATTTCCCGTTTGTATTCTTGGGAATTCCGTTTGATGTCATTGCAATCTGGGCTGCCGCGATAATTACGATCTATTCGGGAATCGAATATTTTGTCCAGAACAGGCATCTTCTTAAAGGTACCGGGGCATAACGGCAATAGGAGCTATCCTATTGCTTTTTTCTTCCGCTGGGTAAGAAATTAGTGACGGCGAATAGTGAAGAGATAGAAGATACAGGAGGATCGACGAATCATGAAAGCAGAAATCATTGCAGTTGGAACCGAACTTCTCCTTGGACAGATTGTGAATACCAATGCACAGTACTTGTCCAGACAGCTTGCTTCAATGGGAATCGATGTGTACTATCAAACCGTTGTCGGGGATAACATGGAGAGGCTCAAGGAGACCTTGCAGCTGTCCAGCAGCAGAGCCGATATCGTGCTTCTGTCCGGCGGCCTGGGCCCCACACAGGATGACCTGACGAAGGATGCGCTCGCATCCTTTCTGAATCGTTCATTGCATATTGATCGGATGGCTATGGACCGGATTGAACGTTTCTTCCAAGAACGGGGATCCGTAATGACCGAGAACAATCGGCGCCAGGCCCTGGCTATCGAGGGAGGGACTCCGCTTCCGAACGAAACAGGCCTCGCCGTCGGGAACGCGGTATCGTATGAAGGCACTCATTATATTGTGTTGCCGGGACCGCCGAAAGAACTGATGCCGATGTTTGAGCAGGAGGCCAAGCCTTGGCTTCTGCAGCATGTACTTACGGGAGAGCTTCCCATCTATTCGAAGATGCTCAAATTCGCAGGCATCGGGGAGTCCGCGCTTGATAAGCGCCTGGAAGACCTGATTACGGCCCAGACCGATCCGACGATTGCATTGTATGCCAAGGAAGGGGAGGTCACCGTCCGAATCTCCACGAAGGCCGCAAGCGAGGCTGAGGCGATGGTCCGGTTGAATGAACTGGAAGCCCGGATCCAGGAGAGAGGCCCTGAGTTTATGTATGCTAACGAGGATGTGCCCATTGAGAAGGTTATCGTGGATATGATGGCAGATCATAGCTGGACGCTGAGCGCCGCGGAGAGCTGCACGGGAGGCCTTGTAGCGGAGACGCTGACCTCCATCCCCGGCAGCGCATCGATGTTCCTTGGCGGGATCGTCTGTTATACCAACCAGATCAAGGAGAAGCTTGTGCATATCCCGCATGCGCTGCTTGAGGGGGATGATGCGCCGGGAGCCGTCAGCGCGGAGGTTGCCGAAGCGCTTGCGGATCATGTCCGGATGGTAACCGACAGCGACTTTGGTTTATCGGTAACGGGCGTAGCAGGTCCAGGGTACGCTGAACGTAAGCCTATAGGTCTTGTTTACATCGGATTGTCTCAACGGGGAAAAGAAACAGAAGTGCATGAGCTGCACCTCCAGGGTAACCGTGAGACGATCCGGCTCCGTGCAACGAAGGCGCTGCTCTACCGGCTTTGGCAGCGTCTTGATGCCTCCAAACAGGATTAATTTTGCAGAATAGAGAGATCCGCTTTTCAAAAAAAGTAAATAATTTACACCTTGCTTGGTGCCTCTTCTTGAATTAATGAACAGTTCCAAGTATAATGGGAAATACGGAAGAACCGTGGCATATCGAATGATGTTGCCACGGTTCTTGTTCTTTATACATAGGGTATGGAGCATATACCGGAAGGGGCGTTGAATAAAAAAAACGAATGTATGTTCGAAAAAAAGCTTGGCAAACGTGTCAAAACAAGGTATGATATGACTATCAACAGTGAAGGGTTGTGGAACAATTGTCAGATCGTCGTGCTGCGCTGGAAATGGCGCTTCGTCAGATAGAGAAACAGTTCGGAAAAGGTTCCATCATGAAACTGGGTGAATCCACCCACATGCAAGTTGAGATTGTGCCGAGCGGATCGTTGGCATTGGATATAGCTTTAGGAACCGGCGGCTTGCCTAGAGGCCGGATTATTGAAGTGTATGGACCGGAATCCTCCGGTAAAACAACAGTAGCCCTCCATGCTATTGCGGAGGTTCAGAGAGCTGGTGGACAGGCTGCATTTATCGATGCCGAGCATGCTCTGGATCCATCGTATGCAAGCAAACTGGGCGTTAATATTGATGAATTGCTGCTCTCCCAACCGGACACGGGTGAGCAGGCGCTGGAAATTGCGGAAGCTCTGGTACGCAGTGGTGCAGTTGATGTCATCGTTATTGACTCGGTTGCTGCGCTTGTACCAAAAGCTGAAATTGAAGGCGACATGGGTGACTCCCACGTAGGTCTGCAAGCTCGTCTGATGTCCCAGGCTCTTCGTAAATTGTCGGGTGCTATTAATAAATCGAAAACGATTGCCATCTTTATCAACCAGCTTCGTGAGAAGGTTGGTGTTATGTTTGGTAACCCTGAGACGACTCCAGGCGGACGTGCTCTGAAGTTCTACTCGACGGTTCGTTTGGACGTGCGTCGAATTGAGAGCATCAAGATGGGGAACGATGTGGTGGGTAACCGCACACGGATTAAGGTTGTTAAGAACAAGGTAGCGCCACCTTTCAAACAGGCTGAGCTTGATATTATGTACGGTGAAGGCATCTCTAGAGAGGGAAGCCTAATCGATATCGGAACGGACCTCGATATCGTGGATAAGAGTGGTGCATGGTATTCTTATGCAGGTGACCGTCTTGGCCAAGGACGTGAGAATGCGAAGCAATTCTTGAAGGAGAATCCGGAGATCGCTAGTGTTATCGAGAACAAAATCCGTGAAGCGAGCAATCTGACTACGGCTGTTCCTGAGCCTTCCGAGAAGGATAAGGAACAAGAGGAAATAGAAGAGCAAGAGTTGTTTAAAGTAGAGTAGTAAATTGCTGGTTAACGATTACAGTGTTGAGGACTGTCCGGTGTTTGTAACGCCAGACGGTCTTCTTTGCATTTACCAGACTTGAGAGTCAGTCTTGGTTATTTTACTCAGGATGGTGCGGCAGTGAGAGGAGCGACATATGGAAGAAGAGAATAAAGAAATGTCGGAGCAGGCAGAATCATCAGGTATTGAGCATTTCCCGGCTCACGAGGATTTGGTTGTAACGTCAGTCGAAATGCTGAAAAAGCCCAAACACCGATACCAAATCGCGTTTGGTCCGTACCTCATGACCGTTCATGAAGATGTAATGCTGAAATACCGGATGTTCAAGGGAAATGTTTTTCGCAAGGAAGAGCTGGAAGAAATTATCGTGGCCGACGAGCGACAGCGGGCTTACGTAGAGGCGCTGAATCATCTGGCTAGGAAGCCAAGAACAGCCAAGGAGGTTACCCAGCGACTGCAGCAAAAAGGTTTCGAGCCGAGCAGCGTGGAGACGACGCTGGAGCGCCTGGAGAAGGACAAGCTGATTGATGACGCGTTATACGCCAAGATGTGGACAGAGCAGCGAATGACCAGCCATAAGAAGGGACGGCTGTGGGTCAAGCAGGAACTGAGACAGAAGGGAATCGGCACGGAGCTGATCTCCGAGGCATTGGGCGAGATCAGTGCAGATGCCGAATTGGAGAGCGCGCTCGCCGTGGGACGGAAAAAATGGCAGCAAACCCATGGGGAGATGCTGGATCGCAAACGTAAAACGGGAGCATATTTAATGCGTAGGGGCTTCGGCGGGGAGCAAGTGCGTCAGGTACTCAAACTTCTGGTCGATGAGGATCAGCAACAGGGCGAGTGGGACGAGGGGCTGGAAGATTTCGAATAAAGGGCAAATTGGGCACTTTTTCGTGAAAGAAATGGTTTCGTTGGATGAAACTGACGTTTACCCATTGCTTTCCCTTGACAATATCTTTTTATAAATACTAAAATAAATATGAATCTTTTTATCATAAATTAGAATCCTTTTTCCTTCCAAAAAAGTGACTACTTTGTGAAAGATTCTTAAATCGCCAATTCATAGTGAAATGTATTCCGCTGGTTAAGGCGGAATTTGCGTACGTGATACGGCGTTCGCAGTATGGACGGCAGCTTCCACTGCCGGAAAATTTTATGTATGAATGAGTAACCTGACAATTGCACATTTCCCAAGGAATGCCTTGGAGGAACCAACGAGGAGGTGATCAGATGGATTCCATTTGGTGGATCATAATCGTTCTCGTTGTAGCCGCTATATTCTTTGGGTTCGGTTATTTTATTCGCAAATCCCTTGCAGAAGCTAAAATTTCCAGTGCCGAGCATGCCGCTTTGCAGATCGTAGAAAGTGCGAAGAAGGAAGCAGAAGCATTGAAGAAAGAAACGGTTCTTGAAGCTAAAGACGAAGTTCATAAAATCAGAGCCGAAGCTGAAAAAGACACTCGTGAGCGCCGGAATGAAATTCAACGGCAGGAGCGCAGATTGTTGCAAAAGGAAGAGTCGCTGGATAAAAAAATAGAATCTTTGGAACGTAAAGAAGAACAAGTGGCGAACAAAGAGAAACGAATAGAAGAGACCCAGCAGCAAATCGATGCCATTTACAAGAAACAAACGACAGAACTGGAGCGCATCTCCAACCTCACGATGGAGGATGCCCGCAGCATCATTCTCAGTAATGTTGAGCAGGAAGTTCGTCATGAAACCGCTCAGATGATTAAAGAAATCGAGCAGCAGGCGAAGGAAGAGGCAGATAAGAAATCACGCGAGATCATCACGCTGGCTATTCAACGCTGTGCGGCTGATCACGTAGCTGAGACCACGGTATCTGTAGTCACCTTGCCGAATGAAGAAATGAAGGGCCGGATTATCGGACGTGAAGGCCGAAACATTCGTGCGCTTGAGACCCTTACAGGGATTGACCTTATTATCGATGATACTCCGGAAGCTGTTATTCTCTCCGGTTTTGATCCGATTCGCCGTGAAATTGCCCGTACAGCTTTGGAAAAGCTCGTGGCAGACGGACGGATTCATCCGGCTCGTATCGAAGAAATGGTGGAGAAATCCCGCAAAGAAGTGGACGAACGCATTCGCGAGTATGGAGAACAAGCCACCTTCGAGGTTGGCGTTCACGGTTTGCATCCAGATTTGATCAAAATTCTGGGTCGACTGAAATTCCGTACAAGCTATGGACAAAATGTGTTGAAACACTCCATGGAAGTGGCCTATTTGACTGGGCTGATGGCCGGCGAATTGGGCGAAGACATCGTGCTTGCGAAACGGGCAGGACTGTTGCATGACATCGGTAAAGCGCTGGATCATGAAGTGGAAGGATCGCACGTTGAAATCGGCGTGGAGCTGGCGAAGAAGTATAAGGAACATCCGGTGGTTATCAACAGCATTGCCTCTCATCACGGTGATTGTGAAGCAACTTCGGTTATTGCCATGCTGGTTGGCGCAGCTGACGCATTGTCTGCTGCCAGACCGGGAGCACGCAGAGAGACGCTTGAGACGTATATCCGTCGTCTTGAGAAGCTCGAAGAAATTTCCGAATCCTTTGAAGGCGTTGAGAAATCCTATGCCATTCAAGCAGGACGTGAAGTTCGTGTCATGGTACAGCCTGAGAAAATCGACGATGCCGAAGCATTCCGCTTGGCACGCGACATTACCAAAACGATTGAGAATGAACTGGATTATCCGGGTCATATCAAAGTCACCGTTATCCGGGAAACCCGAGCGGTGGATTACGCAAAATAGAGTTTGGACCTTAAAAAGTGGCCGCAATCCGGCCACTTTTTATCTTTGAAATTTCCGAAAATACAGTTCGGACATTTATGAATCGGGAACGGTCTTGCCGGGAATCAGGACAAGCATCCCTGAAGGAGTGATTGACATCAACGTATTATTCATCGGAGACATTGTCGGCAGTACAGGTCGTAAAGCTTTGAAGGCTTCCCTTCCGGAGCTGAAGTCCAAATATAATCCGCACATCATTATTGCCAATGGGGAGAATGCAGCTTCAGGACGCGGCATTACCTCGGCCATAGCCAATGAATTTTTTAATTGGGGCATTCATGGCATCACCTTGGGAAACCACACGTGGGATAACAAGGATATTTTTGAGTTTATCGATGATGAGCCTCGCATGATTCGTCCGGCAAACTTTCCGCCCGGCACACCGGGCCGCGGATACACGATCATCAAAGCGAACGGCAAACAGCTAGCGATTGTGAATCTACAGGGACGAACATTCCTGCCAGCGATCGATTGCCCGTTTCGTGCAGCCGATGACATTGTGGATGAACTTCTCCAGAAGACGAAGTGCATTCTGGTGGACTTCCATGCAGAGGCGACCTCGGAGAAGATTGCTATGGGATGGCATCTGGAAGGCCGCGCCTCGATGGTGGTCGGAACGCACACGCACGTGCAAAGCAATGACGATACCATACTGCCGGGAGGAACGGCTTACATTACGGATACCGGCATGGTGGGCTCCAAGGAAGGCATCCTCGGCATGCAGCGTGATGCGGTAATGTATAAGTTCAAGACCCAGCTTCCTGCTCGTTTCCAGGTCGACGAAGGCAAATGGCAGTTCCATGCCGTGTGCGTGGATATGGATGAGGAAACGGGAAGAGCACGGAAGATACAAAAAATCCGCATGTACGAAGACGAATGGCGGATGGATTAAAAAAGGCGGAATCCGTTTAATTAAATTAGGAACGGATGGTAAAAAGCAGGAATTTTTTCCCCTCTCACGAATAACATCTAGTAAGCGGAAGCAAACCATCACTCAACATTCCCAGGGGAGGTACTTACCATGGAAGTATTAAAAGTTTCAGCAAAATCCAATCCTAATTCAGTTGCAGGGGCGCTCGCTGGAGTTCTTAGGGAGCGCGGCGGGGCGGAACTGCAAGCGATTGGGGCGGGAGCACTGAACCAGGCCATTAAAGCGGTAGCGATTGCCCGGGGATTTGTAGCACCGAGCGGGGTGGATTTGATTTGTATCCCTGCTTTTACGGATATTGTGATTGATGGCGAAGACCGGACGGCAATTAAATTGATCGTAGAACCTAGATAAATTTCGAATGTTGAGGTATTAGCCTGTTTACTCTCCTTGGTGTAAACAGGCTTTTTGCTGTGACAAGTTTAGAAGGGAGATGAACGGCGCGATGCGGACGGTTGATTTTCACTGTGATGTTTTGAGCAAAATGTGGGAAGATTCCCAAGCTTCCTTTGTGGATGACCCGCATTTGGATGTAACGCTGCAGCGCATGGAGGAGGGTGATCTGGCTCTTCAGGTGTTCGCTGTTTTTTTATCGGAGAAATGGGGGAGACCCTCCTTTGAACGGGTGCTGGCACAAATCGATACTTACCGCAGCCGCATTGTTAAACCGGGTCATCTGAAGCCCCTGCTCTGGCGGGAGCAAGTCCAAGAGATCGTACAACGGAAGAATGGACGGTACGGCGTTCTGTCGCTGGAAGGCGTTGACGGGCTGGAGGGGAATCTGTATTACGTCCAGCTCTTGTTTGAGATGGGCGTTCGTTTTATGGGGATTACCTGGAATTATGCGAACTGGGCTGCAGATGGAGCATTGGAGCAGCGAAATGGGGGATTCACAGAACGGGGGCGTCAACTGGTGGAGCTATGCAATTCGACAGGTATCATTCTGGATGTGTCCCATCTGTCCCAAGCTGGCTTCTGGGAGCTCGCGGAGTTGACCAAAGGGCCCATCATTGCCTCGCATTCCAATGCGTACTCCGTCTGCCAGCATCCCCGGAATTTGAATGATGAACAGATACGGGCATTAATCGCGCTAAACGGGATGATCGGAATCACGTTTGTGCCCTGGTTTATCCGCAGCGGAGTGGAGCGTGTCAAGCCGGAGGACGTATTGCCGCATATCGAGAAGATTTGTGAGCTGGGCGGAGAGAAGCACATCATGTTTGGTTCGGATTTCGACGGGATTGATCAATGGGTTGCCGGACTTGAGCATCCGGGCCGGTATCCGGATTTTCAGGAGCTGCTGCTTAAACATTATCCTGAATCGATGGTCAAGGGCTGGATGTCGGAGTATACCCTCCATTTTCTTGAGCAGAATTTACCTTCAATGTCAGCCCGAGCGTAGTAAACTTTCGCATAACGACTATGATTCGAGGATAACTTTGACAATCCTGTTGCAGATTGCTCGAGAAACGGAAGAAGGCGGCCTGAATCACCCGGGTTGCCTTTTTATTTTTGGGTAATAGAGAGTATAATAGGTGATGGCATGTACAGCATATAGAGAAAAACAAGGAGTGAGACAGATGAGTAAAACTGTACCTGTGGGTGTATCCGCCCGCCATATTCATTTAACCCAAGAGCATATTGAGGCTTTGTTCGGCCCTGGATATCAGCTTACAGAGTTCAAACCATTGTCCCAACCAGGACAATTCGCAGCCAACGAAACGGTAGCGGTCATTGGAACGAAGGGACAATTCGATAAAGTAAGAATTTTGGGACCTGCACGTCCTGCTACCCAGCTGGAAATTTCCCGCACGGATTCCTTCGCCATCGGTGTGAAAGCACCCGTACGCGAATCCGGAAACATTACCGGTACCCCGGGTATCACGATTAAAGGCCCGGCAGGCGAAGTAACGGTGGACGAAGGTGTTATCGTAGCTGCTCGTCACATTCACTTCCATACGTCCGATGCGGATCAATGGGGGATTAAAGACAAGGATCTGCTGAAGGTACGCTTAGGCGGCGAACGCGGTCTTGTACTGGAGAACGTCATTGCCCGTGTATCCGATAATTTTGCGCTCGACATGCACATCGATACCGATGAAGCTAACGCTGCTGGCGCCAAAACCGGAGACACTGCTGAAATTATTGATTAATCCATAGCTTCAGTAAACCTTTATGAACATACTGTATGTGTCACGCATGTGCTGCTGTTAAGCGATCACAGCTGGAAGAGCCTGAGTCGATTCACTTCGATTTCAGGCTCTTTTTTGAAATTTCCCAAGGGTTTAATGTTTCGGGAAGCCAATTTGAAGGAGAAAGTTCATCTGTTAAGGTTTAGCCTCAATAACGCCAGGGTGGTAGCTTAGGTTTTAAGATCATGATATAATTTAAAATAGTGCCTATTAGAGGTAGTTCAAAAAGTCATCTTTTGATCACGAAGCAGCACATGAAGCTTAATCGACATCGAATATTGAATTCAGCCGGGCCTTCCGGTGCTCACGTAGGTTTTGCCTACGCTCCGCTCCTCAGTCCCTAGCTTCATCCAACCTTCTCGGTGCTGAAAACCTGACTTTTTGAACACGTACTATTTAAGATATTTTGTCATGTAAACCAAAGATTTTGCGGATCTAAGGAGTGACCAAGCATGTCCAAAGAAAGTAAGGACTACTCCAAGTATTTTGATTTTTCAGGAGCCAAAGTTCTCTCGGAAGATGAACACGGGAAGAGAATTCGCATCAATGGCCGGGAAATCAACATCCTTTCGGAGCCTAATCATAGACAGGAAAAACAGCGCGGCAAGCAGAGTGTCGAAGTATTGTATGATACCGAGCTGCCGGAAGAGTTCCGAAGCATCGGAGCTGGCAAGCATTATATTGTGTATACGTTCGGATGTCAGATGAATGAGCATGATTCCGAGACGATTAAGGGATTGCTGGAGCAGATGGGCTACCAGGCAACCGAGGATCGGAAGCAGGCGGACATCATTTTGCTCAATACATGTGCCATTCGTGAAAATGCGGAGGACAAAGTGTTTGGCGAACTCGGCCACCTGAAGCATTTGAAGATCGAAAAGCCGGATATGCTGCTTGGGGTTTGCGGCTGTATGTCGCAGGAAGAATCGGTTGTTAATCGAATTCTCCAAAAGCATGGCTTCGTGGACTTGATCTTTGGTACGCACAACGTACATCGTCTGCCTCACCTTATTCAGGAAGCGCTCTTCAGCAAGGAAATGGTGGTTGAAGTGTGGTCCAAGGAGGGGGACATTGTTGAGAATCTTCCGAAGAAGAGAGAAGGGCTCCGCGGCTGGGTCAACATTATGTACGGCTGTGATAAATTCTGTACATATTGCATCGTTCCATACACCCGCGGCAAGGAACGCAGCCGGCGTCCGGAGGATGTCATTGCTGAGGTTCGTGAATTGGCCCGGCAAGGGTATAAGGAAATTACGCTGCTCGGTCAGAACGTGAACGCCTACGGCAAGGATTTTGAAGATATCGAGTACCGTTTCGGCGATCTGATGGATGATATTCACAAGATCGATATCCCACGTATTCGCTTCACGACATCCCATCCAAGGGATTTCGACGATCATCTGATCGAAGTGCTGGCGAAGGGTGGCAACCTGGTCGAGCATATTCATCTGCCGGTACAGTCGGGCAGCTCCGAAGTGCTCAAAAAAATGAGCCGCAAATATACACGCGAGACGTATTTGGAACTGGCCCATAAAATTAAGAAGGCAATTCCCAATGTAGCGTTTACCACCGACATTATTGTCGGGTTCCCCGGTGAGACCGATGAGCAGTTTGAGGAGACGCTGTCTCTTGTGCGAGAAGTAGGTTATGATGCTGCTTATACGTTCATCTATTCTCCTCGCCAAGGAACACCGGCTGCAGTGATGGAGGATAATGTACCGATGGAGGTCAAGAGCGAGCGGCTTCAACGTCTGAATGCAGCCATTAGTGAGTACAGCCGCCAGAGCAATGACAGGCTGCTTGGCGCTACGGTGGAGGTCCTTGTAGAAGGTGTCAGCAAGAACAATGATTCCATGCTGTCGGGACGCACACGCACGAATAAGCTGGTTCATTTCGAAGGCTCAGCGGATCTCATAGGCAGCTTCGTGAATGTCCGAATTACGGATACGAAGACCTGGTATATCAAAGGGGATATGATCCCGGACACGATTCCTGCCTCGGATGCGGTATAATAGAGAAGCACAGCATTCAAATGCAGCATTGGGCCGCGAGCAGAATCCGGCTGGTGCTGCATATTCCCATATAGATGATGAAGAATTGGAGCGATGAACCTTGGCACATGATCATGTTCGTACGAACACATACGGTATGTCAACTTACAACACTCGTGAATTGATTATACGTGACGATATTTTAGCAAAAGCGGGCGAGCTGGCTGAATTAATATCCACCAGTGAAGAAGTTCAGATGTTTAAGCAGGCCGAAGAGAAGATCCAGAACCACGAACGGGTTCAAAACCTGATCAAAACCATTAAGAAAAAGCAAAAAGAAATCGTAGCCTTTGAAACGTTCCAGAACAAGGATATGGTTGCCAAAATCGAACGGGAGATCGAGGAACTGCAAGAGGAGATTGACGGTATTCCGCTCGTGATGGAATTCCAGCAAAGTCAAAGCGATATTAATTATCTTCTTCAGCTGGTCGTATCCGTGATTCATGATACCGTTTCGGAAAAAGTGAATGTGGAAACAGGAAAAGATACGCCGCCAAGCAGCTGCGGATAGATGAAACGAGGTGCGGAATGGTTCCGCACCTTTTCTATTCTTGTTACACTATGCACAGAATGAGAATGAATAGGGCATAGTACACTTATAAAGAGGATGAGGTCAGGAAATCCTTGACATCATCTTTAAATATGTCATAATGAAATTATCAAAATAATAGTTATGGTGATGGAAATGACGGATCGCGAACAGGCGCCAGAGAGCAGTGCCAAGAAATACAGAACACCGGATGGTGTACCCGCCGATATCGTGATGTTTACCTTGACGAAGCGGGAACGGAAAACCTTCACCAAGACATTGCCCATACGTGAGCTTAAGGTGATGCTGATCAGGCGTAGATCATGGCCATGTGCGGGGATGTGGGCACTCCCCGGCGGATTTTGCCGTGAGAGTGAGTCTATTTACGATGCCGCCAAACGGGAACTGAAAGAAGAGACCGGGGTGGACGGCGGTCACTTGGAGTACTTGGGCGTGTACAGCGCACCGGGACGGGATCCAAGGGGTTGGATCATCAGCCATGCATTCTATGCGCTGGTAGAAGAATGGATGCTGGAGCACCGCCAGGCTGCCGATGATGCGGAAGAGGTGGGTCTGTTTACTGTAGCGGAAGCTCTGGAGGAGCTGGAGCTTGCTTTTGACCACAGGGATATCATTATGGATGCGTACCGCAAGATTCAGCAGCAAATGCTGCAAACGACGATTGCGCGGCAGTTTTTACCGGAGCATTTTACACTGAGTGAGTTGTATCAGGTCATTCAGACCGTCGTGCCCGAGTTCAACGAGCCCAATTTTATCCGCAAAATCACATCGACCCGCAGCAGGCAGGGGATACTGGAAGAAGCCCGGGATGAGAACGGCAAGCCGCTAAATTCCAATCAATATTCCCAACGGCCGGCCCAATTGTATCGTTTTACGGATCATGCACCACTGCTATCGATTTATACGTAGGAATGGAATGGATTCACCCGCTGTTATTTTATCGATCACATTAATCATGTTGAAGAGGAGTGTGTCAGATGAAAGCCTTGATCGTGATAGATTTCACGAATGATTTCGTGGATGGTAATCTGCCCGTAGGCGAACCCGCCATCGACATTCAGAACACAATCGCGGAGCTAACCAAGTCATACAGCGATCGTGGTGATTTTGTTGTAATGGCCGTGGACCTGCATGAGCACAATGATGCTTATCATCCCGAAACCAAGCTGTTTCCTCCCCATAACATTCGGGGAACCCGGGGGCGGGAATTATACGGTGAACTTCAGCAGGTATATGAGGAACGCAAGGACGCTATTTATTGGATGGACAAAACGAGGTACAGCGCATTTTGCGGTACGGATCTGAACCAGAAGCTGCGGGAACGCGGGATTACCGAAGTCGATCTCGTCGGAGTGTGCACCGACATCTGCGTGCTGCATACTGCAGTGGATGCTTATAATTACGGATACCGGATTACGGTTTATGAAGATGCCGTCGCGAGCTTTAATCCGGAGGGACACAAGTGGGCTTTAAGTCACTTTCAAGGTAGTCTCGGGGCATCGGTCGTGCGAAGCAAGGAACTTCTTAATCAATAGACAGCTTGAACCACCCGGAAGCCTAGATGAACCGGGTAACAGTGGAGGATGATCGTGATGCTGACAGCAGGATTAGCACTACATACGGACAAATACCAGATCAACATGATGTACGCTCACTGGATTAATGGCTCTCATCGTACGCGTGCGGTGTTTGAGGCGTATTTCCGCAAGCTGCCATTCGGTAACGGATACGCGGTTTTTGCCGGTCTTGAACGGATTATACATTATATTGAATCCTTGCGTTTCACGGAGGATGATATCGCATATTTGGCAAAACAGGAAGAGAAGTATAAACCTGAATTTCTGGAGGAGCTTCGCCGGTTCCGTTTTCAAGGGAATATTCATTCCATGAAAGAGGGGGCGCTGGTATTCCCGAATGAACCGCTCATTCGAGTTGAAGGCACCATTTTTGAAACACAGCTGGTTGAAACGGCACTCTTGAACTTCATGAACTTTCAAACCTTGATCGCCACCAAAGCGTCCCGTATCCGTCAGGTTGCCAGCGGCGATACCTTGCTGGAGTTTGGCACAAGACGTGCACAGGAAGCGGATGCGGCGGTTTGGGGCGCGCGTGCTGCGTATCTGGCCGGTTTCCATGCCACATCGAATATGCTGGCTGGCGAGAAGTTCGGAATCCCGACGAAAGGTACGCACGCGCATTCCTGGGTGCAGACCTTCCGGAGTGAGCAGGAGGCCTTTGATATTTTTGCCGAGGTGATGCCGGATCAAGTGACGCTGCTGGTGGATACCTTTGATACGTTAAAGAGCGGGATTCCCCATGCCATTGTAACAGCGAAGAAGCTGGAGGCTCAAGGGAAGCGGATGAATGCTATTCGTCTGGACAGCGGGGATTTGGCCTATCTGTCGATTCAGGCACGGAAGATGCTGGATGAGGCTGGTCTTCATTACGTCGGCATCGTGGCATCCAATGATCTGGATGAAGGAACGATTCTGGATCTCAAGGCACAGGGGGCTAAAGTGGATACTTGGGGAGTTGGTACCCAATTGATCACGGCAGCCGACCAGCCTGCGCTTGGAGGCGTCTATAAGCTCGTGGAGCGGGAAGTTGACGGCAAGATGGTGCCGACTCTCAAAATCTCGGGCAACCCCGAAAAAGTATCCACACCAGGCAAAAAAGAAGTATACCGCATCATATCCAAGGGAAGTGGCAAAGCGATAGCCGATTACATCTGCTTCCCGGAAGAAGAGATGCCGCCGGAAAACGGCAAGCTGAAGCTGTTTAATCCGCTGCATCCTTATATGCGCAAAAACGTGAAGAACTTTGAAGCGGTGTCCATGCTTGAACCGGTGTTCATGAATGGCGAACTGGTGTATGAGCTACCGAAGCTTGAAGAAATTCGCAGCTATCATGATGCTCAGCTGGATCAGTTCTGGCCGGAGTATCTGCGGAAGCTGAATCCGGAAATATACCGCGTTAATCTGAGTGAAGAGGTCTGGGAAGTGAAACAGCGGATGATGGCCGAGTTCATGGAACAGCATGAAGAGTAGGTTATAAAATACAGCAATGAAAAAGACGCTTTCCCAATCTTGCCGCTTGGCAGGAGAAGGGGCGTCTTTTTGTACTCGGCTACAGTTCAAGTCGATCCACTATACTTCCGTTGACGTCACGCGCGGTGAGATGAACCTTGTCCTTGTTCTCTAGCATGTCGGGCTGGCGTTCGTAATACCACATGTACAAATCTTCACTGACATCTGGCCTCAGTTGTTGGTAGGGTATGGTATGTGCCGGCTGACCATTTACATGAATCTGAATGGGTTCTGTGCTTCTATACAGGCCAAATACGAGTGATGAATCCATGCTTGTCTCCGAGAATACGGACGGAGAAGAGGGATTCTCGGCAGAAGGGTATAATGTAGATACGGCGGACATATTCCATCCGAACCATCCTTTGGTATAGGTGGATAATTGTAGTCCCAGTCTAGATGTCACCACGAAAGAATAAGCCTTCTCAGAGGTTAATTCGGATTGTATGATTTCAGCATGATCAATGCTGAAAGGTGCTTCAATAAAAGCATGTTTCTCGTTGAATACCGCCGCTTCGATCGAGCGGTGTGTGCTTGTGTATTCGTAGATCCCTGTTATCAAAATGAAGAGGAGGCCGATTAGTACGTACACTTTGAGACCAGGCCGGGTAATTAAAGGGAAAACCCAGAAGACTAGTCTAAACAGCGTTAGAACGAGACCCAAGCTTAGAAAGAAAACGAGAAACGAGCCGGCAATGCCCCCTGATTGTGTGTGTATCCCAAGGAATCCAAAAACCTGGCTGATCGGTTTATAGATGACCGGTAACAGAAGTAGCGTCACCAGAGTGAGCAAGAACGAGAAGCGGTAGGATCTACGTTTAGATCCATGATCAAAATGAGTCATAACGTGGATTTCAACTCCTGCTGATAATTTTTTTATGAAAGTATTCTTTTTCCATAATAACATAATTCTGATTATAAAGGACGATACTGGATCATTTCTCGGGAAAGCGCATAAGTCGCCATATTCCGAGAGCATGTATAAAGCTTCGACATATTCATAGTGCAGATCCAGATTGCTTTACAGCACCTAAACTAACCCAAGGAGTGATATATGTGGACAACGAAACCGAATTTCAGGCCTACGTGCTGCGTCAAGATGAGCAAGGGGTTCGCGGCAGTGTGGAGAACATGAGTTTGAAGCAGCTGCCCGAAGGTGACGTTATTGTGCGGGTATTATACAGCGGGGTCAACTATAAAGACGGTCTAGCCAGCATACCGGAGGGGAAAATTGTCCGCCGGTACCCGTTCATTCCGGGTATTGATCTGGCAGGGACGGTTGTGCATTCCGCTCATGCTGATTACAAGGAAGGCGATGGCGTTCTCTGTACCGGTTATGAATTAGGGGTATCTCATGAAGGGGGGTTCAGCCAGTACGCACGGGTTAAGGGAGAATGGCTCGTCCCGTTGCCGCAGGGTTTGTCCCCGCGTGATGCGATGGCTATCGGAACCGCAGGTTTTACGGCTGCATTATCGATAGAGGCCTTGATACGGAATGGACTGCGACAGGAACAGGGGGCCGTTCTAGTTACGGGGGCAACAGGGGGCGTGGGCAGCTTCGCGGTCTCCATCCTCAGTCAATTAGGCTATAGCGTAACAGCATCCACAGGTAAATCAAGTCAGAGGGACTGGCTCTTAAAGCTGGGAGCCCATGAAGTGATATCCAGGGAAGAGGCTGCGGCATCCTCCAAGGGGGCCATCTCTGCCGAGCGATGGGCAGCGGTGGTAGATCCGGTCGGTGGAAACCAATTGGGTTCACTGCTGAAAGGCGTGAAATACGGCGGGAGCGTCGCCGTTTCCGGCATGACGGGCGGCGGTGCTTTTGATTCGACGGTGTTTCCGTTTATTCTTAGGGGGATCAATCTTCTCGGAATCGATTCGGTGTATTGTCCTATGGCCTACCGCCGATCGGTATGGTCGAAGCTGGCCGATGAATGGAAGCCGGCATCCGTGCTTCAAGAAGGAATTACAGAATACGGTCTACACGATCTGCCTGAAGTGCTGAACACCATTCTGCAGGGCGGGGCGGTTGGAAGAAGCGTCATCGCTCTATAATAATTGGCTTGATTTCGCATAATGTTCCTCATCCACAGGCATTCTAAGGGAAGGCAACCTCTGACACCTAAGGAAGGGTGAGTGAACATGAATTACCGCAGAATCGTTACCGCTTTATTGCTTTGTTCCATTCTTGCCATATCGGTTGGCTGCTCCAGGCAGGTGGCCAAGGACGAGATGCGTCTATATAACATGAGGGCTTACGAGGAAGGTTCCAGGGAGGCCCGGATATCGGGGCGGGGCATGAATGGAAAATTCCTTGAGGATCTCCAGGCCTCATTCAATCAGGTGGGCATGCCGCTGACCAATGAAACCTATGCGGAGGACAACGTAGGCAACATCACGTATCAATACCGGATCAATTATGATGCAAGCCAGTTTATTACCGTGTATGTCTATCAGGATCAAGCGGCCAGGGAAAAAGGGATCAAGGAGATATACGGCGTTACAGAAGGGGATGCCAATGCGGCCGGCGGGCATAACCTGATCATGAGCGACAAGGAAACGTCCATCGTATATACGTCGACGGGCGACAAAACGGATAACTATTATGACCAGGTCAAAAAAATAGCGCCCTCCCTGCTCGCCAAACATCAACGACGCGCCAGCAGTTAGAATGGAGAGAAGGAGCTGTCCATAAGTAGATTTGCTCACTTTACTGGCGGTTCGTCAGATAAAAAATGTGTCAAATGAAGAAATGGCGGTGCTCAGGATGTTATCCTTGCACCGCCATTTCTTGCTTTTCGGTCTTTGTCGCTTGCTTGAGTAGATTATGGGCAAGCGAAAGCCATCCGACCTAGGTCACTTTGTTATGGACGGCTTTGGCGATCTGACGAGAGAAATAGATTCGCTGTGTGTAGGAGTAAATGATGACTTTGATGAGCATCTTGGGATGGTAGCTGTCTCGTCCGCCACCGGGATAGGCGGCCGTAAAAGCGGTAAACCGCTTCATGAATGATGCGAACAAGATGATGAGGTGGAATGTCGTCCTCCAAGTCCAGTTTCTTTTCGTATGTCTAATTGAAGTGGGGGATCTGCACAACTTAGCGGAGAGGACGAAACGATTCCGGACAAGCGAGAGCGGTCGCCTTTGTCCCCAAATTTCATCCTTGCTTAGAACCGTTCCAAGAAATTTGGGGGCAACAGCGATGGGAGGAACGATTCGTACACGGAGCGTCTCCTAACAGAAAAAGGGGGCATCCCGCCAGATCTAAGATCTTTTGGGACACCCTCTTTAGCATGTTAAATTCACTGTTATTATGATTTGTGTTTATCCAGCTCATATTTGATGTGCCGCAGCTCAGGCAGCAGAATCCGGTTCATCGCAAGCTTGACGGCTCCGGTCGAACCTGGCATCGAGAAGACGGCCGTGTGGCTTAACGTGCCGCCGATCGCGCGGCTCAAAATGGCTGCAGACCCAATATCCTCGGTAAAGCTTAGGAAGCGGAAGATCTCGCCGAATCCGGGGAGTTCCTTATCAAGCAGTGAAGATACGGCTTCATAGGTGGTATCCCGGCTCGATATGCCTGTTCCGCCGGTTAATAGGACGACATCAATCTCCGGATTGCTGACCGCGGAATAGATCGTTTCACGGATCGTTTCGTAGTCGTCCTGGACAATGCTGTAAGATACAACGACATGTCCGGCTTCTTCAAGCAAGCCGATCATCAGTTTACCGCTCTTATCCGTGTCCTTGGTCCGCGTGTCCGAGACGGTAATCACCTTACAGTTCACGGAAGCGGGGGATTGCTGTTTATGCTCTTGCGTTGAATTCATAGAAATGACATCTCCTGTTGTAGTTAATGGTGGTGAGCTTGCAGTAGTCGGATGAAATGTAGTACACTCGCTAGCATAATCATGATGCACGCAAAGGAGTATGGAACGTGGAGCACGTAACACCCATTTATATTTTATCAGGTTTTCTTGGCAGTGGAAAAACGACATTGCTTAGCCGTCTCATTACCTACTTCAAGCAGCAGGGCTTACGGCCGGCCATTGTCATGAACGAGATCGGCGAGGTCAACATTGAAGGCCTTGTCGCCGGTGAAGAGGTACCGACGGCTGAGATGCTAAGCGGCTGTATCTGTTGTACCATTCGATCCGATTTATCATCTGAAATCGCGATGCTGATCTTGCGGGAACAGCCGGATGTCATCGTCATTGAAGCGACGGGGATCGCGAATCCGATGGAAATTCTGGACGCAGCGGCGGAAGCTTCTTTATACATGAGAATCGATGTAAAAAAACTGATCACCGTCGTGGATGCCGCGCATCTGCTGCATTTGAACATAGAACAGAAGGGGAAGACGTATCGTTTGATGCAGGAGCAGATTCGCGCCGCCTCAGCGCTCGTCCTCAATAAGATGGACCTGGTGAACGATCAGGACAAGGAGACGATTCAGCAGCTGGTTGAGCACTGGAATCCGTATGCTCCGATTATTCCTGCGGTGCGCTGCGACTTGAATCTTGAAGATCTACTGCAGGGTGGTCCACATGGACAGAATGAGCACTCGCATGTACATGATCGAGAGGACAGGGAGGTCCATGTACATACAGACAAGCAAGAGCACGCCAACAGACATGACCATGCGCACAACCATGACCATGCCGACAACCACGACCATGGACATGCTCACGATTCTCATGATCATGTGATGTCCTACACCTACTATTTCAGCCATGCGGTAAACAGTGTGGAATTCGAGCGATTCATAGCTGGGCTGCCAAGGGATGTGTACCGGGCTAAAGGCATCCTCACCTTCAATGATACCAACAGTCGGTTTCTGTTTCAGTACGCCTTCCGGGAATCCGACTTTATGAAAATTACGCCCCAGGGTCAAGTACCGGATGTGGTGGTATTTATCGGGGAGCACTTCCAGAAGTCGCTGCTGCGAGAGCAGCTTGAAATGCTGGAAGGGAAGATAAGTCGGGCATAAGTCACAGACTTACCTGATCATTTTTTGGGCAATTGTACGGGGGCTTTCTGGCCCATGTTTGATTCAGAGGGCAGTTCAAAGTTTAATACAAAGGCATAGCGTAATAACTACAAGGAGGATCTACCCAATGTTAAATGAACTCAAATATAAAGAATGTATTGAAGCATGTCTCCAATGTATGAACGCTTGCAATGTATGCTATGTATCCTGTCTGAAAGAATATGAACTGGCCATGCTTCGCGATTGTATAACGCTCGACAGAGAGTGTGCCGATATATGCGCGTTTGCGGCTCAAGCCATGTCACGGAAAAGTCCTTACGTTAAGGAAATTTGCGAACTATGCATCAAGGCATGCCTGGCTTGTGCGGAAGAATGCGGGAAGCATGATCACGAGCACTGCAAACAATGTGCCGAGGCGTGCCGGAAATGTGCTGAAGCATGCCGCGAAATGCTAAATCACATGTAAGTTAACCAGTCTCTATCGTGCGATATAACAAAGCCTGATTTCCGAAGCGGGAGATCAGGCTTTTGGTTGTGAGTGAAGTGTCTTCAGGTCCGGTGTACTGATCCGCTTCAACGTGGAAAACGGCAATTTTGGCCAGATTCCAAGCCTCTCTGTTGGCCCGGCTTCGCCGGGTTTGGGGTCGGCGTACATAAGATTCCAGGCCAGACTCCAAGGACATTTTCTCTGCGAGACCACCTAGAGGAATTTTACTAACTCCGAATTTTCCCCTATGATAGATGTGTGAGAAGGCAAGTTCAATTATAGGTAAAAGAATGAGGTTGTAATATGAATAGTTCAGTTGGTAAGAACAATCGGCATGTCCGGAACCTGAATCGTATCGGCATTATCGCGCTGCTACGTGACTACGGCAGTTTAACGAAAGCGGAAATCGCAGCCAAGATGAACTTGACGTTTACGGCCGTTAACAATCTGGTGGAAGAGCTGATGAAGGAGCGATTAATCATTGAAGCCGGGTTATATGATGAATCCAGCCGTGGCAGGAAGCCCAAGCTCATCTCGTTGAATCCCGCCGATATGTACACAGTCGGAGTTCATATTAGCGCATCCTCCGTACGGGCGGCAGTCATTAATTTGCAAGGGAAAATGTTGTTGGAGGAACGTTGCTCCTTTGAAGATAGCGCCAATCGCGGCAGCGTAGTGAATATTATTATATCCACGATACAAGCTGTACTGGACAAGTCAGGCCTGGAGTCCGAAATTATCGGCATCGGCGTAGGAGCTCCCGGACCGCTTGATCCGGTTCAAGGCAAAATTCTGTCTCCGCCCAATCTACCCGGTCTGCATCAAGTACGATTAAAGGAACTGATCGAGGAGAATACGGAGCTTCCAACCCATGTTGAGAAGGACGCTAACGTAATGGCACTCGGTGAGTTATGGTATGGAAACGGCCGGCATTTCAACAATCTGGTGTACGTGGATGCGGATATCGGGATCGGGAGCGGACTGATTTTCAACCAGAAAATATATCAAGGTTATCCCTATGGAGCCGGTGAGATTGGGCACTGTACGATCGATATCGACGGTCCGCGCTGCAATTGCGGTAATGACGGCTGCCTTGAAGCGATTGCGTCGGGGATTGCCATCGTCCGCAGAGTGGGTGAGGAGTTAGGAGGTGGGGCTGCAAGTTCTCTTAGTTCTTATTTTAATGGCGATGATCATGGTCTGGATGTAGTTGATGTAATCAATGCTGGGCTGGCTGGAGATCAATTGGCTGCCAATATACTGCACGAATCGGCACGTTATGTCGGTATATCCCTGGCCAATATCATAAATCTGCTTACACCGGAGACCATCATCCTTGGCGGAGTACTGGCTAATTGTTACCCGGATTTCTTCAATCATGTTAAAGAAACATCCTTTAACAGAAGCCTGTCCAGCTTCCATAATAAAATGGTGCTGCAGCCCTCCGAGTTGGGAGAACATGCGGGCATCGTTGGCGCAGGGACGATTGTGTTTGAAAAATACTTGGATGAAATAAGCGATTAGAGGGGAAAAGGATACCCTCACCTACATAAATAATAAATACGGTTTAATAATCTGTGAAGCCACCGCCCTAAGTGGCTCTGGATCAACTTCTACAGTACCCGACGTTATCAAAGTCCACTAAAGACATGTTCAAGCGGATGTTGGCGCAGGAAACCGGTCACTTTGGAATTCGTGAAAGTTCGTGGCTATGCTCAGATATTGATTTTGGTAAGGCAAATCCGCAGTGTAGTAGGGGAGCAAAAACAGCTCGTTCATCGTCAGATGAACGAGCTGTTTTTGCTTTTTCAATCAATTTTTGCTATCGAAGTGTACTCATCTTTGCCAAAATCGAGGCTTTGCAGACGCTCTATACAGGTGCTGAGGATTGCAAAAATGATATTAAGTTCTTGTTTAAACGGTTAACCTGCTAAACGATATCAAGTGTTGTTGCACAGGGCTATTCGGCATTTAATTACGAAGTATCAAGATTTTATAAATTACGATCAAGAATCTTGAATATCATGATAAAGTTCACCACTTTATTTACGATAAGAGCTGGTGGGTCCGCTTTATGGTTCAATGGTTATGGGAAGAAAGTCTAATATTTATTCGATTATCCATTATTGGGTGTTAATTACTTGATTGTAGTGTATGATTTTGGAAAGACACAGGAGATTCGGGTCCTTATAACAACACTTAGATTAAGGAGGGAAGTACGAATACGAGAGGGGGGGTTCCAAATTTCCCTTACCAGCCTATTCATTGGCATGATCTCGCAAGCAGCGGTAATCCAAATGAACTCCGGATGGATGGATAATCATTTGTTTATGTATCAGAAGATTATTAATTAGAGGTGAGTTGATGTTTCGAAGATCTATCTTCATTTTTATGATGTTAATCTTATTCCTTGCAGGTTGCAGTAATGAAACAGATAAGAATGCTTTTAAAATTCCTGACTCATCGGATTCTACGCAAAGTATTGAACCAGAAAAGAACCCTTCAAACATTCAGACCCCATCAGGTTCAGATCAAAATGAACCCAGCTCAGAAATTCAGAGTCCACCGGACTCTAATCAAAGTGAACCTCAGACTTCCTTGACCGATGAAGAAACATTAATGAAACCACCAGGACGTTTTGCCGGTTCCAATTATGATGAACAGAAAGTTAAGGAAGCTGTGGATCAATTACCGAATGACTTGACTGTTGATCAATATACTGAAGAACTTCTCCTTCTATTGGCTGAAGATTATCGCTCTTATATAACCACTTTCAAAGAATATGACACAGAAGTTAAAGTGGATATTGAGCGACCTAATGGAAACATCACATTACCCGCAAGTAGGAAATTACACATTTCGATCCTACTTGATGCCAGTGGCAGCATGAAAGCGCAGATCAATGGCAAATCAAAAATGGACTCTGCCAAAGAAGCTATACAGATCTTCGCAGATAAATTACCTGAAAATGCAGAAGTATCTTTGCGGGTATATGGACATAAAGGAACAGGAAGTCAGAAAGATAAACAAGTATCATGTAACAGTACAGAAGAAATATTTCATGGCCAAGGTGACCAGGCAAATCAAATGAAAACGGCACTACAAGGCGTAAAACCAGCTGGATGGACACCCATTGCAAATGCTCTGGAATCTGTAAAACAAGATATTAATCCCGAGACAACCGATTCGGTCGTATATGTGGTTAGTGATGGAATTGAAACATGTGGAGGTAATCCAGTACAGATTGCCAAAGAACTCAACCAATCCAAAGTGAAGACCGTTGTAAATATTATTGGCTTTGATGTGGATAACGAAGGACAGAAATTGCTTCGACAAGTTGCTTCATCTGGAGGTGGAGAGTTCACTTCTGTAAATAATGACGAATCACTAAAAAATTATCTCAATAAAGCGTATATCAAATTACTCGGCGAGTGGAAGACGTGGCAAATAAAAGGAGAAGGAGAGGCAAATACACAAGTCATACGGAAGCAGGGAGCTATCAATACTACAGAAATGGATATGCAAATTCTAGCGAACAAAGAATATGATAATCTGCTAGCAGCCCTTCGGGTTCTAGAAACTAAATACGGAAATGATATCCCTCACGGTGAGATCTGGATGCAGGTTACTAATCGTAAGAATTTCGCATGGAATTATGCTCGTGATACAGGGAGACGTTTATATGACGAAGTCACTAAAAATGGAAACCAGGTTTATGACGATTACAAGAATGAAGGCGATAAGAATATCGAAGATCTGGAGAATAAGCAAAATAATTAGCGGTTAAAGCAATGTGACTCATGTGAGCCAAAGGTCATGCCGAAGAGGCCATAGGCGCTGCGCTAAACGCAGGCGCCGGATCAGGAGAGATTGAATCGTTTGAAGTGGCAGGTTCAACGGGCGCGATGATGACAGCGTAAATGGATTGGGTCAATCAGAAAAGGGTTATGACCAAGGTGAACGTTAAGAAAGAATGATTAACAAGGCGGCCATTAGGCCGCCTTTGCTTATTTTATCTTCCTGCCCGTGACCTCCGATGCTTTTTGATAATAGCCTCGTAGCCGGAATAAACGCTGGATTTTCGTGTTATGTGAGATAACCGCACCTTTGTTCATGGAGCTTGAAGTGTTGTGCTTTCAGGTAAAATAGCTCTACAATACATATAACACCAGATTAAGTGAACAGGAGTTGAAATGTTTGCAAGAGCTGCTGGAATTGAACGGAGTACACAAGCGTTTCGGCAAATTCGCCGTCTTACATAACATTACCTGGAGCATTTCCCGAGCCGAATGCGTTGCTGTTACAGGAAGCAACGGCGCTGGAAAGAGCACCCTACTGCATGTAATAGCCGGGCTTGCTAACCCATCGGAAGGATCCCGGGTCGAATATGAATCCTCGCTTCGCGTCGGATATGTTCCGGAGCGATTTCCTGCGCTTCGATTTCGTCCTTCTGAATACTTGCGCCATATGGCCGCCATTCAGGGTATGAACAAGCAAGAAGCAGGAAAGCGAATAGATGCGATGTTGAACGTGTTTCAGCTGCAGGACATGAAGATGACCCTATGCTCCAAGGGGATGCTGCAAAAAGTCAACATCATGCAGGCCCTGCTTCGTCAGCCCGATCTATTGGTTCTGGATGAGCCTCTGTCGGGACTGGACGAGGCTTCTCAAATGGAGATGATTGGCATTCTAAGTGAAATCAAAAGACAAGGAACAGCGATTGTGATGTCCGTTCACGAGCCGTTGCTTATTGCTTCGCTGGCCGACCGTGTAACGCAGCTCCGCCGGGGACGGATCGAACGGGACGGAATGCTGGAAACCGGTTCGGAGATGGGACGGATGAAGCTGGAATTCTCGCGTGTTTCTCAGGACAAAATGCTGGAACTGGAACGCCGTTCAGGGTTTCATTACTGGATATCGAGAGGTAATCCAACATCGATGGTCGTGTCGCGGCAGGTTGTGGATGAAATGCTGCTGGATATTTTACAGTCAGGCGGATCGCTGACACGGCTGGAGCCCTGGAGCGGAGAGATGACAGAGCAAGTGTACCCAAGCCCCGGTCAATCAATGGAAGGTGAGGGAGCATAATGGGATCATTGATTCGTTACATGCTTGCTAGTTACACGAGATCCTATCGATATTTCGCTCCGATTGCCTTCATGTTGATATCGGTGGTGTTTATCTACTCCTACCGGCCCAACCCGATCATGGACAGTTATGCGGTAACGGCTGCATTTCTGTTTGTTGGCTCAGCTTGGCTTGGTTTGAACTTTCTCAATCATGATCAAGGGCGTCAAACGATGCTCCTGATCGTTCACAGTGGGAAGGCCATACGATATTATGCCGCCCAATATGTAACCGTAACGCTTCTATCTATCCTGTTCAGTTTATTTGCCGTCCTTTATCCAATCGTATTTGGAATGTTTGATAAGCCGATTACATTATCCCAGTTTGCATTGGGTTATCTAGGACATGTTGCATTGTCCTTGCTCGGGATTTCTCTGTCCGTATTTTTTCAGTTTGGCTTTATGGAGAATCAGGGAAGAGCGGCAGGATGGCTGTTAATCGTTATCGTTATTTCCTTAGCCGGGCAATCTATCGTTCAGGATGATCTTGCTTATTTGAGATTGATTCCTTATGTTCTGCCGCCTGTCTCTGTTATGATTGACATGTTCATTCATGCTGACGAGCGTTCCCAGTTCGTGTTATTCATGACGATTGCGTACACGTTCATTTACAGCTTTATTTTGCTGGCTGTTTATCTATGGACGGCCTGTCGTAAGGATGCGGCAAGCATAATCCGAAAAGTAGGTTGAAGTAGGAGGAATCTTCCTTTACCATAGGGATATACACAAATAGAAACGGTAAAGACAGCCAATACTAGAGGAGGATACCATGAAACAATCTCGACTGATGGATAGTGACCACTCCAAAGAGCTGTTTGCCTATTTCGGATTAGCGGTGTATTATTCACAGGCGCTTGAGCAGCAGCTCGCGAATCTGTTGATGCTGATCAAGCTTTCCCAAGGGAATGTGCCTTCAGAAGAAGATTTCACCCAATTATATCATCGGAAATTAAGCAGCTCTCTGGGCCAACTGGTACACGAGATCCAGCATTACTTTCCATTCTCCGAAGAAGAAACACTTCAATTAAAAGAAGTCTGGAAGCAGCGTAACTACATCGTTCATGATTATTTCAAAGAACGGATTCATGAGACGTTCAGTCCGGCTGGCCGTTCCCGAATGATTCGGGAGCTGACCGCATTTAAGGACCAGGCTCAAGCGTTAGAGCAAAAGCTGCAGGGCTATTCTCGCGAAATGTATGTGAAGCTTGGCCTGGACAGCGAAAAAAGCGTGTAAGTGCGTGTTCAAAAAGGTCGATTTTCAGCACCGAGAAGG
>NZ_PDHM01000018.1:0-83731 GCF_002573715.1 Paenibacillus sp. EZ-K15 | reverse complement strand
TAGATATAGAATTTATGAGTTATCAGTGGAACTGATGAAATTCTATATCGCAAGAAAACCTACCTATGTATCGCGGTCGCTCATCCTTGAAGTGGCCTCGATAGAGGTTTTCTTATCAAAAGCGGACTTTTTGAACAACCTCTATAAAAGAAATTAGGGCTGAGATGAAACATATTCCAGCACCTCTGCGTCAGAAAGATTAGGAGGTGTAATTATGAAAAAAACTACGAAATTGTTAACTGCAATGCTTGTCACTTCGTCATTGCTCGGTGCCGGCGCCGCCTCTGCTTTCAACGATATTCAAGAGGAGCAGCCACTACAAATGGTGAAGGAGCTGCAAGCGAAAGGAATTATCCAAGGGATTAGTGCCGACAAATTCGCTCCGGCCAAAACAATAACGACCGCCCAAGCGGTGCAGATGATTGTGAATGTCGCCGACCTGAAGGTACAACCGAACTATACGGGCCGTTCGTTTGACAGTGTGCCGAAGGATGCCTGGTTCGCGGATGCTGTGAATATAGCGGCTCAGAACGGATTGTCCGTATCCGCAGACATGAAATGGAATGAGCCGATAACCCGAGAAGGGTTCGCGACATTGCTCTCGGAAGCGATTCAGAAGACCGGGAATTATCCCGTGGTCATGATGTATCTGCATGTGGCCGACGAGGATTTGATGAAAGAGGAGAGCCGGGGAGCGGTACAGTTCCTGCTGTTAACCAAGATCGCTGAGCTCGACGCCAACGCCAAGTTCCATCCTGCCAAGAGTTTAACCCGTATTGAAGCGGCAGAGCTTGCGTACAATTCCATTCAATTTATTGAGGAGCATCAGAAGAACATGATACCCGAGAAGCCGGGACAATCTGAACCGGATGTAAGTACAAGCGTCGTTAAGGTGGATGATGCGCAGAACAAAGTCACGGTAACCAAGGAAGACCTACCGAATCCGGGGTACGGCATTAAAATTACGTCGGTCGACTATGTTAGCGATACCGAAGCCGTGATCTACTACAAAGTTCTTCAACCCGATCCGGACAAAATGTACCCGCAAGTCATCTCCAAATCTTCAGATGACGTGCTCGTGCCTTCCAAGTACACCAAAATCACGGTCAAAGCAGAAGCTACTCTTGATCATCCGGCAAAGTAATTCTTGTAATGTACCGCCAGATTACAATGCAATAAAGAAGGCTGTTCCCAAGCGAATGTAACATTCGACAGGGGACAGCCTTCTTTTATAGATATCTGTAGGTATAAACTTCGAAGCCTGGGTCTTCCTGATATCGCAAGAAAAAACTTCTTCTAACTTGGTTTATACATGACCACCAGCCATTTTACTGTTGGAGGCAAGTACCGTCTCCTTACTGTCTGCAATCGGAGCCGTGCTGCCTTGCTGGAGTTGATACATTTTAAAGTATCTTCCGCCCAGGGCCAT
This sequence comes from Paenibacillus sp. EZ-K15, assembly GCF_002573715.1. Taxonomy (GTDB): domain Bacteria; phylum Bacillota; class Bacilli; order Paenibacillales; family Paenibacillaceae; genus Paenibacillus_AQ. The sequence goes on along the minus strand of NZ_PDHM01000018.1, from coordinate 82,302 downwards.
CAGCTCGTCATGGGAACCCTGTTCCACAATTTCGCCGCGGTGAAGGACCAGAATCTGATCGGCGCTGCGGATCGTGGATAAGCGGTGGGCGATGATAAAGGTCGTGCGCCCTCGCTTCAGTACCTCCAGGGCTTCCTGGATTAAGGCTTCCGTCTCCGTATCAATGTTCGCGGTGGCTTCATCGAGAATCAGTATGGCCGGATTGAACGCAAGAGCCCGGGCAAAAGAGATTAACTGGCGTTGTCCGGCGGACAGCGTGCTGCCTTTCTCCAATACTGGCTCATCGAAGCCTTGCGGAAGATGAGCGAGCAGCCGATCAGCCCCTACGTCGCGCAGCGCCTGCTCCACTTGTTCCCGTGTAATGCTCGGATCACCCAGGCTGACATTCGAAGCAATGGTGCCCGTGAACAGGTACGGGTCTTGCAGTACAATCCCCATATGCTTGCGAAGCCATTGCTTTGGAATATCGGTAACGGGCTGGCCATCAATGGTAATCGTGCCTTTCTGCGGGTCATAGAAGCGGAACAGCAGATTGATGATGGAGCTCTTACCGGAGCCGGTATGACCTACAAGCGCCACGGTTTGGCCTTGCTTCGCTTCAAATGAAATGTTCTTAAGGACATAGTCCTTCTTGTACGCAAACGACACGTTCTGAAATTCCACATTTCCTAAATACCGCGGCATGCTGCCATCCGTTACCTTCTCGCCTGTTTCATCCATCAGCTCAAACACCCGTTTGGCGGAGACGATGGAGGTATCGAGCGCTGCCAGCTGGTTAACCATACCCGTAATCGGCTGGAACATGCGGCCAAGCAGATCAACGAAGGCGTAGAGGACGCCGATCGAGACGATGCCGGCACCATTTAATGATGCAGAACCGAAATACCAGAGTACGACTACAAAGGAAACGTTACGCAGCACATTCACCAGATTGTGCGTGGTGAAGGAGTTCAGATTGAGCATTTTGTTCTGATGAGCCATATAGTCCGCATTCAGCGCCTCGAACTCGTCCTGGGTCGCTTTTTGGCGGCGGAATACACGAATGATGGCCATACCTTGAATGGATTCATTAATGATGGCATTGATCTCGCTCAGACGGGAGCGGATGACGGTATTGTATTTGGTTGCAAATTTACGGTACAGAATGGTCCATACAATCAACATCGGAATAACAAACAAACTGATCAAGCCCAGTCTTACATCCAGAAGGAACAAAGCGACGTAGACACCCGTGATATACACGGCTCCGGAGCTGAAGTTGGATAATACCGCAACGAACAGGTCCTTTACCGCTTCGGTATCATTGGTTACCCGGGAAACGACTTTGCCCGCCGGTAAATCATCAAAGAAGTTGACGGGCAGCCGCTGAATGTGGGCGTACACATCGGTGCGCAGCTTCTGAATGACCCGATTAGCTGCCGATTGCAGCCAGTAGGTTCTGCCGAATACCGTAATCATGGAGATCAACAGGCAGATCAGGAACAGGCCGACCAGCTTATATATGTTGGGAAGTTCGGGTTTATAAAATTCAAACAGCTGTTCCTTGGTCAATTTAACAGCCGGATACTGCATCTCCTCCGAGGCGTAGGAAATTGTCATGACACCGTCCTGAAAGGAGCGGTTTCCTTCGGTTCGAGCTACCGGCTCGTTAATGAAGTAAAAGTTACGGCCAGCCTGAACGAGACGAACTTCCTGTCCTCGCGTCTCGCCTTCAAGAAAGCGATCCTCGCGTTTATAATAAGTCCCGTTATAGGATGCGGCATCTTGAGCTTGCGTCGTCTCATAATAAGGCCGTTCGATGCCCAGGATATGCTCGTCAATCATCGTTTTTGCGATGAAGGGACCTGCAAGCTCTGCGGCAACGCCGATGGCGAGCAGAATCAAGGCGGCGATGAAGGTGCCCTTGGCTGTTAAGGCATAACGGAACAGTCGTTTGGCAATGCCGGATTCATTCGATATGGTCGTATCGGTTGGAGTCAATTAAGACACCTCCTCCGAGGTCAGATTGTTTTCTACCTGCTGGCGTTCGAATTGCTCACGGTACCAGCCACCGAGCTCCAGCAGTTCATCATGGGTTCCTTGCTCCGTGATTCGACCGTCCTCCAGCACTACGATCACATCGGCATGCTGAACGGCTGAGAGTCGATGCGTGGAGATCAGGGTCGTCTTGCCGGCGCGTTTGCTCCGGATATTATCGATGATTCTGGCTTCCGTCCGGGCGTCTACAGCGGACAAGGAGTCGTCCAATATTAAGATTTCAGGGTCGCCGATAAAAGCTCGGGCCAGTGAGACCCTTTGTTTTTGCCCACCGGACAACGCCACGCCTTTTTCGCCTACAAGGGTATCAAGCCCATCGGACAGGGTGACCAGATCGCGGTCAAACGCAGCGGTCGTAATCGCCTCCATGATCAATTCGTCGCTGGCATCCTTTTTGCCAAATTGGATGTTCTGACGTACCGTCTTGGAGAACAAGATCTGCTCCTGCGGCACATACCCGATCCAGCCATGGAGCCGGTCAGTCGCCAGCATCTCCATTGGTATATCGGAAATGAGGATTTCGCCGGTTCCGGTAGGGTACTCATGGAGAAGCTGCTTCAGCAGCGTCGATTTGCCGCTGCCCGTGCGTCCTACGACGCCGAGCGTCTGGCCTTTTTGCAGCGTAAAATTAATATGTTTCAAATTATCAATTGTAGAGGTTGGGTAACGGAACGTGACATCCTTAAATTGAATCGTATCCGGAACCTCCACGTAAGCAGGGTTCGCGGCGTCGGTAACATCCGGCGGGGTCTTTAAGGTTTCGTTGACCCGATCCAGGGAGGCGTTTCCGCGCTGCATAATGTTGATCAATTCCCCGATGGCAAACATCGGCCAAATCATCATCCCGAGGTACATGTTGAACGATACGAGATCTCCGAGCGTGATTTGATTCTGGAACACCAGGTACACACCGTAGGCTAAACCGATGACGTAACTGAGACCGATGGAGAAATTGATGGTTGGTTCGAATAAGGCGTCCACTTTGGCTACCGCCAGGTTTTTACGATATACGTCATCCGTAATGTCCTGGAAGCGCTGCTGATCGGCGCGTTCCTGTACATAAGCGCGGACGACACGCACACCGGCTACGGACTCCAGAACCTGGTCGTTCATGTCACCGAAGGCATCCTGGGCCAGCGTGTAGCGTTTATGAATGGCTCTTCCGTAGATGACCATGCCGATGGCTATGATCGGCATGGGCAGAATGGCTGCCAATGTGAGCTTCCAGCTGACAATGAAGCCCATGGCGAACAGAACGACAATCAAGTATATGGTGGAGTCGGTCATGACGAGCATCCCGAAGCCAGCAGTTGCTGCCACGGAGCGAAGGTCATTCGTGGCTTTTGCCATGAGATCTCCTGTACGGTTACGTTCGAAAAACGGCGGAAGCATCCGCAGCAAATGGTTCATGTACCGGGTACGGAGCAGGCGTTCCACGAGGTTCGCTCCTCCGAACAAACGGTGCATCCATATGTAAGTGGCACAATAAACGACAGCAACGATGCCCAGAATCATGAGCAGATATTGGACGAGGGACGCCCACGTTATGGAACTGCTGACGATATCGTCAATGGCGTTTCCGAGCAGAAGCGGCGGCAGCAGCTCAACCAGTCCGCAAAAGATGAGAAGCGCAAGGCCGATCAAGTAACGCTTTTTCTCTTGCTTGAAAAACCAGCCTAAATTTTTAAGTACGGCAAACACATTATCCCTTCCTTTCGTAGGTCGTTCCGGCATCATATCATCCTAAAAACCAAAAAAAGCACATCATCCGACGACGGACGATATGCTTCATTAATTTTGAACTTATCATTCGCACGGCGATCATGACTTCCGTGCAACGGTTAGCTGCTTCGTTCTGATCATTCTGGCAACGAATGAACGAGGCTTGATGATGATGAGACAGCACCATTGGGGAGTCGATCCATATTTAATTGTAGGAAATGATGATCCAGATGTTCTTGATCCATCGCAAACAGTTTAAACATGTCACTCACCCTTTCTTCGTAATTTACAATTTATTCAAATCGATCTCGTATGGACTGAATTTTATCACCATGAACTGGAATGTGTCAAACTTATTTTTCAGGATCATAGCAAGATCTTCGATAGTGAAGGTAGGATAGAACCTTATGTCACTATTTTATTATCAAAATGATTTGTATCCTAACATGCGTATGCGTTATGATAATATTGCAACTATTTATAAGATACCGTCCCTAAGATCTCCGGTCTGCAAAAAGATAGGGGTCAACATAATATGACGTCTAAGGAGGGTGTACGACGCATGCAAATTCAAGTCAGCGACCAGGCGGCACGTTGGTACAAGAAGGAACTTGATCTTCAGTCAGGCACGTTCGTTCGCTTCTTTCCGCGATATAGCTCAGGCGGAGGTCTCCATCCCGGATTTTCGCTCGGTATTTCGGTAGAAGAACCAAGAGAAGCGGGACTGACGGAGCATTCCGAAGAGGTAACATTTTTTATGGAAGAACAGGATTTGTGGTATTTGGAGGGATATACGCTACGCGTGAAGTATGAGGAATCCTTGGATGACATTTCGTATATTTATGAAGAAGAGGGCGCAGTGAATTAACCTGATGTGAGACTGCAGCGCCATCTAGGGAAAGGAGGTTCCCAAGATGAGCGTATATCACCGTGATATTCGCCAATACATCGGCAAACGCTCGGTGGTCCGTGTGAAAGCGGCGGTGCTTGTGCTGAACGATAACGGAGAGATTCTGCTCCTGAAGCGGCAGAACAAGGACGAGTGGGGACTTCCACTCGGAAACCTGAAGCCCGGCGAAGCTCTTGAAGACACAGCGTCCAGAGAGCTGTGGGAGGAGAGCGGCCTGACAGCGGATGATATGCGACTCTTGGACCTTGTGTCGGGTCCGGAGTATATGAAGAAGCAAATAGGTGGAGATGAAGTGTATTATGTGATAGGTGTGTATGCGGCAACCGGCCTGCACAGTGCCATTCATTTGTCCCCTAATACGGAAGTATCTCTTAAATATTTTGATTTTCAAGCATTGCCCGTTATGGATGCGATCACGGTCCGCTTGCTGGACAAGATAAAAAAGAACAGCTGAGGCTCGTTTCGTGGTGGCAGTTTGTACGCCTTAAATTCCCCGCACGGGGAATTTTTTTCGGTCAACATGAGGAGTCCCTGCCCCATTCAAACCGGGGAAGGGACTCCTTTTGCCATGCGAAGGTGTGTACATAGGATCATTATGGCTGCCCGGACAGCGGGACCTCTAATGCAAAATCAAAATCGTCGATATCATAGACCTGAACCGGAAGAGCGCTTTCGACGATACGCTGAATCAATTCGTATTGATCGGTCAGTATGGGAGCCGCGGCTCTTTGGGATGCCAGCAGCAGTTCGGTTTCCACAGGATCGAAAGATTCCCCATAGGGTGCGGTGTCCATGGTATTCATGACCGAGACCCGGGTAGTTTCACTAACGGGAATGGTGGGGCTCTTGGACCAAGGCACCTGCAGGGCGCGCTCGATTTTCTTTTTGTTCAGCGGTTCTTCAAAATAGGAAATCAATTCGCCGATCTTTATCTTGACGTGCTGGTCATCAGCACTGCTATTCATGAGATGTTCCTCGGTGGTATGAAGCTCATATAATTCCAAAATGGTAGTGTACGGAATGATGTACTCGACGGGTTTAGGTGGTACTAACAGCTGACCGTAAATGGCCAGCATGACGGCCTCCGTCACGAAAATTCTGGTCATGACTAAATCCTCCTGCAAGACATGATACAATTCATAAGTTTAGAACTAATAAAGCATTGAAGCGCATAAATGTCAACTGCTCTTCGCCTGCCAACCACGTGGATGTTACTTCAGAAAGGGGCTGTTATCACCTTTGAAATCATGGAAAATCTATTATCCGTTCGTTAAGCCATATATGAAGTGGATCATCCTGACCCTTATTATCGGCATGATCAAATTTGCAATCCCGTTGTTACTGCCCATGATCATGAAATATGTCGTGGACGATCTGCTGATCAACCAGCAGATGACCATCGAACAGAAAATCCAGGATCTGATGTGGATTCTCGCCGGGACCCTGGTGCTGTTTGTCGTTGTGCGTGGTCCGGTGGAATACTTGCGGCAGTATTTTGCCCAATTCATTACCAGTCGTATTTTATTCGATATGCGTAATCGACTGTATGCCCATCTGCAGCGGTTATCCCTTCGTTACTATCAGAATACCAAGGTGGGCGAGGCGATATCGCGCTTTATCAATGATGTGGAACAATCCAAGAACCTGGTAGAAGTCGGTATGATGAACATCTGGCTGGATTTGTTTACATTGGTGTTTGTATTAATCGTCATGTTCTTCATGAATCCCGTTCTGACGCTAGTTGCCATCTCGATTCTTCCTCTCTACGGGTTAGCGGTGAATTTGCTGTATAAGCGGCTTAAGCGCTTGACTAAGGACCGGTCGCAGGCTCTCGCCGGCATCCAAGCGTACCTACATGAGCGGATTCAAGGGATCTCGGTTATCCGAAGCTTTACTCTGGAGCGGTACGACCAGAAGAAATTCGAAGGCATCAACGGCAATTTTCTGAAAAAAGCGATGGCGCAGACCCGCTGGAATGCGCTCACCTTCTCCATTATCAACACACTCACCGATATTGCGCCTATTCTGGTTATCGGTTATGGGGGATACCGGGTGATTCAGGGAGATCTGACATTAGGTACATTCGTTGCCTTCTTTGGTTATCTTGACAGGCTGTATGCGCCCCTTCGCCGCTTGATCAACTCGTCAACGGTGCTGACGCAGGCGTCAGCGTCGCTGGAGCGGGTCAAGGAGCTCATGGACGAGCCATATGACATCGTGGACCGTCCGGATGCCAAAACGCTCAAAACAGCGGGACAGATCGAATTCGACCGTGTCTCATTCAAGTACAATGACGCTGCCGGTTGGGTGCTTCAAGATATTAACTTAACCATTCGGCAGGGGCAGACGGTTGCGTTTGTCGGCATGAGCGGCGGCGGCAAATCGTCCCTGATCGGATTGATCCCGAGATTTTACGATGTACAGCAGGGCGCGGTGAAGATTAACGGTCATGATGTCAGGGATTTGACGCTGGACAGCTTGCGCGGATCAATTGGCATGGTACTGCAGGACAACTTCCTGTTTAGCGGATCCGTTCGTGAAAATATATTGTTTGGCAATCCGGAAGCGGATGAACAGAGAATCGTCGCCGCTGCCAAAGCCGCCAATGCGCATGATTTCATCACCCAGCTGCCGCAAGGCTATGAGACCGAAGTGGGGGAACGTGGCGTCAAGCTCTCGGGTGGACAGAAGCAGAGACTTGCGATCGCCCGTGTCTTCCTCAAGGATCCGGACATTCTGGTGCTGGATGAGGCGACTTCAGCGCTGGACCTGGAGTCCGAGCATCTGATACAGCAGGCGCTGCAGTCCTTGTCCAACAACCGCACCACGTTAATCGTGGCCCATCGCCTTTCTACCATTACGCATGCCGATCAAATCGTTGTGCTGGAGAATGGTAGAATTACGGAGCAAGGCACGCACGGCGAGCTGATGAATCTGGATGGAAGTTATGCCAGACTATACAACGTGCAGCATTTGGAGAATTAATATTCTCTTATTTCATTGATTAACGAAAGACCCGTCCTTCTAATGCATGGTGTTCGGCCATGCTTCGGAGGATGGGTCTTTTGATGTATTTAAAGGCTTATTTCTCGATATTCTTGAACACCGTGTCATAGGTCATCTGAATATAGTCCAGCGTCTGCCCGTGCAATACGATATTGTTCACCAAGGTGATCAGCAGGAACAGTACCATGATGCCGGTCAGGGCTTGTTGAATCCGGAGGTTCTTCATTTTGGCAATAAACAGTGCTGCAAGCACAAACAGGGCAAACAGATAATGTCCTGCGTACAAGTACAGATCGTATGCGTACGTAGCTAAACCAAACCCAACGATGATGTGCAGCAGAATCGCGAACAGAATATAGATGCCAAATGCCCAGGTATCGCGGGAGCGGATACCTTTAATGAAAGACAGAACAGCAAGCAGCAGTACCCCGATACCGACGATATGGACATGAATCGGATATGGCTTGGCCAAATTCGTCACGAATGCAGCAATCCCTGGATCGATCATGGCAAGCTCAGGCGACAGGATAGGACTTACAAACAGCATGTAGAAGACTGGGGAATGGTGCTCGAATGAAAAAGGAGAAACATAGCTGAGCGCACCGTTCTGCACGCTTGAAAACACGTTCGCGATCCACGACTTACCTGAGAACAGCAAGTGTTGAAGCAGAGTTACGATCACCGCCATCCCCAGGAAAACCAACATGATCATGATAAACCGTTTAAACGTTCCCTTCTGTTTTCTATCGAACTGGCTGATCAGCAGCGCTCCTGCGAACGTCGCCACATTCGTAGACGTGATGCCGAAATTAATCAGGGCCAGGGAGGCATTCGGCATGACGGCAAATCGATTCGTAAGCCGGCCATAGTGCAAATAAGCGGCTGATAGGATGATCATGAACTGCGCATAAGCGTAGGAATCCGGTATGAATGCCGTGAACAGCGAATAAGAGCTGATACCGAAGAAAGCCGCCGTGACGAGAGACAACAACCAGCTGGCTCCGCTTCTTCGGACGATGTAATAGACCAGCGCTGCGCTGAAGGCGTTCAGGAGCGATTGAATCAGAAGATAAGGGAGGTTGGAGCTCCCGATCATCGTTGTTAACGGACTGGTCAGGAAATTAATGAACGGATGGATGATTGAGATATTTTCCGGTCCATATTCCATTGAAGGATCAAAGTTAAACAGATTCAGCGTAAAGGGCGCACCATAGAATGGGCTATGAGGCATCAACTCGGTTGCATGATCCTTGATGTAGGCTACGAACGGAAGGTTCATGAACACATACCATAGAGCCAGACAGACGCTTAGGCCGATCGCCGTGTAATTATCTTTTTTATGTCGAAATAAATAACTGAAAAAAGTCAAGTTTTTCGTTCCCCCCATCTTTCTATTATATGTACTGAAAATAGGCCAAACGGCATTCGCTTACCAGATCAGCAGGAGCAATCCGGAAATAATAAAAGCGACGCCAGCGATTTTTCGGATCCCGATGGTTTCCTTGAATACCAGTTTGGCAAACAGCAACGCCCACAGGAACGTAAGTGCATTCGCCGGCATAACCAGCGTATAAGGAAGCTCTCCTAGAAGGTATATGTTTAACAAGGCTCCCAATCCGTAACTAAGAAAACCGATCAGCAGCAGCTTGATTTGTTTGTTTGCGGTATACCCTTTGAAGAATACGCTGCCCAGTGAGCCGAGTAAGGTCATCAGGAGCAGAAGCAAGTATAGGAACCCGTCATTTTTCATAGGAAGTTAATGTCACCCCGATTCCAAGCAGGGCTACGGCTGCCAGTTTTTGCAGGGTTAATGGTTCATCCAGAAAAAAATCACCATAAAACAGAGCCACAATATAGCTGATGCACATCAGAGGATAGGCAACGGACAGCTTCTCCAATGAAAACGATTTGATCATGAGAATGGCCCCAAGGCCGTAGCAGATAAAACCGATTCCCATGTATATCAAGTTGGTGTGGCCCCATTTCCAGAACAGCTGGCCGGTAGCCGTCAAAAAAGCCGATAGAACCATGAACAGCTTGCCCAGGTGGCGCGGGGCGCTCTGCGCTCTTATCTGTTCCATGTTAATCCCTCGCATCCTTGAGCGGATTTGTGATTGATCAAATATTTATGTTTGACGAGCCCGAACATCGGGAGGTCAGACAAGGAATCGGAGTAAGCGCAGGAAGCTGCATAATCAATGGTCAGTTGCCGCTCGTTCAAGTACTGCTGAATCCGGTTCACTTTTTCCTCCCCCTTACAATTGTTCCCTTCGATCATCGAGGTAAAGCGTCCTTCCCGTACGGAAAGTTTCGTAGCGATTACGGTATGGACGCAAGGAAGCTCTGCAAAGTATCTCATGTAAGCGTCTGGGGACGCCGTTACAAGCAGCACATGATAACCCTCGCTTTTTTTTCGCTGCATTTCCTTCAGCGCAGCCGGGAAGATGGCAGGTTTTAATTCCGTTTCGTAAAAATGCTTCAGGTCGGCATCATCCATATGGCGCATCGCATGAAAATAAGCGCTCTTTGCCTTCTCAGCTTCCAGAAGACGGAGCTTGTACAGCACGGAATGCAGCACGACTTTCAGAATGATGGGTGCCGTGGACGGTTTTTTTCGTATGCCATATTTTAAAAACTGAAACATGGAGTCTGTATGGATTACCGTTTTGTCGATGTCAAAGATTGCGAATTTCTGATTCATATCATTTCCCTCAATTACTGATTCTGTATTATTCAAAGTATACTAAAATCCCGATAACGCTGATGACATAGAGGATCACGGTGACCAGGATGTGAGTGTCCTCCAGGAGCACCCGGTCCGGAGCCCCGCCTTTTTTCTCGATATGGATCAGATAAAGATAGCGGAACATCCCATATATGACAAGCGGTATGGTCCACATGAGGTGAACGGTTCGGCCTGACGTAAAGGTAAACAGCGAATAACTGATGATGGTTGCTGTGGTGACAATGCTGCTCATCTGGTCCAGTAGATCAAACGAATATTGATCGAGCACCTTGCGGTGAGAGCCCTTATCATGCTGCAGCAGATGGAGCTCATGCCGTCTCTTGCCGATCGCCAGGAAGAGCGACAGCAGCATCGTACAGAGAAGGAACCATGGCGTGAACGGGACGTGGATGACCAATCCGCCTGCGATGGCGCGCAGCACAAACCCGGCCGCGATAATCATAATGTCAATGATGACAACATGCTTCAACCGGAAGGAGTAGGCTACGTTCATGGCAAAATAGAGCACCAATAACACGGTAAACAGCGGATTTAGAAAATAAGATACGGCCAGTGAAGCGAACAGCAGCAGCGCGCCGAATACAATAGCCAGCTTAGGCGGCAGCGCACCCGAGGCCATGGGACGGTATTTCTTCACTGGATGGTTGCGATCTGCTTCGCGATCGGCATAATCGTTCACAATATAGACGCAGCCGGAAACGAAGGACAACAGGAAAAAACCGATCAGGGTGTCGAAGAGCACGCCGGGATTTACCACTTCAAACGAGAAGAGGGGGGCTGCAAATATGAGCAGATTTTTGGTCCATTGCTTCGGCCTCAGCTGCCTGAAGAGCAGCATGGGAAGCTGCCTAAGCGGAGCCGTTGCCGATTCGGTATTCGTTGAAGACAAGTGTGTTACCTCCTGATACATCATATTTCATAAGGGATTACGGGAATAAGCGCTAAAACACGATAGCTATCATACCATAAAATAGACTATATATGGTAACGATCCGTCCGTTAAGAGGCTCATATATAGAACAAATAAACCTCCCCAAGCGTTCACGAACCGGCAGGGAGGTTATTGTTTTATTTGTGTTATTTATAAAAAGGGTTGCATCTCTTCTGCTCCTCACGATTTACCGATGAGCAGGGACAGCAGACCGGCGGCGATGAGCGGCCCGACGGGCACGCCGCGGAATAGGGCGACCCCAAGCACTGTGCCAACGAGAAGACCGGCAACCACGGTGGGGTTGCTCCCCATCAGCGTGGCACCACGACCGCCCAGATAAGCGACAAGCATGCCGACGGCGATGGCCAAAAGCGATTTCCAGTTCAGGAAGGATTCGCCGATCGTTTGCAGGCTCATTTTGCCGCTGGCCAGCGGTGACATGACACCTATGGTGAGAATGATAATGCCGACCGTCAGTCCGTATTTCTCCAGCCATGGGAATGCTTGCTGAAAGCCGGTTACACGGATGAGAAGCAATGCCAGCATCGCAATCGTCACGGCCGAATTGCTGCTGATAATGCCAATTCCCGCCATAGCCAGCAGGATGAGTGAAGTTACGTCCATGGGGGATCGCTCCTTTTTTGTTAAGCGTTCGAGACCAAGTGCTCGGCAATCAAACGACCGTGTAGTCTCCCTGACTCAATAAACACCTCATTGGCATTACGACCGGATGCAATGACACCAGCGACATAGAGTCCCGAAACATTGGTCTCCATCGTATCCGGATTATAGAGCGGCTTCTCCATGTCTTCATCCAGTTCAACGCCGGAGGAGGCAAGCAATTTGCGATCAGGACGGAATCCGGTCAATGCCAGTACAAAATCATTTTCAATGATTGTTTCCTGGCCTTGATTCGAAAGAACGGTAATGGAAGACTCTGCGATTTGTACGACACGCGAGTTCAGGTGAAGCTGGATATGTCCCTTTTGCACCATACTATCGAACAGAGGACGTACCCAAGGTTTGATGTTCTGTGAAACTTCCTCACCCCGATATACCATCGTGACCTCGGCTCCGACACGGATGAGCTCCATGGCAGCATCCACAGCCGAATTACTGCCGCCGATGATCGCGGTCTTCATTCCAGCATAGGGATGGGCTTCCCGGAAGTAATGGGTGACTTTCTCCAAGTCTTCTCCAGGAATGCCAATATAATTCGGATGATCAAAATAACCCGTAGCAATGACTACGTGTTTGGCTTCTCGTATGGACTCTACACCGCCGCGGCGCTGGGTCTTTACCCGAAAGCTGCCGTCAGGCTGCTTGGTTATGGTGAGAGCTTCTTCGTATGGGGAGATCTTCAGATTAAAGTGTCTGGCAACTCTGCGATAATAAGCCAGTGCCTCGTGCCGAAACGGTTTATCATTCGATATCGCGAACGGAACTTCTCCGATTTCAAGCATTTCAGCCGTACTGAAAAACTGCATATGCGTTGGATAGAGATAAATGGAATGAACTACATTGTGTTTATCGATGATCTCGCAGCTGAGGCCCCGGTTGCGGCATTCAATGGCAGCCGAGAGACCACATGGGCCTGCGCCGATAATTAAGACGTCGAGCATGGTGAACCTCCTTATGTAATAACCTTACGCTATCGATCTGCATAATAATCCTACAGCAAATAAAAGGATAAATCCAGATTTGACGGGATTGACAAACATTTCAAATTTGATTATCATCTAATTAGATAAATATTAAATTAGGTGATCGTGAAATTTATAATTCAAAGGGAGGAAGAACATCATGATGGAACCAACTGCAAGTGAAGCCTATAAGGCATCCGTTCTCCGGAATTTTATAACGAAAGACGGAACGCTGCGTTCCATTCCGGCCCAGTACAAAAAGAAACTCGTCATATTGGAATATCTGGTAGAGCAGCTTGAAGCAGGGAAAGAATATCCGGAAAAGGACATCAATGCGTTTATCAAGCGTTATCATGCGGATTATGCGACCATTCGGCGGGAATTTATCATTCATCAATATATGAGCCGTTATCATGAAATCTATACACGTAACCCGCGCGAGTTATGGACCCAATGGGAAAAGGTTTAAACGGGATTACACAAAAGCCACCTTTTACTGCCTGAGCAGTGGAAGGTGGCTTTTTGTATTAACTATCCGTTGTATTAATAGGAATAGGTAAAAGTTCGATTAGAAACCGGCAGCAGCCTTTTTAACGAGCTCGAGACCGTTCTGAACGATCATTTCCGCTTCGTCAGGGAATTGGTTGTGGCCTTCGATGATGAGGGTTTCGATATCTTGCACGCCCCATTGACGAAGATTACCCATTACGAAGTTAACTGCCATCTCAGCCGCGGCCATAGGTCCCTCGGAATAGTTACCGCCACGAGCATTCAGGATGACGACTTTTTTGCCTGTCACCAGACCTACAACGCCTTGCGGCGTATATTTGAACGTTTTGCCTGCTTGGTTCAGGTAGTCGATATAGGTGTGAAGAACGGCAGGTACGGTCATGTTCCACAATGGGAAAGCAAGCACGATTTTGTCTGCAGCAAGAAACTGGTCAAGATATTTGCTTACATTCGCCGCAGCAGCCTGCTCTTCGGGGGTAGATTCCAATCCTTGGGCAGCTTTGAACATACCGTTGATGGCTGTGCCGTCATAATAAGGAAGATTCTCTGCAAAAAGGTCAAGCTCTGTGATTTGGTCTTCCGGATGACTTGCTTTGAAGGATTCCAAAAACGCATGGTACATTTTTACGCTTACCGATTGTTCGATGGCTCTGTTGTTTGCTTTGATGAATAGTACATTAGACATGTATGAAAACTCTCCTTGTTGTGTAGTTTACTTTATAAAGTATAGTATATTTCATTTCTATCGTTTGTCAACAACGTCTTAATGTACGATATCGATATTTCCGGAGTAGGTTTCCACTTGGATGGTATCGGTTGTTTCTTTCAGTGACTCTGGCGCTGAAACGTCTCCCGATAATGTCTTAAGGTCATAGAATCCCCGGAATGACGGGTCAGGCTGCACTTTCACATTGCCGGATCTGCACAGGATATTAACCGATGAAACGCCAAGCAATCCCACGTTTACGTTACCGGAAGTGACCTCAACGTCGACGGGACCTTCCATATTTTTCAGCACGACATTTCCCGAATGATTGACCAGTTGGGTGGATGCCCGGATGTCAGAACCGCGAATACTTCCTGAAATGTTCTCAACGCTTAACTGCTCGGCTTGTATTCCGCTCATGTTAATGTCGCCTGACTTCACGGAGATGTCAATCATCTTGGAGGAAGCTCCGCTTACCTGGATATTGTCTGAGAGCGTCGATAAATCGAGTTCGTCGAGTTTTGTGCTTGATGGAAGGACAATGGTCAGTTTTCCTTTCGGTGAACGAAAGTCCACACTCATCAACTGGAAAGTGGAAGGTGTAGTCAGATCTAATTTCACCTCAGGGCCTGATGGATTAAAGTTTTTAAGAATATCGACATGCTCCGGTTTTAATTTGCCGTCAAACGCGATATATCCGTTCGAATCGCCGCTGTCCTCAAACGCGAAGCTGATATTAATATTGCTGGCAATAGTTAATTTCTTCAAATTTACGGCATCATGAAGATCCCATCGATTCTGATAGCTGACAAGCTCTTCACCGAATTTAAACTTGTTCGCAGCCATGCCGATGATTCCTACCAATATAAGTGCGATTGCTAAACTGAACAACCATTTTCTGTTCACTGTGCGTCACGTCCCTTCAACAAACGCGTATTCCATCTGGAGTACCTCAAGGTTAACGATAACAATCCAACCATGGCTGAGCGTGTGGCATATCCGAGGAAGATGCCGATTCCGATCAAAGAGATGGATAAGAATAATTTGGCCGGATAAAACGTTCCGTTTATGATATAGTCAAGCAGAACGAGCACTGGGCTCAGCAAGGTTGCCAGGGCTCCCAGAGCAATGGCGACCCCTCCGGACCATAATGCTGCAAGGAAGGGGACTGTCACCAATGCACAGAAGAACAAACCGACTCCTAACGCATATTTTCCAAAAGAAGACGGTCTTCGGATCGCTGCCGGAACAGGCATATCCATATCCACATACCGGTCGCCTAACGCTTCCTTAGCCATTTCAAAAGGATCTCCCAGTTCACGGGCGATTTCCTCTTCGGTTCGTCCATTCTGCATGCCAATGACAAAATGGGACGCCACATCATGAATGAATTCCCGCCGTTCGTCGGGAGGAAGCGCGGCAAGACGCGATTCCAAAATTGAAATAAACTGTTTTTTAGTCATACAAATTTCCTTCCTCTATCAGATTGGTCACATTGCCCACAAAAGCTTGCCATTCCTTTACCAAGGCTCTCATATAAATCACTCCGCTGGGCGTCAGCTTATAATATTTACGGGGCGGACCCTCGGTCGATTCCTGGAGGTACGTCGTACAATAGCCTTCATTAACAAGTCGGCGAAGGAGAGGGTACAACGCCCCTTCGGCTACCTCAATATGCCTCGATACCGCTTGAGCCAACTCGTAGCCATACTGGTCCTTGCGATGGATTAACACAAGCACGCAGAGTTCAAGAACGCCTTTTTTGAATTGAATACTGACATTCATGCGGCAGATGATACCTCCTTTCATAAGTCCATGTTCATGCTGTAAACATGAGGTAGTAATTAATATTCAGTAGTGGTTTATGAATAAGATATCACTTAGTACTGATTAATGCAAGATACTGATTATAAAATGGGTTGTTGCCAGAATATCGTCGAATCATAAGAAGCTTTGTTAAACGAAAGAAAGTCTCGTTTAATCTTGAAAAGGCACGGTTAATAGAAGTTATCAGAACCTAGGGCCGTTTTTCCAAAAGAAGAATGGAGGGATGAACAGTATGTCTATCGATCGGTTTATATTAAAAAAATTGGACAGATGCCAGGAGATCACAACGCGGAGAAATCTCGTAAAATTGTTTCAAATCCGAATTCAGAGAGCGCAGATAGCCGAGGATCGCCATTACGGGTTATAATGATGTTAAACAAAAAAAGGGCTATCCCTCTTTAAAAGAGAGATAGCGCAAGAGAGTCGTTTTCGCTTTTGCTGTGAAGAATTGCCTCGGATCCCTCGATTTCAATGCTGATCAGGGAATTGAGGCATTTTTGCAGCGCGTTTTTACCGGTTTGAATTTTATGGTCAAGCGCGCTGGTTAGCAGTTTTAGTACCTTCTGTACCGGCTGCTTGCTATCCGTTGTAAAGTACACGGGAACCGGCTTATTTTGGAACATGATTAGTGTTTTCATATCAATCACCTCACGAAAGATTTTTCATGATATTTGCATTATAAATTACCAATCTTAAAATAACCTTAAATTCATAGAATTAATCAGCATCATTTTTCTGAGCGTGACATTTTTGTGAACGACGATATTTTCCCGACTACAAACCCGGATTTAACCTATAATCAATACATAAATAGTCCCTCGGGACTAACAAAGCCGCGTGAAAAATAGGAAATAGGAAATATGACACAAATTGACAGAACTGACCCTGGGATGATATTATTACAATAATGTAACTATTTTTTGCAACTATTGAAATAGGTGATTGGACTTTGCATATGGAATAAACATAAGGATTACCATTTTTGGAAAGGCAGGTTAACCAGATGATACTCACCGTGATCAGCGGGCGAAATGAAGATGATTGGTTTGATATCGACGTACCCGATGAGTGCTCCATTGAACGGTTGAATGAGCTGCTGGGGCTACGTCTTTTTCGTGAACCCTCGGGTGAAGGGATTCAATATATATTGGAAGCAAAGTTCCCGGAAGGCTTGTGGTTTACGGTAGGGGGCCATTCTAACCTGGTTGAAGAAGGACTTAGAGAAGGCTCCTATATCCGTTTACAGCGGGCATTCTCAACAACCACCGAGGAAGCTCCTGTCTATGGCAGAAGATTGTTGTTTCAAGAAAGCTGAGATTGGGTAAATAACCCTTTGGTTTTGATTGAAACAGCAAAATACATAATTGTACATTTCAGACGCTCTGGATTAGGAGGAAGTGACATATGAACGTGTTGTACCAACGTTCGCCGCGTATTAGACCGGCTTTACCGAATGAAGACATGGAGATTCTGAGACCGCCGTCCGAGCCAAGCAAACCGTCGTTTTCGATGATTGCCATCATTATTCCGATTATTATGACGGCTGCGATGGTTGGTTTCTATTTCTATATGAGCGCGAACGGCAAAATGGGGAGCAACTACATGATACTCTCCATCTTTATGATGCTGACTTCCTACACGCTGCCGTTCTTCATGTATTTAAGCAACAAGAAGACTTATCAGAAGAAGCTGGCTGAACGAAATCAGAAGTACCGTGCACAGCTTGACCTGCACCGGGAAGAGCTTAAGGAGCGGCAGGAGGATCAGGTACACATTCTGTTTGATATCCATGGCGATCCGGACGTGTGCTACAACGTTGTGAAGAACCGGAGCAGCAGCTTGTGGGAACGTTCTCCGGAAGATAAGGATTTTCTGGAGATTTGCGTGGGCAAGGGAGAGGTTCCGTTCTACATTAACGTTAAGCCTCCCCGCGCAGATGGGTATGACAAGGATCCTTTGATCGAAGCAGCCGAATTGCTGACTTCCGAATTTCAGTCCGTCGACGATGCATCGATTGCGCTGCCGTTATTCGAATCCAAGGTCATAGGGATCGTAGGCGGAAGAGACCGCGTATTAAATATGCTGCGCGTGATGATGGCCCAAACGGCTGTGCGGCACTCACCCGATGAAGTGAAGATCGCCGCTTTCTACGAAGAAAAAGAAGCGAGCGAGTGGCAATGGCTGCGCTGGCTCCCTCATACGTGGGATGATGATCGTTCCAGCCGCTATCTTGCGAATCGACGGAGCAATGCCCATCAGCTTGCCGATGAAATATTCACTCACTTGTACCGGCGTAAAAATAATCGCTCCGAACATGGGAAGAAATCGATTGAGACGCCGGCATACGTGGTGATCTTATCCGCTGCCCAATTAATCGAGGAAGAACCGCTGCTGCCTCTGCTAATGGAAGATGCCGAAGCGACCGATGCGGTTACCATCATCTTGTCCGACCGCAAGGAAAGCTTGCCGATGCATTGCCAGCTTATTGTTGAGGTTGACCGGGATCAGGCGGCGTACACGATTAAGAAAGCGGACGGCACGGTCTCCAAGCAAACCTTCCAATCCCATCATATTAGCAGGGATCAGATTGAAGCCTTGGCCCGATATATGGCTCCGATCCGGTTGAAGCGATCCTCTGCGTCTGATATCCCTAGCGTTTTGGCACTCTTCGAGATGATGGATATTCAGAAAATCAACGATTTGGATGTACACAGACGCTGGCAGCAGAACCGATATCCTGATTCATTACCCGTTCCGATGGGTGTCCGGGCAGGCGGAAAGAAGATTAATTTGAATCTTCATGATAAAATAGAGCGTCAAGGTCATGGACCACACGGTCTGATTGCGGGAACGACCGGTTCCGGGAAAAGTGAGGTTATTCAATCTATTGTGGCCTCCCTGGCCTCCGAGTTTCACCCGCATGATCTAGCATTTATGCTTATTGATTATAAGGGCGGCGGCATGTCCAACACGTTTGTTAACTTGCCGCACGTAGTAGGCACCATAACGAACCTGGATAACAATCTGATTGAACGGGCGAAGGTGTCGCTGAAAGCCGAGCTGGTCCGCCGCCAGAAAATATTGAACGATGCGGGAAATCTGCAGCATATCGATGAGTACTACAAGCTGCTGCGCAATCGCCATGGCGAGCCGCTCCCGCATCTCGTTATTATCATTGATGAATTTGCACAGCTGAAGAAAGATCAACCGGAGTTCATGGATGAATTGATCAGCATTGCCGCAATTGGACGAACACTTGGTGTCCATCTGATTCTTGCGACTCAGAAACCGGCAGGTGTCGTGGACGATAAGATTTGGAGTAACTCGCGCTTTCGCATCTGTCTTCGGGTACAAAGCGAGGGCGACAGCCGTGATATGCTGAAGATTCCGAATGCAGCCTGGATTAACAAGCCCGGACGAGGCTATTTTCAGGTGGGCAGCGACGAAGTGTTTGAAGAAATGCAGTTTGCCTGGAGCGGAGCTCCTTACATTGAAGAGAAGGATACGCCCGGCGCAGTGGTTATTCGCGAGGTGCGAATCAACGGAAAGTCGGAGCCTCTGCTTGCTTCTAATCCCTCCCTGGGAGCGCATCTGGAGGTGCCCAAACAGCTCCAGGTGTTTATCGATCATGTAGCTGACGTGGCCAAGGAGCAAGGGATCGAACGGCTCCAGGGGCCTTGGCTTCCACCGCTTCCGGAGAGTCTGGATCTTGAGAGCATACCGTCTGGGACCAAGCTGCAGAAGCAAGATCTGTTTAGTGACTTGGCACTTGTGTCCTATGTTGGAATGGTTGATGATCTGCCAAACCAGTGCCAGAAGCCGCTGATGCTCAATCTTGAGCAAGGCCACTGGGCCGTATACGGCATGCCCGGACTTGGAAAGACCACCTTTATTCAAACGATGCTGATGTCGTTAGTCAATCGGTATGCCCCGGACTTTTGGCATGGGTATATCGTGGATATGGGCCGGATGATGCGGGACTTTGCAGGGCTTCCTCATATCGGAGGAGTCATGATGGCGGAGGAAGAGGATCGTATCAAGCGCCTGTTCCGTTTTCTGACGAAAACGGCGGCGACTCGCAAGGACATGATTGCTGAAGCGGGTGTGAAGACTGTTGCATCCTACCGCCGGGGCAACACAGGCCCCGTTCCGCAGCTGGTCGTGGTTATTGACGGTTATCTGAATTTCCGCAACTCCTATCCGGATGAGAATGATATGCTTGAATACCTGCTGCGAGAAGGCGGTAGTCTGGGGATTACGTTTGTCATTACGGCGAACCGGATTTCGGATATGTTCGAGAAGGTCCGAAGCAATATCTCGCAAGCGGTATCGTACGAACTCGCCGATCCTGCTGATTACTATTATGCAGTGGGGCGTCCAACAAGAGTTCCCAGCCAGCTTCCTCCAGGAAGAGGACTGGTCAAAGGGCAGGTGCCGCCGCTTGAATTTCAGACGGCCTTGCCGGCTTCCGGTCAGGAAGAGGGGGACCGTTCCGCAGCGCTCCGCGATATGATTCGTACTCACCGGGCAGCGTGGCACGGGGAAGAAGCACCACGGATTGAGTCACTGCCGGACAAGATTCCGCTCCATCAACTGCTGAAGGTACAAAAGCCTTATGAATCAGCAGGCATGGTGAAGTATCGGGTTCCTGTCGGGGTGGCTACGGATGACTTGACCCCTTTTGCTATCAATCTGGAGGATGGACCGCATTTTATTGTGGCGAGTCCGATGGAAGGTGGTAAAACATCATTCCTCCTTAGCTGGATGTTATCACTTGCATACCATACATCGCCGGATGAGCTGGAAATATATACGGTAGATACGCGCTATGGAAGCAGCGGTCTGAGTCGGATGAACCATCTTCCGCATGTCCGTGGGCATGCAGAGAATGAGGAAGATTTGGCTCCGCTCATTTCAGGCCTTTATGAACGGGTTCAGACCCGGTCGAAGGACAGTGAAGACCCGACTATCCTGCTTATGATTGATGACGCTGACGTGCTCAGCAAGCAGCTTTCCGATTTCACTTTGAAAGACCAGCTGTCTGCCATCGTCAGACAGGGAAGAGACCGCAGGGTACATGTTGTCATTGCCGGTGTACCGGCCGATTTCCCGACGTATGGCGTCGATTGGTTTACCGATATCAAGGCTGCACAAAACGGATTTTTATTCGGAACATTGGATTCCAACGATTTATCGTTCTTCAGAATTCCTTTTTCCGAATCCGCCAATAGTCCTGGAGGACTAAAAATACTTCCGCCAGGACAGGGGTACTACGTAAAACGTAAATTTTCCAGAATAAAAGGCGCAGTTCCGTTCGATGACGAATGGAACGCCCAAAGATGGGTCACAGAAATTCGCGACCGATGGCATGTTGTAGTTTGAGGGGAGGTGGCTCATAATGTTGACAATTCATGCTTCCAAACAAGAAACGATCACGCTGAACGACAAGGAATTTTTCTTCTTGGCTGGAATTATCGGATCGGACCGATTACTTGGTGTTGAAGATCCTTTTGTAGGATACTTAACGGAAGAAATCGCGGTTGAGTGGGAGAAAACCAAACAATCGCTCCTAAGCAAGCAATATTTGATTCAAGAGGAAGGCGGGGAATTGTCGATTCCACCCGAAGTCTTCTCAAGAGTAGCTATTGCCGGACTTGCGGAACGTGCGTGCTGGTTGAAATATGAAAATCAGGATTCGGCGTTTGAAGGATATCTGCATGTTACGGACGAACGGGTAATACAAGTATGCAGAAGCGGCGAAGACAACCGATGTTACCTGCTTAGTGAACTTGGTACTATCGAACAAACCTGCGATCAGCTGGTGCAGGATCTGGCCCTAAGCGATCAAAACTGGGGGGATATACCGGCACTACTCCTTAGCCGGAAGGAATTCGGAGATATTTACACCTCCGTTTCCGAACAGAAGTGTGACGATATCGGCGATCGCTTGGCCAGGTTGACGGATGATGCAGAGGGTTCAATCGCTTTAGCGAAATGTATGAAAAACAAGGTGTCTTCGGGGGAACTCCAGCTGTCGATATGGAACGGAATCAGCTGGGAAAGTCAAAATGCAGCATTTATAGTGAACGAGTCCATGAATTGGCTGCTGCGTATGAGCCTGGAGGGAGACCAGGACTGGTTAACCGCAGCGCCAGCGACCAAAGAGCAGTTTCGTCATATGCTACTCATGTGGCTGAAACAGTAACAGAGCCTGTATGAAAGGTGAGGACCAATGCGTATTTCTGTCGAGCCGGAGTCTCTCCGGACGTTAAGCCGTCAGCTGCAGCATAGTGGCGATGAATATTTAGCGATTACGAGAACGCTCAACCAAGCTATGGAATCACTCGTTTGGGAGACGTCTCTCAAAGCGGCGGTTATTGATGAGTGGCAGTCTGCCCGGAGTCTTGGAGAGCATCTGGGAGCTCTTCTAGCTCAGCTGGGCAAGCATCTTCAAAGCAAAGCCGATCAATTTCAAGAAACGGATCATCAGTACCATACGATTTTGGAGCATGCAATCATAAGTACAGTATCACCGACAGCTCTGTTTGCGGCTTCCGGCATGGAGGGGCGTTCATCCATATTACCGGAATATGGTAATTCGTCGACGGTAATATCGAACCCGAGTTCGGTAGCCGCTGCCGTAGGTATGACCAGTGGAGACAACGGGGATTCAGCTAAACAAGCCGCATTAGCCGGGCAAAGCTGGACCTTTACCGATCCGTCTTCGTTTGGTATTGCCAACTAAATCCCTATTCCTTTTGGGATAATCGGGATGGTAAATGTTTCAAATTGGGACGTATAGGGTAACTGGAAATTAGGTCTGAGGACATTTTGATAAACTGAGACTCTTGGGCTAAGATGTCAAGTGTCACCAGAAAACGAATTTCTAGGAGGTTACATAAATGGCAGGACGTATTTTAATTACGCCAGAGCAAGTCGAGCAAGTAGCGAACCAATTTAAACAGAGCGGTGATCAAAGTCAGCAAATCGTTAACAGTCTGACTCAATCGATCAACGGTATGGAAGGTCAATGGGACGGTATGACGAAGCAGCGCTTTTTCCAGGAATTCCAGGAAGCAAGCCGCTTGATGAACTCCTTCGTACAAACGCTTGACAGCATCAGCAATGAGCTGAAAGCGATCGCTCAGAAATTCCGTATGGCTGACGAATCTCGTTAATACCCATTCGGAGACTTTTGCTTTATAATAGTTTAATAGGCAGAATAAACCGGGTGGAAGACAACCCGGTTTTCTTGCAATTTTGGATGTTTAGAATATAACAATCTGGTTAATAGAGTATAGAGTTATATAGTTAGGTAACGGAGTTAAGAGAGGATGACGTTCATGACATTTCAGCCAAACCCGGGCGATGGGATTGTTGTAAATGGAACGGCTTATACAGTAGGGCAGCATCCCGCAGCGCCAGGCGTAGCCTACGCCCAAGCTGGGCGGCAGGGAATCGTCTATCAGCTGCTTCCTGTGGATGGGGAGCTGCATGAAGCCAAAGCACTAAAGGTGTTTTTTCCTAAGTTCAGAATTCCGGCTATGGTGTATCAATCCGAGCATATGGGGAATTATCGCGAGATACCGGGTTTGCAGGTAAGTAGTCGAGAGGTGCTCACTCCCGAAAGAAACGGAGATTTGATAGCGGAATATCCGGATTTGCTCTACGCGGTCATCATGCCATGGATTCATGGATGTACTTGGTTTGACGTAATAAGCGATCAGCGTAATCTGGGACGTTCTGAAAGTCTGATGCTTGCCAAGGCATTGGCAGCCATCGGTTCAAGCATGGAGCAGCGCGGATTAGCACACTGTGACCTGTCTGCGCCTAATGTCATGCTTCCGTTTTTTTCGGAAGTGAAGCTGCCGGAAGGCGCTGCCGCCGTTGAGCTTGTCGATGTGGAGCAGATGTACAGCCCCAAAATGGATCGACCTGATGTTTTGCTTGCTGGCTCTCCTGGATATGCGGCTCATCGAACGGTACATAGCGGGTTATGGAGTGCGTATGCCGACCGTTTCGCGGGTGCTGTTATTATTGCGGAAATGCTGGGATGGAGCGATCCGGCTATCGTTAATCGGGCATGGGGCGAAAGTTATTTTGACCAGCATGAAATGCAGACTCCGTGCGAGCGTTATTTTTTATTGAAAAAGTCGCTGGGTCAGCGTTGGGGCACACGGATTTCGGATCTGTTCGGCAGAACCTGGGACAGCCAGGATTTGAGCAGCTGTCCTACCTTTGGTGAGTGGCTGATTGCATTATCCTCATTAAGTGAGGAAGAAGTGGTGGAGGAAGTCCCAGCCGCTGGAGCCGCTACAACTGCCCATGACAACCAATCGGCTGAAACCCGTTCTGAAACTTCCCAAGAGGTGCCGGCCGAGATTATGGCATCGCTTGGAATTGAGCCAGGCACCCGAGAGGTCAACGACAGTGTGGTTGGACGCTTGTTTCATCAGGCGCGTGATCTGGAGGATGCGGGCAATCTTTCCGGTGCGTTGGAAATATTCCGCTCCGCGTATCATTTTGTAAAGAAGGACAGTCCGCTTGAAGTGGAGCTTGCCGCCGCTATACAGGGGCTTGAGGAGCAGCTTCGTCCGGCTGAAGAATCATCCAACAAAGGCATTAAAGCACTATTGTTATCCCGTAAATTCATGCTCTCGACCGCTGCGGCTATCGTCATATTGGCAGGTTCTGCCATTACGGTGAACCAGATTTTGGCGGAGAAGGCAGAGAGTCGTCAGTTGGATGCCCAGCGATTAGCCGAGCAGCAAGCGCAGGAGAAAGAAGCAGCTGCCCGCAAGCAAGAGGAAGAAGCGCGGAAGCAGCAGGAAGAGGCGGCTCAGAAAGAAGCAGAGGCTAAGAAAGCGGAAGAGGAGCGCTTGAAGACAGAAGAGGCCAAGAAGGCTGAAGCAGCTGAGCAGGCATTGAAGGAACAGGAGAAAGCCGAGCTTCAGGCAAAGTATGAGAAGCAGGCGAAGTATGAAGCTTACCTGGCATCGCTAGAAGAAAAGAAAAAGAAGCAGTCATTGCAAGAAAAATATGATAATCAAGTCAAGTATGAGGCGTACTTAGCTCAAATGGAAGAGAAGAAGAAAAAGGCGGCCCAGGAAGCAGCGGCTGCCAAGGCGGAGGCAGAGCGTCAGGCGAAAGCCAGAGCTGCCCAAGAGGCCCAAGCCGCAATGCTTCAGAAGCAGCGTTCTCAAAACGTTGTAGAACTGGTTGCCCTATATAATAA
Source organism: Paenibacillus sp. EZ-K15 (assembly GCF_002573715.1). GTDB lineage: Bacteria > Bacillota > Bacilli > Paenibacillales > Paenibacillaceae > Paenibacillus_AQ. The sequence goes on along the minus strand of NZ_PDHM01000018.1, from coordinate 57,029 downwards.
GGCGTATAATGCGCAGGTAGCCGGTAACAAAGACCGCGCTAAGAATGCCGCACGTGAGTTCATAGAGCTGTATAACAAGGATAAGGCCTATTATAAGACGGTTGGTAAAATGAGCAGCCGCCTTAATAATCTGCAGGAATTCATAAGTAACGACAGCCACTGGATACCAAAACTATAAAGAAGTAAACATGACGAAAATGCAGGGGTGAATGTTAATTCACGATGAACTATACCATTCAAGCATCACAGCGCACGCCAGCGCTCATTATATATCTGATTGATATCAGCGCGTCTATGAATATGCTGATGGAGGACCGCAGGCGGATCGACGTCGTATACGAAGCATTGTCCTTGGCCATTCGGCAAATGGTGTTTCGCTCCACCAAAGGGAATCGGCTGACGCCGAGGTACCGGATCGCCATCCTTGCATACAGCGATGATGTCTATGATTTGTTAAACGGGATCAAGGGCATTGACGAAATTGCGGCGATCGGCTCGCTTCCGGACTTAACGCCTAAACGGTTCTCCGATTCGGCGAAAGCCTTCCTTCAAGCCGAGAAAATTCTGCAATCGGAGATTCCGAATATGCAGGATTGCCCTGCGCCGCTTGTGTGTCATATGACGGACGGTGTGGCCACGGGAGAGGATCCGGAACCGATTGCTCGCCGCATCATGAGCATGAGCGTTCCGGACGGCAACGTGCTCGTGGAGAATATTTTCATTTCCGATCATCTGATGAGCCAGCCGATATCCGAACCGCGCCGATGGAAGGGGATATTGGCTGATACATCGCTTGAGGATGAACATGCACGCAAACTTAAAATGATGTCTTCCGTTCTTCCCGAAAGCTATCGAGAAATGCTGCTTGAGGCGGATTATCAACTGAGCCCGGGAGCCTTGATGATGCTTCCAGGCACTTGCTCTGAGCTGGTGTCCATCGGGTTTCAGATGTCAGCTGCCACGCCGGTAAGGTAAGAGGTCACAAAGATGAAGCGATCATACGCGAGAAGCATGGAATCGTTGGGAATTCGTAAGCGGAAGGCTCAAGCAGCATCGTTTTATTACGAGAGCAAGCAGACCGTGGAAGAACCGATTACGAAGATTAAAGATTTGTTCACATGTCGTTATGCGTATGGCAGAGCGGCAGAATCTGTCATGCTCTCCGAGATGGGTCAGGATTTCATTGCGTTAAAGATGAATGAAGATGTGTGCCATTTTGTACTGTGTGATGGTGTCGGATTGAGTTATCGAGGCGATGTGGCTTCACGTCTGCTGGGTCAGGGGTTAATGAACTGGCTGGAAACGGTGGAGGAACTCACGAGCGCATCGCTTGAACGCAAACTGAAGGCACTTACCCATGAAGCCGATCGGGAAATGCGGACTCATTCGCTGAGTTCCGAAACGCCAAAGCTGCTTCGTGAAGTACTGGAAGAGAAGCAGCGCAAGGGAAGCGAAGCCATGTATATTTGCGGTCGCATAGAGCTCTCTTCGGGTTTTCGTCGCAAAGGAAGGCTGTGGCTCGCCTGGCAGGGTGATTCCAGGGTACGCTTGTGGCGCAAGGAAGACGAGATCACCTCGGTATTCGGAGATCGTTTCCGAACGTCGGAACGCTGGTCTTCCCGAAGTGGACCGATCGGAGGCAGTCCTCATGTGTTCTCGTGTAAATTAGACCCGGAGACCGAATATCGGCTTCAGCTATACAGCGATGGGCTCAACGATCTGGACCCGATGAAGGAGCCGATTCCCGATGAGCAGGTGCAAGTATTAATGAATGCTCGCCATACGGACGGTCTGGAAGATGATGCTTCGTTTCTGGAGATAATATGGTAGGTTCCCAAGAAGGTTATGGTATGATAAACGCTGAGTCGGACCCAAGGGTCCGGCTTTTTTGTGCAAAAAATTAGAAATCATGATTATAAAACAACTCCTTTTGGGTAATCTTGTGACAGATGAATGCATAACGGATGACGATTAAAAGGAGCGTGTTGATAATGAATGAAGGACACGGACGTTTTCATGGGAGAACAGCGATCATTACCGGAGCCGGATCAGGCATCGGAAAGGCAGCGGCGATTCAGCTGGCGAAGGAAGGCGCAAATGTTGCCTTATTTGATCTCTTGGATGACCGAACGAATCAAGCGGAATTGGAGATCAACTCGATTCGGGAGGGTTCTGCCAGAGCTTTTGACGTGGATACCACAGATCCTGACCGGGTGGAGAAGGCGGTCCTCGAAACGGTGGAGATTTTTGGCGGCGTGGATATCGTATTCGCCAATGCAGGGATTAATGGCGTGATGACGCCAATTGATGAAATGAAGCTGGAGGAATGGACCAAGACGCTGAAAGTGAATTTGAACGGTACGTTTCTGACGGTCAAATATGCGATTCCGCACCTGAAGAAACGGGGACAGGGCAGCATTATCATTACCAGCTCCGTCAATGGCACTCGAACCTTCTCCAACTTTGGGATGAGCGCTTACAGCACAACCAAAGCGGGACAGGTGGCTTTTGCGAAGATGGCTGCGCTGGAGCTGGCAAAATTCAAGATCAGGGTTAATGTAATCTGCCCCGGCGCAATTTCTACCAACATTGATCAAAGCACGAAGAAGCAGGGCGATCTGGAGGAGATCGTGATTCCGGTGGAATATCCGGAGGGGAGCCAGCCGCTGTCTGACGGTCCGGGTACGCCTGAAGAGGTCGCGGATTTGGTGGCGTTTCTCGCTTCCGATCAGTCGAGACATATTACAGGGGCGCAAATATTCATAGATGGAGCCGAATCGCTGTTGTAAATGAGATCAGTTGAACCCCCAAAGGTTCCCTGCATTTAGAACTTGGAATATAAACAGCGCTGCTATATGATGAGGAGGACGAAGGGAAAAGGAGGAGGCTGGATAATAATGAGCATCTTTTCCAGATTGGCTGAGCAGAAGATCGAAGAAGCGATCCGTAACGGAGAGCTCGATCATTTGCCTTTTGCCGGGAAGAAACTTCCGATCGACGATCTTTCGCACATTCCGGAGGATCTGAGAATGTCCTACCGCATCATGAAAAACGCGGGTTATGTTCCTGAAGAAGTTACACTTCGCAAGGAATGCGTTCAGCTGTATGACCTACTCGGTGCAGCCCAAAACGAGGGTGAGCAGGAGCAGCTTCAACGCAAGCTGAATGAAAAGCATTTAAGACTGCAATTGCTGATGGAACAGCGGGGCCTTAGCGGTAGTAGCGCGTTTACACAGTATGAGTCCAAGGTCAGGGAACGATTAACTCATGAGGAATAACAGAACAGCGCCAGCCTTTCTTCTCTTTTCGAGAATGATAGTGCTGGCGCTGATTGTTTGTCGGGATGCGAAGGAACGTAATTTGAATAATGCTCAATGAATCCCTTATTTCGGTGAGCTGTACTTAGGATTCAAACAGCTGATTTTTGACATGATCCGTCATTTTTATCGGGGCAGAGGATACTTTCGATAAGTCAAAAACAGGAATTAGATCCGCAGGGCGAACGGATTCCGGATGATCCAGAAGGCCGACGGTCCAAGCCAGCCAGCCGATGATGCGTTCGGGCATCACGCCCTGGCCGCGAAGAAATGAGAGGCTAAGTCCGCGGGTTCTCTTGGCGAGCCTTCTGCCTTCCGCATCCACCATCAGCGGGGTGTGCGCAAACTGTGGCGGGTGGTAGCCTAATGCTTGGTATAACAGAAGCTGACGTGGGGTGGAGTCCAGTAGATCGGCTCCTCGGAGTACATGGGTTATGCCCATTAATGCATCATCCACGACTACCGCGAGTTGATATGAGATCATATCGTCTGCCCTGCGAACCACAAAGTCTCCTCCATCGGATAGCCGATAGGACTGCTCTCCGGCGATGCCATCAACAAAGGAAACGATCGTTTGCGGTACCTTCATCCGCAGCGAAGGTTTCTTATGAAGCTCTCTAAGCACCGCTTCCTCCCGAGTTAAATCTCTGCAAGTTCCCGGGTAGCGGAGGCCTTCCGATGCAATGCCGTGCGGTGCGCTGGCTGCAGCCGTGATATCGGCCCGACTGCAATAGCAGGGGTATAGTTTATTCGATTCCTTCAGCTTGGTGATTTCCCGCTCGTACAGCGCTTGGCGTGCCGCCTGATGATAAGGTCCATAGGCTCCGGCCATACCAGGACCTTCATCCCAATCCAAACCGAGCCATTCCAGATCTCTCATAATCTCGACGGCAAGCTCCTGTCGGGAACGCTGGACATCGATATCTTCTATTCGGAGTATATATTGGCCGTTCATACTCCTTATTTGCAGCCATCCAAGTAAAGCGGTCAACGCATTGCCGATGTGCATTTTGCCTGATGGCGTAGGGGCAAAGCGACCGCGAAATGTGGCATGCTGCTCCATACAGTTCACCTTCTTGACTCCATGAATCTTGATGTTTACTTGGGAATGATATTCATATTGTAGCGCAATTATATCGATACTTTCCAGCCGTGGCGAACAAGGAGCTCCCCTTGACGAACATCGGGTGTTTTATATAATTAAGGGATTATATTGATATTTAATAGGATAACGGAGATGTATCCATGACTGAATTACCGATTCACCGAATACTTCCACAATTGAAAATGGCTTTATCTACTGGGACCCATGCGGTTTTGATCGCTGAACCGGGTGCAGGCAAGACGACCCAGGTGCCCTTAGCATTTCTGAATGAACCCTGGCTGGAAGGCAAGAGGATCATCATGCTGGAGCCCAGAAGGATCGCAGCCCGCTCGGCCGCGAGTTACATGGCATCCTCTTTAGGAGAGGCAGTTGGTGAGACGATCGGATACCGCGTCCGAATGGACAGCAAGATCGGGCAGAACACGCGGATCGAAGTTGTGACGGAAGGCATCATGACGCGCATGCTGCAGGATGATCCGGAATTAACCGACATTGGTATGATTATATTCGACGAATTTCATGAACGAAATTTGCAGGCCGATACCGGCCTGGCTTTTGCGATGGAATCCCAGTCGGTGCTGCGGGAAGACTTAAGGCTGCTCATCATGTCTGCTACCCTTGAGGCAGAACCAGTCGCTAAGCTTCTTGGCGATGCACCGGTCATCGTTAGCGAAGGGCGTGCTTTTCCAGTGTCTACTCACTATTTGCGCTCATTCTCTCTCGAAGAGTTACATAAAGGTGCTGCAAGTGCCATCATCCGGGCACTCTCCGAACAGGAAGGCGATATCCTAGTATTTTTGCCGGGCGCCCGTGAAATCAGGAGAACCGCTAACGAATTATTAAGAATGGGTTTAAGCGAAGATGTCGTCATTCGAGAGTTATACAGCGCGCTTCCCATAGAGAAGCAGGATGAAGCAATCAGACGCGATTCGAATGGCAGGCGTAAAATTGTACTCTCCACAAGCATTGCCGAGAGCAGTATTACCATCGAGGGGATTAAGTCCGTTATTGACAGCGGTTATATGCGGACGGAGGTGTTCTCGCCGAGAACGGGACTGCCGCAATTGATTACGAGACGGTTATCCCGGGCATCCGCGGATCAGAGGAGGGGAAGGGCAGGACGAGTATCTGCCGGTGTATGTTATCGCTTATGGAGTGAGGAAGAGCATCGCCATCTGCCGGAAAGCACCATTCCGGCGATCCGTGAATCCGATCTGACGCCGCTGGCCTTGGAATTGGCAGTATGGGGGACGCGCGACCCGGATCAGCTTGCCTGGCTTGATGTGCCGCCTCGACCAGCTCTTACGCAAGGGCAAACGTTATTGAAGCAGCTGTCGGCTCTGGATGATTCGGGCAGTATTACACAGCATGGCCGTGAGATGGCGCTTCTCGGGCTTCATCCAAGGCTGGCTCACATGCTGCTGAAGGCACAAGAACTAGGGGAGGCATCGCTGTCCATCCGAATGGCTGTACTGCTTCAGGAGCGTGATATCATGAGCAGAGGTGAAGCCTTAAGGGATCAGGATATGCGTTCGCGCGTGGAGCGGCTTCTCGCGTATGAACAAGGTGGGCAGCGGTTCGCCGAACAAGATATGTCCAATGAAGCCGTACTGCAGCGGATGAAACAAGAGATTAGGAAACTGCATACACAGCTAAATATCACATATACAGTAAGCGGGGATCTGAACCTCTGTGGACTATTGCTGTCATTCGCCTACCCGGATCGGATCGCAAAGAACAGGGGAGGAACCGGGTTCCTTATGCGAAGCGGCAGAGGCGTGAAATTGGTGTCGGTACAACCTATGAGCCGTGCCCCGTATATTGTGGTCGCTGCAGTTGATGATCAAGGCGCGGACGGGAATATTCAGCTTGCCTCTGAAATGGATGAATTATGGCTTGATAAGTATTATCATGGCGAGATGGAACAGCATAAAGAGGTCGTATGGGATGCTGCTATCGGCAGCATCAGGGCGAGACAAAAGCAGATGCTTGGAGCGATCGTGATCAAGGAGCAAGCCTATTCGAATCCAACTGGAGAGGAAATAGCGCTAGCCTTGCTGCAAGGGATCAGGCAAGAGGGCCTTGGATTGTTACAGTGGAGCAAGGCAGCATTGCAGCTGAGAGAGCGGCTGGCTTTTATGTTCCGACATGATCCCGAGGGGAACTGGCCTGATGTTTCGGACGAAGGCCTGATGAATCAGGCGGAGGAGTGGCTGCTCCCTTATTTGGAAGGGCTGCGGAATCGAAATGATATGAGACGTCTTGCTCCGGGAACGCTCTTGGAGCATATGCTTAGCTGGGAGCAAAAGCAGCAGCTTCAGAAGGAAGCGCCAACTCATATCAGGGTGCCGAGCGGGTCCTTGATCCCAATTAACTACAGTGACCCTGAACAACCGTTCCTGGCTGTTCGCCTGCAGGAAATATTCGGACTTCAGGATACGCCGCGAATTGCCAATGGACGGGTTGCGTTGACCTTGCATTTGTTGTCACCTGCACAAAGGCCCGTTCAGGTAACCTCGGATCTATCCAGTTTCTGGCGCAGCGGCTATTTCGATGTGAAAAAAGACTTAAAGGGAAGATATCCTAAACATTATTGGCCTGATGATCCCATGGAGGCAACTGCAACCCATCGGACTCGGCCCAAGGCTTAACAGAGCAGCGTCACGTTTAATTTCACCTTCCGTCGGGTAATGTTAAATATGAACGACCACCGATGAGGAGGGTTTATCATGGAGAAGAAAATTGTTGGAGTATTCCGTTCGGAACAGGAAGCGGCTCAAGCCATTGAGCAGCTTCAGCGGCATGGGATTCCGAATGATGCCATTTCCATTATAGCGAAGGATAAACGCGAAGCAGACATGATTGCTGAACAGACGGGAACGATGGCGCCAGAAGGAGTAGCTGCAGGCGCAGCAACAGGCGGCATACTTGGGGGTACGGCAGGTTTGCTGGCAGGACTTGGGGCTTTGGCTATTCCCGGCATCGGTCCGATTCTTGCCGCAGGACCTATTGCAGCGACGCTTACCGGCGCAGCAGTGGGTGCGGGAGCCGGGGGGCTCGTCGGTGGTTTTATCGGCCTTGGCATCCCGGAAGATGAGGCGAAAGAGTACGAGTCCTATATAGAGCAAGGACGGATTCTGGTACTGGTTGACGCTGATCAAGAAAATACAGGTATCTACGATATATTCCGCGATTATGATTATAGAAACGAGGGTCGTGCCGGAGCGGTTGATCTGGATCGGGACGATATGCTTCCGCCGCGAGGCACTACGCTGCTGTAAGGAAACAAACCCGGTTCTCATTGGAACCGGGTTTTATATTGATATCAATCGCGGTCTGTCTTTTTATCATACATAACCTATGGCTGTTTATCACCTATTCCAAAGGGGACCTTCATTCGAGGGTCCTTAACCTCAGGAACAGTAAATAATTGGATTACCCGATCAAGGGCAGTGTCCCTTACAATGAGGAGTGTTCACACGAAGTCAGACGAAGGGGGAGCTGTATGCCCAAAGAAAGAATACCGGAAATTGAGCGCTTGCGGGGAATTGCTTTCCTGGCTGTAGTCTTACAGCACTCCATCGCGCACTATTCTGTCGCGCCGGGAATGACGACAGGCGATGGTTTGATGATGGCAGTTCTTCTGATGGCGACGAAATTTGCTGTGCCCGTCTTTATTTTTATTACTGGCATGGTGCTGTTTTATAACGATAAAGGTCAACTGCATTACGGAAAGTTCATCAAGAGGCGTTTTGGTGATATCTACGTTCCGTTTGCGGTATGGACCTTGATTACTTTATTGATCAATCATAAATTTAATCCTGCTGTAATTGAGGATTGGAAGTATCTTGGGGAAGTATGGTTAACCGGGAAATCGAGCTCGCATTTTTGGTACATCATTATGCTGTTTCAATTCTATTTGCTGTACCCGCTGTTCCGCTCCGCTATATTAGGAATAAAGAAGCGATGGGGCTGGCAGACGCAGCTTACGATATTGATCTTATCCGGGCTATTGTACGTGGGTTTAACAGGAATTATCAATGATATTGGCCAATGGATGGGAAGCCTGAATATCCCGGTATGGAGTGAGCTGTTCACAACCTACGCAGATCGGAATGCACTCTATTATTTCTTCTATTTTGCGCTGGGGGCGGCGGCCGGTTTATACCATGACGCTTGGAAAAAATGGCTGCAAAAGGCACGGCCGGCCATATGGCTCGTCTTCGCATTTTTGTTCGGATGGATGCTCATCCAGGCCGTTAATGAGATCCGTTCCGCCGCGAATGGCGCGATCACGTTCTATTCCTTATCGCTGCTTCGCCCGATGATGGCACTTTTCCTGATTAGCTCTATATTGGTCATGTACGATGTGGCTGGTTGGATATGTCGTCATGCCGGAGCGGGAGCGAATGCGCTTCTGACCTCCATTGGGCTCTATTCGTATGGTGCTTACCTGATTCATCTATTGACACTGCGTATAAGCTATGCAGTCGATGAATCTTTGCTGATCAGCATGCACCCTCTGGTGCGGATACTCTCATCATGGATCATCAGCGTAGGCGTGGCTTATGGTGCCACTCGCCTGCTCGCCAAGCTGCCGTTCGGGAAGTGGCTTGTCGGAATCGCAGGAGCAAGAAAATATCGCAAGGTTCGCCCATACGGCAAATCGCGTCCAGACCCCGGCACATCCACCGGGATGTGAAGAATTAAACCCACCCGCCGAGGGTGGGTTTTTTAATCCTTCGATCCACCAACCACCCAAAAAACAGCAGATGAAAAACCGCATAGCATATAATTTCATCATATGAAAAATTCACAACAGTATAAACACTGACGCTCTTGCATCATTCTTCTTCATCCAACACCCAACCACGTTTCAATCTATGCCTTCTTGGTTTAAAAAGAGGGGGATGCTTCCTATTGTGCAAACTGGGAAACTGTGGGTTATAATTAGGTATATTATGGGACAAGTAGCTCGTGAAGGAGGAGGCGTCCAGATGGCATTTATGATCGCCCAGCGTGCTTTTATCAAAGTATATCTCATTACCATGGTGGAGCAGCAGCGCGGATATGGATATCAGATGCTGGAAGAACTGCGGCAAGAATTCAAGAGCCATGGGTATTCACCGCCGCAAAGCGAAATTTACCGGGCTCTGCATGAGTTGGTGCAAGAGGGTGTATTATACCGTACCAAGCAGCTGAAAGGGAATGATCCGCGGGTCGATTTTCAAGAAATCGTTCTTTATCATTTTACCGATGACGGTGCCGAGAAAGCTAAACTCTACAAAAAACAGGTTAAAACAGATTTGGATCGGTGTTTGGGGATTCTTCATAAAGCGGTCAACGATAATTTTTAAAAAAACATCTGAACGGAATGCAGCCAAAGGAGGAATGACCTCGTGAGCAAGAAATTGCGCTTTGGAATTATGAGCACTGCTCGGATTGCAAGAAATTCAATGATACCAGGCATATTGAAATCGGAACGCTGTGAAGTCGGGGCGGTCGCTAGCCGCAATGCAGACAAAGCAAGCGAGCTCGCGGATCGATATCATATCGGGAAATACTACGGATCTTATGACGAGCTCCTGGAAGACCCCGACATTGATGCGGTATATATTCCTTTACCGAATCACCTTCATAAACCTTGGACCATCAAAGCGGCACAGGCCGGCAAACATATCTTATGCGAGAAACCGGCAGCCCTGACCGAAGCGGATGTCCGTGAGATGGCTGAGGCTGCTAAAGCACACAACGTGCTGTTCGCGGAAGCCTTTATGTACCGATATCATCCGAAACACGCGCGTGTTCGCGAAATCATCGAAAGCGGCGAAATCGGCCAGCTGCGCGGAATTCACGGATCGTTTACCTTTAACAATGCGGAGGATAAAAGCAATGTTCGTTACAGCAAGGATATGGGCGGAGGTTCAATCTATGACGTGGGATGCTATCCCATCTCAGCGGCGCGCATGATTTATGGTCAGGAACCCAAGGCTGTAACGGCCCATGCTTTTTTCTCTGAGGAGCATGACGGTGTGGACATGATGGTCCACGGGATGGTGGAATTTGACGATGGACTGGGGCTTACATTTGAGTGCGGGATGTGGACATATTCCAGATGCTCTTTAGAGATCGCAGGAACGGAGGGCAGGATTGAGCTTCCTTCTGCCTTTGGATGGGAGCGGATGGAGGACATGGCCCAGATCTGCGTTCATACGGCCAAGGGGTCCCGTGAGGAGAAGGTAGGGATCTACAACCACTTTGCACTGCAAGCGGATGCAATGGCAGCGGCCGTGATGGACGGAACGCAGCTCCCATATGGTCCGGAAGATGCCATCAGCAATATCAGAGCCATTGAAGCGTGCCTTCAAGCAGCCAGATCCTCATCGCGAGTGGTTATTAAATAAAGAAGATAACGCTGTCAAAATAATCGTTAGACTCAATAAATCGCCGTGTTGGCGATTTATTTTTTTTTACCTATTGCATTTCTCTTCAAAATCATTAAAATAAACTTAACGATAAAATAATTTTAACGTAAATATTATTTTAATGGACTGAAAAAGTTTAATGTTATTATCCATTTAACGAAGAGGAGAAGGAAACCATGCAAAATGCCGCTGTTCTGGAAAAGCAAGGCTTTGGTCAGCTTTTGAAAATTCGCCCGTACTTGATTTATTTATCTGCCCAGGCTATTACCCGATTCGGAGATTCCCTGGATTCCATCGCTTACAGCTGGATGGTCTATATGCTCACAGGTTCTGAACTATTAATGGGTACATTGTTCGCCTTTAATTTTCTGCCCGGGTTGCTTTTCAGTTTGTTTACCGGCACCTATGTCGATCGCTGGCCGAAGAAACTCGTCCTTGCTTTAACCTATCTCAGTCGCGGCATTGTGGTTTCGCTAACGGCCTTTCTGTACGCTGTAGGTTCTCTTGAAGTCTGGCATTTGTTCCTGTTCACGTTTCTAAATTCAACTCTGGAATGCTTCTCCAGACCCGCCGAGACCTCCATCGTTCCCCGGCTGCTTCCCAAGGATAAACTGCTGGCAGGCAATTCTTTCTCAACTTCCGTAAGTCGGAGCGCTGAATTAATCGGTTTATCCATCGCCGGTGCCCTTATTGCTCTGATCGGAATTTCCGGGACGATCTTGATTGATGCTATAACGTTTCTTATTGCAGCAGCTATTATCGCTTTTATGCCGAATCCGGAGGCAGCCGAACAGGCTGAAGCCAAGGAAACCTCCGCACGGCCAGAGACTGAGATGAATAAAACGGTGTTCGGCGATATTAAAGAGGCTCTTCTTTTTGTGAAGCAGCATACGCTGCTCCTTATAACAACCGTGCTCGCCATGATCAATAATTTCTGTTTGGCCCCCCTGAACGTACTGCAGCCGGTCTACGTCAAAGAGACCTTGGGTGCCGGACCCGGAGGTCTGAGCGTTTTAGGAACGGGCCTCCTGATCGGTATGATTTGCAGCGGGCTATGGATTGGACGTTACGGGAAGAGCTTCAAAAAAAGCACGTTGATCATGTCAGGATCTGTCCTGCTCGGAATCGGTTATTTTGCGTTAGGGATTCCAGGACATCTGCCGGCATGGCGCGTGGAGTCTGCAGCGGTCTGTATGTTCATTGCCGGTTTCGCCGTCTCCATGCTGAATGCCCCTATCTCGACGTATCTGATGGAAGTAACGCCTAGGCATATGCTCGGCAGAATAGGTGCCCTTATGGCGGTGGCGTGCACGGCTGCCATTCCTGTGGGAAGCTTGATTACCGGAGTTGTAGCGGAGCATTACTCTCCTCCCATTCTGTATTCGATCATGGGAATCGTCATGATACTGCCCGTCATATTCCTCATTCGGAAGAAGAGTTTCCGTGCCATTTAAATCCTTCGCATTTTGTAATTTCGACACTCTCGGCCTATAATGAAAAGAAGTGAAAAATAACATGAAGCTGAGGTGTACGGTGTGGAAACGAAGGAACTGACTACACTGGAAGAGATCAAAATATATTCAGATCCATATCGGCTCCAGATTTTGAATGTATTGAATAAGATGGACCGTCCGGCAACAGTAAAGGAAGTCGCGGACAATATCGGGGATGTGCCTGCTAAAGTTCATTATCATATGAAGAAGCTGGAGCGAATCGGAATGGTCAAGATCGTTTCCACGAAAGAGATCAACGGCATCATTGCTAAGTATTATGAACCTTTTGTCGGTACGGTAAAGATCAAACGCGGAGCAAATTCCGAGGAGCCGGTGATCAAGGAATTAATTCGAACCGAGACGAACAAACTATTATCGGAGTTGTTTGACCAGAATAGAGACCGTTTCTTCAAAAATATGAGTCAAGAGGGCGAAACGACGTCCATGCTGACCAATACAACCTTGTATATGAGCGAGGAAGAAGCGCGTGAATTTTTTGTTGAACTGGATAAAATGTTGACCCCCTATAAAAAGAAACGCGGTGAAGGTTACGACGAATATGAGTTTTTTGCTTCGAATGTTCGGACTCATAAAGAATCTTGATCACGGAAAACAAGCTGGTACCTAACGTGCAGGTACCAGCTTTCCCTTCTATTTTACTGGATCGGTTCATACCTTCTTCTTATAATCGTCTTGTCCAGGTTTAATGGACATGCCGGGAGAGGTGGACGTTCCGTAATCTTCTACGGCATCCCACGCGCCAGCGTCATCAAATTTACCGTCGGCAGCTTGACGGTTGACGCCAGCTCCGGAAGGGGGCGGGGTCATGACATCCTCTTCAACCGGCCGGTTGTCGTTGATATCTTTCCGCGGCGTATGTTCGAGACAATAGGCCGTATAAGGCAAAGCTTCCAGCCGCTCGTACGGAATTTCTAGGCCGCACTTGGCACAGGTACCGTATTCGCCCTGGTCCATTCGCTGCAAGGCAGACATAATCTGCTCCAATTCATGATCGAGCGTTTCCTGAATGGCCAGGTCCCGTCCGCGTTCGAAAACCTCGGTCCCTACGTCTGCGGGATGATTATCGGCTGCGCTCAGCTCTCCCGTAGAGTCCCGAAGGTTGGTTTCATCGCGTGACTCCAATTGCTCTTCCAATCGTTCTTTATCACTGAGCAACCGTCGTTTAAGTTCACTGTATTGTTGTTTTGTCATCGTTGTCATAGATAAGTCGCTCCTCTCTTTCGCTAAGTACACAATAAAGCTTCTTATGTAAAATCAATACCCGAAATGGATTGGTAACAATCACATGAATTATGGGAATGGCAGCCCATCGTTTTTGGAACATTCTCCAAAAAAGCCCCGGAGTGTTTTAATCCCTGTGCTTAATGTGATATAAACAAAGATAGAGAGAGAAGGCTAAAAAAGTAGGGCTGCGCCAATATTTGGAGGTAAATCATTATGGATGAACACATGAAACGCCGATTGGATAAACAGAAAAAGCTATTTAAGCAACTAGGCATTCAACTGGACGCTTTGTCTATCCATGAAAAGAATTTTTCGAATAAACTACGGGGTTATGATCAGGAGGAAGTGGATTCCTTTCTGGACGAAGTGATTCAAGATTATGAGCGGTTTTATGCCACCATCTCCGATCTTATGGATAAATGGCAGGAGCAGCAAATCACCATTCGCGATCTCAGGGCTGGCGTTAAGCCAGAGGCAGAACGCCCGGCACTAAACCCGGAAGAGATTGAAGAGACGGTGGCGAAGCTGGAAGCCGACTTGCATACCCTTAAGAAGCAGATCCGCCCTGAACAAAGATTTTATATTGATTGATGCAATATCGTTGCGAGCGAAATCATTACATAAGAAGCGTCCCAATAACAATAACCACACTTGGCCGATCACCGGCTGCGTGTGGTTTTGTTGTTTGGGCGCCCGGTTATGAGTAAGGGTGGCGCAGGCAGAGGCTTATCCGAGGCGTCACTCTCCATCTTTTTATGTAGCGGGACGGGTGTAATGAGCGCCTCCGAGAGAGGTTTCTTGTTCGTATCATCACATGGCAACGCTTCTGCTCCCATGAGCATATAAGCCCAGACCGACGCAATGTCCATTTGGTGCGGACGCTCAGTGTTATAGACCAATAGCAAGATCGTTCCAGGGGTTAGCGCTGTTATCCAGTGACACCAATCAATGGGGGCGTGTACCACCTGACCTGGTACGATCTGATATACGAGGTTCTGATGAGTATCCGGATCAATCAGGGAATAGCTGATTTCTCCCTGAATGACATAGCACAATTCGCCCGTGTCCGGGTGGCTATGGGGAGAGAGGCCCTTACCTCGTTCAAGGTGAATTTCTGACATCATCATACCTTGCAGAAGGGGCAGCTCCAGTGACGACACATTCGCAACTCCGAGGCCGGTTATACGCTCAGCCTGTTGCCTGGAATGATAAACATGCCCCGTCAATGCAGGATCCCCGCAAGCGCTTTAAAGGTTATCATACGAGTTACTCCTCCTTTTTGAGATTGAGATCCTATTATGTCGTACAAGCGTGTTCCTCTATAATATATGCTCATACGTTTATAAATCTGACTGCCTACGACTAAAGAATCATTGATGTCATCAAAACTGGTTTTGCTTGTAAACCATTTTCATAACAATTACTATGAGAATAGGAGCAGACTTAGACTGATAGATGACAAGGGAGGTTAGCCATTTGTCTAACAACCTGAAATTCAACATCCGCAGCAAGATTGTAGTTGGATATTTAATGATATTATTATGTCTTGGAGCTTTTCTCTGGATTGTATCAGACCGCATTTCTTCTCTGCAGGAAGAGGCGGATTTTATAGAGAAGCATGATATCGAAGTACATAATCTCACGCACGAAATCGAGAAGAATTTACTTGAAATGGAAACGGGTCAGAGGGGTTATGTGATAACGGGGGATGATACCTACCTTGAACCTTTCAACCAAGCGCTGTCGTCTTGGCAGATTAACTATAACAAGCTGTACAAGCTTGTTAGCGATAATTCGGAGCAAGCCAATCATCTGGAGAATATTAAGGAGAATATCAAGGAGTGGATTACCAACGCCGGTCAGCCTGCCGTTCAATTGAAGCAGCTAGGGCAGGATGAGGAGGCCCTTCATTTCTTTATTAATGATCCCGGCCAGCAAGCCATGAACTCCATTCATGAGCTGTTCCTCTCGTTTAGAAGCAAGGAACGCGAGCTGACAACCAGCAGGATTGAAGAGATGAAAGAAAGCAACACCCATTTATTGTATACGATGTATCTCCTTTGGGCTGGGGCAGCGCTGATTACCATATGTGGAGCTTGGGTGATATCGAAGAGCATTGTAAAGCCGATCACGCAGGTAACTCATATCATCTCCGATATTGTCAGAGGTGGTAACCTCTCCCAACGGATTCATGTGCGATCCAATGATGAGGTCCGCCAGTTGGCGGACACAACCAACGAACTCCTTGCACAGGTCGGCAGACAGAACTGGGCTAAGGATCACATTTCGGTTATGTCGACGCTTCTTCAATCGTCAGATCGTGTGGAAACGGCCGTACAGTTTTTCATTCATAAGCTGGCTTTGATCATGAAACTGCCGTACGGTGCCGTTTTTATTAACCGGGGTGGATCGGAACTCGTAAAGGCAGCTGCTTTTGCCGATCCGGATGGTGAGCCTTGGAACAAGGTCAGAGATCGTTTCCTGCCAGGCGAAGGTTTGGTGGGACAATGCATGCTGGAGCAGCGAATGATTATTCTGGACGATATACCACCTAACTATGTGCGGATTGAATCGGGGCTGGGTGATGCTGAGCCAACCACGCTGCTGCTAGCGCCCGTTATGTTTGAAGGACAAGTTCTTGGTGTCATTGAATTGGCCAAGTTCAAGCCCTTCGATGACTTGGAAATTCAGCTGATTGAACAACTGAATTT
This sequence comes from Paenibacillus sp. EZ-K15, assembly GCF_002573715.1. Taxonomy (GTDB): domain Bacteria; phylum Bacillota; class Bacilli; order Paenibacillales; family Paenibacillaceae; genus Paenibacillus_AQ. Next base: position 40,733 of record NZ_PDHM01000018.1, on the reverse strand, counting down.
TCAGCTTGGGGTAACATTGAACTCGATCCAGAGTAAAATGGAAATCCAGCAATTGTATCATGAATCCCAAACGCTGAATGAGGAGCTTCAGAGTCAGACCGAAGAACTACAGGCGCAGACCGAGGAGCTGCAAACCCATTCCGTGGAGATGCATATGCTGAACGAACGATTGGGGGCCCAGAAGGAGGCCGCATTAATCGCAGCCAGCGAATTGGAAAAATACGCGAAAGAGCTGGAGAAGAGTTCGAAGTACAAATCTCAATTTCTGGCGAATATGTCCCATGAACTGCGGACACCACTGAACAGCATGTTAATTCTTTCCCAGATTTTAGCTGAGAACAAGCAGGGGAACCTGACGGAGGAAGAACAGCATTACGCTTCTGTCATCCATAATTCAGGCAGTGAATTGCTGAATTTAATCAATGATATTCTGGATCTGTCCAAGGTCGAGGCCGGAAAGATGCAAATCGAAATGGACTTGGTAAACTTGACGGAGCTGCCAGAACTGATGGAAGGTTATTTCTCCAAAAGCGCAGAATCCAAAAATCTGGAATTTGATATTGAGATGGCCGACGACTTGCCTGACCTGATGTACAGTGATGGGATGCGGCTCCATCAAATTCTGCGTAATTTGCTCTCAAATGCAATTAAGTTTACCGAGAGCGGTAGTGTTAAACTACGGGTGAAGAAGATGAATTCGATTGTGACCTCGGATTTTGTGATCAGTGGCGACGTCATTGCTTTTTTCGTTGAAGATACCGGCATCGGGATTGCAGCAGAGCATCTTCAACCGATCTTCGAAGCGTTCCAGCAAGGCGAAGAGGCTACGGCCAGAAAGTTTGGGGGGACAGGTCTCGGCTTATCCATATCGCTGCATTTGGCGAAATTGCTTGGTGGGTATATTACCGTGGAGAGCGAGGAAGGAATCGGGAGCACGTTTGTTTTATATTTACCGCTTGTTACGGAATATGGCACCAGCGAAAGTCTGTTTATGCTGCCTGAAGCGGCTGCCACTTCGAGCAACGCCAGTTGGAGTGATCTCCGAATGGAGGCGTTCGACATGGAAGTATCTAGCCGATTGGAGTACAAAACCGTATTGATTGTAGATGATGATATTCGGAATGTGTACGGTTTGACCAATGTGCTGGAGAAACTCCAAATGACCGTGCATACAGCCCAGAACGGATTCGAATGCTTGGAGATGTTATACAAACATCAAACCATCGATGCGGTGCTGCTGGATATGGTCATGCCGGAAATGGACGGAGTCGAAACGATGAAGCGGATTCGCGAGAACCCGGAATGGGCGGAGCTTCCCATTATCGTGATGAGCTCCAACACAATGAGGGATACGGATCAGTTTCTTGCAGACGGCGCGAATGGATATCTGCACAAACCCATTCATATCCAAGAAGTGATCCATACGCTTCAGAAATGGATTGGGAATTAAGGGAAGCGATCGTATATTTACCTGTGGCGGCAGCTTCGAATATTGTCATAATGTCGTATGTTGACGAATGCGAGCCAATTGTTTTATGATGGATTCATAGCAGGAACATAAGACGGCGTGTTACCTTAAGAGGGCATGAGCCAAGAAGAGACAGCTTTCACATGGGGTCTTTTCTTGGCTTTTTTAATGTTTTGGGGATCGATATGAGCATTTCTTCGGATATGAATCCTTCGCCGTTTCTCTGATTAAACTTAAAGGAAAGGGGGAAGTTTATGAGCGGGATCGAGTTGTTTACAGTCGTACGTGTTATTGGTAACAATGTCGTGATGGTTACCGGCGGTAAGAAAGAATCGGAATACGTCATCCTGGGTAAAGGGATTGGCTTCGGCGCCAAAGCAGGCGGAACGATCGCTTCGGACGACAAGCGGATTGAGAAACTCTTCAGGCTGGAGGATCGGGAGCAGTGGAGTCAAGCTCACCATCTGCTGGAAGAATTTGATCCATTGGTGATGGAGATTACAGATCAGATACTCAATCTCATTGGACAGGAATTTCCGGGCACACTAAATGACAAGGTGTACCTGGCACTTCCAAGCCATATCCAGTTTACGATATACAGAATCCGTAAAGGCATGGATATTATTAATCCTTTCCTTGAAGAAACCCGGATCAGCTTCCCAAAAGAATATGATATCGCAGCCAAGGCAGCGGAATTGATCGGCCAGGCCTTCGATATCGAAGTTCCGGAGGATGAGATCGGCTTCTTAACCTACCATGTGTATTCGGCTGTCAGCCATGTGCCCGTTGGCCATCTGGTCAAGGCATCGAATGTGGTGGGAAACCTGGTAAGGTATATTGAAGAGGAACGGCAGGTCGCTTTTGACCGGGGAAGCATGGATTACGTCCGTCTTCTGATGCATTTGAGGTTCTCGGTAGACCGTATGTTGAATCAAGAAATCCATGTGGATAATCCATTTGCGGACCAGATCCGCTCCAAGTTCACGAATGAATATGGTCTGGCTACGCGCCTTGCAGGCATGATGGAGAAAGAACTCGGCAAGAAAGTACCTGAAGCGGAGGTTTGCTTTCTAGCGATGCATCTATATCGGCTCTTCACAGGCCGGCTACAGCAAAAGAATCAACCCAGGGAGGAATCTTAATATGTTTGATCGTTGGAAAAAGAAAAAAACAGCTACTGCCATTCAGCTTACAGCACCATTGTCGGGTAAAGCCGTGCCTTTATCGCAAGTGCCCGATGAGGCATTTGCTGCTGGTCATATGGGCAAAGGCATAGCCATCGAGCCGTCCGAGGGCAAATTAATTGCGCCATTTGACGGGACGGTTGCGCATGTCATCAAGTCCAAACATGCCGTGATGCTGGAGGATCCGGTGACCGGTCTGCAATATTTATTCCACATCGGGATTAATACAGTTGGCTTGAAAGGCGAAGGTTTCACAAGCCATGTTCAAGCGGGTGATCAGGTGAAGTCGGGTCAGACGCTCATCGAATTCGACATGGCTGCAATCCAAGCCGCAGGTTATCCGACGATTACCCCGGTTATTGTGACCAATGCCGATGAGGTGGCTTCCAAGGTTGACGGTCAGACCGGTAATGTCGTGTCCGGCCAGGATCCTGTCCTGACCATAGAATTGAAATAGTTCAATTCTATAGGCGATTGATTTAAATATTGGTTATTGACAAAACAGGAAGACGTGAATTAAGATAACAACATCAAATGAATACGTTTTAAGGCGTGTTACCATAAACATGGGCATGAGCCAAGAAGAATCGGACTATATTTTTTATAGTCACCGTTCTTCTTGGCTTTTTTTGTTGGTATAGTCAAGGTTCAGCGGGGCTGACGGAATTCTATATCGCAAGAATACTTACCTCTAGGACACGGTCGCTCTCTGAGAAGAGCCTTCGGTAGAGGTTTGATTAATGGACTCCTGGTACCCATGATAGCCGGATCCATACCACCTTAAAATGATGAATACAAGAACTCGCAAGGAGGAGGATTTTCTGAGGTCTTTTTGTTCCCGAATGGAAGGGAAGAAATGGTTATTCATTCGACGCATTATGTAAACGATTTCATTGAAAAGCTAAATTATTGAAGTTTGAAAGGATGATTGACATGCTGGCTAAATTGCAAAAGCTGGGCAAGTCCCTTATGCTGCCGGTGGCCACCTTGCCTGCGGCAGGTATCTTGCAGGGGCTTGGAATGATCGACTATCAAAAAGATATACCTTTGGGTGCCCTAGGCGCTTTTCTAAATCAATATGTAACTCCGTTCATGACCTCTGGTGCCCTTGCGATTCTGGATAATCTGCCGTTTATCTTTGCGATCGGCGTTGCAATCGGGTTCGCCGGAGACGCCGTTGCGGCTCTATCTGCTCTTATTGGGTACATGGTGCTTACAAGAGTGCTGGAACAAGTACCGCTGCAAATGCCGTTTATACCGGATGACGTGAAGCTGAATATGGGAGTTCTTGGCGGTCTCTTTGTCGGTATGTGGTCCGCTTACCTGTATAATAAATTCCACAAGATTAAAATGCCGGATTGGCTGGGCTTCTTTGCGGGTAAACGCTTCGTTCCGATTATCACAGCAGCCTCCACGATGGTGCTTGCGGTTCTGATCGGTATGATTTGGAGCCCAATCCAGGATGGCATTTCCGTCTTCGGCAACTGGGTTGTCGGCCTTGGAGGCATCGGATCGTTCATTTTCGGTATGGCCAACCGCTTACTGATCCCTCTCGGTCTTCACCACGTATTAAACTCCATCGCATGGTTTCAGATCGGCGATTACACCAATACCGCGGGCGAAGTTGTTCACGGCGACCTGTGGCGTTTCTTTGCGGGAGACCCGACGGCTGGTATGTTCATGTCCGGTTTCTTCCCAATCATGATGTTTGCGATGCCGGCTGCGGCGCTGGCCTTTATGCATACCGCCAAGCCGTCCAAACGCAAGCTCGTCGGCTCCATCTTTATCGGTTCGGCAGTGGCATCGTTCCTGACGGGGATCACCGAACCGCTTGAATTCGCGTTCATGTTCATTGCTCCGGTGTTGTATTTGGTGCATGCGATTTTGACAGGCCTTTCCGGATTGATCATGTATGTCCTGGATGTGCATTTGGGCTTCTCGTTCTCGGCGGGCCTGATCGATTACCTGGTGAATCTGAAGCTGTCTACCAATGCTTGGCTGCTCCTACCGGTAGGTTTGGCTTTCGGTGTCGTGTACTATCTGCTGTTTAGAATCCTCATTGTCAAGCTGAACTTGAAAACACCTGGACGCGAGGAGGACGACGACGTGGATACCGTTTCTGACGATGTTGGAACAGATGCTCAGTCACCATCCGGCGCAGCTTCCAAAGAGTCCAAGGCGGCCAAGGTTCTGCAAAACATCGGCGGAGAAGATAACATTGTCAGCGTCGATGCTTGTATCACTCGCCTTCGTCTGGTTGTTAAGGACGAGAAGGCTGTTAAGGATTCGGAGTTGAAAAAGTTAGGAGCATCTGGTGTCATGCGTCTGGGTCAAGGTGCGGTTCAGGTTGTATTCGGACCGCAGGCGGAATCCATTAAAGACGAGATCAAGGATATTATGAAAAAATAAAGGAACAACAAAAAAGAAGCAGGCCGATAAAGGTCTGCTTCTTTTGTAGTTTTCACATTTCGGGCAAAAGCAGCTGGTCAATGACGGACGTTTATCGGTTCAAGCTTCTGCGCTGTCCCCAGTATCGCAGGTTGACGTCAACCTCAAGTTCAAGCGACGTTTCATCGTAGATCTCCTTTTTCTGTTCCACTAATTTCTTCCAGAGCTTCGGATCGGTTCGGTACAATTGGAGACATAGCTCGTAGGGATCCGCGTGTATCAATGCAGCTTTATGGAAGGTATTATGCATTTCTTTTCGCAGGGTATCTTCGGTTAACCGCTTCATCTCCTTAATTCCCACCTTCTTATACATATTCTGCACCGTCCCGATTACGTTAAGCTTGATTCGATATGACGCATCGTTTGGTTTACGGATAACTTCAATGGATGATTGGGGCTTCTCCAGCCGTATGCTCCCGACGGCTTCGTCGTCCGCCTGAACAATGACTGCAGCATGGGTTTGAGGCGAGGCTAGCCAGCGTGTACCCAACAGATCGGATCGTTTGAGCCAACCCATCAATTCCTTGTTCTTGATCAGAAAACCGCCGTTCACTTCTAAAATCGGATGCTGCTTCAGATTTTCCGACCAGTTCTGATTTGAAATATGGAGCGAGGGCAATACGACGGTAGCGGCTTTCTCCCGGTAGAGACGAATAAAGTTCACGAATTGAATCGGACGTATAAACGAGAATTGGACATAGCTTTCTCTGGGTTCATGAAGCAGCGAGTGCAGAGGTGAGAGCTGAAAGAACGGCGATACCGTAAAGAGGTCCTCCATATTGTCCTTGGTGCCATAGATCCATTTCGTATAACGGATTTCCTGCGAACGGTTGGTCAGGTCGAACACTTGGGACAACTGCTTAGGTTTTAACACCGCTTCCGTAAGCACCAAAGCCGTGACATGGCCCCAAGAGACCCGCTGCTGATTCGATGTATACAAATCGATTAGGGCTTCAGCCAAAGTGGTGCCGGTTCCTCGGCCGACCCAAATCGGCGCTTTCTCAGTTGGCTTGCTGCTTTCTTGTTTGGCAATCGTTGCGAAGTCCAGCATCTGCACATAGATGATATACTTGTCGTTCTTATAATCGACGCCCAAAGCCGTGATGTAGTTGATATCCTGCACTTCTTTGTTGTCCCAGCAGCCTGAGATCAGCAAAGATCCTATACATGCGAGTATCCATACACGCTTCATAGGGCTCCACCCTTTTTTCGTTTACCCGGAAATCGCATGAGATTGCCAATGATTTTGGATAAGGAAAAAGGCGAGAAGGGGGCGAGATACGGCTGTCCATATGGATTATGGTGGGCTGCATACTGAACGATCAAGAATACCGATATGAAAAAACCGAATAACCCGAATACCGAGGAAAGGGTAAGGACAAAAAAACGAAAAATCGTCTGGGTCACAACAAAATCCTGATTGGAGTGGGTTGACCCGGCAACAAAAGCCAGTGCGCCGATCACCGTCATCGTTGGGGAGAAAAAACCACCCCGAATCGCGGCGTCACCAATGATGATACCGGAAACGACCGTAATGGTTGACGCGATTGGTGAAGGCATCTGCATACCGGCTTCCCGCAGTAGGGTAAGTAGAAACAGGATGATCAGCATTTCAAACCCGGTTGGAATAGGAAGTCCAAGCCGCGTGTTCGCGACCGTGGCGAGCAGCGGGAAAGGGATTTGATCCTGATGAAAGGACAGCAAGGTAATATAAAATCCCGGAAGGAAAACGGAAATCAGGAACCCAACCAGTCTGAGAATTCTCCATGGGATAACGAAATAAAACGGCATCTGCGGATCCTCTGCGGCAAACAGGAGCTGCATAAAACTGGCAGGTGCAATTAATACTACGGGACTTCCCTGCATAATAATGACCAATCGGCCGCGAGTTAAAGAGTCATAAGCAAGATCGGTCCTTCCCGTATAATCGAACATGGGAAGCACCGTGAATCGATACGGCGTTAGGTGCTCAGCGAGCTCGCCCATGCCTACGGGTGAGTCGCCGGAGAAATCATTTAGCTTATCCACGATGGCTGTGACGGTCTCTGGGATCACCTTGTCTTTTAAGTACATGATGCCGACAGTGGTTTTGCTCTTGTCACCCAGCTTGAAGGAGGAATATACGAGTCCGGGTGATTTTAGCCGTTTGCGAATGAGCGATACATTGATATCCAATTCCTCGACGAACCCGTCACGAGGACCTTTGATCGAGGTCTCTGCGGCACTTTCCTCCGGCGAACGCCCAATGCTTTTGGATGCGCTATAAGAATATAGCTTATTGTCCTTAGGAAAATACAACGCAACATAACCTGAATATACAATATCATCAACCGATTCCACATTAGCCTCGGATGTGTCAAGAGTAAGATAATATTCCAGATGGTCGGGATCAAACGGATGCTTCTGAGAAACGGATATATTCCATTCCTTGCTAATAACAGGCAAAAAGATTTTGGACATCAGTTGAGAATCGCACATCATCGGGTTGTAAACCATAATCGCCCATGGCAGCATATCGCCTTCTTCACCAGGATATGTCGTAATATAGATGTCATCGGAATCGGCATAACGATCTCGGAGTTGCTGTTCCGTTATATTCATTGCTGGGATTCTCCTTTCGATGAATGTGAGTTCTGTTGTTGGGATGGTTTATGGATCAAAAAGAACAACAGGAGGCTTAAGATGGTAATATAAGCGGCGGATATGGGCAAAAAATAGTCTGCCATTGCATAATACATTTTGGGATTGCTGATCGGTGAAGCGCACATAATAATAAGCAGCGTTGAAACGGCTAATATGCCTACGCTTTGCTTGGACTTGGGAAGAATGGTTTCACAGAGCAAAAAAATCGAGATGGATATGGAGACATAAGCTCCGCTGAGCCATTGGAAAATCGACAAAAAGTCGACATGCTCTACGAATTTGCCCAGCTTTACGAGACGCCACTGTTCATAAGCCGGGTACCGTTGGAGCCCCATTTCTTCAGGTCCAAATTCGGCAATGCCGCCAACGGTGGGTCCAAACGTCAGGAAGATCAGAACCAGATGGATGAGCAGGATCGTAACAAAACTGGGCTTTTTCTGAAGGTGGGGGCGTAAGAATAAAATCAATATAAATTGGGACAGTCCACCGAACATGACGGGGATTCCGCTTAGAACCGGCTGGAAGCCGTCCTCAAGGACGGGCAGCAAATAATTGTAGTTTTTCACTTTCAGATTGGCCAAGGATACGAATATCCCCAGTAATACGACAAAAGGAAGCAATATTCCGGCGGAAACGCCAATGGTCTTTATGCCGTGATTAGCGCTGACAATACATAACACTAAGAGTACCAATGCGGTGGCAATGACAGGGGTTTGGATCATATAGGTCGACTTTGTCCAATCGATAACTTCCTTTAAGGTATAAAAGGCAAAAGCGAAAAAATATAAACCGGACAAACTCATCGCCAATATTCGAGCACCTTTACCACTGCTTTCGTCAAGTGCCTGCGTGATGGAACGATTGCCGATTTTTTGGATGATCCCGTAAATAAGCAGAATCCAGGGCAGGAATAATACGGCCGACACGATAATGGTGATCCAGGCATCCCGTCCGGATTTCTCCAGAAGCACAGGTATGATCATGACATGATTGGTCAAGCCGGCCGTAAGCATCATAATCATAAATGCCTGATTCGTTGGAATACCGCGAGTTCCTGACATGTGTGATCCCCCAATACAGCTTTCTACCGTTTAGAGTTCTCGGGGAACAACCAAAATATGCGAGAGAACCCAGCCACAGACTGGATATGAGCATAATTCCATGGCTTCTCTTTTGCTAAAAGGCATTTTTAGGTTGAGATAGGCGGTACATAAATCACGGAGGTTCCCTTCATAATAAGGAAAGTTTTGAACGAACCCATAACAATAATCTGGAGGACAGAACCGTGAACAAAGGGGCGAGGACGGAGGCAGGGAACTTGAGATGGTGGCAGCTATCGCTGCTGGGAGTTGCATCAACGATCGGCACAGGGTATTTTCTCGGATCCGCTTTAGGTATTCGGCTTGGAGGACCGGCTTTTCTTCTTTCTATTATATTAGCGGCGACAGCCACCTTCTTTGTGTTTGATGTGCTGTCACGGATGACGGCCGAGGACCCGCAGAAGGGCTCGTTCCGGACCTATGCCAAAAAAGCCTATGGCCGATGGGCAGGCTTCTCTACAGGGTGGATGTACTGGTGCTCCGAAGTGTTGATCATGGGGAGCCAGATGACAGCGCTGGCGATTTTCTCTCGCTTCTGGTTTCCTGGTGTTCCGATGTGGATATTTGCGTCAGGTTATGCCGTATTGGGACTGTTTGTCATCTGGATCGGCAACAAAGGCTTCGACCGGCTGGAGAATGTATTGGCTGTCATTAAGGTTGCCGCGATTGTCATGTTTCTCATCATTGCTACTGCCGCCTTGATGGGGTGGTTAAAAGGAGGGTCGAAGCTGCACGTTCCGGGCAGCATAAACGCATTTTTTCCGGCAGGCGGCATAGGCATGTGGTCGTCCCTGATTTTTGCGTTTTATGCCTTCGGCGGAATTGAAGTCATGGGGGTCATGGCGATTCGCTTGAAGAATCCGAAGGAAGCGCCCAAAGCGGGTAGAGTGATGATTCTGCTGCTCTCCATCGTATACGTTCTTTCTATTGGCATGGCCGTGATCATGGTGGCCTGGAATCAATTCTCCACGACCAAAAGTCCCTTTGTTGTGGCGCTAAGCTCCTACCACCTTCCTTTTATCCCGCATATATTTAATGCTGTCTTGATTATAGCCGGTTTCTCGACCATGGTTGCCTCGTTGTATGCTGTGACCACGATGCTGGTTACCTTATCCGAAGATAAGGACGCTCCCAAACTGTTTTCCAGGAAAAAGTTTAAGCGGGATACGCCCATATATGCACTTTCCCTTACAGCTATCGGATTGATTGTATCCATTGTGTTGTCTCTGCTCATGCCAGGCAAGATTTATGAGTATTTGACCACGGGTGCAGGACTTATGCTGCTGTATAATTGGTTCTTCATTCTCATATCGGCAGGTCGACTCATAGAGCTTACGGTTTGGGGCAAGATCAAAAGATACATCGGGATGCTCTTGATCGCGGCTGCCGTCAGTGGAACCGCACTGCACCCTATGAGTCGCCCGGGGCTCTGGATCAGTCTTGGGTTTATCGTGGTAATCGGTCTGGTTGTCCTATGCATGCGCTCCGTGTGGAAAAAATCCGGTCAAGGCCACGTCAGGGAGGCGGACAAACCCAAGTTTCGCCCGAAGCCGGCCCGTTAGAATATGAGCGGATATAGCAGCGCAAGAGCCCGAATTCCAAAATAAACGCCAAAGACGATTAACGAGATGCCGGAAATTATGGAGATCAGGGAGAGCGCTCTATTGCTCAAATATCGGCGGAATACACTGCCGAGCGCAGCCATGAACAAATCCCATAGCACAACCCCGGCGATGACGGCCACGCTGTAGAGAAACAGATTGGCGGATCCGTCGTCCGCTGCGGTTTTAACGAGAATAGAGCCGTAGATTCCGAGCCAGAACAGGATCGTCATCGGATTGGAGACGGACAAGAGAAACCCGGAGAGCATGCTTTTCCATAACGAATCTTCATTGTTTTCTTGACTGATCGTCACTTTATTGGCATTCAGGATGCTTTCAAGCCCCGAATAGATAAGAACAAAGGCACCGAACAGCCACAGAAAGGTCTGCATGAACGGCGTATTCAGAAAGTGAACAACGCCCAGGTAGACCAGGATCATATAAAGGATATCTGCCAGGACCGCACCGATTCCGAACAACCATGCATGCCAAAACCCTTTCTTAATCCCCTTATCGAGCTGTGCTGCATTGACCGGGCCTACGGGGGCTGAAAGAGAAAGTCCCAGAATCATGTAGCTAATAAAAATACTCATTGACTTCCACCTCTCGTCATGAACATGGATATGAAAGCTTGTACCTTCATGCTCGTACATTCTATTCAGCACCCGGACAAACTAAAACTTATGATTGGAAATTTTTTCTGTCTGAAACAGACCCACAAACCGCGCAGCTCACCTGCGCGGTTTTATTTGAATTCGTTTATTTGGTAGGATATAGGTTAGTGTCAGACAGCAGGTATCTCAGCATTTAATATGATGAAGAAGGGGTCGATCAAGATGAGTTTTCCATTTCGGATTACGGTATTGTCAGACACCCATATGCCAAGAAAAGCGAAAGAGCTGCCCAGCCTCGCTCCTTGAAGATGTGAGGCATTCGGATCTTATTCTTCATGCTGGTGACTGGTCTAATTGGGAGCTCTATGAACAGCTTAATCAATATGCTCCGGTGGAAGGAGTAGCCGGGAATGTTGATGACGAGCGGATCATAGAACGGCTAGGTTACAAGAAGCTGGTCGAAATCGAAGGCAAACGCATCGGTATTGTGCATGGGCACGGACAGGGAGGAACAACCCCCTCCCGCGCAAGAAAAGCTTTTGCGGACACGGAGGTGGATTGCATCTTGTTCGGCCACTCTCATATACCGTTTAAAGAACATGTGCAAGGGGTGCTGCTGTTCAATCCCGGTTCCGCCACGGACAAAAGACGGCAGCCCCGGTATTCCTATGGAAGGATACACATCGTGAACGGAATGCTGGAGGCACATCATATTTTTTATGATCAGAAGTGATTGTGATGAAAGCAGTTGGTAAAAACAGTAAGGGGTTGCCTGCTTTTGAAATTTCCCGTATGCGGTTAATTAATAGAAGTCCCCGATATGGTAAATCATGTGGATGAGAGGATTGTTATGTTAAAGGAAGAAAAGAATGAGCATGTGATTCAGGTGGGTCTGTCCGGATGGGGAGATCATGACAAGCTGTATGATGAAGGGGCGAGGGCCGCAGACAGGCTGGAAATGTACAGCCGACATTTTCCCATCGTGGAGATGGACAATTCGTTCTATGCCATACCGTCACCGGAACAAATGAATAAGTGGGCAGCTGCCGTCCCAGACCACTTTGGTTTTATTGTAAAGGCTTATCAAGGCATGACAGGTCATGCACGCGGCCAGGGTAAGGACAGATACCCTAGCGTCAAAGCGATGTTTGATCATTTGCTCACATCAGTTGAGGAATTGCGCGCTGCGGACAAATTAAGGACCGTTCTGTTTCAATACCCGCCCTGGTTCGGGTGCGAACGCAAACATGTGGACATTCTGAAGCGTACGCGGGAGTGGATGAAGGATGTACCCGTAGCTTTGGAATTTCGGCATCAGAGCTGGTATGCGCCAGAGTTTCGGGAGAAGACTCTTGAGTTTATGCGAAGCGAGGGCTGGATTCACAGCATCGCCGACGAGCCGCAAGCGGGCATTGGATCCGTTCCGGTCGTGCTTGAGACATCGGGTACAGAGGCTGTGATGATCCGGATGCATGGTCGTAACGCCGAAGGGTGGCACTCCAGCGGTCAGCCCAACTGGCGCGAGGTGCGGTATTTATACCGTTACAGCTTAGAGGAATTGGAACAGTGGAAGGTATGGATAGAGAAATTGCTTGAGAAGTCGAAGCAATGCTGGATTATATTCAATAACAATTCGGGAGGAGATGCTTCCGACAATGCCAAACAGCTTCTCCAGCTGCTGGGCATGGATACCGGACCTGAACCGCTGCGGCAGATGGACTGGCTGGAAGTGGATGTTTTTTCGGATAAATGACTTTAATTGGAAACCTATACAAAGAATTGGTGGCTTAATGGACAAATCGTCAAAAAATTGACGCAAATTCATCTGTTTCTGAGATCATTATTATATATAAAGGGTATTTTCGGTATTGAGGCCAAGTGTATTATAATGTAATCGTAAGAAAACGTTTATTTAATGTAAAATGTAGTATGCAGAATGTAAAATTAGAAATTCCGTCCTTGAGCAATCAAAATAATCTGACGGAGGGAGTCAGCGATGAAGACCCTTGACAGAATGACAGAGGGACCTTGGCAGAAATATCATGGTCCGAACTTGGGGTACATTCAAGATCAGTATGAGAAGTTTTTGCAAGACCCGCAATCTGTGGAGCCAGGATACCGTGAGCTGTTCGCCAGCTGGGGACCGCCTCCATCTTTGGAAAACAATGAAAAGAAAGCGGATTCGCAGGGACAAGGTGTTAGCTATGACCCGCAATTACTGAAAAAAGGGGTAGCTGCCGGCAAACTGGTATGGAACATTAGAACCTATGGTCATCTGGCCGCCGACATTGATCCAATTGGAATTGGAAACGAAGCTGACACACGTCTGCTTCAACCAGAAAGCTACCAACTCAGCCAAGCGGATTTGGCAGCCCTGCCTGCAGAGATCGTCTGGGAGGAGGCTCCTAGCGATATCAAGAATGGCTTAGAGGCAATCCAGCGGCTGTTACAACTATATACAGGCTCCATTGCCTATGAATTTAGCCACGTTCACGATGAAGAAGAACGCAAATGGCTCAACGAGCAGGCCGAATCGGGACGTTATTTGTCCGCCATGAGCGTAGAAGAGCGCAGGGGGCTTTTGAAGAAGCTGCTTGAGGCCGAGCAATTCGAGGAGTTCCTGCACCGCACATTCGTAGGTGCGAAGCGCTTCTCGGTTGAGGGCAACGAAGCACTCGTACCGCTGCTTGACGAAATCGTTCGCCAAATGGCCGAGGTGGATGTCAACTCCATCCTCGTAGGGATGGCACACCGTGGTCGCTTGAACGTCCTGGCTCATGTACTGGGCAAGGATTACAGTAAGATTTTCTCGGAGTTCATGCACTCTCCGAATAAACATCTCGTTCCATCCGAAGGCTCCATGGGCATTAACTACGGCTGGACAGGTGACGTGAAGTATCATTTGGGTGCGGACCGTTATTTGAAGAAGGATGAAGCACGACAGGTTCGGATTACCCTTGCGAACAACCCGAGTCACCTGGAATATGTCAATCCGGTGGTAGAGGGCTTTGCTCGTGCTGCTCAGGAGGATCGCAGTGAAGCGGGATATCCGAAGCAGGATGTAAACAAAGCGCTGAGCATTCAGATTCATGGTGATTCCGCGTTCCCTGGCGAAGGGATCGTTCCGGAAACCCTGAACTTTAATAAACTGCCAGCGTTCCGTACGGGTGGATCGATTCACATTATCGTGAACAACCGTATCGGATTTACGACAGAAGGCAAGGATTCCAGATCGACTCATTATGCGAGTGATTTGGCGAAAGGATATGAAATTCCGATTATCCACGTGAATGCCGATGATCCGGAAGCATGTATCGCGGTTGCTCGTCTTGCAAGCGATTATCGGAACAAGTTCAAGAAGAGCATTCTGATTGACCTTGTTGGCTACCGGAAATATGGCCATAACGAAACTGATGATCCGGAAACCACCCAGCCGCTTATTTATCAGAAGGTGAAGAACCATCCAACTGTCAGCACGATTTATATGAAGAAACTGGTGGATGGAAACATTCTGACCCAAGAACAAGTGGACGGTTTGAAGAATAGCGTTCTGGAGGTCTTGAAGAATTCCTACGAGAGCGTGAAGTCGAAGGATCCTGTTGATCAGATCCTGCTTGGTCTGAACGCGACCGACGGTAAATCCAAGACGGAAGTAGCTACGAATGTATCTGCACAAGTGCTGCGCGGGATTAATCGCGAGCTCCTGCAGTGGCCGGAAGGCTTTACGGTATATCCGAAGCTTCAACGTATTCTTGAGCGGCGCAGCAATTCGCTCGACGAAGGCGAGAAGGTGGACTGGGGCCATGCCGAAACGCTGGCTTTCGCTACGATTCTTGCAGACGGCAAGCCAATCCGGATTACGGGACAGGATGCCGAGCGTGCAACATTTGCCCATCGTAACCTCGTGCTTCACGATGCGGTTAATGGAGAGACCTTCTGCCCGCTGCACCGGTTGCCGCAAGCTAAGGCTTCGTTCGCGATCCATAACAGCCCGTTGACTGAAGCAGCCGTTGTTGGATTTGAATATGGCTACAACGTGTACTCTCCTGAGACTTTGGTTATCTGGGAAGCGCAGTATGGCGATTTCGTTAACTGTGCCCAGGTTATCATTGACCAGTTCATCACAGCCGGCCGCTCGAAGTGGAGACAGAAGTCCAGCTTGGTCATGCTGTTACCTCACGGGTATGAAGGGAATGGTCCTGAGCACTCCAGTGCAAGACTGGAACGCTTCCTCCAGCTGAGTGGTGAAGATAACTGGACGGTTGCGAATCTGACTTCCGCTGCCCAGTATTTCCATCTGCTGCGCAAACAGGCTTCCTTGACCGAAACGGAAGATGCCAGACCGCTGGTGATCATGGCTCCGAAGAGCTTGATTCGTAATCCGCGCGTGGCATCGCCTGTGAACGCGTTCAGTGAGGGCGGTTTCCAGAAAGTGATGGAGCAGCCGGGTCTTGGTCAATCACCGAAGAAGGTGGAACGCCTTGTTCTTTGCTCGGGGAAAGTTGCAATCGATTTAGAGGACGCACTGGATAAGCAGAAGGATCAGGATCAGTCCTGGCTTCATATTCTTCGTGTGGAACAGCTGTATCCATTCCCGAAAGAAGAAATTTCCCGTGTGATGCAGAAGTATCCGAACCTGAAAGAGATTCTGTGGGTTCAGGAAGAACCTCAGAACATGGGCAGCTGGAGCTTCATGGAACCAAGAATTCGTGAAATTGCACCTAAAGGCACAGAGGTCCGTTACAGCGGACGTCCTGAGCGTTCGAGCCCTGCTAGCGGCTATCAGGATGTTCATGCTTATGAGCAACAGACCATCATTTCTTTTGCCCTTAATCGTAAAACTATAAATCAACAGATCTCATTGGGGAGGTAGCGGCTGTGAGCGAAATTACTGTACCAGCTATGGGCGAATCCATCACCGAAGGAACAATATTCAAATGGCACGTTAAAGAAGGGGATAGCGTTAACATCGGTGATGTGCTGCTCGAGTTAGAAACGGATAAGGTTAATCTTGAAATTAGCGCAGAGTCTGAAGGCGTTGTGGAAAAAATCCTTCGTCAAGAAGGGGAGAATGTAACGATCGGTGAAGTGCTCGGTCAAATTTCTCCACAGGAAGGCGTTGCAAGCGCACCGGCACCGAAGGCTGTTGAAGCTCCTGCATCCGCGCAAACGGAGACTGCTCCGGCACCCGCGGCAGAAGCACCGAAGCCGCAAGCTCCGGTACCGGCTCAGAACGAGGAAGGAGCGGGTCTGACTGCATCGCCATCCGCACGCAAACTGGCTCGTGAACGCGGGATTGATCTGGACCAGGTACAGGGCCGCGACCCGATCGGTCGGATTTACCATGATGATGTGAAGAATCATAATGAAGCCAAGCAGCCTGCAGCACCAAGCAAGCCTGCAGCTTCCACAGCTGCTCCGGCAGCACAGGCTCCGGCTGCTGAGTATGGAAAGCCGGTAGAACGCACTCGTATGTCTCGTCGTCGTCAAACGATTGCGAATCGTTTGGTCGAAGCGCAGCATACGGCTGCCATGCTGACTACCTTTAATGAAGTAGATATGACAGCGATCCTGGATGTTCGTAAGCGTCGTAAGCAAGCTTTCCAAGAGAAGCATGACGTAGGCCTCGGCTTCATGTCCTTCTTCACCAAAGCGGTTGTGGGTGCGTTGAAGAGATTCCCGCATCTTAATGCCGAGATCGATGGCGATGATATTGTTGTGAAGAAATTCTATGATATCGGTATCGCGGTATCCGCGAAAGAAGGACTTGTTGTTCCAGTCGTTCGCGATGCAGATCGTCTTGGCTTTGCCGAGATTGAGAAGGAAATCGGCAATCTTGCTGCGAAAGCTCGTAATAATGCCCTGTCCTTGTCTGAGCTGCAAGGCGGTACATTTACGATTACGAATGGCGGCGTGTTCGGCTCGCTGTTGTCTACGCCGATCCTGAATACGCCTCAGGTGGGTATCCTCGGCATGCACAAAATCCAGCTTCGTCCGGTAGCCATTGATGCAGAGCGTATGGAGAATCGTCCTATGATGTACATCGCACTGTCTTATGATCATCGGATCGTTGATGGTTCCGAAGCGGTTCGCTTCCTGGTTACGGTTAAAGAGCTCCTTGAAGATCCAGAGTCGCTGCTATTGGAAGGTTAATATCCGCCCAGAGATGTGCATAAATAAGAAGGCCGCATGGATATAACCATGAGGCCTTCAAAGTATCCAGAAACCCAGGTCATTTTACGACCATGGGTTTCTTTTTTGCATTCAGGTAGAAATCAATCGATGAGAGGAAGGGGACTCCCCCGTTTTTCCTGGTGATCCAGGTGGATCGCCATCTTCTCCATGTACTGCGCGTCTGCTGTCATCAAGGCTTGTTCCTTGACGTTTTGCAGCCCGCGCAATCGGCAATAGCGAACCCGAACCTCATAAATCTGTCCTCCTATGGGTATATATGTTATATGCTGGTGCCTTTATGGTATATATTACCTTTTATTTGGTAAATTCAAACATTTTAATATTTTGCGTGGAGGAGTTGATGGGTGAAATGAAGAACAATAAAGCTTTGTGGATTATCTTAGGAGTTGTTGCTTTGTTTATTATTATCTACTTTCTTGCCACAGCTAGCTAATCCTATATAATTAGGCTGAGAGTTTTATAGACAAATAAGACAGTCTTTAGTGACTGTCTTCAGAGTTTCGAGAAAGTCCAGGGGACTTTTCGACACTTGATTTTTTATATGGGGGAAACTCATCTTTTAATACAATAATAGATTTAATACGATCTGAGGCCCCTAGTTTTGAGACTATTAAGAAAAAACTTACCACCTGCAAAAAACAGAGGGGTTCTCGACAGCCTGAAGGCCGCATGGACATTGCCATGCGGCCTTCTTATATAAACGATTATGATTGAGATTTTTTATCGTTTGGATCCGGAAGATCCCGAGGATTCCAATTCTCAGCCTGAGGCTCCACATCCTGATGTTTCTTCACCTTGTCCCTTTGTTCCTGAGAGTCATTCTCCGTATTCTGCTGATTGCGTACTTCCTCGCTGTTCGGTTGTTTCATGGGAATACCTCCTTCAGTCGATATAATACATACATACCCGGTATGACAAAAGACAAACAGGCATCAGACGTCAAGTCATTTGATTTTCATTGGGGTTGAAGTTAACATGGTAACTGAAAGTACACTACATAAAACATGATAAGTATAGATAAATGAGAGGAGAGATAGACATTATGGCGAATCCATCACAGCGTACGCTGCTGTTTACAGGTGCGTATGCGGAAGACAACCAAAGCGGAGTATGCGTATATGAATTTAACGAGGATAGCGGCGAACTGAAGCTGCTTGAAGAGGTATCCGGTATTAAGAATCCGACCTTCCTGAACGTGGACCCGGAAGCCAGACGTTTATATGCCATTGGCGAAATTTCAGAGGATGGCGGTAAGGCTGGCGAGATCATCAGCTTTGAGATTGACCCTATGGCCGGCAAGCTGACCGAACGGAACCGTGTTCGCAGTGTGAGCAGCTCGACTTGCCATATCCAGCGTGATGAAGCGAGTAAGTATCTGATTGTTTCGAGTTATCATGGAGGCTTGGTAGGCCTTCATCCGATCGGTAAGGATGGACAAGCCGGTGAACTGCTGGATGAGAAGAAACATGCGGATCTCGTGTCTGTACGCGAAGATCAGCAATCCAGAGCGCATTCGGCGTTTTACAGTCCGGATGGTAAATACGTGTTCGTACAGGACTTGGGACTGGACAAAATTCTCGCTTATACGGTAAATGAGAATACCCAAGAATTGAGCTTTCATGGCGAAACCCAGCTGGAAGCAGGTGTAGGCCCTCGTCATCTGGCGTTCCACCCAAGCGGTGCTTACGCTTATGTCATCAACGAGTTGAATTCCAGCGTCACGGTGCTTCGTTACATCCCGAACGAAGGTCGTTTAGAAATACTGGAAACGATATCGACACTTCCTGCGGATTTTGACGGAGAGAGTTACTGCGCCGAGATTGCCGTGTCGGCGGATGGCAAAACGGTATACGGGTCCAATCGCGGACATGACAGCATTGTGGTATTCTCCGTGCATGAAGATACCGGTCGCTTAAGCCCGGTTCAATATATTTCGACAGAAGGTGGTCACCCGCGTCACTTTACGCTGATGCCTGGGGGCAAGTTCCTGGTTGTCGCTAATAGAGACGGGAATAACCTTGTACTATTTAATGTGAATCCGGAAGACGGTAAGCTTGCCTTTACAGGATATACGGTCTCGCAATCCAAACCGGTATGTGTAAAACCAGCGGTGTTCCAGCTTTAGGCAGCCAAGATTCAGACACCGACTCGTTGGGTTATCTATAATCAGGAAAACTTAAACGAGGAGGTTGTGGCAATGTCAACAAATCAACGTTTGGATGGTAAAGTAGCCATCGTTACCGGTGCTGGTTCCGGAATCGGCCAGGCCGCAGCCCTTCTTTTGGCGGAGCAAGGAGCTAAACTGCTGTTGATCGATATTGATCGTGAACGCGTAGAGAAGGTGAAGCAAACGATTGAGCAAGGCGGCGGCGAAGCACTGACCGGCAACTGCGATATTTCCAAAGCGGAATCGCTGAAGGATTGCTTTAGCCAAGCTGCCGAGAAGTGGGGAAAGATGGATATCGTGTTTGCCAATGCCGGGATCAATGGGACCAAGGCTCCGATCGAGATCATGGAGCTTGATGAATGGGATGCTACGATCAATACCAATCTAAGAGGAACGTTTGCCACGGTAAAATATGCGATTCCATATTTGAAGGAGCGTGGCGGCAGCATCATCATTACCAGCTCCATTAACGGTAATCGGGTGTTTACCGGTTTTGGTTTCTCTGCATACAGCACCACGAAGGCCGGACAGGTTGCTTTCATGAAGATGGCGGCTCTGGAGCTCGCACGTTATAAAATCCGGGTGAACGCCATCTGCCCCGGCGCGATTGCAACTAACATCGATGAGAGCACGATCGCGAAGCCAGAACTCGACGAGGTGACGATCCCGATTGAATATCCGGAAGGGGACCAGCCATTGGCGGATGGACCGGGGCAACCTGCACAGGTTGCTCAGCTTGTAGCATTTCTTGCATCCGATGACGCTTCCCATATTACCGGTACGGAAATCTATATCGACGGAGCGGAATCCCTCATTCATTGATCTTCCACGAAGACCGATTTGACAAAACCGGGCGTTTTCCTCATAATGAATGAACATATTGTCAAATGGAATAGTGGTGATAAAGATGGGGATGGGGATTGTTGTTGTGGAAATATGCGACAGCAACTTGATGAGTGCTTTGGAACTTGAGCATCTTGAGGAATTGTATCCCGAAATCGCTGTCCTGCGGGCCGATTGCATGAATCTTTGCGGTCTGTGCAAGCTGCGGCCATATGCACTGGTGAATGGTAAACGTGTATTCGCGGCAACGACGGAAGAATGCGTCGAGAAGATCAAAGCTGCTATCGAAGCTGAACTGGCTGTTTTCCTTGAGGAATAAATTAACGAGACACTAATATAGTATTTAGATATCCTCCCTTTTGGTAGGCAAGAGTTTTAGTACATCTGATTTTGATGGACGTAACCTTGTTAGCTGAAAGGGATTTTTTATGAAAGCAATTAGTTGCTTTCCTGAATCACGAGGCTTTCAACTGCTTGTTCGAGGTGCTAACTGAACTTCTACATTTTTAATATTAGACTTTTGATTTATGATGCTCCGGAATCTATTGTCTTCCTATTAAACAGGAAATTTTTAATTAAACGTCTCTAGAGGTTGCTCGAACAATAAATAATGCTTATACTGTAATATCATGGGAATTCAATGTAGAGTATATTATCCCTGTAGTAAAGGAGAATCACATGAAGCTTCGTTCAATTCCCTCAGTGACAAATATATTAAAAAATCCTGACATCAAGAGCACAATAAAGGATTACTCTGTATCTACTAACTATGTAACTTTATTAATTAAACAATATCTTGAGAAATTGAGAAGTGAAAGTGTGTTAGGAAGTGTAAACGTTTTATCGGAAGAAGAATTGATTAAGGATCTTAGAACATTTATTTCACAGAGTTTAAATCCTAATATGATACCAGTAATTAATGCGACGGGAATTGTTCTACATACTAATTTAGGACGGTCTTTACTTCCGGTTGCAGTAAACAAGCATTTGATGAAAATAGCTGGAAGTTATTCAAATCTAGAGTACAATCTTGAAACCGGAACACGTGGATCGAGACACGACATAGTCGAACATATTATTAAGACTTTGACTGGTGCAGAGTCAGCCATGGTTGTTAATAACAATGCTTCAGCTGTATTTCTAATCCTGCTAGTGCTCGCTGCAAAAAGAGAGGTAGTTGTATCCAGAGGAGAAATAATCGAAATCGGTGGATCATTTCGAATTTCTGACATAATGAAAGAAAGTGGAGCAATTCTTAACGAAGTCGGTACTACAAACCGCACTCATACACATGACTATGAAGGAGCAATAAATGAAAATACTGCTCTATTACTTAAAGTCCACAAAAGTAATTTTGTAATTAATGGATATACACAGTCAGTAGATACTAAGGATCTGGTCAAGCTAGGGAATAAGTATAATATTCCTGTATACGAAGATCTTGGTAGCGGCGTGTTATACGATTTGAAAAAACATGGTATAGGAAACGAACCTTCTATTAAAGAGGTTGTTGAAAAAAAAGTAGATCTCATTAGCTTTAGTGGCGATAAACTTTTAGGAGGCCCTCAAGCGGGTATTATCATTGGATCACATGAGTTGATAAATAGACTAAAAAAAAATCCACTTGCTAGAGCCTTACGACCTGATAAATTGACTCTGTCGGCTCTAGAATCCACTCTCTTACTCTATCTTAATGAGGAATTGGTTGTAAAAGAACTGCCAACACTTCGAGATATTCTAGCTTCTCCACAGGTTATTAAAATAAAGGCGGAAGAACTTTATTGCTTACTAACGGACGAAGTTAAATCATATGTCGAAGTCGTTCAAGTTTATTCGGAAATTGGTGGTGGGACGATGCCTGAAGTAAAATTGCCATCGTTCGCAATCTCACTGGGGTCTGATAAGTTTGAAGTGCAATGGTTAGAGCGGAAGTTGCGAAAGTGTAATCCGCCAATCATCGCCCGTATTCAAAAAAACACTCTTTTATTAGATGCCAGAACGATACAGAATGACGAAATTGAACTTGTAGCGGAAGGGATAAACCGTATATTTAAATAAAAAACAATTAATCTGCAAAGGTGATAACTATGACGCATCGGTATTATACAATTGGAATCGCTGGTCATATCAACCACGGTAAGACGACATTAACAAAGGCATTAACTAATATTGATACTGACCGTCTGATCGTTGAAAAAGAGCGGAATATTTCCATTGAACTCGGATATGCGCCACTCTCATTATACGGATTCGAAACATCAATCATTGATGTCCCAGGGCATGAAAAATTTATTCGGAAAATGATTGCTGGGGTTGCTGGTATAGATCTTGTCATTTTAGTTGTCGCGGCAGATGAAGGTGTTATGCCCCAAACTAAAGAACATATCGAAATTCTAACTCTCTTGGGGATAGAACATGGAATTATTGTTGTGACCAAAATAAATCGGGTGGAATATGAATTTTTAGAAATAATAGAAGAAGATATAAAATCGGCAGTAGAAGGATCCTTATTTGAAGGTGTTGAAATTTTATATGTGGAGAGCATAAGTGGAGAGGGATTGGATAATCTTAAGTACATGCTTGTTCAGAAGTTAAAAAAGATCCCACTACGAATTTCAAATGGAATTTTGAGGCTGCCTATTGATCAAGTTTTTACAATTCATGGTCAGGGAGTAGTTGTAAGAGGTACGATTTATGAAGGTACTCTAGAAAGTGGGGATTCTCTTACCATACTTCCTCAACATATTCCAGTAAAGGCTAAGGAAGTTCAAATACATAACAAGGTTAAGAACAAAGCTACGGCAGGTCAGAGAGCAGCTATTAACATTGGCGGGGTTCAAAAACAAAAAATAAGAAGGGGAGACGTTATCGTTTCATCAACGGACTTTGAAATTAGCAACATGATTGATGTTACACTTAAGACAGTAAAGGGTCTTGAATACCCTGTAAAACAACGTACTACTATTAATTTTTACTCTGGTACAAATGAAACCTCGGGAAATATTGTCTTCTTCGATCGCAATGAATTACATAATAACTCTGAAGTTCTGTGCCAAATCTTATTGAAGAAACCGATTGTTGTTAAACGTGGAGATCGTTTTATTGTAAGACGACCTTCGCCTGTCGAAACGATAGGTGGAGGATGGATTATTAGTGCATCAAGTGAAAAATATCGATATGGTCAAAAAACGATCGAAAAACTGTTACATAAAAAAGAAGCAAGCCCGGAAGACAGGATATTAGACGCATTGGCAATACATAAAATGTTAAGCACAAACGAATTAAGTAAATTGATATCATTATACGGAGATAAATTAAATGAAATATTGGAGGGAATGATTCAAAGTCATCAAATTTTTGTTATCGAACCCAATCTATTTACGTCTAGTATGGTTTACGATAATGTTAGATCACAGGTTAAAATGGAAATACAGAAATACCATAAATCATTTCCCCTCCGTATTGGAATAAGTAAAGCTGAATGTATTCAAGTACTACAACGAAATATCCCTAAAAAGTTAGGTGAAATAGTGATTAACAAGGAAATAGAAGAAGGGTTATTGTTGAGAAGGAATCATTTTATTCATATACCTGAGTTCGCACCTCATGTACCTGAGGAATGGAATTCTAGATTTGAAAAAGCGTTGGAGAAATTAGAATATGATAAGTTGGAAGTTTTGGAATGGAGTGAATACTTGGGAGGTGCAAGTATACCCGAACAGCTTCATATTGAATTGACTCATTATGTTGTTAACAGCAAACTTGCCTATCGATTAGATGATAAGCATCTAATCCATCATCAAACTTTTGAGGAAGAATTAAGATTGTTATATGTTAAAACAAACAATCAAGCATTTTGTATACAGGATGCAAAGGGCATTTTGAATGGTTCAAGAAAAAAACTGATTATGTTTCTCGAGTTGTTAGATTATTTACAAATTACTCGTAGAGAGAACGATAAAAGACAGTGGATCATGTAATAAAAATGAATTGTATATGGCGAGACTGTGTGGGAATCGAACCCACCGGAGACGCGAGACGTCTCCCAAAAGGTTTTGAAGACCTAGAAGGACACCAGTACCTCAGCCAGCCCCGAATTACCAATTAGACCTTCATTATATAATTACATTTATTCACATACAAGGATGAAATTTTGAAGAGTATTATTTTAACAAACAAAACGGATAGCAAGGATTACTCGTCGTTCACTTCCCTTAAAAGGAAGTAGCCCTGCGCTTTTTTACTTTGAGAACTTTTATATGTAGTGTTTTATAAGCATAATGTAGGCCATTTTGAAAGCAGGCTCCTATGTAAAAAATGGATTAAGTCGGAAGTCCTATTCCAAACATTTTTTTGATTACTTATAATAAATAATACCAAGTAAATAATTGGAATCAATAACTTAATTTCGGAAACTTTATCTTAATGTTAAACCAGAATGTTATATAAGGAGGGGATTCAAAAGGACCTACATATTTATGCTTCTTCAAAGTGAAGGGAGACAACCAGGATTACTGAGAATTCATTTATTTTATATTCTCATGTAATTAAAACCAAGTAGTGTAAATAAATATGTATTATTCAATTTAGAATAATGTTTCCTCGACTCGAAACACTTAGGAGATCGTGATGTCAAATGAAATCGAAAAAGTAAGAGTGTTTGAAGAGCAATCGGTTGATGGCAACACTACGATGAATTTTCTCGAACATTTTTATGAACTTCGTAGAAGGATATTTTATTTTGCTACTGCATTTATCTTTTGTTTAATCGTTACTTATTTTACCGCTCCTTATTTTGTAAATTTGTTAAAATCGTCCGCTTTACATTATGAAATTGAGCTCAACGTGTTTAAGGTTACTGAATCTGTATCCATTTACGCAAAGACCATGCTGCTTCAAAGTGTGTGCATTTCATTTCCCATATTAATCATGCAA
Organism: Paenibacillus sp. EZ-K15; assembly: GCF_002573715.1. GTDB lineage: Bacteria > Bacillota > Bacilli > Paenibacillales > Paenibacillaceae > Paenibacillus_AQ. The sequence goes on along the minus strand of NZ_PDHM01000018.1, from coordinate 15,535 downwards.
ATTTATTTATTCATAAAACCTACGATTAATAATAAACTCAAAAAAATACTGTTAGTATTTTCCTCTGTTGTATCGATACTCTTTTTATTAGGGGTAGTTCTAGGATACTATTTCCTCACACCATTATTATTTTCTTTTTTTCTTGGAGTTACTGAAGAACTTAGTATGAATACCATGTATAACTTCTCCGATTATTTCCAATTTGTGTTTATGATCTGTTTACTGGCAGGATTAGTTTTGGAAATTCCCGCTCTTATGGTTTTGTTAACACAACTTGGAGTTATATCCTCCAATACACTTAAGAAGCTTCGAAAGATTCTATATCCAATCTTTTGTATAGTCGCTGTTATCCTCACACCACCTGATTTCATTTCCGACATAACTGCAATTATCTTACTGATATCTATTTTTGAAATTGGATTGGTTATTTGCGGTGTTATGGAGAAGAAAACAGAAAAATTAAGAGGAGGCTGACACAGGTATGTTTAACCAAATTGGCGTTCCAGGGATCATCATTTTATTGGTATTGGCATTTATTGTGTTTGGTGCAAAAAATTTACCCATGATGGGAAGGTCTTTAGGATCAGCTGTGAAAGAATTTAAGGAGGGGGTGACAGGTAAACAACAAAAAGATGGTGAAGACTGAAGATGAAAAGAGAAGGGGAGCTTTTGATGCTCGAGTTTTTGACTAATGTAATGAAATTAACTCTTATCTTAATTTTCTTAATCTCATCCATAACTAAACTGTCTAATTTGAAAAATTTTGTGAATGGTGTCATTGAGTATAACGTAGTACCAAGGAATCTCTCTCGTTTCTATGGATATTCGCTGCCGTTTATAGAGTTAGTGTCATCCGTCATGATTTTTTTTCATAAAAGCTCCTACTATGGATTATCTCTTACTTTATTAATGCTGGTAAGCTTTTTTATCGCGGTTTCAAAGGTCATTAAATCCAAAAGAGTAATTACTTGCTCTTGCTTCGGAAACTTTTTAGACAGTAAAGTGGATCTTTTTAGTATATATAGAATTGGCGCATTAATCGTATTAAATGTTTTAGCAATAATTTTATCGATTTTGTATAACTCAAATTTTTCTGCAACTTCGTTAATGTTTAGTGTGGTTTTAGTGCTAATTTACTTGCTTTCACAAATAATATGGAATGAATACAGGAAAAACATAAAGCTTTTAGAAACATAATACGGGAGGATATATGGAGATATTATTCTATTCTAATTTGCTTTTATGGATTGCCGTTATATTTATGATGTTCACTATATTTCTTATTTTTAGGCAGTTTGGTTCAGTCTACTTAAGTTCACGTGAAGCAATTACCAGAGATGGTATATCAATTGGTGATAAAATACCTGAATTTTCAGGGAAATCGTACTTTTCCAATGAACAGATTTCAATTGAATCTTTCTATGGAAAACCAACGTTGATTACATTTATTTCACCGGGCTGCAAACCGTGTCAAGAATTAATACCTGAATGGAATAAAGCCTTCATGAAATATAATGAAAAAATTAATTTTCTATTTGTGGGTCTTGGTGACAGAAGTGGATTTTCTAGAGTTTTAGAAAATAAATCCTTAAGTGGTGAATTGCTATTAGATGAGGAGAGAGCGGTGTTAACCTTATGCAAAGTTAGAGTAACACCATTTGCTTTTATTTTAGATGAAAAAGGAACGGTTAAAGGTAAAGGGTTGTGTAACGGAATGGAACACATTATTGGGCTGATATCGTCTCTTGAAGGAAAATCAGAGTCAGTTGAAGGAATAAATCTATTTGAAAGGACCGTGAAGTAAATGCTTAAATTATTCGAGTCGGTGGATAGATTTACAAAAATCATTGCTGAAAATTTAGAAAGAAGAGTTACTCGATCTACGTTCTTAAAAACAGTTCTTTCTACTGCGTTCTTATCATTTGTTTCGTTTTCGGCACGACCTGCATTTGCCGACGGATCCTCAACCTGGTGTGAGGCCTGGGAATATGAAACAGCATGTAATTTCCCAAACAGGAAAACCTGTTCAGGATGCCAAAGCTCACAATCTTCCAAATGCCCGACTGGTTATAAAACAACATACGCATATTGGGGATCCACCGGATGCTGGTGTGTTGGTTATAGTTGGGGGGCAATTGCTTGCTGCGATTGCACTCCAAACAGTAATCCAGATGTATACACAGCAAATGTAAATGATTGTGGTTGTGCTGTAACAGTAAGATAGTAAAGGAAAAAAAGGAGATATAAAAAATGCATTTAGAGCTGGTTGAGATAATTTTATTAGCACTCCTAGCATCTGTAGCGGGTGTAACTAAAGTAAGTACCAACTGAGGATTAAATGTGACCCTGGAGGTCAGTCTCCTCGGTGAGGAGAATTACAAAACAAGAATAAAATGTTGGATAAATTATTTGACTGCATCTTCTTTATCAGGAGCTTTAGCAGGTTTCTTGTATACTTTATTGATTTTCGTAGTTTTCTCATGGCTGCCGTATACTTTAAAAATGGTATTCATGATAATAATTGTGGGACTATATATGATGCATGACTATAAGATTATAAATTTAAAAGTCCCTCAAAGAAAATGGCAAATCCCCGCTACTTGGGTTAGCGGATCCTCAGTAAGAAATATGTGGGTTTGGGGAAGTATTCTGGGTGCTGGTATTTTTACTTATTTACCCTATATGACTTTTTATTTAGTATACATTTATGTTGGTCTTTTTAAGGATCCTACATTCGGCATGCTCTTTGGACTAGTTTATGGGTTTTCCCGGGCGGTACCTACTATACTTTTTTCTATAAACAGAACAGAGCTTGAAATGGAGAAAATCAAGAGCCTGTATAAGAAGAAGAATGGATTTTTCAAATTCGCTAATGGTATTTCTTCAATGCTATTTTTGATTTTCCTAATAGTCCATTTCATCCTTTCGGTGCAGTGAAAACTGTACCGATTATTGTTTATAGTACAATTAATCTTCTAATTCATGGAGGGAGAACCAACATGAGGGTGACTTTGTATCTTTGTTGCCTTATGATATTAATCTGTTCGGGGTGTGCACAACAAAAACTGCCCGCCTCTACACAACCTGAACATGAGGATTGGGAATTGAGTAAAAAGTTCGCTATAACAATTAAAGATAATAAGGGTAGCCCGATTACTCGTACCGTAATTGGGAAAGAAAACCGAGTTGTCTTTACCTACACTGAAAATGTATCGAATTTTGTTGTGAATAAGCCTAAAAAATATCTATGGTACTTTTGGGGTGAAGCGGATGAATTAAATGGCACAGTTAAATTTTCTGCAATTGAACAGCAAACTAAAGAAGAAATTGAATTGTTTGAAAGTAAATTGAGAACACAAAAATCTCCTGCAGGAAATGCAGTTTTGCCCTCTACATTGAATTTTCCTTCAGCGGGAATATGGAAAATCAATATTTATATTGAAGAGAAATTGTTTGATAACATAATAGTTAAAGTAACTGGTTAGAGAAACAATCTCTCGCAAATTAACTCTATCATTCAAAATTTAATGGAACGATAGGGGCGAGTCGCTCCTATTGTTTGAATGCAGAGGAGATCGTATAGATCGTATGTATAAAAGGGCAAGGTGCGAGTAGTTCGCACTTTGCCCTTTCGTTTAGTTATAACTATTTATGGTGGGTTGGCTTAGGAAGCATTGTGGCTTGCAGCAACAATCTCTTCACACTCCGCGGAACAGCAGCCATGATGAAGCTCCTCACAATCTTCGCAGCATACATGCTGCAGGTGGCAAGCGTCATTATCGCAGTTGATATACCGGTCTTCGGGTTTTCCGCAATGGTGGCATTTACCAACGATGACATCCTCGTCCGTTTGATTGATCGGCACGGCAATACGCTCATCAAATACATAACATTTCCCGTCGAACAGACGGCCCTGTACTTCAGGGTCTTTACCGTAGGTGACAATGCCGCCCTCAAGCTGGGCAACGTCCTTGAAGCCTTCCTTCAGCATGAAGCCGGTCAGCTTCTCGCAGCGAATGCCTCCTGTGCAGTAAGTCAGGATGGTTTTATCCTTGTGCTCGCTCAGGTTCTCGCGAATCCAATCCGGAAACTCTCGGAAGGATTGAACCTCTGGACGTATCGCATTGCGGAAGTGACCAATATCGTATTCGTAGTCATTCCGGCCGTCGATGACGATCACATCATCACGCTGCAAGTATTCATAGAATTCTTGCGGTGCTAAGCGGGTTCCGCTGATCTCGTTAGGGTCGAGCTCATCTTCCACCCGGAAGGTAACGAGTTCTTCGCGATGACGAACAAACATCTTTTTGAATGCGTGCCCTTCGGAAGGGTCAATCTTAAACACCATGTCCGCAAAGAGCGGGTTGGCGTGCATATCCTGCATATATTGTTCGGTTTGTTCAATTGTACCGGATACCGTGCCATTGATGCCTTCTGAGGCAACCAAAATCCGTCCTTTGAGTCCGAGATCTTTGCAGTATTGCAGATGCTCGTCTTTGAACGCTTCAGGGTCCGGGATTTGAACAAATTTATAATAGAGAAGGATCTGATAGTTCTGTTGCTCTGACATGATTTAATCACCTGTTCTTTTTATATATTCAGCCATACGTGTACCTATAGAATTGTAGTGAATTCATTCCACATAGTCAACTTAAATGTATAGAAAGTTTGCCATGAAATGTGAATTTAAGGGGTTTCATGAACACATGAAAGCGGTTATGATGAAGGGGTGAGCAGGAGAACACTTTCATTATTGGAGGCGTTGAACAGCATGGTACATATCGAACAAAATGCACTCGTATTGTTTCAGGGCGACAGTATTACCGATTGCGGTCGAAATTACGAGGAGTCGGACAGTTTGGGGAACGGATATGCGCTGATGGCTGCTGCCCGGCTAAGCATGGAGCTGCCTTTGAAAAGGCTGCGTTTTTTAAACCGCGGAATCAGCGGTAACCGGGTCGTCGATCTGCGGGGGCGCTGGGAGGAAGATTGCATTAATCTGGATCCGACATGGGTATCCATCCTGGTCGGTATTAATGAGACCGGCAGGAAGTATAACCGCGGGGAAGCAACGTCCGTGGAAGCCTACTATGAAGGGTATCGTGAGCTGCTTATCCAAACCCGCGAGTTAACCGGTGCGAATTTCATTCTTATGGAGCCGTTCTTGCTGCCTGTTACGGAAGCGAAAAAGGAATGGCGAGAGGATCTGGATCCTAAAATTCAGGCCGTTCGCGAATTATCGCGAGAATTTGAGACGTTGTACGTCCCGCTCGACGGCATTTTTGCTGCAGCCAGCTCCAAGATTGAGATGGGTTATTGGGCATCTGACGGTGTACATCCTTCCCCGGCAGGTCATGCGCTCATGGCAGAAGCGTGGTTAGCGACGATGCAGGGTCGATCCATTTTGTAGACGTTCCGGATTTTTTCTACTATATAAATAAATACTTCGTTTGGTTGACATCCCCGGAAGCGTGTGACATCCGGGGATGTTCTTTATGTAAACCATTATAAACTTTATAAAATCTTGATTGACGAAAACAATTGGGTACATATAAAATGTTCATAATAGACCGTTGTTCAATAGGAACAACCTATTTTTTGACTTTAATGCTTTCTTCGATGAAAGCGGGGAAGCGTTGTCGCTTTATGTAGAAAATTATGGTTTAAGAACGAAGCGGTTAACAAATGAGAGGGGAATCATGATGAAGAGAAAAATGTGGTTATCACTTACACTCTCCGCCTTGCTGGTTACAGCGGTAGGATGCGGGGACAAGCCGGAAGGCAGCGGTACGACTCAAACGGGCAGCGGCGGAGAAGCGGAGAAGAAATCGTATAGTATTGCTATTTCGCAGATTGTGGAACATCCATCCTTGGATGCAACGCGGGAAGGCATTCTGGCAGCTCTGAAGGACGCTGGAATCTCGGAGGATGACAAAACGCTGAAAATTGATTACAACAATGCGCAAGGCGATCCGGCGAACAATTTGTCGATCGGACAGAAGTTGAAGGATACGAAATCGGATCTGGTGATCGCAATTGCAACGGATTCGGCACAGGCTGTGGCACAGAATGTGAAGGAGAAGCCGGTCTTGTTCGCAGCGGTGACAGATCCGCTCGATGCAAAGCTGGTCAGCGATTTGAAGAAACCAGGAGGCAACATCACCGGGGCATCCGATACGAACCCGGAAGCAACCAAAGAGTTGATGAATTTTGTTAGTAATCATTTTCCAAATGTTAAGAGAATTGGTTTGGTCTTAGATGAAGGAGAAGCGAATGCGGTTGTTATGGCCAAGACGGCTGAAGAGGTACTTTCGGAGCACGGAATCGAGCTTGTGAAAGCTGCCGTTACTAATACTTCGGAAGTGAAGCAAGCAGCGGAATCGCTAGTCGGTAAAGTCGATGCCTTTTATATCACGCTAGATAATACTGTAGTAAGTGGAGTCGAGACAATTATTCAGACAGCACAAAAAAATAAAATACCGTTCTTCTCCAGTGACCGCGATACGGTGGAGAAGGGAGCTTTTGCAACGGTTGGATTCAAGTACTACGATCATGGATATCAAGTGGGACAGATGGCTGTAGAGATCCTGAAGGACGGCAAGAATCCGGGGGACATGGAAATCACGAAGCCGGATAAGCTGGATCTGATCTTGAACACGAAAGTTGCGGCTGAATATGGAATTGAAGTGACCGACGCCATGAAACAGGAAGTCAAAGACCCGGACAACAACATCATTGAGTAACTGTAAGGCGCGGAGATAACAGCCCGCGCCTTGCTTAATCCTTAAGGAGGTCAAAGACATGCTGGATTTTGTGATGAAGCTGGATGGTCCGATTGAATTGGGGCTGCTGTATGCGCTGATGGCACTCGGTGTATATATCACGTTCCGAATATTGGATTTTCCGGATTTGACAGTGGATGGAAGTTTTACGACAGGCGCAGCGATTGCAGCGATTCTGATCACAAACGGCGTAAATCCATGGCTTGCTACGCTGGCTGCATTTGCCGGAGGGACGTTAGCCGGTATCTGTACAGGCTTGCTGCACACCAAGGGTAAGATCAATGGCTTGCTCTCCGGTATTATTATGATGATTGCGCTGTACTCGATTAATATGAGAATTATGGGCAAGCCTAACATCTCACTAAGCCAGGAAAAAATTATCTTCGGAACTATTGATCCGATCTATATTATGTTGGTAATCGTTATTATCGGAAAGCTGCTGCTGGATGCATTCTTCCGCACGGATCTTGGCCTTGCGCTGCGGGCGACAGGCGATAACAAGCGGATGATCCGCAGCTTTGGTGCGAACACGGACACAACAACCATTCTGGGACTCAGCATCTCGAACGGACTGGTAGCTTTATCCGGTGCCGTTGTTGCCCAGCAATCCAGTTTTGCGGACATCGGCTCCGGTATCGGGATGATTGTGATCGGTTTGGCTTCCGTTATCATTGGCGAAGCCGTCCTTGGGACCGGTTCGGTATTCCGGACGACGCTGGCAGTGGTCTGCGGTTCGATTATCTATCGGATTGTTGTTGCCGCTGCTTATGAGATTCCATGGCTGGAAGCGTCGGATTTGAAATTTATCACCGCGATCATCGTCATTTTCGCTCTTGTGGTTCCGACCATCAATCGGGCGATGAAACAGCGTTCACAGGCACGGAGGCGCTCAACCGAACTGTTAGCTACGCAAGGGAAGACCAAAGGAGGTGCGCTCTGATGCTGGAAATGAACCATGTGTCCAAGCTGTTTAACCCGGGGACGGTGGATGAGAAGATTGCCTTGATGGATGTCAATCTTCATTTGAAGCCGGGGGATTTCGTAACGGTTATCGGAAGTAATGGTGCAGGAAAATCCACGCTGATGAATATCATTTCCGGGGTAATGAAGCCGGACGCGGGTGAAGTGCGCATTGACGGCACTTCGATCGGTCATCTGCCGGAATTTCGTCGCAGCCGCTGGATCGGCCGGGTATTTCAGGACCCGATGGCGGGAACCGCGCCGCATATGACCATTGAAGAGAATCTCGCGATGGCTCATCGCCGCGGTCAGTCTCGTGGGCTAAGCATTGGCGTTACAGCTGGCAAGCGCTCCAACTTCCGTAAGCATTTAGCACGGCTCGGCATTGGACTTGAGGATCGGCTCAGAGCCAAAGTAGGGATGCTGTCGGGCGGGGAGCGTCAAGCGCTTAGTTTGCTGATGGCGACCTTCACGCAGCCGCAAATCCTGCTGCTGGATGAGCATACGGCAGCGCTCGATCCGGCGCGTGCGGAGCTGATCACCCGAATAACCGATGAGATCGTACGGGATATGAAGCTGACCACCCTTATGGTCACGCATAATATGGAGCAAGCCATCCGTCTCGGCAATCGCCTCATTATGATGGATAAGGGGCGCATCATTCTGGATGTGGACGAAGAGCGCAAGAAATCCCTGACGGTCGAGCAGCTGCTCGGGGAATTTGAGCAGATTAGCGGCCATAAGCTGTCGGATGATCGTTTGGTTCTTGGGTAAGCATCTTGCTTTGATCTTGGAAACACACTTTGAACGAATATAAACGCTAAGCCTTCAATCTTGACTGGCTTAGCGTTTTTTTATATGCTAATTTCTTCCTTGTCAGACATCAGCATAAGGTCGGTTCATGATATGGCTGGTTTCAATTCCATCGCTTTTTGCATGGATTCCTGATAACGTGTTAATGTTGGGTATACTTTGAAAATGCCTGACGACCGCTAATCTTGAACTAGCGGACATTTAAATGTAGGAGGCTTATTCTCTCATGGTCGTTCGTAAAGATGATCTGCAGATGAAAATATTGTTAGTGGAAGATGATAAAACGATCGCGTCCGGTCTGGAATATTCGCTGGAGCAAGATCAATTTTCTACCGTTCTTTGCCATGACGTCGCATCTGCAAAAAAAGTGCTGACTGAAGATATAGATCAATTCGCTTTATGCTTGTTTGATTTATCGCTTCCGGATGGAAGCGGTTATGAATTGTGCAAAATGGTGAAAGAGCGACGAGATATTCCGGTCATTTTTTTAACGGCGATCGACGATGAGGTCAATGTCGTGATGGGGCTTGACATGGGAGCCGATGATTATATTACAAAGCCTTTTCGTATTCGCGAGCTTCTCTCGCGGATCAAGTCCGTCTTGCGGAGATACCATAAGCCGTCTCAGACCCAAGCGATTATTAACATTGACAATGTCCGAATGAATACGCTAGAAGGAAAAGTGTACAAAAACGGCGCCGAAATATCATTGACCGCTTTGGAGTATCGCTTATTGTTGATCTTTGGCAACCATATTGGACAAGTTCTCTCAAGAAATCAGATGTTAGAGCAGATTTGGGACGCGGCAGGTGACTTCGTGAACGACAATACGCTAACAGTATATATCAAAAGGCTAAGGGAAAAGCTGGAGGATGATCCGCAGCATCCCACGATGATCAAGACGGTACGCGGTTTAGGATATAAGGTTGGTGATTAGATGCTGCGCAATCGAGAGATTCAGATTTTATTGTTTATTATGGGTTCCATCAGTTTAACGGCGCTCGTTGCCGCTGCTTTCATTTCGTCTGCTGCTGCGGTGCTCGTTTTCATCATGTCTATTTTACTTATTGGAAGCAGTCTATTATTCACGAGATGGAGATATCGCGAACTTGAAAAGCTGTCCGTCTATTTACGTGAAATTAGCAGCGGCAATTATTCACTTGACGCTCGCGATAATCAAGAAGGCGAACTTAGCATTTTAAAGAATGATATTTATAAAGTGACGCTCATGCTATCAGAGCAGCGATCGCTTCTGGAGCGAGACAAAACGGGGCTAACGGATGCGATTTCCGATATCTCTCATCAGCTTAAAACGCCGCTTACCTCCATGACGGTGATGGCGGATTTATTAAGCAAACCTGACCTACCTTCAGCGAAAAGAACGGAGTTCACCCGTAATATTCGTATTCAGCTTGAACGAATCGATTGGCTTGTTTCTTCCTTATTAAAGCTATCGAAAATCGAGGCAAAGACAATCCAGTTCAAAAAAGATCAAATAGAGGTAAAAAAGCTAATACAAAAGGCACTTGAACCGGTTTTGATTCCGATGGATATTAAGGAACAAACGGTTTGCATCAAGGGCGATGACAACGTCTCTTTTGTCGGTGATTTCAATTGGACTGCTGAAGCGGTCATCAATATTTTGAAAAACGGCGTGGAGCACACGCAGGAAGGCGGAGTCATCGCCATTTCCTTTTCCGAAAACGCGCTATTTACGGAAATTATCATTGCTGATAATGGAAAAGGAATTCCAAAAGAAGATTTACCTTATATTTTTAAACGTTTTTATAAAGGGAAAAATGCCAGCGAGGGGAGCATCGGCATTGGTCTTGCGATGGCTTACAGCATTATTGCTAGTCAGAACGGAGTGATCGATGTGACGAGCAGCAGCGACAAGGGTACGCAGTTTCGAATTAAGTTTTATAAACAAGTAATTTAATCGTAAGTGACTAAATTGTCATCTTCGCAGTCACTTGAAAGTCATTTTGGTCAGATAGAATGATATCCATCAGCAAAGAGATGGAGGGTTTACATTGGAAATTTTAAAAATAGATCATCTGTCTAAAATATACGGTAAAGGCGAATCGGCGGTAAAGGCACTTGACGATGTTTCCTTTTCGGTTCGAAAAGGTGAATTTGTCGCGATCATCGGCCCGTCCGGATCGGGGAAATCCACGCTGCTGCATATGCTGGGCGGTGTGGATCGGCCGACGAGCGGCAAAGTCCTCGTAGAGGATACGGATATGTATAACTTGGATGAAACGCAGCTGGCCATCTTCAGGCGCAGACAAATCGGCCTGATCTACCAGTTTTTTAATCTGATTCCCGTCCTGACGGTGGAAGAGAATATTACGCTCCCGCTCTTGCTTGATAACCAAAAGGTAGATAAGAAGCAGTTGGATGGTCTCGTGAAGACTCTGAATCTGCAACATCGTTTAAACCATCTACCCAATCAATTATCAGGCGGACAACAGCAAAGGGTGTCGATCGGCAGAGCGCTCATTAGTAATCCTGCCATTATGCTGGCGGACGAGCCCACCGGGAATTTGGACAGCAAGAATAGCAGCGAGATCATCGACTTATTACAAATGTTGAATAAAACCTATCACCAGACATTGATCGTGATCACGCATGACGAACGAATCGCTTTGCAAGCTGACAGGGTCATTTCGATTGAGGACGGAAGGATTGCCAAAGACGAGGTGATTCGCCCTTGAATATTGTCAATAAACTCACCGTCAGACATTTGAGACAAAACAAGAGACGAACGCTTGTAACCATCCTGGGTGTCATTTTGTCAGTTTCCATGGTGACGGCTGTTGCAACGCTTGGTTTTTCTTACTTGGATTTAATGAAAAGGCAAACCATTGCGGATGAAGGGGAATGGCATGTCCTATACCAAGATGTAAACAAGGAACAGCTTGCAGCGATAAAAAACGATGACGCAACCAAGAACCTTGCGATTACAAACGATCTTGGCTATGCCCCATTAGAAGGGGGACAAAATACAAATAAGCCGTATTTGTTCATCAAGGAATATGATGCACAAGGTTTAGCGCAATTTCCAATTGAATTGAGCAAGGGGCGTCTGCCGCAAACAGACAAGGAAGTTGTGATTTCTGAAGCCGTTGCAACAAACGCCAAGGTAAAATATGAAATCGGGGATCGTCTCACTCTTCGTGTCGGCAAACGATTCGAGGTAGGGAATGATCAACCGCTGGGTCAAACCGAATCGCTGCGTATCGTAGATAACGAAAAGAACGAAACGCTGCAACATATAACGACAAGGGATTACACGGTCGTAGGTTTCATCAAGCATCCCGTATGGGAACCGGCGTGGGCCCCAGGGTATACAACCATTAGCTATGTCGATGAAAACCTCATCGGGGCAAACGATCGAGTCAATGCGGCTGTAGTCTTGCAAAAAGTCAATCAGTCCTTGTTCGCTCATGCGGAAAACCTGGCAGAGAACAACCATATCGAAACGGTCCAATACCATCACGATTTGCTTCATTATTATGGCGTCTCTAAAAGCGAAGCCTCGTACAGCACGATGTTCTCATTATCGGTGATCCTTATGGCGGTCATTATGATCGGCTCGGTTTCGCTCATCTATAATGCTTTTGCGATTTCCGTCTCGGAACGTTCCCGCCATTTAGGGATGCTTGCAAGCGTGGGGGCTACGAAAAGGCAGAAGAGAAATTCGGTGTTTTTTGAGGGTGTCATTATTGGCTTGATCAGCATTCCGGTTGGAATCCTATGCGGTCTTGCCGGGATCGGTATTACCTTTCAGTTCATTAACGCTATAATTCAAGGGGCTTTAGGAATTACTGAAAGGCTAACGGTAATCGTCACGCCGTTATCGCTTTTAATTGCCTGTGCTGTTTCAATGTTGACGATTTTCATTTCAACGTATTACCCGGCCGTTAAAGCATCCCGGATTTCCGCTATGGATGCGATTCGTCAAACAACCGATGTGAAGCTTACGGGCAAAAGCGTGGAAACGTCGAAATGGATTCGAAAGTTCTTCGGAATCGAAGCGGAGATCGGATTGAAAAACTTAAAAAGGAACAAGCGGAGATACCATGCCACCGTATTTTCGCTCGTGATCAGCATCGTTTTGTTTCTAACGGTATCATTTTTTACCGGTAATCTGAAACAAACCTTGGCCATGTCGCAGGAAGGCGTCAACTATGATATTGAACTATCTTACGGCAATGGAAAAAGAATAGACGATCGGTTGGTTCAATCCATTGCATCCCTTTCGGATGTATCGGAATACAGCGTGATTCATGAGTTGTATAGGAATGCTTGGATCGAAGAAGCGTCCATCGCCGATGAATTGCAGGAGGCGGTCAAGAAGGATAAGAGTATGCTGAAGGACGGGAAATATCCTTATGATATTAAAATCGCTGCATTAAACGATTCGAACCTGCAGGCTTATGCCAAAGCAGTCGGAGCAGATTACGAGTTACTGACGGATCCGAATCATCCCGCCGCCATCGTGATCGATACCATCGATTATAAAGATATGGATACGGGAAAATACGTCCAAACGAAGGCTATTCATGCGAATGTCGGGCAAAGTCTCGATTTGACAACGATCCATGAGGATACGGAAAAAGAGACGGATGTAAGTAAAGTGTACATTGTGGCGTTGACGGATCGATCTCCGATGGGGATGAACTTAGTCGGAACAGGCGGGTTAAATATCGTCGTCTCGGAACGAGTCATGAATCAACTGTCAGATGATAAGAGCGGGGAGTTCGTTCAAACCTTTCTCTATCTGAAAAGTGCGGACCCGCTGAAAACGCAGCAGGAAATCGAAGAAATGAAAGAGCCTAATCTGTATGTGTATAATTTGTACCAATCCAGAAAACAGGAAGAACAGATGATACTCTTAATGTCCGTCTTTTCTTATGGCTTTATCGTATTAATTTCAGTGATTTCGATTGCGAATATATTTAATACGATCTCAACGAGCATCGCTCTTAGAAAGCGGGAATTTGCGATGCTGAAATCCGTTGGAATGACGCCAAAAGGCTTTGCGAAAATGATGAACTACGAAAGTGTTTTTTATGGTACCAAATCGCTGCTGTTCGGGCTTCCTATCAGCTTCGTCGTGATGTATTTGATCTATATGGCATTTGCGAACAAATTTAGCTACGGATTCGTCCTTCCCTGGATGAGTATTCTATCTGTCATTGCCGCCGTATTTGTCATTGTCGGTTCTGCCATGCTATATTCCAGCGCGAAAGTAAAAAAGGAAAACATTATCGATGCGTTAAAGCAGGAGAGTATATAAAAGTGACCGGCTCTGACTTGTAGCTGCAAGGAAAGACAGTATCAACCATCATTAGAATAAAGTCATAAGGAGGACCTCGTCTTGGGGATCGATGCAATCTATACGAATCTACGTTTTTTAATGCTGCCGGTCATATTAATTATCGGGATCGAATTCGTTCTAATAGGGCTCTATTATTACCTTTATTATAGAAAACAACAATCAAAGGGAAAGCCGCGGATTCACATGAAAAAGCTTTTTCTTGGTGCATTGTTCATCGGATATGTTGTTTTTGTGCTCGAGTTAACTATGTTCGGCCGCGGCAATTCTCATTTCTTGCAGATGAATCTCCACCCATTCAGCGATTATGTTGAAGCATGGAACAAGTATTCCTTACGTGATCTTCAGAACGGTATATTTAATATCATCATGTTTATCCCGATGGGAATATTGCTGCCCTTCATCAGCCGAAAATTCAAAGCATTCAAGTGGCTTCTTCTTGTCGTTGTGAGTTCTACGCTCTTTATTGAAACCTATCAGACGCTTTCAGGCGCAGGACTGTTTGAGCTTGCTGATATCATGAACAACACGCTTGGTGGTATTATGGGATACCAGTTATACAGACTGGTAGCTTCCATTGTTCATAACAAAAAAGTCGGAATGAAAAGTCTACTGGGAAACCTTTCCATACCTCTTATCATGGGTTTGTTTTTTGTCGGTATGAACATTGTGTATTCCCAACAGGAGTTCGGCAATCTGGCTATAAACTCATATACCAAATGGAATATGACAGATGTTCATTTGACAACATCCCTTGAGCCAAGTTCAGCCCCTGCAGTCGCCCCCGTATACAAGAAAATCACACAACGGGATGGAGTAGAAGCGCTGCTGCAGCAGAAATTAGGATTATCTGAGTTGAAGGTTAAGGATCGGGATGGCGATCGTGAGGTTCTATTGGAAGACAAATCAGGAACACCATTTACATTCTATCAATCCAAAGAGGGAAACTGGTCGTTAACTGAGGATAATGATATACCAGAGCGTAATATATCATTCGCTGACCAAGAACCGATGCTCGCAAAGGCGAAAACCATGATGGCCGATCTTGGCCTACTTCCCCAAGACGCCGATTTAACAACATTGGAGGACGGAGAATTTCAATGGTCCCTTCCGGATAAAGCGGGGGTAAACGAAAATTACTGGACTGGAGAACTGTTACTCGGTCTTAAACAAGATGGCAGTATCTATTCGATAAATAATGGGCTACAGGAGAATCAATTTATTAAGGAAGTAGATATACTGTCTCCTGCAGAGGTATATGAGCGTATCCAGAATGGTGAATTTCCTCAAATCAAAAGAAATGCAATATTAACGCAGGATCAACTCGTTATTAAAAAGGGTGACCAACTGGATATAACAGGAATTGAGCTTTTGTTCATATATGACACGAAAAACTTCTATCAGCCTGTATACACAGTATACGGTGTATTTAATGGGGATTCGAATTGGTTCACATTAATTCCGGCAAGAAGGAGCTAAACTCCGCCATGTTATATTCCAGCGCGAAAGTAAGAAGTAAAACATGATCGATGCATTAAAGAAGGAAAAGCGCTCCGAAAATTTCGGAGCGCTCAGATTGTCGAGAAACCCTGTGCTTTTTTCAAAGTACAGGGTTTCTCCCTTTTTAAGTGGTCAC
>NZ_PDHM01000004.1:79536-274887 GCF_002573715.1 Paenibacillus sp. EZ-K15 | reverse complement strand
CATACGAGATAAAAGGAAAGTCCAGGCTGATAACGGGGACCATACCCAATCCCATAATGATCGGCATGAGCAGGCGCAGGCCCAACACAACGATGACACCGGTCACGATATTTTTCCCGTAGGAATCGTGAAGCACATTGGATATGCTCCACATTCTGGCGAGGAACAAAAGAACGACCATCCCGACTACAATGCCAAACATCCAGCCGAAGCAATAAATCAGATAGGGGTATATGGAGTCGCTATAAACGTACGGGATTCCCGGATTCGGCGCAGCAAAGCCTTGACCGAACCAACCGGCAGAAGAAACGGTATCCGCGATGACCCGCATGAAATAACCACCGTCCCCCTCACGGTCTGCGAGCCCCTCAAGTCTCCACATGAGGTATATTCTTTTTGTAAACAAGATATAGGCTAATCCAATGAACGGCAGCAGCGTTAGCACCGCAAATTGTTTAATATTCCTTTTCGTCGTCCAGGTCAGTACCAGGAATCCTAGCAAATAGATGAACATATATACCATCGAACCGCTCATACTGTATAGTACGATCGGCAGCACACCCCGATACAGGATGTGGAATACACTTTCCCATACCCCCCACTGAGTCGCAGGCTTCATGCCTGCCAAGGAAATCAGGAGAAGAAAAACAGATGCTACACCGAGCATTGGGACTGCTATCGGACCTAGTACCAAGAAAATCGTTAGTCCATTGACGTCAACACCCCGAATCAACGTAAGTCCCATCAGGCACAGCGTGATAAAAAACAATATCCCGGAGTATTTCTTCAGCTTTCTGTAGTCCAGGAAATAGAAAACGATAAGAAGGATCAGTCCTATACCGAAGAACCACGCTTTTCTAATGAAAAAGTCCGGCAATATTTCTGTCCCCGCATAATCAATACTCAGTGCCCCGAACAATCCAATGAGCGAGAGCAAGGCCAGCAGAACGAGCAGCTTCCAATCCAACTGAGGCCGATGAGCCAAATGCAGGCTTTTGCCGATATCCCCCGGATCCCCCATCTGTTTCACCGCTTCCTGCACCGCAGGCTCCTCCGCATTGCCCTCCAGCATCAGAAGCTCCGTCCGCTCCTCGATATGGCCGAGCAGTTCTTCGCGGATTTCCGGATGCATGGCTCTTGCGCGTACCTGCCTGCACACCCGGGTCAGGAAGTCTTGAACAACCTGATATTCTTCAACCGGTCGCACGCTAGCTTCCCTCCCCGATGACCGTATCCACCGCCGTACGGAATTTGACCCACTCCTTGGTCTTCTCATGGAGCTGCTCCCTGCCGCGCTCGGTAATCCGGTAATATTTCCGTTTTCGTCCATCATGCTGGCTCCAGGAGGAATCCAGCCAACCCTCCGCCTCCAGCGTGTGCAGAATCGGGTATAACGTGCCTTCCTTCATCAGGAACATCCCGTCCGAGCTTTGCTCAATCTCCTTGATCAGCTCGTACCCGTACATTTCCCGCTTGTTCAACACGGTAAGCAATAATATGACGGTGCTGCCTTTCAGCAGCTCTTTGTTAATGCCCATTCCTCAATCACTCCAATACCTAGATAATCTATGTATCGTAAATCTATGTATACGAGTATAAAATAAGCGTCTCCACATTGCAACGAATGTTTTCGAATTATCGGGCGATTCGTGCATCTACATTCTAATCCACAATCAGTGCGCTCCGCCGCACCTAACTTCCAATCAACAAATCGTAGCGCTCGTCGCACCTAACCTTCTATAAGAACAGCAACCTTAGCCTATAAACAATGCGCAGCATTCCCAGAAGAATCCCCCTGAATCGCTCGGAATATGCCAAAATCTGCGGGAATTTGCCAGTACACCGAAAAGCCCGGCAGCTTCAGCCGCCAGGCTAATTTAACAGCAATTCAGTTTTTCCTTTTCACGAATGGATAAACACGCTTGAATCGTTCATGATTTCGCGTGGAACAACATGCCTCTGGAAAACGGCCGAATTCGTGAATATTCGAACCATCACTGCAGCAGCTGCACGCTTTCAATAGCTACCCTTATCTGGATCTCCCCGAACCCGTAACATGCAGGGCAAAATCCTCCGCATGACGCCGCAGCTCTTCATCCGTCAGCTGCATGGCATTATGAACAGTAAATACCGGCAAGTAAATCGCGCCTACCAGGCTGGCCGTCACTTCATAGGGCCGGGTCAGCTCTTCCACCGTGTAGCGGTTGTATCCTTCGCTGCCGTAGGCCTCCGCGGCTCCGCCGGTCGTAACGGCTACGCCCCACTCTTTTCCCTGGAGCTTGTCTCCGCCCGGACCATACGCCCATCCGAAGGTTAGCACCTCGTCGAACCAATGCTTCAAAAGGGGCGGTGAACTGTACCACCAGAAAGGGAATTGAAACACGATGCGTTCATGCTGGAGCAGCAATTGATGCTCGGCCTCGATATCGATATGTCCATCCGGATAACGCTGATAGAGGTCATGCACCGTCACCTCATGATTATGTCTCACCGTCTCGGTTAGTTCGCGATTGATCCGTGATCCCTCATGCAGACCCGGATGTGCAACGATCACCAGTGTTCTCATGTATGATCCCCACCCTTTCCAGTCTCGTGTATGTATACAAAAGGTATCAAGCCCTGACAACGCCCGAATATGAGAAATGTCACAGGTAGCGTTATCGGTCTGTGATACTGTATCAAGGAACATAGCGGGCGGAAAAAGTACGCCAAGGGAGGGGAATAAGAACGTGGCCCTTGTTATTCAAAATGTCAGACTGGCCCATCGCATATATCGACTTACCGTTCAAGGCAGCTATTCGGCACGAATGGGGCAGTTCTTCATGCTTCGCTGCTGGGATACCTATCCCGTGCTGTCACGACCGATCAGCGTTCATAACCTGACGGAGGACTCCGTTTCCTTCTTGTATCGCGTGCATGGAACAGGCACATGGCTGCTATCGGCGCTTCAAGCGGGTGACAAGATTCAGCTGGAGGGACCTTTTGGACAAGGATTCCCTGAGCCCCAAGGCCGGACGGCACTGGTAGGAGGCGGCATTGGAGTAGCCCCGCTGCTGCTGACAGCTAAGGAAATACCTGATGCCAGCGTATATCTGGGATACACCAGCTTCCCTTTCGGAGTCACCGGATTCCACGAAATAAGCCGCAATGTCACCGTCAAATCCGGCGGCACCATTGTAGATGCAGTGGACCCAAGCCGCTATGACACGATATTCGCATGCGGACCGGTTGGCATGATGCACAGTCTGGCCCAAAAAACGGAGAGTACTAACGCCAAGCTTCACGTCTCCATCGAGAAGCGAATGGGCTGCGGCATCGGGGCATGCAACAGCTGCACGTTAACCTCCGCTGGCGCAAGCCGCAAGGTATGCACCGATGGCCCCGTATTTCCGGCGAAGGAGGTGAACTGGAATGATCTCCATCGATTGTGAACTGGCGGGCGTCCCGCTGGCGAATCCGATTTTGGCGGCATCGGGCACGTTCGGATTCGGCAAACCGTATGCGGATCTGTATCCGCTTCGCAAGCTTGGAGGCATTGTCTCCAAGGGACTGACCCTGACTCCACGAATCGGCAATTCTGGAACAAGGCTTTACGAAACGCCATCCGGCATCATGAACAGCATTGGCCTTGAGAATCCGGGCATCCACGCTTTTCTGGAGCATGAATTATCCGAGATGACCTCGCACGGGACTGCGGTCATCGTCAATCTTGGCGGCGGCACCATACGGGAATATACGGAGGGCGCCGAGCTGCTTACCGAAGCCAGCCTCAAGTTACGGTCATCCGGCAAACGAGCTGTCGACATGATTGAGCTCAACATCTCCTGCCCCAACATCAAGGAAGGCGGGCTGGCCTTCGGCGTTGAGAATGAGCAGGCTCAAGAGGTAGTTCGCGCAGTCCGGAAAGCGACCACGCTGCCTCTGCTCGTCAAGCTCTCTCCCGGTGCAAGGGATTTGAAGGAAATGGCACGCATGTGTGAAGCTGAAGGTGCTGATGGTCTTTCGCTCATCAATACAATCCAAGCGATGGCGATTGATATACGGGAGCGGCGAAGCGTTTTTGACAGAGCCTACGCCGGGCTGTCCGGGCCGGCAATTAAACCGATAGCGCTCCGCATGGTCCATCAGGTGGCACGGGCGGTATCCATCCCGGTCGTTGGAATCGGCGGCATCAGCAGCGCCGAGGATATCCTCGAATTCATCATGGCAGGCGCCACTGCTGTACAGATCGGAACCTACAACTTCATCAACTTGCGGGCCGGCGATACCCTGGCCGAAGAATTGATTAAATTGATGGAAAGCGAAGGCATTCATTCGCTGGATGACATTCGAGGCATTATCTGACCTATGATCCTTCATATATAATCAACAGGATCACCTCGAACATGAAGCACCGACACTAACCGACACTATTTGTGATTTTTTTCACCGATAACTATTCTTTTTAAGAATAAAATGAACTCAAGAACAATATTTGTGAAGTAATTCACAAAATTATAGGAGGAAACCAGAATGAAAAGGACACTCTCTCTATCCCTCTCCGTCATGTTGATGTTTGCGCTGCTTGTCGGCTGCGGAGGCAACGGTGACAATGAGCCGGTTAATACGGACAAACCAGCAGAGAGCCAAAACACGGATAACACAAGTAATGCGGAACAGCCTGCACAAGAAGGGACCCTGCAGGACGGCTTATATTACGCTGAAGGCGAGTTTGCTGAAGACTCCGGCTGGAAAGAACTCGTTGCGATTAAGGTCGAAGGCGGCAAGATCGTCAGCGCCAACTGGAACGGGCTTCATAAGGACGGCGGCTTGGACAAAAAGACATTTTCCGAAAAAGGCTTCTACGGTATGAAGGAAAAAGGCGGCGCTCAAGCAGAATGGCATGAGCAGGCAGCTAAAATGGAGGAATACCTGGTAGCTCAGCAGTCGGTTGATGGTTTGACCTTGAACGATGAAGGCCGCACGGATGCCGTGTCCGGAGTATCGATCCATGTCAACGGATTTACGGAACTGGCAGCAAAAGCGCTGGCGGCGGGACCTGTTGAAGCAGGACCATACAAAGACGGCAGCTATCACGCAGAAGCGGCAGATTTTGACGCTAATTCCGGCTGGAAAGAAACCGTCGACGTTGCCGTTATTAACGGCAAGATTGCCGCGGTTAGCTGGAACGGCGTTCATAAAGACGGCGGTACAGATAAAGTTACCCGTTCCAAATCCGGTGAATACGGCATGAAGAACGGCGGAGCTCAATCCGAATGGCATGAACAGGCGTATCAAGCCGAGCAGTATTTGATTGAAAAGCAAGATCCGCAAGCAATCGTAACGGCTGAAGACGGCAAAACCGATGCCATTTCCGGTGTGTCGATCCACGTCAGCGGATTTGTAGAGCTGGCAACGAAAGCACTCGAAGGCGCCAAATAAGCACAAAAGCGATAGATATAAGACAACTATTCCTTGAGGGGAGATTCGCATGAAACAGATTATCGTGCTGGGCGGCGGATATGGCGGTATACTTACCGCCAAGAAGCTGGCTAAACGACTGCGCAAACAGAAGGATTTGCGGATAACACTCATCGACCGCAAGCCGTATCATACACTACTGACCGAGCTGCATGAAGTGGCCGCCAATCGGGTCGAAGAAGATTCCATCAAAATCGATCTGAAAAAAGTGTTCTCCGGATTCCGCAATGTAGACGTGGTGCTGGATGAAATCGGCGGCATTGACTTTGACGGTCAAACACTCCGTGGAGAGAAACAAACCTATAACTATGATTATCTGGTCATCGGAACAGGCAGCAAGCCGACCTTCTTCGGCATACCGGGCGCAGATCAACACGCCTTCACCTTATGGTCGTATGATGATGCGGTTCGCTTGAAGGAACACACCCTGAATATGTTCCGAAAAGCCGTGCTGGAACGCGACCCGCAGGTCCGTAAAGAAATGCTGACCTTTGTTGTGGTCGGCGGTGGATTCACCGGGGTCGAAATGATCGGCGAGCTGGCCGAATTCACGCAACAATTATGCAAAGAGTTCTACGTCGATCCAAGCGAGGTTACACTTCATGTCGCCGACATGGTCGACAAGATCCTGCCGATCCTGCCCGAACCGTTAATTCGCAAAGCCGAGAAACGGCTGCGCAAAATGAACGTCAATATCATCACAGGCTCGAAGATTACGGAAGTTAAACCGGACGGCGTTACCGTCGGCGGCAATGACATCAAATCTCGTACGGTTATCTGGACCGCAGGGGTTGAGGGGTCCGACGTAGTTGGCAATATGGATGTCGAGCAAAAAGGCCGCAAGCGTATTTTGACCAACGACAAGCTTCAAGTTCCTGCCCATCCGAACGTTTATGTCGTCGGGGACAACATTTTCTACATTCCTGAGGGCGCGGCTGCACCCGTACCTCAAATGGTAGAAAATGCGGAACTCGCAGCCCCAGTCATCGCACATAACATTGTGGCTGAACTATTGAACAAACCGATGAAATCCTACAAACCGACGTTCCACGGAACGATGGTCTGTATCGGCAGCCGCTACGGGGTAGCTAACGTAGGTGTTCCTGGCCACATGTTCAGGCTCAGCGGCTTCATGGCTATGCTGGTCAAACATATGATCAATATGCTCTATCTGTTCCAGGTTTGCGGCTTCAACAAGGTATACCATTACCTGCTGCATGAATTCTTCCATGTTCGGAACAATAGAAGCTTCGTGGGCGGACATTTTGCCAAACGGTCTCCGAATTTCTGGCTCGTTCCGCTGCGGATTTTTGCCGGATGGATGTGGCTCTCTCAGGGATGGGATAAAATCCACAAGATTATTGAGGATCCGGATAAGGTGTTCCTTATTCCTGCCAAAGTAGCCGATGGCGTAAGCGCAGCGTCTGCGGCCGGCGCCGATGCTGCCGGAGCAGCCGGAGCTGGAGCGGCTGACGCGGTCTCCGCCGCCTCAGCTTATACCGCAGAAGCGGTATCCGCCCTGCCGGTTCCGGGTTTCATGAAATCCATTGTCGATTGGTCGATGGACCTGATGTTTTACACCGGCGACGGTGGCTATACTTCGCTCGCCTATGTGTTTCAGACCTCGATGGTCCTGGCTGAGCTGATCGTCGGCATCCTGCTGATTGTCGGATTGTTCACGGCACCTGCTGCCGTAGCTAGCGTTGCCATGGGCGCGATGGTTTGGGTATCGGGCATGGCACCTAACGAAATGCTGTGGTATCTGGCAGCTGGGATCGCCTTAATCGGTGGATCGGGCAGCACGTTCGGACTTGACTACTATGTATATCCTTGGCTGAAGAAGGTATGGGGACGAATTCCGATCGTAAGGCGATGGTACGTGTATACGGACTAATCTTCCACCATTCGAGAGAATCGGCTTGTCTTATCTTGCTTGCCGATTCGGTTCATAGGCCGTTCTGCCGTCATTCACACTCTTAATCAACACGAGCCTTCCGGAAGGAGTCAATAACGATGGATATGAAGCTATTACAGGATACGATCGACCTGCTTCGGTCGCATATCGATTCCGGAACGGATATCGATTGGATGGAGATGGATAACAGGCCGGTGAGGGACATTGCTGATATGCTCAACGCTTACGAACTGGCCTATTCCCGTAAAATGACGGTGCTGGCATGCTGCATCCTGATTCATTCCGCGCTAAGCAAGCACGGCAAGCTCCAGGCACAGGACAACGAGAGATTGACGCGCATGCTGCTGGACGGCGATTATTTAACCGGGCTTATGTACCGGATTGCCGTCAAACGGAAGGAATGGAAGCTGCTGTCCCGGCTTCTCCCCTTCCATAAACGCATGCAGCTGAATCTAATGAAGAACGTTTCACCCGAAATCCTGCTTAAAGAGCTGAAACGCGAAATCCGCAGCTATCTGGAGCAACGGAGCGCGTAAGGAGCCATATGGGAAAGGAGCGATGATGCAAATGAACATTCATAACCAAATGGGAGTGGATCTCGCTTCCTTCGACAACCTGCTCCGGGAGGTGGTCACCTCAGACCGTGACCTCTCTCCTCCCTCTGTTGTGCTAAGCAGCGTCATAGATCTCATTGACGCCGGCGGCAAGCGGCTGCGTCCGCTCATGGTCGTGCTCGGCAGCCGTTTCGGGGAAAGCGTGCATGAGCCGGCCGTCATGAAAACCGCCGTGCTGCTTGAATATTTACACATGGCTTCGCTGGTACACGATGACATCATCGATCAATCCGATATGCGGCGAGGCATGCCGACCCTGCATGAAACCACGGATGTCCAGACGGCCGTGCACATCGGCAATTACATGATTGCCCGTGCCATCGAATGGGCTGCGGGTCATCCGAATGACGAGTCAGACAGGAGCAGTGAAGATGTCTCCGAGGCGGATGCTTACCGGTTAGCCGAACTTGCGGCTCTGGTAACCGAGCTCTGTATGGGAGAATACGATCAGCTGCACCACCGCTTTAATTATGAACTAACGCTGGAGCAGTATTTGGAGAAAACGCGCTGCAAAACCGCCCTGCTGATGGCCCACTGCCTGAAAGCGGGCGCGGAAGCAGCCAAAGCGGATGCGAGAACCGCTGAACGGCTGTTTCAATTCGGAGAGTCGCTCGGCATGGCATTTCAAATCCGGGATGACCTGCTCGATTTCACGAAGCCCAAGGAGGCCATCGGCAAGCCGGCTGGCGCAGACCTGCGAAATGGCAACATTACGCTGCCGGTGATTTACGCCCTCAACGATCCAGCCCTTGCACCTGGAATCAGACAGCTTGGCCCCCACTCTGCGGCGGCTGACATGGATGAAGTCATCCACCGCATTGCCGCAAGCAGCGCCATTGAGCAAAGCGAGACGCTTGCCCGATCGTATGCGGAACAGGCTCAGCGAATGATCGGCGACTTTACGGATCATCCGGCACAGCATGATTTGCAGGTCCTGCTCCATTATTTTCTGCCCTAAAGACATAAATCCATATACTCAAAATGAACAGGGATGCATCCATCATGGATGCATCCCTGTTCGATTATGAAAGGATGTTGCAGAACATGTCCTGTATGCGGAAAAGCTTGCAGGCCGATCCACGGAAAAAGCGACTACCTGCTGAATCCCGATACGCCTCTCCCGCATATGTCCAGCGTGAAGGAAATCCGGCAGTCCGTGGATCAGGCCTACCAGGGGATCGAACCGACGAATACGCCGATGCCGATGCATTAATGCGGATGACAGAAAACATCGTTCCTTCACGGCAACGGTGTTTTCTTATAGTTTCATTCTCTACAAGCTGTATTGTGAAACCCACAAAAAAAGATGGACCAAATATCCATTTCACATATTCAATTGCCATATTATAACTTTACGTTTGACAAGATTCTCATCTATGATTTGACTGAGTAAATCATCCGTGGATGGTATATAAATTCGACAAGATTCAAATGTAGAGGAGACTAATCGAAGAGTGATCAGAAAATACCTAAGCTTTCTTACACTAGCACTGCTGTTTCTTTTGTTTACCCATGAGGAGACCGAGGCCTCAAACCAAAAAGTGAGCTTGACCCTCCCCAACGGGGCAACCTATTACGGAGAAGTGAAGAATAACAACCCCCACGGGAAAGGCACCATGAGATGGGGACCTTCCAAAGTGTACAGCGGCGATTGGTACAATGGTCAAAGATCCGGCACAGGAAAATACATATCGGACAGGCTTCCCGAGGACATGAGAATCGTATACGAAGGTAAATGGAAGAACGACCGACCCGATGGAACCGGAGTTCGCAAGGAGAGCAACCCTGATCTTGAATTTTATGTAATCTCGAAGGGCACTTTCAAGGATCATGACTTGCTAACAGGCCATACCGTCACGCAATCCATGGATAGCATTTGGTTTGACTATCGGAATGGAAACACCTTCTTGGAATTTTCCGTATCGGATCGCAAGCAGGCAAATGAACTAATGCATTCCAAATTGGCTCGCGGCCACATCCAACTGCTGAATTATTACAAAAGGGAAAAGTCCGCGCTTGACTACAAAGGGTTCGAATATGCAAGAAGCATGGAGGATTACGGGAGTTCCATCAGCGAAGGCGTATATCGAACGGGTGACTATGAGGTGATGGAGCTCTATACCGGAGTGAACCAACGTTTCGAGGATGAAGAATTCTATAGAGTAGAGAATTACAAGAACGGGAAACTCGTTACCGCAAAAGACGTGAAGGAGAATGGACGGTTTGCTGGGATCGTTCAAGGGAAAATCAATAACAATAAACATGTCTTGCAACCCTATCTGGGTGAATTCTCAAAACTATTAAAAGACATTGGAAACGACCCAGAGCCGATAAGCTGCAGCAATTCGTCCACAAGTGTTTGTGAAGCCTTCCCTATAAAATTCGAGTAAAATAACCGCAGTCAGTCCGTAAGGATTGACTGCGGTTTTCTTTCCTTCAAGCCCCAAACTACAGCAGCGCGGCTGCGGCCACGGGCAGCAGGAACAATGCAACAAACAGCGTGTCCGCCCGCTTCCATACAAAGGCCCTGAACCTGCTTCGCGGCGCACCCAGCCGGTAGCCTCTGGCTTCCATAGAATCGGCGAGCCCGATGGCGCGCCGGAACGCGCCTGTCGTTACAGGCACCAGCAGGGCAATGATCAGCCGCGCCTTCTCCTTCAGCGACCGCGACGACAGGTCCAGTCCCCTGGACTGCTGTGCCTTCCACAGCCGCTCCGCTTCCTCGAAGATGGTCGGAATGAACCGGAGGGCAATGCCGAGCATCAGCACCAGTCGATCGGTAGGCACGCCGATATAGGTCAGGGGCCGCAGAAGGCTGCCGAGCCCCTGGGCCAGCTGCTCCGGCTGGGTCGTGAAGGTCAGCACCGCCGCCAACATGATGAAGAGCGCCATCCGTGATGCGGACACGATGCCTTTTTCCAATCCGCCGGCATACACCTTGAACGCGCCCACATCCAGCAGTTTCCCGCCTCCCGCATCATAAAGAAGGTGAAATACCAGGATGAACAACAGCAGGAACATCAGCGGCTTCATGGCTCTGATGAAATAGCGGTACGGGATACCCGTAGCCCGAATCACCGCCGCAGTGAACAGCAGCAGCGCGAGCACCCCCATATATCCGTCTACCAGGAACACGGCTACCATAAAGAGCGGCATGGCAGCCGTCTTGGCACGCGGGTCCAGACGGTGAACCCATGAATCACCTTCCATATATCGGCCCAGGATGATTTTTCGCTTCATCCATGCTTCCTCCTTTCGCCTCTGCTTCGCCCTGCCCTATATTTCAAGCTGGCTTGCGTACCAATCCGCCAGCGCCGCCGCATCCGGTGGCATCTCCGGAGGCTGTACTCCAAGCTGAGCTGCCAACTTGCCCGCCATCCGCACGGACGACGGAGCCATCAGTCCCGCCTGCTCCAGCACCTCCTGCCGGTGTACCAACTCTTTGGCAGTTCCTTGAAATACGACGCTGCCATCTTTAATCACAACGAACTCGTCCGCGTAGGCCACGACTTCTTCCAGCCGGTGGGTGACGATGAGAACCGTCTTGCCTTGGGTCCTCGTTAATCCATGCAGCCGCCCCATCAAATCCTCACGGCTGGCAGGGTCGAGGGAGGCCGTAGGCTCATCCAAAGCCAAAATGTCGGGGTCAGCCGCCAATACGGCAGCCACGGCCGCTTTTCGCATCTGGCCCGAGCTTAACTTGAAGGGACTCTGCGCCAGCAGCTCCTCGTCTAATCCGACGAAGGAAGCCGCTCTGCGGACCGCCTCGGCAGCTTCGGCTGGACTCCGCCCGAAATTAAGCGGCCCGAACAGCAGATCTTTCTCCACCGTCTCATCAAACAGCTGCTGCTCCGGGTATTGGAACACCAGGCCGACGCGCTGCCGCAGACCGGCAGGGACTTTCTTGCTGTCACCCGATTCAAGGCGAAAATCCAATATGCGAATCAAGCCCTCATCTGCCCGTATCAATCCGTTCATATGCTGGAGAAGCGTTGATTTTCCCGAACCCGGCGCACCGAGGACGGCAATCATTCTGCCTTCCTCCAGCTCCAGATTAAGGCCGTCGAGTCCAAGAATAGGGCTCATCCCCCGGTCCCGGTAGCGGTAAGAAACCTCTTCGAATGATATGACCATAACGCCTCCAGCACCTCCTTCTCCCTAACCAGCTCGCCGATATCAATCCCCCGCGCCTTCAGCTCCCTGCATAGCTGGAGGGCAAAAGGAACCTTTAGCCTGCAACGCTGGAGCAGCTCTTCCTGCAGCAGCAGCTCCCTTGGACTTCCGTCTGCCGTGACCATTCCGCCATCCAACACGATCATCCGGTCTGCTTCGGCCATCTCCTCTACGTCATGGGTGATGGAGATGATAGTATATCGGCCTTCGGCATGCATGGTTCGCATGAAACCCAGCAGCTCATTCTTAGCCTTCTCATCCAGCATGGAAGCTGCCTCGTCCAAGACAATGATAGAAGGCTCCATCGCCAGCACGGCAGCAATGGCAGCGCGCTGCTTCTGTCCACCGGACAAAGTAGCCGGATGACGGTGGAGCAGATGGACGATATCCAGCCGCTCCGCATAGGTCCGAATCCGCTGCAGCATCTCTTCCCGGCTCAGACACAGATTTTCCAGGCCAAACGCAATATCATCCTCTACGGTGAGGCCAACAAACTGATCGTCAGGGTTGGCAAACACCATGCCAATATGACGGCGAATTTCACCCAGCGTACGGCCGTTCAATTCCAGCCCATCAATAAGAATGCGTCCCCGACTCATGAGGAGAAGTCCGTTTAACAGGCGAATCAGCGTGGACTTGCCTGCCCCGTTCCTTCCGGCGATGCATACCCATTGCCCATGGGGGATCGCCAGCGAGACGTCTTTGAGCACGTTCGTACAGCCCTGTCCGTAATATACATGCTT
This sequence comes from Paenibacillus sp. EZ-K15, assembly GCF_002573715.1. Taxonomy (GTDB): domain Bacteria; phylum Bacillota; class Bacilli; order Paenibacillales; family Paenibacillaceae; genus Paenibacillus_AQ. The sequence goes on along the minus strand of NZ_PDHM01000004.1, from coordinate 261,982 downwards.
GAGTTGGACCGCGTGCTCTGACTTATCGGTTATGTCCACCATGCCTAACGCCTCCTCCTTAACTTTCCGTGTGAAACATGCCAAACGGATCGATACGTCGCAGGGATTCGATCAGATGTTTTGCAGCCCATCCCACAAAGATCCCCGTCACGACACCCGCCCCGAGCAAAAATGGCAAGTAATAATAAATTTTGGTTGTTCCCAATACCAGCGAGGCTGCCGTTAATTGGCCAATATTATGAGCAATGCCACCTGCGATGCTCACGCCGGTTAAACTGAAATTATGGCCCCCGAGCCTAAGCATGACATACATCACCAGAAAACTCGCCAGCGCGCCGAACATACTGAACAGGAAGGTCGAGAAGCTTCCCAGTATAAAAGCAGTCAGCAATGTCTTTAAAACAATAAGCCACAGGGCATCTCTGCCCCCTAGGCAGACTAGACAGGTCAGCACCAAAATATTGCCAAGTCCCAGCTTGGCACCGGGTATCGTGACCGCGAATGGAATCAGGGCTTCCACAATGCCAAGCACCACCGATAAGGAGGCGCAGATGGCGATTACGACCAGCTTGCGGAGTGCATGGGGATCAGGAGACAACGGCATCCGGCTCACTTCCTTCAACTTGATCTCCAGTCACTTCTACAAACACCCGATTGGGCAAACATACAATGGTGCCATGAACATCGTGAACGTGACCGAACCCAATGCAGAGCTGATCCGGACAATCGGACTCGACCATCTCGATCCCCTCGCGGGAGACCCTCAAGAGGTTATATCCCCGTTCTGTCCGGATTTCTATATCTCGGGGCTCTTCCGTAAGCGCCACCGTATCATAATGCTTTCCATTCACCTCGATCATGGCATAGGTTCCCTGCGCCGCTCCGTCTTCTCCCATAAACTTGGATATTCCAAACCAGGCGACAACCGCTATCAGCACGAGCGCTATTCCAATATCTCCGCGTTTCATCAGCATCTCTCCACTTCGCTTTGCTTATCTTCATTATCAGGGCTGAACCAAGTGCCAGAAATGATTTTTCTCACATTCAGCAAGGGAAGGGTCTGATACGCTGGGATCATCGGAACTCAATTTAGAACAGCATCAGAACTGAAAAGAGGAGGCACTGTCATGTATAGGAAGCTTCTTTCCTACAGCAGCCTGTTGATCATGCTCACCCTGTTGATGACGGGATCGATTGGCTGCACTACCACAGCAGATCAGAAGGTAGCCGCCAGCAACGAACCGGCAACCGAACGTTACTTTATATTCGATACCATTGTAAGTCTCCGCGTTTACGATGAACGGATGACGCCCCAGCATTTCGATGAGGTAGGCGCACTGCTGGATCGGATCGACCAACACATGAACCGTCAGCTGGCGGACAGCGAGATCGATCGGGTCAATCAAGCGGCGGGCAAGTCCGAAGTGAGCGTATCCGAGGAAACCTTCAAGGTTGTCCAAACCGCCATCGATTATGCGGCGGCTTCCGGCGGACATTTCGAACCGACCGTAGGCCCGCTTGTAGACCTCTGGGGCATTGGCGGTGAACACCCCGCTGTGCCGGAAGAGGATGAGCTGGATGCTGCCATGAAGCAAATGAACTACAAGGATGTCATTTTGAATCCTGCATCCCATGCCATTCTGCTGAAGAAAGAAGGAATGTCGCTGGATCTGGGGGCCATCGCCAAAGGATATGCAGCGGACGTCATCGCGGATTATTTGCAGCAGCAGGATTTCCATTCGGCCATCATCGACCTTGGGGGCAACATCCTTGCCATGGGATCGAAACCGGACGGTTCACCGTGGAATATCGGCATCCAGGATCCCGGAGAAAAGCGCGGGCAGCATCTGGGAACACTGGAGGTCGTCAATAAGACGATCGTAACCTCCGGCGTGTACGAGCGCTTCTTCGAAGCAGACGGAAAAGTGTATCACCATATTCTGAGCCCCTTCACCGGTTATCCGGTCGATAATGACCTACTCAGCGTAACGATTGTGACCGACACGTCCATGGACGCCGACGCCATGTCAACTTCCGTCTTCTCGCTTGGACTAACGGAAGGACGGCAGTTCGTCGAGAGCCGCGACGATGCCGAAGCCATTTTTGTCACCACCGATCATCAAATCTATCTCACCTCAGGTCTGACCCATGCATTTAAACTGACCAATGACGATTATCAGCTTGCCAAATAAACTTATGGAAGGAGAAGATCGTATGAAACAGAATCGAGCTGCAAGGTCCGAAACATGGAATGGAGGGTTGTTTCCAGCGGGTACTTCCTCTGTCTATTCACAACCGCATCTCGCTCTGATCCGGGAGATGGCCGAGCCTGTCCGTTTGTTTGCCGGCGATTATCTATACCAGGAGAATGATCCTGCGGATCGGCTGTACTTTGTAAACCGTGGAAGCTTAAAGGTATCCAAGCTGCTGGAAGACGGATTGTCGGCTACCTTATCGCTTCACATCCCCGGCGATCTGTTCGGTGAACCCGATCCGTTCGGACGAGCCGTTCATCAATTCGAAGCCAAAGCCTTGGAGGATAGTGAAGTCGGAATTGTGCCGCAGGCCGAACTCGATAAAGTCATCCGCACCAACGGAGACTTTGCCCTGGAATATATGGGCTGGATGGCACTCATGCAGCGCACCGCGCAAAGCAAATTACGCGACCTGCTGCTGCATGGTAAATCCGGGGCCCTGTGCTCACTGCTGCTGCGACTGTACAATATGTACGGCACGAGTGGGACAATCAAGGATGGACGATCCATCATTGGCAAGCGGATTACGAATTTGGAAATGGCGGAGATGATTGGCTCCACCCGTGAAAGCGTTAACCGGATATTGAACGAGCTTAAGGATCTAGGCGTGATTTCTACCGAACGGGGACGCATCGTTCTCAATGATCCCGACTATTTACGGAATATTTGCCACTGCGAGGACTGCCCCAAAGAGATTTGCAGAATGTAACGGACGAAAGAAAACAGAAACCTCTCAAGAAGAAACGGAGGCGCTTAAGCATCCCTTTCATCGGAGAGGTTTCATAAATCCTTCGTTCTATTCCGTGTTCATTTCTTTCAGCTTTTAAGTTACTGGCATTCTAACAGCTCTTTCAAACAGCCATCTGGAAAGCTGATCAAAGACCTCCTCTTCCCGATCAACCATTTTATATATTTTCTTTCCTCCCCTTAGAACATAACCTTTTTGATTGATATCCAAAAAATAATCATTTATTTCTCCGTCACGATCACGGTAAAAAATAATGAATGCAAACGTTGGCCCCCCATCATTTCTTATGTTTTTGCTGAAAAACGATCTCGGCGATCTCGTATACGAAACGTAGTCTAAAATGCTCATCAATTGATTAAGCTCTTCATTTTGGTCTTCGAATTCGATGAGGTAAGGTGTCATGTTAGTTCCTTTCAGGTATAGAAAAGAGATCTTTTCTATTTTAGTAGAATGGGCAATGACGCTTGTAGAAGGCAATCGAACAGAATAATAAATAATCGCCATAGTAGCTGCTAAGAGCACCACTGCTATTGTAATTATGACTTTCTTTTCTCTTGGAATAAAATCACTCCTCTCTTTCGTTTCCTCCATTTATTTCATTCATTATTAATCTAACGCTTGATCTAATGACTGGGTTACAAAAGGTACGGGACGATCCCCGGCAGCCCACTCCTCCCCCAGTTTCCTGGAGCCCTTACAAAACAACAAACACCACCAGTTTACAAGATGAGGCGCGGAGGCGATGAGGTCGTCAAATCAGCTGTCCTGAAGGATTCGAAATTCCCACATGAAAACTGCACTAATTCTCGGTGTATTACGACTCCGCTTTGCACGCTATGATGGAATTGGTCTAACTGGCTTAAGAGAAGCATGAACTTATCACATGTATAACTGAGAGCGTTTCCATTCCAACTATGCATAGAAATGAGGTTTTGCTCCATGAAATATCCATTCCAGAATCCGGATCTTCCGCTGGAAGAACGGGTTAATGATCTTGTATCCCGATTGACCTTGGACGAAAAAATCGAATTAATGTGCCAATACCAGGCGGAAATCCCCCGCCTCGGCGTGCGAAAATATAAGCATGGCACCGAAGGTGCTCACGGCGTGGCATGGCTTGGCGAAGCGACCGTGTTCCCGCAAAATACCGGGCTTGCGTGTACCTGGAATCCCGAGCTGATGCGGGAGATCGGATCGGTCATCGCGGAGGAAGCCCGCGTCTATTACCAGCGCGACCGCGCCATCAACGGACTGACCATCTGGGCGCCCACGGTGGATCTGGAACGCGACCCTCGCTGGGGACGCACGGAAGAAGCCTACGGGGAAGACCCGCACCTGACCGGAGAACTCTCCACCGGGCTTGTGAAGGGCATGCAGGGAGACCATCCCTTCTACTACAAAACGGTAGCTACCCTGAAGCACTTCTACGGCAATAACAACGAAGTTGACCGCGGCAGCGCATCGGTAAGCATCGATCCGAGAAACAAACGCGAGTATTATCTGAAGGCTTTCGAGGCTCCGTTCCGGGAAGGGAAAGCCGGTTCCATGATGACCGCGTATAATGGCATCAACGGCACGCCGTGCAACCTGAACCATGAAGTGAACGACATCGTCAAACAGGAATGGGGCATGGACGGATTCGTGGTAGGAGACGCCGGTGACGTTCTCGGCACCGTCATGGACCATCATTATGTCTCTTCCTATGCAGAGGCCGTGGCCGGCTCCGTCAAAGCCGGAATCGACAGCATCACCGACGACCAGGACATCTCCTTCCGCGCACTCCGCGACGCATTGGAGCAGGGATTATTGGAAGAGCAGGATCTCGATCACGCCCTCCGCAATTCCTTCCGTGTCCGGTTCCGTCTCGGCGAATTCGATCCGGAAGAACGGAATCCGTACAGCCATGTGCCGGAGTCGAAGCTCTGCGCGCCCGAGCATGCCGAATTATCTCTTCGAGCCGCCCGGGAATCGATCGTGCTGCTGAAAAACGATGGATTACTGCCCCTTAAGCGTGATCAGTTGAAGTCCGCTGCTGTCATCGGTCCCCTGGCTAACGAAGCATTTACGGATTGGTACAGCGGTACGCCTCCATACCGGATAACGCCGCTTCAGGGCGTGCAGGAGAAAATGGGGGAACGTAGCGTCCATTTTCATACGGGATTAGACCAGGTACGTCTTCTTTCTGCTGTTAGCGGCAAATATATCGCCTTATCTTCGGAAGAGAATGGCGGGCTGTTTGCAAGCACGGCTGAGCCCTCCGGAGCGGCGGTGTTCGAGCGGAACGACTGGGGGTGGGGCTCCGTGACGCTTCGGCTCGCCAGTAGCGGCAAATTCGTAACTGAAACCGAGACGGGACTGCAAGCAACGGCCGACGAGGCTCGCGGCTGGTTCGTTAAAGAGGCTTTCAGCTTCGAGGTGTTACCGGATGGAAGCTTTGTAATGAACAATTGGGAGGGAAAACCGATCCTACTGGATGAGCACGGACGGCTTGTGGTAGGCAGCAGCGAAGATGCGGGAACGCCAATGGCCATCGAGACGGTTCAGGACGGCATCGCTGAAGCCGTCGCGGCAGCAGCATCGGCTGAAACCGCCATAGTCTTCGTGGGAAACAGTCCGTTCATTAACGGCAAGGAAACGATCGACCGTCCCGACATCACCCTCCCGCCTGCTCAGCAAGCCTTAATTCAGGCGGTCTATGAAGCCAATCCCAATACGCTGGTTGTCATCGTAGGCGGATATCCGTTCGCCGTGAACTGGGAACAGGAGCATGTGCCATCCATCCTCTTTACGTCTCATGCCGGACAGGAGCTGGGTCATGCGGTTGCCGACGTTCTGTACGGAGATTTCAATCCGGGCGGTCGCTTAAATATGACGTGGTATAAGTCAATCGAACAGCTTCCAGACCTCATGGATTACGATATTATCAAAGGAAAACGGACCTATCAATATTTCAACGGGGATGTGCTGTATCCGTTCGGTCATGGTCTCAGCTATTCCCGCTTCCATTACAGCGGTCTGTCGCTAAGCCAGTCGGAAATTACCGCCGATGGTAGCGTAACTGTCAACGTTACCGTCAGGAATGAGGGCACGTTGGCCGGAGATGAGGTGGTTCAGCTGTATGTGAAAGCTGATTCCTCCCGCATCATTCGCCCTTTCAAAACGTTGAAAGGCTTCCGTCGCATCCATCTGGCCCCGGGAGCTTCGAAAACGGTAAGCTTTGAGCTCAAAGCGGAGGATCTGGCGTTCTGGGATGTCACCCGGGATCGCTACTGCGTTGAAAAGGGGAGCTATACGCTCATGGCTGGTTCGTCCTCCAGCCAATTACCGGAAACCGCAGTCCTTCAAGTGGAAGGTGAGACGATCCCTCCACGCACCTTACGTGAGCCTGTTCGAGCGGTGAATTATGACGACTACCAAGGTGTCTTCCTGGATGAATGCAGTGAAGACGGCGAAAGCATCCGTTTAACCGGCGAAACGGGATGGATCGCTTTCCATGACGTAGATCTCGGCGACGCTTCGGTAACGTTCGAAGCCAGGGCGAGCGGACATATCAAGGGCGGCGAAATCGTCATTACGACCGGCAGCCCGGATGGTCCTGCAGCCGGAAGCTGCAAGGTTCTGCCGACCGGAGGACGCCAAGCCTGGACGACAGTCCAGGCCAAACTGACGGGATTAACAGGACGGGCTGACGTCTTCCTCATTATGCAAGGTGAAGTACAAATCAGCTGGTTCCGTATAGCTTAAGCCAAAACGAAACCCTCTATAAGCATATGCCTAATCGATGGGTTCCAATTGAGCCTGTCAACGGCTCTAAACTTACAGATATCCATAGAACATCTGCCCTTCTTTTTATATCGTGGGGCAGATGTTCTTTTTTGTTAGAATGAAATCAATTAACAGTTACGGAGACGGACTCAGACCTTCGCTGCATTACGGCAGCAAAAAAAAGATGAACCCTTTCTAGGGGTCATTTGTTTATTAGACATAACGCGAAGAAAGGAGTGCCTTGGATTGACGGAACGCGAGTTGTTCGATTCTTATAACAAGGATGTATACCGCACCTGTTACTACATGCTGCGTAACGCGCAAGATGCGGAAGATCTCTGCCACGACGTTTTTGTCACCGTATTTCGTCAGGATTGGAGAAGTGTTGAGCATACACGCGCCTGGATTATGCGCATCGCGATGAACCATTGCTTGAACCTGCTTAGAAGGAATCAGACCCAGCGCGACAAGCAAAGCCAGGTCGAGTGGCTCCACGAGCAGACCACGGCATCGGTTAAATCCGTAGACACCATCGTATTGGAAAAAGCAGCGGCGGCGGAATGGGAGAAATTGCTGCGGCAGCTTCCGGATAAGCTAATGGCCGTTGTCACGCTCCGCTATATCGGTGAGCTGTCGATGGCAGAAATCGCCGAAACGTTGAAGATTCCAGTCGGGACGGTTAAATCAAGGCTTCACAAAGCATTGAAAATCATGCGCAAAAAGCTTGAACACCATAACGGATTTTGGCTGAAGGGAGAGAACCAATTTGGATCGTTTTGAGAACAATCTGAAAAACCAGATGAAAGAGGCGAATAACGTGTCTTATCCGGATTTTGATCGGATGTGGAGCAGTATCCAGCAGAACGAAATGAAGGTGGCCGGGGGGGAATCGGTTCCGCTTCGTCAGCGAAAACGAAAACGTATTATGATCATCACGGGGATATCCGTCGCCTTGATGGCAACACCGGTCTATGCAGCTCTGAACTATGACTGGTCCAATCTTCTATCTTACAGAGCCGGTATCCAGACCGCATTGGAGCAGGAGCTTGGCCAGACGATTGAGCAATCCGTTACAAAGGATGGCATAACCTTAACGGTGCACACGGCGTTTATCGATGAGAACCGGACGTTCCTGCTCTACAGTCTGGATCCTGGACCACGGGCTGGTGAGCAAGTATCCTTTGATCATCTAGGACTTAAAGATAAGGAAGGCAATTCGATCGAGGGACATTATTTCCATCAATGGAACAAGGAGCTGGGCGTATACCAGGGGTATTTTGAAACCGATTGGGTCGCTGACGGCCAAATGGCGGATATTGAGTTTGCCATGGAGAATATCCATTTTACCGGCGATGGAAAACAGTCCATCAACTACGACCCTAACGATCAAAATACACAAGTGTTCCCTATTCAGAAAGATGGCATTGACAGCGTGAGCCTGCAGTCATTCGATCAATCCGATGGAAATGTCCTGCTCCGAACGGCCATTACGTATACGGATCCCGAGATGAGCAGTAGAGGCTGGGTGCGAGTAGAGGCCATCAATGACAAGAGTGAGATTATCAAGGAAACTGAGCCTTCCTTTAATGGAACCCCGGGTGCAGCTGGAGAATTTGTAAATCAGCAAATATTCGAGTCCGACCATTTGCTTGCAGAAGGTACTGCTTTCCGGCTTGCTTATGATCGCACACTTGAGTCCGCAGAGGGTACTTGGAGCTTAAATATGGCCCTGTCCAAGAAACAAATGGATAATGGAACGTTTAAGGAAACGCTGAATATCCCTGTTGATCAGCTGCCTGGCGGAACGAAGATCCATGAAATGATCGTTACGCCAACCCAAGTCCGGCTGATCCTGACCCATGAAGAAAAATACACGCAGGTTCCTTACATGGAATACCAACTGGATATAGGCGGAACGCTATTGAACGGAAATATATGGTCTGTTCAGGGACAACACAATAAAACGGAGCTGCGATTTGAAATGACCAGACTGAATGCGGCCTCCCTGGCGAACCAGCCTGTGTCCCTGATCGCCAAGCATCGCGTCGATGCATATGATGGAGACAAGAGTCCGATCCGCTTGACCGATATTTCGGCTAAGCATCAGACCATAACGACCAGCATTGCGGGTTATCCGATCACATGGATCTATTACATGAAGGAGAATAACCTCTATGTGGAATCCTCCAGCGCAGATCCGGCGTTCGGAGGCGTTAACCAAACCTATTATCTTGACGGCAACGACCGGAACTATGGAATGCCAGCCATGACTAGCCTGTTCGGCGATGACAACAATAAACATATGGACGTGTATGAGAATTTCGACAAGACCGAGCTTGAGGTGTATATTTCGAAGTATGCCACTCATAAGCGAGACGATGTCCTGCGCGTCCAGCTTAAGGCCGGAAAATAACATATACAACGTTATAAACGACAAAGAAACCCTCTGGATGAACATGAACGCTGCCCGGAACGGCGCTTCTGCCAAGAAGCGCCCATCTTTTTCGGTCTTTCGTTCCCCACCTTTGAAGGGTTTCTTTCTTTTTTCCGTTGGACATGTCACAATTCTGCACGGCCAACTGTCATATGGGTGAACATCAACCATCATACCGTAAAGGGGAACTGAATATGGAACTGCGAATGAATTACCGGTCGGCCAATCCCGAAGCCTTCAAAACGCTGCTTGCCCTGGAGCAAGCGGCCCAACAAAGCGGACTTGAACACAAGCTGTACGAGATCATTAAGCTCCGGGCATCCCAGATCAACGGCTGCTCCTACTGCGTGGATATGCATTCCAAGGATCTGCTCTCCATGGGCGAAAGCGTGGATCGCCTCCTCCTGCTGCCGATGTGGCGGGAAGTCCCGATATATTCAGACGAGGAACGGGCCGTCATCGAATTGACGGAGTGCGTGACCAAGCTATCCGAGGCCGGTGTTCCTACAGAGATATACGAACGCGTGCGCAAGCATTTTGACGAGAAGCAATTCGTCGATCTGGTCATGGCGATCACAACGATTAATGCCTGGAACCGGATCGGTGTCGCTACTGGTCTGTTCCCGGGCTGTTTTGATTAAACAGCTGCAATTTATCCGGATTCACCACAAGAAATATCTGACTGATGCGGGATAAGTCGGGTTCCCACTCTACCGTCAGCACCATGGAGACCCTGCCGTCCCGCTTCAGCAATAAGCCGGGCTCTCCGTTTACGGAGACAGGCTCAAAGCCTTCCCGAAACGAGCCTTTGGCAGATAACCCCTCAAAGAAAGCACGTACCCGTTCCACGCCCAGTATCGGATTGATGGCTGCCCTCGCTTTGCCGCCCCCATCCGATAGCAGCGTAACCTCTTCCTTCAGAAATGACAGCAGCGGCTTAAAATTCCCCATATCGGACGCCCGCAGGAATGCTTCAACGAAGCGTTCCTGTGTTTCCGTCCGGGCGTTTTCTCCCTTAGGCCTCTCAGTGGCCTGTCCCATTTTCTGCTTGGCTCGGCTGAAGGTCTTGCGACAGCTGATCTCCGTCTTTCCAAGCATCTCCGCTATGACCTGATATTCAAGCCCCAGCGTATCCTTGGCGATATAAATGGCACGTTCCAGCGGCGTTAACCGTTGAAGCAGCACCAGGTAGGCATAACCAATCGTTTCGCGGCGTTCCGCAGGATCGGACCGCGTCAGCATGTCATAGTCCGGCATCGGCTCCGGCAGCCAAGGACCGGTATACGTTTCGCGCTGGCGTCTGGACGATTTCAACAGATTGATGCAGCGGTTCGTTGTCATTTTGGCCAAATATGCCTTCTCGTTCAGTACTTCTCCCCGATCCATCTGCACGAATTGGGAGAAAACATCCTGCACAATGTCCTCTGCATCCGCCACACTCCCCAGCATCCGATAGGCCAGGCTGAACATCATCGGCTTGTATTCGGTATAGATTTGATCCAATAACATCAGGCACACCTTCTTATTCTGTATATTCTCTAGCATGAAAGCTACACCACTTATAAGACAAACGGGATATACCACCTGTGACATCATGAAGACGTTATTGTCTACTCTACCCCATATGCCAAGATTTCCGTAAGGGTCAGTTGAAAGGAGAATTCAAAGGGTCAGTGGACATTAAATTCGTTATCCAATGTGTAGATTATGTCAACGTTCGATAAATCTATCGACATTTGGGTAATTTTTAAATAACATTGGAATGGCCTAACTACTGCGATAAAAGGTTTAAGAGATTAGAAAGTAGGTAAAACATGAAAAAGTCCACCCCTTTACGTCGCGTCGAACTCGGTTATTTTCTGCTGATTGCTCTCGCCATGGTCCAGCAGTTGTTCATATTCTGGAACATCTATGTAAACCAAAGTTTTACTTTCACGGAATTCCTGTTCAGCGTCGGTACACTGGGCGCCTTATTGATCGGCTTCTTTCTTCCGGTAGGCGTTTCGACGGTTACGGTGTTTGTGTATTTGGTCACTTATTTCGTATGGTTGTCCACTCTGGCCCCGGTCAATGCACTCACACTCTCCTGGATTCTGCTGCTGCCCGCCAATACCACCATTGCTATCTTCATCAAGCTGGCTCTGGTACGAAGCCGAAGGTTCATAAGGCGTCTCGAGCAATTGAGGAAAACCAACCCGGATATCGACATCGACACCTCTCTTGGCAGCAAGGATGCTTTCGAAGATACGCTGGTGAAACAAGCCAATCTGGCCAATCGCTATTCGGATCAGTACAGCTTCTGCATCATGATGTTTAAGCTCGATTTTCTCCCTCTGACCAGGGAGTCTGTCGGATCACACCGTTTTGCCAAGCTAATTATGGAGTTGTCGAGCACGATTCAGAAGCAGATTCGTTATGAGGACTATAAATTCTCCATTGGAGAAGGACGCTTTATCATTCTGTGCCCGCTCACCAAGCCGGAATATCTCAAAAGCCTTATGGAGCGTATCAAAGTCGCCATGATGAACGTCCCCTTCCGTGACAAGAAAGGCATGTCCCTCAAGCTTGTGGTCCGCGCCGGCGGCCTCGTATTTCAGAAGGAGCAATTTAGCCGATACGAAAATATCGATGACGTCATCTCTGCATTAGAACGGAATACCGAAACCGACCTTATCGGGGAATATATTTAACTAAGTTAAGTTACCATCATCAATCAAAAGGAGGCTTTCAGCCGATGTCGTATACCAACTGGTTTATCCCTCTGTGCATCGGGGTCAGCATCGTGTTCTCCATAGCCATCATTATTCTGACGATTGCCACCTTAAGCTTCCGTTCGAAGGTCAAAAGAAAATACGATCGGGGGAAGTTCAGTGACTGACTTTTTCCTGGTCATCTCCATTATCAGTATATGGATTGCCGTACTGGAATCGATCATTATTATGGCCGGGGCCATCGTGTTCATTCATAAACAAAGCCAGCAGAAGCTGGTGAATCCGAGCAATCTGGAGGATTTTCCTACCGTGTCGGTCATGGTGCCCGCGCATAACGAGGAATTGGTCATCCAGGCAACAATAGAGCACATTCTGCAGATGAATTACCCGCATCACAAAATGCAGGTGATTGTCATCGCCGACAATTGCAAGGATCATACGGCCGAGCGCTTAAGGGCGCTGAAAGCCAATGAACGTTACCGCGACCGCGACTTTCTTATTCTGGAGAGAACCGGAACCGGCGGCAAATCGGGTGCCCTGAACGATGCGCTCAAGCAGGCAACAGGCGAATGGATCTGTGTCTATGACGCGGATGCCGCACCTGAGAAAAACGCGCTGTTGTTCCTGACGCAGAAGGCAATGGAGCAGCCTGAACGCTACGGGGCTGTCTTCGGTCGCAACAAGGCCCGAAACCGTGGACAGAATTTTCTGTCCCGCTGCATCAATCTGGAGCTGGTGACCATACAGCGTGTACATCATACCGGACTATGGCAGCTATTTAAGCTGGGCACCATTCCGGGCACGAACTTTATCGTGAAAACCGCGCTTATTCAGGACATCGGCGGATGGGATGAGCATGCGATCACGGAAGATACCGCGATCTCGTTCGAGATCCTGACGAGAGGGCAGCTTATTGCGCTAGCTCCGCAAGCCGAAGCTTATCAGCAGGAGCCCGAGGATCTGAAGGTCTACATGAAACAGCGCGAACGCTGGGCTAAGGGGAACTACAGCGTCGTCACGGATAACCTTCATCATCTGTTTGACCGGACAAGCTGGCGCATCAAGCTGCATGTGCTGTATTACGCCGCCAGTTACTTCTGGTTTATGATTGCCATTATCATCTCGGATATTATATTTGTCGCCAACATCGTGTATCAGATCATCGCCCTGTTTAACCCGGCCGTCGTCTCCCCTTTCCGGTTTGAAGGCGATGTGTATATGTATCTCATCATTGCTTGGGCCTTAATGTATTACATTTACGTCCTGCAGATTAACCTGGCGCTCGCAACGGACATCGGTCAGAGCCACACACGCAACTTCATTCTCTCATGCGTGTCGTACTTCACCTACGCCCAGCTGTTCCTCGTCATATCCATTAAGGCCTTCTACTCCTTGATCGTAGATAAAATCACGGGCAGGGAATCCAAGTGGTACAAGACAGAGCGGTTTGGGTAGAGGCACCCTCAGGCAACTGTGTTTAATACAAAGAAGGGGTCACCATGACATGGCGATCCCTTCTTTGTATTATTATGCTCACCATACTGTGTAAAGTCGTTACACAGTCACGGCAGTTTACTATTCTCTCAGCTTCTTCTGCTCATGACGAAGTTTTTCAGGTGTCACGTCATTTCCGTCGGGATCCACGATGCTTAATCCCGAAAAGGTGCTTAGCACCTGTCCGCGAATTTCACGCAGATAGTCCGTGCGCAAAACTTGCTGTTCGGCTTTTTCCGCGGCAGTAAGTACACCCTCCCGCTGTTTTTTAGCCAGTTCGTTAATCCGGGTTAAGCTTTTGATCATGATATCCCTCTTTTCCATTTGATTTTCATTTATCTTAATTTAAAGATATAACAATATAAGATATTTGTCAACCCCGCCAACTTTCACTTCCAAAAGGCTCAATTTGTGATTTTTTCCCTACCCAAAGCCTCTTCATTTCCTTAAACTTGGTGTTTAAGGTTTATTTATTTACAAATCGTGGTTATTGTTAGTATTGAAACCTTTGTGTTCGCAGCATAATAAAAAAACAGGTCCTCATCCCTTAGGAAAAATTACTTATGCCTTTCCGGCAGAACATGAAATATAATAGAGGAACTTAACTTAATCAACTGGGGGAACATCTATGAAATCTCAGCTCAACAACCCAGCTTCAACGGGGAAAAATGATCGTTTTTCCTCTGCTGGATTTATTCTGGCCGCGATCGGGAGCTCTGTCGGCCTCGGAAACATGTGGAAGTTTCCTTACATTACGGGAGAACACGGCGGCGCAGCTTTCTTCCTGCTCTTTATTATCTGTCTCATCGTGATCGGTCTGCCCGTCCTGTTGGCCGAGCTTGCCATCGGACGAGCCGGCCGCGGGAGTGCTGCAACTTCCTTCGTTAAAGCAGGCGGACCGAAAGTCTTCGGTCATCTTGGATTGCTCCAGGTCATTGCACCGTTTCTCATTCTGACTTTCTATGTTATTGTGGCAGGCTGGACGCTACATTATGCGGTCATGTCGTTTAGCGGCAATCTGTACAACAATACCGATTTCGGTGGTCAATTTACTACGTTTACGGAAGGCTACATGCCGATTATATGGCAATTCGCCGCTATTATAATTACCGGATTGGTTGTAGCTAAAGGAATCTCCGGAGGGATCGAAAAATTCAACAAGGTTCTGATTCCGGGACTGATCATTCTGTTGATCGTGTTAATGATCCGTGCGGTAACCTTGCCAGGAGCCGGCGAGGGTGTATCCTTCTTCTTGAAACCTGACTTCTCGAAGCTGAGCCCGGAAGGGGCGCTGGTCGCGTTGGGACATGCCTTCTTCTCCCTCTCGCTGGGGATGGGGATTCTGCTGACCTACGGCGCTTATGTGGATAAGCGGCAATCTCTGGGGCCAGCAACTCTGGCCATCGGCGCTGGAGACCTGATTTATGCGTTTATTGCCGGGCTTATTATATTCCCGACAACCGCTTCCTTCGGGATTGAGCCCAATGCCGGACCTTCTCTTGTCTTCATTGCCTTGCCGGCTGCCTTCTCGGCCATGCCGCTGGGTTCTTTTTTCGGGGGATTGTTCTTCATTCTTCTAGCCATCGCGGCATTAACCTCCTCCGTCTCACTACTGGAGGTCCCAACCTCGTATGTCATGGACCGCTGGCATTGGGGACGTACAAAAGCCGTAATCGTCATTAGCGCGCTGGTTATGCTGATCGGTCTACCTTCGGCGTTGTCATTCGGTATCGTACCTGGCCTTTCCGATATCGGCGGCAAAAACTTCTTCGATTGGCTGGATTTCATCACATCCAATATTCTGCTTCCGGTCGGGGGTCTGATCACCACTCTCTTTGCAGGATACTTCTGGAAGAAGGCGGCAGATGCCGCTGGCCTGAAAGCCGGCTGGTTCCGGGTATGGCTGTTCATGCTTCGTTATATCGCGCCAGTACTCGTATTTTTGGTGCTGCTTCATACCACGGGTGTGATCAAGTTCGATTAATTGTAGCAAAGGCAAAGGCAATCTCATCGTCACACGGGACGAATGGGGTTGCCTTTTTTATCCGGATTTAAGAATTGGGAATATTCCGAAACAAGACTCTACTTGACGTAGATGAAACCTATACATACTATGGAATAGCCTTTTATACATAATGTTTTTTTATAGTCATGTTTTGAAAGAGGCACCATCCGCTGTTTTTTTCTCGAATTTTTACTTAAGTCTCTTGTTTCCGAGTTTTTGCGCTCCCGCATCACCATCTAGAAAAATTTCAGTAAAAAGGGTTGAGCAAGTAATGAGTTTTGAGTATGTATTTGGTGTTGGATTGACCTTCATTCAATGCCTCCTACTGTTCTTCTGGGCATACTGGATGATCATCAGTCTCTTTGGCTTTGGAAAACCAAAGAGACTCAAGGAATATAAACCTTTGAAAAGATTTCTTCTCATGATTCCTGCGCACAACGAAGAAGCGGTTATCGGACACCTTGTCGAGAATCTTCATAAAATGGACTACCCGAGGGAGCTCTATGAAGTGTGCGTTATTGCTGATGGATGTAAGGATAAAACAAGTGAAATCGCTAGAAAACTTGGTGCTACCGTTATTGAACATACCTACCTGCCAGGAGACCAAAAGGGGAAGCCTTATGGAATCAAATACGCCATTGAGCAGTATGGAGATAGGTTAATCGATGATTTTGACGGTATCGCCTTCTTCGATGCCGACAACCTGGTCTCGTTGAACTATTTAAGGGAAATGAATAACCACTTGTTGAACGGGGATCAGTTAATACAATGTTACCTGGATTCTAAAAATCCCAATGACAACTGGGTGACAATAGGTTACTCTGTAAGCTACATTTTCATGAACCGCTCTTGGCAGCTGGCTAAGTCCAGATTAGGCTTAGGAAACGCGATCGGTGGAACTGGGTTCTGCGTAGACACGACTCTGTTCAAAACCATCGGTTGGACCGCTCGTTCCTTAACAGAAGACCTTGAGTTTACGATGCAGTGTTTGCTTGAAGGTGTACCAGCTAAATGGTGTCACTTTGCGCGCGTGTACGACGAGAAGCCGGAAAGTTTCAAATCTTCCTGCATTCAACGTCTCCGATGGGCAAGAGGGCATTGGGATGTTTGCTTTAAATACGCTCACAGATTAATTTGGAGATTCATTAGCAAGCTAGACTTCAAAGCTTTTGATGGTTTTATGTACCTTATTAATCCTGGCAAGATTGTTTTAAGTGCTGCAACAGGTCTCCTTATTTTCATGTCCATGGCTACCGACTTATTAGAGGCTCATCATTTGATTCCTTGGCAAGTTTGGATTCTATGCTTGTTATTCCAATTCGTCTACGTAGGATACGCACAGTTTCTCGATTCGAAAAATAAAGTAAGTCTCTTCCGGAGCTATGTATACCTGTACTTCTTCAATCTAACTTATGTACCCCTTTTCCTTTGGTCACTCATTACAATGAAGAACGTAAATTGGAATCCTACAAAGCATACAAGAGCTATTCATTTGAGCGATATTGAAGTAGAAGACTAGAGTGGAATTATTTAGACGTAACTACTATTTATTTCGGCTATTTCGCCAACAGCTGCTATTTCCCGAGAAATAATGACATATGATTTAGACGAAAGCTTGAGATTTATATGGATAGTTCTGCAAAACAAAATAGTTTACGCGCAATTAAGTGGATAGTATAACCTACAGTCGTTTAATTCCTTTCAACCCTCTAGTTGATATGTCAATATATAAAATAATTTCAAATGTTATATCAGATTCCAGCGATCTCCACATCAGGTCTAATCCATCATTCATTCAGAAGAAGTACATACAAACCATGCACTCATCTATTCATGAGCGCATGGTTTGTATTTGTTCTTCCCCAAATCCGGTTCGATTCCGTGCTCGATCACGCATCGTCTTCGAAATCAAAATTCAATTCCGCGATATGGCGGTATCAGGTGGATTACGTTCGATCTTGCTATCCATGCGTATGTGGCTGCGCGTCACCGCACAGAAGTTTGCTGGTTTATTTCTTTACAGGCCCGGTAGAAGCTCCAACCACCAATTCCGCCGGCAATCTTTTCTCAACTGCTACATCATCATGATTCATGATGCCCAGCACCGTCTCAATGGCCAGCCTCCCCATCTCTTCCTCGTTCTGCCGCATATGAGTAAACAAATAGCCCTCCCCGATATTTAACTGCGGACTGTCGAAGCACACGATGGATACATCCTCCGGCACCCGCAGACCGAGGCGTTCTGCCGCAACCTTGGCGAGCAAAGCAATGTTATATTCGATTGCAAAAAAAGCGGTAATCGACGGATGATCCTGCAAGTGCTGCATGATCCGCTGAATTTCCCGTTCAATATTGCTTTCATGAAAGGCATTGGGCAAAGTGGCCGTTACGTCACTGATCCAAATTTCCTTATCAAACGCGATGCCCCGGGCGGCATGAGCCTGCACGAACCCTTCAATCCGTTCTTCAACCGCTGTCGTATCTCTCGGCGGAGGAGACAGCAGAGAAATATGACGGTGACCCAAATCGAATAAATGCTCCACCGCCTGCACGGCTGCCCCAAGATTATCTGTACTAATGGAAGCCGCTGCGACTCCCTTCAGCTTGCGATCAATCAGGACAAGCGGGAAACGGGCAATGACCATCTTTAATATTTCAGCATTGAAATATTCCCCCTGAGCGGGAAATACGATGAGTCCGTTCACGCCGAGATTACGCAGCTTCTGAATGGATAATTCCTCATTATCCTGGTCTCCAAACGTTCTGCGCAGCACCAGGAAGCAATCATTCTCCCTCGAATACTGCTCCATGCTATAGACCAGGCGTGTTCCGTAGCTTGAAGAAAAGTCCGTAATGACAAGACCGATCATCTTCTCCCGGCTGGCCGCTGCAGCATCTGTGCTCTCTGAGGAAAGAGGTTCCCTGTGTACCACAGGCTCATCCGGATCAGCTACAAATGATCCCTTGCCGGGCTTGCGTACAATCACGCCTTCGGCCGCCAGCAGATCCAATGCTTTTTTGCTTGTGATTCGACTAACTCCGTATTCATCCGCGAGTTCCTTCTCCGAAGGGACTTTATCGCCTATCCGAAAAATATGGATTGAGATCTTTCGCTTCATCTCATTAAAAATTTGTTCATACATCGGCTTCGTGGAAGCTGCATCTTTCAAATTGATATCCCTCCAACGGTACTCCAAAACCTGCTAATTTACATAACAATATAACATGATATATTTAAATTGTCCATGTTGAACGGATACCGCTTACAAATTAAATGCAATCTGAACATTCCCAACCATGACAAGACAGCGCCGCAGGATGGTCTTTCGCCGGAAAGACTCATACTAGAGGCGCTGTCTCTGTCGACTACCTATTTCATTTGCCGGTACTGGATGTACCCGCTCAAGCAGAGCACGCTAATAAGCCTGACCGGCTGAGCTGTTCTATTCCTTCACGGCCCCCAGAACGATTCCGTGGATTAAGTAACGCTGCAGAAACGGATAGATGAGCAGAATTGGAATCATGGAAACCAGAATTTTGGCTGAGTTCAGGGTCGTGTTGGAAATTTTATTGAACTGCTGCAGCTGTTCGACCGAGAGATTCTGCATCTGGTCGCGTGTCAGACTGAGCTGCTGCAGATAGGTTTGAAGCGGTATTTTTTCGCTGTCATTGATCAGGATGATTCCGTCAAAGAAGTTGTTCCAGTGACCGACGATGACAAACAGGGTAATGGTTGCCAGACTGGGCATGGAGATCGGGATGAAGATCTTGAGCAGAATTTTCAGCGGACCGGCACCGTCAATGAATGCGGCCTCCTCCAGCTCCTTCGGAATTCCCTTGAAGAAGTTCATCAGGAGAATTACGTTGAAGACAGGAACCGCACCCGGCAGAACCAGCGCCCAGATGCTGTTGATCAACCCCAGCTTGCTGATCACCATATACCAGGGAACGATCCCGCCGCTGAAGAGCATCGTAAACACGATAATCCACATGTATTTGTTTCTCGATCGGAACTGCGTGACGCTCCGCGACAACGGATAGGCCATGAGGATGGTCAGAATCATGTTGATCGCTCCCCCAAGCAGCACCCGTTCCACGGATATTAGAAACGCCTTCCAAAACTTCGTGTCATTCAGTATCTGCCCGTAGGATGAGAAGTTCAGCTCTACTGGAAAAAAGTAGACCCGGCCAGCATTAACAGCCGTGCTGCTGCTGACGGACACCATAATCGTATTGACGATGGGGGCCAGCGACACAAATGTAATCAGAACGAGCGCGAGCATAATCATCAGGCGGGATAGCCTTGAGCCCAGCGTTTTGGATTGAATCATGCTAACCCTCCTAGAAAATCCTGTACCCCGCATACCTCGAGGCCAGCCTGTAGGATATAACGATCAGAATAAAGCTGATGACCGATTTCATCAGTCCGATCGCCGTTGCGAACGAATACTGCATATTGATCAGACCCATGCGGTACACAAACGTATCGATAATATCACCCGTCTCATATACCAGCGGATTATACAGGTTGAACACCTGGTCAAATCCCGCATTCAGTACATTGCCGAGACTCAGCGTGCCCAGCAGGATGATTGTCGGAAACATGCCCGGCAGTGTGATATTCAGCGTCTGCTTCCAGCGGCTCGCGCCGTCCATTGCGGCGGATTCATACAAAGCCGGGTTAATCGCCGTCCATTCAGCCAAATACACAATCGTCCCGTAGCCGAATTCCTTCCAGGTATCCGTCACGATGAGCAGCGGCCTGAACCAGTCGTTGCTTGCCAGAAACATGATCCGATCCAGCCCCAGAAACTCAAGGAAATTGTTAATCATGCCGTCAAAGGAAAAGATCATGGTCAGCATCGTACCCAGGACCACCCATGACATAAAATGCGGCAAATACACAATGGTTTGAATCGTGCTTTTGAAGAGCTTCAGACGCACCTCATTAAGCAGCAGGGCGAACACGATCGGTACAATCAATCCGAGAACAATCTTCCCGACCGCGATGACCAGCGTATTCACAAAAATCTGTTTGGCATCCGGCAGTTGAAACATATACGTGAAATTGTCGAGCCCTGCCCATGCGGAACCGAATATCCCTTTTGCGGGGATGAACTTTTGAAAAGCCATGACCACCCCGAACATCGGCACAATCGAGAAAATGAACAGCATGACCATGCCGGGCAGCAGCATCGCATGATAGGTCATTTCGTCAAAGGTTCTTCGTTTCTTTTTCTTCCGGTATCGTACTTCCCGCTCTGGATTGACGGTTGTTTCCACTTGCGCCATCGTCCGCTCCACCTCCATCATGTCCCTGTTAGGACAGGCCTTATCGAATAAAAAGCCCGGGCGGATGACCACCATCAGCCCTCCGCGCCAAGGCCCATGCTTTCCTTATCTGCTGCTCATCTGGTTGACCTCTTCCGTAATCTCATCGCCCCCGGTACGCTTCCAGGTGTCCACGAACTTATCGAATTCATCCACGGGGGCTTGGCCCATGATGATTTTCAATATGGTCTCCTCTTCGAGCTTTTGGAGGTTGGCCCACTTCAACTTCATCATCTCGGTAGTTCCATAGAAGCCTGCAGGAATCACTTCCAGATTCGGATTGTTCGCTTCGCGCTGACCTTCGATACGGGAGAGGTATTCGCCATAGGTGTTCACATCGACGGCATTGCCTTTCTCCTTAAACTCCTGATACGCCTTGAAGGACACAACCCGGTCCTCCTGAACGGCCGAAGCATCCCCGGATTGATCCGCCTTCATCAGATCGTCGTAATAACGCTTCAACACGTCGTCATAATCCACTTGCATCGGAATTTGCGTCGGATCATTGTTCCAACGGCTAGCATCGGTCAGCATCTCGTCCGGATGCTCTTTCTTGTAGTTGATTGCATCATCCGTTAAGGAGTACAGGAAATCCGTTGTCAGATTGACCGACTTCATGATCGCTTCGGGATGGGCAAAATCCTTCTTCACCACAACGATGCCGCCGCCCACCGGATCCTGACGAATCGTCTTGAATTTGCCGTTCTCGTCTACCGGTGCCGATACGGCAACCCAGACAGCATCGGGATCTTGCTTGATCGAGTCCTTGTAGTTGGTGTAGCCGATCCACCATGGGTTAAACAGCATGCCTACCTGCCCGTTGATCACAAGCGCTTCCTTCTCTTCATTCGTTCGGACGGCGAACTGTTTATCAATCAAACCTTCCTTGTACATGGCGCTCAGCTCCGTCAGCGCCTGCTTCATCTCAGGCTGAACCGATCCATATACGACCTGGCCGTCCTTCTCGATCCAGTTCATCGGAAAGGCTCTATGCGCAGCGAAAACCGGCGTAAAGTTCATGGCATTGGAATCCATCACCATTCCAACCGTTTTACCTGTTCCCGAGACGTCCTTCTCTACGAATGTTCTGGCGAGGTTCCATACATCCTCGACGGATTCCGGCATCTTCGCGCCGACTTTATCCACCCAGTCCTTCCGAACCCACAACAGCTGGTGCTGGTTGCCGATGTTCGTCATCGGAAGGCCCATGATTTTCCCGTCGACCTTCACCTGGTTCAGCAACAAGTCGCCATAGGAAGCATAGATATTCTTGACCCCGTCGGATGCGGTTTTTTCGTACACCTCCGTCATATCGGCAATCAGGTCATTATCCACGAGCTGGTTGAAAATATCGCGGCTGACCAGCATAACGTCCGGCAGATCGCCCGTTGTCATCGATAACGAGAGCTTCTGATCCATATCATCCGTCTCCCAAGCCACCTTGGCTTTCACATTCACCCGGTCCTCCACGTATCGGGTAGCCAAATTGTCCTCAATCGTATCGCCTGGTGGCAGGTTGTTTACATGATTGGTATTCCGGCCGATCGTAAATTCCACCGGCGTCTCATATTTTCCGTAAGGCTCATAATCCTGCTCTGAAATTTCCGGCTGCGCGTTATCACTATTGCCCCCGCCACAGCCGCTGAATACGACCATCATCATGCAGCCGAGCAGCAGAGAAGCCATCTTTCTGCGTTTGTTCATCCTGTCATCCCCTTTTTTCTCGTTTTGGTTGATAATCAAATTGTATGCGGTTTCAAAATTGGCGTAAATGCAACATTTTTTGGATATGTATCACTTTTTTCATGACCTTCTTTGTCTCCACTTCAAACTACAAAAAAAAGCGGCTGCCTCAGCACACCGCTTTCATTACCAATGCTATGGACGGAATAACATACGCTGTTCAGGAGGCTGGAATGACCATCGATACTTCCGTTCCGCTGCCTGACTCACTATGAATATCGAGTCCGTAATCCTGTCCGTAATACAGCTTGATCCGGTCATTCACGTTCCGAACGCCGCAGCCCCCGCTCTCTCCGGCCAGCAGCCTCGCCGCCTGCACGGGAGTCATGCCCACCCCGTTATCGCTGACGATTAGTTTAATTCCCTCTTCGACCTGGCTGACCCCAATGTGGATCTGGTAATCTGCCCCTCCTGCCTCCACAAATCCGTGCTTGATGGCATTCTCCACAATCGGCTGCAGAATAAAATGGATGACCTCGGTATGTAATACTCTCTCATCAATATGATAATCCACGTCAAACCGGCCATCATTCATAATAAGCTGCAAATCCAGGTAAGCCTTGATGTGCTGCACCTCATCCTTGATCGTTGCCATATGCCTCCCCTGATTCAGCGTCGTTCTATAGAACCGGGCCAATGCCGATACCATATAACTCGTTTCGATATCCGCCTTCTTCTCGGCCCTCCACCGGATAAAGGAGAGAGTGTTGTATAGGAAGTGCGGATTAATCTGATTGATCAGCTTGTTATATTCGCTTTCCCTCTTGGCGATTTCGGCTTGATACACCTGGGAGATGAGGCTGTTGATCCGTTTCAGCATTTTGCCGATGCCGTTGGTCAGCTCACCGAATTCATCCCTGGACGAGCTTTGGATAATGACATCCAGATTGTTCTGCTCCACCTTGTCAACCTTGTTCTTGATATGGATAATTCGGCGTGTAAAGTTGTTGGAGATCACATAAATGAGCAGGAAGGTAATGATCAAGCTGAGGATAATGACAAACAACGTAATTTGAAATATACCAAGTGCGTTGGCGTACGCATTCGTGTTCAGCAAATGGTAGTGAACCGTCCAGCCATTGTTAGCGAGTGATCGGCTTAGGCTTAGCCCGCTCGGCTCCCCATCCTCCAAACCGGCAGATGCAGCCGGCGTCTTGCTTTCCTTGAATATCACCCGCTGCTCAGCATCCTCGATATGAACCGCCACATGCTCCGACAGCTTGTCCAGGTCTGCAAAGATACTGTCATGCTGAATGGAAATGACCATGAAATTACTGTCCTTCGGATTGCTGATCAGCTCCTGAACGAGATAAAGCTTCTCCCCGTCCACAATCCAGCGCCTGCCCCGAAATCCATCGTACCAAGATTTGCTCTTAAGATCCCCGATCGGCAAAATATTATCGCGAATCCCCAGCAGCTCTCCGGATGTATAAAAGGTAATGGCCTCAATATCATCATCCATTAGCCGAATGTTTGAGATCAATGGCTCCAGAATGTCCCGGAAATCCAGGTACATGTTAAAATAGTTCTCTTCATAGTCCTTAATGAAGATTTGCGATAACTCCCGGTTTAGTACCATGAACTCGCTCAGCGTATTGTACCGGTTGATCTTATAGTCCATTATGTTGGCCACCTGTTCCAGGCTGGCTTCTGCTTCGCTCCGTAATTCCTTCATCTGAATGCGGTAGGACTGAATGAAGGAGAGCAGTCCTAGCAATAGAATCGGAATGAGTGCAATGATGAGATGGGACAACAGCAGCTTGTTGCGGAACCGGATATCATTGAACTTGTTCTTGATCCATCCGATCATGGAGCACCCCGCACTCTCTGTATTGTAAGGGACTTACGCCGAACTTGCTCTTGAACAGCTTGGCAAAATAAGAGTGGTTGTCGATGCCAACCGCTCCTGCAATATCATTGACTTTCATATTCGAGTGTTTCAGCAGATGGCTTGCCCTCCGCAGGCGGTAGTCGGTCAAATACTTCGAGAAGTTCTCCCCGGTCTCTTTCTTGAACAAAATACTCAAATACCCCGGGGACAGATATACATCGTGGGCTGCATCCGACAACGAAATGTCCCGCTGATGATGATCCTTCACATAATCCTTGACCTGCCGGATGACCTTGGATTCCACCGTCTCCTGCTCAAGATCCCCACCATAAGGACTGATCTGCGTAATATCCTCCATCACCTCAAGGAACTCTTCCCTGACAAGCGGCTTCAGTAAGTAATTTACCACGCCCAGTCGGATGGCGCTGCGGGCATACTCAAATTCGTCATACCCGCTGCAGATGACAATTTTTAAATCCTGCTGCGTCTTTCGGGCTTGCTTGCTCAGTTCCAGTCCGTCCATCAGCGGCATTCTGACATCGGTGATGAGGATATCAATGGCGTTCTGAACCAGAATCCGTTCTGCGCTCATTCCGTTCTCGGCTTCCAGTACTTGAAAGGGAAAGCGGTACTGAGAGATCAAATCCTTAATGCCTTCTCTTTGAGTGGACTCATCGTCAACAACAAGAACATTAAACATCATGAAATCTCCTTTGCTTGTGAAAGTATAGGGCTGATATAGGAAAATATAGGTTGTTATAAATGGTATGCCTGTTATGTCGTAGTATATCACAGATTCAAGAAAGGGCTTTCAAAATCATGTTGAAGCCTTTGTAGCCGCTATGCCTTTTGATAACTTCGAATATGCATGATCACCACGACCATTGCCAATCCTATACTCATATTCTTAATTCTGCGGGGAGGGAAATGAGTTGGAGCGTTTTGACCCGGAACTCGTCTTTTTTGAATCGGATGCGTTGGAATATCCACTTGGGAAGAAGCTGCATGCTCGGTTTGAGGAGTTAGGCACCCCCATTAAAATGACGACTTCCCACAATAGGGTAACCGGCATTCCTGGGGAGACGGAAACCGAAAAATACCGCAACGCCAAGAGAACCCTCGTCGTCGGAATCCGCAAAACGTTGGATTTTGATACCTCCAAGCCGTCTGCGGAATATGCCATCCCTCTTACGACCGGATGCGCCGGTCACTGCCATTACTGCTACCTGCAAACGACGATGAGTTCGAAACCCTATGTGCGGATTTATGTGAACCTGGATCAAATCCTGGATAAGGCAAAGGCCTATATCGCAGATCGGGCCCCGGAGATTACGCGTTTCGAAGCTGCTTGCACGGGGGATCCCGTATCGCTTGAGCATTTGACCGGAGCACTGGCCTATTACATTGAATTTATGGCCAAGCAGGAATATGGCCGACTGCGGTTCGTGACGAAGTTCGCCAACATCGATTCCCTGCTAAATATCAATCACGGCGGTCATACCAGGGTACGCTTCTCCATCAATTCCGATTATGTGATCCGTTATTTCGAGCCGGGTACCTCTTCCTTCGAAGAACGGATTGAAGCCGCGGGCAAAATTGCCGAAGCCGGATATCCGTTAGGTTTCATCATTGCCCCGATCGTCAAATATGACGGATGGCAAGAGGGATACTGGCATTTGTTAGAGAAGCTTCATGAGCGATTGAGCCATGTAGAGGTAAATGATCTGACATTCGAACTCATTCAACACCGGTTTACCAAGACGGCCAAAAACACCATTTTGAAGCGATACCCTAAAACCAAGCTAGACATGGATGAGGAGGATCGGCAGTTAAAGTGGGGAAGGTACGGAAAATTCAAATATGTCTATAAGGCAGAAACCGTCGAGGAATTCCAGCAGTTGTTTGAGAAGGGAATCAAAGAATATTTCCCTCGCGCGGAAATTGCTTATTTTGTTTAATTGCAGAGGCTTGTGGGGTATCGGGTGGAGGCTTTTATGTCCTTCAAAAACATAACGGACACCTCACGGTGCCCGTTATTCGTATGCTCTGTATCTATTCCATCTACTTTTCATCAGAGGGTCTCGATCTCTTCGGTTTTGTGATTATGATCGTACATCCAGACCTTAATCTCATCGATATCCATCGGCTTTCCGTAATAATAACCTTGCATGACGTGGCAGCCAAGTCCGGTCAAAAAGTCGATATGCTCCTTGTTCTCGACACCTTCCGCAATTACATCCAGATTCAAATTCTCTGCCATAAGAACGATGGCGTTGACAATGGCGCGTTTGCTGGGCGTGTCCAAATCTTTTGTGAACTGGCGGTCCAGCTTTAAAGCATCAATCGGAATCCGGTCCAATAGCCCAATCGAGGAATAACCGGTTCCGAAATCATCCATGGAGACCTTAACCCCCAAGGACCTGATATTCCCAAGCTGGCGGATAATATCATTCACATCATGCAGCACCATGGACTCTGCTATCTCCAGTTCTAACAAGCGAGGTTCCAGATTCGCCTGATCCAGAACGTTTTGAATAAGCTCCAGCAGATTGTCACCGTGAAATAAACGAATCGATAAATTAACCGAAACCGGCTGGACAATCCCTCTCTCCTGCCAAATTCTGCACTGTTTGCATGCTTCCTCAAGCGTCCATCGGGTCATTGGTATAATCAGCCCCGTCTCTTCGGCAATCGGAATGAATTCAAGTGGCGATATCACGCCTAATCTGGGATGCTTCCAGCGGAGCAGCGCCTCGAATCCGACCAAGCGATCACTTTGCACATTCCATTTGGGCTGATATACAATGAAGAACTCCTTCAGCTCAAACGCTCGTTGCAGGTCCTTCTCCAATTCCATTTTGCGAACCTCTTGAAGACCCATCTCCTCGTCATAGAGGCATTGCTGATTCTTGCCCAGTCCCTTCGCTTTATACATAGCGGTATCCGCATTCTTCAGCAGCGTTATACGGTCAGAGCTATGGACGGAACCGATGCTGATTCCGATACTTGCTGTCACATACAACTCGTTACCGTCGATATAGTACACGTTTTTTATTTGTTGGAGTATATCATTAGCTAAATGCTGCGCATACACCGGGTCGCTTTGCTTCAGAATAACCAGAAATTCGTCCCCGCCAATCCGGAATACCTGCTGGCTGCTTCGAATGAACTGACGCAGTCGCTTGCCTACTTCCTGGACCAGCAAATCCCCAACATTATGACCCAGCGTATCGTTGATCGCCTTAAATTGGTCCAAATCCAGAAACAGGATCGTAATCTTCTCTGTCTCGGCATTCGTCTCAAAGAATCGGTTCATTTCATTGCGGTTAGGCAATCCCGTGATCGTATCCTGATAGGCCAGCTTTTCCAGCACATGCCGATCAAAGAACATCGCCCCCCAAGAAACCAGCAGGATAGCAAAAATCGTGACCGTCACACCATACAATAGAAGAAAATCGACAGACTGCGGCGGCTGTGTGATCATACCGGCATGCGCCTCAAACCGTGCAGCTTTCATGCCTGTATAATGCATCCCGCATACGGCAAATCCCATGACAACCGCCGAGCCCCACTTGAGAAAGCTGGACTTGGGATGATTCCGAAAACGGAGAAACAATAATAAAGCCGCATAGGAAGCAACCAATGCAATGATGGCGGACAGAACCCAAATGCCGGGATCATAACTAATTTCGGCATGGATGACCATGGCTTCCATTCCCATGTAATGCATGGTGACGATGCCGCTTCCCATAATGAAGCCGCCAATGGCGATTTTGGACCAGTTAATGTTTTTGGGCATCGTGATATAAAACGCAATGAAGGAGGAAACCACGCTGACGAGCATCGACATGATGGTCAGAAAGACATCGTATCTCACATTCATATTCATGTGCATGGCCAACATGCCGACAAAATGCATGGACCAAATGCCGCTTCCCATGACCATTGCACCGCCGATAAGCCAAAAAAACTTGGATTTGCCGTTCGCATCCGAAATTTTGGACGTAATATTTAAAGCCGAGTATGAAGCAAGTATAGCAATCGCAATTGAAAGCCCCACAATATAATAGTTATAATGGCCGTCCATCTGAGCTGTACACACCCCTTTTGTGAGTAATTCTTAAGTCCTATGAAGATCATACGTTTCCTAGCGAATAACGTTTCCATTAATTGACGGTGACTCGCCTTCGGTGCATATCGGAAAAAGAGCAATCCTTATTTTCACGGCTTCCCAGCCCTGTGCACCCTATCCATATTATATCTATAGTAACTATTCAATTTCTCGACAAACACAGAAAGGGTTCGAACCGCCCGAATTTTAATGAGTCTAAAGAACTAAAAAAGCTACAGACCCTTATTAGGTCAGCAGCTTTATTTTGTCTGTCCTCAAGGTGTAATTACCTTCGATTTCCCATTCAAGTACTTCTCGCCCCATTCACAGATTTGGTCAAGGATCGGTTGCAGCGAAACGCCCATTTCACTCAGCTCGTACACGACCTTAGGCGGCACTTGATTAAAGACCGTTCGCGTGATAATCCCATCCTCCTCCAGCTCCCGCAGCGTCTGGGTTAACATTTTCTGCGTAATATCCGGCATCTGCTTCTTAATTTCACTCGTTCGCTTGGGTCCATAACTTAAGTGGCACAGCACAATGACCTTCCACTTGCCGCCGATTACATCCATAGTTGCCTCAGACGGAATATTGTATTGTCGCTCCCCATTCATAAGGTCTTCTCTCCTTTTCGAACGTAAGTCGCATATGACGGATAACAGGCACCTTGGGGTACTAATGATACTTTTAGGTACCTATAGAACCATTAAGTGCGTACTTCCTTTCCGTCATTATATGTTACATAATCCCCTTATACCAGAGCTTCAGCATAAAAATTGGAGGTGAAATGGCATGCAGCGTATATACATTGCCGGAGGTTATGGCGTAATCGGGAGTGCCGTTGCCCGGCATATCCGAACGATCAATCAAGATGCCGAGATTATACTCGCCGGAAGGCATCCCGAGAAGGGGAGCTTACTAGTACAAGAGCTAGGAAACGCCCGTACCGCTTTTTTAGATATCCGCCAGGGTCTGTCTCCAACAGAGCTGGATCAAGCCGACCTTATTGTTTCTACCATCCAGGATCCGGCCGACCTCCTCATGCAAGAGGCCCTTGCAAAAGGAATTGCACATATCGGGATCACCAAGCTTGCCGACGAACTGACACCTATTCTATTCGCCATGCAAAGCCATCCCCCTCAAGCACCGATTGTGCCTCTGGGACATTCGCAAGCGGGAATCCTGACCTTGGTCGCGTATCAGGAGGCGAAGTGTTTCCGCAGCATCCAATCGATCGGCTTGGCGGGTCACTATGATGAACGCGATCCGATGGGGCCTATGACGCTGGAGGAAACCGAGGGGTTTATCAACCGTGCCCTCATCCGGGAAAACGGGATATGGAAGTGGGTTGAGGCTACGAAGTATCCGAGAAGCATAAGTCTTTCAAACGGTTCCCGGGTAGAAGGTCATCCCATGAGTTTATTGGATGTTCCAAGCCTCGCTGCAGTTACGGGAGCGCCTAATATTCGATTCGACTTCGCCATCCATGACTCTATCGGAACACGGGCTGGAGGCAAGGCCTCCCAAGACCTCTACATTGATCTTGAAGGTGTTCTTCTTGACGGCGGTTCCGCGAAACGGAGAATCACGTTGACCGATCCGAAGGGACAGGCGCATTTTACGGCTCTCGGTATTCTACTGTCCATTGAGCGCATTATGGGCTGGGACGGCTCACCTCCTGCTCCCGCAGGCTTCTATCTACCTGAAACGCTGGTTCCTCTTGAAACTGCAATGACACGTATTGAACAATTTGGCATTCAAATTCGAAGAGAAGAAAGAGACGGTGAGCCCTCATGAAGGTATTAACGGTTGCTACGCATCCACGCGAAAATTCCTTTACATTTGCAGTTACCGAGAAGTTTGTACAAGGGCTTAGGGACTCCGGGCATGAAGCGGAAATTCTGGACCTCCACCGCATCGGTTTCGATCCGGTCCTGCGGGAGGCAGACGAACCTGATTGGTCTAATCCTACCAAGATCTATTCTCCTGAAGTTGAAGCCGAAATCGCACGAATGAAGGAGCACGACGCGCTGGCCTATATCTTCCCGGTGTGGTGGTACGGAATCCCGGCCATGCTGAAAGGCTATATCGACCGTGTCTGGAATTATGGCTTCGCTTACGGCGGCGGCTCAAAGCTTCATCACCAACAGGTATTATGGCTGGCGCTCGCGGGAGCTTCGGAAGATCATTTTGCCAAGAGGGGCTATGATCAGATGTTATCCCTTTCCCTCAATATTGGAATGGCCGACTACTCCGGAATCAAGAATTCCCGTGTGGAATTCTTCTATGATACGTTGGAGGGTAGACCGGAGCATATGCAGAGTTTGCTCGAGCGTGCTTATCAGCTGGGATTGCATTATGCGGACTCTGGAGTAAGCGTGAAATGACTGATTCTTTAAGAGGAAGCGTCTTGAATATACGATAGGAATAAATCGACCTCGAAGGAGGTCGATTTATTCCTGCATGCAGCCTACGAAGAAAAGAACAGACATGGAGAGGCTGAACGTTATCCTTCCATTTCGCTGCGTGCAGATCGCCCAGGGCCACCATGTTTCCAAATTTTGAAACATTTCAATCCATTTTTCCGTACATATATACAATGAAAAAATAACGGACAGAGAGGAGTGCCGTCGATGATGCCGCAAGGAACGTCTTTTGGCGGAGGATTTGATTTTATGTTTACGCTGGTTCCCATCTTGATTGGAATTGTATTCGTGATTGTGATTGTGGGCTTCATCTCTAATGGCGCCCGTTATGTTAAGAACGCCAAGTCACCTCGCACGTCCGAGTTTGCCCGGGTTGTCTCCAAACGCATGGACGTCCGTCACCACTCTAATCATCACAACGGGGATAACGGCATGATGCATTCCAACAATTCATCCCGAACGTATTATTACATCACCCTCGAATTTGATAATGGAGACCGGAAAGAATTCCTCGATGTCAAAAATCTATATGGCCTTGTTGTGGAGGGAGACACCGGCTATGCCGCCATTCAGGGCGATTGGATCGTCGCTTTTGAGCGGGATGTACAGCCGCAGTCGTAATAACTAGACGCCATACGGCATATGGCGAAAATAGATGCAGCACGTACTCATAATATTGCATTGCATGGTCCCTTATGAACAGAACAGCCTTAGTCCGCGATGAATCCTGGACTAAGGCTGTTGTTGGATTGGCTTGAAAGATTAACACAGACGCTTACGAATTACGCATTGCTGCTCGTTTCGATGGGTTCATTCACTTCGGTCAGTTCAACAACGGCTTCACTCTTCAACGTATTGCCGATGGTGCAGGCGCGTTCTACGACAGATTTCAGCTTCTCCTTGTACGCTGCCTCCAGGGTTGGCGGCAGCGAGACAAACACGTTGAAGTGCGAGAATTTATTACTTTTATCTTCTGCCTTTACCGATGAAACTTCAATATGAATAGAGGATTTATCATAATCCACGCCGTCGTAATCCATTATTTTTTGGAGAGATATGGACACACATAGCGCCAAGGACGCTTCCAGCAGCTCTCTCGGAGATAAGCCGCCCTCCAGATTCGGGCCGTGGTTGCCTGCGATCTGAAACCCTGCCTCATTGAATATCCGATCCTGACCCTCTACGATTTTTAACGTTGTCATGTTCTTAGCCTCTTTTCTTCTATTCTTCGTTTCAGTATGAACGGCTCTCATCGACCAGATGGCAAGCTACCTTCTGGTTGGGCCGAACTTCTCTTAAAGCCGGAACTTCTGCCTTACAGACATCCGTTGCATAGGGACAGCGCGTATGAAAAACACAGCCGCTCGGCGGCGATAAGGGGGACGGGATTTCCCCCCGCAGCATAATCCGATCCTTTAATCGGCTGCGGGTAAAGTCGGGCACCGCCGAGAACAGCGCCTTCGTATAGGGATGCAGGGGCTCATGGAATAGATCATCCGTTAAAGCTTCTTCCACGATTTTTCCGAGATACATAATGCCGATCCGATCGGAAATATACCGAACCACGCTGATATCATGCGTAATAAATAATAGCGTTAATTTCAATTCCCGCTGCAGACGCTTGAGCATGTTCAAAATTTGCGACTGAATGGAGACGTCCAGTGCCGAGACCGGCTCGTCGCATACGATAATCTTCGGATTCATGATAAGCGCGCGCGCCAAGCCCAAACGCTGGCGCTGACCGCCCGAGAATTCATGGGGAAAACGGAAATAATGCTCCGGCTGCAGGCCCACGGTTTTCAAGATGTGAAAGACTTTTTCCTGACGCTCTGCCTTGTCTCCCATTTTATGAATAATCAGGGGCTCCTCCAGAATTCGGCCGATTCTTTTTCTCGGGTTAAGCGAAGAGAACGGATCTTGAAAAACAAGCTGTACGTCCTTGCGGAATTTCCGGATTTCCTCCCTCGACATCGTAGCCAAATCCCGGTCCCGGTATAGAACCTGACCTTGGCTTGTCGGGGTTAATCCTAAGATCGTACGCCCTGTGGTGGTTTTACCGGAACCGGATTCTCCAACAAGTCCGTATGTCTCCCCCTCTCTTAATTGAAAAGAAACATCCGTTACGGCTTTCACATATCCCTTGGCGCCCCATAACTTACCGAAAGATCCGTACACCGGAAACTGCTTGTGAAGGGAGCTCACTTTTAAAATCGAATGATCAGCTGCTTGTTCCAACGGTTTTCTCCCTCCCTTCCGGCTCACTTATGGCCTCGTAATGCCAGCACTTCACTCGATGGTCTGTATGAGCCGTTCGCATTGGCGGCTCTGAGCTACGGCATAACTCATCGGCATAAGGACATCGTGTAGAAAAGCCGCAGCCCTGAGGAATATCCGTCAGAGACGGCACCGTTCCCTCAATGACATGGAGTTCATCGCTTCTATCCCCTTCCAGCTTGGGGATGGATTGGATCAGCCCCTGCGTATATGGATGGAGCGGCTTATGAAACAGCTGTTCCGTGGGAGCTTCCTCCACGATTTGTCCTAAGTACATCACCTTCACACCTGTACAAATTTCCGATACGACACCCAGATCATGCGTTATGAACAGCACGCCCATACCCATTTTGCGATTCAAGTCGGCAATCAGCTCCAAAATCTGTGCCTGAATCGTTACATCGAGCGCGGTTGTCGGTTCATCCGCAATCAAGAGGTTGGGCTCACAGGAGAGCGCCATGGCAATCATCGCACGCTGCTGCATTCCTCCCGACAGCTGATGGGGATATTCATCCACCCTCACTTCCGGAGATGGAATACCCGTCATCCGTAGAATCTCGATGGCTTGCTGACGGGCCTCCTTCTTGGACTTCTTCTGATGGAGACGTATCGCTTCCCCGATTTGATTACCAATCGTATACACGGGACTTAGGGACGTAAGCGGGTCCTGAAAAACCATGGAGATTTTGTTGCCGCGGACCGCCCGTAATTTAGAAGGCGAGAGAGACAGCAAGTCCTGCTTCTCAAATAGAATCTCTCCCTCGTACTCGATCGCATCCGTATGATCCAGCAGCCTTATGATCGATTGGGACATTACGCTCTTTCCGCTGCCGGATTCTCCGACAATGCCGATGATGTCGCCTTTATTCATGGAAAAACTGACTCCGTTGACGGACGTCACTTTCCCCCGCTCGGTATGAAAATGCGTTTTTAGATTTTTCACTTCCAATAGAGGCTCGTTATTCATGAAAATACCTCCAGCATTATATTCATGACTTTCTCAACTTTTGCTTCACGCGGGGATCAAGCCAATCACGCAGTCCGTCGCCCAGCAAATTCAAGCTGAGGACAGACAGAACAAGCGTTGCTCCTGGAAATACAACCATCCACCATGCCTTGTAAATAACAAGCTTGCTCGCCTGCAGAATGTTCCCCCAGCTAGCTTCAGGAGCAGGAATGCCCGCTCCGAGAAAACTTAGCGCGGCCTCGGATATAATAGCTTCAGCAAACACAAAGGTAGCCTGTACCAGTAGGGGAGAGAGGGTGTTCGGCACGATGTGCTGCCATATGATGCGCGTGGAGTTTGCCCCCTGGACATGCATCGCCTCGATGTAGGTTTGCTCGCGTACCACCAGCGCGGCCGAGCGAACGACCCGGGCAATATTCGGCGTGAACACGATGGTCAGCGCCGTGATAACATTGATGGCTGATGCGCCGAGCGCAGCCATTAAGGCAATGGCTAGCAAGATACCCGGAATCGCAATCAACCCGTCACAAATGCGCATGAGAATATGATCCAACGTTTTGTAATACGTGGCATAAACGCCGATAATGAGTCCCAGAGCTGAGGACAGCAGCGCTACCGCGAGACCTACGCTAATCGACACTCTGGCCCCGTACAGAAGCCTCGTTAACAAATCCCGGCCAAATTCGTCGGTGCCCAGCCAGTGCTCAGCCCCCGGCGGCGTTAAACGGTCTACCACCTTCATGTCATACGGGCCGTAGGATGTAAATAAAGGCCCTAGCATGGCCAGCATCACCAGAACGATAAAGATGGTCGCTCCGATCAACAGCCCATAGTTCGACCTCAGTCGGCGATATCCTAGCGCACGCTGCTCTTTTTTCAGCTTTTTACTGACTTGAGCGACGTATTCTTTCTCCTGAACAGTTGCCATCAAATAACACCTCTTTTATTTGCGTTCCAAACGAACACGCGGATCAACCGCACCATATAGCAAGTCGATGATCAAGTTGATAGTGACATACATAAGTGTGACGACAAGCACCACGCCTTGGATCACCGCAAAATCTCTTCTGGCAATGGAATTCAAGATCAATTGACCCAATCCGGGAATATTGAATATCGCCTCCACGACCACAGCCCCTGTCACCAACGTGCCGAATGTTTGTCCAATAACC
Organism: Paenibacillus sp. EZ-K15; assembly: GCF_002573715.1. Taxonomy (GTDB): domain Bacteria; phylum Bacillota; class Bacilli; order Paenibacillales; family Paenibacillaceae; genus Paenibacillus_AQ. Next base: position 226,715 of record NZ_PDHM01000004.1, on the reverse strand, counting down.
GTCAGGATAGGCAGAAATGCGCTGCGGAATGCATGCTTAAACAGCACCTTCATTTCATGTAAACCTTTGGATCTGGCCGTCTTGATGAAATTCAAATTCAGCACTTCCAGCATGGACGAACGGGTCATCCGCGTAATCAGGGCAGCTTGTATGGTTCCAAGCGAAATACCTGGAAGGATTAGATACTTCATATGTTCCCAAAGCCCGCTGCTGAGCGGCTCATATCCAGCCACTGGCAGCCACTGCAGCTTGACACCAACAAACAGCATAAGGAACAATCCCAGCAAAAAACTGGGCAAGGCCATGCCCAGCAAGGACATCCCCATCAGCGTATAATCTGCGATGGACCCTCGCTTGTAAGCAGCGATAATCCCGAAGGGAATCGCCAGGATAATCGCGATAACCTGCGCCAGAATGGCCAACGAAAGCGTCGGGGTAACATGCTCCGCAATGGCTTCGCTAACCGGCTGATTCATGAAGATCGAATCCCCCAGATCCCCCTTGAATACGTTCGCTACCCAGCTTGTATACTGTTCGAGGATCGGGCGATCCAAGCCAAGGTCCTGATTCAGCTTCTGTATTTCCTCCTGCGACGCCTCCATGCCCAATATCGCCGCCGCCGGATCCCCCGGCGTAATGTGGATGATCAGAAAAATAGCGATGGTGACAACGGCCAGTACGGGAATCAGCGACAAAAGTCTTTTCGTAATATAAGCCAGCACTTCAAATCCCTCATTTGTACATGGTCTATGAATCCAACTTCAAAAAAGGAAGGTGTTTTCGAAGTTACTTCGGTAACTTGTAACACCCTCCATATACGCCTTACTTCGCTACTTTCGCATTCCAGACCACCGGCGCTTCAAACAGCTCGAAACCTTCAAGCTTCTTTGTTGTGGCGACGACGCCATTATAATGGCCGATCACGGTGGAGGATGCAAATTCGTACAGGAAGCCCTGCAGCTTCTCCCATTCCTGCTTGGCGGCTTCCGGCGTGGCTGCGCCGCGAATATCGATCAGCGCCTGCTTGACCGTTTCATTGTCGAGCCCGGCCCAATCCGGATTGACGGCCAGCAGCTGCGGCGGCGTGATCTGATAGCCCGTGCTCGCAACGAAAATATCCCACTTGGAACGGTCGTTCTTCGTTTCCAGGAACGTCGGGAAATCGAAGTTCTCCACTTTGACATTCATGCCGATCTGACGAAGCTGCTCCTGAATGACCAATGTGGCCGTGTACATCTCGTTGTAATCCTTGGTCGTCAGCAGCGTGATTTCTTCACCGTTATACCCTGCTTCTTGCAGCAGCTGCTTGGCCTTCTCCGGGTTCGACTGGTTGTAATACTCCGCTCCGGCTTCGGTCGACCATTGGACTTGGTTCGTATTCAGGTAACCCGGCGCCAAGGAGTATAAATCCGGCTTGGCGAAGCTCGCCAACATGATCTCCTCATTATTAAACGCGGCAAGAATGGCCTGGCGAATCTTAACGTCCTTTAACAATCCCTCGCTGGTATTGAAAAACGCGGTCAGGGCACCACCAGGAAACGAGAGCAAACTGATGTTCTTGTCGGCAGCAAGCTCGTCATAGCTTTCGATCGGGATGCTGTCTGCCACATCATACTGTCCGGTCTTAACGCCTGCAATGCGCGTGGAGTGGTCGGTGACAAAATGGAAGTACAGATTTTTGGTGGGAGCTTCTTTTCGCCCGTCAAATCCGCTCGGCTCCGTATCCACCAATTGATGATAATCGTCATTTCGCACCAAATGTATGTACTGATCCTGTTTCCATTCCTGGAATTTATAAGGTCCTGTACCGATGTACTCCTTGATTCCGTCAGCCGGCGCCGCGTCTACAATCTCTTTTGGCATGATGGAAGGGAACTGCGCTTGCGATGCAATAAGAATCAAAACATCTGATGTAGGCGCCTCTACGGTCAGCTTCACAGTATACGTATCGACGGCTTCGAATTTAGCATTCGTCAGCAGCACCTTCGCACGGGACGAAGTCACCAGCCAGCGGTTCATCGAGGCTACAACATCCTCGGAAGTCATCTCTTTCCCGTTGTGGAATTTCACGCCTTGGCGAAGGGCGAACGTATACGTTAAACCATCCTCACTTCGTTCGACGAACTCTGCCAGAGCTGGTACGGGTTCATATTTTGCATTCAGTGTGTACAGCTGCTCGAAGATATTGCCTGCCGTATCCAGCGCAACCGCCGATACCGTCAAGGCTGTATCCAACGTAGGCGGCTGAGCCGTAAGAGCGATGTTCAGCTCGTCTTTATACTTTTTTTGTTCCGCTTGCTTCTCACTTCCTTTGATTTCAGCGTTGCCCTCTGCCGCCTGATCGGAACCGTTGCCGCATGCCGCGATCAACATCATCAGCACGATCGACGATAAGAGTAAACCTAGCTTTCTGGCTTTCATTGTAATCCCCCCATGTAATAGACATATGCATATGAAATGTATGCATCATGCTCTGTCAAAAACTCGCGAAACGAACGCACCCCTAAAATCTAAGTTATCTGGTAGGTTTAATAAGTTATGCAAATACTAATGGATTCGAAACAGGCTGTCAATGCAATAATTGATCGTGCTAGAATTAATTTCCTATTAAGAGGAACCCGCTGCGGCAGACCTTTACTCGTTAACTAAAAAAGCCCTGGTTCCGTCTCGAACCAAGGCTTTTTCGCTTATTCAATTGCTGGGAAACTTCGCAAAATCTTTTCCTTGCGTCCCCTCATATACCATTGCCCCCACGGATGGAGTTTATCAAGCTTCCCGCTACAAGCATGGAATAGCTTGATATAACGCCCCATTTCTCGCAGCTTCATGAAATACGGAATTTCTCGAAGCCACTTATCCTCCAGATGATGCTCCAGACGGTATCCTTCTAGAAACGGGGTCAGAAACTGATCCGGCTCCGCATCTGCCCCTTCGGTTAAACCCGAGAAAAACGCGGCGACCGCAATATCATCAATGAACCATGAATACCGGCTTGCATCAAAATCAATCAGACACAACGTATCCCCATTTACAAAAAAATTTCCGTAATGAAAATCCGCATGGATCAGTCCATAAGCGTCCGCAGCAATCGGAAGCTCCGAAATATAATGGAGCAAAACCTCGTAACGACGAGTGACGCCTTTCTCGGTTAGCGGTAAATCGATATGCCGAACCTTTCCCGCCTCATCCGACCAATCAGGACGTCTTGTAACGGGATCCAGATGGGTGTACCCTTTGGTGATGCGGTGCATGGAGCCCATGAATTGGCCCATTCGCTTGTATAAGCGCTCATTGGCATCGTTCTCTCCGACCGGACGCCCCTTGGCCTCCTCGTAACACACCGCCGTAAATTCACGGTCCTCCATCCGGATACGTTCCGTCAGATTCCCTTCCACTGAATAAAGCGGTCTCGAAACGCATACTCCCTTACTTCCAAGAAACTCGACCCACTGCACCTCGCCCTCAATTTTCGCATATGGTTTATGGGACTCATCAGTTATGCGCACATAAACGATCCTGGCATCAAGTCGATACGAGCGGATAAGGCTATGTTCGGAAACATGCGTCTGTACCTTATCCCGCTCCAAGAGTCCGAACTTGTTTGCAGCAACGGCCATAAGTTGGTCCCGTTGTTCCATTGCAGTGCCTCCCTTCATCATCCGGATGATCGAGCATGTACTGAGCATTGATTTCTGCATATGGATAGCCGGCTCCTGCATTTAATCACTACTACAAGAATCGAGATTTATCTTATTTCTCGATCCATGTATAATTGTTATAACAGTTGAATAATATAATAAAGGAGGCAGACTTTATATGAGCAGGGTGAACGAAATGGAACGGAAAGTCACTAAGTTCGGCAACAGCCTGGGAATTACAATGACGGATGCCCTCAAACAGATTGGTCTAGAACTAGGCGATACGGTACAAATTGATGTTAATCAAACAGATGGAGAGATCATCATTAAAAAAGCTAACAAAGTCTCCCTACCTGATGGCATCAGCCCTGATTTCTTAGATACTTTGTCTGAAATCATGAGCGAATACGACCAGACCTTAAAAGGGTTAAAAGATCGATGAGCCCTATACGTTATCTAACCTCTCAAGAGGTTATCGCCATTAACGTCGCTATGATACAGAAATATAGCGTCGGCGAGCATATCGGTGTAAAGAATCCGCATTTACTTGAGTCGGCCCTCCATCGGCCTCAATCGTCAGCTTTTGGAGAAGACGCCTATTTATCCATCTGGGAAAAGTCAGCTGCATTATTTGAATCACTGGGACAAAATCACCCATTTCAAAACGCCAATAAAAGAACCGCCTTCACGGCTCTTCTCCTGTTTTTACGCTATAACGGTTATCGATTTATCATGGAACAAAAACAAGCAGAGGATTTTACGGTCGATATGGTAAATCATAAATTCACCTTTCAAGAGCTTACGTCCCTCATCAAGGAATATTCCATTGAAATAACGTAATAAAAAGCGACCATTTACGGGTCGCTTTTTCTGCTGATGTATATGAACGCGGAACGGCCGATTTCCTGCATAGAGAAGCTGGAGCTGCTGTTCGACCACTTCATTTCCCTGCTGTCCCTCCAAAAAAAACATCCTGGTGGTCGAGCCGGATCTCGCGCCCGAGCAACAGCTGGCGATCCTCAAGCAGATCCTGCTCAATTATTTGCGAGCCTAAGGCTTTGGCCAAATAAAAAGAGTACGCAGTATCATGACTGCACACTCTTTTTTTGTTATAACCAAACCTACAGTCCCAGCTTCTGCCCCCGCTCCAAGCGCTGGATCTGCTGCTCGCCTGTTACCGCCAGCTCACTGAACTGATGGATCGTCTCACGCATCCGCGGGAGCGCCTCCTGCTTGTAAGTGCTGATGGAATCAAGTGCCGACAGCACATCCGTGAATGCTTGCTTCAAGGTATCGACGGAGATACTCGTTTCCAGCGACTGCTTGTGGATCGCTGCACCTTGATCCTTCAGCATTTTGGAGGTAGCGCTGATCAGATTGTTCGTGGTTTCGTTCAGCAGCTCGATTTTCTTCAGGACAATCTTCTGGTTGTACAGGGCACTAGCCACCGTGACCGAGATTTTCAGCGCCGTTACCGTTACGTTTCTCGCCCGATCTACGCCGCGAATTAATTCTTTGTTGTTCCGAATGACCACTTCAATGGCCATGATTCCCTGCTGGTTCACGACCAGCATCTGCTGCAGGTCCATCACGCGCTGGCGCAGCGGAAACAACACCTCTTCGGTGATAAACCGGATTTTATCCTCCGACTCCTGCCGTATTTTGGCCGCCTCGACCTGGGATTCGATCTCTGCGTCCATAAGCATCCCCAGCTGAATTTCCTTTTGCAGCTTTTTGGTCAGCTCGCGGAGGGTTTGCTGTTCAATCTCCAGCGTGGTGTTGTCATTCTTTAATACGGTTTTTCCTTTCTCCAGGGAAATAATGATATCTGAAATGACGGCGTCCGCCTTTTGAAACTTGGCAAAATATCGGCGCAGCGGGTTAAATACCATGCCCAGCAGCCCGCTCTTCGCAAAATCCACAACGCTCGGGTCCAAATCCTTCAGCTGCAGCTGCAGCTCCGTTAACCCTTTGGCCACTTGACCGCCTTCATCCCCGGTTTTCGATAATCTTCCCACCTGAACCTGCAGGAGCGCATTCTTCTCCGAGGAGGATCTCATCGAGCTGATGCCAAAGCTCTCAATGGATTGCAGCACCTGTCTTCGCTTCTCGAGCGATTCGATATCCAGCTCCATGATGGCCTGCACATTGTTAACCGCCAGCTCCTTCAACTGCGTAACTTCTTCCGGCTCTGGCTTCACCTGCTCTTCAATCGCCGTCTTAATCTCTTCGGGACTAATGACTTCCATCGTAAATGACAATATAACCCCTCCTACAAGTTTCTTGTGTGAACCACTTCGTTATATGTGAAAAACGCTTGTAATGCTGCTACATCTGCACATTCAGCAGCTGGCCGATTTTGTATACGACATCGTCGGTATCCGCGTTGATGCTGGCTGCTTCATTGATGCTGGATATGCTCTGGAGCGCCTGAATGTTGGCATTATAGCCGATCGTGTATACTGGGATTTTATACGCTTTGATCAGTTCCCGGATGTCATCCAGGGAGTGCCCAACGTTCGTCTCCCCGTCACTCAGCACAAAAATCAGAGGTTTCACGTCCGGATTCGCCGCCATCTCGTCCTGAAGCATCTTCATTGCCACCACAATGCCGTCAAAGGTCGCGGTATTCCCGCTGGCTTCAAGGCTGTTGATCGCCCCGACAAACATCGACTGCTGATTCAAGTCGTACTTGCCGATCGGAAGGTTGATCGTAACGTCCGTGGAATACGACACGAAGCCGATGCTGTTGTCCCGGCCCAAATATTTCTGCCCCGTCAACAGCGATTCCTTGAGGCGGTTTAACGGCTCGCCGTCCATGCTTCCCGACACGTCCGCTACAAACACAGCCGCAACCGGCTTGTTGCCATCTTTTTTCTCTTTCCAAAGCTTCTGCGCAGAAGGCAGCAGACTGCTGTCGACAACTTCAAGCTCGGATTGATAATCGTTAAGACCATTGAACCCTTTTTTGTCGGCTAACTTCTGGTATTTGTTCTGCTCAACAAACGCCGCGAATTTCTTAATGATGTCCAGCTTCTCCTTCGGCACTTTCCCGAGCGCATACAAAGGACTGTCGTGCCTTACGCCAAACGGGGTAAAGACGTAACCGCTCTTCATGTCCGCCGCGTTGACATAGGTCTGATACTCCAGGACAAAGGCATCCAGCATGCCGGACTTCGCCGCATCGCGCATCTGGATCGTGGTCGAAGCCGTGAAAGGGACGTTCGCCTGGAATTTCTCGAAGCCCTGTACCGCTTTTTCGCTAAGCAGATCGGAGCTGTCAAACGTTTCAAGGGCCGTGATCAGGAAGTTTAGACCCGTGGAGCTCGCAAAAGGATCTGTGTAACCCATCGCCAATTCGTTATTCGATATCGCATCCGTCAGCGTCTTGACGTTCAAGGAGCCGTACTTCTCCACCAGTTCATCGTATTTGGCCTTTCGGGTGACAACGCCGGTCACGTTCCCCGTGAGGCGCTTGGATACAAGCTCGGCCTTGACACCATATTCCTTGACCATCTCCCCCCACAGCTCATTAGAAGGCGTAAAAGCGTCCGGCACGTACTTTCCGGATGTTATGTAATCGGTTGCGGTTCCCGACGCGATATTACGGATCTTCACCGATACCGGCTTGCCGTTCACTACCGGCTTGGAGTTGTTGAACTCCTCTGCCACTTCATTCAACCAACCGTCAATGCCAGGCCCTGCCTTCTCGGGCGAGGAGAAGATCTCAACATACAAGTCCGTCGTATTCTCGACCGAGATCGGAAACTTGGATATATCGGGCAGGGAGTCGGCTACGGCAACCGGGTCCAGATCAACTTGACCTTTTATGGGATCCGCCGTCGTGACCACAATGTCCTTGTAGATTTTGTTGATTTTCTTAGCCGCGCCTTCCGAATCGACCTCAGACTGGCTCTTGCCCAGATTGGAGGTTAACGTGATCCCCGCATACACCAGAACAAACACGACCACTGCAATGGCCACTAATACGACAAAGGCACTCCCTTTGCTTCGCATAATCATCTCCCTCTCTTATTGCTTATATAGTTTGGTTTGCTTGATTAACGTATCGATTTCCTTCATGCATGGCATCTCCTCCACATCCCGGTAATCGGTGCTGCCAAGCAAGGAAATCTCCAGCAGCAGTTTATCGAGCTTGAGCATGATTTCTTCATTCGCTTCCAGATAACCGGTCACGTAAGCCAGATACTCTTGGTATAAGGCTGTTTTTTTCTGCGCCACCTTGCTGGATAGCTGGGATGCTTTGGGCTGATCGGCCATGCGGTTGAAATCGGATGCGGCGAAGACGCCCAGCTTGTTCAGAATCCCTCGGATATTGAGATAGAACAGCTTCTCAACCTCATCGATGACCGCCATGAATTTCTTGTAACTGAGCTCCGTTTGCTCAAAACGCTGACCCAGGACGTCCAGCAGCGCGTTTCTCTTTTTCTCAATTCGTTCCAATTGGTCCAGGGCAAGGGCGATATCATTCTTCAGCACTTTCACGTTGCGATAATGATGAAGCGCGTCTATATAATCCTCACGGGTCTGAATCGTTTGGATCGCCTTCACAGCCGGAGGCTTGAATAACAAAACATAACTGCCATAAAAGAGCACAAGAACACTAACAATCCATACGGTAATGACCGATGCCGACTGGAAGGCGCTATCGCCGCCAATATGGAATCCGAGCAGCCCGGGCGAAACCAGCACAATATTTACGATCGCGATAACCGCCATAAGCAGGAGCAGCTTTACGGATTTCGAGACATTCAAGAATTAACACCTCCCTTACTCCTATAGAGCGATGACTGATTCGACTTATAACCGCCTTTTAAAATATCCGTAAAACATAGGTAAATAAAGGATATAACACATACTACGTCTCATTTCGAAGTTAGATGCATTTTCCTCACGCGATTGGCCTGCCGATTCACAATTCATTCCATTTGGTATCAGATAACTCGCCTTGCTAATATGATACGGGCATGATCGTCCCGTGTCTGGAAAGCCATGGTGGAACGCAGAGAATTGTTGTAAGAATAGAGGCGCCAAGCCGAGGCAAGCAAGATCATAGAGGTAGGGTAACTATTTGAACCTCTCATCACTAAAGTGACGAGATTCCTAAGTACAGGGTTCTATCGAACCCTAATTAATTAGGCTATCCCCGTAATTTCCTACGGTTACTGCACAACGACTCACTACAACTGTGCAGACAGAAGTCTTTTTCCTTCATGGAGGATATTCTTACTTGCATTCCAATCTCGATCGTGATGAGAATGGCACACTGGGCAAGTCCATTCACGAAGCTTCAGGTTTTTAACTTCTTTGTTCTTAAACCCACAACAAGAGCATAGCTGTGAAGATGCGAACGTTTTGCATACAGGGACCACTGTGCGTCCATACCATTTCGCCTTGTACTCTAACATCGTTCTGAATTGCGTCCAAGATACTTCGCTAATTGCCTTAGCTAGTTTGCCGTTTTGCAGCATATTCTTTACTTGCAAGTCTTCAATCGCAATGTTGTCGTGGTTTTTGACAATATGCGTTGAAATCTTATGTAAGTAATCTGCTCTCGAATTGGCAATACGTTCATGGATTCTAGCTACCTTAAGCTTTTGCTTCTGATAGTTTCTCGATTCAGCAAGAGGTCGCTTTTGTATCAATGCTACTTCTTTCCTTCTTGATAGAATACGTTGTTCTTTAGCTAGTTTTGCTTCTAGCGCTCGAAAGAACTTAGGGTTTGGGAAGTTTTCCCCATTAGTCAGAACGGCAAATTCCTTCAATCCCACATCGATTCCAACTGAAGAGTTCGTCTCAGCCAATGCTTCCACTTCTACTTCTGCACGTATAGACACAAAATACTTACCCGTGGGGTTGCATCTGACTGTAGCATTCAAGATACGCCCTTCTATTTCTCTGGATTTTGCAAATTTAACTAAACCTAACTTTGGAAGTTTGATTTTGTTGTCTATTATAGCGATGTTGTTGTTGGTGAAGTTGGTTTGATAAGACTGAACAGGGCTCTTCTTGCTCTTGAATCTTGGAGCATCATTCTGCTTTTTGAAGAATCGAGAATACGAGTCTGCTAAATTCTTTAGTGCGTTCTGCAAAGAGAACTTATCGGGTTCTATGAGCCAATCCAGCTCCTTCTTAAGTTTGGTTAGTTCGGCTGAACATGTTCCGTAAGTAAGTCCCTTGCCCGTCTCTTTGTAAGTTGTATTCCACTTCCCCAGAAAGTGATTGAACACAAAGCGACTACAGCCAATCGTCTTAGAAATGAGGACAGCTTGTTCTGTGGTAGGATAAATGCGGAACTTGTACGCCTTATGTACTAGCATGGATATCACTTCACTTTCTGGTTTTGTATATACTGTCTAATTTGAGATTCTGTATTTTCGCTAACTGTTGCTACAAAGTAAGATGGGTTCCAAAGATTCCCTCCCCAAAGCTTCTTCTTTAGCTGAGGAAACTCTTTAAACAACAATCTTGCGGATACTCCCTTCAATGCTTTAATGATAGAAGGGATAGCGCGTTGTGGTGAGCATTCGACCAACAAGTGAACATGATCACTGTCACTTTTGATCTCAACTATTTCAAAGTTGTTGTCTGATGCTATCTGACAAAGCATCTCTTTAAGTCTTTTGTCTACACCGTTAAGCAACACCTTATGGCGATATTTCACACACCATACGATATGATACTGGATTGAGTATACGTAACCTCGTCCATGTTTAATTTCAGACATATATTACCACCTCTTGTTTTAGAGTAACATATGTCATTGCAAAAAAAACCATATTTTTATGTTTCATAGGCGTAAATGTTAATTAAACACCAAACATATGTCGGACAATCGAAGTATCATATGACACGCTTTGCCCGAAGCTTTCTAACGCACGGCTAATTTGCGAAAGCTGGCTCATCAAAATTACATAAATAATCCAATGGTTCTGCGACAAAAGAAACAAAAAAAGTCCTTCAGTGAAAGCCTGAAAGACTTCTATTTTTTAAGAGAAGAGCTCGATGTCTGGGTTCAAGACCCAGCCGAACTATTGATCATCCGAATCGACCGCTGATGTAATCCTGCGTACGGCAATCCGCGGTGGGCAAGGAATGCATACTTGCTATCTGTTAGGCGGATGAGTAAGGAAAAAAAGATAATGCTGTTCGTATGACGGTAAAAAGAGCCGCTGGAATCCTCCAGGGCTCTTCTTATTGATATTCCGTCGGATATTACTTCACTTGATTCAACAGATTGAGCACAGCCTGTGCGCTTTCAGCACGGGTGGTCTTGGCATTCGGCGTAAACGTGCTGTTGGCATGTCCCTTCATCAAGCCAAGGGACAAGGCTTCCTTCACCTCTTGGACTGCCCATGGAGAAATTTGCCCCTTATCCTTCAGATCCGGTGCTTCCGCCGAAGTGGTGGCATTCCCCTTGGCCCCGTATGCACGGTAGAGCATGACGGCCAGCTCTTCACGGGTGATAGCTGTGTTCGGTGCGAATGTATCCTTGCCTCTGCCGTTCACCAGCCCGTGCTGATGAGCTGCCGCAACCGCGGAAGCATACCAAACGTCGCTGTCCACATCCGTGAAGGTCGTGTCTTGCGTACTTTCAAGTCCCAAGGCCCGAACGAGCATAGCGGCAAATTGTGCACGTGTCAGTGGCTGATGTGGACTAAATTTCGTATCGCTGGTGCCATTTACAATATGCTTAGCGGAAAGCTCTTTTACCGCTTGCTCGGCCCAATGGCCGGTAAGGTCCACAAACGATTTATCATATTCCAATGCAGCATATGTGCTGAATTGGCTGACTTCGGCCGTCAGCAGCCCGTTTACCAGCTTGCCGCCAACATATTTCAGTTGGCCTTGATCTGAGATATGGTAGATACCGGCCAGCTTGCCGTGAATGGCGCTGTCGACTGCAAATCCAATCGTTACGGGTGCTATGAAACGCTCCAGCTTATATGCCTTGCCGTCTTTCGTACGGACGGAAAGCTGGAAATCATACATCTTGCTGCCTTGCTTCAGCTTAGTCTTCTGGGAAGCAGCTGCTTTGGCTATAAGAGAGGCAGCCGTCTGCGATCCAACCTCTTCCAGCTTAAACGAGATAACCGCATCCTTAGCCTGATCGGCCGGTACGAGCTGGCGCAGCGCTTTGAGCAGCGCGGATGGAAGCTGTACCATCACGCCGCCCTGCTTCAGCGCAAGCGGCTTCTCTCCCAGGATGTCCCCTGCCGTCAGCGGCAAGAGAACTTCGATATCCTCGGCACCCAGCTGAACCGTTACTTTCTCTTGTCCGCTGCGCAGCGACTCTTCGTTGATGATCCGCTGACCCTGATTTGGCTTCGTTCCCGGATCGGTCGACGGATTGCCGCCTCCCCCGCCTCCGTTTCCATTTCCATTTCCACTGCCAGGGTTGCTGCCGTTGCCACCGTCATCGATCTTAGCTTTCATTTTAATTACAACGGCCGTTAGAGGCTCAAGCGTAATCGAGCCGGAGGTTAACGTAAATCCGGACTTCGCCTTAACGCCGGTCGTGCCCGCTTCGTCGTTATCAACCACCACCGTGCCGGAGGTTAGATCCTCGCTAAGCGTCAACGATCTCGACTGGTTATCGGCATTAACGAATACATAATAAGTGCCGGTTCCGTCCGTGGCTTTATTTTTATAAGCAATAACCAGATCCTGCACTTTCACCTCGGGAATCTGCAGCAGGGTCACATTCGAATTCACTATGCACTGATCGCCAAGGCGGAAGGCGTCGGACGATTTTCTTAACTCGATCAATCCGGTCGTATATTCCTTCGTCTTGTTGTTCTCCGGATACTTGGTTTCATCCGTTGCCTTTTCCCAATCAAACATGTTGATGGCATCGGAGGAGTCGTAGGAGTCGTGGATGAAATAACCGAAACGGTTTCCCGCCTCGTCCTCTAATTCGTGATATTTTTGCTCGGGCACACCCTGACCCAGCCATTGCTTAGTCCGCCCGTATTCCTGTCCTGCATGGAGGAAAGCCGTTCCTTGCGAAGTCAAAGTAATCAGGTTGCCCAGACGAATGCGTTTATGAATCTCCAGATCATTCGTTGCTATCGAAGGGTCCTTCTTGATGGACTGCGCAATGATGTCGTACAGCGGCAGATTGTCATGGGCTTCAATGTATTGAACGATGTCGCCCGGGTCATCTTCCTTCGTGTTGCTAGGCTGGGCCTTGATATTGTTGAAAATCGTTTGGATGTCGCGTGCGCCGCCCGTAATGAATCTAGGCTCACCTTCATTGCCGAAGCCGGATTTCAGCTCGTTGCGGAACTCATCCGAGAAGACGCCGACGTCGTCCGTCTTATCCATCCAATTCTGGTCTGCCCCCTTGCCTGCCAGGGAAGGATCCGACAGATGTCCGCCGAAGGTGACCCAGCCCTCGCCGATAAACAGAGCGTTCGGGTTAATGGAGGCTGCGGCATCATAGGCGTTCTGTACAGCCTCATACGTGGCGTCGCCCATCATGTCCCAGCGCATGCCGTCGATTTTGTATTCGTCGAACCAGTATTTCACGGAGTCTACCATCAGCTTCTCGGCCATCTTATGGTTGGTTGCCAGGTTGTTGCCGAAGCCGCCGATGAAATTGCCGTTGGCGTCCTGGAAGGCATAATAGTTTGGCACGATATCATTCAGGAAGTCTGCCTTGGCCATATGGGTGTACACCACGTCCAATACGACGCCCATGTCCGCCTCGTGAATGGCGTTAATCATCGCTTTCAGTTCCTTGATTCGCAATTCCGGATCCGTAGGATCCTCAGAGTAAGCACCATCAGGCGAGAAATAACTGTGCGGATCATATCCCCAGTTGTACTCATTGTCTTTTGCCGAATATTCCAGCTCCCTGTTCTTCATGGCAGCTTCGTCCCCGTAATACCACGCCATCACGGGCAGCAGCTGAACATGGGTAACGCCTAGGGACTTGATGTATTCGAGCTTCTCTTTGAATGCGTCGTAGGATCCCCAAGTCGCGTTATGCAGATCGTTCTCAATTGTCGGATCCGACGTAAAATCCCGGACGTGAATCTCCCAGATGATGGCGTCTTCCCGCTGCTCATAACCAGGAATGTCCGCAAAACAGAAGCCGGCAGGATCCGTTTGACTCAAGTCGACGATAGCCGCTTTGCCGACGGTATCACCGTCCGGTCCTGCTTCACCTTTGGTGTTCACTCTGAATTGCGCCATGGATTTGGCATATGGATCCAGCACGGCTTTCGTCACACCGTTGTTGGTCACTTCGTATTGATAAAAATATCCTCTAAAATCTTGGATCCCGAGGTCCCCCGGCTTCAATTGAACCGACCATACCCCTTTATCACCTTTTTGCAGGGTTACATTGCCGATCAACTGCGTTGCATCATCCTTGCTGTACACATTCGCGGTGACCTCGGTTGCCGTCGGTGCCCACAGCTTGAGTTCGGCCCCACCGGACTGATAAGTCGCCCCGAGATCATCGCCGTCGTACGCGTATATCTCATCCAGCATTCTCCAGCCGGTCGAAGCCGATACGGTTTTTCCGGCGTAGGTTACCTTAAGCGGAGTCTGATCCAACTGGAATAATGCCGACACTTCGATGGTAGTGTTTCCGACAATCTTCACGTCTTGAATGGTAACCGTATTGTCGTCCTTATCCTTGATCTGCAGCTCATTCTTCAGCGTATCCGCTTCCAAACCATCGGTCATCGTAAATCCGAGCTGGAGCTTTCCGGGAGACAATACCTCTGCCGAGACTAACCCCGTAGGCACCTCCCCATGCGGGGATGTATAGACAGTATTGTCGCCTTCTTTAATGAACAGATGCTGGTATCGGTCTACCAGGGTAAAACCTTTGTCGCCGCCGTCTTTCCCGGCATCTCCCTTGGACGGATCCAGCACGAGTAAATTAATCTTCTGAGCCTCCGGCTTCATCAGTACGTCCACGTAAGCGCCGTAACGGTCGGTTTGGCCTGGAGGGAACATGGTGGCTCCTGTCGGCCAGTCTTTCGAAGGCGCAGCGACATCATCACCCCATATCCACAAACCGTACGGATCGTAGTTCTGATCCTGTCTTTGATAGTGGATACGCACGGTATCTGCCGGCAGGTCAACAGGCTCAAAGCTATATACCGTATCGGAGCCTTCCTTGAGCCATACTTCGTTCATGTCCGGCGAGGTTAAGGCAAATTTTTTGTCGCCGCCGTCTTTGTTGCCGCTAATGCGGTCGACAACGACGATCCCGACTTTTTGGGCGCCGTCCTTGAGCGGAATGTCGACGAAGGCGCCGTAGCCGTCCTGCTGCCCGCTCGGGAATGGCGTTGCCCCTGTCGGCCAGTTGGCTGACGGAACTGCAACTTCATCAAAAATCCACAGACCAATGCTGCCGTAATTCACGTCTGCCCGGTTGTAATGGACGCGCAGATGGTTAGCGGGAACCGGCGTTCCCGGATCTGCAGGCACCGTGAAACGAGCGGCAACACCATGATCGTTCGCATTATAGCTGAATGTAACCTTCACATCTTGCGGCAGCTGAAGCGCTTCCCGATTAGCGGGGTGAACCGCGCTTGCCGCATCGCTGCCCAAAGCGATTTGATACTCATGATCCCCTTCGTACACGTCGGCTGTCACCGTGTATACATTGTCATAATCGGAATCCTGCATAATTAATCTTGCATCCGCAGGCGACCAGTCGGCCGCTTCACCAATACCCGACTGGAAGCTGCCGATCACTCTTGGAAGCTTATCCGCTTCAATCGGAACGTAGTATGTAGAATCCGCAATCCGGTGGGTCCCGTGGTTGTAATAAAAAGTAACCTGAGAGTCCTGAGCGAGCGTTATTAGAATGTTGCCATCCTTGCTCGCTCCGCTTGGATTGGAATAATTGGCGGAACCGTAATTCTCATCCCACTTACCGTCAATCGCGATCTTGTACTCGTACGATCCCGCGGGCAAGTGGCCGGTAAAGCTGTATTCTCCGTTCCCCATATTCTTCATAGTTGTCGCGGCGGCGGCCGGGTCCCAATCTCCGCTATGGCCTAGTTCGGATTGCAGAGTCCCTACCAGCGTAACCTGGCTTGGCACGTTATTGGCATCGGCCGTTGATGGCGGAATGCCGAGCATGGAGAAAATCAGCGAAAAAATCATGATGATGGACCACGTTCGTTTGCTTAAAACAGTCATTCTCATGAACAAATAACCTCCTTCGGTTCTTGGATTAGGTGCAGTTGATGCTATTTTAATGCCAATCATTGCGCAAACGCTTGCATAAACAAGTTTGAGCTTCCATCAAGTAAAGTACGACAATAACTGACAATGGTTAGAGAAATGGTTCGAAATATAGAATGAAACAAAGATAGATGAAAGCGATTACAATGGGAGCGTTTGCATTCTTTATTGTAGTATCGAGGTTCCTTGCCGTCAACCACATTTTGGCCTGTTTTCAAGAACTATTTTGCGGCTCAAGTGAGACTCTCACCAGCAGATTTAGCTCTAACAAATAAAGGGAATCAACCATCGGAATGACTGATTCCCTTCCATGCGCGTTTCATCCGTTTAAGGTGTTACGTTGTTTCTAGTAAAATGAATTGGAAGCATACTTTCGCAAACTAATGATTGATTTCCCACGACGATTCCCATAACATTAAACATTATAATGATATAATGTTTAATGTTCGCAAAATCATGGATGCAGGGGGATTTCATATGAAATTTCGTTTTGAGGGCGCTGTTACGGATGTCATGCCCGGCATTCAGCTGCTGCTGGATGAGGTTGGCGTAGAGCTTGGGGAGGACGGAGTCCCCGTAGAGGTAGCCTTGTCGGATGGAGATCTGGAGGTCGGCAGGGACCGGACTCACGCCTATATTCGTTACGGACGAAAACATCAATTTTTCCGGGGACTCGGCTTGCTGGTTCAACATAGCCGCCAAAGCGATACGTTCCACCTTCACGAACGTCAGCAATTTGACCAGATCGGCCCGATGTTCGACCTGTCCCGCAACGCCGTGCTGACCGTGGACAGCTTCAAGCTCATGCTGAACAAGATGGCCCTGATGGGGATGAACAGCGTGATGTTATACATGGAGGATACCTACCAGATCGAAGGCGAGCCGTATTTCGGTTATATGCGCGGTCGCTATACACAAGCAGAACTGAAAGAAATAGACGATTATGCCGACCAATTCGGCATCGAGGCTTTTCCGAGCATCCAAACCTTGGCGCATCTGGAGGAGTTTCTGAAGTGGGAGCCCATCAAGCATTACCGTGATACCAAAGGGGCCCTTCTTGTCGGCAGCGAGCAGACAGATTCCCTGATTGAACGGATGATCGAGGCTGCCAGCGCTCCGTTCCGCAGCAACAAGATTCATATCGGGATGGACGAAGCGGAGGAGCTTGGACGGGGAAAATATTTGGATCACAACGGTTATGTGAGCCGTTTCGACATCATGATCACCCATCTGGACAAAGTCCTGGCTGCCGTCCGCAAACGCGGCCTGAAGCCGATGATGTGGAGCGACATGTTCCTGAAGCTCGCTGCCGGCGGAGGCGGCGATGCGGCGTATTACGACAAGGACACCTCGATTCCGGAGGATATGGCCCGCCGCATCCCGAAGGATGTAGACATGGTGTACTGGGACTACACCCACATGAAGCCGGAGGACTATAAGAAGCTGATTGCCAATCACCGTCCGCTGGGGTGCAACCTCGTGTTTGCAGGAGCCGTCTGGATTTTCAACACATTTGGCGTCAACTACGGTTTGTCCCTGAACGCTTCGGATGTTGCGCTTCAAGTGTGCAAGCAGGAGGGAATCCGCGAGGTATACGCCACGATGTGGGGCGATGACGGCAACGAAGGAAATCCGTTCGCGGCGCTGCTCGGTCTGCAGCTCTATGCCGAGCATGCCTACTCGGAACAGAAGCCGTCCCCGGCTCAGTTGGCGGAACGGGTTAAATTCTGTACGGGCATCGATATGGATACGTTCCTCCTGCTGAAGGACCTGGACGAAATCCCCGGCCAGGAGCCGAACAACGCCAAGCAGAGCAACCCGTCGAAATTCTTGCTGTATCAGGACGTGCTCCTCGGGATGTTCGACAAACAGATCGAAGGCCTGGACCTCTCGAACCACTATGCCGAGCTGGAGCAAAACCTGCGTGCGAAGCGCGATAGCAGCGCCGAGCTGGACTATCTGTTCGATATGCCGGAGAAGCTGAGCGCCGTCCTCAAACGCAAGAGCGAGATTGGCATTCTGCTGAAGAAAGCCTATGACACCAAGGACACCGATACCTTAAAACATATGGCCAGGGTCGTGCTCCCTGCCATTTCCAAAGCCGTTCAAGAACTGCGCATTGCCCACCGCACGCAGTGGCACCGGATGTTTAAGCCCTTCGGCTGGGAGGTCATCGACATCCGCTATGGCGGCGTCATTACTCGCCTGGATACCGCATCGTTCCGCATTCTGGAATACGTTGAGGGACGTACGGCAAGCATTGAAGAGCTTGAGCAGGAACGGCTGGTGTTCAGCACGACCAACCGCGACAACCACAAAGGGGTCGGCTGGTGCAGTCATTATTACCGCATGGCTTCGCCGAACGTGTTCTACCATGTGTTGAATCCTTTTTAAGGGTCCCAGCTACCGGAATCTGCTGATACCTGTCACCAACATATATGAAAAAGCCCCGATGCCGGGGCTTTTTTGCATAATCGCTAAGGCTTATATGATTCGCTCTAATCCACGCTTATGATCCGTTACTTTGCACTTCCTCGTACCAGGCTAGCACATCCCGGCTAAGCCGTTCCACGATCTCGGGGTAATGGTCCGCCAGGTTGGAGCGCTCCCTGGGATCCTTGGACAGATCGGACAGATGAACCTGATCCGGAACCACGCGGTCAAAATCGAGTTTCCCGTTCAGCACCAGCTTCCAATTCCCTTCCCGGACAGCCAGTTGGCCTTGATACTCCCAGAACAATTGCTTATGCGGCGACGGCTCGCCCATTCGTAGCATCCCCTTCAGGCTGCTTCCATCCAGTGCAACGCCTTGAAGCGGTCCCGCCGCCGGATCGACGCCCGCCAGATCCAGAAAGGTCGGTACGATGTCCATCATGGCCGCCACCTCATCACGTACTTGTCCGCCCTCTAATCCGTTCGGCCAGCTTAGTATGGCAGGTTCGCGGATTCCGCCTTCAAACAGACTTGCTTTATGCCCGCGAAAGATCCCCGCGCTCCCGCCGTAATAAACGTCTTCCGTCCCGTCCAGCCAGTTCCGGCTCTCGGAGGACGGTCCGTTATCGCTGGAGAAGAAGATGACCGTATCCTCATAACACCCCACTTCCTTCAGCGCCTTCACGATCTCCCCGACGCCGTCATCCACCGCTGCAATCATGGCGGCCATGACCTGCCGATCCCAAGGCAAATGCGCAAACCGGTCCATGTATTCCTGTGGTGCATGCATCGGATAATGCGGCGCATTGTATGACGTAAACAAGAAGAACGGAGCCTCCTGCTCCCGAGACCGCTTAATGAAATCAACCGATCGTTCCGTAATCAGTTCGGTCATATACCGGCCGTTCTCCCAAACCTCCGTTTCGTTTTCCCATAGATCATGAAGGGGATTGACGCCATGGGCTTGGCCCCAATAAAAAATGTGCGAGTAAAAATCGACGCAGCCCGCCTTAAATCCGAAAAACTCATCAAACCCGTGCGCGTTCGGACTGGTTTCCTCTGACAGACCCAGATGCCATTTTCCATACAATGCCGTTCTGTAGCCGGCGGGTTTAAGCGCCTTCGCCAACGTTACCTCGGTGGGAGGAAGGCCATGCGAACCGCGCTTCGCCCCCAGGATTTCACCGACTCCCGCTCTGACCGGATACTTGCCTGTCAATAAAGAGGCTCGTGACGGAGAGCAGACTGGAGAGTTGGAATACCAATTCGTAAAACGAATGCCTTCATCAGCCAATCCGTCCAGATGCGGGGTTTTCACGGTTTCCGATCCGTAACACCCAAGGTCCCCATACCCTAGATCATCGCAATATACGACGATAAAATTCGGTTGTTTCATATCTTAATTCACCTCTACTATGTTCGACTTGTTCCTCATCATCGTACCCTTTGATAGGCCTACACGGAATGCTCAATCCTTGCAATCGTTATACAATATGTTGCATAGTAGCAACAACAAGAAAAATGATCAGGAACAGCTGGCAGGAGGAGGCGTGACAGTGAACCCAAGACCATCCAGAGAAGAATACTTTAACAATCCGGCTTCATTTGAGACAAAAATGGGATTGTGGATATACAAATCCGGTACGCACCCTTTTTTCACCGAAAAAGTCGGTCCCCGGTCCGTCGGATTTTATAGTATACATTTCGTTGCCAGCGGCAAGGTGCGATTCGGATGGGACGGCAGCAGCGTCTCCCTCTCGGAAGGCGACCTGTTCTGCCTCTTCCCCGGCTCGGTCTATACCTATGTCAAGGACTGCGAGCAGCCATCTACCACGATCACCTGGACGGCTTTTATGGGCGAGTTGATGCCATCCATATTGAAGCATGTTGATTTATATCCGGAGCGGCCCTATCGACAAAATGCCTTCGGGGACGATACCCTGGCGATCATCAAGGAGATTCAGAGATTGCTCCGGCAGCCCCAGTTAGACCACAGCCTTCAGCTGATGTCATTGGGATTCCAATTGATCCACAGCATCAATTCGAACCGGCACCAATCTCCTTCTGCTGCTGCATCCGACTGGCTCGAATCCATCCCTGGGTATATGCAGCTTCACTGTACCGAGAACCTGTCCGTGGAGGAGCTTGCCGCGTGGGCCGGCGTGCATCGCAGTCACTTTACCCGCGCGTTTACCCGCCGATACGGCATCTCTCCGTCCCGCTACATGCAGCAGTTGATCATGGAGAAAGCGACCCGCCTATTATCCGCCGAGGGCATCAGCATCACGCAGACCGCTTTATCCCTGGGCTATTCGGATTTGTTTACGTTCTCCCGCGCCTTTACCCGGTATTTCGGAATGACGCCGAGTGCATTCGTGAAAGCGAATCGCCCTTCATCGACGGTACGCGAATAGCAAGGGACCACCATGGGATAAAGGGGGCGCTGTTTACGGCCCCGTATTCATGAAAAAAGGCTACCCATGTTGGATAGCCTCAAGCTTTAAAAGTCACTTTTTTCGAAAATCATGATCGATTTGACGACCTACTCCTCCATCAGATCCCATAGCATAGTGAACGCCTCGGCTTCCAATTGAAAGAACACCGGCGCGTTGGCATATCGCACATACTGGCCGCCCTTAAACAATCTCAACTGGACTTCCGTCCCATCCTGCAGCTGGATATACAGAAACTTCTGCTCGTCCGAACCGGTCTCGTAGATCCCTTGCTCAAACAAAGGCTCGGCCGCTACCGGCTTTGCTTCATATAACGCCTCAACGAAGGCTTGCACCGCCGCATCGCCGGAAAGCTCGTGTAACTTGTTCTCGCCCATATTCCAGCTGTCGAAATCCTGCCATTTAACCGAATTCATGTTCCCCATCAGATTCAGCTTGCCGATGATATCCTCGCCTTTCGCCACCGTAATCCCGTTGAGGTGCTCATACAATTCGGCGTAGACTTCCCCGTCGTGCTCCATGTAGGACATGATTCTAAAATCGGCGTCATATCCCTTAACCGAGAAAATGTCCATTTCGCCGATTGTAGAAGCAAGCTCCGTGTAATCATCGGAGGAGCTCCACTCCGTAATCCCCGATTTCGACCGACCGAGCTTGTCGCCCCGCAGTTGCTTGGCAATTTCCGGCGTGATTTGCGTACCGGTCTGGGTGTAGATATTGCCCTGGTATACAACCAAACCGATCATGTCGGCTTTGACGTTGCTCTCGCCCGGAAGCTCAATCTTCGGAATGGTTACCGGGTCATGGCCGGCCTGGGCGATCGGCGGCGTAGGCTCTCCAGTCCCTTGCGTTTCCGGAGTATAGGTAACAACGGGAACATCTTCACGATTCAACATTATTGAAACAACCAAGACTAGCCCCAACATGACAGCCATACTAACGCCAGCCATACCCCACCGATTCCTTCTTGTCGTCTGACTCTGATTTTGTTTCATTCCTTTCATCAGGCGCTCCTCCAATCCTTTATCAGGTTCTATTCGATCTATCAATGTTTTGTAGTCATTCCGATTCATCAATCGTCCTCTCCTTCCAAGTCCATGCGCAGCAGCTTCCTGCCGCGCTGAAGACGCATCTTGACCGCAGACTCATTAATCTGCAAGATCCCGGCGATTTCCTTAACGGAATAATCCTCGTAATAAAACAGATGGATCACCGACTTATACTTAAACGGCAAACTCATGACATTATCCATCAGGGTCCGTTCCGAGGGCTCCACAAAATAATCATTCATATGCTCCATTTTCGTTACCCGCTTGCGCCACAGGCTCCCTTGCATGTTCTTGCAATGGTTCGTAATCACCCGAATGAGCCAAGCTTTCTTATGCTCCTGATCGCTGAACTCAGGTGATTTATATATCAGCTTCATAAACGTCTCCTGAATAGCTTCTTCTACATCCTGTTTGTTTCCCAGGTACACCATCGCTATTTTAAAAAGCATATCGCCATATAATTCATAGGTTTCCGTAATATCTCCGCCCGGCCGGAGCGAATCGATCTGCATCGCCTTTAGACCTCCTTTTACCCTTAATACAATTATGGACGCGGATCGGTCACATTTTGTTTATAGTTTTTTCGGCATAAAAAAGAGGATGTCCCAAAAGATCTTAGATCTGGCGGGATCCCTCTTTCTGATAGGAGACGCTCCGTGTACGAATCGTTCCTCTCATCGCTGTTGTCCCCAAATTTCTTGGGTTGATTTTAAGCAAGGAAGAAATTCGGGGACAAAGCATATGCTTTCGATGCGAGCTTTCCGTTGGAAAGCTTTTAGGCGACCGCTGCCGCTTGTCCGGAATCGTTTCGTCCTCTCCGCTACCATGAGCAAGCACATCCTTTAGACATAGAAACAGAAACCACATCTTCACAAAATGGATGTGCGATCTACCACCCATTTACGAAAAGGACGGAACGGTGGCAACGAACCAAAAAAGCAAGAAATGGCGGTGCTAGGATCACATCCTTAGCACCGCCATATCTATTTTCCACTTTTTTGATCAATTGGAGCGTTCTTCGGCAGATTTGCTGTTGAGGCCCCCCTCTCGTTTATCACAAAGATGCAAATCCAATCTGCATCCAGCCGCTATACAATATGTTTATTTCGCATACGTCAAATCCTGCATCAAACGATGGAGCACAGCGGCGCTTTCCCCACGGGTGGCACTCGATTTAGGGTTGAAGCGCTGATTCTGGTCTCCGTTCAAAATATCAAGAGCTGCCAATTCATACACCGCTGTCTTGGACCAACCACCGATCGAGGTCGCATCGGCAAAATTTGCTTTTGCCGCGTCGGCTTGGTTGTATCCGGCATACTCCAGCGCGTTGTACGCCATCAACGCCATCTCTTCACGTGTGATAGTCCGGTTCGGCTTAAAGGTGCCGTCCGTGTAGCCGGTAATGATACCGGCATCGACGGCTGCCTGGACCGCTCCGGTATACCAGTCGGATGACGCCACATCCTGGAAGCTGCCTGACGCAGCGTCTGCAGAAAGGCCCAATGCCCCGACGACAAGCGCTGCGAACTCGGCTCGAGTGACCGATGCGTTGGGAACAAAGGTCTGCTCTGTGCGTCCGGTTACGATCATTTTGGCCGCAAGCGATTCAACGTCTGCCTTGGACCAATGCGTGGCAATATCCTGGAACGTTACCGGGTTCTGCAGCACCAGGTACGTGCTGTTGGTTCGGCTATAGATATCGATTCGTTGACCATTCACCTTGAATGGCACCGGTGTGTATTCATTGCCATTCCCGCCCACTCGAACAACCGCAATATCGGTCAAAGCATGCGCTTTGTCGACATTCAGGGACCGCTTCACATACGATTGGAATGAACCGAGCGTGATGGTCTTGCCATTACTGGACTTCGCTGTCACGGTGTAGCTCACAGCCTGCAGCGCATTATATCCTTTGGAAGCTGCTGATTTAAGAGCATCCGAATCCACTGCAAGCTGAATGACCAATTGAAGGCCGCTAATATCGGAGCCGGTTTGCGCAGCCAGAGCTTGGAGATTGATCTCCGTCTTCGGAAGCTCATAGCTTCCGTAAGGCGTCACTACCACCAGCACCTGTGCGCTTGTTTGATCAAGCCATGCCCGGAGCGCTTCATTCTCGATGGTAACGGAAGAAGACTGGATCGGCTGCGTGCTTGTTACCTCCACGGTGACTTTTCCGCCCGAAGGCTGTTTCAGGGCTTCCTTCATGGCCGCCCCAGTCACGCTGCCTGTTGCCACACCATTCTCCACCTTAACCGGAACCTTTACCTTGCCTGGTTCGGCTGGCGGTGTCGTGCCAGGATTCGAAGGATTCACGGGAGGCGTCGTCGGTCCTGGAGTTCCAGGGGTGCCCGGGTTCCCAGGGTTCCCCGGTCCAGGCTCTCCCGGTCCGCCCGGATCAGGTCCTCCTGGAAGCGGCGCTCCCTTCAAGTCCGTAATCCGTCCTTCGACGGCGGAGGTTTTGGCTGTGATGGTGCCTACTTTTTTCACATAGTTCGAGAATACTTCATAGTCAGGCTTATAGAGCAGGTTCACACGCCCTTCCAGATAAGCCTTCTCGAGCGAAGCATAGAAGTCGCCGCCTTTAGCGGTAAATGCGTTTGTTGCCACTTCGTACGATTTATTCATATTGATCGGTTCGTATCCGTTCTTGCCTTTGACCTCGATTCGCAGGACGCGTGATCCAACCGGCTTGGTGGAGTCATAGATAAACTTCATGCCCGCGATATGCGGGAAGCGCCCGTCCTGTGCCGGCGTCTTGGAAACCCCGTTCTCCATGGCTTCTTTAATCTCGGCGCCCGTTAACGTGATCGTGACCAGATCATTGTTAAACGGAAGCACCGTCATCACGTCACCCATTGTGACTTTGCCTGCCTCAATAGATTCGCGAATGCCGCCACCGTTCTGCAGGGCGATGACCGCTTTCGTGCCGGCCGCTTGCGCCGCATCCAGCATACCATCCGCAATCAGGTTGCCAAGATTCGTTTCCTTCGTCCGCACGTCGGCACGAACGCCGTTCAGCTTCACTTCGGTCAAACCGACTTCCGTTTGTTTCAGTTCCTCCACGCCCGGCTTATATTTGGTGTTCAGAATTTGCAAGGCTTCGGGATCCGGCTGTACCACGTATTGACCGGCACTATCCTTCTCGTCAACGGAAATGAGGTTGCTGTTCCACTCCTGCAGAACACCCTCGTCGTCAAATACGACCTCAAGCTGACCTAAGAATTGGCCTTTTTCCCCTGTCTGCACGATCAGCTTCGGTTCGCTGTCTGACCGGTCCACGACCGCTTGATCCAGCTTGGTATGACTGTGACCGCCCACGATAATGTCGATGCCTTCGACTTCCTTAGCCAGGTTAACGTCCACGTCATAACCGAGGTGAGACAGCACGACGATTTTGTTAATGCCTTCCTTCTGCAGCATCGCCACGGTGTCTCTTGTCTTTTGCACCGCATCATCGAAGGTGACGTCTCCAGGCGAAGCGATGTTCGCCGTGTCTTCGGTTGTAAGTCCAATGAGGCCAACCTGCTCCCCATCTACCTCCATAATGATAGCCGGGTAGATGGTTGCATCCTTGGCATCCCGGGCCACTTCATTCTTAAATTTCTGGGTCAATAAAGCATCGGCCGAAAAATTCACGTTCGAGGAAACAAACGGGAATTCCGCATGCTCGATGAAATCGTTCAGGACTTCGGATCCTTTATCGAACTCATGGTTACCGAAGGTCATGGCATCATATTGAACCAGGTTCATGAACTCCAGATCCGCCAGTCCCAAATATTGATTAAAATACAGCGTGCCGGAGAATACGTCCCCTGCATCCACGAGCAGAGGATTGACCGCGTTTGCTCTGGCTTCCTTGATCGCCGTCACCCGGCGCGCAATGTTATCCGGAGAGTTTACGGTGTCCAGATTGGCATGTGTGTCATTGGTATGCAAAATCGTCAGCGGGAAGCCGTTCACGGCTTCTCCCTTCAGATCGATCTGCGCGACAACCGGATCATGATCCGATACGCGGCCCTTGGAAACCGGGAAGTCGGCGTTCAGATGAACGACATCGGCTTGCGTTGAGCGGGTCAGATTCTTGCTGACGAGAATATGATCCAGCACCTGCGAGTTCCCGTCATACGTGTAGGTATACCGCTCCTCAAGCGGAAGCGTATCGATCAGATTGTCTAATTCGTTGCCTTTCAAAATGTTCGCCGACTCGGTAAATTGGAAATCATTCAAATCTCCCAGAACGACGACGTTGGCGTCAGGATTAGCGGACACAACGCCTTTCACAAATCCGTTCACGACCGCTGCAATCTGATGGCGCTGCGCTTCGCTGGAGAGAACCGGCGGCTGGGTATTGCCAAAAGGCCCTTGGTCTCCGGATTTCGAGTTAAAATGATTCGCGATGACGATCACTTTCTCGCCCTGGAATTCGAACTGTGCGGCCAAAGGCTTACGCGACGCGTTGAATGCCGCATTCAGCGGATCAATCCGGCCCGGATTCAGGGTTAACTGATCCTTTGCCGCATCATACGCAACGGATTCCGTCGAGGAGCCCTTTTTGCCTTGAACGCTGTCGGATAACTGAACACGATCCGCGTTGTAGAGGAACCCGACCCGAATGTTCGCTCCCGGCGCTCCTCCATCGTTATTATTCACCGGATCAATGTCGGTAAAGCTGTACGTGGGTCCTCCCGCTGCCTTGATGGCGTTAATCAAGGTCTGGTAGCTTTGATCTGCCGCGGTAGTTCCGTTGTTCTGCTCTCCGTTGTTATCCTGTACTTCTACAAGGCCGATAATATCCGGAGACTTGATGTTATTTACGATCGACTCCGCCAGCTTGTTGATTTTGGTGGAGCTTACGCCCGGATAAAAATTTTCAATATTATACGTCGCTACTCTGAGCTGTCCGTCATTCACGTCGATAGTGGATACCTCTTGCTTAAAAGAGCTGCTGTGGATTGCAGGCAACTCGCCTTTAGCCGGAATCACCTTGAAATTGCCACTGTTATATCCGATTACACCGATCACATCATCGGCAAACGTATCGCCGGTGCTTACTTCCTGCCCCGGATTGCCATAAGCAATGATAAGACGCTGCGGGTTGAAATTGCCTTGTTCTTTCAGAACGAGACCGCCGGCAGGAGTAATCACGTCGGCAATACCATTCTCGACCCGGGTCGCAATGTTGTAGGTTCCGCTGCTTGTCCAATACGGACTAATGATCGTTGGCTGCGGAAGTCTGACCAGCATGCCCTCCAGAGATTCGTAGAAGTCGATGGCATCTTCCTCCGGATCGAACGTTGTCATGCTGTCATTATCGATAATGGCGGCAGGAATCGTACGTCCGCCTTTACCTAAGGTAACCGGTTCGGGCAGCTGCTGAGCCTGATCAAGCTTCTTGAAGGATTGCAGCTCGATTTGGGTGGAGGTCAGGTTGCTGGAGCTTCCCTCGTTAAACTCGGCCACTTTTCCGGTTACGCTCACCAGATCTCCGATTTGAGGCGGGCTCGGATCTGTAGAATACACAAAAATCGCATCCGAAGTATTCGGATTGGAATCCGGCTTCGGGTCCTGGATATAGAATCCCTTGATATTGCCGTTAGAGAACGTATAACCATATTGGGTTACAACACCTTCAATACCGGTTACCGTCTGTCCTGTATACGGTGAAGTATGGTCCTCGCCTTGAATATCCGCGATGCGCGGCTGCTGAGTAGCTTTATAAACAAATTCGTATACCTTGCTCACATCTGCACCCGAGACAACAACCGCTTTGAGGGTCGTGTCACGGTCTATTTGAATCGGCGAGCTATATAGTGTACTTGCTTGCGTCGGGACTGACCCATCGAGCGTATAATAGATGCTCGCCCCTTGCGTAGGGCTAGATAGCGTCACCGTTCCCCCGATAATGATCGGTCCGGCACCCGGACTGGCGATCACGGAGAACATCTCCTCGATTAAGGCATTCTCACCAAGAGGGATCAGCTCATAGATGTTGCCGAACTGCTTCACCACGCCCGTGACGCGGCTGAAGCTTTTCACCGTCTTCAGCTTGGACAATCCGGAATAGATGATGAATTCATGCCCGCCTTGTTCGGCTGTATATTCACCAGGTCTGTTCTCAGATTTGATGGTCACATCATCCAAGTAGACAAGTCTTGCCTCATAAGTCTCCCCTGCAGCTTCGGATAGATCTGCTCCGGTAATTGGGAGAGCCTGCGGCACTCCTGCATTTGCACCCGTTACGTCATGCGGCAGCAAGGCGTGCGGTTTGATTTCCTGAAGATTGTTGTAAATCTCCATCACGCCGGCCACGCTCACCCGGTCGCCAACGCTGGCATTGAGGGGGTAGTCATAGAGAACAATACCTGCTGCGTCATCTTGAATGTAGGTTTCTTTGCCTTCGATATGCGTAATGATGCCTTCCGTCCACACATGCTCGCCTTTAGCCTTGCCGCGGGCTTCAGTGACGGACGTTTGCGTTAAAATATCGTATTGGAACGAGGAGACCGGCCCATCCGGTTGGCCATCTTGGACTGCATAGGCATCCACTCGCGTAGGCTCGTTTATGGTGATCGGGCCGTTGACGAGCTGGAAGCCGGAGCCGTTCCCGCCGGACAGATACACATCCGCATAGACGGAAGCCCCTACCGTAGGCGGATTCAGCGTAATCTTCGTACCGGCAGGCCAGGCATTAGGCTCCGGATTAGCCGTTACCGTTCCCAAGCCCGTGCCCGGAGTGACCGGCGTAGCTGGACTCGCGCTGTTCCGGGGTTCCGGTGAGGTAACGGTAAAATCCGCCGCATTGTTATCCGTATCGAGGCCGCGATCATTTTGACCAACGGTCAGCTCCTTGCGAATCGCTGCCGTGCTGTTGGAAAGAGCTGCTGTCGGGTTCTTTTCATATTCTGAAGCGGAGCCATAACCAATCAGATCGATGCGATCGCCAGCTGCGTTCACCAAGTCCACCTTGCCATTGGAGCCGCTCAAATTCAACGATCCTTGAACATTAGGCGCCGGTAGAATAGTACCTACCGAGCCACTACTCTGTTGTTGGATTAAATAATAAGAATAAGGCGCTATAATACCAGTTAAAGAGGTCGTGCCGTTAAATGTGCCTGCTGCGCTGGCATAACGCACCTTCCAGCCTGTTAGGTCAACCGGACTGCCCGTCGGATTGAACAATTCGATAAAATCATGCGTATACACTGCCCCGCCATTCCCGCCGCCGCCATACACTTGGCTGATTACAACCTGATCATGTTGGGGAGCAGCCTCCGCCACCTTCACGGGACTGAAAGGAACGATGAGACTCAGAAGCATCACAATAGCCATAAACATACTTAGCTGCTTTTGGCACCTATGTAATCGAATGCGCATTCAGGTTTTCACTCCTCTATTCTATTAAATTCTTTAGCCTTATTTACTATATATACCAGAGATGTTTTGGGAGTTCTAACCTAAAGTATGCTAAATGTAAAAAAACCTCCGATAGACCTAACCCTAAGTGGGCATAGGCATATCAGAGGTTCTAGATGTGTTACATCGACTTGCGCAATCCGTTACCGTTTACCTGAATCGAACGGCTCCCCTACGGCTTTCGGCGCATTCGAGGATTTGGAGAAAATCACGAGTGCGATCAGCGTAACAACATAAGGGAAAATCTTGAGAATGACCGGCGGGATCACCGCCAATGACGGGATTACCTGCGATACGTTGGCTACCGTCGTGGCAAATCCGAAGAACAAGGTGGCCAGCAGGATACCGAGCGGCTTCCATTGTCCGAAGATCAAGGACGCCAGAGCCAGGAACCCTAGTCCTGCAACGTTCCCCGTAAATTCACCGGAATACGTCAACAGAATGACAGCTCCCCCGAGTCCGGAAAAAGCACCCGAGATCATGACGCCGACATAGCGCATGGACTGCACCTTAATGCCGGCTGCTTCCGCTGCGTGCGGATGCTCGCCGCAGGACCGGAGACGCAAACCGAACGGTGTTCTGTACAATATTAGTGCACTGAGCACTAACACTAACAGAACAAGCCAGGTTGTTGCATAGGTTTTGGTAAAAAACAAATCCCCAATAACCGGGATCTTAGACAGCACAGGCACATCAAACGGTGCAAAACCATTTGTGATGCTGATCTTACCGCTCCCCGTAATGTTACGGGCAAGGAAAATCGTCAGGGCACCCGCGATCATGTTGATCGCCGTACCGCTTATGATCTGATTGGCACTGAGGTTTATGCTGGCAAAGGCATGCAATAGCGAGAATAGCGCACTCGCTGCCGCTGCTGCCAACAGGCCTACCCACAATACCCAAGATTGGCCGGGCCATTGGGCCTGCATTTTGAATATGACAAAGGCTCCGATGAAAGAACCGACAATCATCAAGCCGTCAAGGCCAATATTGACGACCCCGCTTCGTTCACTGAACAGCGCGCCCAAGGCGGTAATCAAAAGCGGGATCGTGTAAGCGATGGCATACGGAAAAATCTGTTCAATCGTTGTCCACATATGTCCTTACTCCCCCTGCTTTTTATTAGCCGCGCGACGCAGCTTCATTTTACGGTATAGTCGTTCGATCAAGATGCTGGTTGCCGCAAAATAGATAATGATGGCGATAATCGAATCGGCAATTTCCGGCGGAATCTCCGTCATGGCATTCATAAACCCTCTGCCCGAGTAGAGAATTCCGAAGAACAAGGCCGACACCAATACACCGATAGGTGCATTGATTCCGAGCAGAGCTACGGCAATCCCGTCAAACCCCTGGCTCGGCAGAATGCCGATCTGCATGCTGGAGGCATTCCCCGTATACTGTGCAACCCCCGCGAGGCCCGCGAGACCGCCGGAGATGAACATGGACAGCACGATACTGCGTTTGACAGCGATACCCGCATATTCGGAAGCGTGCCGGTTGAATCCGACCGCCTTCAATTCATATCCGAGCGTTGTCTTGTTAATAAGGAAAGCGACGACCAGAACAGCAATGACCGCGATAAAAAAGCCCAGATTGACATAAGAACCTTGGAACATATCGCTTAGCCACTGCTGATGCAGCATGGCTTCCGGCGGAAGCTGACGCGATTCCGTCTCCAGGCTCGCCCCTTTGAAATAACCCGGAATGACATAATAAACGGTCCAGTAGGCAGTCCAGTTCATCATGATCGTGGATACGACCTCATGCACGTTATATTTAGCCTTCAGGAAACCTGGGACAACCGCCCATAGCGCACCGCCGATAAACCCGACCAGTACCATAACCAACAGGAGCAGAGCCCGCGGCAGGTCGAGCGAGAGGCCAACAGCCGTCGCGCAAAAGCCACCGAACAGCATCTGGCCTGCAGCACCGATATTAAACAGCCCGGTACGGAAGGCAAAAGCCACGGACAAACCGGTCAAAATAAGCGGAGTCGCCGTCGCCAGCGTATTTCCGATCCTCTCCGGGTTCTTGAGTCCACCCTGGATGAGATACTTATACCCTTCTACCGGATTATGTCCGGTCAGCGCCATAAGCAGTGCCCCCGCGATGAGTCCGAACAGGACGGCAAGCAACGATTTTACGCTGTTATTCATGTGGTGCCTCCTCTTTTTGATACCCGGCCATCATCAGTCCGAGCTCTCTTTCGTTCGTTTCGGAGGTTTTAACGATACCTACCAGTTCACCGTTATTGATAACGGCAATGCGGTCCGACAAGTTCAGCACTTCATCAAGCTCCAGGGAAACCAGCAGAACGGCTTTCCCTTTGTCGCGCTGTTCGATCAGACGCCGGTGAATATATTCAATCGAGCCTACGTCAAGGCCCCGAGTCGGCTGGACGGCAATAAGCAGATCCGGATCGCGCTCTACCTCGCGGCCGATGATCGCTTTTTGCTGGTTACCGCCGGACATCGAACGCACGATCGACCGGCCGCCCGTTCCGGAACGCACATCAAAGCTCTGAATGATATGCTCCGCATGCTTGCGGATCGCTGCTGGCTGCAGCAGCCCGTTCTTGGAATACGGTGGGCGGTTATACACCTCGAGGATCAAATTCTCTTCAATCGTATAATCCAGTACGAGGCCCCTCTTTTGGCGGTCCTCCGGAATGTGGCCGATTCCGCTTTCATTTCGTTGACGGACAGATAGACCGTTGAGCGTTTTTCCATTTAAGCTCACCGTTCCGCTCTCCGCCTGCCGAAGTCCGGTAATGGCTTCTATCAGTTCCGATTGACCGTTACCATCCACGCCTGCAATACCCACAATCTCCCCGGCATGCAGGTCCAGACTAAAGCCTTTGAGCGCATCGACTTTCTTGCTGTTCTTTACCGTAAGCGATTTAATCTCGAGAACGGTCTTGCCCGGGTGACTCTCCTGCTTCTCCACCTTAAAGGAAACGCTGCGGCCCACCATCATTTCGGCCATTGCCTCACGGCTCGTGTCTGCCACTTCTACGGTGCCGATCGTCTTGCCACGGCGGATGACGGTACAGCGGTCCGCAACCGCTTTAATTTCTTTCAATTTGTGGGTGATCAGAATGATGGATTTACCTTCATTGACCAGGTTTTTCATAATGCCCTGCAGATCTTCGATTTCCTGAGGGGTCAGCACGGCGGTCGGCTCGTCGAATATGAGCACTTCTGCGTCGCGATACAGCATTTTGAGAATTTCCACTCTCTGCTGCATCCCGACCGAGATATCCTCGATTTTAGCATAAGGGTCCACGTTGAGGCCGTATCGTTTAGACAGCTCCTCAACCCGTTTGGCAGCCGATCTGACGTCCAAGCCGAAGAAGTACTTGCGCGTCTCGCTGCCCAGAATAATATTCTCGGTCACGGTAAACGGCTCGACCAATT
This sequence comes from Paenibacillus sp. EZ-K15, assembly GCF_002573715.1. GTDB lineage: Bacteria > Bacillota > Bacilli > Paenibacillales > Paenibacillaceae > Paenibacillus_AQ. Next base: position 194,073 of record NZ_PDHM01000004.1, on the reverse strand, counting down.
TAAAATGCTGATGCACCATCCCGATTCCGAGTTTGTTCGCGACATTCGGATTCGAGATCCGCACGTCCTTGCCGTTGACTTTGATGACGCCACGGTCAGGTTGATACATGCCAAACAGGATACTCATCAGGGTGGATTTGCCCGCCCCGTTCTCACCGAGCAGCGCATGAATCTCGCCTTTTTTCAGCCTAATCGTGATATCGTCATTGGCCACGATCCCGGGAAATTCCTTGCGGATGCCCACCATCTCGACAACATAGTCCATGGTTTTGGGTCCTCTCCTTCTTTTGTGTTGGTATCTTCTTGTGCCTAAATTGCTTTTAAAAAAACACGGATCGACTCACTTCCAAACAGCCAGAACGCAGTTACATAGATCGATTCTACATTCAATATCAGGATGCAATCGCTTGCGCCGGTGATACGGTCTGATACCTTAAAATAGCCCCACAAAGTGGAGCCTATTGCTTCGATGCTTATTCCAACTACTTTGCGGGGACCCCAAAACATATAAATACGAATACAGAATTCTTTAATCTTAAAAAAAGACGGAGGGAATCCGTCTTTTTTCATGCGGTATCGCTGTTTTTCAAGTAAGTCTATCCACGCTTCTGAAGATGACCTTGGTGTCTTGGATTACTTAATCAAATCGCCTTGCTCTGCCGTTACTTTAACTTCGCCGGCTTTGATCTTGCCAAACACTTCGTCAACTTGCTTAAGGACGTCATCGCTCAGGTTCGGATTCTTCTCAGGAAGGCCGACACCGTCATTGGTCGCATCCAGCGTAAGCGTCTGTCCGCCTGGGAATTTACCTTCCATTTCAGCTTTGATCATATCGTAAGCCGCATGGTCGATTTTCTTCACGGCCGAAGTCAGGACAACGGATTTGTCGCCTTCGTAAACGCCATCTTGATACTGGTCAACGTCTACACCAACGATCCATACTTCGGATCCGTTCTGTACGCGAGTCTTCGCTTCGTTAATCGCACCAACGCCAACGCCGCCTGCTGCCGCGAAGATAACGTTTACGCCACGGTCATACATTTGAGCCGCCAATTGGCTGCCTGCTGCAACATCATCAAAAGATCCTTGGTAAACAACGTTTTCTTTGTTAATCACCAGTTTCGTGCCGAGATTCTCGTTGGCGTATGCTACACCCTGCTGGAAGCCCCAGTTGAACTTCTGTACAGGAGGGATTTCCATGCCGCCGATAAATCCAGCCTGTCCATCCTTCACATGAAGCGCAGTTGCTACGCCAGCCAGGAAACCGGACTCTTGCTCAGCGAAGAAGATGGATACGGTATTTTCCTTAACTACCGGATTGCTGTCGCCGGAATGAGGTGTTCCATCGATAATCACGAATTTAGCATCTGTATATTTGTCCTGTGCTTTGAACACGGCTGTTTCAAATTTGAAGCCTGGAGTTACAATGAACTTAAATCCGGCATCGTACAGGTTTCCGATCTCTTTCGAGTAGTCGGCTTCTGTCGTTCCGGCCGGCTTCAGGTATTTATACTCCATTTTGAAGTCCTTATTGGCCTTCTCGATACCTTCGTACGTTCCTTGGTTAAACGACTTGTCATCGATGGTTCCCGCGTCCGTAACCATCCCTACCTTGAAGTTTGCCTTAGGTGCATCGCCGCCTGCGCCGCCGCTTGGTTCTGACGCCGGTTTGTCGCCGCAACCTGCCAACATTGTGACAGATAACGCCAAACTGATTAAAGATATGACCCCTTTTTTCATTAAGGATAACCCTCCTAGGTATATATGCCCGAATACTAGATTCGTGCTATTTACAATATATTAATAAAACTGACCCTTTTCAACATAAATTTGGGTGAATCTGTCAAGCTGCATCTGTGTCGCGGTGAAACGTTTAAGACATGTTTTATTCCAATTTTAGCAGAGATAGGAAGCCGTAGTTAACGCGGTGTTGATATCACGGTTTTTATAGATAACACGGGGGGGTTACAATTGGTGTGGTACGTAAACTTGCAAGTGATCAGACCCTGCAATTTGGAAAAAAATAATAGCCCCTTATGAAAGAAAGCACCTCGGCAAGGTGCTTACAAACATGGTGTTCATTTCAATGGATGTTTTGAATGAATGATTATTCATTTGCGGCGGGACTTCATCATGCGATTATACGTAATTAATCCGGCAATAATCATGGCGACTACGCCCAAGCTGCTTGCCGACTCTGGCGTCATGCCAAATACCCCCGCCAAATTCGTAACCAAGCTGTTCGTAAGCAGCGCCACCGCAATCAACATAATCGGACGCCACACGCTATACCTTTTCATCCTCGCAACACCCCCAGGCCAGATTTGCAGCATTATAAGAACCCCAAATGACTAAGATTGCCTAATCTATTAGAAACATTATACCATGAATAAGTATGCGTTTACATTGTTCTCAACTTTCTCAGCATGAAATTTCCAGATAGCCCTTGATGTAGTTGGGGAGACTAGCAATCCTTTGCGACTTTGAATCAATTTAGCGGTTTTCTTCTTCCTTCATTATATTAAACGTGTTCATAAACATCGTTATACGCCACATATTTCCCATGTGCTCATCAAGACCGATTCGAAAGCAAAAGCCACGGGCCACAGCGTGGAAATAACGCTGCCTCCATGGCTTTTTTACGAAACATAAATTATCATGCATCATGCTCGGCAGAGTTTGCCATAAAATGCCCTCATCCTAAGTCAACTTCTCGGAAATCAGGCCATTATGCCATCGGAACCTGAGCTCGTGCTGGAAATAACTCATCAGTCCTTTTTATTGTACTCGAATGAAATCTTAACGGGATCCGACATTCCTTCCATAGACAGATAGGCGTCGCAAGTTCCCTTTAAGTTGCCGGTTAGCTTGATCATAAATTGGAAACTTCCCGTTTCCGTACTTGTCGTCTGGCCTTCATACCGAACTTTCCCTTTCGAATCGAGTATTTTCAAATTCACTTGGGACTGGCTGCCGTTCACGACCAGACCGTCGATTGTCAATTTCTTCGCAGCGGCATCCACCACAGCTCTTGCGTTGTCGATACACGTGTCACCCCCCGCCTGGTCGTCAATGCCAAGAACTTCGATTTCATCCAGGAAGACCCAGATATTGACCGGAAATTCAACTTTAACGTAGCGGGCAGACACTTTATCGGCTCCAGCTTTCCCCGGCACACCGTCTGTTATTCCGCTCCAACCCACGAACTCGGCCGAGGCAGCATCCTGTGCCGGTGGCGGAGAAACGGTTGCCAGCGTGCTCCAGGATTGGCCGTCAGATGAAACAGAAAATGTGACATTCTGAGGAAATTGGATGCCAGGCCCTTTATCCTGAAGAAAATGGGCTCTAATTGCCCCAATCGATTTGTTTCTGCCCAAATCAAATGTGATTGTGCGGCTTCGTTCTTCAGGGTAGTCGCTTCCCGCATGGGCCTGCCACTGCTCGGTGCGGTAATCCGTCCCGCCGAATCGGCCGTCCGTAAGTTCGTTCCCGGAATCGGGATAGTTGCTGTTAGGCTGCTGTGAAATTGTATAGCTTTGGCCAAGAACCAGATTGCTGAGTCCCCATCCGTCAGACCAGGTTTGAATGAGAACTTGGGCGTAGGAATCAAGCACCGTTGCGGCCGGGACCGAAATCAACCCTTGCGCTTGGACGGCCGGGTCGTGAATGTGCGCGAGGAAATCCTGCATATACGTCACAGCGTCCTTCGGCTTGTTTTCGTCCAGAAGAAGCTTGATGGTCTGCAATCGATACGTCAAATCATTACCAAAAGCCGAATTGATTTCGTTCGACTCGACATAACGCTGTACAAGCTCCGTCATCGTCTCCGGCGCCGGACTGCTGTCAGTGGCGTACATTCCGTTCAAATACTGATACAGCCAGTCATACATTAAACGCAAACTTGGATCCTTGCTTACCCCTAAGTTGTATACTGCATTATTGCCTTGATAGTGAGCTCTGAAGCCATTTTGCATCAGACCGGATCTGACGCCGCTGTCCAAGTATTCGATAAAACGCTCGCGAAGTACGGGATCTGTCAACATTCCGTCATCAAATTCAACTTCGTTCCCCATTCCGTACCGCTTTGCAGTATCTGTAGCATCGTCCAGACGGTCGGAATCCATTCCGCCGAAGAAATAGTTAGGCTGAAGCGCCGCGGCATCGAACCCTACGTCTTTCCACATAAACATTTTGTAAGCATATGAGTGTGGAATCCAGAAAACTTTCATGTTCATGGCGTGCACTTTATCCGACACCATGCGAGCTATGTCCGGTCCTGATTCGGATATGTCGATTTGTTCCGGCATCCAGTACATGCCGACAAGCTCAAGATTAGAGTAGTTGGCAGCCTGCCATCTTTGCTGGGTCTGGTCCAGCCACCACTGTACTGCTTTTCCTCTGTTTTCAGACGCTTTTTCTTTGCCTACGACGGAGTCGTTGAAATTTAAGGAACCGCTACCGTCAATGTCGCCAAAATCTGTTAAGGATTCCCCTGGATTCGGAATCATTAACACAACCTTGACTTGATGATCGGGCTGTTTCAGCTTGGCCCCAACTTCCTTGGCGGCCTCATTCAACTGCTGCATATCGCCCGTGGCTGCAAATGTTTTATCCAAATACCATTTCCAATCGTCCAGGTTCGTTTGTCCCTGACCGAAATCGCGACCAGCAGGCGAAGCAATCCCGAGATATAGAACGCCGTCATAAAGCCAATCGACCGGCTCGCCGTCTTTATTTACATAGCTGATATTAGGGATAATCCGTTCCTTCTTCCAATCGCCCAAACCATTCGCGTATTGCCCGTTATACAGCAAATTCAGATTCCGGATCCCGGCCGTAGCTTCCCCCGGCTCCAAAAAACGAGGCTGCTCGGCAGGAACCTTTACCGCCCCTTCAATCTTGCCGTCCATACCCATAATTTCGATTTCGTCAATGTATTCCCACTGTGTAGGATGCATATAAAAGATTACCTTCACATAACGGGCATAAGCCAACTTGCCATCCGTATTCCCGCCCTTGATTCCATCCCGGCTGCCATCCCATTCAAAAGTCTCCTGTCTAGGCGGTCCTGCTCCCCATAGCAGCTGCGTAGCGTTATGAGAAAGCAGCCCCCAATTTTCCTTATCGTCGGAGACATACATCGATACCGACAGCGGCACGAGGATCGAGTTCGTCGGATAATCCTGGAGAAAACGAGCGGTTATCTTCCCGACCGACTTTTCCTCCCCCAGATCAAATACGATTTCGCGCGCTTTTCCGCGCTGATGCCTTACCCATGCCGGGTCGTTCATATCCAATGCGCCGTATTTACCGTCTGTAAGCTTGTATCCGTCATCGGGATGCGAAGCTTCCGGAGCTTCAGACCATTCATACGGGAGGCCGGCCGCGAGATTGCGGAATTGCGTCTCCTCTACTTCCGAAGATGCTGCTGCTTGATTCTCGTCTCTTGCTAGTGGTGCCTGTTCCACTTCCGGTTCACCAGCTTTCGTCGGTTGATTGACTTCATTTGCCGCTTGCAGGTCCGTCACATCCGGAACAAGCGATTTCGCCTGAACCGCAGAGAGCGGTGCCAGTAGTAATACGGCTGCCATTAATCCGGATACCCATTTTTTATTCAAATTCATCAAGGCCAGCTCCTTTTTCTTATTCTCAAGTACAGAAATATCAAAGATTCTAAACTCTTATTTCTGTTCCGGGTGAACGCTAAATTTGGATCCCCCCTTTCGCGAAATCTGATATAAGCAAGCAGCAGCGTGTACAAGATCGGCTTCCTCCGAAAGAGGAAGCCGTCTTCACCACGTCGTGATTCTGATCTATTTCGCCTTTGCCGCCAGGAACTCATCGATTTGCTTTTGCAGCTCCTGCTGAATTTTTTGGAGGGCAGGCCCGGCTTCCGCTTCGAATTTCTTCAATGTCTCCTCCGGATCGATAACCCCGTTGAACAGCGCATTATAGTATTGTCCATCGACCGTATTGTACTGGCTGACTTCGTTCTGGACCGGAGTGCTGTCGAATTCGAAGCCGGCCAAAATATCAGTGGTGAACATGTCGGCATCGCGAAGCACGGCATCCAATTCATCATTCTTCGGATCGCCACCCACAACAGTGCGCTCATCGACCGGATTCCATAACCAGACATATCCGAATGCAGAGTAACCGGATGTATCCAGGCTTTTCAATTTGTCCTCTCCTGCCGCTTCCCAATGCTTCCCTTCAATTCCGTAAGAGAGCAGGTCGTAGTTTTCCTTCTCATTCGCCCAGTTCAGGAACATAATCGCCCGCTCCTTGTTTTTGCTTACCTTCGGAACAGCCAGGAAATTCCACTGCTTAAAATTGGTGAAATTCGCGCCTTTTTCCGGGTTGAAGAAGGTGACCGTTTCCAGCTCTCCGCCCGGTACATTGTTCTTAATCGTGTTCTTGAGGGAATCGCCGATACCGAACGCGCCGTTTGTGACGATGGCTACTTTGCCTGCTGAGATCGGCTGGTGAAAATCTTTCGTCGTCAAAATGTCCTTGAAAATCAGTCCGTCTTTAAACCATTTGTGCGTGTTCGCCAGCCACGTTCCGATCGGCTCCCGATCCTCCAGCAAATTGTATACTTTCCCGTCGTTGTTCTTATAGTAGAGCAACAAGCTGTTGCCGAGCGCGTGGGTCGGCCTGACATGAGTCTCGTAATCGTTCAGCGCATGATGGCCGACGAATGAATACGTGTAGGAGCCTGCGGTCATCGGGATGATGTCTTTTTCCTGCTCCTTCACCTTGTAAGCGAATTCGATCAGGTCATCATACGTCTTGATTGGGGGTACGCCCAGCTTCTCGCGAATGTCTTTGCGCACCATGTAAGAATTGCCGGACATGTAGCTGAGGCCGAGCGGTACGGCCATAATTTTGCCGCCGTACTTGTTGTAGTCCCACATTTGCTTCGGTCGTTTCTCCAGCACCGTTTGGCCGTACTGGGCCAACAGGTCATCCAGCGGTTCATAGAATCCGTTTGCGATCATCTGGTTGATGTGCAGCCATGGCGCATCGAAGATGAGATCGATGTTTTCGCCGGAAGCAAGCGTCACCTGTGTCTTTTGCGCCAGATCGGACCAGGGCACGAACACGACGTCGAGCTTGACATTGATCGTATCCTTCATTCGCTTCTCTGCTTCGGCGATGACTAAATCCATATCCGGCGGCCGGTCACCGGGAATCATGATTTTCAACGTCACTTCCTTAAGTTTGGTTTCACTGCTGGCGCTATTTCCGGTATGGCCCGACGGTTCGGGCGTCTTCCCTTCCCCTTCGTTCTTGCCCGAACAACCTGTAATCGCGAAAAGCACGATCAGTAACGCGAGCACGATGGGCAATCGTTTTTTCATGGTTCATTCCCCCTGTTTCAAATATAGAGCATATAGGCGGATGGGCCGGCTAAAACCGGCAGCGCTCGAAAGCTCGAACCGGTCAAACGCTTCCCGCTTGTCGATCTACCCTTTTACCGATCCGAGCGTCAAGCCTTTAATAAAGAAGCGCTGGATGAAGGGATAAACGAACACGATCGGGCCAATGGTAACGCAGACGATCGCCAGCTGCATCCCATAGGTCGGCACGACGACGTTGTACTGCGTTTGGCTCCCGCTCACATAAGCCATAACATTCAAATTGGACATAAGCTGGCGTATCATCATCTGCAGCGGCAGCATTTTGTAATTGTCGATGAACAGCAATGACAAATACCAGTCGTTCCAATATTGCAACGCGTAGAACAGGCTCACCGTGGCGATTACAGGCAGCGAAATCGGCCAGATGATCCGAAAGAAAATAAAGATATCATTGGCTCCGTCCACAGTCGCAGCTTCATTCAGTTCATACGGCAGCGTCCGATAGTAGGAGACAAGAATGAAGGCATAGAACGGATTAAGCAGATAGGGCAAAATGAGCGCCCACACCGAGTCTTTCAGGTGCAGCCAGTTGGCAATCAGCATGTAGAAGCCGACCAGCCCTGCACCGAACAGCATCGTCAGGAAGGTCAAAAACGATAAAATGTTGCGGTACTTCACTCTCCGGTGGCTCAGCGTGTACGCATAGGCAGCTGTCAAAAGGACGCCCAGCGCCGTGCCGGCGATCGTCACGATAATCGTAATGCCGTAGCTTAGAAACACCTGCTTGCCGGAGAGCAGAAATTTGTACGCATGGAGGCTGAATTTGCTCGGAAGCAACTGGTACCCCGCCGTCTGCAGAAGCGATTCATCAGCGAACGAGTTGATGAACACAATCCAGAACGGAATGAAGCAAAACAGCGCAAACGCGCACAGCACCGCATACATCAGAATAAGAAACAACCGTTCTCTCATGTCGATCACACCTTACATTGTCCGGCGAAAAGGCCGCATGGACCGGGCCATTGCCCGTTTCGCCGAACCCTTTTAGAATAGTCTTGAATCCGCGTCCACCTTGCGCGCGATCGCATTGAAGATGAGAATCGTGACGAGCCCCATGCAGGACTGGTACACGATGACGGCAGACGACATGCTGAAATTACCCAGCTGCCGTAGCGCACGAAATGCATACGTATCGATGACATCTGTCGTCGGAAAGAGTACGCCGTTATCTCCGATGATCGCGTAAATCATGCCAAAATCGCCGTAGAAAATACGGCCAATGCCAAGCAGCGCCAATACCATCACGGTCGGCCGCATCAACGGCAGCGTTATGTAGAGCATCTGCTGCATCCGGCTCGCGCCTTCAATTCGGGCGCTCTCGTAATATTCCGCGGAGATGCCCGTAATGACGGCCAAAAAAATAATGGAGTTATATCCGGCCATCTTCCAGGCACTAATCACGGTTAAGATATACGGCCATACGCCCGGCGACAAATACCAGTCCACTCCTTCGTAGCCAAGGGCGGCAAGCGCGCGGTTAATCAGCCCCTCCGATGTGCTGAATAGCGTCAACGCCATCATGCTGACGACAAGCCATGAAATAAAATACGGTAAAAAAATAAACGATTGCGTGATTCGCTTGAACAGCCTGTTTCGGATTTCGTTCAGGAAGATCGCCAGCACGACCGCGCTGCCGAGGCCGGATAGAAGAAACAGCGCATTCAGGAAAACGGTATTCAGCGTTACCCGCAGCCAGTCTTTCCCATTGAAGAAAAACTCGAAGTTTTTAAATCCGACCCATTCGCTCCCCCATATTCCATCCGATAGCCGGTAATTCTGGAAGGCGAGCAGATGCCCCAGCATGGGCATATACGCAAATACGACCAGAAACGCAATGCCGGGCAGCGCCAGCAAGTACAAATACCGGTTCCGCGACAGCTCACGCACAATCGGCCACCCGAACCTTTTCCGTCGCTCCAAAAAGCGTTCCTCCTTTCTTGTGGGCTTGCTGGATTCGAACGGAGCCATCGTAGCATTCACGGCTGCGGCTTGCCTAGTTCTCATTAGCCGGATTCGGTTCTCGCGTGGCGAAAATCACGAGCGTTCGCCGGTTGTTATTGGTCTGGCGAGTTCTCAATCGCCGCTCACCCGACTGCTAATTGGCAGAGTTCCCGGCTATCTGCCGCGTCGTCCGCTCCAGCCGCTCGCTCGCCTTGCTGTCGCGGTATTGGCTTGGCGTCATGCCGGTCGCTTTTTTAAATGCGGTGAAAAAGTGGCTTTTCGTCTGAAAACCGGACTGCTCTGCAATCTCGGTGATCTGCATGCTGGTCTGCTCCAGCAGCTCCTTAACCTTCCCGAGCCGCTCGTTCAAGATGAAATTCGATAGAGGCATGCCATATTGTTCGTGAAACAGCTGCCGGACGTATTTGGCCGACAAAGCGATATGGTCAGCGATATCGTCTACCGACAGCAACGGGTCATGAGTATGATAGCGGACATACTCGATGATTTCCCCAATCAGCTTTTCCTTGCGATTGAATCCCTTTTGGTCGCTAAGCTGCCGGATAATCCGCCCAGTCTCTTCCTTCAGCCATTCGCGGACCTCGGTAAGCGTGGCGAACTGCCTCAAGTGGCGCTCAATCCCTTCAACACTCTGAATAGACATCATTTTGCTGAACGACTTGACGATCGCAAACAGAAGCAGCTTCAGTTGGAACTGGCACCTCGGTATACTTCATCGTCTGCAGGCGCGTGAACACCTCCTCCAGCATGGCCAGCACCTTCTCCTCTTTGCCGCTGCGAATCGTCTGGATCAATCTTTCATGCACGGCGGAGTCGATCGGCGCTTGTAAATCGGCATACCGCTCAAAGTCTTGTTCAACGTAGATTTTGTCATCACCACTGACAAACTTGAATAATGTCAGCTCGTTCATATCGTCGTATACTTTGCGTAAATCATCATGCACGCGCCGCGCTGAGCTTTCGGCGATCGTCACGTCCAGCTTTACGTGACGGGTGACTTGACGACTAAGCTCCTTCAGCTCTTTAGTCAACTCGGGATCAGGGAGGGAGCTAACCGTGCCAACCAGCACGACCAGATGGTCGGTCCCAAAATCGACCACCTCGATCGGCCGTTCAGGTGTGCCCAGCAGCTCCTCTGCGATATTGCCGATTGCATACTTGAGCAGCTTGCGAGAGACGAAATCATACCGCTCGGATATCTCATAATAGGAGTCGATCTTGATAACAGCCAATCGAAGCCACTCATAGTCAAGCAGGCACGACTCGCGGACAATCGCCGCTCTGGCGCCGTCAGTCAGCCTGCCCTGCAGCAGCCATTGCCGTAAATATTCGGTCTTGATCAGCGGATAATGATCGCGAAGCATAACGACGCCCTGCTCGATGACGCCGTAATCGTTCTCCCCCTTCACGCCCAGCTTCCGCTGCAGTTGATCCGCCAGCCGGCGGAATGGCCCGACGAAACGGCGCGAATTCCAATAGGCGACCAGAAGCAGCGCGATGAGCAGCAGCAGCGAGCAGGCGATGATGACGGTTTTGAACGCCCCTGCCTTTTCGCGAAATTGCTTCATTTCAGTAACAGATATAATGGTCCACTCCGACGATTCCATTCGGGCATAGTTGACGAACGCTGCCCCTCCCGCTCTGTTCAACTCGAATGAACCTTCCTTCAGCCCCGGTTGGATGTTATCGATGGTCTCCTCGAGCCGCTCATCCTGTTCCCCCAGAATTAATCTTCCCCGATCATCCACGATAGAAAGCAGCGTATCCGCTCTTCCATCGCTTGAGATCAAATGCTTCTGGAGCTCCTTCTTGTCGAACAGGACAACAAGATACCCATCGCGGTTTTTCTGCACAGGAGTCGAGGGTAGCTGAAGAGCCAAATACGATTTATTTCCTATCTGGTGGTCAAAATAACGCAGGAAGGCCCCGGGAGTACGCTCAATTCGCTGCAGCATCGGCTGATCGGCAAATTCCTCGAACGGAATCAACCCAACTTTGGAGTCGATCACCTCACGTTTACGAAAGCTAAATAAGTAAGCGGTTTCAATATAAGGCTCATTAGATAAATATTTAGTCAACACCCCCATCGCGCTGGCATTCTGCAGCAGATCGTCGGGGGAAGCATACATCCAGTTTTGCACGGTACGATCTTCGTACATGGTCAGACCGTACCATTTCAACTTAGCCAGGATGTACTCGACCCGCTCTGCCATTTCGTTGATACGGTCCTGATTAAACGTCCCCATCTGGGAATAAGCGTAATGAGAAAATCGGTTGGCCAGAAACAACGAGAGCGGTATGATGGTGATTGCAAAAAAGATGCCGCTTATCACAAATATGCGCCAGGATGTCGATCTGAACATAATATCCCTCAGTCCCCCTTCGTCAATGGCAGTTCTCTTATGACTAATATGTCCTATCATAATGCACCCCTTTTCTGTTTGCCTAGTTCTCATTTGTCCGTCAAGTTCTATTTCTCCGGATTCGCCTGCGGCATACGTCCACGATCTGCAATTAAGTGCAGGAATATGCGGTGGGACTGGCCCCAGGGAATGAGACAAATAAAAACACCTTCAAGTAAATGCAACCATATCATCAGATATGGAAACAATCTTGAAGGTGTTTTGTCCGTGGCAACAAGAGTAAGTTACTCCGTGGTAATCAAGATGAGAGCGACAAAGCTTAAACTAGCGATTTGATCAGGCTAAGCGTGATATGAGAGTGGGATGAGCAAATTGATAACGTATCGTATGAAATCAACGCTCATTCCGCCGGATCGGGCACCGTTTGCTTCACATAAGTACCCTTTACGAATTGATACATAAAGTCATAATTCGAACGCACGGTCGGATCGCTGCTTCTTGAGCTGTCCAGAAGGGAAGTATTGCCTTGATAATAAGCTTTGAAGGCACGGGTCATATATCCGTAATCGACGCCGCCATTCAAATATTCGATGAATCGCTTGCGCATCTCCTGATCGGTGTTCATCCGTTCATCCGTTTCAAATTCAACGCCGATCCCATACTGGCGGGCAAGCCCGGCCGCATCCTCGAGACGCGTCGCTTCTGTTTCGTTGAAGAAATGATTCGGCTGCAGAGCCACGGCGTCAAAGCCAAGCTGTTCCTTAGCGAAGCTGCCGTTTGCGTAAAAATGCGGAATCCAGAAAAACTTCTGCTTGTGACTGCTATGGACTAGATCGCTCGTGTACCGGATCAACGGTTCATCAAATTGTTCACCGAGCCACGCGCTTTCGGCGAGCCAGTACATGCCAGACAATTCGAGATTGGAGTAGCCCGCCGCTGACCATCTTTGTTTAACTTGATCCATATACCAGCTTACTGCTTTTTGTCTGTTATGGAGAGCCGCTTCCGCGCCTACCTGGTCGGGATTGAAGTTCTCCGAAATGCCGTCGCCGTCAACGTCGCCAAAATCCGTCGTAGCGGTGTCCGGGTTAGGAATCATCAGCACGACTTTCGTACGGTGCTTCGGATCGCCGAGTTTTTGACCGACTTCTGCAGTCGCATCGTTCAAATGCTTCATGTCGCCGTCCGCGCCAAACGTGGTGTCCAAGTACCACTGCCAATCTTCAAACAAAGCCGTGCTGCCAAAGTTTCGTTCCCCGCCTGGGGTCAGCAAACCAAGGTAAAGAACGCCATCATAAAACCAATCGGTCGGTTCACCTTGCTGGTCGACATAACTAATGTACGGGATAATTTTATCTTTCGTCCAAATGCCTTCTCCGTTTGGATACCAGCCATTGTACAGCAACACAAGATCGCGGATGCCGTTCGTATCTTTGCCTGGTTCCAAATAAGCCGGCTCTTCAGGCTTGATCCGAACCGCATGCTTCGCTTTGCCGTCCGTGCCCCAAATTTCAATTTCATCGAGGAATGTCCACGTTTGCGTCGTAAACGTAATTTTTACAAAACGCGCATATGCCGATGAAGCGTTCTTGTTCGGATGCGGCAATCCGTCCGCGGGTGCGTCCCATACATAAAACTGTTCGGTTGCCGGTCCCGGCTGCCACAATGGAATTTGTGTATTCCGATGTGCCAGCGTCCCCCAGTTTTGGCCATCATCGGAGACGTACATCGAAACCGTTACGGGATAAAATATTCCCGCATTGCTGTCCTGCATAAAATGCGCTTTGATGGCGTTAATGGATTTGAAATCCTGCAAATCGAACACCACTTCTCTTGTGATACCGCGAAGATGTCCCTGCCAGCCGGGGTTCACATATTCCAAAGGCTCGTATACCCCATCGGTCAACTCGTTTCCGGAGTCAGGGTAACTTTCATTCGGAGCCGCTGAGTACTGATAGCTTGATTCAGCCGCTAGATTCCTTGGTGTTTCAGTTTCTTCTTGGGCCAGTGCACTTGGAGTAAGGGTAAACAGCATGACGGCAATGATCGTGAGTATAAATCCATTTTTTTTCGTAAACATCAGATTACCTCCCTATAAATACTGGACCCGACATTCAGAGCCGGAATACGGTGGGTGTATCCATCATGACATTCGATCAGCCGACGATGCCCGAGCGTTCGACTCCTTCGACGAAATGCTTCTGCAAGAACAAGTAGAAGATCATCAACGGAATGATCACCAGTACGGTGCCCGCATTCAACCGAATAGAGGTCAACATATATTCGGGCGAGCTCGCAGCCAGCAAACCGGGCAAAGACGCAAGCTGCATCGACAGCACCTTTGTATCCGTCAAATACATCGAAACGTAGAATGAATCGTTATACTGCCAGACGAATGAGAACAACACGACGGTGATGATCGCCGGCATCGCGTTCGGCAGCATAACCCGATAGAAAGTTTTGAATATACCTGCGCCGTCCACGAGAGCGGCCTCCTCTAGTTCTCCGGGAAGCGAGCGGAAAAATTGCTTGAAAATATAAATGTAAAGCCCGTTTTTTAGCCCCGTCGCCGTAATGGACGACAAGACAAACGGCCAATGGGTATCAAGCAGGCTGACACCCGGTCTGTCGGTAAACAGCTCTACAAGCCCCAACGGATCGAAATACCGAAAATGCATGTACGTCGGAATCATAATCGTCTGCGGCGGGACGATGATCGTGAAGACAACGAGCATAAATAGGAGGCCTTGCCCAGGATACTTCAAGCGCGCGAAGCCGTAACCCGCCAGGGCGCAGGAAGCCGTCTGCAGGACGGCAGCCATGGCCGAGATGCCGATCGTATTGAGCAGCGCATCCATGTAATTCATTTTGTCTAGCACGAACGCCAGATTGTCGAGGGTGGCATGCTTCGGAAACCAAATGATCGTTTGATCGTAAATGTCTTCTTTTCCCCGAAGGGCAAGTGAAATTTTCAACAGGATCGGATACAGGATGACATAGCCGATGCCCATCACGAGGACTGTGCGGAACAATGCCCATGACCAAGCCTTGATTTTGCCGGCGGCTGTTACAAGCATGATGCCCCTCCTCCAAATATAGTGTAGCTGCGCAAGCTCCCTTCAAGCACCGTTCAAGCTTCCACGCTGGCTAAAGCTCACAGCAGCTCCGATTCGGCAGCCAGCGCTATGAATCGTAATAAAACGCCCTGCGTGAAATGACGGCCGTGAACAAACCAAGCAGCAGCACGATGACGCCGAAATAAATCCAGGACATTGCAGCGCTCAAGCCGAAATCAAACAGCTTGAACGACGTTTCTTTCAGCAGGCTGGCCATCCGGCTGTTCAGGAACGAGTCGATGATCGTATAGATCACGTTGGTCAGGATGAGCGGCGCCATCATCGGAAATGTAATTTTCCAGAAATTCTCGTACCCTGTGGCGCCCTCGATTCGCGATGCCTCATAGAGAGACGGGGGGATCGACTGTAGTCCTGCCAAAAAAATGAGAATTTGCACGCCGGACGAGCTGATGATGTCATAGATTCGATCGACTGCGTCCGCCAAATAATTGACGAGCCCCCGGTTCATGCCCATATCGTACAAGATGCCTTTCAGCTCGAAGCTGCCGAGACTGCTGAAGCCGCCCTCTGCGAGCGTCTGCCCGATCGCCTGTGACATGTAATCAGCCCAGCCCAGGCTGGAGATGACGCCGGTGGACACGATAACCGGCAGGAAGAAAATCATGCGCGCGAGCGAGCGGCCCCTGAACCTCTGGTTCAGCACGGTGGCGATAAACAGGCTGAAAAAGATGATAAGCGGTACGTTCACAGCCATTCCGATGACCGACTCGGTCAGTATTCGGTTGAACGTCGCATGGACATAGAAGGCGTGCTTGTAGTTGTCCCAACCCAGATATTCAAGCTCCAGGCCGCTTTCCCCCAGCTTGAGCTCATGCAGGCTGAATTGAAAAGATTGGGCCAGCGGGACAGCAAAGAGGAAAATGAATCCGATCAGCCACGGCAGCGTAAACAGCATGCCCATCAGCGCCCTCTTGCGCTGAAGAGTGAAACGGACATGACGCATGTCACTTCCCTCCTATCCGATAGCTTAGCGCACCGACGGCATAGCCGCCCGGTGAAACCGGTTTGTCGTTGTAATTGACCGTAATTGCCGTGCCGTCCTCATACGTGGTCCGGTAGACTCCTTCAGACAGCTTCTCGTGCCGGGAGATTCGCAGGTGCCGGACCGGCTTCAGTGCCTCGTTCACTTCCTTGTAGGCTGCGGCTGCTTCCTCGACCCAGTCCGCATAGCCGGCCGCGTACAGTTCGCGGGCTGCGGGAGACTTCAGCTCGGACGGCATGCTGTACACCCAGCGATAGTAAACGTTTGAACCCGTCTCAATCGCCTTCAAAATATTTTTTCGGGCAGACTGGTCGTCCGCCTGGTTGAACGGCAGGCCGGCCAAATCCGCGTAACCGTGAAGAACCATCTGATAAAAAGGGACCGATTCGTCCTCCAGGTTAAATCCGCTCGAAGCCGCAGGCGCATTCACGATCGTCTGCGCATACGGCAGCAAATAAGCGTTACCGCCGCTCGCCATCAGATCCGGAAAGTCCGCGGACAGCTCAATCAGCTGAGATCCGACGATCACTGCGCTCTGCTGCCGGTCTGCCGGCTTCTTCTGGTCGAAGTCGGAATAGAGCGTGTCGCCCAAATCCCGCAGCGACAGCCCGCCGATGCCGAGCGGCTTCACTGCCTTGGTGAAGCTGCGGATAACCGCAGGAAGCCGGACAGGAGACAGCGGGTAGTGGGAGAAGGACTCCCCATCGAGGATGAAGCTTGGCCTGTCGACACGGTACACGCTCGCAGTCTTCTGCGACATGTATTTGATCGCATCGCGTCCAGCGCGGAATCCGTGACCGTCCGTATAGACGTTCAGGAAGGCCGCGTCCGGATAGAACCTGACGCCCTGTCCGTGCAGCTTCTGCGCGAACTCGGTAAATGTCGCCCGTCCGCCAATCTCTTCACCAACCACCACCCGCGACGGGTAACGATGTTGAGTCCCGCCGTTAAACCAACCCATATAACGCAGCTTGACGGCTGCCACCTGTTCCTTGCGCAAGGCGGCAAGCACCTCCAGCGCCTGATCGAGCGTCGTCAGCGGCGTGACCGCATCATACGGCACGCCCAGCATCGATTTGCGCGTTTCCATCCCGCCGACGAGCTCGAGCACGAACGGAGTGTCCGCCGCAGGTTCCAGCCTCCGCAGCCGGTTATGTTCGGCTAGATAGTCGCGATACAAAGCTGCCATCCCGGAGTAGTCTGCCTTGTCATCCGCCAGAAATCCGTAACGAACAACGATGTCCCCTCCGTACGGCGTTTTCTGGTGAACCGGATTCGTGCTTGTCGCCGAGTTTCCTGCGATGATCACCTTATCCCTGCTCGCTAGCGTGAATGACGGGGCGATATAGTTATAGCCGTTCAGCCTGCCGGCGATGTCAGCCTTGATGGATGCAATCGCGTCACCCTGCTCAATGATGCCAAGCCAAGCCGCGTCACCCGCCTTCATCCCAAATACAGGCAGTCGGACCGTCTCATGCTCCGCCAGCTTCTCATCCCTGGCGATCGCGCCGTCCTCTCCGTACACCGGAGCGAGGTATGGTGGTTCGACGGTCCGCCCGTTGTTCAGCCGTATAAGCGCTCCTGACCCATCGGGGACGAACATGTAACCGGACTGCAATGAATCGGCCGCTCCGAAAAACTCCAGCAGCGTTATGGTATGCAGCGGCATTGTCCCCGTTTTCTCAATCGCTCCTGCATCTATGCGCACGACAAACTGCTCCCCGTCGAGCCTGTATTCGACCGGAATCGAAAATCGCGGCCGTCCGGAGCCCGCTTCCGGCTCCAGACCATTCTCTTCATCATCGTAAGCCAGATCCTCCTCCCCGTATCCGACCTGATTTAAAATGTCGAGCACGGCAGACACCGCCAAACTGGGCAACTCCCGCCGCGTATACACATCGCGGTCTGCTTCATATTTGAACCGCTTTTTCATCTCGCTTACGGCCCGTTCGTCCGACAATCGGCTGATAATCCGCTCCTCGAAACGACTCCCGGTCATCACTCGCGGTATAGACTCAATCCCGCGGACGACCTGGCCGACCGTATACGTCACCTTCACCCCGTTCTCGATCGGCTCCGTTTCGAACTGTCCAAGCGCGACACTGTCCGCATAGCTGTCGTACTCTTGCTCCTGGCCCGTATCCAGCAAGTAGGACAGGAAAAACAGGGATGACAGCCGATCTTTATGCACTCCTGACGCGATTGGGTCCGATTCGCGGCTCGTGGGGTTGGAGTACCACAATCGGCCGCTTTCCTTGTGCCTGACGGCAAACGACGTCGTCTGCCGGTCCATGAACAGCGTCAGCCGGCCGTTTTCGGCCGCCTTCTCCATCCCATCCGGAACGGCGCCCTGATCCTGAATCCAGGGGAGCGCGGGCGCCGAAGCGGCTGCCGCCGTTCGGCTCGCCTCGAGCCGGGTTTCCGCTTCAGCAATTACGGCAGCCGGGTCGTCCGGCGCGGACAGCGAAGACAAGACAACGGCGGCCACAAGCGCAAGCGCCGAAACCCCGACCGTGATGATAACGAACCGTCGCCAAAGCATGCTCATTCGCATCAAGCGCATCTCCCCTCATATCCGTAATGATAATTCCTGGTAGACCGTCAAAATAAAGACGACCAGTTGCTGAATCAAGCTAAACACCAATAGGGCCAAAAAAACGATGATGGCAATAACGACGACCGTCAAAACCATCGTCACGACAGTCTTTAGCGGCGTGTACTGATGCACCGTCAGCGTGGCCACGAACAGCAGACCGGCAAACCACAGCACGCCGATCGTGCCAAATAACGAGTAGAAGCTCAACTCCTGCAAGGTAATCATCCAGCCGAAAGCCAGCTGCAGCGTGCTGGCCAGCAGCAACGGCAGCATGGCATAACCGCTCGCGATAACGATCTCCTTGAACGTCCCTTCTCCGTCCATAAGCGTCGTCAGCGACCAGTTGGCCACGCACCAGACCAGAAACGGTATAACGATGAAGGCGAATTCCTTCACACTGTTGATCCGTTCCCACTGCCCGCCCGAGACGAGATAGCCGGAGTAGAAGGCGCGCAGGACAAAGATGAAGCCGACTAGCGCGACGATAGTCAACGCGACCCAGAGCCTACCCTTCCCTTCATATTTCAATTCCCAGAACTGCTTGAACGGTCTGACGGTCGTAAGCAGCGCGGTGCGGACTGGTCCATACTCGTCATCCGATGATCGCTTTGGCGCGAAACGCTTGGCGAGGACAAAGACCGCGATGGTAGCGGCGAGGCAAGCAAACAGCCAGGCAAAGTTGTTCCACAGGAACGCTTTGCGGTAGCCGGCGAACGCCTTGGAAAAATACGGGCGCGAATCGCCGAACTTGAAACTCGCCATCGCCGCTTCGTAGTTCCCCTCCTCCAGTTGGGCCTTCCCTATGCCGATATGGGCAAGCTCAAGATTGCCGTTGAGCTTGCTCGCTTCGCGCCACAGCCTTGCCGCTTGCTCTTCCTTGCCATTGTAGTAAGCCGATGCCGCATCAAGCATAAGCGAGCCGTAGCGTGTCGGCTTGAACAACGTGAGCCTGTTCAGTGCGCGGTCGAGCACCAGAATGTCCCGTCCGAACCAGGCTACATCCGCCGGCCCGCGGAAATTGCCGACCTTATCGCCGATTTGGCCGAACTGGAACAGCAGATTCCCGTCATAATCGTAGGCAAATGTACGGCCTCGCTTGGAGTCCAGTACCAGGTAGATCTGGTCGGCGTCAACATCGATGGAGATCAGCGTAGAGCTGCCACCGAAGCTGCCGGAACGCGTCGAGCGTAAATCTCCCATAACCGGAATCATGCCATCCTGCCTTAGAACGTCGATACCCGATGGATTGAGTCGCTTCACCATATCAATCGTAGTTCGGTTCTCCGTTGCCGTCGCATAGACGAATTGTTCGGCGTCGATAGCCAGATTGTTAAATTCGATCGGGACGTACAGCGCCATTTGCCGGCGCTGCGCATCGGTCGCGAGCTGCTTCCAGAACAGGTCTGCCGCGTTGAAGCGGACCGGATTTTTGCCGAAAAAGCCGCTGAAAGCCCCATTCGCATCAAATTCTACGATGCCGTCGAACACACCCTGGCTGACTGCGAACAGCCGCCCCGCAGAGTCGAGTGCCAGTTTTGTTGGCAAAAATTTAAAATCCGCGCGAAGCGTCTCGGACTCAGGCGGCCCTATGATACGCACGAGCTTCCCTTCCCCGTCCAGCTCGACGATCCGCCCATTCTGCGTGTCTGCCACGTGAATATGATGCTCCTTGTCGACGAAGACGCCTTGCGGCTTATTGAACGCATCGGCCTTGCCTTCGCGCTGGAAGGAATCGATAATCCGGACGAGCCGCCAATTTTCGTCCACCACGACAACGCGGTCGTTGCCCGTATCCGCGATATAGACGCGCCTGTCCGGCCCGACAAACAGATCCTCCGGATTATTGAAGGCCTCCGCATCCACAGTCGAGCCATAGATGACCTTATCCGGCATATACGGCAGCGGAGCCGGAACGGCCTCTCCGTCAGAGGAGTAATGATAGCCATAATAGGGAGCCGCATCGGCTAGCGGGGGCGATGCCAAAGCAAGGACAAGCATAACGAGAAGCGGCAGCCATATCCGATTCATTCCTTTTGTCCCCCCCTCTCAATCTTTCATACCGGATGTCGACATCGTTTGGATAACGTTGCTTTGCGAGATAATGAAGATCGCAATCGGCACTGAGATCATGAGCAGCGTTGCAGCCATCGAGGGTCCCGTGCGCACGATGCCGCCCGCCAATATTTGCCCGAGCGCATGGTCGAGTGTCTTGAGCTGTTCGCTGTAGATGTAGATTTTGCCGGTGCCGCCCGCGCCCCACAACCCTTGGAAGGAGAAAATGATGAGCGTCATCCAGGCCGGTTTGACGATCGGCATCACGACCCGCCATAAGATCCGATACTCGCTGCAGCCGTCGATGCGGGCTGCCTCGAGCAGCGCGTCCGGTACCATTTGCTCCATAAACTGCTTCATCAGGAACAGTCCGAGCGAAGAGCCGAGCGCCGGAATGATGACCGCCCAGTAGCTATCCAGCAGGCCGAGCCACGACATCGTCATGTAGTTGGGAATGGCCGTCACATGCCCGGAAAACATGAGGGAAAGGACAACGATGGTAAAAAGCGCACCTCGCCCCCGGAAGCGGCGTTTGGCCAGCGGGTAAGCGGCCAAAGACGCCAGTATGACATGGCCCGCCGTGCCGACGACCGCGATAAATACAGTGTTGAATATATAGCGCGTATATGGCACCCAGAATGAGGACAGCAAATAATATAATTCCGTAAAGTTTCGCAGCGTCGGGTACCGGACGAAAAACCTCGGCGGGAACCGGAAGATCTCGTCGAGTGGCTTAAACGCGTTGCTGACGACAAACAGCAGCGGCAGCACCATAAAGGCGCCGACGCCAGCAAGCGCCAGAAACAGCAGAAGGTCGACGGCAAGCGAACGGTTCCATCTTCGATTACGTCGAATCCGTATCGTCGCCAACTTCATTCACCGACTTTCTTGAGCAGTCTTTGAACAAGCAAATTGGAGCCCAGCATCAAGACGAACAGCACGGTCGCGATCGCTGATGCATAACCCATCTCGTACCGGATACCGCCATAATCGTCCAGATGGGTGACAATGGTATGGCCTGCGTACTGCACGCTCGGAAACCCGGCGATCTGGGTCGAAACCTCGGCAATTGCGAATGAAGCTGTAATTTGGATAACCGCGCCAAACATAAGCTGCGGACGCATTGACGGGAGTGTGATATACCACAGCTCTTGCCAACGGTTACGGATGCCGTCGATTGCGCCGGCTTCGAACAGCGTTTTGTCCATCCCCTGCAGTCCTGCGATGAACGCCAGAAAACTTGTGCCCAGACTGAGCCAAAGCTGCACGATGATCAGAATCGGCAGGATGTAGTTGATGTCGGACAGCCACAATATGGGCTCCATAATGATACGGTTGCGCAGCAGGAAGGCGTTGATGAAGCCGTAGGAATCATTCGCAAACAGCAGCTTCCAGACGATAAAGGCGTTGCCCGACAAGGACGGGGCGTAGAACACAAGCGTGACGAAGGCGCGGATCTTCGGCGACAGTTCGTTGATCAGCCAGGCCAGGACAAAACAGGCCAGATAGCTGATCGGGCCGGTAATCGTCGCGAGCAGGATCGTATTCTTCACCGCAATGAGGAACACTTCGTCGTTAATAAACAAACGGGCATAGTTGTTAAGCCCGACCCAGTTCGGGAACGCCAGCATATTGAAATCCGTCAGGCTGAGCAGCATAGACATGAGAACAGGCAGGACCGTAAATGTGAAGAAGATGGCGAAGAACGGCGCCAGCATCATATAATCCTGCCGGCTCGCCTTCAACTCGAGCAGCAGCCTGCGGAATCGAGTCGGACGCTCCGTCCGAAACGGCGCCGCGCCTGCCTTCGTCTGTTTAGACAGTACGCTTATGATGCATCCTCCTCTCTAATCCGTTGGCAAATGAAATTCGCGACGTTTGACCGTAATTTCCTGGTTGATCGTCCGCGCGTAATCCTTCAGCGTCTCGCGCGGATTAGCCCCTTTGTTCAGCACCTCGAAAAACGCATTGTTCAGATGGCGCTTCGTGAAGTAGCCACCTGGCACGTCCGGAACACCGCGTACCCATTCCAGCTGCTCCATCAGCCGCTCAAAATCGTCAGCTGGCCAAGGCAGCTCCCGCAGCGCCTCCAGATTGGCCGTCGGATACCGCGATGCAGCGCCCATGAGCGCCTCCAGCTCCCGGCCGAACGTCAGTTGGGCTTCCTTGCCGGTCCACCAGTCGATGAACGCCCAGGCGTTCTCCTTATTCTTTGCACGCTTGAACATGACCGAGCCGAGCGTAACGGACGCGCTTTCGCGATGGATTGCGCCTTCGCTTTCCGATGTTCCCGGGACAGGAGCGAAAGCCCATAAGCCGCGGATTTCCGGAGCGAAGACGACCAGTGAATTGTAGGTTGTGTAGTCCGCGATGCCCACCGGCATCTCGCCGATGCGGAACCGGTTGATGAAATCGAATTGCTGCGGTGCCTTGTAATTGACATATAGATCCGTCCACCGCTTGAAAGCCAACAATGCTTCCTCTGCATCCAATCCCGACGCCTTGCCTCCGTCCTTGTAATACGAGCCGCCGTTCTGGTACAACAGAATGTCCATCGTCACATCCGGCGTCAATCCGATCGACAGCTGTCGCTTGTTCAGCACCGGGATAAGCGCATACATTTCCTCCCATGTCTGCGGCACCTCTGCGCCGATCTCCTCCAGCACGTCTTTTCGGTAGAACAGCATCGGAAACGTCTGCTGCTCCGGGATAGCGTACACCCCGCCCTCGTACTCGAACGGGACGAACGCGCTGGCTGCAAACCGCTGCTTCACATGCTGAAACGAGTCAAAGACCGACAGGTCCTGCAAAGCGCCGCGCATGGCGAAATCGACGACATTGCTAGACGCGAGCGCCACATCAGGCCCGGAGCCGGCCAGCGTCGCTGGAAGCAGCACCGCCGGGTCGACTAGCCGCAAATTGACGGGAATGCCGGTCTGCGGGGTGAATGAGGTGTCGATCATCGATTTGATCAGTTGGGCCTGATCCCGCCCCCCTGTAACCCATACGTCTACCGCCTCCGCCTCCTCGTCGGTCGCGCCGACTGCATCGTAATCGGTGAAAAACGACAGAAGGAACTGCCGGACGCCGTGTTCCGCATTAGCCAGCCACGATACGTCCGCTTGCGGAAGCCGGGCTTCTTCTGAAGCGACGATCAAATAATCAATTTCCAAAGGCAGTTCCTTCGCCGTCAACATCCACGTCCCCAAGGCGACGATATTGGATTTGAACGCATCCAGACGCTTGGCGATCGATTCCGGGTCTTCCGCCAGATCTTGCAGCTGAAAGGCGACCATATTCAACACCGCCATCCGCTCACCCTTGCCACCGTACAGCTGCTCCATGCTTCCGATCACGCCTTGAAGACGTCGGCCCTCCGCCTCGAATGTCTCGTGCAGCTCGGGAATCCGCTTCTGCAGCTCATAATCGCGGAACGGGTCAGGGGACCCGCCAGTAATCATAATGATTTTACGGTACAGCTGGTTCAGCTCCAGCACGGCTTGCTCGACGCTGCGGATATGCTGCGTCATTTCGCCCAATGTCACTTCGAGCGATAGCCTGTGCTTTCCTTTCGTCAAATAGAATAGATAAGGCTCTTCAGGATTGCTCAGCTGCATCATCTGCCACCCACCGCCCGGCTTGAAGCCGATACGGTTTGCTTCTGCGAAGGGAACCTGGCCGTCGATCTTGAGCCGCCGTGAAACTTCGAGGGACTGGACAAAATGCTGCCTATACTTCACGGCGATCTTGTACAGTCCATCCTGTGGCGCTTCGAACGTCCACGTAATGGATTGTCCCGGGATGCGCCAATTGTTGCCGCCAATCGTATTCAGCCGGATTTCCTTTGGATGAAACGGCTCGGTGGCGGGGCTGGACCGGTCAGCAAGCGGATACAAGGTCGGGCTCGATTTGACCGCAGCGTCTTCACCTTGCACGGAGATCAAGGTACCTTCCGCCGGTTTGCCGTATCCGAGCCGCTCGTACGATGCCCGCAGGTCGGCGTAAGCGGGTATTTCCTTGGCCGGGCGCAGTACCAAATAATCGACCAGCATCGGCTCCCGTACGGAGCGGAGTGTAATCCTGTGCTTTCCCTTGGCAAAATTAAACCGGTAAGGTTCCTCATAATAGCCGTCCGCATCGGAGAGCGCCACCTCCTCCCATGCCGGGATTTCCACCTGGGACGGCCTCATGTCGTTTCCGTTCGCATCCTGCCGGATGCGCTCCTCCTTGTTGCCCCAAGCACGTGGAAACAGCAACCGCTCTGCTTCGGTAAACGGAAGCTGACCGTCGATGAGCAGCGCCCTCTCAATCGCCTCGCTTCGGCCTTCCATTGGGTAATAGCGCACGTAGAGATGATAGAGGCCGCCCTCTTCGATGTCGACGTCCCAGCTGATCTCGCCGCTCTCTCCGGACAGAGCGGCGCTTCCTTCTGCCCCCTCGCGCTCCATGGCAACGACAGCGCCGGAACCACTGATCGGCTGCCGCTCTGCTTCAATCCGTATCTCGTCTGAGGGAAGACGCTCGTCTGCATGGTCCTGAAGATAGCGGGCGTACGAGCCCTCCTTCCCCTCGAAGGCTTCCTCTGGAGAGACAGTCTTAACTGCCGCGTCCGTTGCCGCTAGCGGCGCGGAGCTTCCATCAGGCAACAGCAGCAGTGTGGCCCAGCCAAGCACTCCGCATAGGACGGCTAACAAGCTTCGTTTCCAGATGGCTCGAACTCTCATCCGCCACTCCCCTCTTTGCTCGCGAACTTGTGCGGCATCCGGGAGACTTCCCGAAGCCCGGGCACCACGGAGTATCGCTATGATTACTGCGCTGCATCGAGCAGCCCTTCCAGCACCGGACGTACGCTCTTCATGCCCGTTTCCGGCGTTTCCTTGCCTGCACCGATATTATCCCAGACCTTGCGGATTTCCTGACCAAAGTTAGGGATTCCCTCCCAATCCTTCGGCTTCATAATTTTTCCCATCTCCATGTAGTTGTCGAGGCTCTTCTGATCGGCAAACAGCGATTCCGTCCAAGCGTCCAACTCCCCCTCCTTCGGCATGTAGCCGAGCAGGTACTCGGCGTAGATGCGGACAGCATCCGGATTCGCACCCTTCGGCACGAACCAGAGCGTCGGCTGCATCGCGTTGTGGTAAGCGGTCGCTTTCGGCCCTTTCGGAATGAAGATGAAGCCGTAATCATTCCCCAGGTTCGTCTGAATACCGCCTCCCTCCCAACCTTCTCCATACCGCATCGCGACGATGCCTTCGTTGAAGGCGTTGATGTAATCTTCCCAATTGTCAGTCTGGTTCGGCTTGACGACTTTGTGCACATTACTCAAATCGCTATAAAACCGGAGCGCTTCCATCGCATTTTCGTCGTCCCCGGTGAACGCCAGCTTACCGTCGACCACCTTTGTCACGTCTCCGTCATTCGACGCGATAAATGCCGGTACGAAGTTTACTGAGGTAAGCGCCAGCCCGTACTGGTCAATTTTCCCGTCACCGTTTGTATCCTTGGTCGACTTCTTCGCTATATCCAGAAACGTATCCCAATTCCACTCCCCTTTCTCATGCAACTCTTGTGGATCTGGTAAACCCTCCTTCTTCAATATCGCCTTGTTGTAATAAATGCCGCCCCCGCCGCCTACAGCCGTCGAGAAGCCGTACACTTTGCCATCGAAGCTGCCGGTCATCCGCATTTCAGCAGGCCACTTTTCGTTGTTAATATCCAGAATGCCATCAATCGGCTGCAGGAAATCCTTCTGCACCATCGCAGGGAATGCCCGATACCGCTCCAGCAGGAAGACATCCGCGATCGGCTCACCGGCTACGATGGACGCTGTAATCTTATCTTGGATATCACCCCAGGGAATCTGCTCGAATTGAAACTTTGTATTGTACTTCTTTTCCAATTCCTGCTCGAGGGCGATTCGCTGCTCGCCTGCTTCTGTGCCCTTCTCGCCTCCGGCATACCCCCACGATATGACGCGCACCGGTTTTCCCTGCATGTCAATCGTTTGCTCCTCCTCAGGCGCCTGCTGCTCTTCCCCGCTCTTTGGCTGCTCATCCTCCTGCTCTGTCACGGCCACCTGAGGTTCCGGCTTCGGCTCGTCGGCGGAATTCCCTCCGCCCCTTGTGCATCCCGTCAAGAGAACAACGAAAACAAGCACAACAACGAAAAGCCATTGCTTCCTGCTTTTAATACTCATTTCTTTAATACCTCCTTTTTGCTTATTCTTTCGCATGTGCCGGGCAGCGCCGGCAATTACGCATGCCAGCTCCGCGACAGCTCGACAAACGGCCCGCCGAACGTTCTCCGTTGCTCTTAAAGACATTCCTCCTTTTCTTGTGCGGATTGCAGGATTCGAACGGAGCCATCGTAGCATTCACCGCTGCAGCACGCCTAGTTCTCATTGGCCGGATTCGGTACTCGCGCGGCCGAATCAAACAGGTTCCACCGGTTGTTTTTGGCCCGGCGAGTTCTCAATCGCCCGCTGGACCAGCTTCATTAGGGATTTGATCGAATGGGTCGTAATCATTTTCATGTAGGAATCACATTTTCTGTGCAGGAGTTGGAACAGACAGAGAAGTGAATCTATATGAGAAGATAGGGTTGCAGAGCGCGAAGTAACGTGTTGGAGGAACGTGGAGAACGAAAGATAACTAAGAAGGTACAAACAGTATAGGTGGATACATAACTAGTTAAAGGAAACAGCGAACATAGAAAAACAGCACCCTCCGCTTTAAAAGCGAGGGGTGCTGTTTTGATAAGAGTTTTTACGTTCGCTCAACGCCACCACCATTTGCGTCATTCCAATGATGGCATCGAACTTTGTATCAAATCTTGTACATTTATTAGCGCGGCTAGTCACAAATTCAACTCAACTCAGCTTCTGCCCACAATTCGGACAGAAGTTCGCCCCTTCATTCTTCGCACCGCAGTTCGGGCAGAAGTTGGGCTTCTTGTTTCCTTCAGAAGAGGATGCGGCCGCGGGAGCGGATGGCTCCTTCGCAGCGGGAGGCTGTTGGCTTTGATTCTGGTTGTTCTGATTCGGATTGTTCTGGTTCTGGTTCTGATTCATATTTTTCATCATTTCATTAGCCATGTTCATCCCCATCATCATGCCGGCCATATCCGAAGCCGCACCGCCGCCTTGTACCTTGCCGGATGCAATCCCATCCGTCATGCTGACCTGCTGGTATTTCTGCAGATTGCCGATCATTTCATGGGAAGCCGTCTTGGTGATAATATCCTGAATTTCCTTCGGATAGTTGAAGCTCATCACCTGGAAGCCGGTGATCGTTATTCCGTTGTCCATCACTTCCATGTCCAGGTCTTCTCGAATCCCTCTCGCGATTTCGGAGGCGTTCGCCTGCAGGTTAAACATGTCCTTGCCTTCGCGACTGATCCATTTCATCAACAATTGATCGAGCACCGAAGTGATCCGGATCTTGACGTCGTCCACAAGATAGCTCTCTTTCATCCCGGCGATTTTGTCGATCAGCGTCACATAATCATTCACTTTAAAATTGAACGTGCCGTTGGCACGGATCGGCATACCGCCCGGAAGCTGCGGCGTCGGAATGAGGACCGGATTTTGCGTCCCCCATCTGACTGTGAATTCCTTCGTGTTTACGAACAGTACTTCCACGCGCATGCCACTGTTAAAGCCAAATTTAAATCCCTTTAAAGTAGAAAGGAACGGAATGATATCCGAATCGATGTTATATACGCCTTCATCCTCAAAAATCCCCTCGATCTTGCCGTTATTGACAAAAATCGCGTCCTGACCGGAGCGGATGACCAGCTTACTTCCTTTTTTAATCTCCCGGTTGCTCCATTTCCAGAAAATCATATCGTCCCTAAACTCTTCCCATTCCACGACATTAGAGAATTGGTTCTTGAAAAATCCCATCGATGTTATTCATCCCTTCCATTAAAATTTCCCGCTGCTGCTGCTATGCGAATGTCCGCCACTGCTGACGCCGCCACCGCCTCCGCCGCCCGAGCCGCTGCTCGTGTTGCGCTCGATCTTCTGCTTCGTTACCGTTGTTCTAACATAACGGTCCTGCTGGTTCAGTATCCCCGATGTGCTGGTATCCTCATAGGTACGAGGACTGACCGTCACCCGTCCGCCGGAACGGTAAGCCATGATACCTACGGCGATAGCGCCGATGGCAGCGGCAGATCCCAGTTGAAACCAAAGATTAAACAGAATATTATCCGGATTCATGTCGGGTTCAAAGCCCATATACCGATGAGCGGTTTTGATATATTTTTCAAAAGCCTTTTTATAATCGCCTCTGGACAAGTCCGGCGTAATTTTGCTGCGTATTTTGGTCAGCCTACCTGCGTCCAGATACTTCTCGGCCTTATAATAACCTTCCAAATGAACATCGTGTGTATCCAACACTATGGTCAAAATGACGGTATTGCCGTGCCGCCTGTCATACCCGGGGGCATACTCATCGTAAAAGTTTTCCGTCCATGTCTCATAATCGTCATTCGGAACGCTGTTAACCGTAAGTATCATAAAGTCTGTCTCACGTTCAGCACCATACTCATTCGCCATCGCATTCAGCTCTTCTCGTTCTTCCGGACTGAGCAGATTGGCTTCATCAAAGATCAATGGCTTATCATCCGCAGCTTTGACCATCAAGGCCGGAACCATCAGGTAGGCAACCAGGAAGAACAGAATAGCCCCTAATGCATATCGTCTTCTCACAGGAAACCTCCTCCCATCGCCCAGGAGATCAGCTTCAATGACAGTAACGAGACGCCCGAAATGCCTGCAAACCACGCAGCCACTTTCGCTTTGCTGATTGGCGGCTTGCCGACCACTTTTCCCGTCTGGCCGTTCATCGCAAAGGTATGCTCCGATTTATTGTAATCATAGTGCACCATCCATACCGGAAGGAGGACATAATCCGCCTGCTTTAAGGTGGTATCGATCTGCTTGTTGGTATAATTTACGGTTGTGTATCCTGACACGGCTGACGAAATATACGAATCAATGTAGGAGCTGATCTTATTTTTGGCACGCGGAAGAAGCTGCTGCTCATTATGGCTGTATTTTTCGGCAATGTACCCGGCGAGATAAGGCGTCTTGAATTCCTTCAGCTGCTGATAGGGAAAAGGCTCCAGCTTATCCATCAGCTCATCGTTCATTTTCTCCGAAGCATCGATCGGCACCTTCACATAGTTCAAGCGAATCTTCCGGTAGATGTCGAAGTGCTGGGTCTCCGTGTACTGGTAATCTCCTTGCGTGTAGGTTCTCACCTTGGTGCCGTGCCCATGAACTTCAACCCGATTATGTAACTCATATAGCCAAAAGGGTACATATATCCCGGTAATTTCCTTGATCCGGTTCGCTGTCATAAATCCGCTTGGTGTCAGGAGGCCATTTCTGCACCATTTTTTGAAAGCCTTCATCGCTTCTTCCTTGGTAATCGAAAAAGGGATAACCATGACCGGAGCCAGATCGCCGCTCAGTCGGTCGCTGAGTACAACGGCAGATCCGCAGAAGCTGCAGGTCGTGGCGCTGGTCTCGGGCTCCGTCACGATGACGGCCCCGCAGCTGTTGCAGTGATACTCCTTCACTTCGTTTTCGACGAAAACCTGCTTTTTCAGCGGGTCGGGAATTTCCTCGATATTATCTTTTCTTCCGCAGCTCAGGCAAGACAACATTCCTGTATCGCCGTCAAAAACCATGCTGCTGCCGCAGTTCGGGCATTTGTATTCGATAACCGGCATTTCCTCACCTCGATAACAATGAAATGATTATTCCTTCTCTTTCAGCTTTTCTTTGATTGCTTCCAGTTCATCCTGGGCAGGGAGAGTCTCCATTGGAGCAGCTCCGTCCTTCCCCATATTCTTCTCCAATTCAGCGATCAGATCGTCCAGATCGTCTTCCTTCGCTCCGGCGCGAAGCTCGGCCAGGGCCAGCGCTTCATCCAAGGCACGATTCGCCTTCTCTTCCATCGTGTTGAATGCCGCATTCGCACCGCCCGAGGATGCATGGCTGGCGTTTACATCCTGCTGGGCTTTGGCAGCCGCCATCTTCCCTTTCAACTCGGCATAGCGAACCTCCAGTTGGCTCATGTCCGACACCAGCTTATCCTGCATTTGTTTCATCCTGATGGCGTTTGCGGATGCCGATTCGTATGCCGCCTGCAGTTCGTTCAGCTTCTGGGCCTGGGTTGCTTT
Organism: Paenibacillus sp. EZ-K15; assembly: GCF_002573715.1. Taxonomy (GTDB): domain Bacteria; phylum Bacillota; class Bacilli; order Paenibacillales; family Paenibacillaceae; genus Paenibacillus_AQ. The sequence goes on along the minus strand of NZ_PDHM01000004.1, from coordinate 163,363 downwards.
TCTCTCCAGAAACTTCAGGGCATTGTCCTCATTTCCCGCTTCTACGGCCTTCTCTGCATATCGCTGCAGCTTCTTGATCTCGGCACAACACTCATCAAGTGCCCGCTTCGCTCTTCGCTCATCCGAGAGCACGGAAGCCGTCTCCGCTTTCACCTGACCCAAGTCCGTATTCAAGCTACGCATATACGTGTCAACTGTTTTCTCCGGATCTTCCGTCCGATCTAACAGTGCGTTCACATTCACCTTCATAACATCCTTAAACCTCGATAAGATTCCCACCATGAGTTTCCCCCTCGAAAAGTTTACATTTAACCTATAATACCCTACATACCGCTAAAAGGTTTCAAATGCCGAAATTTGATGGAATATATGTAAATATATAACTAATACTACGCAAAAAAATCCCCCCGACCATATAGATCGGAGGGTACGTTTATTAGATATCATCCCGAATCTGGATGCGTTTCTTACCAGAGTCCGGCTGTTTCGGTATTTCAAGCTTGAGAACTCCATCCTTCAGGGAAGCGGCAATTTGGTCCTCCGCTATATTCTGAACGTAGAATCTGCGCACATACTCGCCATAACGACGTTCCTTCCGGACGATTTGCTGCTTCGTATCCTCCACGCTGTTATCTTCCTTGCGAACGGCTTTGATCGTTAAGTAAGGGTCAGCGTAGCTGATTTCGATGTCGTCTTTTTGAAAGCCTGGAAGCTCCGCCTCAACCAGATAAGCGCGCTCCGTCTCTTTAACGTCTGTTTTGAAAGACATCATCGAACCTTTGAATGGTGCAAACACCTCATCTTGAAAAGCATCATTAAAGACATCATGAAATGACTTCACCAACTGTCCGAAGGCATCCTCTCTACGCTTTCCAAATGGCATCAAATCAAACATCATAGATTTCCCCTTTCTTATTTGACCTTGTTTGACCTTACGCCTTTATTATATGCCTTGCACGCATAAATGCCAAAACCGATGACAAAGAAAACAGGACTAAATTAGCGCATTTTCAGCCGATTTTTCGAATAAATTGGTTTCGATCTTTTAATTTGACCTTTTTCGACCTTTTGACTGTTTCGTTTCCATCGCCTTTCAAAGTGACCAGGACTCTGGTCAAGCTTTTCATATATGGATCATTTCGGAGTATAGTACAAGTTATATTTCATAACACAAATAAATTTGGAAAACGGTTACTTTTATATTCTAAAAAAATAAATGTTAGAGTTATTGACATAAAAACCAATTTAATATAATTTATATACAGGTAAAATACAGGTATAAAAAGGTGGGGCTGTCGTGGGGAAATTGCTAACGAGAATGAATCGCGAGAAGTATATTTATCTATTGCTTCTTCCGGGTGTACTGTACTTCATTATCTATCGGTACGTGCCCATGGCCGGACTGGTGATTGCATTCAAGGATTTCAATCCTTTTACAGGATTTTGGAATAGCGATTGGGTGGGCTTTAAGCATTTTGCCCGCATGTTTGAGAGCAGTGAGGTCATTCAGGTGCTGGTCAATACCATCCAAATTTCACTTCTTCAAATATTTGTGGCCTTCCCTGTTTCGATTATATTGGCCTTAATGCTGAACGAACTTCAACATGCAACGCTTAAACGCTTCATTCAATCCTTGATCTACCTGCCCCACTTTCTGTCATGGGTCGTCGTCGTTGGCATCTTCGTTGTTTTCCTCCGCGGCGAAGGTTTAGTTAACTCCGTTTTGTCGAACATCGGTATGGAAGCGATTCCATTCTTAACCGATCCAGCTTACTTTAAGCCTATTATTATTCTCCAGGTCATTTGGAAGGAGGCTGGCTGGGGGACCATCATTTTCTTGGCGGCTTTGGCAGGCGTTAATCCGTCCCTCTATGAGGCCGCCGTCATTGACGGGGCTAATCGCTGGAGACAACTCTGGCATGTCACGCTGCCGGCCATTCGCGGCGTCATTATTATTTTGTTCATTCTTCGGCTCGGCAGCGTTCTGGATACAGGCTTCGAGCAAATCTTCCTGATGTTAAATCCATTTAACATGGACTCGGGAAATGTACTTGATACTTATGTTTACTTCAAAGGCATCCAGCAAGGCAATATCGGTTTTGCTACGGCCGTCGGAATGTTCAAGGGCATGATCGGTCTCATATTGGTGCTTTCGGCCAATCGCTTAGCGAAGCGGTTCGGCGAAGAAGGTTTGTATTGATGCTTCACACGACTCCTGATTAGGAAGAAGGCGATTTGTGCTTATGATCAAAAGAACATTAGGCGAGCGAGCGATTGACGGGCTAAATATGGTGCTGCTCATCATTACCGGAGGCGTCATGCTGCTGCCATTCATTCACATCTTCTCGGTTTCCTTCTCATCGCTGCAGGATGTACTCCAAAAAGAGTTCATCCTATGGCCGACGAACTGGGCTATCGACGCCTACAAAGCCATTTTTGCTTCAGACTCATTCATCCGCTCTCTCTTCGTTACGATCTATATCACGGTTGTTGGAACAGCCTTAAGCCTGATTCTGACATCCACGATGGCATACGGGCTTACGCGAAAAGTTCTGGGTCAACGGGTGATTCTGCTGATGGTCATCTTCACCATTTTGTTCAACGCAGGCATGATACCGGTTTATCTGGTCGTGAAGGAGACAGGTCTTATGAATTCGCTATGGGCATTAATCATTCCCAGCGCGATTAGTTCCTTCAATCTCATCGTTATCCGGCAATTTTTCCTTAGCATACCGAATGAGCTGTCTGAAGCTGCCCTGATTGATGGAGCAAGCGAGATTCGAACGTTCTGGTCCATTATAATCCCGCTGTCCAAACCGGCACTAGCCACATTCGGCTTATTCTACGCTGTGGGGCATTGGAACAAATACTTTGAAGGCATCCTCTATCTCAACGACGCTGCAAAATGGCCTATCCAAGTCGTTTTAAGACAAATTGTCATTATGAATGAGGCCACATCCACCTTGGGCTCTGACGTCATGTTACAGCTGGAAAACCAGCCACCGCCTGTTACGATTCAGATGGCTGCGATACTTGTAGCTACATTGCCGATCCTTCTCGTATACCCATTCCTGCAAAAGCACTTTGCCAAGGGGGTGATGATCGGTTCTGTTAAGGGTTAATAGCCGGAAGCGCCCGGTTAGATTGGCTATGTGATTGGCTATGTGATTGGCAATTCATAATGGAGGGGATCAGCTCAATGAATGTCAGCAAATCAATGATGCTATTTGTGGTATTGATTCTTGTATTCACAGCAGCTTGTTCAAACAATAATGGAACGGCAACGCCTACCCCAGGTGTCGACGGGAGCACCAATCAACCATCTGGAACGGGGAAATCGGAAGAAACCTACAAAATTACGGGAGCGACCTATATATTCGGGAATCCGCCGCCGAAAGACGGACGCGGCCAGCAAATGCTGAACGAGAAGTTCAATGTGGATTATTTTGCCGAAAAAATACCGAATGACAACTTTGTCGAAAAAATAACAGCGATGGTTGCCGGCGGGAACATGCCTGATCAAATCAGCTTCCGTTCCACCAATATGGACTTGTTCAATCGCTGGGCAGGCCAAAACGCCTTCCTTCCACTTAACGACTACATCGAAGAATTTGATTATTTGAAGGCAATACCCGAGGAGTTATGGCTTCCTTTCACCATTGACGGCAAAATCTACGGCATTCCGACCTGGTCTCCGGTGGAATCCCAATCGTTCATGGTGCGCAAGGATTGGCTCGACAACTTGGGACTCCCTGTGCCTACGAGTTACGAGGAGCTGAAGAACGTCGCCATTGCCTTCACGAAGAATGATCCTAACCAAAATAACAAGCAGGATACGTATGGTCTTGCCATCGGCCAAGATATTAACCCGACCTTTGCCATGGGGCCTTATTGGCAGCATGATACCTGGTATCACCAGAATGCGGAAGGAAACTATATTCCAGGCCTGATCTCCGAGGGCAGAAAAGAACTGATTCAGTTCTTCCACGACCTATATAAGGAAAAAGCAATTACCCCTGACTTCTCCGTGGTGAACTGGGCAGACACGAACAATGAATTCTATTCCGGCAAGGCAGGCGTCTTTCTAATCGCCCCTCGCGGCATGTCCCAAGACTACATGGAGGCATTGCTTGCTATTGATCCTGCTGCCGAATTCGTCGTGTTGGAACCATTCGCCGCGCCTGATGGATCGAAAGGATTTACTGCCGGTAATGGCTTTGCCAGATTCCTGACGCTAAACGCTAAACTGGCTGACCAACCCGACAAGGTGCGTAAGATGCTGGAGATCCACGGCTTCTCCCGCCAATACTACCAGGCATCGAAGGTGACGCCAGATAACGAGGATTTCGACTGGTTCTACGGCAATGAAGGCGTCGGCTATAAACTGGATGAGAATAACGTGCGGGTTCCTCTTACAGAGCCGGCCAGCGGCACGGAGCCATTCCTGTATTTCATTGATAGTACGGCTTGGATTGGTCCTGATGACGATGCGGAGTTCCCTCTGGCTTATTCAGATCCTAAACTGATTGAAGCCACCCAGCAGCTTGTCGATATTAACAAGCAGTATAAGCTCTACTATCCGCCACATGTTGGCATCATCTCAGCGAAGGAAACCGAGGTAGGCGCTGAATTAACGCAGCTGCTTATGAATGAACAGACCAAAATGATTACCGGGAATCGTCCGGTTTCGGACTGGGATGCCATGGTCCAGGAATACTTGAGCCGCGGCGGATCGAAGATTATCGAGGAGTATAACGTAGAAATTAAAGCGCGCGGTTATACCGATCGGCTGTGGAAGTAACCCTATTCGTAAACGATACCATGTTGGGCTTCACGAAGGCCCAACATCTTTTTTTCATCATCTTATAAAGGTTGTGACAACGATGCGAATAGCCCGAATTGGAGTATGGCTGGATCAAGAGTCCGTGAAGCGTAGACACCGTTATGGCGTCAATGTTTTTCAGCATTATATATTTGAAATTTTAGACCATGCAGGATTCACGTATCAGCGATTGGAGCAAGCGGAGCAAATCCATCCGGACACCATGGATATCGTCATCGCAGCCCTGCCGAGCGACCGGCAAGAAGATATGGAATCGTTATGGTCATTCATGATGAAAGGCGGCATTGTCATCTCTTACTCCGGTCTCGGCCCATTGGCTCCCAGACTGGGCTTCCGGCAATCAAGAGAGGTAGCCGTCAGCTATGCCGACTTCCCATCCGAATGGTATGACGATGTACCCATCCGCTCCTTCAACGCGCGTCCCTGGGAACCGGAAGATACCGCTCCTGAATTCCGCTGCATCCAGCGCGGCATGCTTCGACAGAACAGCCCGGAAGGTATAAACTGCGGGACGCTGCTGTACAGCTTCCAGATAGGGCAAGGCAGATTGGAGCGTTGGTCGGTCGATATACCAGCCACAATCGTCAGACTTCAACAAGGTAAAGAGCCCGTCGTAACCGACGGCCTGCCCGCTCCTGACGGTACCGCTTCGGTCGATGATTGGATATTGAAGGCCGATGACGACATTCAGCAGGATTGGGAATATGACCGATCCCAAACAGGGACCGGAATGGATTATTTCGCTCATCCTTACGCCGACCTCTGGAGGGAAGCCCTCGCCGGTCATCTATTACAGGTTACAGCCCAGCAAGGGCTCTCGCTTCCTTTTGTTGATTATTGGCCGAACGGTATCCAGCAAGTAGCCATGATCTCGCATGATAGCGATCTGAACATCGATGAAGCGGCAGAAGTTACCTTGCAGGTCTTGCGGGAACATCATGTACAAAGCACTTGGTGCATGATTGAGCCGGGGTATTCCCCCCACCTCTATAATCAAATAAAAGCGGCGGGCCACGAGCTTGCGCTTCATTATAATGCACTCGAGCTGGATGGAGGTTACTGGTCGGAGGATGAATTCGTGAGGCAGCTCAACTGGTTCAAATCCGCTACCGGGTCGGCCCGTGCTATCTCCAACAAGAATCATTACACCCGCTTTGAGGGTTGGGGAGAACTGTTCGACTGGTGCGAGAAATATGATATCGCATCTGATCAATCCCGGGGCCCGAGCAAAAAGGGGAATATCGGCTTTGTTTTCGGAACCTGCCATCCGTACTTTCCAATCGCTTGGTCCGATCAACACAACCGTATCTATCCGGTACTGGAAATTGGTTTTCTGACACAAGATCTAAACCATCATGCCCTTGCGGATAGCAGCGTTATCGGACCGTTTTTGGAAAGAGTCCGGCGGGTAGGCGGGGTGGCACATTTCCTGTTCCACCAGACCCATATCCTGCAACAACCTCATGTCCGGGAAGCAATCGCTGCCGTCATTCAAGAGGCGAGAAGCGCCGGCTTTGAGTTTTGGACCGGGAGCCAAATCAATGAGTGGGTACGTGCGAGACGTCAGATCCGGATAGAGGGCATAGATCCAAATGGAGTGCCCGTCGTGATCAACCCGGGGCAGGCCAAAGAGGCCGTAGTCTGGACCCCCCTACTCCGTGACGAGTCGACTGACTCCGAAGAAGTGCATCTCAAATATGGCATTCCGTGCAAAAAAACGATATTGGCATGATACTGGAGGGGTGAATCCATTATGAATCATAGGGTTAAGCTCGCCATACACGGCGGGGATCAAACCAAAACGACATCTTTTGGCACAGGCAAACGATTTGGCTTGGATGAGGCTAAGGAATTGCTCGAGGCCTTGGAGCAAAATACGCTGTTCTATCACTTCGGCCAAAAAGTAAAAACATTCCTATCCGATTTCAACCATATGTACCATGTCCCTTACAGTGTGGCCACTTCTTCGGGAACAGCCGCACTGCATGTAGCGCTTGGCGCCGCCGGTATCACGGTAGGGGATGAAGTTATCACTAGTCCCATTACGGATCAAGGCACCGTCATCGGCATTTTATATCAGAACGCGATTCCTGTATTTGCCGATTTGGATCCGCACACGTACAATCTTGACCCGGCTTCCATTGAATCACGCATAACATCAAGAACCAAAGCGATCCTGGTCGTTCATTTGGCGGGCAACCCCTGCGATATGGACCCCATCATGGAGATCGCCAACAAATATAAATTGAAGGTTATCGAAGATTGCGCGCAAGCCTACCTCACCAAATATAAAGGCAAGCTGGTTGGCACCATCGGCGATTACGGATGCTTCAGCACAAACGATTTCAAGCATATCTCAACCGGGGACGGCGGTATCGTAACCGTAAATTCCGGCCTTGAAGAGGATTACCATCGGACGCACGCCTTCTCGGATAAAAACTACCGGCGGATAGGGACCGATGTGGGCCGGGTGCCGGAGAGCCTCGCACCGAATTATCGCATGACCGAGCTGCAGGGAGCCGTAGGTATTGCCCAACTCCGGAAGCTGGAATGGATATGCGACCGAAGAACCGAAATCGGCATGACGCTGAATGCTGAACTTCAAGACTTGCCATCTATATCTGTAATGAAAATACCCGAAGCGAGTACTTGTACCTATTGGTTCTATATGTTCCGCCTCGTTTTGGAGTATCTGACTTGCAGCCGCGAGGAATTCTGTGCAGCGCTAAGCGCGGAAGGCATCACCAACAGGATGGGGTATATACCGGATGTCCTTTATATGCAACCGCTGTTCCAGCAGAAGCAGGCTTATCCGGGCAGTACATTTCCCTTTGAACTTTCGGATGTACACTATGCACGGGGCGATTGCCCCCATGCGGAAGCGATTTTAGAGACGGCCGTGCAAGTGCCGCTGAGCGAGTTTTATACGAACCAGGACGTCCAGGACATGATTGCGGCCATTCGCAAAATTGCTCTATATTATGAGAAGTAAATGGGCACTGGAGGTAACCAGAATGAGCTTTTCTGATTTAGGCATACCGGTCGATGCCGTCGAATCCAGAACCGCGGCCGTCTGCACCAACCGCTCGGGCGATAGCCGGGTGGTTATTGCAGCCAAAGGTTTCTTGATCGTCGTTGACCCGATAACCGGGGATTGCCGCCAAGTGAACTTCCCGAATGATGACGCCGAGTATCCCTACGATACGTTCAGCAGCAGAACCGGCATGTTTTACATGGGAGCCGGCAGCATGTTCTACGCCTTCAATCCGTTTCGCCTTGACTTTGTCGATGTCCTAAAGGCCGGAGCCAAAGATGAACTATGCGGGTTTAGTTATGCAGAGGATGAACAGGGCCATATCTATATGGCCTCGTATCCACAATGCCGTTTGTACCGTTATCGTCCGGCTGAACGCGATTTCGCCCCACTGGGGTCCGTGGATACGGAACAAAAATACCCTTCCCATATGGCGGTTGACAGCTATGGTTGGGTTTATATCGGTACGGGAACATCCAGGAAAAACATCATCGCTTATGACGCAAATAGCGGAACGTCTCATTCCCTGCTCGGGGGTGATCTGCGAACGATTGGAATTGGCCTGGTCAGACAAGGATACGGGGAGCCGCATGCCGCCCATTCCGAAGGGCACGATCAGGCATACCTGGCTTATGCGCAGATTGGCAAGCAATGGGTTCGCCTTGAGCGTGGAGCTATACTCGAGAAGATTGCCGATGAACAGGTTCCTGTATCAAGGTATACGGGAAAAAGCTTCGAGAAGCTGCATCGACAGCTTCCAGGGGACTGGGAGGTGATCCGGCATAGCCTGTCAGAGCGGCAGCTGATTCTAAAACATCGCCTGACTGGGCAGACGAGGAGCATTCATCTGCAATATACCTCGGAAGGCGCATCGCTCTCTCCTCTCTTCCTGGGGCCAGACAAGAACATCTACGGGACGTCAAACCACCCCTTGCACTTTTACACCTATGAGCCTGAGCATGCAAGATTACATAATTGGGGCCCTCATATAATCGAGAACGGGGCCGGCGGCAACCTGGCTGCCTATGCTGCTCAGGGCAGTCTGATTGCCGGAGCCGCATATCCGGGTGGAAGGCTTCATCTCTACGATGTTTCAAAGCCGATTCAAGTAGAGGAAGCGGCCGGAGAGCAGCGTAATCCAGTCTGCGTGACCGAGCATATCAACATTCACCGGCCAAGATGCGCTGTCGCGCTCAGCGGGGGCGAACATATCGCTTACGGGGGATTTCCCGGCTATGGCATGGTAGGTGGGGGCTTATGCATCTATCATCTCCCTTCAGGTGAGGATACGCTCATTCCTCATACCGAGCTTATCCCGAATCAGAGTACGATTGCCCTGGCCGAGACAAAAAAAGGGCATCTTGTGGGAGGAACGAGCATTGAAACTCCTGGAGGCGCCGATCCGGTAGGAAAGGCGGCTTGTCTTTACAGGATGGACTGGCGGACGCGTACACTGCTGAACCGCTGGCAGCCGCGGGCGGATATTCGCGAATATTCCTTGCTCCTTGTAGATTCAAGAGACTGGATCCATGCTCTTACATCCGACTCGGAATACGTCGTCTGGGATCCCTTGACCGAATCGTTCCTCTACCAGGAAAGTCTCTCGCAATGGGGGACGATCGTGCGACAAGGCTGGCAGCTCGATGAAACGGATGAATGCATCTACGGTGTGCTCAGCGAAGCCCTATTCCGCATCCCGCTTGAGAGTCTGAAGCCTGAGCGGATCGCCACCCCGCCGCATCCGATTACTTCCGGCTTCGTCAAGCGTGATCATACGTTGTTTTTCGCAATCTCCACGCATCTGTGGAGCTACTCCCTATCGAAGAGGTGAACGTTGAATGACTTATCCGTTATCGCGGTTAACTGAGGAATCCTTCCCCGGATTGCTGAATGACATTGCAGATCATCGGGATTGGGAAATGAAAAGGGATCGAATCGCAGCTGTATGGCAGCGTTATATCGGATGGATGCCTGCTCCAATCCCTCCCCGTTATGTCATTCTCTCGGAAGAGCATGAGCAAGATCATACCCGGATCCATCTGACCTATGCTACTGGCTACGGAGATGAGGTAACGGCTTACTTGCTCATTCCAGATCAGCCATTAGCCCCTGCGGTTGGCGAAATTCCTTACCCCGCCATGTTGGCGTTACATCCAACAGACCCGCATGGAAAGGATGACATCGCGACCAAAGCAGGCAGAGCGGGCCGCAGGTATGCGCTGGAGCTCGTCGCCAGGGGATATGTCGTGCTTGCCCCGGATACAATCACGGCAGGCGAGCGGATTTATGAGGGCACGGAACCTTTTCAGACAGCCCCATTTTATTCAGCCTACCCATTGTCTACCGCTGTCGGCAAAATGATTCACGATCATCAACAGGGCATCTCTTTGTTGCAATCCCTCCCTTATGTGAACGCCGATCGGGTCGGTGCTATTGGCCATTCGCTGGGCGGTTATAACGCCTACTTCCTTGCGGCAGTAGATGATCGGGTTAAAGCCGTCGTATCGAGCTGCGGGTTCTGCCCTTTCATGCAGGACCCTACCCCCGATCGCTGGGGACAGCGCGAGTGGTTCTCTCATATACCGAAGCTGACTGATGATCTGGACGATGGATTCGTTCCGTTCGAATTCCATGAAATTATGGCCCTCATGGCTCCGAGGCCGCTCTTCAATTGGTTCACCCAGAATGATGCCATCTTTCCTAATTGGCAGGCAGCGGCATTCGCCTCCCGGGATATTCATCGCTTATACCAATGGTTAGGCCGTGAGGAGCATTATACATCCTTGATGGGTCATGAAGGGCATAACTTCCCCGACCCCATCCGCAGCATAAGCTATCAGTTTCTGGATCGTTGGTTGAAAGAGGAATCTAGTATAAAATAGAAATACGCTAGTATATAATAGAAAGAAGCTGATATAACGTCATAGGAGCGGATTGTTGTGTTACGTAGAAAAGATGATTTCATGAAGCGGTATCAAAAATTCAAGGATGACCTCCGCGGTGAAATAATAAGCGGGCGTATTAAACCTAATGAATTTATATTGCCTGAGAATACGTTGAGCGAACAATATCAGCTTAGTCGCGTATCCATACGTAAAGTACTCGCAGAGCTTGTCGAGGAAGGACTCATTGAGAAAATATCCGGCAAAGGAAACCGGGTTCTCGCTCCGATTAACGGTCTTGCCGTCAGAGAAACGATCAAGCTGGCGTGGTTTTCGACTTCATACGAAATTGATATCGTACGTGAGATTGTCAATCGATATCAAGCATCGCAGCCCTTTGCCGACGTTGAGCTTTCAATCATACCGGAATCCGGCTATATGGAGACCCTCGTTCAACTCATCGAGAATGGTGAAGGACCGGACGTATTCATGGTATCCGACAGTCAATTCCGTCAATTGCTGGACCTGGAGAAGGCTCATCTTATTGAGCCATATATTTCACCTGAGTTGGAGCCTGAAACGGACAGTTATCCGAAAATTTACGAGTTGTTCCACTTGGCAGGTGAACCCATCATCACACCATTCCTGTTCTCGCCTGTAGTCATATGCTACAACGAGAGTCTGTTCGACCAAGCAGGCATTGGCAGAGACCATCCTATTCATAACTGGGATGCGCTGGTCCAAACAGCGAAGAAACTCACGGCCGATCTGGACGAGGATGACCGGATTGAGCATTACGGCTTCTGCTTCTCCTCATCCCCCCATCGATGGCCGGTGTTCATGCTGCAGAATGACGGGAGCTTGGCGTCATCCAATCAGACGCTTAATCTAGATAATGCCAACACCATCGAGGCTTTGCAATTTTGCCTGGATTTAATGTATAAAGAAAAGGTTTCCCCGATCTACTCCCATGGCAGTGAGTACTTGGCAGAGTCACTATTCGTAAAAGAACGGGTAGCTATGATCTTGAGTACGTACTATTTCATGAATGAATTTAGGGGAAGCACGCTGCGTTGGAACGTCCGTCCTGTTCCGAAGGAAAAATCCGAGGGGACACTGCTGCTTGGCGGAGGGCTGGCCATCAACAAAAATAGCCAGCGGCTTAAGCTGGCGCAAAGCTTCACCGATTATATGGTGGGAGCAGAGGCACAAACGCTGCTCAAAAGGCTGGGATGCACGATACCCGCACGGAGAGAAATCGCGGAAGACGACGCACTGCTCAATCCGCAGATCCATCCGAAGGACTACAATATCTTTAAAGATATACTGCCATATGCGAAAACGCTGCTGGAACTGAATTTATCCAGCAGCGAGGTTAATCTGCTGAGAGACGAGATGCAGCTTATGTGGATGAATATGGAGAGTCCTCAGGATGCTTGCAGCCGCATCGAAGATCTCATTCATCATCAGCGTAAGAAATAATGTGGAATGAACCTTACTCCTGCGGCCCTAAAATGATATGCACATACACCGCCCCCGGTCACATGGAGGGCGGTTTTTTTGGGGAAAGACTAAAAGAAGGCGAACGCCAAAAAAGGAGCGATGGGACATCGCTCCTTCAGTTGGTGATATATAGCTTCCGTTTCGTGATCGGCTCGAAAAATGAATCGATCGTAGTTATCGTTTTTTCACAATATGATCGATTTCACTCTTCAACAAAAGATATCGATGCACGCTTCTCATGATCGGAACTTTGGTCAGCTTATTCTGATCGACATATCTTTTCATTTGATCTTTGGACAGACCTAACAATTGACCTGCCTCAGAAACGGTTAATACTTCTTCATTACTGGTTGCATTAAACGTTTTTTTCACCTTTAAATTCCAATCTTCGAATACCTGCATGAGATCTCAACCTTTCTTTAACGCAACGACTAAAACAAAATGGTTAAGGAGCCGTGAGAGCAGCCCCTTACGATTTGGTGTCCTTGCGCTGATTCTTACGGTAAAGCTTGATTTGCTGATCCGACGAAACAAGGATCGGCAAGACTTTATTGCTGCTGACCATGGACGACGCGCACTGTGAACAAACGGGAACTTCCTTGAACGAGAAGCTATCTCGAATCCAACCGTTACACCCTTCCTTCGTACAAGACCAGATCGCAGTCATCTCTTCCGGCAGATTTTCCAGTGGTTTATTCCAAGAATAAGACAATGAACTTCCCCCTTAGCTACATTTTTAACGCCTTCATGCTGTTTTGAGCTCTATTATAAAAAAAACCCCAAACGGTACGTTTGGGGATCTTTTCAAAAATCTACAGTTTTACAACGTTCTCGGCTTGCTGTCCGCGGTTGCCTTGAACTACGTTAAATTCAACACGTTGTCCTTCATCAAGCGACTTGAAGCCGTCACCTGTGATTGCACTAAAGTGTACGAATACGTCTTCGCCACCTTCAACCTCGATGAAACCAAAGCCTTTTTCTGCGTTAAACCATTTCACTGTTCCTGTTTGCATAGAAACACCTCCTAAATTTATATGATTTTCTCATTTTTGGTTAAAAAACAAAAAATTCACATATTGCACAAGGTTCCTGATCAAAATTATAACCCTCTGCAATATGTGAATCTCAGGTCAAAATCCCAATGAACTTATTATACCCCAACCGTTCCAAAATAGCAAACGTCTTATTTCTTGAGTACAATTCATAAAAAGACATGGGTAAGCTGAATGTAAACAAATGGCCAGTAAAGGGGATGTTGATAAGGAGGCCTGGTGTAAGTATAATCTGCTAGCTAAAGAAATGCTTCCGCAAAAAAACGGCCATTTCCCGGTAAAATACCGGGAAATGGCCGTAGGGTTACAGCTTTAATCAACACGTCTTGCGTATACAGCAGTGTTAAGCGATCCAATCAATGGTTACATCTGTGCACCTGTCTGATAACTGAGCAGCTGCCGGAAAGTGCCTTTGTGATCCTGGGACAGCTGCTGATAACCCCCCTGCTGGATAATCCGCCCTTGCTCCATCACGATGACCTGATCGGCATGGCGAATAGTAGAAAGCCGGTGGGCGATCACGATGATCGTCATGCTCCCTTTCAGCTGTTCCAACGCTTCCTGTATCCGCTGCTCGTTCTCACTGTCGAGCGCGCTTGTCGCTTCGTCCAACACCAGAATCGAAGGCTTTTTCAAGATAGCTCTTGCCAGCACAATCCGCTGACGTTCTCCCCCGGACAGGCGGATACCGCGGTCACCAATGACGGTGTCGAGGCCTAGCGGAAGTCCGTGCACGAATTCATCGGAGGCTGAAAACCTCAGCGCTTCCCACAGCTCGTTATCCGAGGCATCGGGAGCAACCAGCTTCAGATTATCCCGGATGCTCTCATTGAAGAGAAAAGGATCCTGCGCCACATATCCGATACTCCCTCGGAGCGACATCAACTGACGTTCGTCTTCCATGGACACGCCGTCCACAAGAACTTGCCCGCTCTCCGGCTGGATCAGCCCCATAAGAAGATCGATCAGGGTGCTCTTGCCCGCCCCTGATTTGCCGACGATGGCCGTCATGCGATTGGCAGGAATATGTAGGTCGATATCTCGCAAAGCATAGACGGGGGCAGAGGTATCGTACCGATAGTCCACATGAGTACAATCGATTCCATGCTGCAGCTGAAGTCGCTCGCCACCTGTCATCGGAACCGAACCGGCGATCTCCCTGTCTTTCTCGTATTCCGCTTGCAGCTCGCGTATCGCTCGGAAGGCCGGAAAATTCGACACGAGCTGCTCCGTGCTCGATTGAATGCTGATAAATCTAGGCCATAGGCGCGAAAAGATAAGAACGATCATCAGCAGCTGTTCAGCAGGCGTACGCAGCACTTCCAGCGCCAAATACACAAATCCGGCAACCAGCAATACAGACGAGAGTCGATAGATCAGCTGGGACAAGGAATTGATTTTGCCAAATTGGATAAAGTTATGCTCCATTTTTCGCGACAGCCTGTCAAACCAGTTCATATGAAATGGCTCCAACCGGTTGCTCTTGATATCCTTGATGCCGTTGAAATGTTCGCTGATGCCCGCAAAATAATATTTCGAAAGCTCCGTCGTCTGCTCGCCAATCCGCTTCGACCGCCGGATGAATCTCCGTCCAAACAGGGCAAGGAGCCCACCGCTCATCAGAACGATGAGGGTCAGCATCGGGGCAAGCCATAGGGCAAGCCCAATCTGAATGATCGTGAACAAGAAAGACGAAACCATCTGCAAGAACAGAAACGTGCCTTGATTCACGCGCCCGAGTTCATTGGTCATGACATGGTTGAAATCCGACTTGCGGTGACGCAGGAAGAACTCCCACTTGGCATGCAGCAACCCCTGATATGTTTCCATACGCAGTTTACGAATTAATCGCTGCAATATTTTTGCATTCAATAGGCTCTGGCTGCGCTGCAGCAAGGCTTGCCCGCCCACAATCACAACATAGAGGGCCAGCACCATCGGCAAATTGAGCTGCAATGACCATGAACCAGCCAGGTCCATCAAGGTTGAGACAAGCGGCACCCCGCTCAAATCGGTCTGGAATACGCCAATGACACCGAGCAGGGGGACGATCAAATAGATGCCGATGCCGTCCAGAACACTGATGAACAGGATCATACCCATATTGAGGTAGAGCTTAAACCCGGCCATCCCATGCATTTTACGGATAAAATAAAAGAGATCCTTCAATGTAAAAACTCCTTATCGGATGACCGCTTCAAGTTCAAGCCTTCGGCCCCCATATCCTTACCGAATATCCCGACAACGGCATACCTTTCATGCCCTTCTCTTCCCGTTACAATATAAGAGCCGCAGCGGAGCCAGGCATGGGCAACCATCATTCCCTTGTCGTCACGACCGCTTCCCAGATAAAGCGTACTCGGAATCCCTCTTCGCTCCAGCATCTTCATCGCCGCGACGGCTTTAACCAGGCACTGGCTTTCCCACCATGTGATACGGCTCATGGTATGAACGGCTCTGGAGATTTGGCGGACAAGCGAAAGCTCCTCCTCCGTATAGCCTACATACGGCGTCTCCTTCATAGGTTCTCCCAGAGACGGAGATACCTTTTGAAAAGGAAACAGCTTAAACACCCTTCCCCAGGCCAGATAAACATAAGCTTCTGCCAACATAAGCTTCATGCTTACAGGAAAAGACATAAATCGGCGTGCTTTCCGGTACAGACTCATTGCTATTTATCCACCTGAACAAGGCCTTCTGTGGCTAACTGCTTGAGGAATAATCGTACCTGCTGCTCACAGAGCTCCGGCTCGATCTCATACTCCAATACCAATTGATCCACCATATTGGAGATCGTGACGGGAGACGAAATAAGTTCCCATATCCGCCCGCCAATCCGTCCTAGATTATAATACTTGCCGTTTTCGATGCTCAGCATGACCTTCTCGCCATCCATATCACTGACCAGGAAACCTTCGGATTGTACAACAAGAGCGTCTGTCGTGATTAATTCAGTAGTCATGGATAGAACCCCCTTTTTTTCAACTATATAAGCTGGCCTGAGAATATTCTGATGGTACCCGCTTCTACAAAATGGATTGTTATTGTGATCCAATGATAAAAGCGATGATGTATCTTAAATCGACGGTTGTTTCATACGCCGCCAGAACCAGAGAAATGGCCGGAGCGGATAATACAGAAAATGCAATGATTTGGGTAATGGCAGTACCGAAGCGTCCCGCGAATTGGGCAGAAACTTATTCCATATATACAAAACTTTCTGTTTTCCCGTCATTAGCGAGAAAAGGTAACGGTTATAACGCCATGCCACGCTTTTCTCCGGCACCGGGTTTAATTTGACGATCCTTTTAATATAGTAGAGTGCGCCTTGTGCAAGGCGATGGGCTTTGGAGTTCATCGTCAATACAGTCAAATCGTTCGGAATGTCGGTTGAGAACAGTCGTGATAGAAGAATGAGAGCCTGCCCTACATATTGCTGTCCCCCATATCGCTCAAAGTGGGCATTCATATCGTTGCTGTTTATCATGGGAAGCAGCCTTGCAATATCCATCAGCCAACGCAGCCGGAACCAACCATGCCTAGCGCCATGGTCGGCCAGATAGTTTAGCAAATCCTCATTGCCCAGATAATGATAAATCTGATGGGACAGCATCACATCATTCCTGCGCTCCCACAATAAATCAAAGGAAAATGACTTGTTATAATGAGGATTCAGACGCCAGTGAACTTCGATCTGCGCCAAATGCTTCTTATGCTCGTAGGACAAATGATGGCTTGTTTTCTTCCAATTTCCCAAGATACGTTCATCCTGCAATTCGTACCCAAGCTGTACCAGCACCCGTTCAACTCTTTCCACGTCATCCGCATCCACCAAGATATCCAAATCCTTCGAAGTCCTGTGTGCCAGATCCCCATAGAGCTGCGTAGCTAGTATAGGGCCTTTAAGCAAAAGTGTACGCACCCCAGTATCCTTGAGCGCCTCACAAAGCTGGCTCATTTCCCTGCTTAAATGCAGCATTTTCATCACGTTATTATGATAATGCTGCTGGAGAGACGCCATAACCTCGGATGGAATGAGGGATGCATCCACCCCTTTAAGTCGCAGATATACAAGCGGATAAACTCGGTGGTGCAGCGCGAGTTTCATGAACATATCCCAATCGATATCCGATGCATATCGCTTTATGAGAATTTCTTCATGCGTGTTATTACGGAGAAGATAGAGTAAAAAAGACAGCTCTTTGGAGATATCACTCAGGTCCAGCTTAACGGTATCTTCAATAATCAAGGTATCCACCCCAAAAAAATTGATCATAGCAAGAGTGCAGGGACTTGCTCTCTTACGCCTTTATTCATTCCTGGCCGACCGATCGAGTAATAGACAAGCTTCGTCTTTGCCAATTGTTCCTCATCGTATATATTACGACCATCGATCAGGTACGGCGATTTCAACCAACTCTCGATATCGGATAACGGAACCTGCTGGAATTCATTCCATTCCGTTAAAATACAAAGTGCATCCGCTTGCCAAACTGCTTCCCGGGCATTTCGGCAGTAAGTAACTCCGGCAATATCATAATTTCTCTTGAAATTATCCGTCGCAACTGGATCGTAAGCTTTCACTTTTGCCCCTCGTTCCATCAATTCCGATATAATCTCGTATGCAGGCGAATCACGAACATCGTCGGTTTCAGGCTTAAAAGCCAATCCCCAAACCCCAATCGTTCTACCCGTTAGATCACCCATCAAGGCTCCCAACTTGCGAATAATGTTGAGGCGTTGGTCTCGATTGACCTCAACGACGGATTTTAGAAGCTTGAAATCGTAATCCATCTGTCCGGCTATTTGAATAAGAGCTTGTGTGTCTTTAGGGAAGCAGGAACCGCCGTATCCGATACCCGCTTTCAGAAAAGAAGAGCCAATGCGCTTGTCATAACCCATACCATAGGCTACTTTCGTCACATCGGCTCCAACTCGCTCACATATATTCGCAATTTCATTAATAAAGGAAATCTTTGTAGCAAGAAAAGCATTAGAAGCATATTTAATCATTTCAGCACTGCGAACATCCGTTACGATCATATTTTCCGTCAAAGGTTTGTGCAACTCAACCAGTTGCTCCTTTGCCCTCTTGCTGTCCGTTCCAATAATGATTCGGTCTGGATTCATGGTGTCTTGAACCGCCGTGCCTTCCCGCAAGAATTCAGGCACCGAAGCGATATCAAAGGATTCAGGTGTATGCTGTGCAATGATTTCTTTGATTTTTTCGTTCGTTCCTACCGGAACGGTACTCTTCGTTACGATAATCTTATAACCGTTCATCGCCTGACCGATCTCTTGGGCTGCCATCTCAATATAACTCAAATTGGCTTGCCCATTCGGCATAGACGGTGTTCCCACCGCGATGATGATGATGTCCGATTGCTTGACTGAAGTGATCAAATCGGTGGTAAAACGAAGATTCCCTGCTTCCTTATTAACGGTGATCAACGACTGAAGACCAGGCTCGTAAATGGGAATCTCTCCACGTTGAAGCTGTTCAATCTTAGCCTCTATTTTATCTACGCAGATGACCTCGTTTCCAAGCTCGGAGAAGCATACGCCTGAGACCAGGCCAACGTAGCCGGTACCAATGACCGTGATTTTCATCCTTTTTCACTCCTCTTAGAGCGGATTTCGATATCCATTATGAAGTTAAAACACTAAATTTGATTTCATCCCAATTCATCGCCAATCTTACAATATCGTCCTCAATCAATTCGCTGCCCGTTTGCACCTCAATGATTTCAATATCGGTGATAGCGCGTAGACTATGCCTTGCTTCAGCCGAGATGACGATAACATCCCCCTTACCAATCATCCGAACGTCGCCGTCCAATATCATTTCGCCTTGACCGGATATCACCGTCCATACTTCGCTGCGCAGCAAATGATATTGGTAACTTAAATTCTTTCCTTCTAAAATGCATATCCGTTTTGTTAACACTTCATTGCCGTTTGGATACTTGGTATAATCCAGCACGCGATATCGTCCCCAGCGGCGCTCTTCATACATAGGCCGTTGGTCCCCGAATTGGAGCACTTCCTTTATCCTCATACTGGCGCTCTTCTCAGAGACCAGAATACCGTCGGGACTAGCGGCAACAATTAAATTAGGCGCTCCGATGACCGTTATGGGAATATCCAACTCATTGATGACATGCGTATTGGAGGAATCGTCGGTTAAGGTTCCTTTTCCAATCAAAGGGGTATGAATTTCTTCGGTCAATGCATCCCAAGTGCCTAAATCCTTCCACATTCCTTTATAAGGCATAACGACAATATTCTTCGCTTTCTCAACCACGGCATAATCAAAGCTTGTTTTGTTTATACGGCGATATTGCTGAAGCAATTCATCATATTGAATAGGAAGTGATTGCTCCATCAGATAATGAATGAGATACTCAAGCCGAAAAGCGAACACGCCGCAGTTCCAAAACGCTGTTTGTTCTATCAGCCGAAGCGCATGCTCTTTTTCAGGCTTCTCTACAAAGTGACTCACCTTGAAGAATTCCGTCCCATTCTCTAAACTCGATGCCGACTGAGGGACGATGTAACCAAACTTCGAGGATGGATGATCAGGCGATACCCCCATCAACCCAAGATCAGCGCCGCTTTCCAGCATTAACGCCTCTAATTCCTTTACCTTCTCGAAGAAATGATCCTCAACAAACGGATCAACCGGAAGTACGATCACAACCTCATTGAGGCTGATACCTTTAATGGAATATAAATATCCCGCTGATAAAGCAATCGCCGGAAAAGTATCTCTCCGTTCCGGTTCTACGATAATTTCCACCTCATAACCAAGCTGATTTTGGAGTAGTTCTACCTGGGATTTCCCGGTTGCCACAATCGTGGATTGCTGAAGGTCCATTTGTCCTAACTGATCCCATACTCTCTGAACCATCGACTGGCGTCGTCCTGACTCCCCGTCTAATATCTTCAGAAATTGCTTGGAACGTGTCTCATTGGACAATGGCCATAATCGGTTGCCGCTGCCCCCAGACAATAGAACAATATGCATGATTAATAGCTCCCTTCCACTTCCATAAGCTTAGCGTTAATCTCTCTTGCCCTGATCAGGCCATCGATGCTGGACTGCAGTCGTTTTACAAATACATCCTCACTAAATTTCTCAGCATGCTCCCGAATACATTCCGAATCCCAATCATATTGGTCAAAGCGCCTAATCGTTTCGGAAAGCGAGTCTATCGATTGTTTGTCGAAAAAGAGTCCGGTCTTTTCCGCTACGACCGTGTCCAAAGCTCCGCCTTCACGGTACGCAATGATCGGGCGACCGCATGCATTCACTTCAAGCGGTGTAATCCCAAAATCCTCAATCCCCGGAAAGATAAGCGCTTGGCAATGCTGCATATAACGGACAACCTCTTCATCACTTTTTCTGCCGAGAAAAGTAATGGTATCACCTGCTAACTGCTCAAGCCTCTGTCGATCCGGTCCATCTCCAACGACGAGCAGCCGCCGGCCCAGACGAGTGCAGGCCTCTACGGCGAGGTCAATTTTTTTGTAAGATACCATTCTGGAGACAACGAGGAAATAATCCTCCGGCTTCTCTTCATCGATGCTAAACCGACTAATTTCTACGGGGGGAAATATAATAGAGGCATTTATTCCATACCATTGCCCGATCCTCTGTTTCACGATGGTAGAGTTGGCAATAAGGTAATCCACCTGCTTGGAGTTGTTCTTATCCCATGCTTGAAGGGGGAAGGTGAACCATTTAGCAATTCGCTTCACGAGATTCGGCACTTGCACGCTATCCATATAGGCTTCAAAATTCCACGCAAAGCGCATGGGAGCATGGCAATAACATACGTGTATACTTTGATTTCCCTTCCGCACACCTTTCGCATAAGCACTGCTGGAGCTTAGAATAAGATCGTAGCCTTTTACGTTCATGGATCGAACAGCAAAAGGATACAGCCAGAAAAACAGTTTGAATTTGCTCAATATCCCAGGTATGCGCTGCATCCATGTGGTATAAATGACCGCATCCTTCAATTCGGGAAGCAGTTTATTCTCATCGACGATCGTCGTATAAATTGGAGCATCGGGAAACATCTTGTGGAATACAGCCACAACCCGTTCGGCTCCTCCCATCTGATTGAGGTAATCATGTACGATAGCCACTTTCAAATTCCGCATTATACAATCTCCTTTGCCCGCTGACGCTCTATCGATTCGACGCCGGGTCTCGCCAATAGCTCCTTATAGATCTGTTGCACGTTATGAGATGTCTGCTTAATGGAGAACATCTCCCTTACTCTTTCCTGCCCATTTTGACTAAGTAAAGACCATACAGCCTTATCATCGAGCACCTGACGGATATACTGTGCGAGTTCATCTGTATTTCCGATTTCATACATAAACCCGCTCACCCCATGATCAATAATCTCAGGTACACCACCGCCTCTGGTTCCCACAACCGGAGTGCCTTGTGACATGGCTTCAATGATGACTCTGCCGAAAGGTTCATGGTCCGAACATAATAAAAGGAGATCTGCAGCACAGCAGATCTCCAATACATCTTCCCGGAATCCGGTGAATATGACTTTGTCTTCAAGGCCAAAAGCTTTAACCATCTCTTGCAATCTGACCAGATAACGTTCGTTCTCTTGCCTGAACTTGGCTTCCCCAACGATCCATAAAACCGTATTCCGTTCTTCACGAATAAGACTTGCGAATGCTTCTATAGCATCTTCTTGTCTCTTCCAGGGAGCAATTTGACCAATGATAGCCAGCACCTGTGCTTCCTGTGGTGTTTGTAATTCCGAACGGATATGCTCTTTAATCCTTTGTTTCTCTTCGTCATGAAAGTTCTTTAGCTCCACACCGTTATGTACAAGGTGGCACCGCTTAGCTACGGAAGGATGCTCCATACTTTGCAAGACAGATTCTGAAATACAGATCAGTGCCTTAGCTGTACTCCCTGCGAGTCTTTTGATTAAATTGCCTATATAACCTTGGGGAGGCATGTCTCGAATATGCCACACAACGGGTAGACGATGGTACCATCTGAATAGTCCAGCCATAATACCTGCTCGGATGGAATTCGCATGGATGAGATCCACTTGGCTTTTTCTCATGAGTAGAGCAAGCTTCCACCCTGCCCACAGCATCCCCATCATATAGACAACAAGCAGAAATGGATTTCTGGTCATTCGCGCCCGATAACTGGGTAGAGCAACAACCTCGATTCCCTGATTGCGTGCCTTCTGCAGCAGTTCTCCTTCCGGAGCAAATATAATCGGATGTGCCTCCGTTACATATTTTGCAGTTAACAAGAGACTGATCTCCGCACCGCTTACCGTGCTTGTATGGTTATAAAAGGCGATTTTCATGTTCTGAATACCTTTCTTTTCTCAACTTCCTCCGTGAATACAGCGGTCACCGCTTCTGCCACTCGACTCCATGTGTACCGATTCAATACATGTTCCCTGCATGCTTCCCGTGAAGGAAGGAATGAATCTTTATTCAGCACATCAATGATTTTCTTGCTTATCGATTCAGCAGTACCGTCTTCAAACATCAACTCATCCGATACTTGGTGCAGGATTTCCTTCGTTCCCCCGTAAGGGGTTCCCAGTACCGGCGTGCCACAGGCAAGAGACTCAACGGTGATAAGACCGAACCCCTCTAACGTGAGTGTCGGTACTAAACTGATATCCGCAGCCTGATAGTACTCAACAAGCTCCTCATTTGAAATTCTGCCAAGCAGTTTCACATTGGGAGAAAGCCCGAGCCGAAGGATTAGCGCTTCATACTCCGCCCGCATCGGTCCGTCTCCACCGATGAACAATCGGACCTCAGGGAATACTCGAACCACATCTACCATGGCATAAATCAGTCGGTCGATCCCCATCCTGCGAACCAATCTCCTGATACAGAAGAGTATTGGTTGATAGGGGGCGATGCCTAATCGCAATCTTAATTCATTACGATCTGGATGCGGCCGAAAGCGATTATGATCCACCGCACCGGGTATGATATGTATTTTCCGCTCATCTACGCCGTAGGTTTCGGTCAATACATCACGAAAGTATTCACTAAGTACGATGAAACTATCGGAACGGCGGTAGGTCAATTGCTCGACTTGCTTTTTGATCCAGAACTTTGTATTTTTTATTGCACCCGCAGTTGACTTTTCTTCTATTCTGGATTCCATAGCCCACGGACCGTGGAAATGGGTGACAATGGGGATATGCGCAGGGATATGGTTTCTTGTAACCATGGTTGTGTAAAACGCAAAATGTGGATTAAATACATCCGGGCGAAAGCTTCGGACCGCTTGAACCGCATGCTTCTGCACCGATTTCATACGTGGAAGGAAGTGATTGAGGCGAAGCTCGTTAGTTGCGTTACTGATGTTCCGGTCTGAAGGCAGTTCCACTCCTTTAGGAGCGACGACAAAGCCCAGTTCAGAATGACCAAATTCTTTCATGGCTTTGGTGTAATCTGCAAAATAACGGTTTAAACCTCCATGCTGGATATCGATCCATCCCATTCCGGTTGAAAGCACATTCATGGTATCTCTCTTTTCTTAAAATGAATTAATAAAACGTTGGAGCTAAAGATATGGTAACAACTACACCACAGCTAAGCCTTATTTCTTTAAATGTTGAATTGCTTTCTGATAACATTCCAGCCGGTTTCTCGCTGCATTATCCCAAGTAAATACCTGTGCCGTACGGTATGCATTGTGGCGAAGGTGCCGCAATAATACCGGATCCTGAATCAACTTTTCCAGAGCAAGAATCATTTCGTCAACGTTTCGCTTCGGTATGACAAGGGCATCCATGCCATCCGTCACAATATCGGCCGGACCTGCCGTGTCCGTCGTGATCGGAGCAAGGCCGCATGCCATGCATTCGATCAACGTTTTCCCAAATCCTTCCGATAGCGTTGGAAATAGCTTAATGTGATATCCTTTTAACATGCTGGGTAACTCACTGTGTTTGTATGAGGGGATTACCTTAACCCTTTCCCTTACTCCCTCGTCGAAATCGGATAGCACGACTTCCTTCTCGCACCCTGTTCCCATAAAGGCCACCTCAACTTGAGGAAACTTGCCAAGAATAGCATTTAGGGCCTTGGTGCTGTAAGAAATACCCTTCCTATGAATGTAACTGCCTACCTGGGCAATTCGGATCACCGGCATGTTCTCTATCTCCATATCATCGAGCGGCAGATTTAACAAATAACTTGGTATCCCGTTAAAAATAGCGCTGATTTTGAACGTTTCTTTCCCCAGTTGATTCTGCACGAAAATTTTATCTTCGGAATTAAGAACAATCGAAAAGTCCGATCTTCTAAATGATTTCGATACCTCCCAAATCCGGTACCCGCCCCAGTAAATATAATATTTTTTGCTAAGCGACAAATTGCCCAGCCGATTCTCTTCCAGTATTTCTTTATGAGCCAAGTGTTCAAGTCCATGACTGCTTGAGACGATAACAGGGCGTTTTTTGAAATATGATAGTACCCAGCTGTCTCCGGAGGCAATATCCAGAAGGTCGTAATCTTTCCAGCTCGATAATTTCGACGCCAGCTTCCATGGAAAGATGATTTTATCCAGGATTCCGCCGTTAAACACTTTAAAGTCGTCCATGAAATAAGTATCTACGTGCACGCCTAGATTCCTTAAGGATTCCGCAATCGCCAATCTGGTTCCTGATACACCCGAGTTCATATTATGATTAGAATTTGCAATCATGGCTACTTTCACGGGATTCACTCCAATTATTCAATCGATTTTATTCCATTCCATTCATTTCTTCTCTCCGACTGCTCATTCGGTATTTGTCGCTCAGAAGATCCTCATAGATCTCTATCGTCTCTTTCGCTACACGATCCACTTTATAAAGCTCCAGCCCCTGCCCGGCAGATCTTTTGTATTTTTCACGGAGTTCCTCGTCGTTCAACATGTTCAAGATAGCCTCTGCCAGCTTATCCGGACTTTTTGGTGGTACCAGCATCCCCGAATTGCCGAAATCCAGCGCCTCAGGTATACCATCCACATCAGTTGCGATGATGGCGCAGCCCGATTCCCTAGCCTCAAGTAACACTAACGGAAACGGATCTTTATGGGAGGCCAAGACGAATACCTCAGACGAACTCATGTATTTTTTGGGGTCTGTCTGAAACCCCTCAAAGTGAATTCTATTCCGGCTCGATGATTGCGTAGCCATTGACTTGAATCGTTCTTTCTCCGGTCCGTCCCCCACAATATACAGTTCCGATTCCGGACATTGCCCGGAGACAATATTAAACGCCTCGATAAGATCGGCTATGCCTTTGCGTTCATTCAACCCGGCAACCGTAACAATGGCACGCCCCTTGAGCGAGACCCCTTCCATTCGTTGATTTCTCTTGCTTCCGATCGTACCGTTAAGAACAACTCGAAGTTTTCTTTCGTTGACCCCCCGATTGGCCATCGATTTGGCTACCGCCTGACTTACTGCGATAACCGTATCACCTACTTTCATGTAATCGGCGCTCTTCTGAAATTCATTATGAACATGCGTAACGATCTTGTATTTACGGAACCCTTTGGAATACCGTGAGAGCAAAGCCCCAGTCATCATGTGCGCGTGAATAATATCCGGCTGGAACCGTCTGACGATGTTCTGAAAATGAAAAAAAGCCTGCAGCATTTGCATCGGCTTTCTTGTCTGATCCAGGTTATAATGCTCTATGTTATGTTGCCGCAACAAAGCTAAATATTCGCCGCCCTCAGATGCCACAGCTACCTTATGTCCCAGCATGGACTGCTCGCATGCTACGTCGATCATAACATTCACAATTCCGTTCCCCGATTGTTTGATATGATTGGCAATATGCAAGATATTCAAATGATCACCTCTCCTTATGATCTGCCGCTATCACGTAGATTCCCTGCTGCGTGCTTTTTGTTTACGTATACGATCAAGCAGCCAAAGGAAATCGCTTTTCGAAATGATCCAATGTTGAAAAGTAACTTTATGCTTTAAGGTATAGATCAGAAAAATAACCGTCATTTCTATCAATGATGTTGCAAGTAAGGATATCGCCGCCCCTTGAATTCCTAAACGTGGGATGAATAGATTCATTAATATAATATTCATTCCAAGCGTAGTGATACGAATGATGGTTACCGATCCAGGTTTACCAATGGACATAAAGCCTTGAGCAAGAATCCACGATATGCTGGTTACGGCCGTTTGGAAGATCAGAATTCGGAAAACCGTAACAGCCTCTAAAAACGATTTCCCGTACAAGAGAATCAGAAGATAAGGGGCGACCACGTAAACGACTGCGCCTACTACAAAGGTTACGACCGTACTGATTCGAGTGACCTTAAAAGTCAAACTCAGAGCCTCTGCCTGCTGAAGCCCCGAGGCCTTAGGGAACAAGACCGAGGTAATGGCACCTTGAATCGTATTCAACATCTTCGCTAGGTTAAGGGACACGACATATAAGCCCAAACTGCTAGGAGACAATAAGCCGACGACTAAAATCTGATCGATGTATCCAGAAAAGGTTCCTGCTACATCCGTCCCATACGATCTGATCCCATACCCAAGCAGTTTCTTTCCAGACTCAATCTTGTTCTTCTGCTTCATCTTGTAATGAGAGATCAGTTTATACGTTGTCCATACGGCAATCGGAATGACTGGAAAGAGATACGCAACCGATGTGAAGAAAGGCGTAACATGACCCGTTACAACAAGAACGCAGAGCAAGATTAATGTGCCAAGTACCGGAATGTATCGCATGAAATTATAGAGATGGTACTCTTCCCTAGATTGCAGGGCCGCCGTATTGACCGTTCCAATCATGGCAATGGGCGACATAACCAGTGCCCAAACTGCAAATTCAATCACTTCGTCGGAATACCCTTTCATCCAGTACGGAATGATCACTGCACCTATTCCCATAGCAGCACAACCGAGCAGTACACACATGTACAACGCCGTTACATAAAGAGAACTCTGATTCCCATCCTTTTTTTTCATGTAATACACAAGTGCAGCCGGAATGCCCAGCGTTAAGGAGTAAGCTAAGAATCTGGGCCACATAATCATGGCAGCTTGTTCCCCTCGTCCCTCTGGGCCTAAGAAACGTGCGATTATTATCCCTGTCAACACGTTTAATCCAAGGATAAATACATTGGACGCAAATATTTGGACAACGTTTCCTAAACTGCCCCAATTCCTTCTTTGCTTCATTAAATTAGTGATAGCCATTCATTCTTATCCCTTCAGGCCTGGTTACCGGTCTTGAATTTTAAATTCGAAGTTTTATAAAACAGCTGCATGTATTTGCTGGACATAAGCTCCCAGGAGTTACTTTGCGCGTCCTCCCTTGCCCACCGTGCCATCAATTGCAGCCGTTCTCGGTCAGAACTTAGGTCCCTTAGCGCCTGTATTAATGCAGAGGTATCGTCAGGGTCCTCGATGATGACGGCAGAGTGATTGGACAGAAGTTCAACGGCTCCGCAGCGATTGCTTGTGATTACCGGCAATCCCGAGGCCATGGCCTCCAATATAACGAGTGAAAACGGCTCGTACCTCGAAGGAAAAATAAATAAATCTGCTAGGGACATCATATCTGCTACGTCCTGCCGGTATCCCAAGAAATGAACACGGTCGCTAATTCCCAATTCTTGTGCTAGCTGGGGATATGGACTTTTCTCGATGTATCCAAGTACGATGAGCTCGATATCCTCAACATTGGCCAGGGCTGCCAACACCGTATCCAAATTTTTTCGTTTGGACTTCAAATCCCCAGCAAACAGCGCGTAGGTTCGCTCAACTGCCAAGTTAAAATCGGCTCGATTCACTGTTCGCGGGTAGAACTCGTTCAGGTCAACACCGTTGGAAACCACGGAGATACGGTGTGCTTGTATATGGGCATCCTGCACCAGCTCCTCCTTGACCTGTTCCGATACCGCTACAATTTGCCTTGTTTGCTGTAGGGCAAGACGTTCCAATAAGGCATTTAGACCGTTATAAATGAACTGGTACAAGCTTTTTGCATTTTTTTGCTCCCGGAAAGGATGATACTTAGACCTTATCCATGCACTATGAACAAAATGAATGCAGTTAATGTCGGAGCGGGCGTAAGTAATAAAGCCGTTCACTACAACGAGATCTATTCCTCTCTGATGCGTCCATATCCAGATCGCGGAGTACAACGCGAACCACTGATACTTGAGCAGCATAGTTGGAATCCAGCTTGTTCCTATCTTTACCCATGTGATTTGCGGATGAGCTCTGAGCTCCTCTGATAACTCTGAGGATATTATGATAACGTCATGTCTTTCCTTCACGGCTTCGGCAATGACCTCATAATTGACTCTTCCCTGTCCGTCTCCTTTCTTCACCTTGTGTGTAACGAAACAGATCTTCATCGGCTTACCTCTCTCAAAACTTGGTTATGTCCCAATAGCGAATATTGGACGATAGTCTCCATGAGTGCCTCGGCAATTTTTTCATGACCTTTCTCGTTCGGATGGAAGCGATCTTTGAAATAATCGCTCCATTGATGGAGATGTCTCGAGGAGTCACACATAAAGACTCGTTTCGTCGACCTGCTGTCTTCGTAAATATCTTCTAATACCAATCGATATTCCCGCATCGAAGCGGAAGACCCCGGAAAGTATTTCTCTTCAATATCTCCAGGAGCGAGAAATATGATTTTGGTATGTTTGTTGCGATTAAGCATGTTTAGAATAAACCCCGTTGTGTGCAGTTTGAAATCGTCTATACGCATCCATGGCTTGCCGCCAAAAGCTTTAATAAGAGAAACCTTTACTCTCCACCTTAATCCAGACTCCAACATTTCCAGCCATCTTCTGGACCTTCGTGTCGAATAGTATGGTCTCGGATCCATCCATCCGGGCTTTCTCCACCTCTTCGGCATGAACCTGAGATAATGTTTGTGCTCTCTCACGATAGATTCTGTAATTCCGTGGGCAAATACGATAATATCAGGTTGTAATTCCAACAATTTATTTTCGTACTTCATTCTGGTTTCGTGAACCTGCATGGCACTAGCTCCAAAATTCATGATTTCTATCGGTTGTGAACTCAAGGACTGCAGTTTCTTTTGTAATAGGTTTGCATAAGTCTTCCCAGACCTACTGACACCGAGTCCCTGTGTAATGGAATCGCCTAAAAATACGATTAACATTTCATATTCCCTCCCGATTTAAGGACGTTGGCACATATGCAAGCGAAATGATCAGCAACAAAATAAACCCGCTAAATCCACTCAAAATATTGCTTGCCATTAATAGAAATAGAACTGCGCTGATGGCTGCAAAGGAAAGCGGGGAATAGACCTTTTCGGTCCTGCTCGACTTATAGAGATACACAAAGAGATAAACCAATAAAATAACCACCGCTAACCCCAATGGCAAACCAAAGGTATAAAATATGTTCAAGTACCCGTTATCAAACGCCACCAGCGTGTCTGAATTTTGGGTTAATTTCGCTCCAAGTCCCGAGCTCCCGAGCCCCATTCCAACGGGATTAGCCATAACTGCCGAGAATATATGGGTGGAAAAATGGAGCCGCTCATTAAATGAGTGATCATCTTCCAGGGAACCAAATGTATCGATACGAGAAGTCACTTGACTTGAACCCGGCAGAACAGGCAGTAAAAACTGATAAGCGAGCACAATGACGATCCCCAGCATAAGCAGTTGCATTTTGCTCTTTAGATGGGAACGGATAAAGTAGGCAACAATCATAACTGCATAAGCAATCCAACCTACACGAACCAGCGTCAGGAGGAGAGCGAAAGCTACGATCAAGATTCCAACTACTCCGAACGCTCTCCATCTCTTTTGAACCGTCATGACGGCAAGCGCCAGAGAGAGAAACACACCCGCTGGCCCAGGTGAATTCAACAATGAAAACACCCGAAATTTTTGAGGTTCTGGAAGGCCTATTGATTTCATCTCGGAGCTGATCATCCAAAATTTATCCCAGGGAGGAAGAGCCAGGTATTGATAAATCCCATATGCGGCAACGATAACGGCAAGATACCCCAAGCTTCTAAGCCATTTATCTCGGACATCCTGATCGAAGCGGCATACATTGACGTAAGCCAGAACCAAGAATGGAACAACATAATTCAATAAATCAAAAACGGATGAAAATCCATATTTTAGGAATCCAACGCCAAATCCATAAATCAGGGCAACACCCATGATTTTCAGGAGTAGCCCAATTCTTCTTTCCAATTGCTTGATATTCTTGATAATCGGGATTAACATAACCAGGCTTATGCAATAGGGAATTAGCGAGATAATGGAGGTGTTGGTGTAGGACTGAAATGACCAATCGAGCAATCGCCTCATTTCCGGGCTCATAACCCACATCAAGAGCGAGTATGGCACCAATGCATGGGGGCGTTTAAAGTAAATGTGCAGCGCCATCATCACACTAAGAAAAAGCAGCGTAAATTCTAGGAGCCTTATATGGAGCGATCCGATTGAGCCAACAATTCCAACCATGGCTCCAAGAACAATGACACACGCCAGCACTAAGAGGGGATAAAACAATCGTCCCATAGCGGTTTGCGTACCACTTATTCCAAAGATTCTCTCCATGTTCTCCAACCATCCCATCTGCCTTTAAAGGCCAACCTTACTTTTTTCAACGCCATGTTTTTTTGAAGGGGTAATAGTCGTATACATTGGAAGACACCAGGTGTAGCTTTGCTCCCTACGGTAACCACCCAAAATAAATATAGCGCGCGGTTGATCATGCCCACATGCTTTAACACCGAATAAGTTTCATTATGTACCGCATTTATAAAGGCGGTCTCATTGAAGTCGTTCCGCTGATCCTCGTCAAATCGTTCAGCCGGAAAATGATCAACACATACTTGAGGATCATATATCAATTTCCAGCCCTTCTTCTTAACGGCCAAACTAAACTCTAGTTCGTTATGGACTTGAGCACCTGTTCCCTTCAATTTCTCGTCAAACCTCAAGCCTTGAATAGCCTCTCTTCGAAAACTCATATTGGCGCCTTTCAGAATATCAACTTCCCGCACCTCTCCTATGCCTACATGATGATTCCCGATGATTCGCCCGTAGGGTTTGATAATGCCAACCTGTCTTTTCCCGGCCGGAATAGGGGTACCCCGGAAATGCACGACGTCCCTACCCCCAACACCTCCTATATCAGGTTTCGACAGATAATGATGTTCCAGCTTTTCAAGCCAATCGGCATGGGGAACCGTGTCGTCATCAGTTAATACCACTATCGTGCCAGTGCTTTGCTGAGTTCCGGCATTCAATGCAGCGATCACACCGGTTTGTTCAATGAGCACCATTTTGAGGTTCTTAATATTCATCAAGGAAAGATGCTGCAATGTCTGATGATCCGTTTTTCTTATAATAAGAATGATTTCGTCAGGGTACCTTGTCTGCCGCTGAATTCCTTCCAGGCATTTATGAAGAGCTTCTACCCGTTTATAAGTCGGAATGATGATGCTAATCATTATGTTCATTCTCAAGACACTCCATCATTTTAATAGGCCGAATTCGGAAATATCATAACTTTTACTGTTCGGAACATGACCTTCATATCCAGCCAAATTCCTCGACGTTCGATATATTCCAAATCCAAAGCCAGCATTTCATGAAAACTTAAGTTATTTCGTCCACTCACCTGCCACAAGCCCGTACAACCGGGGCTTACCTTCAATCGCAGCTTATCATAACTGCTGTACTGCATTACTTCTCTAGGCAATGCCGGCCTTGGACCTACCAATGACATCTCTCCGCGAACGACATTCCATAGCTGCGGCAACTCATCGATACTCGTCTTGCGAATAAACTTCCCAATTTTTGTAATCCGAGGATCTTCCCTCATCTTAAACATGGCACCATTAATTTCATTCTGTTCAAGCAGCTTATCAAGCAACTCCTCTGCGTTGGACACCATGGAGCGAAACTTGTACATTCGAAACGGCCTTTCGTTTTTTCCGACACGAGTTTGATAAAAAAAAACAGACCCTTTTGGGTCTTCAAGCTTTATAAGTATAGATATGATTAGAAAGAGTGGCGATAGCAAAACGAGTCCAAAAAGTGCGAAAACAAAGTCCATCCCTCTCTTAACTGTCAGATACAGGATTTTGGATTTTTGATCTTCCACAGCATATTGTGCATATTTCGAAGACCCTTCTAAAACAGCGTCTGCTTCGTTCCGTTGCGGACTGGGGTACATCTTTCGTTCACCTCATTAGTGATTTATTTTGCTCAAGTGCTCTCTCAAGAATCGTCTCCATACCTTGAAGCAGCGGTTTGCGAAGCTCATCATTTTGCAACGCAAAGTCAAGAGTAGTCATTATAAAACCAAGCTTTTCGCCAACATCATAGCGTGTCCCTTCAAAATCGTAAGCATATACGCCCTGGGTCTCATTCAGTCTTTGTATCGCATCTGTCAGCTGAATTTCTCCACCGGCTCCTTCCTCTTGATTCTCCAGAAACCCAAAAATTTCAGGAGTTAATATGTACCTTCCCATAATTGCCAGACGAGATGGCGCTTGGCCAGTTGGTGGTTTCTCAACAAAATAATCCACTTGATATAATCGGTCCATTCTCTCCAGAGGGGCGACGATGCCGTAACGATGCGTCTGTTCGTGAGGAACGATTTGCACCCCGATCACAGATTTCTGCATCTGTTCAAACTGCTGTGCCAACTGTTGAATGCATGGTGTTTGGGATTGCACAATATCATCCCCAAGTAGCACGGCGAACGGCTCATTGCCAATGAAATTGCGGGCGCACCATACAGCATGCCCAAGTCCACGAGCTTCTTTCTGGCGTATGTAGTGAATATCAACATTAGAGGATCGACGTACTTCGTCAAGTAAATTGAATTTACCCTTACTGAACAAGTTATGCTCAAGCTCGAAGGCATGGTCAAAATGGTCTTCAATGGCCCGTTTGCCTTTGCCCGTCACTATGATAATGTCCTCGATCCCTGATGCTACCGCTTCCTCGACGATGTATTGAATGGTGGGCTTATCTACTATCGGGAGCATTTCTTTCGGCATTGCCTTCGTTGCAGGCAAGAACCGCGTACCCAACCCTGCTGCAGGGATAATTGCTTTTTTCACTTTCTTCATCATCCATTCACTCTCCAACTCTATTTATAATATGGTTACAAATCCCTGAAACAGTGGCTTTTTAGCAGAAGGACTTAGCTATGCCCTCTTCGGTTTGAAAAGGACATAACTAATACTTCTAATAAGGGCATTCAACCCGTCCTCACGTCACACCCTCGACAATGATGTCTAAGGTCTCCTGGGAGACCCACAGCGTGACCGAGTGTCTACAGTGATATAGGTGCAGTAGACATTACCTTCTGATTCTGGTTTGACAGCCTTTCTATGATGAAGTGAGCAGCCCATTATTCAAAGCCTAGATGACCCGATTTAGAACAATACCGAGCATCCGGGCGTTTACATGATCCAGCTGTTCCTTCGCCTTTTTGAGATGGTCTTTTTTCACCTTTCCAGCAGCAGCTACCATAATGACACCATCACACAAAGAACCTACAATCACGCTGTCGGACACCGAAAGCACGGAAGGCGTATCAACGAGTATGACATCATATTGATCTTTCAATTGACTCAATAACTCCCGCATACCCGAAGAATCAATTAATTCTGATGGATTAGCAGGAACTGGACCCGAAGGGAGAAGAGATAAATGATCAATCGTTGTCTCCTGTATGGCATCCTGAATACTAACGTGACCCGTCAATAGTGTACTCAAACCTTGATGATTCAATTGGGAGAAAACACGGTGTAATGAGGGTTTACGCATATCCGCATCAATCAAGAGCACTTTCTTGCCTTCCTGCGCGTATGTAATAGCCAGATTGCTTATTGTTGTGGTTTTTCCTTCTCCGGGCTGGGATGATGTAACCATAACCGTCTTTAATTCCTGATCTTTGGAGAAGAACGGAATTTTCGTTCGAAGGAGGCGATATACTTCCGAAATCGAAGATTTGGGGTTATGGGACACAACAAGACTTATGTCATTGATTGAGCGTCGCATATTGATTCTCACCTACCTTTTGTTTTTGAGCGGCTTTCACTCTCGCGGATTTCCGCAGGTCACCTTTGCTAACCTTACCTACCACTGCAAGTACCGGAACATTCATAATTTCCACAATTTCGGCTTCTGTTTCGAGCGTATCGTCAAGATAATCCAAGAGGAATACAAATCCGATCGCCAGTATGAGCGAAACGACAAAACTGATCAGCATGTTCATTAATGGGTTAAAATTGATCGGGGCGGGAGTAACAGTTACATCTGCCTCGCTTAATATCGTGATATTATCCACATTCATGATGTTCGGAATTTGCTCCTTGAACACGGTTGAGACACCATTAACAACCTTCGCTGCCTTGATATAGGAAGTATCCTGATATACCAGGTTCATGACTTGCGAATTGTTGGCGGAGGTAACGGAAATCTTCGCTGCCAGCTGGGCAGGGCTTTCTCCTAATTCCGGATATTTCTCAACCACCTTGTTCATAACGGCGGATGACTTGATAATCTCCTTATAAGAATTAATTAGGAATATACTGGTCTGGATGGTACTTGCATTCAGGGTAGCTGCTCCATCTCCTGACGATTGGTTAACAATAAGCTTAGCGTTTGCTGCATAGATGGGTGTCGTAAAATAGAAACTTTTAACACCTGCAACTGCCATTGCGATAATGACAATAACCGCGATTAACCACCATTTCTTCTGAACTATTCGAAAATACTGTTTAAGTTCCATGCCGTCGCAGCCCCCTGTGAATTCTGAATTTATTTATTGGTTGTATTGGGATCCTTTCGAGTAAGATGACATCCTTGTCTTCAAGCTTGATTGATACAATTCGTATACAATTTATATTCCATAATTTACGATACACTTTGTATCATGTCAAGGTTAATTTTCATGTATTTTCAGGAATAAAGACACATATTGTATCAACAAAAAGGCGAACATTTCATTGTTAGCGCTTACTATTTATTAAGATTCCATGGTTTCAACCTTGAAGGCAGCTGTCATCTCCTCCAATAAAAACAGCTCGTTGATAAGGCTATCAACGAGCTGTTCCCTGGGGGCATTGCTATGAAGTAGGGCCTGACATCATGCTTGCGTAATTTGCAAACTGCCATTGGCAATCGAGAGACGGTACCTGGCATTGGTTACGGAATCTGTTAAAATGATACCTTTTCCGGATCCGCCGATTTCAAGTGAATCGGTTATATAGCTATGAGGATACGGAGAATAGGAACCGATATGATCCCAAGTTACCATAACTCCTGCAATATAAGTCTCGCCCAATTTCGGAATAAACCCTATGCTGAAATCATGCAGCAATCCTGTTTTACTTGCCATTTCCCTCCCCCGATGATGTTTCCAACTCTTCGTCCTCCATGTCACGGCATCGTTAAAAATATACTCTGCGTTCTGAGCTGAAATGCGTCCGATCGACTTATACTGGGAACCACTTTCATATTCCGTTTCCAATATGAAATATTGCATTGCAAGGTTTCTGTTCGCGTCCCCCTGGTAAGGTAAGGCCGAAGCATTGAATTTAATTTTTACGCTTGGAGAATGCACCCCATCAGGCGTTACCTTCAAAATGACAGGCTGGTTACCAATCACCTGTTTCATCTCATTCGAAATGGGAACCGGTATCTGATCTGCCGTGACAAGACTGAGAGAGCCGCCGTTTAACACCGTCCAATTAGAGAGCATCTCCGGATTCAAAAGCAAATTCGGCGCAGAAACCGGCATAAGCGCTCGATGCTCTCTTTCTTCCATACGTGCTCGTAAGTCAACTGTTTTATAAAGAGGAGTTACTTTCCTTCGGATAACCGTATCCGTGATGACCAAACCACACAGATCAGACTCCTTGTCACCCGTCAATGTATCGATATACGCCGAGCCGATAGCTCCGGGAGCAGAGGATTTTCTTAATGCTCCAAGATCATCATTGAATGTGACAGGAGCCGTAATCGTCCCGAACCAAGCCGCATACTGCTGCTTCTCGCCGGGCACTTTCAGTTCATCCGGTAACGGAAACTCCCAGTTTCCCAAGTTCCCGGAATACGTCGGCACCGACCAGGAGAACCCAAAGCCAAACATCCGCAAATTAGAGGTTGCGGATTTCGTCAGCAATTTGATAGCGGCTTCTCCGCATTGTTCAAACTGAGCGCTGGTGTAGATCCCGCTTAATCCTCGGACCGAGGAGGCCTGATTGTACTCATCAAGTCCGCTGTCAATGCATTGATAGATGGCATAAGGCGAGAAACCAAGATGCGTCCGGTGCAAGTGGGCATCAAAACCACCGCGATGACCTGCATTTAACAAGGTGCCTAGCATGATTCCGCAGAACGCACCAGATACTCCTCCACCCTGATAAAAATAATCTCCGGAATTAATTCGACAGTACACACCTATTAATCCGTTCCAGGTGCAATCGTACGAATAAACATGACCATTTGTGCTGTTAAGCAGCTGACCGACTTTTACGCCCGAGGTTCTGACATTTCTGAAAATAGGTGTTGCTTTACCCGCCACTTCTATTGCAGCGGTTCCCACAGCAAACATGCCATAGCTGCTTTGGTCAAATCGGTCTTTATTCACCCAGGCCGCAAGGTTTCTGGAGTTGTAATCGGCAGTACCGGTAACCGCAAAATCCTCAAAAACGGCCTTGTCGCCGGAACTGCGTATTCTAATGCAAGGAAGCAGATCTGTTGACATGTCTATCGGATCCCAAATGATTCTAGTTCCCATTTCCCCACTATCCACATAAGGAGCGATGCCGAATATCCCTCGACTGTTATTCTCTATGGTTTGCCTGATTCGATAGGTACCAGCCGGCACAAACATCTTATACCGCTTTTCGCACACACTCATAGCTGCCTGAAAGGCCGCGGTATCATCAGCTTCCCCGTCTCCGACTGCTCCAAACCACTTAACGTTAATTCCATGACTCTTCATTTCCTCATCCAACATAATAAAATTGGAACTCAGCTCTTCAGGAAGTATCGGATCTGTAGGTGACCATGCATTCATCTTCATATAATTCGTTTGCTGTTTCGCCATACTGAACTCCTCCTTG
Source organism: Paenibacillus sp. EZ-K15 (assembly GCF_002573715.1). Lineage (GTDB taxonomy): Bacteria > Bacillota > Bacilli > Paenibacillales > Paenibacillaceae > Paenibacillus_AQ. Next base: position 125,884 of record NZ_PDHM01000004.1, on the reverse strand, counting down.
CTAACTAGTGGCAAAAACTATTCCGTAAACGCTTAGCAATGATGCCACTTAAGAGAGTAACCTTACTCCTTTATCAAAACGGGCCATTATTAATCTTGAAATAAATCTACAGCTGCTATAATATACAACCTTAGTTAGATACATTATGTATCAACGACCATTCCTGTGCCTGCATTTTATAAGAATGTACCCAATATTGAAGCGCTTTTATGAAAAGAGGCTCTCCTATGCGCATCGTTCTTACGATTATCTGGGCTCTTGCCCTGTTTATCTTCACTTGCTCCGTTAACTTCAATCTGCTGATCCAATATCATATTATTGATTTCCAGCTTAATCCCAATCCCGATTGGTCGGAATTGCTAAAGCTTGATTTCCAATGGGCTAGCCACGACTGGATTTTGCGGAAAATAGGTCATTTTATCGGTTTCTTTATTCTTGCTCTGCTCGCTTCGAATTTCGGTAAATATAAGTCGGCTTTTTATTTGTGTATCATCTACGCCGCCTTAACGGAGATCCTCCAGCTCTTCTTCTTCCGGGGTGGCCGGATCTATGATGTGATTAACGACGCCTTCGGTGTTCTCCTGGCTTATTTTTGCTGTCTCATCCTGTTCCGTAAAAGCTCCAGGCAGAAACGAAACGTTAATCTTGTTATTTCAACCAATTCCAATCATCCAAAACACGAAGAAAAAAAACATTGATACGTATTGTATCATGTTATATAATGACTACGATACAATAGGTATCAAGTAGTGATTGTTCTGGTCCAATTGGAGGAAATTCAAATGAGTGCTATTGCCGGTATCTATCGTTTTAATGGGGAAGCGGTCCAGTCGGAGCACGGCGGACTTATCATGGAGGCTTTGAGGCAATATCCGGCCAACCAAAGCAGGTTATGGAACTTGAATCACGTCATGTTGGGTTGTCATGCACAGTGGATTACGGAGCAGTCCGTCCATGAGCGTTTACCTTACTACGATTCGAACCGGGGGCTTGCCATAACGGCTGATGCCATTATCGACAATCGCGATGAATTAATGGATCAATTGCAAGTGCCGCATCATTCAAGGCAACATATGACAGACAGTGAAGTTCTGCTCCTTGCTTATGAGAAATGGTCCGAACGAATGCCGGAACGGTTAGTGGGGGACTTTGCTTTCATCATTTGGGACGAGAGAAAGCAGCTCCTTTTCGGAGCCAGGGACTTCTCAGGCGCAAGGACGCTCTATTACCATCATAATGAGCAGCAGATCTGCTTCTGTACGGCCATCAATCCTTTATTTTCCTTACCTTTCGTACATAAAGAGATCAATGAAACATGGCTGGCTGAGTTTCTGGCGATCCATGGCGTTTTTGAACCGCCGGACGTATCCACTACGATTTACAACAACATCCTTCAGCTACCGCCATCTCATAAAATCATCATTAAAAATGATAACGTATCGGTTACCCGATACCATAGCCTCTCGGATGTCATTCCTTTGCAATTAGCATCATCAGAAGAGTATGAGGAGGCTTTCCGGGAAGTCTTCAACAAAGCCGTAACCGCACGGCTTCGGCGAACGAATCGAAATGTCGGAGCCCATCTTAGCGGAGGATTGGATTCAGGTTCGGTGGTTAGTTTTGCGGCCAGAGCGTTAGAGCATGAAAACCGTTCGTTACATACCTTCAGTTACGTGCCAGAAACCGGATTTGTGGATTGGACGCCGAAGCACAGGCTTGCAGACGAGAGACCTCTCATTAAGCAAACGGTACAATTCGTGGGGAACATTAACGACCACTATTTGGACTTCTCCGGAAGAAGTGCTTTCACGGAAATCGATGATTGGCTTGACATCCTGGAGTCTCCCTATAAGTTTTTTGATAATTCGTTTTGGCTTAGGGGCATTTACGAGCATGCAGAACAACGAGATATCGGGATTCTGCTTAATGGGGCCAGAGGAAATTACAGCATCTCTTGGGGACCTGCGATCGAATATTACACCAAACTCCTGAAGAACCTCAAGTGGCTTCAGCTAACGCAGGAAATTAAACGATATAGCAGGAACGTTGGAGTGGGTCGCAGACGACTGTATTCCATTGTCGGTCGTAAAGCCATCCCGGTACTGAAACAGCGAAGCTCTTCAATCGCTTCCGGCGATTTCCCACAGTTAATCAATACCGATTACGCCAAACGTGTCGGTATTTATGAAAAACTCCATGACCTTACGTTTACGGGAATCGGCTCGACAGATGATCTGCCTGACGACCCCTTAGAAGCGAGAAGAGTGCATTTCGAAAGAGTCAACATGTGGAGCGCAACCGGTACAAGTAACTGTAAACTTTCTCTTCGTTATTCTCTATGGAGCCATGATCCCTCCAATGATCTAAGAGTTATTCGGTTCTGTTTATCAACTCCCATGGAGCAATTCGTTCAGAAGGGGATGGACCGTGCATTAATTCGTCGTTCTACGAAAGGCTGGCTCCCTGACTCCATTCGTCTCAACCATCGAACAAGAGGGATTCAAGCAGCAGATTCAATCCACCGAATGCTAAGTGACTGGCCTGTGTTTTTAGCAGAACTGGACCGTGTATCCCACGATTCCCGAATGCAGCAGATCATCAACATGCCTGTCATACACGATGCCTTAGCCGAAGCCCGCCAAGGGATCAGCCCGAATCAAGCCTACAATCCCTCCATTAAACTGCTTATGCGCAGCGTAATTTTGTATCGATTCCTACAAAAAAATTTCTGAAAGGAGGTGAATCTATATGAAAAAGGAATGGAGCGTACCTGCTTTGGAGGTTCTTGACATCAAAATGACCATGGCTGGTCCTGGTAGTGCGATTCCGGATGCAGTGCAACCGGATCCGGATGAAATGGTTCACACCAGCTAACATATAAAGTCATCATGTTCTGATAAAAAGAGCCCCTATACGCCTGATCGGGTATATGGGCTATCTTTTTTATTCGCATATTAATCATTGGAGTGAGGACCATGCTTCAAACGTTTAAGCCAACCGCATATAAGGCCTTCGGGTTTTCCATCCATAGTGACATTCCCCTGCCTGAGTTACAGCCCGCCGTCCTCCCGGATGCTTTCGCTGATATTGTCATCCGTTATGCTGATCTGACCGAAAGATGGCTTGGAAGACCTGATAAATCAAATAAAACATTCATATGTACCGAAGATATGGTCATGTTCAGAGTACCTGAACTCGCTGTTTTTGCAATAGAGGGCGGGACGACCATTTCTGTCTCCCCAGAGAAGGGCGCCGCAGAGGATAAAATCCGGCTGTACGTGCTTGGATCTTGTATGGGTGCCCTTTTACTGCAGCGCAAAATACTCCCCCTGCACGGCAGCGCGGTAGTCATTGACGACAAAGCCTATGCTTTCATCGGCCACTCCGGACACGGGAAGTCGACGCTGGCCTCTGCCTTTCTGCAGAAAGGATACCAATTGGTAACGGATGACGTCATCGCTGTAACGCTGGATCAGCAAAATACTCCTTATGTAACGCCAGCTTACCCTCAACAAAAGCTTTGGCAGGAAAGCCTTGAAGTTTTTGGAATGGACTCCCGTCATTTCCGACCTTTGTTCGATCGTGAAACCAAGTATGCCATCCCCGTCTCATCCCAGTTCTCCAATAAGCCCCTGCCGCTTGCTGGCATCTTTGAGCTCGTTAAGACGGATTGCCGCGAACTGCATATACGTGCGGTTGATAAATTAGAGAAGCTGCCACTGTTGCATCGTCATACCTATCGAAACCAACTTCTATCCGGCAGCGGATTAACGAAGTGGCATTTTGACATCACAGCGCGCATGTCCGGCAGTATGGCTATGTACCAGATTCAGCGTCCATTAAACGAACATACCGTGCATCAGCTAACGGCCCTGGTCTTAGATGCCATTCGCGAATAAACATGAACTTCATGGGTCGTTTATCGAATCATATCCTTCATCCCTCAAACACCCTCAATTACATATGCCCCCCTCTATATAAAACATCCCCAAACGACAGGTTTGGGGATGTTTTCACGATTCTACAGCTCAACTCGATAAGCCAAGGCCTTGTGTGCGTTACACCTTTTCGCTGTTCCCAAAATCACATTAAATTACCACTGATATTAATTAGGCCTATAATGAGAATTAACACTTCTAGGTTTATAACTTTGAATTGAATTGTAAAAAGGAGCCCCTTATGAATCCCTCTGAAATCGAACGAATAACCGATATTCTTCCTTGCCTATCCACGGTTTCACATCATGATTGGCATCACGCTGAGCTCGTGTCCGTAGACCCTTCTACTCCGCATGCGATTCAAGAGGGCCATATGCTGCAGCACGCGATGTTTATGGTGAAGGGAAGCGTCCGAATTCATAAGATTAGTGAGCAAGGAAGAGAAATTACCTTATACCGAGTCCAAGGCGGGCAAAGCTGCGTGCTCATGATGGCAAGTATTCTGGGAGAATCGGAATATGAAGCCTCGGCTTCAATTGAAGTGGAAAGCGAAATTTTGCTTATTCCGGTAGGCGTATTTAAAGAATGGATGGATCATTACAAACCTCTTAGACAATTTATTTATCAGCAATTTGTCCAGAGAATAACGGCCGTTACGGACCTTCTCGAGGACATTGCATTTAAACCGATGAACTATCGACTTGCCCATTTTTTATATACGAATACGAATGACGATCTAACAGCATTGAAGATTACGCACGATCAGTTAGCCGTAGAGCTAGGAACAGCCCGGGAAGTCATTAGCCGCATGCTAAAGGACTTTCAAAACCAAGGAATCCTGTCGCTATCTAGAGGGAACATCCGTCTCATCGACCGATTGGCTCTGGAAAAGATCATCCAGCAATATCGATCGTGACTTAGTCACGGAAAAGGATTCGATACCCCGCTAAGATGGAATTAATTCCAATGATGCGGAGGTATGATATGAAAAATGTCGGCGGTATCGACCGGTTATTCCGGTTCATTCTGAGTTTCCCTCTTCTATATGTTCTTTTTTATCTAGATAGTAACTGGAGGTACATCGGTCTAATCGGACTTGTCTTATTGTTTAATGTCCTGACTCGAATCTGCTTCATCAACCGTATATTCGGGATCAATTCCTGCCAGATTAAGAGAGGGACAGGTGAGAGACCGCTATGACCCATTATTATGACTCTTCCAACTTAAAGAAAATTCCCGAACTCATGCAGCTTGCCCCCGAGGCCTCCGCCTCTTTTCTAGCCTTTGAAAAAGATGCTTACCATACACTCAACCACATCCCGTTAAAGACAAAAGAACTGATTGCCGTGGCCATCGCCCATGTTACAGGATGCCCTTATTGCATCGATGTTCATGTGAAGAAATTCAAGCAATTAGGCGGTACACGAGAAGAAATTCTTGAGGCTGTATTCGTAGCAACGACTACTCGCGCAGGCGCCATCCTTAGTCACGCCACCCATGCATTAGTGGCATACGACACCACAACAACTTCCCAAGACGACGCGCCGCAAAATGAACCTCCGGATCAACCAGAGTGTTTTTGCTAGCGCTGTTCCTAACGGCTTGATGCATTAATAAGTATGTTCCTGTTTCAGAACATGAAGAAGACACTGGCCTGCGGTCAGTGTCTTCTTCTGTATGGGGGATCTTCTGAGCTGTATCATTTACACGTTCATATAAAAGCACCCGCTCTTTGCGGGTTTAAGCTATGGAAAGGAGGGGAGTCGCTCCCCTGTCCGAAGACAGCTAAGGGAATGCATGAGATAATCTCACTTTAAGCATCCAGTGGAAGGCTTTCAATAGCCGTGAAAAATACGTCCAGCAGCTCTTTATCAAACGTTTGCTTTACGTATTCCGATATTCGCGCTAGCTCTTCCTCGCCGTTATATTCCAGGCATGCACGCCCTTCACACCATAATACCGCACAATGAAATCGTTGCTTCACATGCTCAATAACATAGTCTTGTTCCACACATTCGTGAATTGCTGCTGCCAAACGTCTCACACCCTTTCATCACTTTAAGTTCTTGCATCACCCTTATTATTCAAATTTCAAATATATTTTCGATGACATTCGTCACACCTATTGGATACCAGCAACATGCAATTAATTGGTGTATTCATATTGTTATCGAGGAAAAAGGGGTATCCAACAGATCCCCGATCCGTTGGATACCCCCTGTATTTCTGGATTTACACCCGTTTAAATTCAATCCAGTCGATCTGCAAGCCGGGCTTGACGAAATCCAGCTTCATTTCATAATAGCCCGCTTCCAGCTCCACTTTGACAAGCTTCTGCCTAATCCATCTGCCGTCGGTACCATTCGTTTGAATCGTGGTTACCGGTTGATCGTTCAGCGTTACGTTGCACGCGCTTTGGGCCAGTTCGGATTCCGGAGACATAATGCGCACAATGATCCGGTACTCGCCGGATTCTTCCACCTTCACATAAGTCGACCCCACTGCAGCCGGCTTTACTTGCGTGCTCTCCGATAAAGTTTGTGCTTGTTCCGGCGCGAGAGAAGGAGCGGATTTAAAAGTACCTACGGCTTCCTCGATCACCTGTTTTCTTGAAAATACCGGCGCATGCATCAGGAACTGACAAATGTTCATGGCGTTGCGCTGTAACTCTCCACGAGTCAGCGTACCATTTTCCAAGGATGCCAAGGTATTGTCTTCCCATGCATTGATTTCCGCACCGTAATTCATAACCACCATGTAGAGATCATTTTGGGCGCGGACCATCCAGTTCGTGTTTTTACGATCAGCTGGGCCTCCGTTCACTACGTCGTTCATAATGGCCCACCAGTCGGTCATTACGATGCCCTGGAATCCCCACTCTCCCCGTAGAATAGTGGTATTCAAATCATAATTGGAAGCCGCCCAGTGTCCATTGATCGGGTTATACGAGGTCATGATGGAGTTTGCCCCGCCCTGCTTCACCGCGATTTCAAAGCCTTTCAGATAAATTTCACGAAGGGCGCGTTCGGACACGACAGCGTCGACTTTACTGCGATGCTTCTCCTGGTTGTTGCAGGCAAAATGCTTCAGGGTGGCATTGGAGCCGCCCTTCATAATCCCGCGCGTGCATGCCGCAGCAAATACTCCCGAGATCAGCGGATCTTCCGAAAAATATTCAAAATTGCGTCCATTCAGCGGGCTGCGCCGAATGTTCAGACCCGGTCCAAGTAAAGTATCAATGTTGTAGCTAAGTAACTCTCGGCCTTCCATGACATAGAGCTCTTCGACCAACTCATTGTTCCAAGTTGCCGCAAGCAGAGTTCCAATAGCCACCTGCGTTGCTTGCTGTCCGCTGTCCATCCGAATCCCGGACGGCCCATCCGCCGTACAAGCCACCGGAATACCGTAGTCGAGCAAGCTGTCGCTCACGCCACCAAAAGCCGAGGCTGTTCCCGCCGTAACCAGCGGACTGCTCATGCCTTCTCCTCTGACGATGACCGCCAGATCTTGATCGCTTAGTTGAGCGATAAAGGCTTCCAAACTGACTTTTCCCTCATAGACGTCCCTTAAGGTATAGCCTCGATTGCCCGTTTGCTCCAAGGTAAGCGGCAGGTTTTGGTGAATGCGCTCCTCCATGTTAATCTTGCGCTGGGGCACCTCTGCATATGTCAGTTCGTATGAGCCGTCTTCCTTGCGACTGCCCGGCTTCATTCGGGTGAAGCCTTCCTTTGGAGCCATGGCTTCCTGCAGTTGCTCCACAACTTGCAGCGTTTCTACAACGTAACCATCTTGGCCATCCAAACCGATAGGCTTCACATTCTTCACGCTGGTTCCCACATACAAACGGTAGGTTCCGGCCTCCAAGACATAAGCGGAAGCCTGTCCCGTCACACCGGCGTCATCATAGGAAGCCATGGCGTGGACCGGGAAGCTGATCGTGAGCGTCTGCGAAACCCCCGGCCCAAGCTCCTGCGTCTTTCCGAATGCCGCCAACACTTTGGCAGGCTTACCCAGGACGCCTTGCGGCGCTTCGTAATAAACTTGCACAACCTCTTTACCTGTATAGGTGGTTCCGATATTTTTTACGTTTACTCCGATTTCAATGTATTGTGCTCCCTCTCTAACCACCAACCTAGCTTCTTGCGGCTCGATTTCAAACGACGTATACGACAAACCGAAGCCGAATTCATACTGGACGGCAGCGGGTCGAAACGTTTCGAAAAAACGGTAACCCACATAAATATCCTCTTGATAAACATTCTTTAGCTCGTTGCCGTAATTGCGGGTAGATGGATAATCCTCGATCGAATAAGCAATCGTATCGGTCAGTTTGCCGCTAGGCGTCACCTCGCCAACCAATACGTCTGCAATGGCGTTGCCGCCTTCCATGCCACCGTGCCAAGCATAAATCACAGAAGAAATCGGGTGCACATAACTATCATCGCGCATCCAGCTCATATCGATAATGTTAGATACATTCAGCACCACAATGGTTTGCTCGAAGTGCGTTGTCACCTGCTGCAGCATGGCTTTTTCTTCGGACGTTAACTGGTAGCTGCCCGGCTCATTGGCATTATCCTGATCTTCACCAGCTGTTCGCCCAATAACAACAATCGCCTTGTCGGATGCCTGTCTTGCTGCGGATACCAGCTCATCGGTCAAAGGCATTTCCTTCTGATGCCACGGCTCAGCCGCCCAGCCGCCTCCGCCATTATCGAAAGGGTTTTGTTCAATCCACTGTTCATAGGCAGCTGCCAATTCTTCGTTGACGGTGATGTTCTTCTTATCCCGAAGACCGCCGAGCAGATTCGTTGTATGGGAAACATGAACGCTCCCGCCCGAACCCGTACCACTGCGGTAATAATTAATTTGCGTTCTGCCAAAAACAGCAACGGTTTCGTTCGGTTGAAGGGGAAGCACCTGTCCTTCATTCTTTAACAGTACGGCACCTTCGGCAGCGACCTTTCGGCTAAACTCAGCAAAGCCTTCCAAAGGAGCTCCCATTCTCTGTGTACTCAATATATTCCCTCCCGTTTGTTTTCTCCTGTATCCAATTGATAATGAAGAAAGATTAGTAAATGCCTGACGAATTCCAACATTAGGTATGAGGCATCTATGTACTATCATAGTAACAAATTCTGTATAGGAATATGTGAAAAAGTCTTGAAGTTGCTGAAAAGAGTGCAGTTTCGGTTGAGGGATCATACAGATAATAATTTGTCTATTGAATAAACACAATCGTTGAGGACTAAAAACGGGTATGATAAGATAAGAATAGAAATAAGGACGGTGTGCCAACCGTCCTCAGTACAACATCTTGAGTGGAATTCCCTCCAAGATCATGTGTGATCAGAAAGTAACCCACTTCGGCGACAACCTAAGAGTGGGTTACTTTCGTTTATCGATGTAAGTTAGCAATGCCAACAGGAATAACCCGAAGGTAAGCACTTCACCAAACGAAATGTTCATCGCATCACCTCCTTTCGGAGGTTGCGCCCACTCAAGGTGTGTTGTACATTCCAAATTATAGCATATAAGCCCTGAAATTTTCGGGGCTTTTTCTTTCACCCATAAACCATTACAATCCTATCAAATACAATAATTTAAAGGATATCATAATACTGTTGCAATGAAATCTCTGCTTTAAGTGCTCAATAACATAATCTTGTCCCATACATACACGAATCGTTGCCATCAAGCGTCCAAGAAGATAAAACGATGACTTTCATCAATGGTGTATCGGTTGAATAGAATCCTCATGCTCTCTGTAGATCTACGACACGTATAACGTATATCCGTACAACGGCCAGCACATAATAATCCTCATTAACCTATACAAGTATACAAGGAGGATCTTTCAATTGAGCACAAACCAACCAGACAAGAACCTAATCAACACGGTGAAACAGCTGGCAGAGACACCCGTGAACAGCCAAGAGGCCCAGCAACAGCAACAGGCCCGCAACGATCGCCGGAAACAAGCGCTGCATGACAGCGATGACAAATACAAAGAAAATGAATCCAAGAACTATCATTAGGCGTCAGTAACGTCTGAACTCAATTAACACGCGTTGTTTACCTTCCTTTCGAATGTGAAAACGTAAAAAGCGACCTATCACGGTCGCTTTTCTAATGGTACAAATTGAATAATATCCACCATTACCTCAGATATTCACCGACTCAATTGTCTTTATCGAGGGCCTTCTTTTTGCTCATTAATTAACCTAAGAAAGCAATGGAACGTTTTACTTTTCTTGCAAATGCAATGGGATCATCGATCGACTCCCAGTGAATATACATTAAACGCGGGTTCTCAAACAGCCAGTGATTGTGGACCGCTGTCACTTTAATCCCATTTTTGCGAAGATTGGTCAGCAATTGATTTACTTGACTTTGTAAGAGAGCGGTTTCCCCTAAACAAAGTGCGCGACCGGAACTGTCCAGGTTTTCAAACGAGAATAATTGATAACGGATCAAAGGGGAAGTCGTCCGTCTTCCTAAAATAGATGCTCTTATTCTCCGATTTCTGGAGACAAAACAAACCGGTCCTTTTGTTATTTCATGTTCCGTTCCGCCTAGAATGGCCGAGAATTGGTTACATAATCTTCTAAAGCGAGGACTTGCCTTCACTTCCGCCATACGAAATCATCCTCTCATTAAATGATAGAAAGACGAGCGATACCCCTCAACGGCATTAACCCAAGAATGCAATGGATTCTTTTGTTTTTCTTGCAAACGCAACAGGATTGTCAATAGATTCCCAATGCATATACATTAAGCGAGGTTGTTCTTTTAGCCAGTGATTATGAACCGCTGTTACTTTTATCCCACGTTTTCGGAGATTGGATATCAATCGATTCACCTGATTTTGGTGTACGGCAGTTTCACCCAAACAAAGCGCGCGGCCCGATTTATCAAGAGATTCAAAGGAAAACATTTGCATTTGAACCAAAGGAGAACGCGTTCTTCTTCCCAAAATGGTTTCCCTTAGGTTCGTCATACGCGTGACAAAACAAACCGGACCTTCTTCAATTTCCGATTCGCCGCCTAGGATTCTTCCAAATTGGGTACAAAGCCTTTTAAATTGTGGGCTTACCTTTTGTTCCGCCATTATAAATCCTCCTTTAATCATATTCAAAGTATCCTATGATCAAAGGAGAAAATTGTATTGGACACATTTACAAGAATAATAAAATTGGCGAAGTTCTGTGGGGGAATTAAAGAGAACGGGTTAGTGGAGAAGGGATCAAAATTCATAAAGGAGTAGTCATTGGTAGCATGATGAGCCACATATGTATTGATTCGACTGTGAGAACGGCAAATCGCTTAGGCTATGAGGCCGCCTTGTATAAACTGGTACCCATTGTCTGGACACTTTAAAAAGGTGCGGGCATGGGTACCTTTTGTATTATAAATTCCGTCTTTCCTTGGGTATCTCACGAATAACATTTAGTATGCCTACACCTGGCAAATCGCTTCAACTTACCTCCGATCCGATCTCAATATCCTCGGGAATATTCCGGGCTTTCTTTGAGTTGAACGATATCATGGCCGGTTGGGTTTTGGAAGGCACGTAACCCAAATGTCGGCGCAACGGCAAAAATGTGATCAAAGATATCCGCTTGAATCGATTCATACACTCCCCAGGCGGTATCATTACTGAAAGCATAGATTTCCAACGGCAGTCCGTTATCTCCCGGCGCTAACTGTCTGACAATCAGCGTCATATCCTTATGGATTTTCGGATGATTCCGTAGATACTGATGGATGTATTCCCTGAATACGCCCACATTTGTAAGCTGTCTACCATTCACTTTGCTTTCCGTATTAATCTGGTGTTCGATGTTGTACGCGTTGATTTCATTTAATCTGGTCGTGATGTAATCGGTAAGGTAGTGAATCTTCTGAAATTCCTCAATCATTTCCTTTGTGCAAAAGCTTATGCTGCTCGTATCGATATAGAAGCTGCGCTTAATCCTTCTACCACCGGATACTTGCATGCCTCTCCAATTCTTGAACGAATCCGAGATGAGAGCGTAGCTCGGAATCATCGTGATTGTCTTATCAAAATTCATCACTTTTACCGTATTCAATGTAATGTCGATTACATCGCCGTCCGCATGATATTTAGGCATTTCAATCCAGTCACCGACACGCACCATATCATTCGATGATAATTGTACGCCTGCTACCAGGCCCAATATAGAGTCCTTGAAAACTAACATCAGAACGGCCGATAAAGCACCAAGCCCACTAAGAATGATCAAAGGATTCTGACCGATGAGGTTCGAGATGACCACAATGCCGCCGATGATGAAGAGAACGATCTTTACCACCTGAATGTATCCCTTAATCGGCCTAATCTTGGAGACCTCAAACGAACGATAAATGTCATCAAAGGCATTAAGCAGGGCATTCAACACCGTGATGGTTACGATAATCATGTATGTCATTGCTGCTTTTTCAATCAGAATCTGGTACGCCGGAAAGATGGACGCCGAAAAATAAATAATGATTGCCGGCACAAGATGCGACAGCTTGTGGAACACTTTTTTCTCCACGATGATATTGTCCCATGTGTACCGATTGTTGTTGACGATATGAATAATCGTCTTCAGCACGATTTTTTTGGTAATAAAATTGGCCAGTATGGAGACCACAGCGATAAAAACGACCATGATCATATTCGAGAGATATCCAATGGTTGGTTCGCTCATGCCATATCCGTCTAGTTGATTTTTGATAAAGTCCATTGTTTCCTCCTGACGCAGTTTAAGATTAGCCTATTATTATAGAGGAGATTCTAGTACTTCGCAAAGTTCAAGATAATACATTGCTGGGTTGATTTGGGATGCGTGGGGTGTAAGACTGTCTGTTTGAAAAGAGAGCACCGGAAGGGTGCTCTCTTAGTCTGATTCGATATGGCCGAGGGGTTCTAAGATTATTGATCCTTCTTTGGCAGGAAGTACAAACAAAATATCCTCGATTGCCGTCTGATTTCCGCTGCCAATTCTTATCGTGCTTAGATTATCCATGGTACGGGCATTGGTTTGAAAATCCTGCTGCCATTCTGCAATCAGCTGCTGCTGGTCGGATGAGAGCTCGTCATAGAGAGGGGAGGCAGGGGATTCACCAACTGTCAGCCGATTCCACAATTCTTCAGTGATCACAACCTTGGATTCGGATAAAGTCATCCCTTCAGCCTTCGAAGGCTTCACTCCATAGAAACGTACAAGCTCCTCTTCCCAATCCTGCGGCTCTGTCCAGGATAGAAAATGAAGCGTGTTATTGTCAAACAAGTGATACAAATACCGCTGCTGCAGCTCGTGGATGGTCAGTACTTTGTTAGAATTCCGATCCGTAATCCGAATGCTCGCTCATGTAAGCAAATCCTCCAGTACAGATCTATTTCGTTTCCTTTCCGTTACGGCTGATCAGCCCCCGCAGGCGCTTCATGGCAGACTGAATTTCGGTATCGGTCAACAAATAATACGTATTCACAGTCCAGGTCTCTCTGTTTTTCAAATGAAAAATCAGCACAGGAAATTTCGGAAGCAGCCACTTCCGAATGGAAGGGCCGCTGTAGCTGATGCTTGTAATCTCCGCCCAGGCTACGGTCCGCGTACCATCTGAAATGGAATTTTGGTCGTAGGTGAGCAGCTGCGTGTCTGATTTCAGCGCCTTTGGCAAGCTGACAACCAAATATCCTCCAAAAAACGGAATCCCTATTATGGCTGATGTGATACAAAAAAACTTACGAATAAAGGAGGTATCCATAAAAAAAGCCGCGTACAGCAGAAACAGACAGGCCAGCACAAACAGTAAACTGCCAAGTGATTTGCCCCATGCCACGGATTTCCGATAAGATATCGCGTTCATGATTTAGCGCCTTCCTGAAATTATTTGAACAGTCCGCTAATCCAGCGAACTCCCTTTTCGACCACTTTAGCTGCACCATCACCGACAAAGGCTCCACTCGTACCGCCTACATAGGAACCGATGGCCGCACCAACCGGACCGCCAATCATCGCACCGACGGCTCCGCCTGCTACAGCCCCGCCATAGGTCGCGGCTTGCCTCTTGCCAGGTTCTTCAAGAACGTATTGTTACCCTTGCCTTTAACCCATGGCGCATTATGAATTTTAGCTCGGGACGGATTTCTGGGATCTACTCTGAATTGTACCGTCTTAATTAAGACTAAGGAAGCGCCTACAGAGCTGTATAGGAGAGTTCCCCACTTCTCCAGATTATCTCTTGCTTCAAGCGAGCTGTCTAACACGTTTTAGGTTTGATCAATCGGATCGGCGCCCGTCCTTGCCTGTAAAGAAGCTTGAGTGGCATCGGCCTCCGTCTCGCTTGGACAACAAAGGCTGTCCTTCAAGTAGATATTCTACTTGAAGGACAGCCCTCTTTTATGGAAAGGACGATTTAATTGATCAAACGAAACTTACGGAGAGAGTATCCGTTTTTGACCTGTGAGTTCCTGAATCGGCTTAATGTTTTGAGTGAATTCAAGCGTACCTAGATAGGTTCCTGCTTCATCCCTTACGGCAAAATAGCGAATGTAGACAAATTTATCTTTAACCGGGATCCAGAAATCTTCTGCATCTTTGACACCTGCCTTGAAATCAGCAAGCAGCTGATTTACAACGTGAACGCTTTGCGGAGGATGGCAGTTCTGAACACTTCTGCCGATTACCGCTTTGGTACGAACGAAGATTCGTTCTTTTCCCTGTGAAAAATATCGAACGATATCATTTTCATCGATAAAGGTTATGTCGACTGGTAAATGATTTAAAATGGATTCCATCTGTCTGACCGATAAAATGCCTGTACTCATTCGGATATATCCCTCTTGCAGCGGAGAAGACTCCAATCCCTGACCTGCGCCAGGTTCAGCTGCTCTTTCAGGATTCCATTCTTGATCCGGCGCAATTAAGCAATATCCGACTTCTTCGCTTTGGGCAGCAATTTGAAGCCATTCATCTTCCGTCAACTTTTCCAGAGCCATAGGTAATAAGATATGTTCCTCTTTATAGATCATTTCTGTTACTTCGTTTAAGACGCGTTTTGCAAGGTCCACTACGCTCTGCGCATTGCCCTCATAATGAGTGAGTTTGGATTTCACTTCTTTTATTCCCATTCGAATACCGTCATCTACTGCCCACATCACCTTGGTCGGTCCATAAATTCCGTATTTCTCGAGAAAAGGAAACAGCACATTTTCTTTGCGGCTGTAGTGCTTATCTACATCATAGAGGAGACTGAAATCCTCCAGCAATTTGAGGCGATTTGCCTCTCCCTGATCCTTCAGAAATTGATCCAAATGCAGCGCGATTTTGAAATTTGCCAGTCGATCGATTTCTTGGTTCTCCATTTTAAAGGTATGCACTGGATGTCCAGGCTGCTCTTCGGGTTTATGAGCTCTATGAATGTCTTGGATGGAACCTTTGAATACAGCAGCATGCACGCTGCACAGTCGCTGTACTTCGGTTACCGGTATTCCTTCCTCTTGCATCAGCACTTGCTCCAGCTCCGAAATTTCATCAACCGATATTTCTCCAACAGCTTGGTTAAATTTTGACTTTACTTCCTCCACGCTTTTTCCATGGTGCAGCTCTTTAATGATATCCTTGAGCATATTTATACGGACGGTTCGATGAGCAGAAACTCCATTCTCACGGTTATTAATTAATTCACTCATGTTCTTCACCTCGGTTTTATTTCTATATCAAAAAGATCAACTTCTCTCTTGTTTACACCTTTAACGTAACATCCCCATGCTGCATGACTTGTGATTAAAAGCACAAATAAAATGGAATTTGATTGAACAAAGAAAGGTGATCCGTCTTCTTCGAAAAATCCACTTAAGGCGATCAAAAATAGCATGGTTCCCACAGCATGTTGCCCTTTTCGGTTTCTTTCCAGTTTTTTTGTGACCTCAGCGTACAAAACTGCGGGAAGGATGTATATAGAAATCGAGGTAAGCTGTATCTACAGGCAAATAAGTTGCAAAAGAGACGGTAAGCTCCCAAAGCTCACCGCCCAATCATCGGTTGCAGCACACGCCGCTGTATTATGTTTATTGACTATTCCTCCATGTTTTTCTTCAAAGCCTTTAACCCCTCATTGATTTCTTCAGCCACTTTTTTATCGTTGTTCCATGAGAGCAGACGAACAAAGGCATAGATGACTGCGATTTGCACGGCTAAAATGAGTACATTAGATACACTGTTGACTATGCCCACCATAGCTGCAAGGGAGATCAATATTGTTTCTAACGCCAAAAAATGAATGATTAATCTTATGCGCATATTGTTCTCGCTTGCAGAATTCCTATTCCTAGGATTAGTTTCACGCTCTTAATAGTTCTCATTAACTATTGCAGTGTATAGAAGCCTAATATAAAATGGTATTAAATTCCTTTTAATTCCATAATTGATCCAAAATGTGATTCACTTCTATTTCCCTTCGATAGATATAGATGAAAACGTTTTTTTATTTAAATCGAGTAATATTCTCATCCCACTTCGCATCTTAGTGTAGATCCATTCAAAATACCACATTATCCAACATCAACGTTTATTTTACTACCTACGTCAGCAATCCCCTCTTATTCACCAACACAATCATTTATTACACCAACCATTAGTTATTTATGTTCACTTATTGAGCATACATATTGACCTGGAAGGAGGTGAGAAAGTACGTCGTTATGCAATCAAGGTACGAATGATCGTTTGGTTCTTCGTGCATAGTTTATCTAAAAGAGGAGGTTTTTTTATTGATGTTAACCCTACGTTTTCCCAATTCCGGACTAATTAAGAAGGTCTTGGCTGGCGGTCTATTAATGACGCTCGCTGTTATGGCTCTATTCTTATTCGAGTCCAAAGCATCCGCTCACGGATATGTAAGTAATCCGTCCAGCCGTGCGGATTTATGTGCAAGAAGAATCAATACGAATTGTGGACTTATTATTTATGAACCGTATAGCTTAGAAGCAGCAAAAGGATTCCCGGCAGCAGGTCCAGCCGATGGTAAAATTGCAAGTGCTAACGGCTTGTTCGCTCCACTTGATCAGCAATCCGCAACTCGTTGGACAAAAGTAAACATTTCACCTGGACAAACGACTTTTGACTGGAAGTTAAAAGTGCCTCATGCAACAGCTAGCTGGAAATACTACATTACCAAGCAGGATTGGGACCCGAATGCACCATTAACTCGTGCATCCTTCGACTTAACTCCTTTCTGTAATGTACCGTATAAGGGCATGCCGTCCAATACTTATTCCGACACTTGTAACGTACCGAGCAGAACGGGATATCAAGTCATCCTCGCCGTCTGGGAAATTGCGGACACAGGAAATGCATTCTATAACGTTATCGATGTGAACTTCACCGGTGGTGGAAATCCAGATACAACAGCGCCAACTGCTCCGACAGGAGTAACAGCTTCCAATGTTGCAACCACTAGTGCAACAATTTCTTGGAATGCTGCTACTGATAATGTTGGCGTTACGAATTATCGGATTTTCAACGGCTCAACCCAAATCGGTTCCACAAGTGCATTGAATTACAATCTAACAGGCTTAACACCTACTACAACCTATAACATTACCGTTAAAGCAGTAGATGCTGCTGGGAACGTATCACCCGCCAGCAATCCTGCTTCCTTCACCACACTAGCTGTAGTAGGTCCTGATACGGAGGCTCCTTCAGCACCTACAAGCTTACATGTGATGGGTACAACTACATCTACTACAGTGCCTTTAATGTGGAATACTTCAACGGACAATGTGGGTGTAACAGGCTATCAAGTGTTCCAAGGCTCGACATTAGTCGCTACGGTTTCGGGTTCAACGCTTGAATACACGGTTACAGGTCTGTCGCCAAATACGGCTTACTCCTTTACTGTAAAAGCTGTTGATGCCGCTGGTAATGTATCCGCTGCTAGCAATATTGTCAATGTAACGACACCTAGCGCACCTGTCACATACCCTGCCTGGGATGCATCCACGGTTTACGTTGGTGGCAGCAAAGTAACCTATAATGGTGTAAATTATGAAGCGAAATGGTGGACGCTAGGTGAAACTCCAGGAAGTGCAGATGTTTGGAAATTTATTCCTTAATCTTCTGACTTTCATTAGAAAATGACTACGGAATTTTTCTGTAGTCATTTTTCTTATCTTATATTTATCCCATCCAGCTAATATCAGCATGGAGGACTCCGAGAAGGTCCGTTCCATCATGAAACGGAAATCAACCGGTCATAGGAGTACATCATCCTAGACAAGTCTGAAGGAGTAGGTAAACCTAAAATTTCTAATCATGCTTTGTTTA
The DNA here is from genome assembly GCF_002573715.1 of Paenibacillus sp. EZ-K15. GTDB lineage: Bacteria > Bacillota > Bacilli > Paenibacillales > Paenibacillaceae > Paenibacillus_AQ. The sequence goes on along the minus strand of NZ_PDHM01000004.1, from coordinate 107,607 downwards.
ACATTCACAATCCCATTCAACAGCTTATAGTGTTTCCAGTTGGTATAGATCGTTCAGCATCAGGATTCTTCTTTATCTTCGTTGTGCGGGAAATGATGACTCCTAGGACTTGCGTTTTCTCCTGAAAGCTGTACAGCTTCTTTTTTTGATGATACCGCGTTGCTTTGATCGACTTCAAAAATATCGAGCAGGAACATAAAGATCGGAATCCCGATAATAAGCCCCCAGATCCCCATGAAGTGCTGGGAGAAAATAAGAACAATAAAGGTGTAGAACATCGGCAGCTTCGTTTTGTGAGCATACAGCTTCGGATTTAAGAAGTATGTCTCAACTGCATGGATGAGCAAAATCATAACAATCGCCCAAATGACGGTTGAGATACCGCCAATCTGGTAACCGATAATACTGATCGGAATGAAGGAAATAACAACACCGACTACCGGGATAAGGCTTAGTAAAAATACCATAATCGTTAGAGCGAACAAGTAAGGGTAACCCAAAATCGACAACCCGATAGTCGTTAGAATCGTGTTGAACAAGGCGATCATCAGTTGAACCTCGATCACTTTACCGAAGGAAGAGGTGAATTTTTTGCCAAAATATTTAAACTCATTGTAAGCCCAGCTTATTTTGCTTTTGCTCAACTTATCTGTAAAGTCATTGACTGTTTTCTTCTGGATTAAGTAGAAGTAGCTCAATACAATAACAAAAATGATAACCTCGGCCCATTTGCCTATCTTCAGAATATAATTTAATGCCTGGCTTCCGTATTGCTCTAATTCCAGCTTACCCAGCGCGGAGGAGACAAGCTCAGCAATTTCATCCGACTGAGGTGTATTCACGAATCTGATAATGGAAAAATATAAATCGGAAATTTGACTAATGAGCTTCGGAACATAATTGACAATTCCGTATACAAGCCCAAATATTAAAGCCCCATACAATATCGTATTAACGACTATAGACGATATAGGAAACAGCTTAGATATTTTCTTCGTAATAAAGTGCTCTAGGCGTCCCATGACGAAGGTAACAAGAAACAGCAATAACAGCAAATTGAGCATACCTCTTAAGCTATAAAGCAATAAAACGACAAGTAAGAGGAACAGAATTCTTCTTACTATATGGTTAGCAAAAAACTCCCGCAAAAAATTCATTCGCTTCCCTCATTTAATTATATTTTAGTGATCTCAAGATTTACGGATGAACCTGGAGAGTCACAATACGAAAGACTTGACTTCCGACCGCTGTTGACAGCATGACATTACTTCAGTTCAATTATATATGAAAATTGTTACATTCGAAAATCTCATCAACAGCTTAATAATTAATAAATAAAACACACACCATTTCTACCGCTCCAAAACACAAAGATTAGCAGCTAATGAATGGGTGGGTGATGCGGCTCTAGTGGCCCGTGCCTTTGCTACGGTACAAGGAAATTTGCGTCAAATTCAATTATTTTGCACGGATCGTTATACAATCGCATAGACAAAAGCCCGGCCTCACACGGTCGGGCTTTTCATGGTATCTTTTAAACCTGTCAGACGAATTTCGTTAAGCTCTTCAGTTGTCTAAATAAATCACGCTTCAAGTAGTGGAGTTTAAAAAAGAGAGCTTCTAAAGCTCTCTTTGGGCTGACTGCATCATCCCTTGAGTGGGGTGATCCTCTGGGTACTCGTAATATTGCGACTGAACGGGCGCATGTATGTGTGCTTCCATTGGCGGCACTGACGGCTGCTGATATGGCTCATCCACATACAGGATTCTACGCTGAATTTGCATGAGCCCATTCACGACGCGCAGCGCGACCCAGAAAAGGATAAGGCCAATGCCTGCGTACAGCAGATATTGCTGATTATAAGTCCAATCTATATGAAAATAACTAAACACGCTATTCTCTAAAATATCAAGCTGCATTTCATTCATCAAAATGATATGGACGACTGGAAGAGCAATTAATCCGAGTCCTAGTGAAATCGCCGTTACCATAATAACAAAGAATACAATGCCTGTTACAAATCTTAATAATACAAGCAGCAGATTTCGAATGAATAACCCACCCTCAAAGCCTCTCACCATCCGCTTCAACCAGTTCTCCCCAGCTTCAGATTGTTGATTGTAGGTATACGAAACAGGAGGAGTAGGTAAACCTAAAATTTGTCTAATCATGCTTTGTTCAAAATTCACAATCCCATTCAACAACTTAGCTACTCCAAAAAACAGCGGTATTCCGATAAATATTGGAGTCAAACCGATGGATAGTGTAAGTCCCGTTATCGCTACTGTAAAATAAATAATCCCTAACGGGAGAGATAGCAAGAAATAGAGAATCGTTGCATAGGTTTTTGGATTAAAAAGCACCCAATTCACCTTGCCTGCCCGCGACGTTGCAGCCGCTTCTGTTGCCTTCATATTCAAACACCCCTTATGGCTTCTTAAGTCACGCTCCGAGTAATAAATCCATTATATCCGCTTTATTGGGCTGACATAACCGTCTTAGGGGGTATCTGAACCTAGACTTTAGACTAGGGACTGGCCCGGCTCAGATTTAGGTGCCCTCTACCTTAACCTTCTATATATTGCGCATTTAAATGCTCAACCACTTCTAGCATATTCTAAAAAATAATATCAATCTTTTTCCATGATGCCTCTAAGTTGATCAGCAAGTGCCACCGCGGCGGAATAGCCGGAGCTCCAGGCCCATTGCAGGTTATAGCCACCGCAATCCCCATCCACATCCATCACCTCGCCGGCCAAATAGAGCCCAGGCACGAGCTTCGATTCTAGCGTTCCTTCTCTTAACTCTGTCGTATCGATGCCGCCGGCTGTCGTTTGGGCATTCGGGAAACCATTGGTATCGGTCACGATGAAATCCCAATGCTTCATGAGGCGACACAAGGCTTTCCTGGTTTTCCACGATAGATCCTGACACAGCAGGTTCTGGTCCTGATCGATTCCCGCCTCTTTCAAGAGGATGGGGATCAGCTTCTTGTTTAAAATCCCGATTAGGGAAGCAGCCACCGTTCGGTGTCCAAACATTCCCCAATGCGTATCCAGAAAATCGACGACCTCTTCCTCTGTTCGGTCTGGCATCAAGTCAAGCGATAAGGTCACCGTTTCTCCTCTTGCGAGTTGATATGCAGCCTTTCGGCTTAACTGGAGAATCGGCGGGCCAGAAGCGCCATATTTCGTAAACAGAACCTCTCCATACTCACTGCGGATGACTTCACCATTTACAATGATATTCCCCCATCCCTCGAATTTAACTCCGGAAAGTTCATTCAGATATGGGCTATCCAGCTTCAATTGAACAATCCCGGGTACAGGATCGATCAGGGTATGTCCCAGTCGTTGGGCAAGTGTGTAACCGGAGCCATCCGTTCCTGTCTTTGGAGCGGTAAGGCCGCCCGTACAGAGGAAGAGATAATCGCTGGTATATGTGACCTTTTCCTCTGTTTCCGTCTGGCACACAATCGTGAATCGCGGATGTTCCTTCGACACGGTAACGTCCAATACTTTGGTTTTGAAGTATATCGGAACATTCCGATCCTCCAGTGCAATCCGGAAAACTTCTAACACCGATGCAGCCTGCAGCGACATCGGATACATTCGGCCATTCTCAATAGCGATCAGCGGAAGGCCGAGTGTGTTAAAGAAATCGACAGTTTGCCGAACGCCGAATTGCTGCAGCACAGGTAGCGGAAATTCCGCTTGATTACTGTGATATTTACTGGATAAATTGACCGCTTCGTCCGTACCCGTCGCCGTGGATTTATTCGTAATGTTACAACGCCCATTACCGGTCGTTAGTACCTTCTTTCCGACCCGGTCGTTGCTTTCAATGATCGCAGTATCGATCCCTCGGTCTCGCGCAGTAACGGCGGCCATAAGACCTGAAGCGCCTGCACCGATAATGAACAGCTTGTGGTGCATCGTAGATTTCGACTTATACATAGGTGTTGAATTCATTCCTTTTTCTAATGGCTTCATCTAAAAATGCGTTTCCCTAACGCCATCGCGGCCGCATAACCGGAGCTCCAGGCCCATTGCAGGTTGTAACCCCCAAAGTCCCCGTCGACATCCATCACCTCGCCGGCCAAATAGAGCCCAGGCACGAGCTTGGATTCCAGCGTATCTGCGACGAGCTCTTTCGTAGCGACGCCGCCGGCTGTCGCTTGTGCATACTCAAAGCTTTGGGTTTCGGTTACTTTAAACTCCCAACACTTCAATAACTTATAAAAGATCTTTTTGGTTTTCAACGAAAGATCTTGGCAAAGCAGGTTCGGCTCTTGATCAATTTTCGCTTCCTTCAGCAGGACGGAGACCAGTTTCTTGTGTAAAAAACCGACGAAGGACTCCGCGACCGTCCGATGCGCGAACGTTCCCCAGTTCGTCTCCAGGAATTCGATAACCTCTTCCTCCATGCGGTTCGGCATCAAATCTACGGATAGGGTAACGGAGTCCCCTTTCGCGAGATGTATGGCTGCCTTCCGCCCGAGCTGCAGGATCGGAGGGCCGGAGAAACCGTAATCGGTGAAATGAATTTCGCCGACTTCGCTGCGAACGATTTTACCATTTACAAGGAGGTGGGCTCGTCCCTGGAGCTTGATGCCCGATAGCGCCTTCTGATAGGGATACTTCACCTTCAATTGCACGATGGCCGGAACAGGCTCTACCAAGGAGTGCCCCATTCGCTGGGCAAGTGTATACCCAGACCCGTCCGTCCCCGCATTCTGGCCGGTAAGACTGCCCGTACAAAGAAACAGGTATTCGCTGGTATAAACAACCTGCTCCTCTGTTTCAGTTCGGCATGTAATCTTAAATCGTGGATGATCTGCCGATACGGTGACATCCAGCACTTTGTTGTTAAGGTATACCGGAATGTTCCGCTCCTCTAGAGCAAGCTCGAAAATATCCACCACAGATGCAGCCTGTAGCGACATCGGGTACATTAAGCCCTCTTTCAATTTTGTAAGCGGCAGCCCGAGCACGTGAAAGAAATCAATGGTCTGACGGATGCCGAATTGCTGCAGCACAGGCAACGGAAATTTAGCCTGACTGCTGTGATACTTGCGCGATAAGACCACCGCTTCGTCGTCCGTACCCGTCGTAGTGGAATCGTTCGTAATATTGCAACGACCGTCGCCTGTCATTGAGATTTTTTTCCCAATCCGGTCGTTACCCTCCAGAATGGCGGTATCAATACCCAAATCCCGCGCAGTAACGGCGGCCATGAGTCCTGATGCGCCTGCGCCGATAATAATCAACTTGTGGTGCAAATAATCGTGCATGGTTGGTCAATGCACCCCTTGCCAATAGATTTATGTATAGAAATGTGATTTCTCTGAATGAAACTGCGCTATATCTAATTATAGCACAGGAGTACTTCTGTTTTGGCGAAGATGCATACCCCGCTATTTTTGAGAAGGCTGCGGTTTTGTTCGAATCACTAGGCCAAAACCTCCTTTTCACAACGCAAATAAAAGAACTGCTTTTACAACACTGGTTATATTCCTGCGATATAGTGGTCTGAGCTTCAAAATGGATACCGAGAAAGCCGAGGATTGAATATTTCCAAGAAAAGTCAACGCTCAAACCATAAATGTCACCACTTGATTTCGTAAAAGTCAACACTAAAAACCATCAATGTCAACACCGACAAATAATTCAGTTTCAATCCGCAAAAGGACCAGTCATCAGAAATTGATCACTGGTCCTTTGTCAGAATGGTATATCGTCTTCATCAGTATTGATGTATGAATAATGGTCTTTACCGGGAAAACGACCGCACTCCAGATGAGTATTGATTTCTTTTATAGACGCTTGGAAAGCTTTATCAACCGGCTTATCTTTATACATACAGGAGATCATCATAAGCCGTTCTTGCAAATACAGCGGGCAGGCATTGTTGTAGTAATACGCCGCCACTTCTTGAAATAAGTCTTTAGCCACCGGATTTACCTCCATTAAGTCCATGTCGCTCACGCATCGAAATATTACCGTCCAGAATGATTTTAAAAGAGTTGTGGACGATGCGATCTAGGTTGGCATCAGCGATTTGTTGTTGTTCAATCTTAGCGTGCCATCCTTCTGGTGCGAATTGCGAACAGAAAACAGTTGAGCGTTGGAACTGTCGATTCTCAATAATTTCAAGAAGAATGGTTGCTTGGTCTAAAGTTAAGCTGGTCAATAACCATTCATCTATAACCAATAAATCCACTTTTTTATACTTGTTGAGTAGCTTACGAAAACTCCCGTCAACCAAATTCTTTGCTACCATCAGTTCATCAAGCAGCTCCGGAAGACGAATATACGCAACGTGCAAGAAGTTACGACAAGCCGCGTTTCCTAGTGCATTTGATAGGTACGTCTTTCCAGATCCTGTGGCACCCATCAAAATGACGTTTCTGCCGTCTCGGATATAGTTACAGGTGGCTAATTCTCCGATGAGATGTTTATCTAGCTTGCGGTCATCGTGATACTCAATTTCTTCAATACAGGCATTTGGCTCGACAAATTTTGCTTGTCTTATCAGACGTGCAAGCCGGTTACTCTGTCGGCGAGAATACTCATGATCGACTAGTAATTGAAATCGGTGATCAAAGGACATATCTCCAAAATCATTTTTTTCTTGCGACTCATAAGCTTCAATCACTCCACGTAAGTTCATTTCAGTTAATTTTCGTTTTGTCTCACTATTCATAAGACGAGTCACCTCCGTAATAATCTGGGCCACGAGTAAAACCGTAGTCCTTCTTTTTATCTATCTTTGTTTCAATCTCATCAGGCTGTTTATTCCTTGAAAAGATAGCGTTGACTAGACGACCATTGGGGTTAACGGCCACATCTGCTGCTACTTCACAGGCAGTTTCTAATTCTTCCTCAGAATATTTTTTTAAGGCTTTTCGAAGCACTTGTACTGATCGCAAAGCTTGTTTCTCAGATGTTGATTCAAAGATTTTTTTGGTAAGTCTGAGCGCTTGTGGCCCCACTGATTTGGCCCACTCAAAACATTTATCTGGGGAATCTTCCAAGTAATCTCTATGTGCTTCTGGCATATGACAAGTCTCAGTGGAATACTGACCAACCAATCCAGTCAATCTTTTGTGAGAGGCGATCCTCAACTCTTTAAAATAGATTTCCACGAAGTCTTCTGTCAATTTCACATCTACATCATCTTGAACGTATTCAAAAGGGACGGAGTAGTAGTTCTTATCGATTTGTACGTGATAGTTCCGCTGAACCTTTGAAACACGCCATTCTGCCATTCGAAACGGCTTGAGTGGTAAGGAATGAAGATAAGGGAGTTCTTCTGTTTCAAAGACCGATCTACGACTTCCAACACGTTTTTGGAAGGGCATCTGGTTCATTTCTTCCATCAATTCGTGAATCCTTTTGTTTAGATCCCTAACTGAAAAGCATTGATAGTTCCTTAATGCAGCTATGATATATCTCGATACAAACCCGGCTATCCCTTCCGCAACCGGCTTATCTTTTGGTTTGCGAACTCTGGCTGGTACGATGACAGTTTGATAGTGATCGGCCATTTGTTGATATGCTGCATTTAGTATAGGTTCGTATCGGTCTGCCTTTGTTACGCCGGTTTTAAGATTGTCGCTGACAATTGTTTCCGGAACGCCGCCAAAGTATTTGAAAGCATGAATATGACCTGTGATCCAACTGTTGATTTTCATATCCATAAAAGCTTCAACGTAGAAATAATGGCTGAATGGCAAGCTTGCCACAAACAGATGGGCTTTTTCATTATTACCGGTACTACAATTGGTCACCGGCAATGTACTTCCAATCCAATCAACCTCTACCAACTCACCAGGTTTTCTTTTTATCGGCATTGTGAGGTTATATTTGTCGGCATATTGCCGATAACCCCTTGTAAAGCTGGTGTAGGAATATGGATATTTCTTTGAATTTCGAGCTTTTTCTTTGTATTCCCGGTGAAGTAGCTGAAAGCGTGACGTTCTTTTTCATCAACTCTTTATGGATGTACTCCCAATTAACCGGGTAATAACCTCGCTCAAAAGTCTGCCTTTCAGGGTAAAGAAAGCCGAATAGCCAGAGATTATCCATCTCCGGCTTCAGCTCAATGATATTTTTATTTTCAGCACGGTGAATCACATCTTTAACTGTTCGCCAAGAATGACCGGTGGCGGCTACGATGGTTCGTTGAGAGTTTCCATTGAAGTACATTTGTAAAATTTTCTGGTACTGAATCATTCGACTCCCCCTTGTAACACTGAATATCGGCTCTATGTTACGCTCATTAAAAAGCGTCTAAAACAATGAAAAGTAGGGTGACAGATTAAAAGATAAATTGGTTTGCGTTCGTCACTAAGCTATTAATTAAAAAATTTCCAATATTATTCTTTGCTTGCAAAAAAGGTGATAAGTGAAGAATATGAGTTTTTCCCGTATCCAAGTTGATACTCAATAGATATAAATCCTTCATGTTCTAGCAAAAGCTGAAATTCTTCGATTCCGTACCAATAGAGCACAAAATTCGATATTTCCGTTTGTTGAATCTTGCCTTTTTTGAGTAGATCGTATCGATGAATGGAGCTAGTTTTTTGTTGATGCCAATCTATTCCCTGAGTCGTTGAGGTAAATAGAATGCCAGAATCATCATCAATCGAAAATGGACTTGTCGAAATTTTATATGGAATAAAACCTGTTGGTAATTCTAAATCAATAATAATTTTCCCTTGTTTATCAAGATGCTGATAAAAAGAATGTAGTACGTCTTTAACACGATTGCGCGGTAACAGACAGAAGCTGCCAGTCGGCATGATTATCGCTTCGTATTTCTCTGGCAGACGAAGATTCGTAAGATCTCCTTGATACAGAGTTCCTTTTACATTTGTAGCTACCATATTTGCTCTACATTGTTTTAACATATCCTCAGACACGTCTACACCCTCTACATTAAGTCCTTTCTGGAGAAGAGGGATCATCATTCTGCCAGTGCCAACACCGGCTTCCAGTATTTTACCTTTGGTATTTTTCAAATGATCAAAATAATACTCTAAATCACCATCAATCGAATATCCGGCAGGCTTGGTTAATTGATATAGCTTGGTACTCAACTCACCATATTCAGTAAACATATCGTCAACTTCTTTCTATGCTTTTTTTATTGGTACATAAATTTCCATGATTGAGTTCTCAGAGGCATGGCAACGTTCATCATAATATTCAAATGGAAAATGAGATTCATCCAGCTCATATTTGTTCTGATCAAACCATTCTGTAAAAATATATCTCCAGGTCTCCTTAATGACTACGGATAATGGGTCTTTCTCGTATGTTGTGGCAGTTGCTAGATTGTTGATGGGCGGAGTAGTGAAAACGGCGTAAGTAGCGCTTGGGATTTCGGCAACCACCATATCAGAGGTTACTTGGCTGAAATCATTGACAATAACGCCAAATAGATAGATGGCATTTCCTTCGTTCTGATAAGGCAGCCATACTCCAACTTCACCATGTTTTGGTGGTTTCAATTGTTCATAAAGCTTTTCTTCTAAATTTGATTCATCACATGAGTCCCAATAAGCCGCAAATTGATGGCTATAATTATCTGCCATGTTCGTATGCATTCCATATCCAGCTAACTTAAAAGCACCTTTTTTAACAATTTTTGGGGGATTCAATGCTTCTCGAATATTTTTAACGAATGCGTTATCGTTATCCGCCATTCTGATTTTATATGACGTTGGAGTATACCCAAATTCTTGACGAAATGATTTTGAAAATCCGCTTGCAGATTCAAATCCATAATGTAAGGCAACATCCAATATTTTCCGGTTGTCAGTAAGTTCAATCCTTGCCGTTGACAAACGATATTTCCTTACATATTCCATTAACGGAATCCCTTTTACTAGTGAAAAAATCCTACAGAAATGAAAAGTTGAATATCCTACTTGATTTGCTATTTTTTCAGCGGAAAGCTCCTCGTTTATGTGGTCTTTTATATAAGTTATGCTCTGATCAATGATTTTGTTGTACTGCATACTACCACCTCTGAGCTTATTATAAGGATAAAACAATCATTTTGCTGTTCCTAGCTTGCTATAATTTTTGAGCTGCAAAGAGAGATCCGAGGAACGACAAATAGCATGTTTTGCAATTAGTATTAATGCAAATCATGCTATTAGTACAATTTTATGTCTTTGTGTTCCAACTATAATAGTAATTAATTGTTATCTAATACGACTGGAGAAATATAAAAGCTAGTCTCCATCTTGGATTATACCATTGGTTTTTAGTGTTAACACGGATGGTTTTCGGTGTTGACATCTTTGCAACTCGTGTTGACTTTTCTTGGAAATATTCACCGAGGATTTCAAGGTAACATGGTTAATCATCGATTTGATCGTCAACAAGCGGCTACGATCATTGAAGATCATTGCATCATGATTTCAAAATAATAAAATGCAAAAACACCATCCTCATGCGGATGGTGTTTATGATGGTGGAGACGAACCGTGACTGTGTAAAACCACAATTCGCCGAAGTGTATTGATTAGGTTACGGTACGCTAAGTAGCGGATCATAAAAAAAGAGAGCTTCTAAAGCTCTCTATGGGCTGGCTGCATCATCTCTTAAGAGGGTTGATCCGCTTACCTCCATTACCTCGGAGTTCTCCTTAATCCAACCATCCCTTGCTACGTGCAATATCTATCGCCTCAATCCGTGTATTTGCCCCAAGCTTCCCAATCGCTTCTGACATATAGTTCCGTACCGTTCCATAGGATAGAAACAGCTGTGCTCCAATATCTTGAAGAACTAAGCCTTGGGCAGCCAACTTCATGACTTCGCGCTCCCTGGGTGATAAAGGACATGGATCATCCCATACCGCGAGCGACAATTCTGAATTGATGACACGTTTCCCATCATACACCCGACGAATCGCATCAGCCAGTTCCTCGCTGCCCGTATCTTTGAGAAGATATCCATAAACTCCTGCCTGCATAGCCCGCTGGAAATATCCAGGACGCGCGAATGTCGTCAAGATGATGACTCGACAAGCTAACTTGTTTTTTTGAACCAATTCCGCAATATCTAACCCCGTTTTTAGTGGCATCTCAATATCCAGAACAGCTACATCGGGTTCATATTGCTGAATCATGGACATCACTTCTTCCCCATTTTCAGCTTGTCCGACTACTTCAATATCATCTTCTAAGGAGAGTAAGGTTGCCAGTGCTCCCCTTAATAACTTTTGATCTTCTGCCAAAACAATACGAATCATCTAAGCACTACCTACCTTTTCATTTCGTATTACCCTAGGTATATGTAAGGTGACTTCCGTCCCCTTGCCTGAGGATGAGGACAGCGACATACGCCCGTCGATCATAACCAACCGCTGCCGTAAACCGGCGAGTCCATTACTGCTAGTATAGAATTGATCCATATCTGCCCCAATACCGTCATCACTTACAGATACACGAACTTCCCCTTCCTGAATGTCGAGAAGAACGTTGCAACTTGTTGCTCGGCTATGTCGAACCACATTTGTAATCGTCTCGCGAAAACACATCGCCAAAATCGTCTCCTGCAAGGGTGTTAACGGAAGCTGATTGTTCACTAATGCGTCTTCCGTCCCTACATGAGAAGATCTGGGATCTGAAATCGATTGATATTGAAAAAAAAGCGGTATACCCGCAGCTGAACATAACGATACAGCATGCTTATATTCGTCAGCGAAGTATGTAACTTTCATCTCCGTAACCAATTCTCGCATTTGTTTCAAGGCTGCGCGTGCCGTTTCTCGTATTTCACGAGCCTCTGCTATCGCTCTCTCGGGATGGCGATTGACCAATTTTTCAACGACTTCCCCTTTTAATGCGATTAATGACAGCGTATGGCCCAATGTATCATGGAGTTCACGTGCGATCCGCTGGCGCTCCTCCTGCTGTGCCATTCGTTCAGCAGTTTCTGCCCGCAACCGCGCAGACTTCTGTTGAAATCGAGTCGAAGTTCGAATAATATACGGCAGAATACAGATGCCAAACATAGGCACCAACCCTATCCATACTAGGCTGCCCATCCGATCCAAGTAAGGAACAGCGATAAATCCCATAGCTACAGTGAAAACGATCGTTATAGAGAGTAATATCGGCAGCTTTTGTTTGCTCAGCGGAGCAGCTATCATAAAACCTATAAATGTATACATAGGGTGAAATACAGCTGCTAAAATTAGAAGTATACCCACCTGAACGATCAATATTGGCGTGGCCCACTTTGCATAAAAGTAGGATTGTCGAAACGATAGAACGAATATGCCTAACAGAACAAAGCCAAGCCACTGTATACTTGATGGCTCATAGAGTAAAAAGTACATGGGTATCATTAAATTGGTTAACAAAATATAAGGAGCGACTCCTTCCGATTTTGGAAAGAGACGCCACTTTTCTCTATTCAATTAGACCGCATCCCGTCGATTATATATATAGATTGATAGTAGCATAAAGAGGAGACCGCATCCTGTCAAAATTATGAAATCAATACTTGCTGGATTTTTTCCAGCGATCATATTCCATGCCCCATTAGCGTAACGGTGAGATGGAAGCCATTCCCCGACCGAGCCCATCCAGCTCGGCAAAGTACTAAGCGGCATCCAAAGCCCCCCCACAATTGCAAGCCCCATCTGTAATACATTTCCGATGGCAACGGAGGTATTCGCATTTTTAAGCGTTCCTAACAAGGCACCAAGCGCCAGAAAAGATATGCTCCCGATCCATAACCATAATCCGCATAAAATCCATTGCCCGGCTGTCAATTGTATATCATGAACAAGGCCAGCAGATAAAAATATAACAACAATGACGATCAAGTGAACAGCCATTTGCGATACAATTTTGCTGCCAATCCAGACTGCAGGAGATAGTGGAGTCAGCTTCAACAGGCGTACCCACCCATCTTGATGCTCGAATGATAGACGGATACCGAATTGAGATACGGCTGTACCAATCAAACTGAATGCAGTCATCGACATCAATGAAAAGACACCCCAAGTTGTTGATTGAATCGATTTATCTACCCCATTCATACTCGCAAATAAAAAGTAGAAAGCAAGCGGCATCGCAATGGAGAAGAGTAAGAAGAATGGACTACGGATAATTCGTATACTTTCTGCTTTGGTCTGGGCAACAAACATATGTAACATAGCTATTTTCCTCCTAAAAATGTTTATTATCGTATAATCGTTTGTTTATTTGAGCCTGTAAGACTTCGGAATGTATCTTCTAAACTGGCAGATTGTATATCAATATCGGAAATTCCCCATTCAGACTGCATCAGTTTAAATAACAATACATCGGTCTCTTGAGCATACAGACGAATTCGCTCGCCGTTGCATTCTGCCTGTTCTACACCAGGTAATGTGAGCCATTCCTGCTCCGCTGGCGCGTTCGCCGCTCGAAATGAAACGGTTCTAAGCGCTGTTTGAGCCTTTAGACGTTCTGGAGTCCCTTCCGCAACAACCTGTCCACTGGCGATGACTGCGATGTGATCTGCGACAGCATCAGCTTCGTCTAAATGATGTGTAGTTAAGAGCACAGTACGTCCGTCACTTGCCAGCGCTTGAATGGTGTCCCAAAAGCGACCACGAGCCTCGATATCCATTCCGACGGTTGGTTCATCAAGCAGGAGAAGCTCTGGATTCCCCGCCAAGCTTTGGGCGAAAGCTAATCTACGGCGTTGTCCTCCAGACAGCGTGGATGCCCGCCGTTTCTGATCCGCGTGGAGACCCGAAATGTCTAACAATCGCTCTAGCGACATCGGATTACGATAATAACTGCGGAACAATTGAAGCACTTCTTTGACCGTAAGTCCATCTGCTGCTTTAACATCCTGCAAAAGCGCTCCAACACGCTGCCGTAATTCTTTTGTTCCAGACGGCATCCCCAAGACCCTGACTTCTCCTGATGTTGGCTTGATCATTCCGAGTATCATGGAAATGGTTGTTGTCTTGCCTGCACCATTCGGTCCGAGCAATGCTGTTATTTGACCTTTCTCAAATGATAGATTCATATGATCAACGGCACAGTAATCGCCGAATTTCTTTACTAGATTTATACATTCAATCGCCTTTGTCATTTTGTCCTAACCTCCGCTAATTTCTTCTTTCGTTACTTGATGTCCTCATTATATTGAAAAAGCGCGAGATTCAATTAGTGTGGGTTGTCACAAGCCGGATATGACAAATGTCAGAAAAAAAGAAAGCAATAAAAGAAGGACCTCTAGGCCCTTCGCTCATGCTTTAATCCAGGTAGAAATCCTCATGATGAACCCCGCTCCTTTTTTTATAGAAAAGCCTATATATAAGGCTTTATGGGTCACTATCATACAATAAGACAGGACTTTATCTCTGTATAAAAGGATATAGTTTTAAATTACCGTTTTCACATCAAATACGTTTGTGCCTCATACAGAAGAAGTCTGCGTCAACTGCTTCCCGAGTTCAGGTGTGAACATGCGAGGCTTATCTTAAAGCTGCAAGTACCGTGAAAAAGCAAAATCCACAACCTCAGGCGGTTGTGGATTTAATTCTTTTGTATGGAGGCGAGGGAAATCGAATTATTGTCCCCATCTTCTCTTTTTAAGGCTGTTGATTATTCCCGTTATTTTGATCAACTTCGAATATATCAAGCAGGAACATAAAGATCGGAATCCCGATAATAAGCCCCCAAGTCCCCATGAAGTGTTGGGAGAAAATAAGAACAATAAAGGTGTAGAACATCGGCAGCTTCGTTTTGTGAGCATACAGCTTCGGATTTAAGAAGTATGTCTCCACTGCATGGATGATCAAGATCATGACAATCGCCCAAATGACCGTTGTGAAACCGCCAATCTGGTAACCGATAATACTGATCGGAATGAAGGAAATAACAACACCGACTACCGGCACAAGGCTTAGTAAAAATTCGTTAGGGCGAACAAGTAAGGGTAGCCCAAAATCGACAACCCGATCGTCGTTAGAATCGTGTTCAACAAAGCGATCATCAGTTGCACCTCGATCACTTTACCGAAGGAAGAGGTGAATTTTTGGCCAAAATATTTAAACTCATTGTAAGCCCAGCTTATTTTGCTTTTGCTCAACTTATCTGTAAAGTCATTGACTGTTTTCTTCTGGATTAAGTAGAAGTAGCTCAATACAATAACAAAAATGATAACCTCGGCCCATTTGCCTATCTTCAGAATATAATTTAGTGCCTGGCTTCCGTACTGCTCTAATTCCAGCTTACCAAGCGCGGAGGAGACAAGCTCAGCAATTTCATCCGACTGAGGTGTATTCAAGAATTTGATAATGGAAAAATATAAATCAGACGGTTCACAAACATGGGACCAAGGAGACGGACATGTAAGTGCTATCTATTGGAGAAACGAGGGTTTAACTTACTCTCTTATTTCAGGGAAAAACAACAATCTTGAACCGTTATACGATTACCAAACATTAATTGAAATAGCAAATACAATAAAATATAATTTTGATAAGCTAAATCGTTACGATAACGAGATACGATAGTTTAATTAACTGCCTTTTTACATAAGGCGGTTTTCTTTTGGGGAAAAACAACAACAATAAGATTTAACATAGCCTTTAATTAAAGCAAATGTTTGCCGTTTGTACACCCAGCCCTTATTGGGACGGGGTTTTAACAATGGAGGTGAGGGGAACGTTCAAGCTAGAACAGTATTAACTATTTTACATATCATCAACCATATTACAATAAATATTTTGAGTCTCTGTATCTTTAACAATAGTATTTACAATATCATTAGGATACCGATTCAAAAAAAAGTGTTCTCCTTTAAATTCATGAAATTTCACATTCCCTTCAACAACTTCGCTCCATTTATGAATTTCTTTGATATGAGTCGAAAAATCATTATCCGCATAAAAAACGCTTATTCCACAACTTATTTTTTCTGCTTTGGGTTGAAACTTATAATTGTCCAAAATTATAAAATCTGCTCGCAAAATCGGAAGAAACATATCCATAATCTCTTTTGTATAAAACTCCTCTGGTATTCCCCCATATTGTTCTACCTTTTGCAAGAAAGTTTCATTAGTCATATTTTCAATGTCTTCTCTCTCTTCAAAAATATGTGGAGCATTTCGCCCAGAAAAAAACAGATGCCTTGGTTCCTTAGTTCCCATTTGCTTAAGTTTATAATATATCTCATAAGTCAATAAGGCTCCCATACTGTGTCCAAATATAACATATTCATCGTCATATTCTAATTGTTCACTTATTCTTTTGGCGATATCTTCACTTGCTTCACCAACAGACTGGTAGCAAGGCTCTCTGAATCGAGTTCCTCTTCCAGCCAATTCACTCATAAACAATTCATATCTATCGGGCAGTAGTTTTTTCCATTCATAATATACATTTACCGATGCTCCAGCATATGGAATAGGAAATACTTTTATTTTATTTATTTCACTCACTCCTATGTTCAACTTGAGCCCACTATAATTACTATATAAACCAATAAATATTCAAGATACAACCATATGTAACAAAACATTTCTATACTTTATTTAATTATACTTCTCTATCCCTCGCTGCTCTGCCAGCAATAAATTTACCATATCACTATAGCTATTCAAACCGTCTGTCTGATTATTCGCCTTCAGATATACGTCATTTACATTTCTTGAAATACTTGAAATAACACCCTCATACTTATCCCGGTACTGCTCATTTTGTTCTATATCATGCTGCACCGCCTTGGACAGACTGGACATTATATCAGACGCCTTATCTGGATCAACCTTTTTTAGCTCAGATATAGAATAATCAAATGCTAGAAAAAAACCACTATAAAGTATCATTGGATCATCCTGCTGCTTACATGCCAAATAAGCTATAAAATTAGCCTCATCCTCATGCATGAAACCACTCTGATGTGCCAATTCATGTGCCATAGTAGCAGGCACCAAGAAAACTGGCATATTAACATTAATATTGGATTCATAAGTAAAAGGGACAAAAATACCACGTATCCCTGCATACGACATTAGTTTTGACATCACCACTGGTTTTGGTGTTGAATATAAAGAATGCTCCAAAATAGGATATTTCTTTGATAACATTTGCAACGAGAACACTGCGTGTTGTGCATAATAATCAAAAACCTCTGGTACTTGAGCCAAAAGATCAGTATCCGCTAACTTTTCCCTTGCCAATTCCATTTCAACGGCAAGCGACTTACTCAATTTGACCAGTTCCTCCTTGCTGTAGTTCTCTTCTTTATATTCGGTATGAGACAAAAAAGAATATCTGTGATAGTTTATTCCACCCAAAATAGTATAACAAAAATATATCACGCTACAGATCGTAACTATTCCTAAAGTACCACGATAAACTACCATCCTACGTACACCTTTACTCATGATAACCTTGCGCACATAATAAACGATATAAAATAGCAAAAGTAACACAACCAACACTACGAGCCATTCACTAACAGAAAATTTGACCCAAGAGGGTACAAATCCTACTGCTTTTGACAATAACGGATATACAGACCTACTGTATTTTTCCGCCCAATCCTGATGGTTCTGCGCGTATTTTGTCAGTATATAAGCTATAACTCCAAGTGAGATCAACGGCAATCTCTTAAGTAAAAGCTTTTTTATAATGTACTCCTCCTATCCAATAAATATAGGATGTACGCAATGTAACATAGTAATATTATTTCTTTATTTCAATATACTTTTCCTCATAAAAATCATGTTTATTAGAAAAAACATATTGATTCATAAAATCTATAGGAAGTACTTCATAAGCCCAGTAGGTACCATTAGGTCTATTACTTGAAATAGCTTGTCGGGCGATTTCAGCAGCCACTGTACCTGTTAGCTCTGAACTCGTTTCCATTTGTAAATTCAATCTGCACCTAACATTCTTTCCACTTTTCACTCCTGTAGCATCAATGACTAAAGCTATCCATTCCTCTTTAGGTTGCTCCTCTAAACTAATGTCTAGTTTTTTCATTGCTTCTTCAACCGAAGACTCAAGTTGCATTTGATAAAATTGCATTGCCAAACGAAAAATATAATCATTTGCTGCTATATTGTACCAGTGAAGTTCTTGTACCGAACTAACTTCTAAAATATCAATTATCTCTTGACTTAAATACGGTTTCTTATAGACAGGGACATCCACTTCAGGTACAAATTCTTTCTGCATCATATTTATATTTTCCGTTTTAACACAATGATCACTCCAATAAGAGTCTGTTTTTCCAATTACACTATGCCCACTCATTAATATATCTGAGATAGAAGTTTTCGTATAATGTTCCGCACCACCAATATAACAATTCACAGACTTAGTTTCGTCCAGTAAATGATTTATCACTCGTTTTAATAGCAGACCTGTAATTCCAGGACAAAAACCAGCTCCTATGTAATTTACACCGTTAGCTTTAAGCTCTAGCTTTTGCTCCTGACTCAATAATAAAGCGTTGGAAGCATCAACATATTTTGCTCCTACTTTCATAGCTGCCTGAGCAACTCTATCTTTAATTACAAATTCAGGCCCTGCACAATTAATGACAACCGTACAATCAGCACAGAATGTAATCAAGTTCTCCCAGTCAAAAATATCCAAAAAGTGGTAGTTAAAATTATTAAGATTCAATAATGCTGTAGGTTCACGCCGCTGTCCGCCCTTAACTATAAAGTCTTCACTTAAGTTCTTACAGATGACTTCACCGATCATTCCGCCACACCCAACAACTGCGATTTGCTCCATCCGTACGACACCCCTTTCATCTTATACAAGCATAAAACAGTCCAAAAACTTATTTCATACATACATTGAGATTTAAAATACAAGACTCGTTATACCTTTCTCTATTAAAAGATCATTATTATGTCTACTCAACATACTCAATGCATAAAATCTTTGTTTGGCTTCCATTAATTCATGATACGTTCCGTGTTCTTCAATTTTTCCATTATTCAATAAAACAATTTCATCATATCCACTAAGAATTGATTCATCCAGCCTATGTGTAATGGAAATTCTCGTAATGCCCTGCATTTCACTTAACATACACTCAAGGTCACTAGCTGTTTGATTGTCCAACGCTGAAGTCGCCTCGTCCATAAGTAATATAGGTGATTTTCTCAGGAGTGCTCTTGCTATAGAAATTCTCTGTTTTTCCCCACCTGAAAAATGGATTCCATTTTCTCCACATAATACATCAAAGCCGCCTCTGTCATTAATCAATTTCTGTAGCATACTCCTCTTTATTACTTGCTCAAACTCATCTGTGTCACATTCACGAAACAATTTAATATTTTGTTCAATCGTATCATCAAAGATAAAACAGTCCTGATGAATAAAACTAACATTTTGGAAAATGGACTGATCACTTATTTTCTCAAGATCAACCCCGTCATACCTGATATCTCCTTCATACCCATCATAAAACCCAGTCAACATCTTTAATAAGGTTGTCTTTCCACTCCCACTTGTTCCTACAATTGCATAAGACTTTCCATATTCAAATTCAAAATTAATATCATCTAAAATTTTTTTCCCATCTACGCTTAATGAAAGCCCATTTAAAGAAATTTTATTACTAAATTTAGGAATATCAACTCTTTGAGTTTGATCCGTTTTTGCCTCTCCTATTTTATTGAAATTCATTAATAAAGCCCGACTGGCCTGCCTTTTGGTAAAACCAGTTATGAGTCGATTAATGGGAACTGTTACGCAATTTAATAATTGAATAAAAGCCATAATCTCTCCTACTGTAATTTCCCCTTTCATTAGCTGCTGAGTTCCCACAATAAATATGACTACAGCAACAAGAAATGTTGAAATATCAGTAAGTGACATAATGAGTGACAGCAGATTTTCGTATACCATTTTTGCTTTTTCCTGCTTGTTCGCCTTTGCCTTTGCCCCTTCAAAAATCTCTTTTTCGATGTTAAAGCTCTTAACAACCTGATTTCCAGACAATATATCTTTAATGAAAGATACATAACTTTTATTTTGCTCAGCCACTTCACCTTGTGCTTTTTGCATACGATTATTAAATATACTCGAAACTGCAAGTGGAATGATACAAGTGAGTAATATACTCAATGCAAGGAATGAATTAATGATAAACATCGCAAGCACTCCACCTACAAGCATAGCTAGCTGAACAAATATTTCCACGGTCCCTTTTATATAATCGTTTTGAATTATAGTTATATCATTTGACAATCGTGATATGTAAGTTCCATTACTCTCCTTGTTGAAACTTCTCATATCTAACCGTAAAATATTTTCAACAAGGGTATTTTTCAGGTTTAACGTTGCCCTTTTTGTATATAAATTTTTAACAGCATACCCCACATACATTCCCACTGCACCTAAAGGCAATAAAATAACTGAAACAGTAGTCACCTTAATGATATTGTCTATATCTTTATTAATAGAATAATCAATAAACTTTTGTAGTATAATCGCCAGTGCAATAAACAGAATAGATGTCACAATACCAAGTAAGCAGGACAAAATAAATAAGCCTATATTCTTTTGGTATATACTTTTTGAAATTTTTCCATTCATACTATAAGCCCTCTTCTTGTTTCCAATTTCATTTAGAGCATGTCTAATTTACACTCCAATTGTTTATTGCTAGATCATGTGCATATTTCAGATATTTTGGGTGGGACCGCCATAAGCATATGCACATGATCCAGCATCACATGTCCTTTTACGCCCCCTCCACCTGCATAGCAGGTGGTTTATGGGTAAGATACAACATTAAATATTCTTCATGACATCATTAAGGAGCTCTTCTTCAATTGTAATGCCTGTAATGCGAGCAATTAGAGTACTATTTTGAATGTAGAAGTGCATGCTCACTCCAAAATCTTCAGACTCTATAATCTGTGTTTGTAAAAACATCTTCTCTAATGATATGTCATCTCTACTTGCAAACTTATCAAGGACTCCCTGATAATTAATGATTGGAATGCGATTGGACATTTCATTAAAACCGTACTTTTGTGCTATAAGAAACAACTTTTCTGTAATTGCAGATTGATTAATACTCGATTTTTCTGATGCTGATAAAAGCTGTTTTTGCATTTTACTTTTCCTATCATAAATTGAATAATCTAAATTTAAAGTTAGCCCCAACATTCCCTTATTGAATTCATCTCTGTTATGTGTCAAAACAGAAACAGGTATGTTATTTAATTCTTCAGATAAGTCACTATACATAAGCCTTGATATAAATTCTGCTGCAGTATTAATGGGTTGTTCACTAAATTTCTGATATTGTAACTCATTTAGTTTTACATGAATTTCTGTAGACCTCTTAGTGTCTCGTCGAGAGACTAAGTTAGCTGATTTTTTAGCAACTTCAATATACTCTTCCATGTTAGACTCTTGATTATTAGAAATTTCCAGTTCATCAACTTTCTTTTTAATCATTTTGCAATATTCTATGAAAGAATAGTTATAGGGAGTGTTAAGTCTGTTGTTCAAAGTTTCATGAAGCATAACCTTAAACAAATCTTGTGAGACTCCATCCCATATTAAATGATGAATTGCACTAAGTACTAAGCAATTATCTGCATCTATTTCTACGATTAAAAATCTAGATAACAGCTTATCGTCAGTTAGAAAATTCATTTCACTCACAATTCCCTTAAATCGTTCCGCAGATAATGCTAAGGTTCCTTTCACTACTGGAATTTCCCATTCATCTGAATAATCGTATTCTTCTAAATAGGTCATTTTTTGATTTAATTTTGTTCTTAATGCCCCATGCCTGGAAATGATTTCTCTGACTGACAAAGAAGCATTCTCTGCCGTTCCTTCTATTCTTATGATTTCAGTAATAATTTCTGTATCTGGTCGCAAGAAATCTTCATGGCCTGTCAATACAGGACATTCTAAAGTAGAACGTGTTTTAATATAGTTATCTCCATAATAATTCAGCTGTTTTTGTATCATGCACTTTAGATCGCCATCACGGTTATCACCAATAAATGTTACATCTAATGGCATCTTTACTGTTCCTTTTCTGGTTAAACACGTTTCGACAACACCCTTAATTGCTCTTTCATATGCCAACACAAATGTTTGAGCATCTTCGTCAGTATACAATCCAGTATCATATATTATGTCAAATTCAAGTTGCCCATTTAAAACAGCCCCATTGAGAGACAATCCCATTCCTGATGAATTTTTTTCTGACATACTTCTTCCTAATGGCATTTCCGACATGGATATTCCTTCAATTCTGTCTATCTCGTTATCCAATTCTCCAAGATAATTGAATGTTATTGCTGCGCTCATCTCAAGTCCACTATGCTCACCAAGATATCTCAAAACTCCATATCCAATTCCATGATTAGGGACCTGTCTCAATGTTTTTTTTGTCTCAAAAATGCTTTCTTCAACAGTATCTTTTGTCTCCAAAATAATAGGATATACACTTGTAAACCAGCCAACTGTACGATCGATGACGATCTCTTTATCTATTGTCTCTCTACCGTGACCTTCCATTTCTATGGTTAGGTACTTAGAGTTTCTCCATTCTTTTACCGCAATGGTCAGCGATGCCAGTAACAAGTCGTTTATTTCTGTTTTATATGTCTTTCCAGCTTCAAGTAACAACTTTTTCGTCGTTTCAGAGTCCACTTTCACTACTTTATTTTTATATTGACCACTTGCTGTTTGTGTACTCTTGAATGTCTCAGTACTATTTGATTTATCTGATATATTTTTCCAGTATGCTATTTCATTTGAAAGCACTTCACTCTTAGCATATTGTGTTAAAGCATTCGCCCATTCCTTGTACGAAGCTGTTTTCATTGGCAGCGTGATTTTACCTGTCTCTTGTATTTGTCGATATCCACTAAATAAATCCTCCAGCAGAATTCTCCATGATACACCGTCTATGACCAGATGATGTACACAAATTAGTAAATGATCTCCATTGCCTGAATGGAACAGCCCTATTTTTACCAAGGGTCCTTTGGCCAGGTCTATGCTTGCCTGTAATTTATCGCTGGCATACTCTATCTCTTTCGATACATCTTGCACTTTTGTATAATCTTTTTCATACCAATCATATAGCTTGCTTTCCTCTGTAGACAGCGTGATTTGACGTTGTTCGTCATATACATTTCTTAAAGCGTCATGATGTTTAATGATTTCAGTAATTGCTGTCTTTAAACTAGGTATGTCAAACGGCTCATCACTTCTTAACATTAAGGCCTGATTAAAATGATTTGGTACGACGTGATACTTATTGAAGAATTCTAGTTGTATAGGGGTTAATGGACTTTCTCCATTGATTTCTCCCTGTTCGTATACTTGACTTACTTCTCCCTTTTGAATATTTTCCCCAATCTTTCTTGGTGTCTGCTGATACATTAATGCTGCGAAAGAAAGCTTATAACCTTTTTCCCGTAACTTCGAAACTGCCTTAATCGCTTTAATAGAGTCTCCACCAAGTTCAAAGAAGCTGTCTTCTATTCCGACTGGAGATATTCCTAAGATTTCTTCAAATACTTCCGTAATTACTTTCTCTGTTTTAGTTCTTGGTGACCTATATTCCTGTCCCGCTAATGCATTGGGTTCTGGCAGGGCCTTTGCATCCAGCTTACCATTTGGAGTCAGTGGCAATGCATCGATCTGCATCATAAAGCCAGGTAACATATACTCGGGCAGTTTATCTCTCAAAGCATTTTTAATTTCAGACATATCCAGTTGCTGTTCTTGATTTGTCGGGATCAGGTAGGCACATATACGCTTGTCGCCGCCTACTTCCAATGCAACAACGGCTACATCAGATATCCCCGGCTGATTCCTTAGCACGCTCTCGATCTCGTACAACTCGATCCGATATCCTCGGATTTTAACCTGTTCATCTATTCTTCCCAGGTATTCCATCTCTCCGTTAGGCAGCCATCTCGCCAAATCTCCAGAGCGGTATAATTTACCCTCTCCATAGGGATTGTCGATAAACTTCTGCGCTGTTAATTCAGGCTGGTTTAGATATCCTTTAGCAACCCCGTCTCCGGCGATGCATAGCTCACCAGGAATGCCTACCCCACATAACTCCATCTCATTCAGTATATAGAGCTGCATATTGGCAATGGGATGTCCGATTCCTACACTTATGCCCTTATCTTTTTCGCTGGAATAGACATAGTCACAGCATCCGACTGTAGTCTCTGTAGGGCCATATTCGTTATGAATCTTTACGCTTTCTCCTAGTAGCTTCTGTGTTCTCCATGCCGTATCTGTTGTTAACTCTTCTCCACCGACAATCAGCGTTTCTAAATTCGGTACATCTACTCCGTCTGCATAGGTTTCCAGCATCTTTAAATGAGAAGGAGTAAGTTTAAGGAAGGTTACCCTGTTATCTTTTAATGCTGCACTTAACCTTTCCTCCGTGTCTCCTCTCTTTAGTAGAAGACATCCACCACTAATAAGCGGTAAATACAAGGAAGTTACGGAGAGGTCGAAACTTAAGCTTGTAATTAATACCGTAGTACAAGCTTCTTTCTGATACTCTTTATCTGCATATGACAAGTAATGATCCAAATTACCTCGTGTGACTGCCACGCCTTTGGGCTTTCCTGTAGTTCCTGAGGTGTAAATCACATAGGCAATGTCGTCTTTTTCAACTGCACACTCTGGATTTTTCTCCTTCTCACCCAGGTCTTCAAGATTCATAGAGATGAATGGGATTTCTGTTTCCAGCTTCTTCTCTCTTGTTAATATGACTTTGGGTGCTGCATCGTTAAGGATATGCTCTATTCGTTCCTTCGGAAACGCTGGATCAATCGGTACATAGGAGGCTCCACTCTTTAGCACGCCTAAAATTCCAATAATCGTTTCCACTTCCAGTGAAGTCATGATGGCAACTCTATCATTTGGCTGGACACCTAACGAAATCAGTTCCCATGCCAATGCATTTGCCTTTCGGTTTACTTCTCCATAACTAAGTACTCCCGTTTCGTATTCGATTACCGTCTTCTCGGGTGTCTGTTCCGTATGTTTCTCGAATCGTTCTACTACCGTATGATTCTGTGCATACTCCGTATGGGTATCATTGAAAACAGTTATTATTCTTTGTTGTTCTACCTCACTGACCATGTGTAGTTCAGACAATTTCATTTCAGGGTTAGCAATAACCCTATCTAGCAATACCTTAAAATGTTCCAGTATGACCTGTGCTGAAGTCTGGGTAAATAAATCACTACAATATACCAGATCTAAAGCGTACCCGTCTTCATACGCTGTAGCTTGTAAATCCAAATCAAATTTTGCATCAATGAAATGAATTCCCAACATGTCTACTTGGGCTTCGCCCATCGCAAGATGGATTTCTTCGTTATTCTGCATGGTAAACATAACGTCAAACAGCGGATTGCGTGACAGATCACGGCGTACTTCTACTTCCTCTACCAATTCTTCAAATGGGTATTCTTGATTCTCATACGCATTTAATGCCAGCTCTTTTATCTCGCTTAAAAATTCTAAGAACGTTTTTTCATCCCTTGGATATCCTCTCATTACTAGCGTATTTATAAACATGCCTGCTATCGTCTCGGTATCCTGATGCACCCTGCCTGAGATGGGTGTTCCTACCACTATATCTTGTTGCCTGCTGTATTTATGCAGTTCTATCATAAATACAGCCAGTAAGGTCATGTAATCTGTCGTTCCATTTTGTTTATTTATATTTTCAATTCCAACTTTTTGTTCTTTACTAAGTTGAACAGACACTTGTGCTCCTTTGTAACTTTGGGTTTTCGGACGTGGATAGTCCGTCACCAAATCCAAAACGGGTGCCTCTTCTTTAAATACTTCTTTCCAATAGTCTCTCTGACTCTCCAGGTTTCTACCACGCATCCATTCACTATAATCTTTGTATTGGATTTCAAGTGGTTTTAATTCTTCACCGTTATACAATCGTGAGAAATCTTCGATTAATATATTTAGCGTCTTATGATCGGAAATAATATGGTGCATATCAAATAGTAAAATATATTTGTTCCGATTTCTTTCTTTGACTACTTTAAAACGCATAAGTGGTGCTTTTCCGATGTCAAACGGGCGTACAAATTGCTCCATATCTGCTTCGCTGTAGCTGTCGGTCTCTTCATATTCCACTGGGTAGAATCCCTCGTCTGCAATGACTTGGAATGTTTCTCCTTCTGTCATTACAAAACTTGTTCGCAGCGACTCATGACGCTCGATCAGGCGATCTATTGCTTGTTGTATTTTTTCTAAATCAAGGTTACCTGTTACTTCTAATGCTGAAGGCATGTTATACGCTGTACTACTGCCTTCCATCTGATCGAGAATAAACAATCGTTTTTGTGTAGAGGATGCTGGATAAGTTTCTCTCTCTTCTGCTTTGGGTATTGGACTATATGCGCCTTCTCCCGCGGCCTCTATCTTTTTCGCTAACACGGCAGGAGTTGGTGAACCAAATAGCACTTTTACTGGCAAACGAATCCCTGTTTTTTTCTCTATGGCATTAATTGCTGTCGTCGCTTTTAACGAATGTCCACCCAATTCAAAGAAACTGTCCTCTATTCCGATTGGAGATACTCCTAAGATTTCTTCAAATACTTCCGTAATTACTTTCTCTGTTTTAGTTCTGGGTGGCACATATTCCTGTCCCGCTAATGCATTTGGTTCTGGCAGTGCCTTTGCATCCAGCTTACCATTTGGAGTCAGTGGCAAGGCATCGATCTGCATCATAAAGCCAGGTAACATATACTCGGGCAGTTTGTCTCTCAAATCATTTTTAATTCCAGACATATCCAGTTGCTGCTCTTGATTTGTCGGGATCAGGTAGGCACATATACGCTTGTCACCGCCTACTTCCAAGGCAACAACGGCTACATCAGATATACCCGGCTGATTCCTTAGCACGCTCTCGATCTCGTACAACTCTATCCGGTATCCTCGGATTTTAACCTGTTCATCTATTCTTCCCAGGTATTCCATCTCTCCGTCAGGCAGCCATCTCGCCAAATCTCCGGAGCGGTATAACTTCCCTTCTCCATATGGATTGTCGATAAACTTCTGCGCTGTTAATTCAGGCTGGTTTAGATATCCTTTGGCTACTCCGTCTCCGGCGATGCATAGCTCACCAGGAATGCCTACCCCACATAACTCCATCTCATTCAGTATATAGAGCTGCATATTGGCAATGGGATGTCCGATTCCTACACTTAAACCCTTATCTTTTTCGCTGGAATAGACATAGTCACAGCATCCTACGGTAGTCTCTGTAGGGCCATATTCGTTATGAATCTTGACGCTTTCACCCAATAGCTTCTGCGTTTTCCATGCCGTATCTGTGGGTAACTCTTCTCCACCGACAATCAACGTTTCTAAATTCGGTACATCTACTCCGTCTGCATAGGTTTCCAGCATCTTTAAATGTGAAGGGGTAAGTTTAAGGAAGGTTACCCTGTTATCTTTGAATGCTGCACTTAACCTTTCCTCCGTGTCTCCTCCCTTTAATAGAAGAGATCCACCACTAATAAGCGGTAAGAACAAGGAAGTTACGGAGAGGTCGAAACTTAAGCTTGTAATTAATACCGTAGTACAAGCTTCTTTCTGGTACTCTTTATCTGCATATGACAAGTAATGATCCAAATTGCCTCGTGTAACCGCCACGCCTTTGGGCTTTCCTGTAGTTCCTGATGTGTAAATCACATAGGCTATGTCGTCTTTTTCAACGGCACACGCTGGATTTTTCTCCTTCTCGCCCAGGTCTTCAAGATTCATAGAGATGAATGGGATTTCCGTTTCCAGCTTCTTCTCTCTTGTTAATATGACTTTGGGTGCTGCATCGTTCAGGATATGCTCTATTCGTTCCTTCGGAGTCGCTGGATCAATCGGTACATAGGAAGCTCCACTCTTTAGCACGCCTAAAATTCCAATAATCGTTTCCGCTTCCAGTGAAGTCATGATGGCCACTCTATCATTGGGCTTAACACCTAACGAAATCAGTTCCCATGCCAATGCATTTGCCTTTCGGTTG
>NZ_PDHM01000004.1:56886-79274 GCF_002573715.1 Paenibacillus sp. EZ-K15 | reverse complement strand
TGTTCCAGTATGACCTGTGCTGAAGTCTGGGTAAATAAATCACTACAATATACCAGATCTAAAGCGTATCCCTCTTCATACGCTGTAGCTTGTAAATCCAAATCGAATTTGGCATCAATGAAATGAATTCCCAACATGTCTACTTGGGCTTCGCCCATCGCAAGATGGATTTCTTCGTTATTCTGCATGGTAAACATAACGTCAAACAGCGGATTGCGTGACAGATCACGGCGTACTTCTACTTCCTCTACCAATTCTTCAAATGGGTATTCTTGATTCTCATACGCATTCAAGGCCAGCTCTTTTATCTCGCTTAAAAATTCCAAGAACGTTTTCTCGTCCCTTGGATATCCTCTCATTGCTAGCGTATTTACAAACATGCCTGCTATCGTCTCGGTATCCTGATGCACCCTGCCTGAGATGGGTGTTCCTACCACTATATCTTGTTGCCTGCTGTATTTATGCAGTTCTATCATAAATACAGCCAGTAAGGTCATGTAATCTGTAGTTCCATTTTGTTTATTTATATTTTGAATTCCAACTTTCTGCTCTTTACTAAGTTGAACAGACACTTGTGCTCCTTTGTAACTTTGGATTTTTGGACGGGGATAGTCCGTCACCAAATCCAAAACCGGTGCCTCTTCTTTAAATACTTCTTTCCAATAGTCCCTCTGACTCTCCAGGTTTCTACCACGCATCCATTCACTATAATCTTTGTATTGGAGTTCAAGTGGTTGTAATCCTTCACCGTTATACAATCGTGAGAAATCTTCGATTAATATATTTAGCGTCTTATGATCGGAAATAATATGGTGCATATCAAATAGTAAAATATATTTGTTCCGATTTCTTTCTTTCACTACTTTAAAACGCATAAGTGGTGCTTTTCCGATGTCAAACGGGCGTACAAATTGTTCCATATCTGCTTCGCTGTAGCTGTCGGTTTCTTCATATTCCACTGGGTAGAATACCTCGTCTGCAATGACTTGAAGGGTTCCTCCTTCTGTCATTACAAAACTTGTTCGCAGTGACTCATGACGCTGGATCAGACTATCTATTGCTTGTTGTATTTTTTCTAAATCAAGGTTACCTGTTACTTCTAGCGCTGACGCCATGTTATATGCTGTACTACTGCCTTCCATCTGATCGAGAATAAACAATCGTTTCTGTGTAGAGGATGCTGGATAAGTTTCTCTCTGCTCTGCTTGTGGTATTGGACTATATTCGCCTTCTCCCGTGGCCTCAATCTTTTTCGCCAACATGACAGGAGTTGGTGAACTAAATATCTCTTTTACTGGCAAACGAATCCCTGTCTTCTTCTCTATGGCATTAATTGCTGCCGTCGCTTTTAACGAATGTCCACCCAATTCAAAGAAACTGTCCTCTATTCCGACTGGAGATACTCCTAGAATTTCCTCAAATACATCTACGATTGCTTGCTCCGTCTTATTACTTGGTGGTACGTATTTCAAGCTTTCTAACATATCTGGCTCTGGCAACCTAGTTTTATCCAGCTTCCCATTTATGGTTAGTGGAAATTGATCGATCTGTATCATAAAGGCAGGAATCATATACTCCGTTACTTCTTCTCTTATCGCTTCTTTAATTTCGGGTATAATTAGTTCCTGACCCTTCTCTGCAACGAGATATGCACAGAGAATTTCATCGTTTCCAACTTCTTTTACAACAACGACAGCATCTGCGATTTCACTCTGTTTCCTTAATACACTTTCAATTTCACCTAACTCTATCCTGTAACCACGGACTTTCACTTGTTCATCTATTCGACCTAAATACTCTATATTTCCATCTGGCTGCCAACGTGCTAAATCTCCTGTACGGTACAGTTTTCCCTCACCGAAAGGATTTTTAATAAACTTCTTATCTGTCAATTCTGGCTGATTCAAATAACCTCTTGCTAAACCATCTCCTGCAATACACAACTCGCCAGGTATTCCAATACCGCATAGCTCCATTTCATTTAGAAGATATACCTTTGTATTTGCAATCGGACGTCCAATGGTAATTGAAGTTGAGTCTGTATTCACTCTAAAACTAGTTGCATTTACAGTAGACTCCGTAGGGCCATATGTGTTTAGCACTTCTACTCTTTTCGCCCATTCTTTTAAGCTTTCTAGACTACCTGCCTCGCCACCTGATTCCAGCAAACGAAGTGTCGGTAATGCGTCAGCATACAACCCCTCTATTACCTTAGGTGTCAATGAAGCTGTTGTTACATTATTTCGATCTATATATTTTTGTAGTTGCTCCATATCATATGTTAAATTTTTTGGTACAATGCATAATGCCGCACCATTGCAAAGTGCAGGAAAGATATCACCAACCGCTTGGTCAAAAGATACATTTGCAAATTGCAGCACCGTATCCTTGTCGTTCAGTGCAAATGTTTCCTTATATGTGACCCACATATTGACCACATTTCGATGTTCAATTAAAACTCCTTTAGGATTTCCAGTTGTACCAGAAGTGTAGATACAATACACTAAATCATTAGGCCTGTTAACATGCAAAAGATTGTCCGTTTCATTAGCATAATTATTCTCATCTTCTAAATCTAATACCGGAATCTCTACCTTCCCTGGCAACTTATTCTTATACGTCAATACAATCTTTGGACTACTGTCCTCCAGCATATAGCCAATTCTATTATCTGGATATTCCGGATTGATTGGTACATAAGCTCCCCCTGCCTTGATGATTGCTAATATTCCTACAATCATTTCCATGCTGCGCTCTGTAACCAAAGCCACCAAATCGTTTGGAACCACTCCTAAATCCCGAAGAGTACGCGCCAACTGATTTGCTCTCTCATTCAGCTCGGCATATGTCATCTTTTTATCATCAAATTTGAGCGCAATATTTTCTGCTATTTTCTCTACCTGATTCTCAAATAAGCCGACAACTGTTTGTTCTCGAGAGTATTCTACATTCGTTGCATTGAAATCAACCAATATCTTCTCTTGTTCCCTGATATCAAGCATATGCAAATCTTTAAGCTTTTTTTCTGGATGTGTTACTGCTTCCTCAAGCAGCGTTACATAATGCCTTGCCATATATTCAATAGTTTCTTGTTTGAATAAATCTGTGCAATACTCAAAATCAATTTCATACCCTTCTGGCATACATTCAACCAGAACGGATAAGTCAAACTTTGAGACATTTCTTTTAATGAATGCACTTTTTCCGCCCAATAGGCCTTGCATTTCCGTCGGTTTTTTCTTTTCTTTTAATCCGAACATAAAATCAAATATCGGATTTCTTGAGAGATCTCTCTTTTTCTCTACGGCTTCAACTAAATCTTCAAACTGGTATTCTTGGTTATCATAAGCTTGCAGACACTTCTCCTTCACAGCTAAAATCAAATGCTCAAAAGTATCATCAGGACAAACTTCTCCTTTTATTACCAGAGTATTGACAAACATCCCCAGCATACCTTTAGTATCTGCATGAACTCGGCCTGACACGGTTGTTCCTACAATAATATCTTTTTGGCGACTATATTTGCCTAATAATAAAATGAACACAGATAGAGTAACCATAAATTCAGTAGCACCATGCTTTAGGGCTAAATTCTTAACCCCTGAGCTTAATGGCTCTTTTACCTTTGCTACAACATTGGCTCCCCTAAAAGATTGGATTTGAGGACGGAGGAAATCCGTCTTCAAATCTACCCTAGCAATTTCACCGGCGAATTGCCTCTTCCAATATTCTTCCTGTTTGGTGATATCATAAAAATTCTGCCATACACTGAAATCTTTATACTGGACACGGTTAGAATTTTTATTCATAAGTTCTCCTCTTATTCATGATCAGTTCCATCATTTTCATAAAATTCGTTCACTTGATGCAGTATAACTGGCAGGCTTTCTCCATCACATATAATGTGATGAATATCAACAAATAGATAGGAGGCCGTTGTTGTCTTCATTAATTTCACACGCATCAACGGTGCTTCGGATAAAATAAATGGTTGTATAAATTTATCGTATTCTGTTTGTATATCTATTGCGTCCACTTCGCTGTAGTCTAATAAAACCCTGGCGTCTGGAGAAATCGTTTGAATGGGTTCACCGTCCACAACATGGAAACTAGTTCGCAGTATCTCTTCTTGCTTTAACAGCTTATCCAAAGCTTTCTGTAGTCTTTCTTTATCTAGCGGTTCTTCATAAGCATAGACATCCGATACGTTGTAGTTAATGTTAGGTCCGGTCATCTCGTCCAGAAGATAGAGTCGTTTTTGAGCTGAACTTGTAGGGTAGTATTCAGCTGCTGAAGCTTGTTCTATTGCCACAAACATCTCGTTCTCTATCGACCCCATGTTTTCCGCTATCTGCTCGGGCGTACCAAAAGTAAAAACATCTCTAATTGACAGTCTTACTCCTATGGCTTTCTCCAATTCATTACACAGCAACACTGCTTTCAGTGACGATCCCCCTAGATCAAAGAAACTATCAGTTACACTGATATTTTCAATATCTAGGATGTGTTCAAATGCCTGTACGATCAGAGTTTCACTTTCGTTTCGTGGTGCAATATATTCCTTTGACTTATACTCCGGCTGTGGCAATGATTCTCTGTCAAGCTTACCATTACGTGTGAGTGGAATCGCATCAATTGAAATAATATGTGCAGGCACCATGTAATCTGGTAATACTTTATTTAACTTAATCTTTACGTTCTTTTCTTCTATTTCTGTCTCAGCTATTATATAGGCGCACAAGTATTTCTCCTTCTTTTTGTCTTCTCGTACTACTACTATAGCTTCACTTATCCCTTCAAGCTCCAATAAACGGCTTTCTACTTCTCTTGGTTCAATACGATATCCTCTAATTTTTGCTTGGTCATCCATACGTCCAATATATTCAATGTTTCCGTTAGGTAACCAACGTGCCAAATCACCTGTCCGATACATCTTTCCGGCTCCAAATGGGTTGTGTACAAACTTCTCGTCTGTCAGGGTTTGTCGATTTAAATATCCTTGAGATACACCCTCACCCGTTATACATAACTCACCTGGAACTCCAATTCCACAAAGTTCATTTCCATTTAACATATAAATCTTTAATGTTGGAAGTGCCTTCCCTATATCACTAATTCCGCTCTCGATGGCTTCAGCATCAATATCACGATAAGTAGCATATACTGTGGTTTCTGTTGGACCGTACATATTTACCAGACGACAATGCCTATTATTCTCATGCCATTTCTTCAAATGTGCTGGATAAAGTGCCTCTCCTGCAAAAATAACATATCGCAAACTATTTATTGTTTGTCCTGTCGTTGCATCGATCAACGCATAAAATGGTGAAGGTACCTGGCATAAGATTGTTACCGCTTCTTTTTGCAGCAGCTCTCCAAATGCATATCCATCTTTTACCGTATCCTCAGAAGGAATTACAAGCTTTGCTCCGTTCAATAGACTTCCGAATATTTCCCAAACCGAAACATCAAAACAATAAGAATGGAATTGAACCCAAATATCATTTTCATATAAATCAAGCTTAAACTTGTCATTCTTAAGTAATCGCACTACATTTACATGCTGAACCATAACACCTTTTGGCCAGCCAGTCGTACCAGAGGTATAAATAACATACATCAAATCACTTGATTGATTTACATGGACAAGGTTACTGCATTCCATTTTATAATTTGCCTCATCATGAAGATACATGATAGGAATATCAACTTCAGGTTCTTTTGTACCGCATAATACTACCTTTGGTTTACAGTCATTAATGATATAATTAATTCTTTCCTCTGGATAAGATGGATCAACGGGTACATAAGCTGCTCCAGCCTTTAAAATAGCGTATATGCCCACCACCATCTCCAAACATTTTTCTGTTGAGATAAGCACAAAATCATTTGGTTGAATGTTATAGTCCTTTCGAAGTTTTCTTGCCAGAGCATTCGCCCGTTCATTTAATTGTGCATAGGTCATCTGTTGTCCATTAAATGTGATTGCTACATTATTAGGTATTCTGGCAGCCTGCTCTTCAAGTAACTGCACAATCGTCTTATTATGAGGGTATTCTGCATCCGTCATATTGAACTCATCCAATATTTTTGCTTCTTCGTTCATATCTATCATGGCAATATCCTGCAGCTTCTTTTCCGGAGACATTAAAACTCCTTCAATTAGTGTTAAGAAGTGTTTTGCCATGTACTCGATCGTTTCTGGTTTGAATAAGTCTGTAGAATATTCAAAATCAATCTTATAGCCTTCTGAATCGCTTATCATGGTTAAGGTAAGATCAAATTTAGAAATACTTCCTCCAACGGATTCCCTCGTTCCAAATTGAATACTATCCGAATAACTCTCTCTCTCATCGTCCTGCAATACAAACATCACATCGAATACTGGGTTTCTTGAGAAATCTCTCTTTACTCCCACTGCTTCAACTAAATCTTCGAACTGATAGTCCTTGTTATCGTATGCCTGTAAACATTTCTCTTTTGTACTTAATAATACATCCTCAAATGTATCATCGGAGCAGACATTCCCTTTGATTGCCAGAGTGTTTACAAACATACCCAACATATTTTGGGTATCCGTATGGTTTCGTCCCGATATTGGAGTTCCTACTATAATTTCTTCCTGTCGACTGTATTTTCCTAACATTGAGAAAAAGGTGGATAACAAAACCATAAACTCAGTTGCACCATACTTCTTCGCTAACTCTTTTACTTTAATACTCGTTTTTTCTTCTACCTGTGTTCGGATATTAGCACCTCTAAAGCTTTGTTTATGAGGGCGTGGATAATCCATGATTAAATCCAGGACTGGTATATCGCCAGAAAATTCTTTCTTCCAGTACGCTGCCTGTTCTGTTATATCTCTAGCATTTTGCCAAACACAAAAGTCTTTATACTGTACTCGTGGTGTTAACAATTCTCTTCCTTCATATAACTCTTGTATTTTGTAAAGCATAATCGGCATGCTTCCTGCATCACATAAAATATGGTGAATATCCAAAAATAAGTATGAATCATTTGGAGTATCCAGTATTTTTGCACGCATTAGTGGTGATTTTGACAGGTCAAATGGTTGGACGAAAGTATTATATTCATCTTGGATATACTGTGAATCTGCTGTATTTACTTCACTGTGCTCCAGCACAATTCTTGCATCTGAAGAAATTTTTTGAATTGGCTCACCATCCACTATATGGAAACTCGTCCTCAAAATTTCCTCATGCTCTAATAATTGATCCAATGCCCTCTGAAGTCGCTCATTGTCTGGTTTAACTTTAAGCTTGATTACTAAAGGAATATTATAAGTTGTACCAGGGCCTGTTAGTTGGTCCAAAAGATAAAGTCTCTTTTGAGCTGAGCTTATAAAATAGCTTTCTGCTTCTACTATTTCTGGTATTTCTTCAAACGTATTTACCTTTGAGTTTTTAATTGTTTCTGCAATATTCTTTGGTGTAACTAAATCAAAAATTTCTCTAAGTGGTAACCTTACGCCTGTACTCTTCTCTAATTCATTACACAGCCGGATTACATTAAGCGAGTATCCACCCAAATCAAAGAAATTGTCATTTACACTTACTCTTTCCATACCAAGTACATATTCAAATGCCTCTACTACCAATTTCTCCGTCTGGGTCTTTGGTGCCTCATAATCCCTTATCATCTTACTTTCTTCAATATACTTTTCTGGGTCCGGCAATAATTTACGATCTACTTTACCATTTGCAGATAGTGGAATCTCATCTACCTGTATGAATTGTGCCGGGACCATATAATCAGGCAGATAGTTTGCTAACTCTCTTTTTATTTCTGCCAATTCTACTGTCTCATCTGCAACAATATACCCACACAGCTGCTTCTCTCCTTGTGAATCACTATAATCAGCGACTACGGACTGGTGAATATTTGGCAAATGATTGATACAGTGTTCTATTTCTCCTAGTTCGACACGATGTCCACGTATCTTAACTTGACTATCTTTTCTTCCAAGGAAGTCTGCATATCCCTCCAGACGCATTACACCATAATCACCTGTTTTGTACAGATACCCTAATCTATGGTTGATAAAGGCGGCCTTCGTCTTCTCTTCTTCATTGAGATAGCCTACGGCGACTCCTTTTCCACCAATATGCAGTTCTCCTGGAACGCCTACTGGGCATTCTTCTCCACATTCATCCAGTACGTAAATTTGTTGATTTTTCAACGGATAGCCATAAGGGATGCTTTTCCACTCTGGCTTCACTTCTGTGATTGGGAAATATATGGACCATATAGAGCCTTCCGTTGCTCCACCTAACCCGATGACTTGTGCTTTTGGCATTCTTGTTTTGATTTTCTCTGGCAAACCAAGAGAAATCCAGTCTCCACTTAGCATCACAATACGTAAGCGCTCTGCTGAAGTGCTATGCACCGTGTCTTGTTTTGTGCTTTCCAGATACATATCCATAATTGCCGGAACCGAATTCCATATCGTGATTTCTTCTTCGATCATGATCTGATGAATGCTGGCCACATCTAAAAGATCCGGAATTAATACTAACTGGGCTCCACTAATGAGTGCTCCAAAAATATCATAGACAGATAAATCAAAGCTCATCGATGATAGGGCAATGATTTTATCTTCGCTGCCTACTTTGAATCTCTCATTAATATCTAATAATGTATTCACGACTGCTTCATGGGTGATCACAACACCCTTAGGATGTCCAGTACTTCCTGACGTATAGATAGCATAGGCTTTATCCTGCTGACAGCCTTCTAACGATTCTAAGGCGCCATCGTTATAGGTGGAAAGGTTCTCTTTCTCATATATATCCGGATGAATCATGAGCTTGATATCACTATGTTCCACGATATATTCTATTCTTTCCTCAGGATGCTCCGGATTAACAGGAATATAAGCATGGCCGGCTTTTAAAATAGCCACCGTATTTACAATGGTCTCGATTCGTCTCTCTGCCCAAACTCCAATATAAGAATTATGCGCATAGTTTTGTTCTGCTAAATAGCGAGCGACCTGATTGGATTTTCTCGCCAACTCGCCATAGGTTAAGGTATCCTGTCCTAATTTGACTGCAATAGCATCTGGCGTCTTCTGACATTGCTGGTCTATTAATCTTTGCAGTAAATCCCCTTCATAGTCTCCTTGTGTACGATTGTAATCAAGCAGTAGTTCAGACTGTGTTGCAGGCAGCGGCATAGCTGAAAGATTATGGTCTATAACTTGCTGTAAGCGAAGTTGATAAGTTTCAAACATAGCACTGATCATATCTTCATCAAACAAATCTTTCACATAATCCCAAGTCATAATTAATTGTCCGTCGCTTTCCGCAACTTGGAAGTCCAAAAATACTTCAGGGGTCTGATTTATTCCGTATTTCAATTCTCCCCTACTGCCTATATTGGCATTGAAAAAATCCACTTCGTCACGAAGCATACTCGTAAATATAATTGGCATTATAGCTTGATCTTCTTGACCGCGGTTTTCAGCCAGATCACGCAGGAAATCAACCCCACTGTAAAATCTGTGGTCTAACGCTTCAAATAAACGATTCTGAATCTCAGTAGTTCTTTCCCAAAATTGTCTGTGAGATGATAAATCGATATCTAACAACAATTTTGATACAAAATCCCCCATCAGAGACATTCCATCTTGATGAAAAGGCTGATTACTAAACAGATTTAAGCTAAGTGCCATATTGGATTGATTGCTCCATTTATATAGAACTTCCGCATATATTGTGCACAATAACGCAGATGGTGCAATTCTGTTATCCAAAGCTTTGTTTCTCACAATCGCCCAGTCTTTCGCAGAAATTTTCGTTTCTAAACGTTTCACTGTTACGTTGTTTACAGCATTCCCATTAGAAAGAAGCGGTAACTGTGGTGCATGTGGGAAATTCTCTACTTTGCTCTTCCAATAAGCTTGATCTCTTTGATGCAATGCTTGCATCAAATCTGAAACTTGCTGTGCCAAATGATTGGCACGATTATCAAGCTCTGCTTGGGTCGAATCTTTCTCCTCTTTCTTAACATCCTCTTTCTTAAGTAGCTTTTGCAAACGATCTTCTGGATGCTTTACAACTTCTGAAAGCAATGAAACATAATCATCCACCATTTGCTTTATCGTTTCCTGTTTAAATAAATCTGTAGAATACTCTAAATTGACCACATAACCCTCTGATGTGTGTATTACCATTAAATTCAGATCAAACTTGGCTACTTTTCCTTCCATTGGTACCCATGTTCCACTCATAATGCTCTTTGAACCAGACATAATTTCACTCTCTGGCATCATAAACATTACATCAAATAATGGATTTCTTGATAAATCTCTCTTTACATCTACTGCCTCAACCAAGTCTTCATATTGAAAGTCCTGATTATCGTACGCACGAAGACATTTTTCTTTTACTCCTAGCAATACTTGTTCAAAACTCTCCTCTTGTTTCACTTTTCCTTTGATAGCCAAGGAGTTTACAAACATCCCCAGCATTTCTTGTGTATCAACGTGGGTTCTACCTGATACAGGAGTTCCGACTACAAGTTCTTCCTGTTGACTGTATTTGCTCAATAGAAGCATAAAGGTTGATAACATAACCATGAATTCTGTAGCACCATGCTTCTTCGCTAATTCTTTTATTTCCATAAAAACTGGTTCTTCAATCTTAGTTTTTACGTCGGCACCATTGAAGCTCTTTTTCTTAGGACGTTGGAAATCTGTATTCAAATTTAGTATTGGAATTTCGCCTAAAAACTCGTTCTTCCAATATGCCGCCTGCTTCGTAATATCCTGAGTAATTTGCCAAGCAGAGAAATCTTTATAATGAACCCTTGGCATTGGTAAAGTATTTCCTTCATATAACTCGCTTATCCAGTTCATCATAATAGGCAGACTTTCTCCATCAGAAACAATATGATGAATATCCAGCATCAAGTATGAAGCTTGTGGCGTCTGTAATAACTTAACCCGCATCAAAGGTGCTTTGGATAAATCAAATGGGCAAACAAAACTATCATATTCAGCTTGAATATCTAGTGTATCTGCTTCTTTGTATTCTAATACTACTCTCGCATCTGGTTGAATCACTTGAACTGGCTCCCCATTAATAAGATGGAAGCTGGTTCTCAATACTTCTTCTCTCTCTAAGAGTTTATCTAATGCTCCCTGTAGCTGCTCTTTATCCAGAGTGTTTTCATATTTAATGACATTCGAAATGTTATAGGAAATACTAGGACCTACTATCTCATTGAGAAGATAAAGTCGCTTTTGAACAGAACTCATAGGATAGAACTCTGCTTTAGCTATTTTCGGTATTTCCGAAAAACTATCATATTGTAAACTTCCAATTCTTTCTCCAATACGTTTTGGTGTAGATAAAGCAAATATTTCACTAAGCTGCAGTTTTATACCGATTGTCTTTTCTAATTCATTACACAATAATGTAACTTTCAGTGAATGACCACCCAAGTCAAAAAAGCTATCATTGACACTAATTCCTGTTATTCCAAGGATTTTCTCAAATGCTTCAACTACTAACTTCTCTTCACTATTTGTTGGTGCTACATATTCCTTAACCTTGTATTCTGGTTCTGGTAGTGCCGCTTTGTCCAGCTTTCCATTATGACTTAACGGAATTTGGTCAATACGAATAATATATAAAGGAACCATATAGTCTGGTAACTTCTTGCGTAACTCACTCTTGATTGTATCTTCGTCTAATTCTTCTACTTCTGTATGAACAACTACATAAGCACACAGATATTGTTCTCCTTGCTTGTCTTGTCGTACTACAACGGCTGCTCCACTAACTCCTTCGAGTTCCATCAAAGTACTTTCAATTTCTCCTGGTTCGATTCTGAAACCTCTTATCTTAACCTGATCATCTATACGGCCAAGGTACTCAATATTTCCATCCGGTATCCACCGTGCCAGATCACCTGTTTTATACATCAATCCTGAACCAAAAGGATTTTTAATAAATTTCTGTGCTGTCAATTCTTCACGATTTAAGTAGCCACGCGACACACTTTCTCCTGCAATACATAATTCCCCTGGTACACCTATTCCAGCTATTTTTTCATTTGATAATATATAAATTTGTGTATTACTAATAGGCTTACCAATCAATACTTTATCTACATTTAAGTCTGCTGGACAATGATATCCACTGGAATTAACTGTAGTTTCTGCTGGACCATAGAGATTCAGTAGTTCTGCTCTTACTTGTCCTTTTTCCCTTAATTGATTATAATGTCTCACACTTTCTGCATTCAGTTTCTCACCAATATTAATGATATAACGTAAAGTATTTATTTTCTCTTTGCTCATATCTAATTCTTCTAAAAACATATTGAACATTGAAGGAACGAACTGGATTGCATTGACTTTATAATCCTGAATTACCTTGATTATCTTATCACTTTGACTTTCTTCTCCTTGTTGCAAAATAACAAGTTTACCACCCTCTAGCATCCACCAAAATACTTCCCAGGCAAAAACATCAAATGCACAAGTTGTCTTCATTAAAAGAGATTCTCCCTCGTGTAATGGATATTCTCTTTGTGTCCACATCTGCTGATTGACTATATTCTGATGCTCTACCATAACCCCTTTTGGTTTTCCTGTTGTACCAGATGTATAAACCAGATAAATAAGATCATGAGGAGTATTCACATGTTCTAGATTCTCTGCACCTTCCTCATAATTGCTTGCACTATATAAGTCAACAACCTTTTCAGGAGAAATATTATACTTTCCATGACCAATTAAAACCGCTTTCGGTTGGCTATCTTCCAATATATACTCGATGCGTTCTTCTGGATAAAACGGGTCAATTGGTACATATGCTGCACCCGACTTCAGGATGGCATATAATCCGACCACCATCTCTAAACTTCTTTCTGCTATAATGGCAACAAAATCATCAGGCTGGACATGGTATTCTCGTCGTAACCTTAATGCAAGTTTATTGGCACGAGCATTTAATTCAGCGTAACTCAATTGCTCATTCCCGCATACTACTGCTGTATTATGGGGTGTTCTTGCTACTTGTTCTTCAAATAATTGGACAATTGTCTTGTCTCTTGGATAGTCACTATCCGTTGCGTTAAACTGTACTAATTCTTTCATTTCTTCCGCTTCATTTGTCATACCTAATTCGTTTATTTTCGTCTGTGGTGATGCAATTGCTTGTTCCATAAGTCTTTGCAAATGGGAACCAATAATGTTTATTTCTTCCTTGTTATATAGCTTTGTACTGAATAGAATTCTAAAATGAATACGATCACTCTTAAATGCTGTCATTCCCAAGTCATACCCGATTTGTTCGCGGTAATATTCAGATTCCACATTTAATTTGCCATCAATATTTATACTTGTTCCTTGATAGCCTTCAAAGAAGAATAATGTTCCAATTAGATTCCTTCCTAATAAAGTATGATTCTGTATTTCTGCTAAGGGAAGAAAATCGTGTTCATTTGCAGCAATTGCCTGGCTCTGTAATGATTTCAACAAATCGGCAAATGTGTCTTCGTTTGTTGTCGATATACGTACGGGTATTGTATTGATAAATAAACCAACGATTTCTTCAATACCTTCAATCTCTGCATTTCTACCAGATACAACTTTTCCAAAAACGACATCATTTGTTGAGTTGTATTTTTCCAATAAAACGCCCCAACAAGCTTCTACTAGCGTGTTCAATGTTACATCATACTGGGCACATATCGCTTCTGCTTGTTCGGTTACCTCCAAGCTTAACTTAAACTCTTGACTCTGACTCTCTTCTTCTGTTTCTTCTGGACGACCCATAGGTAGAATTTCAGCCCTTGTCTCATATCCTTGAAGAAGGTCTTCCCAATATTTAAGGCTCGGCTCTTTATCTTTTTCATTTATATAATCTACAAATTTTTCATAGCTACCCATTTTATTAGAAGCAGTCTTATTAGGTATTTTTAATTGTTCTTCGTCTGCTGCCATATACGCATTAAACAAATCTTTACGCAAAATTGGCAAACACCAACCATCTAAAATAATATGATGGTTTGTCATGATCAATCGATATCCACTATTGTTTATTTTTATCAGATTCATACGAACTAGTGTATCTTCTTCTAAATCAAATCCACGTTTTACATCTTGTTCCTTTAAATCAAGATAATCGGATTCATTATCTACTTCCATATAATTGAATTCCGGCATTCTTTCTTTCAATAAAACTTGTCTTGGCACACTTACTCCCCGATAACAGATCTTTGTACGTAAAATATCATGCTGTGTTGCTAGATATTTAAAAGCTTTGTGCATCTTCTCTACATCTACTTCCGTCAATCGCAACGTCTGCTGAACAACATACTTCGTAGAGGATTCATCCAAAAGCTTCTCATAGAGCATTCCCTCTTGCACAGGAGCCAATGGATAGATACGTTGAATTTCTTCGCCGCGGATTTTGACAGCTTCCTGTACATAACAAAATTCGCTATCTTGCCATACGCTCTCACCAAAATCACTTGCCGTTGACTCACTCTTCTGTGCGTGGGAGCAATGTTCTGCGACTGCTATCAGTTCTTCTTCATATGCTTTTCCTATTTGCTCAATTCTCTCAGCCAAATAACGACTGCTGTTGCAGGTTACTGTCATAGATAAACTACCTTTTTGCACATGACCTATGACGTTAATGGATGGTCCAAATTGATTTCGAGGATTCGTATCCTGTCCATAACCTAGTTGTGAAAACTCGAAATATGGATCGCCAGATTCTTTCTTTGTTCCTAGTTCTCCAAGATAATTAAATGATATATCTGGTGCCACTTCCACATCCATTTCTTCTGAATTAACCATGTCTGCATTCTTTATGAGACCATAATCAATTCCATGTGCTGGCACACGTCGTAGTATCTCTTTCGTATTTCGAATATCCTGAGCAATATTAGTGCCTAACTCTTCTAAAACTACGGGATATATACTAGTGAACCATCCTATTGTCCTACCTAAATCAAAAGAGCCTACTGATTCTTCACGACCATGTCCTTCCATCTGTATAGCAAGCGTTCTCTGACCTGTTACTTTGTTTACCGCACGTCCTAGTGCTGTTACAAGTAAGTCATTAATCTCTGTATTATAAGCATGTGCACTTTCTTTTAATAACTTTTCTGTGATAGTGGCATTAAGACATGCTACAGCTGTCTTTGGTTCGAATTTATCATCAATTCCATCTTCTTTTAACTTACCATCAACCAATTTATTTTCTATTTCTGACCAGTAAGCTACCCTTCTCTTTAACTTTTCACTCTGGCTGTAATGAGCTAATCCTTCGCTCCATACTTTAAAGGAAACGGTTTTAGCTGGGAATGTTATCTCTTCCTGATTTAAAGCTTGAGAGTAGCCCTTCTCCAAATCCTCACTTAAAATTCGCCAGGAAATCACATCCATTATCATATGATGAGCTAGCAACATCATATAATCTTGCTCCGGCGTACTAAATAAAACAGCCTGCAATAATGGGCCTTCCGCCAAATCCATCTTTACTTTCGTTGTCTTAATTTTTTCCTGAATCTCTTCAGATTCACATGCTATTGTTGTAAAGCCGTACCATTTCTTA
This sequence comes from Paenibacillus sp. EZ-K15, assembly GCF_002573715.1. GTDB lineage: Bacteria > Bacillota > Bacilli > Paenibacillales > Paenibacillaceae > Paenibacillus_AQ. The sequence continues at coordinate 63,675 of NZ_PDHM01000004.1, read as the reverse complement.
TCTTCTACTTTCCCTACAACCTGTTTCTTATCTTTGTACGTAGCTCTCAACATATCATGATGCTGCACTAACGCAGATAAAACTTTTTGTAGTGCCTGGACATCTAGTTTTTCACGAACCTTAAACACTTGGCATACATTAAAATGTTCAGGATCCATCATATTTTGTGCGAAGAAGTAGTTTTGAATTGGTGTCAGTGAAATTTCACCACTTATTTCTCCTTGCTCCGCAGGTGTAATTTCCTTTTTTGTGGATAAATTCATGGCTATCAGCTTTGGTGTTCTCTCCATCAAAAGATTTCGCATGGAGCTATCGTATCCAGCTTCTCTTATCTTGTTTAGAATATGGATAGCCTTAATGGAATCTCCACCCAAATCAAAGAAATTGTCGTTTACACTTACTCTTTCCATGCCAAGTACATATTCAAATGCCTCTACTACCAATTTCTCCGTCTGGGTCTGTGGTGCCTCATAACCCCTTATCGTCTTACTTTCTTCCATATGCTGTTCCGGGTTCGGCAATAATTTACGATCTACTTTACCATTTGCAGACAGGGGGATCTCTTCTACCTGTATGAATTGGGCCGGGATCATATAATCAGGCAGATATTTGGCTAACTCTCTTTTTATTTCTGCCACTTTTACTGTCTCATCTGCAACAATATACCCACACAGCTGCTTCTCTCCATGTGAATCACTATAATCAGCGACTACGGACTGGTGAATATGTGGCAAATGATTGATACAGTGTTCTATTTCTCCTAGTTCGACACGATGACCACGTATCTTAACTTGACTATCTTTTCTTCCCAGGAAGTCTACATATCCTTCCGGACGCATTACACCATAATCACCTGTTTTGTACAGATACCCTAATCTATGGTTGATAAAGGCGGCCTTCGTCTTCTCTTCTTCATTGAGATAACCTACGGCCACTCCTTTTCCACCGATATGCAGTTCTCCTGGAACGCCTACCGGGCATTCTTCTCCACCTTCATCCAGCACGTAAATTTGTTGATTTTTCAGCGGATAGCCATAAGGGATACTTTTCCACTCCGGCTTCACTTCTGTGATTGGGAAATATATGGACCATATGGAGCCTTCCGTTGCTCCACCTAACCCGATGACTTGTGCTTTTGGCATTCTGGTTTTGATTTTCTCCGGCAAACCAAGTGAAATCCAGTCTCCACTTAGCATCACAAGACGTAAGCGCTCTGCTGCAGATCGCTGCACTGTATCTTGTTTTGTGCCTTCCAGATACATATCCATAATTGCCGGAACCGAATTCCATATTGTGATTTCTTCTTCGATCATGATCTGATGAATACTGGCCACATCTAAGAGATCCGGAATTAATACTAACTGGGCTCCACTAATGAGTGCTCCAAACATATCATAGACAGATAAATCAAAGCTCATCGATGATAGGGCAATGATTTTATCTTCGCTGCCTACTTTGAATCTCTCATTAATATCTAATAATGTATTCACGACTGCTTCATGGGTGATCACAACACCCTTAGGATGTCCAGTACTTCCTGACGTATAGATAGCATAGGCTTTATCCTGCTCACAGCCTTCTAACGATTCTAAGGGACCATCGTTATAGGTGGAAAGGTTCTCTTTTTCATATAAATCCGGATGAATCGTGAGCTTGATATCACTATGCTCCACGATATATTCTATTCTTTCCTCAGGGTGTTCCGGATTAACAGGAATATAAGCATGGCCGGCTTTTAAAATAGCTACCGTATTTACAATGGTCTCAATTCGTCTCTCTGCCCAAACGCCAATATAAGAATTGTGCGCATAGTTTTGTTCTGCTAAATAGCGAGCGACCTGATTGGATTTTCTCGCCAACTCGCTATAGGTCAATGTCTCCTGTCCTAATTTGACTGCAATCGCATCTGGAGTCTTCTGGCATTGCTGGTCTATTAATCTTTGCAGTAAATCTCCTTCATAATCTCCTTGTGTACGATTGTAATCAAGCAGCAGTTCAGACTGTGTTACAGGCAGCGGCATAGATGAAAGATTATTGTCTATAACTTGCTGCAATCGAAGTTGATACGTTTCAAACATGGCACGGATCATATCTTCATCAAACAAATCTTTTGCATAATCCCAAGTCATCATTAATTGTCCGTCTCTTTCCGTGACTTGGAAGTCTAAAAATACTTGAGGGGTCTGGCTTATTCCGTATTTTATTTCGCCTAATTTTGTCAAAGTATCTGTAAATTCCGATTTATCGAATAACATACTAGTAAATACAATTGGCATAATCGCTTTACTAGTCATTTCTCTTTTACTTGCAATATTTCGTATAACATCAACACCACTATAAAAACGATGGTCTACTGCTTCAAATAATATATCTTGAACCATAGATGCTCTCTCCCAGAAAGCACTATGAACAGACAAATCAATATCTAACAGCAAAACTGATGTAAAATCTCCAATCAACTTCATTACATCTGGATGAAAGGACTGTCGATTAAATAAGGTTAAATTAAGTGCCATTCTGGATTGATTGCTCCATTTGCCCAGAACTTCTGCATAGATTGTACATAAGAATACAGATGGTGTTACACCATACTGAGTTGCCAGGCCTTTCACAATATTCCATTGATCAGTTGTCAGACTCTTCTCCATTCGCTGAAATATTGGTTTCTCTATGAATTCTGGCTCACAAACTAATGGTAGCTGAGGTGCATATGGAAAATCTTCTATTTTGGCTTGCCAATAGTCTTGAGCTTTTTGATAGGCGGAAGTTTCACGAAAGCTCTCCAATGCCCTTACATAATCTGAAAATTGGAATGTTAAAGGTTTAATCTCCATATTCGGTTTCTCATAATAATCCATTATCTCTTGTATTAAAATTAATAAACTGCCTCCATCAGCAATTAGTAAGTCAATATCCAGGAAGAGATAATTTTTCTTCTCACCAAGAATAAATGCAGACAACTCAAATAATGGCCAATGATCTTGTTGGAAAACAAAATGTGACCTCTGATTTCTTTTTTCCAATATACGTTTTTGTTGATCCTCTAAAGACAAGTCTTGTAAATCTTCAATACAAATCTCATAAGAAGAAGCAGAACGTCGAACTTTTTGCATTCCTGTATCATCAAAAATAGTACGTAGCATAAGCTGACGCTCTAAAACATGATTCAATGCATCGTTTAAGCGTTTAATATCTAATTCTGTTTCAAACTCATAATAGGCATGTGTGGAGACATTACCCATTTCCATAATATTTTGTCTTCCAACTAAATAGGCTCCTTGTATTTCTGTTACCGGAAAGGGCTCATACCACATGTCTTTATTCCCTGTTAATTCAGATGTATTGACATCCTCTACCTTTAGTTGTTCCTCAACCATCGTAATTATTTGTTCCAAGGTAGACATTTTGAAAAGGCTTACAATAGGGATTTCAACTTGAAATCGTTGATTTATTTCATCCTGGAAACGAATCAACGTTAACGAACTAACTCCCATCCGAGAAATAGTATCGTCTACTTTCAAAGAAGGGATAGAGAATACTTCTTTTGCAATTTCAACGATTTGATTTTCAATCTCCGTTTTGTTCCATGCTGGCTTCTTTGCAGATTCCTTGATACTCTGATAAGAATATGGAGCTATTGCGATAACTTCATCAAACTCATGATTCTCAAATCGCTCTATTAAAAGAAACCGTTGCACCTTTCCACTTGTTGTTTTCGGTATCGTTTTTATTGGAATTACATAATCTGCAGCTATTCCAATCCGTTCTAATACCATATTCTGCACTTGATGGGCAAGTGGCAAAAATGCCTTAGCATCTTTTCGATTATGTACAAATACTATAATTTCATCCCTGATAGATGACGGATTGCGAACACCACACACAACGACTTGAGACAATTCTGGGATCGCCAATGTTAACATATTTTCTATATCACTAGCATAATAATTCTGACCATTTACAAACAGAATATCCTTCTTTCTGCCCATTACAATGAGTTCTCCATTGCGTAAAAATCCTAAATCTCCTGTATAGAAGAAGCCCTGCTCATTAAAAGGGGAACTATCATGATTCATATATCCCTCAAATACATTTGTCCCTTTGATCACTATATTGCCTATGTAATTTTCCCTTAAGATTTGGTCTTCATCATCTACAATCAATATTTCTAATTCATATAATGGTTCTCCTACTATGGCAAACTCTGCTGCATTCGGCTCCTTCGGTTCTATATATTCCACTTCTTGACCAATACGAGTTTTATGACGGTTAATACATACACTTCTATTATGTCCTTCTTCAGGAATAGTAACAGCTAAACTAGCTTCTGCCATACCATAGACTTGATGGATCGTATTTTCACGCAAGCCAGAAGGCGAAAATTTTTCATAAAATCGTCTAATGGTATCCATTGATATTGGTTCTGCACCACACATTATGTTTCGCACACTAGATAAATCAATATTTTCTAAATGTGAATCCTTTACAGTCTTCATCATCCAGTCTAATCCAAAATTTGGACTTACAAGCACTGTTGCTTTTAATTGCGCACATTGTTGAAGATATAGCCAAGATTTCTTTAAAAATGTACCGGAATTTAGAAGGGAATGAGAAATACCCGCAAATATCGGAGTTAAATGATAACCTATCAAGCCCATATCATGTGTCAATGGTAACCAACTAGCCATAACATCATTTTTGTCTAGTCTCATACGATCTACTATCTGTGCCAAATTATAAGCTAGATTTTCATGTGTTAATTTTACTCCTTTGGGGTTACCTGTGCTGCCAGACGAATATTGTATATACGCTAAGTCCTGACAATCTACTGTAACGCATTGCCCCTCTTCCATATTACGTGCTAAGGTTTCATACTCTAAATATTTCAAATTAATGGCTTCATAACTTTCTCTAAACATATTTAAATTTCTTTCATCAGTAATTATCCACGCATTCGACAACTGCTCGCTTACTTTCACTAACTTTTTGAAAGCTTCAGTGTCAGGCGATGCAATTAGCGGTACAGACAGAGGAACGGGTATCATGCCTCCTAAAATACAACCCCAAAACAACCTTATAAAGAATAGATTATTGTTTGTCTGAAAGATAATATAAGAGCCCTTCTGAAATCCCTGCTTTTGGAGTGCCCCTAAGATGCATTTGGCATTATAATAAAGACTTTCATAAGACTCAAACAATTCAGAGCCATCGGATTGAGTAAAGTAAACTCCCCTTGATTTCTCATTAGCATAATTTCCAAGTAATTGGTCTAGTGTTATAATAACTCCATCCTCTAATACTGATTTTGCAAAAGATTTCATAGTTTACCTCCCAAAAAATTATGTTTTTATGCTACGATATTATCTTTATTACAATTGATGCAACGTCTTGATCTTGCCTCTTTAATATTAAAATTTATGTTGAGAATTATTTATGTATATTAGCAATGGTTAATAGAAAAAACATCTATCGAATCTACTTCCAGATCAGCTACTAATGCCGCATCCTTAGAAATTGGTTTGTTATTCTCCACATAACCCTGCAGTATTGTTGTTAATTTCTCCATCATTTTCCTCCTTTGATCATTTTGTAAAGTTTCTTATAATTTTCTTCGTTGTCGTCACTTCATGAATCCTTGTTAAGCATACATAGTATACTTGTTGTAAATGCAAAGGTATGATGCAGTGGCAATACTAGCATCGATGATTCTGTAACCAGTAGATTTTGACAAGCTCCCGCTACATTAGATACTAAGTTTCTGTTGCTAAGCATAACCCCCTTTGGTTTTCCCGTTGTTCCAGAAGTATAGATTATTGTACATAGCTAGTCAGTATGAATCTCATTGTATCTTTCATATTAAAATAACAGCATATCTTTGTATTAAGCGTTTGCAGTGCCTCTGCCCCACCGCAGTAATCATTCGAATATACCAATGCTTCAACGCCACTATTCTCTGTGATACTGTATATTTCTTGAATGGACAGATCTTTGTCAATTGGAACCACGACATTGCTTCCAATAACCGTTGCAAAATAGCTAACAATCCATTCATAACTATTTTCGCCAATGACGGCAATCTTGCTATTTTTCAAAACATGGGTATAAAAAAAGAGCCCCAATTAATAATGTCATCTTGAAACTCTTGATAGGTCTTTGTTACATATTCTTTTTTCTGAAAAAATCAATTATTTCTCCTTCTGCAACAACACCATAAATATCGGTTTAATATACAATTTATGACATATTATCTTCTGGTTTCTGACAACAAATCAAATAAATTATTTAAATCACCTTTAATATCAAAATACAACATAATCATCTATAAATCTATTATATTCCATTGCAGGGTGATATCAACAATAACTTTAAATTTTTCAATTTCCAAGGGCGTGGTCTAAATCCACCGCCTTTAGCCTTCAGAAAACTGGAAACACTTTTACTAAAGAAGCGAGAGTATGGAAGAATACCAAAAAAAACCATGTGATCTATGAGATCAAATACCATGTCATCTGGGTAACAAAGTATCGGTATAAGGTATTAAAAGGATAACTGGTGGAAACTCTGGGCGAAAGCTAATCTACGGCGTTGTCCTCCAGACAGGGAGGATGCACGCCGTTTCTGACCCCCGTGGAGACCCGAAATGTCTAACAATCGCTCTAGCGACATCGGATTACGATAATAACTTCGGAACAATTGAAGCACTTCTTTGACCGTAAGTCCATCTGCTGCTTTAACATCCTGCAAAAGCGCTCCAACGCGTGGCCGTAATTCTTTTGTACCGGACGGGAC
>NZ_PDHM01000004.1:0-56876 GCF_002573715.1 Paenibacillus sp. EZ-K15 | reverse complement strand
TTGGCTTGATCATTCCGAGTATCATGGAAATGGTTGTTGTCTTGCCTGCACCATTCGGTCCGAGCAATACTGTTATTTGACCTTTCTCAAATGATAGATTCATATGATCAACGGCGCAGTAATCGCCAAATTTCTTCACTAGATTTATACATTCAATGGCCTTTGTCATTTTGTACTAACCTCCGCTAATTTCTTCTTCGTTACTTGTTGTCCTCATTATATTGAAAAAGCGCGAGACTCAATTAGTGTGGGTTGTCACAAGCCGGATATTACAAATGTCAGAAAAAAGAAAGCAAAAAAAGAAGGACCTCTAGGCCCTTCATCAACATAACGTGCATTTAACACTCTTTGATTGAGGTGTCTTGCTTTGTAAGCTTGTAGCTAAGGATTCTCCTACATTTTTAATCGAACACAGCAAAAAAACACAACCTCTGAAGTGACCCCATGAATGATTCAACGGACAATGCGGGTGTAACAGGCTATCAGGTGTTCGGAAGGCGCGACATTAGTAGCTACAGTTTCTGGCTCAACGCCATTTGGGGAGATGGATAAGGCATAAATGAACTAGGCACTCTACATGATGGATGTAGAGTGCCTAGTTTTATAGTAGTTTCATTCTGTTACGGTCGTCTTTGGGGAATCAGTTTTTAACGTTTCCAGTCTTTTGGCTTGCTCAAACGCTCTATGTAAAAACTCTTGTGCCGATAAATCTTCATAATCCCAATTCATGGCCTCAATTGCAATCGGGCCTGAATAGTTCGTTTCCGCAATTTTTTTCATGGTTGTAGACCAATCAATCGTGCCGTCAAGGGGCAACCCGTGCTGGGCATAACTTCCGTTATTATCATGTAAGTGTAGTGCCATCAGCCGAGACCCGTACATGGATAATAAATCTTTCTCCGGATAATGGCGGTAGTGATGTCCACTGTCATAACAGAATCCGATACGCAGGGAATCCACTTGCTCCAGCACATATGCCAAATTGGAAAAGTTCCATAAATTCTCCATTGCAACATTGACACCAAGCTGTTCAGCTTTGTCAGCAATTCTCTTGATTCTATCCAGTCCCAATTCGTTATATGGATTGTCTTCGCCCGGCAAGTGCACAACCATTGTCGGAATCTCAAATTCAGCACAATCTGCAACACATTGCAGATAGCATTCAGCTGCCGCTTCACCTTCCAGATTGTCAAGCCAGAGGTTGTTTTCGTTTTGGATTGGTGTGTGGATATTTTCTATAAATAGACCCGCTTCTCGCGCGATTTGCGGCCCGTTACGATAATCGTTTCGACCAAAGCAGTCACGACCAAAGCCATCACTCCACCATATTAAAACGCCATCAAATCCAGCTTCTTTTATTAACTGATAACGCTCTTGATTGGGCAATTCACAGCCAAACCAGTCATAAATGGTAATCATAAACCTCTTCCCTTCTTGTTTTCCTAAAACTAGTCTGCTACAAAAGCGACACCAATAATATAATACATGCTATAGCGAAAATTCCGTAACACCCTTCTTATAGGCATATTTCAGAGTATATGTTTCTTCATTCCCATAGGACATTGTAGCGATTTTTATTCGAGTATAATCAAGTCGACCCTCTCTTAACACTCTTTTCACCAAGGCAATACTTCGTTCTTCTTCCGTAACAACACAAAATATATTAAGCGCATATTTCTTCGGGTCGGAAATGCATTTCCCCATGTCAAACCCATCTACATAGCCTAAACCAGCATCTGCTAGAGATATTTCTAAATATTCCATTACTTTTTCTCTTAACCAGTGATCACGTTGGCTGCCTTTTGCACTTTTCAGAGGATACTGTACCACTAACCAGAATTGTTCACTCATTCCAGATCACCAGCCAATCTACAGTTCATATTTAACCTGATCGCGTGAGCGAAGATCCGTCCACCCAGGATAATCTCATATAAATAATGTCCACTAGAAAATTTCTCCGTAAGTCTCCTAATTCCTTCTTGCTTTGAGTATCAGTCCTGCCTCCTCTTTCCAAGTCATTCCCAAATAATACGTTACCGCTGATCACTAAATTTCCACAAACTGAATCCTTAATGTTCACGCAATAAGCTTCTATGTATTTCCTTTTATTGTTCCAGGATTTGTGTTTTATTAAATATAGAATGAAGCTATCCTAATTTCACGTTTACTACCTAACTGAAGGAGATCTCTACATGAAACAGCCATTAAATATCATCCCAGAACAATGGAAAAGAACGGGGATTGTCACGATTGGCGGTCTACTTATAGGAGCAGGATTTGCCGACTGCCTGATTGCCATGAATTCAATCGATTTAAATCAAATCGCTAGAGGGTTAACGATCTTTAGTGCGGGTCTGACCATCTTAGTCGTAATGGATAACTCCAAAACACAAAAACAGACCGAGAAACTCCAAAAAGAAACGCAACTTCGAATGGAAAGAATAGAATATAAGCTGAACGCCCTCCATCAATCCCAACAAATAACGAATTCACAGTTTCTTGAGATCAAAGAGCTGATGCATCAATCCAATTCGGAGATCTAATACTCAATACTTTGTTTCAGATATAAATATAAAAACCCGCTCAATGAGCGGGTTCTATGTATGGAGGCGAACCGTGGCTTGGCAAATTCACAATTCGCCGACGCATATTGCTGAGATTATTTCGGGTAATGACCCTAGGTACCATATGAATCGCATTCTATTCATTTTAGACTTTAAACTTCATAACAAGTGCTTCAGCTTAAAGAGAATTTTTGCTAATCAAAACTAAAGAGCTCTGCTTTGCAGTCATATCGTTCACTGCTTTAACTCCTGCAAGCGAATCTTCAGCTATAGTTGCCATTTCGGAAACAGATGCTGCAATTTCTTCAGAGCCTGCCGCCATTTGTTCGCTACAGCGGAAACCTCCTGAACTTTCTAGGTCACTTTCTGAGCGGATTTCAATATGTTCTTAAACTATCAATTGCTTCTTCCATCTTCTTTTGCCCCGTCAATACTTCACTCGTCACTTGCTTCATAGCATGTTCTGTTTCTCGAGAGTCTTTCTAAAACTGTTGCGGAGCAAAATAGAGGAAACAAATAAAAAAGCTGTTGATTGTTACCGGAAACAACCGCTACCTTTTTCCCCTGCATAACCGCCAGATTTGCAAGAATGTTTAAGATCGTCTGGGTTTTACCCGTGCCCGGAGGGCCTTCGATAATACTGATGGTGCTTTTTAAAGCCTGCTCAAGCGCGGTCCTTTGACTCAAATTGTACCTGAACGGGAAAATCGGTTCGCTTGCAACCGAGATATCGGTCTTTATAGGTTTTTTCAGAAGATAATGACTCAAAGCACTATCAGGATCTACGTAATGTAGTTTTGCAAATTGCTTTGCCAAAAAAGCTTCTTTGTTCTCCTGTTCATCCTCACTCTTCGCATGTTTTGAAATCGCGCGCCAATAGTCCAGAATCTGACGCCCTTCAGCGTTCTGGGTGCTACTGCTTCTAACTTGAATACGTCCACTATCGTAGGTACGAATACTCCCGTTTTCAAAACAAACGCGGATCTTAGGTCCGAAATCTAGCACCCGTTTTACATTATAAAAAGGATAATCATCGTGAAAAACAGCCATATCCTCTGTTATGTCCTGAACGGTCGGCGTCAGTAACTGTATATCATTGAGTTGATAAGGATAAGCCTTGGAAGAACCTTTATATATAATCCTTACTATTGGGGGATCCATTTCATATGAGGATACATCCTCTGTCTTGTCATCACCTTTAACGATGATCATAAATCTCTCTTTGTCCATAGTAGCCTCTTTTGTATGTATAGTCGATGTTATATACAGATATTTCTATGAATTGGGTGAATATCCCTGCAGTGTGGAGGGAATTTAGAGCGAAGATGTCTTATGGGGAGCTGTATGCGTGTGAAATTTGTTTTTGTTATATCCGATGTAGGGGCTGATAGTCAATATTTTTCGGTATTAAAAAAAGACACAGTTCGTGTCTTTACGGCAGTTCTATGAGTGTTCTTACTGATCACATTACTCAGAGTACACCTCGATGATCATCGTCGCTCCCAGCCTAAAACCATCAGTAAAAGAAGCCGCCATTTCCAGCCCTTGTACTTGTCGATACAAATCTAATAACTCCTCAAGCTCATGAAAATCATCATCGGAAAGCCTCTTCTTCCAGGCATCCATGGACTCGGATATTTGCCGACTCAATTGGCGATACTGAGGGTCGGTGGAAACAGCCTTCTCTACAGGATTTATGTTCCCGTAATATAGGGATTCTAGGAAGCTTGGCATGGGATTCTCCTCTTCTCATTGTGTTAAGTTACTTATTAGATAATACTACCATATGCAATTTCAATATGTGGTACGGGTATACGTATAGTTGCAAGAGAAGAGTGTATTTCTTAATATTTGATTCTGTATGTTGTTACAGGAAAAACAACCAATCTTTAGAACGCGTTCTACCTCATTTTAACTTTCGAAAAAAGTATTCCTTATAGGTACAGGAACGATTGTCCGAAGGGAAAATAGGTAATGTCCGTGACCCTTTCTCATGTGGAAGCGTTGCATGAAATTCGCGGCTAAGAATATTGTATTCAATTGTCAATTAGCTAACATTGCAGTAAGAAGCCACACCATTTGGTTCTACCTATTCATTGGAGTTAAGAACGTCCGTGATTATTGGTGATTGTCACAGGCATCCTACGCTTTAAATGGCCTGCACTTCAAGATGGATGCAAGAAAGCCGAAAATTTTACAGTGGATATGGTTAACCATCAATTCGATCGTCAACAAACGGCTGCGATCATTGAAGCTCACTGCACCACGATTCCCAAATCATAAATCTAAGCCTTTACTCAAGTGACCCTTTTTTCATTTGACGATGTCTGTATCTGTATTTAGCTATAAAGATACGCCAGCAAAGCTTCATAAGATTTGGAACAGAGTGTGCGTTTTCTTTGAGATAGGACAATGCAGAACGGTTTCCTCGTTTCGTATTGCATTCGCTGCATGAAGCGATCAGGTTTTGCGGAAGATCCGAGCCGCCTTTGCTTGAGGGGATAATATGGTCCACTGTCGTGGCGTGGCGTCCGCACCACAAACAAGTGTGATGATCTCGTTTCAGTGCAGCTTTTCGATAGTACCGAAATAAGAACGGATTATAAAGCAATTGGATCGTCTGCTCATCAATCCAGACAGCTCGCGCTCGCTCAACTTCCCGCCAAGCCCGATGGGGTAAACATGGTGTTAGTTGTTGACCATCCTTATTGAGTACCGTTATCAATGGTTCCTCTCCATCATGACTATGATTCATCGATTTCACTCCATCTGTACGACATGTTCTAACCTATAGTATTAATATAAAACAAAAACACCATCCTCATGCGGATGGTGTTCTTTATGATGGAACCGAGGTGAGTCGAACCTCTGTCCGAAGATAACGACAACACAAGCTTCTACGGGTGTAGTGACAGATTTGATGTCACTCTAGGGACTCCCTGTCACCGGATTCCCTTCAGGTCAGCCTAATTATCTTCTTCAGGCTAGCCCCAGGCGGAGACTAGACAGCGTATCCCACTAAAGTTGAGCCCTCATCCCGGTACAATGGCGATACAGAGCGAGAGCACGCTCACAGGTTATTAAGCTCCGAAAGCGTAGTTGCTTTGTTGTTTGCTGTTTAATTGACTTTAGAGTTGATGAAATGGACGCATCCGACCACAATGAGCCAATCCGTGAAGTTACACGCAAGTTAGATATAGGGCCTTACGATGCATTAACAACATCTACTGACAGCTTGAAGGTATCTGCTGAGGGCACCTCCTACTAAATTGAAAGTTACGTGCAAGTTAACATCACTTATGCCCAGTAAGGCACATACTTTCATATGTTTTGGAGCTGTATCAGGTTCTTTCGGTTTCACCTTTGCTGCTTCTACTGAATCCTTTATTATCCTTGAAGAAATGGAGATTTCTATAACCCAAATTCCTTCAAATCGTCAATTAATCGGCTACGAAGATAATTGTGAATCTGCCATTCAACGAGTCAAACGAGATACAGGCATAGTTAATTTCGATGGTTGTTATTTTTGCTGTAATGCATGTCATAAAGGTTAACTTTTATTCTCACGCAAAAAAGCGACCATTACGGCCGCTTTTTTATAGTATGTATGGAGGCGAGGGGAGTCGAACCCCTGTCCGAAGATAACGACAACACAAGCTTCTACGGGTGTAGTGACAGATTTGATGTCACCCTAGAGACTCCCTGTCACCGGATTCCCTTCAGGTCAGCCTGATTGTCTTCTTCAGCTAGCCCCAGGCGGAGACTAGACAGCGTATCCCACTAAAGTTGAGCCCTCATCCCGGTACATGGGCGATACAGAGCGAGAGCACGCTCACAGGTTATTAAGCTGCGAAAGCGTAGTTGTTTTGTTGTTTGCCGTTTAATTGGCTTTAGCGTTGATGAAGTGGACGCGTCCCCACTACCCGCTACTCATGCCCGAACTATCCCCGTCGAATCCAAAAACGCCCCCTTAAGTTGGAGAAATGCCGGTGTTTTGCACCTTAGCGTTCCTGCCAAAAAGGGCTATCGGATTAAATCAAAGAATGTATTCAGTCATAGCAGTCAATCTATTGCGCATTCTTTCCCTCCAAGAAAGGAATACGCAGGCTGTATGCTGATTGTCAAAGATCTTTATTGATCTCTCTTACATCACTTAGTATATCACATTTTACATCAAAATGATATATACATTGCAGGTAACACAGCTAAAAGCTGCCATCCTGCTAGTTGCTCCATTACCTTGCAATCTTCTGCTTCTCGCGCAGCGCACGCTGGATATCGCGCTGTGCGTCCTTCTTCGCGGCATCGGCGCGCTTGTCGTACTGACGCTTACCTTTACCGAGGCCCAACAATAACTTCGCGTAGCCGTTACGAATGTAGACTTTCAGCGGTACAATCGCGTAGCCGTCCTGTTTGGACAGGCCCAGCAGCTTGCGGATCTGCTCCTTGTGCAGCAGCAGCTTCCGTGTTCGCGTAGGATCCGTCGGATTGTTACGGTTCCCTTGCTCGAACGGGCTGATATGCATGTTATGGATATGAATCTCGCCATTCCGAATGGTTGCGAACGCATCTCCAATATTGGCACGGCCGTTCCGTATGGATTTGATCTCCGTTCCGGTCAACACCATCCCGGCTTCATACGTATCCTCGATGAAATAATCATGGGAAGCTTTTTTGTTCTGGGCCAGAACCTTCCCGTCACTTTTCTTACCCATGGTCTCACCCCTTGTCATCAACAATGATAATGGAAAAAGGACTTCCGGCAGACCGCCAATTGCAATCTCACCAGAAGTCCATTGTATCAAACGTCAGCCTCCAAAAGCAAGGTGGGGCAAGCGCCTCCAGCGACAGATCAGGAGGAGAATGTTACTTTTTCTTCTTGCGGACAAAAGCGGCCGTGCCGTTTCCGCCCTTGCTCTTCCGTTTGCGGGCACCGCCGCCGCCGGAGTTGGCTCCAGCATTGCCGCCTGGAGTTGGACCTTCGCCGATGAAAATGCCACTACTCGCCGTCTTCTTGCGCCGATTCTTTCCGCCGGCACCGCCAGAACTGCGAGCGTTGCGATCAAAGCCGAGGGCGCCGCCGCCTGCGGAACTGTAGCCGCCTTTGCCGGAGCCAAAGGCGAAGTTCGACGCCTGCTGCTCGTCTGCACCAGCAGCAGCACCAGCGCCCGCTCCAGCTGGCGCCTCGCCGCTGCGCTTGCCTCGGCTACCCTGGGCACCGGCGCTGTCACTGCGGCGTCCGCCTGGCGCGCCGCCTTCAGCCGCGCCACGCTTACCGCCACGGCCCTTACCCCCGCGGGCTGCGCCATCGCGGGCACCAAATCCGCGGCCACCGTTGCCGCCGCGGTCACCATCGCCGCGCCCTTGACGGCGCGGCTTCATATCCACCATCTCAAAATCGATGGTGTGATCATCCATGTTCACCTTCGCCACGCGAACCTTCACATCATCACCAATGCGGTATACCTTCGAGGTCCGCTCCCCGATCAGCGCCATATGGCCCTCATCGAAGTGATAATAATCGTCGGTCATCGCGCTGAGGCGAATCAAGCCTTCGACCGTGTTCTCCAGCTCAATGAACATACCGAAGCTGGTCACGCTGCTGATAATGCCTTCGAACTCTTCGCCGACCTTATCCAGCATGAACTCGGCTTTCTTGAGCGCTTCCGTATCCCGCTCCGCATCCACGGCCACACGCTCGCGCTCGGAGGATTGCTGAGCGATGTCAGCCATCCGGCCGGCCAGGTGCTCATGGCGCTTCTCATTAAGCGCGCCGCCGCTCTCCAGCACTTCCCGGATAACCCGGTGAATAACCAGATCGGGATAACGCCGAATCGGAGACGTAAAGTGAGAATAATATTCGGCCGCAAGACCGAAGTGGCCCGTGCTCTCTGCATCATATTTCGCCTGCTTCATCGATCGGAGCATCATCGTGCTGAGCACCGTTTGCTCCTTCGTGCCTTGAATGGCTTCCAGCAGGTTTTGCAGTGCGCGCGGATGGATCGAGTTGCCCCGTCCCTTCACCTGATGCCCGAAATTGGCCGCGAACGCCATAAAGTTCTGCAGCTTCTCCTGATCCGGGTCCTCATGGATCCGGTAGATAAACGGTACTTTCAGCCAGTGGAAATGCTCAGCCACGGTTTCGTTGGCTGCCAGCATGAATTCTTCAATGATCTGTTCCGCAATGGAACGTTCTCTTTTGACGATATCCACGGGCTTGCCGTTCTCGTCCACGATGACCTTCGACTCTACGAAGTCAAAATCCACCGCACCACGGCGCATCCGGCGGTTCCGCAGCTTCAGCGCCAGCTCGCGCATCAAACGGAAATCCTCCACGAGGTCACCGTAGCGCTCGATTAGCTCTGGATCCTCATCGACGAGGATTTTGCGCACATTATTGTACGTCATCCGTTCTTTCGTACGAATAACACTGGTGAAGATATCGTGCTTCACGACTTTCATCTGCTCGTTGAATTCCATTTCACAGGACATCGTCAGACGATCCACCTGCGGATTCAAGCTGCAAATCCCGTTGGACAGACGGTGCGGCAGCATCGGAATGACCCGATCCACCAAATACACGCTGCAACCGCGATCGTAAGCTTCCTTATCCAGCTCGGAGCGCTCGCGTACGTAATAGCTGACATCGGCAATGTGAACGCCCAGACGGTAGTTCCCATTCGGCAGACGTTCCACATTCACCGCATCATCGAGATCCTTGGCATCTTCGCCGTCAATCGTCACGATGTTCAGACCGCGCAAATCGCGACGACCCTGCTGTACGATTTCTTCTTCCGTAATGGCATCGGGCGCTGCATCCGCTTCGGCCAGCACTTCCTCCGGAAAGCCTTCCGGCAGCTGATGCTTACGGATAATGGACAGAATGTCGACACCCGGATCATCCTTGTGACCCAGAATCTCCACCACTTCGCCCTCTGCCGCAGCTCTTCCTTCCGGATAGCTGACCAGCTTCACCACGACTTTCACGCCATCTACAGCTCCGTTAATCGCATGCTTCGGAATGAAAATATCCCGGTTGATCCGCTTGTCATCCGGCAGCACGAAGCCATAGGCTTCATGGTTCTGGAATACACCCACAACCTGGGTGACGGCGCGCGTCACGATACGGACCACTTCGCCTTCCATTTTGCCGCCATCGTTCTGTTTGGAACTGATCCGGATAAGCACGATATCTCCATTCATCGCACTCTTCAAGTCATTGGCATGAATGTACACATCCGGGTGCTCGCGATCATCAGGAATCAAGAAGGCAAACCCCTTTGCATGTGCCTGCAGACGTCCGCGCAGCAAATTCATCCGTTCCGGCACGCCATAACGCTGGGTGCTGGTCAGAATGATTTTTCCGGATTGTTCAAGTTCATTCAGCAGCTTCAAGAATTCCCTGAATTCATGAGCATCCTTAATGGCAAAATGCTGCTCCAATTCCTGGTACGTCATCGGTTTGTATGCAGTTTCCCGCATAAAATTCAGTAATATTTCTTCAGTTATCATCATTATCACCTCGGGGAACCTGCAATTTCATCGTTCCGCTATCCATTCTTTACCTTCATATACTCATACCCTAGTATACACGAATTTAATCTCCGGTATCCTTCCGAACACCGTCTTCACCTATGTATTCCAAAATTCAGGCAAATAAAAAACCCCCGCTCTTCCAAGAGTGAAAAAGCGAGGGTAACGTTCATTGTTATTTCAACATAGCAACAACGATGGCCAAAATCATAAATCCTGCTGCAAGACCTACCGTTGTACGCTGCAGTACGAGATCCATACCGCGAGCCTTTGTTTTACCAAAAAGATGTTCCGCACCGCCGGAGATGGCACCGGCAAGACCTGCGCTTTTCCCTTTTTGGAGAAGAACGACAGTAATCAACCCGATGGAGAAAATAACAAGCAACACTTCAAAAAATACAACCATGACTTCCACCTCCTACGTATGTAAACATCTGAATTTATTATCTTAAGAGACATTCTAGATTCTACATGAAAAACAGCATTCTCATTGTACCACAGCTTTATTGACCTGACAAGGAGTAAGGGGGAATCACTTCATAACTCTAACCACGAACATGCCATCTCTGTTTCTCGGCTCTAATCCCATAAAGAAGACCCCGTACCAGGTGGATCTGGGGCTTTGTTAACCTTTTGGAACCGCCGTATGCGGACCCGCATGTACGGTGGTGTGAGAGGACGGGGGTTAGCGCCCCCTCCTGTCATAAGCTCAATTGACGGGAAGCTACTGATCAATAGTTACTCAAACTACTCCCCACAAAATTTCCAGCTCACCAAAAAAATAAATGGCCTGCCCCTCCAGCGTTGGCAGACCACCTGTTTCATAGCAGCCAAGGCTGCTTTATTTCACTCGGAAGGACCCTGTGCTGATCGCCACAAGTTCGCCCTTCTCGTTCGTAATTCTGCATTCCGTCGTGACCGAACGGTGCGTCTGATGCACGATGCTTGCCGTTACGGTGAGGATACCGTCTCTGGCTGGCATGACAAAATGCACGTTCAAATTACTCGTTACCGTTGATTCGCCAGGGCGCTCCAGCATGACGGCAATGCCCATGGCGTTATCCATCAATGAGGAGAGTACGCCGCCATGCACGATGCCCGCCATATTCATATGATGAGGCTGGGCATCCAGCGTCACAACAACCGCCTCCGAGCTGGCAGACGCAAGCTTGCAGCCGAGATATCCCCAGAAGGTGGGCTCCGCCGCTTCGGTCATGGCCTCGATATACGCCTCCCGGTCGAATTCCGGCTGTCCGGCCTTCGTATCCAGATTGGCATTGGTATGATTCATCAGGCCGCCTCCTTTTTTCTTATGACGTCGTTAGTACTGTATCCATTCCAGCGGGATAACATGAATCACTTATCATGCCTACACCGCTATTCTGTGCTTCAGCCCGTTCTGCCTTCCTCTTCCTCCTCTAGAAGCTTGCGGCGCAGCACCTTGCCTACCATCGTCTTCGGCAGCGAATCGCGGAACACGTACTCGCGCGGCACCTTATAGGCAGCCAGCTGACTGCGGCAAAACTTCTCAAGGCCCGAAGGGTCCGGAGACGCGCCATCCTTCAGCACAATATAAGCTCTCACGGTTTCACCGCGATAATCGTCCTTCGTTCCGACAACGACGGCTTCCTTCACAGAGGGATGCTCATACAGCACTTCCTCGATCTCCCGAGGGTAAATATTGAAACCGCTTGCAATGATCATGTCTTTCTTGCGGTCGATGATCGTAAAATACCCCTCTTCGTCCATCGTTGCCATATCGCCCGTGAACAGCCAGCCGTTGCGCAGCGTGTCGAACGTGTCCTCCGGCCGGTTCCAGTACCCCATCATCACCTGCGGACCCTTCACAATCAGCTCGCCAGGCTCGCCGACCGGCATTTCTTCGCCCGTCTCGGGATCGACCACCTTGGCATCCGTATCCGGAACCGGTACGCCGATGGTGCCGATCTTGCGCCTACCCCAGATCGGATTCACATGGGTAACCGGGGAAGCTTCGGTCAGGCCGTAACCTTCGATCAGCCGCCCTTTGGTCAGCTCCTCGAACTTATCCTGCACCTCGACCGGAAGCCCGGCAGAGCCGCTGACGCAAGCATTGATCGAAGACAGATCATATTCCTTGATCCGTGGATGATTAATCAGTGCAATATACATGGTCGGCGCGCCCGGGAAGAGCGTCGGCTTCATTTTTTTGATCAAGTTCAGAATCATCGTCACTTCGAATTTCGGTACCAATATCAGCATGCCCGCACGGTAGATGGCCTGATTAAGCAGCACCGTCAACCCGAACACGTGAAAACACGGTAGAACCGCCAAATAGCGCTCCTTCCCATCCTCCACCTGAAAACACCAGTTCGCGGACTGCACGGTATTAGCGATCAGATTCATATGCGTCAGCATGACGCCTTTGGGAACACCGGTCGTGCCACCGGTATACTGGAGCAGGGCCAAGTCCTTCTCCGCCTTCACGGATTCGCAGATCGGGTCATTCGGCGCACCGGCGAGCAGCTTTTTGAAGGCATGGACGCGGCTTCCATAGTTGACGACCGGAAGGGGACCCTCCTTCTTGGCTTTAATCGGGTAGAGGAGATTCTTGGGGAACGGCAGATAGTCCGCCACGGAGGTGACAATCATATGCTCCAGTTCCGTCTCCTCGATGACTTTTTCAACGCGGGACACGAACATATCCATCGTGATGATGATCTTAGCACCGGAATCCTTCATCTGATGTGCAATTTCCCGCTCCATATAGAGCGGGTTGGTCATGACGGCCACGGCTCCAGCCAGCAGCACGCCATAATACGAAATAACCACCTGCGGGCAGTTGGGCAGCATAATCGCTACCCGGTCGCCCTTCTTAATCCCTTTGCTGCGGAGCGCGTTCGCCATACGATAGGACGACTCCAGCAGACTCCTATAGTTGATCGTTTTGCCCATGAAATACATGGCCGGCCGATTCGGGAACTTCTGTGCCGACGTCACGAGAAATGATGCCAAATTCTGTTTCGGATAATCAAAAGCGGGGGCTACTTCGGGTGGATAAAACGGCAGCCAAGGCTTTGTATCCATACAAAACCAACCCTTTCCTAAGGAATGCTCCTTCTTTCCTACTCCAAGAAAAATCTCTCTCTTTTCAGGCTACATTCACATCTCTTTCGGTGCCGGGTGCTACAGTGTGTACCGTTCGTTCTTGACGACACGGGCCGCGATGCTGCGCTTGAGGGCCACCGTATCGACCGGCGTGCAACGTGTCAGTTTCTTGAGCACCGACAGCTGCATGCGCAGCATATCACCGGTTTCCACCGAGGCCAGCGTCTCTTTTGCGAGTGCCTCAATGCGCTGGAACGCCTCGTATGCAAACACCTGCGTCATCTCGATCATGCTGGCTGCTTTTTCCTCGGAGGTGCGTTCGATTTGCTTGCGGGTACGCAGCAGCGCACTTTCAAGGGCATAAATATCAATCATCATATCCGCCAGATTAGACAAGACCTCCTGCTCTTTCTCCAGCTTCGTGCCGAACTTCTGTACCGCCAAACCACCCGCGAGGAGGAAAATCTTCTTGCTCATGTCCAGGAAGTGCGCTTCCTGCTCCAGTGTGCCTTCGAAGGTTTGACCAGGTACCAGTTGCAGCAGCTCACCTTGGAGACCTTGCGCTTTTTGCAGGAGCGCGATCTCGCCCTTCATGGCCTTCTTCACAAGTGTACCCGGAATCAGGAGCCGGTTGATCTCGTTCGTGCCTTCAAAGATGCGGTTGATGCGGGAGTCCCGATAGATGCGTTCCACTTTGTACTCTTGGATATACCCATAGCCCCCGTGAATCTGCACCGCTTCGTCTGCTACGTTATCCAGTCCTTCCGAACAGAACACCTTGTTGATCGAGCATTCAATGGCATAGTCGGAGATCGCGGCAGCCGAGTGGATTCCGGCATCCTCGTTGTTGTAATCGATGTCCTGCATCGCTTCCTCCAGCAGACCTGCCGTACGGTACACCATACTCTCCATCACGAAGGTGGTGATGTTCATCTCGGCCAGCTTCTTACGCATGAGCGGGAACTGCGAGATTGGCGTATCGAACTGTTTACGGGTGTTAGCATATTTCGCGCTCAGCTCGATCGATTCCTTCGCCGCACCGACGGTGCCGGCTGCCAATTTATACCTTCCGATGTTCAGGATGTTGAAGGCAATCCGGTGGCCTTTGCCGATCTCGCCGAGCAAGTTCTCCTTCGGCACCTTCACGTCTTCGAAAAAGAGCGGACGCGTCGACGAGCCCTTGATGCCCATCTTCTTCTCCTCCGGTCCGAGTGTAAAGCCTTCCATCTCCTTCTCGACAATGAACGCGGTGAAGTGCTCTCCGTCGATCTTGGCGTAGACGATAAAGATATCCGCAAATCCGGCGTTAGTTATATATAGCTTCGATCCGTTCAAAATATAATAGTCTCCGTCGTCGGACAGGCGTGCCGTCGTTTTGGCACCCAGCGCATCCGAGCCGGAGGTCGGCTCCGTCAAGCAATAAGCCGCGATTTTCGCGCCGGTCGACAGATCCGGCAGGTACTTCTGTTTCTGCTCGGTCGTGCCGAAGAACACGATTGGCAGCGTTCCGATCCCGACATGAGCCCCGAAGGAAAGCGCAAAGGACGATCCCTTCGCCAAGTTTTCGTTAATAATCGTAGAACTGACCTTATCCAGACCGATCCCGCCGAACGGCTCCGGCACATCGGCCCCGAGCAGGCCCAACTCGCCTGCTTTGCGAAGCAGGTCTACCGTCATCTCGTAATTGAGCTTCTCCAGCTCTTCATCGTGCGGCACGACTTCCCCATCGATAAAATCACGCACCGTCTCACCGATCATGCGGTGCTCTTCCGTGAAATCCTCCGGTGTCAGGATGCGCTGCATATCGGGATTATCGATGACAAAGCTGCCGCCTTTGATTTTCGGTTCTTTGGTTTGGTTATCGCTCATGATTGGTTTCCCCTTTCGGAATGTGGAATAAGGTGGAGAGCAATGAATTGCCTTGGTGTTGTTAGGTTGCGACTTGCTGGTTGATCATAGATGATGTATGCGTGACTGTGGTGCAATAGTGTCCTCTCCGCGTGCGGATTGTACTTCCGATCGCTGTTGAGTTTGGATTTCAAGGAATGGCTCTATAAGTAGAAGAAATCCAAACTCAAAGGCGACCACTTCGTTTCTCCAGTACAATTCCGCCCTCTCCGCTAGGTTGGCGCACACTAGTGAATCTCCTAAGTTCAAACCTCTACGACCGGCTATCCTTGCACTCCCCTGTGGTTGGAGTGAGTGGTGCCGTGTCCGGTCCGTGTACGGAGCGGACACGGCATTGAAACTACAATTCAGAGTGAATAGACTGGTCATGCATTAATAGAAGATCAGTAGACTTGATATCGAAAACCTAGATATGTTCATCGAATACAATTCAGAAACATTTTTAAACTAACTTTCCAAAGTCCTTGCTTGGGAGCTACTAGCCCCTTGAGGACTTATAGATGAACTCACACCTGCTTGGTGGCTCCTAGGCCCGGGAGGAATTAATAGAAGGAATTCACAACTACTGATCAGCTCCAAGAAGAGTTCGGCTTACTGAGAGTTCCCATGCTCCCTTGAGACTTATTGCGGGAGTTCACACCTTCTGAGCGGGAACAAGTAGTTTCTCGTGCTTAGAGCGCGAATCGTACCTGCTGTGCCTCTCCAAGTTCTTTGAGGGACTTGGAAGCGAGCTCTGCTACAACATTTACGCCCCAGCCGCGTGCACCTCGAACACCCCCGCGGCGCCCATGCCGCCGCCGATACACATGCTCACGACGCCGTAGCCGCCGCCGCGGCGGGCCAGCTCGGAGACGAGGCTGACGGTCAGCTTGGCACCGGTGCAGCCGAGCGGATGGCCGAGCGCAATGGCGCCGCCATTGACGTTGACTTTGCTCTCGTCGATACCCAAAGCGCGAATGATGTGGAGGCATTGCGAAGCGAACGCTTCGTTAATCTCGAACACATCCACTTGATCCAGCTCGATCCCCGCCATGCGGAGGGCCTTCGGGATCGCTTCGACTGGGCCGACGCCCATAATTTCCGGCTCTACGCCTGCCAGGGCAAACGACTTGAAGGTAGCCAGCGGGGTAAGGCCCAGCTGCTCCGCTTTCTCGCGGCTCATAACGGCAACCGCCGCCGCGCCGTCACTCGTCTGCGACGCGTTACCCGCGGTAACTGAGCCGCCGAGGGCAAAAGCCGGCTTCAGTTTGCCCAGCACATCCGGAGTCGTGTCCGGCCGAACCCCTTCATCCGTATCGAAGGCGAAGGTTTTGCTGCGCACCTTGCCCTGCTCGTCGGCCGCAGCCAGCGTTACGTTCACCGGTACGATCTCGTCCCGGAACTTGCCTTCCGCGATGGCGGCGGCAGCTTTGCGGTGGCTGCTGGCCGCGAAGGCATCCTGCGCCTCGCGGGTGATGCCGAAGCGGCGGGCCACCTCTTCCGCGGTATGCCCCATGCCGATGTACACCTCTGACATCTCTTCGACAATCGTCGGATGCGGCGCCGGCTTGAAGCCGGTCATCGGCACATGGCTCATGCTCTCGACGCCGCCAGCGACGATCACCTCGGCATGACCGAGCATAATGCGCTCCGCCGCGAAAGCGATCGCCTGAAGTCCCGAGGAACAGAAACGATTGACGGTCAGCGCG
The DNA here is from genome assembly GCF_002573715.1 of Paenibacillus sp. EZ-K15. Lineage (GTDB taxonomy): Bacteria > Bacillota > Bacilli > Paenibacillales > Paenibacillaceae > Paenibacillus_AQ. Next base: position 40,096 of record NZ_PDHM01000004.1, on the reverse strand, counting down.
GGTACCGTCACGGGATATCCCGCATACAGCGAGATAATCCGCGCGACATTCAGGCCTTGCTCGCCTTCCGGCATCGCGCAGCCGAGGATAATGTCCTCGACATCCTCTTTTTTCAGGCCCGGCGCACGTTCAATGACGGCTTCCAGTACGGCTTTGCCGAGATCCTCCACGCGCGTCTGGGCAAAACTGCCCTTCTTCGCCTTCCCCACCGGAGTACGGGCAAGGGATACTATGACTGCTTCTCTCATGCCATTCACCTCATCAACTTGAAATGGTTGGATCCAATACCGATATGATTGCGGGCCGCTAGTCGGCCGTGAAATGAATTCGTAACGGTGGAACTGATTAAAGAGTCTCCATCATTAAACTTCGCCAGCATGGATAACCTGCCACCATGTTCTATATGCACCGTCGATTTGGCGAATCGCACGTTGCGAATGATGATGTAACTCTTAGCTGAAGCAGCTCTCTTAAAGCCCTAATTCCGCAGCGGCTTGCCTTTCGCCAGCATATGCTGCATGCGCTGCTGGGTTTTGACCTCCCCGAGCAGGCTGAGGAACGCTTCGCGTTCGAGGTCGAGCAGATGCTGCTCGCTCACCACGGTTCCCGCAGGAACATCGCCGCCGGTTAAGATGTGCGCCAGCTTCTTCGCGATCAACAGATCGTGATCGCTGATATAACCGCTGCGCTTCATGTCGATGGCGCCCATCTGGAGCACGGCCCGGCCGTCGCGGCCGACAACGCGGGCTTTCCCCGGCTGCGGCGGAACATAGCCTGCCCGGTCCATCTCTAATACCGCCTGCTTCGCTTCATAGATCCGGTAGTCCTGATTCATAACCACCGTATCCCCGCTACGCCCATAACCCATGCGGATCGCTTCATGTCCGCTGTTCGATGCCTTCGCCATCGCCACCATCTCGAAGATTTTGTTAATCTCCGGCTGGAGGTCGCTCTCCTTGTCGGGATGGCGGTTGCTGGTCATGAGCGCCAGCTCCTTGCAGCCGCCGCCTGCCGGAATGAGACCCACTCCGGTCTCCACGAGACCGAAATAGGTCTCTGCCGAGAAGATGATCCGGTCGGCCGGAAGACAGGCCTCCACGCCGCCACCCAGTGTCATCCGGTGAGGCGCAGCCACAACCGGCTTCTCCAGCGCTTTCAGCTTCATCATGCTGCCCTGGAACAGACGGATGATGTCATCCACCTCATCCCAGTCGCCGCTCTGCGCTTCCATCAGCATGAGCATCAGGTTGGCGCCGACGCAGAAGTTGCGGCCTTCGTTCGCCAGCACCAGCCCGCGGTAATTCGCCCGAATCTCTTCTACGCTCTGCTGGATCATGACCAAGATATCGGCACCGATCGCATTGTTCGGGGAAGTGAATTCAAGACACGCTACGCCATCCCCAATGTCGATCAGGTTCGCCCCCGTATTCGAGCGAATGACCCGGTTTTGCGATTTGAGCGCTTGCAGCGAGATCAGCTCAGGCTGAACCTCTACACCCTTATACTCACCTTTGAAATAATGGAACACCTCGCCGTCCTTCTGCTGATAGAAGGACTTGTTGCCGGCGGCAATCCAATCCTTCACCCAAGCTGGAACCGTCATCCCCTCCGCTTCTATACGCTGCACGGATTCAGGCAGTCCGATCAGATCCCAGGTCTCGAATGGTCCGAGCTCCCAGTTGAACCCCCATTTCATCGCGTTGTCGATGTCCTGAATGGAATCGGCGATCTCTCCCAGCTTGTCGGCCGCATAGACAAGCACTTGCTTCAATACATTCCAAGCCAGTTCCGAGTAACGATCCTGCGTACCGAGGAATGCCTTGATCTTCCGCTTGGCTCCCTTCACCGCTTTGGCGGCTTCGATGGAAGCGGAGCTCACTTTGGCGCTCGGATTGTACTCCATCGTGGACAGATTGAGTGATAGGATTTTGCTGCCTTGATCGCCTTTTACTTTTTTATAGAAGCCCTGGCCGCCCTTCTCCCCGGTCCAGCCGCGCGCGACAAGCTCATTCATGACGTCAGGCACCGTGAACACGTCTTTCTCCTCGCCGTCCGGTACGGAGTCGTACACGTTTCTGGCCACATGGACAAACGTATCGATGCCGACCAGATCCAGTGTCCGGAAGGTGGCGCTCTTCGGACGCCCCAGAACAGGACCGGTGGCCGCATCTACTTCCTCCACGGTATAGCTGTTCTTCACCATTTCCTGCAGCGTGACCAGAAGACCGTAGGTGCCGATCCGGTTCGAGATGAAATTCGGCGTGTCCTTCGCAAGCACAACCCCTTTACCAAGGCGCTTCGTGCAAAATTCAACCATAAACTTCGTAATGTCCGGATCGGTATCAAAGCCCGGAATAATCTCCAGCAGCTTCATATGACGAGGCGGATTGAAGAAGTGCGTCCCCAGGAAATGGCTGCGAAATTCCTCGCTGCAGTCCTCGACCATCGCATTGACGGAAATGCCCGAGGTGTTCGTGCTGACGATCGATCCTTCCTTACGCACGCCTTCAATCTGCTTGAAGATGCTCTTTTTGATTTCCAGGCGCTCCGTGACCACCTCAATGATCCAGTCCACGTCCTTCAGTTGGCTCAGATGATCCTCGGTATTGCCCGGGGTGATCCGGCCCACAAAATCGGCGCTGTACAGCGGAGCCGTGCTGGATTTAGGCAGAGCCGCAATGGCTTTGGAGGCAAGCCCGTTTCGTACCTTTGGATGATCCAGCGACAATCCGGCTTTTTCCTCTTCCGCGGTTAAGGATTTCGGAACGATGTCGAGCAGCAGGCAGGGAATGCCTGCATTGGCGAGATGGGCGGCGATCCCCGACCCCATGACGCCAGAGCCGATCACGGCGGCTTTAGTTATGTTTCGACTTGCGACACCGGAACCGCTGACGACTTCCTTGGTAATGGTATTACTCATTGCACAACGACCTCCTGTTCATGGATTTCGGATAGACCGAATACGGATAACTCCAGGATTTCCGCGATATCTCGCGTTTTTACGCTTTCTTCCACTTCCTTCAGCTTCGTACCGTCCTCCAGCATCGTCAGACAGAACGGACAGGCTGAACTGATCATCGTCGGGGATACGGCCAGCGCCTGCTCGGTACGCGCCAGATTCACGCGCTTGCCCGCATCTTCCTCCATCCACATCTGCCCGCCGCCGGCCCCGCAGCACATGCCATTCTCGCGATTCCGCTCCATCTCCAGGAGCTCGACGCCAGGTATGGCGCGAAGCACGCTGCGCGGCTGATCATACACGTCGTTATACCGTCCCAGGTAGCAGGAGTCATGATAGGTGATTTTCTCCTGAACCTGATATTTAGGCTGAAGACGCCCTTCCTTCACCAGCTGGTCCAGCAGCTCCGTATGATGAATGACCTCGGCTTCAAGCCCAAACTCCGGATACTCGTTCTTCAAAATATTGAAGGTATGCGGACAAGCCGTCACGATTCGTTTCACATCGTACTTCTGGAATGTCTCGATGTTCTCCGTGCACAGCTGCTGGAACAGAAATTCATTGCCCATCCGGCGCGGCGTATCGCCCGAATTCTTCTCCTCGTTTCCGAGAATGGCGAAATTGACGCCCGCTTCATTCATAAGCCGGACAAAGGCCTTGGTGATCTTGCGGCTGCGATTGTCGTAAGAGCCCATGGAGCCGACAAAGAACAGCACGTCGAAATCCGGATTTTCCTTCACGGTCGGAATCTTCAGATCCAACGTCCCTTCCGGATCGACCTCCTTCACCCACTTGCTCCGGTCCGCGCGGCTGATTCCCCAGGGGTTGCCTTGTCGCTCGATGTTTTGCATCGCCCGCTGGCCTTCCTGCGGCACACTGCCCTCCATCAGAACGAGATGACGCCGAAGGTCCACGATTTTGTCAACATGCTCATTCGCAACCGGACATTGATCCTCGCAGTTGCGACAGGTCGTGCACGCCCAAATCTCTTCTTCCGTCATGACGCCGCCGATCAATTGAATGTCCTTCGGGTCTACGCCCTCGACCTGATGCCAGGAGCGCTTCTGAACGTCCATCGTCGGTCCGATATCGGTAATGCCCTCGCCCTTCCAGCCGACAAGGGCCAGATCCGTTGCGCCCATGGAGTGAACGCCCGGCGATCCAAACACAGAGGCCGGCATCCATGCCGATTTGGAGGTGAGCGCGGCACCTTTTTCCGTGAGATGATCCCTTAGCTTCACAATCATATGCATCGGCGACAGCAGCTTGCCTGTATTCGAGGCCGGGCACACGTTGGTGCACCTTCCACATTCAACGCATGCATAAAAATCGAGCATCTGCTTCTGTGTAAAGTCCTCAATCTTGCCTACCCCGAATTCCTCGGCTTCTTCATCCTCCAGATCCAGCTTGCTGAGCTTGCCCGGGGGATCGGTGCGGCGGACCAGAATGTTGATCGGCGCCGTAATGAGGTGAAAATGCTTCGATTGCGGCACATAGATGAGGAACGACAACAGAATCAACAGATGCAGCCACCAGAACACGTAATAACAAACCGTAACCGCCACCGGCGGCATCCAGGCAAACACGGCCGCAATACTGGAGGAGATCGGTGCCATGGCCGACCACGCCAGTCCTTCCATGAGCCGTTCAAAAGCCATCGTCAGCAGCACCGAAGCCATCAGCGTGGTGATGAAAAACACGACAATGCTTGGCTTCCAGCCCCGCTTGAGCCGTTTTAGCTTCTCGCCATAGCGGCGATATGCCGCATATCCGATGGCCAGCAGGATCAACGCAACCGTAATCTCCTGCATGAGAATAAAGCCGGCGTGCCCCGGAATCGGCAGGCTGTGGCCGGACAATCCCTTCCAGATGATGTCGAGCGCACCGAACTGTAAAATGATAAATCCGTAAAACACGATAAAGTGCATGATGCCGCTCTTGCGGTCCTTAAACAGCTTGCTCTGTCCGAATACCTGGATGGCGAATTGGCTCAAGCGTTCCTTCAGATCCTTCTTCAGATTCGCTGGCTTGCCCAAACGGATATACAGGTACCGGCGATACACCACGGTGGCGAACATATACACCGCCCAACCGGTGATCAAGACAAAGAGCAGTGCGTTGATTAAGGTTAGAACCATCTCTCTCAGCCCCTTGCGTTAAAAAATCCTTCTTTCCTCTGGTAGTCTGGTGCAGCGTCCCATTTTTCCGAAGCTCCTGTCACTCCTTCCAAAACTTCTCGTCATATGTCCATGTCGGGATAATATATGAAGCGCTTTCATTGCAGGAACGAAAATAGACCTCCACATCGTGCCGTGCCGACCCCTCTAAACCGAACTTCATCGTTTCTGGCTGCATCTCTTCATCCGTACAATGCTCTCATCTGTACTTGCCTGCGGATACCCAGTGACTTGTTTCTTCCGGTTGAACTGCCGTCTATTGCTCTGATATGAACGCCTTATTTTGCTGTTCTGATCCATCTGCTTCATCCATTTCGCGCTTCTTCGTAACCCATCGTTGACAACGACATGAACGTATTTTATGATGGATACAAGAAATGAATGAGTATTCATTCATAATTTTAACTGTATTCTAACATCGGGGTGAGCATATGACAAGTAAAAAAAATGAAAAATACCACCTTATTCTCCAGGGCGCCCTGAAAGTATTCGCCGAGAACGGCTACCACCGGTCCCAGGTATCCAAGATCGCCAAGGCCGCCGGCGTAGCTGACGGCACCATCTATTTGTACTTTAAGAGGAAGGAGGATATCCTGATCCGCCTGTTCCAGGAGAAGCTTGGCGAGCTGGTCGGTAAATTCCACGAAAGCGTGGAAGGAACCACGGATGCCGTAGAAGCGCTGCGGACGGTGTGCAGCATCCATTTCTCGGAGCTGGAGAGCAATCCTGAGCTTGCTTATGTCACGCAGATTGAGCTGCGGCAGAGCGACCTGGAGCTGCGCAAGGAAATCGGCAGCGCATTGAAGCCATATATTGTGCTGATCGAGAATATCCTGGAACAGGGCATCAAAGAACAGAAATTCCGTTCCGATCTGAACGTCAAACTGGTGCGCAACCTGATTTTTGGCGCGATGGATGAAGCGGTAACCTCTTGGCTGATCTCCGGCCGCAAGTATTCTCTGTCCGATCAGGCGGATGAGACGCTTAGCTTTTTCCTGAACGGCGTTTCCAGCGGACAATAAGTCCCGCTGATATTCATATTGAAGGGAGCGTTTAACCGATGAAGATTGTGGTATTGCTTAAACAGACCTTTGACACGGAGGAAAAAATTACGATTGAGAACGGATCGATTGCCGAGGATGGGGTGAAATTCGTAATCAATCCGTATGACGAATATGCGGTGGAAGAAGCCGTGAAACTTCGGGATGACCACGGCGGCAGCGTGACACTCCTGTCCGTCGGACCGGATCGTACGGCAGAGGCCCTGCGCACAGCGCTGGCAATGGGCGCTGATGACGCGGTGTTGATCGCAGACGAGCGGATTCCGGACGATGAATATGCGGTATCCAAGGTGCTGCACGCATATTTGTCCAAGGAAAGCCCGGATCTGATCCTGGGTGGCAACTTCTCCGTGGACCGTGGTTCGGGTCAGGTGGCTATTCGCCTGGCGAGCCTTCTCGGTATTTCGCATACCGGCTCCATTACTAAGCTAACGCTGAACGGTACCACGGCTGAAGTGCATCGGGATGCCGAAGGCGATCTTGAAGTGCTGGAGGTTCAGCTCCCGGCGATCTTCACGGCACAGCAGGGATTGAACGAACCCCGCTATCCATCGCTGCCTGGCATCATGAAGGCTAAGAAAAAGCCATTTCAGACGTTGACACTAGATGATCTCGGGCTATCGGAAGCTGATATCCAGCCGGCAACAAAGCAAAGCGAGCTGTCCCTGCCGCCGGAGCGAAGCGCCGGACGTATTCTGAAGGGTGAGCCCGCCGAAGTGGCACATGAGCTGGTATCCTTGCTCCGTACCCAGTCGAAAGTGATCTAATGAACGGGTGTACGGTTGTACCCGTTTGACTCCCACTATTGAATGCGGTTACACGGTGCCGACAGAGAGCCATGTCATCATTTCTTATGTATTCTGATTGTATGGTTGACGGGATGTCCGTCATGCACGCTTTTCGCTTGATACGTTTCGCAAATCCGGAGCAGCAGCGGTCGGAGGAAATCTCCTGAATTCGCTTAGGTTGCTCAGGCTGGTTAAATCGTCAAACTCTCTTCTCTTCAATCTCAAATGGATCCTAGGAGGTTATGATATGAGCAAAACGATATTAGTGTATGCCGAGAACCGAGATGGGAAGCTGCGCCAGGTTGCCCTCGAGACGCTTGGCGCAGCTCGTTTGATTGCAGGTGACGGTGACAGCATCCGCATTCTGGTTGCGGGCTCCAACATTACCGAGGCCGTATCGGCCCTGAACGCCTATGGTGCCGATACGATCTATACGGTTGAGCATGATGATCTGGAGAGCTATAATCCCGAAGCTTATATGGCGGCCATTGAAGCGGTTATCGGTCAGGCCAAACCGGATGCCGTCCTCTTCGGACATACGGCCATCGGTCGTGATCTAGCACCGCTCGTCGCCGCTTCCCTGAATGCCGGGCAAATTTCCGACGTAACCGCGATCGAGACGGAAGGTGGAGAAGCGGTGTTCACGCGTCCGCTCTATGCGGGTAAAGCTTTTGAGAAGCGCGTCTTCCAGAACGGACCGTGGGTGGTCACGGTGCGTCCGAACAATATTCCTACTGCGGAAGCCATCGAAGGCGCTAGCGCCAGCATTGAGGATATCGCTTACCCGGCTCCTTCCCTCCGCTCCGTGGTAAAGGACGTCGTCCGCAAAACCACGGGGAAAATCGACCTCTCGGAAGCCAAAATCGTCATCTCCGGCGGGCGCGGCGTGAAGAACGCGGACGGCTTTAAGCCGCTGGAGGAGCTCGCCGACCTGCTCGGCGGGGCGGTCGGCGCATCGCGCGGCGCCTGCGATGCCGGCTACTGCGATTACGCGCTCCAGATCGGGCAGACCGGCAAAGTCGTCACGCCCGAGATCTATATTGCCTGCGGCATTAGCGGCGCCATCCAGCATCTGGCCGGCATGAGCCAATCGCGGGTCATTATTGCGATTAACAAAGACCCTGACGCACCGATCTTCAAGGTAGCCGATTACGGCATCGTCGGCGATCTGTTCGATATCGTCCCGCTGCTGACGGAGGAATTCCGCAAGGTCCTGGTATCGTAAGACTTCTAATGGTTTATCCCACGATACATGTAAAAAAAGGCTGCTCCAAAAGGTCCAAGGGACCTGGGGCGGCCTTTTACTTCGTAAGTTTTGCCGTAATAATGCCCCTTCGACTATGAATCATTCCTGGGGGGCAGCCTCGTCAATGGGATGCAAAACAGGGTCTAGCGTATCACCTTTAAGAGCCAAACCGCTTCAGCAGCTTCTGCTGATGGGCAGTAAATGCTTCTTCCAGCGAAATGCCATAAAGATCCGCCAACAGTGAAATGTTGCCGAGCACGTCGCCGATCTCCTCCACCAAATCCTGCTTGAGCTGTTCCTTGGATTGAACCTCCTCGTCGGGGCGGTCCCTGCCGATCTCATAAGCGCGGACGGCACGCGCCGTTTCCCCTGTCTCCTCCATCAAAAACCCAACGCGAATAAAGGGACCGTACTGGGTCCAGCCTCGCTCCCCGTAAAACTGTTTAATCCATTGCTGCGCTTCATTCATATCCATGCTTGTGCTACCTCCGCGATTCCCTGGGATCACTTAACCTTTACTTTTTACATAATTCAAGATCAAACTCATGATAATGCTAACATGTATGCCATAATATAAGTAGGTGCCATCTGATGAGCATTAACAGTATATAGTCCATCGATGCCATGACATAAATCACTATATATAGTATAATTGCTCAAATGAAATATCAACATCTTGTCAAGGAGTGTGCGAATTGAAATCTATATGTGTATTTGCAGGATCGAACATGGGGGAACACCCAGACTATAAAGCGAAAGCTGCCGAGCTCGGCAGACACATTGCCCACAACCAATATAAGCTTGTATACGGCGGCTCCAATATCGGATTGATGGGTGAAGTGGCTAATGCCGTTTTGCAGCATGGCGGTGAAGTTATCGGTGTGATGCCGAGCGGACTGTTTAAAGGCGAGATTGTACATACCGAGCTGACCCAGCTCATTGAAGTAGCCGATATGCATGAGCGCAAAGCGACGATGGCGAAACTGTCCGACGGGTTTATCGCCATGCCGGGCGGTTTTGGAACCTTTGAGGAATTGTTCGAAGTATTGTGCTGGTCGCAAATTGGAATTCATCAGAAACCGATCGGACTGCTGAATGTCCGGGAGTATTATGAACCGTTCATGAAGCTGATTCAGTACAGTATTACGGAAGGTTTCTCCAATGCCTCCCACTTAAACCTGATCAACATCTCCGATGACCCGCTCAAGCTGCTCGAGCTCATGGATAGCTACACGCCTCCGACGCTGGATTTGAAGTGGAAAGACTTGGACTAAGGGGCGTTTGCGGAGAATAACATCATTTCCCCACATTCAGGGGAAGTCTTATACTCACAAGTAGGATAATGCGTATTTATGACCCCCTACCACGGATCGACCTTATCCGTAAGGAAAGGCACCGGAAATCCCGGTGCCTTTTTGTTTTTGCAATATTGACGAGTATTACACAAACCCGCCGTTCACGCGGATCGTTTGACCTGTGATCCATTTCGATTCTTCGCCGGCCAGAAAAAGGACGGCCCCTGCGACATCGTCCGGTTCCCCCAGACGTCCGAAAGCATTCGTGCTTGCGATTCCCGCGATCTGTTCCTCCGATTTGCCAACCGTGAAGAGCTCCGTATTAATCGGTCCGGGCGCCACAGCGTTAATTCTAATTCCTTTGGGTCCGAATTCTTTAGCCAACTGACGCGTAAACTGCTCTACAGCGCCCTTCGTGCCAGCATATACGCTGTACGCCGGGAACATTTGCCCAACTACAGACGTCGAGAAATTGATGATGCGCCCGCCCGAATTCATATGGTGAAAAGCCTGCTGGATCGCAAAATAAGCCCCCTTCACATTAATCGCAAACTGCTGATCGAAATCTTCCTCCGTCATGGCCGCAATCGGTTTGGTTGTCATGACGCCGGCGTTGTTCACGAGAATATCGATTCCGCCATAAGCCTCGATCGTTTCACTAAACAAACGTTCAATTGCTGCTACCTGACTTATATCGGCTTGAATAGCCCGGGCTTCGCCGCCGTCTTGCTTAATGGCGCTCACCACTTCCTCGGCTTTAGTCGGGCTGCTCGCATAGTTTACAACCACCTTAGCCCCGTTCTCCGCAAGCCTCTCCGCCATTTCACGCCCGATGCCTCTTGATGCTCCCGTTACGATAGCTACCTTGCCCGATAAACTCTTTGTCATGATACAACCTCCCGCATAGGAATTAGGTGCACGAATATCTCATCAGATGGATCCTCTGATCTGTACGTCTTTTTTGTAATTTGATTATATGTCTCCATATAACAAATTACAAGTGACAATTTTATATTTTTGTCATTTGTAATTGAATAAGAACAAAAAAAGACGCTATCCCATGCGAGTATCGCCAAGAATAGCATCTTTTTAACGTAGGTGGTGATCTTACCGCGCTAGCTCCCGCGGTGCTTTTGCGGTATCGCATAACAGCGGCCGCGAGCACTGCTTAGTTCCCTCTTACTATGATTCTCGCCCGTTTACTATTATTTCGTGATTCCGGATAACAATAGCTCCCACACCGAGTCAAAATCGGCTTCAATCTCCTTCGAGGTCCACTGAGAGGCATGTGCCGGATGGTGAAACAGGGAAGTTGCCATGAAAAAGGCTTTTGCCACCGACTCCGACTGACCGGGCTTAAATTCACCGACATGCATCCCATGATCGATGATCTGGGCAATCTGTCCGATTAACAGCCTCACATGCGTATCAATCACCTTGACGGCTTCCAGCGTCACGGTTGTATACATGGCAAACATCTCGGGATCCTCGAGGACATAAGCACGTTTGGCCCGGATGAGGGTATCCGTCCATAACCGCAAGCGATCGGTGGCACTCCCTTTCGTTCCGTCTGCAATCTTCTGTAACGGATCCGCAATCCGCTGCAGCCACCGTTCCGTTACAGCTTCTCTCAGAGCGGCCTTGCTGGGAAAATGCCGGTATAGAGATCCATGGCTCACTTGAAGCGCCTTGGCAACATCGACAACCGAGGTCTTGTCGGGGCCATAGCGCCGAAGCGTCTGCTCGGCAGCGTCCAATATGGCTTCTTTTGTTAATGGCTGGTCATGTGACATAGGTTCAATGAGCACTGGGGCTTTCCATTACAGCCCAATGCCCATCTTCACGCCCCCTCTCTGTTGAACACATTATAACAAACCATCAATCAATATCAATATTGAACTTTTGTTATTTGTTATACCTGGAATCCCCACTTCATCCCCTTGATCACACCCCCTCATGGATTGTTATAATAGCTTCATTGATCCGGATTTAACCTAAATAACATGAAGAAAGCGAGTGCTGTCCATGGCTAAGCTGGACTATTTGTTATCCATACTATGGCTGCTTCGATCACATAAAAAAATGACAGCCGAGCAATTGGCAGAGAGACTTGAGCTAAGTATCCGAACGGTCTATCGATACATCGATACGCTGGGTATGAGCGGGGTCCCCATCATATCCGAATCCGGGCATGGCGGGGGGTTCAGGCTGCCCGATTCTTTTTTAAGCGTGCCGCTGTTCTTCGAAGTAACCGAGCTTAAAGCCATGGAACACAGTGTGCTTCTTGCCCGGCAAGCGGACTATCCGTTTACGGATGCTCTTGAAAAAGCACGAACTAAAATTGAACACCGTCTTCAGGAATCCCAATTGGAAGACTTGAGGCGTCATGTCGGCAGCATCCATATCCCCTCGCCATCACAGAGTGCCTTGCTTCACCCCATGTTGCGCGAGTTAGAGCAAGCCATTGCCAGTCGGGAAACCCTGGTCCTTCAATATGCGAAGTCCTTCAGCGGCTCCGCGGAGGAGCGCCACATTGATCCCTATGGGCTGATCTATCGGCTCGGCAAATGGTATTTGATTGCCTATTGCCATCAACGGGAGGCCCTCCGTGTATTCCGAGTAGACCGGATGAACAGCCTATCGTTAACAGGCCGCACATTTGAAATGCCGGAACATTTCTCGGTACATGACTACATGAACCGTATTCATGAGTACCAGGATCAGAAGACGAAGGCGAAGGAACCGACGTTGGTGACCGTTCGCCTTCAAGGTCGCACCGAGGTCCTGGACGCGATATGCAATCAGTGGTTCCTGCAGCCTTATCTTGTTACAAGAAGAACTAACGATGAGGCCGAATTCCGTATGCATCCGGATTGGATGCTGCAATACATGCCATATCTGCTGCTTTCTTATGGCAGAGGAATTAATGTGCTTGAGCCTCAGCAGCTGCGAACCGTTCTCTCCGAGACAGCCCGAGACCTGGCCGCATATTACGAGGACTGATCCTTCGATAATTCACTGACTCCTATGCTGTCAGTGAATTTGGTTTATGATAGCCGTAAATCATGACCATAAAGGAGAGATTTACGTATGACGCTTCCTAAACTAGATCTAGCCAAAAGCGATAAAACCTATTACACAGCCGGGAACATCCCTGAGCTTGTGCAGTTCGACCCCTTGCTCTATCTGTCATTCGAAGGTCAAGGTGCGCCCGAAAGCTCCATGTTCGAGGATGCTACCGAGGCGCTGTATACCGTTGCCTATGGCGTTAAGGGACATTGCAAGGCGGAAATTCAGGATTTTACGGTTCCTAAACTTGAAGGACAATGGTGGGTTAACTCGGATCAGTATGGTTTAGAGGTTCCGAAAGAGGAATGGCATTGGAAGCTGCTCATTCGGATGCCGGCGTTCGTCACCCCGGAGATCGTGAATTCCGCGCGGGACAAGGCCTTCTCCAAGAAAAATCATCTGGAACCCATTCAGCAAGTGGTATTGGAAACGATCCATGAGGGACTATGCGTCCAAATCATGCATATCGGCCCCTATAGCACAGAGCCAGAAACGCTGGCGAAAATGTATGCCTACATGAAACAGCATCATTACGTACAGGACGGGCTGCATCATGAGATTTATTTGTCCGATCCCCGAAAAGCCGCCTCCGCCTCCATGAAAACCATTCTCCGTGCCCCTGTAAGACAGGAGGATTAGAACTAATAGAGGAATGAAGTACGTCCTCTCTGCAAAAACCATCCAAACCATAAAGAGGGAACCGGCTGGTTGCCGGCTCCCTCTCTTATTTACACTCATTCTACATCTTAATTTTATACGTCTGCCTATCTCTTACGAATGCTTAGCAGTGAGTTCCCATTCTTCATAAACTCATAGGGCACCTTGACTTCCGCTACCCGAAAGCCTTCTGCCTCCAGCTCATGAATCAGGCGCTCCATATGAGCGTAGCGGCTCCCTGACAAATCGGTCAACGGGAAGATGCGCACCTCTTCCGAGGCCACTCGCAGCAGCTCCCGAATCGTCTGGACATGAAAGTCATAATCCAATCGGTCACTGTACATAAACAGAAAATGGGCGGACAGCACCAGGTGAAACTGTTCGTTAGCAAAAGGCAGCTCCGGCAGTACTGCAGCGACATAGCGATCTGGAAACTCCCTCATATCCTGGACGCAATCGCGGAGCGCTTGCTCGCGATGCCGACGAAGTCCCTGCACATCTCCGTAATAGTCCCAAACATAGTTACTCTTCGCCTGCTCCATCGTTTCCATCGCATGCCCGATATCCTGCAGTCCCTTGGCCTCCAGGTCATCCGGCTTGTGATCATAGGCAATATCACTGGCCGTGATATCAAAACCATGCTTCGAACCGTGAGCGGTGAACGAACACGCACCGGAAGGGCAATCCAATACCCTTTTGCCGGTAAGCTCTGACATTTCCAAATCAAACATAAACGTGTACTCTTCAAACGTGCGGCCAATAAATACAACCCGGTCCAATTCCTGTTTGGTCTTGCCTTGACTCTGCTCAGCTCTACTCATCTCTTCTCACCTCAGCTATTTATTGTGGGTGCGGGTGCGACAACTACTCCCCACATCCGCACGTATATATTACCATATGGTGGAATGCCGGATAACCCTTATATTTATTCACAGAATCCCAAACACCACTCCGCTTTCAACCGTTCTATTTATATTATAATATGGATAACTAACTTATTTCGGAGGGGGCTTTTCTTATGTTACCTTATCCTGCGGCTACGACCAGAGAAGAGAAAATGAACATCATTCATCAAATCAAAGACCGGCTGCTTCACTTGCACGGCGATGACATTCTAGCCATTGGCCTGTACGGCTCGATCGCGCAAGGGATTGATGGCCCTTACTCGGACATTGAACTTCAAGTTGTTACACAGGACGGAGTCTCCCTGACCGGACACGAATTCATATACCCCCCTTTCAAAATCGAAATCGGCATGGAACAAAAACAGGACATGCTGAAGGCTGCCGCATCTGTGGACGACTCATGGGCGATTACAGCCGGCGCTTATGTCCATCTACAGGAAATCTACGATCCGGCGAACCTGCTCGCTGAGATTCGGAAGCTGCCCCTCCAGGTTTCAGACGAAGCCATCAAAGAAACGATGCGGGGATTCATGATCTGGGAACCCTACGAAACGATGGGCAAAATACGAAACAACGTCCAATCCGGTAACTTTAGCTACCTCCCGCTTGGCGCCAAGGATCTGACCTGGCAGACGGCCAAGCTGATTGGACTTGCCAACCGAGCATTTTACAATACAAGAGCCAAGACATTGGAGGAATCACTGTCCCTGAAATCCAGGCCTTCCGGATACGATGAACTGGCGCAATTGGTCATGCGGGGTCAGCTTCTCCAGATCGATCATGTATATGAGCTTTGTGAACAGCTCTGGACCGGACTGAACGCATGGTATGAAAAAATGAATATTGAATATAAATCTAAAGAGCTTCCATTCTGATGGAGGCTCTTGCTTTGTGTTATGCATGGAAAGCTGATCATTCTCAATCTTATATTGACACATGTCATATTCTGGAACTACGCTGTGTAAGAGCACGTTTCTTACATACGATGAAAGATCGCCTTACGAAACGCCTGAATGATCATAAAAGGAAGTGAGTATTTATCATGCAAATTCAATTGAGTAGACCGCCGGATTACAAACCTCCTTATTGGCTGCCGCTTACAACCATCCTCACCGTCATACTCTTTATCTCCCTCATGCTGTGGTTCGAGAAACCGCCGCAGGCCAGCAGCATCGATGCACCCGCAACCGAATTCTCTGCCGAACGCGCAATGGCGCATGTCGAGCAGATTGCGCAAGAACCCCACCCGATGGGTTCGCCTGCCAATGCGGAAGTCAGAGCTTACTTGGTGGAACAGATGGAGCAACTCGGCTTGAACCCGGACGTTCAAGAATTTAATGACCGCCTGACAACCAAGCACATCGACGCCGACACTCAGCTAACGAACATTCTGGGCGTCATTAAGGGCACCGGATCGGGCAACCCGCTCCTGCTTATGTCCCATTATGACTCGGTCCCTACCGGACCCGGAGCGAATGATGCTTCGGTAAGCGTAGCTTCATTGCTGGAGACGGCAAGAGCGATCCAGGCCGGGCCTCCACCGCAGAATGACATATGGATTCTGCTGACAGACGGGGAGGAGAAAGGCATGCTGGGGGCTGAAGTATTCTTCCGTGACCCACAGCATCGAGAGGTTGGCATGATTGCGAATTTTGAAGCCCGCGGATCAAAAGGCTCCTCCCTCATGTTCCAGACCAGCGACAGCAATAGTCGGATCATTGAAGAATACGCCAAGGCCGTACCCAATCCAGTCAGCAACTCGCTCTTGGTGGACCTCTACAAACAACTGCCGAACGATACCGATCTGACGGTGGCGCTGGAGCATGGCCTCCCGGGACTAAACTTTGCCTATGGCGATGGGTGGGTAGCCTATCATACCCCGATGGACAACACGGAGAACGTCTCCCTTGAAACCATGCAGCATCAAGGCGAGAATGCACTCGCCGTGGCCAAACATTTTGGCAATCTCGACTTGACTGACCTGACTTCAACAGACAACCGTATTTACTTCAATTTATTTGGCCTGCTGGTTCATTACCCTGCAAAATGGGCGATCCCGATCACCGTGGTGTTCGCGGCGATATGGCTGGCTTTCGCGGTATTGTATGCCCGCATCTCTAGACTCTCCCTTAAGGGAAGTTTGATTAGCTTGCTAACCCCGATTCTGGCCGTCGTGCTCTCGGCAGCGCTAAGTTTTGGTTTGTGGTCGCTCATTGATACGTTATGGGCCGGCAAAATGACGCAGCCCACAGGCGCAACCTATGATTCGCTTCTGTACAGCGTCAGCTTCATACTGGTAACCTTCATCATTCATGTTGCGCTCACCCGCTGGATCGTGCAGAAAGTGAATGAATTGGAGATGCTGCTGGCAGGCGCATTCCTGTTCCTGCTGCTGCTTGTCGGCTCCACCTGGTTCCTGCCGGGCGCAAGCTATTTATTTGCGATTCCGCTGCTGGTCCAGTTCGCGGCATTGACATGGGCGGCATTTACCCGGGACCCAATCGAATCCTTAAACCATCCGGCTGTTGTACTGGGAACGTCCCTTATCCCTGTTCTGATGTTTACTTCGGTCTTTCATATTGTGTTCCTCATGCTGCCGCCAGGGATTCACCTCTTCAGCGTTGTACTGATCGGGCTGATACTTGCCATGATGTCCCCGGCTGTACGAATGCTCGCATATGCCTGGAAATGGGTACTGCCGGCTGCCTTCATCGCCATCGTCGTTCTGCTCGCCATCGGCTGGATCCAGGCCGAACCCGGACCGGATCGACCGATTTTCGAGATGCGATAATCCTTGCAGGCACCCTGCCTACCGCTCAATGCTTGAGGGTGTAACACCCGATAAACGCACCGTTATACCCATACCAAACAAGCAAACGCGCGAGCTGCGTTTGCTTGTTTTTTTGGATGTGACATTGGATTGGTTTCGCCGCCGTTACTTCACGATATCTTGCCAATGCGGGGGGAGCTCATATGTCTCCAGATGTTTGTATTCCACCAGCTTGACCATACCGCCGGGAATCGTCGGAGCCACCTCAAATACAAGCCGGTCCTTTCCCACCGTAATATGGGGACCGACCGTTGGGCTGGCCTCAAGCGTAATGATGAAATGAAAACCGCGAAATCCGTTCACCCTCTTCACTCCGGTCACATCCACAAAGTATGGATAGACAAGCGGTTGCTCCTCCAACGTATGGATGTAATGACTGCGAACCGCTTTATCGATATGAGGAAGCAGAAATAGCATGAGCATATCCTGATATTGCAGCTGTGCACTATCCTTCTTCGGTGAAGAATAGGCCCCCTCGGCATAGGACGGCAGCGGTAAACCCATAACCGTAACAACGGCAAGAATTAGGCTGATGAAGCGTTTGTGCATAGTTCTCTCTCGCCTCCTGCTGCAGCTCTTTATTTTTAGGCTACCCCAACCGATAGGATTGATGTAACACCCACGAAACGAACGTGGCCGCGATATAGATTAATCAGGGGACGTGCGATATGATAGGTGGAAGGAACGATATCGTATCGGCATAAACCTTCCTTATCACATTCATCGTGTTCCATGATACGGGGAGGATAACCATCAATATGAAAAAAAGGATTATGATCATGTCAGCAGCTATCATCGCACTACTGGTTGTCATTATTATCGCAGCAAGCTTCTACTTCTATAACGTCGCTATTGCCCGCGCCGACAAGGGTTTTCTGAACGGCAACCCGGACCTGGAAGCCAACTCGAATATCGACAACCCCTTTGCCAACAGCAAGGAATGGTGGGCTCAGCAGAGCTTAGAGGAATGGAACCTTACTTCAGACGACGGTCTGAAGCTGCATGCTTACTATTTACCTGCCAAGGTATCAACGGGTAAAACCGTCATCATTGCCCACGGCTACTCCGGTCATTCGGAGCTGATGAGCGAATTCGCCCAATGGTACCATGAGGATCTGGGTTATAACGTGCTTCTACCCGACGCCCGAGGTCACGGACGAAGCGAGGGCGATTACATCGGCTTCGGCTGGCCGGAGCGCAAGGATTATCTGAAATGGATTGATCAAGTCATTGGGCATACAGGCGAAGCTGCTCAAGTCGTACTTCATGGCGTATCCATGGGCGGTGCAACGGTCATGATGACCAGCGGCGAAGAGCTTCCCCCCCAGGTAAAAGCCATTATCGAGGACTGCGGGTATACCTCGGTCACGGATGAGCTGACCTATCAGCTAAAGCGCATGTATAAGCTTCCGTCCTTCCCGCTGGTTCAATCCACAAGTCTGTTGACCAAGATCCGCGCCGGATACTCCTTCGGCGAAGCATCCGCTCTGGAGCAGGTCAAGAAATCCAAGACCCCGATGCTGTTCATTCATGGCGGCGGCGATTTGTTCGTACCTACCGAGATGGTGTATGAGCTGTACGAGAATGGTCCGGAGCAAAAGAAGCTGTTCATCGTCCCCGAAGCAGGTCACGGCATGGCGCGCCAGTTCGATCCCGAGGGATATGACCGCGAAGTAACAGAGTTTATTGGCACGTACGTGCAATAAAATGGAAGAAGGTTAAAAGAGCAGTCCTTGTGGACTGCTCTTTTTGGTGAGGAATTGTGTTAGGTGAAAGTGTTCTTTTTGATAAAATAAACTTTAGTTAGACTGAAGCAGCTCATTCACCATACGAATTCCCTCAGCATGCTCCGGGTCCAGTTCAACCGATTTTCGATAATGCTTCAGCGCAAGCGCGCGTTCACCCGCAAGCAGATACATCTCTCCAAGACTATCATGGATGTTCGAGGATTCCGGGAATATCTGCACGGACAGCTCGAGCAGCCGGATTCCCTCTTGAATCCATCCGCCCCGCATCAGCGTATACGCACCTGCATTGAATTCGCCTTCAAGCACCAGGAAGCGTTCCGGGCACGACTGCTGAATCTCGTTATACTCCCTGACCGCCGCATCTACCCCAGACCTGATCGTAAGCTGTGATAAGTGATGGGCGAGTGATCTTTGTACATAAAGAACGTCATCCCCCAGCAAAACATCCAGAATTGCTAAACTGAGTATTTTGCCTCCAACATGATCGGCATTCATCATGAATACGATGCCCATTCCTTCATCTGGCAGCAGCATCAAGTTGCTGCGAAACCCGATATCCCGCCCCATATGGGACATGACACGGTGCCCTCGATATAACCCCATAAACCACCCTAGGCCGAAGTCCTCCAGACCATCACCATAATCAGTTGAAGTCACACTGCACCACATCTCACTGTAGCTGCTAGCTTCGAGAATCGATTTCCTTGCTCCCCGAGTCGTACTGCTCCCACTTAAATGAGCCAATGCATAGTTGCACATATCCACCACATTGGAGTAAAGAGTTGAACTTGGCGCATGGGCACGATGGTATGGGAATATGCTGCTGAATTCAGCTCCATAGCCTCCCTGAAGCCCGAGCACATGGGGGCTTGCCGGAGGGTAATCTGTTGCCTCTTCTCTTAGAAAAGTGCTATTTAACATGGAAGCAGGCTTCAGCAGCTTCTGTTTCATATATTGTTCAAACGGAAGGCCCGTGGCCTTCGCTATCACGTCGCCTAATATTTCGTAGCCGATGTTACTGTAATCGAAAGCCTGACCCGGCTCCCTTTGCAACTTGTAATCCTTCAAACTCCTTACATATCGCTCCAGGCTTTCCTCATCATATTCAGGACGGTCCCATGCAAAGTCACTTTCATCCGGCAGTCCCGATGTATGGCTTAAAAGCTGGCGTATCGTTAAATCCCGGGCTCGGCCATCCATCATTTCAAAATAAGGCAAATAATCGGACACCCATCCGTCAAGCCTGATGATGCCCTCCTCAGCAAGCTGCATAATACCGGTGGCAACCAACGTTTTGGAGACCGAGGCCATATGAAACAGAGTATGCTCCGTAACGGCTTCGCCACTCCGTATACGGGTTACCCCGAATCCCTTGGCATAGATCATCTGGTGATCATATACCACGCCAACGGCCAAGCCGGGTAACGGTTCATCTTGGATAAACTGGGGTAATATCCGATCTAAATTCTCTACAATCCGCTGTATCTCGCTCATTGTATCCTCCCATGGGTATGATATGAAATTATCAAACAGCATGAACATGCAATACAATGCGTTATACCAACGGTTTCACGTCCCTTCAAAAGCATCTGAATACATCTTACTTCATTTCTCTTTGCTTAATCTGGTAATAGTTAACTATAGCTGAACACTACCAAGGAGAACCAGAAGCAAACGGTGCCGGTGTCAGCCTCGTTAAACGTGATGTATGTGCATGTGATTTTTGCATGTATAGCCATGGTAGGCAGCGCGATGAACTTCTCCAATACGATGTGGCAAATGTTCCTGATTTCACTGGTTGAACGGCTGTGTCTACATCGTTTCCGTCATGCTGGTTGTGTTTCTGATAGCCGATATTGTGGTGCGTAGCGTGCTAGAGATTCTGCAGAGGTGACGATGCAGCTGTAAGCAGAAAGTCTTCCCTCCAAACAGCGAAGAAGCCGCGTGCGAACGCGGCTTCTTCATATGCAACCTTCCTAGCGCTGAACCCCCGGTCTTTGTCCCTCCACCAGCATGTCGTTAATTCTCTCAATTAACTGCGGCAGCTCATTCATCGTCCGAATCGTAAAGTCCGCCCCATGCTGGATAAATGTCTGTTCGGTTTTCGAGATCGCAGCTTCCCGGTCCGATTCTGACAGGGCATGATACTCTTCTGAACTCAGGCCCATTTCCGAGCTGCCGATGACAACGCCAACCGACCATACACCTGCGTTCACGCCTTCCTTCACGTCCGAGACGGTATCCCCCACCTTAACCACTTTCCAGGATGCCGATAACCGGAGAGACTCCATATTCCGATAAATCATGAACGGATAAGGTCTTCCTTGGGAGTGTGTATCATCCGGTGTGAAATAGACATCCGGGCTGTAGCCCTTTTGCCGGGCATTGGCAACCACAACCTCCATCATGTTACTTGTATAACCTGTCGTAGAACCAATCTTCAAGCCTTGACCCTTCAATGCTTCAACCGTCTCAATAACACCCGGAATCGGGTCCGTGTACTCGGATAAAGAAGCCATCAACGCCGGCTCGAATTCTGCATACAGCCGTTCCACGTCCTGCTCATCGAAGGCTCTTCCGTACTTCGCTTCCCATAGCGCCGACACTCTCGGCATGGATAGCATGGCACGAATATGATCGATCTTCAGCATCCCCATCGGTGCTCTTGCTTCAGCCATCGTCACTTCAATGCCCGCATTCTTAAAAATATCGACAAACACGTTCACCGGTGCAAAGCATCCAAAATCCACAGCCGTTCCGGCCCAGTCCAATATAACGCCTTCGATTCGATTCATTGTGCCATCACTCCCCTATACTCTTCGATGATATGACATAATTGCTCGATATCCTGCTCATAGATTTCTCCGATATTCCCAATTCGGAAGGTATCCACGTCGGTCAGCTTGCCCGGATATATCACATAGCCTCTTTCTTTAATATAAGCGTAAAAGTGTTCGAAGCTAAACCCTTCACTCGGGAATAAGAATGTCGTGATGATCGGAGATTGCTTGTCATCAGTAATATAAGACTGGATGCCGATCTGCGCCAATCTCTCACGCAGCAGGCGATTGTTATTCTGGTAACGGCTGAATCTCTCCGATACACCGCCTTCTTCGTTCAGCTCATCCAACGCTTTTGAGAAGGCGGCCACAACATGGGTCGGCGAAGTATATCTCCATTTTCCGTCCTGATCCATGCCTTTCCACTGATCATACAAATCGAGCGCCAAGCTGCGCGCAATCCCTTCGCAGGCTGCAAGCTTGTCCAGCTTGGCGATGACGAATCCAAACCCCGGAATGCCCTGGATGCATTTATTCGCACTGCTGATGAGATAATCGATGCCAAGTCCCTGAACATCGATTTCCATACCGCCAAAGCTGCTCATTGCGTCGATAATGAGGGTCTTTCCATATTCTCTGGACAACGTCGAGACCATCTCCAGCGGATTCAGAATCCCGGTTGTCGTCTCGCAATGTACCATAGCGATATGCGTAATACCTTCATCCTTATGCAGTATAGCTCGCAGTTCATCCTCGCTTGGATGTTCATCGTAATTCACTTGGTACTCCTCATAATTCAATCCAATATACTTTGCCATTTTGACGATCCGCTCACCATAGGCGCCGTTCGTTACAATCAGCACTCTATCGTCATTCGATATGGTGGATGTCATCACCGCTTCGACGGCAAACGTGCCGCTTCCCTGCATCAGCACCGCTGTGTATTGTGCCGCATCCACCCCGGCGAGTGCCAGGAGCTGCGATCTGATTTTTTGCGTAATCGATTTATACTCATCATCCCATGTACAGCGGTCAAAGAGCATCTCCTCTTTCACCGTCTTGGTTGTCGTCAAAGGTCCTGGTGTCAAAAGCTTATAGGTATTCATTTCGCATCGCTCCTATGCTGGCTTATTCTTTAGATCCGTTGAAGAATTTCTGGTGCTTTTCCAGCAGCTCCACGGTCAGCGGCTTCTCGAAGGTCATCGAGTACGCAGGTTTGTTGACTTCATCCACGGTCTCCCCCTCGTATAGGGCCACCGGATAGTTCACGATCAGGTCTTTTCTGGCATCCTTCACGATGGTCTCGGCCATTTTCATCGCTAAATCCGTTGTGGCATTCTTCTTGTCCACCACCGCAACCGACTCGGTCAGCGAGAAGTTTCCTTCGACCGGATCCACGTAATCTATCGGTGCACCGTCAGCTTTGGCCGCTACCGCCTGATGGCGGAGTCCGAAGCCCGCAGCCACTTCTCCAGCCTGCACTTTCTTGATCGGACCGGAGCCCGAGCTCTCCAGATGCGGCCCCACATTAGCGATCAGGTCATGGAGCACCTTACGTCCCGCATCTTCGCCGTATTGGTTGATAATCGCCTGAACCAGCAGCCAACCGGTGGAGGAATCCATAATGTTCGGAATCGATACGAGTCCGCTGAATTCCGGTTTGGTCAGGTCCGTGATGGAGGTTGGCATTGGCAAGCCTTTGTCTTTCAGCACTTGTGTATTCACGAAGATAGAGCCGGTATTCGCCAGAATCGGCGTGTAGTATTTCGGATAAGTTCCGACAGCGCCTGCGTCAAAAGCCAAATCCTTAAACATGGAGTGCTTGGTCTGCGAGCTTTCGATAAAGTACGAGCTCATCGTGATGAGATCAGCCTCGATTTTGTTCCCCTCAGCCATCAGTTTGCCGCCAAGTTCGGATGTACCCAGGGATTGCACGAGATACTGTCCTTCGTATCCGGCATTCTTCAATGAAGTTTCCATTGCGGCGACGGCCTCTTCATCCCCATTGGTGTAGATGACCACCTTCTTCGCTTCCCCCGCGCTTCCGCTGCCGCAAGCGGCCAGAGCCAACACCATACTGATTGCGATCAATGACAGCAGCATTCCCTTAAGCGTCTTCATCATGATTAACTCCACTCCTTGTATTTTTATTTGTATTAATAAATAAGTTACTGTGCTTGATGCCCGCTGCAATACTGTATTGTACCTCCGATCGCTGTTGTCTTCAGATTTCTTCTGATTGGTATGAATCAGTTGTAGAAATCCGCAGACAAAGGCGAACGCATTCGCTTCCCCAGTACAATACGTCCTCTCCGCTGGGTGTCATCGTAAGATGTTGGCAGCCACTCTATTCATTCGAGGACAACAGCGATCGGAAATACGATCCGGCATCGCAGCGGACTTAGGCGTAAATAGCAGCTCACCTCTGCGCCGTTCTCCTCTGTAATGCGTCGCACACCAGCTTGATGATCAGATTCGTGAAGAAGATCAGCATCGACAGCACGAAGATCTCGTTAAACTTGGCGAAATGCTGCAGCTCTTTGATCTTGCTGGCTACAAGGGACGTCTGGGCGGATACGAGAAAGATAATACCGCTGATCGTCACCATGGCGTTGATGAAATAGTAGCTGAACATCTCAATGACGGTTGAAGCCGAGTTTGGCAGGATCACCCGATAAACGGTCTTGAACCAGCTGTCACCGAGCAGTTCCCCCGTGGTTTCCCAAGAAGGATTCATCTTGGACAGGGAGTTCTTGGCCATCAGATACGGTGTCGTAAAGAAATGAACAATATTGCACAGAACGATAATAATGAAGGTTCCTTTCAGACTGCTTCCATTAAAGAAGAGCAGGTAGGATATCCCCAGCACCATGCCAGGCACCGTATTCGTGATCATCGATACCATATCCACCGTGGATCGGGCTTTTAACGACGTACGCACATTGAGCAATGCCGATCCGTACGCCATCAAGGTACCGAACAGCGCCGTCAAGAAGGCGACCCAGAGAGAGTTTCGGTATACCCCCGTTAAATCACTCGATTGAAAGACGTCCCGTACATGCTTAAGCGTAAACGTCAGGTCATAAGGGTAACTGCTCAGCCATGGCGCAATGAACATCACGGCAAAAACGGAAAGCATGCCAAGCACGATGATCGATGACATCACACCGAAGGCGATATCGCGAACGCGCTGCCGTGGCAGCTCGATATCCGACAGCTTGTCATAGTGGAAATTCCATTTTTCCAAGTAATTCAGCAGCCAGATGCCGAACACGGCAGGGATCAGCATCATCACCGCAATGACGGCGCCTTGGTTGAAGTCCGGAATGGAGCCCAGC
The DNA here is from genome assembly GCF_002573715.1 of Paenibacillus sp. EZ-K15. Classification (GTDB taxonomy): domain Bacteria; phylum Bacillota; class Bacilli; order Paenibacillales; family Paenibacillaceae; genus Paenibacillus_AQ. The sequence goes on along the minus strand of NZ_PDHM01000004.1, from coordinate 15,243 downwards.
ATTACCTGATACAGCTGCGTTGCCACGACCGGATAGGTACCGCCAACCGAAGCCGGAATCCCAAAATCCGTAAAGCTTAAGATAAAGGAAAGCACAAAGGCTCCGCCAAGCGCTCCGGCCAAGGGACGCAAAATCGTATTCAGGAAACTTCTCATCGTTCCGTCACCCATTAACTTGGAGACGATGATGAATTTTTTATCAATATATTTAAACGCGTTATGGATCAACAGGAATACTGGAGGCAGCGTGTAAATGACGTAGCCTATGAGCAGACCGTTCCATCCGTAGATTTCAAACAAGTTGCGCCCGGCAAGCCGGGTGATCAATCCCTGATTACCGAACGAATACATAATGGCGAACCCATATGTAATGGTCGGGAGCAGCATGGGGATGATGATGACGGTTTTCAGCAGGCCTTTGACGGGCCGATATATTTTGGTGCAATGAATGGAATACGCGAGTATAAACCCCAGGACGGTTGTGATTACCGCCGTGATGCCCGATATCTTCACACTGTTGCCAATCGCTGCGATGAATTCTCGATTCGACCCTATGGATACATAATGCCCGAGGGTAAACCCTTGATCGGATTCGAAGGAACGGACCAGTAAGATGAGCAGCGGCAAGAACAGAAACACGGCGAACAATAACAGGATGACGGTAAAGATGATCCGCATTTCCGGTTTCACGTTATGCATACTGCTCACCGAACAGATTGTAGATGTTCTGCCTTTTGATGTGCAGCTGCTTGATAATAAACTGCTTCACAAAATCATTGCTCGGATGATGAACAATCTCCTGGGGTGTGCCGAATTGGGCGATCTGCCCCTGATGGATAATCAGGATTTTGTCCGAGAGCGTCAGCGCCTCCTCCGGGTCATGCGTCACAATAATCGTGGTCAGTTTGAATTCTCTGGCAATCGATTGAATCCGCTGCTTGATCGACTCCTTGATCACGCCGTCCAGCGCGCTGAGCGGCTCATCGAGCAGCAGGATTTTCGGTTTCGTGACCAGCGTTCTGGCCAGGGCCACTCTCTGCTTCTGCCCTCCTGACAGTTCCCCGATCCGCTTGTTCACATGAGGCTGAAGCTCCAGAAAGTCGATATATTCCTGTACCTCCTGCTGACTCACGCTCCCCTTCTTGTTGCGCAGGCCGTATACGATATTGTCGTAGGCATTCAGATTGGGAAATAAGGCATAGTCCTGAAAAACGATATTAAACCCGCGCTTCTTCATCGGTACGTTGCTCAGATCTTGGTCATGGAACACGATTTTCCCCTGATCCATCCGGGTGAGTCCCAAAATAATATTCAGTAATGTGGTCTTCCCGCTGCCGCTCGGACCGAGCAGTGACACGATTTCGCCCGAACCGATTTCTACGTTGATGTCATCCAAAACCACTTTATCGTCGAATTGTTTGCTAATATGCTCTAGCTTCAGCAAACGGCTCACCTCCTTTAAACACATCCTCAGTATAGAAACCATATGTAAACAAGAATCATGGAAACTGTTAAATGTAAGTAAATTATGCATATATCATTCATATATCAATACCAACTATTGACCATATTGATCCATAATTGATGCCTAACTTAGGAATAATATAGGTGAATCTATTGAACATGGCCGGGCGAATCGGTAAACTAGACATGAATACAGGCATCAACTACTAATGCAGATTGAATGGGTGAGCGAATGTTTCCACTGGAGAGGCAGAAGAAAATACTTGAGCTGCTAACGATTCGAAAAGTATTGAAGATCACGGAGCTAACGGAAGAGCTGAACGTCTCTGTAGATACGCTGCGCCGGGATTTGAACACCCTGACCAAGCAGGGGCGGATCGAGAAGATATATGGCGGGGTTAAGCTCGTGGAGTCCCGGTTCGGCGAATCCTCCATGGACGAGCGCATGGTCAGCCAGTTGGAAGAGAAGGATCGGATCGCCCGCAAATGCAGCGAATTCATTCATGACGGCGATTGCATCTATATCGACAGCGGCTCGACCACATATCAGATGGCCAAATACGTGAAGCATAAGAAGAAGTTGACGGTCGTTACCAACTCGCTGCCGGTTGCGATCGAACTGATGGACAGCGACGTGGAACTGATTATGATCGGCGGCAAAATCCGTAGGGAAGAACAATCCGTCGTAGCGTATGAATACATCTTCAACTTTCACGAGCTGAATGTGCTGAAAGCCTTCATCTGCTGCAGCGGCATTACGATTGAAAAAGGCATCTCCGACTACAACCTGGAAGAAGCCATTACGCGCAAAAAAATGATCGAGCTGTCCAAAGAGGTGGTTGTCATGGCGGACAGCACCAAGTTCGACAAAGACGTCACCATTTCCATCGCATCGCTCGACAAAATTGATATGATCGTGACCGATGCGAATGTCCATGCAAGCTTCATTCCAAAATTCAAAAAAACCAATACCACGCTAGTGATTGCGGATGAATAGAACACAGAAAAAACGGGCATTCCCCATCGCCGGAACTTCAGCGATTAGGGGAATGTCCGTTTTTAATTTCACACAGCTATACAGAAGTTTTAGCTTATATTTGCCAAGCCCTTACGGATCTCTTGCACCAGTATCATTTTCTCTTCTTCAGTAATCACATCGACGCTCAGCACCGCGGATCGGCCCATCGTGTAAGCGGTTGTACATTAGAATGGAAGCCCATATAATGAATGGTGAAATGAAAATCAGGATATTTTTTCTAATTATGTTAGACACCATGCAAGTAGAGGAGGAATAAAGGTTATGAACGTTGGATCAGCACGCGCAGCGGCGACGGATTGGGTATTGCAGCATGCCAGCAGGGAGCCTGGATTTATGGGTGCCTATTTTAGTGGCTCCACGGTTGGAAAGCCGGATGAAGCAGAGATGGCTCCGTCCTCGGACATTGACATCGTTGTTGTTACCCAGGATGCGGAGCCCCCTCTTAAGCTGGGGAAATTTATCTACCAGGATGCTTTGATCGAAGCCACCTACCTGTCCTGGCGGGACCTCGCCTCGCCCGAGCAGGTATTAACATCCTATCATCTTGCGGGCAGCTTCCGTGTGGATACCCTGATGTCCGATCCGACCGGGCAGCTGCGCAAGCTGCAGACGGAGGTTTCGCGTCATTTTGCCGACCGGATATGGGTTGCCCGCCGCTGTGAGAACGTACGCGAACGTATCATAACCGGACTTCGCTCCATAGATCCTTCTGCCCCTTGGCATCGCCAGGTTACCTCATGGCTGTTCCCTACCGGCGTAACCACCCATATGCTCCTGGTCGCCGCTCTTCGCAACCCCACGGTCAGGCTCCGTTATGCGGCGGTTCTCGATGTGCTCAAGGAGTATGACCAAGAGGAAATCTATGAGGAACTGTTACGACTGCTGGGCTGTAAAGACATGAGTGCCGAACAAGCGCTCCATCATCTTAATGGACTGGCCCGCACCTTCGATGCCGCTGCTGCGATTGCGAAGACCCCCTTCTTCTTCAGCAGTGACATTACGCCCGATGCCAGACCGATTGCCATTGACGGCAGCCGCGAGCTGATCCTAAACGGAAGCCATAGAGAGGCCGTCTTCTGGATGGTGGCCACCTTCGCTCGCTGCCACAACATACTGGAAGTCGACGGGACTCCTGAGTTTCAAGAGCAGTATGCCCCTGCTTTTGATGCCATCCTTGCGGATCTCGGCATAACGTCCACCGATGACCTACTGCAGCGGGCCGACGAGGTTCTTCGGTTCCTGCCAAAACTGTGGAGCGTCACGGAAGGTATTCTGGATGCCAATCCGAATGTAACAGGCGGGCAAGAATCGACCTCATAACTCCTCATTTTATATAGAAAAAGACCACGTCAGGATTATTCCTTGGCGTGGTCTTTGTATTAGCGGCCTTTCGGTTATAGAGGCAGATAAAATCGGTGCTCCTCTTGGTCTTTGGCAAAGCCAACCGAGTGATAGAGTGACAACGCCGTTTCATTGGCTGCCTTCACATGAAGCTTTACCGAGGCGGATCCATGAGCCTGAAGATAGGACATGGCACGGTAGAGCAGATATTTGGCGATTCCCCGTTGTCTCCACGGTTCTCTCACAAACACATCTTCAATCACGCCGACGTTCCCCTCTTCCAGCCATACCATAGTACTGCCGATTATCGTGTCCCCTTCCAGGACATTCGTCGCAGTCCAGCTTAGATGCCCTTTGTATTCCCGTAATCGTCCAAGCCCCAGCGGCGCTTCCGGCCAAACCTCAGCCTCGAGCTTTAGATACATCTCTTCCTCTTCCGCAGATTCCATCTTCCACAATCGATAGCCATAGCGATCATCTAACGGCAAGGCATGTAAAGGCTCCTCAAGTGACCGCTTCATGGAATACAGCTTCTCCAGCGGCTGAAATCCGATTTCCTCTGTAAAGAAAGTGTTGTTGCCGATCTCATGGGCATAGTTGCCCACGCACAAATACGTCCCGTATGTCTCTGGCAGCGTCCTCTTTAACACAAGGGCACGTTCATAGAGCACCTTATACATTTCACCTAACAGATCATAATCCCGCTCCCGCTGCGGTACAGCCTTGAGGTTCACATAAATGTGATGCTTGCAGTTAGGCGCACATCCCGGCGGGATCACGTTAATAATGCCCACTTGTCCCTTGGCCACCATCTTCCCATCTTCAATAGCACAGAACACGTTGCCCCAATTGTCCTGGTCACCTACCCACCAAAACAGTGCATCTGCTGCGGATACCGCCTGATACAGCTCCCCTATCAGAGGCATATCGCCCTGCTTAAAATTCCGTATGATTCTTTCACCCAAATGAATGTCACCAACCTTTGCGTTCATTGTAAGACGACCCGGGATGATAAACATAGATAAAAAACAACTATAGACAAACAAATCGCTTATTCATGTATTGATTCCCTTAATATGGGTTTACAGTGTTTGTATTACGCAATATAATAATTACGTAATGACATAATATCGATAAAGTGAGGTTGATGATTCCCCATGACACGTGATCTGGTTTATGAGATGGATGTCTTAAAGAATCAAATGTCGGAGCTGCAGCAGCTTGTCTATCAAGCCCTTATGGAACGCAAACCTGGTTCCACATCAAATCAACATCGCCAAGAAATCGCAACAGCACCTACGATACATGAAGCAGCCCCTGAAGACGGCTCCGTCTTCTACTCCGGGCAAGTGCAGCTGAACGGACAAAACATCCGCTGGGAGCCGCAGGAACGGCGAATGGATCAATTGTTGGACATGAATACCGAGAAGGCTGCCAAAATCCTCGCAGCACTGGGCAACAAGCAGCGCCTGGATATTTTAAAGGCCGTCATGGCAGAGCCCCTATCCGGTTCCGAGCTGGTAGAACGGTTGAATATGGGAACGACGGGTCAGCTGTATCACCATCTCAAGGCGCTGCTCGGAGCGGATCTCCTTGTGCAGGAGCAGGGCGGCCGATACGCTCTTCCTAAGCATCGGAGCCTGCCGTTCCTGTTGCTGCTCTCTGCCGCAGGCGATTTGCTCGATACAAGCGATTACCTGGAGATGACCGAAACCCGCAACAATCCGGGGATGTATTTTGGGACCTCGCACGGCTTCGATATTCATCAACTGCTTTGGGCCGTAGTAGAAAATTCAATATTGGAGCACACGAGCGGGTATGGCGATCAGATTGGCATATTCCTGCATGAAGATGGCAGCGTGACGGTTACCGATAACGGGAGAGGCATTCCCGTGCAGGCCCTTCCGAATTCCAACATCCCAGTCGTACAATCGGTACTAACCGATGTCCACCGGTTGAATGCCAGCGCACACTTTCTGGTCCCCGGCGCAGAAAAAGGCATCAGCATCGCCGTAGTCAATGCCCTCTCCAAGCAGCTGACCGTGGAAATTCGCCGTGACGGGAACATATACCGGCAGGAGTACAGGCACGGCATTCCGCAGACCGGGCTTCTGATTGTCGGCATGACTCAGGATACAGGTACCAGCGTGACATTCAAGCCTGAGCCGGAATTATTCAGCTCTGCCTTTGAATTTGACCGCATCATGGAGCGCAAGAGCTCCATTGCCGCGGACTATCCGGATCTCACCCTAACGATCCGCTGTACCGCTGAATAAATGAACCGTGGCTGAAGCAACGGTCTTAGAACGATCCCGGTCCGGGTGGTAGAGACGCACGGTGTGGGGTCCGGGCATATGCTTGGATGGCTGTCGACCGAACACATGTCTGGTGCTATACTGAGCTTGAACGAACGCTAATCGAGGTGATATAGAATGCTGGAACGTTCTATGGAGAATGTAATGGAATCAGAACAAGAAAGGGGATGGTGCGATTAAATAAAAAATGAAACGAGGACGATACACATGAGCATACAGAATACGGTAATGAGCGAAGGATTTGCATTAAATGTTTCCATTCGTGGAAACGGCAGGCCTATTTTGGTGGTGGGAAGCAGTATGTACTACCCCCGCTTGTTTTCGGAACAACTCTACACTTCATTTCAACTGATTTTCCTGGACCATCGAGGCTTTGTGAAGCCCCCTCGGCCACTGGAGCCGGAAGACTATGCGCTGGATAAGGTTCTGGATGATATCGAAGCGGCAAGGCAAACGCTGGAACTGGAGGATTTTATTATATTGGGGCATTCGGGCCACGCCTTTATGGCGCTAGAGTATGCCAAGAAATACCCGGAACATGTCCGGAAGGTGGTCCTGCTGAACACGGCCCCGACCAACAGCCCAGAGCGACAGCAGCAGAGCATCGCTTTTTTCAATGAAACGGCAAGCGCAGAACGGAAACGGCAGTTTGAAGCGGATATCGCCCTGCTGGCGGGGGACATCCAGAGAGAGCCGGAACGTCGTTTTGCTCATATGTGCATCCGAATGGGAGCGCACAGCTTCTATGACTATGCTTATGATGCGGCTTGGATGTGGGAAGGGGTCTTCACCAGCATGCCCGTCATGGATCATTTATGGGGAGAAGCCTTCGCGCGGCTCAATCTGATCGATTCGTTGAAAGAGGTTGCCAAGCCCGTCCTCATCGGTCTTGGACAGTACGACTATTTGGTCAGTCCCGTATCACTCTGGGATGCTGTAGACGACTCGCAGGAACACGTGAAGAAGGTCATTTTTGAAAAAAGCGGCCATAATCCGATGTTCGAAGAGCCTGAGCTTTTTGATGCCATATTAACGGATTGGATTCATGAAACGGATAACTAATCCGGTGAAGATACAACGTATGCCTTTACTGTAATGAAGAGGAGCCCTCAGCATTCCGCTGGGGGCTCCTTTTACGTCTACTTGCGTATTAACCGGTAAACTCTCGCTTCATACGGCTTCAGTTTCACTGAGCTTGACAAAATACCTGAATATCAATGCACACGCCTTCGAGTGCATTTGCCGAACAACCGGACAAAGGATCCGTTCTTTGCTGATATCGAGCTATTTTTGAGATCATGCAGATACATGCTGCCTTAATGTAACATCATCACGGATTAATTCCCAAATGACGACGATACAAGCGTCTTGATTCATTGGAATGATTCCATTTCGTGAAGATAAAGAAGGCTTCTTATTATATAACGATTCCGGCAAGAGGCAACGTTACTTCCGTTGCGTATGGGCATCCAAGCGTCGGCAATAACGACTTTAACCAAGCCGAACGGAGCGGTATTGGGATGGAGAGATGCCTTCCCGTTTACGGAAAGCGCGCGAGAAATTATTCTCGTCAACAAATCCAACCTGCTCGACGATTTCTTTAATGGATAGCGGCGTTGTTTCGAGCAGCTCCTTTGCTTTTTCAATCCGGATTTTCGAGACATATTGCATTAAAGGCAATCCGTTCTTGTTCTTGAAGTAGCGCGTTACGTAAGACGGAGTCAGCGAGAGCTCTTCGGCAATGGTCGAAAGACTGAGATTGCAGTCCATATACAAACGGGCCACGTACTCCAGCATGGACGTATACAATCGATCATGACTGGAATCCTCCCCTAAGCTGTCTTGAATGCTGCGGGCGGCTTCAAACATATTGCCGCAAGCCTCGTCGATCGTCTTCGACTGGTATTCGGTAAGAGCATCCAGCTTGTATTTAATGGCTTCACGATGCGAAAGCGGGATGTTATTGACAAGCTGGTTCAAGGTGAAGATCATTTGCTGGTACGTCAAGCGGAAGGCTGATGCATCTTCCAGAAACGTGAACCGTGCTTTAAGCTCGACGATTTGCCGCTCCAGGTTCTCAGGATCTTTGGAGCAGACTGCAGCATGAAGCGCATCCGCCAGCAGCGAAATTTGCCGCACGTCGCCCGAGCCTGCAGCAGCCTCACTCGCGATTTTCGGAGCGGCTGCCGAAGGCGTAATAATCGATTTTTTGCCGGCAAAAATCCGATATTCCGAAAGTAAAGTAGCCGAATTAAACGATTGATGCAGTTCATTGGTTGGCTGCGGCTCGCCAACGGCACAGGACAAGGAAAGCGCGAAATGCCTTTCCATGAACGCCAAAATCTGCTCGGCAAACGCTCGGCTATGCTCCTCCCAGCGGTCTGTTTCGCCGGTATTCCACGAGACGATACCAACAATACCGTTGTCGATAGCCAAATCAAGCGCATAATTGGCACCATGATCGCCCGATAAGTTCTCAAAAACGTTGCAGATGGCATACTTCATCAACCATTGCTCGCTTAGCGGATCTTTGCTTACTTTTACATTGTAATCGTCAAACATAAACATCAGGACATTGCTTGTATTTTGTTTGCCAAGCAGCTTATCCAACGCATTCCGATTGGTCTCGGACGTATTATCCACATTCAACTTCCCCATCAGTACAGCTAGCAGCAGCTGGTTTCTTGTCAAAATTTCCTGATTTTGCATCATGTGGGACAAATGCAGGCTTTCATCTCTCATCTGCTCGATATATTGCGTTAACCGGATCAGCTCATCCTGCTCGGTAACCTCGGCTTTATCCGTAAACCCGGAAATACGGTTCGATAACTCCTGGATCGGCTGATAGCTTTTAAAAGCCGAACGGAAGCAAAGCACCACGCCAAGAACAAGCGAGAACAGGAATATGCCCAAGGAAATCGTGAGGGCGGCATAATACTCTTGGTTGTAGGTACTGCGCTGAATCGCGTTAATGACATGGAACTGTTGTTTTTCGGACGTTTCCTGCAGGAGTAGATAACCTGGAATGCGCATCTTGGCGTCATTGATGGCAAGGGCAAGCTTCCTCCAATCCATGTCGCTATGACCTTTTAAATAGAAAATCGGTGTCCCTTTACGGTCAAAAGCGATCAAACTGCTTTCGTTATCGGTTATTTGCCCGAAATTATTCAATAAAGCGGAATAGTCCAATTTATAAATCATCACCCCGCTGGAATAAGACGTACCATTGAGCGGAATCAACAATAGAAGAACCTCTTCCTTGCCCGGTTCTTCACTCGTTTGGGTCAGTGAGGAAATAAACACGGGCTCCTTCAGCTTATCCAGTACTTCGTATAATTGCTCTGACGCTATTCGGTTATGGCCGATTAAGCGAACATAGCTTTCTGGGGTATACATCCCCGTATCCGTAAAAATTGTGTTCTCCAGCGATGGATAGGAGGATTGACGATAGTACAAGCCTATCGAATCGAGATTTGCTGAAGGCGCTTTCAAATTTGCGAGCTCATTCGCAATAGAATACGGATAAGCCACCTGCTCTTGTAATTGATAAGGGAGCAGCCTTGTATTTCGCGATACGGACAAGGTAAGCATCTGCAAATCGAATATACGGGCATCGAGCAGTTCGGTCATGTGCGCCATCGATTTCTGCGTATTGTCCATAAGCCGATTATAGGTGTTCGATAAAGAAATGATATTGGTCAATAAGAATAGAAGACCAGATACGGCCAATATGAGAAGGTACCGGAACAAAAATTTACGATACAGCTTGGACTGGATTGCTTTGCGCACCATCGTCACATCCTTGATGATTTAGGTCTATAGCGTATTTCGAGTATACGGATTTCATATAAGCTTATCAATTCTTCTTCGCCAAAAAGCAAAAATTGACTGGGTGCTGAAAGATTTGCAGGGTGTTTTTATCGCTCAAATCGCAATTTTAGCGTGCAAAAGCCGATATCCGCTTGTTGTTGCGAGCCGCATATTCACTTATCATCGAGCCATACGAAAGTGTTTCAGGCGCCGAACCGCTTTCGGTCACGAAGAAGGAGGCCCGTAAAATGGCTGCTACAGATAAGACTGCCACCTTTTCCGAATCACGGAGAAAAAGGTTTGCACTGGGGAAAAATTGGGACTATCTGATCTTCGTTATCCCGGTTGTCCTTTATTTCCTTATTTTTTGCTACGGCCCTATGTACGGGGTTCAGCTATCCTTTAAACGGTTTAATCCGGCCACGGGGATTACCGGCAGCCCTTGGATCGGCATGGATAACTTTACGAGGCTATTTGATTCGTACCAGTTTTCCCGAATTCTCACCAATACGCTGGTCATTAATTTGTTTAAGACGCTGATCAGCTTTCCGATTCCAATCATTCTGGCACTCATGTTTAATGAGATTAAACGCGAACGGTTGAAACGAACGTTTCAGACGATCACCTATGCGCCGTATTTTATATCAACGGTTGTATTTGTCGGCATCATTAATTTATTTCTTGCCGGAGAGAACGGATATATCAACCATCTTCTGAACATGTTCGGTTTCGGTTCGATTCCGTTTCTGACCGATCCGCAATATTTTCCCGGCGTTTACATCGGGACCGACGTGTGGCGGAACGCGGGCTGGAATTCCATTATTTTCATCGCTGCATTGTCCAGTGTAGATCCGCAGCTGCATGGATCTACGCAAATCGACGGGGCCAGCCGTTGGAAACGGATCCTTCATGTAAACTTGCCATGCCTTTTGCCAACCATCGTCATTCAATTTATTTTGCAGATGGGAAAAATGATGACACTCAGCTATGAGCGCATCCTGCTCATGCAAAACAGCTTGAATATCGAGTCGTCCGAGGTTATATCCACGTACGCTTATAAAATGGGTCTGATCAACATGGATTACGGATTTTCCACTGCCGTGGGGCTCTTTAACAATGTCATCAACATCATCCTGCTGCTTGCGGCCAACAAACTCGCCAAAAAATACAGCAGCGGCAGCTTGTTCTAAAGGGAGGAATGACCATGCAGGCTGGTTCCAACAAAATTAAAGAGGCTTATGGAGACCGTTTATTTCTGACGGTTACGTATTCATTAATCGGTATTTTGGTATTAATCATTCTTTATCCGCTTATTCACGTCGTCAGTGCCTCTTTTAGCGATCCCAAGCTGGTCGTAACCGGCAAAATCGGCTTGTTTCCGCAAGGGTTTAATTTAGAGGCTTACCGGCGGGTATTTATGAACGAAGAAATATGGATCGGCTATCGTAATACAATCCTTTACACGGTTATCGGAACGATAGTGAACATTGCGCTGACGATGATGGGAGCTTACCCGTTGGCCCGCAAAAACTTCCCTTGGCGCAGAGGGTTCATGGTCTTTTTCACGATAACGATGTTTTTCAGCGGCGGTATCATTCCGATGTATTTGCTCGTTAAAAATTTGGGCCTGTACAATTCGATGTGGGCGTTGATTTTACCAACCGCCATTAACGTGTACAATATGATCGTCGCCCGGACGTTCATCGAATCGACCATCGACGAGCAGATCTATGAATCGGCCTATATGGACGGCTGCAGCAATATACGGGCATTTTTCTCCATCGTACTGCCTTTATGCGCACCGATCATAGCCGTCCTTGTCCTGTTCTATGCCGTCTATCATTGGAACTCCTATTTTGAGGCGATGATTTATTTGAAAGACCGATCATTATATCCCTTGCAGCTGTTCCTCCGGGAAATTCTGGTTATGAATCAGTCGGATAACGTGATGATGGATTCCATTGAGACCGATTCAAGCAAGTTTCTTGTCGCTGAAGGGGTCAAATACGCCGTTATTATCGTGTCAAGCGTGCCCATTTTAATGCTGTATCCGTTTCTTCAGAAATTTTTTGTCAAAGGCATGATGATCGGCGCTCTTAAAGGCTGAATAATAAAGGAGATGACTACGAATGACCCAGAAAAAATATGTTTTGCTCTTGTCTGCCTTGCTGAGCGTATCGCTGCTCATGATGAGCGCCTGCAGTAATGGCGGGAATAATACAGCGAATCCGGCGCCTGGCGCAAATGAAGGCACAGCCACTATTAATAAAACGGGAATGCCGATTGCCAATGAGCCCGTCCATCTGAAAGGGCTGGTTGCAAAGTACGAGCTGGTCAGGGATTGGAACGAGCATAAGGGGCTGAAGGACTACGAGGCGAAGTCCAATGTCATCATTGATTGGGATTCCGTCCCGCAAAACACCTTCGAAGAGCGGAGAAATTTGCTGTTTGCTTCCAATGACCTGCCGGATTTTGTCATGCGGGCGATGCTGTCGCCGCAATTAATAACTTCTTACGCGGCTTCCGGTCAAATCATCCCGCTCGACGATTACATCGAAGCCGGTTATGCGCCGAACCTCTCGGCGTTGATGGAAGCCAATGACGGGATTCGCAAATCCATTACGTCAGCCGACGGTCATATTTACTCGCTTCCGAATATTAGCGAAGCAGACGGCCGGATTGCATCCTCGTGGATCAATAAGCAATGGCTGGACAAGCTGGGGCTTGCGATGCCAACAACGATGGACGAGTTCTATGAAGTATTGAAAGCGTTCAAAGAGCAAGACCCGAACGGAAACGGCAAAGCGGATGAACTGCCGATTTCCGGTTACAAGGAAAACAATAGCAGCGGCAATGAGTTTTTCAGATCGTTTTACGGCAGCTGGGGTTTCGGCAGCAATTCAGGCATTATCGCGCCTTATATGGATGTTGATGATGCGGGCAAGATTCGTTATATCGCAACAGACGATACGTTTAAGGATATGCTGACCTTCTTCAGCAAGTTGTGGGCGGAAGGGCTGATCGATAAAGAAATTTTCTCGCAGGATATGAACCAGGTGGTCTCCAAGGTCGATGAAGAACGGATTGGTTACGTAGCGAAAGGCAACAACAATCTTTGGATGGGAGACAATCGTGGCCATTACGTGCAAAATCCTGTTTTTAAAGCAATTGATGGGGACGTGTATTGGACAGGTGTCAGCCCGAAGGTTCGGGATATCGGCTCCTTTGTCATTACGAGCAAAAATCCGAATCCTGCAGCGACGCTTCGCTGGGCGGATTATTTCCTTAGTGAGGAAGGGACCGCGCTGGCACGGCTTGGCATCCAGGACGTTACTTACACGATTGATGGAGACGGCTTCTATAAGCTGAAGGATGAATTCGCCAACAATCCTAACGGGCTTACTGTAGATGAGGCGCTTTCGGAGTATACTATTTTTCAAGGCGGCAATATTCCGCAGCGCGTCACGCAAAATGTAGACCAAAGCGCGGCTGTCCTTCCCGAAATGATTGCCAATAAGGATGTCATTCGTCCATTCCTGGTACCGGACGAGAAGCTGATGATACCGAATTTCACGGAAGAAGAAAACATTCAGTTAAGCACATACGCAACAGATATCGAAGCGTTCACAGATGAACAAATCGTTAAATTTATCACGGGCGCAAGACCGATTGATGACTGGGAAAAATTTGTGGAGACGCTCGACAAGATGAAGCTGGATAAATACCTTGCCATCTATCAAGCGGCTTACGACCGTTGGAATCAGCAATAATAGATGAGAAACCGAGGGAAAGGGGACCAAGGCCATGATCTTTTACGGTACAAGCGCAGCTGAAGGAATTCCGAACCCGTTCTGTTCATGTTCTGTTTGCAGCAACGCTCGAACAAAGAGAGGGCGTGAAATTCGCCGCCGTTCCATGCTTCGGCTTGATGAACGGCTCTGCATCGACCTAGGGGCGGACGCCTTTCAGGAAGCAATCGAATACGGCGACTTTACCAAGCTGCAGCATGTGCTGGTGAGTCATACGCACGAGGATCATTTCAATTACATGATGATGAATGTAAGGAATATGTCGATCGAACGCACGACGGAGCCCTTGCACTATTATTTTACCGATCAAGCCTATGACATCGTTGATTTCTATCGGCAAAGCCGGCCGATTATGAAAGGAATGACTTCTGACCTGGAGGCGCGCGACATTGTCGCTTTTCATAAGCTGGAGTTTAATGATAAGGTTACAATCTCCGGCATGGAAGTGACGCCGCTCCGCGGCAATCACTTGGGCAACATGGGTGAGAGCTGCGCGAATTATTTAATTGAACGGCCGGACGGGCAGAAAATTTACTATGGCGTAGACACCGGTTGGTATTTGCCGGAGACGTTCCGGGCCCTGGAGAATGCGTCGCTGGACGTGCTGATTAGCGAATGCACCTTTGGTCTGACGCCTGGGCGCGGACCCCATCCGAATGGGCATCTGGACGCATTCAGCTGCATGGAATTATTTCACACACTGCTTGAACAAGGCACGCTGCATGCCAATTCGCGTATCTACCTGACTCATATCAACCACTTTACCTCCAACCATGCTGAGCTCGTGGATTGGTTTGCAGACCAATCGTTCCCTTGTCCGATTACCGTTGCTTGGGACGGGCTAAGCATATAACAGATCGCTGAAGATAAACCAAGCCCCCCTTCTAAAGGAGAGTTGGCTTGGTTTATATTAGCCGTCGTCTTCATTGGTCTTAGGCGGTACGATATTTGGTCAGTCCCGTATCGCTCTGGGATGCTGTAGAAGGCACGTATGAGAACGTGAAGAAAGTCATTTTTGAAAAGAGCGGCCATAATCCGATGTTCGAAGAGCCTGAGCTTTTTGATGCCATATTAACGGATTGGATTCATGAAACGGGTAACTAATCCGTTGAAGATGAAACGTGCAAACACTATTCTAATAAAGAGGAGCCCGCAGCTTTCCCGCTGGGGCTCCTCTTGCATCTACTTTTTAACCGGTAAACTCTCGCTTCATACGGCTTCAGAGGCATCGTCCGGATGCTCTTCTCGCTGAAAACCGCTCCTTTTTTGAGTCCATGCGGACACAGGATCCGTTATTTGCTGATATTCCATCGTTTTTTAAGCCCATGCGGACACAGAATCCGTTAATGTAACACAATCACGGATTAATCCCGGAATATTTTGCGAATAGCGGATCTCATGCACCTAGAATAAAAAGTGGACACCTCTTAAACTTGTAGTAATAATAAACCTACTAAGACAAACGA
>NZ_PDHM01000028.1:251650-540320 GCF_002573715.1 Paenibacillus sp. EZ-K15 | reverse complement strand
GTTTTCAAAGATCAACTTCTTCGTTACCGGCGAATCTCGTTCGCACCAGCAACTCTTATAATATATCACACTCTCAATTATTTAGCAAGCTTTTTTTTGAAAACTTTTATTTCATTGAAAGCTGCGATATATATCCGCTCAGAAGCGGCAAGAAATAATATATCACAGCATTCCTATGTAGGTCAACCCTTTTTTGTAAATCAATAAATGACTTCTTCTATATAGAGTTGGCGCTGCTGCATCAAGTTAATGATCTCCCCCTGAACCGATACCATCGGTCTCGTTGGATGCTGGGCGTCCGTAAATACGATTTCCCCCGAAGTGCCATTGCTCAACCGCACTCGAGTACCAGAATGCAAGGCGGTTACCTTTTGGATGAAAGTCTGAACGATCTTTGGATCCAGCTTGCCAAAGGCCTCCAGTTGGATTTGTTCCAACACAACATAAGGCGATTGGGCATTTCGATAGAACTTATCCAGTGTCATCGCATGAAAGATATCGGTAACAGCAACGATCTTGGCATAGATATGAATCTTGTTCCCCTCCAGCCGCAGTGGATACCCCGAGCCATCTACTTTCTCATGATGCTGGAGAGCTGCTAGCCGAACTCCTTCATTCACCGCCGCAACATTCTTGAGAATCTGATAACCGTAGGTCGTGTGCTGACGTACTTCTTCGTTCTCTTCGTCGGTTAGTTTGGAAGGCTTGTTCAACACAATCGGATCAATCTTAGCATTTCCGATATCATGCAGCAGTCCTGCAAAGGCTACCTGCATCCAATCTTTCTGCGGGAGCCCTACCCATTGTGCCAGCTTATAGGAGGAAAGGGCACACAGTACTGCACTGTGATAGCGATAATCATGGCGATTGGTCATACGTGGAATAAATTTAAGGATATGATACTCATGTTGGTGTTTTAATAAGTTGTCCATTTGATTACGAACTTCATACATTCGCAGCTCGCCCGTTATGGCGGATTGGTAACAGTTTTTGACCAGGATCATGGTCTTGTCGTATTCCTCATGCAAAGCCAAGTCTTTTCGGACAGGTGCCTCTTCGTTCCCACTGCCCTGTTGATTTCCCGTAAAGATCAGCGACGGTTTCTGTCCGGCGGATTTTACGGTCGGTATTCTAGTGCTGTCTGCCTCAACGGATTCCACAATAACATGGTCCACCATGAAAGCTTTCAAAACCTCTAGATCCCTAGGAAGCAAGACCTTCCCTTTTTGAAGCAAAAGGCCTCCAAGAGGCGTATACACATCTTTGGCCAGCTTTACTCCAGCCACCACTTCATTCACGGCTTTGATCGTCATGATCAACCTCTCCATCTATTAAGCTGCGTCATAGCAGCAAACTTCACCTTATATTATACATATTATAGTTCGTCTTTCGCGGCCTGTACAATACCAATTCCCTGAATTTGTAATCCGGTAAGACAAAAAAAGAGCATGAATGCAAATCTGCATCCATGCCCGATACTTTCGTTTATTCTTCCGTCGGCTCAAGCGGCTCCGTGCCATCTTGACCTTCTTCTTCCTCTTCGCCCGCTTCAGGCTCATCACTCTTATCCGCACGGCACACGGTACCTACGGAATCATCTTCACGGATGTTGATCAGCTTCACGCCCTGAGCATAACGGCCCATGGTAGAGATGCCCTCCATGCTCGTACGGATGATGGTGCCGCTAGACGTAATAATCATGAGATCCTCTTCCGATTTCACGACCTTAAGTGCCACAACCGGTCCATTTTTCTCCGTAATATTGATGGTCTTGATCCCTTTACCGCCACGGGTCTGGCTGCGGTAGTCGCTTGCAGGCGTCCGCTTGCCGTAACCTTTGGTCGTTACAATAAGGATATCAAGTTCCTGGTCCACCACGTCCATGCCAATGACTTCATCATGGTCATCCAGGGTAATTCCTTTAACCCCCGTCGCGCTTCTTCCCATCGAGCGAACATCGCTCTCCTTGAAGCGGATGGACATTCCCTGTGCCGTTCCCATGATGATCTCCTGCTGACCATCTGTCAGCTTAACCTCGATCAGGGAATCATCCTCGCGCAGGTTGATCGCAATCAGACCGCCCTTGCGGATATTGACATAATCCTCAAGTGGGGTTTTCTTAACGACACCCTGGCGCGTTGCAAAGAACAGGAAATTATCGCTGTCAAAGTTCTCCACCGGGATCACGGCATTGATCGACTCGCCCTGTTCAATCTGAATCAGGTTGATGATCGGCGTTCCGCGGGCGGTACGGCTAAGCTCTGGGATCTCATAAGCTTTCAACCGGTACGCCTTCCCTTTGTCCGTGAAGAACATCAAGTAGTGGTGGGAATTCGTGACGAAGAGATGCTCGACAAAGTCCTCGCTCTTCGTATCCATCCCCACTACGCCGCGTCCACCCCGTTTCTGGCTGCGATAGGTGTTCGCAGGCAGACGCTTGATGTAACCGGTATGCGTAATGGTGATGATCACTTCTTCCCGTGGAATCAGATCCTCATCCAGGATGCTGTCTTCCCCGACCGTAATTTCGGTACGGCGTTCATCAGAGAAGCGCTCCTTAATCTCTTGGAGCTCATCATTGATAATCTGAAGCACCAGATGCTCATTAGCCAAGATCTCGCGCAGTTCCGCGATTCTGGCAAGCAATTCTTGGTACTCGTTCTCAATCTTCTCGCGTTCGAGTCCGGTCAGGCGCTGCAAACGCATATCCAGAATGGCCTGCGCCTGCTCATGACTGAGACCGAAACGCTCCATCAATCCTTCGCGAGCAGCCTCTGTGGTCTGTGACGCGCGAATGAGGGCAATAACCTCATCGAGATGATCCAGCGCAATCCGCAAACCTTCGAGAATATGAGCGCGAGCTTCCGCCTTCTTCAGTTCAAACTCGGTCCGGCGACGGATAACGATGACCTGATGCTCCAAATAGTGGAACAGCACGTCACGCAGGTTCAAAATTTTCGGCTCATTATTTACGATGGCCAGCATGTTAATACCGAAATTAGACTGCATGGCCGTATGCTTGTACAGGTTATTCAGAACGACATTCGGATTGACATCCCGGCGCAGCTCAATAACAATCCGCATACCGTTACGGTCCGACTCGTCGCGGAGATCGGTAATGCCGTCAATCCGCTTATCGCGAACCAATTCTGCAATCTTCTCAACCAAACGAGCTTTGTTCACCTGATACGGAATCTCGTGAACGACAATGCGCGCCTTGTTGTTATTCTCTTCAATGGTCGCTTTTGCCCGCATCGTAACGGACCCTCGGCCCGTGCTGTATGCTTGGCGAATCCCTTCACGCCCCAGAATATATCCCGCTGTCGGGAAATCCGGTCCTTGAATATATTCCATCAGCTCCATCGGTGTGATATCAGGGTTTCGAATCATTGCCTGAACGCCATCGATCACTTCACCGAGATTATGAGGTGGAATATTGGTAGCCATACCTACTGCGATCCCGGATACGCCGTTTACCAGCAAGTTAGGATAACGCGCAGGAAGAACGACCGGCTCCTGTTCCTCACCGTCATAGTTAGGAGCAAAGTCTACAGTCTCTTTATTAAGATCACGCAGCATTTCCATAGCAATCTTCGATAAACGAGCCTCGGTATAACGCATAGCCGCTGCCATATCGCCGTCAATGGAACCGAAGTTCCCGTGTCCATCAACAAGCATATAACGCATGGAGAAGTCCTGCGCCATCCGAACCATGGATTCATAAACTGCGGAATCACCATGAGGATGGTACTTACCGATAACCTCGCCAACAATTCTTGCCGATTTCTTATGCGGTTTATCCGGGGCCATTCCAAGTTCAGACATCGCATATAAAATACGACGGTGTACTGGCTTCATTCCGTCCCGTACATCCGGCAAAGCCCGGCTGACAATGATGCTCATCGCGTAGTCCATAAAGGACTCGCGCATCTCGGTACCAATGTCACGATCTTTGATTTGGGAGAAATTTTCTTCCGCCATGCTGGACCTCCTTCATTTTCCTATCAACCATGCCTTGATCTATGTGAAAAAAGCAGAATAGTGATCAGAAACTTAAAAACGCACTAACCTTTATTATATTACTTTCACAAACCGTGCACAATTAAACACGGGATGGATCAAGTGAAAGAATGATTTTTGCCCGGAAACCGGGATATACGCCCTGTCCTCCGTGCCCCTTTTCACATACAATGCATTGCACAGGACTTTTCGTATCATCACATCTTTATATTATACCACTGTTTGTCATACTTGTCCTATGTTTTCCGGGTATAAGCTCTCTTGCTGGAGACAACCCGATTCTTTCAAATCAACCGGTTCGACACGAGTTTATATTACGAGACAGGTCAAATCCTGTCACTCCCATCACACAGCTGGAAAGGATGAAGATGGTTGACTATCCAACGCGTTGCAAGCAAGTGGGCGAAAACGAAAATACTCTTAAAAAATAAAGGTCTCGCCTCTTATGTTCCCTCTACCCGCCAATATTCAATGGAGGCGCTTGGCGACATGCTGGGCACACATACGCTTGTGTATATCAAGCCTGACCGGGGGACCTACGGTATCGGCGTCATGTCAGTCGAGCAGCTCCAATCCCAAAACGCTGATGCCGACGAAACCCCAACTATTTCCTACAATCTTCGTTATGAACAGAAAACCGAAATATTTACCTCCCTGGAGAGTCTCCATAAAACACTGAGCACTCTGTTCCAGGGCCAGACGTATCTGATTCAGCAAGGCATTGATCTGCTTAGTCATAAGGGTAACCCCTTTGATCTTCGAGTACTTACACAGAAAAGTCCATCGGGTCAGTGGGTGAGCACAGGAATAATCGGACGGGTGGCGGCCAAGAATAAAATCATTACCAACCACCATAGCGGAGGGACAGTCCAGCACTATAAACCGCTGATGACCGAGCATATGACAGCAGAAGAGGCAGAGAACATCCGTAAGGAGCTGAATGTGCTTGGGGTGAATGTCGCGTCGCAGTTGCAGAAATCCTATCCCAAGCTGAAAGAAATCGGCCTTGATATAGCCATTGACGGTCGCTGGAACATCTGGATCTTGGAGGTTAATACCAAACCTGCACTATTCCCGTTCAAGAAATTTTTCAAAGATCCGAGCATCTACAATCAAGTAAGAAAATATGCGACCGCTTATGGGCGTAACTTATCCGGCAAGAAAAAAGTCAATAAGACCGGTTAGCATACGATATATTAATTAATCCCCCAAATTTAGGTTATATGATGAGTACACCAAATCCACATCCATCGTAAAAATAAAGGGGCAGCCCTGAGGCCTTCACAGACCTTGGGATGCCCCTTTTTGAATGAAACCTTATACGTCCAAATTACGGACCGACTTCGCATGCTCCTGAATGAAATCCCGTCGCGGCTCAACGTTATCGCCCATCAGGGTATCAAACAACGTATCGGCCAGGATCGCATCTTCGATGGTTACCTGAAGCATGGTACGGCTCTCCGGATCCATCGTCGTCTCCCACAGCTGTCCGGCGTTCATCTCGCCGAGACCTTTGTAGCGCTGTACGTTAATTTTGACGTTCTCACCGAATTCCTTAATGATCTGGTCGCGTTCTTTCTCACTGCCGGCATAACGGATCACCTTATTACGCTCGATCTTGAAGAGCGGCGGTTGGGCGATATAGATATATCCCGCTTCTACCAGCTTACGCATGTAACGGTAGAAGAACGTTAGCAGCAAAGTACGAATGTGCGCACCGTCGACATCGGCATCGGTCATTATAATGATTTTGTGGTAACGGGCCTTGGACAGATCGAAATCTTCCGCAATCCCTGTGCCCAGCGCCGTGATGATCGCCCGGATCTCCGCATTGGAGAGGATACGGTCAAGCCGGGCCTTTTCCACGTTGAGAATTTTACCTCGAAGCGGCAAAATGGCTTGGAAATGTCGATCGCGTCCCTGCTTGGCGGATCCGCCGGCAGAATCACCTTCGACGATGTACAGCTCACTGATGGAGGCATCCTTGGAAGAGCAGTCTGCCAGTTTACCTGGCAATGCGCTGACTTCAAGCGCACTCTTCCGGCGTGTCATCTCGCGGGCTTTACGCGCCGCTTCACGAGCACGTGATGCCTGGAGCGCCTTCTCCAAGATCCGACGGGATACCGACGGATTCTCCTGCAGGAACTCCTGCAGCTTCTCAGCGAACAAGGATTCCACAATACCGCGCACTTCACTATTGCCGAGCTTAGTTTTGGTTTGTCCTTCAAACTGCGGCTCCGGTACTTTGACCGAGATGATTGCCGTCAATCCTTCACGCACATCGTCACCCGACAGGTTATTGGTGTTATCTTTGATCAATCCCGTTTTGCGGGCATAGTCATTGATGATTCGAGTGAGCGCACTCTTAAAGCCGGATTCGTGCGTTCCGCCTTCGTGCGTGTTGATATTATTTGCAAACGAATAAATATTCTCGGTATAGCTGTCGTTATACTGGAGCGACACTTCAACCTGAATATTATCCCGTGAACCCTCAACATAGATAGGGTCTTCGTGCAGCGCTTCCTTCTTCTCATTCAGGAACTTGACGTATTCAATGATTCCGCCCTCGTATTTGAAATAGTCGGAGGCACCCGTGCGTTCGTCCGTCAGTGTAAGCGCAATGCCCTTGTTCAGGAACGCCAGCTCACGGATCCGTGTCAGCAGCGTGGTGTAATCATATTCCGTTGTTTCCGTGAAAATCTCCGAATCCGGCAGGAAGGTTACGGTTGTCCCGTGATCGTCGGAATCCCCGATGACCTTGATATCATATTGAGGTACACCGCGATGATACTCCTGTTGGTAGATGTGCCCATCACGTTTGACCTGAACCACGACTTTCGAAGACAGTGCATTCACAACTGAGACACCAACACCATGCAGACCGCCGGATACTTTATATCCTCCGCCGCCAAACTTACCGCCGGCATGAAGGACAGTCATAACGACTTCCAGCGTCGACTTCTTCAGTTTGGCGTTCTCGCCGACCGGAATTCCGCGCCCGTTATCGACAACGGTAACACTGTTATCCTCATGGACAATGATTTCGATATGGTCGCATATTCCCGCCATCGCTTCGTCAATACTATTGTCCACAACTTCCCATACCAAATGATGCAAACCCTTGGCACTGGTGGACCCGATGTACATCCCCGGACGTTTACGAACGGCTTCTAATCCTTCCAGTACCTGAATCTGATTCTCATCATATGTCGGTTGATTCATAGACATGCCTTCACCTACTTCTACAGATTCTGTTATGCCTGAGCTACAAAATGATTGGCTCTCTTCTTAAGCGTTGCAGAGGAGATCGGAGAGTAATAGACGATCGATTTCGTCACCACAATGGATTTCGGATCTTCTTCGCCAATCATCTCCACGACTTTATGCTGCTGGGCATGCGTGATGAACTGCTTGGAGATTTTTGAAGATTTCTCTATCGAGATATCAAAAATTCCAACCAGCTCCGACGAACGGATGATCTTCTCTCCGCCCAAATGAATATACATATGGAATCACTCCTTAAGAGCCCACCTGTCCGTCATGGACATGAAAAATGCTGGCACCCTTCAATTTGTCGGTATTCAAACTCTCAATGCCCGTCGCCGTGATGAATGTCTGCACTTTGCTCTGGAATGTCTCGATCAATTGTGTCTGCCGGTACGGATCCAATTCAGAAAGCACATCATCCAGAAGCAGCACCGGATATTCACCGATCTCTTCCTGTATCAGCTCGATTTCAGCCAGTTTCAAAGATAGCGCCGTCGTCCGCTGCTGACCTTGAGATCCATACGTTTGGACTTCTTTGCCATTAATATAAAAAGCCAGATCATCTCGATGAGGACCTGCCAATGTCATACCACGCCGTATTTCTTGCTCTTTCATTTGTGATAATTTTATCATAAATGTCTCAAATAAGACAGCTTCATCTTCTTCCTCCGCGTCAGCAAAGGACGGAAGGTAGTGTAAAGAGAGCTCTTCCAGGCCGTTTGTGATTCCCTGATGGATGCTTTCAGCCCACTTTTGCAGCTTTTTTATAAATTGTTTCCTCTTCTTGACGATTTTAACACCATGTTCTGCCAATTGGCTGTTCCAAATGTCCAGCATCGCTTGTTCGGCGCTGCCCTTCCCCCACAATTGCTTCAGCAGATTGTTACGCTGCACGAGCACCTTCTGGTATTGCTGCAGATGAAACAAGTAGCTTGGTGCCACCTGGCCGATCTCCATGTCAAGAAACCGGCGGCGAACCCCCGGCGTGCCTTTGACAATCTCCAGATCCTCGGGTGCAAACATCACGACATTGAGCGAGCCGATGAAATCGCTAAGCTTCCGCTGCTCAAGTCCATTGATTTTTGCTTTCTTCCCCTGCTGGGATAAGCTCAGCTCCAGCTTCAAAGCTCCGTACTTGCGGTCGATCTCGGCTGATATATGGGCACTGGATTGCTCGAATCCAATCAATTCGCGATCCTTGGAGGTACGGTGGCTCTTCGTTAAAGCAAGCACGAAGAGCGCCTCCATCAAATTCGTCTTTCCCTGAGCATTGCGTCCGATAATCAAATTAACGTCACCAAACGCCTCAAGCTGCAGCTTCTCGTAGTTTCGATAGTGCTGCAGGCTGACATTTTTGACAAACAAGCTTATCCTCTCCCTCGTCTTCCGCGCGTAGCGCCAAAGCGGCTGCGGGAGGCTGTCTATTGTGCTGCCACCTGGAACGTTCCGCAATCCTCCACCTTGACGATGTCGCCAGGAACCAGTTTGCGTCCGCGCCGCTCTTCCTTTTCGTCGTTGACCAGAACTGCTCCTTCCTGCAGCAGTGCCTTCGCCATCCCACCTGTGGATACGCAATCTGAAAGCTTCAAGAACTGATCCAGCTTGATATATTCACTGTGGATAAATATTTGTTTCATGACTTCGTCCTTTCATCCCTATCAACATGGGGATAACTTTAATTGGCCGTACGGTACGGCAGAATAATATATTGACTCTTGCTGTCGTCGAGCGGTTTAAGAATGATCGGGCTCATAACCCCCATAAAAGCAATCATCAGCTGTTCACTTTCAACCACCTTTAGCACGTCCAGCATATATTTGGAGTTGAACGAGATGCGCAGCGGCTCCCCTTTGAAATCGACCAGATCCAATTCTTCACGCACTTTACCAAGCTCGGAGGAGCTGGAAGAGATCTCGATGCCGCCATGTTCCATCGTTTGCAGGAGAACAATGTTCGTTTTCTCCTCTTTGGAGAGCAGGTAGGCGCGGTCGATAGACTCGCTTAATTTTTTTGTGTCCAAAACGAGTTCTGTTTTATGCGATGTTGGAATAATTCTAGAAGTATCGGGATAAATGCCGTCCAGTATACGGGAATAGAACAGAACACGGTCAATTTTAAATAATACCTGATTATCGGCCACAACGATATCAACCAGCGTATTTTGGTCCGGAATAATTTTGCTCAGCTCATTCAGCGTTTTACCCGCAATAACGACATTGTTGAACGAAATGTCCTGCGCATTGTCCAGCTGTGCGGAGCGAGTTGCCAATCTGTGACGGTCTGTAGCGGTAAATTTCAGCTCATTGTCGTTCAGACTCCATAATACCCCAGTCAGAATAGGCGTTGTTTCATGGGTGGAAATGGAGAATACCGTTTGCTTGATCATATTTTTCAGCAGATCTCCAGGCAAAGAAACGGTTTGGCTGTCTTCAATGTTGGGCAATACCGGGAATTCTTCCGGGTCCAAACCCACCATCTGAATTTCCGTAGCTCCCGAAGAAATAAAGGTGTGGAAGTTTTCTTTTACCTCCATCTGGATTTCTTGGGATGGGAGTTTCTTGATGATTTCAACGAAAAATTTAGCTGGCAGCACAACACTACCAGGCTGTTCTACTTGGACGATGGTATGCTTCTCATCTTCCGCAGGAATAAACGATTGAATGGAAATATCAGTATCGCTAGCAGTTAGTGTGACACCTGAATAGGTGACATCCAGTTTAATGCCGCTGAGGATCGGAATTGTGGTTCGGCTGGAAATCGCCTTGGATACGTGTTGAATGGATTCGTTTAATACATTTTTTAATATGCTGATTTTCATCAATTTCACTCCTTACGGAAAAATGAGAGGGGTTTTTTCACTTGGCGAATGCCAAGAGGATTCCCCTCTTTATGGTTAAATTATTTATTAATTATTATTAGTAATAGTAATAGGGGCACTGAATATGTGGATAAGCCCCAGAAAAGGCATAAAATTAAGCCTATCCACATGTGTATAGATTGTGCATAGGCTTTGAACTTGTTCAGGTTGGATTTTTGATTTTCTCCGTAATATTATTGACCACTTTGAACAGCTCTTGGTCATTCTTCAGAGATTGGGTAATCTTCTCATGGGCATGTATGACAGTGGTATGATCCCGGCCTCCGAATGCTTCTCCGATCTTGGGAAGGGAATAGTCGGTTAATTCGCGGGACAAGTACATGGCAATTTGCCGCGGAAACGCGACGGCTTTGGTACGTTTGCGGGCTTTGAAGTCTTCCAGCCTCAGGTTGTAATACTCGCCGACCTTTTGCTGGATGTCCTGAATCGTAATCATTCGCGGCCGACTGGACGGAATAATATCCTTCAGGGCTTCGGCTGCCAGATGCGTGGTTACGTCCTGATTGGTCAGGGAGGAATAGGCAACGACACGGATCAGGGCACCTTCGAGCTCACGAATGTTCGTATCGATCTGATTGGCGATATACATCATGGCTTCGTTCGGAATATCCAGATTCTCGGCCTTCGCTTTCTTGCGAAGAATAGCGATCCGCGTCTCCAGATCCGGTGGTTGAATATCGGTGATCAATCCCCATTCGAACCGGGAACGGAGCCGTTCTTCCAGCGTCGGTATCTCCTTAGGCGGACGGTCACTGGATATGATAATCTGCTTCCGCTCTTCGTGCAGGGCGTTAAACGTGTGGAAAAATTCCTCCTGCGTCGATTCTTTGCCTGCCAAGAACTGAATATCGTCAATGAGCAGAATATCGACGCTACGGTACTTGTTGCGGAAGCTTTCAGCGCGGTTATCCCGAATGGAGTTGATGAACTCGTTGGTGAATTTCTCGGAGGAAATATACACGACTCTACTGCTGGGATTGTGCTCCAAAATATAGTGGCCGATGGCATGCATCAAGTGCGTTTTTCCAAGACCAACTCCACCATATAGGAATAATGGGTTATACGCCTTAGCCGGAGCTTCGGCAACAGCGAGCGAGGCAGCATGCGCGAACCGGTTGCCAGAACCGATGACAAAGGTATCAAACGTATACTTCGGATTCAGCATATGAGACTGAATTTCTTCCCCGGATATTTCAAGCGGCGGTGAGGGCTGCTGCGGCACAGGTTCGTGTCCTTTAGCCTCTTCAATGACAAAGCGGACATCCACCTGTTTGCCCACCACCTCCAGTACGGTTGCACTAACCAGCTTGGTGTATCGGCTCTCCAGCCATTCCACAGCAAACGTTGTCGGTGCTGAAATGACGACGGAGTGATCGTTAATGGTCAATGCCTTGGTCGCTTTAAACCAAGTGTCAAAACTCGGTTTACTCAGCTTGGTTTGTATGATCGATAATATTTCTTGCCATAATTCGGAAGTATGGCTTTCCAAAACTGTCACTCCTTTAAATCTTCCAAATGTGGCTAGAGCCATGTGTGGAATTGTCGAAAGAAAATGAATGATGTCTAATTATCCCCAGAACTAACTCCTGTGGAAACAAAAAAATATGGATAAATTGAA
Organism: Paenibacillus sp. EZ-K15; assembly: GCF_002573715.1. Classification (GTDB taxonomy): domain Bacteria; phylum Bacillota; class Bacilli; order Paenibacillales; family Paenibacillaceae; genus Paenibacillus_AQ. Next base: position 528,537 of record NZ_PDHM01000028.1, on the reverse strand, counting down.
ATTGTTCACAACTTTATCCACAGCCTGTTGATAATATTATAGCTTCATTCACATATTCACAACCAAAAGTAATATCATCATAGCAAAAGAAGGCCTTATTTTCAATGTATGTCGCTAATTTATCCACAAATTCAATACGTTGTGCATAATTTTTATTCACACCACTATATATTGTTTATAATTTGTTTAACCTTCGACATCATTGGCCTCAAAACGCAAAAAATTATTCACAGGTTGTCCGATTCGCAAGCAGAATTTTCTTCTCTCACCATCTGTTCATAACTTATGGTTGAATGTTCTAGCAGCCAATAAATCGACCAAAGGTGAAAAATGACTGTGGATAGTCTTCAAATGGAATCGCTAGATTTCCATTTGAGGGCTTTTTTTGAAGAGATAAGAAAGTATAAACATCCGAGGCTTAGCATCCTTATCTCGCAAGAAAAATTTCAGCTAAATGCGGTCTGTCTACTGAGAAAGTACGTCGATAGACGTTTTTTTATAGAAAAATCTTGCTTAATCTGTACCCGTGAGCCTTTGAGAGGCCCTTTATTTAAGGTTTTAATTGCGATGGGTGTCGTATAACGGCAGTTTATTAGGGACTTAAGTTGGCAATAGGCAATCCTCTGGCTTTTGAAACCTATTTTGCATAGGGACCGTATGATTAGAAAAAATCAGAACGGGGGAATCAAGGATGCGGACGGAAGGGAAGCCCATGAATTGGAGAAGAATAGGAGGACTACTCGCTTTGACCGCCATATTGGTTCTTATTACCGTGTGGGCCCAGGGCTATTATTCGAAGAAAGTGTTTCATATGGAAGGACTAAAGTACGCTAAATATGCCGATTTGGGAAGCGGGAGCATCGAATATAGGGCTTCATTTGGCCGCGGCGAGCCAATTTATGTTCATACTTATGAAGAAGAGAAACGAGTTGAGATTGCGGGCGAGATATATGAAATCCGGGAATATGGAAAGGAATCGGGCTATTCTGCGTCATATGAAGTGAGTTATCCTGACGGTAAGACCTACCTCGTGAAACCTTTTGGAGACCGGAGCTTTCTTGCTTACGACGAGAAGGGGGAGATGGTGGTGCCCGGCATTAGATTCAGTGATGGGTCGGGCCAACTTCATCGATCGGATCCGGAAGAGCCTCGCTATTTCCCGACAGAGCTGGCCAAGGCTGCCGACGAGCGATATCATGACCCCGACGGCAGCGTAGGATTCTTCATATTGGCGCTCGGGTTATGGATTATGAACTGGTGCTTGTTTAGATATGAACCCTTTCAACGCTTTATGTTTCATATGTCGCCCTCGAATCTGATGATTGATAATCCGGAGCCCAGCGATTTCTACTTCTTTATGTGTAAGGCAGGGGGAATTTTCGGTATGGGATTCTCACTGTGGATATTTTTCACACAGGCATTATGACAAAAAAAGCCCGTTTTCGCCATGGATTGGATCCATCGAAAACGGGCTTTCACTTCAGATATCAGAAAGTATAAACTTCGAAACATGGCCTACCTGATATCGCAAGAAAAACAACATCTAATCGCGGTCTGTTTTCTCTAAAATGTACGTAGATAGACGTTTTCCTTACTATAGTAAGCTTACGATTGCTCGAATCGGCGCTGAAATTGGCTAATGGCTTCATAATCTTCTTCCAGCTTCCGTGAAATGCGGATAAAGATTGGCAGCAGAGCCTTATAAACATCAGAACTTTCCTTCACAGGCTGGTGTTCATGAGTACCGCCAACCATCGTCTCTACAATGTCGAGTGAATCCGCTCTTCCTGTAGCGTACAGACCAAGGACTACGGCGCCAAGGCAAGAGCTCTCGTAGCTCTCCGGCACGATCACCTGCTGGTCAAAAATATCCGCCATCATCTGCCGCCAGATCGGTGAACGGGCGAAACCGCCGGTGGCATGGATTTTGGCCGGCCGGCCGATTTGTTCCTCCATCGCCAGCAGAACGGTATACATATTAAAGATCACGCCCTCCAGCACGGAGCGGATCATATGCTCTTTTTTATGATTCAGGGTTAAACCAAAGAACGATCCACGGGCATTCGGATCCCATAGCGGCGCACGTTCTCCGGTCAGGTACGGGTGGAATAGCAGTCCGTTCGAGCCTGGCGGAATACGGTCCGCGATTTTGGTTAGAACATCATACGAATTGATGCCGAGCCGCTTGGCGGTTTCGACCTCGGAGGCGGCAAATTCATCGCGAACCCAGCGGAAAATCATGCCGCCGTTGTTAACCGCGCCGCCGATGACCCAGTGCTTCTCCGTTAATGCGTAGCAGAAAATACGACCCTTCGGATCAGTCATCGGTTTGTCGACAACCGTACGGATCGCTCCGCTCGTACCGATGGTAGCGGCAACGACTCCCGGTTTGATGGCATTCACGCCGAGGTTCGACAGCACGCCGTCGGCAGCTCCAAGCACGAAAGGCGTGGAAGTGGAGAGGCCCATGGCTGCGGCATACTCGCTTTTCAGGCCTTCTATGATATGTGTCGTCGGTACTATCGTAGATAAATGGTCCTCCGTGATGCCAGCGAGCTCCAGCGCCTGCTGGTCCCATGCCAGTGCCTCGAGGTTCATCATCCCAGTACTGGAGGCAATGGAGTGGTCTACAATATATTGGCCGAATAGTTTGAAATAAACATATTCTTTAATCGAAATGAATTTGGCTGTTTGATGAAAGATGGAGGGCAGCTCATGGCGCATCCACATCAGCTTGGTCACAGGCGACATTGGATGAATCGGAGTTCCGGTTCTAAGATACAGCTCCATGCCGCCGAGTTCTTTTTTGAGCTTTGCAGACCAGGCAGCACTGCGGTTGTCGGCCCAGGTAATGCAGCGAGTCAACGGAGTGCCTTGGCTATCTACGGCAATGACGCTGTGCATAGCCGCGCTGAAAGATACGAACAGAACTTGAGCCGGATCAATCCCGCCCTGCGTCATGACCCCTTGGACAGAGGAAATGACGGTCTGAAAGATTTGCTCCGGATCTTGTTCCGCCGTAGAGGGAGTAGGGGTGAGCAGCGGATATTCGCCACCGGCTTTGGCTACAACCTCACCATTCTCCTTGAAAAGCACGGCCTTGGTGCTGGTTGTTCCGATATCGACACCGATCATATAGTTCTGAGTACTCAAGAGACATACCTTCTTTCTACGTAAGGGCACCCGGTTCGCTGTCAAAATATCAGCATTCCGGGAGCCCCCATGTGTCTTATTGCTTCATTATACAATTACATTGAGAACCAGAGCCAACACCAGTCCGGTCAGGGACAGGATTGTCTCCATCACGGTCCAGGATTTCAGCGTCTGGGCTACCGTCATGTTAAAGAATTCTTTTACCATCCAGAAGCCGGCATCGTTCACGTGAGACAGTACGATGGAGCCTGCCCCGGTAGCGAGCACCACAAGCTCTACGTTAGCCCCAGGCGTCATGGCAAGCACAGGAGCGACAATCCCTGCGGCAGTCGTCATGGCTACAGTGGCGGAACCGGTTGCAACTCGAATGAGTGCGGCAACAAGCCACGCGAACAGGATGATATTGATATTTGCACCGGTTGCAATTTCGGCAATGGCATTGCCGACGCCGCTGTTGATCAGAACCTGCTTAAATGCACCGCCCGCACCGATGATCAGAATGATCGTAGCGATCGGAGCGAGACATTCGCTGGTGAAGCGGGATAGATCATGTTTATTAAAGCCGCGTGCGAAACCCAGCGAGAAGAAGGAGAAGACAGCAGCGATGAGCAGTGCAATGACTTCATGACCGATAAATTTGCAGAGCTCGGCTATAAAGCTGGTGGACTCCGGATCGATAATATCGGCTGCGGAACCGATAAGCATCAGAATGACCGGCAGCAAGATTGTAAACAAAGTGATGCCGAAGCCGGGTAATCCGCGTTCAGCTTTGCTTGAAAACTGCTCGGCAAGTTCCTCGGGCGGTTCGGTTCGGATCCGTTTGCCGATGAATTTGCCGAACACCGGACCGGCCAGTATCGCTGCAGGGATCCCGACCAGGAGCGAATAGAGGATCGTCATACCAAGGTTCGCATCATAAGCTTCAATAGCTATCATTGGAGCGGGATGCGGAGGCACCAAACCGTGAACGGTGGACAATCCGGCGAGAATCGGAATGCCGATGTGTAGCAGAGACATTTTCGTTTTGCGTGCAACCGTGAAGACAATAGGAATCAACAGGATAACGCCCACCTCGAAAAATACGGGAATACCGACGATAAAGCCGACAATCATCATGGACCAATGGACCCGCTTTTCGCCGAAGCGATCAACGAGGGTGGTCGCGATTTGCTCGGCGCCTCCGGATTCAGCCATCATTTTTCCGAGCATGGTACCAAGGGCGATAACGATGGCAATTGTTCCAAGCGTTCCCCCCAGGCCGCCGGTGATCGAGGTAATGACATCCGCAGGCTGCATGCCCGTCAATAGACCAAGGATCAGAGCGGAGATCAGTAGGGTCACGAAAGGGTTCCATTTATATTTGGAAATCAGCACGATCAGGAAGACGATCGTCAGCAACGTCCAGATCATTAATGTAGCATTATGACTGAGACCGAATAGTGAATTCATATCTTGCTTCCTCCTATAGATTACCCATTTTGAATTGGGAAATGGTTAATATCGAGCTGTTCTGCGGTAGTATACCCAAAACAAAGCTGAATTCTATTGTATACTTGTCGACAACTTAGAGCGTTCACTGTGTTTTGTAAGACGGAGGAAGGGAGGATTAAGCTAACCCTCCGGAAAACTAAGATGAAGCGTCTGACGGGAATCATCGAAATAATGTTGAACCGCCGTTTGGATCCGTCCTGAATCCAGGGATTCCATCTCTGTAATAAGCTGAAGATGCTTGTCCATGACATATCGAATCTTGGTGCCTCCGCCACCGAACACCTGACGGGTCGTAATTAACATGACCGTGATCACGATAGGGCGAATGCTCTTCCACAGATGAAGAATCCGTTTATGGTTCGCTTCCGTAATGATCCGTTCATGAAAAGCCAAATCCTGATAGGAGAATTCAACCGGGTCCTCATGTTTGGCGGCAAGCTCCATCCGATCAACGATTTGTTTTAAATGTTGGATTAATTTCGGCTGGGGATTCGCAAACACTTGGCCTTGAACAAAGCTCTCAATAAGAAAACGGACATCGTATAATTCTTCTACTTCCTTAAGCGATAAGCCCATGACAACGGCGCCCATGCGCTCCAATTGTATCAATCCTTCGCTGGACAGCGTTTTCATTGCTTCCCGCACAGGAGATCGGCTGGTGCCGAATTCACCTGCAATCCGGTTCTCGGACAAGATTTCTCCGCGCTTGATGGTACCGCTAATAATCTGTAATCTCAGTTCACTGGCGATGGCCTCTCCGAGAGAGGCTCCTTGAAGCCACGTTGAGGGAAATTTCATAGCATAATTCTCCAATCCGGTACTGATTCTAATTTTCTCTAGTGGTAATGATACCACATCGAAAGGAAAAGGGACCATAAAGAGGCTATGACATGATGCCCTTAAGAAACAGCAGGTTATAGAAGAGAATTAATGCTATTCCGATTTCTCAACCGCATGGCCGCCGAATTCATTACGCAGTGCTGCAACGACTTTGCCGTGGAACGTATCTTGGTCAAGGGAGCGATATCGCATGAACAGCGACATGGCAATGACTGGAGCGCTGGCTTGAACCTCAAGTGCCGTTTCAACGGTCCATCTTCCTTCGCCGGATGATTTCATCACGCCTTTGATGCCATCCAGCTTCGGATCCTTGGAAAATGCGTTTTGCGTCAGCTCCATGAGCCAGCTCCGAATGACGGAACCATTGGACCATACCCGCGCGACATCCTCATAGTTGAAGTCGAACGCGCTTTTTTCCAACACTTCAAAGCCTTCCGCAATGGATTGCATCATGCCGTATTCGATTCCGTTATGGACCATTTTCAGAAAATGGCCGCTGCCGTTTTCCCCGGCATACAAGTAACCGTTCTCGACAGCCATATCCTTAAATAGGGGTTCAATGCTGTTGAATACGTCGCGGTTGCCCCCAATCATAAAGCAGCCACCGTTATGAGCGCCTTCCATACCGCCGGAAGTGCCGGCATCAAAATAATGAATGCCTTGATCCGCCAGCCGCGCTGCACGGGCTTTGGAATCTTTATAATGTGAATTGCCACCGTCAATCAGAATATCACCGGACTCGAGGAGTGGGGTGAGGGAATCGATGACGGAATCCACGATATTTCCTGCTGGTACCATCATCCAAACAATGCGGGGTTTATCCAGTTTGGCAACAAGCAATTCAGTTGATGCTGCGGCCTCGGCACCACACTGGGCAGCTTGATCGACCAATTCCTTATTTAAGTCGTAAGCTACGACCTGATGCTGATGATGAATTAGATTCTGAACCAGATTGAGGCCCATTTTCCCCAGACCGATCATGCCTATTTTCATAAAACAAAGCAGCTCCTTCTTAGGTGTATACTTGTATACAACTTAAATTCAATTATTTATACTACTCTTTTATAGCTCCTGTGTAAATAAGGGACATTTTAGGGATGAAAGGCGTTATATGGATCGAAAAATGACATCCACAACCTATTTAAATAGGTTATCCCCATGTGGATAATTCAAAACTAACAATAATGACTACTTGTGGAAAACTTAAGTGCTTGCTGAAGTTAACTTAGGTTTGACTTTTGGGCCTGAACGTGATTAAATGTATAAAGGCATTTTCTGTGAAGATGAGAACATTATCCGCTACCATTTAGCGGTCTGTTTACAAGAGATACGTCCATAGACGTCGGTTCAACAAATCGCGGTCTATTCTTCCGTGAAAGTGCGTCGATTGACGTTATGATCTTAAAATATGGGTACGACATATTCCTGTAAGGGGGTGCATTAATTCATGAGACCGACTTTCAAACCGAATGTAAGCAAACGTAAAAAGGTACACGGCTTCCGTAAAAGAATGAGCACGAAGAACGGACGCAAAGTATTGGCTAACCGCCGTCAAAAAGGCAGAAAAGTACTGAGCGCTTAATATTGTGCCACGAAGACCACCGAGGTGGTCTTTTTTTCGTAATATCTCCTGCAGTGTGAGGAGTTTCCTTTTGAAATCGGCAGGATATAGGCTATAGTGTGTCTTAAAGTATTCCCAGTGAGTGTTTATAGCGGTTTTGGCATGACTATACTATTATAATAGAAGAGATGCCAAAGAAACGTTTGATTCTTGAACTTGATTAACGGCAGGGCGGGAGAAACTTGTGCATAGAAAACTTCGTTTACGGAACCGCGCTGATTTCAGCCGGGTATATCGACACGGAAAGTCCTTCGCCAATCATCAATTTGTTGTATATTGGTCACGCAAAAAAGAGGTAGAGCAGTTTCGCGTTGGCGTTTCATGCAGCAAAAAGATCGGCAATGCGGTTGTCCGCAACCGGATGAGACGGCTGGTTAAAGAGATTGTCAGGCACCATCAGCATCAGATTATCGAGCATATTGACCTGATCTTTATCGTTCGAAAGGGAGCGCTCGATAAGTCATATCAGGAGCTGGAGAAAAGCGTGCTTCATGTATTGAGGAAATCGTCCCTTCTGAAAGCGAAGAGGGGCTGAACCATGTGTTTATTTGTCCATATAAATATGTTATGATTTACCGTGGAATGGAATGGCGAAGAGAGGGGTTTTGAAGTGTCGTTCATGAAGACAAGACGAGGGAAATGGTTCCTCCTCACCGCTGTAATACTTGCAGTGGCCGTTATATCAGGTTGTGCGCCTGGTGGAGCTGACCAAACGCGTACCATTGAAGATTTGAAAAATGGAGGCTTTTGGCAGAGCAACGTTGTTTATTACTTTACATGGGCACTTGATACGTTTGCTACATGGTTTAACGGTGAATACGGATTGTCCGTACTCGTGATGGTGCTTATCGTCCGTACTTTGATTTTACCGCTGACTCTGAAACAGGTCAGAAGCTCGAAGGCAATGCAGGCCATTCAGCCTGAAATTCAGAAAATTCGCGAGAAATATAAAGATCAACCTGAAAAAGTTCAAATGGAAACGATGAAGCTCTTCCAGGAGAATAAGGTTAATCCGATGGCGGGATGTTTGCCGCTGATCGTACAAATGCCGATATTTATCGCACTCTATCATTCGATTTACTATAACAATCTCCTTCGTGATCACGAATTCCTGTGGCTGCAATTAGGTCAACCGGACAAGCTGTTTATTTTGCCGGTGCTTGCCGCTGTAACTACGTTTTTCCAAACGAAAATGATGATGAAGATGAACCCGTCTCAGCAAATGGGGATGATGCAGTTCATGCTGTTTGTTTATCCGATTCTGATCTTTGTAATGTCCTTCCAGTTCCCTTCGGCACTTCCGTTGTACTGGTTCTACAGTAACCTCTACACGATCGTGCAGAACTACTTCTTGTACCGCAACAATGACAAGGCTGCTATCGTGGCAAGCGTTGCCAGCGCAACCGACGGTCAGAAGAGCAATAAGAGCGGTAACAAGGGCGGGAAAAAGAGTGGCAGCAAAGGCGGGAAAAAAGGTTCGAAGGGAGCCAAGAAGTCGAGATGAGTAAAATCGTCGCAACAGGAAAAACCATTGAAGATGCTGTCGCACAAGGGCTGGCCCGATGGGGTGTAAGTCAAGACCGTGTATCGGTTCAAGTATTGAGTCAGCCATCAAGAGGATTCCTGGGCCTGTTCGGGGTCAAGGAAGCGAAAGTCGAACTAACGCTCCTGCCTGACGGTGCTGGCGGCGATTCATCTGTGAAGGAAGTACCACCTACGAACGCGCAAGCTGTTCCAGCCAAAGTGGTTCAGGTCTCAAATACCTCTGTAATGACGCAGGAACCTGCTGTCAGCATGGATACAGAGAGCCCTGGCACAGCTTCGCTTGCAGGCAAGGATCCTTACCAGGAAGCCATCGCCTTTCTGATTGAAACCGGACAAGCCATGGGGCTTGATATTTCGGTTGACGTCGAGAAGGGGAAAGACTTTACCACGCTTCAAATTTCCGGCGCCGGACTTGGACTGATGATCGGGCGCAGAGGTCAGACTCTGGATGCCCTTCAGTATCTGGCGAATATCGTAGCTAACCGTTACTCCGACAGCTATCTTCGCATCGTACTGGATGCCGAGAATTTCCGTGACCGTCGCAAGAAGACGCTGGAGGATCTGGCGGATCGGTTAGCGGGACGGGTTCTGAAGACCCGTAAAGAGATTGTGCTTGAGCCTATGCCTGCTGCTGAGCGGAAGGTGATTCACGCCAAACTCCAGTCGCATGGAGCCGTGAAGACGTACAGCAAGGGCGAAGAGCCGAACCGGCGGGTTGTCATTACACCCAAGTCGTCCTAAATGAGTTGAAGAGTATATATAAACAATGACTCCTTAAGCTTCAAGAAGGAGTCATTGTTTTTTAAAAAGACATATACAGGAAGACTCCATTAGGAGGTTTTCTTTAACGTTGATAGATGTAGCAGCCGGATTATATATGATATGGCTGTAATTCTGATGTTTTTACGAAAGAAAGAGGTGAAGGAAACGATGTTTAGTGATACGATTGCAGCTATTTCAACAGCTGTCGGTGAAGGCGGCATTGCGATTATTCGCGTTAGCGGGCCGGATTCGGTTCAGGAAGTGGAGCGTATATTCAAAAGTAAAAACAAGTTAACGGAAGTGGACTCCCATACCGTTCATTACGGTCATATTGTAGATCCGAAAACGGGAGAAAACCTCGAAGAGGTGCTCGTGACCGTGATGCGTGCTCCTCGATCATTCACGACCGAGGATGTCGTCGAGATCAGTGCTCATGGTGGGGTCATCTCCGTCAAGCGGGTGATGGATTTGTTGCTTCAATTAAACATCCGTTTGGCGGAACCCGGTGAATTTACGAAGCGGGCTTTCTTAAACGGGCGGATCGATCTATCCCAGGCGGAAGCCGTTATCGACCTGATTCGTTCGAAATCCGATCGCGCCTTTTCCGTTGCCCTCAAGCAGGTTGAAGGAACGTTATCCCGTAAGATTAACGAGCTTCGTCATACCTTGGTCGAAACGCTGGCCCATATTGAAGTGAATATCGATTATCCTGAGCATGACGTGGAGTCGCTTACTTCAGAATTCATTAAAGAGAAAAGCCAGCTTGTCATGGGTGAAATTGATAAGCTGCTGAAGACTGCGCAAGAAGGGAAAATCCTACGTGAAGGGATTACGACAGCCATTATCGGTCGCCCTAATGTGGGCAAATCTTCGCTTCTAAACACGCTGGCCCAGGATAATCGGGCGATTGTCACGGATATACCGGGGACGACTCGCGATGTGATTGAGGAATTTGTGACTATTAACAATATTCCGTTGAAGCTGCTCGATACGGCGGGCATCCGGGAAACGATGGATGTGGTCGAGCAGATCGGCGTTGAACGATCCAAGCATGCGGTAAACGAAGCGGATCTCATTCTGCTCGTGCTGAATGCCAGTGAACCGCTGCATCAGGACGAATTGGAATTGATGGAACAAATACGCGGTAGACAATGTATTGTCATTATGAATAAAATGGACTTACCGTCTAATCTCGATCTGGACATTCTGCATCGGTACTACCCCGATGAATTGATTGTTCCGATGTCGATGAAGGCACAAGAGGGAATTGATCGGTTGGAAGAGGCCATATCCAACTTGTTCTTCAGCGGCCAGATTGAAGGGGGAGATCTGACGTATGTGAGTAATGTGCGACATATCGCTTTGCTGAAGAAATCCAAGCAGTCGCTGCAGGATGCTTACGATGCGGCTGAACAGCTCATCCCGATTGATATGATCCAAATCGATGTGAGAATGGCTTGGGAGCAGTTAAGTGAGATATTGGGCGAAGCGGTTGGCGATTCGCTCATTGATCAGATTTTTTCACAGTTTTGCTTGGGTAAATAAGCTCCAAGGATTACTATATATTGTAGGAACAGCTCAGCAATTTCAGGGATATCCGAGGTGGATGCCCTTTGATTACGTATATAAAACAATTAGAACAGGATGGTGAGCTATGAGCTATATGGGTGGCACTTATGACGTGATTGTAGTCGGTGCAGGACATGCCGGCTGCGAGGCTGCACTTGCATCTGCACGAATGGGTGCTGAAACGTTGATGGTTACCATCAACTTGGATATGGTTGCTTTTATGCCTTGTAACCCGTCCATTGGAGGGCCTGCCAAAGGCCATGTCGTTCGCGAAATCGACGCACTGGGCGGAGAAATGGGACGTAATATTGATAAAACCTTCATTCAAATGCGAATGTTGAATACAGGTAAAGGTCCGGCTGTCCATGCGCTGCGTGCTCAAGCCGATAAGTTTTCTTATCAGCATACCATGAAAGAGACGATGGAGAAGGAAGAGAAGCTTACCCTTCGTCAGGGTATGGTGGATCAGCTCATCGTAGAAGATGGTGTGTGCGTGGGGATTATAACGCAGACGGGTACGGAATATCGTGCGAAAGCCGTTGTGCTGACAACCGGTACGTATTTGCGCGGTAAAGTTATTATGGGTGAATTGATGTACGAGAGCGGTCCGAACAATCAACAGCCGTCGGTAAAACTTGCGCATAACCTGCGCGAGCTTGGATTCGACCTTGTTCGCTTCAAGACAGGTACACCACCGCGGGTGCATAAGGATACGATTGATTTCTCCAAGACCGAAATTCAGCCTGGGGATGAGAAGCCTAAGTTCTTCTCTTATGAAACGAAATCCTCCGACAATGAGCAGCTTCCTTGCTGGTTGACGTATACGTCGGTAGATACGCATCAGATCATCAATGACAACCTTCACCGCGCACCGATGTTCTCCGGCGTTATTGAAGGTACTGGGCCACGTTATTGCCCATCCATCGAGGACAAGATCGTTCGTTTTGCCGACAAACCGAAACATCAGATTTTCCTTGAGCCTGAAGGTAAAAATACGAAAGAATACTACGTGCAAGGGCTATCCACCAGCATGCCTGAGGATGTTCAGCTTGCGGTTCTTCGTTCCATTCCCGGAATGGAGAAGGTAGAAATGATGCGAAACGGATATGCTATCGAGTATGATGCGATGGTGCCAACACAGCTGTGGCCGTCTTTGGAAACGAAAAAACTGCCGGGTCTGTTCACAGCCGGACAGATCAATGGAACCTCGGGCTATGAAGAGGCAGCAGGACAAGGCATTATGGCGGGAATCAATGCAGCACGTAAAGTGCAGGGCAAAGAGCCTGTTATATTGGATCGTTCTCAGGGTTATATTGGAGTGCTGATCGATGACCTGGTGACCAAAGGGACGAATGAGCCTTATCGTTTGCTCACCTCCCGTGCAGAATACCGTCTGCTGCTTCGTCATGATAATGCCGATCTGCGTCTTACTGAAATCGGTCATGATATCGGCCTCATTTCAGAAGAGCGTTATGCTAAATTCATTCAGAAGAAGCAGCTGGTTGAGCAGGAGATCGAACGTCTTCGTCAAACGAAGGTGAAGCCGGTTGAAGTGAATGCGATGCTGGAAGCGGCCGGTTCTGCACCGATTGTGGATGGAAGCAATATGCTGACGATCCTGCGTCGTCCGGAAATCACGTTTACGATGATTGAGTCGCTCTCGCCGTCTCCTTACGAACTGGATGAGGAAATGAAGGAGCAAGTCGAAATTCAAATCAAATATGCGGGTTATATTGAGAAACAGCTGGGTCATGTGGAAAAGCTGCAGAAGATGGAGAAAAAACGCATTCCGGAGGATATCGTTTATGACGAAATCAACGGACTGGCCATGGAAGCTCGGCAGAAGCTGAACAAGATCCGTCCGATCTCCATCGGTCAGGCATCACGCATTGCAGGTGTAACGCCAGCGGATATTTCAATACTTCTCGTTTACCTGGAGCATTATAACCGGGTAACCGCAGCGAAAGGATAAGGAATGGACGACATTCAGAAGGCTTTTGTTGACCGGCTCGGTGAGCACGGGATTACGATCGATGAGAAACAGCTTCACCAGTTCGAGATGTATTACGAAATACTGGTGGAGTGGAACGAGAAAATGAATTTAACCGGAATTACCGAACGGGAGCAAGTTTATACGAAGCATTTTTACGACTCGATTACGCTCGCCTTTTACGTGGATATGACGCAAATCGGCAATCTGGCGGATATCGGATCAGGCGCTGGCTTCCCAGGTATTCCTCTGAAAATATGTTTCCCGCATGTGAAACTGACGATTGTGGATTCGCTTAACAAACGAATTAACTTTCTGAAGCATGTTGTGGATACGATTGGCCTGACTGGGGTTGAACTGATTCACGGACGTGCGGAAGAGGTTGCTCGTAAGCAGGGGTACCGTGACGGGTTCGACTTGGTCACCGCAAGAGCAGTTGCTCGTATGGCTGTGTTGAACGAGTTCTGTCTACCTTTCACCAAGGTAGGGGGGCGATTCGCCGCTATGAAGGGCAGTGACCCTACGGAAGAGGTGAAGGAGGCGGCTCGCAGCTTGAAGGAGCTGAGAGGGGCTTTGAACAAGGTTCATTCGTTCTCCTTACCCGTAGAGGAATCTGGCCGGCATATCGTGGTGATCGATAAAAAGGGAGCCACGCCTTCCAAGTACCCTCGTAAGGCAGGTACGGCCAGCAAGACGCCGATTGTGTAAGTATCTTGCAACTCCGATCTAAGGCACTATCAATAACTCCAGTATCCCTTGCAGAAGCAAGCTTGGCAAGGAGACAAGTAAACTAATCAAAGAGAAGAACTCTATGGAGTTCTTCTCTTTTTTAATTGGCTGTGTAAGATTTGTTGAGCGGGCAGATCGGTCGTTAATTTTTCTATTCACATATGAAATACATAGAGACCGTTGTTTATTTTAATTTCGTTGGTTAAGTCCATCAGTACGTTTATCTATTCTATAGATTGGGGCGTGGGGTGAAATCACATAAGGAATTCAACTCGGATTACCGAGTGGGAGGCAGTCTATACGGAAGCATTTTTAGGTTTTGATCACGCGCTCACCCTTTGCGCGGAGTTTATTAAACGGAACCAAGGGTGACCTCTAAAGGGGGGGTTCAGTTCAAGCTGAGCTTATGAATTATGAATAAGAATGAAATCAACGCTGTGGATGCACCTGATAAATTTGCAATGTTTCACGTGAAACATTAGAAGTAAGTTGCCGGATATAAATAGACATCCCTTTAGAAGTATTATTTCTTGTCAGATTATTTTGATATCAACTATGTTATCTAACTTGGATATTGAAGGATAGGCCTCCTAAGGAAAGGAAGTCTGCAGCTACATAATCATGCGCCGGACAACACTATGTGCGCGCAAGGAGCAGTGACGCACGATGTTACATAATTCGTATTCATCTACTAGCTTTTGAGATTCAGCTCGTCTTGGACTTGGATGATATTGGTCGTTGGAGAGATCTAATCTATTGGCAAATCCCACAATTATTCTGCATGTTCGGATCGCAAGAAAGGCTACAGGATAGTTGAGGTGGCCTATTAACATGTTATCGACGCAAAAACTTTGGAACTGTGCACAAATCATGTATAAAGCAAGCGAGAAATGAAGGAAAAAAGGTGATATTGGAGAATAGAGTTATAGGACAAAAAGTGGTAGAATAGAATCGTAGTATCCATTTGGACAGAAGGGCCAGTTTGCCCGTTCTTTAATAGGATGAAAGAGTATAAATCCTGGTTTGGTCACTTTTCCATCCTTGCTTCGTGCAGTCAACAACCTTGATCGTTGTGGCTGCTGTTTTTTGGAAAGTGCCGTGCGATCCCAAGGGGATCATGGCCTTATGCGAAGTAGAAAACATATATACCACTTGTGAGATATCGATTGATAGTAAGCATCATGATAAAACCTCCTGTTATATCTCTCAAGAAGAAACCGCTTCATGCAGCGGTTTGGATCAGAGTAATACGGCTATGATCACCACAGGCGTCTTTTCTCTGATCAGCATGAAATCTGTTTTTGCAGGGAAATGCCTGGCACCACAGTGGATTCCAGCGCCAATGGATGGTGGAATCATCTGTGTATGGCTCCATATTGTGGTTGTCCAATCGTTTAACCGATTCCGGGATATCCGGAGGCTTATCCGTGCTATCATGAAATTAGGTGGTAATATACGGAATGAAAGAACAATTTTCGAGATTGTTTGGCTTAGCGGCAGAGCGGAACCAAGGGGATGAAGTGAAACAAATCCCGGTAAACGAGATTGTCAGCAGCCCATACCAGCCACGGACGATTTTTGATGATGAGAAGATTGATGAGCTGCTCCAGACGATTAAAACTCATGGAGTCATTCAACCTATCGTTGTTCGTGTCCGTAATGGCATGTATGAGATCATTGCAGGGGAACGCCGCTGGCGTGCGGTTAAGAAGCTGGGTCTGGACACGATTCCGGCCATTGTTCGGGAGTTCAACGATTCACAGGCGGCATCGATTGCGTTAATCGAAAATTTGCAGCGTGAAGGACTGACGTCCATTGAAGAGGCTGTTGCTTACCAGAAGCTGATTGATCTTCATCAACTGACACAAGAGAGCTTGGCACAGCGTTTAGGAAAAAGCCAGTCTACGATTGCAAACAAGATTCGCTTGCTGCAGCTACCGGAAGCAGTCAAAGTGGCCTTGATGGAACGTAAAGTGACGGAACGCCATGCTCGTGCGCTGCTTTCTTTGGATAATGAAGAAACCCAGCTCAAGGTGCTGGATGAGATCATTACCAAGGAACTGAATGTGAAGCAGACGGAGGCACGAATCGCCTTTTATAAAGAAGTAACAACGATGAAGAAGTCTAAGCGTATATCTTATAGTAAGGATGTTCGCCTGGCTTTGAACACGATTCGTCAATCGATTGATATGGTATCCGGTTCCGGGATGGCAATCAAAACAACAGAGAATGATCATGAAGATCACTATGAAATCGTTATAAAAATACCTAAACGTTAAGATATGGTGTGAAGCGGTATGCATCGTACCGCTTTTTCTGTTGATCAAGAGATAGTGCTCTGCACCAGGCTGTATCGATTAACGAAGGGGTTAGGTTTGTTGTTACAGATGAGAACCATGTAATTTATTATTACTCATTTTCATCGCCGCTATATCCTGGGCATCCCGGAGTTACCGGGATCGTTCGCTTAATACACATATACAGCCTATCGCTGTATATCATCTATTGCGACTACTTAGAAGAGTCTTCCTACATTGAGGTGAAATGAGTGTCAAAGATAATTGCCATAGCAAATCAAAAGGGCGGTGTCGGCAAAACGACGACTTCCGTCAATCTGGGAGCTGGATTGGCTTCGCTAGGCAAACGGGTGCTTTTGGTGGATATAGACCCCCAAGGAAATACAACGAGTGGGGTTGGCATTAATAAAGCCGATGTTGCAAATTGCATATATGATATTATCATCAATGAAGTACACCCGAAGGACGCCATCTGTGGGACTAACATAGAAGGATTGGACATCATTCCGGCAACCATTCAATTGGCTGGTGCCGAGATTGAGCTTGTCCCTACGATTTCTCGTGAGGTACGATTGAAGAAATCACTACAATTAATCAAGCCTCAGTACGATTATATTTTGATTGATTGTCCTCCATCGCTTGGCATTTTAACGATCAATTCATTGACCGCGGCCGATTCAGTAATTATCCCGATTCAATGTGAGTATTACGCACTGGAGGGTCTGAGTCAGCTGCTGAATACGGTTCGCCTTGTTCAGAAACATCTGAATACCTCTCTCAAGATTGAAGGCGTACTGCTGACGATGCTGGATGCGCGCACGAACCTGGGCATTCAAGTGATTGAAGAAGTGAAAAAGTATTTTCAGGAAAAAGTGTACAGAACGATTATTCCTAGAAACATTCGTTTGAGTGAGGCACCTTCTCATGGACAGTCGATCATTACATATGATCCTCGTTCTAAGGGAGCGGAAGTATACTTGGAGCTGGCAAAGGAAGTGATCTCGTATGAGTAAACGATTGGGAAAAGGGCTGGATGCGCTTATTCCATCTTTGTCTATTCATGATGATGACAAGGTAGTGGAAATTCCGCTCAGTCAATTGCGAGCGAATCCGTATCAGCCGCGCAAGACATTTAACGATGAGGCAATCCAGGAATTGGCAGAATCGATCCGTCAGCATGGAGTTATACAACCGATTATCGTCCGCAGTGTGCTGAAAGGGTATGAGATTATTGCCGGGGAGCGCAGATTCCGGGCATCTCAATATTGCGGAAAAGCTACGATTCCAGCGGTAGTTCGATCTTTTAGCGATCAACAAGTTATGGAAATCGCCCTGATTGAGAACCTTCAGCGCGAGAACCTGAACGCCATGGAGATTGCTGTAGCTTATCAAGGTTTGATGGAACAATTTTCCTTAACCCAAGAAGAGCTTTCATTGAAGGTGGGTAAGTCTCGTTCCCACATCGCTAACTTTTTGCGGTTGCTTTCTCTACCAGAAGAAGTGAAGGACAATGTTTCACGTGGAACATTATCCATGGGACATGCCCGAGCGATCGTTGGAATTAAGGATCCGATTCTTGTTAAGCAGTTGGCAAAACAGTGTGTGGAGCAAGAGTGGAGTGTTCGTGAACTAGAGGAAGCTGTTAAGAATTTGGATCGTAAACCAACGGATAAAGCGAAGCCTAAGGTTAAAAATAGAGATCCTTATATCGATCATCTGGAAGAGGATCTGAGAGAACGGTTTAAAACAACTGTCAAAATTAAGCACAATAAGGATAAAGGGAAGATTGAGCTTAATTACTATAGCAGACAGGACCTGGAACGGTTGTTGGAACTTCTTCAATAAAGAGACGTGGTTTTGTTGAAGAAGATACTATTGTGAGTGACGGGTTGAACAACAAATGGTCGAACAGCAAATGAGTGCGATTAAAAACCAAAGACATGTCGACGTTCCTGTAAGGGAATGAGATATGTCTTTATTTAACTAAACGTGAAGGCATAGCCTTGATGCTGGAACTTGAAGATGTTTGGACATATCCTGTTAAGAGACACCAATACGGTAAAGATGAAGGGGAAACATCATGGACCCGATCGTTTATCTGGATCATGCAGCCACTTCGTGGCCAAAGCCTCCTGAAGTATTCGAGGCGATGAGAAAGGCGATGGAGGAGGAGGCTGCAAACCCGGGACGTGGGAGTCACCGGATGGCGGTGAAAGCTTCTCGTGTACTCTACGGAACACGAAAGACGCTCGCGGATTTGTTTGGGGTGAAAAATCCTAATGATATTGCGCTGACATCGAATACAACAGAAGCGTTGAATTTAGCAATCAAAGGCTATTTGCGTGAAGGCGACCATGTGATTGCCACTATGATTGAACATAACTCAGTGCGAAGACCGTTAGAGTATTTGAAACGCACCCGAGGGATACAAGTGGACTATGTTCCTGTCGATGAGGAAGGTCAGCTTGATGTGCAACTAATGGAGAGAGCTTTTCGTTCTAATACTAGGCTTGTTGTATGTAGTCACAGTTCCAATCTTCTTGGTTCGATTATTCCTCTCGTTGAAATAGGAGAACTGGTGAAGAGGAAAGGGGCCGTACTGCTCCTAGACGCTGCCCAGAGTGCCGGTATGCTGGATGTTCACGTGGAGGAGATGCATGTAGGCATGTTGGCTTTTCCGGGGCATAAAGGGCTTCTGGGGCCGCAGGGGACAGGTGGGCTATATATCTCGCCTGATATTGATCTGGAACCATTACTGCACGGAGGCACAGGGAGTCAATCGGAGGCTATTGAACAGCCAACGGTACGTCCGGATCGATATGAGGCAGGGACGCCTAACACGATTGGATATGCGGGATTGCAAGCGGGTGTGAAGAAGGTGCTTGAAT
Source organism: Paenibacillus sp. EZ-K15 (assembly GCF_002573715.1). Taxonomy (GTDB): domain Bacteria; phylum Bacillota; class Bacilli; order Paenibacillales; family Paenibacillaceae; genus Paenibacillus_AQ. The sequence continues at coordinate 509,652 of NZ_PDHM01000028.1, read as the reverse complement.
GGACACCGCAGCATATTTACCGGCATGAATGGGAGTTAACGCAATATATGATGGAGGGTCTACAAGAGGTGGGAGGCCTTCGTATACTAGGTCCTGCTCTTGGACAGGCGAGGACAGGTATTGTTGCTTTTGTGTCGGAGCGATACAGTGCGTCTGAATTGGCTTTCCGACTGGACCGGGAATATGGAATTGCCGTGCGTGCCGGTTATCATTGTACACCGCTTGCCCATATGGCATCAGGCACGGAACAGACGGGTGCAATCAGAGCGAGCGTGGGGATATCTACTAGCCGTGACGAGGTAGAGTTCATGCGAAAAGCAATTGCAGAGATTCATAGTTAATCGAATAGATCAAGATGGAGAAGAGGAAGGAAGAAAGCATGTCTGAATTAAATGAATTGATCATGGAGCAGCTTCATTGGTTTGTCGTCGGAATGGTCATGATCATCTTGATCTTATGGGTAACTTTAATTGTACAGGGGACAAAACTGCGTAAAATGAGGCGTCGTTATGATGCCATGATGGCAGGCAGTGGGGTAGAAGACATCGAATCACTGTTGGTCCAATTGAAAATCCAAATGGATGAAATTGAAGAGGGGCATGCCAATCATCAAAAAATGCTGGATACGATCAGCGGCAGTTTGAAAGGGATGAAGTCCAAAGTTGGTATCGTACGATACAATGCGTTTGGCGAGCGGGGAAATGAAATGAGCTTCTCCCTGGCTATTCTCAGTGAACAAGAGGAAGGGATCGTGCTGACCGGTCTGCATAACCGGGAGAGCTCTTTTGTGTACGCTAAACCGCTGAAGGATGGGCAGTCCAAATATCCATTGTCTCCAGAAGAAAAAGAGGCCGTCACTCTTGCGCTGCAAGAAGGGTAGAACGGTTCCACTCTTTGATACCTGCAAATAGGCAGGTTGCAATAATATCAGACAACCGCATGACCAAGCTTAATCGAGTGTTCTGCAATACGAAGTATTCCATAAAGCCGCCGACATTGACGATACCTGTTACATGGATATCGCCGACCGGCGGTAATTCTTTATGTACGCCGGCTCCAGGCTTTAGAGGACCATCGGATATTTGAATAGAGCCTACACTTGATGACTGCCCTAAACAAGCATCAATCCCGATTACAAAAGGGTTGTCGAATTTTTCGTATATGGCCGTTAGCGTATCCTTGAGATTCATGGCGTGGACAGGCTCGTCCAGCGTACCGTAGAGATGAAACATGGAGCTGTTGTAGCGTGCAAGTGAGGTGCCGACAAGCGGCCCCAGGCAGTCGCCGGTAGACCGGTCGGTACCGATGCAGACAATGACAAGCGGACGATGCTGAATACGGGCGTCAGAGAGATGGAAGAGCAAGCGATGTATAATAGCAGAATGGATATTAGGGTCCGTGTGTGGTATTTTTAAGCTGGAAGCCTCCGGGCGAGACGTGATTTTAGATAGACGGTTCATAGAATCTTCCTTTCGTCTGCATTTGGTAGTATCAGTATATGGATGAAAGACTGTTTTTATACTTTGGGATTCGCTTAAAATGTGATTTATATTCATGTCAGACAGAAGGATGCTCTTAGAAAGAGGGTATGACCTGGACTGCATGAGGTATATGAATATGTTGATCTATGAAAAGGTTTATATAAAACTCTTAATCATTGGAAATGATGAAGAGAAGAACATACATAGAAATGATAGGTATGATGGAGGGGGACGGGGCAGTGGAAGGCGCGATGTTGATCGCATTCGATTCCACCCAGCAGGCACTGCGTGCGGAAATGCTGTTGGAGTACGCGGATATCGAAATTGATCTTTTTCCTACACCAAAAGAGATTACAGCAGGCTGTGCATTATCGATTCAATTCCCACCTGATGCGTTAAAAGATGTTCAAGAGATCATTCAGCAGGAGCATGTGGAGATCCGAGGCATCTTTGCGCTGGATAACAACAAGAGGTATATCAACATCGAAGAGTAAGGGGAGGACATCAGGATGAGGGGCTTTGGTTACTTATCAGGGGATGCAGATGATGTAGATTTAGAGGGATTGGCTAAGGAGGCTGAAGGCTTGAAAGATAAAGTCTGGGGATGGTTAACGAATGAAGAGATGTGGATGCATATCCTGTCATCCGGCATTCGGGTTATCATCATTTTTATACTGACACGTCTTGTGATACGGGTTGTGTATAAAATGATTGATCAGTTTCTCCTTAGGCAGGAGAAGAGCCGAATTCAAGTGAACTCAAGACGGTTTGTCACGGTAGGGGAATTGCTAAAAAATGTAACCTCCGTCGTATGCAACTTTGTTATGATTTTGATCATTCTCTCAGAGTTCAACTTCAAGTTAGGACCGCTGTTAGCTGGTGCCGGAGTCCTTGGCCTTGCTATAGGTTTTGGTGCACAGAGTTTAGTGAAGGACGTTATTACCGGATTCTTCATTATATTCGAGGATCAGTTTGCAGTAGGTGACGTAATCAAGAGTGGTGAGTACCGGGGAACTGTCGAAATGATCGGGCTTCGCACCTCGCGTGTAAAGGGATTGAATGGGGAGACCTATATTATTCCGAACGGGATGATTACCAGCGTCACGAACTACTCCCTTTCCAACTCATTAGCCATTGTAGATCTACCGGTAAAGAACGACCAGCAGGTGAAGGACACGATTACACTGATTCAAGCGGCCCTTACGGGAATCATGGACCGTCGCCCAGAGGTGCAGCGGATACCGGATGTATTAGGAATCCAGTCATTGAATACTTCCGAATATGTTGTTCGTATTGTGGCGGAATGCAATCCGAATGCAAGGGAAGATGTGGAGCGTCAAATTTTTACGGATATCAAACAGGCAATTGAAGCACGGGATTTGGGACAAGAACGCGTGCAGGGTTGATCTAATCGGTTATCCAATGATATATAATAGATAGAAGAAGTGATAGAAGTAAAAGGGAGCGGTAGCCATGGAGCGCAAGGTATTTCAGTTAGGGGATATCGTTCAGATGAAGAAGCCGCATCCTTGTGGGAATAATGAGATGGAGATTATTCGCATGGGGATGGATATTCGGATCAAATGTACCAAATGTCAGCATAGTGTGTTGATCCCCCGTTTAAAGTTTGAGAAGAATATGAAGAAGGTTTTGCGTTCGGCTCAAGAGACGGAAGGGGCAGGAGATACACCGTAATATCTCCTCCCCGAAGCGTTAAGACAAGCTATTGACCAGATAATGTTTCCATGATATAATCAATCTTGCTGTGGAAAGGTACCCAAGAGGCCCAAGGGGGCTGACTCGAAATCAGCTAGGCGTCGCAAGGCGTGCGTGGGTTCGAATCCCACCCTTTCCGCCACCAATCGTTTAAAAGTTCCGCTGTTATGGTTATAAACGATGTTGATACATAAGTTAGGCGTTAAGCTGTAAAGCGCCTTTGAATAAAACACCCTCATGCAGACGACCTGCAGAGGGTGTTTTTCGTTGGAACAAACTTGAGTTTTTGGTCTCGAGCATTTGCACGAAAAAGAAGGGCCCGATTGGGCCCTTCCTTCTGGGTAGGCGGTGCTTGTGAATTGGAATCATTTTATCAGCACTTCTGCGAACCTTGTCAATAGCTTCACTTGTCCAAGCGGTCAAGCATTCGGCTCATTTCCTCAGCTTGCAATCCGTGTGACGATCAGAAACCTCATGCGTCGTTCTGCTGCAACGTTCAACGGAACCACACCTCTCTCATGCACCGCCTGATAATAATGTGCGCATAAAGGTGTCTTTGTATACACACTAATTTCACCGGATAAAAATTCCAATATTAAATGTTTAGAATGCATGGCTTGGTCAACAGTGATTCAGGCCATGCCCTGACTTCGTACCGTGCGCAAAGGATGAGGTAGGCATAATGTAAAAAACTCTCGGGGCGATCACTTCAGGTAGTTACTTAGGCTGCACTCTGCGCTTGTTTAACCATACACGATCGTCATTTTGGGTTTCAGGAAACGTATCACCCTTGTTCATTTGGATTTGACGAGGGTTTTCGATCCCCATGATATGGTCTCTGACGCCCACTTCCATATAAATGCCGTTGTTTGGGGCTTTGTCACCTGCACGAAATTCGGACTGTTCTCCCATTGTGGAATTCCTCCTCATTATGATGGATGGACTGCATGTATTATCATGCGCCATTGGGCTCTAAATCATCGCAGGGAAAGTGAGAAAAGCGCGGTAATAAAGGGAAGAGAGCATATTGAGCATCGAAAAGAAACTTGCATCCGATCACCCGTTCTGATATAGTATTATGGTGCGAGTTAGACTCGCTCCTTGCTCTCAACAGAGATTGAGGGCCGAAGTCCATAAGGAGGTGAAACATATGCGCAAATATGAAGTGATGTACATTATTCGTCCTGACATTGAACAAGAAGCTGTTCAAGCTGCAGTCGATAAATTCCAAGGCATCATCTCCAACGGCGGAGAAATTACAAAGCATGACGTAATGGGTAAACGCCGTCTTGCGTATGAGATCAAGAAATTCCGTGATGGCGTATTCGTTCTGGTAAACTTCAACGCAACACCTGAAGTTGTAGCTGAACTTGAGCGTCTCATGAAGATTTCTGACGAAGTTATTCGTTATCTCATCACGAACGACGTTGCTTAATACGTAAAAAAACTTTGTAATTGATTTCGTTCTAAGGAGGGGATTGGATTGTTGAACCGTGTCATTTTGATTGGCCGACTGACTAAGGATCCCGAGCTGCGATATACTCCTTCAGGTGTTGCTGTAACGCAATTTACACTTGCTGTCGATCGTCCGTTTACTGGACAAGGCGGGGAGCGCGAAGCGGATTTCATTCCGGTCGTGACTTGGAGACAGCTTGCGGAGACTTGTGCAAACTATCTGCGTAAAGGCCGTCTGACGGCTGTAGAAGGGCGCATTCAAGTGCGGAATTACGAGAATAACGAAGGTAAGCGTGTATACGTCACCGAAGTCATTGCCGATAATGTTCGCTTCTTGGAGTCAAACCGTGAAACAAGCGGTGGCGGAGGAAATCGTGAGGAATCATCGTTTAGCGGAGGAAGCAACAGCAATAGCAGTGGCGGAAACCGCGGGAACAATAACAACTCGCGAAACAACAATCAGGATCCTTTTTCCGATGAAGGAAAACCGATCGATATTTCGGATGATGATTTGCCATTTTAATACGGAAAGGACTGACAACACATGGCTTTTAAACAAAGAGAAGGCGGAGACAACGACAAAAGACCGGCACGCCGTGGCGGCCGCAACAAGCGTCGTAAAGTATGTTTCTTCACTGTGAACAAAATTACTCACATTGACTATAAAGATACAGACCTGCTCAAGAAATTCATCAGCGAGCGCGGAAAAATCTTGCCTCGTCGTGTAACAGGTACTAGCGCTAAATATCAGCGTGCCCTGACGATTGCGATCAAACGCTCCCGTCAAATCGCATTGCTTCCTTACACAACTGAGTAATCACTTGTGTCAGAGCGGTCCAGCCTAACTTATAGGCTGGACCGCTTTTTTATTATGGAAGAGTACAGGCTGGTTTCGGGGAGGGATGTGATGAGAGTAGTTAGAGACGAGAGTCTTACAAGTAACAATCCAAGCTTACCTCAGAGGTATGAAAGCTCAGCACTCTTGATGCGGAAATTATTGATTTTGGGAGGAATCGAGGTATCCAGATGTTGGGATATATAATGTCTCCACGGAAGAACCGTGTCTCCCCAGAGTGTACACTAAGAAGGGAAAGCAGCTACCGACAAACACAAGCCTAGTGTAAAGCTTTCCAGTTTTAAAGCCCTGAAACCATGTCTGCTTTAAACGGACATTGTCTATTGTAAGCAATACAATTTATAAGATAATGGAGTACTCTTGTAAGAAATAAAAATACGATTATGAAGGCGAAAAAAAGCAATCTGAAAAAATTCCTTCTATTATATATAGGTATGTATCCGCTCATCAAATGAAAGCTGGGAAGATCATCACTTTGAAAATAAAGTACAATCGAAATGTTGGCTCAATAAAAGAAAAGGTTGTAGGCAAATTTGATGCTTACATGGTCGAAGATGATGTCTATCGTATATAAACATGATACCAGAACATTGGTACGACAGAGCGCTAAAGAAAATTTAATAATGTGATTACATAAAACTTGCAGAAACCTTTCAATTATATGATGTCCACTCCAGGGATACAAGCGAACAAGTAGTGGAAGCTCCATGTTGTTAGTCTTATTATGCATATTCCGCCTCCATTATCCAAACGATAAAGGAAAAAGGAGGTAGTTGTATGTGCAGACGATTCTCGCTGTCCGCAGGGATCGATGAAGTGAATCAACGCTTTGGCATCAATCGGGTAATGTATTACTACAAGAGCCGGTACAACATTAGCCCCACCCAAACCATGCCGGTCATTGTACAGGAACAGGGAGAGCGAGTGCTCGATGAGTATCGATGGGGGCTAGTGCCCTATTGGGGTAAAGATGCGGTCAATGCGGATATTACAACGGTTGATCAAAATCCCACTTACCGTAAAGCGATTGACACAAGACGCTGTGTGATCCCTTGTAACGGTTTATATTACTGGAGAACGGTTGGCAAACGGAGTTATGCGGTACGGACCATTATCGGAGATCATGAAATATTCGGCATGGCCGGACTATACGAGACATGGCGAGATGCCAGGGGAAATGAAATGAGAACATGTACGGTTCTAATGACAGAGGCCAATGAAGCGATTCGAGAGTTCGAAACACGAATGCCGGCGATTTTATCAGAGGAAAACATGGCAAAGTGGTTGGATCCGGAAATCCAAGGAAGACATGCTGTGCATCCGCTGCTGCATACTTACCGTGGACAGATGCGAATGTATCCGGTGACGCCGTTAGTGGCTGACGATACGCATGATCACCAGCAGTGCATTGAAGAGATGGATTTAAAACTCGCTTGGGTAAAGAATCTGTAGTTCGCAAGTATGAAAGAGCAAGGTTGATTTATCTGACATGAAATTTAACGTGAAAGCAATCCGGATCACAGTCTCGGATTGCTTTTTTTAAGCGTTAACGCTGTAGGAGGCTAAACTATGAAAAAGCAGAACCATAAATACACGTCATCTAATAACGAATTGAAGCATATCGTAAGGATAATATATTACATAAAAATGGTTTCTAGTTATAATCAAGCCGGACTAACTAAATTTACGTCAAATAATATAACGTATACATGACCTGGTAGACCTCAAGGATAAATATTTAGATGATATTCTGAATTTCATGTGATAAAACATTACGCCATATCCACAAAACCACAAGCGATTATAGTTATAAATTGTAAATAAATCTTGATATTACATACATTTTCAGTAAACTAAGGATATACAACGGAGATAAACTTAATTATTAACCTCAAAAATGACGATAAAAACATGATTTTTGAGAAAAACGAAAAAAAGTAATTGACGTTACCTAAATTTACACGTATCATAACATTAATTTTATAGGCAAGAAGATTTTGCTAGAGACTTTGGCACTAATTGACCAATGGTATATTTTCTGTAAAACTTTCAATTTATTTCACATCATGCAATGACATCCTAGAGAACTAAGAATTCTGTTCGAAATTATTTAAGGATGATTTCAATATTCGTCCTGATAATTTATATGCAACAACATTTTTTAAGAGGAGGATTCGCATGAAGAAAAGAATGTCACTCCTGCTTGCCATCATGCTTTTGGCCATGACGGTATTGGCAGCATGTGGAGGCGGAGGAACAGCAGAACAGCCAAGTCAAGGGGAGCAAACGGAGCAAACACCACCAGCTGAAGGCGACAAAGATACTACAGAACCGCCTGCTGAAACTGGAGATGAAAGCCAAGGTTATTTCGAGGCTGAGGACCCATCTTTAAATCCTTCAGCTGCTAAAAATCGTAAAGATACGCTGATCGTTGGTATGACTTCACCAAAAGGTGTTTTCAACCCTTTCTTCTGGCAAACAGCATATGACAAATATGTTGTAGAAGCAATTTTCGATTCTTTCTTCACGCTGAACGGTGATGGAACGTATTCGAACCGTTTGGCAGAAAGCGTTGAAGTTTCCGAGGATAAATTAAAATACACATTTAAATTGAAACAAGGTGTAACTTACTCTGATGGCACACCTGTAACAGTAAAAGATTATGCATTTGCTATGAAAGTTCTTCATGATTCTAGCTATGACGGTCAATCTGATATTTTCTCGACACATGTAAAAGGTGGTCAAGAGTATCATGATGGTAAAGCAACTGACATCTCTGGTGTTAAAGTTATCGATGACCACACCATTGAGATCGAAGTAACTGAAGCAAACGCTATGACGAAAGATTCTCTAGGAGACATTTCTTTCGTACCAGAAGCATACTACGGTAAAGATTACAAACAAGGCAACCTGGAGTACATGAAGAACCTGCATACTAAACCAATCGGTAGCGGTCAGTATGTACTGAAGAGCTTCGCTCCTGGTCAAGAGGTTGTATTGGAAGCTAACCCGAACTACTTCCTGGGGGCTCCGAAAATCAAAAACGTAATTTACAAAACAACTACTGATGAAACTAAATTGGCCATGTTCCAATCCGGTGAAATCGATATGGATATGGTTACCGTTAACGAAGATACCGTAGAAGAGTTGAAATCCATGGGCTTCTTGGATATCAACATCTTCCCAACCAATGGGTACGGTTACGTTGCCATGAACCATAAAAATCCTAAGTTCCAAGATCCGAAAGTTCGTCAAGCATTATTATACGGTTTGAACCGTGCAGAAATCGTTGAAATTATCTATGGTCCTTATGCTAACGTAATCAACATTCCACAATCGAATGTATCATGGGCATATACTACTGAAGGTATCGACACACATGATTTCGACATCGAGAAAGCGAAGCAGCTTCTTGATGAAGCAGGCTGGGTTCCAGGTGCTGATGGCATCCGTGAAAAAGACGGTAAGAAATTTGAGCTTCACTTCTCTGCAACAGCTGATAACCCGGTTGTAGATGCTTTGATTCCGGTAATGAATCAGAACTACCAAGAGCTTGGCATTAAGATCGTTGCAGAAACATTAGATTTCAATGCGATCATGGATAAGAAGGATAAAGGCGATTTCGAAATGTTCTTTGCTGCATGGGGCTTGACTCCAGATCCAGAATCCACTGTATACCGTACGGATGGACAGCAAAATGATATCGGATACTCCAATCCTGCTTATGATGCAGCAATGGATAAAGGTCTGAAAGCCTTCGATCTTGAAGAGCGTAAAGCAGCATATGCAGAAGCATATCAAGTACTGAATCAAGACGTTCCGGATCTCCCGATTTACCAAAGACGTGATATGTGGGGTATCAACAGCCGAGTTAATGGTATGGAAATTACTCCATATAAAGACTTCGTACTTGATCTTTACAAAGTCGAACTTGAACAATAACAGCAGGAAACATATGCTCAGCTCGCAAGAGCTGGGCATATCCACTTATAAGCCGGGAGGAATATTATGAAGCAGTACATTATCCGGAGGCTGCTGCAGATTATCCCGACAATGATCGGGATCTCGATTCTCATATTTGCAATATCAGCAATGGTGCCAGGTGATTATATCACTGCAATGGATAACCCGACGATGACTGCTGAGAAAGCAGCTCAGCTTCGGGAAATTTATGGTTTGGATAAGCCGCCGGTAGAGCGTTACTTTACATGGGCTGGCAATATGTTAAAGGGCAATCTCGGAGATTCCCTTCAGCACAAACAACCGGTTACCACCGTTATGGGTAACTATGTATGGAACTCTGTTTTTATTGCTATTTTTTCGTTGATATTAAGCTGGATAATCGCTATCTTTGCTGGGGTATTCTCAGCTAAATTTCAGTATTCATTGTTTGATAAGATCGTAACCTTATTCATCTTTTTGTGTATGTCACTGCCTTCTTTCTTTATCGGACTCCTTCTCATTAAGATTTTTGCCTTGGATTTAGGATGGTTTCCGGTTGGTGGTATGAAAACTTCAGGTTTGAATGGAAACACATGGCAGCAACTGATTGACATCGCATGGCATATGTTCTTGCCAGTGACTGTACTTACAATGCTAAGCACAGGCAGCTTGACGCGGTATTTCCGTACAAGCATGCTGGAAGTTATCCGTCAGGATTACATTCGCACAGCCCGTGCAAAGGGATTGAAGGAACGTACGGTTATTTTCAAGCATGCTTTGCGTAATGCAATGCTTCCTGCGATCACTTTGATGGGCTTCGAGTTGCCAGGCTTATTTGGTGGAGCCATCATTTTGGAAAAGATATTCATTTGGCCTGGGGTTGGCCAGGTATATCTGGAATCGATCAATATGCGGGATTATCCGTTTATGCTCGGCTTCACGATATTTATTTCCGTATTGACATTGCTAGGTAACTTGTTATCAGATGTCCTGTATGGCGCCGCTGACCCAAGAATTCGCTTAAAGTAGGAGGAGATTCATTTGTCCGCAGAGGCTGCACCATTAAAAACGAATCTATCAGTACCGAAAAAGCAGCCGGATTCTCCATGGAGAATGGCCATTCGCCGTTTTTCCAGAAACCGTCTTGCTGTCATCGGACTTTTCATAATTGTATTTATGTTTTTGCTGTGCTTTATTGGCCCGGTCTTTTCACCATATTCCCTATTTGATTACAGTGTGGCTGATAAGAATTTGCCTCCAAGCTCGAAGTATTGGTTAGGAACCGATAAACTGGGGCGCGATATTCTCCTGCGCATGATGCTTGCAGGCAGGATTTCCCTCACAGTTGGACTGGTAGCGACAGGTATTTCCATTATTATCGGTTCTACCCTTGGAGCTTTGGCAGGGTTTTACCGTAAATGGGTAGATACGCTGATTATGCGTATGGCCGACATCTTTATGGCATTGCCTACGCTCCCAATCCTCATCATCTTGGGTGCGGTATTGTCTGATTTGAAGGTAGATCCTTCCAAACGCATCTATTTCTTGATGCTTATCATTGGTATATTGGGTTGGAGCAGTATTTCCCGTCTCGTACGTGGTCAAATATTGGGGCTCCGTGAACAGGAATTTATGCAAGCAACGGAAGCCTTGGGACTTAAGGATCGCCGAAAAATCTTCCGCCATCTGCTTCCTAATACGATTCCAATCATAATTGTATCTGCAACGCTTGGTGTAGCGGGAGCTATCCTGTTTGAATCGGCATTGAGTTTCCTAGGAGTCGGGGTTGTTCCGCCAACACCATCCTGGGGAAATATGATTTCTGCCGCCAACAATCTCATCGACTTCCGCAAGCGACCATGGTTATGGATACCGCCAGGCATGTGTATTCTTGTGACCGTTGTTGCGATTAACTTGATCGGTGACGGGCTTCGCGACGCACTTGACCCGAAAATGAAGAAGTAGGAGATGCGAATATGGCAAAAGAATTAGTTGAATTCCGCAATTTAAAAACGCATTTTCAAACCTCCGCAGGTACTGTAAAAGCCGTCGACGATGTCAGCTTCAAAATCCGTGAAGGTGAAACACTGTGCGTGGTGGGCGAGTCGGGCTGTGGTAAAAGCGTAACAGCCATGTCTCTTATGCGTTTAATCGATACACCTCCAGTAGGAGGAGAAATTCTGTATGAAGGCAAGGACCTGCTGAAGATGAGCAAGCGCGAGATGAGCTTGATTCGCGGCAACGATATCGCCATGATCTTCCAGGAGCCAATGACCTCACTGAACCCGGTATTAACGATCGGGGAGCAGATTGTAGAGCCAATTGTGTTACACCAGCTCGTAAACCGTAAAGAGGCTAAACAACGTGCCATCGAACTCATCAATCTGGTAGGAATACCGCGTGCGGAGAAGATTTTCGACTCCTATCCGCATGAGCTCAGCGGTGGTATGCGCCAGCGGATTATGATCGCGATTGCACTTAGCTGTAATCCCAAACTCCTAATTGCAGATGAGCCAACAACTGCGCTGGACGTTACGATCCAGGCCCAGATTTTGGATCTGATGCGCGACATCAAAGGGAAAATGAATACATCCATTATGCTGATTACGCATGACCTGGGTGTCGTAGCCGAAATGGCTGATTACGTTGTTGTTATGTATGCAGGAAAAGTCATTGAAGAAGCTCCGGTAATTGAGCTCTTCAAGCAGCCGAAGCATCCATATACCAAAGGGCTTTTGAAAGCTAAGCCCATCATTAACCAGACCCAAGAACGTCTGTATTCGATTCCGGGACAAGTACCCAATCCGGTAGATCTTGGAGATAACTGTCATTTCCATGATCGCTGTGAATCATGCATGCAGATTTGTAGAGAGAAGACACCTCCGCTCGGTACGGATCCTAACGGCCATAAGGTCGCTTGCTGGTTGTATGAAGAGGAGGGGAAAGCGTAATGAGTCAAGCATTGATCGAAATTGATGGTTTGAAGAAATACTTTCCCATCACCGGCGGCATATTGCAGCGGACGGTGGGCAATGTAAGAGCAGTTGACGGAGTCAGCTTTACCATCAACAAAGGGGAATCTTTTGGGCTTGTAGGTGAATCCGGCTGCGGCAAAAGCACCATTGGCCGAACCATTCTCCGTTTGTTGGAGAAAACGGAAGGTAAAGTTATCTTTAATGGTCAAGATATCCATACATTGTCCAAAGAGAAAATGCGTGCACTCCGTCCGAAGATGCAGATCGTGTTCCAGGATCCATTCAGCTCTCTGAACCCAAGAATCAAGGTTGGCGAAGCGATCGGCGAAGCACTCATTGACCATGGCTTAGTTAACCGTCGGGAACTTAAAGACCGCGTTATCGAAACACTTGAGATTTGCGGTCTTGCCGCTTATCACTATGATCGTTATCCGCATGAATTCTCCGGTGGACAGCGTCAACGGATCGGGATTGCCCGCGCGTTGATTCTGAATCCAGACTTTATCGTAGCGGATGAGCCGGTATCTGCACTGGACGTATCGATTCAAGCGCAAATCATCAACTTGCTTAGTGACTTGCAGCGCGAGAAACAGTTGACCTACTTGTTCATTTCTCATGATCTCAGTGTTGTAGAGCATCTGTGCAACCGAATTGGGGTAATGTATCTGGGATCGATGGTAGAAATGGCTAGCAAGGAAGAGCTGTTCCGCAATCCTCTGCACCCTTATACGAAGGCATTGTTGTCGGCAGTTCCGGTACCGGATCCAACGCTGAAGCGCGAGCGGATTGTATTGCAAGGCGACATTCCGAGCCCTGCGAATCCGCCATCAGGCTGCAAGTTCCATACTCGTTGTCCACTGGCTTCAGAACTATGCAAGCAGGAGATTCCAGAGTATCGCGATATGGGGAACAATCACTTCGTTGCTTGTCACTACGCTTAATATGACCCTTCACATTTAAGTTTTCTGACAGCAATTAGAACATGTATTAGAAAATAAACAGATTCATAGGGGGACTTCCTCCGTCTGCGGACGGAAGGGGGTCTCTCTTTTATTTTCGAGTGACTAATCAACTGCATTTACAAAAATTTCTAAATAAAATTTCTGAAAAAAAGCAGACCAAAAGAGCCTTTCAACCGTCTATAACTATGGAGGGCTAATTCTATGAGAAAACGGTGGCTTTGGTTCGTCATGATGTTGTTAATTATCGTCCCGATTGGGGCGGTTGTCATAGGAAATATAGAACGAGCGGGGTTTAAACCGAAGGTGGACGCGCGAGCGGTTGTCTTGATGGATTTAAATACCGGGCGTATTTTGCTCAGCAAAAATGGCGATGTACCTTTACCGCCTGCAAGCATGTCCAAGTTGATGACCGAGTTGGTTATTCTTGATGATATCAAAACCGGGAACAGATCCTGGGACGATGAAGTCAAAATAAGCGATCTCGCAACGGACGTCAGAGGAGTTAAGATTGCCCTGAAATCGGGTGAAATTCTGACGGTGCGCGAATTGTTCCAGAGCATAACGGTTTATTCGGCGAATGATGCCGCCGTAGCACTTGCCGAGCATTTTGCGGGCTCTGAGGAAGCGTTTGTCCGAAAAATGAATGCCAAAGCAAAAGAGATTGGTTTATCCAGCGCGACACGATTCGTGAACGCGTCAGGAGTCGAGCGAGACACAGGCAGCGATCAAGCCTGGCCATTGGATGGAGAAACAGTGATGACCGCAGAGGATACGGCCAAACTGGCAGCGCATTTGATTCGCAGCCACCCGGATATTCTTAGCACCTCCAGCAAGACCCAAACCAAGATCAGTGGACGCAATTTATATTTAAGCAACACCAATTGGATGCTGCCATCGGTAGGAGGCCCTTATTCCTATGAAGGCACGGACGGCTTAAAAACAGGGTACACGGTCAATGCAGGATACTGCTTCACGGGCACCGCGGAGAAACAAGGCAGTCGGCTTGTTGCCGTTGTCATGGGTACCGAGTCTAAAGAAGCAAGATTCGAAGAGACACGCAAGCTGTTTGACTACGGATTTGCTAAAACGTTAACATGGAGAGAGCGACTGGATGACTGGTTTCAATATTCAGGAGTCACAGCTGCTCTTACGTATGATAAGAGACCCGTTTAGCGGATCGTTGAAGATTTGGTAGATTTATAGAACTGCCCGTGAAGGGTTCACATTTGACAATAATCTGGTTTACAATAGATGATGTGTTGAAACTGGCCTACTGATATGAAGTGAGTCAACGGGAAGAGTTCCCGTTTAATAAGGAGAGGAGGGTGAGCCAAGTAGCTTGGGGTGCAAGCAAGGACCTTTAACGATCTGACTTATCCATTAAATTATTTTATAATAAAGAAGGAATCGAACTCATGAAGAGGAAATCAATATATATTACTCTCGCTTTGGTCATACTGCTGGGCTCCACCGCGTTTCTGTTCAGAACGCAGCTTGCGGTTGTAGCATTTGATCTGTTTATGGCAAAAGATGTAGAGGAATCATTGCAGAAATCGTATAAACCGCTCCAGAGCGACAAGACCCCTGAACCTGTAGTACTCCAGAGCGAACCGTTCTCCGTTATGCTGCTTGGGAGTGACCAGCGGGAGGATGAACCTGCGCGTTCGGATACGTTGATCTATGCGGTTGTACGTCCCATGGAGTCCAAAGTGCTCTTAATATCGGTTCCAAGGGACACGTATGTCGATATTATCGGTAAGGACAAGAAAGACAAGATTAACCACGCGTTTGCATTTGGCGGACATCAAATGGCCAAAGATACGATGGAGGCATTTTTCGAGGAAGAACTTAATTATTATGCTTCCATTAATTTTAAGGGCTTGAAGAATGTTGTTGATGCCATCGGGGGCGTGGAGCTGCCGATCGGCAAGGATATCGTCAATAAAGGCAGAGACCATGAGAAATTCACGATTGAAGCCAACAAACCGATTTATAACGGCGAGGAAGCTTTGAATTATGTCCGATATCGGGAAGATAGCGACTTTAATCGTGCGAAGAGACAACAAGTGTTTTTGGACGTAGCGGCCAAGCGGGTGATGAAGCTTGATCAGATCGGCAAGGTGCCTGAACTTATTGAGATCATGGGAGATAATTTCCAGACCGATATGCAGCCTAAATTCATTATTGACCTGGCGAAGCAGATGCTGACCGGGGGCAAAGTGGATATGACCAGCTTTACAATCATGGGGGAAGGCATGAAAATTGGCGGCGTCTATTACAACGAGCCCGACATGGATGATGTGCAGGAAGCTCGGGATTTAATTGACAACTGGATGAATCCGGATACACCGGCTGACCAGCTGCTGCAGCCCAAAGATGCAGAGAAGCAAAAGTTGAAATAAATATACACCGGTATACCCGGATGAATGTCATAGTACGTTGCTTCATCTCAATCAGCAGTCGGATGGCTGCTGATTTTGTGCCCTATACAAGGAATCAGAACGACGAAGTTAACGTATGTATGAGTATGGATAGGGGAAGGAGTAACCTGCATACCTAGGCTTTAAATCAGGAAGGTTACTTAACATGACTTCAGAAGTTGGAGTCATAAGGAGGATAATGCATTATGAATATCGCTTTTTTTCTATTACCGAAGCAGGAAGTGATCTGTTTAACACTGGATTCTACGCTCAGGCAGACGCTGGAACGGATGGAGTTTCACCGATACACGGCTGTGCCCGTACTGGATAAGAACGGACAGTACGCAGGGACTGTAACGGAAGGTGATCTGTTGTGGCATATGAAAAATTCGGATGGCAAAATCACTTTTGAGAATGCTTCGAAATTTTTATTGAAGGATGTTCCTTTTCGTATGGATATTAAACCGGTGTCGATTGACGCCCGGATGGAGGATCTGATTAATCTGGCCAAGGTGCAGAACTTTGTGCCTGTGGTGGACGATATGAACCGCTTTATCGGCATTGTACGCAGAAGCCTTATCATTGAGTATTGTGAACGGTTTGTCTCCAAGGAGACGATGGAGTCCCACGGGGCATCATAATCAAGTAGATTTGTGAATAAACAAGGGCGTGGGACCACGATGACAATGTGGGTAACACGTCCTATTTTTATAGAAGCGAGGCAGCAGTGAAAGAGCGGGGAGGAATAACCGGGGCCCGATTGGAGTACAAAGAGAAGGTAGGTTATCTCTATCCGCTGGTTCTAAGGATGGACAGGGTGCATGGGCCTTTGTGTGGGCGGCTTTTTTTTATGCTATAATGGAGAATAAAGCTGTTTTCAGGGAGAGATGGATATGCCAAATATGCCGAAGGACTTGGATGTAGCTAAACGCGCCAAAGTGATTGAATGGCTCAAAACCGAAGTAATTGACAATGTATCCCGGTTATTCAAAGCTCTATGGGAAGGCAGCACTACAAAGGTTGGAGACAGTTTGGCAAGCCTGATGATGAGCTCATACATACTGGGCCGAAGGCTCGGCTTGACCTATCGGGATTTGGACGATCTCTTGTTAGAGAAATTGAAAAAGCATAAGCAGGAAGGACATCAACTGGAAGATTGGTACCAGGATATTTCCGCGCTTGAAGAACATTTACGTAAGAGGTGAACATATTGAAACTGCGCTGGACTACGGCGGTATGGAGCGTTATTTATTTGCTTCTGCTGCTATCACTACTCACACCCTTTTCGATCGTAACGGCTTTCTTGTTAGTTCTGCCGGTTGCGATTCTGTTTACGGCTTTGAATACAAAATCATTTATCATGCATGTGGTGCCCGTGTGGCTGATCGCGCTTCTGATTCATCCCATATATGTGTTATTCGCGATCTATTTTGCCATTCCGGGGATCGTCATGGGGTATTTGTACCGGAAGCGGAAGGCTGCCATGCAGGTATTGAAGTATGGCATGGCTGTCATGCTGGTGGAAATGCTCGTTCTGCTCATGATCAGCACGGCCTTCTTCCAATTAAATCTGTCGGAGTACGTGGATGAGATTGTGAAGATGACGACCGCTCCGCTCACTGAGATGGGTGTAGAAGGCGGCCTGGGCGGACAGTTCCTTGGCACCGAACTCGATACACAGTTCATTAAAGATCAAACGATGCGCTTGGTTCCATTTGCGATGATTATCAGCTCGTTCCTTATGACGGTGGTAACCCATGCTTTGGCTCGTCCTACACTCAACAGCATGGGCTTGACCGTACCGCGGCTGAAGCCGGCTAGAGAATGGATGCTGCCGCGTTCCCTGATCTGGTACTACTTGCTCATTTTCTTCATCAACATAGCAACCGTTAATTCGGACAATACCTTCATGAAGATGATTGCGGCTAACGCTACACCTTTGCTGCAGATCTGCTTCATGATCCAAGCGCTGGGGTTCTTCTACTACCTCGCTCACGAACGGAAGTGGCATCCGATTGTACCGCTTTTGACGGCTATACCGATTGTGCTGTTCCCGCCGGCTATGATTATCGGAATCCTGGACTTGGCGTTCCCACTTCGTCAGGCGTTTAGTAAAACCAAAAGATAGGGTGATGAGTCATGCCTAAATTTCTGCAGAAGCGCTGGCACGGCTATCATACCGTCTGGGCGTTTGCGCTGGTGCTTCTGCTTGTTATTTTTCTGTCGTTCTACAATACCATTCTGGGGCTGGTCGGATTGCTGCTTGCGGTGGTAGGCGGCTATGCGATGCTGAAGACGGAGATGAAATTCCGCCGGGAGCTGGTGGATTATATTGGGGATCTGTCATTTCGGATTCAGCGGGTCGAGGGCGAAGCGGTCAGCGTACTGCCGTTTGGCATTGTGCTGTATAGCGAAGACAAGACAGTGGAGTGGCATAACCAATTCGTAGTCAATATGTTTCCGCATCAGTCGTTGGTCGGGGTATCCTTGCAGGAGTTGTTTCCTCAGCTGGTTAACGCGATGAAGGAAGCCCAAGAGAAGAAGGATAACAAGGAGAAGCTGCCGAAAGAAATTCGTTTGGAGATCTCCCACGAGGATAAGTTCTATGGAGCAACGGTCATTCCGGATGAGCGACTCATTTATCTGGATGAGATTACCGAGCTGGCCGTGCTAAGGCAGCGGTATGAGGATGAGCGATTGGCTTTAGGCATTATCATGATGGATAACATCGATGAGGCCTCGCAGGGGATGGATGATCAACAGCGTACGGCATTGATTGCGAAGGTAACCAGTGAGATCACCGATTGGGCGCGTGAATTTAACGTCTATTTGCGGAGACTTTCTTCGGACCGCTATTTGATGATGCTCAACCACAGGTCGCTCGATGCGCTGGAGAACAGCCGTTTTCTCATCTTGGATGAAGTCCGGGAAATGACCGCCGATCTGAAGGTACCGCTGACGCTAAGCGTTGGCCTTGCCTTCGGTTCAGACGACATTACGGAGCTGGGGCAGCTAGCACAATCCAGTTTGGATATGGCGCTGGGCCGCGGCGGAGATCAAGCTGCCGTCAAAGCGGGTCAAAGGCTTTCCTTCTACGGCGGTAAATCCAATGCAGTGGAGAAACGGACGCGCGTAAGGGCACGTGTCATCTCCCATGCGCTGCGTGATTTGATGCAGGAGAGCGACAAAGTGATCATCATGGGCCATAAGCTGCCGGATATGGACGTGGTCGGCGCTGCAATCGGCATACTGAAAGCAGCCCAGATGTATAAAGTGGAGGCTTATATCGTGATGGAGGGAATGAATCCGTCGATTTCGAGGCTTATGGAAGAGGTCCGCAAGGACGAGGCCTTGATGAACCGATTCGTCTCCACCGAGCAAGCGATGCAGATGATGACAGAGCATACATTGCTCGTTGTGGTTGATACGCATAAAGCCTCCATGACGATGGAGCCGCGGCTGGTTCATCGCGCAAGCCGTGTCGTGGTGATGGATCATCACCGGCGCGGAGAAGAGTTCATTAATGACGCGGTGCTGATCTATCTTGAACCGTATGCCTCCTCGACCTGTGAGCTGGTTACCGAGGTGCTGCAATATATTCACGAGCGGGTATCTCTTACTCCGGTTGAGGCGACGGCCCTATTGGCAGGGATCACGGTAGATACCAAGCATT
Organism: Paenibacillus sp. EZ-K15; assembly: GCF_002573715.1. Lineage (GTDB taxonomy): Bacteria > Bacillota > Bacilli > Paenibacillales > Paenibacillaceae > Paenibacillus_AQ. The sequence continues at coordinate 490,172 of NZ_PDHM01000028.1, read as the reverse complement.
TTGCCCTCCATACGGGATCGAGAACGTTCGAGGCTGCCGGTTTCCTACGGCGTCACGGTGCTGATACGATGATGATTCAGCGGGTGCTCAAGGAAGATCTGACAGAATTTATAGCGAAGGCAGAAATCGTGAAACATGCTAAAATGGTATATGACCATATCGCCATTGCGGTATCGAAGAGTGGGGAGCCTATGCCGCAGCTGCTGATCGCTCAAGTAGCGGATATGCTGCTGAATATGACGGATGTGCAGGCATCGTTTGTCATTAGCGAACGCACTGACGGCAAGATTGGCATCAGCGCCCGCTCTATGGGCAAGATGAATGTTCAGATGATTATGGAACGTCTCGGGGGAGGCGGACATTTAACGAACGCCGCAGTACAACTGGATACGACGCCTGAGAAAGCCGAGGAGAAGTTGATGGAAGTACTGAAGGACATCGAAGCGAAAGAGGGGTTATTTGAATGAAAGTCATTTTCATAAAAGATATGAAGGGTCAAGGCAAGAAAGGTGAAGTGAAGGAAGTTTCGGAAGGATACGCAACGAACTTCCTGATTCCGCGGGGAGTCGCTCGTCCGGCAACCGACGGCAACATGAAGACGCTGGAGCAGCAGCAGGCTTCCGAGGATAAGCGCAAGGCTCAGGAGAAGGAAGAAGCACAGGCGCTCGGTAAAAAGCTGGAAGAGATGACGGTTGTCCTGAAAGCTAAAGCTGGAGAGGGCGGCCGTTTGTTCGGCGCCATTACCAGCAAACAAATTGCTGAGGCTCTGGCAGGTCAGAAGATCAAAATCGACAAACGCAAAATTGAACTTAGCGATCCGATCCGCAGTCTGGGTGTTACCCAGATTCCGGTGAAGCTGCATCCTGACGTCAAGGCGACGCTCAAGGTTCAAATTACGGAGGAGTAATATGGGAGGAGAACTCTATTTCGATCGGGTCCCCCCGCAGAACCTTGAGGCAGAGCAGGCGGTGCTGGGTGCCATTCTGCTGCAAAGTGAAGCGCTGATTACAGCGATGGAGCGGGTGCAGGCCGAGGACTTCTACGACAAAACGCATCAGATGATCTATGAAGTTATGGTGCAGCTCGGGGAAGGCAATCAACCGATCGATCTGGTGACCCTTACATCTCTCCTGCAAGATAAAGGGCAGCTGGAAGAGGTCGGAGGCGTCAGCTATTTAGCAAAGCTGGCTCATGCGGTCCCGACGGCTGCAAACGTGGATTATTACGCACAGATCATCGAAGAGAAATCGATGCTGCGGCGGTTGATTCGAACTGCAACACAGATTGTAAGTGAAGGATATACCGGAGGAGAAGATGTATCCGGTATGCTCAGCGAGGCGGAGCGCCGCATTCTCGAGATTTCCAATCGGCGCACAGGCAGTGGATTTATTGCGATCCGAGATGTGCTGATGGAAGTATTCGAGAAGGTGGAGGTTCTCCATCAGAACCGGGGGAATACAACGGGCATTCCATCCGGCTTTGTGGATTTGGATAAAATGACAAGCGGATTCCAGCGCAACGATTTGATCATCGTAGCTGCCCGTCCTTCCGTAGGTAAAACCGCATTTGCCTTGAATATTGCCCAAAATGTGGCGATTCGTGCCAAGGAAACCGTAGCGATCTTCAGTCTGGAGATGTCAGCGCCGCAGCTCGTACAGCGTATGATCTGTGCGGAGGCTAACCTGGACGCCGGCGTCATGCGTAACGGTGATTTCAAAGGAGATGAGGATTGGTCCAAACTTACGATGGGCATTGCAGCTCTGTCGGAAGCCGAGATCTACATTGATGATACACCGGGCGTTACGGTTGCCGATATACGTGCGAAGTGTCGCCGTCTGAAGAAGGAGAAGGGGCTCGGCATGATCCTGATCGATTACCTCCAGCTCATTCATGGACGCGGCAAGGCCGGGGAGAACCGGCAGCAGGAGGTATCCGAGATCTCGCGTACGCTTAAACAAATCGCCCGTGAGCTCGAAGTGCCGGTTATTGCGCTGTCACAGCTCAGCCGGGGCGTGGAGCAGCGTCAGGATAAGCGTCCGATGATGAGTGACCTTCGGGAATCCGGCTCGATTGAGCAGGATGCCGATATCGTTGCGTTCTTGTACCGGGATGATTATTACAATCAGGAGACGGAGAAGAAGAACATCATCGAGATCATCATTGCCAAACAGCGTAACGGTCCTGTAGGTACGGTGGAACTGGTCTTCCTGAAGAACTTTAATAAATTCGTCAATTACGAGCGAACGCATGCCGATGCCTTCGCCGCCGGATAACGGCGGTATTCAACCTTAGTCTAGCCAGACAGATACCTGCCGCTAGCTGTAAGTTAGGGGCATTTCTTATGGCGGTTCCCCGAATAATGCGGCAATCATTGTATAATCTCGTCCTAATTCCGAACAATCGTACACACTGATGTGCGATTGTTCGTTTTTGTATTTGACTTTAAAAATGGGGACTGTTACACTGGTATTGCTGCTTTAGTGCAGTGAGGTTGAATTTTAATCATCATGTAGAGGTTATTTCATCAGTGTTACGTGAAATATTAAGGGTGTAACAGCCCGGGCGGAGGAATGAATATGTCAACGGTAGTCGTTGTGGGAACACAATGGGGAGATGAAGGGAAAGGGAAAATCACGGATTATTTGGCGGAAAGCGCTGACGTGGTAGCCCGTTACCAAGGCGGCAACAATGCCGGCCACACCATTCTGATTGACGGTAAAAAATTCAAGCTTAGCTTGATTCCATCCGGAGTATTCTATAAAGATAAAACCTGTGTGATCGGAAACGGTATGGTCGTTAACCCGGCTGCACTTATTGAAGAGATTAATTATATTCATGATAACGGGTTCAGCACGGATAATCTGGTAATCAGTGATCGTGCTCATGTTATCATGCCTTATCATATGGTATTGGATGCTCTGGAAGAGGACCGCAAAGGTCCGAACAAAATCGGTACGACCCGCAAGGGAATCGGCCCTTGCTACATGGATAAAGCGGCACGTAACGGTATCCGGATCGCAGATTTGATGGATGCGGAAGAGTTCGAGCTGAAGCTTCGCCATCTGGTGAAGGAGAAGAATCAAGTCATTACCCAGGTGTATGGCGGAGAAGAACTCAATGTTGAAGAGATTCTGACGCAATACCTGGAATACGCCGAAATCATTCGTAAATATGTGCGTGATACTTCCGTCATCCTGAATGATGCGATCGATGCGAATCAAAAAGTATTGTTCGAAGGCGCGCAAGGCGTTATGCTGGACATCGACCAAGGCACGTACCCGTTCGTTACGTCTTCGAATCCTTCTGCCGGCGGTGTATGTATCGGCTCCGGTGTAGGGCCATCGAAGATTCAACAGGTGATCGGTGTGGCTAAATCCTATACGACGCGTGTAGGGGATGGACCTTTCCCAACGGAGCTGGACAATGAGATCGGTGAGTACATTCGTGAAAAAGGACATGAATACGGCACGGTGACCGGACGTGCTCGCCGCGTAGGCTGGTTCGATAGCGTAGTTGTACGCCATGCCCGCCGTGTGAGCGGAATTACCGGCTTGTCCCTGAACTCGCTTGATGTGCTGAGTGGTCTTGAGACCGTTAAGATCTGTACTGCATATAAATTCCGCGGTGAAGAAATCACACACTATCCAGCAAGCCTGAAAATGCTTGCTGAATGCGAAGCAATCTATGAAGAGCTGCCAGGCTGGAACGAAGACATTACCGGAGCAAAAACGCTGGAGGATCTGCCGGAGAACACCCGTCGCTATGTCGAGCGCGTATCCGAGCTGACCGGTATTCCGATTGCTATCTTCTCCGTTGGTCGCAACCGGGAGCAGACGAATCAAGTGCTTCCAATTTACGAGAAATAATCTAGCGTTGGACCAAGGATAAAGAGACTAGAAGTTCAACTTCAACAATAAGATAGGTCTATGAACCTGCCGATAGATATTGTCGGCGGGTTTTTCTTTTTGGTAAAGAAGGTGGAGATCAAAACGCATCGTGAGATAACATTGATACCCTAAAGGTGGAAGAATTTGTCCCTGCATTTGAATAATATTATCCCTTAGTCGGTTGTCCATCCACCCTATAATGGAGAGAGACATAGAGGACAGCACGCTGATAATTTGGAATTGGGGCTAAAGGCAGCGGGTATATGCAGTCAGATCATGTAGGGGGGACAGAAGCCATACGAATTCAATGAGGGGTGTGGCCTTCTTGAGAGCTGGACAAGGTACACGATCCAGCATAATAAAGAACCGGATTCATCTACTAGGTTACTAGGGATGAATCCGGTTTTTTCATACTATAGCAGAGTGGGCGGTCGCTGTTCGGTTAACTTGCCGTCCTCGATATAGACGATTCGGTCACATAGATCGAGCATGCGCTTGTCATGCGTGACCATGACGGCGGCTTTCTGGCGCAACTTGACCTCATCGGCGAGCATCTGAACAACGGTTCGACCGCGCTCCGAATCCAGGCTTGCAGTCGGCTCGTCTGCCAGAATGAGCTCCGGATTGTTCATCCATGCCCGGGCAATCGCAACGCGCTGTCGTTCGCCGCCGGATAAGCTCTCAGGGTAATAAAACTTACGGTGCGATAAACCCAGCCGATGAAGCAGCTCATCCGCCCGCTGCTGCGGCTCCTGGCCGTGCTGACCTGCCAGCTTGGCAATCAGAAGGAGCTGATCTCGAACAGTCAGATAAGGAATCAGATTGGAGGATTGAAAGACAAATCCGATATGGTTCAGCCGCAGCCGATTCAATTTTTTTGCAGATAGCCTTGTAACCTCCTGATCGCCCATCCATATTCGTCCCTGGGTAGGGGATAGCAGTGCCCCTGCAATGGAGAGAAAGGTACTTTTGCCGGAGCCGGAAGGCCCGACAACCGCGACAAATTCCCCGCTTTTGATGTCCAGTGATATGTTGTTAAGTACGTTAACTGTGGTATCCCCATCGCCGAATTCTTTGCTCACCTGATCCAATAACAGTTTGGATGATTTCATTATGCAGCCCTCCCGATAGCTTCGATGGCATCGATCTTGATGACGCGATACAGCGACAATAGCGATCCCATCAGGGATACCGCGAGGAATAGCAACGAACAGAGCAGGACGACCGAAGGGGGTAATGAAAACGGCACGATGCCGGACAACAGGATCGATACTCCATAAGTCAGGCCAATGCTGATCGCAAGACTGACGATGGTAAGGGTCAGGACTTGAAAAATTAGATTCCTCACCAGATAGCCGGTTCCAGCTCCAATGGCCTTCAGGACGCCGAACTGATTCATTTTCTGAATCGTGATGACGTAAAAGAACACAGCCAGGACAAAAGCCGCGATCACAAACAAGAATACAATCATCATGATGAGAGAGCCTTGCTCCTCCTTAAATCCGGGGATGCCCTGCAGCGCATCGTTTTTCGTTATAATCTCAATACCAGATATGTCCCGCGCTAGGGTTTCCTTTTGTTCCGGACTGCCATTCAAAGCAATTGCACTATAGATGGGTTCTTGCTTCGCACTCCTTGGCTGAAGAGCCTTCCACCCTTCAAAATTCATATGAATAACCGGAGCATGGCTGAAGGACTGTCCTTCAGTAAACGCCGCAATGGTATATGTGGCGCCTGTAGCCTGATCAACGATCCGGTCACCTAACTGGTACCCGTCATCTTTCAAGGAGCGGTCGGCCATGACATGGTCCGAATCCGTATTGTTAATCATGGTACCTTCAACAACCTTGGGAGCTAACATGCTCTCCACGTCGATGGCAAAAAAAGCTGCATCGAATTTGGCTGTGGAGCCTTCCTTAGTCAGCGTGTTCATGTGTACCCCCAGCGGGGTGGCCTTGTTTCCACCTGGGTGGCTCCGCACTTCGGTCCAGAGCTCCTCGGTAAGAATGGAGCGATTGATCCGATGATCGGACTCTTCCTGAAGGACCAGATAGTCGGCTTTCATATTTTGTATGGAAGAGGCGTTATCGGAGGAGAGCCCTTGAGCCAATCCCGTCACGAACAGGACGAGCCAGGCAATCAGTACCATAATGAAACCAATCAGCAGATAGCGCAGCTTCGCATGTTGAAGTTCACGCAGTGCAAGAAACATGTGTTTCTCATCTCCATTCCTGTAATTGAGTAGCGCATCATCCCTTTTTATCGATCTTTGCGGGATATGCCTCAAGTATAGGAATGGAATATGAACGGAGCATGAACTTAAGATAAGGCTGCATTACACGATGGAGAGGATGACGGTGAAGGTGGTTCCTTTTCCAGGCTCACTCGTTACTTCAATACGCCCGCCATGGAGCTCAACAATCTTCTGAGTAATGGATAAGCCCAATCCGCTGCTGCCCTCGGAACGATCCCGAGCCTCATCCACACGGTAGAACCTGTTAAAGATGTGAGGGAGATGTTCTTGCGGAATGCCAATGCCCGTATCCGAGATCTCGATGCTGCATTGTTTGTTGTTTTGTTCGGTGACACGCAGCGAGATGACGCCCTCTGGAGCCGTAAATTTAATGCTGTTGGTGATGAGGTTGGTCCATACTTGATGCAGCAGGTGTTGATCACCATAGATATAGGTTGACGGCAGCGACATATCGATGGTCAAGTCCTTGCTGCGCCAGCTCCATTCGGTGTGAAACAATACCTGCCTGATTTGCTCGGCAACGTCGAAGGTGGATTTCTCCAGAATGTTCTCTTCCTTATCCAAGGAAGCCAGCATAAGCAGCTGTTTGCTAAGTTGGGATATTCGGCGGCTCTCCGCTTCAATGATCGACAAGTAATGCTGCCGCTGTTCTTCGGACAAGCGCTTGGTTTGCAGCGTCTGCGAAAAGCCCTGAATGGAGGCAAGCGGTGACTGGATTTCATGCGATACATTGGATACAAACTCCTGACGCATCTGCTCCAGCTGCGCCAAACCTTTGGCCATCTGGGAAAAATGATTCGCGAGCTGTCCCAGCTCATCCCGCCGGGTGACATTCAGCTCAATGTTATATTGGCCCTGCGCCACGCTCTGGGTAGCCACGGTTAACTTCACAATCGGTTTCACGATATATCGCGTAATGATGCCTACAAGCAGAATGCTCAGCAGGATGGCGATGGCCATAATGATCGAGAAGAAGATGCGCATTTCGCCGAACTGAACGGTAATATCGGGCCTGATGAAGAGCGCGTGAGGGCTGCCGTCTACCTGTAATGGAATGCCGATGGAATTGCTTAGGACATTGTCAAAAAAGCCGGTAATGAACAGCTCCGATGGGAACTCCGCGATGCCATGGTATACCTTACCGTCCAGCACCTGCTGCACCGTTTCGGGCGAGAGGTCCCGCTCACGGAAAATGCCGCCATAGAGCCACGTCTTGCCTTGATCGTTCACCAGATAGAATTGATAGCCGAGCTGTCCGATGTGGTGGAGATATTCATGAATATCAATCTCCGGGTGGCTGTCATAGAAATCCCCGATATCCTTGGCCATGGTGGTGACCTTCTGATCATTGAAGGGCTTGAGATTGTACTGGTAGTAGAGATTAGAAAACACAAAAGCAATCAGGCTGCTGATAACCATAATGGCGATGGTAGTGAGGACGATTCGCGAATAGAGGGTTTTCACTGCGGCATCGCCTCCAATTTATACCCCACACCCCGAATGGTCCGTATTTGGAAATCTCCGCTTCGGTCCGCGAAGCGTTCCCGCAGCCGTTTGATATGGACGTCAACGGTCCGGTCATCTCCGTCAAAATCCGTTCCCCAGATGAGCTGAATCAATTCCTCGCGCGAGAACGTCCGGTCCGGGTAGCTCGCAAGCTGGGAGAGCAGTTCAAATTCCTTCATCGGCAGCATCAGTACCTTCCCGTGCCCCTGGACTTCATAGCTTTTGCGGTCGATGGTCGTTTCGTTCAGATGGATCTTATCCGCGCTGACCATCTGATACCGTCGCAGAAGTGCCTTAATTCGAAACAGCAGCTCCCTTGGTTCAAATGGTTTGGTTAAGTAGTCATCCGTTCCAACAGCAAAGCCCTTCTCCTTATCCACGAGCTGATCCTTGGCCGTCAGCAGAATGACGGGAAAATCATAATAACGCCGGATTTCGTCGCAGAGCTGATAACCGTCCTTGTTCGGCATCATGACATCTACGACAGCCAGATGAACTTGTTCCTCCGCCAAGCGAGCAGAAGCTTCTTCCCCATCAGCGGCAGTAAACACCGTGTATCCTTCGGATTGCAGATGATATTGCAGCAGTTCCCGAATATGCGCGTCGTCATCCGCGATTAATATATGAATCATTGCTAGATTGACCTCCTTCATATGAAGTACCGATTGATTATATATGTATCATAAATTCCGGTCTGCGGTCGATTGTACTCTCTATCGCATGGAAGTAGTGTGACCTAAATCCAACCGAATCATGAAATATATCAAATGGAAGTAGAAAAAATGAGGGAAATGGGATTGAAGCGATTCCGAGCCGTCAATACTGGAAAAAGAAAGCAATTATGGCCATGTCATTTCAGAGCATGCATGAGGAAGGAGGAGTACGGATGAAGTGGACGAAATGGCTGCTGAAAATCAGCCTGACCGCTATCCTGGTGAGCACGCTCACGATTGTGACAACAGGCATCGTGGTCAATGCCTATATTCAATCGGTGTTGTCCAGTTTTAACATTCAGCTGGAGACGGAGCCGATGGGGGTTGGAGGTATTATGAAGTCGATGCTGGGCATGGGCTCCGGCACCAAGCCGGATGCGGGAAGCGTCAATGCCGCGAAGGATAATAGCCAGTTGGAAGAAGATCAAGGCTCCGCGGACGATGAACCGGCATCAGGAGCCGGCTCCGAAACGAATGGAGGGACCAAGGAGGACGAAGAGACGAGTTCGGGATCATCGGGAACGTCAGGGGAGACGCCAAATGATGAAGAGGCACCGGATAATTCCTTGCCCGTGATGGGCACGAACACGACACAGCAGCCAGACGATTCCTCGCTGGAGGATCAGGAGATTGTAATGACACCGGGAGAAATTGTGGATCGAAAGGACAGTCTGCCAACAGAGGAGAAGGAAGAGATTTTTACCATGCTGATGAATAAGCTGCCCCAATCGGAAATGCAGAAGATCTCCGAGGCGATGGAGGATGGGCTGACCGCGGCGGAACTTGCGGACATTGAGCAGGGCATATCCAAATATTTGAATGCAGAGGAATTCGATAAACTGATCACCATGCTCAAAGAATAACGGTATGACGGCGTTCAGGCCTGTTCTGTCACTGTTTTGTCACTGACTTGCTAAGGTTATATATTAGGAAAAATGAGGAAACCCGCGCTGGGCGCGGGTTTATCGCCGTTTTCGTAAACTTGAAATGATTGTAAAGGCTATGTTAAAGTATACGAAGATCGAAAAGGTTAAAATTTTGATACCTTTTGACAGGTTGTGTCACATTCAATGCTAAGTCAGCAAGTTCAGATGAATGGATTCTTACATATGAACAAGGCTTAAAGGAGAGAGACATGAAAGGTTCTAAGGGGAAACGGTGGATAGACAGCCTCTTGCGTAAGCAAGCAGCCGATCATTCTGCCCACAACAACAACTCGAATCGTGAGCGCTCGGAGCCGTCGAATCCACAAAAACGGGGATGGAACTCACCGCGCAGGTGGATTTGGATTTCGGCAGGGGCATTGCTCATAGCAGGATCGATATATACGGGCGGAAAAGCGTATGTGAACGCGAATACGATTCCGTTCTATCATGTGTTTGTAGATGGAAAAGCAATCGGTACCATTCAAGATGATGCCCAGCTTAACCAGCTGATTAAAGAGAAGCAGAAGGAATATCAGGAAGAGTACCCAGATGTACTTATGGTGCTCAATACCAACGGCATTACAACCAAAGCCGACCGTTCCTATAAACCAGAGGTGAACAGCGAGGAGACACTCCATAAGCTGGATAACATCCTGAAGGCATATGCCCGCGGCGTGGAGCTGAAGGTGAACGGCAAGACAGTGGCGATCGTGAAGGATCAGCAGACGGCCAAAGCTGCCGTCGAAGCAGCCAAGCTGAAGTTCGCGCCGGCGGCTGCCCAGAAAGAGAAGACGCAGAAGGTCGCTTTCACGAAGACGTCCGCATCGGCATCGGGCAAGAAGAGTGGTGACGGAAGCGGGCTCCAATCGGTTGACATTAAAGAAAAAATCTCGCTGGCCAACACGAAGGCTGATCCGAACAAGGTGCTGGACGTGGAAGAAGCGGTGAAGGTGCTGACGGGCACGAAGGACAAGCCCGTGGTGTACACGGTGAAAGAGGGGGATACGATCTCCTCAATTGCACAGCATTTCGGCATGAAGTCTGCTGACGTCATGGCCCTGAATCCGGGGCTGGAGGAGAAATACGTTCAGATCGGAGCCGAGCTGCAGGTGACGAAGCCGGAAGCGCCGCTGACGGTAAGAACGGTGGAGACGGTGTCGTTGAAGCAGCCAAGCAAACCGGAAACGATCGTCCGCAAGAGCAGCGAGCTTCCACTTGGGAAACGAAAGGTCGTTCGTCCCGGGCGGGATGGCGTCAAAACCGTGGATTACATCGTGACCAAAGAGAACGGGAAGGTTATCTCCAAGCAATGGACGGGTCAACAGGTGGTTCAGGAATCGCTGCCGGAAGTTGTGTACAAAGGCACCAAGGTGGCGCCTAAGAAAAAAGCAGTAACGGTGACCCAGAAATCCGACGGCAGCATGTTCGCATGGCCGGTCAGCGGGGCACGCATTACGAGTGCCTACGGTCATCGCTGGGGCAGAAGCCATGAGGGTGTCGATATGGTTGGCGGAAGCACGATTATGGCAGCCGCCTCGGGAACAGTGGTCTTCGCTGGACAGCAGAGCGGTTACGGCAATGTCGTCATTGTCGATCATGGCAATGGATACCGCACCCTATACGGGCATATGAGCAGGATTTCCGTGAGCAGCGGACAATCCGTTGGACAAGGCTCCAAGCTGGGCGTCATGGGCAATACGGGCCGTTCTACTGGAACTCATCTCCATTTCGAAGTGCAAAAAAATGGAGTTGCCCAAAATCCGATGAATTATCTGTAGTTCTGTGTTATACTAGGTAAACCAATGCGACATAAGCCATTATTGGTTCATATATCATAATAGTGAAGATGGCCGCTCCTTAACGGGGGCGGCCATCTTTGCGTCTTGCCAGTTGGAGTGGGGATGTGGGACAGAACGGGAAATATCTTTCCAGCCGCTGTTGTCCGCCCTTTGTCTGAATTGAATTTTATGAGGGGACAAAGGACTCCCAAAGGCGTCTTCCAAGATATTTTCCCTTATCTGTCGATTCCATCCCCGTACATTCCGGCTAAGCTGCGAAGCTGGTGGCCGCCCCCTAAATCGAGCGGCCGTAGGGAGGCGGTGTGGGTGGGACAGAACGGGAAATAAGTCTGCAGTGGTGTAGCAAGCGGTGTCCCTCGATATGAATTATTCTCTTTTGTAGGCGTAGACTAGGAGATTAACCAACGTTAGTATCACTACTACAATAAACATCATAAAGGAGACAGCGTCGCCGCTGGTACCTAATTCATCTGCAAGGTAACCTATTTGATAGGTCAGATGAGCGGATACTGCCAAACTAATAAGGGTAATTATTGCGATTGTAAAACCATTGATTATTTTATGGCGATTCCGAAAAATCATGATGAACAATGAGATGATCAGAATGAGGATAAACAGAATATATATGGGTCTAAAATGAGTAACTATATTTGTACTTTCCATCCATATAACTCCTTCCTATATTTATAGATTGAGCTCTCATTCTTAACTTAAATAAAACGGATGAAACTCCCTTAAAGAAGGATGATTCCATCATAATCCAGAAAAGTTATGAATTTCAACTATGGAGACGCTCTTACAAGAGCACGATCTTCATCATTTTAATCCGCGCACCCATAAAGCGAAGGGGATCCTCTTCTCTTACGCCTGATCTGTTATTCATTGGAGCTTATCGTCAAAGTGACCACCCCCTAAATCGGGTCAACTGGTTAGGAGCGGTGGGTGTGTAGCGGCGACAGGTGTGGTAAAATGAGAGGAAGACCGTTTAAGTGTGAGTTCAAAAAGTCAAACTTTCAGCACCAAGAAGGTTGGATGAAGCTAGGGATTGAGGAGCGGAGCGTACGTTTTGGGTACGTGAGCACCGGAAAGCCCGGCTGAATTCAAGATTCGATGTCGAGTGGGCTACTGGTGCTGCTTCGTGATCAAAGAGGGACTTTTTGAACATCCTCTTTAAGTGAAGGTATGAGGTGAACAGGACAATGCAGGGAACCATTCTGGTGGTGGATGACGAACAACCCATCGCCGATATTTTAAAGTTTAACTTGGAAAAAGAGGGCTATGAGGTCATCTGCGCTTTTGATGGCATTAGCGCGGTAGAGATTGCACTCACGAAGCGGCCGGATTTAATGCTGCTTGACTTGATGCTGCCCGGAAAAGACGGAATGGATGTGTGCCGCGAGGTACGTGCCGCGAACCTGCAGATCCCGATTATCATGCTGACGGCAAAGGACGGGGAGATCGACAAGGTGCTTGGACTTGAGCTTGGCGCAGATGATTACGTGACGAAGCCGTTCAGCACCAGAGAAATACTGGCACGCGTGAAGGCGCATCTGCGCCGTCAGCAGAAGCCGGACAACTCAGCAGATAACACAGGCGGCACAAGTGCAGGCGGACAAGGCCTGCGGCTGTTTGAGCTGTTTATTGATACCGATATGTACATGGTATACAAAAGCGGGGAAGCGCTCGATTTGACGCACCGCGAATATGAATTGGTGTATTATTTGGCCCGTAATGCCGGCAAAGTGATGACTCGTGAACATTTGCTGCAGGCGGTATGGGGTTTTGAATACTTTGGCGATGTGCGGACTGTGGATGTTACGATTCGCCGACTTCGCGAGAAGATTGAAGAGAATCCGAGCAAGCCGGAATATATCCTGACTCGGCGCGGACTAGGCTACCTGATGCGCAGCGCTAAAAACGGAGGCCTGTAATGAAGTGGCTGTCCTTCTTCCGCACCATTCAGGCGAAGGTCATCATCATCTATGTCCTTCTCATTCTGATCGCGATGCAGCTGATCGGGGTGTATTTTGTTAGTGCGATGAAGAACTCGCTGACCAGCAACTTCACGAAGGATTTGCAGGAGCGCGCCGAGCTGATGTCAGTGCTGGCAGCTAAGACCCTTGGCGGCGAGAATGATTCGGAAGAGGATTCGATCGACAGCCTGCGGATTATGGTGAACAATCTGTTCAATTTGAACGGAGCCGAGATCCAGGTGCTGGATCCCACCGGGCGGGTACTGACGACCTCGCTGCCCTCCCACGCTGATTATGTGAACACCAAGAACACGCAGACGGTTGTCAGCCGGGCCTTGCAGGGAATACAGGATAATGAAGAGTATATCATCGATGATGATAATATCCGCAAAAAAGTGGTGGCCAAGCCCGTCATGTACAACGAGAAAATCGTTGGTGCGATTTATATCGTAGCCAGCATGAGCGAGCTGTACAGCACGATGCAGCGGATCAACAATATTTTTATATCGGGCATTCTCTTGGCCCTTGGTTTGACGGCGGTGCTTGGCGTAATCCTGTCACATACGATTACCCATCCGATCAAGGAGCTGACCAAGCATGCCCGGGCTGTCGCGGATGGCCGGTTTACCGAGAAAACGCCAGTGTTCGGCAGCGATGAGATCGGCCAGCTCAGCCAGGCGTTCAACTATATGACCAGCCGTCTGCGCGAAGCCCTCTCGCAGAACGAAGAAGAGAAAGAGAAGCTTGCTTCGATTCTGACCAATATGAGCGACGGTGTTATCGCAACCGATGAAGCGGGACGCGTCATTCTAATGAACCGGCGCGCCGGCGAAATGCTGGGCGTGGAAGGGGAAGAGCTGGCAGGACACGATATTGTGTCCCTACTGGGTCTTGAGGAGTCCGAGTCGGAGGCGCTGGCGCTCAGTGAAGGTCATGATTCCAAACTGCTGGAGATTGTGCCGCACGAGGGCAGCGAACCGTTCATGATGCGTGTGACCTTTACTCCGATTCACCGGCGGGAGATCGGCATCACCGGTACGATTGCGGTGCTGCAAGACGTTACAGAGCAAGAAAAATTGGAAGCATCCCGGCGGGAGTTCGTGGCGAATGTATCCCATGAGCTGCGCACGCCGCTGACAACCATCAAGAGTTATACCGAGGCGCTGGAGGATGGGGCGCTGGAGGATAAACAGATGGGGCCGCGATTTGTCGGCGTCATTCAGAATGAGACCGGCCGGATGATCCGGCTGGTAACGGACCTGCTGCATCTGTCACGGCTTGATTCCAAGGAGGCTGCGCTGCATAAGGAGCCAACGGACATTGTGGAGATGCTGGAGGACGTAGAGGACCGTTTCTCTTTTCAAATGAAGCAAAAGCATATCCGTACCATTATTGAGGTGAAACCGGGCGTATCGACAGCTATGCTGGACCGGGATGGCATTGATCAGGTTCTCGACAACTTGATATCTAATGCTCTTAAATATACGCCAGACGGAGGCACTATCACCATGGATGCAAGCATTACGGAGGAAGGCATGCTGTCCTTATCGGTAAAGGATACCGGGATCGGCATTCCGAAGAAGGATCTTGACCGGATCTTCGAGCGATTCTACCGGGTAGATAAGGCTCGGACGCGCAATTTAGGCGGAACAGGCCTCGGTTTATCCATTGCCCGGGAAATTGTCAGGGCACATGGAGGTTTTATTACGCTTCATTCCGAGCTGGAGAAAGGCACCACGGTGACCTTCACCTTGCCCCTGGATTACGAGGGGAGGGCGTTAACGTGAAGGAGCGATTAAAGACCATTCTGTTGGTTGTGTTGGTCGTTGGCAGTTTGCTGCAGAGTTACGTTTTGATTTTCCGCTTTCCAGGCAGTGATTCGGTTGTGCAATCCAAGAACGCCTATATCCGAACCGAGGAAATGGGCCCGGAGGAAAAGGCCGAGAATCTGCTCTTTCCCGACAAGATGATTATTCATCTGGGCGAAGACCAACATACGGTGTTCTATCCGAACGATACGTTCTACAATCTTGTGTATAACCGGCTTAAAGGGCGGACTTTTGATAATTTTCAGCGTAGGATGGTCAGCAACATCGACTGGGCCAAGGTTCGCTCCGAGAATCGGGGCATTGAGCTGAGCTTTGATTCGGGCATTCCGGTTACCCTGCTCCAGAGAGTGATGCAGATCGTTCCGGATTCCCTGTTTGAAGGGGAGAGCATCAATAAAATATGGCTGTACAGCGTGGAAGGCGAAGCGAAGATCCATGTGATGTTTTTCAGTACGGAGGGCGATGTCGTTTATGAAGCTGCACAGGCGGATTTGACCGTACAGGACGTGGATCAACTGGTGGACTTCGGGCTGAGCTGGACACCGTATAAGATGGTGAATGGCCGGTATTATACCCCGGAGAAGGAACTGAATATGGTCAGCATTGAACTGCCGATTGGCGAATATACGGTAGAGCAGATGCAGCGAAGCCTGTTCTTTGACCCTAGTATCACCCGCAACATCCGGGAAAAAGACGGGTCCGAGATTTATACGGACAGTAAGCGGAGCCTGCAGGTGGACCAGGGGCAGAAATGGATCAGTTATACCGATCCGGCTGCACCGCCATCCGGTGAGAGCAGCCCTGGCAAGGATGTGCTGTCGGCCATCGATTTCGTGAATCAGCACGGGGGCTGGAATGGCACGTACAGGCTGGCTAAGGCGGGTGAATCCGAGGATCGAACGCTGGTGAAATTCCAGCAGTACTATGGCGGATTCCCGATCCTGAATACACCAGGCTTTCAGTATGGCGTCATGGAATTGGATTTACAGCAGGGAACGGTAACCTCGTATGAGCGCTCGCTCTTATATCTTGAGTCTGCTGCCTTGAAGAAGCAGATGGTGAAGCTGACGGGGGGCGAGGCCTTGGAAGCGAAGCTGAAGCCTTATATCGAGGAGAAAAATATGGTTATAGGTCTGGATCCTGCCTATTTACCGGTGCGGACCGGAGAAGGGCTGCTGTTGAAGCCTGTATGGGCCTTGGAGCTCCAGAACGGGTCAGTTATCACACTCGAATAAATGATGAAGATGGTAATTGAATCACAAGGAGGGATGATCATGGATTGGGGCCGTGCCAAAAATGTATTGATTTACGCGTTTTTGCTGCTGAATCTGGTGCTGGGCTATCAGCTCTGGATGGATTACCGCGAGCAGCTCGGCTCCAATCTGGATTTTACCTCGCTTTCCGAGAGCACCCAGCAGGTGATGGAGAAAAATGGGATTCAATTGCTGAGTCCGATTCCAACAGAAACGCCGCAGTTGCCCAAGATTAATTATATCTACAGCGCGGAAGCCCAGGGAGAGCCGGTAGGGCTGGAGCAGCCGGTGGATACCAAGCTGATTTATGCCGATGAGAAGGAATTGCGGAATGCGCTGGAAGGCAAGATCGCGGATCTTGGGAACTATCGCCATGATGAGCCATCGGATAAGGAGAACATCTTCGTATTTCGACCGTTGGTGCAGAAGGAATGGCCCCTATTTAATGTGGAATTGGAGTTTATCCATGAATCCCAGAAGATCTATGCGTTTCGCGTACCCGTGTTTGAGATTCTGCCAAGCAGCGATATGGAGGAGCAGAAGGTTCTGCCCGCATCGAAGGCATTGGAGACACTTATTGAACGTAATTTCATCCCGCCTGATTCGGCGGTAAGGGACATTCAGCTTGGCTATTATGGACAGTTGTTTAATACGGAGGATCAGTTAGCAGCACCAACCTGGCGGTTTACATTGGATCATGGCGAGATGATCTATGTACAAGGCATCAGCGGGGACGTGCTGACGCCAAAAAGCGATACGACAAAGGAGTAACAAGACTATGGGGATTTCATTTTCCGTGCTGTCGAGCGGCTCAACGGGCAATGCGACCATTGTCCGCAATGAGGATACGACACTGCTGATTGATGCGGGCTTAAGTGCACGGCGCATCGATGAACTGTTGAAGGAACGCGAAATGATGGGAGAAGAAATCGACGGGATCCTGGTCACGCATGAGCATTCGGATCATATTCGTGGGCTTGGCGCAGTGGCACGCAAATACAATCTGCCGATCTATGCCAATGAGAAGACGTGGGAAGCGATGAGCAAGTCGCTGGGCAAGATTGCGGAAGAGAACCGGATTGTGCTGGAGAGTCATGAGGTCAAGGATTTTGGCACGCTTCGGGTGGAGCCGTTTGAAATATCCCATGACGCTGCGGCACCGGTCGGTTATTGCTTCTATGACGGCGACGAGAAGCTGGGCGTCGCTACGGACCTCGGTTATGTCAGTGATAAGGTGAAGAAAGCGCTGGATGGATCGGATGTCCTGGTCCTGGAAGCCAATCACGATATTGAGATGCTCCGGATGGGACGCTATCCGTGGAATACCAAACGCCGAATTCTCGGCGACATGGGGCATTTATCGAATAATTCGGCAGGCGATGCCTTAAGCGAGCTGCTGACGGGAGATACCAAACGTACATATCTTGCTCATCTCAGTCTCGATCACAACATGATGGAGCTGGCGAGAATGACCGTACGCGATACGATGGAGGACCGCGGCTGCTTCTTTAAGGATAGCGAGTTCAAATTGTGCGATACGTATTATGACCGTCCGACCCCTTGGGATAAGGTGGGGGAATAGGTTTAGGCAACGACAGGTTTACCGTAGGAAATTTATTTTCGAAGCCATCATATATTAGTTATCATTATACAGGCATTACAAAAACAGCCCCACCGTCATAGGGATCTATGATATGGAGCTGTTTTTGCTGTTTAAGGAATACCATAATCCAAGAAACAAGGTTAGTTTTAACGCTTGCTGAGGCTCTCTTGCGCCATACGAACCATCTCCCGGACCATGGAACCGCCAATCGCACCGCCGACTTTACCGGCCTGCTCGGTGGTCAGATCTCTGTTGTCGCCCGGCTTCAGCGGAACACCAAGTGACTTGGCCACCTCATATTTGACGTCCTGCTGTCTCTGCGGGTCTACTTGATAGCCTTCCTCCCGCATGACGTCGGTCATGAACTGCTGCATTTCGGGACTCCGGCGCCGCCTTGATCTTCTAGCCATTCCATAACCCCTCCTTACAGTATGGTTTCCCCTTCATAACATTCCCTGCAGGTCACCTACAGATGAATGGATAACCTAACCAGTTCAACTATGGGAAGAGTTGAAGAGAATGGGACTGTGGCAGAGGTAGCAAATTCTGCACACAGGATAGAATCAGAGCATCGCTTGCGTTCAATATCTGACGAAATCTTACCTAACGTATATACTTATTGAGGTATACCTCAGATGTACTTCGTATTAGAGGCTGGGTTGTTTGCGGAAGGCCATCGGAGTAACCCCGGTTTCCCGTTTGAATACAGCAGAGAACTGGGAGTCCTTGACGAATCCCGAATCGTTAGCCACTTGCGAGATGGTCATTTCCGTGTGCAGCAGCAGGGACTTGGCATGATCCAGCCGTTTGCGCAGCAAATAGTGCTGAGGAGAGACGCCGGTTGTTTCCTTAAACAAATGGCGGAAGCGCTCGTAACTGTACCCGGACATGCTGGCTAATGATTCGCCGGAAATTTTTTGCTGAAAATGCTCGTCCATATAATTGATGGCGTATTTAAGCCGTCCTTCATCCGGCTGGAGATGTTTGTTCAGACCTACCAGACGCTGAATTTGCGTGGTCAACTCGCTGACGAGCAGATTGAGCATCTCATAATATCCCTCCTGTTGGGAGGTAAACTCATATTCCATCCTCAGAATCAGCTGCTGGATCGTATGTTTATCGTCATCCTCAATGACTTTGTTTAAATTGCGGATGGCCTCTTCCTGTTCGCAGAGAAAGCCGATAAAGAGCAGCTCCGAATCGGAGGTATGCTTCTCATCGTGCAGGGTATGTGGAGAAATGAGAGCGAAGGTATGCGGTTTGAAGGCGAAATTTGACATTCCGATCCGCGTATTTCCGCTTCCGCCGAAGTAATAAACAAGTTCATAGCATTTATGCTGATGCAGCTGAATATAGGTGTCTTTTTTATGGTGAGTATGGAAAAGAAACAGCAATCGGTCCATAATTCCCCTCCTTGTGGCTAAATATTAGCCGATTATTGTAAAAAGATGACCGAATTCGGGTGATATCCCGCCTGTTTTATTGTTATTATCCTATCAGTTAGTTCCTATTATGACAATTCGACAAGGCGTGTCAGCTTATGCTTTAGGGGGGACGTCTCTATTCTATTGTCGGTATTTCTGTCATTTTCGTTACAGGTTATGGATTAGGAACAAACAAACTATAGAGAAAAACGGGGGAGTCGGCTTATCATGGTATTTTCTAAAAAGAGAAGTTTTACAATGTTAGCGGCATTACTCATGGTTTCACTATTGCTCTCCGCATGTTCCGGGTCTGGAGCTGGAAGCAGTACGGCTGGATCGGGGGAGACTTCGGGTTCGAAGACCCTGACAATTATGGCGGAAACCAGTTCCCATGCGGATGCGTTCAAGAGCATCATCCCTGACTTCGAGGAAAAGTACGGCGTGAAAGTGAATGTCGTGGAACTTCCTTACGACCAGTATCAACAACAGCTTAAATTAAAATTTGTATCCGAACAGGTCGATTTCGATTTGGCGTATGTCCCGATCGGCTGGGTGCCTGAATTCCAACTAGCGAACTATATCGTTCCGATTGCCACGGAGCAGGCCAAGCTGGACGAGCTGGAATTGGATGATTTTCCGGGAATCGACAACGCTTATTTCGGTGCGGACAAACAGCTGTATTTCCTTCCTTATATGAATGAAACGCACGGCATTCTGTATCGGACCGACCTGTTTGAAGATGCGGCCGAGAAGAAAGCGTTCCAGGACAAGTATGGCTATGAGCTGCAGCCGCCGCAAACGATGCAGCAGTACAAGGATATCGCAGCATTCTTTAACCGTCCGGACGAGAACCTGTACGGTGTGACTCTGATGGGCGAGAATAGCATTCTGTCTGGTTTTGCATTCTATAACCGTCTGTTTAACTACGGCGGCGACTTATACGACAGCAATTATAAACAGCAATTCAACAATGAAGCGGGTATCAAGGCGTTGAATGATTTCAAGGAATTGTTCCAGTATGCTTCTCCTGCGGCCAGACAGTATGGTTGGTCGGATGCTTCCTCCGAATTCCTGCAAGGACGCAGCGCGATGGCGGAGATGGCCACTACGGTTGCGCAAATGGCGCAGGATCCGAATCAATCCACTATTGCCGGTAAGGTTGGCTTCACTGCAATTCCGGGAAATGACGACAATACGAGCGACATTAAACGCTTCTATCTGCCATACGGCTTTGTCATGACCAAGCATTCCGACAATGAGGAAACCGCTTTCCAATGGATGGAGTTCGCAACCAGCCAGGAAATGATGGAGAAAGCTGCGCCGGTAGGAAACATTCCTGCCCGTACTTCGGCACTTACTGGAAGTTTGGCTTCGGAATACAGTTTCTATGAGCCGCATGCGGACATTATGAATTCCTTCCGTCTTGAGACCTTGCCACTGATTCCGGAAGGCTCGACGATTACAGGCGAAATTCTGCCGAATGCCGTCGTGAAATATCTGTTCGGCGAACGAGCTGCCGAAGATGCCCTGAAAGAGGCGGCTACCGAATTCGATGAATTGATGAAATCGCGTGGCTACTAAGGATCATATATGAATGACAGCAGTTCGCTGCTATGAGAAGGAAGGGGCACCCTTCCTTTCTCTATATTCTCTAATGTAAGGCGGTTAATGAACAATGCCATCTCAACCACGTGAAAGACTATGGTTCGTTTTGCCGGGCATTCTGATCATCGTTCTGGTCCTGCTGATTCCGATTCTGGCAGCACTGGGACTCAGTTTTTTCTCCTATCCGCTGCAGCGACCGGACCTGGGCATCCAATTTATTGGACTCGATAATTTCAAAAGGCTTCTGGCGGACACCACCTTCATGAATTCATTATGGAGAAGTGTCCAGTTCACGGTAGGCGCAGTTGCCGCGGAAATGATCGTGGGAACGATGCTGGCTCTGCTGCTGAAGGGTCATGTGTGGGGGAAGTCATTCTTCAAAGTTGCCTTTATGGTCCCTATGATGATGGTTCCCGTTGTTGTCGGGGTAGCCTGGAGACTGTTCCTGCTTCCGGAATTTACGCCGCTAGGACCCATCTTTAAGTTTCTGCATATTCCCTTCGATACATCGAAGCTGCTGACGGATCCGGGCTGGGCAATGTTCTCGGTCATTCTGGCGGATGTATGGCAGTGGAGTCCGTTTGTCATGATTATGGTACTCGCTAACCTTCAAGGGATACCGGATGATGTGTACGAGGCCGCTCAGATGGACGGGGCTTCCAGATGGAAGACCTTCTGGTCGATGACCCTGCCTTTGGTTGCTCCAGCCTTGCTGTCCGTAGCCGTGCTGCGGGCGATGGATGCTGTCCGGACCTTCGACTTGGTTTATATTCTGACCAGCGGTGGACCGGGCACGGCAACCGAGCTGGTGTCGGTATACAACTATAAAATCGCATTTAGCCGCTATGACATGGGGTATGCGTCGGCTGTTTCCACCGCCGTGATGATTCTGCTGGCCGTTGTCATATTTGGTGCGCTCTATATGCTTAGCCGGGGAGGGAAGAAGCAATGAACAGCCGAAGACGGAAACGCCATCTGTTTACAGGAATCAAAACAGGAATACTTCTCCTGTTCCTCCTCTTCTTCATGCTGCCGATTGTATGGGTGGCTCTGACGTCGATTAAACGCCCCGTTGATCAAATGGCCATTCCACCCGTCTGGTTCCCGGAGCAGCCGGTCTTTGACAGCTACCTGACCCTGTTTGAGAACCCGGATTTCGTGACAAGTCTGGTGAACAGCCTGCTGATTTCCGGAATTGCCACGCTGATCACCGTGCTCATCGGTGCCATTGCGGCTTATTCGATTGAACGATTCCGTACAGGGGGCCCGCTGTTGCCGAATCTGCTCTTGATGACGCGGATGATTCCGCCCGTGGTCGTTATTGTGCCGATCTTTCTGCTGGCTTATCGCGTGAATCTGCTGGATACGTATGTTCTATTAATCATTACCTATTCGGCGCTGAATATGGCGCTTATTATATGGCTGCTCCGTTCTTTCTTCGCCCAGCTGCCCGTGGAGATGGAGGAGGCGGCGATGATGGACGGCTGTTCCCGCATCGGACTATTCTTCCGAATTGTGCTCCCGGTGGTCATGCCGGGCATTGCGGCTGCGGGGCTGATCTGCTTCATCTTCTGCTGGAATGAGTTCCTGTTCGCAGTGACGTTGTCGGGCGCGCATACGAAGACGATGCCGGTCCTGACGAGCACCTTCGTAAGCGAGCGCGGATTGGACCGGGGGCTGATGTCGGCTAGCGGCTTGATCTCCAGCTTGCCTGTGATTGTCCTGACGATTGTGTTCCAGCGCTATCTGGTGAGCGGTCTCACCCAGGGAAGCGTAAAGTAATATTTTTTCGTATGGAGAGAGGAAGAAAACAATGAAAAAAGTAATTATCGACTGTGATCCGGGGATGGACGATTCTCTGGCTCTGATCTTGGCAATCAAATCCCCTGCGCTTCAGGTAGAGGCGGTTACGACGGTAGCCGGTAACTATCCGATCGATGTGACCAGCGCGAATGCCCTGAAAGTCATGGAGCTGCTTGGGAAGAGCGATATCCCTGTGGCCAAGGGCATGGGGAAACCGCTGGTGCGGGCACTGGCTTCCGATCCGTTCAGCCATGGCTCGGACGGACAAGCTGAGTATCATCTGCCGGCGCCGAAGCTGGAGCTATCAAGTCTGCATGGCGCTGATATGATTATAGAGATGGTCAAGAAGAACGAGGGAGATATTCATATTCTGGCGCTGGGTCCCCTGACCAATGTGGCGCTGGCCATGATGATTGCACCGGAGATCAAACCGATGATCAGCTCGATCACGGCGATTGCCGGTTCCTATGGACTCAATAAATATGCAACAGCCAACGCTACCGGCGATAATCCGCAGAGTGAGTGGAATGTGTACGTGGATCCGGAAGCTGCGGAGATCGTATTTAACTCAGGCGTGCCGCTGTATGCCATCGGATTGGATGTGGCTACCCATTTTGACGTGAACTTTACGGAGACCGAGCTGGCTGAGCTGAAGCAGTCGCCGAACCGCGAGGCAGACTTCCTGCATAACATGGTTCAATTCGTGCTGAGACGCGGCTTTGAATCGTATTGCGTGCTCATCGATTCGATGGCTGTCGCCGCGGTAATCGAGCCTTCTTTGATTCAATACGTGAAGGGCAAGGTCGGGATCGAGACGAAGGGGGAATTGACCCTGGGCATGACGATTTTGGATACGCGCCATCACCATACTTGGGAACATTTGCCCGAAATTAATGTGGCCTATGAAGCGGACTACCGCCGTTTCTTACGAATGGTGATGGATGCCGTGCTCGCGTAATTGCGGGGAGAGCTAATTAACTTATCAATAGTGAACGCATAAGCTAGATTCATCTTCAACCAGAAACCCTACGGTTTCTGGTTTTTTTAATAGGAAAACAGGATAGGCTGATCCTGTTTACAGGGGCGAAGCAGAGGGAACAGGAAGAATTTTCGCAATGGGTGGCTTAGGATGAATAAGTTGTGGGGAATCCAAATAGGAATGATGTGTGGGTCGTCGGAGAGCCTGTAACTCGGCATTCCGAAATGGATCGATTTGGCATGACAGGCCGATAATATTGCCATTTTCTTTACATAATTGTCCGGTATCCTGTTTAAGGGGGGAATGCGCGAATGAGGGTTGTCAGCTGCTAGGAATAGTGGATATGCCGGAAGAGAAGAGTTGGATTGAAGAAAATCCCTGTTTAATGGAACCATTGGGTTGTCTGCACGTATACAAGGTTAATAGGTTCATACGGGTTATTCGTTGTTATGAAATGCAGAATCTCACATTGTACTGACTCTCAAAATTGCCATCAATTTGGCATTTGTATTTATTAAAGAAAGCTGACGTGAACCTCTGTTCGTGTGGTACAATAGGAACACTAGAAGGTCTGATTGCTTCTGTTAAGCACTTGCATCGAATAAGTACCAGGGCGTTTGCATTTCTAAAATGCGACCAGCCCAGGTTTTCCCATCTTTTTTTAGAAAAACAGACATTTTGCGCTTAAGTCGCCCTGTTTGTGGTAATAGAAGAATACAGGGTTTTTTTTGAACTGTTGGGTGGCAATACATACCTTTTTTGGAACTACATTTCAAGCTATGGATTGAAATATTCAATGTAGAGCCATATTTCGATAAAAGTTCAAACAGAATGCTCAAAAATGCAACTTTTTTAGCCGCTGAAGAGTCTTTACAATAGAGAGATATTTAACAGGTGGTACGCTGCCGATTTCATAGGAAACTAGATACACTCGGTACAGGGCAGGTTGTTATGACGACAAGATGATTTCATAGGTCAGTCGGTAATGGCGGAGGGTCTGAAGCTGGTAAAGTATCTTGACGCGTAGCAACCAAGGGGAGAGAGGGATCGCAATGGGATTATTTGACGATGATTTCTATTCAACTAAAATTTCCAGACGGAGCAAAAATACCAGCGAGGACCGACCTGAGCGAACGAAGTGGCGGACGACCCGCCGTAAAAAGGGTTTATCCACATTCCAGATTTCCGCGATCAGTTCGGTGTGCAGTGCTCTGATTGCGGTGATGCTGTTCAGCTTCATAACGGGCCATCCTGCGACCTCTTCACCGATTACCCTGATTAATGGCAGCCATCAGCTGTCCACGTCCGATGGGGATCCCTATGAACGGATTATTAGCGTTGCTCAGAAGGTTCGACCGGTTGTTGTCAGTGTGCTGACACATAAAGAGAGCGCGGTGCCTGAAGAGGAAGGCCCTGAGGGAGAAGGATTGGAAGAGGATTTCGGTACCCTGCCAGAGGAAGAGGGAGACTTTGAGCTTCCGGAGGGATTCGACTTCGGTGAGGATTTTGATTTCGGAAATGATTTCGGCAGTTCACAGGAAGACACCCTGGGCTCTGGCGTTATCTTCAAGAAACTTGAAGGCAAAGCCTTCGTGATTACGAATAACCATGTGGTTCAAGGTGCCGTTTCCCTTGAGGTTGTACTGGTAGGCGGCGAGAAGAAGAAGGCGACGTTGGTCGGAACAGACAAAGTTAGCGATATTGCTGTTCTGTCGATTGACAGTAAAGGCATCGGAGAAGTCGCAGAGTTTGGGGATTCCTCCAAGCTTCGACTCGGCGAAACGGTCATCGCTATCGGCAACCCGCTAGGCCTGGGCGACACGCTCACATCCGGGATTGTCAGTTACACGAACCGTGTGATACCGGTATCCCTGAACCAGGACGGCATCTACGATTGGGAGCAGGCGGTCATTCAGACCGACGCTGCCATTAATGAGGGGAATAGCGGGGGCGCTTTGGTGGATTTGAACGGTAAAGTTATCGGCATCAACACGATGAAAATTGCGGACACCGGCGTAGAAGGGCTTGGGTTTGCAATTCCGGTCAATGAAATTACGGAGGTTGTAACCGAGCTAATGCTGAAGGGGCATATTGCACGCCCTTATCTTGGCGTATACTCCGTGGACTTGGGTAATCCGTATGCTCCGCTGAGCAAGAAGGAGAAGGAGAACCTCAAGCTGCCGAAGACGGTAACCGAAGGCGTGGTCGTGCTGGATGCGCTTGGACCTGCGCTGGATGCCGGTCTGCAGCTGAACGACGTGATCGTCAAACTGGACGGCAAACCGATCACGACAACGCTGGAGCTGCGTAAGCATCTCTACCTTAACACGAAGGTGGGCAAAGACCTGGACGTGACCTTCTATCGTGACGGCAAGCTGCAGTCGCTGAAGGTGAAGCTGGAAGAGAAGCCTGGGGAATAATGCAGGCTGGATTGGCTGACTTGGTTGGCCCAAGTCATTGCGGGTTTTTTTGGAGTGAATGTGCTTGTCCATTGTTTAATGCAGTAGGTTCATGGGTATATATTATGGTTAGCGTTGAATAATATCCAATATAGAGAGATTGAAAAAGGTTAGATACGAGCCGTGAAACGGCCGCGAAGAAGAGCGTAGATTACGCTCTTTTTTTGCTGTCTGCATCGAAAATGATGGTGGGTATAAGGACTTTGGATGTGAAATCCATGGATAGATAGGAAGCTTTTGTGGATTGAAAAACGGTCGGGATGAGCAAATGGGTTAAAAACATTTCTTTTTCTCGTAGAGTGTGGTAGAACAGAAGAGTGGCTATACTGCTTTGAAGATAAACACAACATGAGGCGAAAGATAGAAAGGATGCATAGAATGTACGTCGTATGCAAGGAACATGTGGAACTAGCGATCGAAAATTTCGTGGATGAATATGAGGATGCCCCGGATATTGTTGATCTGAAGGAGACCGAGTTTTCGGACTGGGACCCACCGGTGAAGTGCGCGGAGTGCGAGAAGCATGCTGAGTTTTTAGTTGTGTAACGTGAATATTTTAATTAAATAAATAATCCAAATGAGAAAGCGTGATGAATTCACGCTTTTTTTGTTTAAAGAGATGATGAAGTGAATAGAAAGAAACGAAGCTTCGGTGGACAGTCCTCCGTAGTGTATGATGGATGTATAGATTACACGGAGGCGCGGGTAACCTAGCGTGAATGGAGACGATCAGAAATGGGTGACTATAGAAGATCATGGGAAGACGAGATCAGTCGGGCAGCCGATGAGGCCTATGAGAAGGAAATGGATGACATCAACCGTCAGCTGAAGCAGGAAATTCTCATCGCTCTGATTGGTGATGTGAATACAGGCAAGTCCTCCACCATGAACCGGATCGTGGGTGAAGAGGTCGCTGTTATCGGGGCAGAGCCTGGAGAAACGACGGAAATTAAACCGCATAAGTACAAGGAGCATATTTACTTCATGGATACACCCGGGTTGAATGATGTGAACACCGCGAACTCGGAGATCACCTTGAAATACTATAAACAAGCGGATATTGTTCTATTCTTCCTGAACGCTGCGGGCACTGTCTTCTCCGAGGCGGAGAAGAAGTCCTTCGAGAAGATTCAGGACGTGAACTCGAACATCTTGATCGTGCTGAACAAAATAGACGCTGCAGATGAAATCGACCGCCTGGTAGCACGGATTAAGAAGGAGACCGGTGGGCATTATGAGGTTGCGCCGGTATCTTCAAGGACGGGTGAGAACATTGACCGGCTGCGGAGCAGCATTCTGGAGATGCTTAAAAAAAAGTCTAAAGACATTCTCTTTGCCAAAAGTATCAAGGAGAAGTCAGCGACTGCCAACGGGTGGATCATCGGAGCCTCGATCTCGGCAGGAGCGGTAGGCGCATCACCCATCCCGGGGTCGGATATCATTCCGATTACCGGCATTCAGGTGAGTCTGCTCACCAGGCTTGCGGTGCTGTACAATAGGCCGATCAGCAAGGAGACGGCCAAGGAGCTGGTCATTGCCACGATATTCGGGAATATCGGCAAGAGCATTTTTCGGCAGATCGTAAAGGTTTTCCCTGGAGCGGGGTCGGTCGCCGGAGCAACGGTAGCGGGTGCCACCACCCTGGCGCTGGGATATGCGGTGAAATATGCTTACGAGCACAACATCGAGATCAATACGGCGAATATTACGAAGCTCTACAAGAGGTTCAGGGAGAAGGCGGAGACGGAAACCGAATCGGAATCGGAATCCAAGTCCGAGTCGAAGTAAGGAAGACGATGTCGAATGCATACCACATCTAACGGATGGAAATAGAAAAAGGGGCCATCGGCCCCTGATCATAGCTGCGTCATTGCAGCGACATTATCATGATTTACTTAATGGCCGCAGCGTGATCGGCTTTTGCCTGCTCCAGCATCGATTTCCAATCCGGGAAATCGGTTTCTCTAGAAACATGACGATCAAACAGTTCATCCGGAATGTTATCGATATCTTCGTGCGTTTCCACTTGGAAGTTACCTTTTACCACAAAATCTTCAAAACTGCTGTGCGATGAATGTTTACGCATAAACGATTCATTGAACAGCTTTTCCAGAGAGATGTTATCCGGATCCTCCTGTACCGATTTTTGGCCTTGTAATTCCTTCAACAGATCATCAAACGACATGGGCTTTTGCTTTCTCAGAGTACCACTCCTATAACTAATATTTGTGTTCAGTATAACATAACCGGATTTCTCATATACATAGTCAGCTCCGGAAGGCTTGACGCCTTGTTATCTTCTTAATAATGAAGACCAAGTCTGTTCCAGCCAGTGATCAAAGTCATCGCCCTTGTCACCTTCGTACGTATCGTAGATGTCGATTCTCATCTTTTTTAATTTCTCTTTGAAGTCTTCATACGTGTGGTCACGGGGAAGGCTTTTTTTAATGCGGAGCAACACCTTCGAAACGTCCTTCATCAGCTCGCCTTTGGGTCTTTCCGGCATCTGCACGTCCTCACCAAAGGCCAGGAGTTTACGATAGGCTGCCTCCCGCACTTGATAAACCGCATCCGTATTCAGTCTATGCAGCAAAATATCAATGGATTTCTGATTTTTCCAATTTCCCAACGCTTCCACCGCGTCTAACCGTTCTCTCCAATTGGCATTCCGGTTGGCGGAGCTTTTGAGCTCCTCGTAATTCTCGGGCATATCCGTTATTAATTCTTGATTGTCCAATCCGTTCATCTCCTTCAATATGATGTATCAGGTCGATCTGTACCATATGTTCATTACGGGGTGCCTTTATGATTCTCGGCTTCCGATGTACCGTCTGCCTGCTTGGCCCCTTTACTGGTATAAGGTTTGGGTTTACTCTTCGCTCTTCTCGCACTTGCATCCCAGCGGCTCCAGCCCTTCTTGCCTGTGCCTCTGCCTGTTCCGCCCTTGCCCTTGGATTTACTCAACCCATCACTCCGTTACGGTATATTCTTGTCCCTATATTTCTGATTGTTTACCAGCACTGTTGAAATATACACTGTATTGGGCCATATGTATAGGATACCACGGAAATCAGCATAAGAATCGAATTATATGGGGATGGAGTTTTAGGTATAAGTAGGGGCATGTCTTCGGTTGACTAATTTTTCCCAGCATGGTATCTTATTTTTGAACTGACCAGTCAGAATAAGAACGGTGATCTGAAATTTAGTTATGAAAGGGCCGATTCGATTGTGAGCAAAGATAAAATTATCCAAGCAGCCATTGAGGTATTCTCCGAGAAGGGATATCACCGCGCAAGCATGGACGAGATTGCAGCCCGCGCACAGGTTGCCAAGGGGACTCTGTACTATAACTTCCCGGGCAAATCCCAGCTCTTCAAGACGGTGGTGAAGCAGGGCTTCGAAGATATCATGCAGCGGACGGAGGCAGACCTGAATTCCTCCCTGCCAATGAAGGAGAAGATTGAGCGCACGATTCGCCATCATCTGGATCTGTTTCTCGAATCCCGCCATTTCTCGCACATCGTATTTAATGAGATTTCGAACGGCATCGAGCAGGATGTTCTGGACGAGTTGAAGGAACTGAAACGGAAGTATTTAAGCTTCCTGGCAAGCATCATCGAGGAAGGTCAGTGCGAAGAGAACCTGTGCCGTGCCGTTGACCCTAATCTGGCCGCTGCTAGTATTGTCGGAACGCTGGAGAGCACCTGTAATTATTATCTGAATCATCAGGATACGTATTCGCGCGAGGATCTGGAGCGATTTGCATTCACGATGATTACTCAAGGCCTGTTTATATCGCTTGAATAAGCAAGGCCTTCTTTTTTTAAGCACGTATAACTGACCAGTCAGTTTAAAAAATTAGCGATGGAAAGCGAAGGTGTTAAGCATGGAATGGAATAAGAACGGTTTACTCCCGCTGGAATGGTTCCGCCAGATGCGGACGGAATCTCCGGTGGAGGCAATTGAGGGTAATGGAGGCTGGAACGTTTATAAATACGTGGATGTTAAAGCCGTCTTCACGAATTACGAAGTGTTCTCTTCTCAAGGGTCCTCTTCTTCCGATGACCCGATTGAATCCAGCATCCTGCGGCAGGATCCGCCGAAGCACCGTCAGCTGCGTAAGCTGGTATCCCATGCTTTTACACCTCGTATCATAGAATCGCTTGCCCCTAAGATCCAGGAGATCACGACATCCCTGCTGGACGAAGCGGAGAAGAAGGGGAAGATGGATATCGTTGCCGATCTCGCAAGTCCGCTGCCGATCACGGTGATTGCCGAGATGCTCGGCGTATCGATGGAGGACCGGGAGCGATTTAAAGCGTGGTCGGACGCCCTGGTAGGTAACAATGGGGATGCTTATTATCAGTGTCAGCGGGAGATGAGCGAATACTTCTCCGAAATCGCGGAGAATCGTCGTCGTCATCCGCAGGACGATCTGATTACGAAACTGGTGGAGGCGCGTATCGACAATGAACATCTCACCGACCTGGAGATTATCGGATTTTGTATTCTCCTTCTCGTAGCGGGTAATGAAACAACAACCAATCTGATCTCATCGGCGGTGCTTGCCTTTGATAGCCTGCCTGAGGTCCGTGCAGAGGTACTTGGAGATTCAACGCTGCTTCCAGGGGCAATCGAAGAAGTCTTCCGTTACTTCTCACCTGTTCAAATGATGTTCCGCAGCGTGAAGCAGGACACGGTGCTGCGTGGGCAGGAGCTGAAGCGGGGACAGTTCGTTTATATCTGGATGGCTTCGGCCAATCATGACGAGGATGTGTTCGAGCAGCCGGACGTATTCAACATCCACCGGAATCCGAACCCGCATCTGGGACTCGGAAGCGGCATCCACTACTGTATGGGCTCACAGCTGGCGCGGATGGAGTCCCGGATTGCCCTCCAGACCCTGCTGGATCGTTACCCCGAATATCGCCGTGATCGCTCCGTAGAGCTGGAACGGATGGATAGCACGATGATGTTTGCGCTGAAGGAGCTGCCGGCCTTTTTAAAATAGACACGAAGAGAAGAGTCACTCTCAGAGAGCGGCTCTTTTTTTTCGATAATCGCTGTAAGTTGGTCAAACACAGTCGAACAAGCTTAGAAGTAAATGAGTTGGCAGTCTCAAACTCTAACGCTCTGCTGGCTTTTGTGTTGACAAGGAAATGAGGGAGCTTGCTGAAGGAAGGCGGGGTAGGTCAGGGTATGTCCTTTAATTGGTGTCGGTACAATGTTAGAATGAACGACATAACAGCAGAGTTTAAGGAGCGAAAAACGCTATGAATATACAGATGGTATGCGTAGGCAAGTTGAAGGAGAAGTACCTGGTGCAGGGCATTGCGGAGTACAGTAAGCGTCTTGCGCCTTACGTGCGCTTGTCCGTGCACGAGGTGCCGGATGAGAAGGCCCCGGAGAACATGAGTGAAGCTGAGATGAGGCAAGTGCAGGAGAAGGAGGGCGTCGGCATTCTCAGCCACATCAAGCCGGACACCCACGTCATCGCCCTCGCGATCGGCGGCCAGCTGTGGTCCAGCGAGGAACTGGCGGCCCACATCGACAAGCTGGGGACGTACGGCACCAGCAACGTCGCCTTTGTCATTGGCGGCTCTAACGGCCTCTCCGAGGACGTACTGAAGCGCGCCCAGACGAAGCTCAGCTTCGGGCGGATGACCCTGCCACACCAGCTGATGCGGCTGGTGCTGGTAGAGCAGATTTACCGGGCGGTGAAGATTAATCGGGGGGAACCGTATCATAAATAACGCAAATTTTGGGGGCGATCGCTTGCTGAGCAAAGAAAGTTGCCCCGCAGGTTGGACCCTCGGGGAAAAATCGCCGCGCAGGCGGGCTCCATATAGTCTTTGATCGGATGATTTTAGTGCCGAAAAAATCTAATATTGCGAAACGCTAATGTGAAGTTGACTACTTTCAAAGTTAATCAAACTACTATATTATAAAACGATTACAATGGAAGTTAGAGCCATAGTGTATGAAAGAAGGATCTTCTATGCTAAAATAAAAGGTAAATTAAAGGAAAAAGTTGATGAAAAAAATTATGGATAATGGTGCTGAGATTTTTAGAGATTGTTCCAATACTGAGGAAGTAATGGAACACCAACAAATAGCAAGTAGTTTCTGGGAATCTTGTGAAAACAGTTATGTTAGCTCAGAAGATTTATATAATAATCAAGAAAAAGCCCTGATGGAGCTTTTCATTCCTAAATTAACAAATAACGATGAGGTTCTTGATATTGGCTGTAGTAATGGGCGATTCACTATCTTGACCTCCAAATATTGCAAATCCATTGATGCATTTGATTTGTCCCAAAGTTTAATTGATTTTGCCAAAACGATGGCTGAAAATAACAACATTATGAATGTAAACTTTAGTGTTGGGAATATTACTGAACTTAGTTCAGAAAAGGTATATGATCATGTAATGTGCATGGGAGTTTTTACAGCAATTCCTGATGATATCATTGTAAGAAACGCTATTTCAAAATTCCCCAAAATAATTAAGAAAGATGGTTACCTTGTGGTAAAAGATTCGGTAGCCACATTTACTAGCCAACTATATGTCAATAAAAACTATGCTGCAATCTACCGAAATGAAAAGACATATATAAATATGTTCAAAGGTATTGGTATGGAACTAGTTGATGAAGTGGTCCTGAAAAGGACATTCGCAAATAGGACGTTCACGAATAACCAAGAGTTTTATAGTAAATTTTATATGTTTAAAAATAAGCAATAAGAGTCGCATTGCAGTACACACTGATACATATTTTTATAGTCAATAGCCTATTGGGATTTAGATACATAACAATGAACCGCATCATAAGTAACGGAGGTTGCGGCGGTATAAGATTTACTGGTGATTAACAAAGGAGCATGCCGCAGATGGCAGCTCCTTTTCGATTTTTCGCCGAAGGCCCGTTAAGCGGAGCCTTATCACAAGTAACGAATGCAATCGGTCACCGTAATTAAATATATCTCTATATACGACACACGTTAAAGTGTGTCTCGCATCTACGAGAAAACGGCGAATGTACACGTATATAATAGAGATGTATTCATGAATAAAGGGAGAGCGCTCCGTTGCAGTCCCATACGCACTGTCGTTTTGGAGAAGGCCATAGGCGAAGTGGAAGGCAGATTCAATCTCAAACGGGGCTCAGCTTGCATTGGACTGCTGAGCCCCGTCTGAAATAGAACGCTTTTGGGTTGTATCTTATTATGAAAGCTTAATGGAGCCGATCAGTTCATTCAATTCGGACTGTAATTGCAGATGGAGTTTCTCTACGATCGAAAAATCTGTGGCTGCAACATAGTAGGCCTTAATTTGAGAATCGATGGCTTCGGCTTCGGCCAGATGGGAGGTGGCCTCTTTCATTTTTGCCGAATAGCGTGCTTTGATACTGGCTATTTCGGCAGCATGAGCTTCATCTGTTCCAGGAGCTATAGTCCGTGTATACATATCCAGGATCTCATCCCCGTCCCGATCTGGAAAGTATTCATGCGGAGCGGTACTGTCGAAGATAGCTGTTCCAAGCTTCGGGAATATCAACATATCCAAACTGTTCGGATCAAAGCCGCAATGAAACACTTGCACATCGATTCCTTTTTTTTCGGCAGCGGAGGCAAGCTTTTTCAGCAGAGTCGATTTGCCAGATCCCGCCCTTCCTTTGATGAAAATCCGTCTTTCCAGCTGAGCGGTCAAGCTTTGAATAAAATCGAATGAACCTCTCGGGGTCGCAGCTCCGAGAAATAAGTGACGCGAAGCGGTTGGCGTATCGCTTTCATGACCGGCGTATAATTCTTGAATCAAATCCTGCGCAATCTGGTCGGCCTTCGAGAAATCCATATTTTCGATATAATATTTTTCCCACTCGTCATGAATCTGCAATGCCGTTGCGAACGTTTCATACGCTTTTGAATAGGCGCTTTCAAGCTTGCCTCTAAGATCTTCTATCGTTATGAAATGTTCCGGTAAAATAAGGCTGTTATCAAACGCTTCCTCGAAATGAATAAAGACGATTTCCCCGGCCCCCCTATCCGAAATCCCCTTACAGACTCGCCCGTCGACAATACCAACCTTCAATTCCGTTAAAATGATGCCATCCAGTTCGTCGGGACGGAGAGGGGAGTGGAAGCATTGCACATGCAAGCCTTTATCCAGCAGGATATCCGCCAAGCTTTGAATGACCGTCGATTTCCCCGTACCTTGGGGCCCCGTAAGGACAAATATCTTGTTCAGCCCATCAAATGCGGATGTATACAAGAAATGAGCTCCGTGCGCAGTGTTGCCATGGGCAAAATAGTGAGATGATTTTACTACCAACCTGAAACACTCCTTTGTACCTATTCCGATTCGCAAAGTTTACAGAATAAGCATGATTGGGATAAGTGCCTATTCATTTGTATATTCCGCATTGTAAAAAATGGTGTTCGTCCTCTCCCATGTTTTTCGCTATTTGTTGACGGGGCTACAAGAAGGTCCAGTTTCACCCGACTGCTTTGATAGGCGTAAGGCGGAGATGGGATTTCGGATTTGGGAAAGGCTGTAACCCCCATAGATCCGACTTTGGAATCAATTTCCTGGCCGGACTTGCGTGAACCGTGCGGCAATCTCTATAGTAGAAGGGAACGACATACGAACGGAGTGGTAGGGGAGAATGGAGAGCGGACGCGTGCTTCAGCAAGATTTGGATGAAAAAAGTGAGTTTCAGCGGTTATTTCAAATGTATCTGCTGTTTGAGGAGAAAGTGGAACGGCCGAATGCGGAAGCCGTTCGGAATGCGTTAGAAACCCGATGCGGGAAAACGGATACCGTGTCGGCAGATGGCGCATTGTCGTCGTTTGCCGTAGAGGCCTATAAAGTAGCCTACCAGGAGGGGAACTTGCCAGCTCAGGTGAT
Source organism: Paenibacillus sp. EZ-K15 (assembly GCF_002573715.1). Taxonomy (GTDB): domain Bacteria; phylum Bacillota; class Bacilli; order Paenibacillales; family Paenibacillaceae; genus Paenibacillus_AQ. The sequence goes on along the minus strand of NZ_PDHM01000028.1, from coordinate 455,248 downwards.
GATGGCAGACGTTACTCCTTTTCAACCGGAGACGATTACCGACTTGGAGCGCACCCAGTTTTGGACGATGCCGGATGCCGAGGACGTTCTGGAAAAATGCCGCTATAAGCTGCTGATCAGCGACTTCATGGCGGCGGGGCTGGATTATAAATCGCGCAGCGCCTTATTGGCGGATTGGCTGGAGGCTGCCGTAAGTCTGTTCCCCACCTGCAAAGCGATCTGGATTCCATCAAGCGGAAAATTGCTGCATACGGCCGAAATTGCGGATAATCCGTACGAAGGAGCTGCGCGGTTCTTGCAGTTCGGCATGAATATCCGCTATTTTACCATTCATGGGACCGAAGACAGCTTGATCGATTCACTCGGTCTCTTTGCGCTCGGCCTTCCGGATGTCCAGTACCACTTTCATACATTGGATCCGAATGACGTGTCACGGCATGCATTCAATGTCGCAGCCTACTTGTTTGAAGCGGATGTACCGGTGAGCGACGGCGAAACGATCGCCGGCTTGCTGAATGGGGAGATGGTGCCGGAAGTGCATTGGCCTTGCAGGTTCGAAATGTCGCTGATCCAGCCTTCCAGAGAAGTGATGGATGTCAGTCCAGGTGAATATGCGGCAGGAGAACGAGAATAAATCCGGCCGACGTATGACCGCGCACCTCGCGCCGGGAGTTGCGTGGGGTGTCCCGATCCAGCCGACTGAACCGTCATCTTTAGACTAACATGCCTGCTATATGATACGGCACGAAAATGAGCTGGCGGTATGTCCCCGCTAGCTCATTTTTAATGCTTTTATTTCCCCGGATATGGCTGCCGCCCCAGGAGTGGCAGTCACTCGTGTTGCTCTCTTTTCTAAGTACTAGGCTTCTTAACGACAGGAATTCAAACTTCCATTTCGTACATGCAGTTGCCACGATCATTCAGACCAGAGACTCTGTGCCTATTCGTGTTCGGCGACCTGCTGGCTCTTAAATTTATCTGCTGCTATTTCAAATTTCCATGGCCCCTTCATATCAATAATCGGTTTGGATACAGTAACATCCAGTTTCCCCGAGTCGTTAGGATCATAACTAACCGAGAAAGATTTCAACACGCCAGTTGTTGCATCACGGGCCTTGTACGATCCAAGTGTAGTATCTATGGAAACATCGAAATCCTTTAAAGAACGATTCAGCTGTTGCGGATTTGGCATCTCTACATATATCTCAATGAAGTCTTTGTTATCTTGCGACTTGAATTTATTGAATTTAGTCAGTTCTACGGGGTAACCAGCAATGTCGAAGGATTGGTTTAATGGACCTTCTGTTCCGTCCGGAACGTTAATCGATAGCTTGACTTCCTCATGACCGACACTCATCAATTGCGGGATGGTTAACGTGTATTTCTTAACATCTGAGTTTCCCAAGTTGAAATAAATGTCTTTAAAAGGAATCCATGTGCCCTTGTTATCTATTGGATAGTCATTACCAAATTCATCCGTAACGCTGATGTTTTCATTCAGTATAATAAGATCACCTTTCTCAGCAGAACTATGTTCATTATATCTGAATGGATTCGAGTGTTTCGTACTTAAAAATATTCTGCCCTTATGACCTGCAGGAGTTGGAATAGCCGTAATCTCGAGATCATCGATTTCCATGGAATCACCGATAGCGTTTAGGCTGTCAATGCTATCCATCTTGCTAAGTGGAATGGTAAATACCTCCTTCTTGAAATCATCAAAAGACAACTGTGCATAATCTTTAATATCAACATGACCATAGAACTTATGTGTGATTTTTGAAAAGCTACCGCCACCATATGTTGAAACAGATGAGCTTTCGAACACCTTACCAGATTCGCTTATGATATTAATCTTAAAAGAACTTTCTGTATATGCGTTCAATTCAATCGTCGTCATATCCTTTTGAACCAACATAGCAGTTATGGTAACGTCATGATTGCTGAGTTTAATATCAACTGGTTCTGTTAGCATATAAGAATCTATGCTACTGTCTTGAACCACACCGATTCCTGGAATGAATTGTAGTGCCCTTTGAATTGCAGCTGAAAGATGCGGATTGAATGTAACTGCTGCGCTAATGGAGAGTACGCCGATCAAGGAAGCTGCAACAACTCGATTTATAATCCGCTTTCTCCTCTTGGGGATAGCTAATGCCGTATCCCATTCTTCTTTCGCTTGGTGAATACCGTTTAGACTTCGTTCATGAAGCATTGCAGGAATAGGGATTTCTTCAATGGCTTGTTTTATATTATTGCTCATATACAGACTCCTCCTTAACTACCTTCCTTAGCTTATGCAAGGCGCGGTATAGTATCGTTTTGCTGGTACCGAGAGGGATTTGCAGGACTTCGGCAATCTCCTTGATCGTGAAATCATGATAGAATCTCAGCAGGACTACGCTTCGTTCATCCTCATCTAATTGTTCAATTAATTGTTTCAATGAAATCGAAAGCGGCACATCGTAATCCTCATTACCGACAGCAAATTCCATGTGTTCGGGCTTTAGGTGAACGACTTTTTTTCGTTGGCGAAGCAGATCAATTGCACAAGTTATACAAATTCGGATTAACCACGTTTTAAAATATTTTGGTTCCCTCAGGGTCGCAATTAGCTTGAATGAGCGATAGGCCGTTTCTTGGATGACATCCAAAGCGTCCTGTTGATTGTTCACGTACACGAAGGCTGTTCGATACAATTGCTGCTCATATTGCTGAAATAACGTGATGTACGCATGGTGATCACCTAATCGTGCTTTATGTACGAGATTTTCGATTCTCCTCACCCACTTTTAGTTCATATATCTAATTAGACGTACCAAAGCAAGCAATGGCTTTATTATCCAATATTTAATTCGAGAAAATTGTTTAGAGGTGTATTGGTGAAGTCACCAAATCACATCCGTCTTACGCACTTATTTACCATGTGCAGGATCGCGGGCTGGGCTGGTTACGTTCTACCGGCGCTGATCGGGGCGCAAAACCAAGGCGCCCCCTTTACTTTTGAATGGCTTGGTGCTAATATTGGTTTCGATAGTTATAGAACTGCAGAAGGGATACGGGGAGGTGATTATCATGGGAGAAAATCAAGAAGATATCGGGCAAGCGGTTAAAGTGTATAAAGCTTTGGGGGAACCAACCCGGCTGAAAATCGCTCTACTGCTCGCGAAAGAGAGCAATTTATGCTTCACCGCCGTCGGTGAAAGGCTTGAATCGGTTGCAGGCTCGACGCTATCGCATCATTTGAAGCAATTGACGGACTCTGGCTTGATTGATTCTCGCAAGAATGGATCGTATATTCACTATAACGTCAATCGAGAAATAGCAGAAAAATTTGCGCCCTTTTTGTTGGCGTAATTTTTTTAGAAGTTATTTCTATAAGTGTAGAACTGTAGAATTGATGGGGGTTATACTTGAATTAATTTTTAGCGAACGAGCCGATTTGCAAGGATCATTCAACAGTTTTTACTAATCATCCCTAATCATAGTAAGAAGGAGAGAATGACTATGAGCGATCAATCGAATACGATGGAGATTGGAATGAGCACATTCCTCCATGCAAATCCCCGAAATGGCGGTGTTTCACATGCCGAGAGGCTGCGCCAAGCGATCGAAGAGATGCAATTAGCAGATCAAGTTGGCCTCGACGTCTATGCCGTCGGCGAGCACCATCGAATCGACTATACAAGCTCGTCGCCAGCTGTCATTCTGGCCGCCGCTGCCGCTAAAACGGAGCAGATCCGGCTCTCGAGCGCAGTGACGGTGCTATCTTCGGATGATCCGGTGCGGGTGTACCAGGACTTTGCAACGCTGGACGGTCTATCGAACGGGCGAGCGGAGATCATGGCCGGACGGGGATCGTTCATCGAATCGTTTCCGCTATTCGGCTATGACCTAAGAGATTACGAGGAATTGTTTGAAGATAAACTGGAACTGCTGTTAAAGATTCGGGCCTCCGAAAAGGTGACCTGGCGCGGCGGTCTTCGCCCGGCGATTGACAACATGGGAATCTATCCACGTGCACAGCAGGAGCCTTTGCCTGTCTGGATCGGTACGGGCGGCAACCCGGAATCAGCTGTTCGGGCCGGTTTGCTGGGACTTCCGATTGCCTTCTCTATCCTGGGAGGGGAGCCGCAAAGATTCGCACCCTTGGTGGAGCTTTATAAAGAGGCCGCCGTGAAAGCCGGTCACGATCCGAATAAGCTGCAAATTGCTACGCATTCGCATGGCTTTATTTCGAATACGACAAAAGAGGCAGCTAAGCGGTATTATCCTGTCATGGCCGAGCAAATGAACCAAATTGGCTGGGAACGAGGCTGGTCTCCTTATACACGTGACTCGTACGATTCAGCCCGCAGCCTTAACGGCGCTCTTTACGTCGGAGATCCCGAATATGTCGCAGAGAAGATCGTGCTGCTGCATAAGAACCTAGGCTTGACTCGATTCATGATGTACAACGATTTCAGTTCATTGCCGCATCGCGACTTGCTGCGGACGATTGAGCTTCTCGGCACCAAAGTAGCGCCGATTGTCCGTAAGGAGCTCGCCCGTCAGACGTAAGGCCGTAACGCTTAAAGCAGAGTACGAACGCTTGGAACGAGGAGGCTTGATTGAGCCGAGAAATGAAGTCGGCGAATTGAGCGTTATTTTTTAAATATGACTTCTATAGATTTAGATCTGTTGAAATGAAAAGAGGAGAAATAGATGGGGAATTCATGGAAAATTTATATTCTGGCCATTGTCAGCTTTTTAGTCGGAACTTCGGAGTTTGTGATTGCTGGCATTTTGGATATGCTTGCAAGTGATATTGGAGTGTCGGTAGCGGCGGCCGGGCAGTTGATTACGGTCTACTCGCTTGCTTATGCCATCGGCACCCCGATTCTTATTGCATTCACGGCAAAAATGGATCGAAGAAAGCTTATGCTGTCGGCTTTGGGATTATTTTTCGTTGGGAATTTGATCACTGTCACAACTACAGGCTACGGCATGCTGCTCGGAGCAAGAATTATTTTGGCAATCAGCACGGGGGTATTTATAGTCGTCGCCCTGACGGTTGCCGCCAAAATATCTCATCCTGGAAAACAGGGTAGCGCTATCGCCACGGTTCTAGTGGGCTTTAACCTCGCACTTATTCTAGGGGTCCCGCTTGGGAGGATCATCGCGGGCTCACATGATTGGAAAATCATCTTCACGGGAGTCGGAGCCCTGAGCTTGGTCGCGATGTTGGTCCTTTTGCTGACAATTCCGAAATCGGAAGGAGAGGCTCCCGTTCCTATTCGGGAACAGCTTGCCTTATTAAAAAGCCCCCGAATCACTGTCGCGCTTTCCATCAGTTTTTTCTGGATATTGGGCTATACGATGCTGTACACCTATATAACGCCGTTTCTTTTGGACATTACGGGGATGAGCGAAGGGATGGTAAACGTCGGGCTGTTTGCGTTTGGGCTGGCCAGTCTCATAGGCTCCCAAGTTGGCGGCTACGGTGCAGATAAATGGGGTATCCCCCGTACGATGATTGGAGGCTTGCTCTTTCACTCCGGAATATTATTGTTACTGACTGCGTTCTCCCACTCGTCCATGTTCGTGTTGCCTTTGCTTATGTTATGGTCCTTTTTCGCTTGGTCGACGGGGCCGGTTCAACAAGTTTATTTAATCGGCATGGCTCCTCAGGCTTCGGGGATCATCCTGAGTTTGAACAATTCTATCGTGCAGTTGGGAATGGCCGTAGGGGCTGTAATTGGGGGTATTGTTGTAGACAGCGTCTCTCTTGCAGCAGTTGGTTGGTTTGGCGGAGTTGGCGTCGCAATTGGACTCATCCCGGCTATTATTTCTTTATCCATGCGTCGCCGATCTTCAATGGCGGAACGAAACGGAGCGTAACCGACAAAACTGAGGTTTGAAAACCAAGTCTCTATATACTCACCGACAGATCAGGCCGCCGATTTCTTCGGTGGTCTTCTGTGCATGTTAGCTTGATTATAGCTTCTGGATAGGGTAATAAAAAGGGAGATAGAGGGCATCTAAGTTATAATTCGCCACACTTTGACCCCTGGTTTCGAGCAGCTAAATCAACAATAATTTACTTTTTGAGCAGTAGCATAAACAGCACTCTAAATTTTATGGTGCTTACATTCACATTGGACGTTAAAATCAGCATGATAATGAAGATTGAAAAACTTGTGGACTACTTTATGGTTGAGAGGACGGTCTTTGTGTGGCAAAAAAGAAAACAGTGAAAAGAATCAACAAGATTCTCCTGACTTCGATAGGCGGAATTGCACTTACTTTGGGTGTTTTGGCGGGTTATGTTTATTTCTTCATACTTGAAAAGCCTGCGGAACCGGATAAATGGGCTGCTGCGGAGCGCTATGTCTGGAATAAAATCAAGTTTGACCAGGATGCACAAGTAATTTCTGCCGACGGTTCGGAATACTATTTACTTGCCAATAAGGGAGCAGCTGCTGAAGATAAATTGATCATTTATTTTTCTGGGGGCGGTGTGGCCTGGGATGCGGTGACTGCCGCGCAGCCGATCAATTTGAGTAATGTAATGAAGAACGGTGAGATCAAATATTACTTTCCGAACATTCCATTCTTTAAAGTAAGTACGCTTGGCGGCCTGTTGAAAAATAATAACCCCGACAATCCGTTCAAGGATTGGAATATTGTATATATCCCTTATTCTACTGGTGATCTGCATATCGGGAATGCATCCAAGGAATATACGGACGCCAAAGGCAAGTCGTTTACAATGCGTTACAACGGTCAAGCCAATACGCGCGCAGCATTGGAATGGATTGCAAACCATTTCGCTGCGCCGGAAAAGATCCTCATTGCGGGAGAAAGCGCCGGAGGATTCGGAGCTGCGTTCTGGGCGCCTGAGATTGCGAAACGCTACCCGGATGCCCGCATTTATCAATATTCGGACGGCTCCTACTTAAATGCCAACCGCTGGCCGGATATTATCGATAACGAATGGAAGGTCAACTTTGCAGAAACCTTTGGTTATGAAGTCAACGGCGATTTGATTTCGTCCGTATTCGCGGCGAACCGCAAGCTGCTCCCGGACAATGCGGTAATTTTGCAGTCCAATACGCTTTATGATGAGCTGCTGTTCGACTTTGAAAAGGATCTGAATGGTGACGTTTTGGATGATGGCGAATATGTGCATCGCTGGTCGGCCCGCATGCTGCAATCTGCCGGAGAGCTAACTCAAGGATTGCCAGGCTACTATTATTACATCACGGATTACGGTCTTAACGAGAAGACGGGCAGGACACCACATACACTCTCTCCATTAAATCATTTCTACAAAGCTGAACAGGACGGGGTGAAGCTGATGAAGTGGCTGGACGATGCCGTGAATAAGGATGAATATTACTCCGTGGGGCGGCATTTTGTGGAGAAAGAGGGCTGACGCTGTTGGTTATAAGGTCTAGGGGGGTCCACTCCTTCTTATTTTTCGCCGATAGTCCCGTTAAGCTGAACCGTATCATAAGTAGGGCGAGATGCAAAGGTGCGTTTTCCGATATTATCCAGAAAATACGAATCGGTCGTCCTACGCTGTCTGAGGAAAACAGAACTGTCCTTTTAGGTTCTCAGCGACCCTAAGGGAATCGTTGCCGCCAAAACTAACCTGTTGTATGAAGTGCCGACTATCTGAAGAGCATATACCTAAGCCATAATATTGATCCTAACGAGTACATTGGGACGGTTCATTGGCTGCTTCCAGTGACGGGAACGTTCATGATTGACGAATACTCCGTTATCCGTTCCGCAAACGTGAATCCGGACTTTACCAAGAGGATGGAGCCGGAGGATATTCTCTGGGAGCTACGCAAGTTGTAATCCTTTTTTTAGCCTGAATGGTTTTTCACAATTTAATTTTCTGCAATTAATAATGATAGAGGAGAATGCTAAACATGACCAAAAAGATTATTCTTGAGCCTGCCGCACAACAATTCGTTGAGGCTACTGCGAATCCGCCCTACTTATTCCATCTTGGACCTGAGAAGGGAAGAGTTACGGTAGACGAAGTTCAATCGGGAGATGTCAAGAAACAGGATGTAGATATTGAGGATCTCAGCATCCCAGGCGGACCAAGCGGTCAAGTGTCCATTCGGATCCTACGTCCGAAGAACACGGCCGGACAATTGCTTAAAACTGTTTTGTACATTCATGGCGCAGGATGGGTGTTCGGCAATGCCCATACCCACGACCGGCTGATTCGCGAGCTGGCGGTCAGAAGCGGATCCGCCATCGTATTTCCTAATTACAGCTTGTCTCCCGAAGTCAAATATCCGACAGCCCTTGAAGAGATCTATGCTACACTGCAATGGATCGCTTCCTCCGGCAAAGCTCATGGCCTGAATTCAGATCATATCTCCATCGGGGGTGACAGCGTCGGCGGCAATATGACAGCGGCCATCACGTTGATAGCTAAGGAAAGAAAAGGCCCCGAGATCAAACGACAGCTGCTGTTCTATCCGGTTACGGATGCCGGAATGGATACGGACTCGTACCATGAATTCGCCGAAGGGTACTTCCTGCGCCGTGATGGGATGGCTTGGTTCTGGGAACAGTATATCAACAAACCGGAAGAGTTGAATGAAATCCATACCTCTCCTCTGAGAGCCTCCATCGACCAGCTTCGTGATCTCCCTCCGGCTCTCATCATCACGGCTGAAGCCGACGTTCTTCGGGATGAAGGAGAAGCCTACGGGAATAAGCTTCGGAAGGCTGGCGTGGACGTCACGACGGTGCGTTATCAAGGAATCATTCATGATTTCGTTATGCTAAATGATTTGGCAGATACGTTAGCCGCCCGCGGTGCGATTGCATTAGCCGGCGCTTGGCTAAAGGACGGATTCCAATAATAGGTAAGAAAGTGCTGATAAACGGCATCCGATGTGACAGAGACGATTCTCTTTTCATTTGCCCGCAGTCAAAGATTGGATAGAATTGGTCATGACAGCGAACACATATGTAGATTAAGGGCGCCCTGCAGGGGCGCCCCTTTCATTTTGCCTTTTAATTGATATGATGAACCGTATCACAAATAGTGGTAAAGCGGGGGGTGGAAGTTTCCCTGAAAAGAATACTGTACACGAATTGTATAAGGTTTATCCGGACAGTAACTTTGATATGGAAAAAGGAACAGACATTAATTGAAGCACATAGTAATCTCGTTTTACAGTTCCCCATACGGTGGTTTAATCTTCTGCCTACCCTAAAAAATGGCTTGATGATGTTCTCGAATACGGTTGGGCATAGCAGCCAAAACGAAAATCAACGTTAGTTCGCCTAATCCAGTCGTCTCATTGAAGCCGGTAGTAGTACCAGCCCCAGACCGTGGTGAGAACCTGCAAGTGCGAGTGTCTGCACCCGCGGCAGGAAGTGAATTGCCTATTATTGTTTTCTCGCACGGCTTTGGCTGGTCGTTGGACGGCTACGGGCCGTTGGTCGACTACTGGGCTGCTCACGGCTGCGTGGTCATTCAACCCACTCATGTCGACTCGAGGACGCTGAACCTTCCTCCTGACGATCCCGTACGCCACGGATATGGCGTTTCCGAGTCGAGGATTTGAAGCGCATCCTCGATCAGCGATGGCAAGACCATCATTTCAAGCCTGCATAAAATTTTAAGGCTTTGAAGCAGGTGTCGTTTACGATGGGACGGCTGCTTCAGGTATGGATGCTTATAATGCGGGGAAACTAAACTTTGGTCTTGTAGCAAGTGCTTCATGGTCTGCACAAGAAGCTGTGAGTGCCATGAAATCATATACTTTGACTCATCAGTCTCGAAATTAAACGTAGGGAGGAATTTTAGATGACAACATTTGATGCCATCATTATTGGATTTGGAAAAGGTGGAAAAACACTAGCTGTGGAACTCGCTAACCACAATTGGAGGGTGGCGGTTATCGAACGATCCAATAAGATGTATGGAGGAACTTGTATCAATATCGCCTGCATACCAACGAAATTCTTAGCTCACCAAGCAAAACAAGAACAAGTTAAAGAGGTTCAAGATCCGAAGGTGCAGCTCGCTCATTATGATCAAGCCATTCAGCAAAAGGATGAACTCACTGCCTTCCTGCGTCAGAAAAACTATAACAATCTAGCCCAGCATCAAAATATTCAAGTATTTGATGGAACAGCATCGTTTGTGTCCGACCATGAAGTGCAGGTCACTTCAAATAAAGAGATAACGATTTTATCTGCACCTCGAATCTTTATTAATACAGGTGCTGAGGCGGTCATCCCTAATATTGCGGGAATTCGAAAGAGTCAGCATGTTTACACGAGCACGTCCATCTTGGACAAGAAAAGGCTGCCGAAGAAGCTGGCGATTATCGGTGGCGGCTATATTGGTTTAGAGTTTGCCTCCATCTATCGTCAATTTGGCTCGGAAGTAACCGTTTTAGAAGGAGGACCAAAGTTCATTGCGCGTGAAGATCGAGATGTTGCGGATGCTGTTTATGATGTCCTTTCAAAGAAGGGTATTGATATTAAACTGATTGCTAAAGTCATTGGACTCAAAGATACGCAAGAGGGAACGGTTCTATCCTATGAGGTAGCGGGCAATGCTGAAGAACTGCATGTAGATACTGTTTTACTGGCAACGGGTAGAAAACCAAATGTAGATGGACTTAATCTGGAAGCAGCAGGTGTCAAGCTAGATGAACGTGGTGCTATCCAAGTCGATGCGCATCTAAGAACATCCGTCCCCCATATCTGGGCTCTAGGCGATGTAAAGGGTGGGCTACAGTTTACTTATATATCGCTCGATGATTATCGAATCGTGAAAGGCGATCTCTTTGGGAATGGTACCCGTCATACCGCAGATCGAATCAATGTTCCTTACACCATGTTCATGGATCCTCCGCTGTCCCGCGTCGGCCTCAGTGAGGAAGAAGCATGTCAGAAAGGGTACAGCATTAAGGTGGCAAAACTTCCTGCAGCCGCGATTCCTCGTGCGCGTTTAATCCAGGAAACAGACGGATTCATGAAGGCGATTGTAGATGCCGATACTAATAAGATTCTTGGAGCAACCTTGTTCTGTGCGGAATCTAGTGAGGTCATCAATATGGTGAGCATGGCGATTCAGATGGAACAACCGTTTACCTTCCTAAGGGATCATATCTTTACTCACCCAACCATGGGTGAGGCTTTGAATGATTTGTTTTTTTCAATCAAAGCGTAATATTCCCTTAGGCGTGAAGCTTCTGTTATAACTTAAACTGCCTTATTTTCTCTTGGAGTTCTTCCTCCATGCTAGACAGTACATTTGCAGAAGATGTAACCTCCTCCATAGTTTCATTAAACGATGATCCCGCTTGGGTCACCAAATGGAGTGCCTCTGTAACCTCTCTTGTACCTTGCTCCATGGACTGGACAGCGTTTTGAATTCCTTCTTGGATACTCTCCACATAGGACGTAATCTGTTGGGCCGATTTGGATGACTGTTCAGCCAACTTTTTCACTTCACCTGCAACCACTGCAAAACCACGTCCATGTTCTCCAGCGCGAGAAGCTTCTATGGAAGCATTCAGGGCTTACATATTCGTTTGATTAGCGATTGTATTGATGACTTCTACAATTTTTCCTATGTGAAGGGCATTATCTACTAAGTATTTCATGTACTCAGCGGATTGGTTCACTGTAAAACTGATAGAATTCATCTGTCTAACAACCATATCAACGCTTGATTTCCTTCCGTTGCAAGGTTTGTCGCAATAAACACCTTATCCATGACCACCCGGGAATTGGATTCGATTTGTCCTACTCTTGTCGATATCGTAAGGACGTACAGGCCCCGTGGCGATAATCAAAGTTGAATCTGTTTCCTTAGAATCTGATTATATATCTTGTCCGCTTGTACTAAATCAGCCCCGTTCCGGTTAAACGATCACAGGATCTGGCTAGCGGAGCGTAGTGACAGCGTGCAAGTTAGGATTCGATTTTCGAAATCCGGTCGGAGGCGTCCACATGGTATCTATCCTTCAGCGATTCCTTCAAGGCTCGTTGACGCTGCAGGTGACTTCTGAGAGCCCGACTACCAACTGGTTTTTGCTTCTCATCGGCATTGATCCATGGGGGAGAGAATTCATGAAGGGTCGCAAAAAAAGATATTACAGAGTATATAGATTTGAATAGCGGATGGTAAAAAGTAAAACGGTTCATTCTAAGTCAGAGATGAACCGTTCTAGTATGGTTTCATCCGTCGTATTAAAGAGATAAAGTATCCAGCGGTATTTCAAATGCACGTTTAATAACTAACCCGGCAGCAAGCTTTGTTTCATCCGGTTTGTTATGAAGGTGGATCAATTGTACGTTATTAACTGTCACAGGCAACTGGTGCATCACTCTAGCTTTAATCTCGTTGAACATTTCGGGACTGATGGTAGGAATGACTCGACCAGTCATAAGCAAACTGTCTGGATTTATAAATGTAATGATATTGGTAACGGCGGTCGCGATGCCATCGACAATTTTTTCGTATAAACTAAGGAACTTAGGATCTCCAGTTCTTATGCCTTCTGCGAACTCCTCTAGTGTGCATTTGATGGAAACACTCAGTCCGCTGCTGGAAGCCAGCGTCGTTAAGCATCCGGATCTGCCGCAATGGCATGGATAGGCATCTTCTCCATAGAAGCCTTTATAATGCCCGAATTCACCTGCAACAAAGCTTGATCCTGCTATAATTTGTTTATTATGGACGATTGCGCCGCCTGTACCATAATCAAACTTAATGGTGATATTGCTATTGGATTCTTTCAAGGAGCCGTTCATATTCTCGTTGACAGAGAGAAGATTGACATCGTTCTCGATATACACGGGGATGTTATATTTGTCTTCAAGCAGCTGCTTGAGTGGCAGGCGATGAACGCCTATGCCGGGTGTTCGCAGAACGATGCCATGCTGAGAATCTACCAGGCCCTGCATACTGATTCCGATCCCTTTTACTTTAGAAGTGTTGGGTACCTGGGTGAGCAGCTCATCAATAACTTCATGTAACAGCTGCATCAGCACATCTATAGAACCATATTTGTTGCTCGTGCGTTCTGCTGATGCGACTGCCTCTTGACGCAGGTTGTACACTTTTCCGCGAATGTATTTGCCGGCGAGCTCAAGCCCGATGGCATAAAAGTGGCCGCTGTTGATATGAAGGCCGACTCTTTTCCTTCCGCTGCCTGCCTCCAAGTCGATAAGCTCCCCTGTCACGATTATTTTTTCCTTCAACAGGCGATTCACGATATTGGTTACCGTTTGTCTGCTTAGTCCAGTTTTTTCCGCAAGCTCTACGCGAGAGATCGGCCCTTCTGAATAAATGAGAAAAAGAACCTTCTGCTGATTAATTGATTTTAATAACATATGGCTAGTTGGTTTGACCGACTCACTCACGATATGCATCCTCTTTCCAACAACGTTTTATATAATATAGATTCAAAACATTTGACAAATTAGGAACATACTTTGCTTCAAGTGTAGCATTAATACGAGGCGAATAAAAGTTGCAAGTTAGTTAAATTCAAATAACATTCCTTATAAATTCCCAAAAAAACGACGATATATGGCGGTTTTATGCAGTATGATGCAGTCCATACGAAAACTCTTAATCCAAAAATACTAAAAAAACGAAACGGATTGTATTGACATTGTGATAAAAAAAGATATTATATTTGTAAATTGATTTGATTAAACATAACAAATTGACGCCCAGAGGAGCAAATGATGGCATGGATTGGATGGATAATTGCAATAGCGGCGATGGCGGTGCTGACTTACATATGCTGGCTGCATGCAGTTATGTTGAAACCTGGTAAGGCAGATGCGCTTATTGTACTTGGCTATGTATCTAAAGACGGCCGAATACACCCTTTGCTTAAGGAAAGATTGGATGAGGCTTACAAACTATTTCGGCAGTATGGGCACAAATATATCATTGTATCGGGGGGAGCTGTTGGTTCACGTCACTCGGAAGCGGAGCTGATGAAGAAGTACCTGGTTGAGAAGGGCGTTCCGGCAAAAAGAGTATTAAAAGAAGACAAGTCATACAACACCGTTCAAAATTTAATCTTTAGCAAGCAATTGATGGAGCAATACCAGCTAAAATCTTTTATTATCATAACAAATTTATTTCATGTCCGCCGCACGAAGTATATTATGCATCGTCTTGGCATAAAAGGCGGTTTCTACGCTAATCGAAGCCTTAGAAGCATTGTGGGATTTCAGATGAAATTAACATTTTTGGAAATTCGGGCATTCCGATTAACTCTCCCCATTATTAATAGGGCAATTAATGATCAAAACAATTGATAAAAGGGTTGACAACGGGCCGATTAGTAATTAAAATGTAAGCGTTTACAGCATATATAGGAGGTGAGGCTCCAGAGGCTATAGCCAATATTTATTTACAAATTATTTACCCTGATTTGATTGCTGATTAACAAAACATAGTTATGCTTAAATAGTTAATCCAATTTATTTATTAATTAACGGGGGAGCGAAATAATGTTTAATGGAAAAATGAAACGATTCATGAGCACGGGTGTTGCAGCGCTATTATCTTTAACAATGCTGGCTGGTTGCGGTGGTAACAGCGGAAAGAACGAGGCTAGCCCAAGTACAACTCCTGCTGGTTCGGATAAGCCGGGTGTATCTGCTGAAGTAGATGTTTATGAGAATGGATTGCCGAAGAATGAGGAAGTAACGCTAAAGGTAGGCTTCTTTGTAGGAGGATATGGCCGGGAGTGGTTCGATTATGCAGTTGAATCGTTCACAGCCAAGTATCCCAATGTCAAAATAGACATCACGGCTTCAGCTGATATGAAGACGATTCTTTCTACAAAAATCTCTGCAGGCAATGATAATGACATGTTTGATCTATTCAATACAGAGCCATCTGGAGGTATTATAGGGCTCGCTGAAGCCGGTAAGCTTGAACCAATGGATGACATTTGGGAATTCCCTCTTCCAGACGTACCGGATAAAAAGGTCAAGGATCTTATGATGCCTGGCATGTACGAGTCAACGCCGCTGATCAATGGGAAAAGATATGAATTTACTACGGCGAGTAGCTTTGGCGGGTTGTTTTTTAACAAAAAGCTATTCGAAGAGCATAGCTGGAACCAAAACCCGAACACATGGGACGAATTTAAAGCGCTTCTAGCAGACATTAAAGCGGACGGCATTGCTCCAATTACGTTCCCGGGCATTCATCCAAGCTACCATAACTGGGCTTTCGGAACAGCCAAAAATTTTGAACTGGCTGATATCAATGGTCATGTCGATGAATTTATCGAAAATTATAGAACTTATGGTTTGCCGCAATACACAAATCCAGAGACGGTTGAAACCTGGACGCGCTTCTATGAGCTTGGCAAGCTAGGATATTTTGCAGAAGGACTTCCGGCATTGAACCATACGCAATCGCAAATGCAGGTTATTCAGGGGCAAGCTGCTATGGTATCGACTGGGACACATGTTGAGAATGAGATGAAGGAAGCAACGCCTGAGGATTTCGATTGGGGTTTCATGGCTGTTCCTTTCAGAGATAACACAAATCAACAGCTTTGGATTCGAAGCGGAACTTCAAACTTCAACTATATCTGGGCAGCTAAGCCGGAATTAAACAAAAAGTGGGCCAAAGAACTGATCGCATGGCTGGTTACGCTTGAAAATCAACAATTTGCTGCCGAAAAGGCAGGCGCTTTGCCAATGCGCAAGGATTTGACGGAAGATCCTGCCAGAGCGGCTAACCTTTCCAGCTCTGCTCAATCTGTTCTGAAATACATTGCAGATAATAATGCTCAGACTTTTAAAGCAAGCCGGTCTATCAACATTTCCGATCCGAATCTTGCTCAAGCAGAAAAATTAATGAATGAGAATATTGTGAAATTTGCTATGGGCATGCAGGATCCGAAACCGATTCTGGAGCAAGCTGAAGAGCTGCTGAAGAAAGCTCTAGAGGTTGAAAAGAAATAATAAGACGTGTTGGAGCGGGGAGGATTCATCTCCGCTCTTCCGTTTTAACGTCTGAGACCCTATAGGCTTCACACTGAAAATGACTAATAGTGCGTGTTCAAGAAGTCGGATTTTCAGCACCGAGAAGGTTGGAAGCTAGGGACTGAGGAGCGGAGCGTACGTTTTGGGTACGTGAGCACCTGAAATGTTTCCGCAGGAAACATGCTTCGGAAGCTTCTACTTAGGCCCGCCGAATTCAAGATTCGATGCCGAGTTACTTCTTGACTCACTTCGTGATCAAAAGACGACTTTTTGAACAACCTCTAATAAACGTCCAGTAAGATAGGAGTTGACCTCTTGTGTCTGATTCAACCATTGTGAAGACACCAAAGACCCCTATGCGCAAGCTTATGGGTCTAGATAAAGCGAATACGCAGAAGTGGATATTTCTGTTCATAGCCATCGTGCCTCCCTTTGGCGGCTATTTGCTTTTCACGTTGTTTCCGAACATTTTATCCGTTTATTATGCGCTGCTCAATTGGGACGGGTTTACGGATGCAACGTTTGTCGGACTGTCCAATTTCGTCACCGCATTCCAAGATAAATATGTATGGCGCGCGCTTACCCACAACTTGATTCTTATGATAACAGTGCCTTTCTTTGTTATTATCATCTCCCTGCTCCTTGCCTATTTAATTACCAATAAAACGTATAAAGAAAATAAATTTTTGAAGGTATTGTTTTTCTTCCCGAACGTTTTATCTACGGTCGTAGTCGCTCTCCTCTGGGCTTTCATTTATGACGGATCGTACGGTTTGCTGAATGGGATTCTAAAGTTCGTCGGAATTGATACCGGAAATTTCTATTGGCTGGGCAATGAAAGCACGGCGCTTGCATCCATTATCCCGGCATGGGTTTGGGGCGGGGTCGGCTTGTACGTCATTATCTTTGCCAATGCGATGCTGGGGATTCCAAAGTCATTGTACGAGGCGGCGATTCTTGAAGGCGCCGGACATATGACACGCTTGTTTAAAATTACAATGCCGCTCGTTACGCCAATTATCCGCGTCAGCGCTTTGTTCCTTGTCGTCGGCACAATGAAGGGCTTCGAAATCATCCTCATTATGACGAATGGGGGGCCATTCGGGTCGACGGACGTCATCGGCCTCTACATGTTTAACTTAGCTTTCGGCGTAGAGTATCGGAATTACGGCTACGCTTCCGCAGTCGGTATGATTCTATTCGTCATATTAGTAACGGCAAAGCTATTAATCGATAAATTTGTGCCGAACAAAGGCTACGAGTATTAGTTTCCATATGAAGGTTCGGAGGGATATGTTTGAAGGAAAAACGAACGTTAATGGACATTGTGTGGCGTCTGGTGCTTTATGCCTGGTCGCTGACTATAATATTTCCTTTAATCTGGGTTATTTATGAATCGTTAAAAAGCAATCCAGAGTTTTTTAAAGATATATGGGCGCTGCCTTCGGAACTAAGATTGCAGAATTATTCGAAGGCTTGGAATCAATACGGTTTTGGGCAATCACTCTTAAATACCCTTTATTATGTTGGCGGAAGTCTGGTGCTTGGACTTTTCTTTACGACCCTTAACGCCTATGCGCTTACTCGAATGAGCTTCAAAGGAAGAAAATTGATTTGGGGTTTGATTATGTTGTCCCTGTTCCTGCCTGGCATCAATGCGCTTGTACCCCAGTATGTCATTATGCGGGAACTGAGTTTGACCAATAGCTTGACCGGATTAATTCTCCTGTCTAGTTTGGGAGAAAGCGTGTTCTACCTTATGCTGCTCGGAGGGTTTATGAGCTCTCTGCCGATGGAGCTTGAGGAGAGCGCAACGATGGATGGCGCTACATTATTCCAAAAGTTTTGGCGTGTTATTGTTCCATTGTCTACACCGGGCATTGTAACCGTTGGCGTATTCAAGTTCCTAGGGTTCTATAACAATTTCTTAGCGCCGTTCATCTATTTGAGCGATCCAAAGAAATATCCCATTGCGGTGCAAATGTATTCTGCGAACAAGCAAATGGAGTTTACTGCGGATTGGGTAACTTTGTTTGCCGGTGTAACCATTGCGATGGTACCGTCCATTATTATTTATATCCTATTCCAAAAACTTCTTATGGAAGGCGCGACAATGGGGGCTGTGAAGGGATGAATGTCATGCATCAGGTAAAAGCGAAGTATAAGTTGATTGCATTGGACCTGGACGGAACTCTTCTGACGGATGAAAAGCAAATTACGGAAGAGACCAAAAAGTGGCTTCAATATGCAGTAGATCACGGTGTTAAAGTAATATTCTCCACCGGAAGAGGCTTGCAAACTACAAAGGGCTTCTGGAACGAGCTTGGGCTCGATTCCCCGATGGTGCTGCTTAATGGCGCAGAAGTTTGGGAAGGACCGGGCAGGCTTAAAAAGCGAGTCTTCCTCCCTCGGGACACGGTCCGCGATATGCACGCCATTGCTGCCGAGCGGGGCGAGTGGTATTGGGGCTACAGCGTGGAAAGCCTGACGGGCGACAAGGATTGGACGTCTGAGATGTTCGAACGGGATTGGATGAAATTCGGCATCGGCAGTAATGATCAACAGAAGCTCGCGGAAATTAAGGAAGAGCTGCTCAGTTGGGGGACGCTTGAAGTTACCCGTTCGGCCCTTAGTAATATGGAGATTTCAGTTAAAGGCATTACAAAGGAAAGCGGAGTACGCGAGGTTTGTCAGATGCTTGGCTTCTCTATGTCCGATGTAATTGCTATGGGAGACAGTGATAATGACGCGAAGCTATTGAAGGCGGCAGGTCTCGGTGTGGCGATGGCCAATGGTGAAGATTATATCAAGTCCATAGCGGACGTAATTACGGCTACCAACAATGAGGACGGCGTTGCTCAGGCGATTCGGAAATATGTATTCCAAATGGAGTAAACGCAGCAAACGTATTCTAGTAGTGCGAGTTCAAAAAGTCGGATTTTCAGCGCCGAGAAGGTTGGATGAAGGTAGGGAGTGAGGAGCGGAGCGTACGTTTTGGGTACGTGAGCACCGGAAGGACCGGCTGAATTCAAGATTCGATGCCGAGTTACTTCTTGGCTCACTTCGTGATCAAAAGACGACTTTTTGAACAACCTCTAGTAAATATAGTGAGGGAGTAGATATAGATGGCCGTTCAATCGAAAGAGATAAACTTAGATCAACTGGGCGGAACTATATACCCGGAGACAACAAATGGCGAACAGTTGAAATGGCATTCTCCGCTTGAAGCGCCCTTTCACATCGCGGGCTTCCCTTGGCTTGCGCAGGATGGGATTTACAGACGCCTGCCTTTGGCTTCCGGGGCTGTCTTGCCGCCCGCGGTTGATACGCTTGCTTATTGTACGGCAGGCGGGCAAATTCGCTTTCGCACCAATTCCTCAAGGCTGGTCATAAGGATGCGTCTTGCCGGACCGGCCAATATGTATCATATGCCGCCTACCGGGCAGTGCGGGGTTGACTGCTATCTTGGAGAGCCGGGAGAGCAGAACTTTATTACCACGGCTAAATTCAAGCCAACGGAAAGTGAATATGAATCACAGCTTTATCAGTGGGATACAAAAAAAGATGTGGCCGTCACCTTAAACATGCCGCTCTACCAAGGGGTAGAGGAGGTGTGGATCGGTGTAGATAAGGATGCTGTCATAAGCGATGCACCTGCCTATGCAAGCAGTAGACCCGTCATTATATATGGAACTTCGATTACGCAAGGGGGATGCGCCTCCCGGCCGGGTATGGCTTATTCTAATATTCTCAGCCGTATGATTCCGGTGGAGTTCGTAAATCTTGGCTTCTCGGGGAATGGAAAGGGCGAGCCGGAGCTCGCGCATATCATGTCGGAAATCGATGATCCGGCGCTATTCATTCTTGATTATGAAGGGAATACGGGCGAGGCTGGCAACATCGCACGAACGCTGCCAGCCTTCATCGGAATTTTGAGAGAGCGACATCCCAAAGTTCCTATATTAGTAGTCTCTAGGATTAGTACTGCCGAAGACCAGTTCTATATGGAGAGAAGGGAGCTTAATGATCGTCGCAGGCTGATTCAGGTAGAGAATGTTGAACAAAGGCGGACAGAAGGAGACCGTAATATCCATTTCGTTGACGGTTTTAAGCTGCTAGGCGATGATTTCGTCAATGATTGTACGGTTGACGGAACACATCCAACGGACCTCGGATTTTTGCGCATGGCACAGTCGCTTGCACCTATCATAAAGCGATTGTTGCGACTGTGATTAACAAGATAGATGATATGAACAGCCTTCAGACGCATTTTTTAGTTTAGGGGCTGTTTGTTTTTCTAATACCTGTATTACCATTTAAGCCGAAAAAGGAGAGGATCTTGAGTGAAGTCCCAAAGAAGAAAACTGCCTTTCATTGTGCTGGCTTGTATGATCGCGGGGGTTGTTAGTCTGTGTTACGGCAATTTGGTATTTGCGTCTGCAGAGAAAGAAGTTGGTGTTTCTAAAAAAGATAGAGCTAAGTACTTAGGAGCTTCACTGTTCAGAGGTCACATGCATTCCCATACTTCTCTTAGTGATGGGATATTGTTGCCTAATGATGCTTATCATTTTGTGAAAGCTAATACAGATTTTGATTTTTTTGCAGTGACTGAACACGACGTGACTTATGATATCAGTACGGGCAGTGATTTTATTACGAATGTTCAAGACTCTTATTCAGAAGAATACAAGTTGCTGCATGAGCAATCAGATGCTCACAATCGTGATAACGAATTTATTACGCTGCCTGGTACGGAAGTGACTTGGTATGATGAAGCGGGCCATATCAACCTATTTAATGCCCCATGGTTTGCAAGAACGCATGGAGTAGGTGCGGATGGCACTTGGGGCTGGAGCGACATCAAATATGATTTGCCAACCTTTTATGCAAGACTTGCCCAAGATCCTAATGCGATTGCTCAATTTAATCATCCACGCTCGTCAGGAAATTGGAGTTTCAATGAATTTAAACATTATAACCGAGATGTTGACAGAAACCTTAATATGATGGAATACAAATCCTCCAATGATTTTGCAATCTATACCAAGGCATTAGATCGAGGCTGGCATGTTTCTCCTGTGTTTGGCGGAGACGAGCATAAAGGAAATTGGGGAATGGTTCAGCCCCATGTGACCGGTATGTGGGGAGATAATCTTACTAGAGAAGGTCTTTACGAGGCGATGCGAAACCACCGCACCTATGTATCATTTGATCGTAACTTAGAAATGGCGGTTTCAGCAAAAGGTCAAATGATGGGGGCGATCCTTCCAGCCAAAACAAAGGAAATTGATCTTAAGATACGGATAAATGACCCTGATGCTAACGATATTTTGGATAAAGTCGTTGTTTACAAAAACAGCGGCGAAATCGTCAAGGAATACCCCAATATTTCCAGCAATCAATTTAAAAAGGAAGTAACCTTAGCAAGTAAAGATGGGGATTATTTCATCGTTAGAGCTTTCCAAGCAGACGGTGAAGAAGCGATAAGTGCTCCAATTTGGATTGGTGAGGAAACGAGGGGCACGGTGCACGCGCCTGAAATTACGGTTCATGGACAATATCCCGACACGATTAAGCTTGGGGATCAAGTGGAAGTGCTGGGCGCTTCGGCGACGGATCATCGCGGTCAATCTTTATCGGTGGAAGCCATCGTTTTAAATGATAAGGGAGAAGTAGCGGTTGCAAATCAGCATTTCAAGGTCGACATGTATGGAGAATATTTCATTAAGTATGTAGCAACCGACGCTCAAGGAAATACGCGTGTTGAACTTATTCGATTACTTGTTGATCAACAAAATCTAGATGCCGATAACATTTTAAATGAATTTCAACCCATTGTTAATATAGGTGCAAACGAACATGAAGTGGGAATAAATGTAGTGACGGATAAGGCATTAGAAACGTCGTATGTTCAATATAAACCTGAGTCAGAGACGACGTGGGACCATGCTGAAATGGTACAAGCGGAAGTCTCTTATTTTCAAGTCGCCTATGGTGATACGTTTGCGAAGAGTAATTATCGCGTGCTTGCAGCTCATGAAGCGAATATAACAGATCTCGACTTAGGGACAACGTATGACTATCGGTATGGAATTTCACCGACTGGACCTTGGAGCGGCAGTTATAGCTTTAGGACCGCGCCAGCCTCAGAGGAAGCCGTTATGTATGTGATGGGAGATCTTGGAGTTCCGGATCGAAATCCGGAAAGCTTCCAGCTCTTTAAAAATATGCTGGACGTTCTGCAGGAGAAAAATTCAAACGGACAGACTGTGATTCAAGTCGGAGACTTGGTCGAGAACGGCGGCAATATGTATGCATGGGATGATGTGTTTAGCAACATTTACAACAATGACATGGATCTAGTTTCTGCTCACATTGTCGGGGACCGTGAACGTGCGACGGAGCGGAAAATCGGGCCGTTCTCCGGTTTTTTTAACCTGCCGAAGAACGGTGAAGGCAGTTACCGGGAAACGAATTATTCGTTTGATTATGGCGATATGCACATTGCTGTTCTGAATTCTGTGCTGGATTTCGACAAGCAGCTGTCATGGCTGGAAAAAGATTTGCGGGCAACCGACAAGAAGTGGAAAATCGTTATGGGGCATTATCCTTATTATGGCGGTCAATCTGGCGATGAGACCGGTATGGACATGATGAGAGTGAAATTGTCTCAAGCATTTGAACGGCTTGGCGTTAGTATGTATATTGGCGGTCATGATCATGTGTATAAACGGACAACCATACGAAACGGTGTAAAAGATATATCGGAAGAAGCGATGAATTTAGGAACAACTTTTGTGACCGTTGGTTCATCAGGTCCAACGTTCTATGATAATAAATCATTTGACTGGGATCATATCGTTTATGATGAAAATAAGCAGACGGGTGTTATTTTAGAATCAAACGATCAATCTCTCACGTTGAAAGCTTACAACAGCGACGGTGTTGAAATTGATTCATTTACGATTAAACAACCTGAACATTATATGAACTTAACGAGCGCAATTATAGAAAATAACGTCTTGAAGGGCGTTGGGGTCTTGAATTACCCGAGTTCGCTTGAACGTGTCACCGTTATCGGGGAAAAGCGTGATCATACAGGTGAACAGCTGTTGGAAACGGTGATTCAAGAAGCAACGCTAGAACATCTCGGACGTGAACAAATCATCTTATTTGACAACCCTCTTTCATTTGGCGATGAACATACGATCGTCGTAAGATTGGTTAATAATCCAATCGATCAAGAGCCTTTAACGGACCCGTTAATAGCTAAAGAAGGAATGCTGGGCGATGGTTCGGAAGGCAACCCATATCAAATCAAAAGTGCCAGCGGACTTTATAAAATGCATGAGTTCCCGGACAAACATTTTATTCTAGATCGGGACATTGATGGTAATGGCGTGTTTTTTGAAGCAATTGGCGCGAATGGCACTCCATTTACGGGTACGTTTGATGGGCAAGGACATACGATTACAGGCGTTATTGTCTCCTCAGGCGGCGCGGGTCTCTTTGCCATTAATGAAGGGACTATTCGAAATGTAGGAATAATCAATGCTGACATTGATGTACGCCGAAGTAATATTGGGATCCTGGTTGATCAGAATGATGGAATCGTGGAATATGCCTACAGTACCGGATCTATTAGAGGCAATTCTACAGTTGGCGGGCTTGTGGGCTTCTCGAACGGTATCGTAAGAAACAGTTATTCAACAGCTCGGGTCAATGCACGAGGCAAGCAAGCCGGCGGCATGATTGGGATTACGAATCGGGGGAGTATAACCGAACAGGTCTATGCCATGGGAGCCGTAATAGCAGAAGAATCAAATGCTGGCGGCATCAGCGGATACGGATATAACCATACGGTCATTCAAAATAGTATGGCATTAAATCCATCTATTGTTACAGGTACTGCATCGAATAGAATTGTCGGCAGAGTTTTAGCTGGGGATACAGCAACTTTAGTAAATAATTACGCCGATGAAAATATGTTTGTTAGCAGTGAGAACGTTACGGTTGATGATCCAAACAATGAAAAAGGACAGGGGGTCGGTACAGAAGCATTCACGAAGTCATCATTTTTCACAGAAACCCTCGGTTGGGATTTTGATTCGATCTGGATCTGGAATGAAGATGCCAAACGTCCATTACTGCAAAGTAATTTGGAGGTAATTAACGAAGATCATATTCCAAAGCCGAAGCTTGATCAGAATGAAGATGGGTACTACATCATTCGTTCGATTAGCGAATTAAAGACCATTTCAGAATTTCCAGATGAAAATTATATATTGGAAAACGATCTTGATTTTGAAGGGCAGCTATTTGAACCCCTATTTAAGGGGATGCCTTTCCTCGGCACATTTGATGGAAATAATAAATCGTTAAACCATTTTAAATCAGAAAATGGCGGCTTATTTCATCTCAATGGCGGAATGATTAAAAACATAGCTATGGTAGATGCAAGCGTCACTGGCGGGAGTAATATAGGCATACTCGTTAATACGAACAACGGAACGGTAGAGAATAGTTATGTAACGGGCTCAATCGAAGGCTCCAGCACAGTGGGCGGTCTAGCGGGCTATTCCAATGGCATCGTAAGAAACAGCTATTCTACTGCAGATGTAACGGCCCAGTTGAACCAGGCTGGCGGCTTGATCGGAATTACAAACTCAGGCAGTTTAACGGAAAACGTGTATGCATCTGGGGCCGTTCAGGCGCTTAAAAGCAATGCAGGCGGAGTGACTGGCTACGGCTATAATGATACGGTTGTTAAAAACGTTATTGCTCTGGGTCCTTCAGTCGTGACGCCGACAATGGCGAACCGTGTGGTGGGACGAGTTCTTGCTGGGCATACCGCAACGCTTGAGAATAATTATGCGTTTGATGGCATGATTGTGGATGTAGAAGGCGAAAGTATTGCCGCTGCTAACAACAGAAAAGGTTTAGGGCTATCAAAGCAACAGGTTGAAGATCCCAATACGTATATTAATAGTTTGAAATGGGATTTTGAGTCGGTTTGGATGTGGAATGATGCTTTAAAGCGTCCGGTATTGAACAGTAATCCCGAAGAGGCAGGAGAGCCTGTCGTGCCTTTGGAAAGAAATGAAGCGGGTTATTACAGAATCAAATCCATTGCTGATTTGAACGTTATGGAAAACTTCCCAGCGGAAAAGTATATTTTGGACAATGATTTGGATTATTCCGGGCAACCGGCTGAGTCACTTTTTAAAGTGGTTTCGTTCACTGGTGTTTTAGATGGCGACGGGAAGAAAATAGTTAACTTTAATTCTTCGAGCGGCGGCTTATTCCATCTGAATGGCGGAGTTATTAAAAATATAGCCATGATAGATGCCAGCGTCACTGGCGGGAGCAGAATAGGCATACTCGTCAACACGAACAATGGTGAGTTAGAGAATAGTCTCTCAACAGGCTCCATTACAGGCTCCAGCACAGTGGGTGGTCTAGTAGGCTATTCCAATGGCATCGTAAGAAACAGCTATTCTACCGCGGATGTAACCGCTCAGGTAAGTCAGGCCGGCGGCCTAATCGGAATTACGAACTCGGGCAGCCTAACAGAAAACGTGTACGCGTCTGGAACTGTTCGGGCGATTACGAGCAATGCGGGCGGAGTGACTGGATACGGATACAATGATACGGTCGTCAGAAATGTCATTGCCCTGGGCCCTTCGGTTACGGCGCCAACGATGGCGAACCGGGTGATGGGACGAGTTCTTGCGGGGCACACCGCCACTCTCGAAAATAATTATGCGGTTGACGGCATGATGGTGGATCGAGAAGGTGTTGCTGAAGGATCCTTAACAACCCTTAAAGGATTAGGACTATCTGAAACTGAGATAGAGACTTCATCCACCTATACTGACAGGTTAGGGTGGGACTTTAACGCGATTTGGGGATGGGACGGTATTGCTAAACGACCTGTTTTACAATCGGTATCAGAAGGCAACGAAGAAGAGCCAGTTACACTGACTGAGCTTGAATTCGAAGGGCCGGCTGTACTGGTCGTTGGAGAGAGTGATCAAACGGTGACTACCGCTGTATACAGCGATGGAAGCCGTGAAAAGGTAGAGATAAACGTCATCTATACAAGCAGTGATCCAAGTATAGCGGAGATCAGCGCTAGCGGTGTAGTAACGGCGATTTCGGAAGGAACCGTACTCATCACGGCAGAGTATGATGGATTGATTGAATCCTATGAGCTAAAAACCTTGACTCAGAAGCAAATCGATATGGAGAGAGTCAACCTAGGCATGGATTCTGAAGTCACGCTTCAGTTCACTTCTTCGGCCTTAGTCGGAACGGGGGAGTGGTGGATCGCGAACCGGATGCCGCACCCTCCTGCCTTCATGGCGAGGAAGCCATGAGATTGCTTGAGCGGCACGACATTTATTATGTCGGCAAAGGTGAATAAAAGATTCCGGTTAAAGGAATCTCAAGTATTGGGCAGTTTAATAAAATGAGTCCGGTAATTATACCGGGCTCATTTTCATTTGTGTCCGCAAGTGATTTATTTTGGTCAATAAAGCTTTTCGATTTCAAAAGTATTTATCTGGTCTCCAGAAGAGGTATATAGTTTCAACAAGGATTTCTATTTTCATAGTATGATAATGTTGAGAAAAGATGGAATATGTGGAAAGGTGAGAGACAATGAACGAATTGCAGAAAGAAGCGTTGGAAGAGATGAAAACGGCCATTCATAAATGGTTTGACGAACAGGAGAATCGAACGAACGTAGAGGAAGTGGTCTTACGCACCACGCTGCAAGTAGGCATCTTTAACTTTGTCATGCTGGATTATCGGCCGGGGAGGACTAGGGTTGACAGTTCGAGATCTGTGGGGAGCGCCGCAGGCAAAAAGTCGATGAAAGTTTCGCCCTTTACGCGGGAGCAGATACTGCATGAGGTTCAGCCACTGCTGGCGGAAATCGTCAGGGAGAGGCTGGAGAAGGTGGAAACGTCGCCGTTGATCAATTACCAGTTTACCTTTCAAGGAACCTTCGCGACGACAGACGGGCTTGTGGAATTAACAGTGCTGGAAACTGTATATGAAGCGAAAAAGCGTCAGCTTCTGGAGCGAATTCAGTCCTATATCGAGAAAAAACTGGAGAAGGGCACTTACCCGACAAAGCCGCTGGAAACTTTCTTTTTGGCGCGTCATCTGCTGGATCCGTATTTGTTCCCCGAACCGGAAGCCGCAAAGGCGATCGCTTTATTTGACCGGATTCAGGAGTTGAATAAAGAACGGGTTGAGGCTCTCGCGGAGCATCGAAGAGATATTATTAGGGCTTTGACGGGCTGGGCCGAGGATGTATTCCTGCCACGTTACTATGACGTCACCCGTTCCGAATACAGGACTAATGAATATGTGCTCAAGCCGGATGCTGTTCTTGAGAATAAGGATGAGCCGAATCAGCCTATTGACCTTCTGTTGTACGGCGCGGTAATGATTATTCGTTATGAGCCGAACTACAGCAAATTTAGGGGGCAGACTTTTCTGGAGCTGGCGGAGCAGCTTGGCAGCGGCAAAGCCGTACGCATGTTGAAGGAGGGCAGCGACAGCTTCTCTCACGACGAAGTGAATATGCACCATGAATTGGTTGAATGCAAGGCTAACGATGTCTTTTCCCTCTTCACCATCGTCATTCGCAAGGAAGAAGCCGGGGCGTATGAGCGGGCGATTTTGTTTATTCTCTCTCTGCTTCGAAAGGGCTTCCCGAAAAGCTACAAAATCAAGTTAAAATCCAGCGTGAGAGAGTATTTGCCCGTCAAGGGGCTTGCCAAATCGGACACGCACCGTTTGTTTGCGAATGCTCTGGCTTATTCCGAGCTGCATCCGTTATTGGAGGAATATGCTCGTGAGGCGATGGTAGAATTTGAATGGTATGAAGATACGGAGGACGAAAAAAGCGCCATGCCGGGCAGTTATGCTGTGTTCGGGCTGGGGCTTTCGTCCGAGCGTTATTTTCCGCTTGTTGAAGCTTACATGGACCTTGTGGATGATGAGCACCAGCTGGTGCATGACAAGTTCACAGCCGTTTTTGCCGCAACCTATGGCATAACGGAACGCTCGATTCCTACCTTGATCGTCTGCCTGCTGCGCTCCCACGATTCGCTAAAGCTGAAGATTCAGCCGGAGCTGGAAAGCGAAGACAAGCTGACGCTATTCGTACAGCAAATAGAGACTTTGTCGGATGATGAGGCCGAGCGGGTACTGTACCCGATCTGGGGCAAGTTGGAGAAGCTGGCTGCATTGGCTCGCAAGGCGCAGGAACCGCGCAAGGAGCTGCTGCTTCGCCTGTTAAAGGCAGCGGGCATAGAATGATGGTGGCTGCTCGATCTTAATTGGATAATTACAATGCTTAAAAGAAAGTGGGAGAAGAACATGTACATAAGCAAATGGTGGGGAGATTTAATTGGCGGTTCCGATGATTCGCTGGCATTAATAGACTATTTGGAACAATTGGACTCAACGGATGTGACGCTCAATCAGATTTTAGAGGACTTGGGTTTCGATGTGCTGCTTGCTGAGGGGGACTTGGAGAACGGCGGAAGTATTGGGTTTGATATAAAAAATGCTAACGGCACGTTTCGAGGAGAACTTGATATTGCCTGCTCAGCTCTAATCGATCTTTCAGCCATTGTGTTGGAGTCTCATAAATCAGGCTATGTCGATTTGCATGATTTGGATGCGTCTAGGCAGCCGTGCAAACTTTATATAGATGCCTCCGAAGAAAAAAGGAGCCTGCTTCGGGATGAATTGTACAAGTTTTCCCGTAATCCGCTGGCTTACGAATTAGCCGAGCTTGTTCCGGCCGATGATATGAGAGAGCTTGCGGAAAAGGCAAAAATGATCGCGGATGAGCTGGTATAATGTGCATACGTTTGTGATAAAGATCCTTTGAATATGGTTATGGGTCATTACAAATAAAGATGGTTGGCGTTTAAGTGCCGTGGTGAATTTTCGCCGATAGCCCCGTTAAACTGAACTAGACGTTAGACAAAAAAGCCTTAACCCTTACTTGCAGGGCTAAGGCTTTTAATTATTCTTTAAGCGAGTCTCATCTTAAAATCCTTATAGCCGAACTCGCGAACGATGCGGCAGTTTCCGTCTTTCTCCTGCACGGCGATGGCCGGCAGCGGCATGCCGTTAAAGGTGTTGGTTTTGACCATGGAGTAGATCGCCATATCTTCAAACACTAATCTGTCACCGTTCTTAAGGGGCTGATCGAAGGAATAGTCTCCGATGACATCACCCGTCAGGCAGGTCGGACCGCCAAGCCGATAGGTGTATGGTTTCTCCCCGGCTTCGCCCGAATCGACGAGTGGTGGACGATAAGGCATTTCCAGAACATCGGGCATATGGCAAGTAGCCGACGTGTCTACGATCGCGATCTCAATACCGTTTCGATGGATATCCAGCACGGAGGTGACCATATAGCCCGCATTGAGTGCGATGGCTTCTCCGGGCTCAAGGTAGACTTCCAAGCCGTATTTATTCTGCATTCGTGAAATGCAAGCTTCGAGTCTCGGGATATCATAGTCGTCTCTGGTGATATGGTGACCGCCACCGAAATTGATCCATTCCATCTGCGGCAGCCAGGGATCGAACTTTTCTTCGACCGCATTCAGCGTGGTCTCCAAATCATCCGAGTTCTGTTGGCACAGGGTATGGAAGTGCAGTCCCGTAACGCCTTCGAGCAGTTCCGGCCGGAAATCCTCTCGTTTCACGCCGAATCTGGACCCCGGCGAACAGGGGTCATAGATTTCATGTCCCTCTTGCGTCGAGCATTCCGGATTGATGCGAAGGCCAACTTTTCTACCTGCAGCAAGAGCCTTCGTTTTATACTTTTCCAACTGGGAGAAGGAGTTAAAGATAATATGATCGCAAATGGAAATAATTTCGTCGATTTCATCTTCACGATAGGCAGGGGCAAAGACGTGATTTTCTTTACCCATTTCCTCGTGACCCAGCCGCGCTTCGAATAAACCGCTCGCAGTCGTGCCGCTTAAGTATTGTCCGATGAGGGGATACATGGCCGTCATGGAAAAAGCTTTTTGCGCCAGCACAATCTTGGCTCCCGTACGCTGCATAACGCCGTTCAAAATGTTCAGGTTTTTTTCGATGAGTGCTTCATCGACGACGAAACAGGGTGTCGGTAATTCCTCGAACCGCATATTAGCGAACGAGCTCCGGCTGTTTCGCTTCCTCAGGCAATGCGTCAACAAGCACCGGATTGAAGTCTTCTACCCATGGAAGTCCCCATTTGTTCAGTTCTTCCATGAATGGATCCGGATCGAACTCTTCGATATTGAATACGCCCGGTTTATTCCATTTGCCCGTCATGACCATCGCCGCGCCGATCATGGCAGGCACGCCAGTTGTATAGGAGATGGCTTGGGAGCCCACTTCTTTATAGCACTCTTGATGGTCGCAAACATTGTAGACGTAGTAAGTCTTGTCTTGGCCGTCTTTTTTTCCTTTAAAGATACAGCCGATGTTCGTCTTGCCCACTGTCCGAGGTCCCAGGGAAGCCGGGTCCGGGAGTACGGCCTTCAGGAATTGAAGCGGAATGATTTGTTTTCCTTCGTATTCGATCGGTTCGATGGAAGTCATTCCTACGTTCTCAAGCGCCTTTAAGTGCATGAGATAGCTTTGACCGAAAGTCATGAAGAATCGGATGCGTTTCAATCCAGGCATGTTTTGCGCAAGGGATTCAAGCTCTTCATGGTAGAGCAGGTACATATCCTTTTGGCCGACTTCAGCGAAGTTATATTCACGCTTAATTTCCATCGGCTTCGTCTCGATCCATTCCCCGTTTTCCCAGTAGCGTCCGTTAGCGGATACTTCACGGATGTTGATTTCTGGGTTGAAGTTCGTTGCGAAAGGATAGCCGTGATCCCCACCGTTGCAATCCAGAATGTCGATATATTCGATTTCGTCAAAATAGTGTTTCAGCGCATAAGCGGAGAATACGCCGGTTACGCCTGGATCGAATCCGCTGCCCAAAAGAGCTGTGATTCCTGCTTTTTCAAAGCGTTCGCGGTAATCCCATTGCCATTTGTATTCGAATTTCGCCGTATCTTCCGGCTCATAGTTTGCCGTATCCATATAGTGCGTTTTGGTGGCCAGGCAAGCATCCATGATCGTCAAATCTTGGTAAGGCAGAGCCAGGTTCATGACGATATCCGGTTTGACTTCGTTAATCAGAGCGATCAGCTCGTCTACGTTGTTTGCATCGACCTGTGCGGTCGTAATTTTGGTTTTGCCACCCTCCAATTTTGCTTTCAGCTCATCGCATTTGGATTTCGTACGGCTGGCGATACAGATTTCTTCGAAAACCTCGCTGTTTTGAACGCATTTATGAATGGCTACAGATGCTACGCCGCCGGCGCCAATGATTAGTGCTTTTCCCATTTTTCAATCTCCTATCCGAAATAATTTTTTTAAATGTAAAACGGCAACAAAAAAAGCAAGCGAAACACGCACCATGCGCATCACACTTGCTTTGATATAGTCAAATAATAAGATAGTCCCAATAAGCATGACCGCACAAACCTCTTGCTTGCTCGTCAGTCAGCTATAAAACTCAACGTTTTATAGAAAGGCGCTTAATATTCAAATATATCATGTTAGGATCAGAGTCTATATAGCAAATAATTACTTTTACCACTCTTATTGACCGTTTCACAAGTTGTGTGCAGAAGCACTGGTTGTAAAGTAACCAACTTATAAAATTTGAGCTTTGAACTCAATCAATAAGGCAACGAAAGTTGCCAATCGGCAATTGACCCGGCTGTCCGTATGGCCTTAACTTCCTAAATGGAAGTGGTCAAATATTATCTGCTTGGAAAGATCCTAAATATATTGACTATTCGCTTTCCAAAAATCACGCTATTTCATAATAGCAGGATAAGGATTATTGAACAAGGAAAATTTTAAAACAAGAGCATTTTTACGGTGTTGAAAACAAAATGAGGCATCATATTCAAGGCATTCCACACGAATAGAGCCTGCCGGACGTGCTGGATTAGCTCAACATAGGTGGCAATTGATCTCCTGGTAGAAGGACAATGTATTAGTAGGATTGGTGTATTTTATTGGAAAGATGAATGCCCAATCATTCATAATAAGTGGTATTCTCTTATTAATCCAAGTTTTAACACCTGAATAATGATGGTTAATGATTCGGCGGTGATCGGACTCTCACTTCCTTGCGAAGGTGAGAAGCTCGTCGCTTGCGTTGTTCTGCGGGATGGCGGTAGCTTGGACCTGGCACAGCTGCAGGCGTTTTGCGAACCGAGTCTCGCAAGGCATAAATGGCCAACTCAACTGTTCATCCTAGATAATTTGGCTCGAACGGTCGTGGATAAGGTGGACAAAAAGCAGCTACACAAGCAATTATCCAATCTGATTCCGAAGAGCTAAGCAAAAGGAATAGTTAAGTAAACGTGACTAAAAGAAAAGGCCATCCCGCAAAGGATGGCCTTAAAACATGCCGGTGCAGACAGTGCGGAGAATCGTATCACAAGTGACGGTAAACAGTAAAAAGTAACTGTCGATAAGGGCGAAGTATATGGATAAAAATGAAAGAACCCTCCGAATCTGGAGAGTTCTTTTCATTGAGTACCGGTCCACTTATCCACTTCATGAATAACATCAAAAACGCAGTCACGTTGGCGGGGCTTCACAAGACGCTGAAGACCCTGTTTTTGTCCTTTCCGCCAGCCTAGTAATCGACTCAATGTCTTGATCCGTTAATTGATCAAGGAAATGTTTGCGTATTGCCATGGAGACTATGGGACGGGCATCATCCAATGCTGATTTTCCAGCGGAAGTGATGACGACTTGAACACCCCGATCCGTGTCTAATGGTTTCCTCATCACAAGTCTGCGTTTTTCCATCCGCGTCAGATGATGTGATAATCGACTCTTATCCCAGTCCATCGAGTCGGCCAATTCCTGTTGGCGAAGGCTACCGTTCCCCAAAAGGTCTAACCGATCCAATACCCCATAATCACCCTCTGATAGTCCTGTGTGCTCCGACATCTCTTTTATTACGCGACCGAAGATGCTCTGAAAGGAGCCTTTCCACATATGCCATATTCGCATTTCCTCTTTGTTTAGTTCGTTCTTATCCATAGGAACATAATAGCACGGTTGACGTATCAACCACAATGTGTTATCGTCGATAAAGGTTGACACATCAACCTAAGGCTATATTGCAAAGATCGCACATCGAAGTAAAAAGGGAGAGTGTTACTATGCGGGCCGCATGTGAGCCCGTGCGCCTCGCGCTCCTCGAAGCGAACGGTCCGATGGGCACATTCTCGAAAGAGGACGGCCCGCTCCCCTGGTGATTTATCTCGAACGTGTTATCGAAGAGTACCCGTATTTCAGGAACCTGCTTGACCGCTTCTACCAGAAACGGTTTGGCTAATCTTTTTCCAAGAAAGGAACATTTATTATGAAAATCAACGTTAGTGCGCCTACTCCAGTTGTCTCGGTGAAGCCGGTAGTGCTACCAGCCCCGGACCGTGGTGAGGATCTGCAAGTTCGAGTGTCTGCGCCCGCGATTGGGAGTGAATTGCCTATTATTGTTTTCTCGCACGGCTATGGCTCGTCGTTGGACGGCTACGGCCCGTTGGCCGACTTCTGGGCTGCTCACGGCTTCGTCGTCATTCAACCCACCCATCTCGACTCGAGGACGCTGAACCTTCCTCCTGATGATCCCCGTACACCACGGATCTGGCGTTTCCGAGTCGAGGACATGAAGCGCATCCTCGACCAGCTTGATCTTATTGAGGCTTCCGTTCCCGGCCTCAGCGGGCGCCTCGATCGAAGCCGCATCGCCGCAGCTGGACACTCCTGGGGCGGCCAGACGGTGAGCATGCTGCTGGGGGCTCGAGTCCTCGATGCGCACGGCGAACCGGGAGAGGACATGTCCGACTCGCGGATTAAGGCGGGTGTGTTGCTGGCCACGACTGGCCGGGGCGGAGCTGACTTGTCTCCGTTCGCAGCCGAGCACTTCCCCTTCATGAACCCGAGCTTCGCGGACATGAGCACGCCGACTCTCGTGGTAGCGGGAGACCATGACCAGTCTCAACTGTCCACTCGGGGGCCGGACTGGTTCACCGACCCGTACTTCCTGAGCCCGGGCAGCAAGAGCTTGCTCACCCTCTTCGGGGCAGAGCACTCGCTCGGCGGGATCCCCGGCTACAGCGTCGCGGAGACGACGGACGAGAGCCCCGAACGAGTCGCCCTGATCCAGCGGCTCACGTTGGCCTACCTTCGCAACGCGCTCGACCTCGACAATTCCAGCTGGCCGGCAGCTCGCGCAGATCTGGAAGAGAGTGCCATCCCGTTGGGTCGTATTGAGTCCAAGTAAAGGCCTGATGGGTGGTGTCGACTCGACAGCCACGACAGTGCATACTCGCCCTTATAATAGTATAATATTTCAATGAAAATAATGAAGGAGCTGCCGCGGCAGCTCCTTTCGCATTTTTCGCCGATAGAGACGTTAAGCTGAACCGTATCATAAGTAGGGCGAAATGGTTCCCCGAAATGCCCATGCCTCTGTCTCCTCAGGTTATATTCAAGCCCTTGCTGGACGTGTACTTAAGCATGCCACCGAGAGGGGATTCATCTTTAGCAAGTCGATGTGCTTGCGCGACCAGCCGTCGTCGCGGGTGTTCTCGCTGCGAGCTTGGTAGTAGTGTTTCATGTCGCTGTCATAAGCTTGGACCAATAGCTTGTGTTCAAAATTAGAGCGCAAAAAAATTCTTGCAGAGCGTCACGATTTCACTTGAACCTTACGTAACGTAATGTTTTACAATAGAGCTACCGGTACATAGCTAGCGCCAAAGAGTGGAGATGGTTCATGAAGAGACATTGGAAGGTCGGGGATCTCGCCAAGCTGACGGGGCTTACCGTCCGAACCTTGCGGTTCTATGATCAAATCGGGTTGTTCTCTCCGTCGGGACAAACGGAATCCGGCCACAGGCTGTACAATGAATTGGACTTGTCACGTTTGCACCAGATATTATCGCTTAAGGAGCTGGGATTATCTCTGGAGGAAATTAAATCGGCCTTAAATGGCGGGCAGATCAGTCCGCTTGAGATCGTGGAACTGCAGATAGACCAAATCAAAGAACAGATTAAACTGCAGCAGAAACTATTGGAGCAGCTAAGATATGTATCCAAGCTTATGTAGGGCAAGGCGGAATTAACGGTTGAAGATTTCACGAGCCTTCTGAAGGCGATGAAGATGAGATTTGAGAAACCGGTCATTGAGCGGCAAACGAGTTGGGAGCGACATTTGGACCTGTTGGGAGATTTTCTTGCCGAAGAGAACGGAATTTCGAAACATAAGGAGGAAAATGAATGAACGAACGATTCGTCAAGCATGGAACCTTCGTCGTAGAACGGATTTATGCCGTTCCACCGGAGCGGGTTTATCAAGCATGGGCCGACCCGATTGCTAAAGCCAAGTGGTTTTCGAAGCCAGAAATCTTCGAATTCCAGGTTGGCGGGCGCGAGTACAGCAGCGGCGGGCCGCCGGAAGGGCCGGTTTTTACCTTCGACGCCAGCTACCAGGAGCTTGTTCCAGAGCAGCGCATTGTCTATACATACACACTGGATTCGGGCGGCGTACGCATCTCCGTCTCGATTACAACGGTCGAGCTTATCAAGGTGGAGGGCGGTACGAAGTTGATTTTCACAGAGCAAGGTGCATTCTTTGACGGACATGATACGCCAGAAGTACGGGAACACGGGACAAACATCATGTTGGACACACTGGGCAAGGTAGTAGAAGGGGAGGAAGGAACATGACCATAGGTGAAAATGAACTTATCGCTTCGCGCGAGTACGATGTCCCGCAAGAGCTTGTGTATCGGGCATGGACAACCCCTGATTTATTAGCAAAGTGGTGGGGGCCGAAAGGCTTTAAGAATACGTTTCACGAGTGCGATATGAGGCCGGGAGGTGCGTGGAAGTTCACCATGCACGGTCCGGATGGCGTGGATTATCCTAACCATAATGTCTTTGTTGAGTTCGTGCCGACAGAGCGGGTCGTGATTGATCATCTAAACGTTCACGAATTTCGGGTAACGGCTACCTTCGAGGGCTTCGATGGCCGCACCAGGGTCACCTTCCGTCAACTTTTCAAGAAAAAAGAGGAGTTTGAACAAGCTAAGCCCATCTGCGTAGAAGCTAATGAACAGCAGCTTAACCGACTTGGCAAGGTGCTAGCGGAATTGGCCGACTAGCGTTACCAAGTGATATCTGCATTCACCCGAAAAGACTGCTGCTTATGTGATGACTCTAAAATTGTCGCCGTTCACGATCCCTGTTGGGAATCGGACGGCGATTTCTGTTTTAGTAACGGAAGACGGCGGTGGAGATCTGTAGAGTCTATCAAGGCGGATCAGAGGGATATGGAATCGTTCAAGGCCATTTCCAAAATCCAGGAGAAAAGTAGGTAGACTCAGGAAAAATGATCACTATAATGGAAATAAGATACATACACCTGAACAGGAGTTCTGATTGAGGTTTTTACGCTGTCCAAGGCCCCGAAAAAGAAAGCTTTGTTGAGTCCGCATCAGGCGGTTTGTGTCGAAACCATGACGATAAGACCCTTATTTTATGTAAAGCAGGGAGGCTAAACCGTGGGAAGAAGTTTCGCGAATTTGCATATCAAGTCGAACCATCTTGAGAAGACGATTGAAGCGTTAAAAGCGCTGAGCGAAGGTTCCGGCGAAGTATTAGGCAAGTCGTCCAATCCAAACCAAGCGGTTTCGGATGATGCCCAGTCAGAACAAACGCAAGAAACCGTAATGTACATAAGCAGCAGCAACGAGAACTGGATCAGCGTGCTTCACGATTATTTTGTATGGGGTACGGTGAAGAAGGCCGGCAAAGCATTGTCCCGGCTTATCGAGGAGCCGGTGATGACGGTCGGATTCATCAATGATGAAATATTCGAGTTGTCGATTTTTGAGAAAGGGGACATCCAAGCCGAAAGAATCTTTTGTGACCCGTTGGTGCGAGATGAATATGGACTCCAGGAACAGCGTCTTCAGGATGATTACCTGCGTGAAGCGTTGGATATCCGTGAGGAAGCTTTTGACGACTTCATTCGGATGACGAGTCCGGCACAGGCCGTTGATAAGCTATCGGAACTCGTAGGCATGTCTTTATGGAGTGATTTCGAGTGGCTGCCGTATGAAGAAGAACTGAAAGATCGGTTTAAAAAATACCAGTTTGCATGATCTATATAGCTCTGACTCGCGCCTCTATATATGTAGCCCCATTT
The DNA here is from genome assembly GCF_002573715.1 of Paenibacillus sp. EZ-K15. Taxonomy (GTDB): domain Bacteria; phylum Bacillota; class Bacilli; order Paenibacillales; family Paenibacillaceae; genus Paenibacillus_AQ. The sequence goes on along the minus strand of NZ_PDHM01000028.1, from coordinate 417,909 downwards.
AACATTAAACCATGTTTATAGGCTCATAAAACAACACGGGAACTGGCCCATGCCGGTTCTCTTTCTATTTTTCGCCGATAGATCCGTTAAGCTGAACCTTATCAGAGAAGAGCGATTTATTAGCAGGACGAATGTCTTTTATTGGCAAGAATAATACCCAATCATTCCATATACGTGGTATTCTCTTATTAATTCGTGTTTTAACACCTGAATAATATAAATTCATATATATATTTGGGGGGATTACATGCTTCTATCTGAACGTTTGCCATTGGCAGCAAGTTTGTACCCTGAAGAGCCAGCGCTTTTTGCGTCACGGTCAGATTATGAATTATGGGGAACTTCATAGCCTTTTGGTGGGGTTATTCACACTTGCGTATCATTAGGAGAAAAAAAGGCATCACGACCGGCAAGCTGATTTTTTCATCGGTCGTAAGAATGCTCCCTATCTTGCTTCTCTTGTTTCTGTCATCCATCGCTACATTTATTGGTGCTGGACGTGTATTACCTTGGTTCGGACTCTGGACTTCCATGTCCTCTCTGAATGTATGGCTTGTTGTATTATCGATAGTAAATATAGCGAATTTGGCATATTATTTCAGATTGTATTATCAGGTGAAGAGGAGAAGTTGAAGAGCGTTCTAGAGGGATGTGGAATCGTTCAAGGTCATTCCCCAAATTCAGGTGAAAAGTAGGTAGACTCAGGACAAACGATCTCTATAATGGAAATTATAGACCACATCGAACCAGGTGGGAGGCAAACCTGGCGCCTGGGACAACATGAAGCGAGGGGAATAGGTGAGACGCATTGAAAGCAAACCGGATGGAAGCATTCAGCGATGGCGTGTTGGCCATTATTATTACGATCATGGTGCTGGAATTCAAAGTGCCAGAAGGCCATGACTGGCATGCGCTAATCGAACTTGGCCCGAAAGTTGTTAGCTATATCTTCAGTTTCGTATATATCGGCATCTACTGGAATAATCATCATCATCTGCTGCACATGGTTCGAACAATGAACGGGCGGTTGATGTGGCTCAACTTGTTGCTCCTCTTCTGGCTATCCATTGTGCCGTTCACGACAGCTTGGATGGGGGAAAGCCATTTTGCACCTACTCCAACGGCGCTGTACGGGATTATTTTATTGCTAGCGGCGTTCTCGTACTGGTTGCTTCAGCGCATGATTATGAACCAGCATTCCAGCGATTCCTCATTCTTCGGAGCGATGAGTAAAGATTGGAAGGGAAAACTGTCTCCTTTACTCTACTTGACTGCGGCCTTGACCGCCTATGTGAGTGTTTGGATATCCGGCTTCTTTTTCGTACTTGTTGCTGTGATCTGGTTCATGCCGGATAAGCGAATCGAGCACGTCCTGAGAGGTCACTAAGAAAAGTTCTTCGATTCTCGCATGCAAGCGAGATTTGAAGAGCTTTTTTTGGTGTATAGAATGGACTCTTCACCTAAGCAGCCAAGCTGGTTTTATTGAATACTCGGTAACATCTCGAAGGTTCTGAATCACGGTTTATTTCACATGCCAATGCTTTAATAGCACTGAAATATAGAAAGTTTCTTTTTCAACAATAAGTTCTGTATGGGCAATCCTGTAATGGGATCCTTCCATCGTTACTCCGTTTACTAATTTTGTGAGACGAAGAAATTCTCCTACTTGGGATACGTAAATATCTGTCGTTGAGTTGTCAGGGAATATACATAGCACTCTAATGGGACTCATTCCTTTCTTAAAGCTCCAGGAGGCCTCTCTTCTGGCCATTGAGTTTTATTATTTGGAAGAATAGGGCAATCTTATTATAGCAAGTATAAATCCTTATAGGGTATATTTTACGAAATTAAATTCTATAGTATCTTGGAGTAATCATATGGCTGGTCTATGGTTTGCTTAGGGTGATCGCTGTGAGTGATTTGATGAAGATGGTAGGGGAAGGCATTCGGCACTTCCGAAAACTACGTGGACTAAGCCAAGAGGAACTTGCAAGTAAGGCTGAGGTACACGAAACGTATATTGGTAAGCTGGAGCGTTCCGAAAAGGTATGTTCCGTTGTGGTACTAAATAAAATTACGATTGCGCTCAATCTTTCGATGGTGGAGTTTTTTAATTATATCCAGCCTGTTAGCGGAGACGCGAGCGAGTCTACACTCGCAGAAATTGTGAACAGGCTTCGAAGTAGAAGCGAAAATGAGCAAAAGAGGATATTAAAAGTCATCGACGCAATGTTGGACGATCCGTTGAATTGAGAGGGAGATCATTAGACCGCCTTTAAATTTGTCTTCCGGCGTTGAGGGATGAGCTTTTATTATTAATCAAACTAAGCATCAAGTTGAAAATAAAATGTTATGAGTGAGAAAGGAGCTGCCGCGGCATGCTCCCTTTTGCGGTTTTCGCCTTTATATCCTTATCCTAAGTGAGGCTAGCTTTGATATAATGGGCCGCAGGAGGAGAAGAACATGCACACGATGGAGAGCTTAATGAAGCAATTAGAGCAGCTGGGCATTGACAGCAAAGGGACGTTGTTGGTCCATTCTTCGATGAAGAGTATGGGACTGGTCGAGGGTGGCGCGGACACAGTCCTGGATGCGTTGACAGCCTATATGAAAGCTGGGCTGCTGGTGTTACCCACTCATACGTGGTCTTACATCAATGCGGATAATCCGAAATTTCACGTGGATCAGTCACCTTCTTGTGTCGGGATCTTGCCTGAACTTTTTCGCAAACGGCCTGGTGTGGTACGTTCGCTGCACCCTACTCATTCCGTGGCAGCATTAGGTCAGGATGCCATAGCGTTCACAAATGACGATCATCGTTTCGATACGCCATGCGCTAGAGGTTCTGCCTGGGGGAAACTGCTCGACCGAAGGGCGACCATCTTGTTAGTTGGGGTCGATTTAAAGCGCAACACCTTTATTCATGGAGTCGAAGAGTGGGTGGACATACCGGGCAGGTTAACGGATGACCACGAGATGCTGTACACGGTGTTACCGGACGGAACAGAAATTCCTGTACCCTCCCGCAGACATTGCGGGTTGTCGTGGTCAGAGCATTTTTGGAAAGTCGATGAGGTGCTTGAAGGTCAAGGTGCGATGCATAAAGGGCGGCTTGGCGATGCTGTTGTAAGGGTCTGTGATGCCGCTAAGGTGGCGAACATCATAACTGAAATGCTTAAGGACCATCCGGATTTGTTCTCGGATAATCGTCCCTTGTATCATTCAGTCAACAACGATTGATCGAAAAGACCGCAGGGATTGGGTGAGAATGGGTCAAGTGTAGGGTATAAGCATTTCATACATAAGTGCAAAAAGCGAAATGGGCTGGTTACCGCTAGCTCCTTTCGCTTTTTTTTTCGCCGATAGCCCGTCCTCCTGACTCCATACATCACACAGGCAAGTTGTCATTTGTAGACCAGCGATCGCCAACACGCAGTTAGGCCAAGGCATTACGGGCAAGATGAAATGGGATTTTCCATGAAATAGTGATTATATTTACCAAAAAAAGATATAAAAGTATTCATTAGGAAATAGGGGTAATTTATTAGCCGCCCTTGCCATATTTATGATGTTAGGAAGGGGGGATCAAGGAAAACGAGGAAATCAAGGAAAATAGCCGAAAAAAGGAGCTGTGATACATTTGCGTTGTTTCAAATGTACTTTCTTAGCATCATGACAAACTCCACTTCATCATGTAGTAAACAAGAAACCAGACGATTGGCTCATATTTGTTCCTTGGAGGGGATTTTAATGATGAGGAAGTATGCAATTTCGATGTTAGTCGCCATTTTTTTAGTGGCAAGCCTCTTTGCAGGGGTATCGTTTGGCAGCTCCGCTCAGGGTCACTCGACGGATTATATTGAAGGTCAACTCGTCGTGTCGATTGCGGAGCCGCCCGATGTAAATTCGATTCAAAGCGCAGATCATACATTGATGAAATCGGTTTCCCTTACGAAGAGCGGTTTTACTATTGCCGATTCACTGTTCGGACAGGATATGGGCACCTTCTCGGTGCAGCAGCTAGATAACGATGTCAGGGCTGCGGCGATAGAACAAATGGGATTGGTATATTTGATCGAGTACTCTGTAAATGACTACAAGTCCATCGATTCCGCCAAAGAAGCATTGCAGACAACGTTAGATGACCTCGGTCTCGAAGTTCGGTATATCTCTGAAAACCGCAAAGTGTACGCGCTTGAAACCGCAGCTCTGGAAGATGTTTCAGTTCAAGCGATTCACAACAATCAGCGTTGGCATTATGACATGATTAAGGTTCAGCAAGCCTGGGGGATTACGACCGGGTCTAGCTCAGTTCGAATTGGCGTGCTTGACACGGGAATTGACAGCAACCATGCGAGCTTGAGTAATCTGGTGAACACCAGCCTGGGTCGGAGCTTTGTAGACAGTACCACAATCGATCGTCATGGGCACGGCACGCATGTTGCGGGAACGATCGCCAGCTATGGATCGGTGTCAGGCGTCATGCAGAACGCGGCTTTGGTTCCGGTTAAAGTGCTTAGCGACAGCGGCTCAGGTTCGATGTATGGCATTCAACAAGGTATTCTTCACGCCGCGAATATTAGAGCTGATGTCATCAACATGTCGCTGGGCGGCGGCGGCTATGATCGCGGGATGGATGAGGCGATCCAAACAGCGGTTGGCCTTGGCACAATCGTAGTGGCAGCTACCGGTAATGACGGACTTCCAAGCATCTCTTATCCGGCAGCTTACAGCGGCTCAATTGCGGTGGGTTCCGTTACATCAAGCAGAACGCGTTCGAGCTTCTCGAATTATGGAACGGGTCTTGATGTGATGGCTCCGGGATCGAACATATACAGCACATATCCAAACGGTCAATATACAACCATGTCCGGCACCTCGATGGCAACCCCTCATGTGGCAGGCGTACTAGGATTAATGAGATCGGTCAATCCGAGTCTTACTCCTGCTGCGGCCAGAGATATTCTCAGGAATACGGCGCAGCCTGCCGGAAGCGCGAATCAGTATGGGTATGGCATTGTTGATGCGTACGCTGCTGTGCAAGCGGCAGGAGGTGGTGGCGGCGGTGGCGATACGCAAGCCCCGAGCGCACCGGGCAATTTAACGACCACAGGTAAAACCGGCACAAGCGTATCGCTTAGCTGGAGTGCTTCTACTGACAATGTGGGCGTAACAGCTTACGAAGTATACCAGGGTAGCTCGTTAGCGGCCACCGTCACGAATACTTCGGCAACGATCACCGGTTTGATACCCAATACAACCTATACGTTCACAGTTAAAGCGACAGACGCCGCAGGTAATCGGTCTGCAGCAAGCAATGCCGTAACGGCAACGACAGATTCCGATTCGTCACAGCCGTCGTCTTGGGCCCCGGGTGTATCGTATAAGATCGGGGACGAAGTGACTTATGGCGGAGCAACATACAAATGCCTTCAAGCACATACCTCGATGGTGGGCTGGGAGCCGGCGAACGTACCGGCATTATGGTTGAAGAAATAATATGGTTTAATTGATCCAGAGTAAATGATCAGAGCGCTTTCGCAGATCCGTCTGCGAGGCGCTTTTATTTATTCGGTGCATTGAAAACATAGCTGTGCCTTCAGTAAACCCGTTCTTGTGCGGGACCCGGGCCGTAAGAAGAAGACCCAATTTGCTAAGGTTCTTTGTCGAGGATTTGAAAGGTTTGAGGGAGAAGTGGGAGGAGAGAGCAGCGAGGGAAACATAAAGAGGAGCGAACGCACCCGGCGTTCACTCCTTATGCTGCAGCTTATCTCATCAAGGTCTCCATAAAATGTTCCTGGAACCGCTTGGCGTCGACGCCGGTGCAGACGTTGACGTTCGGCCGGTCGGTACAACGCGGACGCAGATCGGCAATGGTTCTGCCATAGGAGTGGATGCCTTCCAGATCCACCTGGAGCACCATCGGCTGAACTTCGACCAGGCTTAGGTCGATCGCGACAGCTACCGCCAGCGGATCATGCAGGGCACAGCCTGTCCGGTCGCCATAGGATTCCCGGTAGCCTCCGATATAGTAGGAAGTCATGTCGGCCAAGAAGCGGGTCAGGTCCGAATCCAGGTCTCTCCAGCGCTGAATATCCTCCAGACTGAGCTCGGTCTGCATGGTCACATCCAGTCCGACCAGCGTAATCGGAGCTCCGGATTGGAAGACGAGCTGGGCCGCTTCCGGGTCGGAGTATACATTCGCTTCCGCATGCATCCGGCGGTTACCCGCCACGCCCACGGCTCCACCCATTACGATAATCTGACGGACCAACGACGATATCTCCGGCGCCTGCAGAATGGCCGCAGCCAGATTGGTCAACGGACCGACGCAGATCAGCGTTACCTGCTTCGGATATCGCCGGATCTGATCCACCATAAAGGCAGCCGCAGACGTTGAGACCGGCTTGCCTGCCGGATCGGGGAATGCCAGGTTGCCGAGTCCATTCTCGCCATGAAACTGGACGGGATACGACTTCATCGAGGGATGGAACAAGGGGGCGGCTTCCCCCATGGCGACAGGGATTCCGGCTGCACCAAGTCGATCCAGCACATGGAGCGTATTGCGAGTGGCGTACTCTACCGGAACGTTTCCGAAGCAGGTCGTTATTCCTAGGATATCGAGAGCCGAAGACCGGACAGCGTAGGCAATCGCCAACGCGTCGTCAACCCCCGTATCCACATCCAATACGATTCGATGCATCAATCATGTTCCTCCTTTCTCTGACGGTTATGACAGCACCGTTCGGATATAATGCTGCAGGAATGCCTCTTCACGGACCTGCATGCAGACAGAGGCATTGGTCCGTGACTGCGGACGTCTGAAGTCGACCAGCGTTGCACCGGAGGATACCTGTCCTTTTGTCTCGATATAGACGTAATAATCCTCCGTCTCCACAAGGGAGGCATCCTCGACGACAGCCAGTGCCAGCGGATCATGCATCAGCCGGTATCTGCCCTCGTTCAAACGGTCGCTTGCCTCAAAGCTGAAGGTGAATATATGCTGCATGAAAGCTTTTAACTCTGCCTGTTCATCCGTGAAGCCGCTCATGAGCTGTTGATAATGAGCCTCGCCGAACTTGGCCTTTCCGGTCACGTCCAGGCCCACCATCGTAATCGGAATCCCGGACTCGAACACCCTGTGCGCCGCTTCGGGATCGCCGTGAATGTTGGCTTCGGATACGGGCGTTATATTGCCCGGCACCTTGATGGCGCCTCCCATCAGCACCAGCTTGGCTTTCTGCGCGATCGACGGGTCCTTGGCGAGTGCCACCGCCAAATTGGTCAGCCTGCCGGTGAAGACCAGCGTAATGTCATGCGCCTGTTCCCGCACCTTCCGTACGATGAAATCGGATGCCCTCTCGTTCACCGGCGATTGCCGCGCCTCCGGCAGTTCATATCCGGCCAGGCCGTTTGCTCCATGAATGGCGGTTACGTTCTCCCGGCGAGGGCGAAACAAAGGGGCATCCGCTCCCATGGCAACGGGAATTTCGTACCGGGGCTGCGCCAATTCCAGCACCCGGAGCGTATTCTTCGTCGCCTGTTTCACGTCCACATTGCCGAATACCGTTGTAATGCCTTCTATATGCAGCTTATTGGACTTTACGGCAAAGATGAGCGCAAGGGCATCATCCACGCCGGTATCCACATCCAAGAGGATGTGTTTAACCTGCTCTTGCTCCATATCGTTGTCACTCCCTTATTCCCTCACTTATGCTTGGCAAGCTCGTCCGCAAGCTCCGGTATCGCCAGGATGTTATGGCCGATATCCAGGGAGTGGCTTAGCCTGCTGATATGCGGCTGCTTCAGCATCGCCTGCTCCAGCACATCCAGATTCCAGAAGATGGCCCGCTTGTCGTCATCCGCAATGACCTGGCGGTTCGCCATGACGATAACCCGCTCGAAGTTGTTCACGACAAATTCCATATCATGCGTGATGGTGATGATGGTTTTTCCTTCCTGGTTTAAAGCCTCGATCAGATGGGCGAGCCGCGCCATGGCCGGAAGATCCTGACCTGCCGTCGGCTCATCCAGAATGATGACGCTGGAATCCATCGCAATGACGGAGGCAATCGTTACGAATTTACGCATGGAATAGGGCAAATTGTACGGATTGTCCTTAAGAAACGGAACGACGCCTGCCAGCTCCGCCGCTTTCATGACATTCGCTTTGACCTGTTCCTCCGGAAGGCCGAGCTTGCGGGGGCCGAATTCAATCTCGCTGTACACATCGTTATGAAAGATCTGGTCGTCCGGGTTCTGGAACACATAGCCTACCTTCCGCGATATTTGCGCGGTGGTATAATCCCGCGTATTCCAGCCGTCGATGACGACATCCCCCTCGGAAGGCTTGAGCAGCCCGTTCATCATCTTGACGGTGGTCGTTTTACCTGCCCCGTTCTGGCCGACAATGGCAACGGATTCCCCCTTTTGGAAGGACATGTTGACGCCATCCACCGCTTTGTAGCCGTTCGGATAGGCAAAGGAAACATTCGTCAAAGTCAGAAAGCTCATGCGTTAACCCCCTTCTTCATCCATGTCTTCACGGCCTCGAGGGCTTCTTTTTCCGTTAAGGGTATGCTCCCGAGATCCATCCCCCGTTTGCGCATGTCCAGGCCGAACAGCGAATATTGGGGAAGCGCGGCTCCGAATGCCAGGGCACGCTCATCGGTAAGAATCTCCTGCGAGCTGCCTTGCATAGCTACTTCACCCTCGCTCAGCAGGATGACATCGTCGGCATATTCGGCAATCAGCTCAATTTTATGTTCGACGAGTATGATGGTTTTCCCCTTTTTCTTCATCAGCTCGATAATCTTGAACACTTCTTCTGTTCCCTTCGGATCAAGCTGCGAGGTCGGCTCGTCAATGACCAGCACATCCGGCTCCATGACGATGATGGAGGCAAGCGCAACCCGCTGCTTCTGGCCGCCGGAGAGCTCGAACGGGTTTTTGTCCCGCAAATAATCGATCTCCAGCATGTTGATGACCTGATCCACCTTCTCCCGGATAAGTGCAGGCTCCATGCCCAGATTTTCAAGGCCAAATGCAATCTCTTCAAACACGTTATCCTTCACGCCGCTGATCTGTGTAAAAGGATTCTGGAACACATAGCCGATTTTTTGGGAGAGCTCGCCCATTTCCCATTCGCGGATATCCTTGCCTTCGATCAGCACCTCGCCGCGCAGATCTCCCTTATAGAAGTGGGGGATAAACCCGCGAATGACGTTGCACAGGGTCGTTTTTCCGCCTCCGTTGGCCCCGATCAGCGCATACAGCTTGCCTCTTTCGAGCGTTATATTTACGTTCTTGAGTGCATTGGACTCACTGATCGGATATTGGTAGGATAGATTCTTGATCGTAATGATACTCATAGCGCAACTCTCCAGACGATTAAGATAGCAAGCAGTACGACCAGCAGAATTTGAACCAGCCGGTCATGCTTTGTTTTCTCCAGTTTGTAGATGCTGCTTTTTTTGACATTGGCCGAGAAGGCTCTCGACTCCAGCGTCAGTACCCGTTCCTCCGTGCTTGCCACGGATCCGAGAATGAGCGGACTAAGGGTCGGCAGGAAGGCCTTCATGCGGACAAGCAGCTTGCCTTCGGTTTCAACGCCTCTTGTTTTTTGGGCATCCATGATGACGTGAGTCAGTTTTTTCATCTCCGGAATGAGCTGCAAGGTGGACAAGATGACATAGGTTACTTTGGACGGCAGGCCGATCTGTTCCAGGGAATGGACCAAATCCTTGACCTTGGTGATGCGGAAGAACAGAATGAAGGCCGATGCCACCGCCACGATTTTGGATGTTAGGAACAGGGCGAACTCAAGTCCTTCCCGCTTGATGGAGAAGATGCTCCAGCTCCACAGAATGTCGTTGCCGGGATAGAAGAAACTTTGCAGAATAAAGATGAACACAACAATCATCAGCAGAGCCTTGATCGCCAGATTGGAAAACTCCTTAAAGCTGCCGGCGAAGTAGGCCAGCACCATGCAAATCGGTAGAACGGCGTAGCTGAACCCGTAGCCGGGCACGATAAATGCGGCCAAACATAAAGCGATGGTAATCATAAACTTGGTTGTTGGATAAAGACGGCTCAACAAGGACCGTTCGTTATTCACAAGAACCCCTCCTTTATGAAAGCGTATCCAATATGGACTACACGTCATTTCTTTTTGATAAAAGCTGCACCGTAATTGAGCTTGGACAAGTATCTTGGGGACATCTTCATCACGATGACAAAGGCAATGACGTTGCTGATGATTTTGTCGACGCTTTCTACCAGGATTTTGGTTGAGAATACCGCTGTCCAGATCTGCTGACCGGAGGCCAGGAATGTAGCAACCACAGCATCCGAAGAGTTGCCGGTCGCTCCGCCGAACATCAGCACCTGGATCGGAGAGGCCACGATCAGAACGGTCAGTACGACAGCGAATGAAGACAAGATCACTTTCCACAGCTTCGTATACATGCCTCTCATGGAGAGCAGGCCGACCACCAGACCGACGGCCATTTGTACAGGCGTAAATGCGAACGAGACCGGGTTCGTTATGCCGACAACAAGATTGGTGCTCGCCCCCGTAATCATACCGACCCAAGGACCGGCGATCATGGCCGTCAGAATCGTCCCGATGGTGTTCAGGTAAATCGGCAGCTTGAGCAGCAGTATGATTTGCGCACCAACAAAATTGATGGCGATCCCGATCGGGATCAACAAAATGGCCAACAACGAAAAATCATATTTAAATCCGCGTTTGATTCCCATTGATTTTTCCCCCTAGAGCATAGTTTGTTGATATCAGAAAGTATAAACTTCAGAGGATCTGCTGCCTGATATCGCAAGAAAATCTACCGCTAAACGCGGTCTGTCTTCTTTGAGAGTACGTCGATAGACGTTTTTGTTATACAAGCAATCCTGCGGAAGACTATTCGTCCGCTAAGATGGTATGGAGCGCGACCTCGACCATGTCGTGGAAGGACTTCTCGCTGTCTTGATGGGACGAGCGTTCATTGGTCAGCAGATGACTGCCTACCGTCAATATGGACAGGGCCCTGACGCCGTACTTAGCAGCAAGCGTGTATAGGGCGGCACTTTCCATCTCGACCGCGAGGACGCCGAATTCCATGAATTTATGAAGACGGTCCAAAGTTTCCCTATAGAATTCATCGGAGTTATAGATGTTGCCGACAAAGACATTCACCTGCTTCTCCTGAGCCAGTTGATGCGCTTTGCTTAACATGCCGTAATCGGCGGTTGGCGCGTAATTACAGCCATGAAATATTTTTTCCATCAGATTGCTGTCGGAGGATACGGCTTGGGCCAGTACGATGTCGCGGACCTGAAGCTCTTTTTGCATGGCGCCGCAAGTACCGATGCGGATCAGCTTTTTGACCCCGTAATCCTGAATCAGCTCCGTCGCATATATGCTCATGGTCGGGTTGCCCATTCCCGTACCTTGGACAGAAACGGGAACTCCTTTATAAAGGCCGGTGTACCCGTACATGCCTCTCACTTCGTTGTAACAATATACCTCCTCCAAAAAGTGCTCTGCCACAAACTTCGCCCGCAGCGGATCGCCGGGCAGCAGCACGCGTTCTGCGATATCTCCCTGTTGTGCTCCCAAATGTATGCTCATCTTGCTCCTCCTGCTTACTGGCCTCCCTCTTAAGAAAGCGCTTTAATTATTGATATGCCTTCATCATAGTAAGAATCGGAGGGATAACCAAGACCAGAAAGTTACGGAGCTTAACGGAAAAATGCAACCATGAGGTCTCATGGTTGCATTAATTCCTTGCGGATATTTTCTAAATCCCGTTTGGTCGGTATCGTTGAAATAATGACCACGGGCACTGTATGCAGCTCAACGGGGAACGTGCTGATCACGAAATCGATGCCGTGCTTCTGAATCATTTCATCGGTAAGCCCCTCCATGATGGAGGTGTTGATGATCAGCTCGTCACCGATTTCATTCTTGATGAGCTTGGCGACGTAATGGCGGATGGAGAATTCCTCGCCGATCAGCAGGAAAGCCTTTTTGCTGTTATAGCGCAGGCTGGAGCTGATCAACAGCGTCAGCTTCGTCAGATGATAGTCGTTATACTGAATGCCCGGGTAGCGCTGGCTCCATTCCTGCATGCAGCTTTTTACGCTCTGGTACATGGGCCGGCAATCCCTTTGGACATATTCCGTCAGGCCGCTTGCCGAGATAGCGATCAGATCGGGAAGCGCATTTTCCAGCCGGAGCTTCTCAAAGAAATCTCTGATTTCCCAGATGAACCGGTCGTTCATATCGATCGCAGGGAACGCGGCAAGCGCCAGCATGAGGAAATGATTGATAATTTGATATTTTTCATCCCCGATTTGCACGAGATTTGCTTTCTCCCTCGATATCATCGCGCTGACTTTCGCTTCATCATAATAATTGTATTGGCCCAAGCTGAACATGGCCTGCAGAAACCGGATTTCGTCCAGCGGCAAATGAATGGCGTACCGCTGCTCCAGCGCTCTGGCCAATGCGGCAACAGAGGCGTGAAGCATGCGGTTCTCCCAGTCATATGGCCCGTTGGGAACATCCGCATATTTGCCCTGCAGCACTCGGGTAATCATGATTGCCGCCAGAAACGACAAGCTCCGCTTAGCGTTAAGGAAATACACGATGTCATTCTCCGACTCGATCGCCGTAATGTACTCATGGATCTGGGCTTGGTCTATGTCGGCAAATGGCCAGCCGGAAAATTCATAGGCATCGTAAAACATTTTCCAGTAAAAATAACGGATACTGATTTCACTGCCTTTGACCTCTGGCATGGAATACGCAATGCGCAAATGGTATGGCTTCAATTCATGGTTGTTCAGCCGGATGATCAGCTTTTTCAGCGAGGAAGAGCTCATATACAGCTTGTCTGCCAGCTCTTCCAGCGAGTAACGCCCTCCCTCAGCAAAAAGCACAGCGAGCAGCTGGTAGAAGGTTCTCTGCCTGTACATGGAAGAGATGACCTCACCAATCGCGACATTTCGTTTATCGTAATGGAGAATGACACCTTTTCCACGCGAAATTTCAAAATGAATCTCAGGAGGAAGCTCCTGCTTGGCTTCATCGATAATTTTACGGATGGTTTTGTCCGATACGCCAATCTGCTCTTCAATCTCGGCAAGGGTGAACCAGCGATATTCGGAATCGAGCAGGGTCAACAGCTTATGTGTCAGTATGAATTCCTTTTCCATGTGTCTGTTCTCCCCCTTACGGAAGATTCGGTTAGATGGCAATCCTCTTCCCCGTTGATAGACCTAAGTATGAGTCGTAATGTACGTATTTATAAACAGTCGTGTTAAACATTCAGAAGGCTTCCCATTTTACGCGGCATACAGTCAATGTGCTTTTTCTATTTTGAGGATAGCTATGCCTCAGGACAAGTATCCTTATAAGTAATCGTAATGGGCTTTGGGGTTTTAATCAATCGGTATATCAGAAATTTAACGACGTGTTGGTGTAAAAGGCTTGATGACCGAATGATCAGTGAGGCGAGAATGTTCACGAAATGTTCACTTATGAAGAAGCTCCTAAATCGCTAAAATAACACGGTGAACCATTTATATGAAGGGGTGATGATAGGGAATGGCAAACCAGAAATACGTAGAGACAAGACTGCCTAGAAACGGAAAAGAGGGCATATTATTTTTATTGATCATATCGATTATTTCAGTAAACACGATCGCGCCGATTATTATGGGATTGGAACGCGGCTTTAGTAAAGAAGTTTACATGGATGGTCTAAAAGTGATTCCTATTATGTGGATCATCGTCGTGTTATGCGTAAAGCTAATTGCAGGCCCGATCGTTGGTAAGGTGATGCCTAAATTTGTGGGACAGACCGATGGATTTAATGCAAGAGTACTATTAAATATCGTACTAAATGTAACGGTATTATCTCTGTTGCTCTCCATTATTGGCCCTATGGTTGGTACGAAACACATAAGTCTGGATCCGTTTAAAAATTTCCTCCATACCTGGCCTCGGAACTTTGGCGTAGCGTTCTGGATTGAAATGTTGGTCGCACAGCCTATAGCAAGATACGCCATGAAAATCTTGCATTGCAGACAGGCGAGTAAAGCGGCGAGTGTACATTCGTAATATTGAAGCGACATGCAAAAAATATTAAGACCATTGATTCAGCTAACGGAGAACCTACGATAGCTGATTCACTGAAGCAAGGCCGTCGATGATGTCGACGGCCTTCTGTTTGCCCTGATTTATTGGATATTGTGCTCTTGCAACCCGGAGCAGACACCGGTTTATCGGCAGAGACATGTCTGTTCAAGTTTCCCCGGTTACTCCGGTGTTCCTTGCGTTACCCCATGAACATACGTCTGCCAAGGCGTGTCTAGTGCTCCTTGCCCCGGGTTATAGGTAAAGAAATACTCGACGGTATCCCCATGCTTCAGGTTGTTGACAGGGTAGGTATAGTTACCGTTCCCCGTTGGAGCCATGGCTACGTTTAACTGCCCGCCATTATTGATCTTATAATGTAAATCGGCAAAGGTTGCGCCATTGACATAGAACAGCAAGTCATCGCCGATCTTCTTCAGGCCCTTCACCTCATCGCCGATGACGATCACGGTAGATGATGCCGGTACAACGGTGATCGTGGCGTTGGCTGCTTTATTGCCGTCAGCGGTCTTCGCCGTGACGGTTGTTGTACCCTGAGCGAGTCCGGTCACGAGACCGTTCGGACTCACGGAAGCGACGCTGGAACCGGAAACGGACCAGGTGACCTGCTTATTCGTTGCATTGGACGGTGCCACGCTGGCATTTAATTGAACACTCTGCCCGACTTCGACCTGTGTCGTGGTCGGATTCACCGTTACGCCGGTAACCGGCACGTTTCCTGGATTCTGGCCGCCGCCTTCCCCTTCTTTATACACACGCACATAGTCTACCTGCATCGTTGCAGGGATATCGGACGGATCCGGGGTCCGGCCGCCATCAAAGGTCCCGCCGATCGCTAGATTCATAATGAGGTAGAACGGCTGATCGAAAGGCGCATTTGGATTGTTCGCCGCCGCTGCGGAATACCATTGATCCCGGGTCACTTTAAAGAAGAACTTGCCATCCACATACCATTTAATGTTGTCCTCCTCCCAGACTACGGAATAAACATGATAGTCATTGGCAAAGGTTTGCCCTTCAGGGAAGTGATATTCACCGGAAAGATACCGGTTCGTCGGCCATTGTCCCCCAAAGTGTACAGCGCCGCTCGTCGAGCCTGGCAAGCGTCCTTTTGCTTCCATCACGTCGATTTCACCGGATGATGCCCATGTTCCATACACATTATCTTGGGGAAGCATCCAGAGCGCAGGCCAGATGCCGTTGCCTGTAGGCAGCTTTGCCCGGAAGTCCACTCGGCCGTACTTGAGGGAAAAATGATCTTTGGTGTTAATCTTGCCGGAGGAGTATTGTGCATACCGACTTGGATCCTGCGGGAAGGATTTTGGCTCGTTCAAAGCCTTGATATTAAGTTTTCCGTCCTGTACAAAAACATTTTGTGCACGATCGGTATAATGCTGCAGCTCCGAATTGCCCCAACCCCATGTATTGGGATCGTCATTGAGATAATAACCTGTTTCATAATTCCATTTGCTCTGATCGAGCGCGGTTCCGTTAAATTCATCCTGCCAGATGAGATTCATGCCCTCGATGGCTGAGTCGTTTGGCGTTCCGATCGGAATATCCTCCTGATCGGTTACATCCGGACGGGGAGCATCCGGGTTACCAATCAAGGTATAGTTGACGAAATTGCTGCCCACACTTCCACCTGCCTGCCCATTTAATGGATAGCCGATGCGGATTTGCATATCCTCCTGGATCGGCTGGAACCACAGGCCATAGATATGGTCGGCCCAATACCCCCACTGATTGGCGGCGGACATGTTATTGTAGCCATTAGCGGCATATACAAATCCGCTCTGGCTCGAATTGTCCAGATCCACCCATTGTCCGTTGATGTTAATCTGGTATACGAAATTGCCAAGCTCCGTGCCGATTGGCGCACCCCCATCAATCTTAGGCAGCGGGATGCCGATAGCGCCGCTCGCATCGGCTGTAAAGGACGTTCCTTCATAAGGCGTAAGGACATAAGAGTTTCTTACGGGCTCATTAAAGGAGATGGTATAGACGATGTTAGCCGAAGAGGTCTTCGATTCTAATTTGACGTTAATCGATTCCGTTACGTTAAACCAGTAACCACCGCCTCCGTCAGTGAATTGGCCGAAGTTCTGATCATAGATCCAGCCGCTGGCTGCATTGTTGTCGATATCGATCCATTGGCTGCTGTTTACAGGTTTCACATACACCTTCAAATCATCCGCTACGGCCGCATAGGTTATGGCCGGATCATTGTTGAAAATAGGATAGGTAAAGCCGGCACCGCCCGTAAACCCTGCCGTAATTTGCGGTCCTTGGGTCGGGGTCATCGCGGTGATGGTTGTTTTGTTGATGTTTTGAAATACAAGTGAATATTCAAGCGTAACCCCATTGGCTTTGGAGTACAGCTGAATTTCGGTCGTTGCGGAGAGCGTGAACCAATAGCCGGTAAAGCCGCCGTCGTTCCAGTGACCCCAGTTCTGGTTATAGACAAAGCTGCCGACACTGTCGATATCGACCCAGCTGCCATTTACTTTCACCTTTACTCCCAGGTCCTGGGCAACATCATTCCAGGTGGCAGAGCCTCCGTTGAATATCGGCATGACAAAACCGTAGCTGGCCTGCCCAACTCCTGATTTTGTGATGACAGGTCCGTCTGCAGCTGAAAAGTAAGACATCGAGGTAATGGTGGTTCCAGCAGCCTCAGCAGCCTGAACTTTCGAAGTCGGCAATAGACCGATGCCAGCCAGCATCACGACCGCTAAGAACAAACTCAATACCCTTTGCCTATACCGGCTTTCCGAAATTTGAGATCGCTTCATAAATACCCTCCCTTAAAGAATTATGGATTCTCCCAGACTATGCGCGCGATGGAAAACGCTTACACCCGAAGAACATCTTTATTCTATCGAATATCATAATCAGAAGGATAGGTACCATTTTTTTGGTTGGGTCCCATAATTTCGGGTTTATATGAACGAGCGCAACGGTCATCAAGATCCAGCTGGGATGAAGGCGGCGCATTAGGCCATTCCTTGCGGGATGCCCCTGCATTGGCTTACAGGTAAATCCCTCGGGCCTCCTCATTGAAGAATTCGGTCACGTTCGGATACTTGGTTATACCGATCTGGTTCTGCCACATCATCTTCTGAATAAAGATGGCATCGGTAAAGATGTTGTTGATGATCGCTTCGCACCATACCGGAGTGCCTTTAAAGTAATCGACCAGATCATCAATTTCATCAAACTTAAAATAAAGGATATAACAAACGTAATTCTGGAGCAGCATACGGAAACAATGCTGTCGATAGGGGTTCGAGCGATTGTCCGAGAGAAAGTCTCTCATAATACCGAATAACGTTGTTTTATTTTCGGCGTTCATATGAATCAAATCATCAACGTTATTGATCAGCTGTAATAGTGCGTCTAAACCCTCTTCGGGAGGCATGATTAGCTTGGGTGATTTACCCTCGATGGACCTTAACAGCTCCAGTGTGAGATCCTTGCAGGCATGAATTTCATGAGGAGCGATGAAGAGTTGGTCTTTATGCTTGCCGAGATTCTCGCTATAGTAATCGTGATATACAGTAAAATAATGCTCCATACGGATATTGGTTTTCGTATGAATCAAATCTTGCCCGTTGAATGAAAAGGCGTAGAGCGTCTCCTCATTAACCGGGTGAGCATACAGGTAGAAAAAGAAAAAGAAGTCCCTTAATTGCTGCCTCTGCTCCTCGTTCAACCCGGAGGCATCCGTCAACTGAGCCAACTGAAAAAAGCAGTAGTTCTTCATAAAATCATTCATGGCAAGGAATGGATTGGTCCTTACGATGGACGTCGTCGTGTTGATCGTAAATAACAGGTAATAGAGCACGAGTTCATCATAGACGTCCAGATGGTTAAAAAAAGCCGAGAGCACAGGCTTCCAGTCCGGGCTCACAACATAATGGGGATCTCGGGGCTGTAATTCGTACGCCACTCAACAAAGGCCTCATCTTTATGTTCGACAAAGAATAATTCAGCGCCATCTTCCTCAAGAAGTCCATATTCAAAGCCGTCCAATGGAACGGACGGTGATCCTCTATTGAATTTTAGATTAAGATATTCATTATATAGTAATTGAAGTTTCATCTTTCATATCCTCGGTTTCATATATGATTTAACACTCGTCATTTATGTGATGGCCGTAATCTGTCTCTTCTCTTCCATATACATATTCAACATATAGAAGGGCATTCCTCTGCTCCTCGATATCATAAATGCAGTGTGCTGACTTGTCCGTTCCATTCCAAATCGTAGTTTAGTATTTTCGTTTATGCGTTCGGTCAGGACGAACGGATGTCATTTCTCGTTCCCTGCACCGCCCGCCATGCCGCGCTAGGATAACGTTGATACACCGTCCAGTTGTATGAACGGAGTTCAGGATTGGAGGGCTTCGAAAAGGGCGCGATGTATTTCTTTGAGCTTCATAACGATGCAAATTTCAATTGCCGGGTTTACGGAAAGGGTGTACACTGGGTGCCGAAGTGACCATTATAGAACAGGGTGTGTTTCATATTTTTAGACTGCGCCAATTCTATTTAAATCATCTGAAGCGAAAAATGTTCAACAAAATCGTCGTGCTGTACTCGACCGTCATGATCGTGCTGTTTGCGATTGCGGCAACTCTGGTTTATCAATACCAGACGCAGCGCATACTCCGCGAGCAGACCGATGCGAATCTCAAATCCGCGCATGTTCTGAATATTTATTTGAGTCGGCAGTATGAGGGCATACAGAATATATTTCAGCAAATTTACGGAGATGCCACGCTGAGCGATGAGCTGATCTATTTTTTGAACAACGAATATGAGAGTTACCTGAAATACCGGCTGGATTTATACACCAGGACGGGAGAGCAGCGTTTACGGTCTTTCAATACCTTGCTGAAAAACTACCTGGAGCAGGAGTCAAGCGCCAGAAGCGTGTCGATCTACAGCTATCCGAACAATTTTTACATGCATATCAGCCGGACCAACCAGCAGTTGAACAATGAAGCGGGTTCCAAGAACAAGTGGGAGACCTGGTTCGCCCGCCGGGAGCAGCACAGCTGGGATACCATGCCTCAAAACGAGTCCTCGGGTTCATCCGGAGGTTCCAGTCCAAGATCGTATTCCTATTCGAGAGAGCTGAAGGATCCGTGGACGTTGAATCGAGTGGGAATGATGAATGTGGAGTTCGACGCCCGGCAAATTTCATCCTGGCTGGAGAGCCGTGCTTCAGTAAAAGGCCGAATTCTAGTGTTGAACGCGCAGGGAACCGTTATTTACGATTCAGAGGATGAGTACTACGGTCAAGCCTTTCCCTACCACTTGGAACAGGAAAAAGCCGGGGACTGGGTGGAGCTGGATGAACCCTCCAAAGTAAACATATTAAATGTCGGCAATGCGGGACTGTCAGTCGTGGGGATTGTGTCGCAATCCCTGATCGAAGAGAGCACGGAGAGTTTAAGAACCGGACTGATCCTGGTCACCCTTGTGTTTATGGCGGCCAGTTTTGCGATTACGTTTACGATCGTTCGCAAGTTCTCCAAAAAAGTCCAGCGGATTATCCGCTCGATGAACCGGATCGGCGAAGGGGATCTGTCAACGCGCATTCAGATGTCCGGCGAAGATGAGCTTCAGCAGATTTCCCGCCGGTTTAACGACATGGGCGACCGTTTGGAGCAATATATCGATAAAATGTATACCTCGGAAATCAAGCAAAAAAACGCAGAGCTGGTTGCCCTGCAATCCCAGATTAACCCCCATTTTCTATATAATACGCTCGAATCGATACGCATGAAGGCGTATTTCGTGGGGGCGAAGGAAGTGGGTCAAATGATATACAGCTTGTCGGTCATGTTCAAGAACATGGTAAAAAAAAGCACGGTGGTTACCGTTGAAGAGGAAATGGACATGTGTTCCGTTTATCTCGACTTGTTCCGTATTCGCTATGACGGACGGCTGGAGACGGAAATCGAGGTGGATCCGGAGATCCAAAATGTCAGCATTATCAAGCTGCTGGTCCAGCCGATCGTGGAGAACTATATCGTTCACGGATTTCGTCCGCTGGAAGACAACAATAAAATTTCAGTCCGAGCTCATGGGGCAGGGGACCGGGTCGTGATCATCGTATCGGACAATGGAACGGGCATACCGGAGGAAAAGCTGACCCAAATCCGCGGCACGCTGGATAAGGTCCTCCAGCCTCCCGACAAGGGTTACCGTTCGATCGGGCTGATGAACGTGCATGAACGAATCGTGCTGAACTACGGAAATGATTACGGAGTGACCATAAACAGCACAGAGGGACAGGGAACCGAGGTCCGCATGGAAATACCGATGCTTCGCAAGGGGGAGACGACATGAGGAAGGTATTTTTTGTTGATGACGAGCCTTTGATTGCTCAGGGCTTGGCCACCATTGTGGATTGGCAGAATTACGACCTGCACGTAACAGGTTCGGCCAACGATGGGTTACAAGCGCTTGAGCGGTTGAGGGAAGAGCCGGTGGATCTGCTGATCACGGATATTATGATGCCAAGAATGAACGGGCTCGAGCTTATCAAGAAGGTTAAAGAAATGCATCCCCGTACCAAATTTATTGTGCTGAGCGGGTACGAAGAATTTGAATATGTGAAGATGGGGATCACGCTCGGCATTCAGAATTACATTTTGAAGCCGATCAACATCGAGGAGTTGGAAGCCACCATTAAGCATATCCGCGGCGATTGGGAGCGCGAGGAGTTGAAACGGTTTCGCTCCGAGGAGGATTGGAAGATCCTCCGAAGCAATATTTTGCAGCGATGGGTCAACGGCGAAATCAAAAGCTCGGAATTAAAACAAAGAGCCGAACTTCTCGGCATTCCGCTGAATTATGTGTCTTACCAGGTTTATGTTTTGCGGCTCATATCCGACGAACGACCGGTATCCCAGCTTTATCGCTTAACCAGCCTAGCCGATGAATATTGCCGGGCTTTTTCGGAAGAGCTTGGGGGAGATCATGAGGTAATTTGCTTCCCCGATGCGGATGACGACATCGTGGTGATGTCGGTCGCGATGAATGAACAGAGGGATGCCGCACGAGAGGGCATGAGAAATGCCATGGCTAAGCTGCGAGAGCTGACTGGCTTGCGCATGTGGTGCTCCGAAGGGAATGCGGGACTCAATGATTTCAAAGATATTCAGGAGAGCTACAGGAAGGCGAAGGGCCGTTTCAACGCCTGCCTGATTGCCGGAGATGACATGACCCTTTACAGTCCGCCTGCGGAACCGGAGACCGTTCAGGCTTCTTCGCCGTCCGCTCGTCCCGACACGTTCGCAAAGCTGCTGATCGAAGGGGACGTTCCCTCCTTGCAGGCTTATATCGAGTCCGTTCTCGGCGATAGCAGTGGGGAGCAGACGGTACCCCGGGGAACCTGCTTGAATGCGGCAGTCCAACTGATGATCGCGGCGAAGGATATGGAGAAAAACCCCGATTACAGCGAGATATTTACCCCAATGCACCGGATTAATACGCTCCAGGGGCTCCGAAATCATGTATGGCGTATCGTCGAGCGCAGTCTCGCGCGCCTGCAAGAAGCGGATCAGGGCTATAGCCTGCATGTCTCGTTTCTTGTGGAACAGGTGCAGCATCATTATCCGGAAGAGCTTTCTCTGAAGACGCTCAGTCAGCGGCTGCAGATGCATCCGAATTATTTGGGGCAGCTTTTTCAACAGGAGGTCGGCGCAAGCTTCTCGGATTATTTGAACCAGTACCGCATCGAGAAAGCAACGCAGCTCCTATTACATACGGATCAGAAGACGGCGGATATTGCGTTCAGCGTAGGTTATACGGACAGCTCGTACTTTTACAGGCAGTTCAAAAAATATACGGGCGTATCTCCAACCGAAATGAGGTCCATGTATCGGATCTAAATGAACAGTAAACCATAAGCGACAGGCTCAGGGTGGATAACCTTTTGGCCTGTTCTTTGCTGTTTTTTGGGGGATTCTTTAATTTATCCATCCCGTTCTAGTATTTTTCAACTTGAGCGCGATAGCGCTTACTTGGCACAATGATAGTAGTTAAAGGGCGAGTGATAGAATAGCCGCATCGACAAAGATCATGGGGGATCTTCTACAACAGTCGCATCACTTGTATTTAACAGGGAAGAGGAGGAGTGCTCATGTCGGGGTTCATCAAAAAGGTAATACGCAACCGGTTTATGCTGCTGATGATACTGCCCGGAACCATCTGGTTTCTTATCTTTGCTTACTTGCCTATGTTCGGCACCGTTCTCGCTTTTAAGGACTTCCGTATAAGTCCGGACGGCTTTTTCGCCAGCGTGTTCAACAGCGAATGGGTAGGGTTCAAAAACTTCGAGTATCTGTTTACAACCAATGATGCCTATATCATTACGAGGAATACAATCCTATACAACCTGGCTTTTATCATCCTGGGTCTGGTCTTTGCAGTGGGCTTTGCGATCATGCTAAGCGAGCTTGTCAACAAGCGGACGGCCAAGGTATATCAGACCGGCATGTTTTTGCCGCATTTTTTGTCGTGGGTTATTATCAGTTATTTTGCGTTCACCTTCCTGAGTGTGGACAAAGGGACGCTGAATCAAATCATTACCTATTTCGGAGGAGATCCGATCAGTTGGTATTCGGAAGCGAAGTATTGGCCCTTCATTCTCGTTTTTGTCGGCATCTGGAAAGGCGTGGGCTACAACAGCGTGATTTACCTGGCCGCTATTACAGGGATCGACAAGTCTTATTATGAAGCGGCTGTCATCGACGGAGCCACCAAGTGGAAGCAGGTGCGATACATAACGATTCCGCTGTTGAAACCGCTGATGATCATACTGACCATATTGGCAATCGGGGGCATCTTCCGTTCCGATTTCGGATTGTTCTATCAGCTTCCGAAGGATTCGGGCGCCTTGTATCCGGTCACGAATGTTATCGATACCTTCGTTTACCGTGGACTCATCAATATGGGAGATATCGGAATGAGTACGGCGGCGGGCTTGTACCAATCGCTTGTAGGATTGATCCTGATTTTGGTCGCTAACTATATCGTTCGTAAAATTGAAAAAGATCATGCGATCTTCTAATCCGAGGGAGGTGTACCTATAATGCCGCAGCTATCAACACAAACCGCCAGTCAGCCGGCAAAGCGTTCAAAGAAGAGAGACTATAACGCCATCTCCCCTTTGTGGAATACGATTTTCAATATCGTGATCGGCATCTTCTCGTTCTCCTGTATCTTTCCGTTTCTATTTGTTATTATTATTTCCTTGACGGATGAACAGACCCTGGTCTTGGAAGGCTTCAGGCTGCTGCCGAGTCAGTTCAGTACGGCAGCGTATGAATATATTTTCGAAACGGGAGGCGAATTGCTATCCTCATTCAGCTTAACGCTCCTGGTCACGGTACTGGGGACGCTGGTGAGTCTAGCTCTGGTTACGACTTATGCCTATGCATTGTCCCGTCGAAACTTTGAATTTAGAGGCTTTTTCAGCTTCCTTGCATTCTTTACCATGCTGTTCTCAGGTGGTATGGTACCTGGTTATATCGTGATGACCCAGTTTCTGCATCTGCAAAACACAATCTGGGCGTTGATATTTCCTTTATCCTTGAGCGCGTTCTCCATCATTGTCATGAGGACCTTTTTCCAAACGACCATTCCGGATGAAATTATTGAGTCCGCCAAAATCGATGGCGCCGGCGAATTTCTGACCTTTATCCGAATCGTGATGCCGGTCTCGCTGCCGGGGATTGCCACGATTGGTTTGTTCAGCTCTTTAGGGTACTGGAATGACTGGTTTAACGCCTTGCTGTATTATAACAATCCGCAGGCAACGCCTCCGCTGCAGTTCATGCTCATGAAGATCGAGAAGAACATGGACTTTCTGACGCAGAATGCGCAAAATATCGGTTCATTCGATGCAGCAGCTGGCCTGCCGACAGAGACGGTGAGAATGGCGATGGTCGTATTGGCGACACTGCCGATTGTTATGGCATATCCGTTCTTCCAACGATATTTTGTCCAGGGCCTGACCGTAGGCTCGGTCAAAGGATAATTTCAAGCATAATTTCATAAGGTTGTACCCGCATCGCACACTGCCGGAGAAATCCGGCTTTGATGTCTCAAGTGTGTAAGCGGTGTCAATATAGCATTAACCATTAAGTGATACAGGGGGAAAAACACATGTTTAAGAAAAAGGTCTCTATACTGTCCCTTGCTCTCGTGCTTCTGCTGACGGTCGTATTGTCGGCTTGCGGCAGTAAGGAAGGCGCTAAGCCTGGCGAACCTTCGAAAGAAGGGGCAGCCGTTCAAAGCGACGGCACGGTCGATGTATCCAAGCTGGATCCGGTCAAACTAAAAATGTACATGATCGGACCTAACCAGAAGGATCTTCCCGTGGTTCAAGAGGAAATCAATAAATATTTGACGGAAAAAATCAATGCAACGATTGAGATCAGTATGATCGACTGGGGCGATTACAGCCAGCGGATGCAGGTTATTACAAGCTCCGGCGAGAATTACGACATCGCCTTCACTAGCTCATGGGCGTTCGATTATCTTCCAAATGCAGCGAAGGGCGCGTTTAAGCCGCTGAATGACCTGCTTGATCAATATGGAAAAGGCATTAAGGAAACGCTGGATCCTCGTTTCTTGGAAGGAACGAAGGTCAACGGCGTGAACTATGGCATCCCGGCCAATAAGGAACTGGCACAGCAGTTTGTATGGCGCTTCAATAAGAAATATCTGGATAAGTACAACCTGGACATTTCCAATGTAACGACGCTTGAGGATCTCGAGCCGCTTCTGAAAACGATTAAAGAGAGCGAGCCTGCAGATATTACACCGCTTGCTGTACCGAAAGGCTTTAAGCCGTACTTGCCGGTTGATTTCCCGCTTGGTGATGAAATTCCGATCGGTATGTACCTTGACACCAAAGACTTTAAATTTGTGAACCTGTTGGATTCACCTGAACTGAAATCGGCTCTGACCACGATGCGCAAATACTATAAAGCGGGTTATGTGCGCGAGGACGTAGCGACGCTGGACGGCATTGATAACATCAAAACCGGCAAATGGCTCGTGGACCGCGAGATTACACAGCCATACGCAGAGCTCGGCTGGTCCAGAAACGCGAAATATGACATTGTGACAAGACCGATGCATGATCCGGTTATTTACACCAGCTCTGCAGCGGGTTCGATGATGGCGATTTCTTCGTACTCCAAAAATCCGGAGCGGGCAATGATGTTCTTGAACCTGCTGAACACGGATGAGAAACTGCGCAATATGATTCAATACGGTTTGGAAGGCACGCACTACAAGAAGCTTGAAGGGCCATACATCGAAGATATGCCTGCTATGCAGGAAAACTATGCAATGCCTGGATTTGCGCTCGGCAATATGTTCCTGACGTATCTTCATGAAGGCGAGCCTGAAGACAAGTGGGAAGCATTCGAGAAGTTTAACAGCTCGGCTGTGGTAGCTCCTACGTTCGGCTTTAACTTCGACACGGCTCCGGTAAAAACAGAAGTTGCGGCCATCACCAACGTGGCGAAGGAATTCATTCCTGCACTGTACACCGGCTCCATCGATCCTGAAGAATACTTGCCAAAAGCAAAACAAAAATTCCAGGATGCTGGCATTGACAAAGTTATCGCTGAAGCTCAAAAGCAGTTTGATGAGTGGAAGGCACAAAACAAGTAATCCATGAAAAGTGTATGAGGGGTAGAAACGGCTGATCTAAAGCGGCCGTTTCTCTCTGTCATTCCTTCTTTTGGATGGAAAACGCATTCATTGTTCACCACGAAATCATTACATAAACAGGAGGTTTTCCCATGAAACGAATCAAACCGGATTATTTAACGAAAGCCCAGTGGAAACGCAGAATGACGGTATGGATGAGCACGGCTGTGCTGGCTGCGTCCCTGACGGGTTTTGCTGGAGAAGCCGAGGCAGCACAGCCTCACTCGTCCTATTGGTATCCGAACACGCTGCTGGAATGGTCGCCGTCCACGGATAAGGATGCGCTTTTTAACCGGGGGACGGTTAAGCTGGAGGATCAGCGTATCCAGGGCCATAAGGTAAACCGCAATGCCAAGGAGGAAGTGAAGGTTTTATCGATTGCTTCCATGTATCCAAGCACAAGCGGAGCTCCATCCCAAGGCTCGGAGAAGTTCCATACCTATACGTTCAGTAACTGGCAGTATATCGACAAGCTGGTGATGTGGGGCGGCTCTGCAGGTGAAGGATTGATCGTTCCGCCAAGCGCCGACGTGATCGATGCGGCCCACAAGAATGGCGTACCTGTTTTTGGAACCGTTTTCTTGCCACAAACCGAGCATGGAGGCAAGATCCAGTGGCTGCATGATCTGTTAAAGCAGCGGGAGGACGGATCCTTCCCGGTTGCAGACAAACTGATTGAGGTTGCAACGTATTACGGATTTGACGGCTGGTTCATCAATCAGGAAACTCAGGGCGGAACGCCTGAGGATGCTGCCAAGATGGCTGAATTTTTAACGTATCTTCAGCAGAAAAAAGCGCCTGGCATGGAAGTGATCTGGTACGATTCCATGATCAAGGAAGGCCCGGTGAAGTGGCAGGGAGCTTTGACGGATAAGAACGAGATGTTCTTCCAGGCGGGGAATCAGCGCGTTTCCGACAATATGTTTATCGATTTCCGCTGGCAGTTTAAGGACGAGAAGAATGGCAAATACGACTACATCACGCCATTCTTGAACTCCCCGGCCAAAGCGGCAGAGCTTGGTCGCAGCCCGTATGATCTTTACGCTGGCATCGACGTGGAGGCGAACGGCTACGAGGGCAAGTTCAATTGGCCGGTTGTGTTCCCGGACGGCAAGAAAGCGACGACCTCCCTCGGCATTTACCGTCCTGATTGGGCGTTCAACAGCTCTAAAACTCATGAGGAGTATATGAAAAAGGAGCAGATTTTCTGGGCGGGACCTGGGATGAATCCGGCTAATACCTCGCAGCCTGAAGGGACCGATCCGCTTGCCTGGAGAGGGATTGCAAATGATGTCGTTGCCAAAACCGTGCTCACCGGTTCCGAATTTGTCACCCATTTTAATACCGGTAACGGCCATATGTTTGCGGTGGACGGCAAAGTGATGCGAAGCAGCGACTGGAGCAACCGGAGCCTGCAGGATATTTTGCCGACCTGGCGCTGGATCACGGAAACGAACGGCAAGGGTGAAGCCCTCAAGCCTGGATTCGATTTCAACAAGTCTTATTACGGTGGAAGCTCGCTTCAGGTGGCGGGTGCC
Source organism: Paenibacillus sp. EZ-K15 (assembly GCF_002573715.1). GTDB lineage: Bacteria > Bacillota > Bacilli > Paenibacillales > Paenibacillaceae > Paenibacillus_AQ. The sequence continues at coordinate 390,460 of NZ_PDHM01000028.1, read as the reverse complement.
GTAAGCAAAGGCTCCTCTACTCACGTCAAGCTGTATAAGGCGAATATCCCGGTTGAAGCGACGACGGAAGTATCGCTCGTCTATGCGGACAATGCGAAGGACGCCAAGGTAAAGATCGGTTTGGCATTCTCCGATGCGCCGGATAAGTATGAATTTTTCGAGCCTGGCAAGTGGGCCGCCACGGGCGCAGATCAGGATTGGAAGCAGGGAAGCGTCAAGCTGAACAAGTATAAAGGCCGCACGATCGTGGGAATCTCGCTCCAATTCGAATCTGCCGCGGATATCGCGGATTATCGGGCCAATATCGGCCGTCTGGCCGTTACGCGGGTGAACGATCAGGCGAAGAAGCCGCATCAGGTGACCGATCTGCAGGTCATCGAGAACGACTTCCGCGACGGAATATATGGGGATGCGCGGTTGTCTTGGAAGGCACCGAAACAGGCTGAGGACGTGATGTACTACCAGGTGTACCGGGTTCATCCGGACGGCAAGTACGAGTTGATGGGCATGACGGGGAATACCGTATATTACGTGCCGGAAATGAAGCGGCTGCTGAAAGAGCAGGCAACCAAGATGGTCGTGATTCCGGTGAACCGCCATTACGAACAAGGAAAAGCATCGTCGATAAGCTTTGACTGGCCGGAATATCCGAAGCCGGTTGCAGCCTTCAAAGCGGATAAAACGCTGATCGCACCGGGAGAAACGGTACAATTCACGGATCTTTCATCGGAAGTGACGGAGTCCTGGAGCTGGAGCTTCCCCGGTGGACAGCCAGCATCCAGCACGGAGCAGAATCCTAAAGTGACATATCCGGAGGAAGGAACGTACGAAGTGACGCTAACCGCTAAAAATAGCGTTGGCGAGGACTTGGTTCGGAAGAAGCTCATTACGGTTACACGGGAAGCGGAGAATGGCGTTGGCAACCTTGCCCTTGGCAAGAAAACGTCAGCATCCAGCTTCGTGAATGAGAAGGAAGCACCTCAATTTGCGGTGGACGGTAATACGGCTACCAAATGGTGTGCTGTCGGAGACGGGCCTCATTCGATGACGGTGGACTTGGGAGCCGAGCATAAGATCAGCGAATTCGTGATCAAGCATGCGGAAGCCGGAGGAGAGCCGGCCGCATTCAATACGCGGGCATTCACCATTCAGGTAAGCTCGGACGGCAAGGAATGGAAGGATGCGGTATCGGTCAAAGACAATACGAAAGCGGTCAGCAGCCATGCCATCGAACTTACCTCCGCACAGTACGTGCGTCTTCAAGTAGAGAAGGCGACACAAGGCGGGGATACGGCAGCGCGGATTTATGATTTTGAAGTACTGGGCTTAAAATAATTCGGATTACTAGAAAGAGCGTTTCCCTTAGATGGGGACGCTTTTTTTTGGTTGCTATATAGTTTGGGTCCCGTCATAAAACCGCCATCAAGGCCCGAGTCCAGCATGTATAGATTTTGTATAGTTAGGGTTGTTAATCTGATATAGGACACTATTTGGATGCTGCGCAATTGACGCGTGCCGAGGTAAGAGCACGGATTGCAAGGCTACTGAAATTGACCATCCTGGTCGATATATAAATAATGAAGCAACGCAAACAACCATTGATGGCATTGAAGTCGTCAATGGTTGTTCTTTCATATCTATTTGGAACCGTAAATGATGGAGCAGTGCCTATATTAGAATGGATTAGGAGAGGAATACTTCTTGGCAAACGACTCACCAAAATACCAAATGAAAAAGAGTCATATGATCTTGTTAATTGGGTTATTGTTAGTCATTCTATCGAGCTTGCGCATGGTGTGGATGGAATTGTTACCTCATCAAAAGCAGGTGTCCATTCCGAATGGGCAATTGGATTTACGTCATTGGAATGCAGAAGATGGCGGCGTTCTCTTACTTGATGGGGAATGGGAGTTTTATCCCTCACAATGGTTGCTGGATGGTGGTCGTCGGCAGCGTGTGTCAGCCGAGATCGAGCCAAAGCTGATTTCGGTTCCGGGAGGATGGAATGAAGCTTTGCATGGTGAAGAGTCAACTTCCTATGGATTTGGGACCTATCGACTGCGTATTCTTGTAAATCCAGAGAACGACATGAATTATAGCATTCGTGTATCCAACGTGCGTACTTCATCCGAAGTATACGTAAATGGCCGGTTGCTTGCCAAATCCGGTCGGGTAGCGGAAACGAAGGATGAATATACGGCGAAGAACCTGCCTTATTCTACAAGCTTTACGGCAGACGACAACGGCGTCATCGAAATGGTGATTCAGGCGGCAAATTATGTGGATAGTCGGAGCGGCGGCATTGCCAGGTCCATTAAATTCGGTTCGGAAGCAGCCATTGGGAGGGAAATGAAACTCTCCGTTTCCATGCAGACGCTGGGAGCTATCCTATTTTTGATGCATTCGGTTTATGCGCTTATTTTATTTTTACTGGGAAATAGGGAAAAGAGGCTGCTTTATTTTTCTTTGCTGACCTTGTGCGTAACCCTTTCGAGTGTATTGAGTACGGATGAGAAGTTGTTCCATCAATTATTCTACGTCGGCAGTGATTGGGACTTTCGGCTGTCCAATGCGGCGTTCATGATTGGATGCTATGCGTTGCTGGAATGTACCACTCATCGCGAACTCCCTTATTGGAGCAGGGTTTATCCTGTTTATAATGTTATGATTATTGGGACTGCCGGCTTGACCTTGTTCTTGGCTCCGCCTCAGGTGATCATGCTCTTCCCAGTTTATTTTCTATTGGGCTTTACCACAGCAATCATCACGATCATTGCCATCGTAAAAAAGGTAATCAAGGGTATCAAAGACCATCTGTTACTGCTTTTTTCCATGCTTGCGCTGGTCCATCATTTCCTTTGGGCGCTAATCTTGCGGGAAAGCGCTTTGAGCGTTGCCCATTATCCGTTTGATCTGATTTTTTCGATGGGATGCTTGGCCGCCGTATGGTTTAAGGGGTATTTCAACATGCATGCTAACACCAAGGAGATTGCCGCAACCTTGCAAAGAGTGAATGACCATAAAGATCAATTTTTGGCGAATACGTCTCATGAATTCAAAAATCCGCTTCATAGCATCCTTAACATGTCACAATCCGTTTTGAACAGGGAACGACAGTTGTTACAGGATAGGAGCGTCAAGGAACTCGAAACGGTACTATCTGTAGGACGTCGGCTAACACTTATATTAAATGATTTGATTGATGTGATGAGTCTACGGGAGGGCAATCCGCGTCTACAGAAAAAAGTCATATCGATTCAGCCGATCGTAACCGGAGTCATTGATATGCTGCAATTTAACGCTGAAGTGAAGTCTGTCAAAATTGTAAATCAGATTCCTGAGGATTTTCCACCCGTCATTGCGGATGAGAACCGGGTGATTCAAATCGTTTTCAATTTGCTTCATAATGCCGTGAAGTATACGAATGAAGGTATCATTTCAATTCAGGCTTTGGCAGATGACGGAAGAGCGTATATTGTTATTGCTGATACCGGGATCGGAATGGATGAGGACATGCTGAAACGCTTATTCCTTCCGTACGAGCAAGCCAGCGCGAATGAGACCATGATCGAAGGCGGCTTTGGGTTGGGCTTAAGTATAAGCAAGCAACTCATTGAGCTTCATCGAGGTACCTTAGAGGTGTCTTCTGTTTTAGGAGAAGGCTCGAAGTTTACATTTTCGTTAAAGCTAGCGGGTTTGAATGCGGAGGAGGAAGAAGATGTTTCCGACTCATTCGAACCCACAACATTACAGGCAGTGTCGACTCAGGAAACAGCCTCAATCGTTCTGGAAAAAGAGGACATTCCGTCAGCGGAAAAACAAACAACCTTTATTGCAATGAATCGTGATCGTCCGCTCTTATTAATTGTGGATGATGATCCTGTTAATCTGCAAGTGCTCGAAACCATACTACCGCCTGACGATTATGATGTAACGATGGCAACGAGCGGTAAAGAAGCATTGGCTATGCTGGACACGAAGGAATGGGATCTGGTCATCACCGATATTATGATGCCGCAGATGTCGGGTTATGAGCTGACACGAAGGATTCGAGAGCGATATACACTTACCGAGCTCCCTGTACTGCTCCTTACCGCAAGAAGCCAGCCGAAGGATATCCAAAGCGGTTTTTTTGCAGGAGCAAACGATTATGTGACAAAGCCAGTGGAAGCATTAGAAATCAGATCGCGGATTGAGGCGCTAACCACGATTAAACAAACGGTTCGGGAACAACTGCGGTTAGAGGCTGCATGGCTTCAAGCGCAAATCCAACCTCATTTCTTATTTAATGCATTAAGTGCCGTAACCGCTCTAAGTGACATTAATTTGGATAAGATGCGTCATTTGCTTGATGAATTCAGCAATTTTTTGAGGTATAAATTTAGATTCCAAGATATGGATGGACTTGTTTCGATTAAAGAGGAGTTAAGTCTAGTGCGCTCATATGTATACATTGAAAAGGTCCGGTTTGATGAGCGGCTACAGGTCGTTTGGGAGGTAGATGACTGCGAAGAGTTAAAAGTCCCTTTCCTCTCGATTCAGCCTTTGGTTGAAAATGCCATAAGACATGGCATTATGAAGCGCACTCGTGGAGGGGAAATACATATTCGGATTTCTGTCCATGACACGCTAACAGAGATATCCGTTCAAGACAATGGGATCGGAATGGACGAAGTTCAACTGCAGCGGGTATTGGAAAGAAGAGCAGACCGTAGCTCAGGAGTCGGCCTGATCAATACGGATCAGCGCTTAAAGCGGCACTTCGGAACAGGACTCCAAGTAAAAAGCACATTAGGTAAGGGGACTAAGGTAACTTTTTACGTGCGCAGCGAAACGAAGTGAGTGGTTATTTTATTCTAAACGACAAAAAGCCGAAGCATTGAAGCTGCGGCTTTTTTCCTTACTGGGGTTTTTGCATCGATGAAATGTGTCATTACAACGGCGGAAATTAATGGTATAGAAAAAATCCAGGAAAAAGTGCGAGATATGTGGAATAGGTATCAGAATTATTAAAACTAATGAGTCTAATATTTGGCGGTGAGATGAATGGATAGATTGAAAAACAGCGGATTTTATAAAGTGAAATTCTTTATAACGCCGGAAGAATTTAAAAGTGTTTTGACATTCTTTGAGCAAAAACAAGCACAATTCCATCATACCAATTATGCCAGGACCCAAGATGATCTAAATCAGGTGTATGAGGCGTATAGAACCTATTATCAGTATTTTACAGCTTCAGAAAAGCCCAATTACCACCCTTTCTTTGTCTATTCTATTTCTTTTGTTATGGGTAATGAAAACTCCGGATTCTTTGTCAGAAATGAAGGTGTCCAATTTCCCTATCTTGGGCAGTGGGCAGAAGATGAATTACCGTATGTCATGCTCTCCCTTCCTAAAGGCGTTCAAATCAATGTAGAGGATGAACAAGGGAAGTATTATATTTATGAGGATATTCGGGGACATCAGCCGTTAACTTATGATTTTTTTGATGAAATAGCAAAATATACGAAGAAAATGACAAAGCTGCTTCGTTTCTCGGTACATTCGAAAGATGCTATGGAAGAGCAAAAGCCATCTGTTCGCATAAGTCAAGATGCCATGAATGACATGAGTTTCTCTTGGATTTTTAAGAAATATGAGCTTGTTATGAATAACAAATAGGCCACCTAACCATTCAGGATTGCATCCAATCTGTGAGTTCGAATTCAGATGTCAGATTATCGAACAAAAATGACCCGCAATCGGTCACTTTTTCCAAAGGGCCTCATGCGGGTCATTGACTCAAACTTATTGATTTAATCGATTAAATGGGTAACTTGCAACAGACGCTGCATCAAGGCTACCGTTTCAGCCCGCGTCATCGTGGATTTCGGAGTTAATCCCTTATCTCCGCTTCCTTGGACAATATCTGCCGACAGCAAGGTTGCTACGGAAGGTCGGGCCCATCTTGCTACTTGGGCCGCATCTTCATATCCTGCGAGCAGTCTGCTAATTTCTGTTTCGCTAATTGCATGGCCTGGCTTGATCAATTGATAGCCTCGAGCGATCATCGCCATTCCTTCTTCTCTTGTAATCGTCTGGTTACCACGGAACGCGCCGTCGTTATAACCGAGTACGATGCCGAATTCACTGGCAATCGAGATCGCATTGCGATACCAGGCAGTTGCCGTAACGTCGTCAAATGTTGTTTTTGGCTCTTCCTGACGCATCAGCCCAAGACCCAATACCACAATCTCAGCAAATTCAGCCCGGGTCACATTTCGATTCGGAGCGAACATATTGCCACCATTCCCTTGCAGGTCAAGGCGAGCAGAGATGTTGTTCACTTCCGTTTGAGCCCAGTGAGTTCTCACATCATCGAAATCCTGCGGATTCCAGATAACCGAGTACGAACCACTGCTGCGTAGATCATGAATCTGCGCGTAATAACGATCCCCGATCTTCGTAACTACGGTTGGCAGATGATATACCGAGCCATCCGGATTGACCACAACGCCTGTCGTAATACGATTCGGGTCGATACCTTCCGGCAGAGCGATATATTTTGGAGCATATCCGTTCAATTGCCCGGATTTTACGGTCTGACCATTTCGGCTAAAAGTCATTTCCAGGTCGACCGGATCAACCAGCAACTGGTAGCCTGCCGATGTTGCTTTGTTCTTGGCATTGTTTCTCAAAGTCTCCGAGGAGCGTTTAATGTCGATATGAACGGCGATATCGTTGAGCGCAGCATTTCCCAGCTGCCCGGACACTGAATTCAAGTCCAATTGCTTGCTAGGCACCGGGTAGATAGCTAATGGATTCCCGATGTCAAGGCTTGCTCCCTTATCAGCTAACAAACGAATGTCCGCAGCCGTTAAACCATCAACCTGCATATTCCCATCATTCGGAGATTGAATGGACAGCTTCTGACCTGTTCCATTCGTTAATATGTCTCCAAGCTTATCTCTGTTTACCTGTACAGAAGTTTGCTTGTTACCTTCAGAGGTGGTTGTCTTCCCTGTGGCAAACCCACCGTCGTTACCGTTCACGGACGTATTCACGCCAGGGTCCGTTGGGGGCGGTGTAGTCGTAGGCGGCGTAGAAGGCGTTGTACTGCCTCCGCCGTTGCCTCCGCTATCACCTCCGTTATTACCTCCGTTATTATTGTCACTGGAGCCTCTGGTGATGGTCAGCGTATATTCCGTCACATTTCCCTGGGAATCCGTTACCTTCACAACAATCGTATTGGTGCCGAATGCTAACGGCAATTCATCACTTGCAGAGCCGTTAGGAGCTCCTTGCCATGCCCCGCCATTAAGCGAGATTTCGATCGTGGCGTTCGGGTCATAAGTTGCCAGCGTTACGGTTGTATTGTAAACATCTTGGGTCACCGAAGCCTGATAATGGGTCACTCCCCCGTTAAAGGCTGGAGAGATCGCAATCGGTGTTCCATCCCCACGTTTTAGTTCGAGACCCGATAACTGTGACTCATCTGTTGCGTCTACCGTAACGACCTTGGAGTCTTTGGACACCTTGCCATTTTTCTCTGCCGTTACATTGACTGTGTATTTTCCGTCTTTTAAGTCTTCGGACGGAGTGAAGCTCCAATTTCCATTGCTGTCTACGTCCACTTCGCGGGTCGCAACTACCTTACCGCTCTCATCTTTCAACTCAACGATGACCTTTGCATCCTTGTCCGCGATACCTTTGAATTCCGGTTTGGCCACGTTGACTTTTTCACCGCTTGGTTCAGTAATCTGTACATTCGGTTTTGTGGTATCTACCGTCACATTTTTCTTTTCTGTGCTTGTCTTGCCGTCCTTTTCAGCAGTCACCTCAACCACATAGTCGCCATCAGGCAACTCTTGGTCAGGTGCAAAGCTCCATGTACCATCCGGATTCACTTTGACCTGAGGAGTTCCGATAAGCTTGCCGTCTTTATCATAAATAGCTGCGGTGACTGTTGCACCTTGAGGAACGCTCCCCTCAAACTCAGGCTGGGCCACATATACCGTATCGCCGCTCGGCTCCGTGATTGTAACCCGGGGCTTGAGCTGCTCTTGTGCATCTTTCAGCGCTTTCAGGGCTGCGTCTACCTCGTCTTGGGTTTTGCTGCGATTTTCAAGGATCGTTTTGGCATCTTCCAAAGCTTTTTCAAATTCAAGCCATTCTGTCTCAGCATAGTCTTCTTCTTTTAATTGATCGGCTACCGCTTTTGCTTTTGTAAGCTCGGTAACATTCACAAAAGAAAGGGTCTTCTCGGCGCTAATTACAACATTGTTGTCGCCAGGCATATCGCCGTATTCAACAATATATCCTGTTACTGAAGCGTTGGTTGGAGAGTAATCGTTCCACTTACCCGCTTTATTTCCGGGTCCAAAAATATGCGCAACGAATTCTGTTCCACTATGGTCATTTGGCTCGCCAACATCCCAGTTGGTATACAAAAGGTCTTTTCCGCTGCCTGTATAACCTTGATAGAATTTCGTGCCTTGCCCGCTGTTCTCCAAGCCTTCCGGCCCCGTTACCCAGCGCCAGTCACCATTTTTTTTAGGTGTGCTTGCATCCCGCTCGATATCTTTTGCACCAAGCCAACCGATACCTAATGTCTTTTCTTTTACAAAGGTATTTTCCTCCAGACTTGTAATCGTAACGAGGTACCCTTTACGTCCAAAATATTCACTGTTCTCGGCCTCAGCCTTTGCCACATCCCAGGTAATTGAGCTGCTTGTTTTTATATATTTATAAAAATGGCCGTTAGCTTCATAAGGAAGAGCATCGCCGAGCGTGAATTTGATGGTTCTTTCTGTTGTTACGCTGGAGGTTGTCGAAAAGGTAACGCTAGACAATACCTTTTTATAGTCTTCAACCGAAGCTGCACCCGTTAATGTCAGGATACCATTAGCAGGATTATAAGTTCCTGTGATTCCGCTTGCTAAAGTAACCTTCAATGTATCCCCAGCTACGAAATTTTCAATAACTACTGTAGCGGCATTCAAGTTTTTCGTGTAGACGGATTCTTGAACCGTAACTGCTGAATCTACAATAACCGGGGGAGTGGTTGTCCCGTCAATCAGATCATAACTGGTGTTACCGTTAGATGTGGTGATTAAAGCCTCCTGTGGTTCAGCAGCACTCACTTCATTCGGAGCTAATCCTGCTGGTAAACCACCAATGACCAGGATACTGCTCAGGAATAACGCTGCCTGTTTTTTCTTGAAAAGCTTGATCAAATTTCCCATCCTCTCTGTTCTGATCTCTAACCTATTAAAGGAATTAATAGTCTTTACTCGGTTGTTATTTTTCCTCAATATGGTAGGGTTGAATTTGATGGAATTGTATCACGCAAATCTCTACAAGAACTCTACATTGGCTGTTGCATTTTGCATGAATTGCTCACATAAATGGAAATTCGGACGAATGATGGGAGGGGAAGGCGGTTGTTTAAAAGCTAAACCCATAAAGAAACGCCCTCCGTTATACGAAGAGCGTTTCTCTTTCAATCTATTCTCCTTGAAAAACCGAGTTCGGATACTTCACTTCCGGATAGTCCTCAGTGGGACCGGCCAGAAGCTTACTCTCGGTTCCGCGTAAATGCTGGTTAAAAAACTCCAAAAGATAGCGATTGACGATTTCTGCACCCCTTGCTCCATTAATGCTTCCTGTCATGCCGGTTAGTCTGATGAGCGGAGAGTAGAGCTGAAGATCGGTGAAGTTATAATGTCCGGCTCCTTCGATATAAATGGTCCGTCCTTGTCCTTGTTGCGATAGGCGGTCCATCAGCTTCAGCTCCAATTCCCGATTCGCCAGAATGTTGTCGAATTGTTCACGCGTTAACCGGAGTCCCTTGAGCTCTGCCTCCGTGGCCGGGGTATTGCGGTACTTCGCCTGCTTCTCGTTTATATTCGTAAACTCTTCCGATTTCAGGAACATAAACGGTTTCTTCATGGCATCCCGGTTCTCCGTTATGAACAATGTACCATCCATATTCACGCCGGCTTTGATTCGCGGGTTGGAATAAACAGCTTCAAAAGCTGCTGCCCCACCGAAGGAATGACCCATCATGCCGATGTTGTCCATATCCAGCATTCCCTTGAATTTGCTGGCGATGGCGCCTGAATGCAGCTTCTCCAACTGATCCACGACGAAGGCGATATCCTCGTTCCATACATGTAAAATGGCGCGGCTGTCCTCAAACAATCGATCCTGAGACTGTTCCGTAAGGAAACCGGTCACGCGCTTATCCGGAAAAGTAGTCACAACGGTACTGTAAGTATGATCGATGGCGAATACGATATAACCGTGGCTGGCAAGATGTTCAGCCTGCGACGTATGCAAAATTTTGCCGACCCCCATGCCGTGCGATAGCAGCACCACTGGATACGGATTGTCCGCGGGATGCAAATCGGCATGGATAGATGAATTGGCCTGGCTGTATTTCCAGTAGTCGAGAGCGGGAGCGGGAAGGCCCAGATATCCGGAATAAGCTTGCATATAGGTATGGAACAGCCCTCTGTCTTTAGGGAACACCATATTTTCCTCGGCATTTCGGCCAGACTCCGCAGCAGGGTACCATACCTGAACGATAAGTTCCCGTTTGTCGCCCTTCTGCTCGGTAAACGTTTCTTCCCGGTCGGTATCGGTAAAATGAAACGTTTCCGTTCCCACATTGAACTCGCCTGAAGGCTTCGGTAAATGAAAGATCGGCAGTAATACCGATAAGGCAACCGATCCGCCCAGAAAAATAATAGATAGGGTCAATATCATGAAACGAAGCGGTTTCGTGATCTTACTGCGCCTGAATAAGACGAAGGCGACAAGCAATGCGGCGATGATATAGGCTGGGATCATCTGCCACCTATAGCCCTCAAACAGCAGCTGCGCAGCTAACAGTGAACCACAAGCGATGCCGGCTATAGCCCCTGTCCTCCGGTTGATTGTGTTACGGAACAGTAAGTCCATCAGCACCAAAACGCAAGATGTGACTAACAACATTTCCAATACTCGCATACGTTCTCTCCCTTATTGCTCCATTTTCTTTTATCGTAACGGATCAAGGTTAAAACGAACGGCCAGTTCCGTTTAAAAATGGTTTAAATATGGGGTGCTTGAACTCAAAACAACCTTTGCTGACATAGAAGTTAGCAAAGGTTATTTTTATGCTTTCATTATTTTTCAAAAAGCTCTTTGGCTTCAAGCAGAAGCAGCAGCTCTGCAATAGCAGGAGCAAGCTTATCGTTACCGTTCAGCATCGCGGTGAAAAGAGGAATCGCCTCCCTTAGCAGCACATAACTGAAGTAATAATAGCTGATAAAGGCCTCCGACTCATAGCCAGGCGGCGTTTCCTCCTCCCATCGCGATTCATCCTCTTCCTCGTTCTCCGGCCATAAGTACTTTTCGTCCAGCAGCTTGTCCATCGTCTCCATCGTATGCTGCGAATCCATATACTCCACGGTTATGGCAGAGGCTACGGCCATGTACAGCTCAACTTCCTCCGAGGTGACCTGCTGTGGTGTCCGCTTGGCAAGCTTACGCAGGAGTATAAGCAGGGCCCACGGCGTTGTCTGCCACAGGGTCCCTTGGTGCTCGATCAGGTTGGCCAACTCCTCATACTGCCCGGTCTCCATGAGGCTCGGAATGTCCGTTCCTCTTCCATAGGCGGTCGTCAACCGCTGCCAGGGAACGCTGGCTGTCGTATGGGTCAAAGCGTTCATTTCGATCTCCTCCTTCAAGTCATAAACAAGGGGCGCTGTGTCCAGGGTTGTTTACAGCCACCCTTTATCCTCGGCGATCGCCACGGCCTGCTGCCGGGATTCGGCATCCAGCTTCTGTATGGCTGAGGAGAGGTAGTTGCGAACGGTTCCTCTCGTCAGAAACAGGGCTTTGCTGATCTCCCCTGTGGTCATCCCTTCCTTGGTTAAGCGAAGCATTTCGATTTCCCGTTCGCTGAGCGGGTTCTCTTCCTTCATGAAGAGTGCGGCCGCCAGATCGGTGCTCACAACCCGCTCGCCTTTCATGACCCGCCGGATGGCCTCGATCAAGAAATCGATCGGCTCGTCCTTTAACAGATAGCCCTCCACCTGCGCATCCATCGCTTTTTGCAGATAACCCGGGCGCGCGAAGGTCGTCACGATCATGATTTTGCAGGGCAGACCTGCTTGACGTATGGACTCGGCCAATTCCAGGCCGCTGATATGAGGCATCTCGATATCGAGCAGGCACACGTCCGGCTGATGCTGCTGGATCGCGTCCCAGGCTTGCTGCCCGTCAGGCACCTCGGCCACGACCTCGATGTCATCTTCGAAATTAAGCAGTGAGGCGAATGCGCCGCGAAGCATTTTTTGATCTTCCGCAATGACGATTCGAATCATGAAGCGTCCTCCTTTTCATGTCGGCGAAGGGGGAGATTCAAGGATACCCTGGTGCCTCCCTCAGGCGCCGGGGCGATGGCGAAAGAGCCGCCCAGCGTCTTCATCCGCTCCATGATCGACGGGATGCCGTTTCCGTCGCTGTTCCCCGCCGGCCCCACGCCATCATCCGCGATGTAGATTCCGAAGGCATGGTCCTTCGTTTCCAGCCTAATGGTGCACCGCTTGGCCTGGCTATGCTTGATGATATTGGTCATGGCTTCCCGAACACAGAGCGCAAGCATCGTTTCCTCTACGCTGGATAACAGCGGAAGCTTCTCCGGATTCTCGATGCTCAGCGATATTCCCGCCGTATGGAGCAGCTTGGCTGCATGCTCCAGCTCGGTCGCCAGCGAGATGAACTTCATATCGGATACCAGCTCCCTCACTTGCTTCAGGGCCGTTCGGGTGGTATCCAGAATCTCGCCTAGCTCTCGCTTGGCTTGGGCAGCATCCTTATCCACCCATTTCGTCGCCAGCTCGCTCTTCATTTTGATCATCATGAGGGTCTGTCCCAAGGTATCGTGGAGATCCCTAGCGATTCGCTGTCGCTCCTCCTGCTGGATATACTTTGCGATCTGCTCGTTGGCTTCATCCAGCTCCCCTTGCAGGCTTTTCGCTTTCTCCTTAATGTAGATGACGATCGGATATACCGATTGAATGATCATGATCGGAAGGTAAATGGCATTGGACGTTTCGAGCAGCGGTTCCTTTCGGAAAACGAACACGAGCAGGAATGATAGGGCAATGGCCCCGCTGCCGATGGCGATATGCACCTTGGACTTGGACCGGCCCAGCAAGTCGGCAAAAATGATCCCGAACAGCAGGGTGCTCGGCCCCGTATACACCCCGAGTACGCCTACGGCGAACAGGCCCGTCAGCACGGCAGCCAACAGCCAGCCGCCCCGGCGCCACAGCGCGATATAGAACGAAACAAGGAACAGCAGGAGCAGCAAGAGGCTGCCCCACAGTCCCAGCGCCGTATCTGAACGAAACACCTGGTAGCATAAGAATACGGTCAGTATGATATCGATGAGCAAATAACTTTTAATCTGATCCCTCGGGTACAACTTATAGAACATATCAAGCCCCCAATTTCGGCTATCTTGATTCGAAGAAACCTATCGCCTGTTTGCGGACGGTCTCCATGGGTCCCAGCTTAAAGCCGCGGAGCCATAGGGACGACATGCCCAGCAGAAATGCGGAGATTACCAACCAGATCGCGATAATGGCCGCTGAATTCAGCTTGCCGGCAAGGCCCAATCCCCAGCCGTAAAAAACAGCGGATGCGATGAGGTTCTGGAGCACATAGCAGCTTAGCGACATTTTTCCGACGTTCTCCAGACGGCGCCATAGCCATTCCCATTTCGTATATTGTATCATTCTCGCCATGATTGCTATATACCCCATGGACATTAGCGGGGCGAATAAATATCGCACCGGTAGATCGAAAGCGCCGCCGGGGATAAAAATGAGCAAGTTGAGCGGCACACCGACATATATCCCAAGCTTGAATAGCGTTCTGCGCAGTTTTTGGCCGTTCTCATCCGGGGAGAATACCCCTGCCCGCATGAAGCGAACCCCCAGCAGGAACAGAAACACATTGGTCGGAATCACGAGGATAGCCTCCATTCGCAGCGGAAGGAAGTTCGCCAGCCGATATTGAACTTGCTCCATCCAAGTGCCTTCTTGATAAAGAGCAACGACATCGCCAAAACTACCCAACGATACATGGCCACCGCTCGTCAGCATCAGTCCCGCGAGGGCCAGAATTGCAATGGCGAAGACGCTGCCGATCACGTTCATCGTGCGGGCGATGAGCCGGTCGCCGCCCTTTACGATGAAGGCTGCAATGATTGCGGTAACTCCATAACTCATTAAGATGTCATACTCCATGACCAATATAAAATGCAGCAGGCCTTCGAGGACCAGAAACAGGACGGCCCATAAATAAACACCCGGCCACGGCTTTCCCTTGCGCTTGGCCTGCCGGTACTTCATTTCCAGGCCGACGCCGAACATGATTGTCAGCAGTCCGAGCAGCTTCCCGTTCACCAGGAATAAGACGATCATGCGAAGTAAGTCATTCGCTCCCCACCAACCGGAATGATCAAAGGTTGTAATGTAGCTGAGGTCCCCGGCATATGCGAAGATCCAAATATTCGTCCCAAGCGTTCCCAGAATCGCAAAGCCCCGCAAAATGTCCAGCAGGCGGATTCTGTCTTTTCGTTGTACCATCTCCGACTCCCTCTCTCCTTGTTGATTCTCTCGTGTTTTTATTGTAGATGCGATCCGTTTGATGCAACATTCACACCTGTAAAGAGATCCGTATGACACGTGTCATAACATTTGGAAGAAGGGAATTGGGCAAGCGATGATGGGGCTATCGTCACCACTTGAAAATTGTGGAATAATGGTTAGGAGCATTGCCAATTGAGGTTCGTTGACGGAAATGAATCTACTCAAAAATAGGAGGATGATCATGTACATCGTATCTGAACCCAGGCTTCTATCAGATGGTCGAAATCAGGAGATTGCCAGGGAGGAGGCCGCTGTTTATCCGCCGGGCTACCTGCGGTTTTTGCAGCGATTCGGCGAAGGGACTTACCGAGGATGGATGAATGTCCAGTTACCGGATACGGAGGTGCTTCAGCCTTTTGCCGAGTACGGGTTATGGGAGCACGATGAAGACAGCCCAATTACCGAGCAGCAGATTGCAGAGTGTATCACAATAGGCACAACGGTAGACGGTGATTTTTTGGCCGTGCATCCTAAGACGTCCGGTCTGCTGTGGTTGCCCCGGCATGAGGAGCGTATAAAGGCGATTTCGCTGCAGGCACGGGAGGACGATGAAGACCTGTACGCGGAAGTGCTGGACGAAATATATCGTCAGGTGTATGGGCGCAGCCAAGAGGAAGCCGTTTATTATGAACCGTGGACGGGTACGCGGAGTCATCTCTTCTTACGCTTGCCCCCGGTGCAGGATGGGCTGTCATTACCTGAGTTGGCGGGAGTGTGTCAAGCGGCCTTTCCTTCTGATCTGTCTATTGAAACGCCCTATGTTTGCCTTTTGTTCTACCGGGAAATGGGCGGATATGTACGATTCAATTATGCTTATCAGCAAGAGGTAGCCGTCTTCTATGAACAGGATGCAGAGCAGGCGTTTGCCGTTATGGAGGCATGGCTCTTGTCGAAAGGGTGCGAAAGGATTTCATAACACTTAGATTATTATCGGCACTCATCATGAGAGAAACTGTGTTCAAGTTCAAGATAAATTTAGGCAGGCCATACTATTTAAAGGGTCTACTGAAGGGGGACATGGGGTGAAGCTAGCTTTTACGCTGGATACACACGGAACGTGCGTAGGCCAATTGAGGGACGAGCTGCTGCCGTTAGAGGAAATAGCCGCCGCCTGGAAGTTTCCATTCGATATCTTTGTTGTATTTCGCGTTTTACCGGAAAGTTACGGCCGGCAAACATCCAGACGTTTTGATAGCAGGGATCATACGCTTGAATTGGATATCAGCCTAAGCTATGAGCAGTATCAACGAATGTCCAAGCACGAGCAACGCGAGGCACTGGGTATTTATCTCTACGACTATCTGTCGGAATCCATTGCTAAATATAAAAAGCATGCAGATGCGGTAACCCAGAATCAGCTGTTGGACCGGGTGAAGGAATGGATGCTCGAAAACGGTTGGCTAAATGGAAAAATCCATCAGGCACGGGAGCTTCTATCGCAAGACATCGACCTCTATGAGATCAGCCGAACGCTACAAATGCCGTTGGAAGAAATGGAATACATGTATCTCCGCTTGAATGGCCATGAGCCTGCAGACGTCCATCCCGATAACATCGCAGCAGAAAAAGCTCCGCCATTTCCTTTGTAAGCATTAAGGAGCTGTTCATGGGGTAGGAACCGATCAAGCGGCAAGCTAGAGCTGTCCCAAATCTCGAAGCACCGTCTCCAGGATCAGCCGCGTATCCTCATTGAGCTTGTTGTTCAAATGCTCTCGGATGTAAGGGACAGCCGTTTCGCCGAGTTCGATCAACTGCTCATACGCTTCATAGTCGGTTTTCCAGAAGCTGTACGGGCTGCCCTTGCTGAACTCTCCCTGCTCGATGACGGTAACCCAGTGCATAACCTGCTCCCGGAG
Source organism: Paenibacillus sp. EZ-K15 (assembly GCF_002573715.1). Taxonomy (GTDB): domain Bacteria; phylum Bacillota; class Bacilli; order Paenibacillales; family Paenibacillaceae; genus Paenibacillus_AQ. The sequence goes on along the minus strand of NZ_PDHM01000028.1, from coordinate 373,914 downwards.
GGGCTTTTGCTGTACCGCATTTATGGCCGCCCGAAAGGCTTCGTCTTTCTCTTTGACGTCAGGCATGGCCTTGTACAGCAGCTCTTCGCTGACACATCGTCGAAGCAGCTGACTGGTCGTCAGGGAATCCCCCCCGACGCCGTCCGCCGCTGAGACATAGGCGATGAAATCATCGGTTCGACGGAGCCGCTCAAAGTCGTGCCGCAGGCGATGGATCACATCGATGGCAATCAAGAATAGCTGCGAGTCGAAGAGCTCTTTTTCAAACAGATAACGCTGCTCGATATCGAGATAACCGGGCTCCTCCAACATGATGCAGGCATACATGCCAAGCCATGTCCCGAGCCGCTCCGGCATGGTTTCGTACATAAACGGATAGTCAGCTTCCGCGTATTTCAATTCATAATAAAGCTGCTCCCGGATCCGGTCATCCCCTCGCTCTGGATGCCGCTTCCGTTCATATTCGAGGGCATGCTCCACGCTTTGGTCCAGACCTTCGAGATTGTTGATGTATATGACGTAACTGCCGTGATACGTATCGGTGTAAATGGAAAAAGCATAGATATCCTGGTTGTTCCCTTCTGAGACGTAGTTGTCCATAGCCGATTGGCAAAACTCGTACAGCGCATCCTCCAGGTTTTTGGAGCTTACTAGAATTACGTCATTCGTCTGGATGGAATCCAGCTCGACGATGGTCTTATCGGGGGCACAGAGTATGTAAAGCCCGCTGCCTTCCAAGTCCCGTCGCCCACTGATTAGTTTGCCGATATGCATGTCGTACGCACTCATTGCTTTGAACAACTCCTTTGATTTGATCGTTTATGCCATATTCAACGCTTGCCGGAGGCATTCCTGCCTTACAAGTCATGTGAAAAAGGGAAATTTCATTCCAATTATTGAATTCAGGAAGAAGCATACGTACACAGGATTTTCGCAGGGAGGAAAATAGATGATCGTTCTGAAAGATATCGGTAAATTCGAAGAGCTGCCGGAAATAGCCATGAACATCTACAAAGGAAACATTCCGGCTTTGCAGGAAGCAATCGCCGCAGGCTGGGATATCGAGGAGGGCATCGTACTAAGCAGATATACGACGTTAAGCCCACTCGATCTGGCGCTGGTCTCGCAGCGAATGGATGTTGTGAAGCTGCTGGTCGAACACGGCGTTAACCTGAATGTCCATCATAATCCGGCTTTTTTAAAGGCTGTTCGCTATGGAAAGGAAGATATCGTTCGGTATATCGCTGCGCAAGGCGCCGAACTGGATAAACTCAATCAAATCGGGTCAGGTGCATATGCACAGGCCTATTACGGCAACAAAAAAAACATCCCGCTCATTCATGAGCTGGGATTGGATATCAAGCTGCATGGCAGCGCTGTACTGCGCCAAGCCGTGTCGGACCATGACTATAAGACCCTCGATTATCTACTCGATCATGGGGCGGACATCAATTATAATCAGCCCGACATGGTCTATCCTTATCGAGCCACTCCGTTAACTGTTGCCGTGCGGATGGGGAATCTTGCCATGGTAAAGCATTTGATTGAACGAGGCGCGGACGTGACGATAGCGGAAAAGGACGGTGAACGACCATATACGATTGCTGTGAGCAATAAGGATACCGCCTTGGCGGACTACTTGAAATCGCTGGAGCCGGCCGAGTTTCATAGTTTGGAGAACAAGAAGTATGCGCTGAAAAAATATAAATTGACCGATGAACTCGTCCGCTTTCTGACAGGAGACCAGCTGCGGCTTGAGCTGCCGCAGAATGAATATGAAATCGGGTATATCGATTTCTTCACCCTGACGGATACGATCGAGATGAAAGTCGGCCGACAAAAGCTTCTGCGCCTGTCAGCCGACATTGACAATTACTCCGATCTGCAGCTCGTATGGAATCCCAAGAAAAAGGGCTTGATTGGTTGTTACGATGTGGAGCATCAGACATACGCCGATCTATGCAGCTTTACCGAGTTCCTCGCGCAGCCTGAATCGTACCTCATCCGTTTTCTTGAGGGAGAGCTGTAATCGAGAATTCATGGTCAAGGTATATAGGCGCCTACGACCTCGAATTTCAACTCATTGTCTATGGTCATATGCCTTACTTCGATGATATTGCCTTGTTGGAACGTTGGGATGCTTATGATCGGGATAACGGTCCTTACGACGGTATGGATCGTCCCGCCATCCGGTTTCGTGACGCTTAGGTCGAGCAACACTTCAGGTTGATTTTCGACCTCCACATTCGTTTGCTGGATCGAGTTGATCTGCGCTTGAGCTGGAGTACCGCTCGCGAGAATCGTCTTGCGCTGCACGTTTCGTTTGTTGTTCGCCCGTAATTCCTTGGCAAATTTCGTGATGAAGATTGTCGGCGTGATCAGTGAGAAAATGACGATGATCACAATAAGGGTCGTCAATGGCTGCACCTCGCTTTCCAATCATGATCGGGAATTCGAAAATCGTTCGGCTTCCATTTTAAGTTTATTTTAACAAAAAAGATAAGTCCAGAGGTTTCGCTTATTTTGTTCTAGGCCTCATTGCTGCAGGACTGGCTATTAAGCCGGAATCACTTGGCATCGCATGGACTAAATCAGCAGGAGGAAAGGGTCCTTTAACCGGATTCATATCATAGGTATGGAAAATTACGCGAATATTTTAGCTGAGCGCAAGGACTGTATACTGTATGAGGCCGGTCGAGGTCCATCTACAGGACAAAGTACGGGCTGGATCGGCGGCAATGCCCCGGCCTATTTCGACGACAAAGCGGATACCATCAGGAAGGTGACCTGGGCTATTACTTCTATTTAAGTCTTATTCATCCTTTCAAGCCGGCATCTATGATTTCTATTTTCATCCCTAATGACTATGAGAAATACGTGAAGCACAATCAATATCCTGATTGCTCTATCAAGGTGATGGAGCACGCAATGACCGATGAGAGCTTGAACGATCATTTTGCGCACCCGGACCTGACCAAGCATCTTATTTCGCATCGTGAGACATGCAGCGACCTCCATTCGATGGATCAGTCTTTCCTGATCAAATTAGGCGGGAGCCCGAGACTGGTCCAAGATGAAGATTATTATTCGGCCAAGCTGAGGGAGGAAGGAAGGCCGTGCACAGCGGAGATATCGTGTCGGCTCCTCAAGGAGCATGCGAATTCATTGCTCTGCATATTCAGACCATCGTCCAATACGGCGGACGTTATATTGTGGCGACTCTTCATTCGTATACGAATCAACCGTACTGCAACCTGCCCGAGTGCTTCGTGGGCTGGATGATGCGCAAGAAACCCAGCTCCGGTGAAATATTTGAGCCTTCGATGTTACTCCATTCGATATCGAGCAGATTATGGAAGAATATGTTGTGTGAGTGCGGATGTTATTGAGGGCTTTATGATGAGGAGCAGCTTATGCTGCTCCTTTTTCTGGATCGGAGAGTAAGCGGTAAGCTTCCGGTTACGCCTGAATTCTGGTATTCAGCATTTCTAAATAGTGAGCATTGTACATAATTCCCAGAACGTTGCCGAATGGATCCGTGACGGATGCCGTGATAAATCCTTCTCCCCGGTGTACGAGAGGTTCGTACTCTACAGCACCCCATGGATTTCAATTGGCTGAGGGTGGCTTCTACATCATCAACATGCCAGTACATAATCGCACCGCCGGGGCCGGATGTTGGTTGTGCAGGGGCAAAACGGCGATCGATGAGACCCAGTTCGTGCTGGTAGTCTCCAATCCGAAATTCGGCATAGGCCAGTTGACCATCGGGTCCCGGACGTTCTAAGTAAGGTGCAATACCCAGCAGATCCGAATACCAAGCCTTTGCCGCTTCCATATCGTCCGCCCAGTAACTGATGGTTGCAAATCCTCGCAATGTTGGGTGTGTGCTCATCATTTATTTTCCTCCTATAACCCGTTATGTTTGGTGTTATAGCTAGTATGAGCTGCGATGACTGATGGCGTAATGTCAGTGTTGATTATGTCTTCAACTTTTTATTTATTCCCTTGGCGCACTTTTAACAGCTTGCCTTTTACCGTCGTGTTTTTCATGATTTCAAGCACAAGAGGTCCCTTGCTATTCAGGATTTCAACATCAGTCACAAAATCGTGGATCGTAATAATCCCAATATCGTCTGCGGTTACCCCTTCAAGCTTGGCAATCGTCCCGACAAAGTCCACGGCTCTAAGCTTCTTTTTCTTGCCGCCATTGAAGTTAAGCTTCATAATTTGTTTGTTTAATTGCTCGCGCTTATCTTTTTTTAGTTCAGGTTGAATTTTTAGTTTGTGCTCGAAAGCTTCTCGCCGGCGATCGACGGCTTCGATGGAGGGAGCTTTCACTTCTGATATAGGAAACCCAATATACGCTTCAATGTCGGCTAATCTCTTGTCGTCCTTCGGTGTGACGAAGGTAATCGCTTTTCCCGTCTTGCCTGCGCGTCCTGTACGCCCTGTGCGGTGAACATAGCTTTCCTTCTCAAGCGGGATATCGTAATTAATAACATGGGTGATATTCGTGATATCGATACCTCTGGCGGCTACATCCGTCGCTATCAAGTAACGGAATTGTCCTCTTCTGAATGCATTCATGACCTCGAAACGCTCTTCCTGTTCCATTCCACCGTGAATACGATCACATGGATAACCGAGATCAGCCAATGATCTGAACAGTTTATCTACATGCTCCTGCGTGCGGCAGAACACAATACAGCTATCCGGACTCTCAATAATGAGCAAATCTTGAAGAAGAGCGAGCTTGTTCGTCTCCATCACCTGAATGAGCGTGTGTTCTATCGTCGCAGTTGTTATACCACTGGCTTGAATCTCTATGTGGGCAGGCTGGTTCATATATTTGTGGGCCAAATTGGCCACATCCTCAGGAAACGTAGCAGAGAATAACATGGTGACCCTGTCACGAGGCAGCTTTTGAATAATCGACTGAACCTGCTCAATAAAGCCCATATTCAGCATCTCATCTGCTTCGTCAATGACGAGATAGGCAATCTTATTGAGCGAGAGCGATCCGCGTTCAATATGGTCCAGCACACGTCCCGGCGTACCCACAACCATGTGCGTTCTTTGCTTTAACTCGGCTTTTTGTATATGGAAAGGATGTTTCCCAAAAAGAGGTGTTGCTTTGATCCGCTTAAAACGCCCAATATTCGTGATATCTTCGTTGACCTGTAATGCCAGTTCGCGGGTTGGCGTCAGGATTAATGCCTGCGGCTTATTCTCATTCCAATCCACGAGTTCGCAAAGCGGGATACCATAAGCAGCTGTTTTGCCGCTACCTGTTTGCGATTTGACCACAAGGTCCCTTTTCTCAAGCGCAACGGGAATGACTTCCGTCTGTACCTCTGTCGGTGTATTATAGCCCAAGCTATTCAGCGCGTTAACTATCGCTTCGCTTAATTGATAATCCGTAAAATGTTTCCTGCTCATCTTCAACCTCTTCTACGCTATATTCGAATACCTATATATACAGACTTTCACCGTCTATCATATACTCATCCATTATAATCTGAATCCAATGATATGGATCGGTACATTCATGAACGAAAAAAGCCCTTAGATAACTATAACCGTAAATCGGTTGATGAATACACAACGTATAAAAGATTCGGTCTTCATATCGGATAATACTTTCTTTCCGGCTACTGTCATGAAGCCTAATCGATCTAACCGTCGGACGCGCTCTTTATTAAGCTCTGACCAGTTGCTCATTTTTTTCCTGGGTGAGAATCGTTGTGCTGTCTGCGCGGTATCCATTTTTTGCGTGTGCTGTCAATCCAGCCCAATACAGGGCCTCTTCAACAGAATCCAAGTAACTTGCCGAATGATCTTTCATTGTAATTAACTACACAATAATATTCTGTGCTGTGGTTGTCACTTAACCAATTTGGCTATTCTTGCCGAGTTCGAACGTGTACCGTTTTATTGATTACCATGATTCTCGTCATCCGGGGATTCGTGAGTTCAGCATCTCTACATAGTGAGCATTGTACATAATTCCCAGCACGTTGCCGAATGGATCCGTAACGGATGCCGTGATGAATCCTTCTCCCCGGTGTACGAGAGGTTCGTACTCTTCAGTCCCCATGGATTTCAATTGGCTGAGGGTGGCTTCTATATCATCGACATGCCAGTACATGATCGCTCCGCCGGGGCCGGATGTTGGTTGTGCAGGGGCAAAACGGCGATCGATGAGACCCAGCTCGTGCTGGTAGTCTCCAATCCGAAATTCGGCGTATACCAGTTGCCCGTCGGGACCTGACCTTTCGAAGTATGGCGTTATACCCAGCAGATCGGAATACCAAGCCTTTGCCGCTTCCATATCGTCCGCCCAGTAACTGATGGTCGCAAATCCTCGCAATGTTGGGTGTGTGCTCATCATTTATTTTCCTTAACCTGTTATGTTTGGTGTTATAGCTATAATGAGCTGCGATAACTGACGGCGTTATGTCAGTGTTTTAGCTTTTTCAGGGCAGAAGGATTATTCGGGATTGCTGATGAGGAACCGTATCACATTCTCCCACATAATTCCCTTAAAACCTCTTCTGTTCTTTTTATCAGCCGATCCATATCTTCTTCCTTCACGACCTCTAAACTCTGCTGATCCTCATAAATTACAAAATTTAACTTGCCAACAAACACCACGATTTCAAGCCCGGGGTTGTAGTCCGTATGTAATAGTTGCAAGAGATCAACCAGTGTCAGCTCTGAGCTGGGTAGTGTTCTGTTCTCATAAATAAATAGAGCTCGGATCATGGCCATGAGAGCAGAATGACAAAGGATGAGGGACGTCATGAACCGATTGTGATTTCTCATGATATGAGCTAATTTCATATGATATTTAGCAAGTTGACAATAATCTTTTATTATATGATGCAAACTATTCTCCATAACGGCTGCCTCCTAACGGAAAAAGGGAAGTGTTATATACATTTTAATACTTATAGGTATTAATTTAAATAATAATATTTATTGTTTGGTGTTTGCCTCGATGAAACTTGTCTACACTTTTGACATGAAGAGGTGAATGCCGTGATAGATAAGGAAATATTAAAGCTTGTAGGAACCCGGATACGTGCTCTACGCAAGGAGAAGGGCTTGTCGCAAGAAGCACTTGGTGAGAAGGGTGGATTTCATTTTTCATATATAGGACAGATTGAACGTGGTGAAAAGAATGTATCGTTATTAAATTTGTATAAGATTGCTGGGGCTCTTGATGTCAGTTTGATTCAGCTATTTGCATATGTGGATGAAGAGTTCTTGGTTACCTCTACGGAGAGCGATATTCAAGATATTGTTGGATTACTTCATGAAGCCAATGATGAGAAGCTGCGTTTGGCTAAAAATGTGCTGAGGGAAATTTTAAGAGGTAATGCTACATAGATTATTTGTCGACTCCATGCTGGCGGTTAATGTGGGCTGAACTATTATAATGCGTACTCTTCCCGTAAGACTGCCTTTGAAACAAATTTCTAAACATCATTAAGTTTATCTGTATTGCAAGTGCTCCAGTCTTCCATGCTGGAGAGGGCCATGTCGGAATGGTATAATCTCAGAAAGGATGATTAGAGTGGGAGGCGTGAAGCAATGAGTGAGGAGCTTTTGGAGCAGCTGGAAGAGTGGCACGAAGAGGATGAATTCGAAGAAATCGTAGATGCGATTATGGAGATCCCTGAGGAAGAGCGGGATTACGAGCTGATCAGCCATTTGGGCAGAGCGTTGAATAATCTCGAACGTTATGAAGAAGCGGTTGAGCAATTCCTATCCATTCAAGAAGAGGGCAAGGATGATCCCTTGTGGCATTACCGCATTGGCCTTGCTTATTACTATTTGGAGCGGTATGAAGATGCTCGGAAAGCGTTTGAAGTGGCCGATCACCTGGATCCCGGCGATGAGGATACGCTGGAGTTTCTGGAATGGATTCGGAACAAAACCGCTCCGAAACCTGTTAAGGAGTCCACTGCGGTGTCTTATACCGACCCTGATGTGCTGAATTTCTGGGATGATAGTGCCCTTGAGGCAGACCAATACGTTTCGGCTCCACCTACGGATGAATTGATTGAATCTGTGGAGGAAGCACTGGTCTTCAAGCTGCCAGCATCTTATATTCAAGCAATGAAATTACATAATGGCGGGATTCCCCGGAACCGGAAGTTCCCTATCGGGGATGGAGCGCAGGATTATATTGAAATCACAGGTGTTTTGGGCATTGGACGAGAGAAGAAAAAATCATTGTGCGGAAGCTTGGGCAGCCGTTTTATGATCGAGAATGGCGGATACCCTGAGATTGGCGTGGTCATTTGCGATTGTCCTTCCCAGTCCGAGGTCGTAATGCTGGATTACCGTTCATCCGGTAATGACGGGGAGCCCGAGGTTATCCATGTGGACAAGGCCAATGATTACAAAATAACCCGAATTGCTTCGAACTTTGAGGCTTTCATTGGCGGCTTGGAAAAATAACATAAGTATAAAATGAATAAAGCATCTCCTGAGTGGGAGATGCTTTCTCTTTGTATATGTAAAGATGGGGGTAATATTAGTTCTCCCGATGATCCATAGTATCCACGATGTCTTTAAGTACACGAAAGAGCAGCTTACTTTCAGCCAATGTACGAGAATAAAGAAGCGAGCTGATGGATTCTAGGATCTCTGCCTTCTCACTTGCAGTATCCAGACTCTCTGTCTCGTGGAACTGGAACATAGCTGCTGACGATACTCCTAGTCCCTCGATGATTTTTTCCAGTGTTTCAATGGATATATTTCGTTCCCCACGTTCTACCGTTCCTATGTAAGAGGCGTTTATCCCAGCCTTTTCTGCTAGTTCCTCCTGTGTCATTCCCTGTTTTTTTCTAAGCTGCTTGATTCGTTCACCTATCATTTTCAGGAGCATCTTTAACCACCTCTATTCCAGATTAAAGAAGTAGTATGGGAACAAACAGAATATAATATTCGATATTTCATTGTAAATAGTGCTTATATACACTAAAATGAAGTTATACATCCAAGTGTCTCCAACTTTAACTTTAGCTAAAGGATAAGGTGCACAAAGAATGCAATATCTGAATGTGTTGTTAGAATCTTTGGATGATGAGAAGCAGGCATACTTTTATGGGGAGCGCTTAGTAATCGATTATGTATTGCTTACAGCTATTCAGCGTGAAGCTGAGGAGGTCAATAAAAGGCTTCGTGAGGAGATTTATCGTCTGATGAATAACATCGTTGGAAGCCTTCACGTCAATTTGTTTATTGTTAAAGTAAATTATCTGGTGGATGAAGCCATCCTTGCATTCATGGATGTTTGCGGGAACAAAAAGGAAGGTCGATGTGTAGCACAAAAAAGACTAATGGTGTGGATTGCAGAAGAAGATCGTCATGACTTTCAGATCTATGGATATTATCGGCTTCATCAATAGAGCTTCCCATTGAATTAGTCCCATTTCCAATCCATCCGTGATGCAATATTTTTTGCATCCTAAAATATTCCAACCTGTGCTAAAATGGATACAAAAAAGAAAGTTAGGGAGGCATTTAATTGATAGGGCGCAGTGGGAATCCGACACTAAACGAAGAAACATTTGAGAGAAGTGGGTATTATAACGGCCAGGAAACGATGACGATTGGCGGAACGGTGAACAAATCGTTCATGCTGCTCGCGCTGCTGATCGGGGCAGCGGTCATTTCATGGGTTATGTATTTTAACGGGTATGATGTATTGCCGTTCTTGATCGGGGGAGCCATAGGCGGCCTTGTTCTGGCGCTAATCATCAGCTTTGTTCCGAAGGCAGCGCCTTACTTGGCACCGATCTATGCGATCGTGGAGGGATTTGTCCTCGGTGCATTATCCGCTCATTACGAAGATTTGTATTACGGAATCACTTTGCAAGCAGCTTTACTGACGATGTGCATATTCCTCGGTATGCTGCTCGCTTATAAAACAGGTCTGATCCGGGCAACTGCAGGCTTCAAAAAGGGGATCATTGCTGCAACCATCGGCGTTGCACTTGTATACCTGTTTAGCTTCGTTCTGGGCATGTTCGGTGTGGCGGTGCCTTACCTGCATGACAGCACTCCGATCGGCATCGGAATTTCGGTTGTCATCATCATCATTGCTGCTCTGAATTTCATACTCGATTTTAACTTTATCGAAGAGGGAGCACAGCAAGGTGCACCCAAATATATGGAATGGTACGGCTCTTTCGGTTTGTTGGTTACGCTCGTATGGTTGTACATCGAAATTATCCGGTTGCTGGCGAAGCTGGCGAACCGGGATTAATATCTGGATTGGTATGGTCAACATCGCTGTCGAGGCATTCTCGACAGCGATTTTTTTAAGATATCAGAAAGTATAAACTTCGGAGGATCTGCCTGCCTGATATCGCAAGAAAAACTACCGCTAAATGCGGTCTTTCTTCTTTGAGAGTACGTCGATAGACGTTTTTCTTATGGTATGGAGTGTAGCTTTGAACCAGCAGAATAATAAATTTCCTTCAGTAAACCCTACAAAGAGCGACTTGTGTTTAAATAATAAGTAGATACTGTCATCATCATACTGCTTGAAGAAGGAGATCCCATGACCAATAAGAAAGCCATGATCGATATAGGTTGGAATTTTGATAACAGTTATGCCGAACTGCCGGAGTCCTTTTTTACCAAACAAGATCCCACGCCTGTGCCCTCACCGGAGTTGGTAATCCTTAATGAGCCATTGGCGGCATCTTTGGGTTTAAACGCCGAGGGGCTGAAGAGCCCAGCGGGCGCAGCGATGCTCGCGGGCAACGAGATACCCGAGGGAGCATCTCCGCTCGCACAGGCTTATGCCGGGCACCAATTCGGGTATTTTACGATGCTGGGCGACGGCCGTGCGATCCTGTTGGGTGAACAAATCACGCCGCAGGGTAAGCGTATGGATATTCAGCTCAAGGGCTCGGGCCGGACGCCGTACTCCCGTGGAGGAGATGGTCGGGCGGCTCTGGGTCCGATGCTGCGCGAATATATCATCAGCGAGGCCATGCATGCGCTGGGAATACCGACCACCCGCAGCCTGGCGGTGGTGTCCACCGGACAGCCTGTCACTCGTGAGAGGGAGCTGCCGGGTGCAATTCTGACCCGCGTGGCCGCGAGTCATGTGAGAGTGGGGACGTTTCAATACGTAAGGGGAGCGGGCACAACCGAGGATCTGCGGATTCTTGCAGACTACACCCTGCAGCGGCATTACCCGGAGGCGGACCTTGGTGACGGCGCGAACCGTTATCTGGTCTTGCTTCAGGAGGTCATCAAGCGTCAGGCCGCTCTAATCGCCAAGTGGCAGCTCGTTGGTTTTATCCATGGTGTGATGAACACCGATAATATGACCCTCAGCGGTGAAACGATTGATTATGGCCCTTGTGCCTTCATGGATACCTTTGACCCGAATACGGTATTCAGCTCCATCGATTCTCAAGGCCGCTATGCTTATGGCAACCAGCCGTATATTGCGGCTTGGAATCTCGCAAGATTGGCCGAATCCCTGCTGCCTCTGCTGCATGAAGAAGAGGAGCAGGCCATCAAGCTGGCCGAGGGTGCGATCGGAACCTTTACCGATCTGTATCACGAGCAGTGGATTGCAGGCATGAGAGCCAAGCTAGGGATCTTCCATGAAGAGAAGGATGACGAATCCCTGATCGAAGATCTCCTTAAGATGATGAAAGATCATCAGGCGGATTATACCAACACCTTCCGTGCGTTAACGTTTGACAAGCTGGAGGATACACCTCTAAACGGCACGCCGGAGTTAGCTTCCTGGTATGAGCGCTGGCAGGCGAGACTTGGCAGCCAGCAGGAATCGAAGGAACAATCCCATCACTTAATGCGCAACAGCAATCCGGCGGTCATTCCGCGGAACCATCGGGTGGAGGAAGCGCTGGAAGCAGCGGAGCTGGAAGGGGACTATAGTGTGATGGAGCAGCTGATCCATGCGCTGTCCAATCCATACGCGCATTCTCCGGAACAGGCGGAATATGCTATCGTTCCCGAGCTGTCCCGTCCATACCGAACCTTTTGCGGGACGTAAGGGTACGGGAATGCTCCAAGAACCTCAACGAGGCCAAGCAAGAATTACCTTGCTTGGCCTTTTTCATCATTCATGAGTCGAGATGCATACAAAAAAGCCCCTGGACCGGTGTCCAAGGGCTATAAATCGTATGGCTATTTTTTTCGAGACCTTATTCAACATCATAGCAGAACCGAAAGAAACAGTCTATATTTTTACCCGGAAATGCCATAGAGTGGGGGAGCCGGCAAAAACAAATGAAATGGAGCGTGGTTTCATGACTTGGACTTGTCACCTCGATGAAACAGATGTACAGGAGTATGTCATGAAGGTTTTGGGTACCGGTTATGTGGTGGCGGATGTAACGAAGATGCATGGCGGGGCGCAAAAGGTTGTCTATAAGATCCAGTGTCAAAATGGATTTTCATGCGTGCTTTATGTGTGGGATTTGACGAAGAATTATTTTCAGGAAGAATTAGCGAACGAGAGTGTGCATGAACGATCCTTTGGCGGCCATTCGTTCGAAAGCAATAACAGATGGTTAAGGGATCATGGTATTTCTACGCCTGCTCTATATGATCTTCAAACGGAACAGGACCGGTACCCTTTTGACTATGCTCTTGTTGAATATATAGAGGGACAGCAGGCGGAAGCTTACTTTCAGCATCCGGATCAACGGGTTCAGGATGAGGTCTTCGAACGGTTGGGTCACATGATCGAACGCATGCATGCAAACCACAGACAGAACTATGGAAAACCCGCTCAAAGCGGGAATCAACGGGAACGATGCCATCATGTGCAGTTGAAAAATGCGAAGGAACAGCTTTCCTACATCGTCCTGCATAACGAGAGTATCCGGAAGAATCACGACAGTCTCCTCGCTGTATTGCATGAGCTGGAATCCAGGATAGATTCCCGCAAGCGATATGGCTTTATCCACGGCGAGCTGGGACCCGATCATGTCCTGGTTACAGACCGTTTAGAGCCCTATCTGATTGATATTGAAGGTGCGCAATTCTTCGACATCGAGCATGAGCATACATTTCTTGAGCTTCGATTCGGGGAGCATTACCGGTATTTGCGACATGATGGGCTTGATCCGAATCGGATGTTATTTTACCGTCTGCATCACTATATCTCATTAACCTCGGGCGGCCTGAAGCTGCTTCACCGTGGATTCCCGGATCAGGCATTTGCTCGAAATTTAGCCGATTATCACGCACGCAACACCCTGCGATTCATGGAGGAATGGCAGCAAACCCGATAACAGGCCTTCATGAGATGGGCTGAAAACATCATTAACTCTGCTGCATGGGTTTAAGATATGGCTGCAAACTCCTGCTTATAGATTAGCTCTACCGTGCTAAGCAGCTCCGAACCTTGGCTCGAGAATTTCAAAGGCGTTGCTTTACCCTTGTTGAGAAAAACTCCCGTCGATTGTTGGGAGCTGCCCAGCGCTGCTTCATACAGCCGTGAAGCTCCTTGACTGGGATGGGAGAAGAACAGGTTGCGGATCGGGATCATCAATCTGGGCATCCCGGCGTTCTTGGTAATGGTTGTTTTATTCGCTCCCGGACAGACACTCCGGATCATAATGCCATCCTTCTGTATGGCAGTGGCGATCTCCTGAGTCCACAACGATAGGGCTAATTTACTCGCGGCATAAGGCCCAACCAGCTTCTTGAACACGGTAGGGGAAGCCAATGTACGGTAATCAAACTGTTTGAGATACAACAAAGCATTGGAGGACGTATTGATTACCGTCTTGAGGCTGCCCTTCTCTAGAAGCTCTTTCATTTCCATCAAGATGACATATGGCACCACGGAGTTTACTTCAAAATGCATCTCGCGCCCTTGTTTGGAATAGGATAGTTCGCCGAAGGAGACACCTGCGTTATTAAACAGCAGGTCGATATGATCCTCGTGTTTCTTGATCTGATTCAGCGAGGAGTGGAGATCGGTGAAATCCGACAAATCGGCAGTGTATATTCTTAACTGCTGTGATCTTAGGCAGTCTTGTACAAGGGAATCATCGGATGGAAAGGCAGAACGGATCAAAGCGATGACTTGCCAGCCCTCGGATAACAATCGCTTGGTCAGCTCCAAGCCAATGCCAGAGCTTGCGCCCGTGATCAAGGCGACTCTGTTATTTCTTTTATGTGTCATGTATAAATCTCCTATACTTAAGATTCTTTGTTGGTCTCCCTATCGGGATTAAGCAGGGACTGATTATGGTTTAACTTGTCATCGATGAACCGTAGAATGCGCTGCAGGTCCGAAATTTGATCGGTAATTTTCTGACGGTAATTCTGGAGCATGGCGTTCAGCTCCGGAACGGACTGAATATTTTCCTTAAAGGGAAGATGCACATAGGCTTTCATATCCTCCAGCGACATTCCTGTCTTCTTCAGGCATATGATCAATTCCATAGTCTCGGCATCCTCCAGGTGATAGACACGATGGCCGTTATCTTTCCTTTCGGGAGGAGGAAGGAGCCCGATTTTTTCGTAATAGCGAATGGCATCCTCGGTCAATCCGGTTCGTTTAGACACTTGCTTGATGGAGAATGTGTCTCCCATAAGTTCACCTCTTTTCTGCAACAGGGAATCCGTTGCCATAATATCGTACAACTTGGTGTTAACACCAAGTCAATATCGATTTTTTGAGTGGCAATTACCGGAAGATGCTTCATCACTTCGGAAGGGAGACTCCCATGCTGCCAGAAGAGTATAATGATGCTATACCAGTGAGAGAATCCAAAATTTTATAGCAAACAGCCGGCTGGATATTCATATGGAATGGATGGAAAGGGAGCTGAGGGATTATGAATTTTGATATCAAGGAAGCCGTTGAGATTCTGGTGCGGATTGCGCATTCCCCGGAAAAGGCGGAATATGCTATAGTGCCCGAGCTGTCCCGTCCTTACCGAACCTTTTGCGGTACCTGATATAGAAGCATTAGACCAACTCATTCACTTAATCAGAATTCGCAATAAATGCTTACAAAAAAGGGCCTACTGAGTGGCCCTTTTTTTATTACGGACATTTTTCAAAGGACAGGAGCTGTCCGATATCTACCGGGCAGTTTCCATGATCTCATCTTTAGGCTCATGGGCAACAGAATAAGCTCTGTTATCATTAACGCGTATGGTTTTCCTCTGGTACGCATTGTTTCGTACAAGGGCAAAGATAATGAGCAGCGTTCCATAAAATTCATAATTACTGATTTGGTAGCCTTGAAGAGCCATAATAACGAATGTGGTAATGGGAACAAAATTAATAAATAATATGCCGTTAAGCGGTGATAACCATTTGATCCCTTGATTCCAGCAGAGCAAGGCTGCTAGCCCGGGCAATAAAATCATGAAAGACATTTCATATTTAATCGAGAGAATCGTGTTCCATGTTGGAACAGGAATCAAATCAAAGACGGACCCAAGCGTAACGATAACGAAGGACACAGCGCTTCCTAGCAAGCAGGTTAGCGTAGAATAACGCAGGATCGACCAATTCTTGAATCGGCTTCCCCCCATCGAATACACCACCCATCCCAATACCCCAACAAAAATCAGAAATAAAGGAACAAGATGTTGTCCAGCCATTTTGAAAAAGGTAAGTTTCCCGTTGGTGATCACGAGTACAGCACCGACAAACGCGATAGCTACACTTCTAAGCATGTATTTATTCGGCGTTTTTTTGGACGTGATCCACAAGATCATAATGGATATCATCGGCATGAGTGACTCCATAATGGAGGCTGCGACAGCACCTGCCTCACCCATGAGCTGCTGTCCAAGGAAAATGCACATATTGTAGACCGTAAATGCCATCGTTCCCAAGAACAACAATGTCTTGCCTCTTCCCTCCAGACGAAAGGAGGCTCTCCCCTCTTTCATCCACAGCAACACGCTGAGGATGACGGCAACGACGAAATAACGGATAAACGAAAAATAGAATGGATCAATTTGCTGCAGCGCGATGTGTGCAACAGGAAACATAGCCCCCCATGACATACTTGCGATCAGGCATAGCATGGACCCGATGACGATTTGTTTCTTTAGCATGTAATGTCTCTCTCCCTGCCAACTCTTTGTTTGTGTATAACTCATCATAGGAGGGCGAAAGGTTTTAGTAAAATGATTGAAAATAAAGTTTATGATCATTTATAATGATACTTCGCAGGTGTGAATACGTACCAGAGAGCAGGGGGGGTTAGATTGGAGTTTAATGATTTGAAAATTTTTCAGGCTGTTGCTACGTATGGAAGTGTCAGTAAAGCCGCATTGGAGCTAAACTACGTTCAATCCAATGTGACGGCCAGAATTAAGCTGCTTGAGAAAGAGCTTCGGACGCCATTGTTCTATCGGCATAAGCGAGGGATGATCTTAAACCCGGAAGGAAAGCGGTTGTTAGAACAATCGAGGAAGATCTTGTCCGGAATGGAAGAACTGAAACGTACGTTTCAAGATACATCGAACCCCTCTGGTGTTCTTGAAATTGGGATTGTGGAGACGGTGATGTTTCTTCCATATATTTTATCGGCTTATCATGGTAAGTACCCCAATGTTGAATTATCATTAAAAGCCGGGGTTACCGATCTTCTGTTACAACAGGTGATTGATATGAAGCTGGATGGAGCCTTTGTGACAGGACCTATCAGGCATCCATTAATCGAACAGGTTGAGGTTATTCAAGAAAAGCTGGTACTTGTAACTAAAGAGAGAACCTTTTCCATGGAGGAAATAACGAAAAGGCCTCTATTGCTGTACAATAAAGGCTGCGGGTATCGCGATAGACTGGAAAGCTGGATGAAGGCCGAGGGGATTATTCCCAAACAGATCATGGAGTTTGGAACGTTCGGGACGATTATAGGCAGTGTAGCTGCAGGAATAGGAATCACGATTATCCCAGAGTCATCTATTTCCAATCTGGTTGCGAATGGAACGGTATTCTGCCATAGCATACCTGAACCTTACCATGAAATCACAACTATTTTTATTCGGCGAAAAGATTCATATGTAACGAGCACATTACAATGTTTTATGGATGAAATTGTTGCTCGAACTAGAACTGGAACATGAACGCTTGCCAGAGGGCCGGCGCATATGGAAATAAAGAATTTAGGAAGCCCATGGATTTCAACCCATGGGCTTTTTTCGTATGGTTATTTTTTCGAGACCTCCCAACATCTATCAAAGAGCAGAAAGAGACAGTCTATTATTGTTTTACTGGGATGACGGATCATTATTTGGGAAGAATATAAATGATTGAAATTCATTCAAATTTCCTGTTATTATATTCCTCGGCTTGTTTTATTAGAAAGGGAGAATGAAATGCAAGCATATGTATTGCCTATTTTCGTTGCGATAGCCATTTGTTTTTTATTAGCGTTCATTCTGACGCTTCCATGGGCCGTTTATCAGTACCGTAAACATGGGTACTTTAGCTTTTGGAGAACATTACTTATCTTAAGCTTTATCTTTTATGGATTAAGTGCATTCTTCTTAGTGATTTTTCCAATACCCAGTGCTCGGAATAATTGTGCTTCGATTGATCCCGGCGCGATTTTTATTCAAAATCGTCCTTTTCAATTTATACGGGATATTCAACGTGAAAGCGGATTTCATTGGGCGGTGCCTTCAAGTTATATCGACTTGTTAACGACGCGGGCCTTTTATCAAATGTTCTTTAATGTTTTGCTTTTGTTTCCTTTAGGTGTCTTTCTGAGGTACTTTTTTAAGGGGAAAGCTAAATGGTTTCATGCTGCTCTTATGGGTTTTAGTGTTTCGCTTTTCTTTGAAATAACCCAACGAACCGCTTTGTTTGGCTTTTTTGAATGCCCCTATCGTATATTTGATGTAGATGACTTGATGACAAATACGGTGGGGACTGTACTAGGCTTTATACTCGCTCCCATGTTTTTGGTGTTAATTCCATCGAGGGAAACCCTTAGTGAGCAAAGCCACTTCTTTAACAATCAGAGAAAGGCAACTTTCGGCGCCCAACTCATGGAGGTACTTCTAAATATTATTTTTGCCAGAATGATAACCAACTTTATATTCGGGTTGCTAAAAAGACCAGGAGTACTTGTTGACGAGATCATCTTTGCCATTGTTTTCTTTGTGGTTATGGTAGTTATCCCTGTGATTTGGAAAGGACATACGGTGGGTTCTAAGATCGTTCGCATGAGATTACTTCCGGAAAAGGGGAACTGGTTAGGAAGCTTGAGCCGACGCTACATCATTGTTTATATGCCTTTATTGCTCTCAGCATTATCGAAGATATTTTCTAATCAAATGAGTGAAGATCTTTTAGCTAACCTATTTGTAATTGGAGTGGTTTTTCTTACAGCTCTGTTATGGTTCTTTCTCTTCTGTCATATCGTGATCAGATGGATCAAAAAGGACAAAGATATTTATTTTAATCGATACAGTCACATAGAGGCTGTAAGAATCACTCGTGAAATGTGATAAACGAAAATATAGAATACTGATGAATCGGCCGCAACAAGCACACGCAGGGGCTGAAAGAATATAAAAAGCCGATGACCCGCGCTCGACTGCGAGGATCATCGGCTTTTTTTGAGAAAAGGTACTGTATGCCTTATATTATCGTTTGGCGGCTTGCTGCCTCTCATTCAAATGCTCCGTCAGATACTTCACGATGCCGTCCTCCGCGTCCTGGGAGTACTGCCAGACCATCGCGCCTCCAAGATTCTTACTCTGGATGTACGCCACCTTCTCCTTCAAGGCTTCTTTATCCTCGTAACTGATGAAGGTATTGCCGTTATAGAGGTAGGCGGCCTTGGCTTTGTTGTCGTAATAACGCTTGAAGCCATTTTTGTTCAGGTAGGCTTTCTCGATCTGCTTATAATTGAGGTTCACCTTGTCGATATCGATAGCCGTTCCGGGGGCGAAGAGGCCGTCTTTGGCACCCTTGGCCTCTTTCACGTTTTTCCAACCGTACGAATAAGCGGGCACGCCGAGCAGCAGCTTCTTGCTGTCGATATCATGGTCCAGATACATCGAGATAATTCCGTCAATGGAGTGCTTCGATTTTCCTTGGCTGTCCACATACAGATTGGAGTTAAAGCCTGTGGTGTCAGACCACTTGCCGGTCAGGTCATAGGACATGACGTTGATGTAATCCACGTATTTCTCCACTTTTTTGACCTCGACATTTTGGAAATACCAGTCCTGGGTTCCAGAGGCGAACGTCAGCAGATAGTTCTTGTTCTTGTGAGGCAGCCTGTACAGCTTCTCCCGCAGTTCCTTCATCAGGCTGGTGAAATTCTTCGTATCCTCCGGGCGGGCCTTCTGCGTGTTCCAGGCATGGAACGCCGGATACTCCCAGTCGATATCTACACCGTCCAAGTCCAACTCCTTGACCAAATTGATGATGCTCTCCGTGAAGAGGTACCGGTTGCCGTCCAGCGAAGCGTCAGAGAAGCCATCTGCACCGTAACCGCCTACGGCCAGCACCATTTGGGTCTTCGGATTGGCTGCCTTCAACTGCTTGATATTTTCTTTGATCTGGTTGTTGGTCGTGCTGTCTTCATGGAAGTAGAGATCCGTACCTTTGATCTTGGCAAAAGCGATAAACGCGATGTCCACGCCTTTCTCCGATAGCTTGATGTTTCGGTAATCCTGCCAGGCTTCCACGTATACCGCCGTGATTTTCCGCTCTTCCGCCGCGGAGATCTGATAGAAATAGAGACCCATGCCTGCAAGCAGCACCACAATGAATATTTTCGTATATATCGTGATTCTCATCGTCCTTTAACCCCGCCCGCCGAATAGAATGTAGGTTGCCGTTTTGCTTAGGTTCAGTACCTTGACGGTGATGTAGCTGATGGCGAAGATGATGGAAATATTCACGATCAGACTGAGGGAGGCTTCCAGAAACGTGGCCTCGACCTCCGTTCGGCCGGATAACATCATTTCGACCAGCAGATGAATCAGATAGATGCTGAAGCTGGCCCGGGAGACCGAGCTGATCAATTTCTGGATTTTATGGTTTACTTGATCGCTGATCTTGGCCTCCTTCTCCTTAAAGAAGATAAACAACCCGACAGCCATGAAGAAGGTGGTGACGGAATAATTGCCGTAGAACATCTCATCCAGGACACCGCTGCGCAGCGAGACAAAATAGGTGGCCACCGGCGTGATAAAGAACGAGATGATGCCCAGATTGTATAGGATGTTTTTTGCCTTGAGCGGTAGTTCAAAATGGAATAGATAGTACCCAAGGATAAAATAGCCGAGGAAGCCCATGAAGAACGGGATGTTCATGATCGGAATGTTGATGTATTGATCCGTTGCACGGAATACGGCATCCGAGATGAAGCGATAGGCGATACTGACGATGAACCAGAGGAGCAGATAATACCGCAGATCCTTCTCGCTGCAGGATTTGATGAATTTGCTCATCAGCGGCACCGTCATATAGATGGCAATAATGGCATACAGGAACCACAGATGCACATAATTCCGGTCGGTCAGCAGCCGATACCCGAAGTCAACAACGAACTCATAGGCATTCAGCTTGCTTCGCATCAGATAGTATTGATTGTACAAGCCATAGATGAGCGACCAGGTCAGAAGGGGAATGAGCAGCGGTACGACGCGCTTGGTATAGAACTCCCGGTAGGATGTAATCTTCGTGCGCAGGATCATCGCTCCGCTGATCATGAAGAAGACCGGTACGGCGAAGCGGGATATGGAGTTGAACCCGTTGCTGATCCACCAGGAGGAGGAATTAAAATCGTTGGTGCTGGTCAGCACCTCCGCTGTGTAGTGCAGAATAATGACGGCAACAATGGATAGAATTCTTAGAATGTCGACATAGATAATTCTTTTATTGGCAACCATGCTGTTTCAGGCAGCCTCCTTCACCATAAGTTAATTCGATCCTGCGGCAATGTTCTGGCTGATGGCGGCCACGCCTTTGCGCTCCACGAAGCCCCAGCCCTCATCATTGTCAAAATATTTGAATGTCCCCGCAATGTTAATGTACAGCAGCAAATTCCGATAGGTTAACAGCTCCGCTTGGCTGAACAAGAACATCTTCACATAATCGGAGAACGTATACGTACTGCCATATTTACGGCATAAGTACAGGGCGATGATGATTTGCGCGGCATTCAGCAGCACGCTCATCAGCAGGAAGATGATCGCATGCAGGATGTTCCCGCCAACGATCAGCGTCTGCCCCAGATAAAATATCGTCGTAAACGCCGAGAGCGTCCCCAGCATAAACCCGTCTATCGCAAAGAACAGGCTCACGCTGACGCTGAATTTCCGGGACAGCCTGGACCAATAGATGAGGATGCAGTCAATAAACGCCTTCTGCCAGCGAATGCGCTGCTTATAGAAGTTGGGGAGATTCTCCGGGCATTCGGTGTAGCATACCGCTTCGGGGGCGTAAACGAGTCTTTTCTTCAATTGATTGGCTTTGATGTACTCGTGGATTTTCAGCGTAATGTCGATATCCTCCCCCACCGTGCTGCGGAAGCCGTTAACATGAATGAGAACGTCTTTATAGAAGGCACCAAAAGCGCCTGAAATCACTACGATCGAATTAAAATACGATTGCGTGAGTTTGCGGACGTAGAAGCCGTGCGTATAATTGATGATCTGGCTCTTGATGAGCCCTTTTCCGCGAAACTTCTCAATAATGGCACCGTTCTTGTCCCGCACGGCACCCTGTACAATTTTGACGGTACCGCCCAGCGCAATGATGTCGTCATCGTGAAAGTATTGATTCACATACTTGAGCGAGTCGGCTTCCAGCATGCTGTCCGCATCCAGGGTGATCACGATATCGGAGGCGGCATAATCGATGCCTGCATTCAGCGAGTCCGCTTTTCCGCCATTCACCTTATCAATAACGTAAATATGGCGGTATCGATGCGAGCGATAGAATCCTTTTATCGGCTTATAAGTCAATTTACTGTCTGCCATCCTGGCATCCGGCTCCAAATCCAAGAGTTCGTCAAGCGCGGATAACGTCCCATCCTTGGAGCCGTCGTTGATGATCATGATTTCATAGTTGCTGTAATGCAAGCCGGCCATGGCATCGATGCAATTCCGAATCGTCAGCTCCTCATTGTAAGCGGGGACGAGCACAGAGATTGATTTTTCGGCGAGATCGGGATTCAGCTTCTTCACCTTGCTGCATAGCAGCGGGATGAACGTATACAGGGTTTGAAACACAAGGAATACGCCGGCTAATCCATAAAAAAAGTACTGCAAACTCCTCACTCCTCTCTTCTCTGTCTCTCTTTGTGAAGACCAGTATGGTGCGCCTACTCTATTGGACTCGGATTAGGTATGCGCTTTTTCTATAGCAAGCAATGTCAAGGGACAAAATTCAGGTATAAAGGGATAATATCATCTCCATTTAAAACCTTTCATTCCATATAAACCCAAATGACACCCTATGTAATAAACTATCGTAATGGGCCTATAAATGTAAAACCGCTTTATAGAGCAAGAAAACGAATACATAGATGATTTTCGAGAACAGTCTCTGTTTTGGTTCGTCTTTCTATATTTTAGGCGGCTACATTATGGCGATTATTTATAGTATCAAAACATATCCTATGGCACAAAAATGATCGGATAATACAAAAAAGTGCGTACTATTCAATGACTTGGAAGCTTGGTATCCTAACATACAAACGACCTAGGTGCTGTTATTAACAATTCATTCGTCGTTTTGAACGATAGAAACTTAGAAACGGGGTGTGATGAATGTCGGAATATCAACTTACTTTGAACGATAAGAGTATTGCTTGGGGAGAAACTCTTGATATTGAGCCCTTAATCGGCAGCTATACTAACGATACAATTAGGAAAGGGACGGGTGCAGCCCTTGACTGGAATCTACCCAGTGGTATATATCGGGCTAAAGATGTAGTAAATGAGTTAGATAAGTTGTTGGAGGCGATGCTGGTACAGCTTGGCGAACCTGTAAATAGCGATCCGTCTGTGTTATTAGACAGCCTTCAGGCCAACCTTGCGATCTCCGGGCGTGAATCATCATTACCGCTCGGCCCCTTGGCCTTTGAAGACAGGGCCGGTGTGGAGCTTACCGATCAGGCGGTACGCATAGGTGAGCAATTGGTAAGCTGGGCGCGAGAGATAAATTCACAGAAGAGAGCCCTATCACAATATGGGACAGCGAAGCTTGAAGAGTTGGAATTTAGAAGCCACTGTTACCATCATACATTAATACCAGACGCTGTTGCGCAGGTTTTTGGACCGTCAGGAGGCCCGAGAGTCATGCAACTATATAACGAATATTTACATCAATTTGTGTTGCTACGGGATGCCTTACTTCCGTTCTCCAATTGGGAGCAAGTTCCGTTTCAAGTCAAAGAACATACGGAGTTCAAAGGGTTACGATTTTTAGAACCTGCGCGCAAGACATTTTTAACTCAACTGTTTGGTAGGGATCTGTCGCACAAATCTATTGTTCAGTATGCACAGAGTGTTGTTAGTTCAGGTTTGTCCACGGCCGGGTATGGCTTTCAATATCGATTGGGAACTATTTTGCCAGCTGGCTTGGGGGCGACTGCTGCGACTGCACCACGATATCTTCTTAAGTGGCATCCGGTACAAACCATACAGCTTGAAGAAACAACAGAGTTGACCGCTATCTCATTCGATTATGAATATGAAGATTACTATGCAGCACTACGCAACGAGGCAGGGGGAGGTACAACGGAGAAGGGGGACATTCTTTCTGTTTCGGGTGAGCTGTACGATCGGCAGCCGTTCAAAGCACGATTGTTTCCGATTATCGATGCCGGTCGGGCAGTGCTGCGTTTCATCATAGAGATTGATGGCCGTGAGTATGCTGTGGACCTTGGGCAAATCTTTAGGGGGCATCGCTTTTTATATCGGCCTCAAGGAAGCGAGGATTTTGAGAACTCTTCCGATAAGCTACCACCATTAAGTTTTCATCAGGCGGTAGACATTCTCTCACACTCCGGATTAGTTACGAATACAGTTGGAGTTCATTTAATTCGCACAGGTCGAAATGAACTTGTAGTATGGGCTGTATTAGGCAAGCTGTATCCGGAAAATGTGATCTTATTGGATATGGCTGATATTGAGGAACTGTCGTCGGCTCACGCCGCAGGCAAAGGATTTGGTGCCAAGTTCTTGGTGCTGTAAATATGGCGTGTGAATCATTTGACGGCAAAGCCTCCACCATTGGGCTTTGCCGTCAAACTTCTCCTGACAACGAGATTTCTATATTAACCCCCCTTTTTTCAGGCATGTTTGTTACTTGTTTGCGATGATTCATCGGGAAAGTTATCGATATAAGTTGTACCGAATTTGCATAACATATTGAGCATAGGGGCCATTTCCTCGCCTAGCGTTGATAAATAATACTCCACTTTTGGTGGTGCAACTGGATAAACTTTTCGAATAATAAGCCCATCGCTTTCAAGCATCCTTAACTGCAACGTGAGCATGCGTTGGGTTGCGTCAGGGAGTAACCGCTGCAACTCATTGAAACGTAACGAGCCCTTGGATAAATGGTTTAAAATAGATATTTTCCATTTACCACTAATTAAGTTCAATACAATTTCCGAGGTGCAATGATAGCTTTTGTTTCTAAAGTTTATCATTAATTACACATCGCTTTCGTTTAGTATTCAGTGTAAGGGTCTTTTGTTTTTAATTCCGAGTAAACCCATAATAATTTATTATATTATCAATTATAAACAACTTGAAGTCAAAGGTGATCGGATGGACCGGAATACGGAACCGGATGAGTGTACCGTTTGGCTGCGCGTCGGTCATCATCTATTCCTCCTTTTTTATGAGAGAAGAGCAAACTACATAAAGTCATAGAAGTAACGGATGAAATGAAAAAAGATCGGAGAGGTATAGGTCAGGCTATCGACCCGGCTCAGATAGCTTTTCTTCAAGGCATCGAACCGTCCGTCATCCCCGATTAACAAATCGCGCTTCAGCACCGAAACCGTCAAGCTGCCGAAGAAGCCGCCGAGGCTGATGAGCATGCCGGACAGAAGGCCAAACGTCGGGCTGATCGGCGTCAGATAGGGATAGATAAGATAGGAGCTTGCGGTGGTAATGATAAACGCGCAGGCAAAGCCTTCCCAAGTCAGATTTGGGTTGGAGGTCGGCACGATTCTTCGTCTGCCAAAATAGAGGGAGGCGAGCGTGTGCACCACATCGTTCAGCTGCGTTAAGACGACGAGAAACAGCACGAGCCCTGCTCCATACTGGGGCGTGGCAAACTGGAAATAGGCCAGGTGGCTGAGACCGAACACCATAAGCATCAGGCCCCATTGGGTGGAGCTGACGCTGCGCATAAATCCGACAGTGCCTTTATTGATCAACCGCGGCAGCGGCAGCACCAGGAATACATAGATCGGAATGAACACGATAAACATCCCGTACCACTCGATATAGATCCAATAGAATTGAACGGGTATGGTTAAATACGCCCACAGAAATAAACGGCGGTCGGCCTTCCGTGTTTTGATCATCGAGAAATATTCTTTGAGCGTAAAGAAGGTCAGCACCATAAGGGATAGCAGGGAAACCACGGGATTCAGAAGCGTCGCCAAGCAGAAGATGACCAGCATGCCCCACCAGGTTTTGATGCGAAATCCGACTTCGGTATAGTCGATATTCGGCTGCGTCTTGCTCATCACGTAATAGAGGAGCTGGATGACCGATAAGACGGAGAATATCAGGATTAAGGTTAAAAGCGAGCTGTCCATATGCCTGTCATCACCAACTTGTCACGGGGTATCATTCTTGTTCTACTAAAGGAATCATATGTTATTATGAAGGAATAATTCAATACGGATAAGGGGAAATTTCGTAAATGGTAGACGATCACTCGGTCTTTATACTGCTTACCAATACCGGAACGCTCTTTACGAAAGTCATTCAGGGCTACACGAGAGCACCTTACAACCACGCTTCGATCTCCTTTAACCGGGAGCTGTCGGAGTTATATAGCTTCGGGAGAAAGAATCCGAACAATCCTCTGAACGGCGGATTCGTGAAGGAGGATTTGAAGACGGGAACGTTCAGCAAATATCCCAATACGACGTGCGTCATCTATGAGCTTCAGGTATCGGAACGCGACATCGCGAAAATGAAGCGGGTGCTGCAGGCTTTTATCCGAAAGGACAAAAAGTATTTTTATAATATATTGGGCGTCCTGGGCATCGCGCTAAAGGAACCGATCGAATTCAGCAATTCCTACTTCTGTTCGCAATTCGTGGCGGAGATTCTGCAGCGGTCCGGAGTCAGGCTATGGGATAAGCTGCCCGCCTTGGTAACGCCGGATGATTTTCGCCAAAGCGAGCGTCTGCAACTGATCTATGAAGGAAAGCTGAGCGAGTATGAGCCCTAGATACAACTGCGCGTGCAGGTTCTGGTAGCCTGTTTTAACATTTTGCAGGTGGCGGCGCTGTCAATCATGACACAGCTCGATAGGCAGTCCGTTCTAATCCTGCAATCCCATATAACCCCGGTTCGTCTGTCCAGGCGAATGCGGGGTTTTCTGCATTATAAGTGCTCAAACGAGACACCCGCCGAGCTTGCTAGGTTAAAGGCAATAAATGCTGGCTAATAAGCGAGTGTTGCTATAAAATGGAGTTGAAAATGAAATGCGGTTTCATATAATGAAACTAAAATCGTCGTTGTCTGGATTTCGCTTATATCTTGGATGGGAGCGTGGTTTACGATGAACAGCAAGGAACGGTTTTCGAATCGCGTCGATTCGTACACGAAGTATCGCCCGAGTTATCCGCATGAGGTCATGGATTATTTGTATGATACCGTTGGATTGGACGGCGAGATTGCTGATATTGGCGCCGGGACGGGGATCTTCACGAAGCTGCTGCTGAAGCGGGGGAGCCGCGTAACTGCCGTGGAACCCAATCAGGCGATGCGGAAAGCTGCCGAGTCGGACCTTGGAGGCGAACCCGGCTTTCGAATGGTCTCGGGTTCAGCAGAAGTGACGGGACTGCCTGATCAATCAGTGGATCATATCGTGAGCGCCCAGGCTTTTCATTGGTTTGACCGTGACGCCGCCCAATCGGAATTCCAGCGGATCCTGAGACCGGGCGGGAAGGTTGCCCTGATATGGAATTCCAGGCTCACGCAGGGAACGCCGTTCCTGGAAGCGTATGAGCAGCTGCTCCTTATCTATGGCACCGATTATAAAGAAGTGGATCAGAAGAATATTGCGCACGAAACGCTGGCTTCTTTTTTTCGGGGAGGGGACATGAGGGAGGCGAAGTTCTTCAATCGGCAGACGTTTGATTATGAGGGATTATGCGGCCGTTTGCACTCGTCCTCTTACGCTCCGTTGTCAGGGCATCCGAACTACGAACCGATGATGAACGAACTGCGCACGATATATGAACGGAATGAGCAGGATGGCTGCGTGTTTTTTGATTATGAGACGAAGGTGTACTGGGGAGAGGTTTAAGCTGACCTTCTTGACCCGTTTCGCTGTTTGCAGAATAATAGAGTACTGGCTTTAATAATGGAACGGGAGGTACAGCAGCATGAACAAGACAGATCGGATGCTGGCTATCGTGCTTGAGCTGCAGCAGCGAAAGGTTGTACGGGCTGAAGATTTGGCATCCATATTCGAGACGAGCGTACGGACCATCTACCGGGATATTCAGGCCCTTAGCGAAGCAGGCGTACCCGTGATGGGAGCTCCCGGGCAAGGGTATTCGTTAATGGCGGGGTATTTTCTGCCACCGGTCATGTTCACGGCGGAGGAAGCCGTGGCGCTGCTCATTGGAACGGATTTCGTCGAACAACGCTTTGACGCAGGATATGGTTTGAAGGCTCAGGCTTCCCGCAAAAAGATAGAGTCTATTCTGCCGGAGCCTGTCCGCGCCGATGCTTCGCGGGTTCGAAAGACCATGCGGCTGCTGGCTCCCGGTAACAAGGCAACTTCAAGAGAAGAGAAGGACTATGTTGAAGTGGTTCGCCGAGCCATACTGGAAGAGCGTAAGGTGGAATTCCATTATGTGAAGAAGATGCCCGACTCCAAAGGCGACCGAAAGAGCTTTCGCTCGGCAGCTCCTTATGGGCTGGCCTTTCTTCAAGGTTCATGGACATTAGTTGCCTGGTGTGACCTCCGGCAAGGCATCCGCCATTTTCGGCTATCCCGCATGAAGGACCTGACGGTTCTTGAGGAGCGGTTTGAGATGCCGCCGGATTTTGACTTGGCCGACTATCGACCTCCGGATGACCGTAATCTGCGGGTGCGGGTTCTGGCAAATCCCGATATTGCGGATCGAGTTAAGGAATCAGGTAATTATTACACGGAGACATTGGAAGAATGTGAGGACGGGTTGCTGGTGAGCTTACGCGTTCGCCGGCCGGAGGAAATCATGCAGTGGGTGCTCGGCTGGGGATCGAATGTCGTTGTTCTTGAGCCAGAATCCTTCCGTAATCAGATCCGCGACGAAGTGGAAAAGATGTTAAAACGCTACTGACATGAGGTTGTCAGTAGCGTTTTTGTATATTCGGTACAAAGACGATTTAAGGGAGTGGTAGATATGAATACAACGGAAGCATTGCAGCGGTTTGAACAGACGGTGCAGGTGTATCTACAGGAGCTGGATGGTTTCAGCATGGAGGAATTAAAGTACAGACAAGCAGAGGACGAGTGGTCGATCGGGCAAATGTATCAGCACTTGATTCAATCCGCGTTATCCATGCATCTGCGAAATATTGAGTTATGTTTAAACCCGATTGAGGATGCAGCAGTCTCTTCAGCGGGAAAAACGGAAGTAGGTATGGCAATATTCGGACAGGGCAGTTTCCCTCCCATCCGTATTCAGGTTCCGCCGTCTCCCCAATATACCCCGGAGCAGCCTGCAACGAAAGAGCACTTGATTCAAGGTTTGGATACTGTCGTCCAACGAATGAGACAAACCGAGCCAATGCTTGGAGAGGCATCCCTGCAGCATACCGTCCCCCATCCGAGTTTCGGAGGATTGCATGCCCAAGAGTGGTTTTTGCTCATCGAGATGCATTATCGGCATCATGTCCGGCAGCTAGACCGGTTGAAACAAGCCTTGGAGCAGCAGCGTGTATGATGGAACGTCAGGTCGTGGAGTATCAGGATGTGTTGGAGCAATTAGAAGAGCGGACTCGTTATTGGATTGGAGTGGTATCCGAATCGCATGTGAAATTGGGGGTGGAAGGGGGATTTGCTCAGCTATGTCACGGTAAATCGGCATCACTGCGGCGCATGTGCGAAGGTGATTGGCTGATCTATTATTCCCCGCGCACCGACTTGAAGTCTGGAGAGGCGCTCCAAGCTTTTACAGCCATGGGCCAGGTTGTGAATGATCGAGTTTACGAGTATCAAATGACGGCATCATTCGTCCCCTTCCGCCGGGATATCCGGTATGTCCCCGGTCAGGAGGTCAAAATAGCCCGCCTATTGGGCCAGCTTAGCTTTACGCGAGGGAATCGAAATTGGGGCTATGCCTTTCGTTATGGGCATTTGGAGATCAAACGGGAGGATTTCCTGATGATTGCGAAGGCTATGCTCGGCGGCTCGGACCATATACAACAAAGAATGGTTAACTCGCTTTGACCGTTCTCCATAATACCTATTTTTTAACAACTCGGTTTAAAAAAGGCTCGTCCCGGGTACTGGTACTACGAGTGCATCAATGAGTTGAAAGGAGCGGATGACCGTGGAGGTACATGTCCGATCATTTTTCGTGAAGGATGATGGAGAGGTTCCCAATAATCCCGATCTGCCAGTCATTGTATACAATGGGGTATTCGCGGATGACCCGAGCGGCTTGGAGGCTGCCTTCCACCGGCATCACTGGAGCGGGAGCTGGGCAGGCGGCGTATACGATTACCATCATTATCACAGCAACACGCACGAGGTCCTGGGTGTACGGTCGGGAAGCGCAACCGTTCTTGTGGGCGGCGATGCAGGAGAACGGCTAGAGCTTGCCACCGGTGATGTGATTGTTTTGCCGGCGGGCACTGCACATATGAAGCTCACCAGTACCCCTGATTTTGAAGTGATTGGTGCCTATCCCGAAGGGAATAAGCCAAATATGAGGGAGCGGAACCCGACGGATCGGGTGCAGGCGATCAACGAAATCCGAAGCGTGCCCGTCCCGGATATGGACCCTGTCTTTGGAGCGGAAGGACCACTTCTGCATAAATGGGTGAAATAACATAAAGATAGCCATTAGAAGCAACTCAAGAGGCTCCCCGTCTGCTACAACAGATGGTGGAGCCTCTTGAGTTGCAAATAACAAATATGGGGTAAATCGGTAGATGCTTGATTACAGCGGCAAATCTCGTTTTCGAAATAGCACGACGGCCAGACCAAATGCGATCAGACCGATGGCGGCCAGCACTAGGGAGGTTGTCATGAATTACCCAGTCCCATTAACAATTTCACCGGGCCGATAGAGACAGAAGCGGAAAGTCTTAATCCTTAGTAACAAAAGTATTGGTATTGGCCAGCATAGGTTTCTAATATAGGGTATAGTTAATATAAAACGAATGGAGAATACGAAACGATGTCTACTTTGCCGAATTGCCCGAAATGTAATTCTGAATATACATATGAGGATGGGAACCTCTTGATTTGCCCGGAATGCGCTCATGAATGGACCCTGGAGTCCGAAGCGGAGCATGATGAAGATACGAAGGTCATCAAAGACGCGAACGGCAATGTTTTGGCCGACGGCGATTCCGTAACGGTAATCAAAGACCTTAAAGTAAAAGGCAGCTCCTCTGTATTGAAAATAGGCACGAAAGTGAAAAATATACGCTTGGTCGATGGCGATCACGATATCGATTGCAAAATCGACGGATTCGGGGCAATGAAATTGAAATCGGAATTTGTTAAAAAGATATAAGATGTGTTATCCCATTTCATCGTGGATACACGGTAACAAAACCCTCCATTAGTGGAGGGTTTTTCTCATTTAACACCATGGCACGCCGTATAGCATTAGCATCTGGTGCGCAACATGCACAAATTAATCGCGCCAACTGACCCGTCCCCATGATTCCAATATGTTACAATGATAGGATGGAGTTGCTTCGAATAGGAGCTTCCCGCAATACGCGATGAAAGCAGGTGCAGCGTGGATATTATACTGTTTGTCGTCATTATTTTTGTAGCGTCCATCCTACAGACCAGCACCGGATTTGGGTTCTCTATCCTGGCTACGCCGTTTCTGCTGCTCTTATTCCAGCCTAACGAGGCCATTCAGATTAATTTGATTCTATCGCTTGTCATCTCGGCTGCTCTGATTGCGAGGATACGCAAGGATATCGACTATGGCATCCTCAAGCGATTGGTGATCGGAAGTGCCGCAGGTCTCCCTGTCGGCATCGTTATTTTTTCGCTTATCGATATTCGTTATCTGAAGTTAGGTGTTAGTCTGATCATATTGGCACTAACCGTCATGCTGATGCTAAAATTCAGAATCCGCCAGAGCCAGGGCAGGGATCTTACGGTAGGGGGGCTAGCAGGCTCTCTAACGACCAGCATTGGAATGCCGGGTCCGCCCCTGTTGTTGTATTTCTCGGGGACCGACACGCAGAAGGCAAAGCTCAGAGGGACGACCCTCGCCTTCTATTTGTTCATCTATTCCCTGAGTTTGATCATTCAGGTTATCGTGGCGGGAACGAGCAAGACGGTCTGGGTGTCGAGTGGAATTGCACTTCCCTTGGTATTTGTCGGGCTGTTGATCGGACAGCGTCTATTCAACGTCATTAACCAGCGCGTATTCCAGATATTCACCTATATCATTTTGATCTTTACGGGTGTGTATATGCTCATCGAGAGCCTGTAAAGACGCTAGAGATCCCAGCGACGAGGATTACTTCCCAGTTGATTCTAACAGCTTCTCCGCGAGCAGAGGAAACAGATTATCAAAAGCATGTGTATCCCCATCAAACACATACCCTCCCGGATAAGCAGGATCCTGGCCTCGGAATTGGATCATTCGATCATGCAGCTGCCGAGCCCAAGGGAGGTCATTCGTTTTTAGCGCCAGGATAATAGCCAGGCCGTAGACGGCAGGCGACTCATATGTCGCGTCGGGCTTTCGTGTCTTCCGGTTGTAGCGGCCCACCAGCTGCTGATTCTGCTGGAATTCTCCCTTGAGGAATTGTATGAGCTCCTTCGGCCGCTGATCCATCTCCGCCAGATGGATGCCAACGATCAGTTGGTCAATCAGATTGACCGATGCATCGTACTTATATTGACCGGAACTGATCTGATACGTTTTGGGATAGAAGACGCCGTCTGAAGGCATTTGGGAGAGCAGATCCTGATACTGTTCATACTCCTGGCGGGACAGGATTCCGTTATTCTGCATTTCGCGCAGTGCCGAAATGTCCGCGTAGACCAGGCTTAACATGGCTGCCGATTCATTACGTTCAAAATCATGATAATCCACGAAATATCCTTTGGTTTGAGCCGAGGCTTGCAATGTGGAGCCGATCTCCTTCGCCAATTGAAGGTATTCTTCGTCGCCCCAGCGCTTGAACGCCTTCAGCAGGGCATCGAGAATTCGAAAATCATCGCCCAGCGCATTGGTCGTTACCTCGGATTCACCGTCCGGCCTGAGTTTCCACCGGATATAGGGCTCCTGCTCCTGATAGAGAAAATAGGTGGTGAGAAGCTGGACGCTATCGTCGAACCGCGATCGATCATCGGATAAAACGGCGTACTGCATCCAAAGCCCAAGTGACTCGGATAACGCCTCTCTTCCGGCAACGATGTCCGGGTGCTCGGAGGAAGCGGGCTTGAGATAGGTAGCAATGGTACCATTATCGTTGGTCATATACTCTTCAATGAACGCTGTTGTCACGTCGGGGTTCTCCTTGCTTTGGATGATAGAGTAGGCTATGAAGACGATGCCGGTTAGAGCAAGAGCGACGATGATAGCAAGAATGGTTTTCTTGCGAGTGGAAATCCAGGTTGTCATAGGTTCACCTCGAACATACTATTCTACGCTTGCGTTCCTAAAGCCTTTAAGAAGTCCTGGGGACGAATAAATATAGCTTCTCGGATCCATCGTTCGTTTATCCATAAAAAAAGGCCGTACCCCGATGTCTGAAGTTACAGAACAACGGGGACGGCCTTTTCTTAAAATTCAGAGACTTACGATCCTTATCTCACCAGAAAAACTTCCGCTAAATGCGGTCTGTCTTCTGAGAAAGAACGTCGATAGACGTTGTCTTTCTTAAAGACATAGTCTGGCTAGTGCAAACTGACGATAGTGAGCCCCTGATCCTGCAGGTGCTTAATAATCTTCGGCAAGGCGTCCACAACTGCTTGAGATTCATGCAGGAGTATAATGGAGCCGGAAGCTTCGATATGCTGGACATAATCGAGGATTTTATCCTCGTCGCGGGTCAGCCAATCCTCGGGATCCCGGTTCCAGAGCACCATTTTACTCCCTTGCTGTTGGCTTAACGCTTCAGTCCGATCGTCAAAGGCACCGTAGGGTGGACGAAAGAGTACCAGCTTCTCGTCTGTAATAGGCTCGATAAGGTCGGCCACGCGGGTCAACTCTGCCTGCTGCTGTTCATAGGTAAGGCTTGTCAGCTGGCTATGGGTCATGGAATGACTGCCGACGGAGTATCCGTTCGCATGGATGGCCCTGACATAGTCGGGATGTTTTTTCACATTGGTGCCAACAAAGAAGAACGTTCCGCCAACCTCGTGTTTTTTCAAGACGTTCATAATATCGATGGAGTGCTTGGATGGCCCATCATCGAATGTAAGGGCTACATAGCCTTTGGGCAGGCCGAACGAGATGAACTCTTCCAGCTCCAGCTGTGGAACGAAGGCAGAGGGTTTGATATCCTTCGGTTTGCTCTCCGCTGCTTCCTCCGCTGAGACTGCCACGGTTTTCCCAATGAGTGCGCTCCGGTTCTCGGCAAACAATTGGATGACGGTCTCTGCTTCCGCCGTGGCCGTTGCTGCAGGGTGTGGCCGAATGTAACCGGGATACGAGTAATTAAATGAACTTAATAATACAACAAAAACCAAGCTCATCATGATTGCGCTTACCAGCTTAAGCGGAAGATGGCGCCGTTTCCTCGCGAAATGATAGGTCTTGATGTCTTCTTCGGCTTGCATCTCCTCGGACTGATCCGTTTCGGATCGATGTGTGGACAAGAAGGGTAGCGTATGCAAGTCATCTACAAGTCGGATCTTCTTGATGGACTCTAATTCGTTCCTGAAAGGAACGGAGCAGGCAAATGAAAAGCGCTCACTATGATCACGATATGTACGCGTAATGGAACCTATGTATTGCTGTTTGTTAGCATCCCATGCGGTATGTAAGGATAATCGGTATTTATGAACCCCGTCGAACTCCGCCACGGTTGCTATATTCGCTATGGTCTCGTTATCGGTTAACCATATTAGCTCCGCCGATTCTATAAGGGATAGCTTGATTCGTAGACCGAATGCTTCGGTATCCCTCTCGATCGCCAGGAGCTCTATGATTTTCCCATAGGATTCTGACATGATGGCCCCCCTTTCTCTAGCTGTTTATGCGGGTATGATTATTCCGATGGTGTATTGGAAGCCGTGGTTTTCGGTGAGAAGGAGAAGGACATCTTCTCGGTAAAATCATTGATGGTCTGCATCAGCTTGGCTTTATCATCCAGGATATTCTGGTATTGCTCCGCGTACTTCTGATTGGCAATCTCCAGCTCCCGAACCTTCTCTTCAAGCGAGTTGATCTTGAGCATGCTCTGATATTGCGTATTGTTAGACTCCTCATAGAGCTTGTTGTACTTGGCGGTTTCGGTTTCCAACTGGTTGGAGAGCTTCTCGTACGCCAGGTTCGATGTTAGCTGGTATTCCTTGTAATCCTCGAGCAGCTGGTCGTAGGTCATCTGTTTATTGGTCAGCACGTTCTCGAGTTCGCGGATTTCCTTGTTCTTCTCCTGAACCAGCTGATCTCTCTTGATCTGCTCATGCTTATACCGGTTAATCGTCTCGTTGGCGGTAAAGAGCTGATCCTCTAGGCCCCTATTCTTATAGGTCAGCAGTTGCCGTTCCTTCAGCATGTTCTCGATCGAAACAATGACATCGAGGCCGATCTTGTCCTGGTTATCCTTGGAGAATAGATGTTTGTTTCCTTCTGCAGCGGGCAGTTCAGGCTCCGCGGAATAAGCTGCCTCTTCTTCTGCCGTTACGGCAAGATCCTCTTGTTCGGCACTGTTCTTCTCGGGCTGGTTTTGATTTGAGCGGGCACTCTTAAACCACGCCATTCCTTTTTTCTCTGTTTCCCTGGCCAAAATATCAACTCCTATATATTTCAATGATTCTAGTTATGAAATTAGGCTAAAAGACCCCTATTAATAGTAATCGGTAAAATCGTCCCAAAAACTTTGCCCTACACCCCGTGAAAATAAAAAAAAGCCCCCGCGGTGGGGGAGGGGCTTTTTAATGGGCTAATTTTCCGGTTTATGCGGGTTTGCAACTCGCTCATATTCATGAATTGAAACGAACATGATGCTTCAACTCATTCATTCTTCTTCAAGGTCAGCTCCGGGGCGATCACGTCGACCCGATTCGTCCAAATCCCGCCGCTGTAGTTGTCTGGCAGTCGTTCCAAATCCGCTACGGAGTCAAAGCCCTCCGACCATCCGCCGTCCCCGGCGACGAGGATGACGCGCGTATTAATGCTGTCCATTCGGTTCAGGAATTTATCCGGCCATCCCCACAGGTAACGGGCGTATTTTTCCGGTATATGCAGCTGGGTGTTGCGGCAAACCGATGGAAGGTAGCCGCTCCAGCCGGCTCCGGCGTAGGATACGAGACAGCTCTTCAGCGTACCCCTCGACATGACGCGCAGGGATGGAAGCTGCGATTTTAATGTACGGATCGGCTCATCGTCTCCGTAAACGGTCAGCTGGCTGAGACGCTTCACCGGCAGTCCGGACAAGTACTCTGCCAGGAGTTTCCCCTCTTCAGGGTCGGTGCTTTTGATATGGATCAGGAATGAGCCGTCAGGGAATGCCTCTAGTACCTCGGCTAACGACGGAATCAGCCCGACTCCCTTTCCCCGAAAAGGATAAGTCGCTCCCTGATCGGCCGTATAGCCATACCCGATGTCTATGTTTTTTAGCTGCTCCATGGTATAATCCTTGACCGAGCCCTCCACGTTAGTACGGCATTCCAGGGTCCAATCATGGAACACGGCGAACTGGCCATCCTTGGTTGGTTTGATATCCAGTTCCACGATATCGGCGCCTGCTTCGAATGCGGCTTTCATGGACGGAATGGTGTTCTCAAGGTAAGCATGCTCCGGCACATAGATGCGGGAGGCGGTACAAGTATCGGCTTGAATGCCTTCCATCGAGAAGGTCTGGCCAAGCCCGCGATGCGCCAGCAGCAGCGGCTCTACGTCACGGTCTTTGGTGAACAGGGATGTATTATTTACAAACAGAAACACAAACAACACGAGAACAAACAGTATGATGTTCTTCCATCTTTTTAGTTTTCGCATGATCCAATCCCCCAAAATCGTATACAATATGCAGTAGTAGATTTATATTTATCTCTATCTCTATCTAAGTTTTCTATTTATTAATCCTTCTTTCATACATCTTAGTGATTTTGGGCGCATACTCAATAGCTGGACCATAACAATTGCATAATAGCGAACTGATAAACACAATGAGCAGCATAATAAGAACGGGAGGGAGCATGATGGACAAATCCTCCTTTTTGATGGTGGAGCGGGGGAACCCCTATGAGCGTGGAGACGTTATAGCTTTGACCAAACCCATAACGGTGCTTGGCCGCAAGGGCCAGCATTTTGATCCGGATATCGCGTTTGATAACATTTTTGTGTCCCGGCAGCATGCAGCGCTGCTGTATCGAAACGGGAAGTTCAGCATTAAGGATTTGAACAGCAAACATGGAACTTTCGTCAATCAGGAACGGCTGGCTCCCCATGATGAAATTTCCCTTCAGCACGGAGATACCATAGTACTCGCTGGAGATCTGATCGTGTTGTCCTTCTCCATCCTCAGCATGGATGAGACGATGGACATTACACCGCTCATCAAACAGCTGGCAGCGGTCGAGGCCCCAGGCGGACTTAGGCTGAATCCTTTCAAGCAGGAGCTGGTATATGGCGAGGATGTGTGTGCTTTTTCGGAAAAAGAGTACAAATGCATGGAGCTGCTAGTC
Source organism: Paenibacillus sp. EZ-K15 (assembly GCF_002573715.1). GTDB lineage: Bacteria > Bacillota > Bacilli > Paenibacillales > Paenibacillaceae > Paenibacillus_AQ. The sequence goes on along the minus strand of NZ_PDHM01000028.1, from coordinate 336,624 downwards.
AACCACCAAGGCCAGTTTGTGTCCAAGGATCAGCTCAAGGTATACATTTGGCCCGAGCGGAGCTATGGAACGGATGAAGTGCCCGATGTGAGCTCCGAGGAGCTGAATGCGCTGATCTACCGGGTGCGCAAGAAGACGCGAGGCATTCTGGACATTGAAAGCATCCGAGGAAAAGGTTATATTTTGCAGACACAAGAAGAATAAGAATGAATGAACAAGCACTTCCGGACCCCGGGAGGGCTTGTTTTGTTAAGATAGCGAATCGACAATCAGAAGGGGATGAGCATGGAATAGCGGATGCTGTATACGAGGATACACACCGAGTCCAATTGAAAGCGCTTTATTGTATCCGATGCGGGACGACTTGCTCTACGAATGAAACCGCATCAGGACTGCATTTTCAAAATTATGACATGATCCATTTAAAAGTTGTCAACAATATTCTTGACGAAACCCGCTTTTCCTTTCATTGAGCCTTTTGCCGGGCTGACTTAACATAGAGATGTCAGATGAAAGCGACACAACAAATTTCAGATTTATGTTCAAATATGACTAGGAGGTTCTATACGATGTCTAACGAGACAAATACAAACGCTTCCAAAGGCATTCGCGTAATGGTTCAGAAGCTTGGCCGTCTCCTTAGCGGCATGGTGATGCCGAATATCGGCGCGTTTATTGCCTGGGGTCTGATTACGGCTCTGTTCATCCCGACCGGCTGGTTCCCGAACGAGAATCTGGGAGCGCTGGTTGGCCCGATGATCACGTACCTGCTCCCGCTCTTAATCGGTTATACGGGCGGACAGATGATCCACGGCAAGCGTGGTGCGGTTATCGGTGCGGTTGCTACGGTCGGCGTCATTGTCGGGGCAGATATTCCGATGTTCCTCGGCGCCATGATTATCGGTCCTATTGCAGCTTGGGTACTGAAGCAGTTCGACAAGCTGGTTGACGGCAAAATTAAATCCGGGTTCGAAATGCTGGTGAACAACTTCTCGCTCGGCATCATCGGCGGCGCGCTGACATTGGTGGCATACACTGGAATCGGGCCGCTTGTACAGGGCATTACCAAAGCGCTGTCAGCAGGTGTTGACGTACTGGTCAATGCCAACCTGCTGCCGCTCGTCAACATTATCATTGAGCCGGCGAAGGTGTTGTTCCTCAACAATGCGATCAACCACGGGATATTCAGTCCGATCGCCACAGAGGAATCGGCACGTATCGGTCAATCCGTTCTGTATATGCTGGAATCGAATCCCGGTCCCGGGCTGGGTATACTTCTCGCCTATTGGTTCTTCGGACGCGGTTCTGCCAAATCCTCCGCACCGGGCGCGGTCGTGATTCATTTCCTGGGCGGTATTCATGAGATCTATTTCCCATATATTCTGATGAAGCCGGTTCTGATTCTGGCCGCTATTGCTGGAGGCGTTGCCGGAACCTTCACCTTCCAGATTTTTGGAGCAGGCTTGGTGGGCCCTGCATCGCCGGGCAGTATCGTCGCGTTTATTGCCATGGCGCCTAAGGGCGGCCTGATTTCGGTGCTGGCAGGTGTCCTTGTTGCAACGATTGTCTCCTTTGTCGTGGCGGCATTGTTACTGAAAACAGGCAAACAGACGGAAGAAGAGCCGAATCTCGAAGAAGCATCCGCCAAAATGAAGGAAATGAAAACCGGCGGCATGAACGACCAAGTCGCTCCTGCTTCGGCGGCTGTAGCTAATCTGGACAAAGAGAATGTGAACAAAATCGTGTTTGCTTGCGATGCCGGCATGGGCTCCAGCGCAATGGGCGCTTCGGTATTAAGAAAGAAACTGCAGCAAGCGGGCGTCGACATTACGGTTGTGAACTCGGCGGTAAGCGAAATACCGGATGACGCGGATATCGTCATTACCCAGAAGACACTCACCGAGCGGGCCATCGCGAAGAATCCGAATGCGGAGCATATCTCCATCGACAACTTCTTGAAGAGTCCGAGATATGATGAGCTGGTGGAACGACTCAAAGACTAACATAAGCCTAAAACCATATGACACGCTGGCGTAGTAACGCCGGCGTTGTCTTTCATTTCATGAAGAAGGGGGCCATGCGTCTGGGACACATCACTGCCCGCCAGCGACAAATCCTTCTGCTCCTGATGAGCAGGAACGAGGGCATGACGGCTGCAGAAATAGCCGCTGAGGTCGGGGTCAGCGTCAGGACGGTTCACCGGGAAATGGAGGAGATTGAGAAGGAATTGCAGGGTACGGGCGTTCTGCTTCATAAAAAGTCGGGAACGGGTATCCGACTGGAAGAGGAGACGCCTGAGGAGATGGCTCAGCTGCGGAAGCGCCTGCTTGCAGGAAAGCCGGCTGATTACTCCGTGGAAGAGCGCAAAATCCTCATGCTATGCGCCCTGCTTGAGGCGAATGAGCCCATCAAACTGTTTGCTTTGGCCCATAGTTTAAAGGTAACTGTACCGACCATCAGTAATGACCTGGATGAGCTCGAGCCATTAATGAAGCGGTTTAACCTTAACCTAATTCGCCGCAGAGGCTATGGTATCGAGATTGAAGGCTCGGAAGGCGTAAGGCGATCGGCGATTTGTCGGCTTGTTGAGGAATATCTGGATTATTCGGATCTTGTCGGGGATGGATATCGTGATCAAAGCGAGCCGGTTACCGCCCGTTTGCTGTCCATGATTGATAAACCGGTGCTGCTGGATGTAGAGAAATGTTTATGGGATATGAACTGGGATTGGACGGAGAGTCTTAGCGAAGGTGCATATACTGCGATGGTCATAGCGTTATCGGTTTCCGTAAACAGGATCAAGCAGGGGCGGAGCATAGAGACAGCGGATATGACGGGATATGGTAAATCCTCGGCGTCAGTAGAGGAGGCAAAGGATTTCGCGAGTCGCCTAGGCCAAACCTTGAAGATTGATTTTCACGATCCTGAAATGAAATATATAGCTCAATTATTCGAATCAGCGAAGGACATGTCCGAGGTCAGCGAACTGGCTCACACGGATGTGGAGATGGTGGAGATCGTCCAGCGTCTGATCGAACGGGTTCAGGGGCGCACCGGCATTCCGTTCCAGCAAGACCGCACGCTGCGGGCAGGTCTGGTGGAGCACATCGGGGCTGCCATGAAACGGATTCGGGAAGGGACCCGAATCCGGAATCCCTTGCTAAGCCCGATTCGGAAGGATTATGAGGAGCTGTTCGGAATCGTCCGTCGTTCGGTCGATGAAATGAAGCTGGACATAACCGTCCCGGATGAAGAAATCGGGTTTCTGGTTATGCATTTCGGTGCATCCAGCGAACGGCTGAACCAGCTGGGACATCATCTGAAAGCCATTCTGGTATGTTCCAGCGGCCTTAGCTCCTCGAGGCTTCTCGGGACACGACTGAATAAGGAGATGCCACAGATTGAGGTGCTCGGCAACGTCTCGTGGTATGAAGCGGCCCGGATACCGAAGGAGCAATATGATCTCATCATATCGACCATTGATCTTCCGCTGTCGAAGGATCGGTATGTGAGATTAAGTCCGCTGCTCACGGCGGATGATAAAGAGGCATTACTGCAATTCATCCAGAGAACATCCTTGAAACCGGCCGCAGACATGGCTGCCGATAAGCGAATCGAGGAAGAGCGTAAGGTCGCATCATTCGAGCGTCTGCGCATGCAGGCTGCCCTGATGAATGAGATTGTATCGCTTCTGGATGGCTTTCATGTGTACTACCTGGATAATCGGCAGGATGATTTGCAGGGCACATTGAACGAAGCCTTGGCTAAGGTGGTTGAGCGCGGGGCTGCGCGTGATGCGGAGAAGGTGAAGGAGCGTTTGCTTGAGCGGGAACGGATGGGCACCCAGCTCATTCCGGATACGACGCTGGCCTTGTTCCATACGCGCAGCCGCTATATTACCTGGCCGTCTCTAACCTTGTTCCGGCTGGCGCATGCAGCGCCGCTGGAGGACGGGGCGGAGGCGGGTGTCATACTGCTGATGCTGGCGCCGAAGCAGCTTCCGAAGGAGAGCTTGGAGGTGCTCAGTGAAATCAGCGCCATGCTGCTTCACTCCGAGCTGATCGAGCTGATGGAGCGGGGCAGAGAGGAAGAAATCCGCTCCTATTTGGCGGAAGAGCTTCAGCATTTTTTCAATCACAGACCATAGAAAGAGGGAGACCAACATGAGTAACATACTGTCCAAAGATAAAGTCGTACTGAACGCAAAGGCTGATAGCAAGAGCGAAGCCATCCGCATGGCGGGGAATCTGCTTGTGCAAGCAGGCCATGTATCCGAGGATTACGTGGATAAAATGCTGGAACGAGAAGAGATTGCGTCCACTTATATGGGCGGAGGACTCGCGATTCCCCACGGCACTAAAGAGGCTAAAGGCATGGTGATTTCCACGGGATTGTCCATCGTCCGCTTCCCGGAAGGCGTAGATTTCGGAGGAGATGAGCCGGCGTTTATTGTCATTGGTATCGCGGCTGCCGGTGGTGACCACATGGAGATTCTGACGAATGTGGCCATGATCTTTACGGATGACGAGAGCATTGAGAAGGTAATGAACGCTTCCAGCGAAGAGGAGATTCTGGCGATCTTCGAAGGAGGAATGGGTGCATGAAAGCAGTCCATTTCGGAGCAGGCAACATCGGGCGCGGATTTATAGGTCTCTTGCTGTCACAAGCCGGTTATGAGGTTTGCTTTATCGACGTGAACGAAGAGTTGGTATCGGAGCTGAAAGCACGCGGGGAGTATCCCGTAACCTTGGCCAGCGAAGGACAGGAGACCACGATCGTTAAAGGCATCACGGCACTTAACAGCGCCTCGGAGCCTGAAGCTGCCGCACGTGCAGTAGCGGAAGCGGATCTCGTGACCACAGCGGTAGGCGTGAACATTCTGAAGTTCATCGCCGGCACCATTGCCGAGGGGCTGAAGCTTCGGCTGCAAGCAGAGTCTGCTGCACCCCTTCATATTATTGCATGCGAGAATGCCATCGGTGGCAGTACGCAGCTGAAAGAGCAAGTCTACGGGAAGCTTGATGACGAGACGAAGCAGAAGGCCGATCAGCGGGTTGCTTTCCCGGATGCGGCCGTAGACCGGATTGTGCCGCTGCAGCAGCATGAGGACCGTCTGAAGGTCGTGGTGGAGCCGTTCTATGAGTGGGCGGTGGACCGCTCGCAGATGTTTAAGGACTATGTCCCTGTTGAAGGCATTCACTATGTGGATCGCCTGGAGCCGTATATTGAACGCAAGTTGTTCACGGTGAACACCGGACACTGCTCGGCAGCATATGTAGGCTTTCTGAAAGGCTACGAGACCATCCAGGATGCCATGAAGGATGAAGAGGTAGCGAGTCATGTCCGCGCTGTGCTCGAGGAGACGGGAGCTGCGCTTGTGCATAAACACGGCTTCAATCCTACCGAGCATGGAGCCTATATCGATACCATCCTGGAGCGGTTCCGCAATCCGGCGCTGACCGATGAGGTGTCCCGCGTAGGCCGCTCCCCGATCCGGAAGCTGTCCCCGGGCGACCGCCTGGTGTCGCCAGCCATGCTGGCATTCGAAAGCGGGCTTGCGTATAAGAGCTTGGCGAAATCCATGGCAGCGGCTTTGATGTTCGATGTTCCGGAAGATCCGGAAAGCGTGGAGCTGCAAGCATCGGTCCGGGATATCGGTGCAAGCGACGCGGCTTCCCAGTATACCGGCATTGCCGGCGAGCATCCGATTCTGGGTGAGCTGATGGAGCAGTATGAAGCGTTGAAGGCTGATATCGAAGCGAGTTCGTAAGGTATTGGAAGTGAATCCAATAGCAGGTGGATACACGTGCCGATAGGCCCTGACATCCTATCATCTTATATAGCCCCTGGTTCTCCTTGCGGAGAAATCAGGGGCTATGTGCATAAGCAGGAGATCGGGTTCTTTTATTCCGTGTTCTTCAGAATATGGTTCGCTACCTCTAAGGTGGTTGCCGGGGCAGCGATGTACATTTTCTTTTCGGCTTGATTTATCTCGGGGTATACAACGATCCTGATTTGTTCAAAATAATCCTTCATGTATAGCTGTCCAAGTGGTTCAATCTGGGTAGCGGCAATCCCGTAATTGTCATTAAATTCCAAATATTCCATCCATCGATTTTCAGAAAGTTTTCGCTTATTTTCGAAATAAAGAGTACACTAGAAGTAAGAAATTAAAAAGTGGATGTGATGAACATGGCAGAAGAACTGATCTTGACCCAGGAGGGCTATGATAAACTCCAGGAAGAACTTGATGACCTCAAGTATGTAAAACGCAAAGAGTTAGCGGAACGGATCAAGCTCGCGATCAGCTATGGTGATTGAAGGAGAACAGCGAGTACCACTCGGCCAAGAACGACCAAGCGTTTATGGAAACGCGCATCATCATCCTGGAAAAAACACTCAACAACGCCCGGATTGTCGACGCCAAGCATGTAAGCTCGAAAACGGTGAATGTTGGTTCGAATGTCGTCCTGAACGACATCGAGTTTGCAGAGAAGCTTGAATATCAGGTAGTAGGACCGGCAGAAGCCGACGTATTGAACAATAAAGTCTCCTACGAAAGTCCGCTTGGCAAAGCACTGATGGGCAAAGCGGTTGGCGATCAAGTCAACGTGGAAGCGCCGATGGGTATCGTCAAGTATGAGCTGCTGGAGATCAAAGCTCTGTAATCGCAGAAGGATCAACGAATATATAAATAAAAGGCGTAACCGGAAGCACGATGTCCGGTTACGCCTTTTCTAATGGTTCAACCCCGTATGGCAGGTGAGAGTTACATACCTAATGGAGCAGATTAAGCATTAGCCGTTACGGCTTTGCGCTCATACATATAGCAGGCTGCTCCCAGAATGAAGGCGAGTCCCACCAGTCCAGCACCCACCCAAGGCAGGGCTGTTAAGCTTAGATGCGTAATGACCAACCCTCCGATAAAGGCTCCCGCTGCGTTTCCGAGATTGCCCGCAGAGTGGGTTGCCGTGGAGGCTAGCGCTGGAGCGGATTGGGCCAGACTCATCACGCGCACCTGCATGCCCGGCATAACGGCGAAAGAGGCGGCTCCCCACAGCACGATGGTCAGCACGGCCGTGATTGGGTTATGGATGGTCACGGTGAGAATGGTAAGAATGACGGCCGTCGCAAAGTAAACGCCCAGAATGGAGGGCAGCAGCTTCCAGTCGGCCAGCCTTCCGCCCACGATATTACCGGCGGTTACGCCGATACCGAACAGGATCAGAATCCAGGTGACGCTTGGTTCGGCAAAGCCGGTGATCTCAATCAGCAGCGGCGCAATATAAGTGAAGACGGCGAACAGGCCGGCGTTGCCAAGCGCCCCGATCAGCAGGAAGAGAAGGAGTTGTGGTCTAATGAGTGCCGTAATTTGCTGAACGATGCTTGAAGCTTGTTCCTGCCGTAGCTTCGGAATGAAGATCAGGATGCCGATCAATGCCAACACCCCCATAACGGCAATCGCGGCGAATGAAGCACGCCAGCCCATCGTCTGGCCGATGAAGGTGCCAATCGGAACCCCAATGATATTGGCTATCGTTAATCCGGCCATCATGATGGACACCGCCCCAGCACGCTTGTCCGGTCGCACCAGGTTCGAAGCGATGACGGCTCCCACACCGAAGAAAGTACCGTGCGTCAGCGCGGTCAGCATGCGGGCACCCATCAGAACGGCATAGCTCGGAGCGAAAACCGAAATGCCGTTACCCAGAATAAATAGGCCCATGAGCAGCAGGAGCAGCTTTTTTTGTGGAATTTGGTGGGTTAGAACGGTTAGAATAGGGGCCCCTACGGCTACCCCGAGGGCGTACATCGTAATCAGCTGCCCGGCCGATGCAATGCTGACATTCAGATCATCCGCGACATTAGGGAGTATTCCCATGATGACGAACTCCGTCATGCCAATGGCAAAAGCACCAACGGTGAGAGACAGTATAGAGATGGGAAATGGCTCTTTGGCGCCTTTTTTCCCAGTGGCGTGTTGCGATATATCCATGGTGTTCAAGTCAACCTTTCTGCTGTGTTTGTTAAAGATATAATCCCAATCATCATTATTGGTTTTAAAGAGGGACTGTTACATATTATTTATCGTTGACGGTTGATAATCAAGAACTTTATTTTTTGGAAAAATGGACACGCTGATAAGGTAATGATTCTACTAGGAGTACGGGAGCTTGCCCGCTATGTAACGACTTGAGAGCGCCCTGAGGGCACTCTCCTCGTGACCGGGAGGGAGGATTTTTGGGGTCCTCTATCGGCCCCTTGTGGATCCATCCCTTCGAGTTAAGGGGTTCAGAAACAGGTGAACGACTCGATGCTTCTTAAGTCAAGCCCTGAATATACCCACATTCTTCCCGTCCATCGGAAGCCGGCAACCGAGGTGCGGCCAACAAAAGTCGGGTAAAACCAGAAGCCGGGTCCATGTGTCGGCCAAATATAGGTATTTCTGAACAAACAGCCCCTGATCGCCCCAGGATCAACTGCGAAGGTACTGGCCACAGGCTGTTGGGGGACAGATGTTGGAGGCGGGGATGAGGGCCCTTGCTGCGGTCCCTGGGGTCCTTGCGGCGGCATAAATGCCATAATGGATTCACTCCTTAATCGGGTTATTAGGTTTGGTAGTGCGCGGGAGGCTGCTAAATAACAATGTAAGCTGAGCCCTTCTTCTAGATGTAAAGCAAGGTGATGACAAGCAATTCGAAGAGGACAAGTGGCAGGATGACATTGTTATAGTAACTGGGACCGAAGCCGCGCTGGTTTCCGTAACCGGGCATGCTCAAGTACAGAATCCCTTTCTCGCAGTGCATGATAGTTCCTTCAAAAACATCGCCGTCAAGCGTTTCGACGCGAACCAGCTGATTCGCATGCTGCTTGCATAGATGGTGAATATGATCGCGAACCGATTTGATGCTGTGCTTCATGCCGGGTTCAGCTTGATATAAGGTTTGTTCCTGGTGTCCGGGATATTGAATGCTCATGTGGAAAGACCCCCATCGTGAATTAGTCATACATAGTCCCATCCTATGCAAATGCCCAGGGAAGGGTGATTAAGGGGCTGTTGAATTTCCCGCATGGGCAAATAAGCAGATTAGTGATACGATTTAGATCAATATATGAGTTGAGGAAGTGAGCGTTAGTCGTGATCAACATAACCATTCCCAAGGTGGACGTTACCATTACCAAGCAGGCTGCTCCGGAGTTGAGCCATATTTACGGATTTACGGATTTCCACCTGATTCCAAGAGATCGGGGCGGGATTTTCATGTTCTACAACAGCAAGGAGGAACTCCTGTTTGTTGGCAAAGCAAGAAAGTTAAGACCGCGGATCAAGAAGCATTTTGAAGATAGCGTCTCTCCGATCAAGGAGCATCGTGATGAGGTTACGCGAATCGAGGTCTGTATCATTGAAGACGCCGTTCATAGAGAGATCTATGAAACCTATATCATTAATGAATTCAAGGCCAAATATAATATAGACAAGGTGTTCTTTAAGTAAGGAATACGAAGGATAAAGTGACAAAAAGCAATAGACGTGGCCCGAGTAAAGACCCGCGTTTATTGCTTTTTTGTGTTGTGATAAAGGAAATCAAAAATTCTGTTTTAATATTCCTTTACAGGAATATTCCTATCGTGGTATATTATGATTAGGAAGTACGGTACACATTAAATCAGCAAAAAAAGAGGTGATGTTGGTGACGTGGACAGAGAGAACAGACAATCACCGTACACGCTATAGCAGCGGGTCTGTATCCGTCATCACAACAAGATGGAACTAACAACATTTAGCGCTTTAGCCGAACCGAATCGTTTTCGTATTGTGGATCTCCTGCTGAAGGGGCCTTTAACGGTAGGGGAAATCGCTGAACGTCTTGACATTCGGCAGCCACAAGCCTCCAAGCATCTGAAGGTGCTGCTGGAAGCCGGGCTGGTGGAGGTAAGGGCGGAGGCGAACCGGCGGAACTACATGCTGCGGTCGGAGCCGTTTGTAGAACTGGACCATTGGCTCCATAATTACCGAAGCATATGGAACGAGCGCTTCGACAACTTGGATAATTACTTAGAGAAACTGCAATCGGAAGGGACAGGTAAGAAACAGGATTAACACCTAATATGAGGAGGAATTGATAATGACAAACCAAATGATTACGCGGGTTGAAGGGCAAGTACTTGTATTGGAACGTGTGTTTAACGCACCTAGGGAGCTGGTATTCAAGGTGTTTACGGATGGAGAGCATCTGAAGCAGTGGTGGGGGCCTCGCGGATGGGAGGTTACCGTATCCAAGATGGATTTCCGTCCGGGCGGCTCATGGCATTACTGCATGAAGTGTTTGGATAAGAATCAGGGGGATTTCTACGGCATGGAATCATGGGGCAAATCGGTGTACCAGGAGATCGACGAGCCGGAGACAATAGTTCTTATCGATTATTTCTCCGATGCGGAAGGCGCCATTGCTGAGGGAATGCCTGCCCCGATCTCTACGATGACCTTTGTGGAGCAGGATGGGAAAACCAAGCTGATCAACCGGGCAGTGTACGATTCTCCGGAGGCTCTCAAAACCGTGCTGGACATGGGCATGGAAGAGGGCATAACCCAAACCTGGGATCGACTTGAGGAATACTTGGCAGCGAAGCAATAAGCCTCCTTGTATAATCAGTACTAAGCGATATCATGAATGGCTGGAATCCGCATGGATTCTGGCCATTTTTGAATTCCTCACATCCATGGACCTGTCGGATTTACGTTATCAGTTAACTTGTAACTTGAAAAATTCAAACTAAAAGTTCAATATAAAGATAATTGAATAATTGATAACGATGTTGACTGCCCGAAGGCATAAAACAACGATAACCTTTTGCCTGCGGTTCTGCCCCACGGCAAAGCATAATAGGAGGAAATCATGATGGAGATTGGAGTTAGCTCGTTCGTAGAGACTTGGCCGGATGTGACGACAGGCGAAGTAATAAGCCACGCGCAGCGGCTGCGTGAGGTTGTTGAGGAAATCGTCCTTGCTGATCAGGTGGGATTGGATGTGTATGGGGTAGGTGAGCATCACCGTAAGGATTATGCGGCGTCTTCGCCTGCGGTTGTGCTCGCCGCGGCTGCCTCCCAGACGAAGTGGATTCGGCTGACGAGTGCGGTTACGGTGCTGTCCTCCGCTGATCCGGTGCGGGTGTTTCAGGATTTCGCCACCTTGGATGCCATCTCGAATGGGCGTGCCGAGATTATGGCAGGCAGAGGTTCGTTTATCGAATCGTTCCCGTTATTCGGCTATGATCTGAGCCATTATGATGAGTTGTTCGAGGAGAAGCTGGAGCTGCTGCTCAAAATCCGAGAGTCGGAAAAAGTAACCTGGCAAGGTGGGCATCGCCCGGCGATTCATAACTTAGGCGTCTATCCGCGGCCGGTTCAGAACCCGCTGCCGGTGTGGATTGGCAGCGGAGGCAATTCGGAATCGGTCGTGCGCGCAGGTCTGCTTGGTCTGCCGCTAGTATTGGCGATTATCGGCGGGAGTCCCCTGCAGTTCGCACCGCTGGTTAAGCTATATAAAGAAGCTGCCGCGCATGCGGGTCATGATGTATCGAAGCTGCCGATCGGCTCGCATTCCCATGGATTTATTGCGGAAGATACGGAGATGGCAGCGGACAAGTTCTTCCCATCCACCCAAGCCAGCATGAATGTATTGGGACGGGAGCGGGGCTGGGGATACTATGACCGCGGGAGCTTCGATGCTGCTCGGAGCTTCGAAGGAGCGCTCTATGTAGGAGACCCGGAGACGGTCGCCCAAAAAATCATTCACCTGCGCAAGCATGTGGGCATTACCCGCTTCATGCTGCACGTGCCGGTGGGAACGATGCCTCATGATGAAGTCATGCGAGCCATTGAACTGCTGGGAACCGAAGTCGCCCCTCGGGTGCGCAAGGAAATCGACCGCTGGGAAGCGGCTGGTGAACCTGCGGAGTAGCTGGCAGCACTATTTTTGAGATGAAATGTAATTAAACGTAACCTTTTTTCGGTCCATACCGTTTATGACATAAACGGACAAGGTGGGGTACATCTTGCGGGTTGCCAAATATTTTGTGCTGTGGTTCGTATTTATATGGATGTTTACCGGTACGATCGTAGGCTTGGAGTATATCGAAGGCTATAAGATTGCAACAACGGAATATTACGGCCTTCGTAATATGGGTCTGGTGTTGGTGATCATCCCGATCTTCTTATCCTCGATCCTATATCCGGTGATCGTGCTCCCGTTATCGTGGCTAATCGGCATGATTCGATGGGTTAGAGCTTCCCTCATTCTGTATGCTCTGCTGTATGCCGTGATGTGGGCCGGGGCTGGGGCTTTCCTGTTCTATGAATCCTACGCTGCTCGATTCATACAGGAATATGAGCTCCATGTCAGCACCGCGATTATTCTGTTCGGGGTGGTCGGCTTGGTCTACGCTTGGATCGAGTGGAGATTATTGCATAGACCCGTTACGACAGTTTGAGGTTCAACAAGAGACTGCTTCAGGGCCTAGATGGCTGCCCTGGCGGTCTCTTGTTTTCATTCTCATCACTCATAAACTGCAACTCGACGAACTCGCTTGCCGGAGGTAGCTCCATGCCTTGTTGCCAGATGAGAATCCGGTCATCCGGCGTCCCCAGATAAAGGGCCTTGATCTGAACGCCTTCGCCAAAGCTCTTCTCACGCTCTTTAATATCATTGAAATAGTACATGTTGGATAATCCCATATTCGCGAACCTTTTCGACTTGATGATGGGGCGCTTGGGTGTCACATAGAAGTTTCCTTCCTCATCCGTATCATAGCTGGCTTGGTTGACATTGTAGCCGTCGGTCATCTTCACATGATAGACAATGCGCCCATCCTTCAGCTGGCTGATATCGGATACTTGTATAACGCGGGTAGGCACGCTGGTAATGTTCCATTTGAACAGGCCCACATATACCAGGAACAGGAGTCCAACTGCTAGGCAAGTGATCCATAAACCTTTGATAAACGAATTCCACTTGGTCCGTGACCACTGGGCGGCAACTTGCTGCAAACCGGCACTCTCCTGTTTGTTTTGCTCGATTGTTTGGGCCGGCAAGGACATAGGGGAACTCATATGGCTCAGCACCTCCCGGCAATCCGGGCAATCTGCAAGATGCTCGTCTACCAGGGCCTTCGTGTCTGTGCTGCACACATCATCATAGTACAAGGGCAGCAAATCCTGAATAATATTACATGAAACTCGGCTCACGGTCGGTTCTCCTCCTTGTACAGGCTTTGAATTTTTTGCTTGGCTCGAAAGAATGTGACTCTTGCCCAGCTCTCGGTTTTTTCGAACAGCTGACTGATTTCGCCAAAAGACAACTCCCCGAACACCCGCAGCGTGAACACCTCTTTATACGGCTCGTCCATCAAGTGCAGAATCTGGTGGATTCGAAAAGCCTCTGCTTTATCGACGGTTTGCCATGCGATATCCAGACCGCTGCTGTGCTCGACTTGCGGGGCCGGCTCATATCGCTTTTGCTTATCTAGGTAGGAGAAGTATGTATGTTTAGCGATTTGGCAAAGCCAGACACTTAGTTTACACGTACCTTGGAACGAATCGATATGTTTCAGCGCTTTGAAAAACGTCTCCTGTGTGAGTTCTTCCGCAACATGCTCATCTCTGCTAAGCGACAGCAGGAACCGATACACGTCTTGAAAGTGCTGATGGTAGATCTGGTGCAAATCCGTCACCTATTCACCTCCTTGCCTATATGACCGGCCCATGGCCGATTCGTTACAAGAACTTGAGAAAAAAAGTTTCGGCCGGGCGATCTACTCATAGCGGATCCCATTCGATGCCGCCTCCATGGCGTCCCAGTCCAGAATGAGGATGGTCTGTCCGTTCCGCTCCAGAATCCCCTTTTGGGCGAAGGCAAACATCACCCGGTTCAAGTGTCGGTGCGTGGTACCAAGCAAGCTGGCAATCTCCCCGATATGGTCGGTCTTCAGCTCCATCCCAAAGGAAGGATTGGATCCCGGCGACAGGGTGGACATGAGATAGCTGGCAAACCGGTTCTCCACCGATGCCAACAGATTGACGCGAGAAGCGGTCGTGCAGGTCTGAAGTTTATAGCTCAGGTGATCCAGTAAGGTGGATGTAAAGCGAGCGTTCGTCATTTCATGTTGCTTAATATAGTCAAAGGACAGCCCGATGAACAGGCATTCGTTAACGGCTTCAATCTGGGATTGGACCGGGACGCTTCGAATCAATTCAATATCCCCGATGATGGAAAAAGGATGGCCAAAGCGCAGAAGAAGCGATTTACCGGTTTCGATGCTGGAGGTCACCTTGATCTTTCCTTGCACGAGGAACAAAAGGGAATTCATGGCGAAGCCTTCATGCAGAATGATCTCGCCAGGCTCATATTGCTGCAATGTAAAAGGCACAGGCTTGCTCAGATCCAGCATGCTCTCGAATTGAAATTGCTCGAGCTTGGCTCTCAGCAAGGGTGCATCATGAAGTAGTTTCATGGGTCTTTTCGTTGCTCCTTTCTCTCCTGGACAAATGTCCTTCTCATTATACGATCAACTGCTATGATAAGAGCAATGAGAAGATACAGGAGGACATGGGCATGAAATTTGTATTCGATCTGGACGGAACGATCTGTTTTAAAGGGCAGCCGGTTTCGGACGAGTTGTTAAAGGCATTGGAGGAGCTGGTGGCGCAAGGGCATGAGGTTATTTTTGCTTCCGCCCGGCCGATTCGCGACTTGCTTCCCGTCCTTCATGAGCGTGTTCATCACTACCCGATGATCGGAGGCAACGGTTCGATGGCGACGACAGGGGGAAAGCGGGTCTGCACGGCGGGCTTTGATAGCGAGGTGCTTCCGAGCCTTCTTCAGCTGTTAACAACGTATAACGTGAGCTATTTGATCGATGGAGAATGGGACTATGCCTATACAGGTCCTGCGGATCATCCGATTCTGCTAAATTTGGATCCTCACAAGCTGGCTAAGAACGTCGCGCTCCAGGAGCTGACTTCGGTTGTGAAAATATTGATGCTGACCTCGGACGATATGGCGGAAGTGGAGGAGAGGCTGAGACAGCTGGATGTCGTTGTTCACGTGCATGGTGGGGAAAATGTGCTGGATATCAGCCCTAAGGGGATACATAAATGGAGCGGGCTTCAGCAGTTGGGCGTGAAGGAGGGCGAGTATGTTGCCTTTGGCAACGATGCCAATGATATCACGATGTTTCAGCATGCGCTGCACGCGGTAATGATCGGTGATCATCCGCTGTTGGCACCCTACGCCTCGGAACAACTGCCGCTGGATCGCGATATCGAGCATGCGATTGCGGAACGGCTGCAGGTGCTCGGGCGTCAGTATGCTGCGACAAGTGTGTAGGTCCGATAGGCTCCTTCGGGATATGTAGAGTTTCAACATACTTCACGGTTCAAGAAACGTAAGACGCACTATATTTCCTATACGATAAATTCGTCCAGCCAACCACCGGCTGGGCTTTTTTTTATTTGTGTGGATGGGTGTGTGCAGAAGGATAATCCGCAGGCTTCGAGAATATCATGTGGCATAGGCGTGAGGGGAAACGGGAAGGTGTTGATAGAGGGATGTCGACATACGAGTACTATAAAGAGATATTCGCGGAAGTCCCGAGGCCGTTTGCCTTGGTGGATCTGGACATGCTGGATGACAATGCACGAGCGATTGCGCGGGCTGCAGGAGGCAAGAAGGTAAGGCTGGCTAGCAAGTCGATCCGCTCCGTGGATGTGCTGCAGCGTATCCTGGATTCGGATCCCATGTTTCAAGGGATCATGTGTTATACCGCTGCGGAAGCCGTATTTCTAGCAGAACAAGGCTTCGATGATTTGCTGCTTGGCTATCCTCAGTGGCAGTCGGAAGCGGTTCGGTCCATCGTGAATCTGGTTAGCGAAGGCCGCTCGATTACCTTAATGGTGGACAGTGTGGAGCATGTCGAGCACATCGAACAGTTCGCCAAACAACAGAGTACCGTGATCCCGCTATGCATTGATCTGGATATGTCGGTACATTATCCCGGCCTCCACTTCGGTGTGTGGCGATCGCCCGTCCATTCGTGGGAGAGCATGTATCCCATTGTAGAACGGATTATCCGCTCCCCTTGGCTTCGCTTGGATGGCATCATGGGTTACGAGGCGCAGGTGGCAGGCGTCGGGGATAACGCATCGGGCAAGCATATAAAGAATACGATGGTCCGGTGGCTGAAGAGCCGCTCCATCGTCGAGGCCGCCAAGCGGAGGCAGGAAGCCGTGGAGCGGCTTAACGCCATGGATATCCGGCTCCGCTTCGTCAATGCAGGGGGAACCGGAAGTTTGGACAGCTCCCGGAAGGAAGCGTGGGTAACCGAGATCACCGCCGGATCGGGCTTCTATGCGCCGGGGCTATTCGACCATTATGCGTCATTCCGTTATAAGCCGGCAGCAGCTTATGCCATAGAGGTGGTGCGCATGCCGAGGGCAGGGATCGTGACCTGCATGGGCGGGGGATACACGGCATCGGGAACAGCGGATAAGGATAAGCTGGCGAAGCCCTATTTACCTGAAGGACTGGAGCTGTTCTCGCTTGAGGGCGCCGGTGAGGTGCAAACGCCGCTGCGCTTGCCTGCCCATGTGAAGCTCGGACTGGGAGATCCAGTGTTCTTCCGCCATGCGAAGGCCGGCGAGCTGTGCGAACGGTTCAAAGTGCTGTATGCGGTTTCGCAAGGCCGCATCGTGGCCGAATATGCCACTTACCGTGGAATGGGGGAGTGTTTTCTATGAAGCAGGTCCAATGGTCCAATTGGTCGGGGACGGTACGAGCGAATCCAAGAACGGTGCTGTATCCTGCATCCATTTCGGAAGTGGTGAAGATGGTCCAGATGTGCCGGCAGGAGGGCAGGCGGCTGCGAGTGGTCGGCTCAGGACATTCTTTTACTCCCATTGCAGCATCCGAGGACTGCCTGGTCTCCCTGGACGCCATGCAGGGACTGGTCCATGTCGACGCTGAAGCCAGAATAGCCACCGTGTGGGCGGGGACGAAGCTGAAGCTGCTCGGCGACCTGCTGTTCCAGCATGGGCTGGCACAAGAGAACCTCGGCGATATTGATGTGCAATCCATTGCAGGAGCCATTAGTACGGGGACGCATGGCACGGGTCGGGCATTCGGGAATATATCAACACAAGTTGTTGGATTGACGGTGGTGACCGGCACAGGCGAGGTGCTGGAATGCAGTAGGGAATCGCACCCCGATGGGTTCAAGGCGCTGCAGGTTTCCTTGGGTACACTCGGCATTATCGTGCAAGTGACGTTGAAGCTGGAGCCAGCGTACAAAATCGAATATGAAAGCAGGAGAGTAACCCTCGACGAATGCTTGAAGCAGCAGGCTCAATTAGCGGAAGAGAACCGTCATTTCGAATTTTATTGGTTCCCGTATGCGGAGCCGTGCCAGATCAAGCTGATGAATAGGACGGATCAAGAAGTGACAGAACATCGGATCAGGGATTATGTCAGTGAAGTGTTGGTGGAGAATACCCTTTTCGGTCTAATCTCGGAGCTGTGCCGCAAGGTACCGAAGGCAAGTCCGTATGTCAGCCGTTTCTCGGCGTCACAGGTTCCGCTGGGGCGTAAAGTGAATTACAGCCATCGTCTGTTTGCGACCCAGCGGCTCGTACGTTTCAACGAAATGGAGTATAACATTCCGGTAGAGTCGATGAATGCGGTTATTGAAGAGATGCGGGCAGAGCTGTCCCGTAGTAAGTATCATGTGCATTTCCCTGTGGAATGCCGCTATGCCAAGGGCGATGATATATGGTTAAGCCCCGCTTATGGCCGGGATTCCGCTTATATTGCAATTCATATGTACAAAGGCATGCCGTATGAAGATTACTTCCATGCGATGGAGCACATCTTCCTCCGGTATGGTGGCCGGCCGCATTGGGGAAAAATGCATAATCTCGAGGCTGCTCAATTGAAGGAGCTGTATCCGATGTGGGAAGCATTCCGTGCGGTTCGGGAAGAGCTGGACCCGGATGGCATCCTGCTGAGTGATTATATGGGCAGGCTGTTCGATGTATCCGGGCCTGTTTCGGATTCGATCAGTGATATTGGCTAGACCCTTTTCAATCAACTCACATAAAATCGCCCTTAGATGGCTGTCTTATCTTCCATCGCCCAAGGGCGTTTTTTTGTTGCCCGATGTTCGCTCCCGGAAGCGGCAAGAAGCGAATAGATCACTTCAGAGACAGGGAGAATAAGCGTCGTTATGCTGATTCGAAAACGGCTAGCATTTTAATTGGAAATCAATTGGGATGGACAATGCAAAGGATCTTCTTTATAATCAATAAATAGTTACCCAAGGTAACCATTTTGGATGGAGGTATCGAATGGACGCCCACAGACATTTTTTCCATAAATATTTTACGCTGCATCGCCCTTTCGTCAATGAGCTGAACCGTAAGCTTGAAGACTATAACCTGTACTATGCCCAATGGTCCATTATGTACTATCTGGATGTTTATGAGTCGATGACCTTGGTGGAGCTATCCAAAATGCTGTACGTGGAGAAGCCCACGGTTACCAGAACCGTGAACGCGCTGATCAAGCTGGACTATGTGGAGCAAATTCCGGTGCGTGATAAACGGGAGAAGCGCATTCAGCTATCCAAGACGGGAGTTAGCGTTGTCCAGCAAGTCCGTAAGGTGTTCGACCAATATGAACAGGAGATTATGGAAGGTGTCTCTGCTGAGGAACAGGCCACGGTTATTCGTGTGATGGAGACGGTCAGAGACAACATTATTAGAAAAGGTGATTAACTTGGAGCAAGCAGACTCGCGAGATCGATTGTGGAGCAAGGATTTTTTGATTGTGTTTGGCGTCAATTTCCTGCTCTTTTTATGTTTTTATTTATTAGTTGTCATTATGTCCTCGTATGCGAAGAATGAATTTCATGCATCAACAGGAATGGCTGGCTTGGCTTCCAGCATTTTTGTCGTGGGCGCATTGATTGGACGGTTGATTGGAGGCAGCATCATTGAGAGGGTCGGGCGCAAAAAACTTCTTTTTACCGGTCTGATCGCCTTTAGCGTTCTTATCGGCTTATATTTCATCGTGAACAGCCTGAGCGTGCTGCTCATTGTCCGGTTCTTCCACGGCATAGCCTTCGCACTCGCTTCAACGGCTACAGGAACGATTGCAGCCAGCCTGATTCCGAACTCCAGAAGGGGTGAAGGTACGGGTTATTATGGAGTAAGTATCATTATCGCATCGGCTATTGGCCCTTTTATTGGTCTGATGATTAACGAACATGCTTCGATGATGGCCAACTTCACGCTGTGCGCGGTACTGGGTGTTCTCTCTTTGCTGTCCGCATTCTTTATGAACATACCGAAGCTGGTGTTGACCGCTGAGCAAAAGAAGGATCTGCAAGGATTGAAACTATCCAACTTTATTGAACCGAAAGCATTACCGATTTCGCTGGTTAGCTTCGTCATGGGTTTCGGATATTCCAGCATTCTAACGTACCTCATGATCTTTGCCGGACAGATCAGTTTGACCGAAATAGCCAGTTATTTCTTTATTGTCTACGCTATTGTGGTCATTCTGTCGAGACCGTTCACGGGTCGGTGGTTTGACCAAAGAGGGGCCAACGTGGTGATGTACCCTGCGATACTTTCATTTGCGATCGGCATGGTGCTGCTCAGTCAAGCCCACCACGGTCTGACCTTGCTGCTCTCGGCCGTATTTGTCGGTCTGGGCTACGGTACGACGCAGTCCAGCTCCCAGGCCCTTGCCATCAAGCGTTCTCCGGCTCACCGGATTGGACTTGCGACGTCGACCTTTTATATATTTGTGGACGTGGGCATCGGGTTCGGGCCCTTTATACTTGGTTTCCTGACATCGCTTGTCGGCTTCCGGGGCATGTACATTGCGATGGCAGTCCTGCTCGCTGCGGGTATTGTGCTGTATCACTTCTTAGTTGGGAAAAAGCAAAAAGACGGGAACGACGGACATGCTGTCGTGCATTTATCAAAGATTTAAAGTCATGTAAGACTGCCGCTGGGGCAGTCTTTTTTGGTATGCATGAACGAAAATGCAAGGAGGACTATATAAGCTTCCAATAGGAAATCCTAAGCAGAAAAACGAAAAAGGTGAATGCACGTGAAGCCAAAATTAACCTTCTGTCTGCTGCTTCTAAGCGGCCTCCTCATCTTCGACCCGGTAGGAAGTGCAGTCTACGCACGGCCACAAGAGAAGTCTAGAGAGCAGCAGCTCGAGAAAGCCATGCTGCAGCAGCTATACCCGGTTATCCGATCGTCACTTCAGGATATATATCACGAGACTTATCCTTCTTTTGGCTGCGAACGGATTCTATCGATCAACGAGCGGACAACGATGAGGGAGGAAGAGCATCACGCAAGTCCTGTTGATGCGATGCATGGGGCAAGCTATTTTGAGATTACGGTGGGCCTGTGCAAGGGAAGCGGGGAGAAGATCGAGCTGCGTTTCAAGAATGATACGCCAACAGCGCAGTATGATTTGGACTTGTTCCATGTGAGGTAGATCCTATGCGGGCATGATTAGCCGAGAAAGAATAATTTTAATCATTTTCTGCGAATCACAGGACTTCATCCTATAGTAAAATTAGTCATGATTTGTGATGCTGCTCATTACCGGGCGCATGAAGGAGTGAATGACCCATGGCGCATGCAAATGATGTTCTAATGAATCAAATGTTAGCGAATGCGAATGATCCCAGCTGGCATATCCCGTTCCAGCAATCTGTGGACCATTTGACCGAGGATGAAGCGTTCTGGACACCTGCCAACGAAAGTCATAGCATTGTTGAGATCATACAGCATCTACTGTATTGGAATGAAACGTGGCAGTCCAGGTACCGTGAATCGCGGATAGATGCCGTGCCCTCTATTGGGGACAATCATTTAAGCTTCATCATTCCGGATCACGCGACCTTTGCAGAGTTGAGAGACCGATTGATAGCGGTCTTATTGCAGTGGCAGGAACTGCTGTCAGAGACCAAGCTTGAGCAGGAAGTGAACGGATTTCCGGAGCCGGCCAAGTGGTGGGAGATCATAAGCAATGCCACCATGCACAATGCCTATCATATCGGCCAGATTGTGTATATTCGGAAGCTGCAGAAGAGTTGCAGAGCGCTGGAATGGTAGTCCAGGCTAGGGGATGTCAAGATCTGCCGATATGTTTGGCATACACATGGCGAAGGGGCAACCAGGGTGGAAACACCTTAGGGAGCTCCTTTTTTAGGTGCAAGCTTTCCGCGGGCCAGTTCAGCACTGCACATGTGGATTGAACCTCCGATGTGGATTTTTTCTGTAACTAATTACCTGTTTAAGTTGTTTAATATATTGAACTAATGTTTTTACATCAATTCAAAAAAATTCTAAATAAAAAAAGGATGTCGTACCGCCAATTTGACTTTTTCGCATGTTTGCATACTTGACCCAGTAGAGCGAAGAGCCTAATAATGTCTATTCTATCATAAAATGAATATATTATATTTTTAGTTGAAATTTTGAATAGTGTTGTGTGTAATTGGATTGATATCCAATATTATAGTTCCGGCCGGACTAAAATTACCCCAAGTAGAATAAAAAACTAATAATTGGAGGGATAAAAGTGAATTTAAAAAAATTAAAAAGCTAACAGTTTTATCTTCTGTATTACTTGGAACGTTGGTCCTTTCTGGAAGTGCTTTAGCAGCTTCTTCCGTATCAGGTTCCTTGGATCAATATACACCTACAAGTGGTAGCGTGAGTCTTGGTGTTGATAGTGCTACCGCCACAACTACATGTCAAGCATCGAATTGTTCCGTAACTGCTAATGCTACTTACTATTACTACTTTGGATCTATAGGTTCCCCACAAAGTGCGACTTCAACGAATTCTGGGCATGTTGGTGTAACTGCAAAAGCTTCTTCGGGGGTAGCTCCTACACGAGCAATCAGGGGAGAGGGAACGCATAAAGCAAGTAATGGAGTTAACTCTTGGGGGTATCAGCAGGAAGTAAAAACAGTCGTTTATCCGTAAAATTTTATAGTAGAAGAACCAATCTTCAGTGCCTTGGTAAATGGATTAATTAAGATCCTTTTCCAAGGCATTTAATCCTCCATTAGATGTTAGAAAGGGGAAAAATGAAAAAAAATTTTATAACTTGGTTAACTTTACTCTTTTTAATTGTTGCTACTGGCTGCACAAATTCCGAATACCCAGATGACGATAACTTTCACGAAAGATGGGACTACCCGCTGAATTTTCGAATACAAGGACATGGACTTTTGATGACAGATTCAGAAAAAGGTTATTATTTCGTGGATAAAAATTTAATTTATTATATGGATAAGGACAGTAAAAATCCTGTTTTACTTGATAATCGTCCCGATCATCGATGTATGAATAAGCCAGATAGTTCGAATTGTTATGCTTTTATTCAAACAGAGGCCGGGGATACCCCAGCGCTTATACAGTACTATGATTCTAAGTTGTACGTATTAGAAAGCTATTGGAAAAAAAACAATGAACCTTCTAAGTTTAATACGGTGTGGAAATTATCTAGAATGGATCCGGATGGGAAGAATCGTAAAACATTCAAGATATTTGGTAGCCGGCCTAATCACGTAGCGATACATCGTGGGTATATGTATTATAGTATGATGAGCGCTGACAAAGATAATGTACAAACCACAAAAGTTGTAAGATCGCAAATGGAAGGGAAACATAAAGAAGAGGTTATCTATGAAAGAACAGGTTTAGGTGTCAACATCACGGATATAGTCCCCTATGGTCAACAGTTATATCTAAATTCATGGACTGATAAGGGCTACGAAATCCTAAGATATGACCTGGAGACAAGAGAAGTCACTACCGTAGCAGATCGTAAAGATGACGGAGGATCCACTTTCCTGCAAGACATAAATGGTCAAAATTTATACTTTTCATACTATTACGGAATTATAGAGGATGAAAGAAATCGGGAGGTGTATACCTCTAATCTAAGAGGTGAGCAAATTAATCTGCTTAAACTTGATGACCCGCTAACTTTATCTGTATTTTACAAAGATAACTTATATTCTTATTTTCGTCCCTTGTTTGCATATGCTAAGGATTTGCCAGAAGGAGCTCCTTATGATATGGCAATTTATAAAGATAATGAGCTCATTCATCGAGTTAACCTAACGGATCTGCCGAAAACAATGAACTTCACTATACCTGGAGATGAAAAATATATGTTCCTTCGGTATGAAGACTATGAGAATACAGGTTATATGATTCTAGATAAAAGTCTTATTGAATCGGGAAAAGCAAAATTCGACCCGCTGATTGAAGACAAAAATAAAAAGTCGAATTCAATGACACAGGTAAAATAAAAAGACGATGATTTATGAGAGAATTCATATGGAGAGATATTCATGAAATTAATGGGGTATGAACTATTCAAGGTATGGAAAAAACGAATATTTATGGTTTTGACCATCCTCTTATTATTCATCAATGGATTCTTATATTATAACACACAGCACAAAGAACAAGATTTATTAATCCAATATCGAGATGACTATATCAAGTTGGAGAACGAATACAACGCCTTACCGCCAGAAGAGGGTAAGGCGTTAGCTGTTAAACAGGAAGAATTGTTAACTCTATACTACCGGTTTGCTCATGAAAAAGGCGATTTACAAGACAGCTTCTGGAAGCAGTTAATCGAGGATGCCAAGAATGATCATCCAGAGGCTTACAAGCAGTACAAGGAAAGTCCCTATGTAAATGAGGAAGAGCTTCTTAGACGAGACATGTACATAATCAATTTGATAAGAGATCAGTATGAGAGTCATGATCAGTTTGTAAAAGAAATGGATGATATGAAACAACGTGCAGACGAGATGTTGTCAGCTTCCATTTTTCACAATAAAGATTCTTTCTCCTATCGTAACATTCTGAAAACGGTTGAGGATTTCAGACCCCTTCAGAGCTTGCCGTGGAAGCTTGGGCTTGAAGAAGGCTTAACAACGGGAACGAGATCGGGATCAACGGATTTATTTATGGTGCTGCTGTTATTTTTACTTTGTTCGATTATGTTTCTTCTGGAACGGGAAGAAGGTTTAACTCCGCTTATACGGAGTACACGTAATGGAAAATTTCGAACCATTAGCGCTAAGCTGACCGTTCTTGGCATGTTGACTGTACTGCTATCCATCATGTTCTATGGTTCAATCTTATTGCTCAGTGAACGGTTATATGGGTTTGGTGATCCAGGCAGGTATATTCAATCCATGGAATCATTTGGGAGAGCGATTCATCCCATGACCGCAGGTCGATACATAATGGCCTATTTGCTCTTAAAAATAGCAGTTAATCTGGTTATGGCTTGGCTTCTAGCGGCTATATTTCTATTTCTTCGTCAAACTTCGCGGATATTCATCGTTTTGGCGGCACTCTTGGGCTTTAGCTACATTTGTTATTCGCTCATTCATCCGAATTCTTACATTAATGTGTTGAAATATATGAATGTTATCGCCTTCTATGATACATTTAATCTTCTCGCGGATTACCGCAATATAAATGTGCTAGGTTATCCGATCAGTAAAGATATACTGACCTTTTATGTTGGCGGCTCTCTCCTGCTTATACTGCCTGCCCTAAGTATGTGGTTGTTTGTATATCATATGAATAACACTACTCGAAAGATGGGAATGCAGTGGTATATGAAATTAAGAGCCTATTTGTTTAGGCTCAGACGAAGCAATTCACTTTTCCAGCATGAGCTCTATAAGTTTTTAATTACGGGTAAGT
Source organism: Paenibacillus sp. EZ-K15 (assembly GCF_002573715.1). Lineage (GTDB taxonomy): Bacteria > Bacillota > Bacilli > Paenibacillales > Paenibacillaceae > Paenibacillus_AQ. Next base: position 311,789 of record NZ_PDHM01000028.1, on the reverse strand, counting down.
CGCTGTTCATATTAATATTGGTGTGTATCATTTCCTATCAAAACATTGAAACGAAAGAGCGTCAGTTTGATATGGATGCATCGGTGTATAATCTCTACCTATCACAGTTAAACGGGAAGCTGACTGAAGACAAGCTTGCCTTCTTACGTGAAGAAAGGGAGAAGTTTACTACGCTGCCTGACCAATTAGCCTATTGGAAAGAACGATATAAATCTGGGGAAATTGATCTACCTGCTTATAATCAAGAACAGAACAATCTTGAGACATTTGCGAAACAAGAAAAATCATTTCTTTACGTTGAAGAGCAAAGGGATTATTTACTCCAATTACGTGAGGAACGAGGGATCACGGGCAGTTTCGTTAATGTTATATCCAGTGATGCATTATTTAATCGTCAGCAGGATAATCTGGTGGATGGTTTAATGTATGCGCTCTTGTTAATTGCGGGGCTAGGTCCTTTGTTCTCCATTGATTATAAGAATGATATGGTGAAGGTGTTAAGAAGTACTTCTAAAGGCAGATGGAGTTTGTTTGCTTCGAAGTATTCGATTGCTTGTATCTATGCAGTCCTGACTTTTTTCACCCTTCAGATCCCCAAATTTTACAATGTTCTGGTACAATACCCGGCATTCGATTGGTCTTCGGCTGTGCAAAGTATCGAAATTCTGGGACATGTGGAGTGGCCAATCAGTATTCTTGGTTATGTCATTGTGACAGGTTTTCTGCAAACCTTAGGTGTTATTGTCATGGTCCATGTTATTCTGTTCCTCGCTGTACTGGTTCAAAAGCAAGCCTTTATGCTGTTGACTTCGACCGCTGTTATTGTTCTGCCATTAAGTCTCCAGTATATAGGGTTTACGACAATCGGTAATTATTCATTTAATCGATTATTTCTACTCGAACAAGGATTTGAGTCGATTTCTTATACCGTGGGAGTGAGTATTTATTTCGGGGCACTGATCGTTATAGGTACTGCGGCTGGATGGGGAGCATGGCATTTCAGTAACAGCTTCTCTAAAAGGGGAGGATAAGTATGGAGCTGTCTATTAACAACGTAACAAAGCGCTACAATAAAGGCAAGACAACCGCTCTTCGTAACTATATGCTGAATTGACGTCTGGCATTTATGGAATACTTGGTCCGAATGGAGCGGGAAAGTCAACGCTTATGAATCTGATTACGGATCAGTTAAAACCGGATGAGGGAGAAATTCTATATCGGGGACAGAACATTTCCCGCATGGGTAGGTCGTACAGAGAAATATTAGGTTACATGCCCCAGCAGCAGGGTATCTATCAGGACTTTACAGGAAGACGTTTTCTCTGGTACATGGCTGCACTGAAAGGGCTGCCTACGGCTAAAGCGAGGGAAAAAATAGATGAGCTTCTTTCAGTCGTAAACTTGTCAAAGGCTGCTGATCGGAAGTTAGGTACGTATTCAGGAGGAATGAAACAGCGTATCCTGATTGCACAGGCGCTGCTTAACGACCCTGAACTGCTTATATTGGATGAGCCTACAGCAGGACTTGACCCGAAAGAGCGTATTCGTATTCGCAATTTCATATCCACCATTGCAATGAACAAGATCGTTATCATTGCCACACATGTGGTCTCAGATATTGAGTATATCTCCAAGGAAGTACTGCTTATGAAGGATGGTTGTCTCATTGTGAAAGACAAGCCTGCGAACATCCTGGCGAAGATGGAGGGGAATGTTCATGAGGTTCTAATATCTGAATCTGAGCTTCCCGAAATACAGTCACGTTATAAAGTAAGCAACATCACAAGTGATGCGGATGGTATATGGGTAAGAATTGTTGATGATAAACCACAAAATAAAATGAACTTTAGAACCGTGAAGCCCAACTTAGAAGATGTGTATCTTAGTTATTTTCAGTAGGGTTGTTTCTAAAAACACATAAAATAATATGAATTGAAGTATGGAAAAAATAAAAAACAGTTTCGGGCTAAACCGAAACTGTTTTAATATTGCTTATTTAGATAAACTGTCTTCACTATGTTTGGCATACACATGACGAAGGGGCAACCAGGGTGGAATTACCTTAGGGGCTCCTTTTTTAGATGCAAGCGTCCGTAGACCTGTTCAGCACTGCGCATGCGAAAGAACTTCCCATGTGTTCTTTTATGTAACTAATTACCTGTTGAAGTTGTTTAGTATATTGAATCGATATTTTTACATCAATATCAATAAAATCTAAAGAAACATCAATACAATTACGATGAGAGGTGTATGTCCATGAGTAAAAAATGTGGTCCATTGCCTTCGTTATTGTTCTTTTGTTCTCATTCACATGAACCAGTAAATATAGATGACCTATTTGAAGAAAAGGTTAAGGAAGTCTTTAAAGAGGCCCTTGTCTACAAAAAATATCATGATGAACTGAACTGTACCAGACAGCACAAGTAGAGGCACTCCGTTACTGAACTATCCCTACGGGAACAGGATGTACAGACATGTAATTTTAAAAAAAGTAACTAGCTATATGTGGAATAGTTACAAATAAATTATATAAGGAGTGCTTATAGTGAATCTTAAGTCCATCTTCAAAGGAGTAGTATCATCTGTTCTGGTAGTTGGTCTAATTGCTGGAACTAGTATTATACCGGTTTTTGCGGAGTCGACTGCAAGTTCGTCGAAAGAGGATGCAGCTAAAAGTGGCAGTTATTCAGGAACTCAATTTCAGGCCACATACCAATTAAAAAAGAGTAATGGAGCAAAAGTAAACTTCTGGATTAAAAATACCGGGAATGTAAGTGTGAAGATCACAATTAATGGAGGTCAGAAAAAAACTCTCGCACCAGGTAAGAGTGGCCACATTAGTGCTCCAGTTGGTTTCTTAAGTAAAGATTATAAATTTAAAGCTGTACCAACGCCTAATGGCGGTAAAATTAGTATTAACTTTCGTATTGCTCAAAGAGATTAAGTTTTCTCTATTTAATCACCAACGTATCAAGTCAAAATTAAAGGGCATGAGTCCGGTACAATACCGAGCTCATGCCCAACAGGTGCTTGGAAAATAAGATTCTAACTTTAAGTGGTGGATCACTTCATTAACTGAAACCGCCTATTTTTCACTAGTTATAAGTTTTAACGTTCGGTTCTCACAGTACAACTTGTTAAATGTTTGTTGTGGTACCTTATCTTTTAAAGCGCTTCTTTAATTACCCGTTTATAGAACATAACGGATAACAACCCGAATATGGAATACAGCGCCGTATATAACAGCATAACCATGACCATAGGCAGCCACAACTCGGTTCCGAAGAAGAACCAGCCGGATTTAACGGCAAAGTAACTGTGGGATAAACCGACGACCAGCGGAATACCGAAGTTGAACAGCTGCTTGATCTGAATCCCCTTCACTAGGTTACCTTGAGTAAAGCCCAGTTTTCGGAGAATGGTATAATTCGGCTTCTCTTCTTCCCCTTCGTCCATCTGCTTAAAGTACAGGATACATCCTGAAGTAATCAGGAAGGTAAGTCCCAGGAATCCCACGATGAACATCATGAGGCCCATATTGCTCTTCTGGTTGAAGGCCATTTCTGTCTGAGAGAGGTTCCCTGTTTCCTCGCTAATGCCGAGGCTCTTAAAGATCTGATTGGCTTGATCAATAGCGCTCGGATCCACAATATCGATGCCGTGATAGACATTGGTCTTCTTCTGGATCTTCGGATCCAGGTCCGAAGCCAGCTTATCAAATACGGTCTGGTCTACAATCGCCATGGGCAGTCCACCGCTTGCAAAATAATAGGATACGTAGGCTTCCTTATCCAAGCCGATCAGCTTCTGCTTATAGCTTAGATTCGGACTTATGAGTTCAATTTCCCCTGTAGATTGAATCCCCATAAATTGCTGGACTGCATCACTGTATCCCGTTAACAGCATCTCTTCGGGGGAGACATCCTTGCCCTTCACGCTGGCATCACTGATAACCGGGATGGCTGTGGGTTCCATTTGTCCGGATATATCCAGACTGGTTCCGATAACGTCGGATAGGCCCGCAGTCACCTGAATGACATCACGGTTGATCTGCTTAAACTCGATATTCTCATCGGATAGTGCCTGAATAAAAGCCGTGAGATCCTTCTCATCCGCCACTGCAAAATGGTTGGGTACGCTCCCCTCGGCCGATTTCTCCGCTGAATAATAGGAGATATAACTGAGTGACAATAGCCCAATCGCAAGTGCGGATACGGTTGTAATGATGGTCAGCAACAGCGCATTCGACTTCATGCGGAACATGATGGAGGAGAGGGACAGCACTTCGTTCAGGGACAAGTAACCGCCCTTGCTCTTCCGGATCGCATTGAACAGAAAGCTGACAGACCCTTTATAGAACAGATAGGTCCCGATGATAACCGATCCCAGAATCAGGATCATGGCCATGAAAAGCTCGTTCATGGAGGTGAAGTCCCCGCCGAACAGCTTGGTGGACACATAGTAACCGAGAACGATGAGCCCGATTCCAAACAGACCGAGCAGCATTTCCAAGAAGGACATTTTCTTCACCCGGTTCTCGGTGGTTGATACCGCGTGGAAGAGAGACAGAATGCTCTGTCTTTTGATAAATGTATAATTCATGATCATAATCAGCACGTAGATGACGGCAAACACAATTACGGTCTGAATCATCGCTTCAGTGGAGAAGGTTAGAGCCGCCTCGGTATCAACGCCGGTGATCTTGAACAGAATCATTAAGATCAAGCGTGAACCCGCAAATCCGGCGAAAATGCCGATGACCATCGAACCGAAATATAGTATCAGATTCTCCGCGCTGAGAATTCGGAATATCTTGCCCTTGGTCAGTCCGATGAGCTGAAACAGACCGATCTCTTTGCTGCGCCGTTTAATGAAAATCGTGTTGGCATACAGCAGAAATATCGCTACGATGGCTACTAACAGTACGGAAGCCGTGCCAAGCGCAGCCGCTCCCTTCACAGAGCCCTTCGCTTCATCCATCGCCGGATCATATTGCAGCGTGACAAACGCGAAATACAGACCCACGCTGAAGATGAGCGCAAATACATACAGATAATAGTTCTTGATATTCTTCTTCAAATTCCGGTAGATCAGATAATTAATGTTCATTCTGAACACCGCCTAGCACGCCCTGAGTTTTGATAATGTCATTGAAGAAGGCCTGACGGGACTGCTCACCCTTGTTCAGTTGGGTATAGATCTGTCCATCCTTAATGAAGACGACCCGGGTGCAATAGCTGGCAGCCACAGGATCATGGGTCACCATGATGATCGTGGAGTCGATCTTCTGATTTAATTCGCTTAGCTTATTCAACAGATCGGAAGCGGACTTCGAGTCCAGCGCCCCTGTCGGCTCATCCGCAAAAATAATGCTGGGATCATGGATGAACGCGCGAGCTGCGGAGGTCCGCTGCTTCTGTCCCCCGGAGATTTGGTTCGGATATTTATCCTTGAGTTCATAGATGCCAAGCTCGGTCGCGATTCTTTGGAACTTCTGATCTGCTTCCTTTTTGGATACCTTCTTAATGGAGAGCGGCAGCAGCACGTTTTCCTTGACGGTCAATGTATCCAGCAGATTGTACTCTTGAAAAATAAATCCCAGATGGTGCTTCCGGAACTCCGCCAGCTCCTTCTCCTTGAGGCCCGTAAACTCTTTACCCTCGATTTTGATGCTGCCTAGGCTTACTTTATCGATCGAGGAGAGCACGTTCAGCAGCGTGGTTTTCCCTGAGCCGGATGCGCCCATGATGCTGACGAACTCGCCTTTATCCACGCGGATATCGATGCCCTTCAGCACTTCCTGTTTATTGAATTTGTTGCCGTAGCTTTTATGAATTTGGTTTGCTTCAAGAATTGCCAATTTCACTCACTCCTTCGTTATCTGTCCTTATCATAAAGGAGTCGCAGCGCCCTTTCCTTCGATTCGCCGAACAAAGCGCAAAAGCATGTGACATTGTTGTCACATGCCGGTCATGCTCACAAAATCATTCCGTTTCGGAAAGATCAAGGTAAAGGTGGTGCCGATGCCCGGCTTCGATTCCACCTGAATGCGGATCAACAGGGCATCGGCTACTTTTTGCGTCAAATAGAGGCCCATGCCGGTTGCGGCACTGTCCTGATGCGAGGTGGTCGAGGTGAAGCCTTTGTCGAAAATACGGGGCATGTCCTTCGGATCAATGCCGCGTCCGGCATCCTGAATGGTAAGTCTGACATGATCATCCGTAAGATTGCTCTCGATGATGATGTCCGAAGCGCTGCTGTATTTGACCGCATTGGTCAGCAGCTGGCGGATGATAAAGCCCAGCCACTTGGCATCGCTGAGCACTTCCGTTACCTCAAGGGAAACGTCAAATCCGATGCCTTTTTGCATGCACCAGGACTTGAGCGCACGTATTTCCTGGAAGATGATCGGCTCAAGCGCGGATACCTCGATCAGCAGATCATTCTGGATAAAGGGGATGCGCTTTTGGTGCAGCTGCTGGTCAAGCAGCAGGTGGATGCGGAGCCACTCATACTGGAGCTGAGCTTTTAACGTCTCGTCTTCCATGCGCTCGATCATCAGCTGCATGGTGGTGAGCGGCGTTTTCACCTCGTGAATCCAGGATAACAGCTCGTCCCTCTCCCCTTGTATCTCCATTAGACGCATGGAGGATTCCTTCTTGAAGCGCTCGGTCTGGAGGGAGAGGATGTCCATGGCAATCGCTTCAAAGGGGTGCTCCGGCTCGCTGATGGCGGCTAAATCGTAGGTGTCATCCCACGCCTGGAGGCTTTTGTAGAACTTGGTTTCCCGATTGTACCTCACAAACAGAAACACCATGAAGAACAGCGTCGACAGAAACACGATATAAAGGATGGGCAAGAACGGGATCTGGGAGTCCACGGCTGCTATGAACAGAAAAAGCAGCTGCAGAAACAGGAAGAACAGAATCCAGCTTAGTCGTTCCCGGATATAGGCCATCATCATGCATGGGCCTCTTCCGTGGCGATATAACCTTGTCCCACCTTGGTTTCGATGTAGGGATCAAGACCGAGGGGCTCCAGCTTCTTGCGCAGCCGATTGACGTTGACCGTTAAGGTATTATCGCTGACAAAGTGCTCGTTGTCCCATAAGCTCTTGATCAGATCCTCCCGACTGACGATTTGATTCTTCCGCTCCATGAGGATTTTCAGAATGAACATTTCATTCTTTGTTAGTTCCGCGGTGCCCTGGGGGCTGCTAATGGTATTTTTACCGAATTCGATGGTGGCACCGCGCCATGTTCTCAGCTCGGCCCGTTCGGTGTTGTAATTGTATACCCGGCGCAGAGTGGCCTGGATTTTGGCAATCAGGACATCAAAGTGGAACGGCTTCTGAATGAAATCGTCCGCTCCAAGCTGCATGGACATCACCATATCGGTCGGATGATCGCGGGAAGACAAGAAGATAATCGGCACGTTCGAGTGGGACCGAATCATTCGGCACCAATGGAACCCGTCAAACTTCGGCAGCTGAATGTCGATAATGACCAGGTCGGGCTGAACCGCTGTAAATTCCTGAAGTACGGCGCTGAAATCGTGGACGCCATAAACGTCATACGACCATTGCGAAAGGCGCTCCTGCACTTCATGGAATAGGGTCACGTCGTCTTCGATTAACATAATTTTAAACAAGAGATTCACCACGCTTTTATAGGGTTGTTCAAAAGCCCCTTTGCAAACCTTCCCGGTGCTAAAAAAAGTTGACTGTTGAACTTGCACTTTACCATCCATATTTCATTCCCAGTGTATAGCAAAATGTCGATATGTGCCATCTGTAAGCAGCCATCTGCGTGTGCGCATGTGACGAGGCTAAAATACCTATTTACAAACATTTCCTCACTTCCCATAATAGAAATGAGCCTATGACTTGGGAGGGGAAAACTATCGTTATGTATAAGAAGTTCAAATGGTTGACTGTACTCGTTGCAGCTGTGCTGGTCGTTATGACAGGATGTCAGGCTGTCGGGGGATTGGATATCAACAAGGCGTTGCTTACCAGTCTCGATGTTAAATCCAGCGAATCCAAGGCAAGTATTCGATTCGAGGTGGTGCCATCAGACAAGGCCCTATCGACTGAAGATAAACAAGCAATTGATCTCATTAATTCGTTATCCTTGAATATGGACCATGCCATCGTGCAGGATAGCAAAACGGTGTCCATTCAGGGCAGTGTCCAATATTCGGACAAGAAGATTCCGCTTCATATATCCATGGATTCCAAAGGAATGGCGATTCAATTGGAAGGCGCCAAGCAGCCGTTCTATCTATCGATGGATACGACCGTTCCCGGATTACCGGATACCAGTCAGTATGAGCAGGCGATTCAAGATGTCGTGAAGAAGGCGGCAGGGCTTGTGCTGAAGCATTTCCCGAATCCATCGACAATCGCGGTGAAGTCCGCTCACGAGAAGGTGAACGGGGAAAGCTTGAATCTGACGCATCTCCATATGGAGCTGACGGGTGAGGAAATTCTGAATATGTTCAAACCCTTCGCAGAGAGTTTGCTTAAGGACGAAGCCGGTTTGAAGCAGTTGATAGGCGATGCTTATGATGCTATTTATCCGATGATGACCAGCATCGGCGAGTCCTACGGCGAAGATGTGGAGCTCCTGCCGCAAGAGTCTAAGGAAGAAGCCGTCGCTTCGCTTTACGAAATGATTCATGGCGGATTGAGCGAGCTGATGGTGAATTACGATGAACAGAAGAAACAGTTATTAGAGGAGGTTCCTGGATCCGAAACGGTCTTCGGTAAGGATACAACACTCAAGCTGGACTATTTCTTCGATGAGCAGCTGAATACACGCAAGAGTGCCCTGGAACTGAACGTCGCACTTCCGGCTTCCGAGGAACTGCCGCTGAAGTCCTTTAAGGTTTATTCCGAGAGTGAAGTATGGAACATTGGTGGCGCGGTCAAAGCCAATCAGGTAGACACGACCAAAGGCGTGCTGGATGTCCTTAACGGAACGGTGACGCCAGGCCAAGTGCTGCGGAACTTTGAGAAGGATTCCCTCATCTATAACGTGTTGAAGGATGATCTGAAGATCACGCACAAATCGATGTTTCTTAGTCCCGTAATCGATGATTATGGATATGGTGTAATCAAGAAGAACAATCAGAGCTTCGTTCCGCTTCGTTACCTTACAGACCAGTTGGATGCCGAAGTGAAGTGGACCAAAGGCTCGAAGAAAATTAAAGTCATCAATGATCTGACAGGGGAAGAAATCGTATTGACCGTAGGCTCCAAAACAGCCAGCGTCGGCGGTGAAAACGTGACGCTGCAGGAAGCTCCATTCGTTCATAGCAACGGATCTACCTACGTTCCGCTCCGGTTTATGGCAGAAGCGCTCGGCGCAACGTTACATCAGGAGGGCGACGGCTGGATTTCGGTTAGACGTGATTAACGAGTATTGTTATTGATAACGGGGCAGGCCTATACCTGTTATGAAACGTTAGGATTTAAAGTATAGCGGGGCTGTTTCCTATCATCTTGGGATGATGGGAAGCAGCCTTTTTGTCATTACTTCCTTCATCGCGCTTCATCGCGCCAACTGTACCGGTACAGTTGGCGTTATTTCAAATCGTCAGGAAGTCCTTCCTACCGTAAGATAAGTAGCAAATGCATCAACCTCCTCTGGTTGGACTCAAATAGAGAAGATGAAGGAGAATACTTATTATGAATACACCGAATACAAGCCGTGCTTATGCCGCCGCGTTGGGATATACAGTCATCATTGGATTTTCCTTTATGTTTGTGAAGCTGGCGCTGATCGTCTCTAACCCGCTGGACACATTGGCCCACCGGTTCACTATTTCGTTCATTGCCGCATCGCTTGCACTCCTCATCGCCCGTAGAAAGGTTCCGTTGGATCTGAAACGGCTGCTGACCATCGTGCCGCTGGCGATATTCTACCCGTTCCTGTTCTTTACGCTGCAAACCTTCGGTTTGGTCTACACCTCTTCGGCCGAGGCCGGGATCATCCACGCAACGGTACCGATCTTTACGATGGTCTTGGCATCACTGCTATTGAAGGAACGCTCCAGTTGGGCACAGAAGCTGTTTACCGTGTTGTCGGTGACAGGGATCATTTCTATATTCGTGCTGAAGGGCATTTCTTTCGAGACATCGAGTACGCTCGGGATTGTGCTAATTTTGCTCTCGGCGCTTTCAAACGCCATATATAGCGTTATGGCCCGTAAGTTGACGCAGAAGCAACCAGTACTCGATATAACGTTCATTATGTCGATGATCGGCTTCGTGTTGTTTAACCTGATGTCGGTCGTTCAGCATGCCGCGCAAGGAACGCTCGCACATTATTTTGACCCGTTTCTGCATCCATCTTTCGTGTGGGCCGTTCTGTATCTTGGCGTCTTGTCCTCACTCGGAACAACGCTACTGTCGAATTATGCCTTATCCCAGATGGAGGCATCCCGGATGAGCATCTTTAACAATCTGGCCACCGTCGTCACGATTTTCGGAGGTGTCGCCTTCTTGAATGAAGAGCTGGCTTATTATCATGTCATCGGCGCAGCACTCGTCATTATCGGGGTGATCGGGACCAGCCTTGCCGGGAGATCCAAGAGCGCTAGTCGTAAAGCGCTTGGGCGGAATGAATCCAAACCTGCTTAATTTGGTTTGTTGTAGAGACGACTCTCGTTAGCTCCTAAAAAATTAGACTTGAGATATTAGGTAGCACCTAATAAAATAAGGTGCGAGCTAATATTTGAATGGAACGGGAGGGGTACCCTTTGCTCGAATGGATGCTACGTAATGTAATGGCGGAGAGAGGGATATGGTCGGGAGCGGCTTTGGCGCGGCTGATGAAAGAGAAGGCGAATTACAGCTTATCAGCTGCTTCCATTAGTGCATTGCTGACGAACCAGCCCAGGCAGATGAAGGCAGAGACGTTAGATGCCCTTTGCACAACCTTAGAGTGTACTCCAGGTGACTTATGGGTGCATACACCTCCTTCTAGAACTAAGGGGGCTTAAGTGAATGACGGTAAAAGTTATTGTGCCATTCGGTGATCCGATCTTGCGAAAGATCGCCCGGCCAGTCGATTCCGTAAATGCCAGAGTATTGAAGATTCTAGATGATATGGCCGAAACGTTGTATGACAGTGAAGGGCGTGCTGGTCTTGCCGCACCACAAATCGGTATATTGCGAAGGCTTATTGTCATGGACTGCGGAGAAGGATTGATCGAGCTGATTAATCCCGAAATCGTAGAGATGGACGGGGAACAGATGGGCCCCGAAGCTTGCCTCTCTTATCCGGGATATTACGGATATGTGAAGAGAGCCAATAAGGTTAAGGTAAAGACATTGAATCGTCATGGCGAGACGGTGATTCTGGAAGGCGAAGACTATCTGGCCAGATGTATGCAGCACGAGATTGATCACCTGAACGGCATATTGTTTGTGGACCATGTTCGGGATGGATGGTTGTATCATGAGGAGACCCATCAACGCATCGAGCTGTTTCCTGTCATTGGGTTATCCAATACAGGCGCATAACGGACATGGAGAGTCTCTCTCTTATGAAGAAAGAAATAGAAAGAACGGCTGGATGTCTTATGTCCGGCCGTTTTTTTTGTATATCATTCACGGCTAAAATAAGAGTTTGAATGTAGAAGGTTGACGGAACAGAATTCTCGTGATATTATTATCTTAAATTAAAGATGTTTTAAATCGAAATAATAATTTATGAAGGTTGCGCAAACACTTTCTAAATATAAGAGATGGGGGAATTAATCATGAACGGATTAAAAGGAATTCACCACGTAACAGCCATTACGAGCAGTGCCGAGAAGAACTACGAGTTCTTCACCTATGTGCTCGGTATGCGGCTCGTGAAGAAGACGGTTAATCAGGACGATATTCAGACATACCACCTGTTCTTTGCAGATGACAAGGGCAGTGCCGGCACAGATATGACCTTCTTCGATTTTCCGGGGATCCCGCAGGGCAGACATGGTACAGACGAGATTTACAAAACCTCGTTCCGTGTCCCTAACGATGCAGCGCTCGAATATTGGGTCAAGCGATTTGACCGGATGGATGTGAAGCATCAAGGCATTCAAGAGTTATTTGGCAAAAAGACACTCGCCTTTGTTGATTTTGACGATCAGCAGTATCAGCTCATCTCCGATGAGAACAACGAGGGTGTGGCTTCAGGAACGCCTTGGCAGAAGGGACCGATTCCGCTGGAGCATGCGATTACAGGACTCGGCCCGGTGTTTGTACGGGTGTCCAACTTCGACTATTTCAAGGAAATGATGGAGAAAGTGCTCCAATTCAATGAAATCGGCAAGGAGGGTTCACTTCATCTGTTTGAGGTTGGTGAAGGCGGTAATGGCGCACAGGTGGTTGTCGAGTACAACGCCGTGCTTCCAAGAGCTCAGCAGGGCTTCGGCACCGTACACCACGCGGCCTTCCGGGTAGAGGACCGCTCAGTGCTGGAACATTGGATCAAGCGGTTGGACGACTTCCAGTTCCATACATCGGGCTTTGTAGACCGCTATTTCTTCCAATCCCTGTATGCGCGTGTTGCACCGCAAATTCTGTTTGAGTTCGCAACCGACGGTCCAGGCTTCATGGGCGATGAGCCATATGAAACGCTGGGCGAGAAGTTGTCCCTGCCTCCATTCCTGGAGCCAAAGCGCGAGCAGATCGAGGGTATGGTTCGTCCAATCGATACGGTGCGCAGCACGAAAGAATTCGTGAAGGAATAATGTAATGAATCTTAATAAGCAATCCGGCTGTTTAGAACACAGCTGGATTGCTTTTTTTGTATCGCTGAAATAATGGAACTTATTATTCATTCCGCTTCATCCGAACCAAACGGATGGTCCACGATGTACAGCCAGCTTCCATCAGGTTGTTGTCTCACGATCTCGGAGGTATAACCTTGCAGCACAAGAGGTTGGCCATCCGGGTCCGCGGTATGCAAGGTGAAATGGGCACGCATCATAGCGATATTTTCAAAAGGGATGCAGTATAGGTTGGTGGAGACCATCTTGCCTTGAAGCAGCAGCAGTTCCTCCAGCGTATGGCGGAAGGAATGAATTCCGATCTCCAAGCTTCCATTGCGGTGGACATGAATACTGTCCGGTTCATACAACGCCAGCACCTGATCGATATCCCCTGAGTTATACGCGTCAGCAAATGCAGCATTCATATCCTCGGGCTTCCAAACTCGGCTTGCGGGAGTGGATGGTTTCATTGAATCTCCTCTTTCTGTATGATGATAGCAATAGCCTATCTGAAAATGAAAGCTGTGATAAGTACGCAGAATTTTATGACATAGTCATCTATTTATGACCAATGACCAAGGGGGTTCAGTAATACATATGCCATATCAGGATGAGAAATATGGGTGCCCGGCTGAAGTGGGCTTGCACATGATTAGTGGGAAGTGGAAGCCCCGAGTCCTGTATGGGCTGTTTCAGGAAACCCTGCGTTTTGGTGAGCTGCATCGGAGAATACCTGAAGTATCAAGGCATGTGCTTACCGTCCAATTGCGGGAGTTAGAGGAGAGCGGCATCGTGAAACGAACGGTGTATCAAGAGGTGCCTCCCAAGGTGGAGTACTCGGTAACGGAATTTGGCAGGAAATTTGAAGCGTTGCTTGAGCAGATGGTTATTTTGGGTCAACTGTATATCGATTCTCAAGAGGTCCCCAACGAATAGTATTTCAAGATAGCCTCAATCCGAAGAATTATCCTTTGCTGCACACATTCACGATTAAGTACATCAATTCTGGTTTAAATACAAATACTGTATAGGAATGGATGACTTAATGGCCTGAGGTGGAGCATATGAAAGGGAGTTTATTTAAGAACATCGTGTTTACGGTTTCGGCCGTTATCATCGCCATTCTTGCTATTCTCGGGGCTGCTATGCCCGGAGCTTTCGGTGAAGTGGCAGGGTATTTATACAGATTTACGACGAATACGTTCGGCTGGTTCTATCTGCTCTCGATCTTTGTGATTATTATATTTCTGATCTGGGTGGCAGCCAGTAAATACGGCACGATTCGCCTTGGCGGAGATAAGGAGAAGCCCGAGTATCCGTTCTTCACCTGGATCGGCATGCTGTTCTCTGCGGGGTTTGGTGTAGGGCTGGTGTTTTGGGGCGTGGCTGAACCCATGAGCCATTTTTTTAAAACACCGTTCGGCGGCGTAGAGGCACAAGGTGTAGACGCGGCACGTGTGGCTATGGGCTATTCTTTTTTTCACTGGGGCATTAGTCAGTGGTCCGTGTTTGCCCTTGTCGGACTTGTGATCGCGTTTCTTCAGTTCCGTAAGCAGAAGGATGGGCTGGTATCTACAGCGCTGGAGCCTGTCACCGGCTCGAAGCGTGGTGTGAAGAATACGATTGATATCCTGGCGGTGATTGCAACAGTCATGGGTATCGCGACTTCCATTGGGCTTGGCGTACTGCAGATGAGCGGCGGTTTGAATACCATCATGGGAGTTAACAACGGCGTTGGGTTGCAATTAATAATGCTGGGTCTTATTTACGTTGCTTATATGATCTCGTCGACAACGGGGCTGGATAAAGGGATTAAATATTTAAGCAACCTGAACCTCGCGATGGCGCTTATTTTTTTATTGTTTGTGTTTATTAGTGGTCCGTCCGTTTTCATTCTGGAGACCTTTACATTGGCTCTGGGCGATTACATTACGAATTTCGTATCGTACAGCCTGCGGCTCCAACCCTATGCCGAAGGCACATGGGTACGGGAATGGACGATCTTTTACTGGGCCTGGGCGATTGCTTGGTCCCCGTACGTTGGGGCTTTTGTGGCGAGGGTATCCAAGGGAAGAACGGTTCGCGAATTCATTGTGGGCGTGATGGTCGTCCCGCCGGTCATTGCATGTCTGTGGATCGCTGTATTCGGCGGGACGGCGATCTGGTTTGACCTGCACGAGGGCACCGGGATTGCCGCAGCCGTTAATGCGGATGTCACGTCGGCACTGTTCCAGTTGTTCAACCAATTGCCGTTTTCTTCAGTCATGAATGTGCTCGCGATTATACTCATTCTGACGTTCCTGGTGACATCGGCGGACTCAGCAACCTACATCTTATCCAGCATGACTACTTATGGCAGTCTGAACCCTCCTCAAATGGCAAAAATCGTGTGGGGCACGCTCATGGCAGCCATTGCCGGTGTGCTGTTGTTTGCGGGCGGGCTGGAAGCCTTGCAGACGGCTTCATTGATTGCGGCATTGCCGTTCACGGTGCTGCTGCTCCTGTTGGTCATTGCCGTGGTGAAGCTGCTGCGTCTCGAGCCGATTCCGATTCGGAAGGCAGATCTGAAACGGTTCCGTCGTCTGGAAGAGGCGGCCAACAGGGGGAAGAAGTGAGGGCAAACACTTGGCGGAATGTGGCTTTTTATTCCCTGCGCGATAAAGAGGGCATCCATAGGGTGCCCTCTTTATTTTTTGAGGAGATAGGCCCGGAAATGACGGCAACCATAGCCAAACCAGTACAAGCACAGGAAGGACATGTGCAGGTAATAGGCATACCAGGAAGACAGCCCAAGGGATCGGAATAATCCGTGAATCCAATTAAAACATAGGATGTTTAGGAGCACAAAGAGGTATATGGGGAACTGAAGGAGGATTCGTTTCTTTAAAGATCCGGACTTTATGTCGTCACCCTGGGTATAGGATTGCTCTCCATCTACATACGTTCGATCCAGATAGACATACAGCTCGCCGGCTAGGTAGCCTGTTAGGTACGTTCCCACGATGGCGATGTTGATCCATCCCGAATCGCGTTGAGATAGTCCAAGGTCGACCAAGAGATTGAAAATCCAGAACGTACATAGTGAGCTGATGATGAGGATAATCCATACAGGAGAGGTGAGTATCCATTGTTTTTTTTCGGCTGAACCGATTATGGTTTTTAATCTCGTCATAATTCCTCCTCTTTCCTGATGATGCTTTACCCATATATTACATTTTTTATATAAAGAAGCCATCATTACCCCGAGGGAGAGCAATGATGGCTTTGGAAGTTCATTAGAAAGTAATATGAGGTTCAACAGTTTCTGTATTGCTGCTGCTTGTTTCTGCCGGCTTGCTGCCACAAGCACTAAGAATGAGCAGCAACGCTATAAACGGGATGAGTAGTCTCTTCGTAGTTGTCGTTTTTTTCCGTTTTGAGAATATCCTCTTTTTCCCCTTTTAATAGATTGTACGTGATGCAGATCGGTTTTGCCGTGCGCGGATCGCGGCCGATCTCTGCATCAATATGGAATACTTTCTTCAATACGTCGTGCGAGATGACGGCTTCGGGATCTCCGGCCTGAATGATATCTCCATCCTTCATCGCGATAATGTAATCAGCGAATCTGGCGGCTTGGTTTAAATCATGCAGAACCATGACAATGGTACGCTCCTGCTCGATATTAAGCCTCTCCAGAAGTTCCAGAATCTCAAGCTGATGCGCCATGTCCAGATACGTAGTCGGTTCGTCGAGGAAGATCATTTCGGTCTCCTGAGCAAGTGCCATCGCAATCCACACCCGCTGTCTTTGTCCGCCGGACAGAGCATCCACCGAGCGGAACTTATAATCCTGGGTTCCGGTGACCTCCAGGGCCCAGTCAATCACTTCCATATCCTGCTTGGTCAGGCGGCCAAAACCGCGTTGATGAGGATAACGGCCATAGGATACGAGCTCGCCAACCGTCAATCCGCCCGGTCCTTCCGGAGTCTGGGGCAGAATGGCCAGCTTCTTCGCCAGCAGCTTGGTGTTCATCTTGGCGATTTCTTCTCCATCCAGAATGGCAGCGCCGGATTGGTAAGGAATAATGCGGGTAACAGCCTTCAATAGAGTGGATTTGCCGCAGCCGTTAGGCCCAATGATAGTTGTGATTCTTTTATCGGGAATATCTACGTTAAGACGATTCAATATCAGATTCTCGCCGTAACCGACGCTTATTCGATCTGTACTTAGGCGAATCATCATTTCACCTCCAGAGTAGTTAGCCATCGAACGATAATGATTCTCAATTTCATTCCTAAATATAATGGGGGGCCGCGTCATTGTCAATAAATATCTTAATGGAATTTTTAAATAATATTCATGTTTCATCCGAATAATATCCATATATAGATTAGTGGGATGTTACATACCTATATATAGGCGATATTGTGACAAAATGAATTTTTTCTAAATGATTGATTGTAAAACGGTGGAAGGCAACGTATACTAATTGATAATGATAATCATTTACGTTACAAGGTGATCACAAAACAGCCTTTTAATCTATAGACCGGGAGTGAAATGCAATGAGTGGGAAAGAGATATTTGATGTAACGGTTATTGGTGGAGGACCAGCAGGATTATATTCTGCTTTTTATAGTGGACTGCGCGGCATGAAGACCAAGATTATAGAATATCAACCCATGCTTGGCGGGAAGGTTCACGTCTATCCGGAAAAAATGATATGGGACGTCGGCGGGCTGACACCAGTTCCGGGTGCGAAGCTGATCGAACAGATGGTTCAGCAAGGTCTGACGTTTAACCCCGAAGTGCTGTTAAACGAGAAGGTTGAGTCGATAGCACACAACGAGGAAGGACTATTCGAATTACATACGGCGAATTCCGGCGTGCATTTGTCCAAAACGGTCATCGTGGCGGTCGGAGGAGGCATCTTGAATCCGCAGAAGCTGGAGATTGAAGGAGCCGAGCGGTTTGAAGTGTCGAACCTGAACTATACGGTGAAGTCCCTGCAGCATTTCAAGGGCAAAACCGTCATTGTGTCCGGTGGAGGGAATTCGGCCGTGGATTGGGCGAATGAGCTGGAGCCTGTAGCGAAGAAGGTGTACCTGGCCTACCGCAAGGACGAATTGTCAGGCCATGAAGCGCAGGTCGAGCAGCTGATGAACAGCAGGGCCACTTGCCATCTCAATACATCGATTACGAAGCTCATTGCTTCAGATAATCATGAGGTGATTGAACGGGTAGAATTGACCAACAATGCGACGGGGGAAGTTTCCTATCTGGCCGTGGACGAAGTGATTATTAACCATGGCTATGAACGGGATATGTCGCTGCTGGAGAACAGCAAGCTCGATATTCATCGGGTGGATGATTACTATATCGCAGGCAACGCAAGCTGCAACTCCTCCATACCGGGATTGTATGCCGCGGGCGATATCCTGCATTTTGACGGGAAGCTGCACCTCATTGCCGGCGCCTTCCAGGATGCCGCGAATGCCGTGAACAGCGCGAAGCAGTTCATTGAGCCGGATGCCAAAAAATTCGCGATGGTTTCTTCGCACAACGATGTGTTCAAGGAGCGCAATCGCGAATTAGTGAAGCAATTGATCAATTAGCGAATGAAGGCAAGGTGCCTAATTAAGCATAGAAGAGAGGCGAGGGGATCCCCGCTTCTCTTTTTTGTGTTCCTTACTGTCTTTGGATAATCCCTGAGGTAATCAACGGGCCGTAGTTGATCAGCTGCGTCATCATGATCGCCATTTCTCTTGCGGACTTATTCATGCCGGACTCGATCCAGTGTATGACCAGGCCGGTATTGGCGGAGGTCATATACGCAATCAGGTAATCGCTCGGAATGATTTGATTCTCTCCTGCGGGCATTCTGAACGCATGCTTAGCAAACATATGCTCCTTCATGAAATCCCTGAACTGCCGAACGAACGAGATGTCACCGTTCGGTCCGACAATGGCTCGGATGAAGGCGGCATGCCGAATGAGCTCCTCGAATATTTGTTCTGACGCCGGGTAAGGCTCTCCCTTTTCCGCATAGTCTCTGGAATCCCTGGGGTCAATATGAACGACGATGTCTTTAATCTTCTGGAGCACCTCTTCTTTGAGCTTATCCAGTATATCCGGCACATCACGATAGTGCAGATAGAAGGTACCTCGGTTGATATTGGCGCGATTGGCGATATCGGTGACGGTAATCGCGTTTATGTTTTTTTCGTCCATGAGCTCAAACAAGGTTTGCCGCAACAGCTGATTCGTCCGAATTTGCCGGCGATCCGTCTTTTTGGTCAAGGAATTCCCCTCCAGTACAATTTGAACACTTAATCAACAGAAGGCTTGTACACTGATGAGTAATGAACACTCCGCCGAAAGCTGATGATTGAACATATTTCTCTCTTCATTATAATTAACGCTGTGATTATTAATCAACAGTATGTTCATTAATAACGAGGAGTGGTAGATATGGGTTTCTTAAGACAAAACATGCTGTGGATCGGCGCATTGGTTGTCATCTTGGTGCTGTCGGTCTTCGGCGTGGCCATGATGGGATCGATCGCGGGAGCGAAGCCGAAGTCTCTGCCCGTTGCATTGGTCGTCTTGGATCAGCCGGCGGAATTTCCGAACGGCCAACCTCTTGCCGTTGGCGATATGATGAAGGGGATGCTGCAGGGAAACTCACAGCTGCCCATTCATTGGGAGATCGTAAAATCGGAAGCGGAGGCACGGGAAGGGCTCGACAGCCAGAAGTATTATGGAGCCCTCGTGTTGCCTGAGGACTTAAGCGCGGGCATCTTGTCGCTGCAATCGCCTGCTCCGAAGCCGGCTGTGGTGCAGGTGTTGGTGAACGAGGGGATGAGCACGCAGGCATCCACTGCGGTGAAACAGATGCTCGGGCAAGCGATGAAGATGGCAGGTGCGCAGCTCTCCAAGCAGGCATTGACCATGATCAGCGCGCAGACGGATATGCTGCCGGTAACAACAGCACAGGCTCTCCTTACCCCGTTTGAGGTTCATGAGGAGATTGTTCACCCTTTCGGGGTTAACCATGCAAGCGGCAATGCGCCGGGCATGCTGGTACAGATTTTATGGATCGGGTGTCTGATCATTAGCATGTTCTTGTTCCAGACGCTGCAGAAAGCCGTAGCTGATGGTAGCAACAGGGGGACCTCGATCGTGCTGCAAGGCGCTGCTGGTTTGCTGCTGGCTGGTCTGGCCTCCGGTTTCCTGGTATGGATGGCTTCCTCCTGGTATGGCATGGAGTTTGCCAACGGGGGCCGAGTCTGGCTGATGTTATGGTTGGCCGGTTCTGCTTTTTTTCTCCTTCAGTCGACCCTGCTCAACTGGATGGGAATCCCGGCTATAGGGCTTTTGGTGCTCCTGATGTTCTTCTCGATGCCGCTTCTCAATATGGCGCCGGAGTTTCTACCGCAGGCAACGCAGGATTGGCTGTACTCGTGGACACCGCTCCGCTTTGCTGCTTCGGCTCTACGAGATGTGATGTATTTTGACGGATACGCTCCATCATCTTCGCATTCCGCCGTATTGTGGTCCATTGCAGGAGGTTTTCTTATTCTGCTGCTGGCCTCGATGCTCAAGAGGGGGAGCCTTTCGGACAAAAGAAAGTCGATGACCGCTTCTTAATAGAGGTTGTTCAAAATCTAACCTAAAGCGTTTTGAAAACGCGCGTCGGAAGCATAAACCTCGGTGCTGAAAATCCGACTTTTTGAACACGCACTAATAGAATAGGCTGGCGAATGGGCAGTGTGGGGTGTATATCCGCACTGCTTTTTTACTTTGTTTAAGCAGGTTGGTCTATATCGGTCGGGTGATCATGGCAAAAGTGTTTAGCATCGTGACGATCAACTTTTATTCAGGTGAATAAAATACTATCGTTCTTCAAGATGGCAGCCTGTATAATCCTGAATAAGGGAGTGTGAGCGTAAGTTGAAGATTAAAGTGATCATAGCGGACGATAACTCTTTTATCAGGGAAGGCATGAAAATCATTCTGGCCACGTTTGATGAGTTCGACGTGGTAGCGACGGTTGAAGACGGCCAGGAAGCGGTCGCCTATTGCGAAGCGCATGAAGTGGATGTGGCACTGATGGACGTCCGGATGCCGAATCTGAACGGCGTTGAGGCCACGAAACAGCTTACGGAGCGCACCAAAACCAGGACGCTGATCTTGACGACCTTCGACGACGATGAATATATTGCCGACGCGATCCTGAACGGCGCCAAGGGGTATCTGCTGAAGAATAACGACCCGGAACGGATTCGCGATGCGATCAAAACCGTGTACCACGGCCATCATGTACTGCAGGACGTCGTGCTGGATAAAATCAAATCCGGGCTGAAGCCGGACAAGGAAGACACCGGTGCCAAGTTCGACCGGAGTCTATTCACCGAACGGGAGCTGGATATTATGGCGCTCATTGCCAAAGGGCTGGCCAACAAGGAAATCTCCAAGAAGCTGTTTATTTCCGAAGGCACGATTGCCAATCACATCACTTCAGTTCTCAGTAAGACAGGTCTTGAGCATCGAACCCAGATCGCGATTTTTTATTTGACGGGGGAAGTGAATAAGTGAGCGAACGCCGAAATTATGCCGAATTGTGGGTCATCGGCTTTCAAACGATTCTGTTCCTGTATGTGATCGGCCAGTCCTATGCCTCTGATCTTGCGATAACGCCGTGGTATATACTGGTCATGCTTCTCTACCTGTCCGTGAATGTATCCGTCTATATTTTCAAGAGTCGCAATACACAGCCATACTTCATGGTACTGGCTATTCTTGTTGTCTTGGCGTCCTCAATCTACATACATCCGCTGCTGTTCATGCTGCTTCCCGCGAATCTGTATGAACTGCTGTCTTTATATCTTCGCAGGAGCTGGATGATCCTGATCCCACTGTTGGTTCCAGCGCTTATGGTGCCTCACGAGCTTGCCATGATCTATGTCTTTATATCCGTTCTATCCTATATTTATCTCACGATGCTGAGAACTTTTATAAGCCGAGTCACATCCTATCAGGAGCAGAACGAGCAGATGCATCTGGAACTGGATCGGTTGACCCAGCGGCTGAGCGAAAATAATGAGTACATCCGACAGTTTGAATACATGTTCAAGCTGGAAGAGCGAAATCGGCTGTCCCAGGAGATTCATGATAAGATCGGGCATTCCATGACGGGGGCATTGATTCAGATGGAAGCGGCTAAACGTCTAATGGCAATGAATCAGGACAAGTCCGCCGAGCTCCTGCAGAATGCCATATCGATCTCCAAAGAAGGGATTGAGAGCATTAGGCTTGTCCTGAAGAATGTGAAACCGCCGACGGAGCAGCTCGGCATCAACCGGATGCGTTTGTTTCTGGAGGAGTTCTCCGCTCAACATCCGATCAAAACCGTATTGACGTATGAGGGCAATGTAGACTTGATCACACCGCTGCAGTGGAAAATCATCCAGGATAACACTCAGGAAGCGTTAACCAATACGATGAAATACGCCGATGCCACGGCGGTATCCCTACATATCGAAGTTCTGGGCACTATGATCAAGGCCAAGGTCAGCGACAACGGCAAGGGCATGCAGAAGGTAATCAAAGGTCTTGGGATCATGGGCATGGAGGAGCGCGCCGCGGTCGTGAATGGAACCGTGATCGTGGATGGCTCCACCGGCTTCTCGGTGACCACTTTGATTCCTTATAGTTAACACCTGGTAAGCTTGATTTGGTGAATTAAGGAGATCGGATCATAGGAGACTTCCTTTCCCCCAAAGGGTGAAGATTTGGGTCCTCAACAACATGAAGATTCTCATGGGTAAGGATGAACTTGTGCACTATCGCAAGGGCATCCTTTTTTCGTACGATAAATGCAGATCAAGTCCACCGGTTGATGCGTGGATGGAATATGGAGGCGAAACGCGTATGAACGTGCTGGAGATCAAAGGGCTCACGAAAAAGTTTGGGGATTTCATAGCGGTAGATCAGTTGTCGTTGAACATACGGGAAGGCGAGATCTTCGGCTTCCTGGGCGCGAACGGAGCTGGCAAGAGCACAACCATCAATATCATATCGTCGCTCATGCCCATGACCAAGGGAGAGGTTCATATCATGGGCAAGAATCTGGTGAAGCATCGAAAGTTCGCGAAGCAGCAGATCGGCATGGTTCCGCAAGAGGTTGCGATTTATGAGGATCTGACCGCCTATGAGAATGTTCATTTTTTTGCCGGATTGTATGGATTGAGAGGATCGGAGTTGAAGAGCAGGGCAGAGGAGGCCCTCGCCTTCGTCGGACTCAGCGACAAACATAAGATGTACCCGAAGAGTTTCTCCGGGGGCATGAAGAGACGACTGAATATCGCCTGCGCAATTGCCCACAGACCGAAGCTGATCATCATGGATGAGCCGACCGTCGGCATCGATCCCCAATCGAGGAATTATATCCTGAATTCGGTCAGGAAGCTGAACGAGATGGGCAGCACGATCCTGTACACGAGCCATTATATGGAGGAAGTGGAGGAGCTCTGCACCCGGATTGCCATTATCGACCACGGCAAGATCATAGCGGAGGGCACGAAGGCACAGCTGAAGGCCATCATCACGGACCGGAAGGATATCGGAATTGAAGTACAATCGGCCACCCATCTCGAAGTGAGCAAGTTGGAGGAGATTGCAGGCGTCAAAGCGGTTGAAGTGAAGGAAAATATCGTGCACATCAGCTCCGATGCAGAGGTCAATAACCTGAATAAAATCATTCAACAATTCACGGCGCAGGGCATCGAGATTCGTTCCGTTCAAGCCTCCGAGCCGAATTTGGAAACGGTGTTCCTGACGCTGACCGGCAGGAGCCTCCGGGATTAACAGACCAGGGAAGAGGGGGGTGGAAGGATATGAACGTACTGAGAATCGCACTGAAGGAGATGAAGATCGTCCGGGAGGTACGGATGCTGGTATTCATGCTGGCAACGCCCGTGCTGCTCATTCTGATCCTAGGGACGGCGCTATCGAGCGCTTTTAACGGCAGTACTGCGATTGGAGACATCCGGGTGTTATACCATGACAGCGGAACGGAACCTGCGCTTACGGAGCAATGGCAGGCATTCACGCAGGAGGCGCAGCGTTCATCGGGCATGCTCTTTGAGCAGGCCAAGGAAGGCATGAACGGACAGCAGGAAGTGAGAAACAACCGGTACACCGGTTACGTGGAAATAGACGGTAATGGTATCAACTACGAGGGTAACAGCCGCAACAGCATAGAGAACGGGATTGTGCAGGGGATGCTGTCTGCATTCACCGACCGGTACCGGCTGTCAGCCGCAGCAGCGAAAATTGATCCGGAATATGAGAGCAAGCCGTTTATTGCGGAAGATGGAGGGAGGGGCTATGTGCTTGAGGCTTCCATTCAGGGAGCGAGGCAGCCGGGTTCACTCGATTATTTTTCCATTGCGGTCACCACGATGATCATTCTGTACAGCGCCTTGACGGCAGGCGGATTAATCGATAGTGAGCGAAAGCGTAACACCGCGCAGCGCCTATTGGCCTCACCGGTGACGAAAGCCGAAATTTTTGCCGGGAAAATATTGGGCACACTGGCGATCAATGCCGTATTTGTCATCATCGTTGTGCTGATCAGCAAGTATATGTTCAATGCATATTGGGGTGAGAACCCGATCATGGTATTCCTGGTGTTGTTTACCGAGATCCTGTTTGCGCTCAGCCTCGGGCTCGGCATCAGTTATGTGCTGAAGGGAAATGCAGCCGGGGCTGTCATCATGGTCATTATTCAACTGGCTGCGTTCTTTGGGGGAGGATATACGCCGGTTGCAAGCACAACGGGATTCATGAGGGAGGCCGCAACATACTCTCCCTTGCATTGGTCCAATGAAGCGCTGCTGCAACTCATCTATTCAAGCAATGGGTCGGCCGCCATGCAGGCGATGATGCTGAATGTCGGTTTTTCCGTCCTGCTGTTGGCCATAGCCATGATTTCGATGCGAAGAAGGGAGGGGCTGTAATGATGAAGGATATGCTCTGGCTCATTCGTAAGACCATATTGACCTCGGCGAAGGATTATAAAAATCTGCTGCTCGTTATTGCGCTTCCCATTGTCGGTATTCTGCTATCCACCTTAATCTACAAGGGTGCCGAAGAGACTTCCGTTACCATTGGCATCGTGAATCACGATGTCGGACAGAAGGTCACGCAGGATACGATTGATTTTATCGCTCGCCTGGAACATACCGAAACATCGGTCATTAGGGAATCGGAAGCCGATGACTTGATTGTGTCGGGTGAGCTGGACGCGGTGCTGATCTTCCCCGAGGGGTTTGCCCAAGGTGTAATTCAGGGGGCACCCGAGCCGGTCCGGCTCGAATCGATTAAGGGAGCTCAGGTTACGGAGTATGTCAAATCGTATCTGAACGCGTACGTCCAGAATATTTCATCCATGGGGGTTATAACGGGTGGCGATACCGCCGCGTTTAACGACTTATACAGCGGTTATCACAGTTCATCGTTTCAATTATCTACGGCTACGATTACGGATCAATCGGCCAATCATGATATGACCAACCGGACGATTGGATACTTGGTTGTGTTCATGTTATTCTCTGCCGTGAATCTATCGGCATTGACAATCCGCGATCGTGAGAACCGTACGTACTATAGACTCTTATCGTCGCCTATTACGGCCCGCAGTTACGTCTTCTCGAATGCCATCGTGAACATCGTTCTGATGATGATCCAGATTGCCGCCACCTTGTTTGTTATGACCCGATTCTTTCACATCGAGCCAGGCATTCCGTTGTGGCAGATGTTTCTAATCCTGTCGCTGTTCGCTCTGGTCGCGGTAAGTTTATCGCAGGTCATTGTCGCGTTCTCGGACAGCACCATGATGGCTAACGGAATCCAGACGATGGTGATCATGCCGACTTCGCTGCTGGCAGGGTGCGTATTCCCGCTCTCCGTGATGCCGGAAGCGATTCAGCGAATCGCCGATTTCCTGCCGCAGTATTGGCTGCTCGATACGTTCGGCAAGCTTCAGCAAGGAAGCAAGCTGAATGACATCATGCTAAATGTGGCGATTCTGCTGGCTTTTGCCTTGGCCTTATCGCTGATTGCTACCTACAAGTTTGGGCGGAATCGGGATACGCAGAGTTATGTATAAAAATAAACAGGGCGCCTCTTGATCTGATTCCTGAAGCAGGATGCAGTATCAAGGGGACGCCCTGCGGTTCTTTCAGAACGTGACCAATCCCATCGCTTTCTTGGCGGCAAGCAGTGTTGGGACTGCGGTTTCGGAAGCCCGCTTCGCTCCGTCCATCAAAATGCGATCAAGCTCGGAGGAATTCACGATTTGATGGAACTTCTCCTGGATCGGCTGAAGTTTCTCGATGACCACCTCGGCCAATTCTTTCTTGAACGTGCCGTATCCTTGGCCCTCATACCGTTTCTCTATGGCGGAGATGGCTTCCTCGGAGAATACGGAATAAATTTCGATCAGATTGCTGACCGCTGGCTTCTGCTCCCAGTCGTGCCGGACCTGGCCATCGGAGTCGGTAACGGCTTTGGAGAACTTCTTGCGGATATCCTCCGGCGTATCCATCATGTGGACACAGCTGTTCTTATTCGGGTTGCTTTTGCTCATCTTCTTGGATGGATCGTCAAGCCCCATGACGCGGGAGCCAATATCTTGAATGATCGGCTCGGGAAGCGTAAATGTGTGTCCATACCGGTTATTGAAGCGCTCGGCTACGTCACGGGTCAGCTCTAGATGCTGCTTCTGGTCGTCACCGACAGGCACATGCGTTGCCTGGTAGAGCAGCACATCGGCAGCCATCAGGACTGGATACGTGAATAACGCGGAGCTTACGGTATCTTTTCCGTCCGATTTCTCCTTGAATTGGGTCATGCGCTTTAATTCCCCGAAATGCGCCTGCGTCTCCAGCAACCACCCGAGCTCTGCATGCGCGGGGAACTGGGATTGCAGAAAGATCGTCGCTTTATCGGGGTCAATGCCTGATGCAATGTACAGAGCGGCAATGTCCCGCGTGCGCTGGTGCAGCTCCATGGGATCCTGATAGACCGTTATCGCATGCAGATCCGGCACGAAGAAATAGGACTCATACTCATGCTGCAGCTTCACATATTGACGGAGGGCACCTCCATATCCGCCAATATTTAAATCTCCACTCGGCTTGATACCTGACAATAATCGTTTCATAACACACCTCCTGATTGTTTGCGAACAACACAAAAACACCTCATCCCCTCTATGGGACGAAGTGTAACTTTCGCGGTACCACCCAAATTCGACCGTACGGTCGCTCTTTAGCATGACGTGGAAATGGGGAAAATGCACCATTATTCCTGCCATATCTCCCAAAATAACGGTGGAGAGCCGTCAAGGCCTACTGCTCCGGCACAGAGCGGAGGTTCGGGTTGAAGCGAGAAGATCCATTCACTTTATTCCGGGGTACCGGGCCTCGCACCATTCGCCGGTTCGCTTGGACCTCGAGAGATAAGCTACTATTTCTTCTCATAGCCGTGTGGTATGTTGTTCTTAAATTCATCAGCGCTGCTCTTTCGGATAAGAAGAGAAAGCAAGCTGAATATGATGAGAATCATTACACAGTTGTTAGGTGAATGTCAAGAGGGACCATTATCAGATAAACTATCACCCCGCTGCGTTGGGGCAGGCAATCAAGAGCTCCCATGATCGGTTTTTCATTCATAAAGAACCGAAAATATTTCAATGTAAGGTAACCTTTTTTATACGAATCGGCACTTAGAGATAGAGACACCGGGAAGGGAGGTTTTAGTGAACGTGTTCCAGTGGATTGAGGAAGCCCGGCGGGGAAGTGCGGAGGCCCAGGAAAGCTTGGTCCGGCATTTTACCGGCATGGCGCTGGCTGTGGCCTACGATAAATTGCAGGATCCCCATTTAGCGGAAGATGCCGTGCAGGAGGCATTTACGGAGGCCTTTGCGAATCTGCATAAGCTGCAGGATCCCCGGCGTTTTCCCGGATGGTTCAAAGTGATCGTTGAGCGGCAGTGTTACAGGGACTTGCGCCGCAAGCAATTTCAGACGTTACCGCTGCATGAGGTTGAGCTGCCGGCTGGAGATCAGCGAAGCTTGGAGTCGGTTGTGGAAAAGAGAGAGATGATCGGTCAGCTGCATGCCACGATCGCAGATTTGCCATCAAGCATGCGGATTGCGGTCCAGCTCTATTATTTTCAAGGCTACAGCCTGCGGGAGATCTCGCAATATTTGGATATATCCCTGCCGGCTTTGAAGAAGCGGCTCTTTGATGCCCGGCGGAAGCTGAAGAACACGCTTCATGTAGCCGACTTTGTATCGGTGTTCACCGATCTATATGAGGGAGGCAGGCGTATGCTGCATATCGTTAACGGAGATTCAGTAGGGGATAAGCTGAAGCAAGGGAACATTCAAGGAGATATCCTGGTGTGGAGGGAGCTTTATTCGTTTGGTCCAGTCTTCACGAAGATGGACGAGCCGGATCATCGGAGCGCAAGAGCTCAGTATCTGGAGCAAACGCTTGGAATTCCGCAGAAGGAATATATCGAGACCTGCGAGTCGCAGGAGAGGAAGCTCCAGGATTATCGAATATATGATGAAATCGTGCTCTGGTTTGAGCATGATCTGTTTGACCAGACGATGCTGTCTTATTTGCTGCATTGGTTTAAGGAGCAGTCACTGGGAAATACGAAGCTGAGTCTGCTGTGCATTGGCGCATACCCGGGCATCGAGCTTTTTCGTGGGCTGGGTCAGCTTAGCACGGAGCAGCTTGAGACTTTATCGGGCACATGGCACACGATTGGAGAAGAAGAGCTCATGCTGGGCAGCATGTTGTGGGAAGCCTATACCTCGGATTTGCCGGAGAAACATCAGCGAATGCTGGAGGTTAATTCCTCGGCACTGCCTTTTGCTAGGGCTGCATTTGAAGCTCATCTGGCACGGCTGCCCTCCGTGAACAATGGACTCGGGATCATTGAGCAGACCACGTTAGAGGCTGTAGCGGGCGGAATCCATAAGCCTCTTGAGTTATTCCGAAAGGTAGGAGACCAGCTCCATACACTCGGAATGGGAGATCTGGAGTTCTGGTATTACCTGACGAAGCTGACAGAGGGGCTGGATTCCTTGCTCGTTATCGATGGTACAGCACCTTTTCCCGACTTCAAACTAGCTGTACCCCATTTCCAAGATCGGGTGCTGCAAGTGACGAGTCTGGGGCGAGAGGTATTAGCCGGGAAGACCGATTATGCCTCTTACACCGGAACGATCGATAAATGGGTAGGAGGCTTGTATGTGCGGGGTAAGGCTCCTTCATGGCGCTGGGACGCGGAGCGAAAGTCGGTTGTGCGGATGGGCGAATCCGATTAAACGACAGACATAGGAAAAGAGCGATATTGAGCAGATTGACGAATCCGATTAACAGCAGATAAAGCATAGAAGCGATCCTGCTTGGCGTTAATGCCAGGCACGGATCGCTTCTTTTATACTTACAGATGAGAACCGCCGGTTGCATCAACCATTTGTCCTGTTACCCAGCGCCCGTCGCTGGATGTGAGAAACGCTACGACATCCGCAATATCCGAAGGCTGACCGATTCGGCCAAGCGCGGACATCTCTGCTGCATGTTGCTGTCCTTCCGGTGTATGCAGCCATGCAGCATTCACATCCGTATCTACGATGCCCGGAAGAACCGCATTCACCGTGATCCCGCGTGGACCCAGCAGCTTCGCGAGATGCAAGGTGAACGTATTGATGGCCCCCTTGGTTATGTTGTAAGCCATAATATGAGGATAGGCGATACGCGTAACACCGGAGGAAATGTTGACGATGCGTCCGCCGTCACGCAGGAGCGGCAGGGCCTGTTGGACCAGGAAGAACGGTGCTTTTACATTTACGGCAAGCAGCTCATCGAAGCTTTCCTCGGTTGTCTCTTCAAAGGTCTGGGAGGTTCCGATGCCTGCGTTATTCACCAGAATATCGAAACGGTTGTCCCCCGTTACGCGAAGAAGTTCCTCCTCCAGCGAATGAATCAGCCCTTTTGCGCCGTCTACCGATTCCAGCCCAGCACCTAGTGCGATAGCATTCCCACCCTGATCTTGTATGGTCTGGACAACCTGATCCGCCGCATCGCTGCGGGTGCCGTAATGCACAACGACCAGCGCCCCTTCTTCCGCCAGCCGAAGCGCGATTCCTTTGCCGATTCCTCGGCTTCCGCCTGTAACCAATGCAATTTTGCCTTCCAAACGTTTCATGAAATCCCACTCCTCTTGTTCGATTTAACGCTACTGTACACTCTCCTGTTAAGGGGAGAGTCAAGAGGGGGGGATTTTTCTATAGCTTTTTCCATGAACAAAAAAGTGATGTCAGACCGTTTTCGGTAGCCTTTCACAGCAAAGGAAGGGTTACTCCATGTTACCTTGTAAGGGGATAAGCAATTCCGCAGGACGCTTCTTGCCGTAGATATCTTTATCCGAGGTGAGATAGATCTCGCGGATCGGCTCCCGGTCCAATTGAACGAAGCCTTGGGACGAAATCCATGCCTTGAGCTCGGGTAAGGCGAGACAGCTATAGCCGTACGGATCACAACGATGGACAAGAGATGCGGCAGATTGCAACTCCGGTAGGAAGTCTACACGCACCCGACCATTAGCAGGTATGTCCCTAGTTATGGGGACTGCGACTTCGATGTCGGCGATGTCGGCATTCTCGCTGTCGTGATTATGCCAAAGGATGGTTAGCTGGCTAGCTTCCTCTTCTCCATATAAGATAGCATATTTCGTAATCTCATCAAGCAAGAGACATAGCTGGCTGCGGGGGACTTGGTCGCGAATGGAAGCGGCGAGCTGGGATGGGACTTCCCGGATACGGATGGGGCCTGCCGGATCACCGGCTTCGGATGGTTCCAAGCGCGACATCCTGCTGTTCAGACCCTCCAGCTGCTGCTGGAGGGTCTGCATCGCATGCTGAAGCTCCGTCATTTTATCCGCAAGTTTGTTCTTTACGACATCGGTTTCTAGATCCTCTTCAAAAAAAGGCTTGAGCTGTTCCAATGTAAACCCCTGTTCCTTGTAAGAGGCAATTCGCTTGACGGTCAGAAGCTGCTCCTCGGAATAGTAACGGTATCCGCTTTGTTCATCAACATGGGCCGGCTTCAATAGGCCCAGCTCATCATAATATCGCAATGTCTTGATGGAAATGCCGCTGACCTTGGCAAAAGCGCTGATCTTCATCATGCCGATGGCAACCTCCTTCACGATTCGGTCTGCGTGGATAACGATATCATATCTCGCGCTCCTGCGTACGTAAAGAACTTAGCTCGCCGGTTCTGAAGGAACAACTCGGTCCTAAGACCGAGTCGGTTTTCATCCTGGAGTGGGAATTCAAAACCGGCCGGATTATCATACAATGGGTTCAAAGAAGATTCAGCGATCCCGCTTAAGAGCAAGAAAGGAGAGAGGGCTGATCGGTATCCAGGAGGATCGCCAGGCGATCCAAACATTATTGGCTTCGCTGTCCAAGGCATGGGGAGAAGGTAGCGGCCGAGCTTATGCGGAATGCTTTACAGAAGAAGCGGACTACGTGACATTTAACGGACAGCACTTGAAGGGGCGCAGGGCGATTGATGAGGTCCATCAGGAGCTGTGGAACGGGGTTCTGCGAGATTCCAAGCTGGTGGCGGGACCCACCCCAACGGAACTGCGTTTCCTGACCCCGGAGCTTGCGATAGCCCACGCAACAGGAGCGGTACAGCTAAGATTTCATAAGAAGCCGCCCACCAGCCGATTCTCGATTAATACCAACGTGCTCATCAAACAGAACGGGGAATGGAAGATATCCGCATTTCACAACTGCCGGATTCAGAAGCCAGGCTGGATTCAGCGGTTGATGATGCGTTCGAAATCAAAATCCAGCTGACGTAGGAAGCGGAGGAAATGCTTTGAAGAAGGGTACACAGATTGGAAGAGGCAGGAGCGCAGAGGTGTATGAATGGGGAGAGTCTCAGGCTTTAAAGCTGTATTATGAAGGGTACCCCCCGGAATGGGTGACATATGAGGCGGAGATGGGCCGCATCGTTGCGGAAGCGGGCGTACCTGCCCCTGCCGTCTTTGACATGGTGGATATCGAGGGACGAACAGGGGTGGTGTATGAGCGGGTTACAGGACCGTCGATGCTGCATCAGGTTCAATCGTCACCGCTCCAGCTAATGAAGTGCGCCCGGGAGATGGCCCGGATCCAACATGCGATTCATGGCTGCACAACAACCTTGCTGCCGCCGCAAAAAGAAAGGCTGGAGCATGCGATTCTCGATGCAAGCGGCATTCTGCAAGGGAAGGCGCAGGTTATATGCAAGGTACTGGACTCTTTGCCTGAGGGGGACTCCATCTGTCATGGCGACTTCCACCCGGACAATGTGATCGTGGCGGAGAGCGGATGCCGGGCGATCGATTGGAATAACGCCATGATTGGTGACCCTCTATGCGACGTCGCCAGGACATCCCTGATGCTTCAATCTCCGTTTCATCCACACGAACAGTCGAGCCTTATGGTGATTCCGCTTCGGATAGCCCGAACCCTGTGGAATAAAGTATACCTTAATGAATATTGTCGATTATCTCATGCAAAGATGGAGGAGATCGACCGCTGGATGCTGCCGGTAGCGGCAGCCAGGCTGAGAGAGGATGTCCCTGGAGAAAGAGCATGGCTGCTGGGTCTAATTGATGATCGGCTGCGTGTTTATGCTTAATGGAGATTAGGCTTCTATGAACCCGCCAGGCTCCTCGGAATGGGGAAAAGTGGGCCCATTTCGGGGAGCCTTTTTCGGAATTTATACGCCTGTCTTGGCATGATAGACCGAGGATGAGTTTCCCGTCTGGTAATACGGGTAGCTCATATCCGATTTCACCCGTTCCGCGGTGGCTGCATCGGTTAACCTCTCCAGCACGTACAGGCCAAGATCGATGGATGAAGAAACCCCGCTGCCCGTAAAGAGGCGGTCATCCTGTACAATGCGTGCATGAACGACCTCCTTGCAGTAGGGTGCCAAAAGCTCGTAAGCCGAACCATTGGAGGTAGCCCGCTTGCCCTCCAGCAACCCGGCCGCGCCAAGCAGCAGCGATCCGGTGCACACGGATACGAGATGTTGTGCTTCCCGGGCTGTCCGCAGCCAAGCCAGTACATCGGGGTCGAACCTCAACTCCCGCGTAGTAAAGCCGCCAGGCACGAAGACCAGGTCATATTCCGACAGATTCGGTCTTACCTTGGATATGACATACTCCAGTCCGCGATCATCCGTAATTTGCTGGCTCATCGCGCAGTAATCCCAGGAGATTTCCGAGTCGGGACGGATGCGGGAGAGCCTGGTCATCACTTCGGTGAAGCCGATAAGGTCCAGGGACGTCATCCCATGGAACAGAATAAAAGCCATTTTCATTAAGAACACCTGCCTATAGGGTTTATTAAGCCTCGGCCGACGACTGACCCGGGACGGAACGTCTTCGATTCGACGTACGATGAAGATGATAGTAGCCCATAGCCGACAAGGCGCTGAACATCAGGTTGAGGCCGATCAACCATTGGTAGCTGTTCGTGAGGTCAAACAGGAATCCGCCGGAAAAAGAACCGAGAACAGCTCCCGCTTGATGGAAAATAAGCAGCGTTCCTGTCTGCAATCCAACGGAGCGATTGCCCATAGCTTCGCTAGCCACCAATATGCCACCGGGGATGGCCCCTAAATAACTGGCTCCGAAGATGACCGAGAAGACGATCGGAGAAATGCTGAAGTGCAGAAACAGCATCGTAAAGGCCAGAATCCGGAATGCATACAGGAAGGACAGTGCCAAACTTCTGGACATCCGATCCAGGAGCAAGGCAAACAGCAGCCCGCCTGCCAACTCAAGCAGACCGAGAATGCTCAGTGAGGATGTGAACATTACCGAGCCGACATGATCATGCCGGTGGATGGCCATCAGGTGCATTTCAACCGTTCCCATGCTGAAGCCGCAAGTGAACAAGGCGAAGACCACCAGGAGTACCGTCCGGTTGGTTACCATCTCCCTGGCGATCGAGAGGAACGGCAGCCGTCCCGTTGATGGGGGTGAATCCGAAACAGCGGGTTTTTCTCTGTGCTGACCCGGTTGGCGTTCCTTCATGATAAGGAAAGTGAGCGGTATGGAAATGAGCGTAATCCACAAGGTGATGGTGAATGCAGTTGTCCAGTCAAGCCAATCCCGATTGCTGACAAATAGAGGCGTCAGTATGGCCAGTCCGAGGGAGCTTGCACTGGTCATGATCATGAGCGCTTTCGCCTTATGCCGGCTGAACCAGCTTGTAACCACGACATATCCTGTACTCGCGGCCATGCCGGAGAGGCCGGAGAGCAGTCCGAGTCCTATGAAAAATCCCGCCGGATGATGAAGCGTAAGCACGGTCAGCATGGACAGTACGCCAAACAGGGCGTTCAGGAGCATCATTTTTTTGGGGCCGTATTTATCGGTTAACCATCCGCCGAGGGGAGAACAGATAGCGGCGACGGCAATGTTGAAGGACCATGTGAAGCTAATAAAGGTCAGGTCCACGTCCAAATCCCGTGCCATTTCGTGCTGGTAATAAGACATGACAAACCGGCTGATTGCCGCTGCAAAACCAAGTGTCCATAGATACAGTAGTATGATCCACGCATAACCCCGATCTTTTTTCATCGCTGACCCGTCAGCTCCTTTCCTATGTCTTTACTTCCGCTATGTCATGGAATAAGCTAATTCTAATCATGGAGCAGAAAATGAACAGGACAATTTAGATCAACTGTATCAATACAGGGGGATGATTGGGATGGACACGAAGCACGAGCAAATTGTTGCGTATATGATCCGGGAAGTGGAAGGGGGGCATATCCGGTCAGGCCATAAGCTGCCTTCGGTCCGGGCCGTGGCCAAAATGTTCTCCTGTAGTCCCAACACGGTCGTTCGTGCATATCAGACCTTGGAGCGCGATGATGTCATCTACCCGGTAGCCAAGAGCGGATACTACCTTGTAGAAGGGAAGAACCGCACCTCGGCGCGAACGGAAAGCGAGCCGATTGATTTCGCCTCAACGACACCCCGGGGCGATTTTTTGCCGTTCCAGGAGATGGAGCACTGCTTACGGAAGGCGATTTCCGTGTATAAGGAGGAGCTGTTCGGTTACACCGATCCGCAGGGGATCTTCTCTTTAAGGAATGAGCTGAGCAGGTACTTCTATGGGCAGCAGATCTTTGCGAAACCCGATCTCATCGCTGTGGTCACTGGAGCGCAGCAAGCCTTCTCGATCCTGACGCGCATGCCTTTTCCGGGTAAGGGACAGGCGGTGCTGGTAGAACAGCCGACGTATTTCGGTTTCTTGGCGGCAGCGCACGTTGCAGGCTGTCCGGTGATCGGAATCCAGCGCGATGAGCTGGGGATCGACATGGAGGTGTTGGAGTCTCATTTTCGCAGTGGACAGATTAAATTCTTCTACACGGTGCCGAGATTCCTCAACCCGCTAGGCACCTCGTATTCGCTGGAGCAGAAGCTGCGTATTGCGGAGCTTGCCCAGCAGTACGATGTCTATATTGTAGAAGACGATTATCTGGCGGACCTGGAGGAGGATGCGAAGGCGGACCCCTTGTACGCACTGGATCAGTCAAGCCATGTCATCTATGTCAAAAGCTTCTCGAAAACGATTCTGCCGGGCATTCGAATGGGTGCCGTTATTCTTCCCGAGCTCTTGCTGGATTTGTTCATAACGTATAAGAACGCTGCGGATGTTTCATCTCCGATTCTCTCCCAAGGCGCCCTTGAAATTTATATCAAGAGTGGAATGTACAGGCGCCATACCGCCAGAATTCGAGCACATTACCGGGAGAAGATGCGATATGCCACCGAGGTGTGTGCCCGTGTCTTCGGCAGCGGCATTTCCTATACTTGTCCTTCCTCCGGCGTGTTCATCACCCTACGTCTGCCGAAATACGTAAAGGCATCTGTACTGCAGGAACGCCTGATGCAGAGAGGGGTTTCGGTTAGGAACGTGGATTTGCACCTGCTGCCGGAGAATCAGCAAAATAACCGGATCCGGTTATGTATAATCGGGGTGGAGAAACCCTGGATTGAGGTGGGATTAACGGTCATCGAGCAGGAGATCAGGCGCCTGGAGCGGAGGATGAGATAGCGGGAGGGGATACTAGAGATAAGCAGAGTGCTATGCGGCGCACCTTTCACCAAAGTCGGCGGGAATTCTCAAACTTCTAGTTTCAATACGGAACGGGAAGTATAAGGATAGATCGAAACTCAGTTATCATCTATCCGGTCACTTCAGGTCCTGTTTTTTGCGAATCGGCACGATGGACCCATAGGTACCACATCTCCACAACCATTCGAGAGGTCCGAATTGGAACCAACGCATCCACAGATTGCTGGCCATGATCTGGAAGGCCACAATCCCTAGGGAAACGAGCGTCGATACAACATATGTGGTGGGCGAGGCGTCTAGGATCAAACGCTGAATCCCTACCAGAAAGACGGTCTGTCCAATGTAGTTGGTAAGCGCCATTCGCCCATATGCCTGCAACGGATACAGCAACTTCGCACCTATGCGGGTACGCCCAAGCATTAAGAGCGAGCTTAGATAAAATACGGACACGAGAGGGCCCGTCGCTATCCCGATATGAGCCAGAGTGAAGGCCGCTTCCATGGTTGGTGATGGCGATTCGCCTTCTACCATGAATAGAAACGGTGACATCGGCTCGGAAGGTGCTGCCCACCACATGGCCCCGATGGCAATGACGGTTCCAAGTAACGACAGCAGCCAAACCATGCGCAGCTTGCTTAATCGTACTCCCTTGCTGATGATGTCCATTAATCGATATTGGCCTGCGGCCAGCCCTAACAGGATCAGGAACGGGATGGTCAGCAGTTTGATACCCATGATTGCCGCAAATGTAAACCCCGCCAATCCAATGCCAAGATTTACCCTCCGCGGTGCCCAATAGAGTGGAACTGCAAGCAGACCGACAATCGCATAATGAAACAAGGCTTCCCCGGATTGATACTGCTGATGTATGAACCCGATCAGCACCAAAATCACTAACCGACGAATATACAGCCGAAGTCTTGGCTTACCACCCGATGAAGCGCTTCGGGATAGAAACATGTAGAACCCAAGTCCGAACAGGAACGTGAAGATGGTGTAGAATCGGGCTTCTACGAAAAAGTTAAGCCCTCGCTGCAGCCAAAAATCCACTGAGGTTTCCGGCGTGGCGATGAGCCAGAGTGCCAATACGTTAACAAACGGCAGACCAAGCAGGGCAAACCCCCTGAACTGGTCTAAAAAATGTAATCGCCCCTTTCCGATGGCAGGCCGATGCTGAGTCGCTGTGTCTTTTTGTTCTATATGCATATTCACACCATCATTCCATTCACAGATTTAATATAACGGGCTCTGGCGATCAGGAAATAGATCGTTTGGGCAGCCAGGAATGCTGATGAGGCAACCAATACAGGACCGCTTACGTACGGAACATCCAGGTATCCAAGAATCGGACCGAGCACAACCAGGGATTGCAGGGCTGCAACCAGGATGGGGATAAAGAATAGTACGGCAATCTGAATCGTTGCGGAGATGTTCATCTCCCGCGCGCTGAGTCCAATCTTGGACAGAGAACGATACATCGCTTGATCAGTTGAAAGCTCCGTATGCAGTTTGAAATACAAGAAACTTGCCGATGAGATCGAGAATATCAAGGCAACAAACACCCCGATAAAGCTGAATAACGAAAATCCTTGTTTATTGACGTAATAGTTCTCCGCCCTGGATTCTATATAACCTTCACTGATTGCACTTCCGTTCCATTCCGACAGCTCAAGGCCGAGCTTGGTTTCAGGATCATCCTTCTGGGGGAGCCCTTGGGAATCCGGAAGAATAAACGGATAGGTATGATTGGTCTGATTCACACTGATTTCATCTGCTTTGTTCCCGCCCCTTAGCTCTTCAAACATGGTGTCCGTAACGACCAGCAATCTGCCGCTATATTCCAAAGCCGCAATCCGGTCTGTGCGGTTCTCCAAGATGAAAGAGTAGGATTGACCGGATAATTCGATATCTGCTTCCGTTAGCTTCCCTTTACTCCTCTTCGCTGCATTCGGGGTTTCCGCCAATAAGGCTTCATTCTCGCCGAGTGTCCCGGCCGGCTTGGTATTCATCATAGCAGCCAAACGGTCGTATTGGGATTGCGGCATGATGTGTAAGGAGTTCTCCCCATTCGCTGACAAGTGATAGTAGATGGTTTCGACCTCCGCCCGTTTATACTCCAGTCCTTCTGACTGCAGACGATTTTCAATCAGGGCCAATTCTTCCTGCGCCTTAGTCTCGTCGGCATTGCTATAGTAGCTGTAACTAAGCGCGTACGGGTTATCCAAATACACCGATTTGATCGATTGCTGCATAGCCAGTACGAAACCGGTGCTCATGGAAGCCAGCGCAACCACAACCGTGACCAGAAACAACATGCGGGCATTATCCTTAATCTTGTAACTCATTTCGGAAATCCACAGCAGGTTGGTCCCTTTCCAGGTGGTCGCGCGATTTCGCTGCAGCATGCGGACAATCCATACGGATAGCTGGGAGTAGAAGAAATACGTGCCCATAATGCCGGTTACCGCAGCGATTATCAATCCCGCAGGGTCTAACTCTTTGACGCGAAGGACTGTAAAGCCGATAGTAAGCAGCACCACGCCCAAAAGGGCCAGGAACAGATTGGTTTTGGGTTCGGTTTTCGGTTTGCTGGTGCCTTTGAGAAGCTCCAGGACTTGATTCCTCCGGATAAATAACAAGGTAAAGAGCGAAATGACGAGAAACAGCGCGGCGAACGCACCGGCGGTCAGCAGCATCGCTTTGATCGGCCAATAGAACGGCAGCTCGTCCATATCAATTACTTTGGTGCTGATGAGCAGGAATACCTTAGATAACAGCATTCCGCTGGCGATGCCCGTTACGATGGCAATGGCGCCGATCAGAATGTTCTCCAGGAAGATCAGCCAATTGATCTGTTTGGCTTCGGCTCCGAGGATCGTAAGAATGCCGAACTCCCGGTTCCGCGACTTCAGGAAGACGCTGATCGAATACAGCACGAATAAGAACGCAAACACGTAGACGATGACCGTGGCAATCGTCATTCCCGTACGCGTCATGGTACCCATAGGCGAATTCTCGATAGCCGGATGATAGATGAATACCGCATACGTAAAGAAGATCATGACCATGAACGAGCTGCTAAGCAGGTAAGCGAAATATTGACGCGCGTTACGCCGGACGTTGTTAAACGCGAATTGAGGAAAGCTCACTTGTATTCCCTCCCCAGAACGATAGCGTATCGATGATTTTTTGGAAAAAGGCCTGCCGGTTCTCTCCGCGGTGAATTTCGGCGGCAAGCTTGCCGTCTTTAATAAAGACGATGCGGTTGCAATAGCTTGCGGCCAGAGGATCATGCGTAACCAGCATCAATGTGGTACGATCCCGCTCGTTAATCTCAGCTAACGACTCCATCACGATGCGTGAGGAGTTGGAATCGAGCGCTCCTGTAGGCTCATCGGCTAGCAGTAACAGAGGTGCGCCGATGATAGCCCTGGCAATCGCGGTGCGCTGTCGTTGCCCTCCCGAAATTTCGTACACGCGTTTATTCAGAATTTCGCGGATGCCAAGCCGTGAAGCGGTTTGCTGCAGCAGCGACTCCATGTCCTTGAGCGGACGGCGATCCAGCGTAAGCGGAAGCACGATATTCTCGGCAACCGTTAACGTATCAAGCAGATTGAAATCTTGAAACACAAAGCCGAGCTGTCTGCGGCGGAAGTGGGCAAGCTCGCTTTTTTTCATAGTATAAGGATTTTTGCCCCCGATCTTGACCTCGCCCGAGCTTGGACGATCGATGGTGGACACCATGTTCAGCAGGGTGGTTTTGCCGCTGCCTGAAGGGCCCATGATGCCGACGAATTCCCCTTCTTGGATGGTGAGATGAATATCGGTAAGAGCTTGTGTCGCCACTTTGCCCGCATATACTTTGTTTAATGCTTTTACTTCAAGAATATCCATAAACCCAGAAGCTCCTTTCTGTATACCTCATTAGTGTGCGAGTTCAAAAAGTCGGATTTTCAGCACCGAAGCTTATGCTTTCGAAGTGCGTTTTTTCAAAACGCTTTAGGTTAGATGAAGCTAGGGAGTGAGGAGTGGAGCGTACGTTTTGGGTACGTGAGCACCGGAAGGCCCTGCTGAATTCAAGATTCGATGCCGAGTTACTTCTTGACTCCCTTCGTGATCAAAAGACGACTTTTTGAACAACCTCATTAGTGTAACCTAACTCTATCGTATACTGACCTGACCCTGCTATGGATTTAGGTGAAACGGAGCTTACATCTCCCATAAGGTTATGTTCGTATTTTTTGTTCGTATTCTGAGATGATCGATATGAAATTAGCCTCTGTCCAATGCAAAGAAGACACACCTAAGAATGAGATGTGTCTTCTTTTACTGCTTTCTGCAGCGTCAAGGTAACGGTGGTTCCTTCACCCAGCGTGGATTCCAGTTGGGCGGTGTGATTCAGCTTATGGGCAATTTCACGGACAAGATACAGGCCCATACCGGTGGATTCATGATATTGCCGACCGCGCTCTCCGGTGAAGTAGGGATGGAACACCCGATTGATGTCCTCGGGCGCAATGCCGATACCCTCATCGCGTATATGAAGTTTGATGTGTTTCCCCGCTTCTTCTGCGGTTAATTGAATCTTCTTGCCGGGGCTGCCGGAGTAGTTCACAGCGTTCGTCAGAATCTGACCCAGCATAAATCGAAACCACTTGGCATCCGTATAGACGGAGATCTGATCATCGATTTGGAACACCGGCGTAATGCCCTTACGAATGAACAGCTTGCGGTTCTCGACCACGGATTCGCTTACCACGGCACGGAGCAGGATGGCTTCTACCGCGAAATCCTGCTCAAACCGGTCCAGGCGCGCGGTATACAGTACCATTTCGAGGCCTTTGCGAATGCGCTCAAGCTCTTCCCGAATATGTTCGGCGGGTGCCTCTTCGACTTCATCGAGTGTTAGCTGAATCACCGACAGCGGGGTTTTCATCTGATGTACCCAGCGGTTGACGAAGGCCAGATGCTGGTCGGTTTGGCTTTGATGCCGATGCAGCTGTTCGCGGTATAAACGCTCATAATGGCCAATCCGTTCGTGTATCGCTTCCGGCAGTGGCGCTTCACCCAGGGGAGGGCTTAAGAATTCCTTCTCCGAAAGCCCCTCGGAAGAAAGCTCTTGATACATCGTGCGATGGGAAAGATACCGGTATGCAAGATAGAGGAGCAGCACGACACAGCTCAATAGGACCCCGTATAGCACGACAGTAAAGGGTCTGCCTTCACCGGTAAGCCAGTACAGCAGGGGGACAAGCAGCATTTGAACGGTAAAAAACAGAATGAGCGGGAGATGCTCCCGTAAGAAAAGTTTCATAGGGGCTCCCCGCCTTTAATAAACCGGTAGCCAGCTCCACGGACAGTTTCGATAAGATCTCCGGCACCCAGCTCACGTAGTTTGCGGCGAACCCTTGTAATATAAACATTTAACGTATTGTCATCAATGAAATGCTGATCTTCCCACATCAGGTCCAGCAGCCGCTCACGGCTGACCACACGGCCGTCTTTTTCCATCAGCATCGTCAGCAGGGCTGCTTCCTTCTGAGTAAGCTCAGCTGACTCGTCTCCATAAGTCACGACGAATCGCTCCGGATAGATGATGAGACCGGCGCTTTCGACGGTATGCTCATCCTCCTGACCGGAGGCATAGGCACCAACTGCACGGCGCAGGTGGCTGCGGATCTTCGCCAGAACAAGCTCCATGTCAAACGGCTTCGTAATATAATCATCCGCCCCGTTTTCCAGCGCCATAATCTGATCCATGCCACTGTCGCGCGCCGAGATGAAGATGATCGGGCAGTGCGATTGGGTACGGATTTGCCTGCACCAGTAGAACCCGTCGAATTTCGGCAGATTGACGTCTAGCAGAATCAGATCCGGCTTCGTATCCGTAAAAATGTCCATGACGCGGCTGAAGTCTTCGGTGATCCGTACGTTAAAATCATATTTGGAAATAGCCGACTTTAATTTATCCGCGATGCGTTCATCATCTTCCACAATCAGGATGGTATACACGGTTCCAGCTCCTTTTAACTCCAAACTACATCATGTACCTACTATACCGAATTGGAGATGATGTTGGAAATCCAGTGGTCCATGATTCTGAATTGGAGGTAATCTATAAGAACTGCGAGGAGAATGAACCCGATGCTGGCAATCAAAGAAAGCAATATCGCTGATTTCAGCTGTAGATGGAATCTGCTGCGGATGGCCGCTCGAAACCAAAACCATAGCGCAGCAATGGAGATTATAATCAAGAGTATAGGTTTCCAAAAGAATTGCGCGTTGATATCAATGTCGGACACTCGCATGGCAACACCTGTTGACATGAAGATGGAAAATATGAATGTGACATATAGTCCGACTGTTGCCGACCATCCCCATGTCTTTTGTGCCCATGCCCCTAACGAAGCGGCAATGAACAGGAGAAATATAACGAGAGATAATAGAATGTAGGCCCCTTGAGACAAGAACGAAGGATCAAATGTCTCATTGGTAAATCGGATAGAATCCCGAACACGGTTATACCCCAAGATAGCAACGATAATCACCTGAATGATCGCGGCTATAGCGATGAAGCGTTGTTCCCGATTTGGCATGCTGTACACCTCTTTTATGTTTTGATTATTTTACCATAATCTAGATGGAATAGGTCATAACTTACCAAGTATATGAGATGCCCAAGCGAGTTGTGAGTCATGGTACGATCCCGAATTAACCTTTGCCCAGGCCCATGCATAAGATGTAGTCACATAAAACCTGCTGCCTGGGAAAGGGCGTGACTTCATATGGGGATTCATTTAACCGCGATTCACTGGGTGTACCTGGCGTTTATCGTCTTGATCATGACGCTGTTGATTCGGCGGCGCGATACGTCGCTTATTTGTATTACCGGAATATTTGCGCTTGGCCTTCTGGCTACGGAAACGCTAAGCGGCTCGGTCTCCGGCGTGTTTCATTCATTCATCTATGCGACCAAAGAGCTGATGGGCACCATCATGATTATATCGATCATCGTGGCGATGAGCCGAGTCCTGATCAAGA
This sequence comes from Paenibacillus sp. EZ-K15, assembly GCF_002573715.1. GTDB lineage: Bacteria > Bacillota > Bacilli > Paenibacillales > Paenibacillaceae > Paenibacillus_AQ. The sequence continues at coordinate 268,753 of NZ_PDHM01000028.1, read as the reverse complement.
CGGGGATCAACGAGACGATGGTGGCCCCGCTAACCCGGTTTCTACGTACTCCCGCGATGGCTTACTGGGGCATCGGAATCATTATGATGGTCACGTCCTTTTTCTTCTGGCCGTCACCGGCAGTTGCGTTAATTGGTGCAGTCCTGCTGCCTGTGGCCATCCGTGTGGGTTTGCCGGCCCTTGGTGCTGCGGTGGCAATGAATCTGTTCGGTCACGGCATTGCGCTATCGGGAGATTATATTATCCAAGGTGCGCCTAAATTAACAGCGGATGCAGCCGGATTGCCTGTATCCAGCGTTATGGCTGCCAGTGTGCCGCTCGTGATCGTCATGGGACTTGTGACAACCGTAACGGCATTCTGGATGATGCGCCGAGATCAGCGGAACGGCAGCTGGAGAGATGGACTGGTAACCATTAAAAGCACGGGAGACGCGCTTACCACGCGTACCGAAGAGGATGATGCTGTTTCGGCGGTATCCCCGGTAATGAAAAAATGGTTGGCTATCGTCATTTTGCTGTTGTTCGCGGCAGACGTTGTCGCCATGTTCATCCTAAAGCTGCAGGGCGGAGATGCAACGGCCTTGGTCGGCGGCACAGCCGTCCTTATCCTCAGTGTCATTGCCTTGCTGGCTCACCGCAACCGGGGATTAGAGAAGGTCACCTCGTATTTGATCGAGGGATTCATGTTTGGATTCAAGGTATTCGGTCCCGTCATTCCTATTGCGGCGTTCTTTTATCTGGGGGATGCGGCATTTACCGAATTGTTCGGTAAAGTGCTTCCGGAAACATCCCATGGGATCGTGAACGACCTGGGGGTTGCCCTCGCGAATGCGGTGCCGCTGAACGGTGCGGTGGGTTCGGTAACATTGACGATCACCGGCGCCATTACAGGGCTTGACGGTTCGGGCTTCTCGGGTATATCGCTTGCCGGCTCAATCGCCCAGCTGTTTGCAACCGCCATCGGCTCGGGAGCGGCTACCTTGACGGCGCTTGGGCAGGTTGCCGCAATCTGGGTAGGAGGCGGCACGCTCATTCCTTGGGCATTGATCCCGGCCGCAGCCATCTGCGGGGTCAGCCCATTCGAGCTTGCAAGACGGAATTTGAAGCCGGTGCTGATGGGGCTGGCCGTGACTACTGTTGTGGCGATGTTTCTGGTGTAAGCTATAGCAAACATAAAGCGCTGACAGTATTCGTCAGCGCTCGTTTAGTCTGTTGAGGAACCGAAGTCGGTGATATTCATGTTTACCTCATACGTAATGGGAACATGACTAAAAGTTTCTTCCCAGTTCTCCTTCACTTTTTTCCAAATTTTCGGGTGCTTGATGCGCAGCCGTTCTCCAAAACCCCCAACGTCCACATGATAGACATGCTGCATTTTGTCCAGGACTTGTTTGATCTGTTTACGGGCCTCTTCTTCAAACTGCTGCTCCAACTCATGGATATATTCCCCGGATGAGGGGATTTCGGGGAAGCTCCAGTCCTCGATTAATCTGCCATCCGATTCGATTTTGATATGAAAAGAAATCTCGTCTCCCTGAACTTTAGGAATGATGGTGCTCTTGGAATTCTTTGGCTCGAAGGTTACGGTATGCCCGTTTTTTGGCGCATATGTCTTCAAGGCTCCTCCCTTAACATCTCCCATGACCCATATTAAGCCTTCCAAATCATATTGGCTTAACTCTCCGATCCATTTCTTGGAGCTGCCTTTAAAAATGGCGGCTCCTGAAAATTTATGCTCGCTTCGGGCGGTAACGACATTCTGCAATAGGAAGCTTTCCCCCGATTGCATGGTGCTGTCGAGCTTAATGAGTGACATGGGGGGAATGATTTTGTTGGAGCGATAGCGGTTATCCACGAGTCCCGTTAAGTAGAGAGCGGGGATTTCCCCAGGCTCGGTGGAGCTCAACGCTTCAAGTGCGCTGCGGTGGCTAACCACCACCAGACAGCTGGGGCGGACATCGTTATCGCGGAGAATAAAGTCAAATATCTGTTCCAAGCTATACCTTTTGGCTAGATCGCTTGAAACCACGATAACCTTCAGATGGTGGGCAACAATCGGACGGTCTCTGCGTAAAGAAAATTGACGGAAGATTTGGAAGACGGAATCTCCCGTTAATTGTTCATTCAGGTAAGCCTTGCTTGGTGATGAGGAACTGCTCCCGCTTTGTTTCTCATTTTTCCCTGTAATCGGGGGTACAATCTGGACCGTTGCCGTAACCACTTTCTTTTTGGGGTAGGCTGCTCCCTGTTGATTGATCTCCCGTTCGAACCTGGACTCATTCGCAGTATCCAGTCCCAAACCTACAATGACACTGACATCCTCAATCTCGTTGCTGCTCCAGCAGCCGGTTGTCAGAAAAAGCAGCAAACTTGCCGACAATACGGACGCATATCTTATGTATCTGTTCATTTCGGCTTCACACCTTTCTTGCGGACGATGCTGATCAGTAATAGTATGAGCGGCAATCCACCGAATAAGTAGATCGACATGTAACCTACGGTATCTCCCAGCTTGAACGTCTCCGATACATCTTTCGGAATCATTGCAATGAGGAAGATAACGGGAAGCATGATGAAGAGGAAGGGGCGTATATTCTTTTTCAGCAGCTGGGACCAGCCTAGTGAGGCCGCGTAATGCGCGACGGTAAAGGTCGAGAATATTTGCATGATCCAGATGACAAGCAGCAGGGATTCAAAACGCTCGAATATCAGGCCCTGCATTTCAAAACTTCGCATTAAGTCCAGTGTCGGCCAGGTTCTCTTTTGCACACCGTGAATGGAGATCCCCCCAATAACCATAATGACGGTGATTAAATAGATGACCATAGGAACCGTAATGCCAACGAGCATGGCTTTGGTACCTTTCTTGGGAGACTTCATAAACGCCATGGCAACAAACATAATCTCGTAACCGATGAACGATAGCAGCGATGGTTTAATCCCTTGCAGAACAGGCATGAATCCTGAGCCAAGCACGGGTCTTAAATTGTTGATATCAAATATACTGCTGCTTAACAGAATCGCTATGATAAAGAAAACAAGCGTAATCGGCAGAATAATTTCGTAGATTCTAGCGATGCAGTTGATTCCTCCTGTGGATAAATATAGACCGATCCACATGAAAGTCATCACGATGGCCCAAACGGGCGTACCCTCCAGTAGATATAACCCCGTTACCTCCGCCATAACCCGGATCTCAAAAGCAGCTATAGTAATGAGATAACTAATAAACAGCAAACTCAAAATGAAGGCCACCCATTTTCCCGTGATTTCGGGTACGAACTGAAACCATGTTTTTCCCTGAAATCTGCGGCATAATATCACGACGATGAATCCTGCCAGCAGGATGATCAAACCGGAGAGGAGAATGGAGATCCATACGTCCGGGGTTTTGGCCGCCTCCACCGTCGTTCTGGGGAGCGTCAGTATACCGGCGCCCAGCATGTAGTTAATGATCATGACGGCAGCTTGGGAGGTGGTAATCTGGTCTTTGGTCTGGATACTGGAGCCGCTCATGGTCCTACCTCATTTCATGCTTAGTTTGATTAATTTCTGCGGTCGGGGTCTTGCGGTTTTAACATTTGAGGTCGTTTCTTCATCACCTTCAAGGGGAAGCGGATGAGGAAGTCCTTCAAGTCACTTATCCCGTAAGGCACCATTGGACTTGCATAAGGTACGCCGAAGCTCTTCAGTATGACCAAATGACTGCAGAGAAGCAGGAAGAACATAACGACTCCAAATAACCCAAGCACTGCCGCAAAGAACATCGCGGTAAACCGGAGAACACGCAGCGTAATGCCGGCACTGTAGACCGGGATCGTGAAGGAGGAGATCGCGGTTACTGCCACGACAATAACGAGAAACGGACTAACAATTCCGGCATTTACGGCAGCATCGCCAATAATCAGACCGCCTACGATACCCATCGCAGGTCCGATTGGTTTGGGCAATCTGATACCGGCCTCCCGTAATATTTCTATGGCTATTTCCATAATGAGCGCTTCAATAAGTGAGGGAAAAGGCACACCTTGCCTGGATTCAATAATTGTTAACGCTAGCTTGGTCGGAATTAGACCGGGATGAAACGAAATAAACGAAATGTACAGTGCGGGAGCCAGAAGTGCCAGCAGGGCGGAGAGAAAACGCAATAAGCGGACAAACGATCCCGAGATCCATCTCTCGTAATAATCCTCCGGCGACTGCAGCAGCATGCTGAACGTGACAGGCACGATTAGAGCATACGGCGTGCCGTCAAGCAGGATAGCTACCCGCCCTTCCAGTAAAGCCCCGATCACCCTGTCGGGTCTTTCCGTGTTTTGCACTTGCTGAAAAGGACTCATGGCATTTTCCTCAATCAATTGCTCGATGTATCCCGATTCAAGAGGGTCATCGATTTCGATTTTCTGAATTCGCGTAACGACCTCATCGACCAGCTTCGGGTCGGCAATATCTTTCATATAGGCGATGACCAGATCCTTTTTCACGCGGTTCCCTACCTCAAATCTGGTAAGGAGCAGACTCTCGTTTTTTCCATGTAGTCTTAGCAGCCCCGTATTGTCTGACAGTCTCTCGGTAAACCCGATTCGAGGACCTCGAAGGAGAGCCTCGGATAAAGGCTCTTCTATATTTCGACTCTTTCCCTTGGCTGAACCAACCAGAAAGGCGCCTTGCATTCCCTCAACCAACAAACCAGGTGTGCCCGCAAGAACAGCTTGTACGAGTTCCAATAATCCACCAACATGCTTAATCTCGCTTACAGGGAGCATCTGGCTGCTGACGTAGGCTTTGATAGCATCGCTTGAATGATTAAAGTTTTCCTGCTCCGCTTCCGGAATTCCCACCAACATGAGGGGCCTTATGAGATGGGTGTCCATAAGATCGCTATCCATCAATCCGTCGACAAAAACGATGGCTGCCCTCGTTCCCGTGCCCCGGATCGTAAATTCCCTGAATTCCACGTCCCAATTGTTACCGATTGCTTTACGGACGGATGTTAAATCCGCATCGTAAAACCCCGTCATGAGAGCCTGCGGTGAAATGCTATCCTCCCTCTCGGGGGGAGAGGGTTTGTTCGGTTTGAGGGAGTAACTCGAATTAATAGATTTCCGAAACCAATTGGTTAACGCCAGCAAGAGGATGGGTACCAGTACGAGTAGTAAAGCTTGAACCCAAATCGTCCACTTCGGAATATAGGATACAATCACTGACCACAACGACAATCACCCCGCGATCTCTTAGTAATCGATCATAATGTGAATCAAGTGTATTGTTACCCGAGGTGATCTTGAAAATTCCTGTTATTTCAATATTAGGAAGAAGACTCTGTGTTGTTGATCTTATATAACCAATTGCTGAAAAGCGGGATAACAAAAAAGGGGCATCCCCAGGCTGCTAACCTAAATGGGGATGCCCCTTACTTATATGAGCATAGCTGTAACAGTTACTTCTTCGATATCGAGAACGGCAGCTCATCAGAGCTGTAAGAACGGTAGCTTGGAGCCAGTCCGAGACGGAAATCAAGGGACTTGCCTGCCAGTATATCCTCATGCGTAATGTACAGCTTGGTATAATCCTGTCCCTCTAATTGAACGTTCGCAACGAAATTGGACTGCGGATTATTGTTGTTGGTATGAACCAACATCTGCTTCCCGTTTGGCAGCTCAATGCTCACGCTGTCGAATAACGGGATACCGAGGACGTATTCATTGCTGCCTGGACATACCGGGTAGAAGCCCATGGAGCTGAATACATACCATCCGGACATGCTTCCATTGTCCTCGTCACCCGGGAAGCCGTTAAAGCCGCTGTTGAACAGGTTCGACATCAGCTGCTTAATGACAACCTGGGAAGAAGCCGGCTGCCCTACATAGTTGAACAGATAAGGAATATGGAAGCTTGGCTGGTTGGAAATCGCCAGCTGGCCATAGTCGATGGCAGCCATCTCACTCATCTCATGAATTTCAAAGCCGTAGCCCCGCACGTCGAAGTCCGGTGCTTTGTTGCACAATTCGGTGATTTTGTCGAAAAAGCGTTCTTTCGAACCGTACTCCTCAATCAAACCCTGGAAATCCTGGAACACTGCAAAGCTGGTCTGCCAGGCGCTTCCTTCGGCATAATCGAGCCCCCAGCTCGTATCGCTAAAATCCGGTCGAAACTGGCCGTTCGGATCCTTTGCCCGCATGAACCCGGTTTCCGTATCGAAGATATTCTTGTAGTTGAGCGCGCTCTGTCTATATTGATCCGCTACATCTGATCGGCCCAAGACATCGGCCACGCGGCTGATGCAGTAGTCGCTGTATGCGTAATCCAGCGTGTGGTTCACGCTCTCGTGATAGGTGTTTGGCACGTAACCGTACTGTATGTAGTCCATCGTTCCCTGACGTCCATAACAGTCCTTTCCGCTCTGCGTGGTAGCAGCAGTCAGCATGGCTTCCAGCAGCTCCGGCATCAGGTGCGGAGCCAATCCTTTAGCCGCGGCATCCGCAATGACGGCATCAATAAGCGTACCTGGCATCAGTCCGCGCTCATCCGGAGACAGCCATTTCGGCAGGAAGCCGGTTTCGCGGTAGGAATTCAGGAAACCTTCCAGCATTTCTTCATATTCTTTCGGAGCGATGATGGAATAGAGCGGATATACGGTTCTGTAAGTATCCCAGAAGCCGTTGTTGGTATAGAGAATCCCTTTCTTGACAGATCGGGCCGTTGTATCGTAATGTACCGGCTCCATGTTGGCATCAAGCTCATAGAACTTCTGCGGGAACAGGAACATGCGGTAAAGGCAAGTATAGAAGGTCCGCATATATTCTTCGTTCGGGTGAGTGACCCGGATTTTGTTCAGGTAATGATTCCAAGCTTGTGCAGCCAATTCCTTCTGCTCATCCAGGGATGTGTTCAGCGCGCGCGCAAGGTTAAGCTCTGCTTGTTCCAGGCTAATAAACGACGTTGCCAGTTTAACCTCCAGCACGTCCCTTTCACAGTCTTTGAAACGAATGACGACATGCTGGTCGACACCGCCAAAAGCAACCTCAGGGAAGAACTGGCCTTCCTCGTTGTAATAACCTGTTGTTGCGAGATCTATGTCCTTGCTAAAGCTCATGGCTACGTACATACGGAACCCGTCATCGTGACAGCCTGCGAAGTTGCTGACATAGCCCGTTAGTCTGCGCTGGGCTGCATCCAGTCGGAATTCGCTTTTGTTATTAACGTTCAGCACGAAGCCTGCCTGCTGCCCGGAATTGTATTTCATCCGCATTGCCGCACCGTAGGTGCTGGGAACCAGCTCCGTGGTAATGTTATAACGCTGCTGCTTCACTTTGAGATAGTGGGGCTTGAATATAGCTTCTTCGGGCCGGTAGGAGCTTTGACAGGTGAAGACAGACCCTCTGATTTTGTCGTCCGCAATCGGCGTCATCAGGAAGTGGGCGAAGTCGCCCATCCATGGACTTGGCTGGTGTGTCAGGCGAATGCCTTGGAAGACGCGGTCATTGGGGTTGAAGAACCAGCTTCCTTCGTTTTTGGTTTGGACAACAAAGTGGTTCATACCGAAAGGTACACCCGTATAAGGGAGCGCATTCCCGTTGGAATAAGTGTACTGATTGTTGGTGCCTTGCCTTGTATCGATATAGTTTAACATGCAAAAGTCTCCTTTGATTTTAGAAATAGGCGTGTTACAGCTTCTTTACGGTCTGACGTTCAATGAGACGAACGGGAACTACGACATTCTCATTAGGTTGATCCAGGGAATTCTCGATCAGGGTGATAAGGCTTCGTGCAGCTTGATATCCCATCTGTCCAAAGTCCTGGGATATGGTGGTTAGCTTGGGTTCAACGAAGCTTGCGAGATGAATGTTGTCAAAGCCCACGATGGAGAAATCATCCGGTACCGACAGACCCAGCTCTTTGGCAATCTGAATGATCTCGATGGCAATCAGGTCATTCTCGGCAACAATCCCCGTAATTCCCTGCGTCACAACGGATTGAATAAACTGAATATAGTATTCTCTGCCGTTGTCGTTGTCATGGGTTAAGTACCGGTCGGTCAAGTCACTGACGCTGTAATCGATCAGGCTGTAATCATACAGAGCCTTCAAATAACCGAAATACCGCTCTCGGATCGAGGAAGAGTTCTCTACCTTCAAGGAGGAGATAAAGGCGATTTTCTTATGATTATTCTCGATCAGATGTTTGGAGGCCAGGTATCCGCCGCCGAAGTTGTCGGAGACAACGGACTGGAATGGAATGCCTTCAATGCATTTATCCATCGTCACAAGCGGGTACTTTGCCAGGTGATACTGATACAGAATGCCAAGATCCGAGATGCTGCTTATCGGGTAGAGAATCAATCCCGAATTGGCGCTTTGAAGCGCGACCTCCAGCAGCTTCCGCTGTCCGACAATCGTATTGGACTGAATGTTCAGGGTATAGTCGGTCGTTGCGAGAAATTCGTTGATGCCTTTTTCATAATCTCCAAGCCCCGGGTTATGAGTGAACGGTAGAATCAGCAGGATCTCCTTGTTCGTCTTGCCCAGGGGCCTGTGCGGGGCCCTGTCTGTGCTCACGAAACTTCCCTTACCTTGGATCCGGTAGATCAGCTTGGCATTCTCCAGCTCGGTCAGCGCCCTCTTCGAGGTGATCCGGCTGACGTTGTATTCTTTCGAAATCTCAGCTTCGGTCGGAAGCTGATCTCCAGCCTGGAGCTCCCCGGATTCAATCTGGGCTGTTAGAGCATTTACGATATGTTGATATAGTGGAATTTGTTCCAAAGCGGATCTCCTCCCTGAATTTGATATATCATTTTGTGGCGTTTATGTCAAAGTCTAATGATACTTTTGATAAAAAGTTACAGTTGTTATGTTTGAATATACAAAAGAAATACACTGTTCATTGTGCATGTAGTTCAAAGATTTATGTTCATAGTATCGTTTCCGCAGTTATATTTCAAGATTAGGCGCTCTCAGCACCAATAAATTGGAGTGAATTAATTGGTATATATAATAAACGAATACTACTATTAGTTGATATATCAAATATTCAAAGGGTGGTGGGCATTGATTTGACAGTTTATCACTTGAGTGATAAATTGACTGTGATTAAGGTAGGGGAGGTGTAGGAAGTCAATGAAACAATTGGGATTTCATCAGGAGAACCGATTAGCCATGCTGTCCTGGATTCGGATCACCCGTTTTCAACAGATCGGCAATCACCTCACGAATGAGTTCTTACAGCCGTTCTGCATCACGGTTGCCCAATTCGACGTCTTGATCCAGGTCTTTGCACACCAACCTTTATCACAGCAGGAGCTGGCCGAATATCTTTCCATTAGCGGCGGCGGTGTTTCCCATATGGTGAAACGACTGGAGAAGCTGGGCCTGATTGTCCGCAAGCAGGATTGGAAGGTAAAGTATATCTCGCTAACGGATAAGGGACAGGCCTTGCTGGAAGAGATTATCCCGCTGCTGTCGGATTTCCAAACCTCTATGTTCGATATTCTGGATGAACAGGAGTTGCAACAGCTTTACAAGACCATGAGGAAGCTTCATCAGTATAATGTAAAGAAAAAGTCGGCAAACCCGGGGGGTATTGTCGAGGAGCAGTAGCTGAAGATCACGATGGCTGCCTTGCTTTCTTGCCGGAAATAGGATGGATAACTGAAAACGAGGAGGAGTCCCTTTAGAGGATTCCTTTTTTTTATATGAGCATTTTGCATAATTTCGTTTTCGACTTAAAGATAGCAGCATCTGCTAGCAATCAAAGCTTAATGCGCGGCTCGATTCTAAGAATGGGCAGACCTGCAGAATTTTAGCGTTTGCTATTTTTACGTTTGGAACAGGAGGACATCCGATGAATAAAAACTAAATGACCCCATCATACTAATGCCGTACTCAATCTGGGACGGCATTTATATGGTGAGGTGTGTTTAGTGGGATGGAACCAACATTATGACCCATTAAATAATATCTGGTTATCGGCAATTGTTGCTACAATACCAATATTATTTTTTGTTATCGTTTTGTCAGTATTCAAAGTTAAAGGCTACATAGCAGGAGTTTTGAGTGTTATTATTGCGGCGTTGATTGCAATGTTTGCTTACGGAATGCCTTTTTCTAAAGTATTGGGAACTGGAATTTACGGGGCTTTAGCAGGAGTTTGGCCAGTGGCAGCAATTGTATTAGCTGCAATATTTCTTTATAAGTTAACGGTTAAAACCGGGAAATTTGAAATCATCAAAGAAAGTATAATCTCAATAACTCCGGACAAACGCATCCAAGTATTACTGATTGCCTATTGCTTTGGGGCATTTTTAGAAGGTGCTGCCGGGTTTGGAGCCCCAGTCGCAATAACAGCGATAATCCTCGTTGGATTAGGTTTCAAACCAATCAATGCCGCCGGTATATGCTTAGTTGCTAATATTGCGGGAGGATCATACGGTGCAATGGGGATACCGGTAACTACACCTGCCCAATTGACTGATTTATCTCCATTAGATGTAGCAAGCTATACATCTTATATCATTCCGATTGTCAGCTTCATTGTTGCATTCTTAGTTGTATTTCTGGTTGATGGAATAAAAGGCATTCGTGAGACTTGGTTATCGATCGTTGTTTGTGGAGGATCATTCGCCTTAGTACAATTTGTAGTACTCAATACGATTGGTGCAGTTCTCGTTGATATTTTGGCTGCAAGTTTGAGTTTGATTGCTCTCACGATATTTACTTTGTGGCGTGAAAAAACCAAATACAAAAGTGATTTTAGACAAGTTACCGTCGCATGGCTACCATTCATCATGCTCACCGTATTTGTAATTTTGTTTTCACAAGTTACATTTGACGATCTCATTTTAAAGATACCAATCCAAGGTGTTCATAACGAAATTATCAAGCATCCACCAATAACAACCGAACCTAGTCCATATGCGGCGATTTTCAACGTGGATCTGTTATCTTCAACCGTTACCGCGATCGTACTAGCAGGATTGTTGACTATTTTAATTTACCGTATTAAATGGTCAACAGTAAAAAGTTCAATAAAAGATACTTTTAAAGAACTGCTATTCCCAATCATAACGATATGCAGTGTTTTAGCCTTTGCTTATATTTGTAATTATTCCGGAATGTCGTCTACGTTAGGATTAGCATTCGCTTCGACTGGAGGGTTATTTCCATTATTCTCTCCAGTGTTGGGTTGGATAGGTGTATTCCTAACTGGATCAGTGGTCAACAGTGGGTCATTATTTGCACCACTTCAAGCAGTAACGTCTAGCCAAATCGGAATTGATCCCGGGTCAATGGTTGCAGCCAACGTTATTGGTGGCGACATGGCTAAAATGATCAGCCCACAATCGATAGCCGTAGCGGCAGCATCAGTGGGTTTAAGTGGACAGGAAAATCAATTGTTTAAATTTACAATCAAAATAAGTCTAATATTCCTTGTTTCCATTGGGATAATAAACCTATTACTATACTAGGAGGATTTATGAAGAACAAAATTAGCCGAGTGGTATTAGTGGGAACAGGAGCGGTAGGTTGTAGTTATGCCTACGCCTTGATCAATCAAGGTGTTGTTGAAGAGTTAACACTAATTGACATTAATGAAAAGCGAGCAGAAGGTGAAGCAATGGATTTACAACACGGTATGGCATTTGCTTCAACCACTACTCGTGTGACTTCTGGTACGTATGCTGCCTGCGAGAAAGCCGATCTCGTGGTTATTACCGCAGGTGCCCCCCAAAAGGACAAAAATGAAACACGTCTTGAGTTGGTTGGTAAGAATGCGGAGATTATTCGAAGTATTACCAGAGATATTATGGCGAGCGGATTTAATGGTATCATCTTAGTTGCAAGTAACCCTGTTGATATTATGACTTATGTTGCTTGGAAAGAAAGTGGTTTATCAAAAGAGCGTGTAATCGGATCAGGAACGACTTTAGATAGTGCTCGCTTTCGTTTCATGTTGGGTGAATATCTTGGAGTCGATCCGCGTAATGTTCATGCTGCAATTATTGGAGAGCATGGAGATAGCGAAGTACCGGTTTGGTCTCAAGCAGCTATTGGGATTGAAGGTTTAGAGAAAGTATTGGCTAGACGTAACAACTCAGGAGATAAAGCTGCATTACTGAGTATTTTCGAAAATACACGAGATGCCGCATACCACATTATTGATCGAAAAGGTGCTACCTATTATGGCATTGGTATGTGTTTGGTACGGATCACTAAAGCAATATTCGCAGATGAAAATAGTATTCTCCCGGTGTCATGTTTGATGGAAGGACAATATGGGCAAAGCGATTTGTATTTAAGTACACCTGCTGTAGTAAATCGTACTGGAATTAAGGAAGTTATTGAAATTGATTTGAATGAAACCGAAAGACAGATGCTTGAAAAATCAGCAGCTGTTATGAGAGAAATGATCCATGGACTTAATAAATGAGCATTTTGCATCGATTTAAAGATAGCAGAATCTGCTAGCAATCAAAGCTTAATGCGAGGTTCGATTCTAAAAATGGGCGGACCTGCAGCATTTTAGCCTTGCTATTTTTGAAAATAGACTTTCTTGGAGAATATACAAGGTGACTTCCTCTATTCTAAGTTAGGGTGAAGTCCCTTTTTTATGCTTGGAACTCCTTGTGTAACAAGGGCTCAGGTTACTGCAAAATGCTCATATACATAGCAGGAACGTTCGTTCTATAATAAAGCCGATGAGTAAATGATTATACAGGAGGGTGTTGTAGTTGAAGAAGAGTGCGCTATTGGTCATTGATGTGCAGAATGAGATGTTTCAAGTGAATGATCCGGTATTTGAAGGGGATCGATTGCTCCACAATCTCAAGCAGCTGATCGCAATAGCTAGAGGCGGCGGCATTCCTGTCTTTTACATACAACATAATGACGAAAGTTTGAAGGCAGGGTCGGAGCCGTGGAAGATTAACCCCGAGATTGCGCCTGCGATGTCGGATACAATCATTCAGAAGACTAGACCGGATTCATTCTATAACACGACGCTTGAGGAAGAACTGAAACGAAAGGGTGTCCAACATGTCATTCTTGCGGGTATGCAGAGTGAGTTATGTGTAGATACCACATGCAGGAGAGCATCCAGTTTGGGCTATGATGTCACGCTGGTATCAGATGCTCACAGCACCTGGAACAATTCGGTGTTAACCGCGCAGCAGATCATAGATCATGTGAACGCTACCCTGAAATGGTTTGCGGACCTAAAAACAACAGAAGAGATCGTCTTAACGACAGAAGCCGGCGTGTAATCGCCGGCTTTTTTCATATTGAATAGGTAAGAGAAAGTGATTCATCAATTGGAACGGCTTCCCCCTAACTCGAATTTCCGGATTAGAATATTCCTTCAGGTACCTTTCCTTCCCAGCAATCCGGTGCGTGCAGCCCCAGCACATGACCGATGACAGCGGCCGTGTCCATGATGCTGATCGGTGCATCGAGAAGGCCGGGTTTTACGCCCGGACCCGTGATCCCCCAGGTGATGGTCATATCCATCGGGTGATCACTGCCATGGTCATTAGGATGAGCGCCTCCGCCGCCGTGATCCGTGACCGTGATGATCCAGGTGTCTTCCAGCAGCTGCTGATCATCCAGTGCCTTGACAATCATGTCTACGTACTTATCCGTAACGGCAATCTGCTCCAGCTGCTTATCGGTACCGAATCCGTACTTGTGGCCCGCACCGTCGGGGTGATCCAACTGAATGAACATCAGTTTGAAATCGGGCTGCTGATGAATATAATCGACGATGGCTTCCGTCAGCTCGGGGTCCGGTTTGGATTCCATATGAACGTTGATCGTATTCTCAATGATTCCTGTGTTGATCGGTTCCCAACAGCTGAATGCAGACAGAGGAGCATCCGGCCATTGCTGGCGGGCCAGCTTGAATAGTGAAGCATAGGGGAAACTCCCCGGAATTTGCTGGTGAATTGCCCGGTCATTATCAAGACCGTGCTGGTCCGGTCCTACGCCATATAACAGCGAGCCCCAACATTCAGCACTGATGCTGGGAAATACGGTCTGCGCATCGTACGAGTATGCTCCTGCTCGCAGCAGGGCGTGAAGATGCGGTGCGTCCGCTTCTTGAACGAACCTGCCTGCTCCATCAATTCCAAGAATAACGACACGTTTAGCCATCGATAACTCCTCCTCGGTAAGAACCATTTAATCTTTAAGCATTGAAATTGAATAAGACATTATGCAAAATGTGTACAGGATTGCTGACATGCGATGACGACGATTGCTACCCCCATAAGGCAATGGTCACGATACCTAGCGTGATAAGCACGGACGTAATGATTCGCCGCCAGCCTTGCTGCTCACGCAGAACGATGATGCCGAGTATGGTCCCAAATACCGTGCTCATTTCACGGACTGGCGCGATGTGCGCAAGCGGGGTGAGCCGCATGGCGAACAGGAACAGCAGGTAAGATCCCGGTGCCAGGATGGAGCCCAGCAGGATCGTGCGCCAGTTCACCGACCATTCCTGTTTTAGCCCTCTGGACAGCATCACGGGAACGATCAGAGCGATGAAATAACTGATATTGGATAACTGGATTAGCGCGATAGGGGAGACCCCTGCATCCAGAATGGCCTTGTCGGTCAGGGTATATCCGGAAATGCAAAGCCCGACCAGGCAAGCGTAGCTTAAGGCTTTGGGGTTCAGGCTGGAAGGGCCTTTAAATCTCAAACCCGATAAAGCAAACAACGAAAAGATAATGATACTCAGGCCCATATAACCCGCTGCACTTAGATGCTCATGAAACAACACGAGGCTGCACAGCGAAGTCAGCATAGCGCCAAGCCCTCGCATAAACGGGTATACCTGGGACATATCGCCATGAGTATAGGCTTTGGAGAGCAGCGTGATATAGAAGCCTTGGATGGTCATGGACAGAAGCATAAGTCCGTAAATGTGCGGTTCCAGCTTCAGCCCTGACATCTCCATGAGAAAAGAAGGCATCAGGAGGATTAAGGTGACAGAATGGATGCACCACAGAAACACCGATTTATGAATGCTTCGCTTCGTGAACAGATTCCAAAGGGCATGTGTTAAACCGGAAGACAGCACCAGCAGCAGTGATAGCAGCTCCATCAGAAATGTCCGATAAGGACTTCAATGCTGCGAGCGGACAGATTATCCACCCATTCCTGTGAACAGCCTGGATCCGTGATAACCATGGAGATGTCCTCCAGTTTGGCGAGCTTCGAGAACGTGGTGACCCCGAGCTTCGTATGATCGGCAAGGACGATGCCTTCCTCGGAACGCTCCAGCATTTTTCTTGATATGTAGGCTTCATCCAGATCATAATCGGTAATGCCGTCGGTTAATGAGATGCCGCCGGCCGAGATAAACGCTTTATTGACCTTGAACTGTTCCAGCAGCATTTCGGTCAGAGGACCTGTTGCCGCCTGTTTGGCCCGGTCCATATCCCCGCCGATATAAATAATCTTTCCCTGGAAAATCTCCATCGCCAGATTCAGGACCGGCAGCGAGTGGGTGATGACCGTGACATCAGACCGGTCCTTAAGATAACGCATGACTTCAATCGTGGTTGTTCCGTTATCGAGCAGAACGGTCTCCCCTTCCTTAACTAGGGAAGCTGCGAGTCTACCAATCGCGGCTTTTTCCTCTGCGCATGTCTGGGAACGACTCGTGAAGGAAGGCTCAATATGCCCGGAACGGGATTTGACGGCGCCGCCGTAAACTTTGCGCAGCTGGCCTTCTTTCTCTAACCGGTCCAAATCCCTCCGGATCGTTTCCGCGGATACCTCGAGCTGCTCCGCAAGGGCGTGGACTTTCACCTTGCCTTCAAGCTCCAATTGATTTAAAATCTTCCCCCTGCGTTCCTCATAGGTTACAGACATAAATTCATTCACCTCAATATTGTATATGACTGATGTTGACCGAAGATGTGGATTTGATCTTATATTAGGCTGGTAAAACGAGTTTGTCAACGAAAAATCATTGACTTTTCGTCGATTCATCCTCTAATATACACATAAAACCACAACAATTCATTAAAAAACCACATTTCCATGTAAAGGAGACGGTAATGTTGAAGCCAACACTTCAATTCGGAGACGATCATACCTTCAAGATCGTGCAGTTCACAGATATTCATTGGAAGAATGGGGAGCCGGAGGATCAGATGAGCCGGCGCTGCATGGAAACGGTACTGGACCTGGAGCAGCCGGATCTGGTGGTATTTACGGGCGATCTCATTTATTCCGGGGAAGCCGATCCCGGCTGGAAAAGGTGCCAGGATCCTGTGCAAGCCTTTAAGGAAGTCGTCAAGACGGTGGAGTCACGCGGAATACGCTGGGCTTTCGTATTCGGGAATCATGATACGGAGGGGGATGTCACGCGTGAAGAACTTATGAATGCTGCCCTGCAGCACACCTATAATTGTGCAGAGCACGGCTCGCCGGAACTTCACGGCGTCGGTAATTATACGATTCCTTTATACGACAGTCATGGGAAAGACACGGCGGCCGTTCTGTATTTCTTCGATTCAGGGAGAGAGTCCGAGCATCCTGCTGTTCCGGGGTACGATTGGATTCGGCGCGATCAGATCCGCTGGTATGAGATGGCGTCCTTGGCTTACAGCGCCAAGCATCAAGGAGATCCGCTGCCCGCATTGGCTTTTTTCCATATCCCTCTGCCGGAGTATCATGAAGTCTGGGAGCGGAAAACGTGCTACGGGAGCAAGTTCGAGAGAGTGTGCTGTCCCGAAGTGAATACCGGTCTGTTCGCGGCCATGCTGGAGCGGGGCGATGTGATGGGCACGTTTGCCGGACATGATCATATCAATGATTACTGGGGTGAATTGCACGGCATCCGTCTCTGTTACGGCAGAGCTACCGGTTATGGTACATATGGCCGGGAAGGCATGCTCCGTGGTGCGAGGGTTATTCGCCTGCATGAAGGACAGCGGCAGTTCGACACTTGGATTACGCTGAGCGACGGCTCGCAAATACGGGAGCAGGAGAAGCATGAACCCGGGGCGCCCCTCTGATATACGACAATAGAGGTTGTTCAAAAAGTCCGCTTTTGATAAGAAAACCTCTATCGAGGCCACTTCAAGGATGAGCG
>NZ_PDHM01000028.1:0-251640 GCF_002573715.1 Paenibacillus sp. EZ-K15 | reverse complement strand
CAGAAGCTTCCGAAGCATGTTTCCTGCGGAAACATTTCAGGTGCTCACGTACCCAATACAGCAGATGCTTTCGAAGGCGTTTTCTGCGAAAACGTGTAGCTCCGCTCCTGACGTCCCTAGCTTCATCCAACTGAAGCGTTTTGAAAAAACGCACATCGGAAGCATAAGCTTCGGTGCTGAAAATCGACCTTTTTGAACACGCACCAATAGTAAAAACACACCTCTTATGAAATGTACGGAAATAATCCGGGTGGTTTCATGGGAGGTGTGTTTGGTTTACGTTATGATCCTTATCCGTTCGTAAGCAGTCGCAGCAGCAGCTCTGCCTTAGGGGGCGTATAGCTCGGATCCTCTTGGGACTTCAGCGTCATTAATCCCGATAGCACGGATAAATAACAGGCCACCAGCTCTCTCAGATCGCCAGGCGCAATCTCCCCGGCGTCCTGCCCTGCTTCGAACAGCGGCATCAGCTGGTCAACAAAGGCATGAATGGAATGGCTCTCGATAATCCGTTTGGCCTCTTCGGGCACGCCATCCGAGGTGCGTGCTTGCTGAATCAGCATAAAGTGCGAATTATCATCCTCTTGGAGAATCATGGAGGTAAGCAATGTAATTTTCTCGAGAGGGGTGCCGGGCACGTTATAGATTTCGGAGAGCGCTAGCCGTGCCTCCTCCATCGACCATTGAACGAGCGTGATAAACAACTCGTCTTTGGATTTAAAATAATGATAGAGAAGGCCGTGGCTGACCCCGGCTTCGCTGGCAATCATGCTCATTTTGGTTCCGAAAATGCCTCTTCTGGAAAATACTTTGATGGCAGCTTGCATGATTTGTTCTTTTCGTTCGTCGCGTATTTGATGCAATTGTTCTTCGTTTAACGGGGCCATTGCGTCCATC
Source organism: Paenibacillus sp. EZ-K15 (assembly GCF_002573715.1). Lineage (GTDB taxonomy): Bacteria > Bacillota > Bacilli > Paenibacillales > Paenibacillaceae > Paenibacillus_AQ. The sequence goes on along the minus strand of NZ_PDHM01000028.1, from coordinate 250,743 downwards.
CCTCACCATGGTATTCTCTTGCTGACATCAACAATAACGCATTTCATTTATTCGGGCAATCCCATGGATAAGGGCAGGAATTCGTTATTAAAGACCGGGATGATCCGCGCGAGTAGTTCTTCCAGTGGTAAGTTTGCCTCCTGTAATTCTTGATGGAGCCAAGCTTTCCCTTTACCCGATCGGTCCGCATTCACAAGTGCGGTAATATATTCGGCATTAAACAAATCCTGAGGCGAGGCGAAGAGACCCGTTACCATCATATACTGTTCGAATACGGTCATATCGTGATGGCCATAAGCCAGCTCCTGGCATACATCGAACAGCCTCTGGGCAAAAGAGAACCCTTGGGCGGACAGGTGGCCTTCGTATGTCACACCCGGCCATCTGAGATCCGCGGCAGCGCTAAGCCACCATGCAGGCTCAATGGCGGATTGAATCTTTAGAAGAGCGAAGCGTTCGAACCCCTCCTCAAGCAGGACTTCATTCCGCATCGATTGCAAGCACTGGTCCAGCGTATCTGCCTGGATGGCCGCCACCGTCATGCCCTGGCCAAATATCGGATCGAAGCTGCAGAAGGCATCGCCGAGCACCAGCAGACCGGAAGGCCAATCCTCCATCTGCTCAAAATGCTGTCTCACGCATTCCTCGATCCGGTAGCCCCGCGGGTTTGAAACCGGTTCAAGCTGCTGAAGCAAATCTCCGATGGTGGCACCGAACAGATTCTGTGCTTCCTGGTGGTACAGCTGATGGTCGGTTGCCGGATAGGAATCTCCTCCCGCGCGGTACAGAACAACCTCTGCAATCTGGTTCTCGATCGGATTGAATACGGCCGTGCCGATACCAAGGGAGGGATCTCCATCATTCAGGATGGTGCTCCACACAGCCTGGATTTCCTCCGGAACCCTATAGTGCCGCGTGCTATACCCTAGGGATACGTGCAGTTTCTCTGCTTCCGGTACCGCGTAACCAAGGTTCTGCAGCCAATCAGCGAGCTTGGAACCGCGTCCGCTTGCATCCACGACGAGATTCGCATTCATTTGAAGAAGCGTTGCTTCCTTGACGCTTTTGTCCCGGAATACAACACCGGTAACGGCATTCCTATCCGCGTCATGCAGTAATTCCTGCGCTGCAAGTTTTGGTAAGAGAGTCACGTTAGGCATTTGGATCACCCTGTTGCGCAGGGTCCACTCCAACAGGGCTCTGCTGCATCCAGCATTGGGCCCATCGGGCATTTCCAGCGTGCCGTAGCGATTGGTCATTTTAACGGATTTCAGCCCTCGGGGATGAGCCCCTTGCTGAAGCAATTCCTCCGTAATGCCAGGGAACCATCGTTCAACAATCATCTTGCCGCGCTCAAGGAAACGGTGCGGATGATAGGCCTGCGGCGTACCCGCCCGAGTTTCCGGTCCTGCCGGAAACTCATCCCGATCCGTGATGATCACCTCTTCATAATGCTTGGATAACACGGTTGCAGTGAATAGTCCGGCTATGCCTCCACCTAGAATGAGTGCTTTGCATTTTGTTTTCATTCGAAGACCTCCAATATAGATTGATTTAGTCAGTCAATAATAAACAAAAAACACTTCTGAATTTCAAATTTGGAATACAGAGGCAGGACAAATAGCGGTGAATGTCGTTAACGAATTGATCGGATGTCTCCCTTCTGCTATTGATATTTATGATTGATTAAGTCAGTCAATGATAAGATAAAGGTATTTATTGGATATGTCAATCCTATTTACGTACAAGAAGCGTGAATTGCCTATAACTCCCCTTGTGTTCGCTTCGGAATTTTGGGACAATAAGGAGTGGACTATGAATAGAAAGAGGACCAATCAATGAACAAACCATCCATTTATGGATTAACATTAGATCAGTTGACAGCTTGGCTTGGCGAGCGCGGACATAAAAAGTTTCGGGCAACCCAGGTATGGGAGTGGCTGTATCGGAAGCGGGTCACCGCTTTTTCCGATATGACGGATGTGCATCCGGAGTGCTTGCAGCTGCTCGCGGAGCATTTTACGATTCTGACCTTGGAGGAGCATACCAAGCAGGAATCTCTGGACGGAACGGTTAAGTTCCTGTTCAAGCTGGTGGACGGCAACCTGATTGAGACCGTATTGATGCGGCATAAATTCGGTTTGTCGGTCTGTGTGACCACCCAGGTCGGCTGCAACATCGGCTGCAGCTTCTGCGCCAGCGGATTGCTGAAGAAAAGCCGGGATTTGTCAGCAGCGGAAATTGTGGAGCAGGTCATGCAGGTTCAGCTTCACTTGGATCAAAAAGGCAAAAGCGAGCGGGTCAGCCATCTCGTGGTGATGGGGATCGGGGAGCCGTTTGATAATTATGAGAACATGTCGGATTTCATTCGCGTGATCAAGGACCATAAGGGGCTTGCCATCGGTCCCCGTCATATTACGGTATCGACCAGCGGACTGGCTAACAAAATCGTCGAGTTCGCGGACAGCGATCTGGGCGTGAATCTGGCCATCTCCCTGCATGCGCCGAATGACGAGATCCGGACCCGCATTATGAAGATTAACAAAGCGATTCCGATCGAGAAGCTGATGGCAGCGATTGATTATTATCTGGAAAAAACGAATCGTCGCATCACGCTGGAGTATATTCTGCTGAAGGATGTAAACGATCAGCCGGAGCATGCGCTCGAGCTGTCAGAGCTTGTTGGCAAGCGACGCAATCTGGCGAATGTGAACCTCATTCCGTACAACCCGGTAGATGAGCACAGCCAGTATAAGCGCAGCACGAAAGAATCGATCACCTCTTTTTACGATACCTTGAAAAAACAAGGCATCAGCTGCAGCGTTCGCCTGGAGCATGGAACCGACATCGATGCGGCCTGCGGGCAGCTGCGCAGCAAGCAGATTAAGAAAGCGCAGTAACAAGAATAACGTGCAATCTCAGGGGGATTTTTCCGCCGTATGGATTAGCCAGTTGAAAGGGCGTACCCACTCATATGGGTATGCTCTTCTTAATAAGGTGTCCGAAGTGCTTTATATTACAATCGAATCGAGAGGAATGAACTTCAACATGCTGGAGACACATCCAACCGTCAAAAAGCTGCAATTCAAAGACCTCGGCCAGCCGGTTCTGATGCTAAACGCGCCGCAGGCCTATCATGAGGTCATCAACTCCCTGCAAGGGGATGTTCATACGGAGCCTAAGCAAGTACCGTACGATTTTGTGCAAGCATTCGGGACAAGCAATGACGAATTGCAGCGGTTAGCCAAGATCGCAGCCAGCTCCGTGGCTGACAACGGCCTGCTGTGGCTGTGTTACCCCAAGAAGTCGTCCAAGACCTACAGGAACTCCGATTGCAGCCGGGAGAGCATTACGGGCATTCTTGCTGACGAAGGCTATGAGCCCGTTCGGCAAATCGCTATCGATGAGGATTGGTCGGCTATGCGCTATCGTAAAGTAGAGTTGATCAAGTCTATGACCAGAACGTTCGCAGCAACTGCGAAGGGGAAGGAACGGACCGGTCAAGAGGACGATAAATGAAGGAAGGTCGGCTTGCATACGGTAGATCGGGTATATTGATATTGGCTGACCGGCTCAAAAATGCGCTGTTGTGTATAATGAGTAGAGTGATAGGAAGGATGGGAATATGCTGACAATCAAAGAATACAGCGTTGAATTGGTGAAGGATCCTTTTGGAATCCTGACAGGCAAACGCTTTGAGTTTGTATGTGATTTGGACGTGCCGGAGGACGATGAGCTTTATTCGGAGCATGGCGTCTATTTGAGAGTGATTTACCTGGATGATGAGGAGCGTTCGCGCATTGTAAAGTACGACTTCTATGAGCGGACAACGGACCAGTACCTGGACTTCGATATGGAGCCCGAGGAAGAGGAAGAACTCATGGCTTTTTGCAAAGAGCATTTGCAGGAAGCGTAAATAGAGTCGGAAGATGTGAAACAGGCACTTGTGGGGTGACTTGTCATTCTGTGCTGAACATTACGGATTGTAGGTTCTTCCATGAAAAGTGGAAATGATTGCCGAAGCAGGTCTTGCAAAGTACTGATTGTTTTGGTAAAGTTAAACACAACTTATAACGAACGGAGGGTTACGTATGTTGGATTATTCCCGATTGAGATCTTTTTGCGGCTAATGGAATAGCGCTAAAGAGACCTGCACAGATGCAGGGTAATCGGGATGGGTCCGTCTTTTTTACGTAACCCATTTTTATGATATGTCTATAGAAATACACGTCTATTCATTTGCGGGATAACGGTGTTTTCACCTTCCTGTTTTATTTGGATGTGTATTTCGAGTAGGCATTCCAGGAACGGTGGACAGCTTAGACCCGTTCCGGTTACCCAGCACAGGCAGCTCGATGCCTGTGCTTTTTTTTGTTGTTATGATGGCGATGATGCAATGAAATATGGAAGGGGATTGATTCCTTATGACAATAGCAAAACAAAATGATGAGTATACACAAATTATACAAGAGATGCTGGAGATTGCCGGAAAACACGGGGTGAATTTGAATCCGGAGGGAATTGAAATGAATGAATCCGGCATGGATTTCCTTGTTGGATTTGCAGAGGAAGCAGGGACCGGAGCACGGTGGATTCTGCGCAAACCGAGACGAACGGATGTGCTGGAAAGGGCTGATAACGAAGCCCGGGTCCTGAAGCTGCTCCCATCCTATCTTCCGGTTGATGTACCGGATTGGCGGATTTATACGCCGGAGCTCATCGCCTACCCGCTGCTTAGCGGGGAGCCTGCCGCTTCCGTCAGCTCGGAAGGCTATGCATGGAATATGGATCATGAGAATCCGGGTGACGGATTTGTCCGCTCATTGGCGGAGACGCTGGTTGCCTTGCATGGCGTCGATCATGATGCGGCGCGAGCAGCAGGTCTGCGGGTGAAGAGTTCCCAAGAGGTTCGTGAAGAGACGGCGCGAAATATGGAAGACATCAAGAGCCGTCTGGGCGTCTCCGATGCGCTGTGGGAAAGATGGCAGAAATGGCTGGAGGAGGATTCCTATTGGCCAACGCATTCTGCCCTCATCCATGGCGATCTTCATCCCCCGCATATCCTGATTGATGAGCGCGTGCAGGTTACCGGACTCTTGGATTGGACGGAGTCCGAGGTAGCAAGTCCCGCCAAAGACTTCGTGTTATACTACGCCATTTATGGCGAGCATAATCTCCGCGTCCTGTTGGACCGGTATGAACAAGCCGGAGGGAAGGTGTGGCCGCGCATGTTCGATCATATTGTCGAGCAGCATGCCGCCTATCCCGTGCTGATTGCCCAGTTCGCTCTCCTGACAGGTCAGGAAGAGTATATGACGATGGCGCGGAATGCCCTAGGATTGACGGAGGAGGCTTCCTCGAACTAGGAGATTGGCGGCAAGGAATTTTTATGCTGTTTGGTGAGACTGTAAACCCACTGAATACAGCTCTCTAGAAAACTACAAGCCAACCGATGCATACATTCGGTTGGCTCTTTGCATGATATAAATTAACAGAATTCAACATTATTTTGGATGAGCTGTAGGACATATAATGAAATCATGGTGAAATAAGAAGTAAGGTTAACGGATTTTTACTACATTCGTAACGCAATTTACATACCTGTAAACCTCTTGGAAGAGTAAATATGTTATCCTAGACATACTAAACTTACATACATCATTCATTTAGGGAGGGGATTGACCGTGAATATTGAGGTACGTTTATGCCCGAAGGAACAGTCATTTATTCTGCATAACATCTATCCACTGTACTTGCATGACATTGCTGAGATATGGGGGGTCCGTCCTAACCGGTTCGGTGTATTTGAAAAAGAGGATGTGCCGACCTTAAGCGAACAGAGCAAGCAGCTCGATATGTGGTGGGGGCAGCCATCGGTTCTTTTTCCTTATCTGATCTCTGTAGATGGTATCGCGGCAGGGTTGGCCCTGGTGGCGACCACTCCGTACATTCCATCGCCGAATATTCAGTACTACTTGAATGATTTTTTTGTGCTTCGGACTTTTCGAAGACAAGGTGTAGCCCAACGAGCGGCTGAGCTTGTGTTCGATCAGTTCCAAGGTGCATGGGAGCTACAAACGAATCCGACCGAGCGCAATATGAGTACCCAGATTTTTTGGCGCAAAACGTTGAACACGTACACGGGCGGAAGATATACGGAGCATGATGGCGTCCATCCGGAAAAAGGGGATATGCTGGTCTTCCGTTTTAATAACAAATAAGCATTTCTTCATATGTGGAATCGGGCTTGACAGCTGGATGCTGCCGGGAGTAAACTGAGTTAAATTTTTCGAAAATGCTAGGATGAGGATGCCAGGGTCGCAAGTGGAAGCTGAATCAGAGAACTGCTGGGTGGTGCGAAGCAGTCAGCTGCGATGAATGGCCGTCACCTCGGAGCAGATCCGCCGATCGTTTATAACTTGAGGCGTATCCGGTATTCCCTACCGTTACCATGGGGCATCATTGATGGATGATGACGAGAGTGCGTACCGGCTTGTCCGGTGCGAATCAGGGTGGTAACGCGGAGACAAGGCTCCGTCCCTACAAGGGACGGGGCTTTTTTGTGTTCCTTTAGACCATGGGCGACATTTTGCAGGGATGCCCGTTCGATCGGTTCAGAGCCTTAGGCGGACAGAGACAGAGATTGATCATGGAAAAGAGAGGAGTGTACGAATGCTTGCGAAATTGATGCCTCAGGACGAGGTGCTGTACCAGGAAGATTTTATTCAGGATGAGGTGTCATACAATCTGATTCATCTCCTTGCTGGGTCACCGCAGAACATTGGGCTGAAATCGCCGGATGGACGCATGATCTTTGCGCAGTCTCCCCGGGGGAACGCGTGGTTATGGATTTCCCGGGAGGTTTCCGGGGATAAGCGGCAGCACCTGCTCCAAGAGCTAGTAAGCGAGCTTGAAGAGGTGACCCTGCCTGGGGTGACCGGGGAGCCGGGTGTGGCAGAGCAGTTTGCAAGCTGTTATGCGGTGGAGCGTAATGAAACCTACCGTCATCATATGACGATGGAGTCTTATCATGCCCCCTCCGTGGAGCCTCCTCACTTCGTCGAGGGCACAACCAGGAAGGCCGCTGAAGAAGATACGCAGCAGGTGGCCCGGTTTCTGGTTGGATTCTCGGAGGATGCTTATGGGGTCCGCGCGAATGCGGCAAGCCAGGTCGAGACAGCGCAGCGACTCATTCAGCAGGGCGGGTTATATTTATGGATAGCCGGCGACAAAGCGGTCTCAATGGCTAATCTTGCACACCGTTCGCCAAGGCACGGTCGCATAAACGCAGTATACACGCCGAGGGCTGAACGGAAAAAGGGCTATGCCAGCGCCCTGGTTGCAGACCTTGGACTTCGTTTGCTGCAGGACGGTTTGGTGCCCATGCTGTATGCCGATCAGGTCAACCCGGACTCCAATCGATTGTATCAAAATATCGGGTTTATCCGGTGCGGGACGATTCGTGACTTCAAGTTTGTTAACAATGAATAATGAATCCATAAAGTGGCACGGCTTGGACAAAGCCGGGGAAGACGAGGGGCATCAACAAATGTTATTCTATAAAGGTAGCTAAAAAATGCCGGGCCCGATTGGATAGTACATGATCCCTGAGCCAGACAATGCCCACGTCGGACTGGAAATCAGCGCTCGTAATGGACAGTGTCCGGATGTTGGGAATCGCAAATGAGGACATCACCGATTCGGGTAAAATGGTGGCACCGATGCCTTCAGCTACCAGAGCAACGATAATGGCAACGCTGGAGCATTCGCAAATGACATGCGGTTCAAGTTCGCCGCGCTTAAATTCTTGGATGACCCGCTCATGCATCCCGATCGTCTGATCGGTTTTTAAGGACAGGAACGGATATTCCGCCAGCTCGCGCATCGAGATTTCCGAATGGGAGGATACATTTTCCCAGCTGCTTGGAAGGACCGCGACGAACGGGTCGGAGGGCAGAGGCCGCACGGCATAACGCTCAGGCCCGAAGCTGGATTCGAAAGGGAGCCGGGTCACTGCCAGCTCAATATTACGCTTGTCGAGTTGATCCGCCAGCAGGGAGTGATCGCCTTCCCGAATCTTGAAGGTGACCTCGGGATATTGCTGCCGGAAGATCTGGATGCGCTGGGGCAAGAGCGAAATACAGGAGACGACGGCGCCGATGGAGAGCATGCCACGGATTCCAGCGTGGATCTCCTTCACCTCGGTTAGCGTTTCATTGAACTGGTTCAGCAGGGATGCGGCTCGGTTCTGCAGCAGCTCGCCTGCGTGTGTGAGCTGAAGCTGCTTGCCGCTGCGTTCAAACAGCAGAACCCCGAGCTCTTCCTCCATCAGTTTCAGCTGACGGCTTAATGGAGGCTGCTCCATATTGAGCTGTTTTGCTGCACGCGTGATCTGTCCTTCCTGCGCAATCGTCAGGAAATATCGTAGCTGCCGAATGTCCATCTTCATACCCCCTCTCCATACCTTTAAGGTATGGTATCCCTATAAATCAGATATTTTTAATATAGGGTATCGATTGATATGATTCAACTAATAACGTTTACAAAATAAGGAGATGTGTGCACATGACTTACGCGATACCCGTGGAGTTAACGACCACCCCGAAGACAAAGCCGAGCCACTACAAACAGGCTTTCGGCACGGTATTTACGGACCACATGTTTATTCTCGATTATGACGCCAGTCAAGGCTGGCACGATCCGCGCGTCGTTCCGTATCAGCCGATCGAACTGGACCCTGCCGCCAAGGTATTTCACTACGGGCAGACCGTATTTGAAGGCTTGAAGGCTTACTTGACGGAAGATGAGCGGATTCTCATGTTCCGCCCGAGCAAAAATATTCAGCGTCTGAACCTGTCCAACCAGCGCCTGAGCATTCCGGCATTGGACGAGGAACTTGTTATGGAAGCGCTCAAGCAGCTGGTGCTCGTGGATCGCGACTGGATTCCTTCAGAGCCGGGCACATCGCTCTATATCCGTCCGTTTGTGATCGCAACCGAGCCCGTGCTTGGCGTAGCGCCATCGCTGCAATACAAGTTCATGATTATCCTGTCGGTGGTCGGTTCGTATTATGCGGAAGGCATCAATCCGGTCAGCATTTACGTGGAGCCGAAATACGTGCGTGCCGTAGCCGGCGGCGTGGGCAATGCCAAGACGGCTGGCAACTATGCGGCAGGTTTGAAGGCGCAGGATGAAGCAACGCTTAAGGGATACTCGCAGGTGCTGTGGCTCGATGGCGTACATCGCAAATATATCGAGGAAGTCGGCAGCATGAACGTGTTCTTCAAGCTGGGCGATACGGTCGTAACCCCGGCGCTGAATGGCAGCATCCTGGATGGCGTTACCCGGAACTCGGTTATCCAACTGCTTCAGCATTGGAATATCCCGATAGAAGAACGGGCCATCTCCATTGATGAAATCGTGGAGGCTCACCGCAGCGGCTTGTTGACCGAAGCTTTTGGCACCGGTACGGCAGCGGTAATTTCACCGATTGGTTCCCTGGAATGGCAGGATGAGCAATTGAAGATTGGTGAGGGAGCAACGGGCGAACTCTCCAAACGCGTATACGATGCCATCACGGGGATCCAGCTCGGAACGGTTGAGGATCCGTTCGGCTGGACGGTTGAGCTTACGTTATCTTAATGACCTATAAGGACCCTGCCGCAGGCATACTGAGGCAGGGTCCTTTTTTTGTTCATCACAGCTCTCTCTGTGATCCAACTCTTAATTGGCCTTCGGGCTCTTTCGTTATATGCGGTCTGTCTTCTGAGAAGATACGTCGATAAACGTTTTTCTTATGATAAGCGCCATGTTACGATGAGGGTAAATTGTTGACACGTTGATGTACGAACGCATGGAGGTGCTTTTTTAGTGAATCGTCCGCAGAGTGTCGTTCCTGATGCCATAGATTTTACGAACGCGGCCTTTCCTTTTACCGCGTCGACCACGCACGGCATATTTGCCGGAGCCCAGCGCCTGCATTGGCATCATGCTTTGGAGCTCAACTATATTCAGAGCGGGACCGGATTTATTCTGATCAACGGGATGAAGCTCCCGTTTCAGAAGGGAGATATTATTTTCATCAACAGCAATGATCTTCACCGGGCGTATGAGACCGAGAACCTGGTAATGGATGTCATTATGTTCGAGCCTTCGCTGCTATCCATCGACCTCAAGTTCGATCCGGATCTGATGGCTCCCTTCCGTTCGCTCGGAAACATGGACAGGCAGTCCCCCGTACACGATGAATTGGCTCACCTGCTGGGGCGCATGATGGAAGAGTATGAAACCCGAGGTACCGCTTATATGAGCCTGATCCGTTCGGATCTCATTCGTTTCCTGAGTTTGGCGAACCGCCATCTGTCGACTCCGATTCAAGCGAACAGGCCGATCAAGGGTAGGGGAATGCATGCATTAAAAGAAGTCCTGCGTACGATGGAGCTTGATCTGGACTACAGCTGGACGCTGCAGGAGCTGTCGGATTTAACGCATCTGAGCCCTTCCCGGTTCAGCGCTCTGTTCCAGCAGGCGGTCGGCACTTCACCGCACCATTATCTGATTCAGCTGCGCTTGACGCATGCCGTGCACTTGCTAGAGACGACGGACCAGAAGATTATCGAGATTGCGGAATCCTGCGGGTTTCGGAATCTGTCTAATTTCAATCGTCTGTTTAAGCAGCATGTTGGCGCATCGCCAAGCGAAATTCGGGAGCGTGCTTATGCAGGCAGTCCCGTGATCCCTTCCACTACAAAAACCAAGAAACAGTAAGATAGTATCACTCCTTGATCGTATAACAGTAGATGGATGTCAGTGGAAGCGGTATCTTAAATATATACCACCACATGACGCCGCTGTATGGCGGGTAGGAGTGAAGTGCATGAGTTTGTATCTGGGTGTAGATGCCGGCGGTAGTAAGACACACGCCGTGATCTGCGATGAGCAAGGGAACATTCTTGGCAAGGGAGCGTCTGGGAACGGCAATCACCAGATTCACCGTGAACATGCGGCCCGTAACATTGAGGAAGCCTGTAATGCGGCTCTTCAAGAGGCTGGAGTTGCCAAAGAAAATATCAGTTATGCTTATTTTGGCTTGGCCGGAGCAGACCGGGAAGCCGATTACGAGATCCTGCGTCCGATGATCGGGGCTCTCGGTTATTCTAAGCATGATATCGCGTGCGATACCATTATCGGGATGAGGGCTGGAACCAGCCGTTCGTATGGTGCCGCACTGATCTGCGGTACAGGTTTCAACAGCGCAGCCCGCAACCGTGCGGGAGAAGAGCTGCAGTATGGCGGATTCGGCTTCTTGTATGGAGATGGATACGCGGGCGGTTTCGGATTTGCCACGCTGGCTTTCCGGGCAGTCATTCGGGCCTGGGATGATCGGGGACCGGCAACCTTATTGACATCGCTCGTACTGGAGCAGATGGGATACACGTCCGTAGAACCGATGTATGAGGATGTCCTCTACGGTAAGACAAAGGTTCCGCCAAGCCTGGTGAAGACGCTGTTCCAGGCAGCTGAAGCAGGTGACGAGGTGGCAACCCGAATTCTTGAGAATGAAGGCGAAGAGCTGGCTAATGCGGTATGTACGCTGATCCGGCGGCTGGACATGACAGATGAAGCCTTTGACATTGTTTATATCGGCAGTGTGCTGAACAGGCCGAACAGCTCGATCCTGACGGATGCGATCGAACGGATTGTTGCAGTCCGGGCACCACATGCGAGCTGTGTAAGACTGACATCCGATCCGGTTTCCGGCGCGCTTCTCTGCGCGATGGATGCCGACGGTCATGCCATTGATGCACAGGCGGAGGCCAAACTAAAAGCATTTACGTTTGAGCAGGTAACCACAGCCTGATCAGTTTATCGTTTTGATTAGAACCTGATAAATACGGATTGATATCATACCTTGGAGGCGATTAATGTGGCAGCAGGATTGAAGATAGCGGTCATCGGGGGAGGTTCCTCCTACACCCCGGAAATTGTTGAAGGTTTCATTCGCAATTATGAGCAAATGCCGATTCGCGAACTATGGTTCGTTGATATTGAAGAGGGCAAGCATAAGCTGGAGATTGTAGGCAATCTAGCGAAACGCATGGTGAAAGAATCGGGCTTGCCGATAGAGGTTCACCTGACACTGGATCGCAGACAAGCGATTGCAGGTGCCGATTTTGTGACGACCCAGATGCGTGTCGGCTTGCTTGCGGCACGTAAACAGGATGAGCATATTCCGATTAAACACGGCGTCATCGGGCAGGAGACGACGGGTCCTGGCGGCATGCTGAAGGCGCTGCGCACGGTTCCGGTGATTCTGGACATTTGCCGTGATATCGAGGAGCTGGCACCGAATGCATGGATGCTGAACTTCACGAACCCGGCGGGCATTGTTACCGAGGCGGTTGCAAAGCACAGTAAGGTGAAATCCGTTGGTCTGTGCAACTCGCCGATTAACTTTCAGAAGTTCCTGGCGGCCGAGTACGGCGTGTCGGAGAAGGACGTTCTGGCCGAGTTTGTCGGGATCAACCATCTTCACTGGGTGACGTCAGCTATCGTTAACGGGGAAGAGAAGATGCCGGAGCTGCTGGACGGCGGCAAATCGTATACGGCGAAGAACGTGCCGACCTTCGGCTGGGATGCAGACTTTATCCGCTCGCTTGGAGCGATTCCGACATATTACCTTAAATATTTTTACATGACCGATACGATGTTCGCGGATATGAAGGCATCGCTGGAGAAGGACGGAACCCGCGCGGATGTGGTCAGCCGGGTTGAGCAGGAGCTGTTTGAGCTCTACAAGGATGAGAATTTGGCCGTGAAGCCGAAGCAGCTGGAGCAGCGGGGCGGCGCTTATTATTCCGAAGCGGCAGTCAACCTGATGACGTCCATCTACAATGACCGCCATGATATCCAGACATTGAATGTCGCAAACGGCAATATCTATGACTTCCTGCCTGCGGATGCCAGCATCGAGATCAACTGCGTGGTAACGGGCCAAGGGCCGATTCCGCTTACACCGCAGAACGTTCCTTCCCATGTAAAAGGACTGATGCATGCGGTGAAAGTGTATGAACAATTGACGATTGAAGCGGCCATTACCGGTGATCGCGGAATTGCGCTGCAAGCGCTGGTTCACCATCCGCTGGTGCCTTCCGTAAGTGTAGCGAAGCAGCTGCTGGGTGAAATGCTGGAGGCGAACAAAAAGTACTTGCCTGCTTTTTTTAAGCCGGAGACCGTGCAGTAAACCGAAATGAATCTCAAACGTGCGGTTATGATATAGAGCCATGCAGCCCCTCTTCTTATTGAAGAGGGGTTTTATGGTAGGAGTTCCGAAATCATGAATGATATGAATTTTCGGATTGGATCTTCATTCCGTCACATCTGGGTATCCTCGCCCGTCATACCCGTATAAAACCGAAAGGGATGATGACGGATGCTAAAATATGACGTAGCTGTTGTAGGTGGAGGCGTAGCCGGTTTAACAGCCGCAATCTATGCGGCAAGAGCCGGGAAGCAAACGATACTTGTTGAGAAGCAGGAACGTTTAGGTGGTCGGGCCATGACCCATAAGAAGAAGGGAGCCTACTTCAATCTGGGCGGGCATGCCTTATACCATGGAGATGCCCTTTCAACCTTTCGCGAATTAGGGCTCCAATTGGCGGGAGGCCAACCTTCAATTGACGGGTACGGGATATGGAAAGGGAAACTAAGTCCGTTACCCATGGGAGTGAAATCCCTATTCACTACCCCACTATTATCCTGGAAGGGCAAGATGGAGCTCGGTGCCTGGCTTGCGAAATTAGGTAAACTGGATACGCAGCTGTACGACAATATGAGTTTACGCGAATGGATTGAAGGTAACGTGCAGGATCCTATGGTACGAAATTTATTTTATTCGCTATTGCGTACAGCGAGTTATGTGGTAGCCCCTGACCTGCAGGCTGCCGGTCCCGTACTGCAGCAGCTTAAGCACGCGCTGAAGGGGGTGTTGTATCTGGATCGGGGCTGGGGGGCTATGGTCGATGAATTAAAACAAAAGGCTCTGGAGCAGGGAGTTCAAATCATAACGAAGAATAAAGTCATTTCGGTAGATCATCACGAGGGAAAGGTACGGCACGTCCTTTGCGGCGATGGCATGAAAATAGAAGCAAACCATATTATTCTTACCACACCGCCAGCTGTCGCTCACGAACTGGTGCCCCATGCAGAAGAAACCGCCCTTCATACTTGGAAGGAGCAGGCGGTCGAAGTGACAGCGGCTTGCTTGGATGTAGCCCTGCGTCGTCTTCCGGAACCGAAGCAGCAGTTTGTATACGGCCTCGATCAAACCGTCTTTCTCTCGAATCAATCCCGTGCGGCTTACCTGAGTGAAGATGGCGCACAAGTCATAACCTTGCTGAAGTATCAGGGCAAGGAGAAGGATGCAAGAAGGGATTTGCAGGAATTAGAAGAAACCTTAGATTTGGTGCAGCCGGGTTGGCGCAACGAGCTCGTTGAGATGCAATACCTTCCTAACATCACGGTTTGCCACGATTTTATGCATGTGAACCGCCAAGAGAACCCGGGTCCAGCCGTCCCGGAAATCATCGGGTTGTATGTGGCGGGAGAATGGGCAGCGCATGGCGAACTCTTGGTTGATGCTGCAACCGCAAGCGCCAAGCGGGCTGTACAGCATATACTCTCGCTTGAAAGTGAGGCAAGGATCCCGAATGATGAGCACAGAGTCATTGTATAAAACCTATCGATCCGCTCTTTTCTCGTTAGCTTACCGAATGCTGGGAAGTGTGATGGATGCGGAAGATATCGTGCAGGAGGCTTTCATCAGTTATAACCAATTGCCCCACCCGGAGGGTATTCGCAATGAGAGAGCGTTTCTGTACAAAATCGTAACGAATCGTTGTTTGGATCTGTTGCGCTCTTCTGCCAAAAAACGTGAGCTGTACGTCGGCCCTTGGCTGCCGGAACCCCTGATCGAGAATATGGCGTCAGAGACGGACCCATCTCATATCGTAGAGCAGCAAGAGTCCATCTCTACAGCGTACCTGTTACTCCTTCAGCAGCTCAACGCGGTAGAAAGAGCCGTGTTCCTTCTTCGTGAGATTTTCCACTATTCCTATGATGAAATAGCTGAAATTCTGGGAAAAAGCAGTGCCAATTGTCGTCAAATCTTCCGCCGTGCTAAGGGCAGCATTCATTTTGTTCCTGATCAGAGTCCATCGATCTCGGTGGCGGAGGCGCAAATCAAGGAATTTGTGGACTCCCTCTTACAGGGGAACACGAATAAGCTGCTGGAGCTGTTAAACGAGAATGTTGTGTTCTATACGGACGGTGGCGGTAAAGTCAGAGCGGCGCAAATTCCTGTGGTTGGAGTCCATAAAGTGATCCAATTGCATCTGAACCTGCTTAAAATGTATGAAGGAAAATATGTATACTCTTATCTTACCGTCAATGGTCTGCCGGGAATGCGGATCCAGTTGGATAACGGAGTCCAATTTATTTATTCTTTTGCTTTTAAAAACAATCGGATCGAAACGATTTATACCGTGGCAAATCCGGATAAACTCAGACATATACAATTGTCGTGATACAAAAAACAGGGCCGGTTTTAAGATCATAGGATCTTAAACCGGCCCTGCTGCTGTATCAGGTTAAGGAAATAATCCGTTATACCCCGGAATAAGCCATGAAGCCGCCGTCTACGGGAATCACCGTTCCGGTGACGAACCCGGAGGTCTGATCATCCACAAGCCAGAGCAGGGTGCCGAGCAGATCCTCCGGCACGCCGAACCGCCTCATGGGGGTATGGGAGATGATTTTATGAGAGCGCTCGGTTAATGAACCGTCACTATGGGTCAGCAGATTGCGGTTCTGCTCGGTCAGGAAGAAGCCTGGCGCAATCGCGTTCACGCGAATGCCGGATTCCGCGAGATGCACGGACAGCCACTGCGTAAAGTTGTTGATGGCCGCTTTGGCTGCACTATAAGCCGGAACCTTGGTCATCGGGCTCGGTGCGCTCATGGACGAGATATTCAGCACGACGGCCCCGGGACGCCCCAGCATCCCTTCCGCAAAGATTTGCGTCGGTATCAGCGTGCCGATGAAGTTCAAATCGAATACGCTGCGGAAGCCAGGCACACTTAGCCCGAAGAAGGTTGTCAGATCCGGCTGCCCCACATCCTCCGGACGGAAAATCTCGTTGGTTGTATTCGCGTCTTTCCGGTTGCCGCCGGCTCCGTTAATAAGGATGTCGCAGGGTCCGAAAGACTCGCGCACAGCCTTCTCGGCTTGCCGGACGCTTTCCATATCCGTTACATCACAGGGAACGGCAATCGCTGTACCGCCGGCAGCCGTAATTTCGTCCGCTACCTGCTGCCCTTTCTCGGCCGTACGATTCAAGACGGCGACCTTGGCGCCTTGCCGACCCAGCTCCAGAGCCATTGCTCGGCAGAGCACCCCGGAGCCGCCCGTAATGACAACCGTCTTCCCGTTTAATGACGGATGAATGGGGAGGGATGGCGTCTCTTGCGCCGTGGATTCATGAGAAACTCCGCTTGGTCCGGGTTCAGATGTACCCGCTGCATGGATATTTACCTCACTCATTGAACGGCCTCCTTCAGTTGAGCTGCGCTTCCCGCACGCTCCCGGCTGTAAGCGTCCCACAGCCCCCAGAGATACATAATGCCGAGGGCGCGGTCATACAGACCGTAACCCGGACGGCACTGCTCACCCCAGATATGCCGCCCGTGATCGGGCCTTACATATCCAGTGAAACCGTTGTCATGATAGGCCTGCACGATGCCGGAAATATCGACGGTACCGTCCTCGGTGCGGTGGGACGTTTCGATGAAATCGCCATTCTCATAGACTCGTACGTTCCGGATGTGCGCGAACGGAATCCGGTCGTGGAACTCATGGATCATGGAGACGATGTCATTGTCCGGATTGGCGCCAAGCGAGCCGCTGCACAGGGTCAAGCTGTTCGCCGGGCTATCATATAGCTTGAGGAATTTCCGCAGATTGTCCTGGCTGGTAATGACCCGCGGCAGACCGAAGATCGGCCAAGGCGGGTCATCCGGGTGAATGGCCATTCGAATGCCGTTCTTCTCGGCAGCCGGGATGACGGCGCTTAAGAAATATTCGAGATTGCGCCACAGATCGTCCTCGGTAACGCCGCGGTATGCTTCGAACAGGGAGGTCAGATGTGCCAAACGCTCCGGTTCCCAGCCTGGCATCGTAAGCTTGCTGTTTCGGTTGATCGTCTGAACCAGCTCCATCGGATCAGTGCCGTGGATTTTGGCTTTCTCAAAGAAGAGAGCCGTCGATCCATCGGCTGACTGCTTATGAAGATCGGTTCTAGCCCAGTCAAATACCGGCATGAAATTGTAGCAGATGACTTTGACGCCGACCTGGCCCAATTTCTCAATCGTCCGGATGTAGTTGGCTATGTACTGATCACGCGAGGGAAGTCCAAGCTTAATATCCTCATGCACATTCACACTTTCCACGACGTCAATATGAAGGCCGTACGCTTTGGCCTGGCCCACGACTTCTTCAATCCGCTCCATCGGCCATTCCTCGCCGACAGGAATATCGTGAAGTGCCCATACGATGCCCTCCACGCCGGGGATTTGTCTAATCTGATCCAGCGAGACCGTATCGTTGCCCTCACCAAACCACCTGAATACCATGCGCATTTTCTTCACCGCCTTTACAAGTTTAAGGAGTTAACGCAAAGCTGCTGGGAATTTTGCAAGTTACGAGTGCACTGCCAAGATGGAAGCCTGCGAGTCGGTTAAAGTCTATCCACTGCCATAGGCTTATTTAAAATAATCGGGATGCTTCTCTTTCAGCACGGCCAGATTGGAGATGATCAGGCTCAGATGCGCCTGCATTTCCCGTTCGGCATGATCGGCGTCATGGCGTGCAATCGCGTCCGCGATCTCCCGATGCTGCTCGTACAGGTTGGTCCAATTCGGATCGGCGGACAACCATAACATCCGGCTCCGGTTTAGATGAGCATTCATCTGCTGCAGCACGTTCCATGTACCGACCTTACGGCAGCCTTCGAACAAAATACGGTGAAAGGCCTCATCCAGTTCAAACATGTGCTTGCCGTCATGCTTCTCGATGCTCTCGCTTTGCTCGGACAGATTTTGCTCCAGCTCGGCGAGTTTATCCTCGGGAAAGCTTTCGCAGGCAAGCCGGACCACGGCCTTCTCCAGCTGTTCACGCATGAAGCGCGCTTCCTCGACCAGCTCCGAATCGATGAGCGAGACGCGCGTGCCGCGCTGGGGAAGCACAACCACAAGGTCCTCCTGGGCCAAACGGACAAAGCTTTCCCGTACCGGCGTCCGGCTGACCTCGAAGGATAGGGAAACCTCCTTCTCGGATAGAGCGGTTCCCGGCGGCAGCTCCAGACTGACAATCTGCTGTTTAAGCCGGGAGTACACGATATTTCCGGCCGATCCTGGCTGTAATCGCAAAGATTCTACCACTGCATCACCTCCTAATGTATTCCATACTACCATACTTGTATGGTAGTATGGAACTGAAAATCGAAATAAGAATCGGAGGCGATCACATGAGCCGTTTGGACACGGAAAATCTGCTCCTAAACAGCAACAGCGCGAAGAAACTCTTTTATGATTATGCGGAAGGGATGCCGATATTCGATTACCACAACCATTTAAACCCGAAGGATATTGCCATCAACCGGCAGTTTGATAACCTGACGGAGCTATGGCTGGATGGGGATCATTACAAGTGGAGGGCGATGCGCTGGCTCGGCGTCGACGAAGAGCTGATTACCGGCAGCGCAAGTGCCGAAGCGAAGTTTATGGCTTGGGCGGAATGCGTTCCGCGATTGGTGGGCAATCCGCTCTATCACTGGACTCATCTGGAGCTGACCCGCTATTTCGGGATTCAAGAGCGGTTGACCGCAGACAATGCCAAGGAGATCTGGGAAGCTTGCAATGAGCAGCTGAAGGCTCCTGCCTTGCGGGCAGGCGGAATTCTGGAGAAATTCAAGGTCAAAGTGGCCTGCACGACGGATGATCCCGTCGATTCGTTGGAGTTTCATCGCGCCATTCGCAATCATGGGGAGCTGTCCACCGTCGTTGCCCCTGCATTCCGTCCGGATCGGGTCCTGGATCTCACGCACCCCGACTTCGCTTCCTATGTCGAGACTATAGGAACGACGGCCAGTTTA
Organism: Paenibacillus sp. EZ-K15; assembly: GCF_002573715.1. GTDB lineage: Bacteria > Bacillota > Bacilli > Paenibacillales > Paenibacillaceae > Paenibacillus_AQ. The sequence goes on along the minus strand of NZ_PDHM01000028.1, from coordinate 231,536 downwards.
GCTGTGGATACTTATCAAGGGTTGCTGGATGCACTGCAAGAACGGATTCAATATTTTCACGATCATGGCTGTCGCCTGTCGGATCACGGCTTCGGCGCGTTTCCTTGCGAACAAGCCGATAAACAAGAGGTTGCGGACATTTACAACAAAGCGATCAGCGGGGGCAGCATCACACCGCTTGAGGAACGGAAATATCGCACCTACACCCTGCTCAAGCTTGGGGAAATGTACCACGCCAAGGGCTGGACCATGCAGCTGCACATTGGGGCGATTCGGAACAATAATGCGCGCATGTTCGCGAAGATCGGCAAGGACAGCGGGTATGACTCGATTCTTGATTTCCATCTGGCGGAAAGCCTGAACGGATTTTTGAGCAGGCTCGACAGGAACGATCAGCTTCCGAAAACCATCGTATACAGCTTGTACTCTTCCCATTACGAGATGATTGCCACCACGATCGGGAATTTCCAATCGGCTGGCGTCGAGGGCAAGCTTCAGCTTGGTTCCGCTTGGTGGTTCCACGATCAGAAGGAAGGGATGCTGAAGCAGCTCACCGCGTTGTCTTCCATGGGGCTGATCAGCACCTTTGTGGGCATGCTGACCGATTCCAGGAGCTTTATGTCGTTCCCGAGGCATGAATATTTCCGCAGAGTGCTGTGCCGCCTGTTCGGGGACTGGATCAGGGAAGGGGAATTGCCCGCCGATTATGAATATATCGGTGCCATTATCCAGGACATTTGCTACCGCAATGCCGAGCGCTATTTTCAAATCCATTGACAATTGCATGCGGAGCATGAACAATAGACTTACTATATGAAAGCGTTTGCTGTTGATCGGATAGAAGAACAGGAAGATGTGCATGAACAGGCGAGGGGGGACATACCGTGCAATGGAACCGGGCGATATTGGTGGATGACGAGGTGTTTACCCGCAAAGGGCTCCTGAAGCTGATTGATTGGGAAGCCTGCGGCTTTCAAATTGTGGATGAGGCGGACAACGGGGAAGATGCGCTGGAACTAATTGAACGGCTACAGCCGGATGTGGTCATCACCGATATCCGCATGCCGGTGCTGGATGGACTCGAGCTGATCAGGCATGTCGTCACGAAGGACATCGTAAAGCCGTATTTCATTATTGTAAGCGGATACGATGATTTCAACTATGCACAGCAGGCTGTCCGCTATGGCGTGCATGATTTCATTCTGAAACCGATTGACGAGACGGAATTCAGCCATGCGCTGGTCCGGCTCAGCGAACGGCTGGAGTCAGACCGCGAGGCCCGCATGAGAGAAGAGAGGCTGCTGTCCGGAGCCTTGATGGAATCACTCATTATAGGGGAAGCCGATGAGGCGCTGCTGCAGGAATGGGAGCAACGCCTTGAGCTCCAGCCGGAGGGTCATCTGTTCTACGTCTTTGTCGAGCGGAATGACCACCCGCTGGCTCCGGGGGCGAACGACAATGACGGTGGCAGAGCAGAATTCAAGGACAGGGTGGAAGCGACTCTCCTAGCGATCTCGAGTGGAGAACAGCCCTTCTACCTGCATGAGCACCGCAGTCGAATCGGCATCATCGTCCCAGGCAGCATCCTGCACTCGTTCCAAGGGTGTCAGCGGGGATTTGCCAGACGCATTCAGCAATCGCTTGCCAATTCGGGCCACGAACGAGTCTTTGTTTACTTTGGTCAACCGGTTTTGCAGCTGTCCCACATTCAGAAGGCTTACGAAACAGCCAAAGAATCACTCCTGTACAAGTACATTTATGATGAGAGCGGCATTGTGATCCATGAGGAGGCCTCCCAGCATGCCCTTCACTACATCGGGCTGGAAGAGGGGGTTTACCAACAGCTTCTGGAGCAGATTGAGGAGCTGCACTTCGAGAAGCTGGAAGTGACGATTCGTTTGCTGTTCGAATCCTTCCGGGAGAAGCTGTACGCTCCCGAAGCGGTGAAGACGGCAATCAACCAATGCGTGCTGGGCGTGGTCCGGGTGCTCGGCAGCATGGATGGGGATCAGAATCAAATATCCAGCCTAGAACCGATGACCGGGTGGCATGACCGTAACCTGTCGCTTCAGGGGCTGAAGCGACTGTTCACGGATTTTGCGATTGAGAGTGCAAATTATATTGCGCGTCTTCGCAAGGAGCAGCACAAGGGCGGAATTCAGAAGATTAAGGCGTACATCGAAGCCCATTATCATGAGAATATCAGCCTGAAGGGTATCGCAGGGAAGTTCTATATGAACCCGGTTTATCTGGGACAGCTCTTCAAAAAAGCATATGGCATGTACTTTAATGATTTCCTGCTGCAGCTGCGCGTGAACGAAGCGAAGCGATTGCTGCGCCAGACGGATCTGCGCATCTATGAGGTGGCGGAAGGGGTCGGCTTTGGCAACCCGGACTATTTCGTTACGCAATTCGAGAAGTTGGAGCGAATGACGCCAAGCGAGTACCGGAGCCGCTTGATGAAGGAGGCTGCGTCCGAAGGGACGGATCGATGAAACCAAGCCTCAATAACGTCCGTCTGCGGGACAAGATGCTGCTAATGTATTTCCTGGCCGTATTTTTGCCCATCCTGGTCACCAATCTCATCTTCTACAACGTGACATCCGGCAGCGTGAGGGAGCAGCGGATCCAGGATATAACGGTGGCGCTTGAGCAGATGAAGAATGAGTTCCGCCGTGAAGTCGAGGACGCGCTGGAGATATCCTCCGTCTTCTACACGGACATTCAATTGAACGAGATCGTGGAGACGGTGTACGATCATCCGGCTGATTATATCGAGGCCTATGATACCTATCTCCGCCGCATTTTGAATTCAGGCAGTGCTGTATACAATTCGGTGAGCGAGATTACGGTGTATGTGGATAATCCAACCCTGCTGTATTCCGGGGGCATCAATTATATCGATGACCAGGTGAAGGAAGAAGCTTGGTACAAGGCGATCGCGGGCAAGAACGTAACCCAGCCGATCGTGATGCGTACGGGCAAGAACGGTCAATTGGACAGCTTTAGCATCATCCGGAGCATGAATTATTTTAGCTCCCAGGATGACCATGCCAAGTATCTCAAGATCGATATGCGGATGCCCTCGATCCGGCAGATCATGAGCAATCTGAATGTACAGGGCAAAGTGTATCTTCTAAGCGGCACCGGAAATATTGAATACACCACGGATCCGCAAGTCGATGTCATACAGGGTTCCGTACCGTACAGTGGCATCGTGCATGGCGACAACGTTCTGGAGTTTCATACCGATACGTTCACGACCAACAATCTGAACTCTTGGACGATCATGGCCGTGACGCCGGAGGATGTGGTGCTGCGCGACGTGCATCAGTCCTTGCGGTTTGTCGTTGTGCTGACCTGCTTGAACTTCCTGCTCCCGACCCTTGTGATCGTCTGGATTAGCCGTTCCCTGAACGTACGTCTGGTACGGATACTCAAACATATGAAGAAGGTCAAGAACCAGCATTACGACACGATCCAAGAGGCTGAGGCACGTGACGAAATCGGTCAGCTGACGGGTGAATTCAACCGGATGACCCTGCAGCTCAAGAGCTTGATTAACGACGTGTATGTGGCGGATATCCAGAAGAAGAACTTGGAGCTGCAGCGGAGGCACGCACAATTGAACGCCCTGCAGAGCCAGATTAATCCGCACTTCCTCTTTAACGCCTTGGAGACCATCCGCATGCGCAGCCTGATGAAGGATGAGGATGAGACGGCAAAAATCATTCATAATATGGCCAAGATCTTCCGCAATTCCTTAGTTTGGAAAAAAGACATGGTAACGCTCAAGGAAGAGGTGGAGTTTATTCATTGTTTCCTTGAAATCCAGAAATACCGGTTTGGCGACAAAATTGATTACTCGGTTCACGTCCCCGCAGAAGAGGGATATTTGCAAATACCGAAGATGGCGATCGTTACTTTTGTGGAGAATTCCAGCATTCATGGCATCGAGCCGCTCAAGCACGGGGGGCGCATTGAGGTTCATATTGCACGCGAGGGACAAGCCCTTATCTGCAACATTCAGGATAACGGGGCAGGCATGTCCGCAGAGCAGGTAGAACGCATCTATCGCTACCTGGATACCGAGGACGAGATGGGCGAGCGGATCGGCATTCAGAACGTGATCTACCGGTTGAAGCTGTACTACGGAAGCCGGTTCCAGTTTGAAATCGGCAGCTCGTCTGGACAAGGTACCCGGGTAAGGTTGTCCATTCCCATCGAAACATAACGTCTACAAATCCTGCTTGGCACTCCGGTTCGGAGTGACTATAGCAGGATTTGTTCGTTCATCGGCAGGAGTGCAGTTGAGAAGACTGCCGATCTGCCATTTTTCACGACAAAGGATACGGTTCTATAGTTTTCTAAGTATCACCTAAAGATTGACGGGTGAAAATCGCTCATGGGCTCTCTTATAATGAAAGTGCTTACAAATAAACGAGACCGAAAGGGGTAGGTCAAGAGCATGAACAAGAAATTTTGGCTGAGCTGTCTGACCGTGGTTATGATGGTATCGCTTCTGGCAGCATGCGGCGGCGGTAAAGAGGCAGCGGATGACACACCGGCAGCCGGCGGCGAAGGCGAGAAGAAAGAAGAGAAGGTCACCTTCACCTACTTTAACTCAGCAGCAGGTAAAGACAAAAATACGAACGAGACCACCATCGGTAAAATTTTTGAGGACCAAACCGGCGTGAATTTTAAAATGGAGCATCTGGTAGGAGACGAGAACACCAAGGTGGGAACCTTCATTGCCAGTAACGATTATCCCGATGTGATTGTACCGGGGAGCTCGATCGACAAGCTGGTCGGGGCTGGAGCCTTCATTCCGCTTAATGACCTGATCGATAAGTACGGCCCCAACATCAAGCGCGTGTACGAGCCGTATTACAACCTCATGAAGGCTGAGGACGGCAACATTTACTTCCTGCCGCTGAGCGCGGTTGTAGGCGAGTACACGTCGGCTCCCAATATTGAGCAAGGAGCATTCTGGATTCAACGCCGCGTCCTGAAGGAAGCGGGTTATCCGAAGATCAAGACGTTCGACGAGTACCTGGGCCTGATTCGCGACTACGTGAAGAAACATCCGGAGGAAGGCTTGACCGGATACCTGGCACTGACGACGCAGGATAAATTTTTTGCCTTGACCAATGCCCCGATGCACTTGGCCGGCTATCCGAACGATGGTGGCATCATCATCGACATGGAAACCCATGTAGCGAACGATTACGCGGACGATGACATTACGAAGCGTTACCTGCAGGAGCTGAACAAGCTGAATGCGGAAGGCCTATTCGATAAATCCTCTTTCGTGGACAATTATGATCAATACCTTGCCAAACTGACTTCCGGTAAGGTGCTCGGCTTCTTCGACTATAGATGGCAGGTAGGCCAAGCGATGAACAATCTGCGCGAAACAGCCAATAAATCGGGTGACGACGATCTCGAATATATGGCGCTGCCGATTGTATACGATGAGAATACCAAGGATCAATATCTGGATCCACCATCCTTTGTTAACAACCGCGGTGTAGGGATCTCCGTCAGCGCGAAGGATCCGGAGCGCATTGTGAAGTATTTCAACAACCTGCTTACGGACGAGAACCAGATTCTGTCGAACTGGGGCATTAAGGACGAGACGTATTCCGTCGATGAGAATGGACGATTCTACCGTACGGAAGAGCAGATTGCACAGACCAATACGGAAGCCTTCCGCGAGTCGTTCGGCTTCAAGTACTTTGAATACAACTGGCCTCGTTACGGCAACGGTTCTACGCTTCCTGACGGTAATTCCGTGGGTGCAGGACGTCAGCCTGAGGTTGCCAAAATGTCCTACTCCGAACCGGACAAGAAATTGCTGGAGGCATACGACATCGATTCCTTCTCGCAGTTGTTTGCCGCACCGGACGACCGTCCATGGTACCCGGCTTGGAGCATTCCGATTGACCAGGGCTCACCGGCCCAAATCTTCACGCAGAAGAAAAGCGATTTGCAGCGTAAATACTTCCCGAAACTGGTTCTTGCAAACCCTGCGCAGTTTGACGGCATCTGGAATGAATACGTGGCTGAGTTCAGCAAGCTGGATGTGAAGGGATATGAGGATCTGATCACCGAGGAAGTAGCTAAGAAAATCGCAAATGTCCAGGGACAATAATAGATGAAGGAGAGTGATCAGGGGCGGACCACACAAAATGGTTGTATCCGTCCCTCCTCTTCTATAACAGCATAATGGTATGGGCTGGATAGGAAGGAGAAGAAACCGTGGATAAGGCGAACCCGATTGGACCTGCAGAGACTACGGCGTTACGCGAAACGCCGGCGGTATCGAAAGGTTTCTTCAGTAAACAACGAAAAAACGATACTGGATTAAACGATAAACCGCCAACAGGCGAAAAAGGCTTCTTCCAGAAGCTGCTGCAACAGAAGGCGCTGGTCTTCATGTCGATTCCTTTTTTGATATGGTTGTTTGTCTTTAAGTACATGCCTTTATGGGGCTGGACCATCGCGTTTCAGGATTTTAAACCGGCCAAGAAGATTTTCGATCAGGAATGGGTGGGCTTGCAGCATTTTACCTTCCTGTTTCAGGACGAACACTTCCTCCGGGTCATGCGCAACACGCTCGCCATGAGTTTTATCAACCTCGTCTTAGGTTTTGTGACGGCAATTGTGTTAGCGATTCTACTCAATGAGCTGCGTAATTTGATGTTCAAACGAGTCGTGCAGACGATCAGTTATTTGCCCCATTTCATCTCTTGGGTTGTGGCTGCGAGCATTATTTCGACGGCCCTGTCCGCAGACGGCGGGATTATCAATGAACTCCTCATGTGGTTCGGGATCATTAAGGAACCGATCCTTTGGCTTGGGGAAGGGGAATATTTCTGGGGAATACTCGGTGTTTCGGAAGTATGGAAGAATGTCGGCTGGAACACCATAATATATTTGGCTGCCATGACGATGATCGATCCCTCGCAGTACGAGGCCGCGGAAATCGATGGCGCTGGACGCTTTCAACGGATCTGGAACATCACCTTGCCGGGTCTGAAACCGGTATTCATCATCCTGTTGATTATGAATATCGGCAACCTGCTTGAGTCCGGTTTTGAACCGCAATATTTGCTTGGTAATGGCATGAACGTGGATTATTCCGAGAACCTGGATATTTTCGTGCTGAAATACGGTATTCAGATGGGCAACTTCTCGCTCTCGATTGCAGCCGGTATGTTTAAGACGGTCGTCAGCTTCATACTCTTGTTCACGGCCAACCATATCGCGAAGAGACTGGGCGAAGATCGATTGTTCTAAGCGAAAGCTTGCGAGGACCGTTCTCTATCAGAAAACGTACAGGAGGATTCATATGGCGAAGATTTCAGATTCACCACGAGCTCATGCCCGGTTCAAGTCTCCTGCGGACCGGTTATTCGATACCTTTAACATGGTGTTTATGATCTGTCTCATGATTATCACGTTATACCCGTTCATCAATACGCTCGCGGTATCCTTCAACCATGCGACGGATTCGGTGAAAGGCGGCATTTATTTATGGCCGCGGGATTTCACGTGGGAGAATTATAAATATGTATTTAACGAAGCCACGATATTTCACGCTACCTTCATCTCGGTTCTGCGTACGGTGATCGGAACGATTACCTCGGTATTCTGCTGTGCCATGGTCGCCTATACGATCAGCCGTCCGGAATATGTGCTGCGCAAATTCGTATCGATTGTTTTCATCTTAACCATGTATTTCAGCGGCGGTTTGATTCCGAACTTTCTGCTGATTCGCGAATTGGGCATGCTGGGCACCTTCTCGGTGTACATCATTCCGGGCCTGATCGGCGTGTTTAACGTGATCGTCATCCGTTCCTTTATTGAAGGACTGCCTGAGGGAATTCTGGAATCGGCCCGAATCGACGGCGCCGGCGAATTCACGACTTTCATGAAAATCGTGCTTCCGCTATGCGTGCCCGTGCTTGCTACGGTATCGCTGTTTACGGCGGTATCCCAGTGGAACTCCTGGTTTGACGTATTCTTGTACAACTCTTCATACAGCGAGCTTAGCACCCTGCAGTATGAGCTGATGAAAATACTCCAGAATTCGAACTCCTCGCTGAACTCCGGCAACGATTACGCAAGCCAGTTTGCAAGCTCCGAGAGCGGCGCAAATCAGGTCACGCCGACCTCCATTCGGGCAACGATGACCATTGTGGCCAGCGTGCCGATCATTCTGGTGTATCCGTTCCTGCAAAAATACTTCGTGCAAGGGATGACCCTTGGCGGGGTGAAAGGGTAAACCTGCGGGAGCCACCAAATAAGTACATCGTGTGCACGGCTCCCTGTACGCACGGTGCATGGTCTGGAGCGAGCATGCTTGGATGGCTGCTATCGACCAACCGATGTCGTTGTATCATGATCATAAACCATCAATCTTGCTATGATCTCTAAATTCAAGGAGGGATTGCGTATGTCTAACACGCAACGAAGTGAACCCAGGCTGAAGGAAATGTTTGCGGATGACTTTCTCATTGGAGCGGCCGTGAGCCCGCGGACGATCGAAACGCAGGAGGAATTGCTATCCTATCATTTCAACAGCATCACGGCGGAAAATGAAATGAAGTTTGTCAGCGTGCATCCGGCGGAGGATACGTATACGTTCGAGGATGCGGACCGGCTTGCTGCTTTCGCCCGCAAGCATGGAATGAAGATGCGCGGCCATACGCTGGTATGGCATAACCAAACAACCGACTGGCTGTTCGAAGACAAGAACGGGAACCTGGTGGATAAATCCACGCTGTACGAACGGCTAAAGTCGCATACCGACACGGTCGTAAAGCGGTACAAGGACGACATTTACGCCTGGGACGTCGTCAACGAGGTAATAGCCGATGAAGGCGCCGAGCTGCTTCGTCCATCCAAGTGGCTGGACATTGCCGGTCCCGAGTTTATCTCCAAGGCATTCGAGTATGCGCATGAAGCCGACTCGTCCGCGCTGTTATTCTATAACGATTACAATGAGTCCCATCCGAACAAGCGGGACAAAATCCATACGCTGGTCAAGTCGCTGCTGGATCAAGGAACGCCGATCCACGGCGTAGGATTGCAGGCACACTGGAATCTGTACGATCCGGATCTTGACGATATCCGCGCCGCGATCGAGAAGTATGCATCGCTCGGCCTGCAGCTTCAGCTCACGGAGCTCGATGTGTCGATGTTCCGGTTTGACGACAAGCGGAAGGATCTGACCGAAGCGCCGGAAGAGCTTCTAGAGGCTCAAGCCAAGCGGTACGAGGCGATGTTCGGCATTCTGAAGGAGTACAGGGAACATATTACGTCCATTACCTTCTGGGGCGCAGCCGACGATTACACTTGGCTGGACAATTTCCCGGTACGGGGACGGAAGAATTGGCCCTTCCTGTTCGATGAGCGGCATCAGCCGAAACCGGCGTTTCACCGGTTGGTGGAGCGTACGGTTAAGGTGTAATCCGTCATGGTGCGGATCAAGCCTTCATCCTAATCAAATACGAAGCAATATAAGGGTTAAGGCTGCCGTCAGCTTGTCATGTTGCCGGTCCTTGTGGCCGGCAACTTGTATTTTGGCCCTGGCGGGAAAAAGGGGTTAAGACAACGGCAATCCGAAGAGATGGCACTGATTTTTGGCCAAAAAAGGAGGAACTGACATTGAACAGCACTTTATATAAAGCGTGGCTGCAGTATGCGCCCATCAAGGACCAGGAGCTTGCTGCCGGATACGGCCGGCTGCTCGGCACGATTGTTGCGGACCTGCAGCAGTCGCGGGTTGCGAACGCCGCCATTGAGGAACTGAAGCGGGCGTGCCAATCCATGCTGGGTATTGTACCGGTCATCACGTCCGAGGCACCGGTCTCATCTTACTTCGAGGTGCGCATTTCGACGTCAGCCGAAACCGGCATGGGGGAATTGGATGGGGTCGGCTCAGGCGGGGACGGCTCAGATGGAGATAGGGGCCGGATGGCAGCCCAGCTAGGCGCAGAAGGCTTTCAACTGGAGCATTCAATCCAAGGGCAGCAGGAGAAGCTGGTATTGATCGGTGGATCCGGTAAAGGCGTATTATATGGGGTGTTTCATTTATTGAGATTGCTGGCCTCCCACCAACCGTTAGCCGGATTGAACGTGATCGAGCAGCCAGTGAACGTACTCCGGATGATCAACCAATGGGACAATGCCGACGGCTCGGTGGAACGCGGATACTCAGGTAACTCGATTTTTTACGAGAACGGACGGTTCACCGAAAATCTGGATCGCGTAAGAGACTACGCCCGCCTGTTGGCTTCCGTGGGCCTGAATGCCATCTCCATTAATAACGTCAATGTGCATGAGATCGAGACGAAGTTCATTACCGCGGAATATTTGCCGACGATTGCGAAGATCGCGGATATCTTCCGGGAATATGGCATTACACTGTACTTGGGCATTAACTTTGCGGCTCCGCTGCATATCGGCGGCGTATCGACCTCCGATCCGCTGAACGAAGAGGTTCGGCAGTGGTGGAAGGATACGGCGGATGAGATTTACGATCATATCCCGGACTTCGGCGGCTTCCTGGTGAAGGCGGATTCGGAGCATCGCCCCGGCCCGTTTGCCTATGGCAGGGACCATGCCGATGGCGCCAATATGCTGGCCGAAGCCTTGGAGCCGCATGGCGGGCTCGTCATCTGGCGTTGCTTCGTCTACAACTGCATGCAGGATTGGCGCGACCGCAGCACAGACCGCGCACGGGCAGCCTATGATCATTTTACCCCGCTGGACGGCAGGTTTAAGGACAATGTGCTGCTGCAGATTAAGAACGGGCCGATGGATTTTCAAGTGCGGGAGCCGGTGTCACCGCTGTTTGGCAGCTTGAAAGAGACCAATCAAGTGCTCGAGTTCCAGGCCGCCCAGGAATATACCGGACAGCAGCGTCACGTATGCTATCTGGTGCCGCAGTGGAAAGAGGTGCTAGATTTCGATACCTATGCGAATGGGGCGGGGTCCGAGGTGAAGAAGATCGTGAATGGTTCCCTGCACGGCATGAAATACAGCGGGATCGCTGCCGTTTCCAACATCGGAAATGATGAGAACTGGACGGGTCACACCTTGGCACAGGCGAATCTGTATGGCTTCGGACGTCTGATCTGGGATCCGGAATTGCCCTCCGAGGGGATCGCGGAAGAATGGACGAGGTTAACCTTCGGCAATGACGACACGGTGGTCGACACGGTATGCGACATGTTGATGCAATCGTGGCCGATCTATGAAAGCTACACCTCTCCTCTCGGTGTGGGCTGGATGATTACGCCGCACACGCATTACGGTCCAGATGTGGACGGCTATGAATATTCAAGGTGGGGTACGTACCATTTTGCGGATCGGGACGGGATGGGCGTCGACCGCACGATGGCGTCGGGCACAGGCTATACCGCGCAGTATTTCGGGCCGAATAGGGCTCGATATGATTCACTGGCGGATTGTCCTGACGAGCTGCTGCTGTTCTTCCATCATGTGCCGTATTCCCATGTATTGAAATCCGGTAAAACGATGATTCAGCATATTTATGACACGCATTTTGATGGGGCGGAAGCGGCAGCTGGACTGCTCGACGCATGGGCCTCGCTAGAGGATAAAGTCGATCCGGAACGTTTCGTTCAAGTGACGGAGCGGCTGACTGATCAGGCTGCGCATGCGAAGCATTGGCGGGATGTGATCAACACGTATTTCTTCCGTAAATCCGGCGTGCCGGATGAGCAGGGGCGGACGATTTATTAAGTTCATTTTATAATGGAACGCAAAAATAGGGGGGGCCCCATCAGGCTGTGTATCTGATGGGGCATCTTTTTTTTATGGCTGGATACTTTTCGAATGCCGAACCTTTCTATGAGTATGTACTTTTGATGACATGCTCCTCAGGTAAAAATAGTGCCCTTTGTAATGCTTTATATGGTAAAATCTTGGCAAAAAATCAGAGGAGGATTATATGATTAGATACTTCTGCTTGTTGATATTATTGATCCTGGTCTTAGGAGGCTGTAGTGGCGGCGATGAGCCAACGGAGAAGTTTACCAAAGAAGACATGGGGATCGTGCGTATAGATAATGGCCAAAAGGTATACTACGGCATGAATCGTGCGGATGCTGAAGAAGTGCTTGGCACGGGACAAGAGCATGCCAGGGGTGTATTTGACTACGATTCCGGGATCGCGGTGTTCTACAGAGATGATGCCGTTGTTGCGATCAGGATGGAGGAAGAATCGAAAGGACAATATAAAACAACGCGCGATGCCGAAATAGGCATGCAGATTGGCGAGATCCGGGAACTGTATGGAGAACAATATGTGCCAAATCAGACGAATGACCTCTTGGAGTATATCTATGACGATAAAAGAGGCAAGTTCCTTGAGAAGAACTCTCCCGAATCAGAAGAAGAAGCGCTGCATATTTTTGTCTTTACATCCATGTTTAATTCCGATGGGCATGCGGATACCCTATTGTTCTTTGATAGCCAATATTTGTCTTATGGCAAATAATCCGCAACCCCGTTCCATAATCCGGGCTTTATAGGGTGGGGGGCTATATGGTATAATAAGAATAGGTTAGGATAAGAAGAAGTAACGTGATCAAGGGGGGAATGGGTATGACAACCGAGAACCATGTACATGATGCATGCGCAGTGACCAGCGAACGGAAGAGCCATCATTCCGACAAAACGAAAAGTAACCTCGTCAGCCGGTTGAACCGGATAGAAGGACAGATTCGCGGCGTAAAGGGCTTAATTGAGAAGGATACGTACTGTGACGATGTATTAAACCAGATCTCCTCGATTCAGTCGGCCTTGAACGGCGTCAGCAAATTGCTGCTTGAGCATCATATGAAGAGCTGTGTGGTGGAGCGCCTGCAGGAAGGTGACGACGAGGTTATAACCGAGTTGTTAACAACCATGAACAAGTTAATGAAATAATGAGATTCCTGGCTGGAGACGGTCTGGTTATGACGAGTATCCATGGAACTGCCACCTTCTAAAGGTGGCAGTTAGTGTTTATTTAAGGTGAAGAATACCGCACGGTTATGCGGTTAAATCATAGTACGGGCAATAATTTTTTGAAAAAGCGAGAAAAACCATTGACTAAATATAGGGTAGGGGGGTATACTAACACTAAGAAACGAGAACAACACATTCAAAACGGATTCAGGGCATGTCTTTGAAGGGCTGCTCAAAATAATCTATAACCTAAAGGAGAGATTGAACATGGAACAGGTAACAATAAAAGTAGAAGGTATGTCTTGCATGCATTGCGTGAATTCCATTGAGGGAGCTTTAAAGAATGAGAACATCGAGGGTCATGTGGATTTGAAGGCAGGCACGGTCTCCGTCAAATATGACGCAGGCAAAGTCAATTTGGATAAAATCAAAGAAATTATCGAGGAACAAGGATATAACGTAGTTTAACCAAACGGCACGAGGATGAAGAGGGGTGAGGAGAAGATGGGAGCAGGAACAACATTGGAACAGAAGAAAACGTCGCTGCAGTTAACGGGTATGACATGTGCCGCCTGTGCGAATCGGATTGAGAAGGGCCTAAATAAAATGGAAGGCGTCCAGGAAGCGAATGTGAATTTTGCGCTGGAAAAAGCGTCGGTTACATTTGATCCGAATGTGGTTTCCGTCCAGCAGATGGAAGAGAAAATTGAAAAGCTGGGTTACGGAACGGCAAAGGAAACCGTGGACCTGCAGCTGATTGGCATGTACTGCGCCGCTTGTGCTTCGAAAATCGAGAAAGTGGTAAGCAAGATGCCAGGTGTTAATCAGGCCAACGTCAATTTTGCACTGGAGACGGCCCGGGTGGAATTCAATCCCGCAGAGGTAAGCCTTAGCGATATTCAACAGCGTGTGGAGAAGCTCGGGTATCAGGCGGTTTCCAAACAGGAGACGCTTGATCAGGAAGGTCACCGCAAGGAGGCCATCACCAAGCAAAAGCGGAAGCTGCTCCTGTCGGCGATACTGTCGCTGCCGCTGCTCTGGGCCATGGTGAGCCATTTCTCCTTCACCTCCTGGATCTGGATGCCGGATCTGTTCATGAACCCTTGGTTCCAGCTGATCCTGGCAACGCCGGTACAGTTTTTTATCGGAAAACAGTTCTATGTGGGAGCCTATAAGGCTCTCCGTAACAAAAGCGCCAATATGGACGTTCTGGTCGCACTCGGTACGTCGGCAGCTTATTTCTATAGTCTGTATTTAACGATCGATTGGGCCGCTGCCGGAGCAAATGTACACCATGGGCCCGAAATGTACTATGAAACAAGTGCGGTTCTAATCACGCTGGTCATTATGGGGAAACTGTTTGAATCCCTGGCCAAAGGCCGTACCTCGGAGGCCATCAAAACCCTGATGGGTCTTCAAGCCAAAACGGCGCTTGTCGTTCGTGACGGTCAGGAGATGACCATCCCAGTGGAACAAGTCCTGGTGGGTGATCTCGTATTGGTAAAGCCGGGTGAGAAAATCCCGGTGGACGGTAAAGTAGTTGAAGGCACGTCGGCTGTAGATGAGTCGATGCTGACTGGTGAAAGTATTCCGGTTGAGAAAAAAGCGGGCGACGCCGTCATCGGCGCCACCATAAACAAGAACGGACGCTTGACGCTTGAAGCGACGAAAGTGGGTAAAGAGACCGCACTAGCCCAAATTATCAAAGTGGTTGAGGAAGCGCAAGGCTCCAAAGCTCCGATTCAGCGGGTCGCTGATGTCATCTCCGGCATCTTCGTTCCGATCGTGGTTGGCATTGCGGTTGTTGCCTTCCTCGTATGGTACTTCTGGGTAGCACCTGGTAATTTCGCTCAATCGTTAGAAATTGCCATTGCAATTCTGGTTATTGCTTGTCCGTGTGCGTTGGGTCTGGCTACACCGACCTCGATCATGGCCGGTTCGGGCCGCGCTGCAGAACTGGGCGTTCTGTTCAAGGGCGGAGAGCATCTGGAGTCTACCCATAAAATCAATACGATTATTCTGGATAAAACAGGAACGGTCACGAAAGGTAAACCCGAGTTGACCGATGTGGAAGTGAATAACTTAGATCAAGAGCTGTTCCTTCGTCTGGTCGGATCTGCTGAGAAGAGCTCCGAGCATCCGCTTGCTGAAGCGATTGTGGCTGGGATTGAGGAAAAAGGAACGCAGCTTCCGGCTGCCGAGCATTTTGAAGCCATTCCAGGTTACGGCATCCGTGCCAGCGTGGAAGGACATGAGGTGCTGGTAGGCACACGCAAGCTGATGGCACAGCATAACGTACCGATTGATTCGATCCTCGGCAGAATGTCAGAGCTTGAAACCGAGGGTAAGACTGCCATGCTGACAGCGGTAGACGGCCAATATGCGGGTCTTGTGGCTGTGGCGGATACGATCAAGGAGACGTCCCGTGCTGCCGTAGCGAGATTGAAAGAAATGGGCATCGAAGTCATTATGATTACCGGTGACAATGAACGCACGGCACAGGCCATCGCGAAGCAGGTTGGCATCGACCATGTGCGGGCCGAGGTACTGCCGGAAGGTAAAGCGGATGAAGTGAAGAAGCTCCAGCAGCAGGGCAAGAAGGTCGCCATGGTTGGCGACGGCATTAACGATGCGCCGGCCCTTGCGGTTGCCGACATCGGCATGGCTATCGGTACAGGTACGGATGTGGCAATGGAAGCCGCAGACGTGACGCTGATGAAGGGCGACCTGAACAGCATTCCGGATGCTATCTACATGAGCCGCAAGACGATGAGCAACATCCGTCAGAACCTGTTCTGGGCACTGGGCTATAACTCGCTTGGCATTCCGATTGCCGCCATCGGGCTTTTGGCACCTTGGGTGGCCGGGGCCGCCATGGCACTGAGCTCTGTATCGGTCGTGCTGAATGCCCTTCGCCTGCAGCGAATGAAGGTATAACGAAAGCAGACTGACCGCTCATATATAGTGTATGAAGCAACCTAGCAAGGATATGATTATTAGGGCGACTTGATGGGGGTGTAGACATTGGCAACGCAAAAATTCGCAGTGACACCCGGCTTTGAAGTGGGCGGAACGCTGTTCCGCCCGGATCAGCTGTCCGTATTGGGCTCCATCGTGGGTGAGGATGCCCGCATTGAGATGACTACCTTTAAACAGCTCTACGTGGAGATGGACGCAGAGCGGGTGGAAGAAGCAAAGGCTAAGCTGGAAGCCGCCGGACTTCAGGTTCATCCTGCCGGTTTTGTCTCCAAGAGCCTGATCACCTGCAACTTCTGCCGGGGGGCGGAGGATTCGGGACTGGATGTTGCGAAGATGCTGGATGAAGCGATCGCCGATCATCCTGTACCTAATCCGCTAAAGATCGGTTACGCCGGCTGCGCGCTCGGCACCAGTGAACCGCTGCTGAAGGATATTGCCGTTATTAAGATGAGGAATACCTATGATATCTATGTAGGTGGAGAGCCGAGAGGCTTGAAGGCTGCTCTGGCTAAGCCGCTGCATAAGAATGTAGCGCCTAAGCTGCTGGCCCCGATTATCCTAAAGTTGATCGCCGTCTATCAGGAGCACGGCAAGAAGAAAGAGAAGTTCTCGCGTTTCGTAGATCGCATGACGCTCGATCAGCTGCATCAACTCACGCTAGATGCGCGGATGGATACGGCAGGGTAACAAAAGGCTTAGAAGGCATCACCTTAGGGTGGTGCCTTTTTTTGTTAGCGGACGCCGCGTATTAGGATCTCCTCGTGCGGCTTCATCAATTAGCTTCCCTCGTCTCGTCGGATCGGAATGGCGGATTGACCGAAGCGGTGATCGGTCTCTACGCCACCGGGAATGGCAGAGAAAGCGCGGCTAGCATCGACTTCGATTCTTTTGAATATACCGGCTATTTCTCATAATGGGATACGCCCAAACAAGGTTGGATATACTTTCAAGAGCGCCTGAGGGTGCTCTTTTTCTATGGATTAGAACGCGCTATCCACTGGATCATTGCTAGGATCGATCAAGCGAGATCCACTCTGAGCGCATTTCGTACTTGCGACGGTGGGAATAACAACCAGATTGGGCATTTTATCGTGGTTGACGAGCGATGTGAAAGGGTATACAATTTAGATTGTTAAAAGCTTTTAACTATTTAAATTTGTAATATATTCGTAAGTACTTCGTTGTACATCGAGGTGATGAAACTGGATAAGCGGGAACAATTATCTAACATGGTGGCCCGTCAGATGATGACGCTTGTGGCGAACTATGCCAAGATTCTGGACAATGATTTGACCGGCCCCCAATACTACGTGCTTCAGACCTTGGCGTATGAGGGGCAGCAGACCAGCTCGTATTTTGCCAATGCCTTGAATGTTACGCTTTCGGCTGTAACGAACTTGAGCAACAAGCTGGTCAGCAAGGGTTATATTGAACGGGTGGCGTCAAGCGAGGACAGGCGTCAGGTCTATCTTAAGATTACGGAGCAGGGCCGTGAAGTTGAAGCCCGGATGATTGCGAAGTACCGTGATTTGAATGAAGGCTTATGGTCGGATTTCTCGGATCAGGAGATGGATGTGTTGATCGCTTCATACGAGAAGATGATTGAACATCTGCAGCTTAAGATCGGGCAGTCCAATGAAGATAGCCAAACTAACGACTAATATATCAGGAGGTATTCTCATGGGGAGATTAGACAATAAAGTAGCAATCATTACGGGTGCAGCAGGTGGTATGGGTAAAGCTGACGCTCTTTTGTTTGCGCAAGAGGGAGCCAAGGTTGCGATTACGGACCTTCAGGAAGACAAGATCAAAGACGTCGTAGCCGAGATTGAAGCGCTTGGCGGCAAAGCGATCGGATTCAAGCATAACGTAGCTTCCGAGGAAGATTGGGTTCGTGTCGTGGACGAAACCGTTCAAAAATTCGGCAAAATCGACATCCTGGTCAACAATGCCGGTGTCTCCAATGCAACGCCGTTCATGGATTTGACGGTGGAAGGCTGGGAGAAGACGATGTCGATTAACGTTACGAGCATATTCCTTGGTCAGAAATATGTCATTCCGCACATGATCGAAGCCGGGGGCGGTTCCATCGTCAACATCTCCTCTATTGCCGGCCTGACAGGCGGCAGCGGCGCTGGTCCCTACACGGCAAGCAAAGGCGCGGTACGCATGCTGACTAAAGCCACAGCCGTTGACTATGCGAAGCATAACATCCGCTGTAATTCGGTTCACCCTGGCTACATCGAAACGCCAATGACCGTGGACTTGTTCAAGGATGAGCAAATGATGCAATGGTTCCAATCCCAGACTCCGCTTCCACGCCTGGGCAAAGCGGAAGATATCGCTCGCGGCGTATTGTTCCTTGCTTCGGATGAGTCTTCTTATATTACAGGCGTTGAGCTGCCGATTGATGGCGGATATTTTGCGAAGTAAGTCATTCTTCCATTGGCTTGTCTATAGGCTATAGACGGCAGAAATGATCGTGATACTACTCGGTCAGACCTAATTTATCTTATCATCAAGGGGAGTGTTGTTTCATGTCCGATAACAAACAGATCGCTGTCATTACCGGCGCAGCCAGCGGGATCGGCAGAGCCAGCAGCTTGAAATTGGCCGAGAACGGTGCAACGGTAGTGCTCGTTGACTTCAACAAGGAAGCCGGCGAAGAAACGCTGCGTTTGATCAAGGAACAGGGCGGAGAGGGAATCTTCGTGCAAGCGGATGTAACAAAAACCGAGGATGTTCAGAACTATGTGAACAAGGCGGTTGAAGCTTACGGCAGAATCGATTTCTTCTTCAACAATGCAGGCATCGTGCAGAAGTTCTCGATGCTGGACGACATCGACGAGAATGAATTTGACCGTCAAATGTCCGTGAACGTCAAGGGCGCTTTCCTCGGTATGAAGTATGTACTGAAAGTCATGAAGGAGCAGGGCAGCGGACATATCGTTAATACCGCTTCCACGGCGGGTATCCGCAGCGAGCACAGTGCGGCTGCTTATTCGGCAAGCAAGCATGCGGTGGTGGGCTTGACGAAGGGGGCAGCGCTGGAATACGTGAAGCAGGGCATTCGCGTGAACGCGATTTGTCCGGGCGGCGTTCAGACGCCGCTTACGGCAGCGGTGGCCAAGTCCTTCATGGAAGGCGGCTACGTGCCTGAGGAAGTGGGCAACATGCGGATGGGACGTCCGGCTGAGGCGGATGAAATCGCGAACGTGGTTGCTTTCCTGGCCTCCCCGGGCTCCAGCTACATGACAGGCTCGCTGGTTACGATTGATGGCGGATTGACGCTGTAATATATAAAGGAAAAAAAGACCAGTCAAGCACCGGAATACCGGGTTTGACTGGTCTTTTTGGGTTAGCTTTATATATTGCTGTCGAGGCAGCGGTACTTGACACGTTCTATGCAGATTAGACAGCGGTGTTTGAATGCAAGATCCCTGCAATATGCTGCCTAACATGCACCACGTCCTGAAACATATTACTTAGCACAATGACGGTGACCTTGGTTGATGGGAATCTCATAAGAATGGAAGTAAATCCGGGAATGCCGCCCGTATGGCCTGTCATCGTTCCATAGGGAGTATCTTGAATGATCCAGCCGCAACCATATGAATAATCATGATCGCCCTTATGAGGTGTGAGCATATAATTAATAAGATGCTGAGGGAGCAGCTTGTTGGTGTACAAGGCTTGGTCCCACAGATATAAATCCTCGACGGTGGAGATGATTCCTCCAGCGGCATAGGCATTGGAGGGGTGAATGTTATAGCTATTCATCAATTTTTCATTAGTACCGATCTCGTAGCCAGACGCTCGCAGCGGGATAATTTCTTGTGGGTCATCTAACCTTGTATTGACCATGCCCAGAGGGTTGAATATATGATCCTCGATGTAGGAGCCATAACTTTGGTCTGATACTTGTTCAATCAGAGCTCCGAGAAGGGCGTATCCGGAATTGGAATACTGATACTTTTCACCGGGTTCGTAATTTAGATCTATGCTAGAAAATCGATTCAATAATTCCTCCGTATTTGATGGTAATGAGGCCCAGTCAAATAAATTAGCCTTCTCGGTATAGTTGGTAATGCCGGATGTATGAGTTAACAGGTGATGGATTGTAATACGGTCCCCATCCTTTTGGTACGGAAAATACTTGCCTATGTAATCGTCAAAAGATAGCTTCCCCTGTTCAATGAGCTGTGCTACGCCTAGTGCGGTAATGGTCTTTGTTATAGATCCGATTCGAAAGACGGTTTCAGGTGTGTTGTCTACATCGAGCTCAATATTGGCTTTGCCACAGCCGCCTTTGAACAAAATAGAGTCTTGCTTTGAAGCCAAAACGGAACCGCTGAATTTACGATCTTGGGCAAGTGAATTCAAATAGGTATCAATCCGTTCCTGTGTATTACTCAAACCCTTATCCCTCCACTGATTAGTATACCTTCATCATAAGGATAATTATGGAACTCAGCAAGATATGGAAAAAGACCTATCTGCTCCAACATCGGCGGATAGGTCTTAGTTTTGCTTGTTAACAAGTATTTTAACGGATTCTCTTATTTGATGCCGACGACATCCGCCAGCAGCTCATAAGAACGCAGGCGCGCCTCATGATCGTAGATGGCGGCAGCGACAATGATCTCGTCCGCGTTCGTTGACTGCTGGAACTGCTCCAGCTGCGCGCGGACGGTTGCAGGGCTGCCGATGGCGGAGAAGCTGAGCTGGCGCTTCACGATGGCCTGCTCCTGCAGGTTCCACAGATCATCCATGCTGTCCACCGGGGGACTCAGCTGGCCGGTACGGCCGCGGATGATGTTCAGGAACTGCTGATATGGCGAGGTAGCCAAGCGCTGCGCTTCCTCATCCGTGTCGGCACAGATCACGTTCACGCCGATCATGGCATAAGGCTTACTCAGCTCGGATGAAGGGCGGAAGCTGGTACGGTACAGATCGAGCGCGGCCATCAGATAATCCGGAGCAAAGTGGCTCGCAAAAGAGAACGGAAGCCCCAGCTGGCCTGCCAGCTGCGCACTGAAACCGCTGGAGCCGAGCAGCCAGATCGGTACATGTAGGCCTTCACCGGGAATCGCCCGGATACGCATGGACGAGCCTGAGGTGGGCTGGAAGTAATTCCGCAGCTCGCCGAGGCGATCCGGGAAATCCTGCCCGTCGCTGCCCGGACCGCGGCGGAGTGCCCGGGATGTGAGCTGATCCGATCCCGGCGCACGGCCAAGACCGAGATCAATCCGGCCGGGATACAACGATTCGAGGGTACCGAACTGCTCGGCTATGACCAGCGGAGCGTGGTTCGGCAGCATAATGCCGCCGGATCCGACGCGGATTTTGCTCGTGCCCCCGGCGACATGTCCAATGACGACCGAAGTAGCCGAGCTGGCAATCCCCGGCATATTGTGGTGTTCGGCAAGCCAGTAGCGGTTATACCCCCACTTCTCGGCATGCTGGGCCAGATCGAGTGTATTCCGCAGCGACTGTGCAGCGGTGCTGCCCGCTGTAATCGGGGCGAGATCCAGGATGGAAATAGGGATATCGCGAAGCGTTTTGGGCGCTGTATGATCAAGATGGGGTTCTGTCATATGGGTTGACCTCCTTATTCGTGCGCGGCACGGTAAGTTTTTATATAGGGAGAAGACATCCGTCTGGATGCTGAAAAATATGAACTCTATTATCGATAGTTGATATCCCTATATAACGAACATTATATACCTACTTAATCCATAAGAAAAATGTACATCGAAGAATCATCAGAGAAGCCAGACCGCATTAAGAGGAAATTTTTCTTGCGATTATCGAATGGTTCAGCTTCGCTGAAAACATATAGCTTCGATAATCTAAAGAAAAATGTACATCGAAGAACCATCAGAGAAGCCAGGCCGCATGTAGAGGAAATTTTTCTTGCGATTATCGAATGGTTCAGCCTCGTTGAAAATTTATAGCTTCGATAATCTAAAGAAAAATGTACATCGAAGAACCTTCACAGAAGCCAGACCGCATTAAGAGGAACGTTTTCTTGTGTTATATAGCTGCTCCATATAATATATGCCTTTTATTCTGATCTAATTATCGGTGAATCCCATTCGGTGCATTTATGACGGAGCTTTGGCAAGCTCTTCGTTAAGAAGGTAATAATAGCAAAACAACGCAGCCTTGATGGCTGCGCTGTCGAATGTTCAGATTATGTTGGTTTTGTTCATTTTGTTTCACTTGGAGGCTCAATCCGATCCATCCCGTTCATGTATGGTCTGAGCGCCTTTGGAATGAGGATCGAACCATCGGTCTGCTGGTGGTTCTCCAGCAGCGGGATGAGAATTCGCGGCGAAGCCACGGCCGTGTTGTTCAGGGTATGGCAGTAGCGCAGCTTGCCTTCCGCGTCCCGGTAGCGGATGTTCGAGCGACGCGCCTGAAAGTCGAGCAGATTCGACGACGAGTGGGTCTCCCCATAAGCCCCACGGCTTGGCATCCATGTCTCGATGTCGTATTGCTTGTACGTTTTCTGCGACATATCCCCGGTACAGACGGCAACGACACGGTAAGGCAATTCGAGCTTCTGTAGCAGCTCCTCTGCATTGGCTGTGATCTCTTGCAGAAGCTGCTCCGATGCTTCCGTGCTGGCCTCGCAAAGCACGACCTGTTCCACCTTCGCGAACTGATGCACCCGATACAGGCCCTGGACGTCCCGGCCGCCCGAGCCGACCTCGCTCCGGAAGCACAGCGATGCTGCTGCCAGGCGAATCGGCTGCGCCACATCGACGACTTCACCGCTATAGAACGATACCAACGGCACTTCCGACGTACCGACGAGCCACTTATCTTGCTCCATAATTTGAAAAGCCTGATCCTGACCAAGCGGGAAGAAGGCTGTATTCTGCATGGCCTCCGTCCTAACGGTTAACGGTACGTCCATAAGGGTAAAACCCTTAGCGACCAGCATATCCACCGCAAGCTGCTGAACGGCCCGATGCAGCATGGCGCCGATGCCGGTCAGGTAGTAGCTGCGCGTGCCGGCGGTTTTGACGCCGCGGGGAATGTCGATCATCCGGTGCAATTCGCCGAGCGTGACATGATCCCTGTATTCATAATCAAACACGGTGGGCTCGCCAACCCGTCTGATCTCTACATTGTCCTCATCCGAAGCTCCGATCGGCGTATCCGGCGAAACGATATTCGGTACAAGGATGAGCAGCTTGTTGTAGGCGTCGTCAACCTCCCGGTATAACGCTTCCTGCTTGCCCAACTGATCGTTGATGTCCTTGACCTGCTGTTTCGTCCGCTCGGCTTCTTCCTGTTTACCTTGTCGCACGAACGTGCTGATCTCCTGCGAGATGGCATTGCGCTGCTGCCGCAATCTCTCCACGGCCAATAGCAGTGTCCGGCGCTGGTCATCCAGCCGGACAAGTTCGGCAACCGACAGGGCGATGCCTTTCTGGTCAGCCACTCGCTGCAGTTCTTCCTGATTCTCTGTGCTCTCTCGGATCCATTTCATATCTAGCATAATCACCGCGCTCCTTCTTCTGAAAAAAATAAAAAAGCGTCCTAGTCCATATGGGACGAGGGACGCTTATGCGCTCGCGGTGCCACCCAAATTGATTGAACCGTAACCTAATTACGAAACAGGTTGGTCCGTGTTCAATCCACTTTGATTCCGCGGTAACGGGCGGGTCCGGTTAACTTAGGGGGATGTCTGATCGAATATAGGATCGGATCCCCTTGACGAGAACGCCTCGGAGTTGGAAGCTCTTCATCGGCCTGATGTTAATATTGTTGTTCAGTATACCGCATGAGGTGTCTTTTATACAAGGGGCTCATCGGATTTTTGTACGCCGTTACATCGACGCAGCTTTCTTCGCAGCTGCCCGCTTCCATCCGGCAGGCTGCTCCGCATCCCAGCGGAAGGTCCATGCAGCTGCGCCGAGGATAAGGACCGTGAAGCCCGCAAGAATCATGAGGGGCATCCAGATGCCGGAGGTATCGCCTTGCGGAGAAACGGCAATGGACATGGCATCGACCAGGTAATGGAACGGCTGCAGCTGACCCAGGATGACGACCCATGCGGGTGCATGTTCTAATGAATAGAAGGCCTCACTTGTCAGCAGCATCGGAAAGCTTATCAGGTTCGAGATCATGTTGACATTGTTCTCGTCCCGAGACAGGTTGGCTGCCAGAAAACCGAGTGCGGTAAAACAAATGGTGCCGATCAGAAGAACAAGCAGCATCAGCGCAAGCCCTGTCAGGCTTAGCTTCACCTCGAGCATAAATAGACTCGTGAGGATGACGCACACGCTTACGAGCAGTGCCAGCACGGTTCGTGCCCCTGTCATTGCGGTAATGAACGAGACAGTGCGAAAAGGTGTTACCCGCAGCAGTTTATAGATGCCGCGGTTTCGTTGGGCCATGACGTTAAAGGCGGTAACCATCGTGGCCCCAAACAAAATGTTCGTTGTCAGCACGCCCGCGAGGAGTCGGTGAGAATAGGCTGCGTCGTTGAAATATAGTCCCAATCCGATCAGCATGGCAATGGGAAAAACGATGTTCCAGACCAGGGTATGGGTGTCGCGGAACATGCTCCGCAGCATGGTGATCATAATGATCCGCATATATATATTCCTCCTAAGGTTTTTATTCTGACCGGCCTTTATTCCTGATCATCGGTCAGTTGGATATACAGTTGTTCGAGGCTATCTGTTCGGTAATAGCCGAGGAGCTCTTCCGGCGTGCCGGAAGCTTTCACCCGCCCATCACAGATGAGCACCAGCCGGGAAGCGAGTTTATGAACCTCCTCCATGTCATGCGAAGTGAAGACAATCGAGGTGCCCTTGTCTGCCAGAGAACGGATCAGCTCCCGGATATCCCGGCGTGCCCGTGGATCCAGTGCTGCTGTAGGCTCATCAAGGAATAGCAGCTTGGGTGTATGGACTAGCGCTATGGCAATGGCGAGCCGTTTCTGTTGGCCTCCCGAGAGCCGAAGCGCATCGGTTTTGGCAACATCCGCAAGCCCGCAGCTTCTAAGATGCTCGATGAGCTCCGCATCCTTGAGTCGCTTGCCATAGAAAGCAGCGAACATTCGCAGATTCTCAAGGGCGGTAAATCCCGGAAAGAAGGGAGTGGACTGCAGTTGAAGCCCGATGTGCGGGGCAGGATCCATAGTCCAGTAGGTGACCGTGCCGATATCGGGTCGGCGCAGACCCAGCACCAAATCCAGCGTCGTTGATTTTCCCGCGCCGTTCGGCCCGATGATCGCAAGCACTTCACCTTCCCGTATTTCTAGAGCCACATCATGTACGACCGTTCGCTGACCATAGGTTTTTCTTAAACCTTTCGCTTGAATGAGAGTAGGCAACATCATCTCGTATTCACGCTCCTTATTAACCAATGTTATATATCCAATATTGGATATTGACCGAAAATGAAAGCCGCAGCTGATGCTGAGGCTTATTCTTGAACGAGTGCAATGATCTTGTTGAGAAAGGTGATGTCCTGTTCTAGGATCGAGATCGCATTGTCGAAGGTAGCAAGGGCGATCCTCGATAAGCCGTACTGTCCCTTGATTTCTTTACCTGAACGCCATTGTGCCAGCGATTCTTCCACTTGCTTGAGGTTTTGCTGCAGCAATTCGACCGCTTCCTGCTTGGGAACGTTCTCGATCCAGACCAATCCAAGAGAGAAGTCGGATTTGACGGTATGGGGAGGAAGCGTCAAGGTTTCGCGGATCATCTTCTGGAATAACTTCTCGCCTTCATCCGTAATACTGTAAATTTTGCGAAGTCTCGCACCGGTCCGCTCTTCAGCGGTGGCTGCAATCAGACCGTCGCTTTCCATCTTGTTAAGTGCATAATAGATGGAGCCGGACAGAATATTCGTCCATAGGTCCATGCGGCTGGCCTGAATAAGCTGCTGAATTTCATAGCCATGCATCGGGCGCTGGCGCAGGAATGAGAGCAGGATGAGGTTGGTCATGTTGGGTCACTTCCTTAGGATGTGTAGGTGAAGAATAATTTCATAACTGGATATCCAACGTTGGATATCTAATGATTGTAATTATAAATACGATGGAATGATTTGTCAACGATCTGCGGAAAAATAGGTAAACGTCATATATGGATTGAATGAAAGCGATTTAACGTTTAGTCTATTAGTGTGAACTAGTATGGCAGTTGGATGAGGAGGCTATATCGTCGATGAACTACAGACAATTGGGAAATACGGAGCTTCACATTAGCGAGGTCAGCTTCGGCACATGGGCGATCGGAGGTTCATGGGGGCAGACCAACGATGAGGAAGCCTTGAAGGGCTTTGATCGGGCCATCGGCGAAGGCGTGAACTTTTTCGATACGGCCGACGTATATGGAGATGGGCATGCGGAGGATTTGCTCGCACGCGCAACCAAGGGCAAGGAAGATTCGGTGCATATCGCCACCAAGTTTTGCCGTGCCGGAGATATTCACGATCTTCAGACCTATTCGGAGGACTCCATCCGCCTTTATTGCGAGAATAGCTTGAAGCGGCTCCAGCGGGAGCAGATTGATCTCTATCAGGTTCACTGCCCTCCCTTCGGGGTGTTGAAGGACGGAAGGGTGTTTGAAGTGCTGGACAAGCTGCAGGCCGAGGGGAAAATCCGGCATTATGGCGTCAGCGTGGAGACGGTGGAGGAAGGACTGTTTTGCCTGGGGGTACCTGGCGTAAGGTCCCTGCAGGTTATCTTCAATCTGTTCCGCCAAAAACCGCTGGCTCAGCTGCTCCCGAAAGCCAAAGCGTCGGGCGTCGGCATTTTGGTGCGCTTGCCGCTTGCCAGCGGTCTGTTAACAGGGAAATTTACGGAGAACACCACCTTCAGCGAAGGGGATCACCGGAATTTCAATGCGAACGGGGAGCAGTTTAACGTGGGCGAGACCTTTGCCGGCCTGCGGTTCGAAAAAGGGGTTGAGCTCGCCAGAGAGCTCGCTTGGATTGCCGAGGGCCGAGGCGACATGGCTCGTGCATCCATGCGCTGGATCCTGGACTGCCCCGAGGTCAGCGCTGTCATTCCCGGCTTCCGCAGCGTCCGCCAGATTGAAGATAATCTAGGAACGCTGGAAGTGCCCTCATTCACCATGGAGGAAAAGGTACGCCTGGCCCGCTTCTATCAGGAGCGGGTAGCGGAGCACATCCGCGGTGCCTTTTAGGCTGCATTCCGAGGATAAATTGTAAGAAGCCTCCCGATCATTCGGGGGGGCTTTTTGTGTAGGAGGATGACTTTGTTCAGAACGATTGCAGCTGCTGCAGTGCTGCTTTAAAGCATATCCTATGCTTAATCATGGTAATGATACTATAATATAGGCAAAGATTCTGAATCGGAATGTGTTCAGCTGGAGGATTGTCGTTTTGAATGACTTGTTGAAGCGGGAGCATGACATCATAAAGGTCTGTTTGTTAGCAGG
The DNA here is from genome assembly GCF_002573715.1 of Paenibacillus sp. EZ-K15. Classification (GTDB taxonomy): domain Bacteria; phylum Bacillota; class Bacilli; order Paenibacillales; family Paenibacillaceae; genus Paenibacillus_AQ. The sequence goes on along the minus strand of NZ_PDHM01000028.1, from coordinate 204,135 downwards.
AAAAATCATGTTGCAAAGCGGTGCGGAGACCTATCGGGTCGAGGATACGATGATGCGGATCGCCGCGGCTTTCGGCGTGGAGAACAGCCACAGCTATATGACCCCGACCGGGATTATCTTCTCGGTGGAGGAGCCCCAGCATATTACGCGGCTCATTCGTATTTCGGATCGGACAACCAATCTCGATAAGATCGATCAGGTTAACAGCGTGTCTCGGAGCATAAGCCTCGGTGAGCTGACGATTGAGGAGGCTCATAGGGCGCTTGAGAAAATCGAGCATGAGCAGGCGATATATCCGACATGGTTGTTGATTCTCCTGTCAGCGATCGCAAGCGGCTGTTTCCTCATTATGTTTCGCGGCATTTGGCCGGATTTCGTACCGGCGGCCATTGCGGGCGGTCTTGGCTTCTCCTGCTTTTTATACATGCATCGGGTCATACCGGTGCGATTCTTCGCCGAATTCTCGGGAGCGCTGGTCATCGGCATAACCTCCGTATGGATGGTCAGATACGGATTCGGCCATCAGCTGGATACGATCATTATCAGTTCCGTGATGCCGCTGGTACCGGGCTTGCTGATCACGAATGCCATCCGCGATTTAATGGCGGGGCATCTGATATCCGGCTTGTCCAAAGGTGCGGAGGCTTTTGTTACGTCCTTTGCCATCGGAGCGGGAATTGCGTTTACGTTGTCATTCTAAGAGATGTGTGAGTGGAGGTGAAGATGGTGGCAACCTTTTATATACAGCAGCTCATCACGAGTTTTGTTGCTTCGGCGGCCTTCGGGATCATATTCAACGTACCCAAAAAAGCACTGCTGCAGTGCGGGTTTGCCGGCATGGTGGGCTGGCTGCTCTACATTATGCTGCAGAACATGATGGTTGAGCCGGTGACGGCCACCGTGTTTGCGGCTTTTTGCGTGACGATCATCAGCCATTTTTTCGCCAAAAAATACAAGACGCCCATTATCGTGTTCAGCGTGTCGGGGATTATTCCGCTCGTACCGGGCGGAGTCGCCTACAATGCCCTTCGGCATGTCGCCCAGAATCAATTTGATCAGGCTGTTCAGCTGGGAGCGCAGGCCTTCATGATTTCAGGCGCCATCGCGCTGGGTTTGCTGCTATCGGAGGTGACCAATCAGATCATTCGGAAGTGGTCGATATCACGGAGAGGAGCTGGAAAACACAATTCGACCGGTTCGTAAGGTCTCGCGATCAGAGAGACCTTACACATTAGAATAAGGGGATATGTTCGGCTGCTTTGGCTTGCAGCTGCTTACTGGCCGTATCTTTCGCTTAACTGCGGGGGGATACGGTTTTTTTGAGTGCACTGAAGGGTATGTCCCCTGCGTGAATATTTTTACATAAGTTTCATGTTATTCCTTTTTATTGTCCAAATCCTCGCTGTACTATATAATCTTTACTGCATGAAATGAAACCGCATTCACATCTATCCTATCTATCGATACCGTCTACTGACCGACAGTTGAAGATTCCTAGTCTACCAAAGAAGAGGGATGTCCATGCAGGAGTTGACGCTGCATCTGTTCGAACGGATGGGCATGCTGCTCATCCTGACGTTTATACTGACGAGAATTCCGTTGTTCCGCCAATTGCTGGACCGCAAAGAGATGTCTGGCACGCGAATGTTCATCTATTCCTGTCTGTTTGGCCTCTTCGGCATCCTCGGGGCGTATGCAGGCGTTGTGGTGGAGAATGGCGAGTCGAGCTCCTCCTTCTGGCTGATGCAGCTGACGGAGGAGCAGGCCCTGGCCCATTCCGCTCTGGTCGGCGTTGTAATTGGCGGGCTGATCGGCGGGCCCCGCGTTGGCATCGGGGGCGGGCTTTTGGCGGGAGCCCATCTGCTGTATATTGGGGGCTACACGGGGCTGGCAGGAGCTATCGCCGTACCGCTTACGGGTGCCCTGGCCGGGGGCGTGGCCCGATTCTTCTCGCAGGAGCGGGTTATCTCGCCGGCAAAAGCGTTATTCGTGGGGATGTTCGCCCCGATCTTGCACATGGGGGTTATTTTGATCTGTTCAGATGAGCCGGACCGCGCGGTTGAGCTGGTCAACCTGATCGGTCTGCCGATGGTGCTGACCAACAGCATTTCCATTGCGATCTTCACGACGATGCTGCGGGTTGCGCTCACCGAGGAAGAGCGGGCAGCCGCTTACGAGACGGAGAAGGCATTCCATATCGCGGAAGCGGCGCTGCCGCATCTGAAGCAGGGCTTGACGTACCGTACGGCACAGGCCGTGGCCACCTTGCTGCTGCGCGAGCTGAAAACAACGGCAGTCGCCATTACGGATACGGAGCGGTTCCTGGCCCATGCCGGTGCCGCCAGCCGTACCATTGATCCCGGAGAAGAGATCACATCCGACTTGACCAAGAATGTCATTGCGACCGGCGAGCTTCGGATCATAGAGAATGCGGAAGATATTCAGCCCCGTCATCCGGCGCTCGGAGCCGCCATTCTTGTCCCGATGATAGAGGGTCACGAAATCGTAGGCGTCATTCATTTCTACTTCAAGCGGCCGCAGGATATTCGGCGCGTTGAGCTGGTGATGGCCCAAGGGCTTGGACAGCTGATTTCCTATCAGCTCGGGGCCACGGCCCACGAGAAGATGAGCCATTTAATGAAAGAGGCGGAGCTTAAGCTTCTGCAGGCGCAGATCAATCCGCATTTTCTGTTCAATACGCTCAATGCGATCCATTCGTTGATCCGGAGCGATCCGCTGCTGGCAAGACATGCCACGATGCAGCTGGGGGCGTTCATGCGCTTGAACGTCAAAGTCATGGCCTCCCGCAGAACGACCATTCGTGAGGAAATGGAGCTGTTGAATGCCTATTTGGACATTATTCAAATCCGGTTTGAGGATCAGTTCACGTTTGAATGCCAGCTGGATCCGGTGCTGGACGAGCTTATGATTCCGCCTGCAACGCTGCAAATGCTGGTGGAGAACAGCATTAAGCACGGCTTGCGCGATAAAGCGAGCGGGGGCATCATCCAGTTGACCCTAAAGCGGGCGGGCGATATGGCGGTTGTACAGCTGCGGGACAACGGGGCAGGTATCTCCCCTGAGGTGCTGGACAGCCTCGGCGAACAACCGATCATCGGCAGCGAGGGTACGGGGAACGGCATTTACAATATCAACCAGCGTTTAATCAGCATGTTTGGTAAGGAAGCCAGACTCATCGTAGAGAATCTTGCAGAGGGCGGATGCAGCATATCCTTCAGCATCCCCTGCAGTCTATCGGAAGGGAGCCGGTACCGTGAAGCGAATTAAAACGATGATAGCGGAAGACGAACGATTGGCAAGGGAGGAGCTGGCTTACCTGTTGGAACAGGAGCCTGATATCGAGCTGCTTCCTTATGCCACGAACGGCCGGGAGCTGCTCGAGCTGGTTCCCTTACGGCAGCCGGATGTCGTCTTTCTCGACGTTCATATGCCGGAGCTGGAAGGTTTGCAGGCTGCGCGGATGCTGAAGGCCTCCCCGATCTCGCCCTTGATTGTCTTTACGACAGCCTATGACGAGTATGCTGTCGAGGCGTTTGGTCTGAATGCGATTGATTATCTGCTGAAGCCTTACAGCCATATGCGATTAAAGGAAACCCTGCAGCGAATTCGCAGCAGGGTTCATGAAGGGCAAGTCTCCCCAAAGCAGGAAGCTTATGATGTCGCCCCCCAGATAGCTCCGTATCCATCCACTGAGGCTGCTGCCCGCAGTATGCGTGGCAAGCTGCTATTCGATGATGGGGACAAGCATGTGCTCGTCGATCCCGAGGCGATACTGTACGCGGTGCGCGAGGAGCGGGTCATCCGCATATGGACGGCGGAAGGCCAGCGGATTACGAGCAAAAGCACGCTGCAGGAGCTGGAGGAGAAGCTGGCGGGTTACTCGTTCTTTCGTCCTCATCGCAGTTACCTGGTTAACGTGAACCGGATTGCGGAGCTGTCCCCTTGGCAGAACGGCGCTTACAATATTGTGCTAAAGGATGAGCAGCGGACGATGATTCCCTTGTCGCGGGAAGCCGCCCGGGATTTGTTCCGGTTGCTTAGAGAGGCGTAGGGAGAAGCGCGTGAGGACGGTGGTTGTCTCCCGGTTCAGGCGGCATATCCGCCTTTTCGCGCACCCTATCGGACGTTTCGCGCAGGAGCTGTGGTCGCAGACAATCCTCCTGTATATAATCATTCTAAAGCGCTTTCATATATGGGAGACGCAATAGAATCCTTGATCGTTAATGGAGGGAAAGGCAATGGAAGAAAAAAGCTATACCGAAGTATGGCATTCTGAAAAATTCAAAACGCTGCTCTCCCGCAAGAAACGGTTCATTATTCCGATGACCGTCTTTTTTCTTCTGTTTTACTTTGCACTGCCGATTCTTACTTCGTACACCGACGTGTTGAACCACCCGGCGATTGGCCCGATCACGTGGGCATGGGTATTTGCATTCGCGCAGTTCATCATGACATGGGTCTTGTGCATCCTGTACTCCCGCAAGGCGGCCCAGTTTGACCGTATGGTAGACGATATTAAAAAGGATATGGGGGCGTAATCGACTATGGCTATCGCGTTGTTTTGCGGAATTGTATTTCTCACGCTGATCATAACGTATTACGCTGCCAAGAAAACAACCAACACCAGCGACTTCTATACGGCAGGCGGAGGGCTCAAGGGCTGGCAGAATGGGACAGCCATTGCCGGCGACTATATGTCTGCTGCCTCCTTCCTTGGCATCGCAGGCTCGATCGCGTTAGTTGGCTTTGACGGCTTCTTCTATAGCATCGGTTTTCTCGTGGCTTACCTGGTGGTGCTGTACCTTGTTGCCGAGCCGCTTCGGAATCTCGGGAAGTATACGGTGGCGGATATGATTGCCGCTCGTTTCTCAGACAAGAAAGTGCGCGGCGTTGCAGCGCTGAACACGATTTCCATCTCCATCTTCTACATGATCGCGCAGCTGGTTGGAGCAGGTGCGCTGATTAAGCTTTTGCTGGGACTGGACTATGTCACGTCCGTGCTGATTGTCGGCGTGCTCATGACCATCTATGTTGTCTTCGGCGGCATGCACGCCACGAGCTGGGTTCAAATCTCGAAAGCTATACTGCTCATGGCTGGCACGTTCATCATCTCGCTGATCGTATTCGCCAAATTCGATTTCAGCCTGACCCAGATGTTCCACCATATGAAGACGGCCACCCCGCTGCAGGAGGCATTCCTGAACCCGGGGAATAAATACAAAATCCCGCTGGAGACGCTGTCGCTCAACCTTGCCCTCGTACTCGGCACGGCAGGTCTGCCGCATATTTTGACCCGTTTCTTTACCGTTAAGGATGCCAAGACGGCGCGCAGCTCCGTGGTATACGCTACCTGGATTATCGGCATCTTCTATGTCATGACGATCTTTCTTGGTTTCGGGGCTGCCGCCTTCGTAGGCGCGGCGGATATTACCGCGGTCGATAAAGCGGGCAACATGGCTGCGCCGCTCCTGGCCAAAGCGATTGGCGGCGACTTCCTGTTCGCGCTCATCTCGGCGGTTGCGTTCGCGACGATCCTCGCGGTGGTGACGGGGCTTGTGCTGTCCGCTGCATCAGCTTTCGCCCATGATTTCTACGGCCAAATCGTGCGCCGCGGCGAATCGTCGGAGAAGGAGCAGCTGAAGATGGCACGGTACGCATCGATTGGCGTATCCATTGTCTCCATTCTGCTCGCATTGTTCGCTCAGAAGATGAACGTGGCATTCCTTGTCTCGCTCGCCTTCGCCGTTGCGGCCAGCGCAAATTTGCCTGTCATCCTGTTCACGGTGTTCTGGAAGAGGTTTAATACGACAGGCGCGGTTACCGGGATGCTGACAGGATTGATCAGCACGGTGATTCTTGTGGCGCTTAGTCCGAATATATGGGATCCGGCCGGCAAAGCGATTTTGATTGGCGATCCGATCTTCCCGATGAGCAACCCGGGCATTATCTCCATTCCGCTTGGCTTCGTGGCAGCTTATATCGGGACGCTGTTATCCTCTTCCAAGGATGAAGCGAAGTATGCCGAAGTGCTGGTCAAGGCCAATACGGGCGCGTAATCCGGATTCAATTCATTGACCCAAAAGGGTGTATCCAGCTGCTTAGCAGCACAGGGGATCGCCCTTTTTTTGTCATTTTATCGTAAAATAAAGGAATAACAGGACTGGACTTTCAGGCTGAAGCGGAAGGAGGCATGCAAATGAACATATCCGGCATCGTTTTTTTTCTGGCGATTGTGGTCGGCACGTTAATGATTACGTATTATGCCGCCAAGCGGACAACAAGCACGAATGATTTCTATGCAGCGGGCAATCGCCTGAGCGGGCTGCAAAACGGCTTGGCCATTTCCGGTGACTATATGAGCGCGGCGTCCTTCCTTGGCATCGCGGGCTCCATTGCTGTGTACGGCTTCGACGGCTTTTTCTATTCGATCGGCTTCCTCGCCTCCTATGTGATCGTGCAGTACATCATAGCCGAACCGCTTCATAACCTGGGAAGGTACACGATGGCGGATGCGGTGGCGGTGCGGTTCAGCGAGAAACGGCTGCGCGGATGTATCGCCGTCAACAACATGATGATCACCGTCTTCTACATGATTGCCCAGCTCGTTGGTGCCGGGTGGCTCGTCCATTTGCTGTTCGGGCTGGAAACGTCGCTTGCCATCGTGCTGGTCGGAGGCTTAATGACCGTCTACGTCACGTTCGGCGGCATGCTTGCTCGGCTTATTCGAATCCATGAAGCGGGCGACCCCATTGCAGGAGCGGTTTCTGATGGCGGGTAACATGTTCGACCACCCGCTGGACATGCTGTCGTTTAATATGGCGCTGGTGTTAGGGACAGCGGGACTTCCGCATATTATTGCGCGTTTCTACACGGTAAGAGACCCGCGTACGGTCCGTTCTTCGGTAAAAACGGCAACGTTTACGATCGGCATCTTTTATGCCATGACCATTTTTCTTGGTTTTGGGGCGGCTGCCTTCGTCGATTGGTCCGTTTTGTCGGAGCGGGTTGAGCTGGCGGCGCCGCTGCTCGCAAGCGCATTGGGTGGCGAATTCTTAATGGCCTTTGTATCGGCTGTTGCCTTCGCAACCATATTGGCCGTGATCTCGGGGCTTGTGCTGACGGCATCCTCCGCATTTGCTCATGACGTCTACAGCAGCATTTTCCGCAGAGGACGGGCGACCGAGGCACAGCAGATGAGAGTGGCTAAGCTTTCGGCCATCGTGGTTGGCACCGCTTCGATTGTGCTCGCCCTCGGCGCGCAGAAGCTGAACGTGGCATTCCTCGTTTCGTTTGCGTTCGCGGTTGCGGCCTCGGCTAATCTGCCGGTGCTGCTGTTCACGCTATTTTGGCGGAGATTTAATACGTATGGGGCCATGTCGAGCATTGCGGCCGGATTGGTATCCTCCTTGCTGCTCATGGCCGTGGGGCCTAACGTGATGGATCCCGGGGCCGGCTGGATCCGGGCGGAAGCGATCTTCCCGCTCAAACATCCGGGCATCGTGTCCATTCCGATTGGCTTCGCGGGCGGCATTCTCGGTACCCTGCTATCCGGTAAAGTCGGCTCAAGCGGCCAATTCGAGACGATGCAGGCCATTGCCCATGTGGCCCCTAATGAGATTCGTACCCGCGAGCCGGGATGACACAGCATACATAAAAATGATGAAGGAGAGGCAGGGGATAACAGTGAAGCAGGATTGTGTAATTGTCCCCTGAACTACCGCTTAAACCGGATCAAGCAGCTGACAGGCAAAAACCCGCGCCATATGCTGGATCTGTTCGAATTGTTGTGCGGGTTGATGTGGAGAAAATAGCGAAGCTTATCATTTAGGTTTCAGCAGCTTGCCAAACTCAGAGGGATAACAGCCGACATATTCCCTGAACAGATTCGTAAAATGCCGGGTGCTGTAATATCCGACTTGCTCTGCTGCCTCATTGACCTTCATGCCGGGGATAGACAGGAGTTCCTTCGCTTTCATCATCCGCAGCCGGGTTACGTATTGGCTAAAGGTTACCCCCATTCGTTTATGAAAAAGGGTGCTGAGGTGGTTCGGTGAAACCTCGAACCGCTCGGCCACGGCGGAAACGGTAATATCACCGCAAAAATGCGCCTCCAAATAAAGGACGACCTCTTCAAACCATTCTTTGGCTGTGGGGTCACCCTCGGATTTTTTGCGGAGCAGCCGGGTCCCTGTTTCTTCATAAAGCTGTTCTAACCATGGATCAAACCCCTCAAACATCGGTGTCGGCGTTTCCTTGGCCAGGCTGCCTGCCAGAAAAGCCAGCAGTCTGGATTGAAGTTTACGCGCGGCTTCCCGTTCATCGGCCCACAGCATCCTAAGTTTATCACCGCAGGTCATAAAGGCGGTATAATCTCCCTCGGCATATGCTCTAACGAGCTGGACCGCAGTTGTACCAAACCGGGCAGTCACCGGATCTTTTGCCAGCCGCCGCATATCGGCGAGAAGCAGGGGCTTCCCATCGTCTGCGACGCTACGCAGGTAGGAAAGGGAACGCATCTCCAGCATTTCATTCCGCAGCGGTTCGAACGAATCATAGGTTCCCGATTCCAGCACGGCTGCCGGACGGCTCCGGGGATGTTCAGGAGAACGGCTGTTCAGCATGTCGTGAAGCAGCTTGGGTAAGCGTCGCAAGTTTGCTTCCGCTGGGGAAGTGAGCGCTTTTCCAATCAGTGCATATTCGCCTCGCTCCAGTCCGATCAGGGCCAGAAGCAGCTCCTTGGAGTTGTGGTCGGCGATGACCTGGCGTGCAGCTTGCGGCAGAAGTCCGGTTTGTTCGGGTCGAGCATCATTGCCATCGACGGGCCGCGTTTCATAGAGCAGCATGCCCGTCCATTGGCCTTCCCGTTCAGTTGTCTTGTGTTCCGGTCCGGTCTGCATGATCGGGTTATGCCATAGCGATGTGACCACCGATTCAAACTCGCGGCTGAGCGATTTCGCGTCCTGCCCGATCCGGGCGGCAGCACGCTGCACGATTCGTTCCACATCGGAGGGCTCGATTGGTTTCAGGAGGTAATCCAGAGCACCCAACTTCAGGGCTTGACGGGCATAGTCAAATTCTGCAAAACCGGTCATGATGATCCACTGTGCATGGGGGGTATGAGGGAGTGCCTCTTCCATCGCTTCAAGTCCGCTCTTGCCAGGCATCCGGATATCGACGAATATGATGTCGGGCCTCAGCTCTGACGCCTGCTGTACCAGCTCCAGGCCGTTCTTGGCCTCCGTCACGTCCAGACCTGGCCGAATGTCCTCCAGAATCAGGATCAGCGTCTCTCTTGCCAGCATTTCATCATCCGCTACGATAATCTTCATTGCGCAATCCCCTCCTCTTCCAGTTCCATCGTGATCGTAATGGTTGTTCCCTGGTCAGGTTGACTTTGGATATGAAGTGAAGCCTGACCGTCTCGAATGAGCGCAAGCCGTTCCTGTGCATTGCGGAGTCCGACGCGATCGCTGTGTTCAAGCTTCTTAGGGTCAAATCCGGTGCCGTTATCCTTGATAAGGATGACGGCATGGGCCCTCCCGTCTGCAATCCGCGTGTAGGCGTTGATCTCGACATGGCACGGGTGGGCGCATGGCTCGGCGCCATGCACAACGGAGTTCTCAACCAGCGGCTGCAGCAGCAGCTTGGGAATTCGCAGCGAAGCCAGCGAGGGCTCCAGCGAGAAGGAGAAGTTCAGCCGGTCTCCAAAGCGCATGGACTGCAGCTCCGCATATTTGCGGATAATGTTGAATTCCGCTTCCAGCGTGATCGACATATCGGCCGACAGGATGTCGCGCAGCAGCCCGCTGAGCGAGCGGATGGCCCGGTCGAGCTTCTGCTGCTCGCCTTTGCGGTTCAGGCCGATAAACCCATTCAACGTGTTGTACAGGAAATGGGGGTTGATCTGTGCCTGCAGAGCCTGCATTTCCGCGTCCTGCTGCTTGAGTTTGGCACGATATTCGCTGATGACCATCTCGTCCAGCCTGACGATCATGCGGTTCAGCGCGCCGCCCAGCTCCGCGACCTCGTCCTTGCCGTGGATGTCGACCCGCTTGGACATATCGCCGCGCTGCACGTGACGCATCACGCCAATCATCTCCCTAAACGGAGTGAGCAGCTTGCGGGAGTAGGCAAGAAACAGAAACAGCGTAAGGATCATACCGCCGCCGGCAAAGATCATGCCGACGTTATGCATCCACTGCACCTTCTCCGTAAATCGGCTTTGAGGGATCAGGGAGGTCACCATCCACGAGCTGGATTCAATCGTCTTCGACACTTTAACGTACGTCTGATTATGATATCTGACCTCGCTTGCCGAGAGCTGGCTCAAGGTTTCCTCGGGAATTTGTTGGCTTGCATAGACCAGCTGCCCATTCTTGTCCGTGATGACAACGACCGAGTCGTTTGTAATCAATTGGCGCACAATGCGGTCGATGACGACGGTATCGGCATCCGACATGATGACCGCAATCGGTTTGCGTGTATCCATGTCGCGAATGAGCCTGGCGACGGAGAAGACCGATTGGAGACCGTCCATCTTCACATAATCCTGATCATGGACTTTCACGAAGGTGGCTTTACCGCCTGCCTTGACCGCATCGATGTACCAATCCTGGCCCGTGTAGTCGTAATCGGTACGGGCGGTGTAGAGGGTGGAGCGGCTATCTTTGTAGAATACGGAGCCGTCGAATGGCAGCAGCAGGGTACCTAGAATCTCCTTGTGCATATTTTCGAGCACGGTTGGCAGTGTGTTGTACAGGGCGTAATCCGCCTTATATTGGGTATATTGATCCGATTTCGGGTACAGGCCGGAGGATCTGAGTTTCAGGGCATACATGACTTCGTCGTAGTTATAGGGGATGGATGTCACCCGTTCGAGCTCATCCAGATAATATTGGATGTTGCTGGTCAGCCCGACAAGGGACGACTCGGTCAGCTTCTCCGTTTCCGACGTAATCAGCTTTGTATAATAGGAAGGCATCACGTAAGCGATGATAAGGACAGGGACCAGTATGGTCACGGAAAAAAGGATGATGAGCTTGGAGCGCATGGACAAGGTGCGGTTCTTCACGGGAGCAGCCTCCATTTCGCTAAGTCTCGAATAAGCATGTTGGTTCTATTGTACTGGAACCTGCCCGAGGCGACAATACACATAAAATAGCGCTTACATCGTAGTTTTGGATCATATGTAAGCGCTATTATGTATGCTAACCTTAATGATGCAAGGATTGTTACACTATACATTCCGAATGAGGTGGGTATTAATGAAAAAACGTGCATGTTGGATCATGGCCGTCGCCTTGCTGTGCTTGATCACGGCGTGCTCCTCGCGGCCGGACGCAATAGAGACAGGCGCAGGCACGAACAATGGAGGCAGCGGCTCCGGCAAGATTGGCTCCGGGGAAGCGAAAGTCACGCTGTCGATGATGGTCAACGTCGCCGATGAGTCGCTTACCGAGGTGTATCGCGGGATCGTGGACGGCTTCACCAAGGAGAATCCCGACATCAGCGTCAACCTGCAGTTTGACAGCACGGGCTATGAGAACACCATGAAGGTCAAAATGGCCGCCAACGACCTGCCTGACATTTTTGATACGCATGGCTGGGCCAAACTTCGTTATGGAGAGTATTTGGCGGATCTGAGGGATGAACCGTGGGCCGCCAATCTCACCGACACGATTCGTGACGTGGTGACGGATGAGGATGGCAAGTTATACGCTCTGGTACTGACCGAAGCGAAGGACGGACTCCTGTACAATGCCGATATGCTGAAGGAATACGGGATCGAGGTGCCAAGCACGTTCGAGGAGTTAATTGCGGCCGGCGAAAAGATCAAGGAAGAAAGTGGAGGCAAGACGAGACCCTTCTATCTCTCGGGCATCGACGATTCGATGATCGGGCAGTACCTGGACAATTTTGCGAGCCCGCTTCTCATCACGGCTCCGAATAATCAAGCCGAGGCTCTCTTGAACGGGACGTTCGACTGGTCCGGCTTCACGCCGCTGGCTCAAAGCTTGGTCGATCTGAAGGAACGGGGCCTTATGAACGAAGACGTTCTGACGGCGAAGCGCAGTGACCTTCCGGCAGCCTTTGCCGCAGGCAAAGCAACGTTCGTGCTGGTAGGGCCTGCATTCATGGATGACGTCCATAAAATCGATCCGAACATAAATATCGGTATTATGCCGGTGCCTTCCATGATCGAAGGCGATACGCCGACATTCGCCGGTGGGGAGCGCAATACGCTTGCGTTGTGGAAGGATTCCAAGCATCCGGATGAAGCCAAGAAGCTGCTGCAGTATTTTGCCAAGCCGGAGAATATGGCCAAGCTCTCCAACGTGTCGAAGAACCCTCCCGGGCTCAAGGATGTGCAGACGAACCATGAACTGACCGCTTACTATGAACAATACGCCGATATTCGCGTCTTCCCTTATTTTGATCGTGTCTACCTGCCGAACGGCATGTGGGACGTGCTCTGCAAGACGGGCACCGAGCTCCTGGCCGGCCGGGTGACGCCGGAGCAGTTCAGCGAGACCATGAAGGTTGAGGTGGAACGGTTGTCCAAGGAATAAACATGAAGGCGCGCGAAGTGCAGGCAAGCTGCGCTTATGCGCGCCTTATCACTTGGCTAAGAGGAGTGTGAGCGAGAGTGAAGACAGGCATGGCTAGAAGTGAAGCCGCTCCGGTCCGGGGCACCAAACGGTTTACCCATTCGAATTTTATGCTGAACTGGATGTACGTTCCCGCATTGCTGCTGTTTATCGTATTTATTTTTTATCCTTTTTTCCGCGGATTGCTCATTTCCTTTACCGATTGGAACGGGTTCTCTCAGGCGATGAATTACATTGGACTTGATAACTACCATAGAATGCTGACGGATAGCCGAATCCACACCGTTATTCTGAACACGCTTATTTACGGCGTCGGCAGTACGCTTTTTCAGAATATATTGGGCCTCGTGTATGCGCTGTTGTTGAACAAGTACGGCAAAGGCCGGACCTTCGTCAGAGTTATCGTCTATATTCCTGCGATTGTCAGCCCGATCATCATGGGTTATATATGGTATTTCCTGCTCCAGTATAATGGCGGGGCCATCAATGACATCCTCATGCTGTTTACCGGATCACCGGTCAATCTGCTCGCCGAGCCGAACATTAACGTGTGGATCATTATGGTCGTTAACACCTATCAGTACCTTGGGATCGCGATGATGATCTTTCTCTCGGGGCTGCAGGGCATTCCGAAGGATTATTACGAAGCGGCTGAAATCGACGGAGCCACGGCAAAAAACCGGTTCTTCCGGATTACGTTTCCGCTGCTTGCACCGGCCCTCACCACCAGCATCATCCTGAATCTGATTGGGGGATTAAAGCTGTTTGATGTCATTAAAGCGCTGACGAACGGCGGACCGGGGTATGCCTCGGCTTCCCTATCCACCATGATGTATGAGCTTTATTTTGCCCGTCAGGATGCGGGGCTCGCGGCTGCGCTCGGCAACCTGATGTTTCTGCTCATTACCGTCATCAGTCTGACAGCTCTGTACTTCTTACGTCGAAAGGAGCTGTCCCAATGAAGCATCGAAAGCGTACGTGGATTTATACGATCATCGGTTTTGCCGTGGCGTTGGTGCACATCATCCCTTTTTACATTCTGCTGACCGTTTCTTTCAAGGATATGCGGGACATGAGCTCGAAGTGGCTATTTCCGGGGTACTGGTTTACCGACAACTTCGTAAGCGCCTGGCAGAATGCCCGGCTGGGCCAGGCCTTTCTCAATACCGGTGTCATCACGATATTATCAGTCGTGCTCATACTGGCTTTTGGCTCGCTTGCCGCTTTTCCTCTGGCGCGCTATCAGTCGAAGCTCAATAAATGGGTCTACGGTATATTTGTCAGCGCGCTGATCGTTCCGCCGCTGACGATTCTGGTGCCGCTGTATAAACTGTTCGTGGATATCGGATTTATGAATACGTATCTGGGGATCGTGTTGCTGCATGTGACGTTTCAACTGTCGATGGCGATTTTCCTCTATACCAGCTTTATCGGAACGATTCCGCGGGAACTCGATGAGGCCGCCATGATCGATGGGGCAACGCGGACCGGGCTGTTCTTCCGAATCATTTTCCCGCTGCTGAAGCCTGTGACGGCTACGATTCTCATCATGAATGCGAACTCGATCTGGAATGACTACCAGTTCTCGCTCTTCTTCCTGCAGGAGCCGGATTCGAGAACGATCACGGTTGCGTTATCCAGCTTCTTCGGAGAGAACAGCGCGCAGATCGGCTGGATTGCGTCAGGCTCGCTGCTGGCTGCCATTCCAAGCATTCTGGTATATATCTTCTTGCAGAAATATTTCGTTGATGGAATTTCGGCAGGTGCCGTGAAGGGTTGAGCGGGTGGTGGGAAATGCGCGATTTTTCTATACTTATGGTTAACGATTAAGGGGCAGCTCCAGGGTCAATAGACCCTTGGGCTGTCCCTTTTTGCTCTCTTTATTTAATGCCGAGCCGCATGCGGTAGCTGAGCATAACGGGAAGTGTCCGCCCTTGGAAGTGCTCCTCGACCAGCGCATGAAACTGCGCGATTTTATCATTCAATTCGGTTGGTTTCAGCTTGAACACGTTCTGGATGCCGCCTTGACTGACGGCAAGACCGGTATATCGTTCGGCGGTGAACGGCTCCATATGATGGAATACGATCTCTTTGGAGAACCGAAAAACCCCGCTCTCCCGGATATGCTTGAGATGCTCGTTCTTATTCCCTTTATAGGCCTTCTCCTGTGCCTCCACATGGCGGTCGATGATGTCCTCTGCCCATTCGATCAGCTCATGGTAGGATTGCTCGACCTTCCAGGTCAGGCTCGGCGGCCAATCGCAATCATATACCGCGAATATCCCTTCCTCGCGCAGAACGCGGGAGACTTCCTTCAACGTGCTGGCCGGGTCCATCCAGTGAAAGGATTGGGAACAGGTGATGATGTCCGCGGACTGATCCGGGAGCGCCAATTGGTTTGAATAGCCGGAGACGAACTTGATGTCGGCAAGCTGAACATCGTGGCTGGCGTCGGCCTCTTGCTGCAGTGATTGCAGTTTGGCGATGGCTTTACCCCGCATATCATCATTCGGCTCGACGCCTATGACTTGGTCCGCCGCGTCTCTCCATGCAAACGAGGACAGTCCCGTGCCGCATCCCAAGTCGACGACGAGGGAGGGCTTGCGTTCCAAATATCCTGTCAGCAGGGCGACAACCTCCTCGGGAGCTTCGGGGCGATGCTGGTCGTAGGTATCCTCAAAGCCGGTAAAACGGTCCACGTTGCTGGCACGGTTCCCCTCGGGAACGAAATCCTTACTCCACACTTCGGTCATATCCTTGGTCATCATTATTCATCTCCTTATCCGGGTACATGAATCGGGCATTACAATTGGCGCTTTCTTGGCTGCCGCGAGTACGGACAAAAGGCTCCAATTGCCGTTTCGTGCCGCTTTAATGCCATCATATCATAGGGAAGGAACTTATTAACAGATGGGCTTGACCCGGGCAGTGCCGATGCGGGTACAATAGAGGGATAGAATGAGGAAGAGGGATGAACATGAAGCCAACATTATCACCGAAGGGAATCTTCTTCGATGTGGATGATACATTGTATGACCATCTGGCGCCTTTTCGCGATGCCGTTCAGGAGGTTGCCCATCCGGGTGGAGCGTTTCCTTATGAAGCCGCCTACCACCGGATGCGGTATTACAGTGACATGCTGTCCGTAGAGCTCGGAGGAGCGGGCACGGCGGCTTACGGGGAAGCGGTTGAAGATATGCGCAGACGTCGGTTCCAGTTAGCGCTGGCCGAATTCGGCATACAGCTGACCCTTGAGGAGGCCGAAGCGGTACAGCAGACATACCTGGACAGGCAGTATAACATCACGATGTTTGAAGGCGCCCGGGAGCTGCTTAAGAAATTGGCGGATGCCGGGCATGTCGTTGGGTTGATCACCAACGGGCCGGCGGAACACCAGATGAACAAAATCGGGGCTATGCGGCTGGGTGACCTCATACCGGAGGAGCGTCTGTTCGTATCCGGAGCCGTGGGCTGGGACAAGCCCGATCCGCGGATATTCCACCATGTGAATCGGCTGACCGGAACGGTGCCGGAGGGCTCTTATTACATCGGCGATTCGTGGCGTAATGATGTGGTTGGCGCCCTGGCCGCGGGCTGGCATGTGATTTGGTTCAATCATCGGAGCGTCGGGCCGGAATCGGAGCATCAACCGCAGCATACCGTGACGAGTTATGGCGAGCTGGAGGGGCTGCTTGATGAGGTTATCGGATAAAAAAATGCTGTGGCGAGCGTAAAGTGCCGCCGGGGCAGGATCGAGTAAAAGAATTATCGTGGCCAGACCCTTTAAGTGGAGGGCTTTGCTTTTTTTGTTGCCCTATATTCAACCAATTGGTTGATTTTTCGGGATTCATCTATTATAGTTAACCACATGGTTGAACAAAATAACGAAGAACAACTGGATCACATCTTCCACGCACTGGCTGACCCGACCCGAAGAGAGATGGTGCGTATGATCGCGGCGCAGGAGCGGACCGTATCCGAGCTGGCCGAGCCGTTTGACATGTCGCTTGCGGCAGCCTCCAAGCATATTAAGGTGCTGGAGCGCTCCGGCCTGCTGGATCGATCCATTCAGGGGCGGACACATACCTGTCGTCTCAATCCGGGCGTCATGTCCAGGGCGATGGAATGGCTGCAATTCTACGAACGATTCTGGACCCGGCAATTTGATGCATTGGAACGTGAGCTGAACAAAGCGAAGAAGGAGGAGCATTAACAGGAATACGGCTGAACATCCTGGACAACGATGAGAACTAGGGGAAACAGACGGAATACCACTTTTAATAAGAGAAGGATGATTTACATTGGAGAAAGCCTCTACAACTACACTGGTCATGAAACGCTTGTTTGAGGTAGCGCCGGAACGAGTGTTTGATGCCTGGTTAAACCCCGACATGATGCGCAAATGGTTGTTTACGATGGAAACGACGAACAAGATCGCCCGTAATGATCCTCGCGTGGGCGGAACCTGGGAGATTGTTGACGTTCGGGAAGGCAAGGAGTACCGGGCCATTGGGGAGTATCTTGTAATCGACCGGCCTCACAAGCTGGTGCTTACCTTCAGGATGCCCCAGTTCAGCGAAACAGTGGACCAAATAACGGTTGAGTTCAAAGCCGTGGACGCAGGATGCGAAATGACATTCACTCAAGAGATCGTTGTCCCTCACGAGGAAGATTGGACCGCAGAGGATATCGAGAAGGCGCTCACGGAGTATCATACCCAAACCGAACATGGATGGGGTTATATGTTTGAGGGCTTGAAGCAACTGCTCGAGACAGGAAATATTAACTACCCATCCTAATCAGATGAACAAGGGAGAGTGTATTGTCAATGAAGAGTGCAACCCCATTTTTAATGTTTCAGGGTAATGCCGAAGAAGCCATGAACCATTACATTTCCATTATCGAGGATTCCGAAATAACCAGCATCGTCCGTTATGGCCCCAATCAGCCGGGAGCCGAGGGAAGCGTCATGCATGCCACCTTTTCGTTGAAGGGGCAAACGTTCATGTGCATCGACAGCAATGTGAAGCATGATTTCACGTTCACGCCTTCCTTCTCCATCTATCTGACTTGCGAATCGGAAGCGGAGATCGAGAAGGTGTACGGGGCATTAATTGATGGCGGAGTTGCGATGATGCCGCTGGACAACTATGGATTTAGCCAAAAGTTCGGCTGGATCGCGGACAAGTTCGGCGTATCATGGCAGCTTAATCTGCCGAATGAAGCGTAATATTACGCAATCGATTCATTAGAGACGGGCCCTGGAGGGGTCCGTCTCTTTTTGCTGCTGACAATGCATCGCCAACTCGTTGCTCCGCGATCAAGACCCCGCCGATCCCCATTGCCAACCGAATGGCAGAGTGTAGGGTGTTTCGAAGCTGGCCCCATCTTCGCTTCTTACTCCGTATACTGCTTTCGGAATTGCAGCGGCGATAGGCCGAAACGTGCCGAGAAGCGGCGGGAGAAATAAGGCGGGTATTGAAACCCCACATGCTCCGCAATACGCGCCATCGACCACTGGGTGGTTAACAGCAGCCGCTTCGCCTGGTCCAGGCGGTATTGCAGCAGGTATTCCGTTGGCGTCACACCGTGCGATTCTTTCATGCAGCGCGTCAGGTAATTGTAGTGGAAATGCAGGTCGGACGATAAACGTGCGTTGCTGATGGGCTCACGGTAATGCATTTTGATATAGGACTCTACCTGCTCCGCGATTTTGCGTACCCGTGATTGCTCCTGATCCGATCTCGACGGGTCCAGCAGCTCCAGCAGTTCGATAAACAGCGTTTGTTCCCGCCAAAATGCCGTGGACCTCGGTTCCGTTGCCAGCAGGTGCAGGGAATCGAACAGTTGATAGGCTTGCTCCGGATAAGGGATAGGGCCATGCCTCGGCAGCTTTATGTTGTGTGAGATCGAATCATCGTCGGCTGCGCTCGATGCCGCGGACTGAAAATGCAGCCAATAAAAGGAGGTTTCCTCCTGGCACCCCTGCACGGCGTAATGGTATGCATCCGGCAATAATACAACGGAGTCCCCTGGGCCAAGCGCCCACTGCATATCCTCCTCGCCCAGGAACAAGCAGCCGCATTGAACCAGGATGAGATCGAAAACGCCAAGGTTTCTCCGGTTGGGATGCGACTCGCCCGGCATATAATGTGTTTTTCCGGATTCAAGGAAGTAGGGGAGCGGCGGCGAAGGAAAGGAAAGCACACTCTGTTCCGTCATGGTAACACCTCCAGGGAAGTGTGAAATCGTATAAGAAATTAGGTCGATTTTGTTATCGTTTCATCCCATCATAGAACGTAGAATGGGAAGTGTCGAGGCTTTATCCTATCGAATCCCAAAAGGAGTGTATATCCAAGATGATAACTCTTACTTCGCGTTCAGCCGCCGTCCCCCTTAAGCAAGTGAAACTTACGGATCCTTTCTGGTCCCGTTACATAGAGCTGGTAAGGGAAGTGGTGATCCCATACCAATATGAAGCCCTCCATGATCGAATTCCGGGCGTGGAACCGAGTTATGGCGTGTCCAATTTTCGAGTTGCTGCCGGCAGGGACGAGGGTGAATACGGCGGCATGGTGTTTCAGGACAGCGATGTCGCCAAATGGCTTGAGGCTGCGGCTTATTCGCTTGCCATTCATCCGGATCCGAAGCTGGAGGAGCAGGTGGATGAACTGATCGATCTTGTGGCCGCTGCCCAGCAGCCGGATGGTTATCTGAATACGTACTTTACGGTGAAGGAGCCGGGGAAGCGCTGGACCAATCTGACGGATTGCCATGAGCTGTACTGCGCCGGCCATATGATTGAAGCCGGAGTTGCGCATTACCGGGCGACGGGCAAGCGGAAGCTGCTGGATGTGGTGTGCCGCTTGGCGGATTATATCGATACCGTTTTTGGACCCGAGGATGGCAAAATCCATGGGTTCGACGGCCATCAGGAGATTGAGCTGGCACTGGTCAAATTGTACGAGGTGACCCAGGAGCCGAGATATTTGAGTCTGAGTCAGTATTTCATAGATGAGCGCGGGACTGAACCCCATTTCTTCCTTCAGGAGTGGGAACAGCGAGGGAAGAAGTCATTCTACCCCTCGGTACTGCATCCGCCGCATTTGGCTTATCATCAGAGCCACCTGCCGGTCAGGGAACAGAAGGAGGCGGTCGGGCATTCGGTCCGTGCCGTTTACATGTATACGGCGATGGCGGATTTAGCCGCCAGAACGAAAGACCCTGCTCTGCTTGAGGCTTGCGTTAATTTGTGGCATAACATGGTCCGTAAACAGATGTACATTACCGGCGGAATCGGTTCCACTCATCACGGCGAGGCGTTTACCACGGACTATGACCTGCCGAACGATACCGTATACTCGGAGACCTGCGCATCCATTGGGCTGATCTTTTTTGCCCAGCGCATGCTGCAGATGTCACCCAAATCGGAGTATGCGGACGTAATGGAGCGTGCGCTGTTCAACACGGTCATTGGCAGCATGGCTCAGGACGGGCGGCATTTCTTCTATGTGAATCCGCTTGAGGTATGGCCTACGGCCTGCCGCCATAATCCGGGCAAATTCCATGTGAAGCCGGTTCGGCCGGGATGGTTCGCCTGCGCTTGTTGCCCGCCGAACGTGGCGAGATTTCTGTCGTCGCTGGGTGAATACGTGTATACGATGAATGACGACACGCTGTATACCCATCTGTACATCGGCGGCGAAGCTGAGGTCCGGTTCGGGGACGTGCCGGTGAAGGTAACCCAGACCAGCGCGCTGCCGTGGGACGGGAATGTTATGCTTACGATTCAACCTGAGCAGGCAGCCGAGTGGACCGTCGCTCTCCGCATTCCGGACTGGTCGCGCGGCAAAGCCGTTATGCGGGTGAACGGGCAAGAGATGGTCGTGGAGGATATTACCGAAGACGGCTATGCCTACGTGAAGAGAGTGTGGGCACCGGGGGACACGGTGGAGCTGGCATTCTCGATGGAGATCCATCAAGTAAGAGCTAATCCCAATATACGGGGGAATGCCGGCAAGGCCGCGATTCAGCGCGGGCCGCTAGTATACTGCCTGGAAAGCGTCGATCATGGAGCGCCGGTATCCTCACTGTCGCTCGCAGGCGATCCGAAGCTTCATTCCCGATTCGATCCGGATCTTCTCGGCGGAGCCGTTGTCATTGAAGGGGATGGATGGCTTGAGGAGTCTGATGATTGGGGCGATGAACTGTATCGTTCCTCTCCGAAAAAGAGGCTTCCTGCGGCATTAAAGGCCATTCCGTACTATTTATGGGGCAACCGTGGCGAGAATGAAATGGCCGTTTGGGTGCGCGAGCTGCCGCACACGGTATAAAGATCGTACAGTCGGCTCTCCCGAATAGGGAGCTGACAGAACAGCCAGCATACAAAGGATGCAATGGTAAAGCATTGACGATGCCAGACCGCATGACGTGAAGGGCTTGCCCAAGGTCGATGGACCTCGGGCAAGCCCTTTTTTAAGCCGAAATGGATATGGGGATGTGTGTTTCCTTGCTTTTATAATAGCTTCTTGATATCCTCTTCAATTTTCTCCGGAGTATCGGTTGGCGCAAAGCGCTTGACCACCTTGCCGCTGCGGTCCACAAGAAACTTGGTGAAGTTCCATTTAATCGCTTTAATGCCGAGTGTGCCGGGAGCTTCGCTCGTCAGATGCCGGTAGAGCGGATGAGCGTTCGTGCCATTCACATCAATCTTGGAGAATAACCGGAAGGTGACGCCATGATTGAGCTTGCAGGCCTCCTCGATCGCGGAGTCCTCCTCCAGCTCTTGATTCATGAACTGACTGCTGGGGAAACCGAGAACGGCCAATCCTTGATCGCGGTAGGTTTGGTGCAGCTTCTCCAGACCGTCGAATTGAGGGGCAAAGCCACATTTGGTCGCTGTATTGACAATGAGCATGACGTCGCCTTCATAAGATTTGAGCGTTTGGGACTCGCCGCGTATCGTTTTTACTTCATATTCATAGATTGACATCGCCGTAGAACCTCCTCCAATGAGATGTATATACAATCAGAGTATATTCTTTCGCCAGGGATTGCAATTTGCTAGAAACGGCAGCGGCAATTATATGCTATATGCATGACAAAAGCTGGAATGCAATACATGATGCGGAAATATAGAGAGTAAAATTTTGTATTTTCATCTGGACTAATTTAGGAGATATATGGTAGTAGTAGAATAAGTATTTAAGCAGATGAAACAAGAGGTACTGCTGAAACTATGTGTGGGAGGACTTTATGAGATTAAAAACACAAATGCTCAAAACGACGGTAACCAGCCTGCTCGCTTTTATGTTCATCGTCCTCATTGTCCTGGTTCCGAGGGATTTGAATCTGTCGCTGGACAGCAATTTGTGGGTGACGAATTATTCCTTTGATCTGGGTGAGTATGTTACGTATATTCGCGATTATTTTGCAAATGCCATTCAGAACGGGACGCTGGGGGAATCGCAGTATACCGGCCAGTCTTCGGAAGCCGCCGCTTTTGGAGCCGTCGGTAAAAGCCTGCTCGTTATTGTATCCGCTTTAATCATTGGATTCGTGTTCGGCATTCTGAAGGGAGTCCTTGACTACAAATTGTCCAAGACCAAATTCAATGTGCTGGGACACTGGACCACCTGGCTGTTCCAATCCATTCCGGATTTTTTTCTGATGCTGATCGCCCAGTGGGTGCTCATTAAGTATGTTCCGGCTGTCCGCTATTTTGCGGTTGATGGCTGGGAAGCCTTCGTGCTGCCTTCGCTACTCGTGTCGATTTACCCGATTTTCTTCATTGCTCGAATCACTTCGGCTTCTCTGCTTGCACAGGAGGGAAAGTTATACATACTGCTGGCTAAAGCCAAGGGGCTTAGTGACCGGAAGGTCGTATACAAACATATGCTGCGCAACGGCATCGCGACCATCCTGACCCATCTTCCGGGCCTGCTCGTCTTCATATTGTCCAACCTGCTCGTCGTGGAATATTATCGCAACTATCCGGGAGCGGCATGGAGACTGTTTCAGGCGCTGGACTTCAACACGTTCAGCGGCACCGGGTCCAATTATGAGCCGGGGGTCATTATTTATATCACGTTTTCTTTCATGGTGCTGTTCATGATCGTTCAATGGATCAGTCAATTAGCACGCAAGTACTTTGATCCACGATAAGAAATGAGGTGAGTCGACTTGAAGAATGTCCCTTTATGGATTGGCGGCACGCTGCTCGCATTCTTTGTTTTTGTTATGCTGGCGGGGCCGTACATGCCCTTTATCGATAAAGAGTTGAAACAGGAAACCTCCAGATGGGTGATGAAAGACGGGAAGCAGAAGCTGACGCTTCCGCCCTTTAAGCCTTCTTCGAAGAACTGGCTGGGATCGGATAAGAAGGGGGTCGATAACCTGAGCAAACTGGTTGTGACCGCCAAGGATACGATTCTGCTTGTGCTGGGGATTACGGCTGTTCGATATGCGATAGGTGTGCCCCTGGGATTGATTGCTCGTAAGAAAAAAGGCTTCACCCACCGGTTCATTACCTTCTGGAACCAGCTGTGCTCCTATTTGCCGCCGGTCTTCGCCTCGGCCCTGCTGCTTGCGCTTCCGTTCTTTCTCTTCTCCCAGCAGCGGATGGGCTGGGCCATACTGATTCTGGCCAGCGTTGAAGCTGGACGGGTTGCGATAACGATCCAGCAGCAGGCCCACAAAATGGCAAGCGAGCCTTACATGGAGGCCGGAACCGCGTTAGGACTTCGCACGAGGACATTGACCAAGAATTATTATATTCCGGTCATGTTCCCCGAGGTGATCGTCAACTTCTGTTTGGATATGGGGAAGGTCATGCTGCTGCTTGGTCAACTCGCGATCGTGAACATCTTTCTTGGTCATGAGTGGAAGGAAGTTAATTATTATGTCATGGAATTCGTGGAGACCGGGTACAACTGGGCGACGATTCTGTCCAAGAATCGAGCGGATATATGGTTAGGAAAGTTCCAATTCGTTGTCTATCCCGCATTTGCGATGATGCTGCTAATCATCACGTTCAACCTGTTAGGCGAAGGCCTGCGCCGTCGTTTTCAGGTTAAGGGCTGATCGATGCGTGGCCGTTAACGCGAAAAACCGGAAGGATGAGGCTTGCGCCAGGTGTTTTCCTACACATTAGGAGTGCCTGGCGAAACCGATCCTTCCGGTCTTTTTTGTTCATGTAAAATGCTGCCGTTTACGCTTCTACGGGAATATCCGGGTGAGCCCAGACGGATACACTGCCGCCGTTCACCGGAAAAAGAGCGAAACCATCCTTGCCGATCGTTATGCGATCCTTCCGGGTGCGGGTCAGATCCACCCATACCTCTCCGGCTCGATGCTCGCCGACAAACATCCGCTTATCCCCGGCTTCGCCATTGGCGATGACCACCGCGCAGCCGGAGAACTCCATTTCCTGGATACCGCGGCGAACCCAGCCTATCGTATTCGGATGGTCAAAATAGTCATCCTGCTCGCCATACGCCCGATTCGCTCTGGCATAGAGCAGCGGGTCAATCGCTTCCCTTTTGCCGGGAATGGGCTTCTCGCCGCCGATTCCGTAATAATCGCCATAGAAGACGGAAGGATAACCGTCCTTTCGCAGCAGGATTAACGCATAAGCGCTCTGCTTGAACCAATCCTCCACCCAGGATTCCAGTGATTCCTGCGGCTGTGAGTCGTGGTTGTCCACAAACGTGACGGCATTCATCGGGTGCGATTGCACAAGCGTATCGTCGAAGATCGTCCGCAGGTCAAAGGAACGGCCAGCTTTGGAAGCCGCTTGGAGTTTATAGTGAAGAGACACGTCAAACAGATCGATCCTGTAATCCACCGTATCCAGAAAGTTTCGGCAGTCTTGAAGCTCGGGATTCCAGAACTCGCCCACGATGTAAAAATCATCTCCACGCTTTTTCTTCATGGCGGTGGCAAATTCTTTAATGAAGTCATGGTTAATATGCTTGATCGCATCCAGCCGGAAACCGCTGCATTGCAGCGTATCCACCAGCCACTTGCCCCATGCCACCATTTCCTTGCGTACATCCGGATGACTGTAATCAATGTTGGCAAACATCAGGTAGTCGTAATTGCCGAATTCATTGTCAACGTTATCGCTCCATGACTTATTCTCGCCGACGATCCGGTAAATGCCTGAACGTTTGCTGATATCATCGTAATCGGTACCGTTAAAATGCGTGAAATTCCATCGAAACGAGGAGTATTGATCCCCTCGGCCAGGGAAGGTGAATTTGGTCCAGCCTTCAATCTCGAATGGCTTGGATATATCCTTGGTCCGATCCATCTCGTCGACCTGCACAACCCGAAACCGCTCGGTTTCATCTGCGCCCGCCTTATGGTTCATGACCAGATCCACATAGACGGCAATCCCGTTCTTGTGGCAGGCCGCGATGGCATCGATCAATTCCTGTTTGGTTCCATACTTCGTGCGAACCGTTCCCTTCTGATCGAACTCTCCCAGATCATACAGGTCGTATACGCCATAACCATTGTCCTCAGCGGACGATGCCTTCGTCACCGGAGGAATCCATACCGCATCGATCCCTGCCTTGCTCAGCTCCGGGGCTGCGTCCTTGAGTCGGTTCCAGTGCGAGCCATCGGCAGCAACATGCCATTCGAAGAATTGCATAATCGTATGATTTCGTTGCATACATCCATCTCCTCTATCATGATAGCTCTGCATGAATACTGCATACTAAGCTCAAATACCCAAGAAAGCAGGGGAGCTAAACCTTCCACCTGGAATGGGCGGACCGCCTACATTTAGTTTTACCCTAAAATGGAAGGAAAAAGACGGGGGGCGTATTGGAGCAATCCTAAAATGACTTGAATCCAACGTTAGAGGATAGGAATGGAGCATGGGTCTATTCTCACCACGAAAAAACCATCCTCTGCCGGGAATCTGTCGCAGGGGATGGTTTTCCGTTTTGTGCACACTGGCTGCCTTCCGCTTACTTATGCCATAGCATAAGTAAGCAGGATCAGCAGCACGGTGGTGATGGACATGGCCAGCAGCGGCCGCCAGGCACCGCGTATATCCTTCAAGTGGACATTCAGGCCAAGTCCCACCATGGCCATGGCAAGAATGAAGGAGGCTGCCTGAGAAATCCAATCCTTGATTGGCAGGGGAATGATCGGTTGTCCGGTAAATTCCCAGCTTCCCAGTACACTCGCTGCCATGAAGCCCAGCAGGAACCAGGGAAACTCCATCCGTGTTTGACTCTGTAAACGCCCGGTGCGCTTCATCCAGACCATGAGTGCGATACTGAGTGGTACAAGCAAAAATACGCGTCCAAGCTTGGCAAGCAGACTAATCGCAAGGGCGTCCTCACCTGCCGGAGCAGCTGCCAGTGCCACATGGGCGATTTCATGAAGACTTACGCCAGACCACACGCCGTACTGAGTGTCTGTTAAAGGAAGCAGCGGCTGGACGAGGGTGTATCCGATAGCTACGATAGTTCCAAGAAAGGCGATAAGCCCTGCTCCAAGCGCGGTGTCCTTCTCCTTCGCCTTGAGAATCGGGGACACGGCAGCAATGGCCGCCGCACCGCATACGCCGGTTCCAATGCCGAGCAGGAGGGATAGGGACATATCGGCCCTCAGCCATTTGGCAATCAGCAGGGTAAGCGCAATGGCAAATACAACGCTGATGACATCCCTCATCATTAAACCGAGGCCTTGCTGGAACACGATGCCGATATTCAGCTTTAAGCCATATAGTATGATCGCTACACGCAGCAGCCGCTTGGCCGTGAATTGGATTCCAATGCGCAGTCTCTCCGGGTAACCGCGCAACTGCCGGTATATCGCGGCGATGAGAATTGCCCAGGCGAGCTGGCCAAGGTAGCCAAGACCCGGCACGCTTGCTAATACGTAACCGATGAGGGCGATGACAAAGGTAAAGGCAATGCCGCCTGCGGCGGCGGGCAGCGTATGCTGTGTCCATCGAACCAGGCGATGGACGTGTTCTTGTGATTTGGAATAAGCTGGCTCTGTCATAAGATGTAACCTCCGATTCGTTCGGTTGGTCTGAACCCATCGTATCTCATTCCACTGGATAAGAAAAATAAATCATTATGATGATCATCATAAGTGATAAGTTATGATAATATAACTCATAACCATTCGTGGATATTGCAAACGAAAGGAGGCCCAAAGCGTGGATCCAACATTAGAGGTATTCGTTACGGTGGTAGAGAAGGGGAATTTTACCCGTGCGGCCGAGGAACTGCTGATGACACAGCCCGCGGTAAGCCAATATATCCAATCGCTCGAGCGGTCTGTTGGCACCAAGCTGCTGGAGAGAACCAATAAATATGTCCGGCTGACGAAAGCCGGAGAGATCGTGTATCACCATGCGAGGGACATTCTGGGTCTGTACACCCGTATGAACACGCTTGTGGACGATTTGATGCATCGGGCAAGCGGCAATTTGTCCATTGGCTCCAGCTACACCTTTGGGGAATATATGCTGCCGCATTTGATCGCTTATATGAGGGAACATTATCCCTTGATCCGCCCATCGATTATGATCGGGAACACCACGGAGGTGGCGGAGATGATACTGCGCCATGAGGCGGATATCGGCATCGTGGAGGGGGATTATCAGGATGAGAAGCTGCATATCGAGGCCTTTGCCGAGGATGAGATGGTGGTGATGGTTCCCCGGGACGGTCGGTATGACCATCTGCAAGAGCTATCGCTCTCCGAACTTGCGGATGAGACCTGGATTGTCAGAGAAGCTGGATCAGGCACCCGCGCGGCAACGGAGCGGATGTTCTCACGGTATCATATTCACCCTCAGCATATCGTGGAGTTTGGAAGCACCCAGCTGATCAAGGAATCCGTGGAGGCAGGCCTTGGCGTCACGCTGTTGTCGCGATGGGCGGTACGCAAGGAGGTTCAACTCGGAACGCTGCATATGCTGCTACCGAACGGCAAGCCGGTGGCCCGGCAGTTCTCATGGATTACGCAGAAGACACCTTATCATACCAAGGCCGTTGAGGTATTTCTCGAGCTTCTGCATCATAAACGCGGTTTCCCTAAGGGAGTCTAAAGGAAGAGAAGGATCTCGGTGCAAGAACATCCCGGTATTAAGGGATGTTTTTTTTGTTCGGGCATGATTATAAACGCCGTAAATGGTTAAAAATAGATACTAAAATCCTTAGAATAACAAACCATGTAACGAATGATGTGAAAATCGGACGTAAGGGGGGTTAAGCGATGAGAACATTTAATACAATTGCTTTGCTGTTATTGATTATTGGAGGCATTAACTGGCTTTTGGTCGGCCTGTTTCAATACGACCTGGTAGCTGCATTATTTGGAGGACAGAGCTCCGCAGGGTCCCGCATTATCTATACGATTGTCGGTCTGTGTGCATTGTACTCGATCCGCTTCTTTGGTGATGTTACGAATGACGACCGAAACACAGCTAGATGAGTTACATTTAATGACATATAAATGACATAAATAAAGAGAGATATCGATTCTCTCCTAGATGAAAAAAGCCGTTCCGTGTTCAGGAATGGCTTTTTTCTGTGCAAATCCCAAGATTGTCAGTGAATTGTAAACCTCATGTAAGGTGCAAGATCAACATATACAGTATGAAATTTCCAGTGTTTATGAGGCTTTGTATGCTCTATAGTTAAAGATAAAAACGACATATTTACGGAGTTCGGAAGGAACTCCTAGAATAAAGCCAAGCCATTGCAGCGCAACAATCGGAAGTTAACAATATGGCAGAAAACATTACATTTTATCTGTCGTCAGCCTCTTTTTTTGCGTGAGCAGTGAAAAAGGACTCCTTCACCATAAGGAATGAGTCCGGAACGAATAGCGAAATAAAGACACGCTGAAGGGGAGTGAGGCTGTTACGGCTCAGGCAAGTTCCCGCTTCGCTTAGGAGTGGAATGCTTTGTACATCGCATTCAGCAAGCTGTGTGTCGCATCACAGCTGTATTCCCAGAACATGATGCCTGCCAGCCCCTGCTCCTGTATGTATTTGCATTTATGAGTCAGGGATTCAGCGTCATCGTAAGTGATGAAGCTGGTGCCGTCGAATAAATATGGCGCTTTGGCTTCGTCGTCCCAGTACCGCTTATATGAAGGATTGTTAAAATACTCGGCTGCGAGCTGGGTATAGGTCGGACCGTAACCGCCGGAAGATGGAGCGACCTGGAGGTAGCCGTTGTTCACATCCGGCACATCCTTCCACTTCCTGGAGTAGAATGCGGCGCCGATCACGATTTTTTCGCGCGGCACACCGGCTAGGGTGAACAGGCGGACGGAAGCATCGACACTGATTCGGAACAGATCGCCGGTGGAGGTGTACAAGTTGGTGTGATGGCCCGTCATCGTCTGGAATCCGCCGCGCATGTCGTACGTCATCAGCTGAATGAAGTCGAGATAGGGGTGGATGTTATGGATCTCGGTGCCATCGATATAATATTGATCGGCTCCGGCCGCGATCGTGAGCAGATAGTGCTTCTTGCCCCGCCCGTACTGATCCAGTGTTTCCCGGAGCTCCTTCAGCAGCAGCGTGAAGTTCTCCTTGTCACTTGGCGATGCCTTCGTTCCGGCTATCGAGTAGCATGGATACTCCCAGTCCAGGTCAATGCCGTCGAATGGAAACTCTTGCAGCAGCTTGATCGCCGATTCGCACACGGTTTGTCTTCCTTCGGGCGTGGCTGCAGCTTCCGAGAAACCGCCCGAGCCCCAACCGCCAACGGACAGCAGAACGGTTAACTGGGGATTGACGGCTTTCAGGCGTTGGATCTCGTGGATGGTGTTCGTATCGGTATACGTAATCTTGTCTTGTTGGATATGGGCGAAAGCGATGTTCAAGTGAGTGAGCTGCTTGGCATCTTCGGTCGTGATCGTGGATAAGACCTTGCGCCCTGCGTAGCCGGCTAAAATCCAGGAGGATGGCAACATGCGTAATACCTCATTTCTTTTAGAATATGTCAGTTTTGCTTTTACGGTTTATTTTTCCAACTTACGGTCAGATATGACATCTGTCAAGGCTCATCCCATTGGCCAGAATGACAATTTACCGGAGGGGAAGGGGTCAAAAACCACATGTTTTCTTGCCTGAAAACGACAATGACAAGCGTGGGAGGGGCGTAAAAAGCCCGTCATACCAATGCATGAAGCCGTTTTCATTAGACCATTGAAAATGACATATTTACGGATGGTGCCGCGGTCCATACACTTGGGATGTAAGCGTTAACATTTCTAAAGCGGGCGAAAGCCGCACGCTGAGGAGTGGTCAGGAAGGCTCTTTCTTATACATTGAACAGGGGTGCTTTTCCGAAAAAAATGGCCGGACTTTCATTAGAAAAGGAGGGGGCAACCTATGCAGCAAGATGGTCAATCCGCCCTGTCGCAAAGCTTATCGGTTAACACGATGCCGAATCGTAAGAAAAATACATTATGGAGGAGGATGATTCGAAACTGGGAGTTGTATTTGTTTATAGCTCCGGCATTTCTGTATTTTGTCATTTTCCATTATGGCCCGATGTACGGGATCCAAATCGCCTTCAAAAACTTCATCCCGACGTTGGGAATAACGGGAAGCCCGTGGGTCGGATTCGACCACTTCGAACGCTTCTTTAACTCTTATTACTTCTGGGATTTGCTCTGGAATACCTTGAGCATCAGCTTGTATGAGCTGGCTATCGGGTTTCCGCTGCCCATCATTCTGGCACTGGCCTTCAATGAAGTGAAGGATTCGTTCTTTAAACGTACCGTACAGACCGTCACGTATGCACCGCATTTTATTTCGGTCGTTGTCATGTCCGGTATGATCATTACCTTCTTGTCGCCTTCGTCCGGCATGATTGTTAACTTTGTGGAAATGCTTGGCTTTCAGGCGCCTCAATTCCTGACGGACCCTGCATGGTTCAAGACGGTGTATGTGCTGTCCGGCGTCTGGCAGAGTGCAGGCTGGGGTACCATTATATATCTCGCAGCCTTGTCGGGTGTCGATCCTCAGCTGCATGAAGCAGCTGTCGTGGACGGAGCAAGCCGGTTCAAACGGATTCTGCACATCAACATCCCGGCGATTATACCAACGATTACCATCCTGTTGATCCTGAACATGGGCAGCATTTTGGGCGTCGGATTCGAGAAAATCCTGCTGCTGCAGAACCCGCTGAATATGAGCTCTTCCGATGTCATCTCGACATTTGTTTATCGTTCCGGTCTGGTTGACGCACAGTACAGCTTCTCTACCGCCGTCGGATTGTTCAATTCGGTCATTAATGCGATTCTGCTGATTGCGGTGAACCAAATCGCTCGTCGCACCAGCGAAAACAGCCTGTGGTAGAAGGGGGAATAACATATGTCATCCACGGTAAGGGAAAGCAAAGGGGATAAATTATTCCTGCTATGCAACTACATCTATCTGACGATTGCGCTTGTCATCGTACTGTACCCGCTGCTGTACATTGTCAGTGCCTCCATCAGTGATCCGAAGTACGTAAGCTCAGGTGAAATGTGGTTGATTCCGAAAGGGATAACTTTTGATGGATATGCCCGAGT
This sequence comes from Paenibacillus sp. EZ-K15, assembly GCF_002573715.1. Lineage (GTDB taxonomy): Bacteria > Bacillota > Bacilli > Paenibacillales > Paenibacillaceae > Paenibacillus_AQ. The sequence goes on along the minus strand of NZ_PDHM01000028.1, from coordinate 172,933 downwards.
GTTTGAGAACGCCAACATTTGGATTGGCTACAAGAACACGATTATTTATACAGTGATCGGTACGATCGTGAATCTGATTGTCACGCTGCCTGCAGCCTATGCGCTCAGCCGTTCTGATTTTGTGGGCAGAGGATTTTTTATGGCGGTGTTTCTGGTTACGATGTTTTTTGGCGGGGGACTGATTCCGAGTTACCTGCTCGTTAAGGATCTTGGCATGGTCAACAGCATGTGGGCTCTTATTCTGCCGGGAGCTGCGTCCATATGGAATATTATTGTGTCCCGGACGTTCTTCCAATCGACCATTCCGAAGGAGCTTCAGGAAGCTGCCCATATCGATGGCTGTACGAACTTCCGGTTATTCATCAAAATCGTACTGCCGCTCTCGATGCCGATTATTGCCGTCATGGCGCTCTTCTACGGAGTCGGCCACTGGAACAGCTATTTCAGTGCCATGATTTATCTGAATGATGCCGCGAAGTACCCGCTTCAGCTCTTCCTTCGTCAAATCCTGGTCCTTCAGGAGATGGCGGCACAGGGCGGCGGGGCGATAGACGCTTCATCCGCAGCAGCGATGAATTCCAAAGCGGAAATTGCCGCACTGGTCAAATATGCGGTCATTATCGTTGCGACACTTCCGGTTATTGCGGTTTACCCGTTCCTTCAACGTTACTTTGTGCAGGGTGTTATGATTGGTTCCGTTAAGGGCTGATCTTAAACCATAAAATCCACACCAAAAAAGGGGAGTTGTTGTCATGAAAAAGCTTCGCAAGGCATCATCCATTTTACTCTGCCTCACCCTCTCAGCAACAATGCTTGCAGCCTGTGGTTCACCCAAAGGAGACGGCGCTGCTACGGCACCGTCCGGGACGGCCAGTACGGAAGGGGTAAAAAAGGAAGGTTTCCCGATTGTGGATGAGCCGATCACGCTGACGGTCATGTCACAGGATGCTGGTGTAGCCGATTGGAATACGATGCCCGTACTACAAGAGATGGAGAAATTGTCAGGCATCAAGCTGGAATATCAGCTTTCTCCGATTGACAGCTTTGAAACGAAAAAGAATCTGGTGTTCGCCAGCGGTGATTTGCCCGATATGTTTTACGCGGCCGACCTGAAGCCGGCTGAGCAGGTGACCTATGGTACCCAAGGAATCCTCATTCCGTTGGAGAAGTACATTGACGAGGGTTATGCACCGAACATCAAAAAGATATTTGATGAGAACCCGGATGTCCGCAAGTCCTTTACGACACCGGACGGACATATCTATGCCCTGCCATTCGTCGACAAGGCCGCCGTATGGTACAGAGGCCCGATGTGGTATAACGGCAAGTTCTTAAAAGCGCTCAATGTGTCCGAACCTAAGACAACAGAGGAACTATATACATTCTTGAAACGCGCCAAGGAAGAAGATCCTAACGGAAATGGAAAGAAAGACGAGATTCCACTGACTTCGGTCAAGCTGGATGACCTGCGCATGTACTTCTTCGGCTTCTGGGGAATGTACAACGAAGGCATTTATTCCGACAAGGACGGAAAAGTGCACTATCCTTACCAGGAAGAAGGCTACAAAGGCTATCTGACGTTCATGAACCGTCTGTGGAAGGAAGAACTGCTGGATCATGAAACTTTCTCGCAAACAGGCGATCAGAAAAAAGCCAAGGGAGAAAACAATCAGCTGGCTCTGTTTAACGACTACCATGCGTACTTCACGCTCGGTGGCGAACCTAGCAGCGAGCATCCGCTCATGACGCCGGTGAAGAGTGAAATCGCAGATTCTCCTGTATACGGCATGCACCCTGGTATGTCGGCAAGAGGCACATTCGCCATTTCGAGCAGCAACCCGTCTCCGGAAGCAACCATGCGCTGGATCGATTATCTGTACAGCTATGAAGGCGCCACGTTGTTTAACCAAGGGCCTGAAGGCACGTTGTGGAAATTCAAGGATGAGGCAAACCGCGTGAAAGAATGGCTCCCGGTTCCAGGCGGCGGAGATCGTGAGGAGTATCGCGGTAAAATCACGCCGAACTACGGTGTTTTGACACCTGGCGTCAATGATCCGGAAGTTGCCAAAGGCCTTCGCACTGAATTTGATGAGTGGATCGATCAACAGAATCAAGAGAAGCTGGTGCCGATCGGCAAATCGCCATTCCCTAACGTCTATTTGACGAATGAAGAGCAGAGCGAGGCAACTTCGCTGTTGTCCGATTTGGAAACGTATGTGAAACAGATGGAAGCGAAATTCGTAACAGGCCAAGAGCCGCTTGAAAATTGGGATAAATACGTTGCACAAGTCAAGAAAATGGGCAGCGACCGTCTCGTTGAGCTTTATCAAGGGGCATACGATCGCTGGAACGCCGAGCAATAATCAGATGCATAGATGAAAAACAAAGAGCCAACGTATCCCGGTCGATCCATGACCGGGGGTTGGCTATTGTTTTTAAGGGGCAGGCAAGCCTGTTCCGACGGTCTTCAAACCTATCGTTATCAACAAATGACTATTGGAGGTACACCATGTCGGAGAACAAGCTGGTAGAGGAAGAGCAAGCAGTAGTGGAGCAGGGCGTGCACAATTTCAGCAGTGAGGATAAATGGGTCAAGCCGGAGGATCCGCTGCTCTTGGAGCGCCTGGAATGGTTCAAGGACCAGAAGCTGGGCCTGATGATGCATTGGGGACCGTATTCCCAGTTGGGTCTTGTCGAATCATGGGCACTGAGCGATAAAGACGCGGATTGGTCACGTGACGGCATTGACTGGGATATCAATGCGGAGGAGCTTAAGCGGCAGTATTTTGATCTGAACAAGACCTTCAACCCGCTTCGCTTTCAGCCTGATCTGTGGGCTGACCTGGCAGCCGATAACGGCTTCAAGTATTTGAACTTTACAACCAAGCATCATGACGGGTTCTGCATGTGGGACACGCATACGACCGACTACCGTGTCACGGGTCCGGAATGTCCGTTCCATATGCATAAACACGCCGATATCACGAAGGAGCTGTTCGAGGCATTTCGTGCCAAAGGGCTCGGCATCTCCGCTTATTTCTCGAAGGCTGACTGGCATACGCCATACTACTGGGCGCCGGGAATGGAGGCTGGAAGCTTTACGTCACGCGGTCCTAGCTATGATCCGAAGAAATACCCGTGGCTGTGGGAACAGTTTGTCCAGTTTACCCATGAGCAGATCATGGAGCTGATGACCCGTTACGGCCGCATTGATGTGCTGTGGCTGGATGCAGGCTGGGTGAACGATTACCGGGACCAGAATATCCGACTGGGTGAAGTGGTAGAGAAGGCGCGTGAGATTCAGCCATGGCTCCTCTCGGCGGACCGCACGGTCGGCGGGCCTTATGAGAATCTGATTACGCCGGAGCAGACCCTCCCTGAGCGTGCCCTGCATGTGCCTTGGGAGAGCTGTATCACGATGGGAACATCCTTCTCTTTCCGCTACGAGGATCGTTATAAAACGGTGCGTCAGCTCATTCATCTGCTGGTCGAGATCGTGGCCAAAGGCGGAAATCTAGCGCTCAATGTGGGTCCGCAGCCGGACGGTAGGCTGCCCGAGACGGCTATTTCACTAATGAAGGGCATGGGGGCATGGCTGAAAGTCTATGGAGAGGCGATCTATGGCACGCGTGTCTGCGAGCCGTATTCTTCAGGCGCGGTCCAGTTTACCCAAAAGGACGATACGACCTATGCCATCTATCTGTATCGAAATGAGCAAGAAGCCGTCCCTGAGGAGCTGCACATTCCGATTCAGACGGCGTTTAGTCGCATTGATCTGGTCGGGGGTCAGGAGGCGCTGGATTATCGTCGCACGGACGAAGGCGTTGCGGTCCGTCTTCCGGACCAGGAGCGTCAGGGGACGGCCCCGATTGCGCATGTGTTGCGGTTTCGTTAAGAGGCGGGTTATATAAAGTGCGTGTTCAAAAAGGTCGATTTTCAGCACCGAAGCTTATGCTTCCGAAGTGCGTTTTTTCAAAACGCTTTAGGTTAGATGAAGCTAGGGACGTCAAGAGCGGAGCTACACGTTTTCGCAGAAAACGCCTTCGAAAGCATCTGCTGTTTTGGGTACGTGAGCACCTGAAATGTTTCCGCAGGAAACATACTTCGGAAGCATCTGCTTAGGCCCGGCTGAATTCAAGATTCGATGCCGAATTGCTTCCTGATTCGCTTCGTGATCAAAAGCGGACTTTTTGAACAACCTCATAAACGTATTTTTCACTTACAAGGACTTCAAGAAGAGGTGTGGACAAATATGCAGAAATGGTTCGAAGAAGCCAAGCTGGGCATCTTCATTCACTATGGCATTTATGCCGTGGACGGAGTCTCGGAATCCTGGTCCTTCTACAATGGGAGGATCACTTACGACGACTACATGAAGCAGCTAGACGGTTTTACGGCATCGAAATTCAATGCGGAGAAATGGGCGGATTTGATCGAGAAATCCGGTGCCCGGTATGCCGTGCTGACAACAAAGCACCATGATGGCGTTGCGCTGTGGGATACGCAGTACAGCGATCTCAACGTGGTCAAGCGGACACCGGCCAATCGAGACATCGTGCGGGAGTATGCCGAAGCGATCAGGGAGAAGGGGATTCACCTGGGCATGTACTTCTCTCTGATTGATTGGTCGCATCCGGATTATCCGAGCGTGTTCGAAGGAGGCAAGGTGCCGGAGGATCTCAGCAGCGTCAACCCGCACACCAGTCCCGTGGACGGTGTTCAGGATCAGGAGAAATGGCAGAAATTTTTGGAGTTTAATAACAACCAGCTGCGGGAGATCCTGACGAATTACGGGAAAGTGGATCTGCTGTGGTTCGATGGCGATTGGGAACGCAGCGCCGAGCAGTGGAATCTGCCGGAGTTCAAGCATTACCTGCAATCCTTCAATCCGGATATCATCATCAACTCACGGCTGCAGGGCCACGGTGATTATAAAACGCCGGAGCAGGGCATTCCGATCACGAGACCGGAGGGACCTTGGGAATTCTGCACAACGATCAACAGCTCGTGGGGCTACGTGCCGACCGATCATAAATACAAATCCTTGAACCAGATCATTCGGATGTTCTGCGACTGCATCTCGATGGGCGGCAATATGCTGCTGGATATCGGTCCGCGCGAAGACGGCACCATCGATCCAAGGCAGGAGGACATCTTACTTGGGCTGGGTGCGTGGATCCGTACCCATGAGGAAGCTGTATTCGGAACGGGTGAGGGCATTATGACCCGCTATTATCTGGGGGGAAGCACGATTTCCGAGGACAGAAAGACACTGTACCTGTTTGTTTATGACGCTCCGAAAGAGAATGTGTGCATTAAGGGGCTGTGCAACCCGATCAAGAAAATTACCGTGCTGCATTCGGGCAAGGAGCTTACGCACGAGATTCATGGGGGCGTGCCTTGGTTCAACATCCCGGGGACGACGTGGATCAAGATGACTCCTGAAGACGCGCATGAACAGGTGACGGTTCTTAAGCTGGAGTTTGACGAGGAGCTGGAGATGTACGGCGGCTCGGGAGCTGTTGTCACGCATAACTAACCATCACGGGGACGGACGCGCTTGATCAGTGCTTAGCCTCCCTCATGAAGCGGAGAGAATGACATGAACAGAAGTGGAGTGCCGGAGCCGAGGATTGAGTATGCTCCTAAGCATTATTTATGCAAGCGTGCGGGGCAGCCGCTCGTGCTGGATGGCCGCGTGGATAAGGCATTCTGGGATGCGGCGGAGTGGACCGACGATTTCGTTGATATCGAAGGGGATCTTCGTCCGAAGCCGGGGAAACGGACCCGGGCTAAAATGCTGTGGGACGACGATTATTTTTATTTTGCCGCCGAGCTGATCGAGGATCAGATATGGGCGACATTGACGGAACGCGATTCGGTTATTTTCTATGATAATGACTTTGAAATATTCATTGATCCGGACGGAGACAGCCATCAATATTATGAATTCGAAATCAATGCCTTGAACACGGTGTGGGACTTGCTGCTCGTGAAACCGTACCGAGATGGCGGACCTCCGGTCAACGGCTGGGATATCAGCGGTCTTAAGACAGCGGTATTTATCGATGGGGAGCTGAACCGTCCTGGCGCCGACAACCGGAAATGGAGCGTGGAGGTGGCGATTCCTTGGACCAGTCTCAAGGAATGTGCCGAAGGTGGCCGCCGCCCTGCGCCGGGTGAGTTCTGGCGAGTCAACTTCTCGCGCGTGGAATGGCAGACCGAGGTACAAGACGGCGAGTACCGTAAGGTGCTGAATCCGGAGACAGGCAAGCCTTATCCGGAGGACAATTGGGTATGGTCGCCTATGGGCATCATCAATATGCATTACCCGGAGCTGTGGGGTTACGTTGTGTTCGCCGATGGCGAGGAGCAACAGCCATTTACGCTTCCGGAAGACGAACGGATCAAATGGGAGCTGCGCAGACTCTATTACCGGCAGCGTAATTACTATGAAGCCCATGGTGAATTTACGCAGGACACGAAGCAGCTCATGGGCGAGGATGCTTGGAGCATCCAGCCTGTGATTGAAACGACTCGCAGCCTGTTCCAGATTAGCGCGCCTTCATCGGACGGCACGGCTCTAATCTGCATTCGGGAAGACGGAAAGCTATGGAGGGAGTGAACGCTAGGATGACCAGCCAAACCGCGATGTTCTCGCTGGATTCGCAGACACGGGAGCGGATCGAGCAAAAGTTTCAGGAGAAGATCATCTTTGCGGAAGCGCGAAAAGATAAGCTGTTATATGTTTTGGAGCAGGAACTGACTGAAGAAGAGACGTGGGCCCTGAAATATTTGTTTGCCTACATGCCCGTAAACGACATGGCCGATTATGATGGAGAATTGTTCTTGAATCATGTGCGTCAAGCCCTGGACATCCGTAAACGCGTGCCTTGGGGCGAGCGTGTGCCGGATCATTTGTTTCTGCATTTTGTGCTTCCTTACCGGGTCAATACGGAGAATATTGAGGATTTCCGCGGTATTCTCTACAACGAATTGGCTGAACGGACAGCGAAGCTATCGATGGCGGAGGCCATTCTGGAGACCAATTATTGGTGTCATGAGAAGGCGACCTACATCGGCAGCGATCTGCGGACGATTTCGCCGCTGACGATGATTCGGAACGCACGCGGACGCTGCGGCGAGGAGTCCACGCTGGCGGTGGCCGCTCTTCGAAGCATTGGCATCCCCGCACGTCAGGTCTATACGCCGCGCTGGGCGCATTGCGACAGCAACCATGCCTGGGTGGAAGCATGGGCGGACGGCCAGTGGTATTACATCGGGGCATGCGAACCGGAAGCCCGCCTGAATCAAGGCTGGTTCAGTCCGCCAGCCCGCAGAGCGATGCTGATCAATACACGAATTTTTGCCGATTATCCTGGACCGGAGGATATTACCCTCAATGAGAAGGGTTTTACAGAGATTAATTTGTTGGAGAACTATGCACCGGCTCGCATTCTCTACGTGAGTGTGAAGGATCGGCAGGGAGCGCCCGTATCCGGCGCAAGCGTTCGATTTGAGCTGTATAATATGGCTGAATTTTATCCGATTGCCGAAATCAAGACTGATGAGCAAGGAGAGGCTTCCTTTAAGACCGGTTATGGCGACCTCTTGGTTCGTGCGGTCAGCGGCGGCAAGTGGAGTGAAGTTCTGTTTAAGGCCCAAGACGGCGAACATATCGAGCTTGTGCTTGATTCATCCGAACAGTCGTCAGGGATCGTAGATTTCGATATGGTTCCTCCACCGGAAGGAGAAGGGGACGCCGCGCCGGCGTTATCCGAAGAGAAGACCCAGGCTCATAACCGCCGTCTGGAGGAAGGAACGAAGGTCCGGACCGAATATGAGGGGACATTCCTGAGCGAAGAAGAGGCATTGGCACTGGCCCAGTCATCAGGACTGCCTCCGGAGCGGGTGTGGGACGTCCTTCAAAAAGCCAGAGGAAACAGCAAGGAAATCGCAGCGTTCTTGGAGGGGCATTCTGGCGATTACGGCGAGTGGCCGCTGCGGCTGCTGGAATCGCTTAACGAAAAGGATTTGATTGATACCTTCCGGCAAACGCTGGATGATCATCTGATGGGTGCGCTCTCGCAGCGTGGACAGTGGGATGAGGATACCTTCGTGAAGTACATCCTGTGCCCGCGGGTTTCTTATGAAATGCTGGTTCCGTATCGATGTCTATTCGGTGAGGCCTTTACGGCTGCGGAAACTACGGCATTCAGAAAGGATCCTTCTGCACTTGCCGAGCGTTTAAAGCAGGGCTATGCCTATGCTGAGGACCTTCCCAACCTGAAGGGTAAGGGAAATCCGGCAGGTACGTACAGTCTCATGAAGGGAGACGAGCAGTCGCTGGACATTCTGTTTGTGGCTGTATGCCGCAGTCTGGGGATTCCCGCCCGACTGCATCCTAGCGAGCAGAAGCCGCAGTACTTAAATGAGGGAGGCTGGGAAGATGCGGTGTTCCGTCAGGACTCCTCTCGGAATCAAGAGAGCTCAAGTTGGGGGATGCTGCAACTTCTCAGGGATTCCAAAGGCTCGCAGGATACCCCGGCCGCATCCTATGCCGAGAACTTTACCTTCGCCCGCTTGGAAGACGGCGTATACAAAACGCTGGTGTATCCTTATGGCAGCACCGATGTTTACGACGAGCCGTATGAGGTTGAACCGGGTTCGTACCGCCTGACATCGGGCATCCGGTTGAAAGATGGAACAGTAAGAGTACGCTTCACATACTTTACCGTGCGTGCCGGAGACACCGCGCGCGTGGCGCTGACCTATCGTGAGACGTCGGTCGACATTCCGGTGCTGGGCAAACTGGCGCCAGGCAGTACGCTTACCCGATTAGACGGAACGGAAGTCGTTCTTAAGGATCTTCTGGGAACCGAGGGCGCTATCGCTGCCTGGATCGAACCGGAGCGGGAGCCGACCAAGCATCTGCTCCGCGAGCTCAGCGAGTTGGCCGAGCCGCTGGATAAGCTGGACTTGCCGATTGTGCTGGTGATCGGGGATGCGGAATGGACAGCTTCCTTTGATCCGGCAAGCTATCCGAAGCTGCCGGCCCGCACCATTTTTGTACGGGATTCCAGTTATGCTTCCTTGTCGGGTTTCATCCCGAATCCTGCAGCCCATGAAGCCGGTTATCCTCATCTGTTCGTCCTGGATCGTCAGGATCAAATCCGTTATGCGGCTTCTGGGTACAAGATCGGCACCGGGAAGGAAGCCCTGCAGATTGCAACCGCGATATTACAACCCTAGAAGGGATCGGAGTGAAGAGTAATGACGAAGTATATTGTAGCGGGTTACGCCGTCGATTCGGTTCTTCCCGACATGACGCATGAGGATCTGCTGAAATTAACGCATCTGAACGTAGCCTTCGGTCATGTCAAGAATGATGAGATCACCACCGAGCATTTGAAGAATGGCGAGGTGGTCCGGAACATCAAGCGGGATCACCCGACTCTTACGGTACTTCTGTCTGTTGGCGGCTGGAGCGCTGGTGGTTTCTCTGAAGCCGCCTCAACCGAAGACGGAAGGGACCGCATGGCTGCATCCGCCATACGGGTGCTGGAGGAATACCCTTTTGACGGTATCGATCTGGACTGGGAGTATCCATGTTACGGTGAGGCCGACATAGGGTCGAGTCCGGATGATAAACGGAATTTCACCCTGCTGCTCAAGACGATCCGGGAGGCGCTGGATGCTAAGGGCTCCCGGGATGGCCGGCATTACCTGCTCACGATTGCGGCAGGGGCTGACCAGTACTATGTAGACGGCACGGAGATGGCCGAGGTACAGCAGTACCTGGATTTTGTCCAGTTGATGACCTATGATATGCGAGGCGGGTTTCAGGTCCTGACCGGACATCATACGAATCTGTACACGTCAACCGGAGATCTGTTCCGAATCAGCACGGATGCTTCCGTGAACCTGTTTGTTCGCGCCGGCGTCCCGAAGGAGAAGATTGTCATCGGTGCCGCATTCTACTCCCGTGTATGGAACGAGGTGCCGAATCGAAACCATGGCCTTCACCAAATGGCTGGCAGTACAGGCGGCTATGGTCCGGCCTTTGCCGAGCTGGCTGCGGAGTACATCAACAAGAACGGCTACATTCGTTATTGGGACGAGGAAGCCTGCGCGCCGTACCTTTTTAACGGCTCCAGCTTGATTTCTTATGACGATGAGGAATCGATTCAGTGCAAATGCAATTATGTGAAGGAACAAGGCTTGGCCGGGATCATGTTCTGGGAATATGGATGCGACCCGACCCATCGCCTGCTGGGCGCTATGCATCAAGGACTTCAAAGCATCCCGGCCGGGAAATAGGAACAGCTGGCGGTCGCGGTGGATCTGATAACTCGGATGAGTTTAAAACATACGAAAACCTCCCCTGAACGGTACGGTTCAGGGGAGGTTTCTATTTTGCGGCAAAACCGCTACCGACTCACTATTCTTCGCCACATCCGAATTCGTTATCCGGTGTACTCTTCGTCATCCTCATCCGGCGAATCAGCAGCGCCGTTGCTGCTGTGCATTTTGCGGTATTGGCCGGGCGTGTACCCCGTCTCTTTCTTGAATTTGCGGATGAAGTTCGGCGTGTCCAGGTACCCGACCCGGGTGATGATGTCCTTTAATGGATCGGTTGTGTGCAGCAGCAGCCGGATCACCTCATCCATTCGTTTCTGCCAGATGTATTGGGTAAAGTTCATCCCGATCTTCTCCTTGAAGGAGCGGCTGAAATATGATGAAGAGATGGAGAATTTAGACGAGATCGTGCCCAGGCTGAGGTCATAGTCCGTAAAATTGGCATCGATAAAGGCAACGATTTCGTCCATCAGGGAGCTCTCTTCGGTCTCGCTCTTCGCCTCGACATGGGCGCAGATTTCCGCGGCAAGGCCTGCCAGCTTCTTCTCCAAATCCTCCAGCGAGTCATAAGAAGTGACCCGTGGAAGCTGATTGACCACATGATGGATGCCAAGCTCGGACGCGGTCTTCAGCATGGTATTCAGAATATCGAAGCAGATACAGCGCAGCAGCGGTACGGATGGCATTTCCGTCTTCAGGTTATTCAATGCGGTGGATACCATCTGAACCGCTACATCGTAACTGCCCTGTTTCAAGCTTTGAACCAGCTTCAGCAACACATCCTTAGGGACCCAGAAGGATGAATCCTGTGCGCCGGAACCGGAAAGAGCGTTAAAGAAGGTGCTGCTGCCCTGTCCGTGCAGCATGGAAGCCTCCAAAGCGGTTGATGCTTCAATGAAAGATTGATTCAGCTGCTCCGGATAGCTGTAGCGGTTGCCTACCCCGATCGCAGGAGAGACACCCGTGTGCTCTCCCGCCATCGATTGCAGGGCCAGGGCGATCGGCTCCATACGGGCGTTAAGGCTCGCATCATGCCCGGTTTCGGCATCAAATCCGACAATGAGGGCCAGCTGATCGGGCTGTGGCAGCTCCACTCCATAGGCATAGGCGGAAAACGCCGGCAGCTCCACATCGTTCATTAACTGCATGACGGGCCGCCGCTCCGGATTGTCGCCAATGGGCAGGGCGTGCGACTCCCAGCCCATGGTCACGACAAAATAATGGGATTGGCTGAAGCGGATGCCCAGCTTCTCGGTGAACTCGGAAGGGAATTCACCGGTATGGCCATGCTTTAGCAGCATGAGAAGAATATGATTCCGCGCATAAGGCTCTTGAAGATCGACGCGCTGGCTGTAGTCGTGCAGCGTTTTCTTGATCCATTCCAGCTCGTTGCTGGATGTGGACGTTTCCGGGTCATTCTTCAAGCGGATGAACTCCATCAAGTCTGAAATCGGATGGTATTGTCTGCGAGCCAGCATAATGGCAAGAATGGTGCCCATCACTACGACGAAGGAGAATACCAGAATCACGAAGGTACGAATATGAACGATACGGCTGAAAAATTGGTTGCTTGGCATTGCGGTGACATAAGTCCAGCCCGCATCGGATTTGACGGATACAACCGAATGCGGCTCTTGGTTCAAGGAAAGGCTGTGCGTTCCAGGCTCAAGCGCGAACAGGGCGTGGACTTCCTGCTCGGTAATGGTTTCGCCTTGGTGATTGGCGGCCAGCACTTGCCCGTAATTATCGAATATATATGTCATTCCATGATAGTCGCTGAGGATGGATTCGATCAATCCGGTCAGATTGGACTCATGGATCAGGTACATGACGGTGCCGTGGGCGGGCGTATTGTTAGGTGCGATCGGCACAAGGTATGCCAGCATGGAATTTTGGATTTTGGTCCCCTGAACCACTTGCTCCGCCGGGCGCATGGTCGGAATCGGGACAGAGTTTAAATCACGGACCATCTCCGTTTCATTCCAGCTGTTGAATTTGTAGCGGTCGGTGAAGACATTCAGATTCTCAAAGCCCTGTGACGAATAAATGCTGTTATCTCCGCGGAAGAACAGGAACAGTTCATCAATAATGGAGCTGGTGGCTTTGTATTTGACCAAGGCCCCGATGGATTCCCGGCTGTAGTAAGGATGGTGAGTCCAATAACGGGTCAGCTGCTCATCGTAGGCGATGCGAAAGGCGATGTCCTGCAATTCTTTCATGCGCTCATCGATGACGGTTTTAGCCTGGGTCAATTGATTGACATTGGTCTGCTCGATCTCGGAACGGAGCGTATTCACGGCATTGTGATAAATAATGATGGTTAATATAACAAGAGGTATCAGGAAAATGGAGATGTAGGACAGTGTGTATTTAAGCAGAAGCTTGGACTTGAAGTGATTCCATTTCATATCTGCAACCTCCCGTTTTTCTTACAGCTACTGGTAGCGCTATCATAAATAACGGCAAAGTACTGGCCCTCATGCCAAACCGTTAGATGTTTCTACTAAAAATACTAGGAGAACTCGACTAATAAATCAATGGATCATTTCTAAAAATCAGTGGAATCATGCCAAAAGTCTCAGAACAGGGATTTATGTCACGAGCTCCTGGATGCATATGAATAGGAGAGGTAAAGGATGAAGCTAAGGGATTTCGGTAGATAAATTAGAATATGTGATTATTCATAACATATATATGACAAATTATACTCAATATGGAAGACGATCTTGGATACATTACATGAAATTACATGATCATCGTAATATATTAAGACAATTTCTTTATTATAAAGTAAAACTAAAACAATATATCCAAAGTGTCAATCCATTTTTACTAGATTCATCATTATAAGTGTCACATTATCTAACGTGTTGAATGCAAAAGAGAACCCGCAGCCGGAACAACCTGCTTGCTTAGGTTGTCAGTCACGGGTTCTTCAAGATTCCGTCCTACTTCGGGGGAAACGGACGTGTATTAAGTTGCGCTGCCCTCCGCTTGAGAGAGCTGCAGCTGCTTGCGATAGATGAATCTGGAGATCGATACGCTGATTTCGTACAGCAGGAACAGCGGAACGATCACAATCAAATCGGACATGATATCCGGCGGCGTGATGGTGACGGCCACGATGCAGAGCAGAAAGTAGGCTGATTTACGCATCTTGGCCAGCCGATGCGGATTCACGATGCCGAGCTTCGTCAGAAAAACAACGATGGCGGGCATTTCGAACAGGAATCCGAAAGGAACGGTCATATGGATCATGAACGTGAAGTATTTTTGCGCGGTATACATCGTTTGGAATGCGCCTTCGGCCATACGCTGCATGAACTGCAGCACCATCGGGAACAGCACGAAGTACCCGAAGCAAATGCCGGCAATGAATAACACGCTAATCACGGGAATGAGCAGCACGGCCGAGCGGTGAGTCCCATCCGGCAGCGCCGGCTGCACGAACCGCCATATTTGATAAGCGGCAATGGGAAGCGTGACGGTGACGGCTACAACGCCCGCAATGATCATATATACCCACATTACTTCGGAGGGACCGAGCAGAACGAGCTTTTTGTCCATGCCTCGTACCAGCCAGTGGTAAATCTTCTCGACGTAGATGAAGGCAGCTACCATCGCGACGAGAAACGCAATCAGGGTGCGGATCAGGCGCTTCCGCATTTCTTCCAGATGCTCGATCGCGCTCTGGTCGTTCGGATTAGCTGTGCTGCTTATCGACCGCTGCAGCAGTTTGCGGAGCATCGTCTTTTTTTCCATTCTCGTCGTCTCCGTTCATCAAGCCACGGGTTGCGCCCTTGAACTCGCTTAAGGTCCGCCCGAAAGCGCGACCGAGCTCGGGAAGCTTGGATGGACCGAATATGATGAGTGCGATAATCAAAATAAGAATTAAACCACCGATTCCGATGTTGCCAAACGGCATAATCCTCGCTCCTTTCGATTGGTATTACTCCAGTTTGAAGCCGCTAATGGCTACCACGGCGCAGCGCGCCATGTTTTCACCGGAGCGGTGAGGCCATGTGCTGGTTGGTTTGCTGAGGTCCTCCGTATTCTCGCCCGGGTGTTGAACGGACAGGAAGAGCGTCTGCTCATCGGGTGTGAAGAAAGGACCTGTAAGCTCGGATTCCACCGGGCCGGAGGCGAATTGCAGCGCGACCCCTTGATCCGGCCCGCTTGTTGGAATCACAAACAGTCCGTTGTTCATAAAGGATTTGTGAACGCCTTTATTCTGGCTGCTGCTGGAGATATCCGTCACGACCCACAGATCGCCGTTCGAGTCGAAAGCCAGGTTGTCCGGCGAGCTGAATCCGGATTGGCGTCCTCCCGCAGCAAAAATTTCAAAGTCAAACTCCATGGCTGCCAGATCGTTGCCCGCTTCAAAAATGCGCGTTATATGGCCATGGATGTTGCCGTGATTGTCGTTGTTCGTATGGCAGATAAACACGGTGTTATCAAACGGCGAGATTTCGATATCCTCCGGACGGTCCGTTGGTGTTCCGCCGACAAGACGCGCAGCTTCCTGGCAGTAAGTGACCACATCGCCTTGGGACTTGAATTTGGCTTGGGCCTCTTTATCCTCTGCGGCGGCCTTGGTTACGGCCTCCAGGGTGACCGGCTGCCATTTGCCCGACTTCAGGTTGGCCACGTACAGGGTTCCGTCTTCCAGAAGCGCGGAGTTAGCACGGCCTTTGCTTTTATCATATTTGTTTTTGCTGATGAATTTATAGACACAGGCATCCTTCTTGTCGTCGCCCATATAGACAACGATCCGGCCGTCTGCGGCAAGGCCCATCGCGGTATTCTCATGATTAAATCTGCCGAGGGCGGTGTGCTTCTTCAGGAAGGATTTATCGAACGGATCGACCTCAACGACCCAGCCGTAATGCGTATCCGGCAGGTTAGAGACTGCCGCGGTGTCCTCGAAGTTCTCCTCGCAAGATAAGACCGTGTTCCAAAGCGTCACCCCGCCGGAGCAGTTGGCAAACGTGCCGGTAGCCGTCGTTGCGCCTTTCAGGGCAGGGATGCCTTTGGCCGGACCGGTGATATCGAATTTGCTGAAGCCGTTGATGCGGCGGGCATGGGTGGAGGTGGTGTCCATTTTCCATACACCCTTCTCGTCACGGTATACTTCGATAACGGACATGCCTTGGTAATACAGGTTTTTATGGATTTGATCCGCCGTCATCTTCTCGTCCTTCACAGGACCGATGGAGAAGATGGTGGAGTATTCATGATTGTTGACCAGGAGGCCGCGGACATTGGAGCCCTTAAGCGGGAAAAATGCGTTGTAATCACAGCCGGAGCCGAATTTTTCGCCAGCCGGATTGATCACGTCATCAAAAGCCGCAATGACATCATATTTAAAGTTTTTAGGCAGGACGAGCTGGTCTGCTTTGGTTGGTTCGATTGGTTCGAAGTAACCGCTGACCCGATTCGTTTTGAATCCGAACAGATGATTGGCGGTTCCGGACATGGCGGAAGCCTTCCCTTCCAATACACCTAAGCCTGCGGAAGCGGCAGCCAATGCGGTTGCGCCAGTACCTAGATAAGACAGAAACGTTTTGCGATCCATCGTTTTACTCAAGCTTATCCACCCCTAATGTATAAATTGCCATCAGGACAAGTTTATAGGGGAAGTGTTAAGGGAATATCATCGGTGAATGGTGGAATTGTAAAAATAAAGTAATATTGGAGGGGGCGTCTAGCGGCGCCCCTGTACATGGCTGGACTTGCGGAGGATATGCATAATCATATGGAGTTGCCCTTGTAGCGCTGACGCATCTGTTCGGCCATGACACGAATCTCCTCAGTGCCTGGCATCGTAAACCTGGAAGCGGCTTCTGTCAGCTCCTTGCCTGACTGCCAGCTTCGGATGACCTCTTTTACAGCAACGATAAAGGGGTGCACGGCGTTCTGACCGGTACCGATGTTCGTAAGCTCTTCAAGACTGGCGGTGCTGTTAGCCTCTACTAGAGGATATTGCTTGGGGTCTGCACCCGCAGCGGCAATATCATAGAAGGAACGAACCAGCCGGGCGCGCTCGCTGCCTGAACCTTCGGCGATGATAAAAGCCTGGATAATGAAGGCTTTACGCTGCCGCCGCTGGGCAATGCCGCAAAATTTAAGGCCACCTATGCTTAAATCGAACGTTCCGGGACAGAAGGCGCCAGCAATTTCGCCGGTATCTACGTTCTGTCCGGTGCCGCGGAGGGCCTCCCGGATCAGCTCCACCATGATCTCAAAGTCTTGATGAAAGTCAGGCGCCGGTCCCGTAGAGGAAAAGGGGAGGATGAGGGACAGGTTCACCACGCCAGCGTCTAAGGGAACCGCAGCACCGCCCGAATGGCGGACGGCGGTGTCATAGCCGAGGGAACGAAGCATGGCTTCCCCTTGCGGCGCATGGGGGAGGCGGCTGTCGCGCACACCCATCACAAAAGCGCGCGGATGCCGCCACAGATGGCAGACGGCCGGCCCGCCATCTCCGGTCAGCCTGCATAGGAGCTCGTCCAGAGCAAAATGGTACAGCACGTCCTGGTGCGATAAATCATGTGTCCGGTCGAGCAGCAGGACGGGTTGATCTTCAGGTAGTGACAGCGGAATATTCACGCTTTCTTGCGCCTCCTCTTATATGTGGATCGTGCACAGACCATGGAAGGTTTGTCTTCCGAGGGGGAGCCCGATCGTTATTTTCTCTGAACAGCATACCATAAATTCATACTGAAGCGGCGCGCCTCGCCTCGCCTTATGAGTCGGGGACCTTCGACGTTTTTGTTAAGATATCAGAAAGTATAAACATCGAAGCTTGTGACCTCCTAATATCGCAAGAAAAACTTCTTCTAACTGGGGTCTGTCATCTGTGAATGTACGTCGATCGACGTTTTTGTTAAGATATCAGAAAGTATAAACATCGAAGCTTGTGACCTCCTGATATCGCAAGAAAAACTTCTTCTAACTGGGGTCTGTCATCTGTGAATGTACGTCGATCAACGTTTTTGTTATAATCCGAGTAAGTTTATTGTCTTTGTGAGTAATCTGGTTTAGTGGAGAATGATTTCACTTCATATATAAAGGAGAGCATCAACATCATGGAGATTTATAATAGTGTAGTTGATATGATCGGTCAGACGCCAATCCTGAAACTTCAGCGGCTAGTGCCTGAAGGGTCTGCTGATGTCTATGTAAAGCTTGAGAGATTCAATCCTTCCGGCAGCGTGAAGGACCGCGCGGCGTACAATCTGATTCATACCGCAGAGGAACAAGGATTACTCCAACCGGGCGGTACCATTATTGAGCCAACGAGCGGGAACACGGGCATTGGCCTGGCGATGATAGCAGCCGCCAAGGGTTACCGCGCTATCCTGATTATGCCGGACAACATGTCCAGGGAACGGATAAATATATTGAAGGCGTACGGCGCGGAGGTCGTGCTGACACCGAGCAGCGAACGCATGCCGGGCTCCATTGCCAAAGCGCTTGAGCTAAGGGAGCAGATTCCCGGCAGCTTCATTCCGCAGCAGTTTGAGAATGCGGCCAACCCAGACATTCACAGGTTGACGACAGCGCCGGAAATTTTGGGGCAGATGGAAGGGCGGCTGGATGCCTTCGTGGCAACGGCGGGAACGGGCGGCACCGTAACCGGTACCGGGGAAGAGCTGAGGAAGTCCCTGCCGAATCTGCACATCGCGGTAGTCGAGCCGAAGGGCTCGCCTGTGCTCTCCGGCGGACAGCCTGGACCGCACAAGCTAGTGGGCACAAGCCCGGGTTTTGTACCGAAGATTCTGAATACGAGCGTATATGATGAGATCATCCAGATCGCCGACGAGGATGCGTTGCAAACGGTGCGGGATTTGGCTCGCAGGGAAGGGATTCTGGTGGGGCCGTCCTCCGGCGCATCGGTATTCGCTGCTCTTCACGTAGCGAAGCGGCTGGGGGAAGGGAAGCGGGTTGTCTGCATTGCTCCGGATACGGGAGAGCGGTATTTGAGCATGGATATTTTCTAAGTGAGAAGGACCTCCGGTTAACCGGAGGTCCTTTCTTGGTGTTCTATGGAGGGTATCCACTGCTTAAGCTGCTGCATGAGTTGTCGATGACTCTTCACGACGATCACTTTGCCGGGATAATCTTCGAGCGTATCCTGAATCTGATATCTGCCTTCCCGCTGAAACGCGGCGCTCCATTCGAACATCTTTTTGAACATGTCCCAGCTGGGTGTATAATGCGCCTGTTCAAGTCGCAGTCGCTGCTTGATGAACCTTGTAATGATCCGGTAGGTTATTGTGGAGTAGGACGGGTTCAGGAATATGATAAGATCTGCACGGCGGAAGCTGGGGCTGACCCATTTAAGGTGAGCGCCTTCGATGATCCAGCATTTCGTGTTGATGATGCTTATTAACATCGCATCCCGGTCCGCTTCGCTCCTCCGAATATCATCCGGCTCGGCTCGCTCCCACACCACATTGTCGAGCTCGTAATAAGGAATGCGGAACTGGGCGGACAGCGTCCTGGCGAGTGTCGTTTTTCCGCTTCCGACGGAGCCGATAATATGGATCCGGTTCGGAATGTTAGTTACCATAGGAGATCACCGCATTCATGAGAAATGGTAGCTACTTATTTCGGTACCGATGCGGTGATCTCCTGTCCTGCTATTCGTAAAATTACACAACATCCTGCGGCGAATCGCGGAGCAGCTTGAAGAAAGCCATGATTTGCTCAGCAATCCAGGCCGGTTGTTCTGCTGCAATGAAGTGCCCGCCCGCATTTAGATCCTTCCAGTGGATCACATTCGGGAAGATCCGTTCTACATATGATCGGGGCGGACGCTCGTTCCGCTGAGCGCTTAAAGTGACACCATGCGGTACAGGTGAACTTTCTTTGGGCCCCGGCCACCTCGTATGCTTGCCTTCATAATAATAGCGGTTCGAGGCGTTGATGCTCTGGGTCAGCCAGTAGATGGACACGTTGGCCATGAGCTGCGCCTTGTTGAAATGCTGCAACACATCGCCATCCTCGGGAGATGTCCAGTAGTGCCATTTTTCCAGAATGAACGCGGCCAGCGCTACGGGTGAATCATGCAATCCATAGGCTGCCGTCTGCGGCCGTGTGCCCAGAATATGGGCGTAAGCGCCCTCCTCGCGTCCCCATTGCTTCTGATAGTCGAGGAACTCGGCCTCCTCGGCTGAAAGCGTTGAGTTCGAATCCACATAGGGACTGGGGTTCCCTGGCGATGTGGTGTGATAGCCGATGAAACGGTCGGGATGGTCGAGACACATGAGCCCCAGAATGCTGGCTCCGATATCATAGCCGTGTGCACCGAATCGTTCGTAACCGAGCTCTGTCATGAGTTTCATAAGCAGTTCCCCCGCTTGGCGATCTTCAAAGCCCGGTCGCAGTTCTATACCTGAGAATCCATGACCCGGGATCGATGGAATGACAACGTCGAAGGAAGTTTCCTCATGGCCGCCAAATTGCTCAGGATTGGTAAGGTAAGGGATAAGTTCCAGCATTTCATAGAAGGAGCTGGGCCAACCGTGAGCAATGAGGAGCGGGATGGGGTGCTCGCCGCTGCCCTTAATATGTATGAAGTGAATGTCGACTCCATCGATATCAGCGACATAATTCGGAAAGGCATGAATGGAGCGCTGGAAGTCTTCCCAATCGAACTCATGCCTCCAGTAGGCGGCCATATCCTTCATGAAATCAAGGGGAATTCCATAATCCCATTGTCCGCCGGGGATTTCGTCAGGCCATCGGGTCATGTCCAGGCGCCGATATAAATCATCGATGGCAGCGGGCTCGATTTGAAAAGAAAACGGTTGGATCTTCATTCGTTTCACCTCTTGGAAAGAATGGGAGTCTGGTATACTGATAACAACAAACTTGCGGTAGATAGGTAAATAGACATAGGGCATTCTTTACATTGTTGCAAGTGACCGTTAAATATATATAACTGGTTAGCTAACCGATAAATATACTTTACTGGTTTGTTTTGGAGAAATCAATAGGAGGTTTGTTTGTTGTGGGACATGAATTTGATCAACTCGAAATCATCGCGGATTTTATCAACACCCATGATAAACGCATGAGATATGATGGGGATCCGGGTGTGGAGCAGCTTCGGGCCACGGAGGATCTGCGCATGTGGCTGTTAAAAAACGGCTTTATTCTGGAACAGGACACCGTATCTGAAGAGGATCTGGCTTTGGCCCGCGAGCTGCGGGGCGGCTTAAGAGCAGCTATTCCGAATAATATACATGATCATCAGGAAGCTGGCTTCCAAGCGTTAAACCGTGTAGCCGGACGGTTCCGGTTCTTTTATCGCTTTGGTGAGACCGCAGACGCCATGGAGCCAGTGGATACACAGGGAAGAGGTGGGATGGCCCGGCTGTTGATTCTGGTATTTCGGCTTCGTGAAAAGAATATGTGGGGCAGATTGAGAGTGTGTACGGCCGACGATTGTCAGTGGGTATTCGTTGACCGCTCGAGGCCGGGAACGGGAAAATGGTGCTCGATGAAAGCCTGCGGCAATCGGGCGAAGAATAAAACATATCGGGAGCGAAGCAAGTCCATGGGATGAACCGCAGCCATGGGACCAGGTTTGAATCAGGTCCAACTCCAAAGACCCATCAAGCGTTTGCTTTGGTTGGTCTTTTTTTTATGGAGCCGAATCATTCCAACAGGAATAAACGATTCAGTAACGAAATGATTGTAACCTATTATTTTTTTATAAATGTTGAAGTCTTTGTCGATTAGAGCATTTTCTATTCGTTGATTAAGCATAGAACGAAAATTCAAGATAGTCTCGAGAACCAGGAGGGAATAAGAATGAGATTTATGATGATTGTAAGGGCAACCGAGGATTCCGAGGCAGGCGTATTGCCAAGCGCAGAACAGTTGGATGCCATGATGAGGTACAACATGGAGCTGGCCAGAGCGGGCGTGCTGCTTGCCGCCGATGGGCTCCATCCAAGTTCGGGCGCTATCCGGATATCTTATCCGGAGCCCGGGGGCAAGCCGAAAATTACCGATGGTCCCTTTACGGAAGCGAAGGAACTGATCGCGGGGTATACCTTGATCGAAGTGAAGACGAGGGAAGAGGCGATCGAGTGGGCTAAACGCATGCCGGATCCACACGGCTTCGGTGCGGGCCAGATCGAGCTCCGTCAGGTGTTTGAACCGACTGACTTAACGCAGGACCCGGAAGCGCAGGCTAAACAATACGAAATGCGTGAACACATCCAAAGGCAGAATCCGTAATGTCAGCGGCAGATACCCATCGTACGATCGATGCCATCTGGAGAATCGAATCCTCCAAAATCATTGCCTACCTGACTCGAATGGTTCGTGACGTCGGTATCGCCGAGGATCTTGCTCAGGATGCGCTTATCGCTGCGCTGGAACGCTGGCCGATAGATGGCATACCGGATAATCCCGGTGGATGGCTAATGACCGCTGCGAAGCGTAAAGCGCTGGACCTGCTGCGCCGGAATAAGGTACGCGATCAGAAGTATGAGCTGTTGGGACGTGAAATGGACTCCCGGTTGGATTTGGATATGGAGGTACCGGAGCCAGGGGAAGTGAACGACGATCTTCTGCGGCTGATCTTCATGACCTGTCATCCGATTCTTTCCCCTGAGGCGCGGGTGGCTCTGACGCTGCGCTTGCTTGGCGGATTAACGACGGCGGAGATTGCCCACGCCTATCTTGTGCCTGAACCGACGATCGCGCAGCGAATCGTTCGTGCCAAACGGACGCTGTCGGCAACCCGGGTGGCATTCGAGATTCCTCAGGGAGCCGAGCTTAAACCGCGATTGTCATCGGTTCTTGAGGTTATCTACCTCATGTTTAATGAGGGGTATGCAGCTTCATCCGGCAGCCAGTGGATTCGCCCGCTGCTGTGTCAGGAAGCGCTTCGAATTGGGCGGGTGCTGGCAGAGATCGCGCCGACGGAGGCCGAGGTGCATGGTTTGGTTGCGTTAATGGAATTTCAATCCTCTAGGTTCAAGTCCCGGGTCAACGCGGAGGGGGAGCCTGTCCTGCTCATGGATCAGAATCGGGCCTTGTGGGATTATTTATTGATTCGGCGTGGTTTTGCCGCTCTGGATCGGATCGAGCGGTTGGGCGGAATGACCGGGCCCTATGCTATTCAGGCAGCCATCTCCGCGTGTCATGCCGGAGCACCGAGTGCCGCAGAGACCGACTGGATTCGAATCTCCGCGCTGTATGAGGCATTGGCCCAGGTTTCTCCTTCGCCCATCGTGGAATTGAACCGGGCCGTGGCCCTCTCCATGGCTTTCGGTCCGGAGATCGGGCTTGAGATCGTGGACATTTTACGTTGCGAGCCCGCCTTGAAGGGATACCATCTCCTCCCGAGCGTAAGGGGAGACCTGCTCTTTAAGCTGGGACGCCTGGACGAAGCCTGCGCGGAGTTCAAGCTGGCCGCATCGCTGACGGATAACCTGAGGGAACGGGCCCTGCTGCTTGACCGTGCGGCTGAATGCCTGCCAGCGGAGTCCTAAAGCAAGCTGGAGAAACATTTTAAAAAAATTTTCGAAAAAATATGAAGTTGTGTCGATTACATAAAATCTCGTTCGTCATTTAGATATAAAACTAAAAAATGAACTGAGAGGAAGATGAACATGCAAGCACAAATGGTACCTTTTATTATTTCGGAGGATGCAAGAGCCCAGGCGGATTTTTACATGCAAGCGTTGGGTGGAGAGATCGGTTTGTTGACTACCTTCAAGGACATGCCGGGCATACCGGAAGCTCATCAGGATAAGATTATGCACATGTCGTTAACGCTGGCTGGCGGCAATAAGCTCATCCTCACCGATGCTTTTCAGGAAACCGGTAAGAGCACGAGCATGGGTCTGGCCATCACGTTTGATTACGAGGAAGACGCCAGGGCCGCCTATCGCCATCTTAGCCATGGAGGTACCGAGAAATATCCGTTTGCCCTGCAGCCTTGGGGAGCCTACTACGGTGAAGTGGTGGACCGGTACGGCATGACCTGGCAGATGGTTCATCAGGGCTGAGTTGAAAAATACTATACTATGATAAAGAGGGAGCCAATAAGATGAATCAAGAAGTAACGGATTACATTGCAGCCATCAGTGATACCTGGAAGGTGGAGGTCAGCGAGCGACTTCGGGAGCTCGTGCACAGTACGATCCCGTACGTTTCGGAACGGCTTCAATATAAAAAGCCCCATTTTCTGAAGAATGGAAAATATACGGCGGTGATCAGCGTCGCGAAGAGTGCCGTGAGCTTTACCATTTTCAATGCGGATGGCCTGGATTGGCCTGAAGCGTTGTTTGAAGGACCGCCTGAACGAAAGACTATCAAAATCACGTCCGGGCAGCAGGTCGATTATGATGCGCTTGGATCCCTGCTGAAGCAGGCATCCGATGGACTGTAAATCATATGTAATAGGGAAGCGCGGATAACCGGGGTTCGAAGCGTTCCTGATATAATAGCCGCGATCCTATGAGGATCGCGGTATGAGTCATTCTACTTCTTGGTGCCGTGCTGCTTGGTCGGCAGCTTGTCGCTTGGCGTTCCTTTGCCGTGATTCTCTTTGTTGCGACGGGCCTTCTCCGCATTCTCGTTCATTTTTTCCACAAAATCGTGCGTGCTTTCCATATGACGTAAGCTCCTTTTGCTCAGAATGTATGGCTTTGCCTGATCGTGCTTAATATAACCATTTCGTCGTGATCATATTTGGTGACTTTGGAATGGATATGGAATGGGTGAGCAGGAGGTTCGCGTGGCGAACGAGTTTGAGGTGGATGGACAATCGTATGTACTGGCGGGTCCGAATTGAACGACCTGAACACGTACATGGTCGAGCTGGGGCGCTCCCACAACCCTGAATTGCTGCCGGGGTACACGATAAACGATCAGGGGCGCTGAGGTATGTCTCTTTGGTTTCATAGGGATCGTGAACGAAATGGAGAAGGTATCTGTCATATCACGGCAAAAAAATACCCTGCCACAGGCAAACGCCCGGGCGGGGTATTTATGGTGTTTGATTACTTCTTATGACTGATTAACAGCTCATATTTGTTCAAGGAAGCGCCCAAAATATTCTCGTTGCGGCCCTGACCGTGGGATTGCCGGAACGATTCGCTGGAAGTCCAGCGTTTGAATGCCTCCTCGTCTTCCCATACCGTAGAGACCTTCAATTCCTCAGCCTCTGCGCCTTCTTTGGCTTCGAGCCATACTTCCATCCGCACGAATCCCTCAATCTCCTGCACGCCCTTCGCTTCAGCGAATCGCTGGGCAATTTCTTGTCCGAAGCCCTGTTTAACCTTTATCGAGTTTGTAACAACCAGCATGCTTGATTCCTCCTTCGGTGATGACCGGATAAATTCCAGAAATGTCTAGCCCCTTGCATGTATGTCCATTATACATGAACGAGCGTCCTGATTTCATCTTGGGAGGAACCGTGCTTCATGCCGAAAGCTATGGAATACTCAGGTTGCTGGAGGACCTTCTGCCGGAAACTCTGCCGCAGGTACGGCGGCTGCAGGCGTCATGGCTTTGGGTTTCACCCTGCCGCTCCACGACCAGTAGGTGCCGATGCGCAGCAGCCGTTCAATTGGGCCGCCGTGGAATCGTTTCAACCAGAGCAGGCTGCCCGTTGCCAGTACAGCATAGATCAGGATTGCCAGCAGCGCTCCTTGCAGCACACCGAGCTTGCCGAACATGCCCAGCCCGAATCCGTAGAATATCAATACGCATACAACGCTTTGCGTCAGATAGTTGGTTAGCGACATCCGTCCAACCGCTTCAAACGCCCGGATGATAACCGATTGTTTAGACGAGATAGCGTATAGGGAGGCGAACAGATGGATATAGCCCAGCGCGAGCAAAGGTCCGCCAATCATTGTGAAGACGCCGCTCCAGTTGTCGGTCGACCCGAGCATAACCCCGGCGGTCTTTAGACCAAGCCCGACCGGAACGAGTAGAGACCATCTTAGATACAGCTTGATCTCCTTGGAAGGATGAAGGAAGCGCCCGCGCTTGGCTGCGACCATACCAAATAGGAACATCGGCGCGCTCATCAGTGGGGCAATCAGAATGACCAACAGCATCAACCAGTCCGGAAGGTCGATGGGCATTTCCTCAGTTGAACGATAGTTTACGATCTCGCTGAACGTGCCGTTACCGTAGACCTCAATAGATTGTTTCACATAATTCTCCATGCGCTCTGTTTCACCTGCCCCAGGCTCCATGGAGCCATATCCGAAGATGGCAAACAGCGTCAGGAAGAGGATGCCCCAGATCAAGATCGTTTTGGCCTTCCGTTTCACAAATAGTAACAGGAAAAGCCCGATCGCTCCGTAAAACAACAGAATATCGCCTTCCCAGATGAATGTGGAATGCAGCCAGCCGAGAATGATCAGCAGCACGGACCTGCGGAAGAAGCTGCGGCCATATTTGAGCCCTTTGCCAATCAGGCTTTCCCGCATTTTAATCATGCTGTAACCGAACAGGAACGTAAAGATCGGCATGAAGCTGCCCTCTACGAATACTTTCAGCATGTCATGGCTGATCAGATCCAGCGTGGATGGCTGGAAGAGATGCAGCTCGTCTTTGCCGAACATGCCGTATTGAAAAATAAGCATATTGGCCATCAGGATGCCGAGCAAGCTCAAGCCGCGAATCGCATCCACGGCCGTGGAACGTTTATTTGAATTCATGTCAATCACCTCTGACACCAAGTATAAAGCTCGAAATGAAATAACTCGGAAACGGCATCCTAACTTTTTCTTAACTCTTTCAGCATTTGTTTAACTCCTGTTAAGGTTGTTGTGCTAGCATAAATGTCGGGTGAGGATAAATGGATCAAACACGAATTTTAATTGTAGATGACGAACCTTCCATTGTGAAAATGCTGCAGATGGTGCTGCGCAAGGAAGGCTTTAACCGCATATTCACAGCTTCCAGCTGTAAGGAGGCGCTTAGCGAAATTGCTGCACACGGAGCGGATATCGTGCTGCTGGATGTCATGCTGCCGGACGGCACGGGATTTGATCTCTGTCCGCAGATCCGTTCCTATGGCAGTCCGCACATCCTGTTTCTGACGGCCAAAGCATCGGATCTGGATGTGTTGACCGGTTTTGCGATGGGCGGAGACGATTATGTCACCAAGCCCTTTAATCCGCTGGAGATTGCCGCAAGAATCAAGGCGCGTCTGCGCCGTGGAGGCATCGGGACGACCGTGTCGTCTGAGCAGCCGGTGATCCAGCGTGCATGGGATTTCGGCCGGTTTAAGGTCGATGAATCCGCCGGGGAGCTTACGGTCCTTGGAGAGCCTGTGCCTTGTCCGGCCCAGGTCTTTCAGCTGCTGCTTTATTTTTGCAAGCATCCGGGGGTCGTATTTTCCAAATCCCAGCTGTACGAAGCCGTGTGGGGCATCGACGGCATGGGCGAGGACAACACCGTCATGGTGCATATCCGCCGCATCCGCGAGCGCATCGAGGAGGACCCGAGCAACCCGCAATATTTGCTGACGGTTCGGGGGCTCGGCTACAAGCTGGTTAAGGAGAAAATCCGATGAGACTGCGCAGACGGCTTGCCTTTCATTTTACGTACCAATTGATCGCGTTCTCGGCGTTTATGTTTTGCTTCCTGATCGTGCTCTTATTCTTCCTGATCAAACATATCGGTGATGAAGAGATTCAGCGCAATTTTCCGACAGGTGTCTTGGACGGCATCGTGACGGAGACGGTGACAGAGAATGGCGAGGTGCTGCTGGAGGAACAGTGGAAATTCCTGCTTCAAGAGAAGGATATGTGGCTGCAAGTGGTGGATATGGAGGGAAACGTGATTCATTCCACCAATACGGCTCCGGATGTTCCGTCGGAGTACTCGGTAAGCACCCTGCTCGAGATCAAGGAGGAGCGTCGTCTCGGCGAGTATACGATGTATTGGCAGATGGATCTAACCTATGAAGAACCGCTGCTGTATCTGATCGGACGTATCGATGAGGGTTCGGACCATCTTCGGGAATGGTATGCCCGTTATCAGGACGGTGGCAGGGTGAGGCCGGAGGATGAAGCGGGGCTCGGACGCGAATTAGCCGGTCTAGGCGGTTATTTGCATGTCATTGACCGGGAGGGCCGCGTTGTCCAAGCGATTGGAACAAATGCAGACAATAAGGTAAGCTACCACCCGCTGGAGATCATTACGATGCAGGAGCAGCCGGGCACGTATTCAACGCATATTGCGGTATACCGCGATACGGCCAGCGGCAACACCTGGGTATATCATACGCCGCAGGACGAGGCGCTGGAGAAAAGGCCGATGATGAATGAGCTGATCCGCGTGGCGCTATGGACGATGGTCTGCGTGCTTGCGTTGTCGCTTGGGGTGGCGATATGGCATGGATACCGGTACAGCCGGCCGCTGCTGCTGTTTACCGGGTGGTTTGAGCGGATGGGGAGCGGAGCCTACGAGGAAGTGCTGACACCGAAGGACCGGAAGCGGGTATTCCGCAAGAACGGAAAGCTGCGTACGCGCTTCAAGCTGTACAAGGAAGTGATTCATTCTTTTTACAAGATGGCGGAGCAGCTTGCCAAGGCCGAGAGAGAACGGGAGCGACTCGACCGTAATCGGGAAGAATGGATGTCCGGGATATCGCATGATTTGCGTACTCCGTTGTCTTCCATCCAGGGTTACGGCTATATGCTGGAGAGCGCTCCCCAGGATTGGAACCAGGAAGAGCTGCGGGAGATGGGAACCGTGATTCGTGAGAAAGGCGACTACATGTTGGAGCTTATCGATGATTTCTCGCTCGTCTTCCGTTTGAGGAGCGAAATCCGGCCGCGGGAGCTGACCACGCTTGATCTGAACGAGCTGGTGCGCCGCTGCGTGCTGAAATACGTCAACGATGCCACCCTGGATGCGAATTTCAATTATATCGGCGGGGAAGAGGCGCTGCTGGTTGACGGCAATGCCAAATGGCTGCAGCGATTGATGGATAATCTGATCACGAATGCCGTGAAGCATAATCCGGAGGGCGTAAACATTGAGGTGCGTGTGGAGAGACGTCCGGCCGGTGCGGCGATCGTGGTAGCGGATCAAGGTGTAGGGATGGACGAAGAGACTCGCTGCAATCTGTTCGAGCGTTATTACCGGGGAACGAACACCGAGGAGAGTAAGGATGGATCGGGGCTCGGGATGAGCATCGCGAAGGCGATTGTCGAAGCGCACCGGGGCCGGGTAAATGTATGGTCTGAAGTGGGCCGAGGAACCACCATCACCGTTCAATTGCCTGAGACTGCCGTACAAGAAGGTAAGGGGGCTGCTGAACACGATAAGGGCTGACGTTTTTTCTGGATTCCCATGTCCGGAATGAGCTCGAAAAATCCTTCAACATTCCTATCCTGCTGCCGGCCCGGTTGCGCTATAATGGCTAAGCAACGATTACATGAGGTCCGGAGGATATTATGGGTTCAACTTCGTTTCGGCAATTGACTGGCAATGCGCGGGGCTGTCTCGTCTATGAGCCGCTGTTTCTCATCCCTTACAGCATGTTCACGACGTACACCTCCATCTACATGTACCAACTTGGGGTAACCGAGACGGGAATCGGCTGGATTACCTCCATCGGTTTGCTTGTGCAGGTGCTTTCTTCGTTTCTCAGCGGGTATTTAACAGACCGTTTAGGCAGAAAAAAGGCGCTGCTATACTTCGACGTACTAAGCTGGACCGTGGCCACGCTGCTCTGGGCCATTTCACAGAACTTCTGGTTTTTTGTGATCGCGGCCGTGATCAACGGCTTTCAGAAGGTGCCGCATACCGCCTTTTACTGTCTGCTGGTGGAGGATACCGCACCGAAGGAGCGAACCTATGTCTTTACGCTGCTGCAGCTGATTAGCGTCGTGGGCGGCTTGTTTGCACCGATCGGCGGACTGCTGGTGTATCATTTCACGCTTGTGCCCGGGGTGCGCATCATGTTCGTGCTGGCCTGTATTCTGATGACAATCCAGTTCATTGGGCGCCACTATGCGACAAGGGAGACTGATATCGGATACCGCAAGATGAAAGAAACGAAGGCAATGAGCCTGCGCGAAGGAATGTCCGACTATGCCTTGGTGATGAAGAGCACGCTCGGAAATCCGCTGCTGCTGATGATCTTCGGCGTTTATATATTGTTCAATTTTCAGATGACGGTGAAGACGACCTACGTCTCCATCTTCATGGTGGAATATTTGCATCTGGACAGCGGCCTGATCTCGGTCTTTCCGGCATTCTCCTCTGTCATTATGCTAATATTCATGCGGTGGATCATGCCCCGGATCGGGGAGCAGGATGTGCACCGGACGATGGTATGGGGATTCGTAATATCGGTGTTGTCCAATGTCATACTGGTGTTTGCGCCGCAAGGGGATCTGCTGGTGCTGAGTTTGAGCACTGTCATTGCCGCCATCGGTACGATGATGACATATCCGTATCTGGAGACGGCGGTGGCCAATGCGATAGACGATGAGAACCGCGCCAAAATATTCGCGCTGCTCCAGGTGCTCATCCTTATTGTCATTTCGCCTTCCGGCATCATTGGCGGCTGGGCATATGGCATCGACCCGAGAATTCCGTTCTTGCTTGTTGCCGGCGCATTTGTGATCAGCATCCCGCTTATGCTGCTGTACGGCAAAAAAGTAAAGGCGGCTCCCGTCGAAGCCGGAGTTTAGCTTGGGCATATGAATGAGTCCATGGCTAAAAGAGATTGAGCGTGCGCTTTTAAGCTGCGGGAAGCGAAAGAATATGAATGGAGAGGCACTCCGGGCAAGGGGTAGCCTCTTTTTTTGCGGTGGTTATTGCAATTTGGTTAGCGTTCACTTATGATATGAGCATGAAGAAGAAACCACATTTCGATAGCAAGAAGAAGGATATTTTGCAGGCTGCCATGAAACTCTTCGCCGAGAAGGGCGTGGATGGCGTATCGGTGAAGGAGATCGGCGCAGCGGCGGGTGTAACGGATGCAGCGATCTATAAGCATTTTACGAATAAGGATGCCGTGGCTGCGGAAGCATTCGAGGAATACTGCAGCAGTTATACGCGTCTGGTGGATGATTATGCTTCCCGGCCCGGCCTGTTTGCAGAGAGACTGTCGGCGCTCGTCATCCGGGTATTGGCGGCGTATGACGAGGATAAATACGGCTTGCTGCTCTTGTCCCAGCATCACGAGCTGTTTACGGAGGTGCTCAAGAGCAGGGGACGTCAGCCGCTGGACGCCTTGCATGATCTGCTTGAGCAAGCGGTGTTGCAGGGGGATATTCCGCCGCAGAACACGAGATTAACCTCTGTGTTGATCATTGGTGCATTCAGCCAGCTTGCAATCTCAACGATGCAAGGAGAGCTGAAGGAACCGTTGTCGCCGCTGGCACCTGAAGTGACGGCGCATCTATTGGCATTAACAGGTTTGGGAAAAGGTCCGGCGTGACCTTTTCTTTTTACCATCAGGTTAGTGTTCGTTAACCAAATTATGAGGGGGAAGAAACATATGAAAAAGGTTTTAATTATTCAAGGCAATCCCATTGAGAACAGTTATGGCAGTCAGCTGGCAGAGGTCTATGCAAGGGGGGCGGCCGAATCCGGGGCGGAGGTGCGGGAGCTGGTGCTTGCGGAGCTGGAGTTTGACTTGAATCTGTCCGGCGGCTATAAGGGTAACCAACCGCTGGAGCCGGATCTGCAAAAAGCGCAGGAACTGATTTCTTGGGCGGATCATCTGGTATTTGTGTACCCGAATTGGTGGGGCGGCATGCCGGCGCTGCTCAAAGGGTTCATCGACCGGGTTTTTCTGCCGGGCTTTGCGTTTAAGTACCGTCGGAACTCGCCTTTGCCGGAGCAGCTGCTCAAAGGGAAAACGGCCCGTTTGATCGTCACGATGGATTCGCCGTACGTCTACTATCGTTTCTATCTCGGCCAGCCGGGACATCAAATGATGAAGCATTCCATTCTGAAGTTCTGCGGCGTGGGCACGGTTCGTGCCACGAACATTACGCAGCTTCGCAAAATGCCTGAAGTGGCAAGAAAGCAATGGCTTGAGCGTGTACAGAGAATGGGACGGAAATTGGCTTGAGCTGGCAGAGCGTGAGATGTACAGTTCCTTCCAATGGCTTGACTTCTCGGGCAGGTGGATTATAATTCATACAACAAATGAAACGAAAAGAGAATGGAAGGGTAAGTTTAATCAAAATCAAATCTTGATGTATATGCCGGGGAATAGGGCCCAGGCGTTTCTACCAGGTTACCGTAAATGACTTGACTACATGAAGGTTGAGAATCCCACCACCAAGCCCAGCTGCGCAATGATTGAAGCCGGGCTGGAGGATCATCTTGATTGGAATCCGGCAGGTTTTAACGGATGAGGTGATGTGCAGACTAGATAGCATACATTGCTGCTGCACGGGACTTCTCTTCCTCTATGGATATAAGTACAGGCACCCCGGGCAGATACGCTGCCCGGGGTGTTTGGCGTGTTATACAGCGGATCGATTTTGTATTCTTACCGTTCATAATAAGAAAAACGTCTATCAACGCACTTTCACAGGTGACAGACCGCAGTTAGAAGAAGTTTTTATTGCGATATCAGGAAGTCACAAGCTTCGAAGTTTACACTTTCTGATATCTTAAAAAAAGGGGAGCGTGCAATCATCATGAGTTCAAGCAAGAGACAGAAACGATACGAGGTTAGCCGGCAGCTGGGAAAAGTTGCGTTAGGACAGAAGCCTGCCGATCTGGTCATCAAGAACGGCACGCTGGTGAATGTGTTTACAGGCGAGCTTCAGGAGCAGGTGGACGTGGCCATGGCATCCGGACGCATCGCTTATATCGGCAACGCGGATCATACGATTGGGGAAGGGACTTGGGTCATCGAAGCGAATGGCCGATATATCTCGCCGGGCTTGCTCGACGGTCATATGCATGTGGAGAGCACGATGCTCACCGTGACCGAGTTTGCCAAGGCGGCTATCGTTAGCGGAACGACTGGGGTTTATATGGATCCCCATGAGATTGCCAACGTATTCGGCATGGAGGGTGTGCGCTGGATGCATGAGGAAGGGCAGCAGCTGCCGATGAAGGTGTTCACTACCGTTCCTTCGTGTGTACCGTCGACCTTTGATCTGGAGGATGCTGGCGCACAGCTGGGCGTAGCCGACATTGAGGAAGGGCTGACATGGCCCGGTGTTGCCGGGCTTGGTGAAGTGATGAATTTCCCGGGCGTCGTGTATGGCGATCCGACCATGAGCGGGGAGATCGAAGCCACGCTGCGTGCGGGCAAGACGGTGACAGGACATTTTCCGGCAGAGGATGTCCGGATGCTGCAGGCATATATGGCAACCGGCGTAAGCTCCGACCATGAGACGGTAACCAGAGAGCAGGCTTTGGAGAAGGTTCGCCTCGGCATGCACCTGATGATCCGTGAGGGTTCGGCTTGGCAGGATGTGAAGGAAGTTGTTAAGGTCATAACGGAAGATAAGGTGCGAACAGACAATATTTCTCTGGTTACGGATGATGTGTATCCGCAGACGCTGCTGAGACTCGGACACATGAACCATGTAGTCCGCCGCGCTATGGAAGAGGGCGTGGACCCGGTTACGGCGATCCAGCTGGGAACGATCAACGTGGCTCGTTATTTCGGCATGGACATGGAGCTTGGCAGCATTTCGCCAGGCAAAACGGCAGATATTTTGCTGATTGATGATCTGAAAAGCATGGTACCTTCCGTTGTGATCACGGATGGCGAAGTGGTTGCCGAGAACGGCCGACTCGTGAAGGCGTTCCCGGTATATCAATACCCGGAAAAAGCGTTTAACTCGGTCCGGCTGCAGCGATCGCTTACTGCGGATGACTTTCTGCTGCGCAGCAAATTCGATGCCGCACGTACGGAAGTGAACGTGGTCCGCGTCATCGAGAACAGCGCCCGTACCGCCAAAATGACGGCGGTGCTTACCGTGCATCAAGGGGTGATCCAGCCAGACCTGGATCAGGACGTGGTTCAGCTGGCATGCATTGAGCGCCACGGCACGACAGGACAAATCTCGCTCGGTTTTGCGAGCGGCTTCGAGCTCAAGTCCGGCGCGGTTGCGTCCACGGTCGCGCACGACAGCCACAATCTGCTTGTGATGGGTACGAATGCCGAGGATATGGCACTCGCGGCAAATGAGCTGGCGGCGTGTGGAGGCGGCATGATCGTGGTACGGGACGGCAAGGTGCTGGCGAAAGTGGCGATGCCGATTGCCGGTTTGCTGGCGGACCGTCCGGTTGAGATCGTAGCGGAGGAAGTCGCTGCCTTGGAGGAGGCTTGGAAGGAACTTGGATGCTATATCCATGCGCCGTTCATGACCTTCTCGCTGATTGCGCTGCCGGTGATTCCGGAAATCCGCATTACCAACCGCGGGATCGCAGACGTAACGGAATTCAAGCTCATCGAGACCGAGATTGGCGCGGTTCAATAAGATTGCAGCATAAACCGAAGCAGGTTGGCCTGAGGGCGAACCTGCTTTTTTGGTGCGTAAATACCGGGCTTGGCCTGTGAGCGGATGCCGCAAGCCATGTTCCAATTGATAATCCTCACATATTCCACCGCCTACTTAGTGATTTTCGTCACAAATTTATAACTTTTTGCCCCAGTTTCAGCCCTGATATTGTGATGTTTATCACAATCCTTAAGGGCGTGGTCTGCGACAATACAAAAAGAATCAAATTTGAAGTGATCACGTGAGCTAAAGAAAGGGGTATCTTAATATGGATCCGGTTATGCTGGCGCGAATTCAATTCGCATCGACAACCATTTTTCACTTTATTTTCGTACCGTTGTCCATCGGATTGGCGTTTCTGATTGCCATCATGGAGACGATGTATGTTGTCAAAGGCCAGGAAGTATACAAGAAAATGGCCAAGTTCTGGGGAAAGCTGTTCCTGATTAACTTTGCGGTCGGGGTTGTGACAGGGATTCTGCAGGAATTCCAGTTCGGCATGAACTGGTCGGATTACTCGCGGTTTGTCGGAGACGTGTTTGGCGCACCACTTGCCATCGAAGCGCTGCTGGCGTTTTTTCTCGAGTCGACGTTTATCGGACTATGGATATTCGGTTGGGACCGATTATCGAAGAAGGTCCATCTGCTCAGTATCTGGCTGGTGTCCTTCGGGACCCTGATGTCCGCCTTCTGGATTCTGGCAGCGAATTCATTCATGCAGCGTCCCGTCGGGTTCGAGATGAACAATGGGCGGGCGGAGATGAATGATTTCTTCGCACTGATTACGAATGGTCAGCTGCTAGTGGAGTTCCCGCACACGATCTTCGGGGCACTGGCAACCGGGGCGTTCCTCGTAGCAGGTGTGAGTGCCTACAAACTAATGAAGAAGCAAGATTTGGATTTCTTTAAGAAATCATTCCATATCGCCATCGTGATTGGCCTCATCACCTCCATTCTGGTTGCGGTATTCGGTCACCAGCAGGCGCAGTACCTGGTGGATACGCAGCCGATGAAGATGGCCGCTGCGGAGAGCCTATGGGAAACGAGTGACGATCCTGCGGCTTGGACGGTCATTGCGGCCATCGATCCGGATAAACAGGAGAACACGATGGAGTTTAAAATCCCCTATTTGCTCAGCTTTTTGTCCTATAGCAAGTTTTCCGGTGAAGTCATCGGGATGAAGGAGCTGCAGGCGCAATACGAACAGCAGTATGGACCTGGAGATTATATCCCTCCTGTGCGCACCACATTCTGGAGCTTCCGGATTATGGTGGCCGCAGGCAGCATCATGATTCTGCTGGGGTTGTACGGAGCATGGCTCATGCTGCGCAAAAAGGTCGAGAAGGCCGGCAAATGGTTCCTCAGACTGATGCTGTTCGGTATTTCGCTGCCGTTCATCGCCAACACGTCGGGGTGGATTATGACGGAGATCGGGCGGCAGCCGTGGACGGTATTCGGACTGATCACCACGGAGAACAGTGTTTCACCGAACGTCAGCGCAGGATCGATCCTGTTCTCGCTGATCATGTTTACCGCCATTTATGCGGTGCTGGCAGCCGTCATGGCGTATCTATTTATCAAAGTCATTAAGAAAGGACCGTATGCGGCGGAGGAAGATGACCACCACGCAAGCGATCCGTTTAATAAGGAGGGCTACAATGCTGTCTCTTAACGAACTGTGGTTTGTGCTCGTTGCCGTATTGTTTATCGGGTTCTTCTTCTTGGAGGGCTTCGACTTCGGGGTCGGGATGTCCACGCAGCTGCTGGCCAAAAATGATACCCAGCGCCGGGTGCTGATCAACTCGATCGGCCCGTTCTGGGATGCTAACGAGGTCTGGTTGTTGACGGCGGGCGGCGCGATGTTCGCCGCCTTCCCGAACTGGTATGCTACGCTGTTCAGCGGCTTCTACATTCCGCTTGTCTTTCTTCTGCTGGCCTTGATCGGACGCGGGGTGGCCTTTGAATTCCGCGGCAAAGTGGGCGATGTTCGCTGGAAACGGGTGTGGGACGGTGCAATCTTCACCGGCAGCGTGCTTCCGCCATTCCTGCTTGGCGTTGTTTTTGCCTGCCTGATTCAGGGGCTCCCGATTAACGAAGAGATGCAGATGCATGCCGGATTGTTTGATGTTGTGAATGGCTATACTGTGGTTGGCGGGCTGACGATGGTGATGCTCTGCCTGCTGCATGGCTTAATGTTCACAACACTGCGCACGATG
The DNA here is from genome assembly GCF_002573715.1 of Paenibacillus sp. EZ-K15. GTDB lineage: Bacteria > Bacillota > Bacilli > Paenibacillales > Paenibacillaceae > Paenibacillus_AQ. The sequence goes on along the minus strand of NZ_PDHM01000028.1, from coordinate 136,863 downwards.
GGGGATCTTCAGGAACGGGCGCGCCGTATGGCCCGGAGACTCCTGCTTCCCGTAGCGGCCCTGTTCGTGGCATTCGGGGTGATGACGTATTTCATGACCGATGTCTTCGAGAAGCGTGGCGTGGTGTTAACCGTGCTGCTGGTGCTGGCTCTGCTCGCATTCCTGCTGGGGGGATATTTCATGAACATCAAGCGGGACGGCTGGGCTTTCGGGATGACCGGGGCGGTTATCGCCCTGCTGGTAACGTCCGTGTTCGTGGGCTTGTTCCCGCGCGTGATGGTCAGTTCCATCAATTCGGCATTTGACCTGACTATTTATAATGCGGCCTCCGGACCGTATTCTCTCAAGATTATGACGATTGTGGCGGTAACGCTGCTGCCATTCGTATTGGGCTATCAAATTTGGAGTTACTTCGTTTTCCACAAACGGGTACATGAGAAGGAGCATCTGGAGTACTGATGGGAAAAGATCTGCTGGGATACAAAGGCGCCAAGACGGTATTCTTCCTTGTCGCCGTATGTACCCTGGCACAGAGCATGGCCATCCTCCTGCAAGCCAAGTGGCTGGCGGAAGCCATATCCGCCTTGTTTGCCGGATCAACGCTGCAGGAGCAGGGGGAGACCATTGCCTTGTTCCTGCTTGCATTTCTGGCACGCCACGGCATCTCAGCCGTGCAGCAAGGAATCGCACAGCGCTTTGCCGAGGAGACGGGCACGAGCCTGAGGAAGCAGCTGCTGGATGAGCTGTTTCGGAAGGGGCCGTCCTTTGTCCGGTCGGAAGGAACAGGCAATGTGGTTACGCTTGTGCTGGAGGGCATCGGCAAGTTCCGCAAATATGCGGAGCTGACCATACCGCGCATGATGGGGGCGAGCATTACCCCGGCTCTGGTATGGCTGTACGTGTTCATGACGGACCGGATTTCGGGCATTATTCTGCTGGTGACCATGCCGATCCTGATCGTATTTCTCATCCTCGTGGGACTTGCCGCGAGAAAGCAGACCGAGCGGCAGCTGGATTCTTACCGGATGCTGTCTAATCATTTTGTAGATTCGCTGAGAGGTCTGAGTACCCTGAAGTTTCTGGGACAGAGCCGCAAGCACAGCGAGAGCATACAGCAGGTCAGCGAGGGATATCGAGCAGCTACTATGCGGACGCTGCGCGTGGCGTTTCTGTCGTCCTTCGCGCTGGATTTCTTTACGATGCTGTCCGTGGCATCTGTTGCGGTAAACTTAGGCTTACGCCTCATTAACGGCAGCCTGGAGCTGCTGCCCGCGCTGCTTATCCTGATCCTGGCACCGGAGTATTTCCTGCCGGTGCGCATGGTCGGGGCGGACTTTCATGCCACGCTGGATGGTAAGCAGGCAGGGGAAGCGATGCAATCCATGATTCAGGAGGCCCGGAAAGGGCGTTCCGCCGATCGTGATGATGCTGTTGGCGCAGAGGGTTCGGACAACGGCGCAGGCCCGTTGGGATCAACCGGAGCGGCTGACACTGCGATGGCAACGACAGGAATGCTTGCAACGACCCAAACAGGCCTAACATTTAAAATTAAAGATAATTCGCCTGAGCCCAATCCGCCGCAGCTGCGATTCCAATGGGATAACCACAGCGTACTGGAGCTGTCCGGTATCGGCCTCAGGCACGAAGAGTTGGGGCCGGCTTCCTTGGAGAATGTCAGCTTCCGGATACCGGGTCAACGCAAGATCGGTATCGTCGGGGAGAGCGGGGCCGGCAAATCCACGCTCATCGAGCTATTAGGCGGATTCATGGCGCCAACATCCGGGATGATGGAGCTAAACGGCGTGAAGCTGGAGGACTGGAACCGGCGGGCGTGGCGGACCGAGGTCACCTATATGCCGCAGCAGCCGTATTTATTCGGTGCTACCCTAGCGGATAATGTGCGCTTTTATGCGCCGGAGGCGTCAACAGCGCAAGTCGAAGCAGCGGTCGAAGCGGCGGGTCTGTCGGATCTGGTGAAGAGCTTACCCGGCGGACTCGCGGAGATGATCGGCGGCGGCGGACGCGCTTTAAGCGGCGGTCAGGCACAGCGCGTGGCCTTGGCCAGAGCGCTGCTCGGCGGCCGGCGGGTTCTGCTGCTGGATGAGCCGACGGCCCATTTGGATATCGAGACGGAATACGAGCTGAAGGAGACGATGCTGTCCCTTTTTCAAGATAAGTGGGTATTCCTCGCGACGCACAGACTGCACTGGATGCAGGATATGGATCACATCCTCGTTCTGCATCAGGGGCGGGTGGCGGAAACGGGAACCCATGAGGAGCTTATCGCTCGGCAAGGTGTCTATTATGGATTAATTACATCGCAGATGGAGGGAGTACAATGAAGCAGGAATCGTGGTTTCGGCCTTACGTAACGGCAAACTTCTGGCGCTTTCTGCTGATTGTGATGCTTGGCGTGCTCACGATCCTGTTCGCCGGGATGCTGATGTTCACATCCGGGTATTTGATCTCCAAGTCCGCCCTGCGACCGGAAAATATCCTGATGGTATACGTGCCGACCGTAGGGGTTCGGACCTTCGGCATCGGACGCGCGGTCATCCATTACGTGGAGCGCCTGGTGGGACATGACACGATTCTTCGCATCCTGTCCCAGATGCGTCTGCGGCTGTACCGCATTCTGGAACCGCAAGCCCTCCGTTTGTCCTCCCGGTACCGCACCGGGGATCTGCTGGGCGTGCTCTCTGATGATATCGAGTATTTGCAGGACGTCTATATTCGAACGGTTTTTCCATCGATTGTGGCGCTTGTGTTATACGTCGGGGTTATTCTGGCCGTCGGCCTGTTTGACCCGGCATTTGCCCTTCTGCTCGCGTTATATGTAGCGGTGCTGATTCTGGTGCTGCCACTGGTTTCCCTGCTGCTCACCAAACGGAAGAACCGGGAGATGAAGCAGGCCCGCAGCAACCTCTACCAGAAGCTAACCGACGCGGTACTGGGTATTCATGAATGGTATGTCAGCGGCAGGCAGACGGAGTTCCTGACCGGTTATGAGGCAGATGAAGCCGAGGTCGACCGGACCGACCGCTCCCTTAAGCGCTGGTCGCGTCTTCGGGCTTTTATCGCTCAATGCGTGGTTGCCGTGACGGTGGTATCGATGGTGTATTGGTCAGGACGGCAGTATGCGGACGGCTCGATCGATGTTACGCTGATCGCGGCTTTTGTGCTGGTTGTATTCCCGTTAATGGACGCATTCCTGCCGGTATCCGAAGCCGTGGAGCGGATTCCGCAGTACGGCCAATCGGTCGCGAGACTTCAGGCGATAGAAAGCGCAGATGCATCTGAAGGGGAGCGGAACCTGGAGCAACAGCTGAATAAGGGAGAGATCGAATCTGTCATAAGCAGCGGTGTCCATGTGAAGGCGGATGGCGTCAGCTTCCGTTATGATCAGGCAGCAGGCGGCGAATCCGGGCTGGAACGATCCGATGCGAGTAGGGAAGGGTCTACATTAACGGATGTATCCCTGGATATTCCTCCTGGGGCCAAGGTAGCCATTATAGGGCGTTCCGGTGCCGGTAAATCCACCCTGCTGCAGCTGATTCAGGGCGTGCTGGCACCTTCAGGGGGAAGTCTTACCCTGGGCGGAGTGGATGCTGCGCGGTTTGGCGATGAGATATCTTCCGTTATTTCGGTATTGAATCAGAGTCCGCACTTGTTCGATACAACGCTAATGAACAACATTCGGCTCGGGCAGCCGGATGCCACGGAGGCCGAAATACGGGACGCGGTTGCTCTGGCGCGGTTTGAACCTTTGGTTGCTTCCCTTCCGGAGGGTCTCCGCACCCGTATGCAGGAAGCCGGACAGCGTTTCTCCGGGGGAGAACGCCAGCGCGTGGCTTTGGCCCGAATCCTGCTGCAGAAGACGCCTGTTGTCATTCTGGATGAACCGACGGTCGGGCTGGATCCCAAAACCGAGCGGGAACTGTTATCCACTATGTTCGCCAGTCTGCAGGACCGGACGCTGATCTGGGTAACGCATCATCTGGTGGGCGTTGAGCGCATGGATGAGATCCTATTCATGGAAGACGGCCAAATCGTTATGCGGGGTACCCACGATGAGCTGATGGAGCGCTATCCGCGGTATCGGAACTTGTATCTATTGGATCGTCCGGCAGTCTAGACAACAACAGCATCCTTAGTAGAAGAACCGCCCTTTTGAAATGCCCCTAATTGTTAGACATGACCTAACAATTGGGGTGCAGTTCATTTAGGGTCGGTTCTTTTTTTGTCTCCATCTTATTTTTCTTAATGAGCCTGATAAAAGATCCAAATCCACGCGCATCCTGGAAAGATGTAACATTAGTCTTAAGCAGGATAAAGGTTAATTACAACTTTAGGGGTGTGATGTAAGGTGGCTCATAAACGGATGGTCAACGTGTTTCGTCATTTTGCTGAGCGGGAATGTCCGGGCTCCAGTGTGTTCTATGAGTATTTGTCGCGCCATATAGCCGATGATGAAGAGGTGCTGCAAGTCGCTGCGTTTGTTCCTGCAGGCCAGCCTGTACCCAATATGCTGTTTGGCGCAGTTCAATATTTGCTGCTCCAGGGTGAGGGGCCGGAGCTGAGGGCGTATTACCCCGGCCTTGTGGAACATCCGAAGGAAATGAGCTCCTGTTATCCCCATTTTCGTTCATTTGTGCTGAAGCATCAGGCAGCCATTATCGGGATACTGGAGAGTAAACGGGTACAAACGAACGAAGTCCGCCGCTGTGCGTATTTGTATCCGGTGTTCTGCTCGATCTATGACAAGGTCCGTAAGCCGCTTGCCTTGGTGGAGCTTGGAACTAGTGCCGGATTGCAGCTGCTGTGGGATCAATACAGCTATTCCTATGGGGACGCGGAGAGTTACGGCCTAGCGGGGTCAAAGGTTCATATCACATCGGAGATCAGGGGGAGCCGTACGCCGTTCCTGCTGGCTTCCAGTCCCCCGGTCGTCTATCGGATGGGGATCGACCTGCATGTGAATGACGTGCGAAACCCGGAGCATTTGTTGTGGCTGCGGTCTTTAATCTGGCCGGGTAATCACGACAGGGTATCCATGCTGGAGCATGTGGCGGAGGTATTGAAGCAGCAGTCCGGGATACAGTTCCGAGAAGGGGATGGGACCGCGTTGCTTCCCGAAATCGTGAGGAGCATCCCGGAGGAGGCCGTCATTTGCGTATTTCATACGCATGTGGCTAATCAGATTCCGGAGGCGTCTAAGCAAAAACTGCTGCATCACTTAAATGAAATCGGAAGCGTCCGCGATATCGTGCATGTCTACAACAATATGGAGGATGAGCATCTCCATGCCGATTATATTCTCGGAGGTGTGCCGAGCCAGTTTACGGTGGCACGGACGGATGGGCATGCGCGCTGGTTTGAGTGGCTGTTGTAAGGCGGGAATATTATCGTTAGCTTGATTGAAGAAGCGGCAGCGAATCGTTCGATAACCGCGTTGTTTCGTATGAGGTGACGGTGAGTAAGCGAGCCAAGAAGGCAGCCGAGCCAGTGCTTTAAGCCAGGCAGCCAAAGCCGTTCATCCCGTCTGTTTTTTTCTTGGGCAAGTCTATGTCATAATAGGGGAGATGGAATATTAAGCGCTTAAATTCAAGGAAGCCAAAGGAGGAAGTTGGGATGGATTATCGTATTGAGAAGGATACCCTGGGTGAGGTTAAAGTGCCTGCGGATAAGCTATGGGCAGCGCAGACACAGCGCAGTTCCGAGAATTTCCGGATTGGAACCGAAACGATGCCGAAGGAAATCATTCGGGCATTTGCGATATTGAAGAAGAGCGCGGCCATTGTGAATGGCAAGCTTGGTAAGCTGGATGCAGACAAAGTGGATGCGATTACGACCGCCGCCGACGAGATTGTGGCCGGCAAGTGGGATGAGCACTTTCCGCTGGTGGTTTGGCAGACCGGCAGCGGCACACAGTCCAATATGAACGTGAACGAAGTCATTGCGAACCGTGCGAATCAACTGCTTGAGCAAAAAGACAGCGCCCTGCGCGTTCATCCCAACGACGACGTTAACAAATCCCAAAGCTCTAACGATACGTTTCCGACAGCGATGCACATGGCTGCGGTCGTGGCCGTGGAAGATCATGTGCTGCCCGCACTGCGCCGCTTGAAGAAAACGCTGGAGAAGAAAAGCGATGAATATAAGGATCTGATCAAAATCGGCCGCACGCATCTTCAGGATGCAACACCGCTGACCCTCGGACAGGAAATCAGCGGCTGGCATCGGATGCTGGAGAAGTGTGAATTGATGCTGGCTTCCGCCGTAGAACCGCTGCGTGAGCTGGCTATTGGCGGTACTGCCGTCGGTACCGGTATTAACGCGCATCCTAAATTTGGAGAAATGGCGGCTGCCGAAATCAGCATGCAGATCGGAAAAAGCTACACGTCCGCTAGCAACAAGTTCCATTCGCTGACCAGCCATGACGAGATTGTATTTGCCCATGGGGCGCTAAAGGCGCTGGCTGCTGATCTGATGAAAATCGCCAACGACGTTCGCTGGCTGGCAAGCGGTCCCCGTTCCGGGATTGGCGAGATCTCGATCCCTGCCAACGAACCGGGCAGCTCCATCATGCCGGGGAAAGTGAACCCAACCCAGAGCGAGGCACTGACGATGGTAGTCTGCCAAGTGATGGGCAACGATGCCACGATCGGTTTTGCAGCAAGCCAGGGTAATTTTGAGCTAAACGTCTTCAAACCGGTCATCATCTATAACTTCCTGCAGTCCGTACGCCTGCTGTCGGATGCCATGGATTCGTTCGACCAGAATTGCGCGGTCGGCATCGAAGCCAACCTTGACGTTCTCCTTGCGAACATGGAGCGGTCACTGATGCTGGTGACGGCGCTGAACCCGCATATCGGATATGAGAATGCCGCGGCCATCGCAAAAAAAGCGCATAAAGAAGGGACAACGCTTCGTGAAGCGGCTCTGGCAAGCGGACTGCTCCGCGGAGAGGATTTTGACCGGATCGTTCGTCCGGAAGAAATGATCCATCCGAAGGAGTAGGGTCCAAGGTTTAGAGCTTGATCGGAAAACAGGCCTCGGTTGAACCCCCAGCCCATTTCACTACGGTGAAGTGGGTTTTGGTTTTTAGATTATAGAATGATCAAATTTTAGCGAACTGAACCATATTTGATGATTGCAAGGCAACCTTTTTCTTATTACGTGGCCTTCTGTGAGAGCATATCGATCGAAATTTTTCTTTTTCCAAGCTCTACAGCGGTTATAATAGGGTGTGTCAGGATCTGACCATGATTCACAAACCATTTGCATGAAGGACGGATGATAACTTGAAGAAACATCAATGGATTGCCACGCTGCTCTCTCTGATCTGCACTGGGCTCGGGATGTTTTATATCGGGACGCCGGGCATGATTATAGGCGGAACGCTGCTTATAGCGCTTCAGGGAGCGGCTTTGTTTATTTTTTTCATGACATTAGGATTTTTGGGCCTGATTCTGGGTCCGCTCGCCATTGGGATTCATATTATAGGTCTGATTATACCGGTTATTTACTTCAACTACCGATCACCCAAGAAACCGATGTTCGATGAGAAGCGGAGGCGCCAACTCTCCTCTCCGTGGAAAATCGTTGTGCGGACGGTGATCGGACTTGCCCTGTTCGCCGGGTCCATACACGCGGGGTATACTTGGGGATCTGCTCCGTTCATAAAGACGGCCGCCGAGAAACGAGAGGTCCAGGAAGCGACAGAGTCCTATTTGGAACAGAAGTACAACGAACCCTTTAAAGTAACGGACGTGAACTATACCTGGGCCATCGGCACATACAATCTGAGAGCCCATCCGGTACAGTCACCTGAGCTGGAATTCACGATTAGCAGCAATGATGCCAGCCCTCCTGTCATATCGGAAGATACATATTTGAATTTGCTTTGGGGACAACAGCTTAGAGACCAGCTGAAACCTCTGTTGGCTGAGCTTTATCCGGACCAGGCGTTTGCGGATGCTTATGTCAACTTGGATTTCGACACGGTTGAGCGTGATTATAACCAACTCGCAAATGCCGACGGAAATGTCAGTCAGAATATCAGTTTAATCGTGTTCGCGGATTTGACGGCAGACAATCTGGCGCAAGAGAAGGAACGGGTGCTGGAGCTGATTCGGCGGCTGCCATCGGTGACGGTACAGGGGGAGACGGACCTTCACATTGAATATTATGGGGCGGATTTGAAGACGCCGGACCGTGTGAAGAAGATCGAGCAGGATTTTGATATGAATGGGAAAGAGAGCACCCATAGTTTCAGAGAGTTTGATATTTCGAAAATCACGTCCGCGGATGACATAGAGATCAGAGAACTGGAATGAAGAATTTGAAGGCTGGATTGCCTCTATTCGATTAAAAGCCAGGCAGAGTTTGTGACTCTGCCTGGCTTTTTTTAAGTAGTATTCGTTAGGGGAGTAGATAAATGGGAGCTTTAGCGCTTGGACAGATGAATGCTGCGCCCTTTCTGGGTTTGCGTCACGGTCAGCTTCAGATTTAAGGCTGTGGCCATGTCTCGGACAGGTACGTAGAGGGTTTTCTTTATGAAGAGGGGTCCTTCGTACTTACGTTCATCGAGCTTGCAATGGTCCGATTCTTCAGGGCATAGCTTGGCTGGCTTGTAAATGTCGATATCGTTCACGCTCATCTCTTGCGTTGCCCGCCGAACGATCGTATATCCCCACTTGTCGTTGCCCCATATCGATACCGCGGGACTGTTCGCAGCCTTTAAGTCATATTGATGAAAGTTGTCCAACTCCTCCTTCAACGTATAGGAAATCTCATACCCCATTGCATCGGCTAAGGACTTGAGCGGAACGTACGCTTTGCCTTTGTGAACAAGAACGTTCGTAATGGGCGTGCCTGCCGCCATCACGGAATAGTCTTCGGCATCGTTAGCGGCTGCTTGTTCGCTGTTCCAGATTAGCGAAGCGGCTAGCAGGACACTTGTCAGCGCGAACAGCGATAGGCTTCTGAATTTCACGATCATGATAACCTCCTTCCGTTTTTCGATTGGGATAGGCATCTAACTTAGGAGCCTATCTATTATATAAACTCTTTTTGAGACTAAATGGTTAGCTAAAATCTTGCATATTGGAATTGACCATGTACTACAAACTCACTACATACTCATAGTGTTCTTCGCATCCCGATAACCGGACAGTTTGTTTACGAAGAACGTAATAAGGAATGAGCAGAGCATGCTGGCTGCCATAGAGATCAGGAAGCCAATGGTGTTATTCGATGTGATGGGACCGATGAAGGAAGGCACGTAGGCAGTTCCCCGAACGCCGAATAAACCGACGAGCATGCCACCAAGACCTGCGGAAGCAATTGCCCCAGCAAACACAAGTTTGTTCGAAAACATGAAGGGATAGGCAGCTTCAACGAAAGTGCCAAAACCCATATTGATGGCAAACCCGGGAGCCGCTACGGCCGCTTCTCCCTTATCCCGTGGGGCGATAATGTTGGCCAGCGTGATTCCTGCGGACACCATCACCAGACCGACCATATCGACCGCGCCGAGGAAGCTGTTGCTTGTCGTCTCCATCTCCAGCAGTACAATCGGCAGGATGGCCGCATGATAGACGCCGCCAATGATCGCGGGCCAGATCAGCAGGCCAGCAATCAACCCGGCTATGGCCGGGCTCCAGGAGACAAGGGTTTCGATCAGGAAGCGGATGCCTTGCCCTGCACTCAGCGCAATCGGCGCAATGAGGAAGTAAACCAGCAACCCGGCAATCAGACCCGATATACCGCCTGCAACAATGTTGACCGTGGTTGCAGGGAAACGCCATTCCACGCATTGACGGAATATGTAATGGACGATGATACCTGCGCCAATTCCGCCAATGATGCCTCCGATAATGCCCCCTTCGACGGAAAGGACACCTGCCACGATGCCTGCCACGATGGATACCTCGTCCAGTTCGGATACCTGTTTGGCTGCAATGACAGCGACGATGACCGGCAGCGCCTTGATCAATAGATCAAACACCTCGGTCAGCGAGGATAACCCCGGGATCTTGCTGACCGCGAGGATCAGGGCCATGCCGATGAAACCGGGGAGGGATGCCATCATAATGCCGCGAATATTGATGCGCCGCCATGGCGACGAGCTCCCGGAAGCCCCGTGAAGGTTCGCGGTTGCATTTCCGATGACCGGCCGGTACGTAAGACGCCAATGCTTGCTGAGGGAAGTGACAAAGGTGACCGCACGGGTTCGATTGGTGGTTCCGGTTGTACCCGAGGCGGCGATGACATGCGCGCCTTTGGTTTGTATGATGGCCATGGAAGTTCCGCCAGTACCGGTCACTGGCAGACGGAACTTGGCAGCAGCCTCAATGGCGTGCCGGTTGCTGCCCTCAGGGTCGGCACTCATAACGATGATGCCGTCGATTTCGCCGAGTTCAATCTGCTCGGCAATCTCCCGGTCCAGCCGTTCAGCCGCTTGATTGACCTGCTGAAGCGTACCCTCGGCGATAACGACCGGCTCTCCTTGAGAGATGCTCCAGCTGTAAAGAGTGGCAGGCGTTGTATCCTTGGCTGCATCCATGGAGACCTGGGCAGCAATAAACTGCAGTGCCCCACAGGATAGGCCTGCGCTCTCCAGCTGCATCAATATTTCATCCAGCAGCTTGAGCGGGTCTTTGCCGCCGAGATTGTACAGATTGCCGCCGCTGCTTCCAATGATAGCGATTTGACGATTCATGACTTGCTGCCCCCCATATGTATGAAATTAGATTATTTCTATATTACAGCAGAGTTATAACTTGTTAAAGTGCTAAAATATCATTCCCGCATACAAAAAAACCGCCATGCATAACCCGGTAATGGCTGCATGGCGGCTTGGCTATCTATTATCTATTCGTTGTTTTCGCTTGCAGCCGCGACGGCAGCTGCTTCTTCCGCTGCTGTTTCCGCTGTTTCTTTAACGATTTGCAGCTTCGTGTAGCGGTGAGTCTTCTTCTCGATGACGGTAAACTTCAGGTCACCGTAACTCCATGCATCACCTTTGGCAAGCTCGGAGTTATGACCGTACAGCCAGCCGCCGATCGTATCGAGGTCATCGGTACTCAGGTCGGTGTGAAGCAGGTCGTTGATCCGGTTAATGGATACCTTGCCGTCGGCAATAATGCGGTTCGGCTCAGGCTGAGTCAGCTCGCGTTCTTCATCCTCGTCGAATTCGTCGCGAATCTCGCCGACGATCTCCTCCAGAATATCTTCAATGGTGATCATCCCGGAGGTACCGCCATATTCATCGATCAGGATGGCCATATGCGTGCCTTCCTGCTGCATTTTCCGCAGCAGCTTCTTGATCGGAATCGCTTCGGATACCGTCATTGCCGGATGAATCAGCTTGGTCAAGTCGATGTTGGAATTGTCATCGAACTCCAGGAAGAACTGCTTGGTGTTCACCATGCCGACGATCTGGTCCTTGTCACCGCGTACAACCGGAAAACGGGTGTACTGCTCGCGCTTGATGATTTGCAGATTGGCGGCAAGCGGCTTATCCACATACAGGCAGATCATATCGGTACGGGGTACCATAATCTCCTTGGCAAGCATATCATCAAAAGCAAAAATTCGGCTTACATAACCGTATTCGGCTTGGTTGATCTTTCCGCTCTCATAGCTGTCGCTCAGAATCATGCGGAGTTCTTCTTCCGAGTGAGCTTCTTCGTGCTCACTGGCGGGATGCATGCCGAACAGACGAACGATCTTGTTGGCGGATCCGTTCAGCAACCAGATGAACGGGTACATGATCCGGTTAAACCAGATAATAGGTGTCGCACAGATGAACGACACGGCTTCCGCTTTATTAATAGCAATCGTCTTCGGCGCAAGTTCACCGATAACGACGTGAATATAAGTCATGATAATAAATGCAAGCAAAAATGAGATTAGCGATGCGATAGCAGCAGGAATGGAAAAGCTATCAAACACCGGGTGAAGAATTTTCTCGATGGTCGGTTCCCCGAGCCAACCAAGACCGAGTGCCGTGATGGTAATTCCCAGCTGACACGCAGACAGGTACCCATCCAGATTCGAAGTTACCTTTTTGACGGCAAGCGCGCCTTTACGCCCTTCCATTACCAATTGGTCTACCCGGCTGGGACGAAGTCTTATGATAGCAAATTCCGTCATAACGAAAAAAGCGGTAGCTGCGATAAGCACAGCGACTAAGAATAAATTTAAGCCTATACTGTCATCCAAACAAAACACATCCTTTTTTATCTGATCCGAATTAGTTTTTTAATAACCATCACTTACTATGCATGGCTGTCAACATAATTCGACCGGAATTTTAAAGGGTCTAGCATCATGTGCTTGAGGAGCAGAAACATATCGGTATCCGTGGTACGGGATGTAACGTTATGCAAGGAAAGCAGATACACATGGCGTTTTGACTCCAGCATCAACCGAACAGGTTCCGGACTCTTGGGTACCGGCGTTGGCGATGGAAGAGTTCCTTCAGACGCTTCCAATCCCTGCGTAGCGGCAGCGGAATCGGTGATGTCCACCAGGGGAACATGCGTAACGGAAGCAATCAGAAGAAGGCCAAGTGTTGAACATATAATTCTGTTTGTCCTTCGTATGGGGTCCAAGTCGGATCGTCACTCCTACAATTCATAATCGATTTGTTCATGAAAAATATATGGCTTAATGGTCAGCGTATGAGTATGAGTCATTTAAGTTGTTGTACGTAATTTCACCACGAATGCGGTATTCAAAACAAGGTATATTGCTATTAATCATAAGAAAAAGTAAGCCACTATGTCAAATAACCGTTGCCTGCGGCTGTATAAACCCTTATATATCAAGGATTTCCGGCATTCTCTGCCAAGCAAAAAAGGACAACCCTCCGATTATCCGAAAGAGTTGTCCTATTAAGCAACGAACTATTTATGGTATGGCAGCTGTCTGATATAGCTGTCCGACAGATGGAGCAGCTGCAGCGAGCGTTCGAATTCTTCTTTGGTAGCTTGGGTCTTCTTCTCGTCCGAGTTCGGAAGCGGATGCTTGGTTCCATCCTCAAAGCCGATTCCCGGAATGTACAGGGTCGTATTGTTGATAAATGTACCGGAAGGAAGGTAGTACCGTTCCGGCAGCAAGTTATTATCAGTGTTGTTTAACAGATCCTGACCGAAATGAAGCTGATTGTCCATCGATACGCCGAGCAGGTTGGCCACCGTCGGCAGGAGGTCGATCTGCCCTCCGATTTGCTCCTTCACTTCCGGCTTAAGGCCTTCTCCATGGATCATAAGCGGGATATTGATCATATCTCCGGAGTTATAATCACGGCCGTAAATTTCATGCATCAGTTCTTTATCCTTGTTGTCCAAGGAATATATAGGAAGTCCAAGGTGGTCGCCGTAGAGAACAACCAGGCTGTTATCCCACACGCCGTCTTTCTTCAGCTGCTCAATGAACTTACCAAGCGCATCATCGGCGTAATTCTGCGAGCGGATGTAGTCGCCGACAAAGGTGCCTTCATATCGCTCCGGCAGCGTCATCCGATATTTATCTTCGGGAATCGTGAACGGATGGTGAGCCGACATGGAGATGACTTGGGTATAGAACGGTTTATCGGCATCGTCCATCTTCTTCAGCTCGGCCGATGTTTTGGAATACAGGGCATCATCCGAGGCACCGAAGAACAGTTTATCTTCATCACCGAAGAACGCTTTATCGTAATAACGGTTGAACCCGAGGGCCTTGTACAGCTCTCCGCGGTTCCAGAATTCCACCACATTGGTGTGGAAAGTGGCTGTATCATAACCTTCCCCTTGCAGCAACCTCGGCAGGCTGGGTAGAACCCTGTCCGCATAATGCTGCGTTGCCGCTCCCCGCGGCGGAATGTAGAAGGACGTATTCACCACAAACTCGGCATCCGAGGTATTTCCTTGACCGACATTCTGGTAGAAGTTCGGGAAGTATAAGCTCTCTTTAGCGAGTTTGTTCAAGTTTGGCGTAATTTCCTTGCCATCAATGTTCAAACCGATCAGGAAATTCTGGAAGGACTCCATCTGGATGATGATCAGGTTCTTCCCTTTGGCTGCACCCGAGAGCACAGCTTCCTGATCAGACGCCCCGATACCCTTCAATTCGTTGACTTTATCCTGCGTGATGGCCTTGGCATCCACGAGCTCTTTGTTCTCCTGTTGGAAAATCGTATAGGCCTCATAATTAAGAATGCCCATCTCCTGCGCCTTCACGATTTCGTTCATGCTTGCGCGGTTCGGCATAATCTGGAATAGGCACAGCATTAAAGAGACGACAAAAACAATAGGAATGATTTTGCGCTTTTCTTTCTTGGCATGCCGAATCTTCCATTTTTTAACGCGATCACTGCGCCATAATAGAAAAAACATACCGATGATATCCGTAAAGATCAACAGATAGTAAGGGTCCATCAAGGAGAATACGCTATTGCTTACCGCGGTTACCTGGTTGACCTGCTCCAGCGCGTGATACGTAACAATGACACCGTAATATTTATAATACATAATGGCTGCAAAGAATATGGCGGTTAGCAATAAGTTAACGCTCATATAGGCAGCGAGCTTTCGCTTGGAAGCGAACCATTCGATTAAGCTGAACACAAGCCAAATAAAAGGGATTTCCGTAATGAGCGGTTTCCATGGCATAACATCATCAAAAATGACCATCCAGGCCAGGTAACTTTTGAGCAGCATAATGACAGAGAAAAATATAAAAGGCTTCGTAATCGTTAACCGAAACCGCGAGGTGGAGAACACCTGTATCGCCTTCCTTCCAATGCCGCCGTAACCCTATTTCCGAAAACTCCAGCGGCCATTCGTTATTTAAGAATCGATAGACGTTATTCTTACTGTTGATATACATTCTGTATACCATTTATTTTACAAAATGAATGAACAGAACTAATTATGACCTCTTCGGAGGAGGTTGTCAAAGAGTTAAAGTAAGTCCATAAGCTTCTTATAACAACACAAAAAAGACAACGAAAAAACCGGCCATCGCCGGTTTTGTCAGGGGCTTAGCAAATATTAATAAAGAAAAGACATGATCAGCGGTGCGGTTCCGAGGGTGAAGAGAGCAGCGACGATCATCGAAATGCTGGAGATCGTTCCCGAAAGGGAGCTGAATTCGAATGCCTTGGAGGTGCCGGTTCCATGGGCGCTGGTCCCAAACAGCACACCACGTGCAATATCGCCCCGAATCCGGAAGATTCGCATGACCGCGGGCCCGATCATGGAGCCTAGAATCCCGGTCATAATAACGAAGACGGCGGTCATGTTCGGCACGCCCCCAATGACCTCGGAGACGTTCATGGCAATGGGCGTTGTGATGGAGCGCGGGACGAGACTGGTGGCCAGCGAGCTGTTCAGGTGCATCCATTTAGCAAGAACTGCAGAGGATAACATGGCCAGTACCGATCCGGTCAGCACGCTGAGCATAATTTCGGCCGCATGCTTTTTAAGAGTCTGGAAGTTTTTGTACAAAGGCACGGCAAAAGCGATTGTAGCCGGTCCAAGCAGCTTGCTGATCCACTGCGCTCCTTCATTGTATGATTCATAGGATACCCCTGTTTGTGTCAATATCACAACAATCAGTACCGGGGTGATCAGGAGCGGCGATAAATAGACCTTTGGCAGGCGGCGATAAAGTCTTTTGGCTCCCCCATAAATCCCGACCGTCAACAATAAACCGAGAATGACCGTCAGCAGGATGTTCATGATGTTTTACGATCCTTTCTGGATGAGATGAAGCCGGCAGTCAGTCCAGAGCTGACCATCACAATGACGGTGCTGAACAAAACCACGGCCAGAATCTGGAGTCCTTCGGCCTCCAGCATTGGGAAATATTTCATGATGCCGACCGCTGCAGGGATGAAGAACAGCAGCAATTCGGCGAGCAGCCAATTGGCGCCAAGCTCAATCCACTCCAGGCGGAGGACTTTGGTTTCGAGAAGTATAAACAACACAACGATTCCGAGAATGCTGCCTGGAATCCCTATATTCAGCCAAGCGGCCAGTTGATCCATCCCTAAGGAAAGAAGCATGAAACCGGCCACTTGGAGTGTTCCTTTCAACATGTTGATCATGACCGGACTCCTTTATTTTCATTGTTAATGAAATTTTACAACGATAATTTTCATAGGTAAAATGCATATATCGAATGAGATGCATTCCATTTATCTATACATAGAAGAAACCGGAGGGAATATCGGATGGATATACGGCACCTGGAGTATTTTCTTGAGGTAGCGAGGAACCAAAGCTTCACCAAGGCCGCCGAGAAGCTGTATATTACGCAGCCAACGATCAGCAAAACGATTCGCAACATGGAGGACGAGTGGGGCGTAACCTTGTTCTACCGGCAGGGCAAGCGGATTGAGCTGACGGATGCGGGTCATATCATGTATCAGCAGGCGCAGCAGATGGTGGATTCCTTTCAGCGGGTATCGGCCGAGCTGGAGGATCTCATGAACCTGAAGCGCGGCCATCTTCGGATCGGGCTTCCACCTATGGTAGGCTCAAGCTTTTTCCCTGAGGTGATCGGGCAGTTCCACCGGGAATATCCGAAGATTACTATTCAGCTGATTGAGGATGGCGCCAAGAAGGTCGAAGCGGATGTGGAAAGCGGTCAGACCGATATCGGAGTCGCGGTGCTGCCGGTCAATGAGGATGTATTCCACTATTATTCCTTTGTGAAAGAGAAGCTGAATCTGCTACTCCACCCGTCCCACCGGCTGGCAGGCAGAGATCATGTACACCTGAATGAGCTAGCCGACGAGGCATTTGTGTTGTTTCGAGAGGATTTTACGCTGCATGACCGGATCATCCGCGAATGCGTCAGCGCGGGCTTCGAACCAAGGGTGGTCTATGAAAGCTCGCAGTGGGATCTCATCAGCGGCATGGTGGCCGCCAATCTGGGCATTGCACTGCTGCCAGAGACGATCTGTAAGGAAATCGATTCTTCGCGCGTGACGATACTGCCGCTGGACAACCCGTCCATTCCCTGGCAGCTCGGAATGATCTGGAGGAAGGACCGGTATCTGTCCTTTGCCGTCAGGGAATGGATCAGCTTTACCCGCGCTCTATTGGGTGAGCAGGATTAAGTTTGTTTCAAATTAAGGGGCATTTCATACATTTTCACGCCTTGGACATAATATCCATAATAAGAGAACCATTTTACAAGCCTTATATCCAAGGAGGAATGACATTCGTGAGTGGCCAGGAACATGATGGTAATAATGGAACGAACCCAGGTCGGGAAGGCTTTGCCCAGAACCGCGGCGAGACGGAGCGGGAGGATACGCTGACTAATCGTCAGGGACATCCTATTTCGGATAATCAGAATGTGAGAACGGTAGGGAATCGGGGTCCGATGACCCTGGAGAATTATCATTATCTGGAGAAGATCACGCACTTTGACCGGGAACGCATTCCGGAGCGCGTCGTGCATGCACGGGGTGCTGGAGCTCACGGTTACTTCGAAGCATACGGGAAAGTAGGCGATGAGCCTGTTTCGAAGTATACCCGGGCCAAGCTGTTTCAGGTTGAAGGCAAGCGTACACCGGTGTTTGTCCGGTTCTCAACCGTTATCCACGGTTCCGGCTCACCTGAAACGCTTCGGGATCCGCGCGGGTTTGCCGTGAAATTCTACACCGAAGAAGGCAACTGGGATTTGGTTGGCAATAACCTGAAAATATTTTTTATCCGCGATCCGCTCAAGTTTCCGGACATGGTTCATGCGTTCAAGCCGGATCCAGTATCCAACGTTCCGGGTCCAGTCGGCATGTTCGACTTTGTATCCCGTTCCCCGGAAGCGACGCATATGATCACGTTTGTCTTCTCCCCATGGGGCATTCCGGCTAACTACCGCCAAATGCAGGGCTCAGGTGTGAATACATACAAATGGGTCAATGCAGATGGCCATAGTGTGCTGATCAAATACCATTGGGAGCCGCTCAAGCAAGGCATTAAGAACCTCACGCAGGAAGAAGCAAACAAGATCCAGGCCATGAATGACAGCCACGCAACACAGGATTTATATGAGGCCATTGAACGCGGGGATTATCCGGAATGGGAGCTATGCGTTCAGATTATGAGCGATGATGAACATCCGGAGCTGGAATTTGATCCGCTTGATGCAACCAAGCTGTGGCCGGCAGATCAATTCCCCTTCCTGAAGGTGGGCAAAATGGTGCTGAACCGCAATCCGGAGAACTACTATAACGAAGTGGAGCAAGCGGCCTTCGGCACGGGCGTGCTGGTGGATGGACTCGATTTCTCGGACGACAAGATGCTCCAAGGTCGCACATTTTCTTACTCGGATACCCAGCGGCATCGGGTGGGCACCAACTACCTGCAGCTGCCAATCAATGCGCCGAAGAAGCGGGTCGCTACCAACCAGCGCGGCGGGCAGATGTCTTATTACGTGGATAAGGCACCAGGGCAAAGCCCGCATGTGGATTACGAGCCTTCCATGACCGACGGTTTAGTGGAAGCCTCGCAGACCGCAAAACCGCATCAGCCCCATTATGATGCCAACCTCGTCCGGCAGAAGCTGGACCGTCCGCTGGACTTCAAGCAGGCCGGGGATACGTACAGAGCCTTTGAGGATTGGGAGCGAAACGACTTGATTAGCAATCTGGTGGGTGCGCTCATCCAATGTGATATCCGGATTCAAGACAAGATGGTGGAATATTTTACGAATGCGGATGAGGAATATGGACGCCGCGTACGGGAAGGACTCGAGCAGGCCAGAAAGGGCTCGAACGAGCCCGACCGGGAGCAGGCGGTTGAGGATGCTAACCGCATGGGCCATGAGGCGGACCCTTACTAAAATCTGCTAAGCCGGTAGAGGTCTCCAGGTTATCTTTTGCAATGGCAATTGAGCAGCCGCCTGCACAGTGATAAATGTGCAGGCGGCTGTATTATTTGAGGTTGTAAAATATTTGCGGAATGTTAAGATGTTGCAAGGAATCAAAGCGATACATATCGAATCAACATAGAACCATGGGAAGAGGAGGCTTGCTTTATGGCAATACAAGCGGGAATCATCGGCTACGGCCTGTCCGGGTCGGTGTTTCATGCACCTATCCTGAGAAGCGTGCCGGATTACAAAGTCCACACGGTCGTGTCATCAGATCCGGACAAGGTTCATAATGATTTGCCTGATACGGCGGTTGTCGATAGCGTGGATGAGCTTTTGTCTAATCCGGATATTGATGTTGTCATCATTACGAGTCCGAATGCAACGCATTACGAATATACTCGGTTAGCCATCGAGGC
Organism: Paenibacillus sp. EZ-K15; assembly: GCF_002573715.1. Lineage (GTDB taxonomy): Bacteria > Bacillota > Bacilli > Paenibacillales > Paenibacillaceae > Paenibacillus_AQ. The sequence goes on along the minus strand of NZ_PDHM01000028.1, from coordinate 117,562 downwards.
CGGTAAACATGTGGTCGTCGAGAAGCCGTTTACCGTAACATCCGCAGAAGCGGACCAGCTGATTGATCTGGCGAAGCAGAAGGGAGTTCTGCTGACGGTATATCACAACCGCCGCTGGGACAATGACTTTCTGACCGTCCGCAACCTGCTGGAGACGGGAGCGCTCGGGAAGCTATCCATTTATCAATCGCAGTTCAGCCGTTACCGTCCGGAAGTGCAATCGGAGCGGTGGAGGGAACAGGGGATTCCCGGGTCCGGCATCCTGTACGATTTGGGTTCGCATCTGCTTGATCAGGCGCTGTTCCTGTTCGGTCTGCCGGAGACGCTGTGGGCGGATTTGAGAACGGAGCGCAAAGGGTCCAAAACCCATGATTATTTTCACCTGGTGCTGGGTTACAAAACGTTTCGCGTTATTCTGCATTCCGGCTCGCTGGTCCGGCAAGCCGGCCCAAAATTCGAGCTGCACGGGGATAAAGGAAGCTTCCTGAAATATGGAACAGACCCTCAGGAAGGCCAGCTGAAGCAGGGAATGCACCCGGGGGATGCGGGCTGGGGTGAAGACCAGCCGGACCAGTACGGGGAGCTTGCTACTGAGCTGAGCGGGCTGGCGGTTCAGGGCGAGATTGAGACGCTGCCGGGACGTTATCAGGCCTTTTATCAGGGTTTGGCTGAAGCGATTCTTAAGGATGGCCCGTTACCCGTTCAGCCTGAAGAAGCCCGTAATGTCATCCGTATGATTGAGTATGCACTGCAAAGTCACCAGAAAGGCCGATTGATCAAGATCACGTGAAACCCTGCTACATCCTGTGACAGGGCCTTCTTTGGCTAGCACATAGTTTGCTCCGATTTGTGGGATATTAGGTGATGCAACCCTTGTACGTCTTTCATGAGGGGAATCAATCCATATCACAACAAGAAGGAGAGAACGGATATGAAGAAACGCGATATCCTTCGGTCGGCCTTTGCGCTTCTGATGAGCTTGGCGGTGATGCTGTCCATATCGGGAGCGGCTTTGGCAGTAGGAAGCGGTCCGTTTCATTTTGGATTCAAAAAAAGTGTCAATGGCCAGCTGCCTTCCATCAATGAGGAGGGTTTTAAGGAGCTTCTGCAAAAATACGGCGCGATCTTCATGGGCGATGCCGAGCAGAAGGAGCTTTATCTTACGTTCGATAACGGATACGAGAACGGATATACCTCCCGTATCCTGGATACGCTCAAAGAGAAGAAGGTGCCTGCCACCTTTTTCGTGACCGGACACTACGTAAAGACACAGGAAGATCTGCTGAAGCGGATGACGGCGGAGGGACACATTATCGGCAACCATTCCTGGAATCATCCGGATGTGACCACGATCTCGGCAGAGAAGCTAACCGAGGAACTGGAGCGGGTGAAGAAGGAGGTTATGCGCATAACCGGCCAACCGGATATGAAATATTTGCGTACACCGCGCGGCATTTTCGATGAGCGGTCGTTGGCGACCAGCCAACAATTGGGTTATACCAATGTCTTCTGGTCGCTCGCGTATATGGATTGGGACGTGAAGTCCCAGCGCGGTGCGCAGTATGCTTATGATAAGGTAACCGCGCAGCTCCACCCGGGCGCTGTGATTCTGCTGCACTCGATCTCCAAGGACAATACCGAGGCGCTTGGGCGGATCATTGACGAAGCCAAGAACCGGGGGTACGAGTTCAAGAGTTTGGATCAGATGCAGAAGAAAGCCCCGTAAATGTTTGTTGCATACAGCGTGCAGAACGCTATCCTGTCAGGATGCCGTCTGCACGCTTTTTTGTTGCCGAATGAAGATGGATGCTTCGCTTTCAGGAACGAATGTTTGGTATAATACCCTTCATAGAACATGAACGAAGGAGACCATCATGCCTCATACTATTCAAATATCCGTCAGGCCGCTGGTGGAATACGTCTTTCGCAGCGGCAGCATTACCTCGGGTTTTCGCACGGCGACATCCCTTACCGAGGGGACCCGTGCACATCAACAGGTACAGCGCGATTATGGTGAGAACGATCAGAAGGAAGTTCAGCTTGAAGTGGAGATTCCTTACGAGGATCTTCTGTTTGTTGTGGAAGGCCGCTGTGACGGTCTGATTCAAGAGGAAGAGCGGATGATGATTGACGAGATTAAGTCGACCTCCGGCGATTTAGGCGAGATTACGGAGCACTCGTATCCGGTTCATTGGGCGCAGGCCCAAATGTATGCCTATATGTACGCGAAGCAACATGAGATTACGAAGATGGCGGTGCGATTAACCTACTTCCAAGTCCCGAGTGGAGAGCGGAAGCAGTTCGTACAGGAATGGAGCTTTGCACAGCTGGAATCCTTCGTATTGGAGGTCGTGGCGGCTTATGCGCCTTATGCCAACCTGCTGCGGGAGCATGGCGAGCGGAGGGATCGAAGCATCCGCGAATTGAAGTTTCCGTTTCCCGCCTACCGCGAGGGGCAGCGAAAGCTGGCCGGAGCTGTTTATAAAAGCATTGGGGAAGGGCGGAAATTGTTTACCAAAGCGCCAACGGGCATAGGGAAAACGATATCCACGCTGTTTCCCTCGGTTAAAGCGATCGGTGAAGGCCTGTTGTCGCGGATTTTTTATCTGACAGCCAAGACGATCACCCGAACCACCGCGGAGGAAGCCATGGCCCGCATGGAGCGTCAAGGTCTGTGCATGCATACGGTCACGCTGACGGCGAAGGACAAGATTTGTTTCCGTGAAGCTGAGGGCTGCGGTCAGATGGGCTGCGTGTTCTCGGAGGGCTATTATGACCGGATTAATGGCGCCATACTGGATTTGCTCTCGCATGAAACGTTGATCACGAGGCCCGTTATTGAAGAGTACGCCCGGAAGCATACGGTGTGTCCGTTTGAGTTCTCGCTGGATGCCGCGTATGCAGCTGATGCCGTCATCTGCGATTACAACTATGTGTTTGACCCGCGTGTATCCTTTAAGCGGATGCCGGAGGATGTGAAGAAGCGCAGTGTGCTGCTTATTGATGAGGCACACAATCTGGTAGACCGGGCGCGGGGAATGTTCTCAGCCGAGCTGAATAAATCGGCTTTTCTGGAACTGCAACGAGCTTACAAAGAGAGCAATCCCGCGCTTTACAACGCCGCGAAGCGGGTGAATAACCGCTTTAAAGTGCTGCGCAAGGTTAGTAGGGAGGAAGAGCGGATTGTCGGGTCCCAGCAGCCGGAGATGATGGTGGAGCTGCTGGAGGATTTTTCGCTCCAGGCAGAGGCCGAACTGATGACTGGCAAGAGCGGGGATGAGGCCGATGCGCTTCTGGAGTGCTATTTTGCCGTGCAGGGGTATCTGCGCATCTCCAAGCTGTATGACGACCGCTTTGTCACGTATGCGGAGATGAGTCAGAGCGAGGTGTTTCTCAAGCTGTTTTGTCTGGACCCCTCTTATTTGCTCCAGCAAGCGGGAAAAAACTACCGCTCCAGCGTATTCTTCTCGGCAACCCTCATGCCGCTTGGGTATTACCGCGACATGCTGGGAGCAGAGGAAGAGGACTACAGCCTCTCGATTCCCTCTCCCTTCTCTTCCGAGCAATTGGACGTTCGAATTTTGCCGTTATCGACGCGCTTCAAGGATCGGGAGCGAAATAGCGAAGCCATCGTGCGGATGCTGAGTGCACTGGTTCAGGAAAAGCCGGTGAATACCCTGATCTTCCTGCCGTCCTATCCCTACATGCAGGATATTCATGAAGCGTTTGCCAGAATGAACCCGGGAGCACGTACCTTGCTTCAGGGGCATGGGATGAGTGAGGAGGAGCGGGAGGCATTCCTGGATGCCTTCCAGGCGGATGCGGAAGATCCGCTGATCGGCTTTGCCGTAATGGGCGGTATTTTCTCCGAGGGCATTGATTTGAAGGGAGAACGGCTGTCGAGTGTCGTGGTCATCGGCGTAGGATTGCCACAGCTATCATTCGAGAATGATATCATCAAGGATTATTTCGATCGTACCGGCAAGCGGGGATACGATTATGCCTACGTGTACCCGGGCATGAACAAAGTGCTGCAGGCCGGAGGACGCTTGATTCGCTCAGAGCAGGACAGCGGGACACTGACGCTGGTGGATGACCGCTTTTTGAATCGCCAGTATGGGATGCTGCTGCCGGAGGAGTGGAGGCACTACAGGCGAATCTAATTTTTGCATGAGATGTTGACACCTGGAAATATGACCCCTATAATACGGATATATTAATTTAGCTGAAGGAGGCTGATGTCAAATGGTTATGATGCATAGTGGATGGGTCGCATTGACGTTGGTCTCTTTGGACGGGAAATTCTAATGGTATTAGGGGTATAAGGCATGTAACCTTACTTGTCTTTAACTCCATACTCAAGAACCCGCAGGAGACCGTGCTTGGTATCCTGCGGGTTTTTTGTGTCTATTTAAGGGCTTGGTATGACCTTTAACGGCTTGATTGTAGGCTGAATGGGGGTTGATGCCTTCTTCTTGCATAGATTCAGATCAGCCGCGGATACAAATCTGCGGTTTTTTTTGTGTTTGATAACAACCAATCCAATAACGATAAGGGGATATCACGAATTTGACTAAACAAGACATGACTACGCTACAAGCATATGGATGGAATGAACATTGGACTTTGCTGGCTGAGCAGATCCCGCAGCAGGATAAAGCGCTGGTACCGGCACGCATCACAGCCCAATTCTCGAAGCAATACCGCATTATCACGCAAGAGGGAGAGCAGTCCGCGATTGTTACGGGCAAATACGAATACGAAGCAGCCAGCAAAAGCGACTTTCCCGCTGTTGGCGATTGGGTCATGGTGGAACCGCTGCAAGGGGAATCCCGTGCCGTTATTCATAAGCTGCTCCCCCGCCAATCTGCTGTGACGCGCAAGGAAGCAGGAAGCGTGCCGGATGAGCAGATCATTGCCGCGAACATGGATACCGTGTTTATCATTAACGCACTCAACAAGGATTTTAGTGTTCGCCGGATTGAACGCTATCTGATTGCGGTCTGGGAGAGCGGAGCCGCACCGGTTGTGCTGCTTACCAAGGCGGATCTATGTGAATCGCCGGAAGATTATGTCGCGCAGGTAGAGGCTGTTGCACCGGGCGTGCCGGTTCATGCGGTGAGCTCCTTGATGGATCAAGGAAAGAAGCAACTGCAGCCTTATCTGGTACGGGGGAAGACGATTGCCATTACGGGTACCTCCGGGGCCGGTAAATCCACCCTCCTGAACTGGCTGTCCGGCCAGGAGCTGCAGCGGGTTCAGGGGATACGCGAGGAGGACGCAAGGGGACGGCATACCACGACGCACCGGGAGCTTTTCGTGCTGCCGGGAGGCGCGATTATGGTGGATACGCCAGGCATGCGGGAGCTGCAGCTGTGGGATTCGGAAGAAGGGTTCGAGGCAACCTTTGCGGATGTTTCCGCGCTGGTTCAGCAGTGCCGGTTCCAGGATTGCCGCCATGAGACGGAGGCCGGCTGTGCGGTTCAGGAAGCACTGCAGGACGGAACGCTGGATGCGAAACGATATGCGAACTACAAGAAGACGGAGCGGGAGCTCGCCTATATTGCCAGTAAAGAGAGGGTCAGCACCCGCCGCCAGAATAAGAGCTCAGGCAAGTCCTCGCGAAAGAGCGAGAGAGACCGCAAAGGGAACTACCAGCAGCTTTTGTACGATGACGAATAATGGATGTTACGAGAGGTCCGGAGTCGATTTGACTTCGGTCTTCTTCAGGTATATAGTTAGGAAACCAAATAAATTGGCAGACTATCTATTTATTTAAGTAGTTGCAGAAAAGAGGTGGACCATGGAAGAGAATATACATCCAGATTTACCTAAAGAGAACAACAGGAAAGAGGAAAAAGATTCGCGGGAAGGGCTGTGCATGAAGGGTGGCCGGCGAGAAGATAGCGTGGCCGGCAGGCTCTTGTACAGCATTCGCATGTTCCATAAGCAGGAATGGGATCAGCACTTGATTTCCGGCTATACGCCCGGCGAGATTCGCGTTCTGATGGGACTTAAACATCATATCGTGCCTGATGGTCCTGGCATGAAAGTGTCCGAAATTAGCAGCATGATGAATGTTACGTCACCGACGATCACTCAATTTATCAACGCTCTGGAGAGCAAAGGTCTGGTGGAACGGGTGATGGATGTACAGGATCGACGTGCGGTGCGTGTACAGCTTACCGAGGAAGGGAATCGCGTTGTCCAAGAAACCTATCAGAACGTCAGAAACAACTTTAACGACCTGGTGGAATTTTTAGGAGAAGAGGACAGCGTCAAACTGACGGAGCTGTTAACGAAGGTGTATCATTTTCACGAGCAAAAGCACAAAAAGAACGAAACGACTTCAGACAATGAGTAGGGGTGGGGAATTTGTTAAAACTGTTTCACTATTTGAAACCGTACCGGACAGCCGTCATTTTTGTCCTGCTGTTCACATTTTTCCAGTGTCTGTCTGATCTTTACCTGCCGACCTTGATGGCGGACATCGTGGATATCGGCATCGTGAAGGGAGATGTGCCTTACATTTGGCGTGTGGGCGGCTTTATGCTCCTGGTAGCAGCTGGGGGCATGTTGTGCTCCATTGCCGCGAGTTATTTGGCATCCAAATCAGCTGCGGGATTCGGGAAAATTGTTCGGGGACGCGTCTTCTCCCATGTCGAGAATTTCACGCTGCAGGAATTTGACAAGATCGGTACGGCATCCTTGATTACTCGTACAACGAACGACATTACGCAAGTGCAGCAGGTCACGATCATGATCCTTCGCATGATGGCGCTTGCGCCGATGATGTGTATCGGGGGCATTATAATGGCCGTATCGAGAGACCCGGGATTGACCACGGTACTTCTCATCGTCCTGCCGATTCTGGCTCTGGCTATTTTCCTCATCGCTAAAAAGGGGATTCCGCTCTTCAAAGCGATCCAGGTGAAGATCGATACACTGAGCCGCGTGCTGAGGGAGAATCTGACCGGAATCCGGGTCATTCGTTCATTTAACCGGATGAATCATGAAACTGTCCGTTTTAATGATGCGAACGAGGATTTGACAGCCACCTCCATTAAAGTGAATAAAATCATGGGTGCGATGATGCCTGTCATGATGCTGGTCATGAACTTTGCAACGCTGGCTATAGTTTGGTTCGGGGGGCTGCGAATCGATAGTGGCCACATGAAGGTCGGTGACCTTATGGCATTTCTCCAATACGCGATGATGATCATGTTCTCTCTTATCATGCTATCCGTCATGTTTGTCATGATTCCGCGTGCACAGGCATCGGCGGTCCGGATCAATGAGGTATTGAACATGATGCCGGAGATCCATGATCCGAAGCAGCCGCGTAATACCGGCGTGCAGCAGGGATCGATTGAATTTCAGGATGTGACCTTCTATTATCCGGGTGCAGAGGAGCCTGCCATATCCGATATTTCCTTCCGTGCCGGGCCGGGTGAAATTACCGCGATTATCGGCGGAACCGGTTCGGGTAAATCGACGCTGATCAGCTTGATCCCTCGTTTCTATGATGTGAGCTCGGGACGGATTCTCGTTAATGGTACGGATATTCGGGACATGCTTCAGGAGCAGCTCCGGAGCCGGATCGGATTTGTGCCGCAGAAGGCGCTGCTCTTCACCGGAACCATCGCGGAGAATATCCGTTATGGTAAAGAAGATGCGACGGACGAGGAAATCCGGCATGCAGCGAAGGTTGCTCAGGCGGCCGATTTCATCTCATCCATGGAAGGCGGGTACGATGCCGAGATTTCGCAAGGCGGCAGCAACGTATCGGGAGGTCAAAAGCAGCGGCTCTCGATTGCAAGGGCGCTGGTTCGGAGACCCGAGATTTATGTGTTTGACGACAGCTTCTCGGCGCTGGATTTCAAGACGGATGCCAATCTTCGCGCAGCGCTCCGCGAGGAAACGACGGATGCTACCGTTCTGATTGTTGCTCAGCGGGTAAGCACCGTTATGGACGCTGACCGGATTATCGTGCTGGATGAGGGACGAATTGCCGGCATCGGCACGCATGAGGAGCTTATGGCTTCCAGCGATGTGTACCGCGAAATCGTCACCTCGCAGCTGTCAGAGGAGGAGATCGCATGAGTGAGAAGAAACGGGGGGGACATCCTCGGGGACCTGGAGGTCCCTTTGGCGGCGGCCCGCACGGGCCCGGAATGGCGGGGGAGAAAGCCAAGGATTTCAAAGGCACTTTTCGCCGGTTAACGCGATATCTCAAACCGCATACCGGCAAGCTGATGATCGTCTTGATCGCAGCTATTCTCAGTACGATATTCAGCATCGTGAGCCCGAAAATATTGGGGGATGCAACCACGATCCTGTTCAAAGGCTTCATGGCTAAGATGCAAGGCGTGCCGGGGGCCGGGATCGATTTTGACGCGATTCGGACGATCATGCTCTGGCTTGCAGGCTTGTATCTCTTAAGCTCACTGTTTGCTTACATCCAGCAATATGTTATGGCTGGCGTGGCCCAGCGGACCGTGTATGATTTGCGTAAGGATGTTTACAACAAACTCGGTCGTTTGCCGCTTAAATATTTTGACGCTCGGACACATGGGGAAACGCTGAGCCGGGTGACCAACGATATGGACAATATCAGCAGTACACTTCAGCAGAGCTTGACGCAGATGATTACCTCGGTAGTCACGCTGGTTGGCGTCATCGTGATGATGCTCACGATCAGCCCGCTGCTGACGTTAGTGGTTATTCTGACCCTACCGCTTAGTGTGGTGGTTACAATTGTCGTTGCCAAGCGCTCGCAGAAGCATTTTGTGGCTCAGCAGAAGCATTTGGGTGAGCTGAACGGGCATGTGGAAGAAATGTACACGGGTCATAAAGTGGTGAAGGCCTTCGGCCGGGAACGACAGTCCATGGAGCAATTTGATGAGGTCAACGAGAAGCTCTATGATGCCGGGTGGAGGGCCCAGTTTATATCGGGTACCATTATGCCGTTGATGGGATTTGTCGGCAATATCGGTTATGTGATCGTCAGTGTTGTCGGCGGCGTGCTCGTTACCCGCAGAGCGATTGAGATCGGGGATATTCAGGCATTCATCCAATATTCACGCCAATTCACGCAGCCGATCACCCAGCTTGCGAATATCGCGAACGTCATTCAATCTACCATAGCATCGGCAGAGCGCGTATTTGAAGTGCTGGATGAGGAAGAAGAAGTGTCAGAGCATACAGCTCCGGCAGCACTCAAGAAGCCGCTTGGCGATGTGTCTTTCGAGAACGTGAGTTTCGGCTATAAAGCAGACCAGCTTCTGATCGAGGATATGAATGTGGACGTAAGGCACGGGCAAACGGTCGCCATCGTCGGTCCGACCGGTGCAGGTAAGACTACGCTCATTAATCTGCTGATGCGGTTCTATGAGCTGAATAAGGGCAAGATTACGATAGACGGCACGGATATTACGGCTCTTCGGCGCGGTGAACTCCGCAGCCTGTTCGGAATGGTGCTGCAGGATACATGGCTCTTTAACGGGACAATCCGGGACAATATCGGATATGGACGCGAAGGCGCCACGGAACAAGAGATCATCCGAGCGGCGGAAGCGGCTCACGCGGATCACTTCATCCGGACATTGCCGGACGGCTACGATACCATTCTGAACGAGGAGGCCTCCAACATATCGCAAGGGCAGAAGCAGCTCCTTACGATAGCGCGTGCCATTCTGGCCAATCCATCGATTCTGATCCTCGACGAGGCCACCAGCAGCGTGGATACGCGGACAGAGCTCTATATCCAGAAAGCGATGAATGAGCTGATGAAGGACCGAACCAGCTTTGTCATTGCGCATCGGCTGTCCACGATCCGGGATGCGGACCTGATTCTGGTCATGAACAAGGGCAGCATTATCGAGCAGGGAACTCATGAAGAGCTGCTGTCTCAAGGCGGCTTCTATGCGGACCTGTATAACAGTCAATTCAGCGACCAGCATGAGGCTGGGTAGCGAGGCGAGGATTACCATCATAAGAAGACCCATTCGAGTGCGGAGTGGGTCCTTCTTTTTTTGGCTTAATTAAAGGTTTTTGGTTGGTTGAGAGTAAGCAGGCAGGCATATTTGTTATTGCAATTTCATATGGTTCTTTTATAATGATGTTTATGTTTATATCTTTAAAGGGAGCCATGATCATTATTGAATAAGTCCGAACTGAACCGAATTACGCAAGAGCTTCTACGTCGGTCGGGCAGCAGTGTCACCGTGGAGATGGAGGCGTATTTCCCAGGGGGCCGGTTAATCGGCGGGAAATATGTTATGAATTCGCACAGCGTGACGATGTATACCGAAGTCATACGCCAGCAGTGTCTGCAGCTGTTTGGGACACTTGAGCTGTTTCATGCCTATTTTGCGGTGGTATTCGCACATGAGCTGGGCCACTCGATGGACCTGATGCTGACAGAACTCTGTGACCGGATGGATCGAACGGTGGATGAATGGGAGCAGAATCAGATCGCGCTTCAAATCGAGGAAAATGCTTGGAATAACGCCATGCCATGGATTCAGGATATGGATCCGGATTTCATACAGGTCATCGTGGACCGATCGCTTGAGGCCTACCGCGAGGAGCCGGCACCAGAAATCGCTTAGGCTTACTAGGTTAATCCAGGCTAGGTCATAACATGACAAAGGCACCCGTCAGGGTGCCTTTTTGGACATGCAAGAAAGTATAAACTTCAGAGGCTTACCACCCTGGAAGCATGGGGTAGGGCTTCTAATATCGTATGTTATACAGGATAAAACCAAAAATGGCAGCCACCACAATGAAGGCACCTGCAGCAGCAAGTGTCATTAAAAAATCACTAAGCAGGCTTTGTTGCCGGATACCGCGCAGCTTCTCCTTTGCCTTTCTCTCCGAGACGTCCTCTTTAATTCGATCCAAATACTCAGGGCCTAGAACCATAGCTGTCCCTCCCGTAACGATTTGTAAGCTTATTATACCAGAAATATGTTATTTTTGGTTGAATTTAGGTCGTTTCCGGTTTTGTAGTCCCATATTATAAAAAAAGAAGTGAAGCTCGCATAGGGCTTCACATCTTTTAGGTTAGAGTCATCGGGGGAGCGCAGCGTCCGCTTAGCTCTCCGGGTCCAACTGCTTCAACGGCTCAATGGCCGGTCCTTCCAGCACCTCGCCATTATAGCGGTAGCGTGATCCGTGACAAGGGCAGTCCCATGAGCGCTCGCCCTCGTTCCATTCTACTTCGCAGCCGAGATGGGTACAGGTCGTATCCACAAGATGGAGTTTCCCCTCATCATCCTTGTAAGCCCCGGCACGCTGACCGTTATGGCGGACGATGGCGCCTTCGCCAGACTTTAACTCGGTTATGTCGGCGTGGGCCATTTCCACCTTGCCGGCAACGAAATCCTTTGCAACCAAAGCATTTTGCACGACAAATGTTTTGATGCTCGGGTCTGCCTTGAAGCGGGACGGGCTGAAGACGTCGGCGTAACGGTTATCCTTCTCCAAGATTTGATCACTGATGATGTTCGCGGCCAGTGTTCCTGTTGTCATACCCCATTTCCGGAAGCCTGTCGCGACATAGATCCGGTCTTGATTGGATGTGATCGGCCCGATGTAAGGCATGTTGTCCAGGGTAATCAGGTCCTGGGTCGACCAGCGATAAGGAATCGCGGAGGAGCCCAGCAGCTTTCCTGCAAAAAGCTCCAGGTTTTCGTAATGCTGATGGGTGCAGATGCTGCGGCCCGTCGGATGATTCTCACCTCCAACGATAACCAAATCCTCACCGCCATAGGTAGCTGACCGCAGGGAACGTGTCGGCTGATCCACACTGAGGTACATCCCTCCCGGATAAGCGGTTTCAGGTTTGACTGCAACGGCATAGGAGCGTTCCACATGCAGCCGCGTGAAGAACAAGCCTTTCCCGTCAATGAACGGAAAATGAGACGCGGATACGGCATGGTTGCAAGTAATCCGGTGACCGCCCCGTTTGGTTAGCAGTGTGATCGGTCCATCGGTTTCGGCCTTTTCATCCATGGTCGTGTTCTCATAGATTCGCCCCCCGAGCGCCAGAAATTGTTCGGTCAAATGCTTAAGATATTGCAGAGGGTGGAATTGATATTGCCCAGGCATCTTAATGGCTCCCCGAATCTGCATAGGCAGAGGAAGGCTGTCCTGCCATTCTCCCGGAATGCCAAGCTTCTCATAGGCTTTGATCTCGTCCTCCAGCTTCGCGAGATACTTGTCCTCTTGTTGAGCGTAAATATGGGCATCCTCCAGCTTTAGCCCAAATTTCCCTTCGTCTCCGCCAACAATATCCCTAATGAATTCAATCGCTTCCCGATTGCCTTCGTAATAGAGTCTTGTCTTCTCCTCCCCAAAATGATTCATAAATTCATGATAGATGAGCCCATGCTGTGCCGTAACCTTAGCTGTTGTATGACCGGTGGTTCCGTTCAGGATTTGCCCTGCTTCGATCAGCACGACATCCTTGCCTGCCTTAGCAAGCAGATAAGCGGTCGTAATGCCGGTAATGCCGGCTCCGACGATGGCAACATCCGCCTCAATATCTTCGGCTAAGCGGGGGAAAGCGGGCAGTTCAGTTGTCGCTACCCACAGCGACTCCGGAAATTGCGGCAGTTCTTGATGCGATGAATTGGATGGGTTCATTCACGATTCCTCCTCAGTTTCTATGGGCGTTGCCCTTAAACTCAGACTCTTGTCTTCATTATTACCACATGGGAATGATTAGAAACTAGGTGATTTCGTTTCACAGTCTTCCTAAGTTTTTCTGGATGATTGTAAATAATTTGGGACATTTTTGCAGACGCTAAAGAAACAGCGGGAGAACCGGAATTTAGTGAATGAGGGGTGGTATCATGACCAGCGAACAATATCTAAATGCGGAGGAAGCCAGGCAATGTCTGCAAGAACATCTCCGTAATGTCGGGGATATCGAGCAGCGTGAGCTGAAGAATGAAGGTGAGCATGCGTTATTGATTTATCTTAAAAGCATGTGCGACCCTATCATGATTAACGATAATTTGATCAACCGTTTCTATGAGCTGAATTCCTTGGATTTATACGACCAATTCATCCGATCCTTTCCCTCAAGTGTGGAGCCGAAAGATAAACAGGAATTGCTTCGTAATATACTAAGGGGCTGCGTAGCCATATTCATTCGGGACAGCGTGCTCCTGTTTGACGCCGTATTGGTTAATGCAAGCTTCATCCAACCCGCCAGTACGGAGAACGTCATTCAGGGTCCCGATGATTCGTTTACGGAAAATATCGAGGTGAACTTGAATCTGATTCGCCACCGCTACCAAACGGTGAATTTGAAGTCGGAATTCATGACCCTTGGCAAAATATCACAGACTCGAATCATCATTATGTATGATGCCTGCAAAGTGGACGAAACGGTATTAAAGGAGCTTAAAAAGCGATTGTCCGAGATCAAAACGGATATTGTACAATCGGCAGCTGAAATCGAGAGACATACAATGTATCCTAAATTCCGTCTGTATCCGACGCTCATGCTGACCGAACGCCCTGACCGGACCGTGTTGAATATATCTCAAGGAAAGATTGCAGTATTGATGGATTCAACGGGGTATGCGCTTCTGCTTCCGGCCATATTCAATGATTTCTTTACTGCGATGGATGACAAAATACAGCTTCCTCCAATCGGCTGGTTTCTCAAGGGAATACGGTATATCGCCTTGTTTATCACCGTGCTGATGCCAAGCCTTTACGTGGCCTTCACCTCCTACAATCCGGAAATATTGAGGATGCAGGTTACGCTGCTAATTGCGGGAAGCCGGGCTACGGTGCCGTATCCGTCCTTCTTCGAAGTGATCTTCATGCTGCTCGCGATGGAATTTCTGACGGAGGCGAGTGTCCGGCTGCCCAAAGCGATTGGTCAGACCGCTACCACGGTAGGGGGTCTCATTCTGGGAACCGCTGCTACGGAGGCGGGATTGGTTAGTAACATCATGATCATTCTGGTTTCCGCCGTTGCGATAACAAACTTCGTGATCCCGATAACGATGATGAGCTCAGGCATCCGTGTCACGAAGTATTTGTTCATTGTACTGGCTACCTTCTTCGGCTTGGTCGGCATCGTTTTAGGCATGGTGGCCATGATCATGTACCTTACGAGCCTCAGGTCCTTCGGCAAACCATACTTGAAGATGTTTGCTGTGGACTGGAACAAGAAAGGAGATCAGCGAAGTGGTTAGAAATAAATATTTTTATTACCTCTTCCTGCTCAATGCAACCATCAACCTGATTAATTTTGTCCCCCGCATCTTGATTACGGATCGCTTTGACGGTGCGCTGATGTCGATTCTCGTGTCCATTCCAGTTGGCGCCTTGCTGTTGTTTACTTTCGTGAAACTGATTCGGAAATTTCCGGGACAAGGGCTGCCGGAGATTTTCCACTCGGTTATGTCGAAGTGGATATCCGGCATCCTGCTTTTTTTATACGGATTCGCGTGGTTTTTCTCCAGCGTAATTACCTTGGTCAGTTTCGTTGATATTACCTCTCGTTACATCAGTCCGGATGTATCTCCCTATATTGTTCTGATGGGATTTCTGGTGGTGGTTGGACTTAGTGCCAGGCTGGATTCCGAGTCGATTCTCTATGCCCTGGAGATGATTCTGTACATCTGTGTGCCTATTATCGCCTATATGTCATGGCGTATCTTCAGCAATCCTTATTTCAGCTGGGATGCCGTAAGGCAAATCATTACCTATGCGTGGAATATGCCCAATTATGAAACGGTGGCGGCGGCAACTTTTATTTTTACGGGCTACGTGAACATGGTGGTATTCAATCGGATATTTCACCGATTCAGAGTGCGCCATGTATGGGCTATTGTAGTGTTCAGTTTGCTTACCCTTCTGGTTTCGATCTTTGCACCCATTGGCATATTGGGCGCTGCGGGCGCAGGAGGACACGTGTACCCTGCCTTCTCGACGGTGGACTCGCTGCGGATTCGTTATTTCATCATTGAACGGATGATATATGTCTTCTACGTGGTGTATATGTGTCTCTCCCTCGTGAATTCCATCATCCACTGGCATGTGGGTAAGGAACTCATTCTGGGAAGCTTCGGATTAAAGGTCGAAAAGGGCAAAGCCATGACGAAAAGGAGGAAAATCGAATGGTGGGTGCTTCTTCTCTTTTCCCTGATTACCTTCGGCACGTCATTCATCGTTAATCAATACATATTAAATGATATGGCGATTGTCTTTCTGGACGTCCGGTTCGCGGGTGAATTTCTGCTCATTGTCCTGTTATTCTATGCGGTATGGAGGAAAAGGAGGAAGAAGGCATGAAAGTCCTAAGGCGATGGCTGGTCTGGCTCATGTGCTGCTCTTTCTTGTTGGTGTCGGGATGTGACTTTAGGGATATTGATCTGAGGCTTTTTGTCGTGTCCATTGGTATTGACGTCTCTGAGAAAAGTCCCGATATTAACCGATTTACCTTCAAAATGGCGATTCCTTCAGGAGACCCTAAGACTGGGGATAAGAAGTCTTTCCTTATTACACAAGAATCAACAAGTATTGCGGAAGCGATCAGGGAGGTCAAATCCAAAGTGGATAAGGAGCTTGACTTTGGTCATTGCAAGGGGGTCATGTACGGAGAAGCCTATGCTCGGAAAAATATCAGCAAAATCCAGGACTGGACCGTTCGGAGGCGGGATATGCAGCTCTTAATGTATCCAGCCCTCGCAATACCTACGGCAGAAGCCGTATTAAAGACGGATCCTCCAACGGAGCGGATTGCCGGAAACGCAATATTTCTGGCGCTCAGCGAGGATGGGACGGAATCTCCCTTCATTACTAAGACATACTCCTTTGATTTGTCCCGCCGAATGTTAGAGGAAGGGGAAGATCCGGTCATGCCCGTTGTGGAAACTACCGCTGACAAGATCCTGAATATCGAGAGAGTAGCCTTGATGGATAAGAACAAGGTGAAGGTGATTCTGACGCCGGATGAAACCAGGCTGTTTAACCTGTTGGATCGTCGTAATCTAAGCACGAATTTCGGGACGAAAATTGACGGCAAATTGCTTGAAGTCAACACGGATAGAACCCGAGCAAGATACAAGATCGTAACGGATAAACCAGGGGAAGAAACGATTGATTTCAATATTCGGATAACGGCGATTTTGGAGGAGAAAGAGGATCCTGCACAACTGAATCCGAAAGATCTGCATAAGGTCGAGGCGCAATTTAGCGAGGAACTATCCCAAGCAGTGAAAAGCGTGTTGGAGAAAATTCAGAAAACGGGCCTGGACCCGCTGGGTTTCGGCCTCCGGTATGGAGGGACGCACTGGAACAATAAGACGGAGATGGATGAATGGGACGCCATGTATCCCCATGCCAAGTTTAATGTATCGGTCAAGGTGAAAATAAAGTCGACCGGTTATAAACGTTAGATAGGGCACATCTGTCTATCGTACAGGAAGATGTTACAATAAAGAATAAGCATCTATCTTGTATGAAGGAGGTTTCACATATGGAATTTAGAAGATTGGGCGGAAGCGGACTGAAGGTTAGCGATATTAGTCTCGGGAGCTGGCTGACGTACGGGGGATATGTGGAACGGGAGAATGCGGTGAAGTCAATTCAGACCGCATATGGACTCGGCGTTAATTTTTTTGATACAGCGAATGTGTATGCCCAGGGGGCGGCTGAAGTGGTTGTCGGGGAAACCTTGAGAGCTTTCCCAAGGGAATCCTATGTTCTGGCCACGAAGGTATTCGGCAAGATGGGTGACGGACCCAATGATCAGGGACTTTCCCGCAAACATATTAGAGAGCAGTGCGATGCGAGTCTGAAGCGGCTGGGAACCGATTATGTCGACATCTATTACTGCCATCGATATCATGAAGAAACACCGATAGAGGAAACGCTGCGGGCGCTGGATGACCTTGTCCGGCAAGGTAAGGTGCTCTATGTAGGAGTCAGTATGTGGACCGCTGCCCAGATGGAAGCAGCATTGGCCGTTGCGGACCGCTATTTGCTGGATCGCATCGTGGTGAATCAGCCGCTGTACAACATGTTCGAGCGCAAGATCGAGGAGGAGATCATCCCGTTAGGCGAGAAGAAGGGCATTGGTCAAGTGGTCTATTCTCCTCTTGCGCAAGGGCTTCTGACTGGCAAGTACGCCTCCAAGCAAGCCGTGCCGGAGAACAGCCGCGCATCGAAGATTGGAGCCGACCGGCTTAAAATGAGTGAAGATCGCATTCAGAAGGTGCAGGCCCTGGGAGTCGTTGCAAGCGAGCTGGGTATGACCGTCGGCCAGTTGGCCTTGGCCTGGATTCTGCGTCAGAACAACGTAGCTAGTGCACTGGTGGGGGCCAGCCGTCCGGAGCAGGTGGAAGAGAATGTGAAGGCCTCCGGTATTAAGTTGTCTTCAGATACGCTGACTGCCATTGAAGAAATACTGAAGGCGGATTCGAATTAAGAGAGAATCAGATCATGGATTTCGGGAGCGGAGCATACGCGGTTGCGTCCGCTGTCCTTGGCGCGATACAGCTCGCGGTCCGCTTGCTGAAGCAGCTCCTTGGCATTTTTCGACCGGATCGTATCGGGATGTACGGCAGCTCCAATCGACACGGTGATCTGGATCTTGGTTCCGTTTTCCAGGACAAAGGTATGATCCGCTACGGCGGCCCGGATTCGCTCCGCAATAGCGGCCGTCTCGTCAATGGTCGCTTCCGGGACCAGCACCGAGAATTCTTCCCCGCCGTTGCGGGACACTTCATCAAAAGAACGGGAATGCTCCCTCAGCACTTTGCTGAGCTGTTGCAAAACGGCATCTCCGGCCGCATGGCCGTAGGTGTCGTTTATTTTTTTGAAATGATCAATGTCCACGATAAGAACACCCAGCCGTTCGCTGAAATGCTGGGCTTCGAGAAAACGTTCCGACAACAGCTGCTCGAATTGGCGCAAATTGTGAAGACTGGTTAGGTAATCCGTCTCCGCATTTTTCTTCATCTGCAGAAATAGTTGATTGGACGTGTTGATATACTCGGTCAGCATGTAGATGACCACCGTGGCGAGCATGGATATGATGAGGTGCTGCGTGAAGACAGTATGCACCTTGTGATGGTCCTGGATATTCATCCACATAATACCTAGGAGCACCAGCATGCTCGATACGCTCATGAGCAGCATTTTGCTTAAACGATTCCAATGGATACGAGAAAGCGTCCCGCAGATGATGCCGATCAGCAGCATGCCGGCTCCCGCAATGGCAGAGGAAGCGGACATGCCGAACAGAATTAGCCGCCCGAGTGCAATCAGCACGCCGGCAATCAGGGACGGAAGCCATCCCAAGTAGCTGGCGATCACGACAATGGCCAGATGCCGCAAATCCGCGAAAAACCGGGGGTCAATCGGGAAAGAATAGTACATCAAGATGATCCCGTAAATGCCAAAGAGCAGTCCAGCGTTGATCTTAACGTTGATGGACGGTGTCACAACGCCTGCTACATATTTTTTGGACAGCAGTCCGGACAAGTATAAGAAAGTCACAAATATACAAAAGTTGGTAAACAGTATATTAGTCATGGGGGATCATTCCTTTCATGTACCTTGCACAAGGGCGGCAAGGCGATGAAGACATTCACCCCCTATTTTATCGGAAAATGGAATTGTATGTCGAATATTAAATGTTTTATTTTGTTAAATTTCAGGAGTCTCTAAAGGTAGGAGAACTTCAAACATCGTCCGTTCCGTATTACTGGTTACCTGAATCGTGCCGTGATGGGCATCCACGATGGTCTTTACGATAGCCAAGCCAAGTCCGGAGCCGCCGGTTTGATCGGTGCGCGATTCATCCGCCCGGTAGAACCGCTCGAACAGATAGGGGATCGCATATTGAGGGATCGGGGGGCCGTAATTGATGACCTGTACGATGGCAAACTTCGAATCACTTGATACCTTCAAATCCACGACCCCGGCCTCCCGTCCGTGCCGTACCGCATTGGACAGCAGATTCTCGAAGGTGCGCATCAGTTTATCCCCGTCCGAGGAGATCATGATTTTCTCCGTTTCAGGTGTGAAGTTTACCTGTACTCCTTCCTGCTGCCCGGTTAGTGAAAAGTCCACCGCCAATTGCGCGAGCAGCTCCACCAAATTAATGTCAACCCTGTTCATCGGGGAGTATCCCATTCGTGTGTATTCAAACAAATCGTTCACGAGTCCGCCCAGGCGCAGCGACTTATCGTACGCGATATCGGTATAATACCGGAGCTCGACTTCATCCTTGTAATGGTCTTCATTGACCAGCCGCAAGTACCCGATGATGGAGGTGAGGGGGGTGCGCAGATCATGCGAGACGTTGCTGATCAGCTCGTTCTTGGACTGGACCGCCATTCGTTCCTCTCCCAGCGATAGCTTGAGCTGCTTGGCCATTTGATTGATGTGCGTTGCCATCTGGCCCAGTTCGTCATTCGAGCTAACGATAATCTCTTGATCCAATTCGCCCTTCGCCAAACGCTGTGTACCCTCCATTAAGTGATTGATT
Organism: Paenibacillus sp. EZ-K15; assembly: GCF_002573715.1. Taxonomy (GTDB): domain Bacteria; phylum Bacillota; class Bacilli; order Paenibacillales; family Paenibacillaceae; genus Paenibacillus_AQ. The sequence goes on along the minus strand of NZ_PDHM01000028.1, from coordinate 98,034 downwards.
TGACGAATGGTGCTCTGGCTCAGGAGCAATACCATGCAGATAAACAACATGATGCCGATGATCGTCGGGATGATGGGGAAACCGAAGAAATCCTCCAAAGTACGATCAACTCTGAAAAGGGTGTTTACCCAAGGCTCCTTCCAGTATTCCCGGCCGATCAATCGGATGATCTGCTGGGCGATGAACAGGATGGACAGGGTCAGGGCTCCGCTGACAAAGAACAGCGTGATGATCTTCCATTGCAGCTTACGCATGAATTTTGTACCCGACGCCCCATACCGTTTGAATGAGCTTATAACCCAGCTCCTTCTCGAGCTTGTCCCGCAAGTTGCTGATGTGAACCATGACCGTATTATTGGATACGTAATATTTCTCCTTCCAGACCTGCTGGAAGATATCCTCGGAGCTAAAGATTCTCCCCGGTTGGCGGGCAAGCAAATACAGAATCTCGAATTCTCTCGCTGTCAGAGAGATCGCTTTGCCGTTGGCCGTTACTTCATGCGTAGTCCGGTTAATGTCGAGCCCATCAATCTCGATCCGCTCGCTGTCCTCTCGATGCAGTTCCGCATTGTATAGGGTGGAGCGCCGCAGCAGTGTTTTGACGCGAGTCGTCAGCTCCAGCGGATTGAACGGTTTAATCATATAATCATCCGCGCCGGTCATCAGCCCCAGGATTTTATCCATGTCCTCACTCTTGGCGCTCAGCATCAGGATGGGGATAGACGAGGTTTCCCGGATTCTGCGGCAGGTGTCAATCCCGTTCAGCTTAGGCATCATGACATCCAGGATCACGAGATCCACCGCCTCGTTATTGGTGGTCATGGCCAGCAGTGCTTCCTCCCCGTCATGGGCTTGGATTACGCGGTAACCCTCATTCTCCAGATAGATGGAGATCAGCCCGGAAATTTCTTTATCATCATCTACGATTAATATACTTCTCATTAAGATATCCTCCAGTAAATCGCCCATTGGAAACGATGATTCCTTACGAACAGTGTACCCTAAATCGACCCCATAGAGTGCAGCTTGGCCTTCAAAATCGTGAGTTCTTCTATGACAACTATTAAAAAAGGGCGGATAGGAGATTCGAAAGAATGCCTTGCCGTTCGAATCCGTAATCCATCAGCTTCCGGGTTTCCGTAAACCGCTGATCGGCATCCCCGGTTCCCATCACGACGGAAATCAGCCGGTTTCCACCCCGCGACGCAGTTCCGGTAAAGCAATAACCGGCGGAGCGGGTGTATCCGGTCTTAAATCCGTCATTACCTTCGTAAGAATGCGGCTCGCCGGGCAGCATGAGATTGGTGGTATGCAGGGAAAGCTTCTTCTGCGGAACAGGCAAATCGCGCTGGCTGGTTACCTCGAGCAGATCCGGATGTTTGTTGAGCAGCCATCGGGCCAGCATGGCCGAATCCCTGGCCGTCATGATCGTATCGCCTTCGGTGGCCGCTTCGGTAAAGGAAGCGAGGTCAGCGGCAGGTAAACCGGATGCATTGGCGAAGACGGTACGATCCGAAAGGCCGATTTCCTCCGCCCTTGCATTCATGGCCTCTACGAACCGAACCTCCGACCCGCTGAGATGCTCCGCAATGGCTACCGCCGCATCATTGGCTGAATGAATAATGAGTGCTTGGAACAATTGCTTCAGTGTGTAACGTTCGCCTTCATGCATGCCGATGCCTGAACCGGGCACCTCAGCCGCATAGCGGCTGACCGGTACGTTCTCATCCCAAGCATGCTGCCCGGATTGGACGGCGTCCAGCACCAGCAGCTCCGTCATCATTTTGGACATGCTTGCGGGAGGAAGGGGAAGATCCGGATGCATCGCATAGAGCACGCGGCCGGTATCTGCATGAATCAGGATGGCTGAACTGGCTTTGATGGGAGGCGGAATAAATATCCTCGCGATGAACACGACCAACAGAATGACGACAAACAGCAGAAGGAACAGACTTAAACGTGCGCGTCCCTTGCGGCGCTTTATTTGTTTGCTTCGAATCGTGCCGGTTTGCTGCCGGGATCGTTCAGGGGATGACGGTACTTGACGGGGATGCTTGGCTATGGATTCCATGGCGCTCGATTGCCTCCTTTGGCGGGCTATTCGTTTCATCGTTTATGTATGTTCTAATTCTAACCATACAAGCTAAAGGAATTTTTAATTGAATCTAAAGAAATCTTAAAGATTACCAGCGGCAATTTCGGCACGAGATGTTGACCTTGAGAGGAATAGGATTTATACTTGATCTAAAAATAAATTAAAAGGGTGAATACCTTGAGATCTTTAAATCTGACGACACAACGCCAAGCGGTGTACGATGTCCTTCGGGAATCGCATGATCATCCGACTGCTGCGGATATCATGAACCGGCTGGTGGAGAAAGGATATAATCTCGCGTACGGGACGGTTTATAATTCCCTGCGTTATTTGACGGATAAACAGCTGATCCGAGAATTGAAGCTCGGAGAGAGCGCGAGTCGGTACGATGCGCGTACTGACGAGCACCAACATATTATTTGTGAAGTATGCGGTAAAGTGGACGAGGTCATGACGGAGGTGCCAGAGGATTGGGCTGCTACGGTAGCCGGTGAAACCAATTACGTCATCCATCATGCTCACGTCGTATTTGGGGGGGTGTGTCCAGAATGTCAAACCAAACGGAAGAAATGACGGAACTGGGAACGATCTATTCGTTTCCTGATTTCCAGTCCGGCAATCTGTATGTTCGTCCAACGATGCCGATGGCGATAGGGGATGCTTGTCCCACAACCCTGCGGGCCGCGTTATTAAGCCGTTCTCCCGGACGGGTGAATGAAATGTTTATTACCTTGACCGAGAACTGCTTCGAGGTGATGATGTTCCGCAAATGGGAACCGCGTCTTCAGTCGGCACTGAATACAGGACTGATTATTGCCGATATGACGGGCTGCCGGAATATGGCGGCGTTCAACAAGGAGAAGGAACTCCTGCTGCCCGAACATTCCTCTATTCCGATTCTATACCTAGTAGGGGAAGAGTTAATGAGCAATGCAGGCTCAAGCCTGTTGAACGAAGAGCTTATGGTATGGCCTGCCCGTTCCAAAGATACGATGATGTATCAGGTGCAGCGAACCATTCGATTGTTCTCTCCTGCTGCCGGATTGTCGGGGGAAGAAGAGGTCATGCGCGGCCTCGTCTATAAAGACTTATCCATTGATCGGGATAAAATGACCATCCACCGGGGCAGCACTCCTATCCATTTGACGAAGACAGAGTATCATTTGCTGATGCTCCTGCTGGACAGCGAAGGAGCCGTCTGCACGCGTGAGGACCTCATGTGCAAAATTTGGGATACGGATTTTATGGGCGGCAGCAATGTGGTTGACGTCCACATCAAAAGCTTGCGTAAAAAGCTGAGCGACAACGCGGGAGCCCCGCGATATATTGCAACGGTTAGAGGAGTGGGATACCGCCTGGCGGACTAATCCCCCTCCCTTTTTTTGTTCATTTTGCCGTACTCAAAAATGGATTCATCCGAACTTCATATAACGATCATAGAAGGGTCATATAACACTCATGCGACAATCATGATCCGATGGATTCTCCAGTGATACAATCAATTCATAAATTTAGATTCAGTCTAAAATCAATTATAGAAATGATGGAGGGTTCATCTATGGATAGAATGACAACCAATCAAGGGGCTCCAGTCGGAGATAACCAAAACTCCAAAACGGCAGGACGCCGCGGACCGACGCTGCTTGAGGATTATCATCTGATCGAAAAAATTGCCCATTTCGACCGTGAACGGATTCCGGAGCGCGTCGTTCATGCCCGCGGGGCAGGTGCACACGGCACATTTGTTGTGGAGAGTGACATGAAGCCTTATACGAGAGCGGCATTCCTGCAGGAAATTGGTCAGGAAACTCCTGTGTTTGTTCGCTTCTCCACGGTTATTCATGGAACAGGGTCACCCGAAACGGCACGCGACCCACGCGGATTTGCCGTGAAGTTCTATACGGAGGAAGGTAACTATGACATTGTAGGGAATCATATTCCGGTCTTCTTTATTCGCGACGCGATCAAATTCCCGGATATGGTGCATTCCTTGAAACCTTCGCCGGAGACCAACATCCAGGAGCCTGGCCGGTACTGGGACTTCATGGCGCTGTCCCCGGAATCCACGCAAATGATGACCTGGGTGTTCTCGGATCATGGCACACCAGCGAACTATCGCGAGATGGATGGCTTCAGTGTCCACGCCTTCAAGTGGGTGAATAGCGAAGGCAAAGTGACTTACATTAAATACAAATGGGAATCCGTACAAGGCGTGAATACGCTGAATGCCGATGAAGTGGTCGAAGTGCAGGGCAAGGACTTCAATCACGCCACCCGTGATCTTCATGAGCACATCGCAAACGGGAATTTCCCGAAATGGCGCCTGCAGGTACAGCTGATGTCCCCGGAAGAGATGGATGAATTGTCCTTTGATCCGCTGGATGCTACAAAGACCTGGCCGGAGGATCGCTTCCCGTTCGTAACGGTCGGTACCATGACCTTGAATCGCAATCCGCAGAACTTCTTCGCCGAAGTTGAGCAGGTCGCTTTCTCCCCAAGTGCGCTGGTGCCTGGCATCGAGCCGTCGGAGGATAAACTGCTGCAAGGCCGGCTATTCTCTTACCCGGATACGCAGCGTCATCGACTCGGTGCGAATTATTTGCAGATCCCGATTAACTGCCCGTATGCTCCTGTGCGTAATCATCAACGTGATGGCTTGATGAACGTGAATCAAGATCCGTCGCCGGTAAACTATGAGCCGAACAGCTATGCAACAGGTCCTGTGGAAGACCCTTCTGTAAATGAAAGTGAAGCACCGCTCATGGGGCATGTCGTTCGCCAGCGTATTGAAAAAACAGATGATTTCACCCAAGCCGGAGAATTGTACCGTTCGTTTACGGAGCAGGAGAAGGATCATTTGATCCGCAATCTGGTTGATGACCTGAGCCAGGTCAAATCCGATATTCAGCTCCGTGCCGTATGCAATTTCTACCGTGCGGACGCCGAATATGGTGCAAGACTCGCTGCCGGGCTTGGCGTAGACCTGAGCGGATTCATACCTTCCAATCAGCCGAAGTAACGTAGTTTGAACTTATAAGAGCCAGCTATCTTTGTTTTTCGCTGTGCAGGATGGATGGCCTTTATATAGAGGGTGGTCTATGACCGCCGCCAAGAGGGGTACCCATATAACATGGGTACCCCTCTTTTTGTGGAAATAATTACCTATGTATACTGCATAATGAATGGTCTAAGAGATGCCGATAAGTTGAAGGGAGTATTTTTTTATAGAAGACAGGTGAGATTCACTGCAGTTTAGAAAGGAAAGAAACCAATGAAGAAAAAAAGAGCTAATCGTATTAGAAGAAACCTGATTCTCACATTTCTGCTCGTACTTCTTGTGCCCAGCTGCGCTATCGGTATTATCACTTACCGTGACGCCAAGGGAACTGTCGAGGAAGAAATTCTGCGCAGTGCATCGCTGAGCGTCGATACGGCGAATGAGATCATTAATCACACGCTGCAATCCAAGTTCGATGACCTGAATTATTTAAGCACAACGATGAAGTCCGCTGAAATCGACAAGGAACTCGAAGCGAAAGCGGGTTCAACTATCAATGCACTGAAGCAGTACTTGGGACTTCATCCGGAGACGGTGGACGTTTTTATCGGTACGGCACAGGCTGGCATTATCAAGGCATCAGGGGAAAAGCTGCCGTCCGACTATGATCCTAGACAAACGGAATGGTTCCAGCAGGCAATGAATGCATCGGGCCAACCGATTATTACAGCCCCCTATACTTCGAACACGGGCTCCTTGATTGTAGTAACGCTAGCTCAGATGCTGCCTGACGGCAAAGGCGTCGTGGGCATTGATCTCAACCTTCATAGCATCCGGAGTCTGGTCCAAGTGCAGGTAGGTAAAGAAGGCTATACGATGGTGCTGGATCAAAATCACAAATATCTGTTTCACCCCGATTATGACGCAGGGACGGACGCGTTGGCTAAGGAAGCTTGGGTCTCCAAGATGTATGAGCAGCCAACCGGTCATTTTCACTATGATCATGACGGCATCGAGAAACAATTGAACTACATTACGAATGAACGAACCGGCTGGAAAATTGCCGGGGCCATGTTTGTTAAGGAGGTCGACGACTCCGTTAATGGTATCCGCCAAACGATGATTGTGGTGATGAGCGTTTCGCTGCTAGCCGCCTTAATCATGGTGACTTGGAATGTAAGCTCTGTGATCAAACCGATCCGCCGTATGCGCCAAGCGACGGAAGTCATTAGCGAGGGGGATCTGACGCTTCGCATGAATGGCTTCAAGCGTGACGAGATTGGAGAGTTGGCCGATCACTTTCAGCAGATGGTGGATAGTCTCAGGGACATGGTTCACGGGGTCATGGCCATGACGGAAAATGTTTCCGCATCTTCCGAGCAATTGTCCGCAAGCGCCCTGCAAAATACAAACGCCGTCGAGCATGTCACGTCTTCCATTCAGGAGGTTGCCGCCGGCAGTGAACGTCAGTTGAACGCCGCGGAGGAGATTCTGAAGGGTATTCTTCAAGTGTCCCGGCATGCTGATGACATCGCGGATATATTGGAGAAGGTTACAGCGGCTATGAACCAGACAGAGGAATTGGCCCAAGAAGGGAACCAGACGGTGATTACCGCAGCAGCGACGATGCAGGATATTGATCATGCGATGAACGATCTGAATGGGGTTATCCATCAGCTGTCTGAGCGGACCGAGGAGATCGGCGGTATTGCCTCGGCCATTACCGACATTGCCAAGGAGACGAGTCTATTATCGCTGAATGCCTCAATCGAAGCTGCGAGAGCCGGGGAGCAGGGCAAAGGATTTGCGGTTGTAGCCGCGGAAATCCGTAAGCTTGCTCAAAGGTCGGAAAGCTCAGCGGATTACATATCGGGGCTGATTACAGGGATACTGGCGGAAGTGGAACGAACCATGGAGATGACGGAAGCCGCTAGGCAGAAGGTATCGGACGGCGTTGACGCAGCGGATCTGACCGGACGCTCCTTCTCCCGTATCAAAAAGGCCGTACATACGGTGTCCGGCCAGGTTAGAACCACTTCGAAATCGGCTAAGGAATTGGCGCAAGATACAGCTTCCACGAAAAAGTCCGTTGAAGATATTCGTGGGGTGTCGGAGCAAACGTCAAGCCAGACCCAGACCATATCGGCAGCCTCTCAGGAACAGCTTGCTTCCATGGAAGAGGTCAGCGCGTCTGCTGCGGATTTAAGCCGGCTAGCTGAAGAACTGCAGGAGATGGTGAAACGCTTTAAGATTTAAGAGATTCAAGGGCGTGTAGTATGCCCCGAATATTTCGTGTTGAAGCAGCAAAGGAGCTTATATTCCTTTGCTGCTTTTTTGTTTGTGGCAGGAAAGGGGGGCTTCATGAAAGAATAAGACCAAAGTGGCTTTATCTCTAGGAGCAGGGCCTTTATACTGGAGTCAACTGCTAGAAGCTGTAAGACTGACGGATGCACAAGCTAGAAAATGATGAGAGTGGGGCATATAACATGGCACAGCATATGAAAGATCGGATCGTCGCTTTGGCTGGTCCGCGCAAGGCAGCAGACATGGCCAAGCTGGTGGAGAAGATGGGTGGCACCGCGCTGCTTCGTCCGGCCCAGGGAACCGTATTTTTGGATGATGAAGTACTGCGCCGTTCGATCGAAGCTTGGCTCAAGGCGCCTGCACCGTGGGCGATATTTACGACGGGAATCGGCCTGGAGGCCATTTATGATACAGCAGAACAGATGGGCCTTTTGGATACATTGAATGAAACGCTGCAGAGCACCTCGATTGCGGCAAGAGGGTACAAAACGGCCAATGCGCTGAAAAAGCGCGGTCTGGCACCGGTCGTCAGAGATGATGACGGCAGTACGTCGGGGCTGATCCGGTCACTTGCGCCGCATGACCTGTCGGACAAGCGCGTCATTCTTCAGCTGCATGGCGAGTCTGCCCCGAAGCTGGTGGAGTGGCTGGAAAGTCGTGGGGCGGTAGTAGAGCAGATCCTGCCTTATAAGCACATTGCGCCGCTGGAGGAGGATGTTTCGCAACTCGTTGATGAAATCGTGGGCGGCAAGGTTCACGCGGTTGCTTTTACAAGCGCGCCTCAGTTTCGTTTTCTTGCGGATTATGCACGTGCCCATGGCAAGCTGGAGGCTGTGCTGGAGGCGTTCCGCGGACCGGTCGTGGCAGCGGCTGTCGGTAAGGTTACGGCTCAGGGGCTTCGCGAGGAAGGCATTGAACGTATGGTGGTTCCCGAGGAAGAGCGAATGGGCAGCATGATGGTGGCGCTTGGCCGCTACTTTGCTCAAAACCAAGAATAATGTCATGATATAACGTAATGAAGTTGGGGAGATTTCAGTCCATACCAGCTTCTTCATGCATGTTCCTAGGGATCATGTGAAATATTGAGTAGTAAATAGGAGGATGACCGATGGATAAGAGAAAAGCATTGCTGCTTGGCAGCTATACCCACCCGAAGTTTCATCCGCTGCAAGGCATCGATAAACAAATGACACACCTGCTGAACGACATGTTCACCGTGCAGTGCACGGAAAATCATAAAATGCTGCATGAAAGCAATCTCTACCCTTACGAGCTCTGCATCGCCTACAGCGACCTATGGGACGAGCGCGTTTCGCCCCGGCAGACCGCAGGTCTGCTGTCCTATGTAAGCGGCGGCGGCGGCTTGCTTGTGATTCATAACGGCGTTACGCTGGCCAATCGTTATGAGCTGGCGCAGCTAATCGGCGCCCGTTTTGACGGACACCCGCCCATGGAGAAGCTGTACTTCGTTCCGGGGGAGACCGATCATGATATTACGGAAGGCGTGGAGCCTTTTGTGCTGGACGAGGAGCCTTATCGGTTCATATTCAGTCCGTTTACGGAAAAAACCGTGCTGCTGCATTATGAATTCGAAGGCAAGCAGTGGCCTGCTGCCTGGTGTCATACGTATGGCATCGGACGCGTGGTCTTCTTGATGCCGGGCCACCACGAGCCGTCCTTTCTCCAGCCTCAGCTGCGTTTAATGATTACGCAAGCAGCCAAGTGGGCTGCACGCGTTCCGGGTTAAGAAGCCATTTCGATACGATCGGTAGGAGGGACGCGCTTGAGCGGGAAGATACTAATTGTTGAGGATGAAGCGAAAATATCCCGTTTGCTTGAAATCGAGCTGGAGAGTGAAGGATATCAGGTCACCAAGGCGGATAACGGGCTGGATGCGCTGGAGGCATACCGCAGTCAGGACGTCGATTTAATTCTGCTGGATGTCATGCTCCCCGGTTTGAGCGGGATTGAGCTGCTGCGGCGGATTCGTGCCCATGATTCCCACACAGCCGTACTGCTGCTGACAGCCAAAAGTTCCGTTGAGGATAAAGTATCGGGGCTTGATCTTGGAGCCAATGATTATATTACGAAGCCGTTTCAGATCGAAGAGCTGCTGGCGCGGATTCGTGCTGCGCTGCGGCTCCAAGGCAAGCAGGAGCCGGAAGAGCAGGCGGCAGGAGAGTGGCTTACGGCAGCGGATTTGAAATTGAACGAAGGTACGCGGGAAGTCATTCGCGATGGCAGAAGGATCGATCTGACGCCGCGTGAATTTGACTTGCTCGTATATTTACTGAAGAACAAGCGACAGGTGCTGAACCGCGAGCAGATTCTCGCTGCCGTATGGGGATACGATTATTACGGCGACACCAACGTCGTCGATGTATATATACGTTATGTCCGCAAGAAAATCGATCATGACAGCACATCCGAGCTCATTCACACCGTCCGCGGTGTCGGCTATGTGTTGAAAGAGACCCCATGAAGCTGAGCAGTAAAATCCACCTCTATTCATCGGTGCTGATGGCGGCCATTCTGATTGTCATGAACTTATCCGTATACTATGTGTTCAGCAAAATGACGGTGGACAGCCAGCTGGAGCAAGCGGAAGCCGAGGACTCCAGAATATCGAGGGAAATGGCCAAAGCTGCGGATACGATCCCGGTGGGCGAATTGCTTCGGAGCTATGTGCCGCTGGACGGGAAGATTCAATTGCTCGGACCCAATGAACGGTATCCATCTACTTGGGTAACTTCCTCCGGGGAGGATATGGATGAGCTCAAGCTGCCTTACGATACGAAGAGGCAGGTGAAGGTCGTCGAGTATGAAAATACCCGGTACACGATGGTTTCCCTGCCCCTCATCTGGAGAGACGGGGTCGTGGTCAATATCCAGGTCGCCCGCAGTCTTGCCGCTACGATGGAGACGCTCCAAGTGCTGCGAATCGTGCTGGTCGCCGTAACCGCGATTGCCTTGGTTCCGGTCATCATCTCGACGCGGATATTGGGGCGTTTGATCGTGCAGCCGATTACGGCTTTGATCCAAACGATGCGGGAGATACGACAAAGCGGGCGGTTCCGGCGAATCGAGCTGAAGGAGAAATCGAAGGATGAATTGGTGGAGATGGGGGCTGCGTTCAACGACATGATTACGCTACTGGAGAGCAATCATGCGAGGCAGGAGCAATTCGTGTCCAACGCTTCCCATGAGTTAAAGACACCGCTCACCATCATCGAGAGCTACGCAAGTTTGTTAAAGCGGCGAGGACTGGATCGGCCGGAGCTGTTCATGGAGTCCGTTGAAGCGATCCATTCGGAAGCGATCCGGATGAAGGAGCTGACGGAGCAGCTGCTGCTGCTTGCCCGCAATCAGGATCAATGGCAGGTCGAAATGGAGAAGGTGGATCTCGTGGCATTATCGGAGTCTTCCGCGCGTGCATTTCGCGATGCTTATAACCGCACGGTGGAGGTTGAAGCCGATGGCGAGGTTCTTGGATGGACGGACAGCCGCAGGCTGAAGCAGCTCTTGTTCATTCTGCTGGATAATGCGCGCAAATACAGCGATGAACATATCGTCATCGAGGTTGGCACGAAGCCAGCGGAGGTTTATATCCGGGTCATCGACCGCGGAATCGGCATTGCCAAAGATGAGCTGGAGCACGTCTTCGACCGTTTCTACCGGGTGGACGAGGCTCGTACCCGCCGGGGCGGGGGCGCCGGCCTTGGTCTGTCCTTGGCAAAGGATATCGCAGAGGCCATCTCGGCTTCGATAGAGCTGGATAGCCTGCCAGGTGTGGGTACAACCGCCACGATTCGGCTTCAAGCAACGAAATAAAAGGCTGCCAACTTCCCTTTTCTCATCGTATTCTAACCATGCTCCGCTATACTGATGGTAAAGACAGATTGTATCCGAGGTGATTCGATGCGTAAAAAAGTCAGTCTGCTGCTGGGTGTCGTGATGCTGGTAGCGGTTATGATTATTGTGAATGCGGTATGGAGTCCTTTTAGCCCTTCAACTTCCGCCATGTCAACGGATGAAGTGGTGGAGGAGGTGCTCTCCCAATATCCTGGCGGCGAAATAAGAAAGACCACGCTGGATGGCGGGGTGTATCGATTGGAGCTACAGTCGGCTACCGGAACGTATGAGATGACGGTGGATGCCCGCCAAGGCGACATCGTGTCCATCCAGCAGCTGGATGAGAGGGCTTCGCAGCCGCCCACGGAACCGGTTGAGCCCACGAAGCCGGATCCAGACATTCCTCCTTCCGAGCCAGCGGATCACGGTGACAAGGAAGCAACAGGGGGAACGACGGGCGGGGGAAACGGAAATGGAAGCGGCACTTCGGAACCGCCTGCAACAATGATTACCAAAGAATATGCGATCAAGCTTTCTTTAGAGAAGGTACCGGGAACGGTGGAAGACGTGGAATATCGCGAGAACAAGAGCAGTCGTTACTACCTGGTGGAGATCGAGCGGGAAGATGGGCGTGAAGCGACCATTCAAGTCCATGCGATTACCGGTAAGATCATGACGGTGACTTGGGATGATGAGGACGATTGATGAATAGATGAGAGGTCTTGTCCGTGTTTTCTCATCGTTTTCTAATCTTTCTCTCCGAAAGCTCTCATGTTGAGAGGGTATATTGGGTTTGTAGAGATCAACAGGAGAGAATCATGAGGAGGCGTAAGATGATGAAGAAGAAAATATGGTGGGCAGGCGCACTGTCCTTAGCCATCGCGGCAAGTGGAGTATACGGCTATAACGCTGTACAGGCGGCAGGATCCGGACAGACGACTGCAGCGGGAACTCAGGCAGCAGCCAAGCAACAGCAGCAGCTGATCGGAATGGAAAAGGCAGAACAATTGGCACTGGCTGCTGCCAGCGGCAAAGTGGAGAGCATGGATATAGACCGGAAAAAGGGCAAGCTGGTCTACGATGTAGAAATCCAGCAGAATAACCGGGATGTGGATGTATGGATTGATGCCTATACCGGTAAATCCCTTGGTGTAAGAGTGGACCGGGACGACGATGATGATCGTGACAACCTTCCAGGCAATCTGATCGGTGCCGGCAAGGCATCCGCTATCGCCGTTAAACACGTTAAGGGCGGGACGGCTGTGGAAGTGGATCTGGACCAAGATGACGGCAGATGGGTGTATGACGTCGAAGTGAAAACAGCAAACGGATCATCCGAGGTTGAGGTCCATGCGGTCAGCGGTAAAGTGATCAAGGCAGAGTATGAGAAATACGACGACCATGATGACGACGATGATGACCATGATCATCACGATTGGGATCATGATGATCACGACGATCATGATGGGGATGACGACTAAGTCATTCTCTATCTATATGGGATAGCCTCTATAAGCGAACAGGCGGATCATTTTCTTCCCGCCTGTTCGCTTTTTCCATTGTATTTTACATAATAAGCATGGCTGGAATGCAATTTCTTGTTATCCGATTGCGGATTGCCTCATATTTCACGTGAAATCAGGGGAAATTGATAAGGCAGCTTCTCTATACTTATGAAAGCAAGTCCAAGGATAGATGTTTTTACCAGCGTTAAAGGTTATAATGGAACCAGACAACGACCGGGAGGGATATACCGTGAGTGATCTTTTTAAGAAAGCAATCTCGTTAGGATTGGGCCTTACCGTGGTCAGCAAGGAAAAAGTTGAGAAAATCGTGGATGATCTGGTCAAACGTGGGGAGCTTGCTCCTGCGGAGTCCAAAGCGCTTGTGAACCGTCTCGTCGAACGCGGCGAAGAGGAGCAGTCGCAGATCAAGACCTATATTTATGAACAGGTGCAGCGTGTATTGTCCGATCTGGATGTTCCCAAAGAGAGTGATGTCGCCAGCCTGGAACAGCGCATTGCTTCTCTGGAGAAGAAGGTTGTAGAACTGGAAGGATCGCGGCAGGAATAGATGGCGGTCCGAATCCGACATGCCGGACGTTACCGGGAAATCGCCATGGCGCTCATGCGTCATGGCTTTGGCTATATGGTGGAAGAGATGGGACTGTTTCATGTTCTGTCGCTGCCTGTTCGCTGGAGTTCCAGGGAACAGCCGGAGACGATTACGCTCGGGGAACGCATACGGCGAGTGCTTGAGGATCTTGGCCCCGCCTTCGTAAAGCTTGGACAGTTGGCGAGTACAAGATCGGATCTGCTGCCGGACCATATTATCCAGGAATTGGTGAAGCTGCAGGAGCGGGTACCTCCTTTTTCTTCCGCGAACGCACGGGAGCTGATTGAGCAAGAGTGGGGTATGCCGATCGATGAGGTGTTGAGTGAGTTTGAAGACAAACCGCTGGCCGCTGCCTCGATTGGGCAGGTCCATGCCGGGAAGCTGAAGTCCGGAGAGCATGTAGCGATCAAGGTTCAGCGACCCGGGGTAGCCCGAATGATCGGTCGTGACTTGGAGATATTGCGGGATTTAATCTCGATTGCCGAGCGCCACTGGGAATGGGTGAAGCAGTACCGTGTGGACCGGATTGTTGACGAATTTGCCAGAGCGATGATGGCAGAGCTGGATTACAGCCATGAAGCCCGAAACGCAGAGAAGATAGCCTCCCAGATGTCGGAGCATGAATTTATCCGCATTCCGCAAATTTATTGGGAGTACACGTCTTCCAAAGTGCTGATGATGGAGTATGTCGATGGCCTCACATTAAGCCGGAGGCAGGAGATCGTGGACAAGGGACATGATCTGAAGGCGATCGCTGAACATTTGATCGATGGCATGCTGCAGCAGGTCTTTATTGAGGGATTTTTTCATGCCGACCCTCATCCGGGGAATTTACTTGTCAGGGAGGACGGCAAGCTGGTCTTTCTGGACTTTGGGCTGGTGGGTCACCTCAGTGAAGATATGAAGGACCATCTGTCCGGACTCATTATTGCCTTAATGCGGCGGAATTCGGAAGGGATGATCCGGGCGATTTCCAAAATGGGATTGATCCCGGACGATTGCGATATGGATTCGCTCCGGTCGGATATGGACCGGTTGCGGGGAGAGTATTATGATGTGCCGTTCGCACAAGTGCGGATCGGCAAGGCGTTGACGGATCTATTTGCTGTTGCCCAGCGGCACGGGATTATGCTGCCGCCCGATTTGACGCTGCTTGGCAAATCATTGCTGACGCTGGAAGGTGTCATCGAGATGCTGGACCCGAACCTGAGCATTATCGATATGGCGGAGCCTTTTGGTCGAAAGCTATTGAAGAAGCGTTATAATACCCGCCGGATCGGCAGGAAGGTGCTGGATGGGGTGAGCGGACTTGCCGAGAGTTTGCTTGAGCTGCCCGGACAGGCCAGGCAGCTGTCGGCTCTGATCAGCAAGGGGAAGCTGCGGGTAGAGATCAGTGTTCCGGAACTGAAAACTTTGATGCGCAAGCTGGATCAGGTCAGTAACCGGCTGTCCTTCAGCATTGTGCTTCTAGCTTTCAGCATCATCATGGTGGGTCTGATTATCGGTTCATCGCTGAGCCGGGAGCCGATGATGCTGTGGAGTTTCCCCGTGATTGAAGTTGGATTCATTGTAGCCTTACTCATGGTTGCATGGCTGCTGTATGCCATTTTCAAATCCGGCAGGTTCTAACCGGCAGACTCCGCTCTTGTCCGCTTGCGCTGCTGTACCCAAGTCTGGACTCCGATGAGGATCCACTCTATGAGGTGAAAGAATACGGCAATGAGAAGCGCTTGCAACCAGCCGCCGACAGGAATGCCGGGCACGATCAGAGACGCTATGTACAGCAGAACCGTGTCGGTCACGACAGTAACCGCCTGTTTAATATAGATGGAGGTATCCTTGCGAAGCAGCAGCCTTAGCAGGGTGATAATCAAAGGATGAAGGATACCTTCGAAGATCAGAAACCCAATCAGGATGGTAAGCGAGAAGCTGAGCCATACGCCCTGACCGTCGTAAGCCAGGATTTCACCTGATCCCGATGGATCAGACATGGGAAACCACCGGGCATATAACATCGCGAAGAGTTCTAACGGTATAATGATAAAGGCCGACAACAGCGGGATAAGCCATAGCTTCTTTCGGAAGGGGACGATAGGCTCCCCGTCGCGTCTTGAAATATAATTCATCATCAGATTGATCAGGCCGAACAGGACCATCAGGATGAGTGCTGACAGAATGATCTGTAGGGTATGCATATCGGGGACACCTCCTCGCTGGTGCAAACTGGATTTTCCTATATCATTGACATTACCAAAGTCAGGGTCTTTTGTCAGTCGAAAAGAAAGACAACGAAAATGTTCCGGTCTTCTTAGAACGAATTCGATCGGCATTTTGTTGGGACTTATATGTAAATATGTTTGTTTGCTAAATCCAATCGATTTAACGCAAGCAGATGCTAAATAATTTAAATGAGGTGGAACGTTTGCCGAACTTTCAACAGCTGGGCATTGACGAACAAAGAGTACGGAAACTGAAGGAGCAGGGAATTGCGGTGCCGACTCCGGTACAGCAAGAGAGTATCCCGCTGCTGCTGCAAGGAAAGGACGTTATCGCCCGGGCAAAGACTGGCACAGGCAAAACGTTGGCTTTCATGCTGCCGATTCTGCAGCATATCGATCCCAAGCGGGCGTACCCGCAGGCGCTCATTATTGCGCCGACACGGGAATTGGCATTGCAGATTACGGAAGAAGCCAAGAAGCTGACAGCCGGCGAGCCGGACGGGATCAAAATCCTGGCGGTCTATGGTGGTCAGGACGTGGAGAAACAGCTCCGAAAGCTCGAGGGCGGACGGCATTTGATCATCGGAACACCGGGCCGATTGCTGGATCATTTACGCCGGGGCACGCTTGAACTGGGCGGCGTGAAGCAGCTGGTGCTGGACGAAGCCGACCAGATGCTGCACATGGGCTTTCTGGATGAGGTCGAGACACTGATCCATGCGCTTCCGTATCGGCGCCAGACGATGCTCTTCTCGGCCACGATGCCTGCCGGCGTGAAGCAGCTTGCCGGCAGCTATATGAATGAACCTGTCGATATCGTCATTAAGGGGGCTTCCCCGATCCCGCTGGAGCAGATCCAGCAGGTTGTGGTCGAGTGTACGGACCGCTCCAAGCAGGATGCGCTGCGTGCCATGATCGAGGAGCATAACCCTTTTCTCGCGATTATCTTCTGCCGGACGAAGCGCAGAGCAACTATATTGAATGAGGCGCTGCTGGCCCATGGGTATCAATCGGACGAGCTTCATGGGGACCTGTCACAGGCGAAACGGGAAGCGGTGATGAAGCGATTCCGGGATGCCAAACTGCAGCTGCTGGTAGCAACGGACGTTGCCGCAAGGGGGCTTGACGTCGAGGGCGTGACCCATGTCTATAACTACGATATGCCTCATGATGTTGATAGTTACATCCATCGTATCGGACGGACCGGACGGGCCGGGGGGAACGGGATGGCTATCACGTTCGCTGCCGGTAAGGATCTTAACGATCTACAGCGCATCGAGGAAGGGATCTCCCTTCGCTTGAAGCGCGTGCGCTATGATTCCAGTGCTGGAGGCCTTCGGGAAAGCACCGGTGGCTCAGGCAGGGATACGGGCAGACCGGGAAAAGCAAGAAACATCTCTTCGCTTGAATCTGATCAAGAACGTGGTCAAGGCAGAAGCCGGGCAGATCGCGGTACGGGTTCCGGGCGGAGCCGCGGTAGCGAGCAGGGTAGAGGAAGAGCCGGATCGTCACGCAGAGATGAGCGTGGCTCCGGACGGGCTGGAAGCCGTGACGTCCGTCCAGGCGAGGGACGCGGACCATCGTCGGCTGGAGGTCGCAGCAGCGGCAGTCGTGACGGCGGGCGTGCAGGCGAAGGCCGTGGACAGTCACAGGCCGGAACACGTGGCAGCAGCAGCCGTGGACAGTCCAGAACCGAGGGTCGGGGAAATCAAGGCAGTCGCGGTGGACAAGGCGGTACACGATCATCCGAAGTCCGCGGCGCAAGAGGCCAGAGTGGTGGACGGCGCGGTGGCCGCAGCCGCTAGCAGATATAGGATATTTTTGGAAGGCATCTGTTTCAAGCCGGAAGATCCCGTTTAAGTAGAGAGCGTTACCCAGTCAATGACAAGGAGGCGTTACCATGTCTGAACATAATCATGTAGTGAACAAGAACGGTGAGCTGGATGTGAGTAAGGTCAGTGACGCGATGGACCGGATTGATGATGGGGAGAAGGAGAGGATCCTGGCCGATTTTGATGCCTTCCAATCCTATTTGAACAAGCGAATTCAGCTTGCCGAGAGCATTGGGTTGAATGAAGAGCAGCTGGCGCAGGCAGCAGAGAAGGTAGCTGGCTATCTGGCTGCAAACGAGGAGCCCCGGAATTCCGAAGAGAAGCTTCTTCAGGAGTTATGGAAGGTCGGAACCCAAGCGGAGCAGCATCAACTGGCTCATCTGCTTGTGAAGCTGGCTCAGAAACGTGCGGCTCCATAAGGCAAAATCCTTCCCGGCCAACTTGCCGTGGAAGGATTTTTGGGTTCAAGAGTAGTAATTAACATACTTATAAGGATGTAGGGATGTAGGGATGTAGGGATGTAGGGATGTAGGGATGTAGGGATGTATATTAATTTCTATACATAATATGCATGCAAGTTAGACCTGCTTGTCCGCCCCTGGCTTCGGTATCCAGGTGAGGTGCAACGAAATGGTATCTAAGTGCAACGAAATAATACCCAGATGCAACGAAATCGCTATGACGATGGCCAGAACCCCGCCGAACGCCGAGGCTAACGGACATCAGATACGTTATTACCCTGTTATGAGGTCCATTTATCGTTCTAACGGACACCACAGCCGTTATTTAGCCTGGAAACAGCCCAAATACCGTCTTTTCAGATGAATAACGGATCTCTTGTCCGTTTGTTTCGCTCATAACCCCATTTTCTACGAAATAAGGTCTCCTGAGTCCGTTAGACTTTGAGTGAACGCAGGACGCTGCTTCATCGCTCGGCAAGACTTACAATTACCGCTCTTCTGTCGCACTGACGGCGCACGCTCTACCGTTGGCCTAACATACTATTTGGTACATCGTGCGAACTGCTCCCTATAGGATCTACAATGTCTTCATTTCATGTGAGCTGGGAAACAACGAAGAATATGAGGGGGAGTTGCTTGAATGTCTCTGGTGATTCATGAGCAGAGAAAGCCCAAAATGCAGCCTTTTTATTGGGTGATTACATTTGAAATGCACGTGCTGGGAATACTGCTTGGCCTGGGGCTGACACTGGGTCCCTTGATGTTGCTGTACCTCTGGACCAATGTCTGGACCTGGATCAGTCTGGCTGCCATACCTGCTGGTATCTTCATGATGATTCGTCTGTCTAGAAGCCTGAAAGGGCATATCTGGAACAATACGCATCTGGACGAGTATTTGTTATTCGAAGATCATATTGAGTACGAGAGATGGGACCCGGAAACGAAAGACTCCCTAAAGGGGAGCCTTAGGATTGGTGACATCAAGGAAATATACTATGGGCGATACATCTTTCAATTTAGCTATGCTTATAAGAAAAGCAAAATGACCGAATCCGTGCCTTTGGCAGAATTAATGCCGATTATGTACCTCGTCGCGGGAGAAGGGCAGACAGAACGGGCCGTCGCCATTCCATTCACGGATCCGATGGAGGCGAATCGTTGGCTAGAGGTTATCGGCAGAAGGGACATTCCCTTATACCTGACGTCCATCATCATTCAAGATCTGGGCGATGAATCGGTTGCGTCTTTGCTTCGCGAGGATGAGGATTTAGAGCGTGCCGAATTTGATGGCAATATGGAGCGGCAATTCCGGCCTTACCTGGACCGTCTGGTGCAGGAGAACGAAGAGGAAGACCGGGAATTAACGGAGGAGGAGCTTAATCAGCTGGAATACGAGATGAAACTCCTCGAATACGAAGAGGCGCTGCAAAAGCGAAGATCGGCTTTTCGTGGAACCGGTTTGCTTGCTTGGCTGATTTTCCCGGTTCAGTTCGCCATCGGTTTTTGGCTGACGCGTCAGGCAGAGTTGGGGAACGCGGACCCGGAACAGCGACTATACCCTATTCTGCTTGTTGCACTCTCCGCGATCCTATTCTTTTTCCTGGTGAAATGGATGCGCTGGCTCCAGATCATCATGTTCTCATTGGTTACCTTTATATCGTTTATGTTTTTGGACTTTTCCGAGATCGAAACGGATCCTTCGTACCAAATGTCCAGCATGCTCTTTGCTATAGCTATGCTGTCACTGCCTGTGGTTGGTCTTTTCTATTTGGGTATCCGGTATATCCGCAAAGGTCGGGATTCCAAGAATCTGCCGCCGATGCCGGGGCCGTATCAGCCTCTTCCTGATAAAGATAAGGTGGGGATCCAGTCCGGAGACCATCTGTCAACTTAATAAGAAAGCGAGAAAAACGCACCCTTCACATTTGGGGGTGCGTTTCGTATCGGTATCTGTAGGTTTCCATAGGCTGGCTGGTAAAGGCGGTGTCGAGCTTCTTCTTCTCGCCGGGGGCAAGGGTTACGTCCTTGTACATCTCGGTGAAGACTTCCTCATCGTTCTGATCGTATACGAACAAGGTAATGTGACCACGAAATGTTTGGCTCTCGTGGTAGTTGCCGGCATAGATCACAATGTCCGCATCATCCTCGTTTTTATAGGCTCCAGCGTGGACCAAGATGTAGTCTTTAAAGCTTTGCAGCTCGGAACTAGTCTTCTTGTCCTCAAAATTCTGATCCAAATCGGTCAGCATCGTTTCTTCTTTGTAAAGGGATTCCTGGGTGATCAGGCCAATGGGGATCGTCAGTATAAAATAGAAGGCCAGCGTCGATAGCCCAGTGCTGCGCAGCACGGTCTTTCGGTCATACCCCCCTTTGATTAAGCCGATGAAGGCAATCAGTGCGAGCACAATGACAATGAGATGCCATGGGGATATAAACATTTCGGGATACAGTTTCATTTCTTTTCCTCGCTTACTGTTGTTGAAATACCGAATCGTGCAATATTTTTCCAAACCTTAAATCATTACCCTGCTTACTTGCTGATTAAACAGCTGTTATTAGTCTATGTAAATCTTGTTTAAAGAGGTTATACATTCATCATAATGGATTTGCGGGCGACGGGGTAGAGGTCTTGGAACTGAAATTTGGTTTAAGGCCATTTATTCGATATGATGGAGGGAGATTGGCTAGGCTGTTGCGCTTGAAAAGCATGCCATCCATTCAAAACAAGCCGGGGAGGAGATTCGAAGATGTCAGTTTATGAATATCATGCAACCAATACCAAAGGTCAGGAAGTCTCGCTCGATCAGTATTCAGGCAAGGTTCTGATTATTGCAAATACGGCAAGCCAGTGCGGACTTACGCCGCAATACGGAGAGCTTCAGCAGCTGTATGACCAATACAGCCAGCAAGGGCTGCAGGTTCTTGGCTTCCCGTGCAATCAGTTTGGCGGACAGGAGCCGGGTACAAGTGAAGAGGCCGAATCGTTCTGTCAATTGAATTATGGTGTGAATTTCCCAATCTTTGCGAAGATTAACGTCAATGGGGAAGAAACGCATCCGTTATTTCAATATTTGAAATCCGAGCAACCAGGACCGAATGAAGGCGGAGAGATCGCTTGGAATTTCACCAAGTTTCTGGTAGACCGCGAGGGCAAGGTGGTTCAGCGGTTCGAACCGCGGGATACGCCGGAATCGATGAAGAGTACCATTGAATCTCTGCTTGGTTAGTAGCGGGAAGTAACGATTACATAACAGGGCTGTTTTCTTTGGGGATATTCCTCTGAGGAGAACAGTCCTGTTTTTCTCTTGGACACCACTTCGTTTAACCCGATTAATTGACAGCATCTTAGAAAACACTGAGCGTAAAGTATCATTTCATTAGATCAGTAGAAGCAAGATCCTTCAAGGCAGCACGTATAGATAGATGATTCTTGAATCAACTTCATGAGGCTGGGCTCTTATAGCTTACCCTGATACCGAACCCGTATTCTTGGTTTAACCTAAGGGTATTGGCGCTGGGAGCACGATGCTCTTTGGGTCAACTTCTTTTATCATTATAACTATGTGAAATTATGAACAATATGTGAATAACGCAATTATCTATTGAACTGTGAAATTAATCACATTATAATAAGGGTATGAAGTGAAAACATTCACAAATAATATTACCAGTCACCACATTCATGCTCAACAAGCGTTACCAAGCATGAATCCAGGCAAAAGAGCTCATCTTAATCAAATATAAAGCTTCATACTTGGAGGAGGAAAAACCATGAAAGTAGCAGTTATCGGTTGTACCCATGCAGGAACGGCCGCCATCGTGAATACCGCCAAACTTTACCCAGAAGCCCAGATCACCGTTTATGAACGCAATGATAACATCTCATTCCTGTCTTGCGGCATCGCGCTTTACGTTGGAGGCGTTGTAAAAGACCCTGACGGTTTGTTCTACTCTTCACCTCAGAAGCTCGACGAGCTGGGTGTTGAAACCAAGATGAAGCATGAGATTATCTCGGTAGATACGGATAAGAAAAGCTTGAAAGTTCGGAACCTGGTTACAGAAGAAATTTTTGATGATACCTATGATAAACTGATTATCACAACCGGATCATGGCCAATCGTACCGAAGCTTGAAGGCATCGATCTCAATAATATTCTGCTCTGCAAAAACTACAATCATTCCAATGCGATCATTGAAAAAGCGCAGGAATCGAAACACATTACGGTTGTCGGCGCCGGTTATATCGGCGTGGAGCTTGTCGAAGCCTTCCAGCAGAACGGCAAGCAGGTTACGCTGATTGATAGTGCTGACCGCATTCTGAACAAATATCTGGACCCTGAATTTAGCGGCAAGATCGAGGAATCCTTCCGTGAAAAAGGGATTGAGATGGCCCTGGGTCAGACCGTGACTTCTTTCCAAGGCGAGAATGGCAAGGTGAACAAGGTCATCACCGATAAAGGTGAGATCGACACGGATCTGGTGATCCTCTGCATCGGCTTCCGTCCAAATACGGAGCTGCTGAAGGGGCAAGTGGATATGCTGAAAAATGGCGCCATCGTCGTGGATCAATATATGCAAAGCAGCAAGCAGGATGTATATGCAGCGGGCGATTGCTGCTCCGTACACTATAACCCGACGGGTAAAATGATGTACATTCCGCTGGCAACTAACGCCGTCCGGATGGGTACGCTCGTTGCACGCAATCTTGTGCAGCCGACAACCCCATATATGGGAACGCAAGGTACGTCGGGATTGAAAATATACGAACACAACATTGCCTCGACGGGATTGACCGAAGGAGCCGCCAAGGACGAAGGCTTGAAAGTGGAGACGGTCACCATTACGGATCATTACCGTCCGGAATTCATGCCTACCTTCGAAGAGGTTACGCTGAAGGTGGTATATGAGCAAGACAGCCGCCGGATGCTTGGTGCACAGGTCATTTCCAAAGTGGATATGACGCAATCCATTAACACGCTGTCGGTGTGCATACAGAATCGGATGACGATTGATCAATTGGCCTTCATCGACTTCTTCTTCCAGCCGCATTACAACAAACCGTGGAATTTCCTTAACACGGCTGGACTGCAGGCATTGCCGGCGGTCGAGACGAAAGCACCGGTGCATTCGTAATCCTATTTACTTGCGAGACCCCTGATTTGGGGGTCTTTTTCTTGTTTTTGAAGGATTATGGATTTTGACAGCGAATTGGAAAATATCCGGACATGTAGATATCGACTTACAGGAGGTAGGATAAATTATGAATAAAAAAGTAATGCTGGCTTCGGCTGTATTGTTCTCCATGCTGCTGACGGCTGCTTGTTCCAATGATCAGGCTGATCCGCCCGCAGAAACTCCGCCGGCTGTTGTGGATAGCGAGGGGACAGGTCAGACGGACACATCTGAAGAGCAGCCGCCTGCAGAACCAACCCAAGGGGAGGACCAACCGTCCGACAACACAGATGTGAAGCCGATCGGCGAATCTGCCGCGGTGGGCGATACGGTGGATTATCATGGCACGGTCATTACGCTGAACAGCGTACGCGAATCCGAAGGGGACGAGTACTTAAAGCCCCAGCAGGGTCATACGTTTAAAGTGGTTGACATTACCGTGAAGAACAATGGCCAGGAGCCGCTGGTCATCTCTTCCGCGCTATCTTTTTCCCTGACGGATTCGAGTGATCTTAACTATACGGTTCCCATTACGGATGATGTGAAGATGCTGGACGGCACCATTGCCCCAGGCGGCGAGCTGACAGGAGAAATTCCGTACGAAGTGAAACAGGGGGTTACGGGGCTGCAGCTGAGTTATGGCGATCCGATGAAAGAAGGAAGAGCCATTTGGGCAGTGGAATAAAAAAATATTATATTTGTTTCGGGATGTACGAGTGATGAGAGGATTTTGCTTAGGCAAAGTCCTTTTTTCTATGTCATTGTCAAGGCGTCGCTTTACATGGGGGAATGTTTTCAGTATGATTAAACCGTACAGTCGGTTTTTTTATTTGGAATGGCGTTCATTGATTTTAAATTCATTTTGATTACAGGAAACAGATTTCCGCTTACTGATTGCGGACTATTATTTCCAAGCAAGGAGTGCTTACATCGATGTCTTCAGAAAAAGCGCAGCGAAAGCGGGACATGATTCTGGATAAAGCAAAGGAACTGTTCATCCAGCGCGGGTATGCGGCAACATCCATGGATGAACTGGTCAAGTATACGGGTGCCAGTAAGGGAAGTATCTACTATCACTTTGAGAGCAAGGAAGATTTGTTCGTCAAGCTGCTGGCGAAGCAGAATCAGGAATGGATGGAAGCCTGGAACGATAAAAAAGCCCGTTACGCCAGCTTCGAGGAGAAGCTGTATGGCATTGCCGATCATATGGTCGATGACTTCCAGAATCCGCTCACCAAGATCGCGGAGGAGTTCTATATCAATCAGCCGGAGAATAAGACGATTGTGGGCGAGATGCTGGCGATTCTGCAAGGACCGCGTACGCTATACCGCGAGATTTTGGCGGAGGGAGCGGATGAGGGACGGATACCGGCAGAAGATGTCGAGGAGATATCCGTCATTTTTGGTGCGCTTCTGGATGGAATGTCGATTTCGTACTATGAACGTTCTCAGAAGGAATCGAGACTGCTGTACCGTAAGGGAGTAACTTACTTTTTAAACGGTGTGTTATCGAGTCAAGGTTCGTAATGTATTGAAGGATTTATCGGAAGCGCTTCTGTCGGTTTGAACGCAGGGTGGGCGTTTCCGCACATATTATTAAACCGAATAGTCGGTTTTACTGGGGGATGGAATATGAGGCATTTGTTTGGCAACCGCTCGTTCGTGCTGCTGATGGTTTCGGATTTTATGCAAAATATCGGGATCTGGATCCGCAACATGGCGCTGTTGTTCTTTATTATGGAGAAGAGCAACCATGACCCGGTCGCCGTATCGCTGCTTACCGTGATTGAATACGCGCCCATCTTTGTGATCTCCATGATTGGCGGCGTGCTGGCTGACCGTTGGCGTCCCAAGCGAACGATGATCTGGGGAGACATTTTAAGCTTTTTATCCATACTGCTTATCCTGTTTGTTGTGTATGCGGGATATTGGCAGGCCGTGTTTGCGGTGACCCTGGTCTCGGCCGTTGTATCCCAATTCTCGCAGCCTTCGTCCATGAAGATCATCAAGCGCTGCTTACCGGATGAGCATGTGCCCGCGGCCACGGCTTTGTCCCAGACCTCGATGTCGCTGTTCATCATTTTGGGACCGATGGTCGGCACGACGATCTATCAAGCTTTTGGATTGCAGGCTTCTTTAATCAGCTTGTTGGTTCTATTCGGCGCTTCGGGGATCGTGCTGGCGTTTCTCCCTTCCAGTGTGGATGAACCCTCTAACCATTCGGAGTCGACCGGTTCTTTTATGAAGGACTTGAAGGCAGGTTTCACTTACATCGGCTCCAGTCGGCTGCTGAAGGTGCTGCTGGTGGTCTACGTTTTATTGGCGCTCGGCAGCGGACTTGTTCAGCCGCTCGATATCTTTGTCATCACGGAGCGTCTACAGCTGGCAATGTCCAGCGTTCAGTGGTTCACCGCGCTAGAGGGTCTTGGCATGTTGATTGGCGGTGTGCTGGCCGCCGTAATTGCGGGCAAAGTGAAAGGCTCCTACTTGCTGTTCGCCGGGCTTGCCTTCCTTGGCCTCTCGACCTTTGTCGAGGTGCTGTCCCAGTGGCCGATCCTGACCGGCACGATGCGCTTCATAACCGGGGTGCTGATGGCGATGGCGCAGACGGTATTGATGGCCGTGATGATGCAGCAGGTGGATGAGAAATTCATCGGTCGGCTGAACGGCGTGATGACGCCGATTTTTACCGGCATGCTGCTTATTGGCTCCGGGTTTACAGGATGGTATATGTCGGCAACCTCCATTGTGGTCGTGTATTTCACGGCAGGTGCGCTCTTCCTGCTGTCATCCTTCATTAGCATGAAGCTTCCGATCTCGAACGTTCCTGTTCAGGAAAAGGAAACGCCTGTTAGGGTAGAGACTGTCGCCGAGGCATAGGCTTGCCGGGTTAGAACATGATGGTGCGGTAAAAGGCATGGGCTGCTGGTTTCGAACATGATGGTGGTATAAAGGCATAGGCTTGCTGGGTTAGAACATGGTTGTAAAAGCACCAACCAAGCGGTGTCGGAATCAACTCCGACACCGCTATTTTATATGTACCTCTGACTCGGATCGAGCGAGTGATCGATCTTAAACTGATCAAGAGCAGCCAGGACAGAGGTTGTCTTGTCCCCTCTGACGCACACGATCGTGATATAATTCACGTTCTTGCTATGGAGGCTGCGGTACAATATGGGTAACTGTAACAGAAACATCAGAAGCTGCATTCGAGAGATTTCAGGACGGAATGCGGGAGAAATGGGGGAGCGGCCATGGCCTATTACAAACCTGATCGCATTGCGGAGATCACCTTGGAGAACGGGGTGAAAAAAGCACATAATTCCGCCATGAACGTGATGATATTAGGATTTTTGGCGGGTGCTTTTATTGCGCTCGGCTTTTTGCTCGATATTCGCGTAATTGCTGGAGCATCGGAGGCTTGGGGAGGCATTGCCGGTTTTATAGGCGCAGCGATATTCCCTGTCGGACTGATACTTGTATTGCTAGCAGGCGGAGAGCTGCTGACGGGCAACATGATGGCCGTGTCCCTGGCCAGATTCAAGAAGCGGATTTCCACGAAAGAAATGGTACGGAATTTAACTCTTGTCACGGTAAGCAATATGGCCGGGGCGTTGTTCGTCGCTTATTTCTTTGGTCATGTGACTGGTTTGACAGGCAGCGGCGTTTATCTGGAGAAGCTGGTGGACATGGCGGGTCATAAGATCGACGACAGCTTCCTGCAGGCCTTCTTGTCGGGCATCGGGTGCAACTGGCTCGTAGCACTCGCCGTGTGGCTGTCCTATGGATCGGATCAGATGAGTGGCAAAATTCTCGGGATCTGGTTTCCGACGATGGCGTTTGTAGCCATTGGCTTTCAGCACGTGGTAGCCAACATGTTCCTCATTCCCGCAGCGATATTTGAAGGATATTACAGCTGGGGCGAGTATCTGGTGAACTTCATTCCGGTATGGCTTGGCAATTTCGTCGGAGGCGCGTTGTTTGTCGGAGCTGCCTATGGGACCGTATATTTGAAGAAGGATGATAAGGTTGAGGTCATGCCTCGCGGCGAACAAGACGTCGCACTGCCGTCTGCGCCAACTACCGGCACTCCTCAACAGGTTCATTCTGCGCAGAATGTTTCTTAATATCCCGAAGCCTGGTAAGCGTCTAGGCGGAGGAAAAAAAGCTGCGATTGACCGTTCCCTTAAGCATAGGGATCGGATGATTGCAGCTTTTTTAACGTTGTTGGCGGAGTGGATTCCTTGCATAAGTGGCAGAGGGAACAAGCCCGCTATTTTTTTAAGTGGTAAGGTACTGTGGTGATAATCACATCTCTCCGATACAGTAAATGTGCGCGAATGAGCAAGCTGGACTGATTGTGCAGGAAGTTATGCCAGCCCTTCTTGGGGATGAACTGCGGTATGACAACGGTAACCTGGTAGTGGGATTCGCTTGCCTTCCTCTGCACGGTATCGATGAATTTGGTCAGCGGCTGAATGATGCTCCGATAAGGTGAGTGCAGCGTCACCAGCCGGATGTCCGGCTGCCACTTCTTCCATTTTTCCTGGAAGGCCGCCTCGTCCTCCCGCTCGAACGGCACGTACACCGCGATAATTTGGCCTGCTCCCAGTGATTTGGCATAATTCAGCGAGTTCTCCACCACATGCGTGATTCCCGCCACAGGCAGAATAATAACATTTCCCTCAATCGGCTTAACTGGCTCACAGGTCGTAATTCGCAGCTGGTCTGCTACGGCCTCATAATGTTTGTGGATTCGTGTGAAGATCCAAATAATCAGCGGCAGGAAAATCAAGACGGTCCACACTTGGGCGAATTTCGTGAAAAAGAAGATCATCGTCACGATAAAGCTAATGCATGCGCCGGTGGTATTAATGATCAGCTTGACGATCCATCCTTCGGGCTTTTCGCGAATCCACTTCACCATCATCCCTGTTTGGGAGAGGGTAAAAGGGATAAACACGCCGACGGCATACAGAGGAATCAGATGCTCGGTTTTGCCTTCGAAAGCCAGCAGCAACAGAATAGAGAAGAAACCAAGTATGATAATCCCGTTTGAATATCCCAGACGGTCCCCCCGGACGGTGAACATTCGGGGAATAAATTTATCCTTCGCCAGATTAACGGCAAGCAGCGGGAAGGCGGAATATCCCGTGTTGGCGGCCAGGATCAGAATGAGGGCCGTTGTTCCTTGGATAAAGTAATAAAAAACGTTTCGTCCAAAGGTATGCTCGGCAATCTGGGAAACGACAGTGACTTGCTCGCTGGGGCTAACCCCATAGTAATAGGCCAGGAATACGATGCCCGAAAATAACATTGCCAGCAAGGATCCCATCGCGACCAAGGTTCTGGCCGCATTATTCGGAGCGGGATCCTTGAAATTCGGGATGGCGTTAGAAATGGCTTCAACGCCGGTCAGGGCAGAGCTGCCCGAGGCAAATGCCCGCAGGAGCAGGAACAAGCTGAGACCGGCGACAGGCGTGCCGATCGGCGTGTGCAGCTCTGGTGATGCATGGCCTGTAGCTATGTTGAATATTCCGACGCCAATCAGGATAAACAGCGCCAGTACAAACAAGTAAACCGGATAAGCCAATATGGTGGCCGACTCCGTAACCCCTCTTAAATTGAGTACGGTCAAACATAGAACGAACACGATGGAGATGGGCAGATTGTAGGCGTGCAGTTCCGGAAAAGCAGATGTGATCGCGTCCGTCCCCGCCGATACGCTGACCGCAACCGTCAGGATGTAGTCGACCAGCAGGGAGCCGCCAGCGACCAATCCTGGATACATGCCTAAATTCCGTTTGGAAACCACGTAGGCTCCGCCGCCATGCGGATATGAGAAAATAATTTGTCTATATGATAGGATAAGTGCCAGCAATAAGACCAGGACCCCGACGGCAATCGGTATGGAATACCAATAGGCAGCCGCGCCAACGGTCATCAAGACAATCAGAATTTGTTCAGGTCCATAGGCCACGGACGACAAGGCGTCGGATGAAAGGATGGCCAGCGCTTTGGTTTTGTTCAGCTTTTGCTCGCCCAATTCTGTTGATTTAAGGGGTCTTCCGATGAGGAATCGTTTGATAGAAGATAACATGTTTTTCACCGCCGATTAAGAATAGGTACATGATGGGAGCTGCTTGAAGTGAGTTCAATCGGTGTGCCTCATGTGCTGGACATATGGGCTATCTCCATTCCAATATTGATTTTTGGCAAACAAAAAACACAGGTTAGAACCCTGTGTTTGATCACAAGTTCACAACCCTCTCCATCAACGCTGACGAGGTTAGCTGTCGGATTCGGGCGGTGAGAGTCGCCCTACCTGATAATAGTCGCGGCGTACGTACGCGCTGCATCAGGATTCACCCCATAGTATGGTTGACAGATCCTATAGGTATCCATCCATACGTGTGGTTCCCCCGCTTTCCAAATTGGAAATTAAGCGAATGTCATGTGAATATGAAGAATGATTTCGAAGCTGAATAGTATATTACGCCTGCTCAAATCTTTTGTAAAACACCCTCCAACGAAAAATAAAGCAGAATTATTTATAAAATATGACAGATAAGCGCTTACATAATTATGTGGCTTTGACAGGCTTTGTTTTTTGCATGTTTGCTACAGAAAGCATGATTTTCTATGATGCGTAAGTGGCAAGTAGTTCAGATGTGATGCGATAGACGACGCATACAAACAAATTCGCCATGCCGGTCTCGGGGGAGGAGACATGGGCATGGCGAATTTTTTGGGAGTGGTCCATGATTTGGCAAGGAAGAGAAAGGGTCTGGGTTCCTCTTCGTTGCTCTTGATAGGAATATACCCGGAAGGAAGTAACGTGAAACACCCGCTCAGAAAAAAATGTAAGACTTTACTGGAGCCCTGATTTTCTTTTAAGATAAGGGGATATGATTCAGCGTGTACAAGGGGGAATGGACGAAATGACTCAAGCGATGATTCATCAGGAGAATGGTGTGTTTCCGGCGGTATGTCCGTTGGATTGTCCCGATACTTGCGGTCTGCTGCTGCATAAAGAGAATGGAAAAATCGTGAAGGTTACCGGCAATCCGGATCATCCGATGACGCAGGGAGCCATCTGTAATAAAGTCCGCAATATGGCACATCGGGTGTATCATCCCGAGCGCGTGCTTTATCCGCTGCGGAGGGTAGGGCCCAAGGGTGAGGGGGCTTTCGAGCGGATCAGCTGGGATGAAGCGATTCAGGAGATTACCGGGCGCTACAAGAAGCTGATCAAGGAATATGGCTCCGAGAGCATTCTACCATACAGCTTTTACGGCAATATGGGGATATTGAGCGTGGACGGTATGGATCGGAGATTCTTCAACAGGCTGGGCGCCAGCCGCCTGAAGCAGTCGATCTGTAATTCCGCAGGCAGTGAGGGCTGGAAATCCGTGATGGGCTTTAATGGAGGCACCGTCCCGGAGGAAACCGTTCATGCCAATGTCATAATCGTCTGGGGCGGCAACATCGTCAGCACCAATATGCACCAAGTAGTGCTGGCAGAGAAAGCGCGCAAGGCGGGTGCCAAGGTCATTGTAATCGATGTTCATAAGAACCAGACGGGGCAATGGTCGGATTGGTTCATTCCGCTCTTTCCGGGCACGGATGCGGCACTGGCCGTCGGCCTCATGCACATCATGTTCCGTGACGGCATGGTGAATGAGGAATTCCTCCGGGAGTATATGCTCGGGCATGAAGCCTTGCGCGAGCATGTCAAAGACTATACGCCGGAGCATGTATCCTCCATTACCGGCATTCCAGTAGAGGATATCGAGAAGCTGGCCGAGCTGTACGGCGGGGCCGATACTTCCTATATTCATATCGGTAACGGTCTTCAGCATCATGACAATGGCGGCTTGACGGTGCGCAGCATCGCGGCGCTTCCGGCCTTGACCGGACAATGGCTGAAGCGGGGAGGAGGGGCTGCCAAGTCGAATGGTGGCTACAACAGCATGGATAGCGATGCACTGGAGCGTCCGGATCTCAGACCGAATCCGAATGCCCGGATCATTAACATGAACCGGATCGGCGAGGCGCTTGCCATGACCGAACAGCCGATTAAGTCGGTCTTTGTCTATTGCAGCAACCCGCTGGTTGTCGCTCCTGACACCGGGCGGGTGCGCGAAGGGTTTGCAAGGGAGGATCTGTTTACGGTTGTGCATGATCTGTTCATGACGGATACAGCCAAGTATGCGGATATCGTGCTTCCGGCAACCTCCTCATTTGAGAATACGGACCTGTTCGCATCCTACTGGCATCAGTATATCCAGCTGCAGGAGCCGGTCATTCCGGCGCTCGGGGAGAGCAAGAGCAACGTGGAGCTGTTCTCCTTGCTGGGCCGGGCCATGGGTTTCACCGACCCGGCCTTCCATGAGACCGAAGAGGAGATGATGGCAAGAGCGCTCGACTTCCCGGACAACCCTTATCTGAACGGCGTCACGCTGGACAAGCTTAAGGAACATCGCTATGTGAAGCTTGACATGACGCCGCTTGAAACATATCTGGATCGTTTGCCGACGCCTTCGGGCCGGATTGAGCTTTACTCCGCGCAGTTGGAGGAAGCAGGTCTTCCGCCTCTTCCGACTTACGTGCCCTTGAAGGAAGGATATGACGGCGTAAGGCGTGGCCGCGGGCACAAATACCCGCTCATGTTCATTTCGCCGCCGAACCACAACTTCCTGAATTCGACCTTTGCGAATGTGGAGAAGCATCAGAAGCTGGAGAAGGAGCCTGCCCTGCAGATTCATCCGGCGGATGCAGAGGAACGCGGTATAGTGGACGGAGACATGGTTACGGTATACAACGACCGTGGAACCTACGAAGTCCGAGCCAAGGTGACGGATAAAATGCTGCCGGGCACCGTAGTCAGCCAAGGCTTGTGGTGGGAAGGCGAAGGCAGGAAGCAGCGCGCCAATGCCCTTACGCCCGACAGGTTGTCGGACATGGGCGAAGGTGCTACCTTCTTCTCAACGGTGGTAGAGGTCAGGACTACGATAACCGGTGCTTAAAGATGAATACAAAAGACTGTCTTGAAGGTCTATATGACCTGAAGGCAGTCTTTTTTTAGAGATAAGAAAGTATAAACATCCGAGGCTTAGCATCCTTATCACGCAAGAAAACCTCCGCTAAATGCGGTCTGTCTACTGAGAAAGTACGTCGATAGACGTTTTTTTTATTGGCTGGAAAGGATAAAACATTCCGGTAGAAGTATAAAAAATCGGGGTTTTATTATATAGATTCAAAATATTCCCAAAGTTAGAATGATATTAAGTCAATTGCAAGCGGTTTCGGAATGGTCGATATTCAGAGACCTGGCGTGCTTTTACATCATTTCGTAACGGGAGGATCTATATGCCGCAAGCTACTACAGAACAGCAACCATCACCCATTTCCCGGCAGCCAAAAGTCCATAACAAAAGTTTCCTTAGGCGCTTAATGAAGCAATGGGATGTTCAGCTCATGGTGTTACCCGGCGTCATTCTGGTTTTCATTTTTGCCTATCTGCCTATGTATGGCGTAATCACCGGTTTTATGGATTATAACCTGTTCACCGGCTCAAGAATTTGGGATAACCCGTGGGTTGGTTTTAAGCATTTTGAAGCTTTTTTTGCCGCCCCCGAGTTTGAAAGAATTTTGCGCAACACGATTGTCATCAGTTTATTGAAATTCTTAATCGGATTTCCAGCACCGATCGTACTGGCCCTCTTATTGAATGAAGTTCGCCATATGTTATTCAAAAGAGTCATCCAGACAATTACCTATCTGCCTCATTTCTTGTCCTGGGTTATTGTGGCAGGCTTCACAACTGCCTTGCTGTCAACGGAAAACGGAAGCATCAATATGCTTCTAGAGAGCATCGGGGCCATCGATGAACCAATCAATTTCCTCTCATTGAAGGAATACTTCTGGACGATACTCATTTCGGCTAACGTATGGAAAGAAATCGGATTTAACTCGATCGTCTTTCTGGCTGCAATTGCGAGTATCGATCCGGCGCTGTACGAGGCTGCAGACATTGATGGGGCAAGCAAGACCAAGCAAATCTATCTGATTACTCTTCCTTCGATTATGCCAGTCGTCATCATCTTCATGATTCTTGCTATCGGCAACTTGCTCAATGCTGGCTTTGAGGACATCCTGCTCCTGGCATCCAATCCGGTGCTGAGGCCGGTATCCGATGTTATTGATACGTATGTCTATCGAGTGGGCCTAGGGTCACACCGTTATTCTTATGCGGTTGCTATCGGATTGTTCAAGGCGATTATTAGTGTAGGACTGCTTACGATCGCGAACTATCTGGCTCGAAGATCCGGTAATAGCTTATGGTAAGAATCAGCAGCCCTCAGGAGGTACAGCATGTTAAAAAGAATTAGCTTCAGTGACAAGGTCATGCTTATTGTGATATACGTGTTCCTCAGTTTACTAGCCTTCTCGGCACTCTATCCGTTCTGGAATGCGGTGGCTGTTTCCTTCAACGTAGGTGTGGATACCGCAAAGGGCGGAGTCACCTTCTGGCCAAGAGAATTCACAACCGAAAATTATAAAATCATACTCCAGGACGACCGACTGCTTAACGGGTTCTTCATATCCATTAGCCGTACCGTAATCGGAACCGCAACCTCCATATTCATGACAGCACTCCTCGCATTCGGGATGACCCGAACTTATCTGATCGGACGTAAATATTACACATTGTTCTTTATATTCACCCTCTACTTTGGCGGAGGGCTGATTCCAACCTATCTCTTGATCCGTTCACTGGGTCTGATGGATAGCTTTCTAGTATTTATTATTCCATCACTCATCAGCGTGTGGAACATGATCATATTCCGGACCTTCTTTAAAGGACTTCCCGTTGGGTTGGAAGAGTCAGCCAATATTGACGGCTGCAGCAATTGGGGTACTTTCTTTCGGATTATTCTCCCATTGTCCGGACCGGTTATCGCCACGCTGGCTTTGTTGACAGCTGTTGGCCACTGGAACGACTGGTTCCTGCCAAGTATCTACATCACCAGTGATCATTTGCTCCCCATTCAGACGATTCTGCGGCAGACCTTAAATGCCAATATTGTATCGGGTTCAAGCTCCGTGCTCGATAGCGCTTCGACGGCGCTGCTGGAGAATGCGAGACAGATTACTTCCAAGTCGCTCACGATGGCGATGATGATCGTTGTGACTCTACCGATCATTCTGGTCTATCCTTTTGTGCAAAAATATTTTGTTAAAGGCGTGCTGGTAGGCTCGCTGAAAGAGTAGGTTGAGGAACGGTTTAAGGCGAACAGCTTTGAACATATATATTTTTGTAAATGAGAGGGGTTTAGTGAATGAGAAAGACAAGAAAGTCGTTGCTGTTGATGATATCTTTGCTTTTGGTACTGATCACAGCTCTAGCAGGATGCGGAAAATCGGCGGATCCAACCCCAACACCACCGGCAGCGAACAATGATGGCGAGAAGAAAACCGATCCGCCAGCAGAGGGTAATCGTGATGGCAAATGGGTACTCGGGGAGAAACCGCTTGAATTTTCAGCTTATGCTCACTATGAGAACTCGGACTTCCCTAAATGGGAAAGTACGCCTATCGGTAAATATTTGAGTGAAGAGAAGCAAGTGAAAATCAATATGATTGCGGCTGCTGGAGCACATACCCAAAAGCTGAGTGCGATGATGGCTTCGGATGATCTTCCGGATATGATCTGGACAGATCGTAACCATCCGGACATGGAGAGACTTCGTAAAGAGGGGAAATTGGTAGCTTATGATGATTACCTCGATAAATATCCTAATCTGAAAACATGGATGGGCGATCTGAACATGCTTCGCTCCGATGACGGCAAGCTGTATATGTTCCCGAACTGGTATTCATCCAATCCGTACGGTAACGCGGGTTACGTAGTTAACAAGAAGATCTACAAAGAGCTAGGCGAGCCGCCGCTTGAAACAACAGATGATTTATATAACTACTTGGTAAAGGTTAAAGAGAAGTATGGTAGCGAAATTGTTCCGTTCGAACCGCACCGTGCGCAGGAAAGACAGGGGCTCGGCGTGCTGTACACCGCATTCGGAGAAGGTGCGAGCTACACTAACCTTAACGCTAGTTTGCTTGCAGTTCCAAAGGACGGGAAGCTGACGCCTCTGCTAACGGATCCGGTATTCCGTGAGGCACAGAAATATATTGCTAAGCTTTACAGAGAGAAGCTTATTTCTCAAGATGCCTTCAGTCAAACCGAGGATCAGATTTTAGAGAAAGTCATGACAGGACGAGTGGCTGTATTTGCAGGAGCTAGTCCAACTACGATGGCGGGCGAGGCGCAGCCGGAATTGACCAAGAATGATCCGGATAGCGGATATTTTATGATCTGGCCGATTCATAAGCCAGGTTTGGATAAAAATAAAATCTATCCAGGTACTTACACCAGTTTCGGATGGAATGCTGCTTATATTACAACAGCTGCCGAAGACCCAGAAGCGATCTTCGCATTCCTTGACTGGTATACAGGTCCTGAAGGAATGAATATTCAATACTTCGGACCAGAGGGCAAGAACTGGGATGGATTCGATGAGGAAGGCAAGCCGAACTTCACAGAAAATTATGACCCGGCTGAAGTAGCAGAAATCCAATCCAAGAATGAGCCTGTTATGTTCGTTGGTAATACGAGTTATATTGATCCTGCCAAATACAAGTACATGGAGAAGCTTCCTTTCGAACAGCAGGATTGGAGAACGCGTTACCAACAGACGATTACATGGCCTACGCAGTTAAACGTCACGGAATTTGTTAACCTGAATCCGGCTCCAGATTCAGATGAAGGGATTATCAAAACATCGGTAGACGAATTGTTCCTCGAAATCTATGCAAAATCGGTTATGGCGAAGAGCGATGAAGAAGTTGACAAAATTCTTGATCAAGGCCATAAAGATTTGATGGATCTGGGCTACGATCAGCTATTAGAATGGCGTACAGCCAAATGGCAGGAGAACGTAGCTAAGCTGAACGGCAACTAATTTAAACAAAGATGTCGCAGGTGAATTTCCCAAAGAACCCTCCAGGTTCTTTGGGAGATCTCTTTTTTATTATGCATGTTTATTTCTTGCTTTTGCTAAATGCCTGTTTTAGATCGATTATAATATGTAAATATGGCATTTTTTACAATCGGCTGGAGGGATTCTCGTGTACAAGGTGCTGCTAGTGGATGATGAAGAGCTGGATCTCGAAGGAATGAAAAGATTCATTCCTTGGCCTGATCTGGGTATGAAAGTAGTGGGGAGCGTCAATAATGCGTTGTCGGCATGTGAAATTATAAAGAGCGAAGATGTTGATATTTTAGTCAGTGATGTCAATATGCCTTATATGTCCGGACTCGAGCTAGCACGGATTGCGCTGGAACATAAACCAAACATGCGAATCATATTCGTCAGCGGCTATCAGGAATTTAGCTATGTACAGCAAGCACTCTTATTGAAGGCGTATAGCTATGTTCTCAAGCCGATGAACGATCGAGAACTTGTTGCTTCCTTAATCAAGGTGAAACGGGATCTTGATGAAGAAACCAAGCAACGCGAGGTGGAAATGGCTTATCAGGAGATGATCCCCATTGTCAAAAGTGATTTTCTCATACGTCTGCTTGAACGGGAAGAATCAGAGGAATTATTGACAAAGATGAGCATTTCTTATGAATTCGACCAGTTGAAGTGGCCGATTCGCGTCGCAGTCATGGAGCTCGATAATGTATCATGGCGCCAAGTTGGGAGCCTTTCTTCACAGAGGGAATTGGCGACAATATTTCTACAACGTATTCAAGAGGCGATTACGGATAATAGCATGCTTCCTTACTGCAAGCTGTCATCGCAACGAGTAGCGATACTGTTGGAGGACCGAATCGCTACTCCAACGGTAAGCACATTGATGGATAACGTGCAGCAGCATTTGACAACATCCATAACAACGGGCATTGGTGAACCCGTACATAACCTGAATGAACTTCAACTGTCCTATAGGCAAGCTGTTGAAGCTGTGGAAGGCAAGATGTTTCTAGGCAAGGGAAGTATTATCAAGTACGAGGACGTCAGTACCGAGCCGGGAATGCTCGATGCAAGGATGCTTGATGAACGCATGAACGTCCTCTTGAAGGCGATGGAGGAATACGAGCTGGTCCAAATCTGTGATGAGCTGGAGAAATTATTCGGTTCTATAAGGAGTCTGCGCTCCCGATTTACCGTGCATAATATGTCGAACTATATTATCTGGAAGCTCGAACAATATTTAAGCAGTCGAAATGAAGACTTGTTTGACCTGTTAGGCATGGAGATACATCATCTGGATATTTTGATGCAATTCGAAACAGTCAGTGATATTCGTTCTTGGTTCATCCAGCATATATTCGAAATTTCCGAAAGATTATATGAGAAATCCAATTCTAAGGATAGTAAATTCATCCGCAGTGTTATCCAAACGATGAAAGAACGAATGAGCGAGAATATAACGATAAAGGATATTGCACAACATTTTTCTTTTTCCCCGAGTCATATCGGATTTTTGATTAAAGAGAGGTCAGGAAATACGTTTAATGAACTGCTTGTACAACTGCGTATGGAAAAAGCATGCGAATTGCTGAAACAGCCGGGCCTCAAAGTCTATGAGGTCGCCGATCAGGTAGGGTACCGTTACCTTCCTTATTTCAGCCGACAATTCAAAGAAAAATTCGAGATGACACCCATGGAATATCGAAAGAGAGAATTGGGATGAACAATCACGGGATTTCATCATCCGGAACAAACGGTAAGAGGCTGGGATATATACCCATTGGCTACAAGCTCATGCTGACCTTTATGATTTTTATATTGCTATTGGTTTCCGTAAACTTTTATATTTCTCACTCGATGTATGATGAGACCATGCGCGAACAGACCCGCGTCAACATCCAGGGGACGCTCCAGCAGATTCGGGATAATGTAGCCTATAAAGTGGATGATATCGTCCAGACATCGGCGACATTGTACGATGATCCAACATTCATTCAGAGCGTCCGACGGAATTTATCAGGCAATGAGAATCATATCCGTATGAACAATGTGATTCTCCCGAAGCTAGAGAGCGCTGCAAAGGCGGTTGGCCTTAATTTAAGGCTATCCGTCTATTTTCATAATCAAACGCTGCACCAGAGATATAAGAATTGGGATAGCGGAAATAATCAAGATTTCAACGGACAAACCTATGATATTTACCATATGACCCGAATTTCCGATGAGTTTTGGTATTTCACACTGCCCGAAGAGAAATACAATGCAACAATGATCTGGAGGCAGGTAGAAGAGGATGAGCGGGATGGACGAATCTCGATGATTCGACGGATGGTAGATATGAACAATCCGCTGCAAATCAAA
Source organism: Paenibacillus sp. EZ-K15 (assembly GCF_002573715.1). GTDB lineage: Bacteria > Bacillota > Bacilli > Paenibacillales > Paenibacillaceae > Paenibacillus_AQ. Next base: position 59,582 of record NZ_PDHM01000028.1, on the reverse strand, counting down.
GAAGTGGGAATCATGCGGTTCAGTGTCCGCTTGTCGCAACTGTTCGATAGTGTGGATTACACCAAGCTTGGGGACGGAAGTATGTTATCGGTGCTGGATCCCTTCGGGAATGTGGTGTTTACCTCTGGTCCATCTGTTGAAGACAATAACGACACCCTCGTCAAGGTAAATGAATCTACGGCGCTAGCAGCACACGATCAGAAAAATTATTTGATCATCGAAGAAGATTTACCACAGAAGAATTGGAAGATTGTTGCACAAGTTCCGCTTAACATTATTGAACAGGAAGCGAAGAGAGTACGAACCGTTTTGATTGTCATTTGTATCATCTGCATAGTATTGTTTACATTTATGGGGTATGTTATTTCCCAATCTTTCTCTAAGCGAATCCTGAAGATTGTAGGAGTACTCAATGCATTTCGGGAAGGGGATCTGCATAAACGGATCGCTTATCGGGGCAAAGGGGAGTTTCCACAAATTGCGAATGCCTTGAATGCGATGGGCGAGGATATCGAAGCGTTAATAAAAAAAGTGTATTTAACCCAACTCCAAAAGAAGGAAGCAGAGCTTGAAATGCTGCAAACGCAGATTAATCCTCATTTCTTATACAATACGCTATCATCCATTAATCAGCTTGCGAAATTCGGAGAGACGGAGAAGCTTCAGGATATGGTAGTGCAGCTGGCGCAATTTTATCGCCTTACCTTAAATTCAGGCAGAATATTGATACCCATTGCATTAGAGATTGAGCAGGCCAATGCGTATTTGGATATCCAAAAAGTAAAATATGGTCAGCGTATGGAAGTCACTTTTGATATCGATACGAATATATGGCCTTACGAGACTATTAAACTGATTTTGCAGCCCTTCATTGAGAATGTGCTGAAGCATGCTTGGAGTGGAGATCGTATTCATATTCGGGTTTCAGTCAAAAAGGAAGGCGATGATATCCTGTACCGAATCATAGATGATGGTCTGGGTATGAAGCAGGAGCGAATCCAAGAGATATTTGATCCCAAGGATCATAGTCACACGGGCTGCGGGATTCGAAACATTGACCAGCGAGTGAAGCTGCATTACGGGAGCGAATATGGCGTGTCCATCTTCAGCAAAGTTGGAATCGGTACCTCGGTTCAAATACGCATTCCTGCAAGATCAAGAAATTCAAACCCTGATAAGAAGGCGTCGGGATAGACGGGAAGCTCCGAACCAAGGGGATATTTGAGAATTGGGGATCCGTCTATTTAGCGTCCTGTTCGCTGTTATGGTAAAGCGTCAATGAGTGTGCTTGCTAAAAATGGATCTCTCAAGCGATACTAGGATTTGGGCGATAAGAAATGACAAGCAATGTTCATTCTTATAGGATTATAGGGCATCAAAAAGATGGCGTTCGCCTCTTTCTTCAAGAAGAATTATAAAAGCCCGCTTGGGCTTTTTTTTAGGTTAAATACGTAATTATACTGCTGCGAGGCTGCTGGGAGATTATAAACATGAAATGGTTGGAGCAGTACCCTAAGGAAGTAAAAGGTTTTCTTGTTGCAAGTCTCGTTGCTTCTGCAGGCGGGTCCTTGATGTGGCCGCTGACAACGATGTATGTATTTGATGAACTGGGACGCAGCATGAAGGATGCGGGTTTTGTCATTCTGATTCAGTCCATGGGGGGAATCGCCGGTCAACTCCTTGGCGGCGCGCTGTACCACCGGGTCGGGGTGAAAAAGCTCATTGTGGGCTCGCTGCTGCTGAATGCCCTCGGGTTGTTCACCCTTCCGTTCATTAATGGATTATGGGGTTTGTTCATCGCGATGATGGGCTTCATCGGATTCTGTAACGCCATATCGATGCCGGCCATTCAGGCATTTATCGGCTTCCGGTTTGCCGATCGGCGGGGAGAATTGTTTAATGTCATCTATGTCGCGAATAATATCGGCGTAGCCTTAGGAACGGCCATGAGCGGTTTCCTGGCGGAGATATCCTATCATTTAAGTTTTGTCTTAAACGGGGTCACGTCCTTCGGATTTGCTATTTTCTTCCTGTCCTACTTGACGAAGCTGGGTGGAACGGACGTATCGCAAGGGGCCCATCATCCGCAGCCTAAGAGTCCGCTGCCGGCGGGCCCCGGGGCTTGGGCATTGCTCGGGAACACCCGAATCTATCTCTTTATGGGATTGGGCTCTTTGTTCCTGTGGTTTGGTAATTCCATCTGGAATACAGGGGTGTCTCCATTCATCATCTCGGAGGGAATGTCCAAGACAGCTTACGGCTATTTATGGACGCTGAACGGGATCCTGATTTTTGCCGCGCAGCCGCTCACGAATGCCATCAAGCGCTGGGCGGCCCGTACGGAGAGCAGTCAGATGACGGCAAGTGCGTTGTTTTATCTGGCAGCTTATGTCGTTATCGTGGCGGTGCACAGTTATCCGGGCATGATCCTCGCGATGGTGCTGGCTACATTGGGTGAAATGCTGATTTCGCCTGCAATCCCGGCTTTTATCTCGGAGCGTGCAGGACAAGCCGCACCGTTCTATATCGGCGTGACAGGCGGCATGGGAGCCGCAGGCCGGGTGATTGGGCCTTATGCAATGGGAACGATGTATGACGGCGGCGGGCTGACGCCGGTGGCATGGTTGGCAGCAGGTGTTGCCGTGCTGTCATTCCTGTCATTTGCGGTACATGGCCGGCTTAGTAAGGGCATCCCGCTGCATCATGACGGTCATGACAAGAATGCAGGTCACCTTAACGCATAGTCCAAGTTTAAAGGTTGAAATCATTCCATGATATAGGATTAAGCAGCAGGCCTTCTTCGGGGCTTGCTGCCTTTTTTGTCTACGGTTCAAGGCTTACACCAATTGTCAAAGAAACGCCTTACAAAAAAATAAAAAAGGATGTTGAAATCGCTCTCAGGGGGAGCTATAATGAACTTGTCGAAACGTTTCAAAAGGGAATGCGTTTTTTGAAGTTATCAAGCAAGCGATCTATTTATTATGAATACGCTAGACCATGTTTATCCCAAGGATAACCATGAAAAGGTGCTTTATAGGGGGAATGAAGAGACAGTAGGATTATAGAAATAACTTTTATCCGGCGTCTTTATTTTTTTCGAATAAAATCGAAACGTTTCGAAGTAAGTGCTTTCAATTAGGTTTTGTATTACGTTTCGCATGGTGGTAAACATTAAAAACGGGGTGAATGTAGAATGAGAAAAAAATCAATATTGTTGACGTTGGCAGCATTGCTGATGTTCTCCGTCGTATTAGCCGGATGCTCGGGCGGGTCTGAGAAAGCAGACGGAGGTAGCAAAGGCGGCGAGGGCAAGAAAGAGCTGAAAGTTTGGTTGATGGGTGACACAACAGACGAAACTCTGATTAAGGCATATGAAGAGAAGAACCCAGGCGTTAAAGTAAACGTTCAATTGATTCCTTGGGGCAGCGCGCATGACAAGCTGCTAACAGCCGTTGCATCCAAAAGCGGCCCGGACGTCGTGCAAATGGGAACAACCTGGATTCCAGAATTTGCTCAGGCTGGAGCTTTGCTCGATCTGACGCCTTATTTGGAGCAGTATCCAAGCTTGAAGCAAGAAAACTATTTTGACGGTGCTGTGCAAACCATGAGTTATGATGACAAGGTTGTCAGCATCCCATGGTATGTGGAAACGCGCGTACTGTTCTACCGTACGGACATTCTGGCTGAAGTAGGCTATCCGGAAGGTCCTAAGACTTGGGATGAAATGAAGGATGCCGGTAAGAAGCTGGCAGCTAGAGGGGACGGCAATTACGCAATCACCATTGATGCTAAAGATATGAACTATCTGTCCATGTTTGCTTGGCAGAATGGAAGCGATATGATCGATGCAAACCGGGCACCTCATTTTAACGAGCCGGAATTCATGGGAGCCATGGAATACCTGAAGAGCTTCTACGATACGGGTATGACGCCGCTTACCAGTGATTTGGATCTGTTTGCCGCATTTAAAGACGGACAATTCCCGATGTTTATCAGCGGTCCTTGGATGATTCAAGGCGTTAAAGACAAGGCGCCTGAGATTGAGGGCAAATGGGCTACGACAACACTTCCAGCTAAAGAAAACAATGCATCGTTCCTCGGCGGAGCGAACATGTCGGTATTTAACACAACCGAAAATGCAGATGAAGCCGTTAAATTCATCTCCTTCATGAGTGAAAAAGAATCGCAGTTGACCAACTATGATGTGGCCAAAAACCTGCCTGCTGTTAAGAGTGCATGGGAAGACCAACGCTTTGAAGATCCGATTTTTGCTACCTTTGGAAAACAGCTCGAAAGCGCTAAACCTGTTCCGTTCATTAAGGAGTGGGATGCTGTCTCCCAAGAAGCCATTGCCGCTTTTGAGAAAATTACCCTTGGCGGAGCTGACATCAAAGCAGAAATGGATCTTTTGAATAAGAAAGCTACTGAAATTCTAGACAAAAAATAAGAGTGCGTCTTAACGCAGCCCGGCTTGTTTCTTCGAAGGATGAAACAAGCCTGACTGCTTCCAAAGAGCGTTATTCTTTTATTGAGAAACCCACACTTGCAGGAGGTGAATGACATTGCAGAACTTTATCAAGCGCTTTAACCAATATAAGTATCCTTATATGTTTATTGCGCCCGCACTGGTGCTGCTTCTGACGTTCTCAATCATTCCGATCATCATTGCGCTTGTCATCAGCTTCACGGATATTGACCTTGCTGGTCTCGCTAATTATTCAAACATTGAAGGCGTTGGCTTCGATAATTTTATGAATGTATTTAAAGATCCGGTCTTTCTGAAATCCATGTTTAACACCATGTTCTATGTTATTATCGGAGTTCCGCTTGTCGTAATGCTTGCCATGGGCGCTGCATTGCTGCTTAACTATGGCACGGGATTGTTGTTTAAAACATTCCGCGTCGTGTATTATATGCCTTCCATTACGAATATTGTGGCGGTCGCGGTTGTTTGGGGTTACTTGTATAACAGCCATTACGGCCTCTTTAACCATATATTGTCCTGGTTCGGAGTTCCGGCTCAGCAGTGGCTGACAGATCCGGCACTAGCCAAGCTATCCCTGATTCTGCTGGCCGTATGGAAATCCATCGGACTCAACATGATCATTTTCCTGGCTGCGCTGCAGGGCATTCCACGCTCTTATTATGAAGCTGCGGAAATTGATGGAGCGAGCAAATGGAAGAAGCTTCTATATATTACGGTACCACTGCTTAGCTTTGCGACCTTCTTTGTCACCATTACGACATTGATCGGCTGGATTCAGTTCTTCGAAGAGCCGCTGGTTATGACCAAGGGCGGCCCACTCAATTCAACGATGTCGATGGCTCTCTTTATTTATAACAATGGCTTCCAGCTTAGCAATTTTGGTTATGCGGCTGCAGGATCGTTTGTGCTCTTCATCATCATTATCGCTGTAACGGTCGTACAATTCGCAGTCAAGAGAAAAGATGTCGAATATTAAGGTTCAGGTTCAAGCGATATTTCCTTATCGTAACTGAAGGAGGCTCAGGGTATGGCAGCTAAAAGAATTGAGAAAACAGTCATGACGGTGCTGCTCATTGCAGGGGGACTGCTGATGATGATTCCATTTATCTGGATGATCACGTCCTCATTCAAGCCGGAAAATGAATTTACGGCGGTTCCGCCGACGTTATTACCGAAAGAATTTACGGTTAAAAATTATGTGGATTTATTTACGAAGCTGGACTTTATCGTATATCTGAAAAATACACTTATCATTGTGTTCTGGTCTTTTGTCGGTCTGTTCCTCAATGCGCTTGCAGGATATGCATTCGCTAAATACGAGTTCCCCGGCAATAAGAAGCTTTTCTATCTCGTGCTGGCAACGATGATGATTCCGGGACAGGTTACTATGATTCCAGTCTACCTGCTGATTAATGCCATGGGATTGACTAACACGATGGCGGGTATTGTGCTGCCTGGCCTGGTCGGAGCATTCGGTATTTTCCTCTTCCGTCAGTTTATGTCCACGATCCCGACGGATCTGATTGAAGCATCAAGGCTGGATGGAGCGGGAGAGCTGCGGATTTTCTTCCAGTTGATCGTTCCGATCACGAAGCCCGTATTTGCTGTACAGGGAATCTTAGCGTTCATTGGCGCCTGGAACAGCTTCTTGTGGCCTCTCATTATGGCAAACGATCAAAAGCTTTATACGCTTTCGGTGGGTCTGCAGCTTCTGAAGGGACAGCATGGATCTGATTTCGGCCTCCAGATGGCAGGCGCTGCATTTATGGTTGTTCCGATTATTATCGTATTTTCTTTCTTCCAAAAACATATTATTGAAGGATATACGATCTCTGGCATGAAATAAGATAGATAGAGTTTTTAAGTAGTAGAAGGGGCGTAAGGAAATGGCAACGATAAAGGATGTGGCAAAGCTCGCTGGAGTCGCCTTGTCAACGGCTTCATACGCGTTAAGCGGCGACAGCAGAGTGAGTTCCAAGACAAGATCAAAGGTGCTCGATGCAGCAAGGCAGTTGAATTATCGGAAGAACGGATTTGCCATGGATTTGAAGCGGAGCCGCACCAAGACAATCGCTCTTATTCTGACGGATCTATCCGGTCCTTATTATTCCGAGCTGATCCGAAGCGTACAGGAAGTCGCTTTAACCAATGGATATGATCTGATCGCCTGCAGTTCGATAGGGGGCAGAGATTCAACGGCGGTTAAATTTTTGAGAGAGAAAAGGGCGGACGGTGCCATCATACTTGCACCTAATATCCGGGATGAAGTTCTGATCGAGACCTCCGGTCCCCAATTTCCGATCGTCGTGATGGATCGTCCATTGTGCAGCGAATACCTGGTGAATGTGCTGGTTGATGGAGAACAAGGAGGGTATACGGCTACCCGTTATCTGCTTGAGAACGGTCATCGGCATGTGGCATACATCAGCGGTTCATCGGATTCGTACGATAATCATTTGCGTTATCAGGGGTATTTACGGGCACTTGCCGAGGCGGGGCTGGAGGAACAGTCGAAATGGCGTCTCAGCGGCAACTTCGTGCGCGAGGGTGGTTACAATGCGACCAAGATGATGATTATGCAGGGGTCGCTCCCGTCGGCCATATTCTACGGCAACGACGAGATGGCCATCGGAGGATTGAAGGCTTTTGAGGAGAGCGGCATATCGGTGCCTGATGATGTATCCGTCATCGGATATGATGATATTCAATTAGCCGAATACGTGAACCCGCCGCTAACCACCATCAAGCAGCCCAAGAGCGAGGCGGGATCGCTTGCAGCCCATTTGCTGTTTCAGATATTGGGCGGTGAATCCGTGAAGCAGTCTTATATGCTGACGACAGAAATGATGGAACGGGCATCTGCAGGGAAGAGCAAAGTAGAGAGTTAATGACCGGATTGGAGATGAGGAACTTGGCATGGATCACGTGTGATTTTTATTCCGAAACACTGAAACTGTCTACCGGCATCGAGGTTTTTATACCGCAAGCCGCTTTGATGCCGTACGGTTCTTCTTCGAAACTGCCGGTGCTTTATTTGCTTCACGGCCGAGGAGCGGATCAGACCGAATGGATGCGCAGGTCATCCATCGAACGATACGCCGAGAATAAAGGCATCGCGCTTGTGATGCCGGGCGTCGGACGAAGCTATTATATGGACATGGCAAACGGCTTGCCTTACTTTACCTTCCTGAGCGAGGAGCTTCCACAGCTCGTTCAATCGTTTTTTCCGGTGTCCGGACGAAGGGAAGATACCTTTGTCGCCGGAATTTCGATGGGGGGTTACGGAGCGTTCAAGCTGGCCATGAGTTATCCGGATCGTTATGCGGCAGGCGCAAGCCTGTCCGGTGGGCTGGATCTCGCCAGTCGCGCTGCAGGGCCGGGCTTTCAGGAGCAAGAAATTCGAACCCTCTTCGGCCGTGTCGATAGATTACGGGGGAGCCGGGACGATTTGTTGTTTTTGGCCATGGAATTCGCGGCATATACAGGCAATAAACCGGTGTTGTATCAGTGTTGTGGGACCGAAGATTTTTTGTATAACGATAACCAAACCTTTAGACGATATGCGGACAACCTGGGGCTTCACATCACCTATGAGGAAGAACCCGGTGGCCATGAATGGGGATATTGGGACCGTAAAATTCAGCGTGTGCTGGATTGGCTGCCCCTGCCCTGATTTTTTTTCGTCCGCATGTGTAGAAACGTTTCGATTATATGCACGGATAAGCGCTGGTTTCCTTATTTTTTAGAAGGTTAATTTGTAAGTAAAAATGCTTATAAAATATATGATTTTCGGGAAAACATGGATCGCTTCGGGGAAAATCAAAACGTTTCGAATTTACTATGAGTGAACGGCAATAACAAAGGAGGATGGGAAATGGCAGATCAACAACTACTTTCTCTGGTAGAGCAGATGACGCTGGAGGAAAAAATTGCGCAGCTTATACAACTGGCCGTCCCTTTTTTCGAAGGCGCTCAAGAATCGGGGCAGATTACAGGACCGATGGAGTCGCTTGGCATCACCGATGAGATCGTAAGCAATGCCGGCTCCGTGCTGGGTTTGGCGGGTGCGGAGGAAGTGATAGCCGTCCAAGAAGCGCATTTGCGCAAGAATCGATTGAAAATCCCGCTGCTCATCATGGCCGATATCGTTCACGGCTTTAAAACGATCTTCCCGGTGCCGCTTGCCATGGGGAGCTCTTGGGACCCTAGCCTAGCGGAGCAGAGTGCGGAAATCGCCGCCCGTGAAGCGTCGGTATCCGGCCTGCATGTGACATTTGCGCCGATGGTGGACCTGGTGCGCGATCCCCGCTGGGGACGCGTGATGGAGTCGACTGGCGAAGACCCTTACTTAAACAGTGAATTTGCCAGAGCCTTTGTCAGAGGTTTCCAAGGGGATGACCTGAGCGGCGATCTTAACCGGCTGGCCGCTTGCGTGAAGCACTTTGCCGCATATGGAGCAGGCGAAGGCGGCCGCGATTACAACACGGTGGACATGTCCGAGCGTCAGCTGCGGGAATATTACCTGCCTGCGTACAAGGCTGCGCTGGATGAGGGTGTTGAGATGGTCATGACCGCCTTTAATACCGTGGATGGCATACCGGCTACGGGCAATAAGCGGTTGATGCGCGATGTGCTGCGCCGCGAATGGGGTTTTGACGGCGTGCTGATCTCCGACTGGGGTGCGGTCAAAGAGCTGATTCCTCACGGGGTAGCGGAGGACGAGGCTGAGGCAGCATTAAGAGCCATCGAAGCGAGCGTGGACATCGAAATGATGACTTCCAGCTATGTTCATCATTTACCGGACATGGTACGCGAAGGCCGGGTAGACGAGAGTCTGATTGATGAAGCGGTCCTGCGCATCCTGTCATTGAAAAAGCGCCTCGGTCTGTTCGAGCGCCCTGTGCGGGGAGCCGATCCCCAGGCGGCACGGGAGATTGTGTTCTGTGAAGAACACCGTCAGGCGGCACGGGAGGCAGCGGCAAAATCCTGTGTTCTGCTGAAAAACAACTCGCTGCTGCCGCTGCGCGGTGAGCAGCGTGTGGCATTGATCGGCCCGTTCGCTGCCAGCGGCGATATTCTTGGGCCGTGGTCCTGGACAGGCTCCAAGGAAGATGCGGTAACCCTGGAACAGGGACTGCGCTCCAAGCTATCTTCCGGTGCCCTCACGGTAGCCGAGGGCTGTAACGTGAACGCCATGACCGGGCAGCAGCTGGATGAGGCGATGAAGGCGGCGAAGGAAGCCGACGTGATCGTGCTTGCGCTGGGCGAGGATTCCGAGATGAGCGGCGAAGCCGGCAGCCGTGCGTTCATAACTCTGCCGGAGCCGCAGCTCGAGCTGATTCGGCATTTGAAAACGCTGGAGAAGCCGATGGTTGCCGTATTGTTCAACGGTCGTCCGCTGGATCTGCACGGCGTGCTGGATGAGGTCGATGCCGTACTGGAAGCCTGGTTCCCGGGAAGTGAAGGCGGAGCGGCCGTAGCTGCCCTGCTTATGGGCGAGGCGAATCCTTCCGGCCGTCTCAGCATGTCGTTCCCTTATTCCGTTGGGCAGGTGCCGGTATACTATAACCATTTTAATACCGGCCGTCCGAAGGATGCGCCTGATGCGCAGGTGCGCTATGTATCGCAATATTTGGACATTCCGAATGAGCCGCTGCTTCCGTTTGGATTCGGCCTCAGTTATACGGATTTCCTCTATGGGAGCATGAGCCTGTCGGCGGAAGAGATGTCCCCGGATCAACCTCTTGAAATCACGGTTTCGGTAACGAATGCCGGCGATATGGCCGGCGAAGAAGTCGTCCAGCTGTACGTCCGGGATCGATCCGGTGAGGTCGTTAGACCGGTCAGGGAGCTGAAGGCTTTCCGCAAGCTGCTGCTGCAGCCGGGCGAACGTCAGGAAATCACGTTTACGCTGACCGAAGAACAGCTGCGTTATCATCATTCGGATCTGTCCTTCGCCAGCGATGCGGGTGAGTTCGACGTCATGGTCGGAAAGAACAGCCGGGATACGGAGACAAGACGTTTTCGGCTTCGGAAATAACTCGACTAACATCATTTATGCAGAATAGGAAGTGAAACTTGTGACAGCCAATCATGTAATGAACGATGCAAAAGTTGTACTCCAGGCAGGAGAATTGACGTTTTCCTTTTTGCCTAGCGGTGATCTTTATCAAGCCACTTACGGCACGACGATGATCAATCAGCTGCTCTCCAATTCGATTGATGGCGCCCTTAACAATTTGTTTCTGAGAATCCATACTGAAAGCGGCATTGAGGCCGTTCCTATGCTCGGAGTACACTCCAACAGCGTGGTCACTCATGCGGATAACCGGATGATGTGGGAAGGCAGCGTCAAGGGAGTAGATTATAAAGTTCTGTTTACCCCAACGGATACCGGCGCGTGGTTCTGGGACGTCGAGCTCCAGGGGGAAGGAATTCAAGCCGACGTCGTGTATGGACAGGATATCGGCATCGCCCATCCGGGCGCCGTTCGAAGCAATGAAGCTTATTTGTCCCAATACATCGACCATGCTGTGTTCCAACAGGAAGATCTGGGGTATGTCGTGTGCTCCCGTCAAAATCAGCCGCAGGGAGGCGTATTCCCCTATCTTCAACAAGGAGCACTGACTTCTGCGATCGGGTATTCAACGGATGGCTTTCAGTTCTTTGGCCTTTCCTATAAAGAAACGAATCAGGCGGAGGCTCTATCCGAGGAGAGCCTGCCGAATGAGGTATATCAATATGAGTTTGCTTATACGGCCCTGCAGTCCCCTCGCGTAACGCTTAGTGGCACAACCCGGTTCGTATTTTACGGCTTGTTTAAGGAGAATCATCCGGATGCAGTCACAGCGCTTGAATTCCAGGAGGAGCTCCAAGCAGCCTGGCAGCAGGCTGAAGCGTCCCGCTTGACGGAGGCGGCCAATCCGCTGCCTCGGATCGAGCGATCCGAGCGTTTCGGGGAGCCTCTGCGCACATTGCCGCTGACGGAAGACGAGCTGAACGCTTTGTACCCTGTACGCCGCCAAGAGGAGCGTGACGGGGAAGAACTGCTCTCGTTCTTCACGGATACTTATGAGCATATCGTCATGAAGGAGAAGGAACTTCGCGTAGAGCGTCCGCATGGCCATATCTTGATGAGCGGCAACAATGTGAAGCTGGGCAGTCCTGTCATTACGACAACCTCTTACATGTATGGTGTGTTTAATTCCCAGCTGGTGACGGGGAACACGAACTTCAACAAAATGATGAGTCATGCGCGGAATGCACTGAACGTGCCTAAGACATCCGGTCAGCGGATTTATGTGGAAATGGACGGCGAGTATCGTCTTCTAACGATGCCATCCGTGTTCGAGATCGGCTTTAACTATGTTCGGTGGTACTATAAGACCGAAAGCGACTTGCTGATCATCACCAACTTCACGTCTGCTGCGGCATCGGAGGTTACGCTTCAAGTCCGTTCCGAGAGCGGAAGGGCTTATCGTTATCTGGTCACTATGCAGATCACGATGGATGTCAACGAATATGAAGTGCCGTATCATATGGCTCAGGAAGATGGTATCCTGACGTTCCGTGCCGATTCGGCTTCACTTAGTGCTTCTGTGTACAAAGATCTGCATTACCGTCTTGGCGTGACGGGAGTCGATATGCAGGTTAAGGACGAAACTTGTCTGGCAAGCAACACCGCGTCTGGCAGTGCTTCCTTAACAGTACTTGAGCTTGGCGAGAGTGCGGAATGGACCATGACCGTACAAGGCAGCCTTGATGCAGCGAACGCTCCGCTTACGGCGCGGGAAGCCGATGAAGAGATTGCAAGCTACCGCTCATTCTATGCGTCCGTCATGAACGGGTTCCATCTGAGTCTGAAGAATGGACAGGAAGATGGCTTGTTCAAGGTGAATGCGCTGGCCTGGTGGTATACGCATAACATGCTCGTTCACTATTCGGTACCACACGGTCTGGAACAATACGGCGGCGCGGCGTGGGGAACGCGCGATGTGTGCCAAGGGCCTGTTGAATATTTCATGGCTACGCATAAATACGAGCAGGTACGCGATATCCTGCTTGAGGTGTATTCCCACCAGTATGAGGATGACGGGAATTGGCCGCAGTGGTTCATGTTTGATCAATATGCCCATATTCAGCAGGAAGAGAGCCACGGCGATATTATCGTATGGCCGCTTAAGGTGCTGGGCGATTACTTGGCCGTCACACATGATTACAGCATATTGGATTCGGTTGTTCCTTACACGAGAAAGCACAGCTTCGATTTTACGGAGCAGACGTACACCGTGCTTGAGCATGTGAAGAAGCAAATGGCCTATATTCAAAATCATTTCCTTCATGACACTTATCTGTCTTCTTATGGAGACGGGGACTGGGATGATACGCTTCAGCCGGCGAACGCGCAGCTGAAGCAGTTCATGGTCAGCAGCTGGACGGTAGCTTTGACCTATCAGACCTTGAACCAGTTCTCCCGCGTTATGGAGCGTGTGGACCAAGCGATGTCCCATGCGATAGGGGACCTCGCGGAAGGAATCCAGCAGGATTTCAATACGTATATTCTGAATTCTGAAGTGATTCCCGGTTTTGTCTATATGGAGAGCAAAGAGCAGAGCAAATTCCTGCTGCATCCGTCCGATCAGGAAACGGGAATCCAGTACCGCCTTCTTCCGATGACGCGCAGCATGATTAGCGAGCTGCTGACGCCGGAGCAGGCAGCAAGCCATTATGAGATTATCCGTGAGCAGCTGTTCTGTCCGGATGGTGTGAGATTGATGAACCGTCCAGCCGTATATGCCGGCGGCGTCAGCAAGCACTTTAAGCGGGCGGAGCAGGCGGCGAATTTTGGCCGGGAGGTTGGCCTTCAGTATGTGCATGCGCACATCCGTTATGTCGAGGCGATGGCAAAGCTCGGCAAGAGCAGCGAGGTTTGGAGCGGGCTTGAGCGTATTAACCCAATTGGCATTACCGAGGTTGTGCCGAATGCGGAGCTGCGTCAGAGCAATGCGTATTTCAGCAGCTCGGACGGGAAGTTCAACACGCGCTATGAAGCGCAGGAATCGTTTGATGCGCTGCGGAGCGGACGCGTACCTGTCAAAGGCGGATGGCGGATTTATTCCAGCGGCCCGGGGATCTACATGAACCAGCTGATTTCCAATGCGCTTGGCATTCGCGAAGCGGGAGGAGACCTCGTGATTGATCCGGTCCTGCCGAAGACGCTGGATGGCCTGGAGTTCCAATTCAATTATGCGGGGAAGGCGGTAACGTTCATTTATCACGTGGATCGCGCCGAGCGGACCCGCATCACGATTAACGGGCAGGATGTGGAAGCGGATGCCATCCGGAACCGATACCGTACAGGCGGCGTTCGTATTGCAGGTGCGTATTTCAAACGATTGGCCGGAGAGGGCGACACCGGCTGTGTCGTGGATATTTACGCCTCTATTCATGAACAATAAATTTTGACCCGTGAAACTCGTCTGCAAGAAGGCCAATCGGTCTGATATAATAGAGGGAATGGTTATCAAAGCGAGGGATGGCGATGAAGACCCGGCAAGAGACATTGACCATCCGGTTCTCCGAGATGAAAGATGCTGCTGCACTCATGGAACTCGACGAACTGGTATGGGATCGCAACACGGCCCCTGCCCCATTGGAGTGGACCTCAAGAGAACATTATCTTCTGCATTGTCCGCCAGGCACACAGCTCGTGGCGCTGCATGAGGAAGAACTGTGCGGTTACATCGGATTCCGGTCGCCCACAAGCCTTCACAGTAATCGTCATGTGCTGGAGCTGAACATAGCAGTTCACCCTGCCTATCAACGGCAGGGCATCGGACAGCGGTTGATCGAGGCCGTGAAGGATATGGCGCGCGTGGAAGGCATTTCGAAGCTGAGGCTGCGGGTGCTGTCCAGCAATCCGGGCGCCCTCTCTTTTTACAGGAACTGCGGGTTTCAGGAAGAGGGTAGGCTGATTCAGGAGTTTTACGTGGATGGGCGTTACGTCGATGATATCTTAATGTGTTGCTTCTTATCATGATCACCTTCATGATATCCCTCTAGGCCGGTTAACGGACAGCAGAGAGATGGAGTCACAGGGTTGAACAGTCCGGCAGCTTGCCGGGCTGTTTTTTTCGTCACTTAAATGGCTTCTGGACAAGGGTACAGGCTATTGCATATAGTAGATGAAAAGAAAAGAAGGCGGAGGTTATTTTCCATGACCATGGGCATTGTATCGCTGAATGTGGGAAAGCCTGTAACGGTTGATTACCAGGGAAAGGACCTGTCTACGGGAATTTATAAGCAGCCTGTGGAAGGCCCCTTGTTCCTAAATGCATTGAATTTCGAAGGGGATGGTCAGGCCGATCTCGTCAATCACGGCGGCGTGGATAAGGCGGTGTGCGCGTACCCCTCTGAGCATTATCCTTATTGGGAACGCTCCTTGGGCAAGCAGATGGAGTATGCTGCATTTGGCGAAAACTTGACGCTGCGGGGGATGCTGGAGGATCGGGTCTGCATCGGGGATGTATACCGGATAGGCGACGCGGTGGTGCAAGTCAGCCAGCCCCGGTATCCCTGCTTTAAGCTGTCGCAAAAGCATGGCGTTAAAGATATGCCGGCAAGAGTATTGAATACGGGCTACAGTGGGTTTTACTTTCGAGTCCTGGAGGAAGGGAATGTCCGCGCCGATTCCGTGGTCGCTCAGCTTGAGTCTCATGCTTCCGGCATAACGGTGCTGGACGTGCTCCAGATGATGAAGGATGGACGGAAGGATGAACGCGGGTTGTCCCGCATGCTGGAGATCGATGTGCTATCAGCCAGCCTGAAGGAGCAATTCGGCAAATGGCTGGAGACCCTGCGGGACAACCAGGAGTGAGACGTGGGCTCCCAGCCAAGCCAGGCCCTCGCCTTGAACAACATAGACAACAAAAACCGGCTTGTGTCCTTATCGTAGGATACAAGCCGGTTTTATTTCGATTAAGGGTTACCTTATCCGCTTCCATTCGCTCTGAATCATGCCGTAGACCGCATGGTTGACATAGCCTTGAGGCAGCTTCTCGGCTTCCCTTATGACTCCTTCCAGCACAAACCCCAGCCGTTCCGGAATGGCCCGGCTGCGATGGTTCGCCGTTGCACAGCGGATCTCCACTCGGTTCAGGCCCATGCGCATCAGCGCGTGATCCGTGAACGCCCGGCATGCGCTTGTCATCAGGCCTTGCCCCGTAAAATGCTGATCCAGCCAATATCCGATGCTGACGGAGCGGTTGCTCCAATCAATCTCATGGAACGAGATGGTGCCCGCCAGCTCCTCGCGGACCCAGATGCCGGCCGAGAAGCCGCCATTCTCAGCCGCTTGCTTCATGGCGCCTTTGATATAATTGACGGTATCATTGACCTCGGTGACGGCATCCACCCATGGGAGCCACTTGCGGAGACGGTCCCGAGACCGGTCGGTAATCTCGAACATCGCCCGTGCATGCTCTATGGCAAGGGGGCGTAATTCAACATGGTCATCTAATGTGTATCCAAACATACGGTATCTCCTTTGTTCTCCATCGTGAAGTGTATGTAGCTTTAACGAGTCCGCTTCACTTTTTTCTCTAATGCGTAAATATCTTCTTCAAGGGAAATCATACGCTGATTGACCACCGTTCTGCAGTCGCTGAGCGCTTGATTGTATAGATGCGGCCCTAAGGTCTCCATGAAAAAATCAAGAACCCCTTCCGCGGCCAGATGGCCGAGGGTTTCGCCACGCTCTGTTTCAAAGTATTCCTGAACCAGTTCAACCAGTTGTTCGCGTTGTTCTTTGGGAAATTTGCTAGGTTTCATAAGATGATTGCAGGCCTCCTTCCATCGTTGTTTTTCTCTCCATGCTACCCTATTGAAAAGCCTCCGTCAAAACGATTCTCACCGGGATTTTCGGCTGTGGGAGGGTCCTATGTGCGCAGGTTAGATGCTGGGAGCAGGCTGCTCGCTGGAATCCTCATCCCAAGTCGGCAACTTGCGGCACGGAAGTGCCGAATTCCTTGAACAATCACGGCATTACAGGTATATTTAAGGGAAACACGTTTATACAGGAGATAGACAGAAATTACAGGACGAAAGGTTGATCAACGTGGAGAACCATCGGGGAACCCCCTCCAATTTCATAAAAAATGTTATTACCGAAGACCTGAAGTCCGGTAAAGTCAAGGAAATCGTCACCCGCTTTCCGCCGGAGCCGAACGGCTACTTGCATATTGGACATGCCAAGGCCATATGGATCAATTTCACGCTGGCCGATGAATTCGGTGGACGGACGCATTTGCGGTTCGATGATACGAACCCGGTGAAGGAAGACATTGAGTATGTTAACTCCATCAAGGAGGACGTGAAGTGGCTCGGATTCGATTGGGAAGAGCTGCGGTACGCGTCCGATTATTTTGAAGAGATGTACAACCGTGCGGTGCTGTTGATTAAGAAAGGGAAAGCTTACGTGGATGACCAATCCGCTGACGAAATCCGCGAAAAGCGCGGAACCCTGACCGAGCCTGGGCAAAATAGCCCGTACCGGGATCGCAGCGTGGAAGAAAATCTGGATCTGTTCGAGCGGATGCGCAAAGGGGAATTCGCCAACGGCGAACGCGTGCTGCGCGCCAAGATCGATATGGCTTCGCCGAATATCAATTTGCGGGATCCGGTCATCTACCGTATCTCCCATGCGCATCATCACAATACAGGCGACAAGTGGTGCATTTATCCGATGTACGCTTTTGCTCATCCGCTGGAGGATGCCATTGAAGGGGTTACGCATTCCCTGTGTTCTCTGGAGTTTGAAGATCAGCGCCCATTCTATGATTGGGTTGTGGCGGAATCCGAGATGGACAGCACGCCGCACCAGTACGAATTCGGGCGTTTGAACGTGGCACAGACAGTTACGAGCAAACGGAAACTGAAGCAGCTCGTAGACGAGAATGTGGTGGACGGCTGGGATGATCCGCGCATGCCGACGATCTCCGGACTTCGCCGTCTGGGATACACGCCTGAAGCCATTCGCAACTTCGTGTTTGAGACGGGAATTTCGAAGGCATACGGCACGGTGGACCGCCAAGTGATGGAACACTTTATCCGTGAGGACTTGAAGCTGAAGGCGCCGCGTACGATGGCTGTGCTGGACCCGCTGAAGGTGGTCATTACGAACTATCCTGAAGGCCAGACGGAATGGCTGGATGCCGAGAACAATACGGAGAATCCGGAGATGGGCGTCCGCCAGATTCCGTTCTCGCGCGAGATCTATATTGAGCAAGAGGATTTCATGGAAGATCCGCCGAGCAAATATTTCCGCTTGTTCCCTGGCAATGAGGTGCGTTTGAAGCATGCGTATTTCATTAAATGCAATGATGTGATCAAAGACGAGAACGGCAAGGTCGTCGAGATCCACTGCACGTATGATCCGGAGACGAAGAGCGGCAGCGGCTTTACCGGACGCAAGGTGAAAGGAACGATTCACTGGGTGGAGGCCACGCAGGCCGTACCTGCCGAATTCCGTCTGTTCGAACCACTGTTTAAGGAAGAAGAGGAAGAAGCCGAATTGGTACCAGAGGTTGCAGGCGAAGCGGAAGAAGCAGCTGCCGAGAAGTCCTTCCTGGACGACATCAATCCGAACTCGCTGCAAATCGTGCAAGGATTCGTGGAACCGAATATGAAGGATGCTGCACCGCAGGACAAGTTCCAGTTCTTCCGCCACGGATATTTCAACGTCGACTCGAAGTATTCGCAGCCAGGGCGTCCGGTATTTAACCGCGTAGTCTCCCTGAAGAGCTCGTTCCAGCTTCCGAAGAGCTAATCAAGATTGCAAATAGAAATGGAGGCATTGAAGGGGAGAAGTGTTTTCCCATGCCTCCCTATACGTAAACAAGACTCGAAGATTCCGTTACAGGATTCATTCGAGTCTTGTTATATTTACGGTGATACCATCTTGTCATTTGAATGGCTTCTCGTACGGACCACGTTCTAACTCGCAGCATACTCCTCGATCTCGTCGCCTTCGGGATCGTCCGGATGCAGCGGCTGGTACCCGTGCTTGCGAAGGTTGTACCACATCCAGCCAAAGCCGATAGCACCCACAATGGCAAGCATCGTACCGGTCCGGTACATGATCTGCGCCCCGAAGTTCTGGAACATCCAGCCGCCGGCGAGACCGCCGATGACGCCGGATATGCCGCTCCAGCTTAAGGTATAGATCGCTTGTCCGGAAGCGCGATACGGCGTCGGAACAAACAGCATCGTCAGCTGAACGCCGACATAGAAATAGCCGCCGAAGGTTACGCAGTGCAGCAGCTGGATGAAGGCCACCTCGAGCGCGCTGTTGGCTTCCGCCATCAGCAGCCAGCGGAGGGCGAAGAGCAGGCTGACAATCGTCAGGCAGCCGACCAGGACATTGATTTTCCGTTTCAGGAAGCGGTCAAACAGAATGAAGATCACCACTTCAAATATCGACGAGAAGAAGATAGCAAGGCCCACCATCTGCTTGGTACCGCCAAGCTCCAGAATGTATAGGGACATAAAGGTGTTATTGGCTGTATTCGGGATGGATACCATAATGCCTAACAGAATGAACCAGACAAAATAGGGGTTCAGGAACAGCCTGCTGAGTCCTTTAAGGTTAACCGATGCCGAGGCAGTTGTTTTCTGGATGGAGGGCAGTGTGAACATGAACAACGCCGCCACCAGCAGCATGACCGAGAACACGATGGAGATGCGTCCCGATCCGAGCCGGTCGATGACAGGTCCTGCAGCAATTGCCGTCAGCGCCCATCCCAGCGACCCCCACAGTCGGAACGAGCCGAATTTTTGCTGCGTCCCCTCAATATAGGTTAGAATCAGCGAATTCGTCTGCGAGAACATCGGAGTCTGGAAGAAATAAAAGAAAATCATCGTCATGTATATCATTGCATAGGTATTCGCCTGAAATACAAGCTGGACCAGCAGCAGCGTACCGGTCATCATAATCAGCAGCACCCGTTTGATGTTGGCCGCCCGGTCACCCCAGAATCCCCAGAACGGATTTGCGAAGATGGACACAAATGGCGCGATTGCCATCAGGCTGCCGATTTCGATTTTGCTCATGCCGATGTCTTGCAAATATAACTGGAAGAAACCGGTGAAGATGACCATGGTTCCGTAAATGAAGAAGTTGAACAGCTTGAGCGATGTCAGCGAAGGTTGAGCATTGTCCATATTCCGCAAGTAGGTCATTCCTTTCAAACCGAATGCAATCCAAAATCGCGGCAACATAGGAAGCCGCTTTCCCTTCAATGTATCATGCATTGAAAAGGGATACAAACCATCTTTTAAATGATTTTCCATTATTCTGGTTATTAACCTGTAAACTGAATCAACTTTTTTTACAACGTGTAAGAAAGGCGGGTAGAACATATGAGCGATCATCCCCTAGATGTTGGCCTTTCGCCGGATCAGGTGACAGGTATCGTGCTTGCAGGTGGAGCCTCCCGGAGAATGGGGAGAAACAAGGCGCTGCTGCCCATGGAGGGAATGCGTTTGATCGAGCGAACGGTCCAGGTGCTTGACAAAGTTAGCGGACGGGTAATCCTATCCACCAATGTCCCGGACGCTTATCCATTTCTTGGATTGGAGTGCATTCCCGATCTCTATGTCGGGCGAGGCCCGATGGCAGGACTTCATGCAGCGCTCAAGTCATCCCAAAGCACATGGAATATGGTCGCCGCGTGTGACATGCCTTATATCCATGAGCGTTTCCTGCGGGGACTGCTGGATCTGGCGAACAAGCAGTACGCAGCCGACGCTGTAATCCCAGTGGTAGAAGGCAGGATGCATCCGCTGCTGGCGGTTTATCGCAAAGAAACCGTAGAAGGCCTTGAGCACAGGCTGATCAAGGGACAACTGCGCATGGTGGAATGGGTGCAGGAGCTGAATGCCGTCTTTGTGCACGAGGAGCAATTAGAGGCAATGACGGGCCTTGATCCGCGCAGGATTTTATTTAATATGAATACTCCTGAGGAATATGAGGCAGCAGGCGGCCTGATGAATTCCGACTTGTCTGAGGATAGATAGTAGAGTTTTATAGCGGCTTCAAGTTACGAAGCCCGATGAAACCGGTACTCATCCTAAAAAAATAACCCCGCCAACTAAATGCTTGGCGGGGAATTTTAATATATAACTGCGCGCTAGTGATAATAAGTCTGCCATCAGCATTATACGCACAGTAGACGGTTTATCCGCCGATCTGCGACATGCGCCGGCCGGTGGGAGTATGGTTTTGTGCCTTTTTCTCGAGCGCGAGCGCCATTTCATGATTCAGCGGTTTTGCGCCCAGCGCTTTGCGGAACAGGTTAGCAACCGCGGAAGGATCATCGACGACACGGCGCACGTTAAATTCGTCGGACCAGTATAGACAAGCCTTGATGTGGCCGTCCGCCGTCAGCCTGAGGCGGTTGCAGGAATCGCAGAAATGATCGCTGACCGGATGGATCAGACCGAAGGTTCCTGTAGCTCCAACCACCTTCATGTTTCGTGAAGGCCCATTGCCGGATGGTCCCTGCTCTTCTTGAATGGTCCAACCCGCCTCCTGGCACACTTCGGATACCCGGCTCAGCGGTAGATACGAATCTCGCCAGGCATCGGATGCTTGGCCGATCGGCATATATTCAATAAAGCGGACATGGAGGGGACGATCGAGCGTTAGAGCGATAAAGTCGCGAATTTCGTCTTCGTTGAAGCCCTTCATTAACACCATGTTCAGTTTGATCGGATCCAGGCCGGCTTCATAAGCAGCTTCAATGCCTTCCAGCACTTTATGCACCCGGCCGCCGCGCGTAATGCGCGCGTAGCGCTCCTCATGAAGCGAATCCAGACTGATGTTGATTCGGGTGAGCCCCGCTTCCTTAAGCAGACGAGCTTTGGATGGGAGCATGATCCCGTTGGTGGTGAGGGATATATCTTGAATTCCTTCAATGGAAGCAATCATATGAACCAAGGATTCCAGATCCTTGCGCACCAGCGGCTCGCCACCGGTAAGGCGTACTTTGGAGACGCCCATAGGGGCAAGGACGCGGATGATCGCTGCGATCTCTTCATAGCTCATAATCTGATCGTGAGGTTGGAATTCCATCCCTTCTTCCGGCATACAATAGACACAACGAAGATTGCATCGATCCGTCACTGAGATACGAATATAATCATGGACCCGACCGAAAGAATCTTTAAGCGGTTCGATCATGGAAATCCCCCTTTATAGCATGCATGGTCACATTGTAGCCATTCCCCGAACGGGAGTCAATGCACCGTTTGGGTCATGACGGCAGGACAAGCTGCGGCAAAACGGCCATTCTTTTGTGAGAAGAATCACAGAAAACGCTTTCGGGTTCCAGTATATTGAAGCTGTGGACAAAAGCTTTCTCCCCTTGAAAGCGAGTAGTGACATTCTAGATTTCCGAAAGTTTCCTGATTTTTCCGAAATTTTCGGAAATCATTTCAAACTGCTTTCATTAGACATTCATCTAAGATATACTGTCAAGGATATCACATCCAACAAGAAAGGTTACCAATAGGAGGTTCGATATGGCGATATCACCTGTTCAAACTTTGGAGGTGCCTGACGTCTGTCACAGATGGCTTGAAAACCGGGGGACGGTTTACGAGCTGCTGATTGATTTTTTGGGCAATTGGCCCAGCTTGTCTATGATTGCGGAATGGAGCCGCGGAAGTGGAATTAGCAAGGCTGCGGAGTGTTCGAAGGCCGGTACGGAACTGATGACATATTTATGTGGACGCTCACCTGAGGAATTGGTTCGGATTTGCGAATATGAAGGGGCGGAATACCGCCGATTGCTTCAGCAGTCCAAACAGCGTCAGGCGGCAAAGTCTCATTATACGAAGGATGGATGCGCTCAGGATTTAGCCGATTGTTATGCATCTGTCGGTGTTGCCTTTAATAAACTGCACGGGGAAGCGGACGATCATATAGCCATTGAACTGGAATTTATGACACTGCTTCATGACCGTATGCTGAACAATACGTATTGTGAACATAGCATGCTGCAATTGATGGAGGTTCAAGAGAAATTTCTGGAGGAGCATCTGTTGTCATGGGTGCCATCCCTCTGCAAGGATCTGAAAGGATCCACGGAAAGTCCGCTCTATCAGTCGTTATTCAGTCTGCTGGAGGAGTTCCTCGCTCAGGATCTGAACATGCTGAAGACGTGGAAGCATTCCAGGGAAGCTGTGCTGGTACATTAGCGAGCAAGACAACATCATAGTCGTCAACATCATAGTCATCAAAAAAAGCCCCGGTCTCCTAGTGTAGGAAGCCGGGGCTTTGGTGTTCTACTTAATCTTCGATTCTTTTCTTGCTGAACTTCATCAGGAACTCGTACACGATAGGTACCACCACGAGCGTGAGCAGCGTCGAACTGATCAGACCGCCGATAACCGTAATGCCGAGACCTTTCGAGATGATACCTGCGCTGCTCTCCCAACCGAATACGAGAGGCAGAAGAGCGCCGATCGTCGCGAGTGCCGTCATCAGGATTGGACGAAGACGGGTAGCGCCGGCTTCAAGCAGGGCTTCGCGGGTGCTCATTCCTTCGCGTTCCATATGGATCACGCGGTCGATCAATACAATCGCATTGGTCACGACGATACCGATCAGCATGAGTACGCCCATGAGTGCAGACACGTTCAGGGTCTCGCCTGTGACGAGCAAGCCGATAATGGCTCCGATGACAATGAACGGCAGCGAGAACAGGATGGCGAACGGTGCGAGACCGCCACCGAATGTAACCACAAGCACAAAGTATACAATCGCAATGGCTGCCAGCATGGCGAGTCCAAGCTGTCCGAAGGTTTCGTTGATTTGCTCGGTGACGCCTCCGAATTGGACGGATACGCCGTCTGGAAGCTCAAGCTTGTTTACTTCAGTCTCCAGGTTGGTGGAGGCCGATCCTACATCGCTGGACAGGATGTCGGCCGTAACGGTCACAACCATTTTCCCGTCGATGCGCATAATGGAGTCTGGAGTCGTTCCTTTTTCCACCTTGGCCACATCCTTGATCGGTACTTCGATACCGAGTGGGGAGGTGACGGTTTCGTTCTCGATTTCCTTTATACTCTTATAGGTTTTGCTGTCCGTCTCAATGTAAACATTGTAGGTCTTGTCCTCAATTTTGACTTCGGTCAAGACCGGACGTTCCCGTACCGGAGACAGCTTCATTGCCAATTGTCCGGCTGTCAGGCCAAGGGAGCTCAGCTTCTCTTGGTCGGCAACCAGCGTATACTGCTCGAACGCTTCGGACAAGCTGGTCTTTGCATTGTCGAAGGTGGCGGTATCCTTGTTTGCGAGCTCTGCGATTTGATCAGCCACCGGCTTGATCTGTTCCAGAGAGTCGCCAAAGACGTTAACCGTTAACTGGCTGCCGCCAAAGCCGCCGGCCGCCATGTCCATATTGGACCAAGTACCATCCGGTACTTCCTTGGCAAGATCCTCGACAAGCGCTTTTTTGACATCTTCGAAGTTTTTCGTGTCCGGGTCATACATAATATAGAACAATCCGGAATTGGCTGATCCCATACCAAGCGGGTTGCTTCCGCCGATGGAGTACTGCATCGTTTGCACTCCAGGCTGATCCAGGATCAATTTCTCCGCTTTTAATGCGCGTTCCTCTACATCCTCCAGCATGACGCCAGGTTCAGGAGAATAAGTGACCATGGCATATTTGTCTTCCTGTTCAGGAATAAAGCTAACTCCAAGGTACTTCGTCAGGAACAGGCTTCCTGCCAATAACACGATGGCTGCCAGGAATGTAATGGCTTTGTGATTCAGCGTCCATTTCAGAATGGAACGATACCCGCGGGCCATTGCGCCCGGTTTCTCTGCATGATCATGTTTGTTCTTCAAGCCTTTGCGGAACAGGCTGTGCGCCATAGCGGGTACGAGCGTGACCGCCACGACCAGGGAAGCGAGCAGTGCAAAGACCATCGTCAATGCAAATGGCATGAACAGCTCTCCGACCATACCGCTGACCAAGGTAAGCGGCAGGAATACCGCGATGGTTACGATGGTGGAGGACATGATCGGTACAAACATTTCACGTGTAGCGGCGCTAATGAGCTCTCGGCCCGTCAACTTCTCGGTCGAGAGGGACATGCGCCGGTAGATATTCTCGATCACGACGATCGAATCATCGACAACCCGGCCGATAGCAACGGTCATGGCACCGAGCGACATCATATTCAAGGTGATATCCATTTGTCTCAGGCACAGAACCGCAATCAGCAAGGACAATGGAATCGAAATGATCGATATAATCGTCGAACGGATGTTGCGCAGGAAGACCATAATGATCAGAACGGCGAACAGTGCACCGAATAATGCCTTGGAAAGCATCGTATGGACAGAGTCTTCAATCGGCTTGCCTTGGTCCAGCATGATCGTCAGATCCATGCCAGGATAGAGGCCTCTCAATTCTTCGGCCTTGTCTTTGACCTGATTGACAACGTCAACCGTATTGGCGTCGTTGGCTTTCACGATTTGGATACCGATCGATTCCTTCCCGTTGGTGCGGGAGATGGATTCCGAGGTTCCGATAACTTCAATTTTGGCAATCTCGCTGAGTTTCACAGTTGGAATGCCGGTCGGAACGGCAGGAGCACCGCTTGGTCCGCCAGCAGCCGCACCGGCTCCAGGAGCGCCTTGTTGGCCTGCCCCAGCTGCGTTACCGGAAGGCTGCTGCGATGGTTGTTGACCTGTCCCGGCATTCGGAGCACCAGCTCCGGCAGATGCATCTGCACCGCCGCCACCCGGAATAACCGGAATGGCGATATTCTTCAGATCGTCAATGCCGATGATGCCGCCATCAATAGCAACGGCCTTCTGCGATTTTTCCATTTCGAACATGCCGAGCGGAACGTACAGCGCGGAACCCTGCACGATACCTTTGACGGTATCCTCCGTCAGGCCAAGCTCGTTCAGTTTGTCCTGATTAAACTTCAGCTGTACCTCGTTCACGAATTGTCCGGCTACCTGGATGGAAGCAACTCCGTCCAAATCCTCCAGCTCCGGAACGATGTCGTTCTCTGTGATGCGTGTCAATTCATCCAATGCCATATTGTCTTTATTCGCAATACTTAGGGAGACAACCGGCATGGAGCTCATGCTGAATTTGGATATGGTAGGTTTCTGGGCGTCATCAGGTAGCTTTACCTCATTGATGGCTTCACGAACAGCCGCCGTAGCGTTGTCCAGATCACTACCATAATCAAACTCAACCATGACATTAGCTGCATTCTCCATGGAAGTGGAGGTTACGGTTTTGACGCCGTCAATATTGCGGAGTCTCGTCTCGAGCGGTTTGGTAACATCCTCCACAACACCTTCAGGGGCTGCACCCGGATAGATCGCGGTGACACTTAAGAACGGGACGTTAATATCCGGAATGGTTTCTTGCTTCATCGTCAGTCCGCTGTATAACCCTCCGAAGCTGACGATGATGGTCAGCAGCCAGATCGCAAACTTGTTGCGCAGCGAGAAATTGATAATTCCTTTCATTAGGCGATTCTCTCTCCTCTCCAAAACTCTATGTCTCTAACTTGGACTAATTCCCCTTCATCATTCCACCGGGTGTAAGATAGCTTTCGAGTACAGTCACAATGGTGCCCTTGAGCTCCGTAAACAATGCTTCAAGGTCCTCGATCCCCTCCAAGTTGGCAAGCATTCCTTTCAGAACGGCCCGGCTGGGCTGAAGGGCAAGCAGCTCCTTCTCCATAATATTGAGCGACTCCATTGCATCTTCCCGGACATCCGGCTCCACCTGGATCCTCTTAAGCTCATTCTTCATGGTCTTAATGACAATGAGAGGATGACGCTGCGTGCGCATGTCGGTTTGGCATAATTGGCCCAATTGCCCAACCGCCTCCATCGGGATCAGGGGATCGGGCCGTCTGCGCAGAATGCTGGCTACAATATCATCGAGCAGCTGGATCTGATGATCAGCGATGATTCCCACATTCAAATGAAATCCCGGCATGAACAGGAAACGGATATACGAACCGAGCATACTGCCCATAAACATGCCGATCTCCATCGTATACGGTTCTACGTCCGGTCCATAAATGGTTTTCAGCTTATTGTTAAACCACTGCAATGTAGCCAGCATTTCCTGCCGCATGTTTTCCTTGTCAAAAGGCGGTTTCCCCGGCGGCATCTGATCATGGAATTGCTTCAGGAGAAATTCCCGGATCTCCAGAAAATGGACCAGAAGCACTTCCGTCTGCTTGCGCAGCTGCTCCTTAGGTGCAAGCAGCGGATCTTGATCGACCCGGAGAATCTCATCTTTAATGCGGCTTGCGATAAGCTCGTAAATGCTCTTTTCCAGTTCCTCTTTGGATTTGAAATGAAGATAGAGGCTGCCTTTCGACATCCCGCATACTTCGGCGATTTCCTGCATGGAGGTAACCGAAGAGCCCTTCGCGGAAAACAGCTGCATCGCAGTGATGAGTATTTGCCGTCGTTTTTCTGCCGTTTTATCAGCCAATCAATAGCTCACCTCGTTTGAGAACTTTGCAGTTCTTGAGTTGACCATGAGGTCAAGAATTATTATATATGAAAAAGAACGACCGTTTCAACTTTACTACGGTCGTCCCTTTTCATGGGTTCTGAAAACATATGAAATTTGTTGAAATTATTTAACTGATCAATTTCAGACCGACAGCCGAGCACAGAATCATGGCAATAAACAGCACCCGCCGCCACTCCTTGGGTTCCCCGAACAGGAACATCCCGGTGATCGCACCGCCCGCCGTTCCGATTCCCGTCCAGATGGCATAAGCGGTACCCATAGGCAGTACGGTCATGGCGTAGGAGAGGAGGGAGAAGCTGGCGGCAAAAGATAAGGCCAAAATCAGTACATAGCGCCATCCCTTACGTTCCGACACGCCTTTGATACCGATAACGCCGCCGATTTCAAATAATCCGGCAAATACAAGAGCAACCCAAGCCATTATTTGCTCACCTCCGGTTCTGCATGATCACTCGTAACCAGCTTAAGGCCGATCACGCCTGCCAGCAGCACGCAGATCAGAAGCACTTTGACCAGTTTAAACGGTTCTCCGAAGAACAGCATTTCGGAAGCCACCGTCCCGGCGGTACCGATTCCGGTAAAGACGGCATACACCGTTCCGACCGGCAGCCGTTTGGCTGCCTCGATAATAAGATAGAAGCTCGCTGCAATGGCGGCCACGGTTCCAAGCCATTCCCAGATGTTAGCGGAATGCTTCAAACCCATAACCCATATGACTTCAACCAATCCGGCGAGCAGTACATAACCCCAGTTGCGATTCATTATGATTGTCACTCCTTTTATGAAAAGAACAGTAACCTCAGTTAGAGACTCTTACTCATATTCTTCTTGAACTTCCTAATTATCATGCGTAATTCTACCGGGATTTAACTCATATGGCTATTTCTTTGTTTCTTCACCCCTAACCAATACACAGGCCAAGCGGCCGCGAGCCGCCTTAAGGCCCGTTCTTCCCCGCCGTATACGGTTTCCAGATGAATTCCGTCCACCAAGGTCATAAAGGCAATCGCCGCATTGCGCGGATGACGGATGATACGTCCATGCTCCGGACAGCCCACGGCAAGCAGCCTCGACAAGTTCTGCTCTTGTTGATCAAGCAGCGGATACACCATCGCCATCACTTCGTCATACAGCGTGCTTGGCGGAAAGAAGGCCATTCGCATGAAGAACTGGACTTCATCATCCAGGCGATAAGCTTGGAGACGGCTTTCAAGAAATCCGTGCAGCTGCTGCTCGAGCGGCCAATCGGCATGGTTAAGAAAATAGGCCACCATCGATTCCTCTTGACGCTGGAATACGTCCTGGAGCACTTGCAGAAACAAATCCTTCTTACTCGAAAAATGGGCATAAATCGACGGTTTTTTGATTCCGCAGTCGTCAGCAATATGTTTTAACGATGCCCCTTCGTAACCGTTTTTGGCAAAGTGGGCAAGGGCGGATTGTTTAATGTCGGCGGCACTCATAAGATTCCTCCTAACTAACGATCGTTAGTTATATTTTTAACAAATGGCGTTCACATTGTCAATATTTTATTTTTGGGCATCAGGCCTTGTCGGCTCAAGGAGAACAGTCTTTAGTTCCTGGGGGAGATCATGTAGAATATGGTGTGACCAGCATCGTACATACATAGAGACAGAAACGATGAAGAACAAGGGGTAAACGATATGAGAAAGGGAATAGAGGCTGTACTGATTACCGCGCTTTTGTTCGCGTTTTATTATTTTGGCATGGATTATTTCGGGAAGACGACCGGGACCATTATCGGGATATTCTCTACGCTAACCGTAGTATCCATCGGATTCATGATTTTTATGGAGAATCGTCATCCCACCAGCACGTTGGCCTGGATTCTGCTCTTGGCGCTTGTCCCTATCGTAGGGCTTGTCTTTTATTTTTTGTTCGGACAGAACTATTTCAAGCGGAGAAAATACGATAAAAAGGCGCGGAAGGACGTTCTGGTATATACCAGCGAAGTGCTCCGGAAGAACACCCCAGACATCTCCTGCTTTAAGGCCGAAGTGCAGCAGCTCCTTCAGCTGTCTACCCGCCTTGCACGCACGCCGATTTCCTTCTCGAGCGATACCAAGGTGCTGACCGACGGTGAAGAGACTTTTGCGGCCTTGATTGGGGAGCTGGAACAAGCGGCGCATCACATTCATATGGAATATTACATTTACCGTCCGGATGCGATCGGAACGCAGATCCAGGAAATTTTGATACGGAAGGCGAAAAAGGGGGTGGCCGTTCGGTTTATGGTGGACGCCGTTGGCAGCTTGCAGCTGCCGCCTTCCTTTTTGCAGGAGATGCGGGATGCGGGTGTACAGGTCGCCGTATTCGGCAGTCCCAAAACGATATTTTTCACGAGCCGCGTGAATTACCGCAATCATCGCAAAATCGTTGTTATTGACGGGAGTGTCGGATTCGTTGGCGGATTGAATGTAGGGGATGAGTATTTAAGCCGCAGCAAGGCATTCGGTTTCTGGCGCGATACCCACATGCTTGTTCGCGGAGAGGCTGTCAGAACGCTCCAAGTTATCTTTTTGCAGGATTGGCAGTACATGACGGGTGAGCAGCCGAGTGAACCCATCTATTATTCACCGGATTTGCTGGAGAACCGTGCCGGTGCCGTACAGATTATCGCAAGCGGACCGGACAATGAGCGAAGAGCCCTGAAGAACATCTTCTTCTCCATGATTGTGTCGGCTCGTAAGTCGGTATGGCTGGCTACGCCTTATTTTATACCGGATGAAGACATATTCACCGCGCTCAGGGTTGCTGCCTTGTCCGGTCTTGATGTACGGATTCTGTTTCCGTCGAAACCGGACAAATGGCTGCCCTTCCTGGCTTCTCATTCCTATTTTCCGGCTCTGCTGGATGCCGGGGTAAGGGTGTATGAATATGAAAAAGGGTTTATGCACTCGAAGCTGCTGATCGTTGACGGCGAGGTCGCAACCATTGGCACGGCTAACATGGACATGCGGAGTTTCCACCTTAATTTTGAGGTTAATGCTTTACTCGTTCATACGGAAAGCGTAGGCAGGCTGGTATCCGACTTCGAGCAGGACCAGGAATCCGCTATCCTGTACGACCGCAATCATACCCGCAAAAAGAGAATCATGACCCGGCTGCTGGAGTCGGCCGCCCGGCTAATGTCACCTCTGCTGTAATGCGGTGGAGGTGGGGAACTCGCGGTACATACCGGCACTTCATGTGCGTACATACATCATATTGAAAGAATTTTAAAAGGTAGTGAAACCGAGCCATTTCTGTAGTTTAAACAGGATGTCCTTCATCCATGTCGTTTTTCCTTGGTAAGCCTCAGCTTCGAGAGTAAAGGCTGCGCCTTCGTTGAACCATATCCGATTAAAGTAACGGTCCAGATCCCGGGTGAGCGGATGATCCTTAGGCGCGGCTATCCACAAGTTGTTTTCCAAATTGAGATCCGCCAGATTCCGCTGGGTGAAGTTGGTTGACCCGCCGGTAATCACAGACTTGCCTGTCGGTTTGGCAATGTACATGAGCTTGGTATGATACTGCTCTGTACCGGTGTTGTACCAGCGAACAGAGATGTTGCCCTTGGATTTTTGAATGAGCTCAGCAGCAGCCGGACGGTTAGGGATGCCGATCTTGTCCCGGCCAAAGGCATTCTGGTTCGGATCCAGGATGAGGCGGATATCAACGCCGCGATCCGAGGCCTTAAGAAGCTGGTCCATGACTTTGCTGTCGGCCAGATAGAACATCCCCATCCAGAGCGTGTCCCCGGGCTGGGATTGCTCAATGTCCTTCAGAACATATTTATAGATTTTCCCTTCCGTCAAATAACGAACATCGACATCGTTTGCTTGACCAGAAGGTTGCACGTGTGGCTTGGAGTCTGGCTCATATTCCGGTAGTTTGATTCGGCTTGTAAGGTTAACGGCGGCTTGTTCGGCTGCAAGCATATCCCCGATGATGTCCCCGCTCGTTTCGAAGGCAATGTTCGAATGGAACGCGCTGGCGTCATGGATGTTGGCCGAAGTGACCAGCGCTGTGTTCTCGCTGATGACGATTTTACGGTGATTGGCCTTCACGTTCAGCAGCTTCAGATAGGAGCGGACCGTAATATCGGGTGCTTCGTTTGCCATCAGATTGGGGAGTGTCCCCTTGCCCGACTGGCCAAACCACTGGAAGAACGTGCGCCATACGGCGGAATAGGCTGGCGTGGAGTCCCGCAGCCGGTCAACATCGGTCAGGATCACATGAATACCGGCAGCTTTCATGGCCTCGAATTCCGGCAGCGAATAGGAGCCATACCCGGTATTCACTTCATCGGAAATAAAGAAGATATCCATGTTGGGATATTTCTTCTTATGGGCAACAAGGCGATGGGCAAGTTCTTCGCTAACTTCGGGGAACTCCTGACCTTTATGGGTGTAGCCGTTGAACAGAAACATATCGATCACCAGGAACTTTCGGGATTCATCGATAATTTGACCAATGCGCGGTCCGATTTCGCGATCATGCACCGGTTGACCGTCCGGTCCGGGGTAGGTCAGGTCGGTCCACATTTTAACGTCGCTCTGGTAGAGCGAGCTTTCATAGGAGATCCCTTTCGGTAGTGGCTTATGAGTCTGATAGATCATCACGCCGATGAGCCATAGTATAAGAAGGACAAGGCAGATAAAAATCGTTGTTCGCGTTCGGGAGCCTTTGATATTCGGTTTCCCTGGTATGAGCAGCGTGCCTGGATCGCTTGGATCGGTTGTATGTAGATTTATTGAATTTTGGTTATGAATGAATTGGCGGAAACCCAAGATAGCCCATCCTCCTATCGCTACTGTTGTATAACGTTAATTAACATGAATGACCTGTCCTGACGCACTCCATTTTCTGCAGTTCGGATAGTATTCGATTTCGGGTTGTTCCTAAGATCCCAGGGTAGAATGATAGTCGAGAGGTTTGTTAGTTCAATACATGCGTAAGAATGGGTGAACACCGAGTTTATATTTTAGCTTGTAGAGGTACATATCATGCAGCTGGGACAATCTGTGGTGCCAATGATATGCTTATATATAGTTATTTAAAGGATGAGTGAAGTGGATAAGGAGGCACGGGATGAATTCAGAACATAAAGAGACTGCGGGTAAACCTGCTGAAACCATTTCAGGCAGAGGATTGGAAAAACTTGAGGGCAGGCTGATGCCGGAAGTGCCCACGGGCGAGCGGAAAATAGAGCATGTACGCTTATGCTTGAATGAGGAAGTAGGCTCTGTGGGAGTAACCACCGGTTTTGAACGTTACCGCTTCCGTCACTCCGCACTGCCGGAAATCGACTTTGACGATATTAAGCTGGACACTACATTTCTTGATTTTTCCGTACGCACACCATTTCTAATCAGCTCCATGACTGGCGGAAGCAAGGCCACCGGGGAGATCAATAGACGTTTGGCTGAAGCAGCGGAACGGCGCGGCTGGGCACTTGGTGTAGGCTCCGTACGTGCCGCGGTGGAGAAGGAAGAGCTTGCTTCTACTTTTCGTGTCCGGGAGAGTGCGCCGAGCGTGCCGGTTATCGCTAACCTTGGAGCGGTGCAGCTGAACTATGGCTTTGGCCTTAACGATTGTCAGCGGGCGGTGGATATTGCGGGTGCGGACATGCTGGTTCTTCATTTAAACGGACTTCAAGAGGTGTTTCAGCCGGAAGGAAATACCCGGTTTGGCTGTTTGCTTGGGCGAATTGAGGATCTGTGCCGTACGCTTTCGGTACCGGTTGGCATTAAAGAAGTTGGCTGGGGAATTGATGGTGAAACGGCGCGGAGCCTGCTGAATATCGGGGCGGCTTTCATCGACGTGGCAGGTGCGGGCGGTACCTCATGGAGCCAGGTTGAAAAATTCCGCAGCCAAGATCCGGTTCGCCGCGCTGCGGCTGAAGCTTTCGCCGGTTGGGGCAATCCTACCGCGGAATGCATCGTGGAGGTGCGCGAAGCTGCGCCAACCTGTGCGCTTATCGGCAGCGGCGGGCTGCAGAGTGGCGTCGATGCGGCTAAAGCGCTCTCGCTTGGCGCCGACCTGGCAGGCTTCGGGCGTGGACTCCTGGGTTCGGCAGTCGAATCGGTGGAAGCGCTGGATCAGCGGCTTGCCCAGGTGGAGTTAGAGCTACGGACGGCGATGTTCGGAATCGGCGCGGGGAATATCGATGCGCTGAAGTCAACCAAACGGCTGATTCGTGCATAAATGGCCAGAGTGATGGACCCGGATCACATTCAACGATGGCAGTATATTCGTGTTGAAGTCTATCGGGTATCTGCTATAATTAATAAGATTGTTTAGCTGGCAATTCGTAGCTTCGGCGATAAGAACCAAAGCTGTGTAATACTTATAAATAAAGAAGTAAACCTGATAAGGAGTTGTCACATAAATGGCTTTAAAAGCAGGAATCGTAGGTTTGCCAAACGTTGGCAAATCAACATTGTTTAATGCGATCACGCAAGCGGGCGCCGAATCGGCCAACTATCCGTTCTGTACGATTGATCCTAACGTCGGTGTCGTAGAAGTGCCGGATGAGCGCCTCAACAAACTGACCGAACTGGTTCAGCCGAACAAAACGGTACCGACCGCTTTTGAATTCGTGGACATCGCGGGCTTGGTTCGCGGGGCGAGCAAAGGGGAAGGTCTCGGGAACAAGTTTCTTGCCCATATTCGTGAAGTGGATGCCATCGTTCATGTTGTTCGCTGCTTTGAGGACGAGAACATCACCCACGTTGACGGTAAAGTGAACCCGGTCAGTGATATCCAGACGATTAATCTGGAGCTGATCCTTGCGGATCTCGACAGCGTGGAGAAGCGGATCGATCGCGCGAAGAAGAACATGAAGGGCGGCAATAAGCAGTATGCTCAGGAAGTAGAACTACTGGAGCGCCTGAAGGAAGCCCTTTACAACGATCAACCGGCACGCAGCGTGGAACTGAGCGACGATGAGAAGCTGATTGTTCGTGATTTGCACCTGCTGACATTGAAGCCGGTGCTATACGCGGCTAACCTGAGCGAAGACGGCGTTACGGAAGCCGACAGCAATCCTTTCGTGCAGCAGGTTCGTGATTTCGCCGCTGCGGAGAACGCGCTCGTGGTTCCGATCAGCGCGAAGGTTGAAGCCGAGATTGCCGAGCTTGAGGGCGAGGACAAAGCGATGTTCCTTGAGGAGCTGGGGCTGGAGGAATCCGGGTTGAACCGTCTGATCAAGGCGGCTTACAGTCTTCTGGGATTGTACACCTACTTTACGGCAGGCGTGCAGGAAGTACGTGCCTGGACGATCCGCAAAGGAACGAAGGCTCCGCAAGCGGCAGGCGTGATTCATACCGACTTCGAACGCGGCTTTATCCGTGCGGAGGTCGTAGCTTACGATGATCTGGTTGCGGCCGGATCGATGAACGGCGCGAAGGAACGCGGACAGCTTCGCCTGGAAGGCAAAGAGTACGTTGTGAATGACGGCGATGTGATGCACTTCCGTTTCAATGTGTAGGAATTGAAGTATTCAAAGGCCATGGCTCCATGTCACTTTGTGCATGGGACCGTGGTTTTTTTGAAGATATCATAGTGTTGAGCTGAGGAGTGCTGGACCCTCCCTGCACAGGTGGATCACCCTCTGAATGGGAGCCAGATTTGAAGGGAGAGATCCTTTCAGTCCGGTCAACTGCCTGCTAGTCAAATACGTCGTTTCATGGTAAAATAAAAAGTCGTTTACACTTCATTGTGGATGCGAAATGGAGTGCAAAAGGGCATATCTTCAGGAATATATCTTAGAGAGGTGAATTCCTTTGTTGGACCGATTACAATCCCTTGCGGACCGTTACGAGAAGTTAAGTGAGCTGTTGTGCGACCCCGATGTCGCTAATGACTCCAAGAAGCTCAGGGATTATTCCAAAGAACAATCCGATTTACAGCCTGCTTATGAGGCTTATGTTGAATATAAAAATGTAATTGAAGAGCTCGAAGCTGCCAAAACCATGCAGGGCGAAAAGTTGGATGACGACATGCGCGAAATGGTGAAAATGGAGATCGAGGAGCTTACCCAGCGTGAGCGCGAGCTGGCGGAGAAGATTCGGATCTTGCTGCTGCCGAAGGATCCGAATGATGATAAGAACGTAATCATCGAGATTCGTGGCGCAGCCGGCGGCGACGAGGCGGCACTGTTTGCTTCCGACCTGTACCGGATGTATACCCGTTATGCGGATACCCAAGGCTGGAAGGTTGAACTGATGGACGTTAACACGAACGATCTGGGTGGCTTCAAGGAAGTCATCTTCATGATTAATGGTCGCGGCGCTTACAGCAAAATGAAATTTGAGAGCGGCGCGCACCGCGTGCAGCGTATTCCGGCTACGGAATCCGGCGGTCGTATCCATACCTCCACCTCTACGGTGGCGGTCATGCCAGAGGCGGAAGAAGTGGATATCGAAATCCATGACAAGGACATTCGCGTGGATACCTTCTGCTCCAGTGGTGCAGGCGGTCAGTCCGTTAACACCACCAAGTCGGCGGTACGCGTAACGCATATCCCGACGGGGATTGTGGCTACGTGCCAAGACGGCAAATCGCAGAACTCCAATAAGGATAAGGCGCTGCAGGTGCTCCGTGCCCGTATCTTTGATATGATGCGCCAAGAGGAAGAAGCGAAGTATGCCGGTGAGCGGAAGAGCAAAGTAGGTACAGGTGACCGCAGTGAGCGGATCCGTACGTACAACTTCCCGCAAAGCCGTGTAACCGATCACCGGATCGGACTTACCGTTCACAAGCTGGATCAAGTGATGAACGGGGAGATTGAAGAGATCGTTTCGGCGCTGACCCTTGCGGAGCAGGCTGAACTGATGGAAAAAGGAGTATAACGCTTTGAAGCGGACGATATTTGAATTGACGCCGCAGCCCAGCATAAGAGAAGCCTTTGTGGAGGCTTCTTCTTTTTTAGACGGCTTGCGGGTAATGGAATCGCAGCGGAATGCGCAGCTGCTGCTGGAGCATGTGCTGGGATTGTCGGGAACCTCATATTTTATGGCACTCGCGGATCCGTTTCCGGCGGACCGCCGCCACGCTCTGGAAGAAGCGATCAATCGCAAAGCCCAAGGTGTTCCTGCGCAGTATATTATCGGCGAACAGGAATTTTACGGCCGGCCGTTTGAAGTTACGCCGGCGGTTCTCATTCCGCGTCCGGAAACGGAGCTGCTCGTGGAAGCGGTGCTGAAATATGGACGGGAGCTCACTCTGCGATCGAATGAAAGGCTACAGGCCATTGACATCGGCACAGGTAGCGGGGCCATCGCCATTACGTTGGCATTGCAGGAGCCGGCATGGGGTTTGCTGGCGAGCGATATTTCGCCGGATGCGCTGGAGGTAGCTGCTCGTAATGCAAAGCAGCTGAACGCTGGTGTCGAGTTTCGGCAGGGGAATCTGCTGGAGCCATTCGCAGGTATGGCCCCGGACATCCTTGTCTCCAACCCACCGTACATTCCGGCGGAGGATATTGAGGGACTTCAGCCCGAAGTCCGCGATTATGAGCCGCGAACAGCATTGGATGGCGGACCGGACGGATTGAACCCGTACCGGATCATGATGGCGCAGCTGCCCTTGCTGTCAGCGCCGCCGCGGCTGATCGCCTTTGAGCTGGGTATGGGCCAAGCCGAGGATGTGGCAGAGCTTCTGCGGAGTGCAGGGCACTGGAAGGAAATCGTAACGGTGCCGGATTTGGCGGGGATTGACAGGCATGTCTTGGGAATTTCTCGTTAATTGTGTTCTGGGTGGATTTCTTTTAAAATAGATGATGGGCTGAGCCGATTAAACGTTTGTTGTCGTTCAGATCGTTACCTTACCTCAATTGGCAAATCAGTGTGTACAGCTCCGGGCACAGGGGGACCAAAGCATGCTTCAGAAATTCAAGAAAATTGATTTTGTTATCGTTTTTGTACTGTTGATGCTGATGGTTGTCAGTATTACATCGATATATAGTGCCACGCTCGACAACACCGGATTCGAAAGACACCATATCAAGATGGGGATATTTTATATTCTCGGATTTGCAGCCTTTTTCGGGTTGAGTTTGATTGATTATCGGTTATGGAATAAATACGCACTGCATATATACATCGGCGGGTTATTAACCCTTTTGCTGCCTTCCTTCATCGGCCAGACCAAAAACAATGCCACAGGTTGGATTAATCTCGGTATCGTGGATTTTCAACCTGCGGAATTGTTTAAGCTGGTGCTGATCATATTTATCACCTATGTTCTTATCCGTAAGAATAAAGCGAAGTTGTCCTTTTGGCGGGACATTGTACCGATTGGGCTCTTGACGTTTATCCCGTTTGCCGTTGTCATGGTTCAGAATGACTTGGGTAATGGACTAAGTTATATTGTCATCTTGCTTGGGTTGTTATGGATCGGGAATGTGAAGTTTTCGCACGCTCTCATCGGGCTTCTGCTTGTAGCAGGCATCGCTTTCGGTGGAGCACAGGCCTATATCCACTATCATGATGAAATCAAAGAATCGAAAATCATGGAGAGCCGCGGCCACTGGATGGAACGGATCGACCCATGGCTGATACCGGAAAAAGCAACGCCGAAAGCGAGTTATCATACGAACAATGCGAAGTTGGCCATTGCTTCAGGCGGTATGAGCGGAGAAGGGTACTTACAGGGAAGCTCCGTACAATCCTCGCGTGTACCTTATACGTATTCGGATTCGATTTTTGTGCAAATTGCAGAGGAATACGGCTTCATCGGTTCTTCCGTTCTGTTGTTGTTATATTTCATACTCATTCACAGGATGATTTTGATTTCATTGGAAAGCCGGGACAAAGCGGGTCCGTTTCTAATCATCGGTATTGTTGCCATGCTGCTGTATCAAATCTTTGAGAATATCGGCATGTTTATTGGGTTGATGCCTTTGACAGGGATTACGCTGCCCTTCATCAGTTATGGCGGAACATCACTCATCATTAACATGGCGTGTCTCGGGGTTGTCATGAGTGTGAAGCTGCATGGACAGGAAGTGGAGGAGGATATGCCTAATCCTCAAACGAACCGCTTTGCACCACCCAAACAGGCTTGATTTACGTTATCGGATTTAGAACCAACAGAGATGCTATCGAAGGCAGCATCTCTTTTGTATTTTTTGTTGGTATCCACAGAAGGGTCCGTGAATTGTATTAGTGGAGGAAATCTCTTAGAATATTTCATTAGGGGCTAAGCACGGTCTGCTCCTTGAAACGCTCCATTGTAATGTCGCCTTTAGACTTTTTTTAACGGATATCATCTGGATCAACGATAAGCAGCGTTAAACTTTCTTTTCGAATAATCGTTATATGCCTGTATAGGCAAACCGGGGGTTGGGGTTAACAGCTCCGGGCACAGGGGGACCGTAAAGAATGCTTCAGAAATTTAAGAAGTTGGATTACGTTATTGTTTTTGTACTGGTTTTGATGATGGGCATCAGCATTACGTCGATATACAGCACAACCGTTGACACCAAATTCGAAGGCTCTCATCTCCGCATGATTGCCTTTTACATTGTCGGTTTCATTGCTTTTTTCGGAATCAGCCTGCTGGATTACCGGTTGTTGATTAAATATGCTAAATATATTTACTTGGGTGGATTAGCTGTTTTGGTTCTCGTTATGTTTATCGGTAAGGATATCAACGGCGCCCAAGGCTGGATTTACATTGGTGGACTCAGTATACAGCCTGCTGAATTGTTCAAGCTGATCCTGATTATTTTCCTTTCTTTTGTATTGGTGCGCAAAAACAAACCGCTGCTGTCTTTCTGGAAGGACGTTGTTCCGATCGGACTTTTGGCATTCGTGCCTTTTGCGCTCGTTATGGCCCAAAATGATTTGGGTAACGCGCTCAGTTATGTCGTGATTTTGCTGGGGCTGCTCTGGATCGGGAACGTTAAGTTCTCCCATGCGCTCATTGGGCTTGCGCTTGTGGCAGGCTTAGCCTTCGGTGGGGCTCAGGCCTATATTCATTATCATGATGAAATGTTGGAATCGAAAATTTTGAAGCCGCACTGGGTGGAACGGATTGATCCGTGGCTCTATCCGGAGAAGGCAACTGCCAAGGCAAGCTACCATACGACGAATGCGAAGCTTGCCATCGCCTCGGGCGGCATGAGCGGCGAGGGTTACATGCAGGGATCGTCGATCCAGTCGGGCAGGGTGCCTTATGCGTACTCCGATTCCATATTTGTGCAGATTGCCGAGGAATTCGGTTTTATCGGATCTTCCGTCCTGCTTCTGTTATATTTCATCCTGATCCATCGGCTGATCCTGATCTCCCTGGAATCCCGAGAACGTGCGGGGCCGTTTCTTATTATAGGGGTCGTGGCCATGTTCTTATATCAGATCTTCGAGAACATCGGCATGTTTATCGGCTTAATGCCGCTGACCGGGATTACGCTGCCCTTCATCAGTTACGGGGGGACTTCCCTTGTGATCAGTATGGCCAGTCTGGGGGTCGCCATGAGCGTGAAGCTGCATGGACAGGAAGTGGAGGAAGATATGCCGGATCCGCATGCCTATCGCCCGGCCGCTTCGAAGCAGGCGTAACTTGCGGGAAGCTCAATAATTGCCCTATCTCTAGCGAAAAAGTGTGGGATATGGAAATCAGATGAACTGAATAACCGATCTTGGCGAAGATGCGATTCCCGTGGGAGTCGCATCTTTTTTTGGTTCGTGCTGCATCAATCTATGATTTTTATATCAATTGCTAGATTCTACGTTTATATCTTTGTCCGGCGGACATACTGATAGCATCATAGAGATGTTCATAGAGAGGCGGCTGGCAAGATGAAAAATTATAGTGAAACCCTCCGTATTATCGTGAAGAAAATGGTGGTGCTCTTATCCTGTATGTTTATGGTCATTATGGCTTGGGAAGGACAGCAGATTGATGCTTCCGTTGTTGGCGGTCCGATCCCCGAGGAATCGATACGACTTCGCATTCTGGCGAATTCCGATAGCCCGTCCGATCAGCTGGTCAAACGAGAGATCCGTGATTCGGTCGTTGAGCAAATGCAGCTCTGGGTCCTGCAGCTGGAGAACCCGCAAAGCCTGGAAGACGCCAAAGAATTAACCCGGCAGCATCTACCGGAAATCCGTCAATTGGTGGGTGA
Source organism: Paenibacillus sp. EZ-K15 (assembly GCF_002573715.1). Lineage (GTDB taxonomy): Bacteria > Bacillota > Bacilli > Paenibacillales > Paenibacillaceae > Paenibacillus_AQ. The sequence continues at coordinate 19,366 of NZ_PDHM01000028.1, read as the reverse complement.
AGAGTTGAAGAAAAGGGGAATTACGTACAATTACACCGTAGAGCTTGGCGTCGTGCCGTTCCCGACGAAGTTATACGGGGGCACGGTGTATCCGGCCGGCGATTACGATGCGCTGCGGATTTCTTTAGGAGAAGGTCAAGGGCAGAACTGGTGGTGTGTCCTGTTCCCGCCGCTTTGTTTCATCGATGGTGGCAGCGGGGATGCGGCGGCGCAGCCTGTTGACACAGGTATCCAAACGGTTTCTGCTGAGGCTGGCGATGCTTCCCAAGAGGAAGCTCCGAAGAACGCAGGCGATAGTGAACCGGAGGTCCGCTTCTTCTTGTGGGATATGTTCCGTGGCATTTGGAACTGGGTGTTAAGCCTGTTCTAGGATCGATTATGGAGCGGGTTGATTTTCAATCCTGATCGGGTATGATAAACTTTGAAGTAGAAGTGCGTGTTCAAAAAGGTGGATTTTCAGCACCGAGAAGGTTGGATGAAGCTAGGGACTGAGGAGCGGAGCGTACGTTTTGGGTACGTGAGCCCCGGAAGGCCCGGCTGAATTCAAGATTCGATGCCGAGCTGCTTCCTGATTCGCTTCGTGATCAAAAGCGGACTTTTTGAACAACCTTTAGAAGAGTGCTTTCTCTTTGGCGCGACTGGTTTGAATGGGAACCGGCACGGGACTGAAGAACGAAAAGCGCTTTTTATTTTGGGGCATAGGCAAAACTCGCGCTGGAGTTTATATATTTCATATACAGAAAGTTTGGGATAGGAATGGAACAGAACGGGAACGGCATGGAACCTAACCAGCAGCGGGATAACGGCTTCCGCCAGGCTGCTGCAAAATCAACCCAAGTGTGGCACGTCTCGAACTCGCTCTCTAGGGAGAGTTTGAGTTTGGAGAAGGAGGCAAAGCAGGCGCTTGGGGAAGCGGGGCAGGTGCTCGAGCTCGGCGGAACGGTGGCATTTCCGACGGAAACGGTCTACGGGCTTGGCGCGGACGCCGGCAATACGGAAGCGGTCGAGCGCGTCTTTGCCGCGAAAGGCCGGCCGTCGGACAATCCATTGATTGTGCATATTTCGGAGCTAGCTCAGCTTGACGGTTTGGTCCTTCATGTAAATGAGACGGAACGGGCGCTGATGGCAATGTTCTGGCCTGGGCCGCTGTCGCTGGTACTGCCCGTTAAACCGGGTGCTGTCTCCCCTCGCGTGACGGCAGGCCTCGATACCGTTGCCGTGCGGATGCCGGATCACAATGTGGCGCTGGCTTTGATCAGCGCCGCCGGACGTCCGCTGGCTGCGCCGAGCGCGAACCGTTCCGGTCGGCCAAGCCCGACGCTGGCCAGCCATGTCTTGGAGGATCTGGCCGGGGCGATCGACGGCGTGCTCGACGGCGGCCCGGCCGGGGTGGGCGTCGAGTCGACGGTGGTGCAAGTCGGCGAAGACGGGGCCGTCACGGTGCTCCGCCCGGGCGGCGTCACGGCGGAGCAGCTTGCCGCCGTTGCGGCAAGCGTGCGCATGGACCCGGCGCTGCAGCGCGCCGCCGGGGAAGCGGAGAGCCCGGCGCCGCGCTCGCCGGGCATGAAGTACACGCACTACGCACCGAAGGGTGCGATGTGCGTGGTGCAGGGCCCGCGTGCCGACGCGGTGTCGGCACGCATCGCGGCCGAGCTTGAGGCGGCAACACGGCGCGGGGAGGTGACCGGCGTGCTGTCATTCGACGAGCACATCGGTCACTACCACGCGGACGTTGCCGTCTCGCTCGGCAGCCTGGCCGCGCCGGAGGAGGCGGCCCGCCGGCTGTACGCCGGCCTGCGCCGGTTCGATGATGAAGGCGCGACCTTCATTCTGGCTGAAGCGTGCCCTGAGCAAGGCCTCGGGGCAGCCGTCATGAACCGGCTGTTGAAGGCCGCGGGACACCACATCATCGATGTGAATTGAGCTGCCGAATGAACGCTTTTGGCATCATTTATCCCTTGTCCGCATATGGTGTACAAGACCATGGGACTTGGGGGAATGGGCATGCTGGAGGCGTCTGTCCAATCGGGACAGCTTGCGGCGATTCTGCTGATGGCGGTTGCACTCGGGCTAGACGCATTTTCGCTTGGAATCGGAGTCGGAATGAGAAGCGGCATGCGCTTAGGCCATATGCTGGGCATCAGCTTCATGATCGCGTTGTTTCACATGCTGATGCCGCTGCTGGGCTTATTTGCCGGCCGCTATGTAGGTATGTTACTGGGTCACGTCACAGGACTTGCGGCCGGCGGGCTGCTGCTTCTGTTAGGCGGGCATATGATGTATAACGCCCTGCGGGGCGGAGAAGGACAGCGAATACATCCTACCGCATTTTTAGGCATGCTGCTGTTTTCGCTTAGCGTCAGCATCGACTCCTTCTCGGTAGGCGTTTCGCTCGGGATGTTTGTGGATGATGTGCTGTTGATCGTGATCTCCTTCGGGCTGGTTGGCGGTTTGCTGTCCATTCTCGGCTTGCTGCTTGGCCGCCAGGTAAGCAATAAGCTGGGGGAGTACGGTGAAATGCTGGGCGGACTGATTTTGGTTATATTTGGTACCATGTTTATCTTCTGACGTTATATTTGTTACAATAAGCCCAAAGAACCTACTAACGGGAGGGACGGGACCGTGAAAAATATACTGTTTGTCTGCACGGGAAATACCTGCCGCAGTCCAATGGCTGAAGGCATGCTGCGCAAGCTTGCCAAACAACGGGGCATCCCGCTGGAAACGAAGTCCGCCGGTGTCTCGGCCGTGGATGGAATGCCGGTGTCCCATCATACGGAATCCATACTGCGAGACCAGGATATCCAAGAACGCTTGGTGTCCAAACCATTGACTGCGAATCTGGTGGAGTGGTCAGACTTGATCCTGACGTTGACCCAGTCGCATAAGCAGTATGCTATAAGGCAGTTCCCGCACGCCGCAGACAAGATGCATACGCTGAAAGAGTTTGTTGAGGATGACCGACAGGTGCTGGATGATCTGCGGGAGCAGGATAGTCTGTATGCGGCGCTTGAGCTGGCCAGATCGCTGGGCCGCGACGTCAGCGAGCGTGACCGGGAGCGTCTGATCGAGCTGCGTCAGCGCATTCCGAGCTTCGATATCTCCGATCCTTTTGGAGGCTCGCGGGAGGAATATGAGGCGACGGCTGCAGAGATTCGGACAGCGTTGTTCCGTCTCTTGGACAAGCTGGAGGCGGATCGGCATAACTAAGCCTTACTTTGATCGATATGAGCCTACCATTGGGCTAAAAAGCCACTTGCCTTTCACATGGTATTGCTTTAAGATGAAGTTGAAAAACAAATGATCCGGTGTAACTGGCGACGAAGTGGATGAAACCACGATGGAGCATCGGAATATACGGCCGGTCGCCTGGGCAAAGAGCATTTGGAGCACAATACGTGCGCCGACTGCTCTTTTTTCGTCTTTTGCGCCCGATTTGGGTTATAATGAAACAAGCTAAAACGCAAAAGCGAACATACGAGGGGGTTTTTCATAGATGAAAATTGCATTGGGTACGGATCATGCCGGCATTCGTCTGAAAGAGGAGATCGTGGAAGTCATTCAGGGTCTTGGACACGAGGTGGAGGATCTGGGCTGCGGCTGTTCCGATTCCGTGGATTATCCCGATTATGCCCTTCCTGTGTGCGAGAAGGTAGTCTCGGGTGAAGCGGATCGCGGCATTCTGATCTGCGGTACGGGGATCGGCATGAGCATTGCGGCCAACAAGGTACCGGGCATTCGCTGCGCGCTGACACATGATGTGTTCTCAGCCAAAGCAACGCGCGAGCATAACGACAGCAACGTGATTGCGCTGGGTGAGCGTGTCGTCGGTCCCGGACTTGCTGCTGAAATCGTCAGCGCATGGCTGACAACGGATTTCAGTCATGGCGAGCGCCATATCGGCCGCGTGAACAAGATCAAGGCCATCGAGGAGCGTTACCTGAAGAATGAATCGCGATAGGTGAATGCGTAAAGCAGTTGCGGCTATCGTGATATGGGAATGAAGCATCTTCTGTGAAAAAATCATCGGGAGGACTGTGACATGACGGATATCTCCAAGGTTTCCTTGAACGAACAGACAGGGCAGATTGTCCGCGAACTGGCCGAAGCTGCCGTGTTAGGACCCGGTAAAGTGCTGGTCATCGGCGCCAGTACCAGTGAAGTGGTCGGACGCCGGATCGGTACAGGCGGCGCTCTTGAAACGGCGCAGCAGCTCCTTCAGGGCATTGCCGAGGTTCAAGCGGAATTCGGTTTCGCGGTGGCTTATCAATGCTGTGAGCATCTGAACCGCGCGCTTGTCATGGAACGCGAACTGCTCGAGCGGCTGGGCTTGACGGAAGTGGCGGCTGTTCCCATTCCGGGAGCGGGCGGGTCGATGGCCTCCGCGGCTTACCGCAGCATGAAGGAGCCTTGTCTTGCGGAATCGATTGAAGCACATGCCGGAGTTGATATCGGCGAGACGCTGATCGGCATGCATTTGCGGCAAGTGGCGGTTCCGTTCAGACCGACCGAGCGTTATATCGGTGAGGCGCGCGTAACCGCGGCTTATACCCGTCCGAAGCTGATTGGTGGAGAACGTGCGGTGTACCGGCTCGAGCAAAGGGATGATTCCACACTATGCGATTGATTTAAATGAGAACTCGCTTTTTTAATTATGACAACTTGTAGTATTGACTTTGCAAGAAAAAATAACGATTGATTATGGGAGGATATGAACATGATGGAACATTTGCGGAAGAGTGACCCGGCTGTATTGGAAGCGATGGATTTGGAGCTGAAGCGTCAGCGCAGCAACATTGAGCTGATTGCCTCTGAGAATATTGTTAGCGAAGCGGTTATGGAAGCAATGGGGACGGTACTGACGAATAAATATGCGGAAGGCTACCCTGGCAAACGCTATTACGGTGGCTGTGAGCGTGTGGATATTGTGGAAGATATCGCCCGTGACCGCGCCAAAGAACTGTTCGGAGCCGAGCATGCCAACGTTCAGCCGCACTCCGGTGCCCAAGCGAACATGGCGGTATATTTGGCAGCTCTGAAGCCTGGAGATACCGTGCTCGGCATGAACCTGGCCCATGGCGGCCATCTGACTCACGGAAGCCCGGTTAACGCTTCCGGCCTTCTGTACAATTTCGTGGCCTACGGCGTGCAAGAAGACACGTTCCTTATAGATTACGACGAAGTTCGCAAAGCGGCATTCAAGCATCGCCCTCGTCTGATCGTGGCGGGAGCAAGTGCCTACCCTCGCATCATTGATTTTGAACGGCTTGCTGCCATCGCGAACGACGTTGGCGCGTTGTTCATGGTTGATATGGCTCATATTGCAGGTCTTGTTGCGGCAGGTCTTCATCCGAATCCGGTTCCGCATGCCCATTTTGTAACAACAACGACGCATAAGACGCTTCGCGGGCCTCGCGGCGGTATGATTCTGTGCAAAAAAGCTTGGGCGCAAGCGATCGATAAAGCGGTATTCCCTGGCTCCCAAGGCGGCCCGCTCATGCATGTTATTGCTTCCAAGGCCGTTGCGCTTGGCGAAGCATTGGATCCGTCCTTCAAGTCGTATGCAGAGAACGTTGTGAAGAACGCGAAAGTGCTGGCTGATACTCTGATCGAGGAAGGCTTGAACATCGTATCCGGCGGCACCGATAACCACCTGATGCTGGTGGATACCCGCAATCTGGACATCACCGGTAAAGACGCGGAGAAAGTTCTAGACTCCATCGGGATTACCGTGAACAAGAATGCCATCCCGTTTGATCCGACCAGCCCGTTCGTAACGAGCGGTATCCGTATCGGTACCCCTGCGGTTACTTCCCGCGGTATGGATGAGCAGGCGATGGTGAAAATCGCGAAAATTATTGCCATGACATTGAAGCAGCCAAAAGACGAGGCAACGCTTGAAAAGGCAGGCCGTTTGGTCGCTGAGCTTACAGATCTATATCCTCTCTATGCTGAAATGAAATATTAATCACAGTTTCCTCCGCGTAAGAGGCCTATGATAAGAGGACCCCGCCTGATGCAGGTGGGGTCCTTTTAGGAGCTATAAACATTCTGGCCAGATTGCTATGCTCTCATTTTCCCAGTCAGGTAGGCTTCGCGGTTAGCATCAATATAGGCGGAAATGGAAAACCTAGGTTTAGGGCAGAAGAAGATCCGGTTTAGTTATATAAGGTCAAAAACTCATGGAATAAAACATGACCCGTGCAGGTGTCAATTGCCTAGAGGGAATGATATAATAGACAGGATTTATGGAGCTCACACATATTTTACGCCCATATTGAAATAACATTTGTACTCAAACCGGAGGGACCAGACATGGGAAAATTGGTGATTTGTGATCACCCGTTGATTCAACACAAACTTACATTTATCCGCGATATGCGGACTAACACAAAAGACTTTCGCGAATTGGTAGACGAAGTCGCGACTTTGATGGCTTATGAAATTACGCGGGAGGTTCCTCTTGAATCCATATCCGTGCAGACGCCGGTAGCTGAAACCCAAGGCAAAGTCATTTCCGGCCGCATGCTCGGCTTGATTCCGATCCTGCGCGCCGGTCTAGGCATGCTGGACGGAGTTGTCAAGCTGCTTCCTGCAGCAAAGGTAGGGCATGTCGGATTGTTCCGTGACCCCGAAACGCTTCAGCCTGTTGAATATTATACGAAGCTTCCAACGGACGTTACGGAACGGGAATTGATCGTCATTGATCCGATGCTCGCGACGGGCGGATCCGCCATCGCTGCTATCGACGTGCTGAAGAAACGCGGCTGTACCCAGATCAAGATGATGAACCTCGTGGCTGCACCGGAAGGTGTGAAGGCTGTCCATGATGCCCATCCGGACGTGGACATTTATGTTGCTGCTCTCGATGAGGGCCTTGACGACCATGGCTACATCGTACCGGGCCTTGGGGATGCAGGGGATCGGCTGTACGGCACGAAATAAGAGCCGATCAGTCATTCGTACGTCTTGAATATTTGAAAACAAGCAAAGAGGGGTATTTCAAACATGTCAAAAGTGAAAGTGATGACGATATTTGGGGTCCGCCCCGAAGCAATCAAGATGGCGCCGCTTATTCTGGAGCTTCAACGTCACCCCGAGCATATTGAATCGGTCGTTTGTGTTACTGCGCAGCATCGGCAAATGCTGGATCAGGTGCTGGATGTGTTCAAGATTGTTCCCGACTATGATTTGGATGTCATGAAGGACCGTCAGACGCTCAACGAGATCACCGTGCGCGTTCTGGAGGGTCTTGAGCCTGTTCTCCGTGAGGCTAAACCGGATATCGTGCTGGTGCACGGCGATACGCTGACAACGTTCCTGGCCAGCTATGCAGCGTTTCTGCAGCAGATTCAGGTTGGCCATGTAGAGGCGGGTCTGCGGACATGGAACAAGCTGAATCCTTATCCGGAGGAGATGAACCGTCAGTTGACCGGTGTGCTTGCTGATCTTCACTTTGCGCCGACGAACTGGTCCGCCGAGAATCTCCGCAAGGAGAACAAGCCGGAATCCCGTATTTATGTTACGGGTAACACGGCTACGGACGTGTTCCAGTACACGGTGCGTGAAGGTTATACCCATCCGGTTCTGGACTGGGCGAAGGGCAAACGCCTGATCCTGATGACGGCACATCGCCGCGAATCCCAAGGGGAGCCGCATCGTCAAATATTTGAAGCGGTAAAGCGCATTGCCGATGAATTTGAGGATATCGCCATCGTATATCCTGTACATCCGAGCCCTGCCGTTAAAGAGCCGGCTCATCGCATTCTGGGAGATCACCCGCGCATTAAGCTGATTGATCCGCTGGATGTTGTGGATATGAACAATATCTACACCCATACGCATTTCATTATTACGGATTCCGGCGGCATGCAAGAGGAAGCTCCATCATTCGGCGTGCCGACGCTGGTGCTTCGGGATACGACCGAACGTCCGGAGGGCATTGAGGCCGGTACCCTGGAGCTGGTAGGCACCCAGGAGGAGAATGTGTATGAACGGATTAAGGTTCTTCTGACTGATCAGGAGCTCTACGACAAGATGAGCAAAGCAGCTAATCCGTATGGTGATGGACAAGCTTCGCAGCGGATTGTCAATGCGATTTTGCACCATTTCGGCATCCGAAAAGAGCGTCCTGAAGAATTTCACAGAATGTTCACAAAGGTATAGTTTACCGTATTCTGATGGGCAAGAAGACAGCATACAGTTGAACTGTACGGTTACCGCGGCGTTTTGTGCAATTTAGACTGCTCAAAACGCCGATTTTACACGGTAAATCCATCAAATCGATTCATTGACAAACTCTTGCAATATTCAGTAAAATGAGTTGGGATTAGAGGTTCATATGAAAAATCCGAAAAGTCAAGATAACCCTTGGTTGATAGCGCTATACATTAGCGGGGCTGGCGGTTTGCTTGCCGCTTACATTCTCATCGGTTTTTTTACCGGGCGATGGCTCATGAATCATTTGGACGGGCCCAGAGTGTGGCTTGCCATTGGTACGCTTTCGGGGCTCTTTGTAGGGATTTTGAATATCGCTCTTCTCATTAAAAAGTTTTTGGGGGCGCAGGCGTGAATGATTTGACTTCCATTGTGAACGCTGTATTTAGAGTATCATTACTCTTATTGTCTGCCTTGTTTCTCGGATGGGCTCTCTATCCGGAATTTCGCCCGATTTTTATGGGGTTGATCATGGGCATGGCGGCGGGATTGTTTAATGTACGCTTCCTCTCCATGAAAGTGCAGCAGCTGGCGCAATTGGCTGTCGATCCGGAACCGAAAAAGTACAATTTCGGCTTTATTACGAGATTGTGCATCGGATTTCTGATTGTTATCTTCGCCGCTAAACTCGAGCAGGTATCACTCGGCGGTGCAATTGCCGGTCTGTTCATACCCCAATTGTTGACCATTCCTGTCAGCATTGTGTTCAGTTTGAGAAACAATCATTGATCAGCGCTAACTTGGAAAGGGGTGAAAACAATTTTATGCATGATTCACCGATTATCAAACTTGGCGGATTGAATATTGATCTTTCAGCGGTACTTATGCTGTTCGTCACCTGCTTGGTGGTGTTCGTATTATGTCGACTGGCTGTACGTAATCTATCTGTCGAAAACCCTTCCAAACTGCAAAACTTCATGGAATGGGTAGTGGAATTTGTGCAAGGCGTCGTAGCGAGTGCGATGGATCTGAAGAAAGGGAAAGCTTACATATCATTGGGGCTTACTCTGATCCTGTTCATCTTTGTAGCCAACTTGCTGGGCCTGCCGTTCTCAATTATCACCGACTTGCCGGAGGACTTCGAAGTCTTTGGTCAGCCAATCCTGGCTACGCTCGGACTTGAACATGGCCACTACGCCCACGTATTGTGGTGGAAGTCGCCAACAGCGGATATTTCCGTTACGGCCGGTCTTGCGATCGTTGTGTTCGTGCTCATGAACTACCTGGGCTTGAAGCAGAATCGCAAGCATTACCTGAAGCATTACATCGAACCGTTCCCGATCTTTTTGCCGCTCAATATCATTGAGAACCTGGCAAAACCTATCGCTCTGGCAATCCGGCTTTATGCCAACATTTTTGCCGGCGAGGTACTGATCACGGTGATTCTGAAAACGGGCTTCTGGGGCATTCCGTTTATGGCCGCATGGCAAGGTTTCAGTATCTTCATTGGTGCATTGCAGGCGTTTATCTTTACGATTTTGACCATGGTATACATCTCGCAAACAACGATTCACGAAGAGCATTGATCAACTCGGACGAATCCGCCGTAACAGCGGTGTTTTTCGAAAGAGATATTTTCTATAGTTTCACCAAATTTCAATTTTGAAACAATTTTAAGGAGGATATTTAACAATGGAATTTTTGGCAGCAGCTATTGCAGTAGGTCTGGGCGCCCTTGGCGCAGGTTTGGGTAACGGTATGATCGTAAGCAGAACAGTTGAGTCTATCGCTCGTCAACCAGAAGCACGTGGTCAATTGCAAACAACGATGTTTATCGGTGTTGGTATCGTAGAGGTTATTCCTTTGGCGGCTACTGTTATCGCGTTCTTGATCATGTTCTCTTAATAACAATACAACGGTTTGGCGGGGAGGGCCGATGCCATCCGCGCCTTCGTTTTGTTAGGCACCGCACTTCGTGTTGATGGAAAGGAGTGACCTCAATGACCATTCTATGGGAAAATATGGTAATCACTATTATCGCGTTTATTATTCTTTACCTTTTGCTTCAAAAGTTTGCGTTCAGCAAATTGTTCGGCATCATGGAGCAGCGTCGTGAACTGGTAATGAGCCAGATGAACGAAGCGGCACAGACCCGTCAGCAGGCAACTGCTTATGTAGAAGAGCAGAAGAAGGCACTGGAGCAAGCGCGTCAAGATGCTCACGAAATCATCGAGCGTTCCAGACAAACTAGCAACAAACAAGCAGAGCAAATTATGGAGCAAGCTAAGGAAGAGGCGGTTCGCCTGAAATCCGAGGCTGTTCGTGATATCGACAATGAGAAGAAGAAAGCTGTCGAAGAGCTTCGCAATGAAATCGGCAGTGTTTCCGTGAAAATCGCTACCAAGCTGATTGAACGGGAAGTGAAGAATGACAAAGCTCAAGAAGAACTGGTGGATCAATACCTTAAAGAGGTAGGAGGCAGACCATGAGCCAAAATACAGTAGCAGCCAAGCGGTATGCGCGGGCGCTGTTCGAAGTGGCGGCTCAGCAGCAGAAGGGTCTGGAAGTGGAAGAGGAGTTACGCGCTGTTGTGCAAGCCATCGAAGGCGATGCCGACATCCGGAAATTCATCTCCACGCCGAATGTTCCCCAGTCCGTGAAGATGAACGTAATCAGCCAGGCGTTGGCAGGGAAGGTATCGCAGCCTGTATTGAACACGATCGAATTGCTTCTCGACAGAGGACGTACAGAAATGTTCGCTGAACTGCTGAACAGTTATGTGAAGATACAAGGTGCGAGCTTAGGATTGGCGGACGCCACTGTGTACTCCACCTACCCGCTTAGCGATCAGGAAAAAGAACAGGTAGCTTCGGAATTCGGACAGTTAGCCCATCAGAATATCCGGGTGACCAATGTTGTGGACGAGAGTTTGCTCGGCGGCCTGAAAGTTGCCATTGGCGACAAGCTTTATGACGGAAGCCTTGCCGGGAAACTGGAACGTCTTGAAAAGTCTTTTAATAGACGAGCATAGTAGATAGGGGTGAAAACGTTGAGTATCAGACCTGAAGAAATCAGTACTTTAATCAAAAGTCAAATTGAAGAATATAAATCCGATATCACTGTCTCTGAAGTAGGTACGGTAATTCAAGTAAGTGACGGTATTGCTCGCGTGTACGGCCTGGAGAACGCGATGTCCGGGGAACTTTTGGAGTTCCAGAACGGCGTGTTCGGTCTGGCGCTGAACCTTGAGGAGAGCAATGTCGGTGTCGTTATCCTGGGACCTTACTCCGAAATCAAGGAAGGCGATCAGGTTAAGCGTACAGGACGTATCATGGAGGTTCCTGTAGGTGAAGCTCTGCTTGGACGCGTTGTAAATCCGCTGGGTCAACCGCTTGACGGCAAAGGCCCGATCGAAGCGACAGCTTATCGTCCGGTTGAGAGCAGCGCACCAGGCGTTATCGAACGTAAATCCGTTCATGAGCCTATGCAGACAGGTATTAAAGCGATCGACGCGATGGTACCTATCGGCCGCGGACAGCGCGAGCTGATCATCGGTGACCGCCAAACGGGTAAAACCACCGTTGCGATCGATACCATCCTGAACCAAAAGGGCAGCGGCGTTAAATGTATCTATGTAGCCATTGGCCAAAAGCAATCCACTGTAGCACAGGTTGTTGAAACACTTCGCCGTCATGGCGCACTGGAGTACACGATTGTTGTTACGGCTTCGGCTTCTGAGCCGGCTCCATTGCAGTACATCGCTCCATACGCAGGCTGCGCTATGGGTGAGTACTTCATGTACAAAGGCGAGCATGCACTCATCATCTATGATGACTTGTCGAAGCAAGCGGCAGCATACCGTGAGTTGTCCTTGCTCCTCCGTCGTCCTCCGGGTCGGGAAGCTTATCCGGGTGACGTTTTCTACTTGCACTCCCGTTTGCTGGAACGTGCAGCGAAGCTCAACGATGAGCTTGGTGGTGGTTCATTAACCGCACTGCCATTTATTGAAACACAGGCTTCTGACGTATCTGCTTACATTCCAACCAACGTAATTTCGATTACGGATGGACAGATCTTCCTGGAGTCTGAGTTGTTCTACTCCGGTCAACGTCCAGCGATTAACGTCGGTATTTCGGTATCCCGTGTCGGTGGTTCCGCGCAGATCAAAGCGATGAAAAAGGTTGCGGGCGGCATGAAGCTGGATCTTGCGCAATATCGTGAGCTCCAGGCGTTCTCCCAGTTCGGATCTGATCTGGACAAATCAACCTTGGCTCGTTTGAACCGTGGTGCAAGATTGATGGAAATCCTGAAGCAGGGTGTAAACCAGCCGTTGTCCGTTGAACAACAGGTGGTTAGCTTGTACGCAGCTGTTAAAGGATATATCGATGATATTGAAGTTGCTGACGTGCGCCGTTTCGAGAGTGAGTTCCTCACGTTTATTGAAAGCAATAAACCGGAAATTCTTCAATCCATTACGGATACGAAGGATCTGACATCCGATAACGAAAACGCATTGAAAGCGGCGATCGATCAATTTAAGAAGGGCTTTGCCGCTTCGGTTTAAGCTCCTCAGGTAAGCAATAGGAGGGGAGCCGGGGTAAGCCCGGCATCCTCTTTCATCATATGGAATGTAGCTTTGGCTGTGACCAAAGTGATTTTTACAAAAGGTACGGCTTTGGTCCTAGCCAAAGCTTAGTCTACGCGTACGAAGTTAGCTTTGGCTTCGCCAAAGCTAAGCTGATGCTTACGAAGTAACTTTGGCTCTGCCAAAGTTAGGTGATTGCTTACGAAGTTAGCTTTGGCTTCGCCAAAGCTTTAAGGTGGTGAAAACATGGCAAGAGGATTACGTGATATTAAGCGGCAGATCAAGAGTGTTCAGAACACAAGGCAGATCACCAAGGCGATGGAAATGGTTGCTGCCGCCAAGCTGAGAAGAGCTCAAGAGAAGGCAACCTCCGCGCTTCCATACTCCGAGAAGCTGAAAGAAGTGGTTGGCAGCATTGCTGCTGGAACCAAGGGAATCAGCCATCCGATGCTGGAGAAGCGTGAAGTGAAGAAAACCGGTTATCTGGTGATCACTTCAGACCGCGGTCTTGCTGGTGCATCGAACTCCAACATTTTACGAAAAGTATCGAACTTTATCGCAGAACGCCATCAGTCCAAGGACGAGTATTGCCTGTTTGTGATCGGACGTAAAGGACGGGATTATTTCCGCCGTCGTGGACTTCCGGTTGTTGAGGAGCTCACCGATTTATCCGATAGTCCGACCTACGCGGATATTAAGGCCATCGCTAACGCGGCGGTTCATCAATATGAGCTGGGTCAGATTGATGAGTTATACGTGTGCTATAACCAATTCGTGAATGCTTTGACTCAGCTCCAGGAGATCTCCAAGCTTCTGCCGATGGAGAACATTGGCAGCGCCGAGAACCTGACGGGTTATGAGTACGAACCGTCTCCTGAAGGCGTGCTCGAGGTTCTGCTTCCGAAATATGCGGAAACATTGATTTTCAGTGCGATGCTGAATGCGAAGGCAAGTGAGCTGGGTGCGAAGATGACTGCTATGGGAGCTGCAACGAAGAATGCAAGCAAGATGATCAACGAGTTGAACCTTACTTACAACCGTGCTCGTCAGGCTGCCATTACGCAGGAAATTTCCGAGATTGTGGGCGGAGCAAACGCTCAGCAATAATGCACGGCTCCGAATTCTTAACTTAGTATTTAACGGATATGCGGCCATGTCATGAATAAGCCGCTTTTACGATCATCGTTCACCGCTAGAGGTGAGCGGGTAGGAGGGAAAACGAATCAATGAAAAAAGGACGCGTTGTCAGCATTACAGGTGCTGTAGTTGACATTGAATTTGAGCGCGGTCATCTTCCCGAGATTTTTAATGCTGTCAAGATTGAAGCAACGCTGGAAGGCGGCCGCTCGGTTGATTTGACTTTGGAAGTATCCAATCATTTGGGTGATAATCTGGTTCGTTGTATCGCGATGTCATCCACGGATGGTCTCGTTCGCGGTATCGAAGCCGTGGATTTGGGCAGACCGATTACGGTTCCTGTAGGTTCCGCTACACTTGGCCGTGTATTTAACGTATTGGGTGAGCCGATCGATAATGCAGGTGCCGTAGTATCCGAAATTAATAACCCGATCCACCGTGAGGCTCCTGCTTATGATGAGCTTTCCACGCAAGCAGAAATGCTTGAAACGGGTATTAAAGTCATCGACTTGCTTGCTCCATACCAAAAAGGCGGTAAGATCGGTCTCTTTGGTGGTGCCGGCGTAGGTAAAACCGTTGCTATCCAGGAATTGATCAACAACATCGCCCAAGAACACGGCGGTATTTCCGTATTTGCCGGCGTAGGTGAGCGTACTCGTGAAGGTAATGACCTTTACCACGAGATGAGTGATTCCGGTGTTATCAACAAAACCGCGATGGTATTCGGTCAAATGAACGAGCCTCCGGGTGCCCGTCTTCGCGTAGCATTGACTGGTTTGACGATGGCGGAATATTTCCGTGATCAAGAAGGTAAAGACGTACTTCTCTTTATCGATAACATCTTCCGCTTTACTCAAGCGGGTTCCGAAGTATCCGCCCTTCTGGGTCGTATGCCTTCCGCGGTAGGTTACCAGCCAACGCTGGCATCCGAAATGGGACGCTTGCAGGAGCGGATTACCTCTACCAAAAAAGGTTCCGTTACATCCATCCAGGCTATCTATGTACCGGCGGATGACTATACGGATCCGGCTCCGGCTACAACGTTTGCTCACTTGGATGCAACGACAAACCTGGAGCGTAAAATTTCCGAGATGGGTATCTATCCTGCGGTAGATCCGCTTGCATCCAGTTCCCGTATCTTGGCTCCGGAAATCGTGGGCGAAGAGCACTATAATGTTGCTCAAGGCGTTAAGAAAATTTTGGCTCGTTATAACGAGCTTCAAGATATCATCGCGATTCTCGGTATGGATGAGCTGAGCGAGGAAGATAAAGCGATTGTTGGACGTGCTCGTCGTGTTCAACGTTTCCTTTCCCAAGCTTTCCACGTTGCCGAGCAGTTTAACGGTATCCCGGGTAAATATGTACCGGTTAAAGAAACCGTACGCAGCTTTAAAGAGATCTTGGAAGGCAAGCACGACCACCTTCCGGAAGCGGCTTTCCTGTTCGTAGGTACGATTGAAGAGGCAGTTGAAAAAGCAAAAACATTGTAAGCTGACGCTCCGTGATCGGCAGACCGGAACAGTGCTTATTGCGAGACTGTGAGGTCTGCTGCGCGAGTTTTCTGCGGAAAACGGTGAGGAGGGATGGAAGTGAGCACCATTTTGTTGGAAATCGTAACGCCGGACCGTCTGGTCTACTCTGAGCAGGTGAACAGTGTTACGGTGCGTGGGGTCGAGGGAGAGCTGGGCATTTTGCCAGGTCATATTTCCTTCGTAACGCCGCTTCAGATAGCGCCAGTTTATGTGAAGATTGGCAACCAGAGAACCCCGTTTGCGGTACAAGGCGGTTTCGTCGAAGTTCGTAAAGATAAGATTGTCATCCTGGCGGAAAGCGCAGAGAAAGCGGAAGAAATCGATCTGGAGCGTGCGGAAGCCGCGAAGGAAAGAGCGGAGACCCGCCTGCATGCGAAGGGAAGACAAGATGAAGTTGACCACCGTCGCGCGGAAATGGCTCTGCAAAGAGCGATGAACCGGATTAAAGTGACGCGGAACTAATAAGGTAACGAAGACAGCTTGCTGTAATTATCAGCCAAGCTGTCTTTTTGTGTTCTATTTCTATTAATAATACTGGTTATAAAAGTACTCGTTTAAGGTGTTGAGCATTCATAGATTGCAGGTATAACCTAGCATGAAAGGAATAAAGAGGTAATCCTTTATGGTTATCTCACTGTCTGAACCGCATATCTGGTGGGGATCTAATTGGCCCATGGAGCCAATGGCATATACAATTTGGTTGATGACGTAAATGGGTCCATAGCCATCAATTACTCTTAGAAAGGACCTGAGGCATGGATTGTTTTGATACATAAATATTCTTCTTTCGTGATAACGTCATCTCAGCTATACACGGTCTGTGAATATCATTAATATCATAGATGGGTATTTTTTTGTTAAACCGTCGGTATAAATAGATGTTCGAGATATAAAACTACACTATATGAATGGCTGCTGGATGTTTTTTGAAGTGAAAATAATGGGAATTCCTACTTCTCCTAATAGCGTATAAATGATCATTTTGGGAGGTTGTCGAGAAACTTTATTATTTCCGAGGAAATGTCGTATAGAAAGTGCTGGATTCTTAGGCTCCAGCCAAGTATTATAGAAGAGTCGGTCCTGAACAGGGCAGGATAATTTATGAAGGAGGAGGGAGTATGAACCAGGATTTATCTAATTCAATCAGTGCTGTTGGTGTTAACGGATTCTTGTCTATTGTCGTTTCGCTGATCTGTATCGCACTGGCTTGGTGGGCATTACAACAAGTAAAGCTGGATTTGGTTGTCCGTCATCCAAAAGGGCCGCAGGGAAAGCTGTTGCATTTGCTGCTGGCGGTGGTGCTTGGACGATTCGTGGCTGAATTCCTAATTGACTATATTACATGGAGTCAAATGATCCGATATATGTTTTAGAACGGGAATAAGCGTCATACATAACACAAGGTGCTGCAGTTAGTAATGAAACATTTGTTGCATGAGGTTGTGTGCTTGGCGATATTTTACTCGTCTGTTTTAATTGCGGCATGAATGGTTATATCTCTGTTAGGTTGCTTGGGGAGAAGATGTCGAATAAACGCATTTTATTATGTTAACACTTAAAATAAGAATTTGATCGGGCGGACGGTATGACTTCCGGACTATAGTGTTCACCCGGTAATTGTTATGCATTGACAAGTGCTGGTCGGTCATGGTACCTTTCGAAGGTCCATACTGCGGATAACAGATGCTTCATAAGGTGGCATCATGGATTTCTGATACCTGATGTAGACACCGAATCAGATGTCATAAATAGTTCGAAAATCGCTTGTTTAGCGGAAATCACTAATGTTAAGATGAAAGTTAGGGAATTAGCAACAACTAATCACTAACACACGCAATCAGGAAAATTATGGACGCGGAGGGAAACCATGATGAGCAAATTTATCGTCCGCGGTGGCAAAAGACTGACCGGAAGCGTCAAAGTCAGCGGAGCAAAAAATTCAGTTCTTCCGATCATCGCTGCCTCTCTACTAGGGGAAGTTGGGGAAAGTGTTATTATTGACGCACCTCCTCTTGACGATGTAATTACAATCAGTAAAGTATTGGAGTCGCTTGGTGCGGGCATTACATATCAAGATGAAGTGATACGTGTGAATGCAGAGCACTTAACGACATGTGAAGCGCCTTATGAATGGGTGCGGAAGATGCGGGCGTCTTTTCTGGTCATGGGACCTTTATTGGCACGTTGTGGACGAACCCGGATTTCGCTTCCCGGTGGATGTGCTATCGGCACAAGACCCATTGATCAACACCTAAAAGGATTTGAAGCTCTCGGGGCTGAGATTAGCCTCGGACAAGGATATATTGAAGCTAAAAGCAATGGCAGATTGCGTGGGGCGAAGGTCTATTTGGACGTAGCCAGCGTGGGTGCTACTGAAAATATTATGATGGCTGCTACATTGGCTGAAGGGATTACGGTAATCGAAAATGCGGCGAAAGAGCCGGAAATTGTCGATTTAGCGAATTACCTGAATGCGATGGGTGCCAAAGTTCGCGGTGCGGGCACGGGTGTGATTCGTATCGAGGGCGTTGAGAAGATGCATGGCGTTAAGCATAACGTAATTCCTGACCGAATTGAAGCAGGCACCTTTATGGCTGCGGCTGCGATCACGGGCGGGGATGTCTATGTCGAAGGAGCCATTGCAGATCACCTTGGACCGGTTATTTCCAAGATGGAAGAGATGGGGATTACCATTGAACCGGACGAGAATGGAATTCGCGTTATTGCTGACAAACCATTAAAGTCGGTTGATGTGAAAACCTTGCCTTATCCTGGATTTCCAACCGATATGCAGTCCCAGATGATGGCGCTTTTGCTGGTTTCCGAAGGTACAAGTGTTGTTACGGAAACGGTATTTGAAAACCGCTTTATGCATGTTGACGAATTTCAGCTGATGAATGCGGAGATCAAGGTTGAGGGACGTTCTGCCATCGTTACGGGCGGAGCTAAGCTTAAAGGTGCCAAAGTAACGGCAACGGATCTGCGTGCAGGGGCTGCCTTGATATTAGCCGGGCTTGTATCTGAGGGGACTACCGAAGTTGGCGGCGTACAGCATATCGATCGCGGCTATGTTCATTTAGCGGAGAAGCTGTCTGGACTTGGCGCGGATATCTGGCGTATTTCGACGGAGGACCAGAGTTCGGAGAAGGTTTCGAAAAAAGCGGCAAGCGAAGCAGAAGATGCAAAAGTTTTCAAAGTTCAACCTACCTGGGTGTAACAGTCAAGATTGACCATGATGATCCAGGATAGACCACAATAGAGTGTAGAAGAAGGTGCTTTGCCGATAAGGGCAAGGCTCCTTCTTTTTTTGGTATGTCCTCATCATGGCGGGCTATCATTCATTCTCTTACCTTGAGATTCCGGATGACTAGAGATTCTTTGCTAGCTTGCTTGCAGTTAGCGTCATCGTTTCTTCATCCATGTGACTTTTTCCTTTCTCTTAGAATAGTTCTATCAAATGCCCGTATCTCATAAGTATAAGTAGAGCGTGATGGAGCATGAACTAAAGGTATATACCAGGGGAAAAGGCACAGGAGGGAAATGCAATGAAAGATTCGAAGGTTCGGGTAAATCTGAGCACGACAGGGAAAAAACAAACGGTCGATCCAAAAGACGTTCTGAAAGAAGGAAATAGTCAATCATACCAGGTGCCATCCGAAGGATCGGCTGCTCCCGTGTTGAAGTGGGATTTTCCCGGGGAACTTGAGAAGAAAGCCGGATCGACTGAAGAACATAGTCATGACTCGGAACAGGATAAAAAGGATATTCAGGAAGGGCCGCGCGGGCACCGCGGCCCGGGAAGAGCGCTGGACGCCTTCGGCGAGTCCGGCCACAGCCCGCGGGCGGTCCATACGCCGCCGCCCGGCCGCCCCGCTGGCGCGCCTGCGTACGGCGCCGCGCCAGCCCCCGGGGGGCCAGCGGCGATGCCGCAGGGCCCGCATCCCGCGGCCGAGCC
>NZ_PDHM01000029.1 GCF_002573715.1 Paenibacillus sp. EZ-K15 | reverse complement strand
GCACCACCTAACCGCGTTGCGGCCAGTCGCTTTGCTCCTTTAAGGTGGAGAGGATTCGTAGATACCCATACGTTATCGGAAATCAATGCAACAATATTGGGATTTAGGTAAAAAGAAAATCGAGGAGGAACAAGCGATGGAGGAAAATTCAATGAAAATAGATTATAGTGAATACTTTTGGCAGGATGATAAAGTCAGATTACGTGCAATACATCCAGAAGATTGGAAAGGGGATTATGTTAGTAATTTTGATACTCCTGCACGTCGTCTTCTAGAATGTTCGACAGAATTGCCACCTACTATTGTGGGTTCAAAGAAATTTGCAGAGGAAAATGCTGATTTTTTATCAACAAATGGAAGAATCATGTTTACTCTTGAGACCTTAGAAGGCGAAAGCATAGGAGGTATTAATCTTAATAGTATTAATGAAAGAAATGGTACGTTCAGTATCGGAATAGTAATTGATAAAGAATATCGTGGTATGGGATATGGAACAAGAGCGATGAAAATTCTGTTAAGGTACGCATTCCTGGAACGAAGGCTTAATAAATTCAATGACTCTGTTCTTGAGGGAAATGAAGCATCTGCAAAGATGATGGAGAACCTCGGATGTATTCAGGAAGGCAGACGGCGACAGGTAGTCTATATCAATGGGAAATTTATGGACTTCATTTTGTATGGATTAACGAAAGACGAATTTGTTGAAAAGCATAGAGAAGAGTTAAACCTCTAGCTCTGACTTAAGACGTACAAATGCGAGTTAATCGAGGAAGGCATTAACATCCGATAACAATATATTCACGCAGCGGCTCCTTACGGAGCCTTGGTCTGCTGGATGGATTTCGAAGAGGTATTTCAGCAGTCACATCCGACTTTGTCGGACGTCGTGAATACGGGAACGTTATAAGAAATCGGTGAAAATGATAAGGAGCAGAAAACATGAAATGCCCTCACTGTAACAACG
>NZ_PDHM01000001.1 GCF_002573715.1 Paenibacillus sp. EZ-K15 | reverse complement strand
TTCAACGTTCCACCGAAGTGGTTCGTTTTACTCACTCGTTGTTCAGTTTTCAAAGATCAACTTCTTCGCTCGTCGCTAACAATTTATCTCGTTAGCAACTCTTATATCTTATCACATCCGCTCGATCATTGCAAGCTTTTTTTGAATTTGTTTTTCAAATTCATTTTGGCTTGTTGTTCCAAGCGTTTGTTTCGACCGTATTTCTTGGCCGGAAATATAATATACCATGGCATTCGCCAATATGCAATCCTTTTGTGCAAATTAATAATTAGGTAAAATCATACAATCATTTACTTACTATATACTAGGTATTCAGTATCTCCATTTACCCTGCCTGCTTCTTAGGCCAGAAGGTATAGCTGAAGCTATATATGAAGTCAATTCCCAGGATCACGGCCCATTGTAAGGCCATCGCCTTTAGCTGCCCCGTTCGTGCTGGTTCCCCAACCACAATCATAACGCCAAGCAATATAACTCCTATCATCCACGCCAACACATGGCGATACCACCCCTGGCGCTCACGCTTGGCGCGAGCCGCTCCATGTTTCGGGGCTGGCTCCGGTTTCTTACCACCTGCAAATCGGTGAGCAAACCGGGCGTCCGCCCATTGGATCATCCGATGCCCAAAAGCAATAGTCACCCCGATGTATACAGCTGCCAGCCCATGCATGAATCCGGCATCTGCCCCGCCACGCAGATCTATCATGGTTACGGCTATCAATAATAAGTCGATGATCGGCGTACACAGCAGCAGTATGCCGCCCGTTCTTTTCATCCCGAAGAGATATCTTGCACTTAATCCAGCGAGAACAAATACCCAGAATAAAATTTCACATCCAATAATAAAAACCCCAATCATTCCACCAGCTCCCTTATTTAATACATATGTACTAAATAAATGTAGCATAGCTTTATTCTCAGAACAAGAAAGAATCGGGATCACCATACAAAAAAGGCAGCCGACTATAGAGATCTATAGCCGACTGCCTCTTCCACAATCTATTAATGGAGCAAACGCTACTACTCCTTATTACGCATGTGCGGGAACAGCAAGACATCACGAATGGATGGGGAATTCGTAAGAAGCATGATCAAACGATCGATCCCGATACCAAGTCCGCCTGTTGGCGGCATACCATACTCCAGTGCACGCAAGAAATCTTCATCCATCTCGTGCGCTTCGTCATTGCCCTGTTCTTTTTCCTTCATCTGCGCTTCAAAACGCTGACGTTGGTCGATCGGATCATTGAGCTCCGAGAAGGCGTTCGCGTGCTCACGCGCCACGATAAACAGCTCAAAACGATCCGTGAACCGCGGATCCACGTCGTTCTTCTTCGCCAGCGGCGAAATCTCAACCGGATGACCGGTTACGAAAGTTGGCTGAATCAGCGTCTCTTCAACGAATTGCTCAAAGAACGCGTTCAAGATGTGGCCGAATGTCATATGCGGCTCTACCGGAACTTTATGTTCTTTTGCAAGGCGATGCGCTTCCTCGTTGGACATGTCCACACTAAAGTCAACGCCGACTACTTCTTTTACGGCATCAACCATGGATACACGACGCCATTGTGGCGTCAGGTCAACTTCGTGCCCTTGATAGGAAATCACTTGTGTACCCAGCACCTCTTGGGCAATATGGGCAATCATATTCTCGGTCAGTGCCATAATATCTTTATAATCCGCATAGGCTTCATAGAG
This sequence comes from Paenibacillus sp. EZ-K15, assembly GCF_002573715.1. GTDB lineage: Bacteria > Bacillota > Bacilli > Paenibacillales > Paenibacillaceae > Paenibacillus_AQ. Next base: position 61,621 of record NZ_PDHM01000001.1, on the reverse strand, counting down.
CTCAATCATCGTAAACTCCGGATTATGACGGGTAGAGATCCCTTCATTCCGGTATACGCGGCCAATCTCATACACTTTTTCCAAGCCGCCCACGATCAGACGCTTCAGGTGAAGCTCAATCGCAATCCGCATATACAGCTCCATATCCAGCGCATTATGATGCGTAATGAACGGACGTGCCGCTGCACCACCAGCGATCGAATGCAAAGTCGGAGTTTCCACTTCAAGATAGCCTTGGGAATCCAGGTAACGGCGCATCGATTGAATAATACGGGAACGGGCAATGAAGGTCTTCTGTACATCTGGGTTGATAATCAGGTCGACATAACGCTGACGGTAACGGAGTTCCACATCCTTCAAACCATGGAATTTCTCAGGGAGCGGATAAAGCGACTTCGAAAGAACCTCCAGTTCCTTCACTTTAATGGTGGTTTCACCGGTTTTGGTCTTGAACAAGACCCCTTTCACCCCGATGATGTCACCCAGATCAAGGATGCTGAATGCTTCATATTGCGCTTCTGCAATCGAATCCTGGCGAACATAGATCTGAATCCGGCCGCTCAAATCTTGAATATGAGCAAAAGAAGCCTTGCCCATGCCACGCTTCGCCATAATCCGGCCGGCCAGGTTCACTTCCACCTGCTTCTCTTCCAGTTCTTCCTTGGAGAGCTCGTCATACTGTTTCAGAATATCACCTGCGTGATGTTCTCTTTCATATTTTCCGCCAAACGGATCGATGCCCAGCTTGCGAAGCTCGTCCAATTTGTTGCGGCGGATTTGCAAAAGCTCACTTAACTCCTGTTCTTGTTCCTGGTTGTTCATTTCTTCCGTCATCGTCATTCATCTCCTTCATTTCACTTCCATCGTAATCCCCAACAGCACAAATGCCGCCACCCATTACATGATCTGGACAGCCCTTGAACAACTTGTACACATTCGGTTAGGACTTAACGGTAGGGCAGCCATTCAAGACATGCCATTAACCCATTAAGCCCTCAACACAGCCTTGCCTATTCAAAATAACCCCACAAAGTGGAGCCTATGCTACGATGCTTATTCCAAATACTTTGCGGGGACCCCAAAAAACTTATAAATTCTAATATGTTAAAAAAGCCCCCCGAAGGAAGCTTTCTACACCACATTCCGACTTACTTCTTAATGTCTACAATTTTATATTGAATAACGCCCGCAGGAACGTTAACATCTACAACCGATCCTTTTTGCTTGCCAATAATCGCTTTGCCTACAGGACTCTCGTTAGAGATCTTGTTGTTAAGCGGATCCGATTCAGCCGTACCTACAATGGTATATTGCATCGTGTCGCCGAATTCCAAATCCTCTACGATCACCGTGTTGCCCACGCCGACGACATCGGTATTGATATCATCATTGTTGATGATGCGCGCATTGCGGAGCATTTTCTCCAGCGTTATAATCCGGCCTTCGATAAAGGCTTGCTCGTTCTTGGCGTCTTCATATTCGGAGTTTTCACTAATATCACCATAACCGATGGCAACTTTAATCCGCTCAGCCACTTCACGGCGTTTTACAGACTTTAGATTCTCAAGTTCGTCCTCCAGTTTCTTCAGACCGTCCTGGGTAAGAATGACTTCTTTATCGCTCATTAACCGATTCTCCTGTCATGTAAATAATTTAAACCACGGTATCAACATACTATATGCGAATTCTTGGGGATCAGAACTTCCCTCTGATGCCTGCTCAATTTCTTGAATTTATACTGAAAGATTATATGGGAACCATTTCAAAAAGTCAATGCGCGCAAAGGCTGTTACGAATGTCGCATACACGCACCCATATAACAGCCTGCACCCCTAATTATCCCATCGCCGCAACGGCTTGAGGGTATACACTTTTTGTCGATTCTTCTTGGGCCTCCAGATTGTTCACAAAGTTGTTCAGAAGGTTCACCATTTCGTCGCGCTTCGTTTCTTCCATAATCATATCTTTAATGCGAGCGGAGCCCTTCAGCCCTTTCAAATACCAGGAAAGATGCTTGCGCATTTCCCGTACCGCAACCGCTTCGCCGCGCAAAGCGATCAGCCGGTCCATATGCAGAATGGCAATCCGGATTTTCTCCTGCGGAGCCGGATCCGGCAGCAGCTGGCCTGTCTTCAGGTACTCCACGGTACGATACAGCATCCATGGGTTCCCCAGCGCTCCGCGACCGATCATGACACCATCGCAGCCTGTCGTATCCAGCATCCGGCGAGCATCCTCCGGCGTCACCACATCGCCGTTACCGATAACCGGAATGGAGACGGCTTCTTTCACTTGGCGAATGATGTCCCAATCCGCGTGCCCGGTGTAGAGCTGCTCGCGCGTGCGTCCGTGAACGCTGACCGCCTGACCGCCCGCGCGTTCGACAGCTTGTGCATTTTCGACAGCATAGATGTGATCGCTATCCCAGCCTGTACGCATCTTCACCGTGACCGGTTTGTTCACGGCATCAACAACGGCCGCTACCATTTCATAGATTTTGTTCGAATCCAGAAGCCAGCGCGCACCCGCATCAACCTTCGTTACCTTCGGTGCAGGACAGCCCATGTTAATGTCGATGATGTCGGCATTGGTTTGCTGATCGACAACTTTGGCCGCTTCCACCAGGGATTCGCGGTCACCTCCAAAAATTTGCAGGCTCAGCGGTTTCTCCCGCTCGTCGACGAACAGCATCTCCTGGGTGCGCTTGTTCCCGTGAACAATGGCCTTGCCGCTCACCATTTCGGCGCAAACCAAACCGGTACCGAATTCCTTAGCAATCAAGCGGAACGCCGGGTTGCACACGCCTGCCATGGGCGCCAGAACCACTTGGTTCTTCATCTCGATGTTTCCGATTTGCAACTTATCCATTTTATGTGTCACCCCTTTATATTCAGATATTTATAGTCGAAAGATCCCGGTTATCGTGCAAGGGATCCATAAGTTTCAAACCAACCCATCATACTCTGAATCGCACCCTCGTCCAGTCCGCAAAAATTACATGTCTTGTAGATCGCATCCAGAAGCATCATCCTATATTAATGGCCGGGTTTAATGAAAATAAACCTGCACCGGCTTTTCTATTCGGAGGTTCTAGCTCCGTTCCTTAAGCTCCTGCATTGTAATCTCCAGCACGTCCGCAATCTGAACCAGCATCTGCTCCTCGGCACGGCGGTTCCCCCGCTCAATCGCACCAAGGACGGCCAGTGATATACCGGTACGCTCGGCGAGCTCTTGCTGGGTTAAACCCTTCAATTTTCGGAAAGCGCGGATACGCTGCGCCAGCTGCTTGTTTTCCAAAGCTGTATTCCTTCCTTTCCTTCCAGGTTCTCAAGTGCTGTCTTCACTACAGGGTACAGACCTGAAGGTTCGAGCTCAAATACGATATCGGCCAGCGGTCTGAGCACAAAAGCCCGTTCCTGCATACGGGGGTGCGGCAGAACAAGGTCCGGCGTATCCAGACGGCGTCCTTCCATCCATAACAGGTCCAAGTCCACCGTCCGCGGCCCCCAATGAATATGACGTACCCGGCCGAGCTGCTTTTCAATTCGCTGCATTTCGGCAAGCAGCTCATGAGGACTCAGCGATGTCGACACGGCTGTGGCCATATTAAGAAACATCGGTTGATCCACATAGCCGACCGGCTCGGTTTCATACAAGTTGGATACGCGCTCTACCGATATGCTAGGTACTTCGTCCAACCGTTCTAAAGCCTCCATCAGGTTACCCTCGCGGTCTCCCAAATTGGCCCCTAAAGCAATATAAGCCTCTGAACACTCAGAGGTGGCGTGTGAATTCATGATCGTCTCACTTCCTGGTCCGGTGCAGCTCAATGGTCACACCTTCAAAATGAATGTCAAAAGGCGGGTGCGGCTTCGTCAATCGGACCGTTAAAGCATCGATAATAGTATAAGTGTCCAATACCTTAGATGCAATATGCTCCGCTAAAGCTTCAATCAGGCGGAACGACTCCGTCCGCATAATATCCAGCAAGAGATCATGAATCTCCGCATAATTTACCGTTAACGTCAAGTCATCCGTCTTCGCAGCTTTGCTCAAATCCATCTCCAGCTCCAGATCCACATAGAATCGTTGACCCAGCTTGCGCTCTTCCTCAAACACACCGTGGTAGCCGTAGTATTCCATGCGGCTCAGTATCATTTTATCCATCTCGTACTCCGCCCTTCCATCCTTTGTCCCGAAAAAAATTATATACGTGTAAGCTCCGTTGAAGCGTAAGTCATGGCATCACACATCTTCGCTGTCCGTTTCATATGCAACACGTCATGCACACGAACGATCTGGCAACCTTGCGCAATCCCGTAAGCCACCGTGGCGGCCGTTCCTTCCAGCACATCCTGTGCCGGGGCGCCAAGTGCGGTCTGGATAAACCTTTTGCGGGAGGTAGCCAGCAGCACCGGAAACCCAAGCCCTACAAGCTGATCGAGGGAGGCCATCACTTTCATGTTCTCGTCATAGTCCTTGGCAAACCCGATACCCGGGTCGAGCAAAATATGCTGATCCTGCACACCTGCAGCCCTTGCAATTTCGACACTTTCCAGCAAATCGCGCTTTACGTCCTCGATGAGATTGATGTAATTCCGATCGCGGCGATTGTGCATCAAAATCACGGGGCATCCGAGCTCTGCCGCTGTCTTGGGCATATCCGCATCGTCTTTAAAGCCCCAAATATCATTTATGATATGAGCGCCCGCTCCAATAGCCTGACGCGCAACTTCCGCTTTATACGTGTCAATTGATAATGGAATATGCGGCGCATGCCGATGGATGGCTTCTATAACCGGGATAACGCGGGCGAGCTCCTCTTCAGCTCCAACCGGCTCATGGCCTGGACGCGTCGATTCTCCGCCGATATCGATGATGTCAGCTCCCTCTTCCACCAGCTGAAGCGCGTGCTTGACCGCCCGCTCCATGTCGTGATAACGACCTCCGTCGGAGAACGAATCCGGCGTCACATTCAATATGCCCATAATGAGCGTGGATTGACCGAGCTTTAACACAGCATCCTTGCTCAGCCGATATTCACGTTCGTAAATCGTTGTTTTCATGCCTTTTGCCCTGCTTTCCTTCTATATGCGCTCAGTAATGTACGGGTTATCGGACCGACCAATCCTTGTCCAATGACTAGACTCTCACCTTCAGCTCCAATCAACGTCGTAACCGGAACAATCTCCTGTACAGAACCGGTCGTAAATATTTCATCCGCTCCAGTGAAAAACTCCCAGCTGTAACGGCCTTCTTCGACTTCCATCCCAAGATCGGCAGCCAATTCCAGCACCACGGCCCGGGTAATCCCCGGCAAAATGCCCGTACTTACGTCAGGCGTATATAAACGACCCGCTTTGACAAAAAAGACATTGCTGACAATGCCCTCTGCCACTTCCCCGGCCGCCGTTAGCATCAGCCCCTCTGTCGGACCGTCCGAGTGGCTGGGGTATTCGGCCAATTCCCGCTTTGCGAGTATATTGTTCATATAATGCAGAGATTTCAGCCGAACCGAGGATTCCGGCGTGTTCCGCGGAAGGGACAGCCGCCGCATGGCTCTGCCTTTCTCGTAGAGCATTTCGTTTGCGGCCGGAAGCTCTTTGGCGAATAAAATCTCGGAAGGCCTCAAATAATCGCCAGCAGGCAGACCGAGTAATCCCTCTCCTGCCGTTACGGTATATCGAATATAAGCATCCTGGAGACCATTGGCCTCCATCAGTTCCGTTATCCAGCGGCTGATCCTCTCAGCATCCGCCCTGTGGACGATCCCGAGCTCCCGGCAGCTGTCCATGAGCCGGCTCAAGTGCCGCTCTAATAAAAAAGGCTTCCCCTTATAAGTGCGGAAGGTCTCGAATAACCCCATTCCGTACAGAAGACCGTGATCCATTACAGGTATGACAGCCTCGGCAGCTTCAACGATGCCGCCGTTCATGCCAATATATTTCATGCTTTGGTGCCAGCTGTACGCTTCAAGAAATTGCGCAGCATTTGATGGCCATGGTCCGTAATGATGGATTCCGGATGGAACTGCACCCCTTCTATGGGATATTGTTTATGCCGAAGCCCCATGATTTCGCCCTCTTCGGTCCAGGCGGTAATCTCCAGCTCATCCGGCAAAGTTTCCTTCTCAACGATCAGCGAGTGATAGCGCGTTGCGGTGAACGGAACCGGTAAGCCTTCGAAGACCGAGCCGCCCGTATGCTGGATCGCGGATGTTTTCCCGTGCATAAGGCGCTCCGCACGAATCACGTTGCCGCCAAAGGCTTGCCCGATCGCCTGATGGCCGAGGCAGACGCCAAAGATCGGAATCACACCCTTGAAATGCGAAATAACATCCAGACTGATGCCGGCTTCATTCGGCGTGCACGGTCCCGGAGATATCAGGATATGGTCCGGGGCCAATGCCTCGATACCAGCGATGTCGATCTCATCATTCCGGTAAACCTTCACTTCTTCGCCGAGCTCACCCAAATATTGAACCAGGTTATACGTAAACGAATCATAATTATCGATGACAAGTATCATATTATTTCCCCCCTATATTCGCGGATACCACTGCCGCTTCTTCTTCACTGCATATCAGAGCGGCAATCAAAGCCTTTGCCTTGTTATGACACTCCCTGTATTCCCGGTACGGATCGGAGTCAATGACAATCCCCGCGCCCGTCTGGATGTAGCCGACCCCATCCTTCACGGCGAGGGTCCGAATAATAATGTTGAGCTCCATATCACCATTATAATCGATCCAGCCCATGGAGCCGGTATAGGGTCCCCGCGTCACGGGCTCCAGCTCTTCGATGATCTCCATGGTCCGGATTTTGGGTGCGCCTGTAATGGTGCCGCCGGGGAACGCTGCCGCAATGACATCATACGCATGTTTGCCCTCTGAAATCCGCCCTTCCACTTGCGACACCAGATGCATCACGTGAGAGTACCTTTCGACGGTCATCAGCTCCGGAACATGCACGGTCCCGTATGCGGCAATGCGGCCAATGTCATTACGCTCCAAATCGACCAGCATAATATGCTCCGCCCGTTCTTTCTCGCTGCCAAGCAGTTCTGCTTCCATTGCCGCATCCTCTTCCGGATTGCTTCCCCGGCGCCGAGTTCCCGCAATCGGTCGTGCAGATACGACATCGCCATCCAGCTTCACCAGCAATTCCGGTGAGCCGCTAGCCAAGCTGAAGCCCGGCGAGGATAAATACCCCATATACGGCGACGGATTCAGGATACGCAGCCACTCATAAATATCCGCGGGGTCCGCATGCAGCTGCAAATGACGGCGCAGAGACAAATTGACCTGAAATACATCACCCTGCCGAATATACTCTTGAATCGAGCGTACCGCCTGCTCGAACGCTTCCTGCGTAAAATCAATCTCCAGCCGATCCCAAATCTCGACATTCGGCCCGGACAGCTCCTGCGCTTTCTTCCATCGTTCCTGCCGCACGTGCTCATCTTCGGACTCCGAGCCGTTCCCTAAGACTGTTCCGAACATTTGATTCCATTGGGACAGCATCGATTCAGCCCTTACGACAGCCCGATCATATAACTCCTGCAATAGCTTCTCTTGATCGATTGAAAGCACCGAACCTCTGGATGCATCAACAGAAGCACCGGATACCGTCTTTTCCTCCGAAACTTCCCCGGTCCCGAATGCCCAAGGCAGAGGGACATGCACCGAGCAGTAGACGCTGTCATCTGCATGATCATAGATCCAGATCTCTTCTATGCGCATCCACATATAATCCAGGAACCCCGGCTCATCTTTGGCTATTTTTGGGAGCTGCTCAATCGATCGGATCACATCGTAGCTTAGAAAACCGGCGTAGCCACCGCGAAAGTCCGGCCATCCCGGTACACGGGGAGCCCGCCATTCTTTCATCCACTGCTCTAACAGATGCAGCGGCTTTCCCGTTACCTGCGTTCGCGAATCCCCCGACAGCTCAATGATCTCTCCATGGCTCCCCTTCCCCTGCAGAATGGACACCGGCCGCAATCCAAGATACGTATAGCGTCCACCCTTACCACTCTCCAGCACAAAGGCATACGGCGATGCCGCTTTCCATGCATGTCTCCATGACAGGGGTAACCCTCTTGTTGCTCCTTTATATTGAACCAGATAGGGAACGACGGACCAGCCCTCTTTAGCCCATGCCTGCCACTGGGCCAGCTCCACTCTTCTCTCCATGCCGATCCTCCCTTAGTCATCAAAAGCCTTACTGTTGCCTGTCAGTATACTGTATCCCGCTTCTCTTGAAAACCCTAAATAGAAGCTCGTCCAACAATAATTTTTGGAGCGGTCATCCCGTGGATTCCAATAAAGCGTTATCTTTGGGACTAGTATACGCAAAAAGCCCTCAATGCTATAAAAACACATTGAGGGCCCCTTCCTTGTCACGCATTATCTCACCCAGATGAGGTGAGACCATGCGCGCATATTACAATATCATCTTACTCGTTACTCGAAGTTATAGAGCGGCGTGCTCAGGTAACGTTCTCCGTTACTTGGGATCACGGCTACCACCCGCTTGCCTTTACCAAGCTCTTTGGCAACCTTCAATGCCGCGTATACAGCCGCACCGGAAGAAATGCCGCCAAGAACGCCTTCTTCCTTCGCCACACGGCGGGAGGTTTCAAAGGCATCGTCATTCTCGACATGAACGATTTCATCGTAGACTTCTTGGTTCAAAATTTCAGGAATGAAGTTTGCGCCAATACCCTGGATTTTGTGAGGACCTGGTTTGCCTCCGGCAAGGATTGGCGATGCAGCAGGCTCAACTGCAATGACCTTAATATCAGGGAATTGCTCTTTCAGCACTTCGCCCGCCCCTGTAATCGTTCCGCCTGTTCCGATACCTGCCACGAACGCATCCAAGGAACCGCCGATGGATTGGATCGCTTCAACGATTTCCGGACCTGTTGTTTCACGGTGGATTTTCACGTTGGCTTGGTTATTGAATTGATCGGCCATAAAGAATCCCGCATTTTCCTTCAGAATTTCTTCCGCCTTCTTAACCGCACCGTTCATTCCTTCCGATCCCGGTGTCAGTACCAGTTCCGCGCCATAGGCACGCAGCAGGTTGCGGCGCTCCAAGCTCATGGTTTCAGGCATAACGATAACCGCTTTGTAGCCTTTGGCAGCTGCCACCATAGCTAGACCAATACCGGTATTACCGCTTGTTGCTTCAATAATGGTATCGCCCGGCTTCAAACGTCCGTCCTTCTCCGCTTCTTCCACAATGCTGATCGCGATCCGGTCTTTAACGCTTGCACCCGGGTTCTGGTATTCCAGCTTCAGATAAATCTCTGCGCTATCCTCCGGTACGATCCGATTCAAACGGACGAGTGGAGTTCCACCGATTAATTCTGTCACATTGTTTACGACTTTTGCCATGAATGAAGCCCTCCTCTAAATATGAATCTGGATAAACTAGTAAATCCATAATGGTGTTATACATTCTAATGTCGAATCATTAAATTTGTGGTGTCTGGATGTTGAAAGAAAAGCAGAGCCAGCATATAGACTCTAATTCTTGATAATTGAGGTTGCTGATATCCGAGTAAAAAGGTAGGTTTTTATACCTTCATCTTATCAACGTTACGTGTCATTGTCAATATCCCACATCTCGAAAATCAACATTTCTAGGTGGATTTTCCTGCGCCTCCCGAACGAGGAAAAGCGATTTCGCCTCTAGTCATGCACGCTATGAAACCCACCATTCCCATTAATAAAACCTTTTGCAACCTTCAACGCAAAAAAAGCTCCTGCAGCCACATCTTACTCCGCCACAGCAGCTTTCTTCATGTTCTTCTTCTATTTACAACGTGACCGTACCAGCGCTAATCCGGGCCTCGTATTTCTCGCGAAGCTGACGCTCCAGTTCGGATAAAGACACCGACTGCTCTAGGGCCAGTTGCTTACGAACCGCCTCGCGGACACTTTCCTCGCTCGGGGCCTGAGGCTCGATAATTTCCTTCACATAAACAATGGCATAGGTGTCTGTGAGCGAGATCGGCCCCGCAATATCCCCGGGCTCAAGCGTTGAAGCTGCATTCAGCAGTGCCGGCGGCAAGAAGGGATCATCCTCCTCGACCAAGCCGATCTGCCCGCCGTCTTCGCGAGTATACTCATCGAGAGATACCTGAGCCGCGAGATCCGCAAAAGCTTCTCCATTCTCCAGCCGATCCATGACCCGTTCTGCCTCATCTTCCGAAGCGACCTCGATCATGGATAAATTCAACTGTTTCTTGGGGCGAAATTGGTCAGGGTACTGTTCCAGATACGAATCGATCTGCTGCTCTTCGATGTGTACGTCGGAAGTCGCAATTTTCTCAAGCAGCAGCCGATACATCGTCTCTGTCTTTAATTCACTCTCCGTAATGCCAAGCTGATCTTCCATTTCCGATAAGAAACGTTCCTTAGAACCGTAGCTGTGGCTCATGACTTCGATTTCTGCATCGACTTCCGCCGGCATAACATCAATATCCTTCGCTTTGGCCTCCAGAGCCACGGCGTGCCGATTCAGCATGGTCATCAGCATTTCGCGGCCATAACGCTTCTTTAGCTCGTCAACCCACTCGTCTTCGGTAATCGCCCTGTCCTGGATGGATGCAACTGGTTGGGAGCCATCTTTCCAAGGTGGTGAAGCCTCTTGCGATAAATTCCCGGAAAACAGCATCCAGCCGCCCATACCCAATACGCATGCTGTCAAGACAATGACGGTCGCCCACAATCCCTTCTCTTGTCTCGTCATCACGGTCGCTCATCCCAACGTTAAGATTTGGCCCGCTCTAGCACGGATTTTAGCTGTTCTCTATCGAACGTATATTTTTCATTGCAAAAATGACAAGAAACTTCGGCCTTGCCATCCTCTTCGATCATCTGCTCAAGCTCTGCCTGTCCCAAGCTGATCAAAGCCCGCTCCACCCGCTCATGCGAGCAGTCACAGCTGAAGTACACGTCCATTTCCTCCAAAATGGTCACATCCGGAACTACTCGTTTCAGGATGTCTTCCAGTTCCAGTCCTTCTTCCAGCATCTCGGTGATCGGTGGAATCTTGCTCAGCGCAAGCTCAAGCTCCGTAATCTCATCCTCGGTAACGCCAGGGAGAAGCTGAACGATGAAGCCGCCCGCATTTGCCACGGAATAATCCGGTGAAACCAGCACACCTAGGCTTACCGCCGAGTTGGTCTGTTCGGATACGGCAAAATAGTATGTGAAGTCTTCAGCGAGCTCGCCCGAAATAATCGGTACACTGCCACGGTAAGGCTCCTTCAACCCGAAATCCTTGATCACATCAATATGGCCGGTGGTCCCTACAGCAGCGGCAACATCCATCTTACCCGGACGGATATTCGTCAGCTCCACATGCGGATTTTTGACATATCCGCGGACCTCGCCGTTGGCATTACTCTCCGCCGCAATCAAACCGATCGGTCCGTCGCCTCGCACTTGAATGCTAAGACGCTCGTCTCCTTTCAGCATAGCTCCCATCATCGCTGCTGCTGACACGGTGCGGCCCAAAGCGGCTGTGACGACAGGAAACGTATCATGTCTTTGGCGAAGCTCTTCAACCAAATCGGCTGTCCGAACGGCAAATGTCCGTACTTTCCCGTTTAATGCTGTTCCCCGCAGCAAACGGTCTTTTTGATTACCCATCTTGAGGCCTCCTTGTCTTTCTAGTTGTTTGTAATATCTAACGGTTTTATAGCGGTTCTAGTTACGCTCATAAATAATACGCAAGCCTTCTAATGTCAGAAGAGGAGAAATCTCTTCAATGGACTCCGTTTCGCTGGCAATCAGCTCGGCCATTCCCCCGGTAGCGATAACCTTAACATTGTCCGTACCCATCTCGGCTTTTATACGCTTGACCAGGCCATCAACTTGTCCCGCATAACCAAAAACGATGCCGGCCTGCATGGCATGTACGGTATTGCGCCCAATTACTTTTTTCGGCTTTTCGAGCTCTACGCGAGGAAGCTTGGAAGCACGCTGTACCAGAGCCTCAGTAGCAATGCCAATACCAGGCACAATCACTCCGCCAAGATAATTGCCTGCCTCATCAATGCAATCAAACGTCGTCGCCGTACCGAAATCCACCACAATCAGCGGCCCCCCGTACTGCTCGACGGCTGCTACTGCATTCACGATCCGGTCAGCGCCAACCTCGCGCGGATTCTCATACCGCAGATTCAGTCCTGTTTTGATCCCCGGTCCTACGATCAGGGGCGCCTTGCCAATATATTTATTGCACATCTCCTCGACAACACGTACAAGAGGAGGAACTACGGAAGAAACAATTACGCCTTCTATTTGGCTTACCAATATATTGGACATTTGAAACAAATTGTGAATCAACACACCGTATTCATCCACGGTGGACTGACGCGATGTACTGATTCGAAAATCATGCAGCAGCTTCTTCCCCTGATACACACCCAGTACAATGTTGGTATTCCCTACATCCACAACTAGAATCAACCTTCTGTCCCTCCTTTCTTCGCATTCAGATCCAGACTGATATCGAGACTATGGAAAGAATAAGTCAGCCGTCCAACGGATATCACGTCGACCCCGGTCTCGGCAATCCCGCGCACGGTCTCCAGCGTCACGTTCCCCGATGCTTCGACGCGAACATGAGGAGCCTTGGCCTTGATTCTTCGAACAGACTCCGCCATCATGTCATGACTCATGTTATCCAGCATAATAATATCTGCGCCTGCAGCCAGTGCTTCCTCCACCTGCGCCAAGCTCTCGGTTTCAACTTCTATCGTCATGGTATGTGGAATATGGGCTCTTGCCCGGCTGACCGCTTGCGCGATTCCTCCTGCACCCTTAATGTGATTATCCTTAATCATAACGGCATCGTACAGACCGAAACGATGGTTCGCGCCGCCGCCAACCCGAACGGCATACTTCTCAAGCATTCGGTGGCCGGGTGTCGTTTTGCGGGTGTCCACCAATCTTGTCGGCAATCCCTCAAGTACATCAACAAAAGAACGTGTTCTTGTTGCAATACCCGACAGCCGCTGAAGCAAATTCAAAGCGAGGCGCTCGCCTGTCAAAATACGGTGAGTGCTTCCTTCCACTTCGGCGAGAACCGTCCCTTTTTCAACCTCGTCCCCATCCCGAACCAATGCCGTAAAAGTTAGCGACGGATCAACCGTTTCGAATACCAGCTCTGCTACCGGCATACCTGCCACGATTCCAGCCTCCTTGGCATGGATAACGCCCTTGGATTCATGACCCGGCTCAATGGTGGTGAGAGTCGTAATGTCCCCCGACCCAATATCCTCCTGCAGCCAAGTCCGTATACTTTGGAGAAGGCCATCGTTGTATCCGTTAAACATCATCGCTTAATTCCTCCGTCATTTCTTGATCCCGTGTATGGACAATATGTTTCTGCCATACGCTGTCATTCCGCTCCGGGAAATCCTCACGGTAGTGGGCTCCCCGGCTTTCTTCACGACCCAGCGCACCCTGCACCACGAGTAAGGATGCTGTGAGCATGTTGGCAAACTCGTATTCCTCACGCTTGGAGAGCATCGATTGGAACAATGGCAGCTGACGGCTGAGCTCTTCTGCTGCTCTTAATAGAGTATCCCTATTTCTCCGAAGTCCTGCATAACGTACCATCACCTTCTGAAGCTTCAAGCGCTTTTCCACCATCGCTTGGGACGGAGCGTCCTTGCGACCGAGATGGAATGATACATGAAGTGGATCTCCTGAGGGTTCCGGCAGACTCTTAATGCGCTCGACAATACGACTGCCGTACACAATCGCCTCCGACAGCGAATTGCTGGCCAAACGGTTCGCCCCGTGAACACCGGTAGACGATACCTCTCCGCAAGCAAATAAACGCTTCACGCTGCTCTCGCCATGCAGATTGGTTTTGATGCCCCCCATCATATAATGCGCAGCCGGGGAGACCGGAATCCAATCTGACGATAAATCGAGTCCATATTGCATGCAGGTTTCATAAATCGTTGGGAATCGATGTTTGACCATCTCCGGCAACTCATGGGTAATATCCAGATAAACAAAGGTAGACCCCGTTGCTTCCATCTCACTGACAATGGCCCGCGCTACAATATCCCGCGGCGCCAGCTCCTGCAAATCATGGTATTTGGGCATGAACCGTTCCCCTCGTATATTCCGAAGAACAGCCCCTTCACCGCGAACCGCCTCTGATATAAGGAATCGGGGCGCCCCCGGATAACTAAGCGCCGTCGGGTGGAACTGTATAAACTCCATATCCCGAATTTCTGCGCCTGCCCGATAAGCCATGGCAACGCCATCCGCTGTGGCAACCTCCGGATTGGTCGTATACCGGTACAATTGACCGGCGCCGCCGGAACACATCACCGTCGCCCGTCCACGTACGAATACCCGTTTGCCGTCCGGCATCTGTACTAAAACGCCATGGCACTCTCCCTGCTCGGTAATCAGGTCAATGACAAAATGATCGTCCCACACCTCTACATTGTGAAGCATTTCAACCTGAATGGAAAGGGCACGCACGATTTCATATCCGGTAGCATCCCCGTTGGCATGAAGGATCCGGCGATGACTGTGCGCGCCTTCTTGGGTCAGTGCGAGCTCGCCATTCTCCACATCAAACATCGTACCGAGCCGAATCAGCTCTTGAACACCAACCGGACCCTCGTTGACAAGCACATCCACCGCGGCAGAAGAACATAGGCCCGCCCCTGCCAGGAGGGTGTCCTGCCGGTGGTAGGCCGGAGAGTCATCCTCGGCTGTTACGGCTGCAATCCCCCCCTGTGCATAACGCGTGTTGCTTTCGAGCAGCGATTTCTTCGTAATCAATAGCACATTCTGAGTCGCGCTTGCCATGATCGCCGTATATAAACCCGCAATGCCTGAACCGATCACGATGACATCCGTCTCAATGACCGGAAGATCGTTCAGCTCAAAATCAATTAAATACTGCGGTATCACGATGCCTCACCTGTCTTTTCACGAAAGAGTAGCGCATGCTACTTAACTTGTAACATGCGCTCTAATGAAGTTCTGGCTTTCTCTGCAACGACCGGCGGCACATAAATTTGCGGCTTCATCGTTTCCAACGCTTTAACCAGCTTTTTGAGGTTATTCACTTTCATATTCGGACACACCAGGAACTTCGTAGCGAAGTGGAACGATTTATCCGGGCTATCCAATCGAAGCTGATATCCGGTTCCATCCTCGGTGCCCACGATAAACTCCTTGGCAGATGAATTTTTGCAATACTCCAGGATAGCGGTGGTACTCCCTACAAAATCGCCCATCGCAACAACCTCTGGACGGCATTCCGGATGCACCACAAATTCCGCATGAGGATATTTGGCCTTCATCTCGACAACATCCTTAACCGTCAGCATGTCATGCGTGTTGCAATACCCTTCCCAGATAATGAGCTTCTTGTCGGTATGCTGCTGAACATAATGTCCCAGGTTTTTATCAGGCACCCATATAATTTCATCCGAATCCACCGACTGAATCACTTTCACGGCATTGGATGACGTACAGCAGATATCCGTTTCGGCTTTGATCTCAGCTGATGAATTGATGTATGTGACCACTTTCGCATTCGGATGCTGCGCTTTCAGCTTCCGCAGTCCGTCAACGTTCACCATATCCGCCATAGGGCAGCCAGCCCGCTCATCAGGTATAAGAACCGTCTTGCCCGGTGCCAGAATTTTAGCGCTCTCGCCCATAAAATGCACACCGCAAAATACGATGACCTCAGCATCGGTTTGTGCTGCCTTCTGCGCGAGAAGGAAGGAATCCCCCCGGAAATCAGCGACCTCTTGTATTTCGTCCCGTTGATAATAATGAGCCAAAATGATTGCATTACGTTCCTTCTTCAATTGCATTAACCGCTCACGCAGTTCACGGTTCTGTTCTGCCTTACGCTCCAGTGCCAAAGCTTCCATGATCGACCCTCTCCCTTTATGTAGTCCGGCGGTTCGCCGCTGATGACCATGTGACTTTCAGGATGGTTTCCACCTTTGTGAAAGGATGCGCATCCTTATTTAACAACTAATGTACACGTTCGTTCTGCCCCCTGTCAATGTGATAGAAAGCACAAAAAGAACCGGAAAACGAATTATCGTTCTCCGGTTCTTCAATTTTATTCGGTATTCGATGTTTTATCAGCGAATATTACGTTAAGCTGCTGTTACCGTTGTCCGATCCGCCTGGAGGATCCTTGCGCTCGGAATCTTTGCGCTCCGGCCCTGGATCATTCGAATCCATCGGGTTGTTCGGAATTTCTTCCGTGGAAGTCGGCTGCTCGCCGTCTTCTTTCCCTTGGATACGAACTTTCACGTCGCCAATGTTATCGATGATCGGTTCACCATTCTCGGTAGAACCTTCTCCTTCACCGTCGCCACTGCCGTTGCCTTCAGCTGATCCGGTCTCAATGAGATTCTTGATTTGCTCAAGCTCCAGCGTTTCCATCTCGAGGAGCGTGTTCGCAATCAGGTGAACCTCTTTAGCATGCTTATTCAGGATCTCTTTACATTTCTCATAGCAATCATTAATGAATCGCTGCATTTCCTGATCGATCTCATAAGCAATTCGATCACTATAGTTCTGCTCATGTCCGATATCACGTCCAAGGAACACTTGTCCTTGGGATGTACCGAACTGCATCGGTCCGAGCTTCTCACTCATACCGTATTCCACAACCATGCTGCGGATAATGCCTGTCGCTTGTTGGAAGTCACTGTATGCTCCGGTTCCGATTTCACCGATGAACAGCTCCTCAGCAACACGGCCGCCAAGCAAACCAGTTACGCGATCCAGCAATTCCTGCTTCGTCACGAGCATCCGATCTTCCTTCGGCATCATGATGACATACCCACCGGCACGGCCACGAGGAATAATTGTTACCTTATGCACCGTATCCGCATGCTCGAGGAAGTAACCCACAATGGTGTGACCTGCTTCATGGTAAGCTACGATACGTTTCTCACGGTCACTGATCACGCGGCTGCGTTTCTCCGTACCGACGATAACACGGTCAATCGCCTCATCCACTTCTCGCATGGAGATATCTTTACGGTTGCGGCGAGCCGCAAGCAAGGCAGCCTCGTTCAGGAGATTCTCCAGATCGGCGCCTGTAAAACCGGTTGTACGTTTGGCGATGATGTCAAGTTTAACATCCTTCGTCAATGGTTTGTTGCGTGCATGCACCTTCAGTACGGCTTCACGGCCCTTCACATCCGGGCGATCTACGGTAATCTGACGGTCAAAACGTCCCGGACGAAGAAGCGCCGGGTCCAAAATGTCCGGGCGGTTGGTCGCAGCAACGATGATAATGCCTTCGTTCGCTCCGAAACCGTCCATTTCAACCAGCAACTGGTTGAGTGTCTGCTCACGCTCGTCATGACCGCCGCCAAGTCCGGCGCCACGCTGACGACCCACAGCATCAATCTCATCAATGAAGATGATACATGGTGCATTCTTCTTCGCGTTCTCGAACAAGTCTCGTACACGAGAAGCACCGACACCGACAAACATCTCAACAAAGTCGGAACCGGAAATACTAAAGAATGGCACTCCTGCTTCACCAGCAACGGCACGAGCCAGGAGCGTCTTACCCGTTCCCGGAGGACCGACAAGCAGAACGCCCTTCGGAATGCGAGCGCCAACCGTGTTAAACTTGCGCGGATCTTTCAAGAAGTCAACAACTTCAACAAGTTCCTGCTTCTCTTCATCTGCTCCGGCTACATCTTCAAATGTAATCCGTTTCTTCTCTTCATTATATAAGCGGGCTTTGCTCTTACCAAAGTTCATCACTTTGCCGCCGCCGCCTTGGGCCTGATTAAACAGGAAGAAGAACAGAACAAACATAATGATGAGCGGAATAAAGGATGAAAGCAATGTCAGCCAAATGCTTTGGCCTTCCATTGGCTGCACGGACAGTTTGACGTTGTTGCTGTCACTGGCTGCAGTCAGCTCTTGCATCGCTGCATCCGTGGCAGGAATATAGGTTGAGAAATTCTCCGATTTTTTCTCTTCGGTAATCTCCCTATACTTACCGGTCACCAGATAAGCGTAACCGTCAAATTGTACCGTCATTTCCTCTATGTTGTTAGCTTTGACTTCCTGCCGCAGTTGATTATAACTAGGGGCATCGGCTTGCTCGCCGCCATTAGTAACGAATTGTACTATGCCCACCACGACTAAAAATAGAATCAAATAAAAACCAGAATTCCGGATGAACCGACTCATCCCCTACCTCCTCTCAAGACACATAAGATATTTTACCACAGCCTGTCTGGCCATCTCAACAAAGGGCCCTGAACTGTGATAGCAGCCCATTGGCGCGGTTTAACTGCTGTAGATTTCCGGCTTCAAAATCCCGATGTAGGGGAGGTTCCGGTAATGCTCGGCATAATCGAGTCCGTATCCGACAACAAAAGCATCCGGCAGCACGAATCCGGTGTAATCGGCCTGCAAATCCACCGTACGGCGTGCCGGCTTGTCAAACAGCGTGACAACGCACACCGAGTTTGCCTTGCGGCTCTTCAGAAGCTCAATCAAATGGCTCAGCGTAAGACCGCTGTCGATAATATCCTCCACAATCAGCACATCCCTGCCTTCAACGGATGCGTCCAGATCTTTAATGATCTTCACCACGCCGGAGGATTTGGTTGATGCCCCATAGCTGGATACAGCCATGAAATCCAACTCAAGAGGTACTGTTATGGATTTAACCAAGTCGGCCATAAAAATAAATGCACCTTTAAGAACGCAAATAACGAGTGGATTGCGTCCCACATATTCGGCGCTGAGTTTGGAACCAAGTTCCTTAATCTTTGCGTGAATCTCTTCTTCACTGATGAGTATTTCCTGAATGTCATTCTGCAACTTAAGTGGACCTCCTACGTTTATACTATGAAAGCGTGAAACGGGCCATTCTTCGTTTTACACTTGCCTTAAGCATCCGATAGCTCCATCCGGAGAACTCGTGATGTGTGCCGCCCGCAAGCGGCGTGAACGGAACGTCGTACACCTGGAATCCACACGATGCTGCCGGAACCGTCACAAAGAATAGGAATCCGGGCACGGACAGACGGTGGGATTTTCTCATCAATGAGAATATCTTTCACCTTTTTGCTTCCGTTTAATCCCATGATCTTCATCTTGTCCCCCGGCTGTCTGTTACGCAAGGTTAAAGGAAACCTCAGCTCATCCGCATCAAAATCCGCCACAAAGGCTGATGGTCTGGAGCCGCTCCGGCTTTCGCTTCCTGTCATTGACGACAATTTCAGCATTTTTCCGATTTCCTTAACATACTGCTGCGAAACATCAGGAGAATCAAGAATGTATATGTACTGTCCCTGTTCATTCGGAGGCTTAGGCCAAAACTGGATCACTCCATACTCACGAACACAGGTAATGCCGTCACCCAGATCCAGACGCCAGTTGCTTCGCTGATCGTTAAGAATGCCATGGCGCACCGTTTCAATCTTGACAAAATCGGTGTTTTCCTGGTCTGAGGGCAGGTAATTTAATATTAGTTTAATCAAACGCCGTTGTAAAGCGACATGTAAGCCCAAAAAGGAAGGCGCGTCGAAAGCGAGCCTCCCATCGTTCTCCTGTACCATACTCCGAAATTGCTTCGCAGCTTCAAGCTCCACAAAATCATCCTCCTGCTGGACTATCTCGGCCAGCTGATTGAGTGAGGAGGAGAACTGACCATTATATCGTTCCAGAAAAGGCAATACTTCCAGGCGAATCGCATTACGGCGGTACTTCGTCTGTAGATTGCTATGATCCACCGCATACTGGAAACCGCATTCGTGGCACAGCTCTACGATATCCGCCTTGTACATACGAAGGAACGGGCGGATAAGTTCCACTTTTTTTTCCGTGCGCTTAAATTTTATTCCGGCAAGTCCGGACAAGCCGCTTCCGCGCAGAAGCCTCATGAGTACCGTCTCAGCTTGGTCGTCAGCATGATGAGCCAGAGCCACGGAGCGCGCATTGTATTTATGAGCCGTTTGCAGCAGAAATTCATAACGCTTCTCTCTTGCAGCCTCCTGCCCACCCTTGCCGCTCTCTTCCATATAAGCAGGAATATCGATGAACGCCGTTTCTAATGGAAGTCCGAGCCGCTCCACCAGTTCACGCACCATCTCCGCCTCTTGGTCCGATTCTTTCCGAAACCCATGATGCACATGGGCGCAGATCAATCGGAGCGGTGTCCGGTGCAAAGAAATTTCATGCAGCACGTGCAGGAGCGCAACGGAATCAGGCCCGCCGGAAACAGCGACCACGATGCTATCACCTTCTGACCACAGATCAAACTCTGCGGCTGTACGCTCGACATGGTTGACGAATGTCCGTAAATAATCCTGTTTCACTTCCAGGTCCCCTTTATGAACTCCCAGTAACAAGGTAACAACTTCATGAGCGGAAGAAAAAATAAACAGCAAGGGCCATGATGAGTAACGACAAACCAAACGCGTTCTTCAGCCAACGCGGAGTTCGTCCTGGATTAGGACGCACGTTCCTGCCCGAACCTTCGTATATTCGTTTTCTCCACTCGTTCAACGCTTCCCGTGAATCCGCGAAATCCCCCGATAAAGCCTTGTTCAGCCAAACAGCGTATGGTTTGAACACAAGGTTTCTTCGCAGCACCAGCTGCAGATCTGCAACACTACGGGTCTGGGGAAGCTGACAAGACGCCTCCCGTAATGATTTCTCATCCAGCAGGCCGATACACATCACGGCAAACGAGAACAAATCATAGGTTACGTCGCCAGTCCGGCTTCCGGCATTCCAGTATCCCCGATCATACCATTCCGTAAATTGCTTTACGCTGCGTCCGAAAGGGCTGACGCCTCCGTAATCGATCAGTTCCACTCTTCCGTATGCCGAGACCATCACATTATCCGGCTTCAAATCACCGAATGCATAACCGGATGCATGCAGAACGGACAGCTTCTCGAGCAGCTTCAGTCCGATCAATCCGATCCAGTCGGCACCGCGTTTGCGAATAAAATGATGCAGCGGACTCCCCTCAAT
Source organism: Paenibacillus sp. EZ-K15 (assembly GCF_002573715.1). GTDB lineage: Bacteria > Bacillota > Bacilli > Paenibacillales > Paenibacillaceae > Paenibacillus_AQ. The sequence continues at coordinate 40,572 of NZ_PDHM01000001.1, read as the reverse complement.
GTAACGCATAACATAGAAGGACACTTCGCCGCTGCCGTCATGATGATCGTCCGCCTCCACGAGATACGGGTCCGGCATCTGTTCTTTTAACGCATTCAGCACATTAATTTCGGATTGAAGATCCAGAGCGTCATACCCTACTTTTAAAGCATAACGCCCGCGTACTCCTGCCCGGTGAACCAGATACACCTTGCCGTTAGCCCCTTTGCCGAGCATACGTTCCACGATGTACCGGCTGTTCCGCCACTTGCCTTTAATTACGGTTCCTGGCGGATAACCCGGGTTAGACAACGTAGTCACCGAGCATCCCTTCCTCTTGGCTGGAATGACCCTGCCATGATTGATTACCTTCTAGTGTACCATATCGGTAAAATTCAATCACCTTTAACAAGGCAGGTCCAGTCGGCGTCGCCCCTCTCATCTGCAGGCGGCTGAACATTCCCCGGGCACCGTCAAGATCTGAGGTCCAATTCACGTCCATCACGATATCCTCGCCGCTGTGTTTTCCAGGAAAATGGAATACGGACAATTCGCTTGAGCCTGCGCGCGCTTTCAAACTCAGCATCAAATCACGTATCGCTTCCTCAACGGCAGCCAGCTTGGGTTTCATGCTTGCACTTGCATCGATTAACAGCGCGACTTGCAGGGATGATGTCTCAGCCAGCTCATCCACCACTTCCACGACCTGCGAACGCTTGTCCGGCGGAAGCTCCTCCAGCGACCCGCCCCCCAGAATATGCTGTATCTCCTTATTTACCGCTTGTTGGATCGTCTGAACCACCGTTTTCCGAGTCATCATCTGTATCGTCTGCGCCAGCTGTGGTGTGCCTACGATCCGGTGTATGCCTCCTCCCGCTTTGGCTATCTCCTGAATTTCCAATCCCCCAAGCTCGCCGATCGTCCCGTAATCAAGAACCCCCACCACATTCACGACAATACCATCCTGGAGCGCATGGGCTGCGGCCAGAACTGGACTGGCCCCAACGTTAGAGCACCCGTCCGTAATCAGTAGAATTTGCTTCATAATAAATGATCGCCTCCGTCTCATCCATTCCTATCGATTTGACTTCTATCTCTATCATTTCCACATTCAAGAGAGTTCAAACGATATATAGGAAGAATAGACGTAAAAAGATTTACCACATCCGGGGGCCTCCATTTCCCGGGTAATCGCTTGATTTATCTAACGCATCAGCTAACCGTTCGCGGCCGCTCCATTCGGGCAAAGCCCGGAACATGCACATTCGACCATTCCGGGTGGAAGTGATCCACACGCCCGACCACCACCGTCATATCATCATGAATTTGATTCTGCTGGTAGCGAATGACCTTCTCCAACAAACAATCGGCAATTTCCTGCGGATCCTCACTGTTCACTTCCTGAATCATCCGTTTCATCCATAGCTCCTTGTTTACCGCATAACCCGGCGCATCATATATGCCATCCGTCATCATGATGAGAACATCACCGGCCTGCAGCTGTAATGACACCAGGTCCACTTCGATATCCTGAATGATCCCAATCGGAAGATTGCTGGCCGAGACCGGTATGACATCATTCCCTCGTTTGATAAAGCTTGGCGTCGAACCGATCTTCATAAAGGTGGTCTGAGCCGTATATTGATCGATTAGGGCCATATCGACCGTGGCATAGATTTCATCCGGCGAGCGCAGCATCAGAATCGAGTTGACCGATTTGATCGCCAGCTTCTCATCCATCCCGGATTGAAGCAGCTGTTCTAATATATTCAGAGCCGAGCTGCTCTCGAGCCGTGCCCTTTCCCCGTTGCCCATACCATCACTAAGCGCTACCGCAAACGTCCCGTTGCCCAGCTCGACCGTACTGAAGCTGTCACCTGATAAAATATCCCCTCCCTTAGCCGCTGCGGCTACGCCCGTCATAATTTCATATGTTTTCGCTGAGCCGAATCGCACGGTGGCCAATCCATCCCTTGGATGGATCAAGGTCTCTTCCATTACGGCGATATGCTCCCCGAGAATGTCGGACAGCAGAGGTCCGATAATCTTCCTGCATTCGTCATAACCCCGGGTGTATGCATGAACGATCTCAATCTCGACCTGCCCGGAGTCCAAACTGATGATATCGATGCCTTGAACCGATAAGCCCAGCTGCTGAAGCGCTTCCCGAATCTGTTCTTCCTGAATGTGCATGGTCTGGCTTTCCCGCTTAATCTCTCGGGCCAAGTCTTCCATGACCTGCGAAACCCCGGATAATTGTTCCGCTACCAGATGACGGCTATCGTATATTTGGCGTTTCCACTGCATATCATGTTGGTAAAGATGATACTGCTGCTTGAGGATGCCGAGCACCTCCTCCTTCTTGGCACAGATCCGGCTCCATTCCGGCGGCAGATCGTCTGCTTCCATCTCAGGATTCTCCTCGATCGAGGTCATCATATCGGTCATATATTTATAAGTCTGGTAAAATTTCATGTCCCAGCACTGGTTCCGTTTAAAGCATGTGGCACAGCTTCCCTCCGCCACGGCATTCATGAAATGATTCATCTCCTCCGTTTGTTTGCCTGGAGGCTGTATAACCCCGGACGTCTGTCCGAAGCTTTGCGAGAGCTGCCGGAACACCCGGGAAAATTGGGTCACACGGTCCGCTGTAAGATCCCGGACCCGCTTGGCGTATTCATGCTGTGAACGGGTATGATCCTGCGTGCCAGGCACATATTTGCCTATAGCCTGCATCACGCTCTTGGGCGTAATGAGGAATAACACGATAGCCGCGCAGGTTTCCCAAGTGGAGATCATCACCTCTCCAGGATTGCTGAAATAGATGGAGAGAATGGTTGCCCCCAGCAGCATTCCCAGCGAAACACCGCCTTTCTTCCCTTCCTTCAGCATACCGGCGAGCATCCCGGAAAAGGCGAGCAAACTCATCTGGGAGAATGCCGAAATGTTGGCAAGACTGAGGATGAGGCCCGTTACTACGCCAACCGAGGCGCCTAGCGGAGCTCCCCCGACTAGGGCAAACAGCAGAATTAAGTATCGGGATAAGACATGCTCTACCGACAGGGATTGGATCGTCCAGCCAACGGCACCTGTCATGACCGACGCCAGCAAAATGATAATGCATAGAATTTCTTCATTTCGAAGAGCATGCGTTTTTTTACGAAGCGTCAGCACCGGAATCGCTTGGATAAAGACCAATGTCAGGACAAAGCTGAGCACGGCGTTCAGGGTGAGCATCATCATGGAATACCAGGTAATGCTCGGTCCGATGAGAACACTGAACAGATTCACGAAGAAGGTGGAGACAAATACCATTAGCGGCGCATACGACAATTCTGCCCGATCATAGGTCTCCAATCCCCGCATCATAAAGTAAAAGATCAAGATTTCTGCCGGTACCATCCATGCCACCGGAAAGGACGCAAATAAACTTCCTGCAACGATCGCTGCGCCTACCGGCAGCAAAACATCGCGACGCATAAAGGCAATGACTGCAAAATAAGCGACTGCAAATGGAGACAGCTCTCCCAGAATCATAGCTCGTCCGAGTAGAAAACCCATGAAGGTTAGCAGGATCATCCACTTCTTAGCGGCCAGGAAGTGGATGGGACGCTGTAGAAAAGGCAGCTGCCCTAACCGTTCTGTTACACGGGCACGAATGGAACCCGCTCCCCCTTTGACTGCCTCAGTACCCGGAAACATCACCAGATTTCTTTTATCCATTACGCTGGCACCCCATTCTTCACGAATTTGTTGGTCCCATTATAAAACCCCTGTTCAGGAAAGTTTGTCAGAACACCGGACAAGCCCCAAAGAAATTTCCGACAAAATCAACGTGTCTTGCGAACGTTCGGGAAAAGAGCGTTCATCCCCCACGCCCAGCGGTGTTTACACGCCTCAACTCTGGAGCATTCTTGCGGATCATTTCCCGAATTGAGGCGGACAGGCCGTGCTCATTCCACACGGAAGCGCCGTAAATTGCGTAGGAACCTGTCGTACCCTTGGATGCAACGACAAAAAAACCGCAGAAGGCGATTTCCCTCTGCGGTCAGTTTATATTTTATCGAATTACATACGTTTGGCTCCGCGTCCCCCGCGTTTGCCTTCCGTATTCTTCTTAAGCGAAGAGATTCGTTCTTCACTGTCTTTTAGGAAGCGTGACATTTTATCCTCAAATGAAGGCTTGTTGGCCGCAGGCTTAAACGGGCGTCCGCCGCGTTCACGGTTGAATCCTCCACCACCGCCACCTCCGAATCGTTCTCCGCCGCCGCCACTGCGTTCCGGTCTCGGTGCGCGGGGTGGACGACTTTCGGAAGCCGGCTTGTCGACAGCCTGCTTGATCGAAAGACCGATCTTGCCGTCCTTGTCGACATTAATCACCTTCACGGTAACGACATCGTTGATCTTCAAATGATCGTTGACATCCTTAACGTAGTTGTCGGCGATCTCCGAGATGTGAACGAGACCCGTGACACCTCCTGACAGATCCACAAATGCTCCAAAATGCGTTATGCCTGTCACCTTGCCCTCTAACTTGGTGCCCACTTCAATTGCCATAGAATAAAATGATCCTCCCTTAAAAATATACAGTCCGATTTATAAATCGCGCTGCGGTGATTTGATTATACGATAATGACCTAAACAAGGTCAACAGACGTCTGTCATGCCTAATTACGGCTCTTCGCCCGAATTTTGGGGCTGAATGATCGGCGTCTCATTTGGCAGATACAGTCCAAACTTCTTGCGGGCAATCTGCCCGATATATTCAGGGTCCTTCAATCGCTCCACTTCATGAGTAATCTGGATTAGCGACTGTTCAACGGACTTATAATCCTCTTGCTTTTGAGCTAGCGCTTCGTTCTGATTACGGATGCGGTCATTCTGGGACCAGAGCGTTGAACCTGCCCAGATCAAAAACAGCGCCATCATCGCCACAAACATTCTTTTACGCCGGCGTGCGCCTTTGTTCTTTGTCTTGGTTTGTTGGGGAGCCTGCTTCGATGGATCAGCAAATCTTCCCATGACCATACCTCCTAAAACCAGCGCTTCCACGCCTTGATAACCTTGTCCGCGAATTGCTTGCACCATGCCGGCAGCCTGACTCTGGATGTGATCGGTCTCAGCATCCATTTCAAAAGTCGCCAAAAAGGCATGAGGCATTTAAGGACTAAACGCAACAGCGACAGGAGAAACTTCCATAGAAACCTTAACAATCCTAAGATGAGCATCAGGATTCCTTTGATCGGATTCCACAATAAGATACGGAACAGCTTGTACAAAAAGGACAACAAGCCTTTTGTCACTTGAATTAACATTACCACAAAACGCTGGGTTATGACACTCCATAATAAAAAATAGATCCAAACCCCTATAAACAGGCCCACAAACACATAAAAACGCAGTTGACCGTCATTGGTCACATACAACATGCGAAAAATGAAGAAGGCTGCCGCAATCCAGTAAAGGAAGTCCAGGGTATGCTTGGACCATTGCGGGAAACGGAGCTGCCCTGCCAGCACCCGGTAGCTGTCGAAGGCGACTCCCATCGCTGCTCCGGAGAAGAGCATCCAGAGCAGCGTGATCCATTGTACGCTGGGGTTCATTTAAACAGCTTACCTAGCAGACTCTTGTTCTTGGTCTGCGAACCGGGATTCAAATAAATCAGTGAGTGCACCTGACCTTCAATCGACAAAAGCCCCTCTTCCAGGCTGAGATTTTTAATATGTAAATTTTGCCCCCGAATGGTGAGATGCCCAAGCTCGGTTTGAAGCAGAAATTCTTCACTGTCAAAGCTCTCCACATTTTGGACACCCGTAATGTCCAGCAGCTTCCGGTTCTGCATCCGCAGGTCATGAAACTTGCCCTTCCCTTGGTCGATCATGGCATGTACCCCTCCTTTTAACAATAGCTTATGGGAAGGCGCCTGTCTTTAGAACCGGAAGAAGAGCAACCGCTTCAGGAATGATCGTGACGCTGCAAGGAATGCACGGAGAAAGAACGCGAGCGGGAGGTCCAATGTTTATACACCCATGATAAACATAAAAACGTCCCCCACACCATATGGTGAGAGGGACGTTTGATAGAACGGCTCGGGCTGCTTACCAGTCCAATCCGCGATCTTTAACGATCGGTTCTTCCTTGACCAAGGTATAGAGGCTGGTCGCCTCATCTTTACGGGTTGTCTCGGTAAGACGCTCGACCCGGACGGTCACCAGCTTCTGACCAAATTGGACGGTGATCTCATCGCCCAATTTAACCGTGCTGCTCGGCTTGGCCTCACGGCCATTGATCAGCACCCGACCTTGATCCGATACATCTTTCGCTACGGTACGCCGCTTGATTAACCTCGATACTTTCAGGAATTTATCGACACGCATTATTTTACGGCTTCTTTAAGCTTGTTACCTGCCTTGAACGCAGGAACGTTGGATTCTGGAATTTCGATTGTATTACCTGTTTGCGGGTTGCGGCCTGTACGTCCAGCGCGCTTGCGAGTTTCGAATGTACCAAAGCCGATCAATTGAACTTTATCGCCATTAGCCAAAGCTTCAGTAATTTCACCAAGGAAGCCGTTCAAGACGTTCTCTACGTCTTTTTTTGTCAATCCACTTTTACCGGAAATGTTGTTGATCAGATCTGTTTTGTTCATGAATTAAATCCTCCCAATTATCAGAAAAATATAAGATTTTACGGTTATTCGGTTAAACCGCCTTGCAATCTGCAAGATTTCACCATTAATGATTATTCTGGATTCCTTGCGGAATTCCTGCCGCAAATCCCTATTTTTTTATTTTTTACGTGAAAAGTTGCCTTTTTCACACATCGATACCGCCGCTTTGTGTCGATCCCGATTTAGCTGCCTGCCATAGGGCTTCCATCTCGTCCAGGGTACTTTCCTTCAAGGTTTTCCCCTGGGCGGCAAGCTGCTCCTCTATGTAGCTGAAGCGGCTGACAAACTTCCGGTTCGTTCTCGAAAGAGCCTCTTCCGGGTCCGTCCCGATAAATCTTGCCGCATTGGAGACCGCGAACAGCAGATCGCCGAGCTCAAGCGCCGTATCCTCATCAGACTGGCCCTCGGTCACCGCCTGCCTCAGTTCACCGAGTTCCTCTTCAATCTTCTGGAACACGCCTTCGATGCTATCCCAATCGAAACCAACCTTGGATGTCTTCTTCTGGAGCTTGTACGCCTTCATCAAGGCGGGAAGATCCCGCGGGATGCCATCCAGTGCCGAGGCTTTCTCTGGGGAGAGCCCTTTGCGGCGCTTCTCTTCCGCTTTCATCTGCTCCCAGTTCTGCAGGGCAGATTCCGCATCTTTGGCGCTGCTCTCGCCAAAGACATGCGGGTGACGGAAGATCAGCTTGTCATTCAGCGCTTGAATGACATCATACACCGTAAAGGTACCGAGCTCCTCTTCCATCTGAGAATGCAGCATAATCTGCAGCAGCAGATCCCCGAGTTCTTCCTGCATATGCTCAGGATCATCCTCATCAATCGTCTCTAATACCTCATAGGTTTCTTCGATCAGATTTTTGCGGATGGATTCATGGGTCTGCTCACGGTCCCATGGACAGCCCTCAGGACTGCGCAGAATGCCAACGATCTCATGGAGTCTGGCAAACGTTCGCTGTCGAAGCAGGCTGTCATCGCTTCGGGGTACGTAGACCAGCGACAGATTCCCATATCCGTCGATGCGATCAAGCTCGTAGAGCGGCACGCGCTGGATCACTTCCTCGCCCTCAACGCCCAGCGCATGGCCGACAATGACCGGATATTCGTCCGGATACAGTTCCATCAGCGCCAGTTTAACTTCCGAAGCGGTAAACATGTCATACACCTGGCCGATCAGGGTATGGAGCTGCGGCTGGATGACACTTGCACGTAGCTCAGCCGCATCGAGAAGCTGGAAGCCCTCAATGGGATCGAAACCAAGGCGAACGAAGGCCTCGTCCAGAAAGCTCTCACCGCCGAGCACCGTAAGCGTCACATTTTCTCCCGGGCAGCGCTCCCGTAATAACCGAACCGTTGCCTCCGCTACCATCGGATGCCCGGGCACCGCGTAGACAAGCTCACGATCATCCTCGGCAGCCTTAGCCAAGTTGATTAGCGCGGATGCAATGGATTCGTACACCTCGGGAAAGGTGTCATGCGCTTCATACACATGGTCAAACGATTCCGGGTGAATCTGGAACTCATTCAACGCAGCGATGACGGGATGAGATAATGTACGCACATACACCTTCGATGCCCGCTGCATGGTTTTTATGATACCTATCGTCAATCGATCAGGGTTGCCAGAACCCAAGCCGACCACCGTAATGGATGCACTCATACGCTACTTCCTTTCGTCTTCGTCCGCCTTGTCGACGTCATTATCGTACACTACTATATCACAGAAGATCAAACATCTCACGTCGGCCCGGGTCAGCGCAGCACGCGCAGGGCACGCAAGAAGGCCGCCAGCGGGCTTCCGACCTTCGGCAACATTCGAAGCTCCTCCTCGGTGAGGAGCTTCGTGAGCGCGGCGCCGATAAGGAAGGCGCCGCAGCCAGCCGCGACGCCGCTCAGGCTCGCAGCCGCGTGTGTGAGGCGGCCCGGGGCGAGGCCAGCAGCCGCCAGGATGCCGCCGGCTGCCTCACCTGCGCCCCAGGCGGCCAGTGCCACCGCGGCGAGGACCGGCAGCGTCCTCGCGAACATGCCGCCGACGTCAAGGCGAGCGCCGGCGCTTCGCGAGAGCAGCGCGAGGTTAAGCGCGGCGGCGGTCAGATGCGCAGCCACGCCGGCGATGGCTGCGCCGGTAATGCCGAACTGCGGCACCAACAGCAGGTTGAGCAGCAGCTTGAGCCCAGCCGCAGCCAGCAGATGAACCGCCGGTGCTTTTACAATGCCGATGCCTTGAAGCAGCGCAGCCGTTATCGTGCTTAGCGTACCCCCAGCAGCGGTAAAGGCAATCACCTGCATCGTCACCGTCCCTGCAGCATCCTCGTACAGCATGACGTTAATCGGCTCAGCCAGCACTGCCAAGCCTACGGAGGCCGTCATCCCGATCAGCCAAAACCAACGGAGGGCCATGCGGGTTTGGCTTGCAACCCGGGCGGACTCTCCTTTGAACTTGGCCTCCGCCAGCGCAGGGATAAACAGAACCGACAACGAAGTAGCCAGCATCGTAACCAACTGGACAAGCGGCAATCCGCGGTTATAGACCCCAAACTCCGCCATGGCCGTTGCTTCGCCCAGTCCACCGGATGTCAATAACCGGGGCACCGTGAAGGTATCCACCAGTCCAATCAGCGGAACAGCGAGCAGACTAAGACAGACGGGGATTCCATAAGCAAGCAGGCGGCCAAGTAGAACACCTGCTCCCTCTCTAGTTACATCGGCACGCATCCCCGTTTCGTTCATACCCGCCGCTCCGAATCCTTGACTTACTTCTCCTTGTATTTCACCCCGAGTTGACCGGATATGCTTGCGCCAGTATAGTCCCATCACCAATAGACCGGCGGCGCCACCGGCAGCAGATCCGAGCAGCGCTCCGGCGGCAATTACGTCAGGATCGGCACCGGCACGGATCATGTAGAGCAGCAGCACAATCATGACCCCAACACGGACAACCTGCTCCGTAATCTGGGAGATTGCCGTTGGCACCATATTGTGCAGCCCTTGAAAATAACCGCGCAGGACCGACATCCAAGGCACGAATGCCAGCGCCAACGCACCTGCGCGGAGGGCGGGCACAACCTGACTGCTTCCGATCCACATCCCGATCCACGGAGCACAGACATACATCAGGAAGCCGAGAATTAGACCGAACAGCACCAACGAGACGGAAGACAGGCGCAGCAGGCGATGGCCGTCCTCAGTGCGCCCTTCGGCCTCATATTCTGCCACATATTTGGAGACCGCCGCGGGGAAGCCAACCGCCGCTATCGTAATGATCATCATATAGAACGGATAAACCGTATTGTAGATGCCAAAGACGGCATCCCCACCCATATTTTGCAGCGGTATTTTTTGCAGCGTGCCAATCAGCTTGGACAGAAGCGCGGCCGCACTGAGAATAAACGCTCCCTGTAGAAGCCTTGCCCCTGTTTGATCTGGTTTCATATCCTCTTCCAATCCCCTAGTTTCTTTTTTTCGTATCACAGGCCAAACATCTGCGCAGATGCTGCCATGTGTACCTCCATTATAACCAAGGGTGGGAGAGGGGTACAAAAAGGAGAAACCGGACAACAAAAACTCCCAGCTGCCGATTGACCCTGTGATCAACGTTCAGCGGGAGTCTCCATCCAAGGATTCATGTCCTCGTCTTATTGTTCCATTTGCTTGCCGAGGAAGCCTGCGGCGGTTTCAGACATCTTCACTTCCATCTCACCCATGTTCACGGATTCGTCCTTGTTCATCAGCACGACACTGCCAATCGGGTCGCCTCCAGCAATGATAGGCGCAGCGACAAAAGCGGATAAAGTTTCCGGATTGTCTTTGCTGATCTCATACGTACCACTGTTGCTTTCCAGCACCGTCTTGCGATTTTCCATGCAGTTTTCCAGAAGGTTGCCGATCGGCTTGTCCAAATACTCCTTCTTGGAGCCGCCTGCTACGGCGATAAATGTATCACGGTCCGATATGATCGTGATGTGACCTGTGCTCTCATAAAGGGACTCTGCGTATTCCTTCGCAAAATCGCCCAATTCACCGATCGGTGAATATTTCTTCAGAATGACTTCTCCATCCCGGTCAACGAAAATTTCCAGCGGGTCACCTTCGCGAATCCGCAGTGTGCGTCTAATTTCTTTTGGAATGACCACGCGCCCGAGGTCATCAATACGGCGGACGATACCAGTAGCTTTCATGTCACTTGTTGCCCCACTTTCATAAGAAGATTTTTCAACTACTGTTCCATTCGGGAAGAGGATGTCCCCAGGTATATAAGAGTTAATGTCTGACCATAGTATTCATCCATTCCCAATTCCTTATACATCATCTACCCTCTGTTGGTTGCGAAATCCAAAAATAAATATCATTCGAAAGAGACGGATGTCAGGGGAGAAAAAATCCATAACGCGCTATTTCGCACGTTATGGATTCGAAGATCCCACCATTTGATCATGCGCTAGCCGTAACATCCGGCATTATCCGCAGCGCATTACAATATCAATCGCCCAGTCCTTGTCCGGGGGCTTATTTACCCGTGTCTTCCTTGCCTGCATCCGGTGTTTGATCACCTTCCGCAGGTTTGTCCGTGGTACCGTCTTTCTTCTGGTCTCCCGTACCTTCGGCAGGCTTGTCCGCGTTCTCACTCTTCGGAAGATTCATGCTCTCAATCAGGTCGTTGAGCTCATTCTGCATAAAGTTGTCGATCTTCGCCGAGGCAAGTTCATTTCGAATGCCTTCCTTTTGATCGGCAGGCAGCTTGTCGTAAGACACTTCCTCGCGCTTCTCTACTTTCATGACATGGTAACCGTAATCAGTTTCTACCGGATCGCTGATCTTATTAAGCTCAAGCGTCAGTGCCTTTTCCTTGAACTGCGGTACCCAAGTGCCTGCCGGTTTGTTCTCATACAGGCCTCCGCTGTTCTTAGAGCCCGGATCCTCGGAGTATTTCTTAGCGACCGCAGCAAAGTCCTCGCCTTTATTTAGCTTGGACTGTACTTCCTTGGCAATTTTGAGCGCCTCGCCTTCTGCTCTTTCCTTGCCTTCGGCATCCTTAAAACCAATCAGGACATGACGAACGCTAATGTTGGTGTAATCCTTCTTGTTCGCCTCGAATTCCTTCTTGATATTCTCTTCGGTTACCTGATTCTTCTCATATTCCATAACGGTCATGACGCGAAGCATATAATTTTTGAGATCGTCTTCCGTCAATTTCTGCGATTCTAGAGCAGCTTTAAACTGCTCCTCGCCCATTCCGCTCTTCTGCTGCTTTAACAAATCATCCGCTTGCTTCCCGGCAGCTTCCTTCGCTTTATCGTCAGCTTTGGCGTACAGGTATTCATAGGCTACCCCCTGTTTCGCCAAATACTCTTTAAATTCATCCATTTGTAAAAATTGGGCGTATTCCGGGGACATGAACTGAATCATGCGCTGTTCCAGATCAAATTCCTTCTCGGTAATCTCTCCACCCTTATATTTGACAATAACTTTGCTATTATCATTTTCGGTTCCCTTAGTCTTGTCGTTTCCGCACGCAGCGATCATCGACATGGATAGTACTGCTGTGATGGATACCATAAACATCTTCCATGCCTTGTTATTTCTTGACGGCATTTTGTAGTTCTCCCTTCAGGTTGAATGGCCCTTTTGCGGCCTCCAGGAATTGCTCCAGCAATTCTAACAGTTGTTGATCGGAAAGTCCCTTGCCTTTGATTCGAATGGCCATCGTCGGCCCTTGTTCAAATTGTACACGTCTTTCGAACATATTTCCAATTTGCGCAAGTCCTGCTGTATCAACCGCCTTATCCTGCCCTTCATAAAACTGCAGCAGCACATCATCGCCGCGCTGGATAATGGAGTCGATCCCGTACGTACGACCATATACCTTCAAGCGGGATACAGCAAGCAGGTTACTTACCGCAAGCGGCAGCTCACCAAAGCGGTCAAGCAGCTCATCCTCAAGCTCAGCCGATTCGTCGATAGACGAAACGACAGCCACTTTTTTATAAATTTCGATCTTCTGGATGCTGTCATAAATGTAATCAGACGGCAAGTAAGCATCAATCCCCAGATCGATGGAGGTGTTCCAGTCCTTCGATGGCAATGGCGGCTCGCCCAGCATGCTGACTTTGCGTTTTTGTATCTCCTCCGCCAGCATCTGTGAATACAGGTCGAACCCGACGGAAGCAATAAAGCCATGCTGCTCCGCTCCGAGTAGGTTGCCCGCGCCGCGAATCGACAGGTCCCGCATCGCAATCTTGAATCCGGAGCCAAGCTCCGTAAATTCTTTAATGGACTGCAGCCGCTTCTCGGCCACTTCGGTCAGCACCTTATCCCGCTGGTACGTGAAATAAGCATAAGCGATCCGGTTGGAACGTCCGACCCGTCCGCGCAGCTGATACAGCTGAGAGAGGCCCATTTTGTCCGCATCATGCACGATAAGCGTATTTACATTCGGGATATCCACACCCGTCTCAATAATGCTCGTACTAACCAATACATCGTATTCGCCGTCTAGGAAGTCGAGAATGGTCTTCTCCAGTTCCGTTTCCGACATTTGCCCGTGTCCCACACCCACTCGGGCCTCCGGTACCAGCATGGATATCTGGGCTGCCATCTCCTGAATGCCCTGAACCCGATTGTAGAGATAGTAAACTTGACCGCCCCGGGCCAGCTCTCGCTCGATGGCTTCCCGCACCAGGGTCTGGCTATGCTCTACGACATAAGTCTGCACTGGAAAACGGTTCTCCGGCGGTGTCTCGATCACGGACAAATCCCGAACGCCGAGCATCGACATATGCAGTGTACGCGGAATCGGCGTTGCCGTCAGCGTCAGCACGTCGACATTGGTCTTCAGCTTCTTCAATTTCTCCTTATGGGTTACGCCAAACCGCTGCTCCTCATCCACAATCAGCAGTCCCAGATCCTTGAACACAATATCCTGCGACAGCAATCGGTGCGTCCCGATCAGAATATCAACAGAGCCCTGCTTTACTTTCTTGATCGTCTCATTCTGCTCCTTACGGCTCCGGAAACGGCTCAGCACCTGAATGTTGATCGGATAATTGGCAAAACGCTCCCGGAACGTCTCGTAATGCTGCTGGGCCAAAATCGTCGTCGGTACCAGCACCGCAACCTGCTTCCCTTCGATCGCTGCTTTAAACGCAGCGCGAACGGCCACTTCCGTTTTCCCGTAACCGACATCACCGCACAGCAGCCGATCCATCGGCCGGTTCTGCTCCATGTCTTTTTTGATTTCGGTAATCGCTCGAAGCTGATCGGGTGTTTCATCATATGGGAACATGTCCTCGAATTCCTGCTGCTCCGACGTATCTTTCTCAAATCCGTACCCAGGCGCAGTCTGACGCTCGGCATACAGCTTGATCAGATCATCGGCGATATCCTGAACGGAAGAGCGAACCTTGTTCTTAACCCGCGTCCATTCATTTCCGCCCAGCTTGTAAACCTTCGGCTCCTTGTCTTCGGAACCGACATATTTCTGAATGAGATCGATCTGCTCAATCGGAACGGACAGCTTATCGCCCCCGGCATACAGAATATGCATGTAGTCCTTATGGATTCCGTTGATTTCGAGCGTCCCGATCCCCATATATTTCCCGATACCATGGTTTTGATGCACCACATAATCGCCGACTTTGAGCTCCGTATAACTCTTGATGCGCTCGGCGTTGTCCATATTCTTTGTGGTTTTGCGTGTTTTGCGCTGCTTCGAGGAGAACATCTCGCTCTCTGTAATAATGGCAGCATGAACCGAAGGCATCTCGAAGCCATTCTGCAGATGCCCCTCAAACATAACCGGTTCTTCGATGCCATAGTCCAGCAGTACCCGCCGCATGCGGTCCATCCGCTCCGCATCGCCTGCCAGCATCATGACCTGAACGCCCGACTTCTTCCAGCGCTCCATCTCAGCCTTGAGCACGTTCATCTGGCCATGGAAATCCTGCATGCCGCGCGTAATCACATTGACGATATTCTGCGGCTGCATTCTTGGCACCTGACGCAGGAAGATCGAGATCAGTAGACTTTGATAGGGATGCTGATAGATCAGTTCTTCCGTATCCAGTGAAAGCGGCAGATCCGGCAGCGATTTGCCATTCTGCATCAGATGCAAATTCCATTCCGCTTCATCCCGCTCCAACTGCTTGACTGTTTCTAACAGACGAGCAGGCTCATCCATAATCAGAATCGTATCCTTCGGCATGTAATCATATAAATTGGTCTTCTCCGGATACAACAGGGAGATATATTTATAGATTTCAGGGAAATATATCCGCTCGCGCAGCATCTCAACTTCCCGGTGCATTTCATCCCGCAGACGAAGCTTGGCCTGACGATCACTCATGCGCTCGAGCTGCATCTCCAGCAGACGGACCACCGTATCCGCTGTACGGCTGAGCCGCTCTGAATCTGCAATAATTTCCTTGCATGGTGTAATTGTGACTTCCCGGACCTTGTCAATCGAACGCTGATCCGCTGGGTCGAAGGTACGAATCGAGTCGATATCCTCATCAAACAGTTCGATGCGGTACGCCATGGTCGTTGTCATCGGATAAAAATCGATGATACCGCCGCGGACACTCATCTCGCCGCGGCTCTCGACGCGCTCCACCCGTTCATATCCCATCTCGATCATCTGGTTCAGGAAGGAATCCAGCACGAGTGTCCCGCCGTCATGAAGCACAATTCGTGCATCAGACATCACTTCGGGAGCGGGAAGCAGGCGACGCACGCCGGAAAATGGAACAACGACAATACCCCGGAAGCCTCTTGCACAACGGACGAGTACATCAATCCGCTGCGCCAGAGTCTCGGGGCTTGAAACGGCCGACTCGGCCGCTACCAGTTCATTCGCCGGGTATAACAATACTTGGTCCGGTGAGAGCGCTTCCTGTAAATCATCCGCAATTTTCTGGGCTGAAAACATATTATGAGTGACAACGAGCAGCGGGCGCTGCTGGTCCTGGTGCAATGCGGCCATTAAGATCTGCCTGGACGACCCAGAAAGACCGGAGATCAATTGCTCCCTCATGCCGGCTTGGACGCCAGCAGTTATGGATTTGAAGTCCGAATCCTTCGAAAATACATCAATAAGTGCTTGTAACAAAAGGGGCACCTCTCTTATGCAAAAGAAATGAATTTCCTAGACTCTATTTCTCATGGAATTTTAGACGATTGCCAAAAAATTATAACCGAAAAGAAGCCTTGAGCAAAACTGCCAAGGCTAGAGCAGCGGCAGAGCCTGCCGCTGTATGTCTTCTACCAAAAAAACGTCGTGTACCCCATTATACGCTCATTGCAGGGGATTTGCCAAAAGGCTAAGTTCCGGATGGGCTTCGAGGGCTTCTCTGCAATGATCGCAGGTTACCCGGACCATTACTTCTCCGTTAAAATCATAGGCTATTATATCCTTGCGTTCCTCAGGGGTCAAGGAATCAAATCCGAGACGAGCATCGGATACGTAATTGGAATCGATGCGGCCCTGAAACGCCCGACAGTGTCTGCAAACATAGGTTATCGCCATCATATGCCTCCTGAAGGTCGTGTATACCTTCAGTATGCCCGGATTTTCCTCGTTTAAGACTTCGATGTTACGGTTGCCCTATGACTTAGGAATCATCTCTTTGGATACTTCCATTCTATGATGCTTTTCTAAGACTTGTTAAACTTCGCCATCGTCTGTTCAAAGGTATGATCCAGACTGAATTCCAGCGCGTCACAGGTCTCCTCTACCATGCTCTGCAGCTGTTCGCGTTCCTTCTTCGGAAAAGTACCAAGCACATAATCCACAATCGCATAACCCGGCTCAGGCCTCGATATGCCCATACGAACACGGTTGAAGCTCTGAGTCCCGGTATGCTGAATAATGGATTTAATGCCATTATGTCCTCCAGCACTGCCCTGATACCGCAGGCGGATCTTACCGACGACGGTATCCAAATCATCATAGACCACAATCATGTCCTCAAGACTCACTTTATAATAATCCATATAAGCACGCACGGCCTCGCCCGAAAGATTCATGAACGTCATCGGTTTGATCAGGACGGTTTTGGTACCGCCAATCATCCCTTCGGCGATGACCGATTTGCATTTATTCTGGTTGAACTTCATGCCGTGTCGCTCTGCCAGTGCATCCAGCGCCATGAATCCAACATTATGGCGTGTCTTCTCATAATTTGAACCGGGGTTGCCCAGTCCGACAATCCATTTCATCACAGGTTGATTCCTTTCACGATTTATACTTTCTTCTTTGCGCATTTCTGAGTACAATATGAACAAAACCTATCGGCGTTATGCCTCATAAGAAGGTGAATCGGCATTGAAAGCTTTCGAACAGAAATTAACGCACCACAGCCATTTTCAATACCATATGAAGCATGGCATCCCTGTTCAAATCTATGAACTGGGTTGTCACATAGACGTGGGTCTGATCACGGCAGTCGACGCCTATTTTGTCGAGCTTGAGGGAACGCTGTACAACCGGAGTACGTTCACTTTTATCTCTAGGCCCGGATATTAACAAGCTTGCGCTCTATTAACAGGCTGAACTTATGAAAACGTTTTCTTTCCGGCTGTTCATCTGCTCTTGCTAACCAAAGCAGCAAAGTCTTTATAGCCGACAAGGGTTACATCTCCTCATGAGGAGATGTAACCCTGCCTTTACACGGTTTATTATTCTATTTCAAACAATTTACTAATCGACAATTCCTCATGAACCCGGATGATGGCTTCACCCATCAACGGAGCAACCGACAACACCGTCAGCTTGCTGCTCGGGTTCGGATTGGTGATCGGAATGGTGTCTGTTACAACAACTTCCTTCAGCGGGGAGTTTTCCAGTCGCTCATGGGCAGGGCCCGAGAGAACCGGATGTGTACAGCACGCGTAGACTTCCTTCACGCCGCCTTCCATCAACGCATTGGCACCCAGCACAATCGTACCGGCGGTATCGATAATGTCATCAATCAGAATAGCGGTCTTGCCTTCGATATTTCCGATAATGTTCATGACTTCACTGACATTCGGCTCCGGTCGGCGTTTATCGATAATAGCCAGCGGCGCATTCAGGAAATCAGCAAGCTTTCTCGCGCGAACCACACCGCCGTGATCCGGAGATACAACGACCGGGTTCTCGATCTGCTTTGAACGGAAATATTGGGCAAGAATCGGTACGCCGAGCAGATGATCCACCGGAATATCGAAAAATCCCTGAATCTGCATCGCATGCAGGTCCATCGTAATGACGCGATGAGCTCCTGCTTTTTCGATCAGGTTCGCAACCAGCTTAGCGGTGATCGGATCCCGCGAACGCGCTTTGCGGTCTTGACGGGCATATCCGTAATACGGAATAACCACGTTGATGCTCTTCGCGGATGCCCGCTTGAGCGCATCCACCATAACCAGCAGCTCCATCAGGTTATCATTCACCGGCAAACAAGTGGACTGCACAATATAAACATGGCAGCCCCGTACGCTTTCGGAGAGCTTTACTTGAATCTCGCCGTCGCTAAAGCTGGTTGTATGCGATTCCCCCATCGGAATGCCGATATAATCGGCGATCTGATGGGCAAGTTTAGGATTGGAATTACACGTGAATATTTTTAATTTAGAATCAAGATAAGTCATAGAATAAAAACCCTCCGTGCTGGTTCGTTGAATTAGGTATCCGATCACCGCTTCATATCTTGGTTAAGGAAGCAGGGATAATTACGATTTCTTGTTCTTCTTGGCGATGGCGCGTGCCCGGATCTTCTCTGCGTACCCTGGCTTGTTCTCCTGACGCTGTCTGGCGATGGCCAGATCATTGTCCGAAACGGAATGCGTAATGGTAGAGCCTGCAACAACGAATGCGCCCTTGCCCACCTTCACCGGTGCAATCAAATTCACATTACTGCCGATAAATGCATCATCTTCAATTTCGGTAATGGACTTATTATAACCATCATAGTTGACTGTAATCGCACCACAGCCGATATTAACGTTTTTGCCGACTTTGGCATCACCAACATAACTGAGATGGGATACTTTAGAGCCGTTGTCAATCGTGGCGTTCTTCACTTCGACGAAGTCGCCCACCTTTACATCGTCCCCCAGCTTGGCGCCTGGACGAAGATAAGCAAACGGTCCTACGGAGGTCCGGGAGCCGACTTCAGCGCTGCCGAGCACCGAATGTATGACGCTGGCGCCATCCGCGATAGCAGAGTCCTCGATTTCGGTATCCGGTCCGATCACGCAATCTTCACCGATCACCGTATTCCCTTTCAGGACGGTACCGGGATAGAGTACTGTATCTGAACCAATCTTAACATCAGCTCCGATATAGGTTGAAGCCGGGTCAATGATCGTAACACCGTTCAACATGTGCATGCGATTGATGCGCTCTCTCATGAAGCCTTCGGCTTCCGACAGCGCTAGGCGATCGTTAACGCCAATCGATTCGGCGTAATCATCCGTCTGATAAGCAAGCACGGTCTCGCCGGCTTGTTTCAAAATGCCGATGCAATCGGTCAGGTAATATTCCTGCTGCGCATTCTGGTTGGTTACATTATCCAGTGCAGCGAATAGCTTTTTATTGTCAAAACAATAGGTACCGGTATTAATTTCAGTGACTGCGTCCTCTTCCGGACTGCAATCCTTCTGCTCAACAATCCGAAGTGCGCTGCCATCCTCGCCTCGAATGACCCGGCCGTAGCCTTTCGGGTTATCCATATGCGCGGTAAGCACCGTAGCGGCCGCATTGTTGCTTTCATGAAGCTTCAAAAGATTCTCCAGTGTCTCGGACGTCACCAGCGGAGTATCCCCGCAAATGACAATCGTGGATCCTTCTTCACCGCCAAGTAATTCCTTGGCTTGCTTCACAGCGTGACCCGTTCCGAGCTGCTGCTCCTGCAGTACATACTCGGCTGCGTCTTGCAGATAAGCCCGAACCGTTTCCGCACCATGGCCTACGACCACAACACTGCGTTCACAGTTTACCTGCTGTACAGTTTGTAATACATGTCCGACCATCGGCTTGCCACAAACAGGATGCAGCACTTTATATAGTTTGGATTTCATACGTTTGCCCTGCCCAGCGGCGAGCACAATAGCAAATCTTTTCAAGGGCCATGCCTCCTCCTCTTGAACTCACTACTGAATATATATCATTCTACAAAAAAAGAAAAGAGAGCCACAGGTATGGCTCTCTTTTCCTTGAACCCCAATTGTAAATCTTAAGCGCCTTCTTCAATCACTTCTTCTTCAGTAGCCGCTCGCTCATACTCGGCCAATACAGCCGATTGAATTTTCTCGCGAGTACCGGAAGAAATGGGATGGGCAATGTCGCGGAATTCTCCATCAGGAGTGCGTTTGCTCGGCATTGCAACAAACATTCCATTGTTTCCGTCGATGACGCGAATGTCGTGAACGACAAATTCATTATCGATGGTAATGGATGCGATTGCCTTCATTCTCCCCTCAGAGTTAACACGGCGGAGTCTGACATCCGTAATTTGCATATGTGTTCACCACCTTTTTCCATCAGAGACTTGGTGTATAATTCCACACAGCAAACCAGAAATCCTTCTTTTTTCTAATACAAAATGTCCTAAAAACAGGAATTTTTTTTAGAATGTGATATTTTCGACAGACTTCGGGCTAATTCGAATGAAAACGCTATTATATCGACAAATATCGCGACTCTATTTTTCGAAGTAATTACCAGGGTTTACGGTAATTCTCTTCGTTTTGGAGTCCACATCGCTTAAGATGGCTAGTGAAATATAGTCCTCCAGAAGTCTTTCCTCGGTTTCCACCGCTCCTGACTCTACCAGCACACCGACACCTGCGACTTCAGCATTAAATTCACCAAGCAGATCGACCATTCCCTGAATGGTGCCGCCTGCCTTCATAAAATCATCCACGATCAGCACGCGAGAGCGTTCCTTGAGCGCCCGGCGCGATAATGACATGGTATGGATGCTCTTATGTGAGCCCGATACATAATTGATGCTTACGGCCGATCCTTCCGTCACTTGATGGTCCCGGCGAACTAGTACGACCGGCAGGTTCAATTGTGCCGCTGTCGCATAGGCCAGCGGAATTCCTTTGGTTTCCACGGTCATGACCACATCGATATCCCGGTCGGCGAACGCCGTGGCAATGATCTTGCCCGCCTCGTTCATCAGCGAAGGTTGTCCGAGCAGATCAGACATGTACAAATAACCGCCCGGCAGAATCCGATCCGATTGCTGAAGCTGCTGGCACAGCTCCTCCGCAAATCGCAAAGCATGATCTTTGCGCAGCTTCGGAATGTATCGGACTCCTCCCGCTGCGCCGGCTAGCGTCTGAAGCTCTCCGAGCCCCTCGCTCTCGAACACGTCCTTAATGATCGCCAAGTCCTCACTGATGGATGACTTGGCTGCTCCATATCGCTCAGCGAACGTTGTCAGCGGAATCAGCGTATGCGGTTTAGATAGTAAATATTGGGTCATATCGACCAATCGTTCGCTTCGTTTTAATTTTTTCACCTAGGGTTCCTCGCTAAATCCGAATATTATATGTTAAATATAACACCTTTGTACGTATTTATACAACTTTGTTTGAAATTCGACCCCGAATTGTCAAACATAACCGTTTCTAAGTCAGTAGGCGAACGGCATACACTTCCTTACAGAATCCCCGCAGGCCATTGTAAATCCGGGCTACCTTGGATTCCTTGGAGACGAGACCGAAGACCGTTGGACCGCTTCCGGACATGAGCGCACCGTCAGCTCCCAATTTCAGCATTCCTTCCTTCAGCTGCTGAACTTCCGGGTGCATCTTCAAGGTAACCTCCTCCAGCACGTTACCCAGCGATTGGCACATCTGCTGGAAGCTGCCTTGCGTAAGCGCCTCGATCATGCGCTCTGCCGATGGATGGCGCTGAATTTGCTCGCTGCGCAAACGGCCGTACACTTCCGCCGTCGACACATTGATCGGGGGCTTCGCCACGATCACCCAGCACTGCGGCGGGTTTGGGATCGGCGTGAGTACCTCGCCGCGCCCTGTAGCCAGTGCGGTGCCGCCGGTTACACAGAACGGCACATCCGAGCCGAGCTCTGCGCCCAGCGCGAGCAGCTCCTCCTGGGGGATACCCAGTCCCCAGAGGCGGTTCAAGCCGCGCAGTGTTGCCGCTGCATCACTGCTGCCTCCTGCGAGTCCAGCGGCAACGGGAATTTTTTTGTCCAGGTGAATATGCACACCCTTTTTCACGTCATAGCGCTCTTTGATTAGTCTTGCTGCCTGAAAGGCCAAATTCTTCTCGTCCAGCGGTATGTACCCTGCCTGTGAGGTGATGATGATGGTGTCCCGCTTCTGTTCGGACATTTCGAGCCGATCGGCGAGGTCGATCATCGTCATGACCATCTCTACCTCATGGAAGCCGTCAGGACGTTTATGAAGTACATCCAGCATCAAATTGATTTTGGCCGGTGCTTTTTCGTATATTTTCAAGAACGTTCACCTATCCTTAGCTTTTCCCATATGCTTGAACTTAACATATTCGAGGAAAAACATCTAATGCCTCTATATTAACAAACTCAGGCTTTGAAGTCATGGGACCGTTTGATGGGGGTAAACAAACAGGGGCTTCCGCTTAACCGGAAGCCCCTGCCGCGTTATGGTCTTTCTCTTACAGATCGGATTTGCTGGCTGCCCGCTCGGCGAGCTCAATCGCCCGCTTTACCATGTTGCCGGCATCCTTGGCCTTAATGCCTCCCCAGCCTTCTTTTTCCACGGTATCGTAGAACCCCAATTCCTTAGCCAATTCGGTCTTCAATTGATCGGACATAATGCTTCGTCTTCTCCTGCTCATCAATCCCGCCTCCTTGGAAAATGTATTGAGTATGGCATGAACAGCATCCGGCGCGATGCAGTGGCCTTTTACGAACCCCTGCTAGCTTAACCTCCTTCACCGCATATGAAACGAATGAAGAAGGCCTCGCGCAGCCTTAGTATATGTTCAACCCCCGCTTGTCATTCCCCGGATCGATGGCAACAAAAAACAGTCTCCCTGTTAGTGGAGACTGCTCTCTCATGACATATCGTTATGACTTGATATAGGTGATTCGCATCTCGTTGTCATCACCGGTTACCATGATTTCCACGGTTTCGGTCAGAATATCGGCATAACTGTAGGACACACGTTTAAAAGTTTGCTGGTCTTGATCCAGCTTCACAATGAAAACAGAAGGGTACGTTTCTTCCAAAACACCAGTACGCTCGACGGTCTTCCGACGGCCACCGTTAGCCCGAAGCGTAATTTTTTGCCCTAAATGGGCATCGAGACTGCGTTTGATTTCCAACAGCGCGTTTTTAGCCATTGTCGACGACCACCTCTTTCCTTGTCCATTATACAAAAGATTCAGTCATTTGTCAATTCAAAAACATTAATTATATCAGCATCAAAAATATATTGTCAACGTATTTTTTTTGACCCTGTATTTCTCGTGTGCATTTGCTTTAATATGCGCTAAATTGACAAGCTTTATGTATTTTTTTTGACAACTTTCTTAAAGAATTGAAACAAAAAATAAAAAAACCCCAACTTGTGGGGTTCTTCTCGGTTCTTTCTCCAACGGCCGATACGCCTCTTTTAGAACGCAATATGAGCTAACTGACCGAAGGCGTAACCTTCAACGTGGACAAATCCTGCAGCTTGGGCAGACCGATCCGGTAGCTGCCTCTCGTCTCGATTCCGCCCACGCCCTGGCTGCCGCTGATCGTATGATGAACGACATCATGGATGTTGACGGTATCCCTGACTGACGTATAGGCTGCCTTAGCGGCAACGTAGACGGGATCCAGCGCATGGATGAGGATTCGCCCTGGCGAGCTGGCAAAATTGGCTCCCGCCTGCAGCAGCGCTTCAAAATGCGATTGGCACGCTCCGGCCACGATGATCAGGGAATCCAAATTCCGCTCATATTGACGCGCTACCTGAATGGCCGTGACGAAGTTGTGTGAATTCTTATAGCTGTCCAGGCTATATAAATCGTATGGCTGTCGTCTCTTCAGAACTCCATCATGACCTGTAATCACCACGATATCAGGTCTTACCCGCGGAAGAAGACGATATAATGAATCGGCCATCCCCGACTCATTGATATAATGGCCTTCCGCTGGGACCCGAAGCTGATTGTACAAGGTCAAACTCTTCTTCAGGTATTGGGGATCCCCATCCAAATGCAGCACCTTGCCTGGGACGTCAAAATATCCTTTATCCGCAAGCTGGCCGCCTTCGATATTGCGCAGGCTGGCCAGTTGACGCTCGCTCTGCTCCTGTCTGTGCTTCTGCAGGCGGTCCAGCGACTCATTGGCTTTGATCTGTGCCTGCTTTGTTCGTTCGCTTAAGGTGGGATGCGGGACCGTGACCAGATCATCAACGGGAGCATCGGCCAGTAACCGGAATTCCGTCCCTTTGATGACGATATTATTATTTTGCCGCATGCCTTCTACCCGGAACGTTACATCGCCGCCGTAGGATTTACGAACGACCAAGTCTCCCAAGTTCATCACAACATCACCCCTACCCTATGGTATGGGCCACTGTGACTATTGGTTCTTGCGAAACATCAATTTATCGCGTTGAGACCTTCGCGGGCCCTATGGGCTCTCTAATGGCTGTATTAACGAATATCCGCGTTGTACAATATGTTGCTGAGCCGGGCATACTCTTCAATACTAAGGGTCTCACCGCGCCGTGAAGGCTCGATGCCCGCCTCCTGGAGCAGCTGCTCCAGCCGTTCACGGCCTTCTCCCGGAAAGAACCGGCTCTTCAGATTGTTGGCAATCGTCTTCCTCCGCTGTGCAAAAGACGCCTGGACCACCTCGAAGAAGAATCCTTCATCTTCTACGCTGACAGGAGGCTGTTCCCGGACCGCCAAGCGAATCACGGCCGAAGCGACATTCGGCTGCGGGATAAACACCGTATGCGGCACAATACAGACCAGCTTAGGCTCACTATAATATTGAACGGCAATGCTAAGGCTGCCGTAATCCTTACTTCCCGGCGCCGCTGCCATCCGCTCTGCCACTTCTTTCTGAATCATTACTACGATATTCTCCAGCGGCAGCTTTTCCTCCAGCAACTTCATGAGAATCGGCGTCGTCACATAATACGGCAGATTCGCAACCACACTTACCTTCGATACGCCCGCAAAATCCTGACGGAACAGCTCATGAAGATCCACCTTCAGTACATCCCCATGATGCACCTTCACATTCTCATAGGGCTCCAGGACCTCCCTCAGGATGGGAATCAGGCGCTGATCAATTTCGACCGCGGTGACGGTCCCTGCCGTCTGTGCCAGCTTCTCCGTTAATGCACCGATACCAGGGCCGATCTCAAGCGCTCCCTTATCTTCATCCAGTCCTGCAGCTTCCACAATTTTATACAGAATATTCTGATCAATAAGGAAGTTTTGCCCCAGACTCTTCTTGAAGGAGAATCCATGCCGTGAGATGATCTCCTTCGTCCGTCTCGGTGTTGATATATCCTCGATCCGATTCATTGGCTTACGCCCCCTTCTTCCAGCTGTGCAAGTGCGGCCAGAAATTCTTCACGCGATATTTGAAACATGGCCAGTCGTTTATGGAACTGCTTGCTGTTGCAATAACCGATCCCCAGCAGATTACCCATCGTCATACGCCTTGCCGCCGCCTCCGGGTGAGCCGATAATCCGGCCTCCAGCATGTCCTCCAGACTGATCAGGCTCTCTCCACCCTCGAAGGAGGTATGGACCCGCTCCAGCGCACGCCGTATCGCCTCTGGCGAGGCATTCTCCACGCCGATATCCCCTTTGCGGGTAGCATCCGCTTCCGGAATAAAGGCATGCTTACAGCCGGGTACGCCCTGATCCACGATTTTGCGGATCCGCTCCCCTGCATGGTCAGGATCCGTTAATATGATGACGCCTCTGCGCTCCTGAGCAAGCGCTATGCGTTTCAGGATTTGCTTGTTGATCGCTGATCCGCCCGTTTCGATCGTATCCGCTTCTACGGCCCGTTTAATGGCAACGGTATCGTCTCTGCCTTCCACAACAATCACTTCTTTAATCATGCGTTTGTTCTCTTCCTTCCCAAGCAAAGCCACGCTTGTACAACTTTAGATTCAACCATCTTAGCTCTATATACTCCGTTCTTAACAAAACAAAAGAAGAGGAAATATTCCCTCTTCTTCATCATTATATATTATAAGCTAAATAGTATAGCATTAGAATGGCATTGTAAATTGGAATTCATGCGTCTAGTTCAATTCAGGTTTAACCGGACCGATCACATAAACGGTGCGGCCGCTCTTCCGGCCAAAACTCGTGGCTGATTTGAGTGAATCATAATAAACATCGATTTTGTTGCCTTTGATGGCCCCGCCCGTATCTTCTGCACGACGGAAGCCAATGCCTTCGATATAGACCCACCATCCGATCGGGATGATATTAGGGTCAACGGCGATGGTGCGCCCTTCTGTAACGCGTGTGCCGGATGCAGTGCGTGTACCGATTCCTTGTTGCTCAGAAGAATACGCCGTCATCGACACATTGTTCAATACCTTGTTGTATTTAAAATCAACGCCTGCCCGAGAAACCACGTTGTTCTCAACAGCCTTGGCGGTCGTTACTTTCTTCGTGCCGGACAATTTGGCCGGTGTGGCTTTCACATCGGTGGCTGCCGCCTGAACAATGACGGGCTTCTCCACCTTTTTCGTGCCTACGGCAATAATTTTATCTTTCGTTCTGCGCTCGACTTTTTGGGAGACCTTCGTCTTCGAAACCAGCTTGCCATTGTGGTAGACCTTCTCATAATGGTTCACCATGAGACCGGACTCGCCCCGCTGAATCACGCGGTTATCCCCTCTTTCAAGCGATGGGTCGGCTGTTTTGATCACACGGAATTCCCGGTCTTCCGTCTCCTTAACTTTTTGTTTCGTGACGCGAACGACATGGATATTCATATTGCTGGTCAGCTTCGTATTCTGTGCCGGTTGTACTATATCTTCACCCTGGATCGTAATACCAGCCTCTTTAAGTACATGATCAACCGTATCCTGGGATGTAAATATGGTTTTAGTTGTGCTGCCTACTGTAACTTTAACTGGAATTGCCCGTTCAATGATGATCCGATCTCCATCCTGGATCGCACCGTTTAAAGGCATCGAAATCTGATCCTGAGGACTCAACGTGATCGCTTGCTCATCCAGCAATTCCTGCAGCAATGATCCACGTGTTTCTACTGTGGTGACACGACCATCGACGACAAGCTGAACCTCCTTGCCTGCCTGATCATGTACGACCAACGATATGAGAAGTGATACCGTAACGGCACCCATGGCACCGAGCAACATCAGTTGACGCAAATTGTCATGCTTCCATCTCAATGCGTAAGACATGCTGGATGATTGTGATTCATGGGTTTCTTCAGGTTGAAAAATGCCCACTATTCCATCCTCCTTCATAGTCCCGCCGTCTAGGTAAACGCATGAATGCATTTGACGTGACTATAGCAATTTTTCTCACAAGGCGCCCTGCTATCTATCTACACCCTGCGTCAATTCCCGTCATTTCGTCCATCTACCACCACCCCTTGTTTACCAAGAGTATGATGATCCCTTCTCCATTATTCAAAAATAAAAGAAAGCCAATGAAAGAGTACTAGAGGCTCTAACGTGGCTTCCTGATGATTAGAATCATGGAAATGGTATGCACGAGATTTCCCCTCTTATTTCGCTTACGGAGTTAGCTGTCGGGTTCGGACGTAAGAGAGACGCCCTAGATCCGGATACCCGCTCATGGCGAGATCCTTCAAATTCACCCCAAAGACCCGAAAAAGAAATCAAATACAGCTGCGTGCATTCAGACCAATATGCACGGCGGTATCGGTTCCCCCGTTCTCCAGAATTCCGGAGATTAAGCGAGACGGTTCATGAAATATTCGGCTACGATCTGCACATCGCAGCTTCTTATCACTGAAAAGATGATATCCTGTTTACATGCAGGTTGTAAAGCAACATTCAACCACATTTTCTCATGTAAAAGGTTAAAATATTGTAATATTGACGCCTTTTCTGATTAAAAAACTTTAATTAATCGCGATTGCTCCCTTTTTCATCGCTTTTGCTCTCTTTTTCGTTAAATACCAAATCGTTCCAGTGCATTTTTGGTGGTAATTTGGGCCAATTCCTCATAAGACAACCCTCTAATCTCGGCTGCGGTCTCCGCCACCAATTTCACATAAGCGGTCTCATTTCGTTTCCCACGGAAGGGATGAGGCGTCAGGTAAGGGGAGTCCGTTTCGATCAATAATCGATCCAGCGGAACCTGCGCCAATACCTCTTTGGGCTGCTTTGCATTCTTGAAGGTAATCGGCCCGCCAAATGAAATATGGAATCCCATATCGAGACATATTTTGGCCGTTTCCCAGCTTCCGGAGAAGGAATGCATGACACCGCCCACTTCGGAGGCCTTTTCCTCCCGTAAAATTTTGATGATATCTTCATGCGCATCCCGATTATGAATGACAATCGGCATGTTCAGTTCCCGGGCAAGTCCGATCTGACGCCGAAGCACTCGGTGCTGCACTTCTTTCGGAGACGTATCCCAATGATAGTCCAGGCCGATCTCTCCAATAGCCACCACTTTCTCATGACTGCATAAAGAGGCGATCCAATCCAGGTCCTGATCCTCCATGGTAATCGCATCTACAGGATGCCAGCCCACTGCCGCATATATAAAATCATAAGTCTCTGCCAGCTTCATCGTAGTCGGGATCGTCTCCCGGTTAAATCCGATATTGATCATCCGGGTCACGCCGGCTTCAAGCGCCCGCTGAATTGCTTCCTCCCGGTCTTCGTCGAATTGGGGAGCGTCCATATGAGTGTGCGTGTCGAACAACATAAGATCCACACTCTCCTTCCTGTCGTTTCTGTGTCGTATATCTTCCATTAGCTGGGTAAATTGCAGATGTACCAAGCATTGACTATTCCTCTAGGTTAATGTTGTTGTTTAAAAACACCGGCTATCTTCTCCGGCATCTGAGCCAGCAGCGGAGTCACTTTCTCTTCCGGATAATAAAGATGGTACCGTCCTTTATGAATACCGCTGATCGAGCGTACAATATCGGATACCTCCGAGATTTCCTTCAGCTCATCATGCCGATCCAGAAGCAGAATCTGTTTCTCGTTAAGCGGCATATCGGAATGAACTTTATCATAAGGAAGATCGGTTGGAAAATCAATCTCCAGGTCATATTCCGGATGTAATCCCACGGCACGGAACGCTTGGCGTATCCCGTCGATGGTTTCCAGATCAATATTGTCGATTTCTACATATTTGTAGAGCTTTCGGTGCATGAAACGACCGCATAATTCGCTAAGAAGCTTGTCTTCCTCCTCCGTCCATTGCAGAAAGGCCGTTTGGATCAGGGCTTCATCCAGACGCAGGTATTGATTCACGTCAATATGGCCCGCAAACAACGCAGGAAGCGGTTCGACCATGAACCGAAAAGCATATCCGCTGTCATGCAGTTCCTTTGCCCGACGAAAGATTTGGCGCAGGATGATCTCGGAGCTTCGGGTGACGGGATGAAAATATACCTGCCAGTACATCTGATACCGTGACATCAGGTAATCCTCCACTGCGTGCATGCCCGATTCCTTCACAACGACCCGATCGCGGTATGGCCGCAGCATCCGCAAGATCCGGTCAATATCAATCGTTCCATAATTAACTCCCGTATAATACGCATCCCTTAGCAAATAATCCATCCGGTCTGCATCCAGCGGACTAGTGACCAGATTTATCACAATCGGCTTATCGTAGGTTTTGTTAATCACGGAAGCCACTTTCTCGGGGAAATCCGCTCCGAGCTCTCGCAGTACCTGATTGACGCAAGTATCCCCGAGCAGGATCCGGCATGTCCAATCCTCGTGATTCATATGAAAAGCTTCTTCTATAGAATGAGAAAAAGGGCCATGCCCCAAATCATGCAGCAGAGCCGCGCAGAGCGCAACTTGCCTTTCCTCGGCAGGCCAATCGGAATACCCCCTCCGTTCGAATTGAGAGATGATTCTTCTCGTAATTTCATAGACTCCCAGTGAATGGGAGAATCGGCTGTGTTCGGCCCCGTGAAAGGTCAGAAAAGAGGTCCCAAGCTGTCTAACCCGGCGGAGCCGCTGGAATTCCGGGGTATCGATTAATCGCCAGATGATGTCGTCTTGCACATGAATATAATTGTGGACGGGATCCTTAAACACTTTTTCTTCCGAAATTGGTGAATGCATTCCATCTCAACTCCTTATCGTTTCGATTGGGTTTTAGCCGATAAACACTTCTTTTGACATCTGATGTCGAACCATGTCGAATAAGGGAAAATTACGCTTTCCAAATCGACAAATCAAAAAACGCAGCAATAATTGGTTCTATTATGGTAATTACGTTGCTATATAAGGGTTTTGTTCACTATACTTTCGTAAATAGGTTCCGATTTTTCAAAAATATAGGTTGACTGTTTTGGGAATCGTTGGTACTATAAATAACATAAAAACTAGAACTATGTCGAATTATGACTTTTTTAAATTATGGCGAGAGGGGCATTTATAAGTTATGATGAAATCAACAGGAATTGTAAGGAAAGTCGATGAGCTTGGACGGGTCGTCATTCCGATCGAATTACGCCGTACGCTCGGAATTGGTGAGAAAGATGCATTGGAGATTTATGTAGACGGCGAACGCATCATGCTTAAGAAATATGAGCCTGCCTGCATCTTCTGTGGTAACGCTGAGAATGTCACTTACTTCAAAGGTAAAATTGTTTGCCATGAATGTATCTCGGAAATCCCTACACCTGTGACAAATTAAGATTTTTAGTATATAATAGCATTATTACATTTTGTTAATTCTAACCTTTTTCATATCTCCTTGGTGCCTTCCTCGGCTATGAACCCGGCCGCAGGAGGGTCTTTTTTTGAGATTAAAGACAATTTATAAGTTTTCAGCGAAGCGTAAGCCATTCTTTAGTCTCATTTATTGGTTTTGGGGCCCCGCAAAGTATTTGGAATAAGCATCGAAGCATAGGCTCCACTTTGTGGGGCTATTTTGTTATCCCCCTGCACCAAGTTAAGTATTATCACTACTCCGTCAGGAGCGCATTATAGATATCCCGCTTCGATACACCGCGATCACCCGCGGTTTTTTTCATGGCATCCTTGCGGCTTAGTCCTTCCCGCTCATAATGTTCCACATGCTCCTCCAGCGAAAGCTCCTGCCACCAGGCATTTTTCTCCTTCAGCTCCTCTTCTGCACTACCGGCTTCCACCACCAAACAATATTCCCCCAACGGCGGATGTTCCGCGAGCCAGTCCAGGCATTCGGAAATGCTCCCGCGCAAGAATTCCTCATAGCGTTTAGTCAGTTCACGAGCCAAGGTCACCTTCCGATTTCCCAGTACCTCCTGCAAGATCTCCAGCGTCTTTTTCACGCGATGCGGAGATTCATAAAATAATAGCGTTCCCTGCGCCGATTGCAAAGCTTGCAGCTGCTCAACGATATCTTTACGCTCCCGCGGCAAAAAGCCGATAAACGTGAATCGTTCGGTCGGCAAACCCGATACGATTAAGGCAGAAAGAGCGGCATTGGCCCCCGGGATCGGAATAACCGAAATTCCCGCCTCAATCGCAAGTGAAACCAGATCACTGCCAGGGTCCGAAATCGCCGGCAGACCGGCGTCGCTGACGAGTGCCACATTTTTTCCTTCTATTATATAACGTATAATTTCAGGTCCGCTGGCCGCCTTATTATGCTCGTGATAACTAAACAGCGGCTTAGCCGGAATTTCGAAATGGGTCAACAGCTTGCGTGACTGCCGTGTATCCTCTGCCGCAATAATATCGCATTCCTGGAGGATGCGTACAGCGCGATAGGTCATGTCCTCCAAATTACCAATCGGTGTTGCCACCAAATACAGAGAACCCGGGCTTCCCTCTCCCTGATCGGCATAACTCTGTTGCACAAGATTTCTCATTCTTTCATCTCATCCTTATGTGTTCCATAGTAAATTTCCATAAAATCCGGTCCGTAGTTTCCTTGCTCATCATATACGATCAGTGGGGGCTTCAGCCGAACCTCGGGCTTCCCGTCCCGAATACCCTCGATAAGCACCATGTTTGCTTCCATATTCACGCGCGGATGGACAAATCGAATGACTTTGGGTTCGATCCGGTATTTGCTCATCAAGGTGATGATCTCCGCTAGTCGTAGGGGCTTGTGGACCATGCTCATCTTTCCGCCTTGTCGAAGCAGCTTTGCACAGGATTCAATCACTTCCTCGAGCGTACAGTGGATTTCATGCCTGGCAATCGCCTGGTGCTCATTCAGCTTCAAGTCGCTGCCATTCATCGGCATATAAGGCGGGTTGACCGTAATCAGGTCGTACGCTCCATATCCTTGTTCCTTGTATAGTTCCCGCAGATCGCCCTCATGGATCGTGATCTGGTCCTGGAGATTATTCATCTCGACGCTCCGTCTGGCCATGTCCGCAAGTCTGGGCTGAATCTCAATCCCCTCGATCAGTGCACCTGTACGAGTCGACAGCAGGATTGGAACAACCCCGTTTCCCGTGCACATATCCAAAATACGGCCCCTGCGCGGTATGCTGGCAAACCTGGCGAGCAGGACGGCGTCCATGGAAAAGCTG
This sequence comes from Paenibacillus sp. EZ-K15, assembly GCF_002573715.1. GTDB lineage: Bacteria > Bacillota > Bacilli > Paenibacillales > Paenibacillaceae > Paenibacillus_AQ. Next base: position 8,219 of record NZ_PDHM01000001.1, on the reverse strand, counting down.
AATACCTCCTCACTCTGGATGATGCCAAGCTCATGGGTGAGCAGATCATCAATCCGCTCGGATGATTGCAATAACACTTCTTTCAATTTCATAGTTTCAACCCTTTATCTCCAAAATTCCAAACACGCGTTTTTGGTGTATCGGCTCTCTACATAGTACCTGATAAAATGAAATACACAAAAGGCTGCTCTTCACATTGCATGACAAGCAGCCGGTATTTGTTCAATCGCGATCCTTACAGTATAACCTTTCCATTCTAGAAAAAAACCGTAGGCAGTTTCTCCTACGGCTTCTTATTTATTCAAAAAAGACAAGCAGAACAGGCAATCCCCTTCCGTCCGCAGATGTCCATAATAGACATTGCAGATGTGGAAGCCTTCATGATACAGCCGGGCCAGGTTATCATACCCCTCGCCGACCACATCTTCATGTTCCTCATCCTTCACATGAGGCTGAGGTTGTAAAGCCACTGGGTTTTCCAATTCTGCCGGATTGACTTCCCGCTTTAAAATTTTCCGGAGCTGTTCATTTTCAAGACTGAGGCGATGGTTCTCTTCCAGCAGTTCCTTGATGACCAGCTTAAGTCCACCCAGTTCACTGTGTATATTTCCCATCTGTGTTTCCAACTCTTGAATGAGCACAAAAATGTTTTTCTTCTCCAAGTCTACACCCCGAAAATAAACATTCTATTGGACTATTTGATGACAACGTCGTCCATTGGAAGTTCCTTAACCTTTCCAATTTCAAACAGTTGAACATGAACCGTCCGCTTATCCGCATTCAGTCCGACTACTTTGCCTTCTCCAAGCGAAGTAACGACCATTTTCCCAGCGGATGGAAGCTCTTCTTTCACGCTTTCATAATTATCATGCTCAAACTTCAGGCAGCACATCAATCTTCCGCATAGCCCAGAAATTTTAGTCGGATTGAGCGATAGGCTTTGATCCTTTGCCATCTTGATCGATACCGGCTCAAAATCACCAAGCCATGAGGAACAGCACAGTACGCGTCCGCAAGGTCCAAGACCGCCGAGCATTTTCGCTTCATCACGAACTCCAATCTGGCGAAGTTCGATTCTTGTACGGAATATACTGGCCAGATCCTTGACCAGTTCACGGAAATCCACACGGCCTTCGGCCGTGAAGTAGAAAATGATTTTGTTGCGGTCAAACGTAAATTCCACATCAACCAGTTTCATTTTCAGTTCGTGATCCCGAATTTTATTTAAACAGGTGGTGAATGCATCCTTGGCCGCTTGTTTGTTCTCTTCAACCACACGGGCATCAGAATCACCCGCGATCCGAATGACCTTCTTGAGTGGAAGGACAACGTCCGATTCACCGACCTCCTTCTTTCCTATCACAACTTGACCATACTCAATGCCTCTCGCGGTTTCCACAATGACGGATTGTTCCTTCTCCACGGGCAAGTCGAGCGGATCAAAGTAATATATTTTGCCCGCTTTCTTAAAACGGACACCTACTACACTGTACAAAAATAAACCCCCTTGTGCCTGTACATAATGGCCATTCTGCGGGCCTGGGGGTGTGCTCACGCCGGAGTGTTACCGCCCAAACCCATCAATAACTGCTCTAAACTGAGCTGTCCATTGACATTATAGCGTAACTTCTTCTGACACTCTGCGGCCAAATCCATGTATGACACCCACTGTGCTGTGCTGCGGGCTGATGCATGACCAGAGATATACTCTGCCTGATCTATGAAAACGAGAGACTCTTTCCTTCCATACTGGACATGGATCATGTCCTTAAACCATAAATGAAACATACTGAACAATAGGTCCAGATGATCAGAGAGCTCGGTTTTGAACACTTTTTGACTCGCTGTGATAATTGCTGAGCCACTGCGGTTCAAAGACTCCTTCCCTAATTGTAACACTAGGTTTCTAATTTCTGCAAACCAATTCTCACTCAATATTTTCCTGCAGTCATCAAGTCCTGACGAAAGATGAACTGCGCAGCGTACAAGTGCGGCAGGATAACCTTCCCCTACAAGAACCTTCTCCATCATCTGCGGATCCAAAGCCCGGAACGGAACCTGCTGGGATCTCGATTGAATGGTAGGCAGAAGGGCTTGTCCATTCTCGGCAATCAGAATAGCTACAGCCGGCGCCTGGGGTTCCTCCAGAAATTTCAGCAGACTGTTGGCTGCCTGCGTGGTCATCTTCTCCGCCCGGTCAATAATATAGACTTTGGGATTTCGATTCTCCGATCGATAGGAGAATATACGCTGAAGATCACGGATCTGATCAATCTTAATGCTGGCTCCATCAGGCTCAACCAACGTCAGATCGGGATGATTTCCATGATCTACCTTGCGGCATTCCAAACACTGCCCGCAGGCATCGTCTTCAAGTTCCGTACAAAACAATGCCTTGGCAAACGTAAGCGCCGTCTGCATCTGTCCGGCACCATGGGGGCCGCTAAACAGATAGGCATGACTGACCGCATTACGGCGCAAGGCATTTTGCAGCAGTTGCTTCGCAGTCTCTTGACCTACGATATCATTAAAAGACATAAGTCCTCACTTTCTATCAATCCTCATGATCCTCCATGACTTAGCAGTCATGAATCACGATACGCTTCCTTGCTTCTTGCGACTAGAATACAAGATTGATCAGCATGCCTCGAATTTCTCCAACCTTGTTCAATAGATCAATTCTCCCCTGCTCCGTATCCAGCAGTTCATCCGCCATCGCGAGCAGCGCAGAATCGACTTCATCAATTACATTATAACGCTTGCCGCGTCCCCGGCGGTCCCAGCCGCGCGTTTCCTTCATTTTTACACCGCGACGCACCGTTTCCTCCAGGAATCGGCGAACCATCAATTTATACGCTTTTAGCTCCCGAACGGTCATCACTTTTGCCAAGCGATCGCCTTGCATTGCAATTTCACGCATTTGACGACTCAGCTCTTCATGGGTCGCGCGTTCTCCCTGCTGCTGCATCATATCCGAGAACGATCGCTGCTGAATCGGTCTGGCGTTGCCATCCGGCACCGTGAGTTCACTTTTCATGGGCCGAAAGCCCGGATTGATTTTCATCTGATCCACCGCCTTTTGCGTATTCTTTGCATCTAATAAAACGGAGGCACCTGGTACGTTCATATCGAACAAACCTATGCCTCACGTGAACGTACCTTGAAATGGTTTGCTTGTCAAGCGATTCATCGATAATTATCGATAAATTGGGTGATTTTCCGGAATCCATCGAGATCATCCATCTATTAAAATCATCTCCCGAGTGCGGCGATCTACGGTAACTATTTTTATTATGATACAGAAGTGCTTCAGAAGACTTTGGTTACAGGAGAACACAGCCGTCAAATATCCCAATAAAAACATCCGTTACGTAACTATCGCAGATCCAGAAAATGAATTTAGAAATGCTCGAATCGTTCTACAGGGAGGACAAACACCGTTGCGCCACCAACCTGTACTTCGACCGGAAGCGGCAAATAGGAATCGGTTGTACCACTCATTGGGGTTACCGGAGTGACCAGCTGTTCACGAACCTTACAGCTTGTGCGAATGACGCTGAGCACACTTTCAACCTGTGAATCGTCTACCCCGATCATAAAGGTGGTGTTCCCCGCCTTCAAGAAGCCGCCTGTACTTGCAAGCTTTGTTGCCCGAAAATTAGCTTTGACCAATGCGGCGGAGAGACGGTTGCTATCTTTATCCTGGACAATCGCAACAATCAATTTCATGGTAAACCCTCCTTGTTTATTTGGACATCATATGTCCTTAACACTACTTATTTGACAAACAATCTCAAAAATCCTTTAATATCGCGTCTTCCAAGTGACGAATCATTTCTCTTTCCACCTGAGCCGGCGTCTTGGAAGCATCCACAATGCGAATTCGATCCGGATTACGCTCTGCTACCAATAGATAGCCTTCCCTAACCTTCTCGTGAAATGCCATGTTCTCCATATCCAGCCGATTTAATTCCCGTTCTGCATTCGCCGTGATCCGTGACATGCCAATCTTCGGCTCCACATCGAACAACAGCGTTAGATCCGGCATGCGGGTATCGATCGCAAATTGATTGATGTTCCATACTTCCTCCATGCCCAGTCCGCGTGCATATCCCTGGTAAACCAGACTGCTGTCCACGAATCGGTCACACAGCACAGTCAAGCCCTGACTCAAAGCTGGCTCCACCTTCTCCACAAGATGCTGGCGGCGAGCTGCCGCATACAACAATGCTTCTGTGCGTGCATCCATCGCGGTATGCTCTGGATCGAGAATAATGGAGCGGATCTTCTCTGCAATCTCAATGCCGCCGGGCTCGCGTGTAATCAGATACGGGATCGAATGATTCTGCATAAAAGCGGCGAGTCTGCCCATCATGGTCGTTTTACCGGATCCGTCTCCTCCTTCGATGGTAATAAATAGTGGTCTGCGATTATTCATAGCGTATCCTGCTTTCATCATTTGTTGATCGTGGAGCTCGATATTATACGCTCCGGTATATTTACCCGCATATAGTGGAGTCTCTTCCTTCACGTTTCCTTATAAACGACAATGGTTTGCAGCGCTGGATCGGATATCCCCTGGCATTTCGCCCCTGCATTCCTTAATTCCATGAGCCTCTGTTTCATTCCCGCTGAGATGTCTTCACCTGGGTATAAGATCGGTATACCTGGCGGATAGGGAATAACCATCTCCGCTGCCTTACGCCCAGCACTCTTCTCTAACGGCACCGATTCTAACCTCTCCCTGTCAATCGGCTTCAGTGAGAAAGGAATTGGGGCCGAATAAGGAATCTTCGGGAGCAAATTGTTCCACGTGGAAACATCGGAGACTGGTCTTGCTTCAGTTAACAACTTAGCATCGACATCGAAATGGATAGAATCCATATTCTTGTGGGCTACTCGCGGCTCATAACTCATGAAATCCCCCTGATCCCGCAATGTCCGGATCAGTAATTCCGTGCTCTCTGCCGTAGTGCCTGATTCGGTTCCGATCCCTTCTGTCTTCTCCCCCTGCTCTACAATATGCACAAGAGCCCATAAGACGTGATTCGCATCTTCCCGAGTGGATCCCAGCGTAAACAATAAGACGACGTGCAACTCGTCGCTCATCTCCGGCACACAGCCGCGCGCCTCTAGCTCGCGCTGGAGTGCATACCCGCTCAGGGACCCGGTGCGGTCATATATGACCGCCTTGAACGGGTCTTGGCGGGTATACGCCGCTGCGGCTGTGCCCGCGGCGTGGCCCCCGGGCTGCCGCGGCTGCAGCAGCCCGAAGCGCGGCAGCTTCGCGAGGCCGCGCCGGAAGGCCTCCACGGCGGCCAGGCCAGCCGTGAAGGCGTCTGCGCCCTGCGTGTGCAGCAGGCGCCGCGCCAAGTCCAGCGAAGCCATGAGCGGGTACGAGGGGCTGGAGCTCTGCACCATGGCCAGCCGCTGGCGCAGCAGGCTGCGGTCGAGCAGTCCGCCCTGTACATGCAGCATGGCTCCCATCGTCATGGCGGCTAACATCTTGTGTGTGGATTGAACCACACCATCCGCGCCGCATGACAAAGCGTTCATCGGCAGCTGAGGGTGCTGTCCATAATGAGCTCCATGCGCTTCATCCACGAGTAGTGGAATGCCGAACTCATGGCAAGCTTTCGCGAGCGGCCTTAAGTCGCTCCCCATCCCGTAGTAGTTCGGCATCGTGATGATCGCCCCCCGGGCCTCTGGATAAGCCTCAAGAGCCGCTACGAGTGTAGCTGCAGAGGGAGCAACGGCTAAACCGCTCTGCTTGTCCAGCTCCGGTTGAAGAAACACCGCCCTTGCACCGGCCAGCATCAATCCGTTCAACACGGACTTATGTACGTTCCGCTGTACAAGCACGATATCGCCAGGTTCACGGCAAACCGTCAGAACTAGTGCCAAATTGCCGGCTGTACTCCCGCCCACCAGGAAGAAGCTTTCCTCTGCACCAAAACAATCTGCGGCCAGTTCCTGTGCTTCCTGAATAACGCCTTCAGGATGAAATAAATCATCGGTTCCGGTAATTTCCGTCACATCAATGCGCATGGCCTCTCGCAGCATCTCCGTAGTCTTACCTTCTCCTGTATATGCCCTGCCATTTTTATGACCAGGTACATGAAAAGATGAAGCCCCACGTTCTCGATACAACATTAAAGCCTCTGCTAGTGGGGCACGCTCTCTATGTGTAGTCATCGATATATCCCTTCGGATTACATTCTCTAACCTATTTTAACGCAATTTGAAACCTACGCCTACGTCTCCATGCACGGAAAGTCCCCTCTAAACAAAAAAAGGCCTTTTATTCAGGCCCATTTGACGCGTGTACCCGCGCCTATGCATTTTTCGGCATGGCAATTTGTTTTAATTGACGGATGAAAAAATGATATTTGGCATCTTCCGCGCTGGTATGAACGATTTCGGATTCACATTCCTCGCATACGAATTGCGAAACAATGGTAATCCCCTCTGTCTTCGTCTGATTGCATATGATACACACGTGTTCGGTCAATTCTTCCATAACCATCCCACCTTGATCCTTTTCCTATTAGTATGACACAGTTTCTATTATTTTAAACCTTTTCATAGGATATCGGTCTACGCTTTATGTATATGTACCCCTTGGTGGCCTTGTGTCTGTACCTTTTTTTTCAGCTTAATAAAAATATGATTTTGTCCGATAAAAACATAAAAGACTTAAATTTCCCGTCTATCGTAATTTACTTCTACTTAAAGGGGGACAGTATAGCCCAATGGCAGATCCACATGGTCAAGCCACCTTTTATCACTATCGATTAATTAAGAAAATCCAACTTTCCAAAAGCTTGCTCATCCTCTACTTAACTCTGCCTTGGCTTGCTGCGGCTGCAGGGACATTTTGGGTGTCACCGTATTTCCTGCTCTATCTGCTAATCGCCTTTCCGCTTATGTTATGGATCCAATATGTCGTTGGGCACACCGTGCTCGTCCTATTGGGAACAAGCTACCGGAAACGTTGGCGCTTCCGTCTGAGGTTGCCTTGGCTTGGTTATATACCGGATCAACACGTCAGCCGTCGCGTATTTAATTTAGTGCAGTTCTATACCTGTTGGGTAGGGATTGTCTTAAGCGCTATCATGGCCTTCTGGTCACCGCTGCCTTTTGCCATCACGCTTCTGGTCTGGCATCTATGGTTTCTTCTCCCGCGCGGCTATACCATGCTGCGTCTGAGCGGCCAGCGTAAAGATGGCATGTTGAAAATGAATGAGCAGGACATCTCCTACTACCTGCAATAATGTTAGGGTCCTGCGTCCATCACTACATAGCGCTGTTTCATCAATGAATAAAGACCTCATTCCGAAGTCGGGAAGAGGTCTTTATTCATTGGCTTTATTGCTTTCTAATCCTTGTATGGCTTGTTTTTTAAGCTGAGTCGGAACCGTAATTATAAGAAAATCGTCATGTACCGATAGGTGGACGATACTTTTCCCTTTTTCAAATACTAACGAAGAACCGTTATCTTCAACTTCCTTCTGCTTCCATCCCCAGGACTCAATCTCTTCCAAGTAAGCTTCAGGAATGCTGTCGCTTTCCTTCAAGCCAGGAAGCGCATACCGTACATAATCCAAGTCACTATTGCCTGTTGTTTGCTCCGTTTTATTTGCTTCCTTCGGAACCGGGAATGACTTCACATTCGCCGCGCCGTCAAAGGTTTTCCAGCTTGGTTCGGTGGATGCCCCACATCCGGATCCGATCAACAATATCGTAACCGCACAGATCATCTCTGCCACATGCAGACCACGTTTAAACAACATGTAATTGTCCTCCTTCCCCCACAATAACCGGTCTCCAGATGAGTATTCGTAGTTGGTTGGTTAATGGAGAGCCTTCCAATCAGGCCTTATTTCCTACAGCCTGCGCAAATCGGTAATCACTACCCGATTTTGCCTAATTCTATTATACTGATTTTTGGCATGGTATCGGTAACAAAATCTTCATCTGTTTACGTCAATTTTATGATCATGTTATATAACAGAGAAGCTGCTGACATCACGCTGCAGCATATATCCTTAGTCGGACAATCTCTAAATCTGCATTTCATCTAAATATCCAAAAATACAATTCTCATAAAAAACAAATAAAAACCACCATCGATTACATCGACAGTGGTTTTTCGCTTGGCGACGTCCTACTCTCCCGGGACCCTTCGGTCCAAGTACCATCGGCGCTGGAAGGCTTAA